>NZ_ATXK01000003.1 GCF_000421645.1 Aurantimonas coralicida DSM 14790 | reverse complement strand
ATGGACGGCGCGGCGTTCGACGTCTACGTGCGCACGCAACTGGCGCCATGTCTCGAACCCGGCGATGTCGTCATTCTGGACAACCTGAACGTACACAAGAGCCCAAGAGCCGCGCAGGCCATCGCCGAGCGGGGCGCCTGGCTCTTGTTCCTGCCGAAATACTCCCCCGACCTCAATCCGATAGAAATGGCATTCTCAAAGCTGAAGACGCTGCTTCGAAAGGCGGCCGCCCGAACCTTGGATGATCTCTGGCGCGCTGTCGGCGATATCTGCGCCCTCTTCACACCCGACGAATGCTGGAATTACTTCAAAGCTGCAGGCTGCGTTGCAGATTAATCGCCCGACGCTCTAATCTCGCCGCAGACTGAACTCGTCTCACGGTAGTCGCGGTAGGCTTCCCCCTGCCGCCTCATCGTGAGACCTAGACTGGGAAAGCCCGTTACGCGTTTGCGCCGGGCTTTCCTTTCCAGGCACCAATCCTGTACCAGTTCGATACGGAAACGTCTGGCACGCCACGTGCAAGGCCACACCCGAACGCCAGCAAAAGGCGAAAACGGGAGTGCAATCCATGTCTCAACACCACCGGCAGGCCCGCGCCAGATCCAGCCATTTCGCTGTGATCGCCAGCCTTACCGCCATGTTCCTCGCTACAGCACCCGCCAGCGGCCAGACCTATCTCGACGGCGGCGGCGGCAGCAGTTCACGTCCGCAGTCCAGCGACCCGACAGGCGGCTTCCTCGACGGCGGCGGCCCCCTGCAGCCCCGGCGCGGAGTCCGGAACGGCCAGCGGCGCGATGGTTTCCTCGACGATGGCGGGGGGATCGGCAGACGACCCGACATCGTCGTCCGGTCAGGGGGTGATCGCGAATTCCTGAAGGACGGCGGATCGGTCCGCACGCCGGCCGATATCGTCTATTCTGACGAGCGGGAAGAGTTTCTCGAAGACGGGGGTTCGGTCGTCGTCGAACCGGACATCCTGATCGACGACCGGCGCCTGCGTCGCGGTCGCGGCTGGCGGGAGGTCGCGGCTCCGAGGACCGTCCAGCGCTCGTCCGGCTCGTTCACCGTCATCACCAGTGACCTTGGCGACCGCGGTTACGGCTCGGCCACCCAAGTGTCTGGAAAGAGCGCGAACCGGATGCGAACGAAAGCGAAGATCATCGACGTCGAGAGTGCGCGGCTCGACCGCCGGCCGATGCCGGCCTCCGGCGTGGAGGTCATCTACAAGATCGGCGGGCCGCAGATCATCCGGATCGCCCCCGGATATGGTCAACGCGTCGCGGCGCTCGCAACCGACAGCGCCGACGTGCCTCGGCCAACTGCGCGTGCCGAACCGAAACGGATCGATCGCGCCGCCCCCTGGACCCGCGAATGGCTGGACCGCTGCACGAGCGAGCATGAGAGCTTCGACCCCGACTACGGGACCTATGTCGACGCACAGGGTCAGTCGCAGTTCTGCGACTGACGGAGACGAGGAGCCAGGCGCCTCAGGTCAGGAACGGATTGCCGCGGCGCTCGTCGCCAAGGCGTCCGCCGGGCCCGTGGCCGCAGATGAAGCCGACATCGTCGCCGAGCGGAAGGACCTTGTCCTTGATCGAGGCGATCAGCGTCGCATGGTCGCCGCCGGGCAGATCGGTGCGGCCGATCGAGCCGGAGAACAGAACGTCGCCGGCGTGCAGGAATGCGGCGGTCCGGTTGTAGAAGACGACATGGCCCGGTGCATGTCCCGGCGTGTGCAGTACCTCGAAGCGATGGCCGGCAAAGGTAAGCGTCTCGCCCTCCTCCAGCCAGCGGTCCGGCGTGCAATTGCGGACCGCGCCCGGAATTCCGAACATCCGCGCCTGTTCTGACAGTCCCGCCAACAGGAAAGCATCGGCCTTGTGCGGGCCGACGATGTCGACGCCGAGGCGCTCCTTCAGCTCCATCGCCCCGCCGGCATGGTCGATATGGCCGTGGGTCAGCCAGATCGCCTCGATGGCAATCCCGGCCTTCTCGATGGCCTCCACGATCCGGTCGACGTCACCGCCGGGATCGACCACGACGCCGACCTTGTCCTCGGCATCGAAGAGGATGCAGCAATTCTGCTGGAATGGCGTGACGGGAACGATCTGGGCGTTGAGTGTGGTCACGTGGGCCTCGGGCGTCGGTTGCTGTGCCCGGCTGTTAACGCGGGGCAGACGGCGGAGGCAAGCATGCGACCGGCCGCAGCGAGTGCCGCGGCCGGAAAGCAGATGGTGTAAAGCAGAGGGTGTTCCGCCTATTCGGCGGCGGCGCGCTGGGGCTGCACCACGGCGGTATAGTCCTCGACCAGCCGGCGCGTCGTCTCGCCCGGCGTGAAGCGCCATTCGGCGATCTCGGACACCGGCGTGACCTCGGCGGCCGTGCCACAGAGGAAGCACTCGTCGAAATCGGCCAGTTCCTCGGGCATGATCGCCCGCTCGCGCACTTCGATGCCGCGGCGCTTGGCCAGTTCAATCACCGTGCGGCGGGTGATGCCGTCGAGGAAGCAGTCCGGCGTCGGCGTGTGGATGATGCCGTCCTTGACGAAGAAGACGTTGGCACCGGTCGCCTCGGCCACCTGGCCGCGCCAGTCCAGCATCAGCGCGTCGGCATAGCCCTTGGCCTCGGCCGCGTGCTTGGAGATGGTGCAGATCATGTAGAGGCCGGTCGCCTTGGCCTTCGACGGCGCGGTGCGCGGATCGGGACGGCGATATTCGGCGAGGTCCAGGCGGATGCCTTTCATCCGCTGCTCCGGATCGAAATAGCTCGGCCACTGCCAGATGGCGATCGCGACGTTGATCCGGTTCTTCTGCGCCGACACGCCCATCATCTCGGACCCGCGGAAGGCGATCGGACGGACATAGGCATCGGTGAAGCCCTGGCGCACCAGGAGTTCGTTCGTCGCCGCGTCGATCTCGTCGGCGCTGTAGGGAATCTCGAACCCGATCATGCGGCCCGATGCGATCAGCCGCTCGGTGTGCTCGCGCAGCTTGAAGACCGTGCCACCATAGGCGCGCTCGCCTTCGAACACGGCGCTGGCGTAGTGCAGACCATGGGTGAGAACGTGGACCTTGGCGTCTTTCCACGGCAGGAACTCGCCGTTGTACCAGATTTCGCCGTCAAGCTGGTCGAATGGAACACTGCTCATGGTTGTCGACGCCTGTCCCGGCGTCCTCCCTATCCGTGGTGTAACGGCGATCGGCTTCTGACCGATTCGTGGCTTGTCTGCCGACTGCGTCCGGTCTTCCCTGACGCGGACAGCCCGAAGCCGACAATGGGCCGGGAGGGGAATGGTCGCAAGCGACGGTTTCCACTCTCGCAGGCAAGGTGTAACAATGGAACCAAATTACGTCAACACTGCTGACCTAAATTATGGATGCCGCCCTGACCTCCGATGATCGCGTGCCGGACGCCGAGGACGCGATCGTGCGAGAGCCGCTGCCCACTCGGGGCGAGCTCGATTTTCGCATGATCGAGCTGCTGTTCTTCGCCTATCGGGAATTCACTACGGACGCGGACTCGATCCTGATGCGCTATGGTTTCGGCCGGGCCCATCACCGGGTGCTGCATTTCGTCAACCGCGATCCGGGGATGACCATCGCCGAACTCCTCGACCTGCTCCAGATAACCAAGCAGTCGCTGTCGCGAGTGTTGCGCCAGTTGATCGATGGCGGCTTCGTGCGGCAGATGCCCGGCGTCGAGGATCGGCGCCAACGCTGCCTGTTCCCGACCGAACGCGGGCGCGAGCTGACGCTGGAACTGTCGCGGGCGCAGGCGCGGCGCATCGAGGCGGCGCTGGGCAATACCTCGCCGGGCGATGCCGGACCGATCGGCGCTTTCCTGATGGAGATGGCCGACGATCGACCGACGACGCGCGAGTGGTTCAGGAAAAAGGGCATCGACCGAAAGGAGCCGCTATGAGCGAGATGACGGAGACGAAGGCGGTGCCGCGGCAGGCCCCCTCGCCGCTCGGCGACGATGCGCCCCATATCCTCGTCATCGACGACGATCGCCGGATCCGCTCGCTGCTGCTGCGGTTCCTCAGCGAACAGCAGTTCCGGGTCTCCGTGGCCGCGGATGCCGCCGAGGCGCGGCGGATCCTGGAAGGGCTCGACTTCGACCTCCTGGTCGTCGACGTGATGATGCCCGGCGAAAGTGGGATCGAGCTGGTCCGATCGCTGCGCACCAACCGGCAGGCGCCGGTGCTGATGCTGACGGCGCGCTCGGAGACCGAGCATCGCATCGAGGGCCTGGAAGCCGGCGCCGACGACTATCTGGCCAAGCCCTTCGACCCGCGCGAATTGCTGCTGCGGGTCAACAACATCCTGCGGCGCGGCAGCCAGGCGCCGATCCAGAAGCTCGAGCATATCCGCTTCGGTCCCTTCACCTTCTCGCTTTCCCGCTGCGAACTGAAGCGCGGGGGCGAAATCATCCGCCTGACCGACCGAGAGAAGGCGATGATGTCGCAATTCGCCGGCAATCCGGGCGAGACGATCCCCCGGCAGGATCTCCTCGGCGACGAAACCGAGGTCGGCGAGCGTACCGTGGACGTCCAGATCAACCGTCTGCGACGCAAGATCGAGGGCGATCCGGCCAACCCGCTCTGGCTGCAGACCGTGCGCGGCATCGGCTATCGCCTGAACACGGACTGAGCAGGCATCATGTCGGTTCTCGGACGGCTCATGCAGCAACGGCCCCGGTGGAACCCGTTCCGCCGCGATGCGACGACTGCGCAGGAGACCGGCCGGAGCTGGCGCATCGGTCGGCTCCCGTCGCTCGACATCTGGCGGGGCCCACTGCGGCCGATCCCGCGGATCATCCAGCGCTATATGCCGAAGGGCCTCTATGCCCGGTCGCTGATCATCATCATGGCGCCGGTCGTCCTCCTGCAGTGCGTCGTCACCGTGGTGTTTATGGAGCGTCACTGGCAGCTCGTCACCCAGCGCCTGTCGGAAGCGGTGGTGCAGGATATCGCCGCGATCACGGCACTGGTGCAGACGCGGCCGCCCGGCTCGGACTACAGCGATATCATCCGCATCGCGCGCAACAATCTCGACCTCAACGTCTCGGTGCTGCCCGCCGAGCCGCTGCCCCCGCCTGCCCCGAAGCCGTTCTTCAATATCCTCGACGGCATTCTCAGCGAGGAACTGACCCGGCAGATCGGCCGCCCCTTCTGGATCGACACCGTCGGCAATTCCAAGATCGTCGAGATCCGCATCCGGCTGGACGACCGGGTCATGCGGATCTTCGCCACGCGCAACTCCGCCTATGCGTCCAACACGCACATCTTCCTCGTCTGGATGGTCGGTACGTCGCTGGTGCTGATGATCATCGCCGTGCTGTTCCTGCGAAACCAGATCCGGCCGATTCAGACCCTGGCGGCCGCGGCAGAAGGCTTCGGCCGCGGCCAGCCGATGCCGCCGGACTTCCGGCCCCGCGGTGCGTCGGAAGTCCGGCGCGCATCGCTCGCCTTCATCCAGATGCGCGACCGGATCGAACGGCAGATGGAACAGCGGACCGCCATGCTGACCGGCGTCAGCCACGATCTGCGGACGATTCTCACCCGCTTCCGGCTGCAGCTGGCGCTGCTCGGCGAAGGGGAGGACCAGGACGAACTCAACGCGGACGTCGACGAGATGCAGCGCATGCTGGAAGGCTATCTGGCCTTCGCCCGGAACGAGGCGGCCGAGGAGATCGGCGAACTCGATCTGGCCCCGATGCTGACCAAATTCCGCAACGAAGCCAAGCTCAAGGGCAAGCATCTGGAACTGGTGATCGACGGTGACCCGCGCATCGCGGTGCGACCGGATTCCTTCACGCGCATGGTGACCAACATTGTCACCAACGCCATGCGTCACGGCGATCACGTCAAGGTCGCGGCGACCCACGAGGATCGCTGGCTGACCATCACGGTGGAGGACGACGGGCCGGGCATTGCCGCCGAACAGCGCGAGGAGGTGTTCAAGCCCTTCGTACGTCTCGACACCGCGCGCAACATCGACAGCGGCGGCACCGGACTGGGGCTTGCCATTGCCCGTGACATCGCCCGCAGTTTCGGCGGCGACATCCTCTTGTCAGATTCCAGGCTCGGCGGGCTGCGGGCACTGATCCGCGTCCCGGTCTGACCGATCGCCTCAGTAGAGGCGGCCGCCCTCGGGGACCTGTTGGCTCGGGCCGATCAGCACGACCTCGCCATCGGCGTCCGGCACGCCGAGGGTGAGCACCTCTGACATCATCGGGCCAATCTGGCGCGGCGGGAAGTTGACGACCGCCAGCACCTGCCGGCCGACCAGTTCTGCGGGCTCGTAGTGCCGGGTGATCTGGGCCGAGGATTTCTTGCGCCCGAGCGGCGCCCCGAAATCGATCGTCAGCTTGATCGCCGGCTTGCGGGCCTCGGGGAACGGCGCCGCCTCTACGATGGTGCCGACACGAATGTCGACCTTCATGAAGTCGTCGAAGCCGATCTGCGCGGATGGCGTGTCGTCTTTCTGGGCGCTCACACGCTACTCCTTCGACAGAGCTTCGGCGCGGTCGCGCGCCGCTAGCACAGCACGCTCCATCAGCGGGGCCAGCCCGTCCTCGGCCATCAGAACGTCGAGAGCCGCCTGTGTGGTGCCATTCGGCGACGTCACGTTCTGGCGGAGCGTCGCCGGCGTCTGGTCCGAGCGGATCATCAGTTCGCCGGCGCCGGCGACCGTATGGCGGGCCAGCCGCATGGCGAGATCGGCCGGCAGTCCGGCCGCCTCGCCCGCCTGCGCCAGGCATTCGGCCAGATGAAAGACGTAGGCCGGACCGCTGCCGGAGACCCCGGTCACGGCGTCGATCAGCGTTTCCGCCTCGACCCACTCTACCGGCCCGTTGGCCGACAACAGATCGTCGGCTGTCTGGCGACCGGCCGCGTCGACCCGCTCATTGGCGAAAGCACCGGTCACGCCGCGGCCGATGAGCGCCGGCGTATTCGGCATGGCCCGCACCACCGGATGCGCGCCGAGCAGCGCCTCGATGGCGGCGATGGTCGTACCGGCGGCGATCGAAACCACGAGACTGTCCGATGTCAGCGCATCGCGCAGGTCCGGCAGCGCTGCGCCCATCATCTGCGGCTTCACAGCCAGCAGGGCAACGTCGAAGGTCTCCTGCGGCACGGACGTAGCGTAACGCACGCCGTAGCGTTCGATCAGCGGCCGCAGCGTATCGCCGACCTTCGGATCGACCACCAGCACCCGGGCCGGATCGAGACCCTTGTCCAGCCGGCCCCCGAGGAGAGCCGCCCCCATGTTGCCGCCGCCAAGGAGCAGGATGCGCTGGGCCGCCATTGCCATATCAGGCCTCGCCCTGGGTCTCGAAGAGCGCGCAAGCCAGCGCCTCCTGCGCCGTCTTGTCGGCCCAGATGACGAACTGGAACGCCTGATAGAACCGCTCGCAGCTTTCCAGAGCACTGGTCAGCATGCGCTCGGCCTGCTGGCTGGTCGGCTCCGCACCTCCGGACAAAAGCAGTGCATGGCGGAACATCACCGCATTCTCGTTCTGCCAAAGGTCGAAATGGCCGACGAGGAGCTTCTCGTTGATCGAAGCGAGGAGTTGCAGGACCTCGGCGCGGCGGTGCGCCGGAATGCGAAGATCGAACGCGCATCCCAGATGCAGCGCCTCGATATCCTCGACCCAGGAGAAGGAAACCGAATAGTCGGTCCAGACGCCTGCGACAGCGACCGCAAGCTCGTCGTCGCAGGAACGTTCGAATGCCCATTCCCGCGCAGACGCAACCCATTCGATCATGTCGACCGGGTTGGATTGGCGCAGTGTGGCAAGTTCAGTCAATTGCATGGTGAGTCCCCGTATTCGCATCGGCGGGATCACCATTTGCCGCAACGGCTCCCACCGGGAGTGAGACACCGCTCCGTGTCGAATCACCCTTATGAATCAGCATATAGACGGGGAGTCGCCGGCTTAAGGGGATTAAGGAATTATTCACCACTCGGTGGATTCATGCGGGATCGCCGGCCGCCGGCGGCGAGTCTTAAGCGACTCTCGGCAAAGGCTTTTCGGGCGCATTGAGCAACGCCCGAAACCTGTTGATAGGCTGTGGAGAACTCGGCTGGACGCTCAGTTGGCGTCGCCGGTTCCGGCCATGCGGGCTTCCAGATCGGCAAGCCGCTTCTTCAGAGCCTCGTTTTCCGTGCGCGCCTTCACCGCCATGTCGCGGACCGCTTCGAACTCTTCGCGCTGCACGAGGTCCATCTGGTTCAGAAGCCGCTCGCCCTGCGCGCGGAAGACGGTCTCCATCTCGCGGCGCACGCCCTGCGCGGCACCTGCAGCATCGGTCATGACGCGGGCGAACTCGTCGAGCATCCGGTTGGGGCCTTGGCGGCCGGGGCCTGTCCTGGACATGAATGGGTCTCCGTTTTGCGCCATTGCGCGTTCTCTTCGGGGTTGAGGTAGAGAGCGCCGGGGACGATGGCAATGGCGACCGGGCGGGCTTGCGGCAGTGGAAGGCTGCCCGAACGGTCAGCCTTTCGGATGGCAGCGCACGCGAAGGTGAAGGCTCGAGGGCCACACAGGTGGGACAGCGTCGATCTCCGGGGCCGGCCACGCTTGACCCTGTGAAGGTCGCGGGCCAAGGTCGCGCCGCTCCTGCAAGGGCGCCAAGCGCCCGCTTTCTCCCAATGGCGGACCGATGCTCACCCTCCCCTATCTCGGTGTCCTGACCTATCCGCAGATCGATCCGATCTTCCTGGATCTCGGACTGATCCAGTTGCGCTGGTACGGCCTGTCCTATGTCGCGGGCATTCTCTGCGGATGGCTCTACGGTCGCCATCTGGCGGGCAACACGCGGCTCTGGCCGAATGGCGTCTCGCCGGTCACCAAGCTGCAGATCGACGATTTCATCCTCTACATCACGATCGGCATCGTGGTGGGAGGCCGCCTCGGCTCGGTATTCTTCTACGAATTCGAACGCTACGTCGCCGATCCCCTGGCGGTGTTCCGGGTCTGGGAAGGCGGCATGGCGTTCCATGGCGGCCTGATCGGCGTGGTGGTGGCGATCGCGGTGTTCTGTCGCGTCTACAAGGTGCCGCTGTTCAGCCTGATCGACATCGTCGCCGCCTCGGTGCCCTTCGGCCTGTTCTTCGGGCGCATCGCCAACTTCATCAACGGCGAATTGTGGGGCGCGCCCACCATGGTACCCTGGGCGATGGTCTTTCCCGATGCCGGCCCGATGCCGCGACACCCCAGCCAGCTCTACGAAGCGCTGCTGGAAGGTATTCTGCTGTTCATCGTGCTGCGGATCGCGACGCACCACTTCAAGATGCTCGGTCGTCCGCGCTTCGTCGGCGGCCTGTTCCTCTTCGGCTATGGCTGCTCGCGCATCTTCGTCGAGTTCTTCCGCATGCCGGATGTGCAACTCGGCTACCTCTATGGCGGCTGGTTCACCATGGGAATGCTGTTGTCGGTTCCGATGCTGATCATCGGCATCTGGGCCATGGCGACGGCCAGGCCCCGCGCCTACGAGCCCCAGCCGGTGGAGGACGATCAAGCGGGCGCCGCCCGGCCGTGAACGCGCTTGCCCGCAAGATTGCCGAACATGTCAGGGTCGAAGGTCCACTCGGCGTCGACCGCTACTGGAACTTCGCACTCTACGATCGCGAGCACGGCTATTATGCGCGTCGCGATCCGTTCGGCCGGGCCGGCGATTTCGTCACCGCGCCCGAGGTGAGCCAGATGTTCGGCGAACTTCTCGGTGCCTGGGTCGCCTCGGCCTGGACCGGTCTCGGTCGTCCAGACGCCTTTCTGCTGGTCGAATGCGGGCCCGGCCGCGGCACGATGATGGCCGACATGCTGCGCGCGCTGCGTTCCGTCGCCCCGGACTGCATGCGGGCGGCCGCTGTGCGGCTGGTGGAAACCAGCGACCGGCTCGCCGACGAGCAGATGCAGACGCTGGGACGCTTCGACCTGCCGATCCGCCGGGTGCGGCGCATCGAGGATCTGGAGCGACGACCGATGGTCGTCGTCGCCAACGAGCTGTTCGATGCGGTTGCGGTCCGCCAATATGTCTTCGACGGCAGCGACTGGCGCGAACGCTGCGTATCGACGACCGACAGCGGACGCTTCGAGTTCGTGCTGTGCGAAGCGCGCCCGCAGGTTTCCGATGCCGTCCGGGCGATGGGGTTGGTGGAGCCCAAGGCCGGCGCGGTGCTGGAAGTCTCGCCAGCACGCGAACGGATTGCCGCGGCCCTGGCCGAGCGGCTGGCCACGGACGGCGGCGCGGGCCTCTTCATCGATTACGGTCATTCCCGCAGCGGTTACGGGGACACATTGCAGGCGATGCACGGCCATGCCTTCGCCGACCCGCTGGACCGCCCCGGCGAGAACGACATCACCAGCCATGTCGACTTCGACAGGATTGCCGCCCCGTTCCGCGCGAGCGGGCTTTACGTATCGCCGACGGTCACGCAAAGCGACTTCCTTCTAGCCCTCGGCCTTCTGGAACGGGCTGGCGCGCTCGGCGCTGCGCGTGACGAGAAGACGCGAACGGAAATCACCGGCGCCGTGCAGCGTCTGGCGGGAACGGGCCCCGGCGATATGGGCCAGATCTTCAAGGTTCTGTGCGCTGCCTCGCGCCCAATGAGACTGCCACCCTTCGGCCTGATCGAGGCCGGATTGCCGGACACAACCGACGGAACCGCCGCGGATTGACTTCGCCCTGCCCCTCGACCACGATCCCGCGCCATGTCCGACATTCGAAGCCGATCCGCGTCGCCGCTGCCTGATTCCGCCGTCGTCCGGTCGGACCGTCTGGCAGGACCAGACATCGCCCATGCCTTTTTCACCCGCAGGGGCGGGGTCTCGGAAGGGCTCTATGCCGGGCTCAATGTCGGGATCGGCTCGAACGACCGTCCCGAGGACGTTCTGGAAAACCGAGCCCGCGCGCTCGCCACTCTGGGCAGCGCAGATCTCGCGACACCCTGGCAGGTGCATTCGGCGGACGCCGTGGTGTTGGATGCCCCCTTCTCCGGCGACCGCCCGCGCGCCGATGGGATCGCGACGCGCCGCAAGGGCCTCGCCATCGGCGTCGTCACCGCCGACTGCGGGCCCGTCCTTTTCGCGGATACCGAGAACGGCGTGATCGGCGCGGCGCATGCCGGCTGGCGTGGCGCGCTGAACGGCGTCCTGGAAGCGACGGTCGCCGCCATGGAAGGGCTCGGTGCAAAGCGCAATTCCATCCGTGCCGTGCTCGGGCCGACGATCACGCAGCCCAATTACGAAGTCGGCCTCGAGATGGTGGCGGAGTTCCTCGACGCGGAGCCTGCACGCGAGCGGTTCTTCCAGCCCGGGCGCAGCGCCGACAAGCGTCAGTTCGACCTGCCGGGCTTCATCGTTGCTCGACTGCAAGCCAGCGGCGTCGAGGGCAGCTTCGTCGACCGTTGCACCTATGGCGAGCCGGACCGCTTCTTTTCCTTCCGGCGCACCACGCATCGCGGCGAGCCCGATTACGGCCGCCAGCTTTCTGCCATCGCCCTCGCGGAGTAACCTCGGATGCTGCATTTCTCACGCGACGAGTTCGACGCCCGCCGCGACCGGCTCATGCTGGAAATGGGCGAGCAGAAGCTCGACGCCCTGATGCTGTTCGCCCAGGAATCGATGTACTGGCTGACCGGCTACGACACCTTCGGCTTCTGTCACTTCCAGTGCCTGGTGGTGAAGGCCGATGGCGAGATGCAGCTTCTGACCCGCTCGGCCGACCTGCGGCAGGCGCGTCACACCTCGACGCTGGAATCGATCAGCATCTGGCGCGACCGGGGCAGCGCCGATCCGGTCATCGAACTGCGCGACATGCTCGACGACATGGGCCTTCTCGGTGCCCGCATCGGCGTCGAGTGGGCGACCCATGGCCTGACCGCAGCCAACGGCCAGATGGTACAGGAGCGGCTCGGCTCCTTCGCCACGCTGAAGGAGGCCTCCAACCTCGTGCCGTTGCTGCGCGCGGTCAAAACCCCTGCCGAGATCGAGACCGTGCGCGAGGCTGCACGGCTCGGTGACGAGGCGTTCGATGCCGCCCTGCCGTTGATCAGGGCGGGCGCCAACGAGGCCGACATCCTGGCGGCGCTTCAGGGAGAGGTGCTGCGCCAAGGCGGCGACTATCCGGCCAACCCGTTCATCGTCGGCTCCGGCCGCGATGCCCTGCTGTGCCGATACAAGTCGGGCCGCCGCATCCTCGACGACCAGGATCAGCTCACGCTGGAATGGGCCGGCGTCAAATCGCAGTACCACGCCGCCTTGATGAAGACGGTGATCGTCGGCCGCCCGAGCGAGCGCCATGTCGAACTGCACACGGCCGCGCGCGAGGCGCTGGATGCCGTCGAGGCGGCGATGGTTCCGGGCAGCAGCTTCGGCGACGTCTTCGATGCCCATGCGGCGGTGATGGAAGCCCATGAACTCGTCCGCCACCGCCTCAGCGCTTGCGGCTATTCGCTTGGGGCGCGCTACGCGCCGTCGTGGATGGACACGCCGATGTTCTATTCCGGCAATCCGCAGCCGATCGTGCCGGATATGACCCTCTTCGCGCACATGATCATCATGGATTCCGACACCGATACCGCGATGACGCTCGGCCGGACCTACCTGACGACGACGAGCGCGCCCGAGCCATTGTCGCGGCTTTCTCTCGACCTGATTTCGGTCTGATTCAGGCGGCCGCCGTCGCCAGATTTAGGGCCTGCGCCTTGTGGCGCAGGGCTTTCGAAGAAAATCGACCGCCTTTTAACGTTATCTTGCGACTCACGGTCCACGATCCCGGTCGAACGCTGGCCGTCAGTCGCAAGGAACGAGCTCCGTGGAATCCAATCCCCGCCGCCGCGTGCCGATGATCGCCCTGACGCTCGGGATCGTCGGTCTCGGCACCAGCCTTTCCGGATGTACCGAGGCATCGATGGATTTCGGGCCCGACGGTCCGGTGCCGAGCGTCGGTATCGGATCCCTCGGCAGCGGGTCGATGAGCGCCTCCGTCCCGTCCCGGCAATTCGCCGCCGCGCCCCCACCGGCTGCCTCGAGCACCATGGGTTATCCGCAGCCGGCCATGTCGCAGCAGCAGCAGCCAATGAACCAGCAGGCCTATCCGCCGGTTCAGCAGCAGCCGGTGTCCTCCGCTCCGATCGCGCCCATTCAGCAGCAGGCAGCGCCGGCCCCGCAATCCGCCCAGCCTGTCGCGGCTGCCCCGACGACGTTGGCGGCAGCGCCCGCGCCGGCAGGTCCCGCCCCCGCATCCGTCAGCGCCAACCAGAGCGTTGGCGAAGTGCAGTTCCTGCCGCTTGTTGGCGCGCCCGAGGAAAAGGCGGTGCTTCTGGCGCGCGCCCTGTCGGAAAGCGCTGCAGCCAAGGGCGTCACCATCCGCCCGGCCGCCGAAGCACCGTCGAGCGTGCGCCTCAAGGGCTATTTCTCGGCGTTCAACGACGGGTCCTCCACCACCCTCGTCTATGTCTGGGACGTGCTCGATGAGAGCGACCGCCGTGTCCGGCGCATTCAGGGACAGGAAAGCGTGCCCGGCGCCGCCGCGGACCCTTGGGCCGCCATCGACCTGTCGACGCTCGCGGCCGTTGCCGACCGCACGCTGCAGGAAGCCGCGCAGGTCGCAACCGGCACCGGCTGAGCCTCATCGATGCCCCGAACTTATCCCGCATTGCGAAAGGCGGCGGGTTGAAGTTTCGCGCGATGTTGCTATGAGCCCCTGCATCGAACCGGAGGCGACGGGATGGCCCACCGAAGCGGCATAGCCAAGCCGTCCCGACCGGTACCCGCTATCGGAAAGAACGCGATGAAACTCTTCAGCGGCAACTCCAACCGCGTCCTCGCTCAATCCATCGGACGCTATCTGGAATTGCCACTCGGGGAGGCCATGGTCCGGCGCTTCGCCGACCAGGAAGTCTTCGTAGAGATCAAGGAAAACGTCCGCGGCGAGGACGTCTTCATCGTCCAGTCGACGTCCTATCCGGCCAATGATCATCTGATGGAACTGCTCATCATGATCGACGCCATGCGCCGCGCCTCGGCCCGCCGCATCACCGCAGTGCTTCCCTATTTCGGCTATGCCCGGCAGGACCGCAAGGCCGGCGGGCGCACCCCGATCTCGGCCAAGCTGGTCGCCAATCTGATCACCGAGGCCGGCGCCGACCGCGTCATGACCCTCGACTTGCATGCCGGTCAGATCCAGGGCTTCTTCGATATCCCGACCGACAACCTCTTCGCCGTTCCGCTGATCGCGCGCGACGTGAAGGAGCATCAGGATCTGTCGAACCTGATGGTCATCTCGCCCGACGTCGGCGGCGTGGTCCGCGCCCGCGCGCTCGCCAAGCGTCTCGATGCGCCGCTGGCCATCGTCGACAAGCGCCGCGACCGCCCGGGCGAGTCGGAAGTCATGAACATCATCGGTGACGTCACCGGCCGCAACTGCATCCTGATCGACGACATCATCGATTCCGGCGGCACGCTCTGCAACGCGGCCGACGCGCTGGTACAGGCCGGCGCCAACAGCGCTTCGGCCTACATCACCCATGGCGTCCTGTCGGGCGGCGCGGTCTCGCGCATCACCGCGTCCAGCCTCAAGGAGCTGGTGATCACCGACTCGATCCAGCCGACCAAGGCGATCAACGAGGCGGCGAACATCCGCGTCGTCACCACCGCCAATCTTCTCGGTGAGGCGATCGCGCGCACGGCGTCCGAGGAATCGGTCTCGAGCCTGTTCGACTGAGCCGATCCGGGGCGGCCCGGTCGGCGCCGCTTCACGGCTGACCTTGCTGAAACGCTGGTGACCGGCCTCCCGCCGCGCTAGACTGTGCGTCTGGCCACACGGGCCATCGGACAGAAGCGATGTTCGCGCGACTGGGCAAGTTGGGCACGCAGGGAGTTGTGACGGCCGCCGTCGGTCTCGTCGCCATCCTGCTTGCGATCGGCTGGGTCACCCGCGAAACCGATGCGGACCGTCCCTACCTGACGATCGCCGGCTCGAGTTTCATCTTCAATTATCGCGAAGCCGAGGCCTTCTATGGCTTCACCGCGGTCGTGCAGCGACCGGTGAAGAGCTATTCGCGCATCGAGGCGGTGTTCGAGGAACCTGGCGGTGGCCCGCCGATCCCGGTCAGCGCGAAACTGACGGCCCGCACGACGCGCTACGGCCTGCGCACGCCGCCACTGCGTGGGATCGTCAAGGGTCGTCCCTACCGCGTCGTCGTGCGCCTGGTGCAGAACGGCGACGGGGCCGTGCTGTTCGAGGATAGCTTCACGGTCACCTCGCAGATGTCCGACGCGGTGATGCCGCCCGCACCACTCACCGTCGGGCCGGGCTATACGCGCAATCCTGATCTGCCGGATGGCTGGAAGGCTTCGCAGGCCGACAAGACTGACCGGGCCCGCCGTTAGGCCCGCCATTCACGGCGCTGTCTTGTCCATCCGCGCGCCTTGGGGTATAGGCACGGCGTCCGCGCAGACACCCTTGGAGGCAGCGCGGAGTTGAGCGGTCCCTCGCAGGTCCGCTCTTCGTCGTTTCAGGCACACCGTCTGATCGACCACCTCACAGCACGAAGGACAAAGCCATGAGCGAGACCTTTACGGTCAAGGCCGAGGCGCGCGAGAAGGTCGGCAAGGGGGCCGCCAGACATCTTCGCCGCAACGGTATGATCCCCGCAGTCATCTACGGCGACAAGCAGGACCCGCTGCCGATCGCCATCCCCTACAAGGAAACCTTCCTGGCGCTCCACGCCGGCGGTTTCATGACCCACGTCGCGACCATCGAGGTCAACGGCCAGAAGATTTCGGTCCTGCCGAAGGACTATCAGCTGGAGCCGGTCCGCGACTTCCTGATGCATGTCGACTTCCTGCGCGTCTCCGAGAAGACCCGCGTGACGGTCAACATTCCCGTGCATTTCGAGAACGAGGAAGCATCCCCGGGTCTCAAGCGCGGCGGTGTCATCAACGTCGTCCGCCACGAGGTCGAGGTCCATGCCCCGGCCAGCGCGATTCCGGAGTACTTCACGCTCGACCTGACCGGTCTGGAAATCGGCGACTCGATCCACGCCTCGGCACTCACCCTGCCGAAGAACGTCGAAGTGACGATCACCGACCGCGACTTCACCATCGCGACGATCGCCGCCCCGGCCGCCCTACGGTCCGAGGATGACGAGGCCACCGAGGTCGAGGCCGATGCGGTCGAGGCTACCGAGGTCAGCGAAGACGGGTCCGGCGAGGACAAGTAAGTCCCAGCCTCGGCTCAACGCCGAACGAAACAGAAAGGAGCCGGGCGATGTTGCTGATCGCAGGATTGGGCAATCCCGGCTCCCGTTATGCCGGCAATCGGCACAATATCGGGTTCATGGCGCTCGACGAGATCGCCCGCGACCCTGCCTTTTCCCCCTGGTCGAAGAAGTTCTCGGCGGAAATCTCCGAGGGCCAGATCGGCGGCGAGAAGGTCGTCCTCATCAAACCCCAGACCTTCATGAACGAGTCCGGCCGCTCGGTCGGCGACGCCGCGCGCTTTTTCAAGCTGGAGCCGTCGCAGATCGTCGTCATCCACGACGAGCTCGATCTGCCGCCCGGCAAGCTGCGGGTGAAGACGGGCGGCGGTAATGGCGGCCACAATGGCCTGCGTTCCATCGACGCTCATCTCGGCACCAAGGACTACCGCCGCGTGCGCATGGGCATCGGCCATCCGGGCAACAAGGACGCCGTCTCCCCTTATGTCCTCGGCGATTTCGCCAAGGTCGACCGCGAATGGCTGGAGCCGTTCATCGAAGCCGTCGCCCGGCATGTCGACAGTCTCGCCAAGGGCGAGGACGCGGTGTTCATGAACAAGGTCAGCCTTTCGACGAGCTCGAACGAGCCATCGGGCGCCAAGGGTGCGGCCAGCGCAAGCAAGCCCGCGGGCCCGCCCAAGGGGCGCAGCCACATTCGTCAGGCGCGCGGAGCGCCGCCGCCAGTGAAGGTGCCCGACAAGGGCCCGATGGCCGACATGCTGAAGCGGCTCTTCGGCAAGGACTGACCGTCGCCGCCTTCCCGGATGGCGCCAGAGTTGACCCCTCGCCGCGAAGGCTGCAAACAGCCCCCAAGATCGGCGCGATACGCGTCAGACACGACCATCTTCGAAGGACCACCCCATGGGTTTCAGATGCGGGATCGTCGGCCTGCCGAATGTCGGCAAGTCGACGCTGTTCAACGCTCTCACCAAGACTGCCGCCGCGGCCGCAGCCAATTATCCGTTCTGCACGATCGAGCCGAACACCGGCGACGTGCCGGTTCCCGATCCGCGGCTGAAGGACATCGCCGGCATCGCCAAGTCGGCGAACATCCTGCCGACGCGGATTACCTTCGTCGACATCGCCGGACTGGTGCGCGGCGCCTCCAAGGGCGAAGGCCTCGGCAACCAGTTCCTCGCCAACATCCGCGAAGTGGACGCGATCGTTCACGTGCTGCGCTGCTTCGAGGATGACGACGTCGTTCATGTCGAGGGTCGTGTCGATCCCGTCGCTGACGCCGAGACGGTCGAGACCGAGCTGATGCTCTCCGACCTCGAGAGCCTGGAGCGCCGCATCGTGGCGACCCGCAAGAAGGCGACCGGCAAAGACAAAGAAGCGATCCAGGCCCTCCCCGTGATGGAAGCGGCGCTGGCGAAGCTGCAGAACGGCGAGCCGGTCCGCGTGCTTCTGGCCGGGATGGATGCCGAGGAGCGCAGCGAACTGAAGACGTTGAACCTCCTGACTTCCAAGCCGGTCCTCTATGTCTGCAACGTCGCCGAGGACGATGCGGCGAGCGGCAACGCCCATTCGGAAGCCGTCGCGGCGATGGCCCAGAAGCAGGGCGCCAAGAGCGTCGTCATCTCGGCCGCCATCGAGGCGGAGATCGCGCAGCTTCCCGCCGAGGAAGTCGGCGACTATCTGGAGGCGATGGGCCTGACCGAGCCCGGCCTCGACCGGCTGATCCAGGCGGGCTACTCGCTGCTCGACCTGATCACCTACTTCACGGCAGGCCCGAAGGAGACCCGCGCCTGGACGGTCCGGCGCGGCGCCAAGGCTCCGCAGGCTGCTGGCGTGATCCATACCGATTTCGAGAAGGGTTTCATCCGGGCCCAGACCATCGCCTTCGACGACTTCGTCTCGCTCGGCGGCGAGGTCGCAGCCAAGGAAGCGGGCAAGGCCCGCGACGAAGGCAAGGAATACGTCGTCCAGGACGGCGACATCCTGATGTTCAAGTTCAACAACTGAGCTTGCGGGGGCTGGCGCAGAGCTGCGGCGGCCCCCACGGAATTCGGCGAAAGGAGGGAGAGCCTTTTCGCCACTGGGGAGGCCCAATGCGCACATACGAGGACTTCACGGAAGGGCTTGAGATCGATCTCGGCCCCTACCCCGTGACCCGGGACGAGGTGATCGAGTTCGCCCGCGAATTCGACCCGCAGCCCTTCCATCTCGATGAGGAGGCGGCGAAGGATACGCTTCTCGGCGGTCTGTCGGCCTCGGGCTGGCACAGCTGCGCCATGATGATGCGCATGATGGCCGACGCCTACATTCTCGATTCCTCGTCGCAGGGCTCGCCCGGCGTCGAGTACGTCCGGTGGAAGCGGCCGGTCCGGCCGGGCGACGTTCTTCGCGGCACTGCCCGCGTCGTGTCGCGCCGCCTGTCCTCCAAGCGTCCGACCCTCGGCATCCTCAAGATCACCACGGATCTGCGCAACCAGACCGGCGAAACGGTTCTGGAAAGCGCCTACACCCTGCTCGTTCTGACGCGGGAAGGCCTTGCCGCATGACCTTCTGGGACAGTCTGATCGTCGGCGAAGCCCGTGAGATGGGCTCGCACACCTTCCTCGCCGAGGACATCAAGCGCTTTGCGGCCAAATACGACCCGCAGGCCTTCCATCTCGACGCAAACGCAGCGAAGGCGTCCGTTCTCGGCGGCCTGTGCGCGTCCGGCTGGCACACCGCCGGCGTCTGCATGCGGCTGAATGTCGAAAGCCAGGTTGCGCTCGGCCGGGCATGGGTCGCCGCCGGCAACCAGCCGCCACGCATGGGCCCCTCCCCCGGCGTGAAGAACCTTGCCTGGCCGAAGCCGGTCTACGCCGGCGATACGGTGACCTTCACCCAGACGCTGACCGGCAAGCGGGCGTCTGCCAGCCGCAAGGGCTGGGGCGTCCTCGAGTTCACGACGCAAGGCGTCAATCAGCACGGCGACACCGTGTTCTCGTTCGACGGCGCTGCCTTCTGCGGAACCGACTGAGCATCGTCGCCCGTCGCGACCCGCGCGTAGCCTCGGTCATCACGCCAGACCGGGGCTGCGGACAGCAACCCAGCCGCTTCGTTCCGGATGCCGGAGCGGGGCCGCTGCGCTCATACTTTTGACCTAAACCAATCAAAAATCTGCGATTACGCGCGCCGCTTTACGTCATGTTAGATGGCAACGGACATTGATGAGTGGATCAGTTCGTCAGCGGCACCCATCCATCATGTTCGACGCATCATCCGCCAAGCCTGCCCGGGAAGAGCCTCAAGGCCACGCCGCCGATCGTCTGCGCGGCGTCCAGCTGACGAGCATCCTCAAGACCACCCCGGTCATGATGTTCGGCAACGTGATGAACGCGATCATCATTCTGGGCATGTCATCCGGCGAGGCGTTTTCTCCCTGGGCGCTGATCTGGCTCCTGGGCCTGTCCTATATCGTTCTGGTCTCGATCCGCGCCTGGTCGCGCTTCCAGCGGCGTGCACCGCTGGTGTCGGCATCGAGCCGCGCCACCGCGCATGCCGTGCGGAACGCTTTCATCCTCGGCACCTGGTGGGGTCTGGCGATCCTGACCTTCTATCCCTCCTCCGATGGTGATGCGAAGAGCGTCATCGCCGTGATCGCCATGGGAATGATCTGCGGCGGCGGCTTTGCGCTGTCCGCGCTGAAGCGAGCCCTGCAGGCCTTCATCATCCCGCTGTTCGTCGGATCGGCGGCCGCACTCGGCATCTCGCAGGGGACGAACGACTATTTCCTCCTGGCTCTGCTTTTGGGTTTCACCTTCATCGTCTATCGCGCGAGTTGCGCACGTGGCGAACTGTTGCAGGAGAATTTCGAAGGCCATCAGAAGCTCGCCGAACAATCCTCGATCATCGAGCTCCTCCTGCGCGAATTCGAGGAAGGCACGAGCGACTGGATCTGGCAGACGGATCACGACGGACAACTGGTGCGCGGCGGCGACCGATTCTCGCAGATCTTCGGTCGCGGGACCGACAGTCTGATATCGAACAGCGACCAGACCTTCGCGGGACAAGGCCTCGACCTGTCGCCCGTCGCCCAGCCGATGCTCGAACGCACCCCGTTCCGCGAGGCGATCATCAAGGTGCCCGGTCAGCAGGGGTCGGCATGGATCGCCATGACGGGCAAGCCGATCTTCGGCCATGATGGCGCCTTCACCGGCTATCGCGGGGTGGCGTCGGATATCACCGCGACCACGCATGCCGAGCGCCGGATCGCCTATCTCGCCCATCACGACAGCCTGACCGGCCTGGCCAACCGCAGCCGGTTTGCCGAAGAGATCGACCGCATCTGCGCGTCCCCGCCGCCACACGGCCCAACCTCCAGCCTGCTCTATCTCGACCTCGACAATTTCAAGCTGATCAACGATCGCAACGGTCACCTCACCGGCGACCAGCTCCTGCGGCAGGTCGCGGCCCGTTTGCTGCGCATCGTGGAGCCGGGCGACATGGTGGCGCGGATCGGCGGCGACGAGTTCGCCATCGTCGCCCACTCGGCGCCCGATACGGCCTCGGCCGACCGTCTGGCGGCAGCCATTCTGGCGTGCTTTGCCACGCCCTTCAGCCTGGGTGCCGAATTGGCCAATGTGGGCTGCTCGGTCGGCATCGCCTTTCCGGGGCTCGATGGCGCCAATCCCGACGATCTCCTGCGTAACGCCGACCTGGCGCTCTACGAGGCCAAGGCAGCCGGCAAGAACACGTTCTGCTTCTTCGAAAGCGAAATGGCACAGCGCCTGCGGGATCGGCACCGTCTCGAATACGATCTGCGATGCGCCGTCGAACGCAACGAACTGGTTCTCAACTATCAGCCGATCGTCGACAGCCGCACCCGCCAGACGCTCGGCTTCGAGGCCCTTGTCCGGTGGGAGCATCCCTTG
Source organism: Aurantimonas coralicida DSM 14790 (assembly GCF_000421645.1). Lineage (GTDB taxonomy): Bacteria > Pseudomonadota > Alphaproteobacteria > Rhizobiales > Rhizobiaceae > Aurantimonas > Aurantimonas coralicida. The sequence goes on along the minus strand of NZ_ATXK01000003.1, from coordinate 392,629 downwards.
CACGGGCGCGTCCAGCCCGACCATTTCATCCCGCTTGCCGAACAGACCGGCGCGATCTGCGGGATCGGGGCCTGGGTCCTGCGCGAAGCATGCCGCAACGCGGTCGCATGGGGCGATCGTCTGACCGTGGCGGTCAACGTCTCGGTCGACCAGTTCCGGCACGGCACGATCAAGGCGGATGTGGAAGACGCGCTCGCCAGTTCCGGCCTTGCGGCGCACCGGCTCGAACTGGAGATCACAGAGAGCCTCTTCATCGACGATCCCGAGACGGTCGTAGCCGTGCTGCATGGGCTGCGAGCGCTCGGCGTGCGGATCGCGCTCGACGACTTCGGAACCGGCTATTCCAGCCTCTCCTATCTGCGCAAATTCCCGTTCGACAAGCTGAAGATCGACCGGTCCTTCGTCAACGCGATCAAGGACGATCGGATTGCCCACGGAATCCTGGAAACGATCCTGGCGCTCGGCCGCGTGCTCAATCTCAGCGTGACGGCAGAAGGTGTCGAAGATGCCGAACAGATCGACATCCTCACCCGGATGACCTGCAACCAGTTCCAGGGCTATTATTTCAGCCGTCCGATGGAGGCCGCCGATCTCGGCGCCTACCTCCTGCGCGATTTCTGCGCCACGGCCGAGGCCAGCCGGGCGTCCAGCGCGGCTCTGGCGACCGCCTGACCGGCAAATCTGCCTGCCATTGCCGTCCGCGCCGTCAGTCGCCTTCGAATGCGATCAGCGTGCGCACTTCCACGCCGAGCGCTTCGAGCCGCTTGCGTCCGCCCAGATCGGGCAGATCGATGACGAAGCAGGCCGCGACGATCTCGGCGCCCAGTTCCCGCAGCAGCTTGACCGCGCCTTCCGCCGTGCCGCCCGTAGCAATCAGATCGTCGGTGAGCAGCACGCGCTGGCCCGGACGGACGGCATCCCGGTGCATCTCCATCTCGTCGACGCCGTATTCCAGGCTGTAGGCCACGCGGATCGTGTCGTGCGGCAGCTTGCCCTTCTTCCGGATCGGTACGAAGCCCGCGGAAAGCTGGTGGGCGAGCGCACCGCCGAGGATGAAGCCCCGCGCTTCAATGCCGGCCACGAGATCGACCTTTTCGTCCCGATGGCCATCGACCAGCGCATCGACGGCGCCGCGGAAGGCATCCGCGTCGGCTAGAAGCGTCGTGATGTCGCGGAACTGGATGCCGGGCTTGGGGTAGTCCGGGATGGTCCGGATCGCCGCGGTGAAGTCGAAGCCCTTGGCCATCGAAGCTGCCTTGCTCGTGCTCACGCGCCGTCCTCTCGTCCAATGGTCTGGATCACGTCGAATCCTTCAAACTGCGGATGCCCGTCATAGAGCGGGCGCGTACCGCCGGCCTTGCCGTGGGCGGCGCGGAACGCCTCGGATCGCGTCCAGGCTTCGAACGCACCATGATCGCGCCAGACGGTGTGCGAGGCATAGAGCGTGTGCTCTTCGCTGGCCGGGCCCTTCAGCATATGGAACTCGACGAAGCCCGGCACGTCCTGCAGCCGGGATTCCCGGTTGAGCCAGAGCGCTTCGAACTCCTGTTCGGCGCCCGGCAGCACCCTGAAGCGGTTCATCGCGATATACATGCAACGCGTCTCCTCGGCTGAAGTGGATCATGCGAACGGGTCGGCAGGCCACATGCTGCCCTTGCACCGGCGCAGGAAAAAGGGGGCCGTAGCCCCCTCGATTCCATCATCGTTCACGTCGTCGACGATCAGTGCGGCGTACCCGCCCATACCCGGCGCTTCACCAGGAACAGCATCGCGGCGAAGATGATCAGGAAGACCATCACGATGAGGCCGGTTGCCTTGCGCTCGACCATGTGCGGCTCGGCGGCCCACATCATGAAGGCGGTCACGTCGCGCGAATACTGATCGACGGTCTGGGGCGCCCCATCCGGATACTCGATCAGGTCGTCCGACAGCGGCGGCGGCATCGCCAGGGCGGGGCCCGAGATGAAGTACGGGTTGTAGTAGGTCCCCGGCTGGATCGTGATATCGGCCGGTGCCTCTTCGCCGTATCCGGTCAAGAGGGCATGGATGTAATCCGGACCGCCTTCGGCATACTGGGTGAAGATGTCGAACACGAAGGTCGGGAAACCCCGTTCGACGGCGCGCGCCTTGGCGAGCAGCGAGAAGTCTGGCGGATGGGCACCGCCATTGGCCGCAGCGGCGGCTGCCGGGTTCGCAAACGGCGCCGGGAAGTAATCCGACGGAATACCGGGCCGCTCGAACATCTCGCCGGAATCATCCGGGCCGTCCTGGACGGTGTATTCGGCGGCGAAGGCCTTCACCTGCGCTTCGCTGTAGCCGAGATCGGTCAGCGTGCGCATCGCCACGAGGTTCATCCCGTGACAGGAGGCGCAGACTTCCTTGTACACCTTTAGACCGCGCTGCAGCTGGCCGAGGTCGTAATGACCGAACGGGCCGGCAAAGCTCCAGCTCATCTCTTCCGGCTTGCGAAGCGGGTAATGCGGCGTTTCGCCGTGTCCCTCTTCGGCTGCGGCCTCGTGTTCCGCCTCGGTCTCGGCTGCACCTTCGGCCGCCGCACCCTCGGCTTCCGTGCCTTCGGCCTCGGCCTGAGCCTCGACCGCTTCCGGCTGTGCGTCCTGAGCCATCGCCACCGACATCGGAGCGGTGAAGACGCCGGCCGCGAGCAGGGCTGACAATAGTCTAATCATGGAATGTTCTCTCCGAAGCCGTCCGAGCTCAGCCTTTGGTCTCTGGTGAAGCAGTCGCGCCGGCCGGCCGACCGCTGCCGCCATGCTTGGCCAGCACGGCCTCCGTGATCGAGTTCGGCAGCTTCTTCGGCTTCTCCACGAGACCGAGGATCGGCAGGATGATCAGGAAGTGCGCGAAGTAGTAGATCGTGCCGATGAGGGCGAGCGTCGGGTAGATGCCCTCCGCCGGCTTCGCACCGAGCCAGCCCAGGAACACGCAGTCGAAGGCGAAGACCCAGAACAGCACCCGGTAGATGGGACGATAGGCCGCCGAGCGCACCCGCGAGGTATCGAGCCACGGCAGGAAGAACAGGACGATGATCGATCCGAACATCACCAGCACGCCGCCGAGCTTGGAATCGATCGGGCCGATGTTGAAGGTGATGGCGCGCAGCATCGCGTAGAACGGCAGGAAGTACCATTCCGGAACGATGTGAGCCGGCGTCTGAAGCGGGTTTGCCTCGATGTAGTTATCGGGATGGCCGAGGAAGTTCGGCAGGTAGAAGACAAAATAGGCGAAGATCGCAAGGAACACGACCATCGCGAAGCCGTCCTTGACCGTGGCGTGCGGCGTGAACGGAACCGTGTCCTTCGACGACTTGACCTCGACGCCGGTCGGATTGGTCTGGCCGGTCACATGCAGCGCCCAGACGTGCAGGATAACGACGCCGGCGATCATGAAGGGCAGCAGGTAATGCAGCGAGAAGAAGCGGTTCAGCGTGGCGTTGTCCACTGAGAAGCCGCCAAGCAGCAGCTGCTGGATCGGCTCGCCGATCAGCGGGAAGGCGGTGAAGAAGCCGGTGATCACCGTGGCGCCCCAGAAGGACATCTGGCCCCAGGGCAGAACGTAGCCCATGAAAGCGGTCGCCATCATCAAGAGGAAGATGATCACGCCGAGGATCCAGAGCACCTCGCGCGGCTGCTTGTACGAGCCGTAATAGAGGCCGCGGAAGATGTGCAGATACACCGCAATGAAGAAGAACGACGCGCCGGTGGCGTGCATGTAGCGCAGCAGCCAGCCCCAGTTGACGTCACGCATGATCTTCTCGACCGACTCGAAGGCGATGCCCGAGGAGGCCGCATAGTGCATGGCCAGGACGACGCCGGTGAGGATCTGCGAGACCAGGAAGATCGCGAGGATTCCGCCGAAGGTGTAGGCGTAGTTCAGGTTGCGCGGCGTCGGATATGCCACGAAGGAATCGTAGACGAGGCGCGGTAGCGGCAGACGGGCGTCCAGCCACTGCATGACACCGCTCGACGGCACGTAGGAAGAATGACTGCTCATTATGGGTAACCTTCTCCCGGATCAGCCGATGCGGACGGTGGTGTCGGACGTGAACGTATAGGGCGGGATGTCCATGTTCGTCGGCGCCGGCCCCTGCCGGATGCGGCCGGCGGTGTCATAGGACGATCCGTGGCACGGGCAGAACCAGCCGTCGAACGGGCCGGAATTGCCGAGCGGGATACAGCCCAGATGCGTACAGACACCGACCATCACCAGCCAGGCTTCCTTGCCCTCCGTCGCACGGTTTTCGTCGGTCGCCGGCGCGTCACCCGAAAGGTTCGCGTTCCGGGCGATCGGATCCTTCAGCTCTTCGAGCGGAACCGCACGGGCCTCCTCGATCTCGGCTTCCGTACGCTGACGGATGAAGATCGGCTTGCCGCGCCACTTGGCGGTGATCGACTGGCCCACCTCGACCTGGCTGACATCGACGTCGATCTCGGCGAGAGCGAGCGTCGCGGCATCGGGGTTCATCTGGTCGATGAACGGCCAGGCCAACGCCGCCGCGCCGACTGCGCCGACCGCACCAGTGGCGATGTAGAGGAAATCCCGACGGCTGGGTTCGGTGGTTTCGTTGAGGCTCACGGCGGCTGCCACTCCTTGACTGATCGTGCGCGGATCGCCCCGCTTGTTGCGGATTCGACCCCGTGCGGCAAGAGGAGACATGACGCAATATCGCCACGCTCCTGACAGGATTACGATTTCGGGCGTTTCTATGCGCGAACCTTGGCGCTTGTCCAGACTGGAAGGGCTCCAAGGTCCAAGTGTCGCTGTGCGATCACAAGCCTCAGGGCAGCCGGGTGGGTGCCGGCTGACCAGTCATGGCCCTCATGCGGGGGCGCGATCGGGCTCCTGAGGAACTGGTTCGGTCCTCGTGGCGTCGCCCGCATAGAGGAAGCCGCCGGACTGGCGTGCCCAAAGGCTTGCATACAGTCCCCCGCCGGCGATCAGCTCCGCATGGGTCCCCTCCTCCACGATCCGCCCTTCGTCGAGCACGATCAACCGGTCCATGGCGGCCAGCGTCGACAGGCGGTGGGCGATGGCGATCACGGTCTTGCCCTGCATCATGGTGGACAGATTGTCCTGGATGGCAGCCTCCACCTCCGAATCGAGCGCCGAGGTCGCCTCGTCGAGAACGAGGATCGGGGCGTCCTTGAGGAGGACGCGGGCAATGGCGATCCGCTGGCGCTGGCCACCCGAGAGCTTGATGCCCCGCTCACCCACATGGGCATCGTAGCCGCTGCGGCCCTTCGGGTCACGCAGGCCGGGAATGAACTCCTCGGCGCTGGCGCGCTCGGCCGCCGAGAGGATGTCGCCATCGTCGGCGCCGGGCCGGCCATAGGCGATGTTGTCGCGGATTGAGCGGTGCAGCAGCGACGTGTCCTGCGTCACCACGCCGACGGCGCCGCGCAGCGAGGCCTGGGTCACCGCGGCAATGTCCTGCCCGTCGACCAGGATGCGGCCGCCCTCGAGGTCGTAGAGCCGCAGCAGCAGGTTGACGAGCGTCGTCTTGCCGGCGCCGGAGCGGCCGACGAGCCCGACCTTCTCGCCCGCCCGGATCGTGAGCGACAGATCCTCGATGACCCCGCCACCCTTGCCATAGTGGAACGTCACGTTCTCGTAGCGGATCTCGCCGCGCGTCGCGGTCAGCGGCTGTGCGTCCGCACGGTCGACCAGCGCAGGCTGCGCGGTCACGGTGGCGACGGCGTCCTGGATGGTACCGTAATTGCGCACCAGACCGTTGATGTTGAACATCATCCAGCCCGACATCTGGTTGAGGCGCAGAACCAGGCCCAGCGCGATCGCAACGCCGCCGGTGGTGACGCTGCCCGCCTGCCAGCCGAGGATCGCGACCGCTCCGACACCGGTCATCATCAGGCCGTTGAGGACGGCGACCGCGGTGCGCACGCCGGTGAGCGCCCGGGTCATGCGTCGTACCGCGTCGACGAGATAACCAAAGCCGTCCTTCACGAAGGCATCCTCGCGCCGGGACGAGTCGAACAGCTTCACCGAGAGGATATTGGTGAAGCTGTCGACGACGCGGCCGGAAACGACCGACCGGGCCTCGGCGGCCGCCCGGCCGTTCTCGCGGATCTTCGGCAGGAGATTGCGGATGATCCAGACATAGCCGAGCGTCCACAGGCCCAGCACCATCGCCATTCGCCAGTCGATGGCGCCGAGGATGCTGACGGTCAGGATGATGAAGGTGACGAAGGACCAGAAGGTCTGGAGGATCGTCGTGATGAAGTCGCCCGTGGCCTGCCCGACCTGCTGGACCTTCTGCGACAGCCGTCCGGCGAAGTCGTTCTGGAAGAAGGTGTAGGTCTGCTCCATCAGCCGGCGATAGCTCTGCCATCGGATGCGATTGTAGAAGCTCGGCGAGATCACCTGCTCTTCCAGCACCGAGGAGGCAAACAGCACCAGCGCGCGGCCGATCAGCGTCAGGAAGGCGAGGATCGCCACCAGCCAGAAATTCTCCGCCAGGAACGTCGCCGGCGTGGACCGCTCCATGGCGTCGATCAACCAGCCGACGCCGGTATAGAGCGCTGCTTCGATGCCCCCGGTCAGCCCGCCCGTGATCAGCAGGGCTCCTAGCGGCCATTTCGCCTGACGAGCGAAGTGCCAGATGAAGCGGTTGGTCTCCGACGGCAGCGGGGCCAGATGGCCGGTGCGATTGAGCCGCGCATCCTCGCGGTTCTCCCCCTGATCCTCGAAGGGATCGAGCAGCGTCTCGAAGCGCCGGAGAAAGCGGTCCATCATTCGGCGGCCCTTATGGTCGAGGCCGCATCCGCGTCGGGGTCACCGAGCAGGAAGCCGCCCGTCTGGCGGGTCCACAATTGCGCATAGAGGCCGCCCCGGTCGAGCAGTTCGGAATGGGTCCCCTCGTCGACGATGCGGCCCTGGTCAAGGACGATCAGCCGGTCGAGGGCCGCGATAGTCGAGAGGCGATGGGCGACCGCGATGACGGTTTTGCCTTCCATCAGACGGTAGAGATTGCCGGCGATCGCCGCCTCGACCTCGGAGTCCAGCGCCGAGGTGGCTTCGTCGAGCAGCAGGATCGGCGCGTCCTTCAGCATGACGCGGGCAATGGCGATGCGCTGGCGCTGGCCGCCCGAGAGCTTGACGCCCCGCTCGCCGACCTCCGCGTCGAGCCCGCTGCGTCCCTCGATGTCCCGAAGCTCGGCGATGAAGTCGGCCGCCTCGGCGCGTTCGATGGCGCGCAGAAGATCGGCCTCGGTGGCGTCGGGCCGCCCGTAGAGGATGTTGTCGCGGATCGAACGGTGCAGCAGCGAGGTGTCCTGCGTGACCATGCCGATCTGGCTGCGCAGCGATTCCTGCTTCACCGTCGCGATATCCTGCCCGTCGATCAGAACGCGGCCGGATTCCACGTCGTGGAAGCGCAGGAGAAGATTGAGGATGGTGGACTTGCCTGCCCCCGAACGCCCGACAAGGCCGACCTTCTCGCCCGGCCGCACGGTCAGCTCGAAATCCTGCAAGACGCCGTCGCCGCGGCCATAGTGGAAGGCGACGTTCTCGAAGGCGATCTCGCCGCGGTCGACGACCAGCGCGGGCGCGGTCTTGCGATCGGTAATGGCGTGCGGGATCGTGAAGGTGGACATGCCGTCGCGGATCGTGCCGATGTTCTCGAACAGCGCCGAAACCTCCCACATGATCCATTGCGACATGCCGTTGATCCGCAGAACGAGGCCGATCGCCGCGGCGATGGCGCCGACGCTGACCAGTTCGCCGAGCCACAGCCAGATCGACAGGGCGCCGACGGCGAAGAGCAGCAGCGAGTTCAGCGCGTAGAGCGAGACATAGAAGAGGTTCACCAGCCGCATCTGACCGTAGACCGTGCCGAGAAAGCCGCGCATGGAGCGCTGCGCGTAGTCGGCCTCGCGCCGGGTGTGGGCGAAGAGCTTGACGGTCGCGACATTGGCATAGGCGTCGACCACGCGGCCGGTCATCTCGGCACGGGCATCGGCCTGACTCTGCGAGACCCGGTCGAGGCGCGGGATGAAGTACCACAGGATCAGCGCGTAGATCGCGACCCAGGCGGCGAAGGGCAGAACCAGCTTCCAGTCGGCCGCCGCCACGAGGACGACGATGCCGGTGAAATAGACGACCACATAGAGGAAGACGTCGATCGACTTCATCACCGTCTCGCGCACGGCGAGCGCGGTCTGCATCAGCTTGGTGGAGATCCGTCCGGCGAATTCGTCCTGATAGAAACCCATCGAATGGCCGAGCATCCAGCGATGCACCATCCAGCGGAAACGCATGGGAAAATTGGCGGCGAGGCCCTGGAAGGTAACGAGCCCTTCGAGAAAGACGAGGCCCGGAAGCAGCACCAGCACCACGGCCGCCATCAGCGCCAGCGTCAGGCCGTTCTCGGCCATGAAGGTCTCGCGCGAGACGCCCGAGAACCAGTCGACGATCTGGCCGAGGAAACCGAACAGCGAGACCTCGACGATCGAGATCAGCGAGGTCAGGATCGCGGTCGCAACGAGCAGCGGCCAGACGGGCTTGGCGTAGAACCAGACGAAACGGAACAGGCCGCCCTGCGGCGGCGTGGTCAGATCCCGCGGCGGGAACGGCTCCACCATCCTCTCGAACAACGAGAACATCAAAAAGGCTTTCCAATCGGTGTGTCGGGGCGGCTCCGCCGCTCCGGAAACACCCGAACGGCGGCGGAGCGGCGCTCCCGGATCCCGGCGACCATGCCGCGGGACATTGACTGCAGACTGTGTCGTCGTTGCGAAGGATGGCGCGCTCGCCCCCTGTCAGGAGCATCGCCGACATATTCGGGATATAGGAAGCCTGGCTGCGGAATCACGGGGCCGGACAGCGCAGGCGAGTGACAGCATCGTGAAACCAGACAGCACCGACACGCCATCCGAGAGCGGGCCGCAGATCTCGTTGGCGCTGTACCAGCCCGACATCGCCGGAAACACCGGCACGATCCTGCGGCTGGGCGCCTGTCTGGGACTGCCGGTCGAGATCATCGAACCGGCCGGCTTCGACTTGTCGGACCGGGCGCTGAAGCGTGCGGGGATGGATTACCTTGCCATGTCGCGGCTGGTCCGGCACGTCGATTTCGCCGCGTTCGACGCGGCGCGCCGCGCGGCCGGACGGCGGATCGTGCTGTTCACCACCCGCAGCTCCGAAGTCTATACGGATTTCGCCTTCGCACCGGGAGACGTCGTGATGTTCGGTCGCGAGAGCGCCGGCGTCCCCAACGCCATCCATGCGATGGCGGACGCAAGGGTGACGATCCCGATGGATGGCGGTGGACGGTCGCTCAATCTGGCCGTCGCCGCCGGAATGGCGGCGGGTGAAGTTCTCCGACAGTTACGCTGGCAACAATAACTCAAGTCGGAATCGTCATCGTTAGCGTCCGATTAAGCAAATCCAAGCAATATGAGGAACCGACCTGCGAAAGGCACGTTGCCTGTCCAACGTTGGAAATTTGCTCTCTTCTACCTGAAAGGCCAATGAAATGAGTGAACTGGCCAGAACGCTTTCGAACAGACGGCGCCAGTCGGAGATCGCGCGTTTTCTTCAGAACACGCCGAGCTTCTCGGCGCCGACAGGGCTGCCACAGTCGATCCGCGAACAACTCGAGCGTCTGCAGGTTGCCGAAGCCAAGATGCCGCAGCCGGGCAGCAATCCGCGCTGATCGCGAAGCCGCGCCGTTCCAGGCGCGGAACTGTCGCTGATTCCTGATCGGCGAAGACAAACCGGCCTGCGTCGACGATGTTCCGAGGCCTTTCATCGCTCAACTCGCGCGATTTCTTTCCTCCCCCCCCTTTTTCCGATGCCCCCATTCGTCCGCAGCGTCGTGTCGCCGGCTTGCAGGATGCGGTTTCTGCCGGATCTCCTTCCCACAACGCTTGGCGGAACGAAGATGGCTTCCCACATCGCCGATGTCGGACAGGCAGTACGCCTGAACCATCACCGGGCTTGCTGCCCTCGAATTTCGGGTTGAGACCGCATTGCCGATCGTCTGGGATATTGCCTACCTCGTTGCCGGTGCCGTCCTCCTGTTCGGTGGCGGCGAGTTCCTGGTTCGCGGCAGCGTCGCCATCGCCACCCGCTACGGAATCTCGAAACTGGTCGTCGGCCTGGTCATCGTGGGCTTCGGCACGTCGGCGCCGGAACTGCTGGTTTCCGTGCAGGCAGCGCTCTCCGGTTCGCCGGACATCTCGGTCGGCAACGTCGTCGGCTCCAACATCGCCAATGTCCTGCTGATCGTCGGCGCCGCCGGTCTCATCGCGCCGGTCGTCAACGGCGATCCGGCAATCCGGCGCGACCTGATCATGATGGTTGCGGCCTCGCTCATCGCCGTGGCGCTTTTCCTGACCGGCAGTATCGGCCGGCTGGCCGGCGCCGGCCTCCTCGCCGCTCTTGCCGTCTACCTCTTCACCACCTATGCGCTGGAGCAAAAGCGGCGGCGGCTTGCGAAAGGGTCGGACCGCGACGACGCAGACAGGGATGACGACGAAGAGGGTCTGGCGCTCCTGCCGGCGCTGCTCCGGGTGGTCGCCGGCATCGTGATGCTGGTGGTCGGGGCCCGGCTGATGGTCACGGGCGCGGTCGGCATCGCGCGTGACTTCGGCGTATCGGAAGCCGTGATCGGCGTGACCGTTGTCGCGATCGGAACGTCCCTTCCCGAACTGGCAACGGCGCTCATCGCCGGATGGAAGCGGCAGTCGCAGGTGGTTCTCGCCAACGTCGTTGGCTCGAACATCTTCAACATCCTGAGCATTCTCGGCGCGACCGCGGTGATCGCTCCGATCGCGGTGTCCGGCCGCTTCGCCATCTGGGACGGGCCGATCATGGCCGCGATCGCGGTGGCCATGCTGGTCTATCTCTTCGCGTTTCGCACCATCGGGCGCCCGATGGCGGCGGTCATGCTCGTCGCCTATGCCGGCTACATCGTGGTTCAGGCGGGGCTCTGAAACGCCGCGGCCGGAGATGCGCTGCGATCGGCCGTGCTTTCGCCGTCAGTCGGCGCTGGGCAGCCGGCGCATGGTGAACTCGATGTCGCCCTCCGGCAGGGCACGCCAGCTTTCCACCGACGTCCAGTAGGCCGCCTTGGGGTAGCGATCGAGCCATTCGCGCGCCTTGGTGCGCGCGGCGTCGCGCGGCAGGATGAAGGTCTCGCGCACGAAGCTGTCGCCTGCCGATCCCGCCATTCTGCTGGCATCGCGGCCGACGCCGCGTGAGCCGCGCGTCCGTTTGAGCTGGCGGGAAAGACCGCCAAGCGGCGGCGGTGTCAACCGGGACATGCTGGTCGTCTCTCGAACTTCCGATCGTCAGGACCCACAAGATAGCGGGCAGCGAACGCTTTTGCGAATCGCGCGATACCGGCACAACGGAGACCATCCGCCTCGTCACGAGGTTGGCATTTTGCGGTTCGGCTCCAGATGTCGTGCCTGTAAGACCGGCGGCGCATCGGTCCGAGAGACCGGCGCAAGTGCCAGACAGTCAGTGCGGGATGTCCCGCCAGCATCGAAAAGAGTGCGTCGCATGGAACGGCCGAATTTGCCCGAGGGGCTTCCCGAAGACATCGAAACCAAGAAGGCGACCGCCCAGGCCTGGTTCGAGGCCCTGCGCGACCGCATCTGCAAGGTATTCGAGGAGATCGAGGACGGTTTCGGCGAGGAGACCGGACTGGAGCCGGGCCGGTTCGAACAGACCGAATGGTCGCGCGAGAACGAAGGCGGTGGCGGCCTGATGTCGATGATGCATGGCCGCGTCTTCGAGAAGGTCGGCGTCCATACCTCGACGGTGCATGGCGAGTTCTCGCCCGAGTTCCGCAAGCAGATCCCCGGCGCCGAAGAGGACCCGACCTTCTGGGCCTCCGGCATTTCGCTGATTGCCCATATGCGCAATCCCAACGTGCCCGCCGTCCACATGAACACCCGCATGGTGGTGACGACCAGGCAGTGGTTCGGTGGCGGCGCCGACCTCACTCCGACGCTCGACCGGCGCAGGACCGACGACGACCGCGACACGCTCGCCTTCCACAAGGCCCTGCAGTTCGTGTGCGACCGCCATTCGGGCGTCGCCGACTACGCCAAGTTCAAGGAATGGTGCGACACCTATTTCTATCTGCCGCATCGCAACGAGGCGCGCGGCGTCGGCGGTATCTTCTATGACTGGCTGCACTCGTCCGACGAGGCCGGGGGCTGGGACGCCGATTTCGCCTTCACCCGCGATGTCGGCAAGGCGTTTCTCGTCGTCTATCCGCACATCGTCCGGCAGAACGTCGTCCAGCCGTTCACCGAGGCCGATCGTGAAGAGCAGCTCATTCGCCGGGGTCGCTATGTGGAGTACAATCTGCTCTACGACCGGGGCACGCTGTTCGGCCTGAAGACCGGCGGCAACGTCAACTCGATCCTGTCGTCGATGCCGCCCGTGGTGAAATGGCCCTGACAGGCAGCGAAACTTTCCGTCGACCTTGAACCATTTAAAAGATCGGACGTTTTTCCTGCTCTAGTCGTGACGGATCAGGGAGGATCTCATGTATGAGCTGGATTGTTCAGGCGTAATTCCCGGTTGCCGGAGAGTCATTCGCGCCGAGTCCGAGGCGGAAGTCATCCGCAGGGCCATCGTTCAGGCCCGCCAGTTCGGCCTCGAGCACATCTCGCCGGCAATGCTGGATGCGATGCGGACCCGCACCCGCGAAGAGGCGAATATCCGTCGATCGACGATCGCGGCGTAGAAAAAGCGGGCGCGAGGCCCGCTTTTTTGTATCGGTGCGATGCTGCGGACCGAGTCAGACCCGTTCGAGCAGGCTCTCGCGCCCGAGAACGAAGCCGCTGCTCGCCCACAGCTTGCGCAGCCTGTCGAGGGTCTTGCCCATCTCCGGCCCCGGCGCGATACCGGCCGATTTCAGATCCTCGCCGCTGACCGGGAAGGCAGGTGGCGCGAAAGTGGCGACGATTTCCAGCTGGCTGGTTAGCCTGGCGATGGCGTCGAGCGTCTCGCGCGAGAATTCGGCCTTGCCGCGCGCCGATGCGACGGCCAGCCGCAGCCGGTCGGCGATGGCGGCCCGATCTCCGAAATACAGCCGGGAGCGAAAGGCGGAGTCGCTCTCTTCCGGTTTTGCCGGTTCGGCGATGGCGAAGCCGACGATGCGATCGCGATCGGCGTTGGACAGCTTCAACCGTTCCGCCATCTGGGTCAGGCGCGCCGGATCCGGCGGCACAATGGCTGCGAGCCGCAGCATCGGATCGGGTGCCCAGCCGAAGGCTCCCTCGCTCTCCACCAGCGAATGGATCGCGTCGATCCCCCAGCGCTCACTCTCCGGCAGTATGCGGGTCAGGACGCCGGTCTGGCGCATCCACAGCAGCGCACGCGACGGGTCCGGTGCCGCGAGGAGCTTCTTCAGCTCGGTCCAGACCCGTTCGACCGACAGTCCGTCGAGCCCCTCCTTCAGGCGCGTCGCAGCCCGTATGCCGGCGGCGTCCGGCCGGCCCTTCCCGTACCAGGCGAAGAAGCGGAAGAAGCGCAGGATGCGCAGATAATCCTCGCGGATCCGGGTCTCCGAATCGCCGATGAAGCGCAGCGTCTGGCTGCCGAGATCCTCGATGCCGCCGACGAGGTCGACGATGCTGCCGTCGGCACGGGCATAGAGCGCGTTGATCGTAAAGTCCCGGCGCTCGGCATCGGCTTTCCAGTCGCGGCCGAAATGCACGACCGCGTGGCGGCCATCGGTCTCGATATCGCGACGAAGGGTCGTGACCTCGTAGGCATGCTCGGGCGTCACGACGGTTACGGTGCCATGCTCGATCCCGGTCGGGACCGCGCGGAAGCCGGCCGCCTCGACGCGGCGCACCGTCTCGCCCGGCACCGTCGTCGTGGCGATGTCGATGTCGCTTACCGGATGGCCGAGCACGGAGTTGCGGACGGCGCCACCGACGATCCGCGCCTCCTCGCCATCGGCCGACAGGGTTGCCAGCAGGGTCTGCAGAGCCGGCGTCGTCAGCCAGTCTGCCTCGATCGTCGTGGCGGTCATGCGTAAAGTCCTTCGTACAATGTGCGGATGATGCCCGCGGTGACGCCCCATATGAAGCGCTCGCCGAAGGGCATCACATAGTAACGCCGCTCGATGCCCTGCCAGATGCGGCTTTCCTCGCGGTGGTTCGCTTCGCTCATCAGGAAGCCGAGCGGCACCTCGAAAACGTCCTGCACCTCGTCGGGATTGGCGACGAGGCTGAAACCCGGCCGCACGATCGCGACGACGGGGGTGATGCGGAAGCCTGTCGTGGTCAGGTAGCGCGGCAACCGGCCGACCGGTTCCACGTGGTGCGGATCGAGCGCGATCTCCTCGACGCTTTCCCGGATGGCGGCGGCTTCCGGCGACGCATCCTCCGGATCGACGGAGCCTCCCGGAAAGGCAATCTGGCCGGAATGCTTGCGCAGATGCGCGGTGCGGGTGGTCAGGATCACCGTCGCACCCTCGCCCCGGTCGACGATCGGCACCAGCACGGCGGCGTCCCGCGCCCGGTCGCGCTCCATCAGCTGGACGAGATCGGGGTTCAGCAGATGGTCGCCATATTCACGCGTCGGCGCGGCATCGCCGGCCCAGCCGCGCGCGGCGATCCGCGCCCGCAGATCGGTCGCGGTGAAGTCGTTGTAGCGCCCGGCAGGCGCGTCATCGGCGGCGCCCCGTCCGGTCGGGTCTGCGGCCAGCACGGTCAGGACCCGGCCTGCGATGCGGCTATGTCGAAGGTCGCGCCGCCGGAGCGCACGAACTGGCGTTCGCCGTCGGTCTCCACATGGTCGGCGAGATCGAAGGCCAGCGCCCGGGTCAGCCGCGCCTCCAGCCGGCCGCGCACCGTGACATAGGGGCGAAACTCGCCATTCGGACCGATGCTAAGGCGCAGGGGATTCTCCGGCCCTGCGGCGCAGACGTCGCCGACATCGGTGCGGAACGTCAGGAGCGGTTCACCGTCATGGATCTCGCGATTCATCTCCACGGCCTGGAAATGCGCGTCTTCGACGGTGATGCCGAGCTTTTCCACAGGGGTAACGAGATAGGTGCGCCCGTCGGCATCCTTGCGCAGAACGGTGGAGAACAGCCGCACCAGGGCCGGGCGACCGATCGGCGAGCAATTGTAGCTCCAGTGGCCATCGGCGTGGATCACCATGTCGATGTCGCCGCAGAACTCCGGTTCCCAGCGTTCCACCGGCGGGGCGCCCTTGCCTGCACGCTCGGCACGGGCGACAAGAGCCGCGAGGCTGGCGCCGGCATCGGTCGGCACGGTTCCTGTTGCGTCGTCCTGCGTGTCGCTGGGCTGGTGCGGCAATGGGTCCTCCGATCGGGATTCGTCTTATTTTGGCCGGCCTTCGCAGTCACGAAATAGTTGCTCCTCGCCAGCTTGCCAGGAGTCTCGGTGGCCGATTTGATGAGTGGAAGCGGCCGTGCGACGGCCATCGCACGTCGACGCTGATCTGGCCATTTCCCTTCGATACCTGACGGAGACCGTCCCGATGACGATGATGAAGCCCGAGGAGGAGACCCTCAGCGAGGACGCCATCGTGGGGCTGGCGGAGACGGCACTGACCGACATCGCACGGGTTCGCGAATCCGTCGGGCGGGTCATCTTCGGCCAGGAAAGCGTCGTCGAGCAGAGCCTCATCGCGATCCTCTCCGGCGGGCATGCTCTGCTGGTCGGTGTTCCGGGCCTTGCCAAGACCAAGCTGGTCGACACGCTCGGGCTGTCGCTGGGCCTGGATGCCCGCCGCATCCAGTTCACGCCCGATCTGATGCCGTCCGACATCGTCGGCACCGAGGTGATGGACCAGGACGAGACCGGCCGCCGGTCGTTCCGCTATGTGAAGGGCCCGGTCTTCGCCCAGCTCCTGATGGCCGACGAGATCAACCGCGCCTCGCCGCGCACCCAGTCCGCGCTGCTCCAGTCGATGCAGGAATACCATGTGACCGTCGCCGGCGAGCGGCACGATCTGCCCAAGCCCTTCCATGTGCTGGCGACCCAGAACCCGCTGGAGCAGGAAGGCACCTATCCGCTGCCCGAAGCCCAGCTCGACCGCTTCCTGATGCAGGTCGATGTGTTCTATCCCGATCTGGAATCGGAACGCCGCATCCTGCTGGAGACCACGGGCGGCGCCGATCAGGTCGCCGAGCCGGTGATGACGTCGGACCGCCTGCGCGAGATCCAGACGCTGGTGCGCCGCATGCCGGTCGCCGAGAACGTCGTCGACGCGATCCTCCGGCTGGTGCGATCAGCCCGGCCGGGCAACGGCCACAAGGAGGCCGACGCCCACATCGCCTGGGGTCCCGGCCCGCGCGCCAGCCAGGCGCTGATGACCTGCGTGCGCGCCCGCGCTCTCTACGACGGGCGCTTCGCACCGTCGGTGGACGACGTGATGGCGCTGGCCGAGCCGATCCTGCAACATCGCATGGCGCTGAACTTCTCGGCCCGCGCCGAGGGCATGAATGTCCGCGACGTCATCGGCGCGCTGAAGCGCGACGCGGCGTAGGGTCAGGGTCCAGCATGCCGATCGGCTCCACCGTCGACCTCACCGCCGCACCGGACGCGCTGGCCCGTTCGCGTCAGCGTGCCGCTTTGATGCCCGACCTTCTGGTCGAGGCACGGCGCGTGGTGTCGACGGTCATCGCCGGCTGGCACGGCCGTCGGCGGCGCGGCGTCGGCGAGAATTTCTGGCAGTTCCGGCCCTTCGTGCAAGGCGAGCCGGTCTCGCGCATCGACTGGCGCCGCTCGGCCCGCGACGACCATGTCTATCTGCGCGACCGCGAGTGGGAAGCTGCCCAGACCGTGTGGCTGTGGGCCGACCCGTCGCCGTCCATGCGCTTCATGTCGAGTGCCGCCCAGGTCTCCAAGGAATCGCGCGCATTGGTCATCGTCCTGGCCCTTGCCGAGATCCTGTCGCGCTCGGGCGAGCGCATCGGCTATCCCGGCGTCGTCGATCCGATCTCCGCGCGCAATGCCGCCGAGCGGATCGCAGGTGCGCTGCTCTCCCGGCGACCCGACGATCCCTTCCCGCCGGACGACCGGCTCAAGCGTTTCACCGAACTGGTCATCGTCAGCGATCTTCTCGATCCGGTCGACGAGGTGGTGGCGCGCATCGACCAGCTCGGCCGGCGCGGCATTCGCGGCCACATCGTGATGATCTCCGATCCGGCGGAGGAGATGTTTCCCTATGCCGGCCGGACCGAATTCCGCGATCCCGAGACCGGCGCGACGCTGACGGCAGGACGTGCCGAGACCCTGCGCGAGGAATACGCCACCGTCTACCGGGCGCGCCGCGAGCACATCGCCGAGCATTGCCGCCGCCTTGGCTGGAGCTTCATACCGCACCGCACCGACCATCTGGCCTCCGAAGCCCTGGTGGCCGTCCACGGGCGGCTGAGCGGCGCACCGCAGGCCGTCGCGCCGCGCGTAGCGGGAGCCTCGGCTTGATCGGCGGGCTCGCCCTTTCGTTCGGTGCGCCACTGGTGCTGTTCGGGCTTCTGGCACTGCCGGCGATCTGGTGGCTCTTGAAGCTGACGCCGCCGCGGCCGCAGATGGAGACCTTTCCGCCGCTGCGCATCCTCGAACGGGTGCTCAAGCGCGAGGAGACGCCGTCGAAGAGCCCATGGTGGCTGACGTTGCTGCGCCTGCTGCTCGCCGCGCTGATCATCTTCGCCTTGGCCGCCCCGACCCTCAATCCGCGCGAGGGCCAGTTGACCGGCACCGGGCCGTTGGCGCTGCTGGTCGACAATGGCTGGGCCAGCGGCGGCGATTTCGATGTGCGGCGGACGGCTGCCGAAGGGCTGATCCGCGAAGCCGGCGAAGCTGGGCGCCCTGTCTCCCTCGCCTTCACGGCCGAGGGCCAGTCCGACGACGCGACCCCCGTCGAAGCCAACGCCGCGCTGGAGCGCCTCGCCGCGGCTTCACCGCGCCCCATCCCCGCCGACCGGGCAGCCGCAGCCGAGCGTATCGCGACCGCGCTTGCGGGCAACCGCGTCGGCTCGCTGGCCTTCGTCGCCGACGGTCTCGATGCCGAGGGAACCGACGCTGCCAGCCGCAGCCTTGCCGCCCTCGCCCCGTCGCAGGCCATCGTCTATGCGCCGGAGGTTGGCGGTCTCGTCGGCCTCACGGGCGCCGACAATTCGACGGAAGCGCTGGTCGTGCAGGCTGTCCGCCCCGGGGTGGCCGAACCGCGTAGCTTTGCCGTTCGCGCGATCGACGCGCAGGAGCGCGAGATCGGTCGCACGTCCCTCGATTTCGCAGCCGGGTCGGCCAGTGCCGAAGCCCGCTTCGCGATCCCCGTGGAACTGCGCAACGACATCGCGCGGCTGGAGGTCGAGGGCGCCGAGACCGCCGGCGCGGTTCGGCTGGTCGACGACAGCTTCCGGCGCCGCCGGGTCGCGCTGGTCTCGGGCGAATCCTCTGACCTCGCCCAGCCGCTGCTGTCGCCGCTCTACTACATCACCCGGGCGCTGGAGCCCTTTGCCGATCTCGTGCGACCGCAGAGCGCCAATCTCTCCGAGGCCATCCCGGCGCTGATCGCGCGGCGGCCCTCGGTCATCGTCCTTGCCGATATCGGCATTCTGCCCGACAATGCCCGCGAGGCGCTGCAGGGCTTCGTCGAGGATGGCGGCTATCTCCTGCGCTTTGCCGGCCCGCGCCTCGCCGCCGCGCCGGGCGACGACACGCTGGTGCCGGTGCGCCTGCGTACGGGCGAACGCCAGCTCGGCGGCGCCATGTCTTGGTCCGAGCCCCAGAAGATCGCGCCGATGCCCGACGACGAACCCTTTGCCGGGATCGCCGTGCCGGAAGACGTCACAGTGACCCGCCAGATCCTCGCCGAGCCGGCGGCGGATTTGTCCGAGCGGACATGGGCGAGCCTTGCCGACGGTACCCCGCTTGTGACCGCCGAGACGGTGGGGGCCGGCACCATCGTCCTCTTCCACGTCACCGCCGAGGCGACCTGGTCGAACCTGCCGATCTCCGGTGCCTTCGTGGAAATGCTGCGGCGGATCGTGACGCTGTCGCGGGCGGGTGCCGGCCCCAGCGAAGGCCGCACCGCCGCCGACAGCCTGCCGCCCTATCGCGTGCTCGACGGTCAGGGCCGCCTTACCAGCCCCGGAGCCGACGTCCAGCCGCTGCAGCCCGTCGCCAATGGCGACCAGCCGGTGACACGCGAAAACCCGCCGGGCCTCTATGGCAGCGAGGAAGGCTATCTCGCCCACAACCTCCTGCCGGCCGACGCCGAATTGCAGCTGCTGCCTGCGCTGGATCTCGGTGCGCCGGTCGAGGCGCGCGGCTATGGCGGCGAGAATGCCGTCGATCTGGCGCCCTGGCTGTTTGCCGCCGCCCTTGTCCTCTTCGCGCTCGACGCGCTGGCTCTGCTCTGGCTGAACGGTGCGGCGACCCGCATCGGCAACAGCTTTTCGCGCGGCCGTGCCGGCGCGCTCCCTTCGATCCTCGCGATTGCGGTGATCGGACTGGTCGCCACGGTCCCGGATGCCCGCGCACAGGAGCCGGCACCGACGCAATCCGGTCAGCCGGCAGCGGACGACGACGTCGATGTCGAACGGGCGATCCGGGCGACGGAGACGACGCATCTGGCCTATGTGCTGACCGGCGACGAAGCGACCGACGAGATCTCGCGCCAGGGCCTGTCCGGCCTGTCGCAATTCATCACCGCCAAGACGGCGCTGGAGCCAGGCGAGCCGATGGGCGTCGACATCGCCACCGACGAACTCGCCTTCTTCCCGATCATCTACTGGCCGATCGACGCCAGTGCACCGATGCCGAGCGAAACCGCAATCGGGCGCATGGATGCCTACATGAAGCAGGGAGGCACGGTGCTGTTCGACGTGGCCGACGATCCGATCTCCGGCCTGTCCGGCGGCAACGTCTCGGCAGGACAGCGCCGGCTGCGCGAGATCCTCGCCGATCTCGACGTGCCGCCGCTGGACCCGGTGCCGACCGACCACGTCCTGACCAAGGCCTTCTACATGCTGGACGACTTTCCCGGCCGCCACACCGGCTCCCAGCTCTGGGTGGAATCGCTGGTGCGCGACGGCGAAGGCGGCGCGCGGCCGGCGCGCGGCGGTGACGGCGTCTCCTCGATCATGATCACATCGAACGATTTCGCCAGCGCCTGGGCGGTCGACAGCCAGGGCCTGTTCCTGTTCCCGACGGATTCCGCCGATCCCGCGCAGCGCGAATATGCCTATAGGGCGGGCGTGAACATCGTGATGTACGTGCTGACCGGCAACTACAAGGCCGATCAGGTGCATGTGCCGGCGCTCCTGGAAAGGCTGGGCCAATGAACTGGTCGGTCGATTTCGCGCCGTTCTTTTCCTGGACGGTGATCGCCCTGCTCGCGGTCCCGGCGGTGCTGCTCGCGCTGGCGCTGGTGGTTGCGCGCATCCGCGGCGCGCTGGTGCGCATCCTCGCCATTGCGGCGCTGCTGCTCGCGATCATGAATCCGGTGGTGCTGCAGGAAGAGCGTGATCCGCTGAAGAGCGTCGTCGCCCTCGTGGTCGACCGCAGCCAGAGCCAGACCATAGGCGAGCGCAACGCCCAGGCCGACGCTACGGAAGCGGCGCTGAAGGAGGGCCTTGCCCGCTATCCCGAATTCGAAGTGCGCACCGTCGAGGCCCGCTCCGGCGCCTCACCCACCGACGGCGCCACCACGGCCCTGTTCGCCGCTCTCTCCGGCGCGCTCAAGGATGTCGCGCCGGCCCGCGTTGCCGGCGCCATCATGGTGACGGACGGCCAGATCCACGACATTCCGGCCGAAGCCCAGGCACTCGGCTTCGACGCGCCGGTGCATGGTCTGATCACCGGTCAGCCGGACGAATTCGACCGGCGCATCGAGATTACCACCAGCCCGCGCTTCGGCCTGGTCGACGAGGACCAGAGGCTGCGCTACCGCGTCCTGGAAGACGGCCCGGCCGCTTCCGACCGGCCGGTCGAGGTGCAGGTCTTCCTGAATGGCGACCTGATCTCCCGCGAGAGCGTGCGCCCCGGCGGCGATGGGGAGTTCGTCTTCCAGCTGCCGCGCGCCGGCAAGAACATCCTCGAACTCGTTGCCGCCCGTGACCCGAACGAGATCACCCCCGTCAATAACCGCGCGATCGCGGTGGTCGACGGTATCCGGGAGAACCTGCGCGTGCTGCTGGTCTCGGGCGAACCCCATGCCGGCGAACGGACCTGGCGCAATCTCCTGAAATCCGACGCCGCCGTCGATCTGGTGCATTTCACCATCCTGCGGCCGCCGGAAAAGCAGGACGGCACGCCGATCGACCAGCTGTCGCTCATCGCCTTCCCGACGCGCGAGCTCTTCGTCGAGAAGATCGACGATTTCGACCTGATCATCTTCGACCGCTATCAGGAGCGCGGCGTGCTGCCGTCGCTCTATTTCGACTACATCGCCCAGTATGTGCAGAATGGCGGCGCGATGCTGATCGCCTCCGGCCCGGAATATGCCAGCCAGGAGAGCGTCGCCCGCACGCCGCTGCAATCGATCCTGCCGGCCCTGCCCACGGGCGACATCGAACAGAGTGCCTTCCGGCCGCAGATCTCGGAGATCGGCCGCAAGCATCCGGTGACGCGCAACCTGCCCGGCTCGGCCAGCGAGCCGCCGGACTGGAGCCGCTGGTTCCGCTCGATCGACGTCAGCGAGCCGGAGGGCGAAACCGTGATGGACGGGCCGGACGGCAAGCCGCTCCTGGTGCTGGACCGGGTCGGCGAAGGCCGCATCGCGCTTCTCCTGTCCGATCAGGAATGGCTGTGGTCGCGCGGCTTCGAAGGCGGCGGTCCGCATGTCGCCCTGTTCCGCCGTCTCGCCCATTGGCTGATGAAGGAGCCGGAACTGGAGGAAGAAGCGCTGGACGCCGAGGCCCGCGGTTCCGACCTCGTCGTCACGCGCCAGACCATTGGCGATGCCCCCGGCCCTGCCACCGTCCTGACGCCATCGGGCGGAGCGGTGACGCTGCCGCTGAACGAGGTGGGTGCCGGCCGCTACGAAGGCGTGCTGGAGACCGAAGAACTCGGACTGTTCCAGGCGGCCAACGACGATCTGCGGGCGCTGGCCAATGTCGGTCCGGTCAATCCGCGCGAATATCGCGAAGCCATCTCCACCGGCGACAAGCTGCAGCCGCTTTCGGATGCCACCCGCGGCAGCGTGCGCCGGGTGGCCGACGGTGACGGCGAATTATCATTCCTGCGGGTCGTGCCGGTCAGCGGCCGCGCCAATGCCGACGGTCGCGACTGGATCGGCCTGAAGACCACCGACGAGACGGTGCTGCGCGGCGTCGACCGCACGCCTCTCTTCGCCGGCTTCCTTGGCCTTGCCGTGCTGCTCATGGCGCTGTCGGCGACCTGGTATCGCGAAGGGCGGTAAGACTGGCGCCTCTGTCGAGAGCCTTGCCTAACGCATCGGCACCTCTAGTGTGAGGAACACGTCGACACGCCGAACATGCTGGAGCCGCCATGTGGTCTCGCCTGCTTGCCACGGTCTTCGCGGTGCTTCTGCTGCAAGTCCAGACCGCCGCTGACGTCAAGGACAGGGTCGCGTCCCTCGCGCCGTCCGGGCTGGTGTTCGTGCTGGACGAAGACGGCAACGAGCTGCTCGCCCAGAACGCCGACAAGCCCTTCGTCCCTGCGTCGGTCGCCAAACTCGTCACGGCGTGGCTGGCGATGGAGGTTCTTGGCGGCGACTACCGCTTCAAGACGCAGTTCTATCTCGGCGACGACAGGGTCCTGTATGTGCGCGGCGGCGGCGACCCGTTCCTGGTCTCCGAGGAACTCGCCGTGCTCGCGCCGAAGCTCCTCGAGGAAACCGGCACGGAGCCCTTCACCGGCATCGTGGTCGATGCGAGCTACTATCCCGCCGAGCTTAGCATTCCGGGGATCGAGGCCACCGACGAAGCCTATGATGCGCTGAATTCGGCCCTCGCCGTCAACTTCAACACGATCAACGCCCGTCGCAACGGCCAGACGGTCCGGTCCGCCGAGGAGCAGACGCCGATCACGCCCCTCGCCATCAGCCAGTTCCGTGCGCGCGGCCCCAACGGCCGCAGCCGGATCAGCCTGACCCAGGAAGATCCGAGCATCGGCATCCGCTATGCCGGCGAGCTGCTTGCCGCCTTCATCGAGCGGTCCGGCGGCAGTATCGAGGGCGACATATCGCTCGGGCCGGCCCCCGCCGGGATGACACCGGTCTATGTGCACGAGCAGTCGCGCGATCTTGCTGAAATCCTGCGGCAAATGCTGATCGGCTCGAACAACTACATCGCCAACCAGGTCTTTCTGGAGATCGGCGCGCATCGCGAGGGCGGCCCGGTCAGCCTCGAGAAATCGATCCGTGTCGCGCGCGAGATCTTCGCCGCGCATAACGTACCCGACGCGATGCAACTGGTGGAAGGCTCGGGCATCAGCCGCGACAATAGCTTCACGGCGCGCGGCCTTGCCCGCGTGCTGGGCCATTTCGCCCCTCACGCCGAGCTCCTGCGCAAGACCCGCGCCGGCTCCCGCTACAAGACCGGCACCTTCTCGGGCGTCAGCACGCTGGCGGGCTTCGCCAGGACCGCAGGGCACGGCGACGTGCGGTTCGTGATCTCGCTGAACGGCGGCGGCAAGCTGCGCTTCCGCCTGCTCACCGCCATCGAACGCGGCTTCTGACAAAAGCCGGCTGTGCACTGAACGGCCCGATCGTGCGAGCGCTGCATTCGCGTGGGTAATGGACCAATCTGCCCCGACCGGAAGACGTGAACCGACCGGTCGGGGCGATCGCTGACGGGGAGACCGCCGATCTAAATCGAATCGGTCAGAAGCCTTCGAGGACGATCTTGCCCTTGGCCCGGCCGGTTTCGGACTTGCGGTGTGCTTCCTTCAGGGTCTCGGCATTGATCGGCGTCATCACCTCGCCCAGCGTCGTGCGGACCTTGCCGGTGTCGATCAGCTCGGCGACCTTGTCGAGCAGCTTGCCCTGTTCGTTCATGTCGGCGGTCTCGAACATCGATCGCGTGAACATGAACTCCCAGTGGGTGGAGACGGATTTCTGCTTGAACGCCGAGACATTCAGGGCCTCGGGGTCGTCGATCAGGCCGAAATGTCCCTGCGGCGCGATCAGCTCGGCGATCGCGTCCAGATTGTCGGCGGTTCCGTTGGTCGAGAAGACGAAGCCGGGCGCACCGATGCCGAGGGCCCTGATCTCGTCGGCCAGCGACTTGCTGTGATCGATGACGTGGTGCGCGCCGAGATCCATGACCCAGTCGCGGGTTTCGGGACGCGAGGCCGTGGCGATGACCGTCATGTCGGTCAGGGCCCGAACCAGCTGAATGGCGATCGACGCGACACCGCCGGCGCCGCCGATGATCAGGATGGCGTTCGCCGAACCCGGCACCGGCCGGGTCAGGTCGAACCGGTCGAACAGCATTTCCCACGCCGTGATCGCGGTCAGCGGCAGCGCCGCCGCTTCGGCGTCGGAGAGCGAGGTCGGCTTGTGTCCGACGATGCGCTCGTCGACGAGATGGAACTGGCTGTTGGCCCCGGGACGCACCAGCGATCCGGCATAGTAGACGTCGTCGCCGACCTTGAAGCCCTCGACGGATTCGCCGGCCTCGACGACACGGCCCACCGCGTCCCAGCCCAGCACCTTCCACGCGCCGGCCGGATCGACATTTGCCCGGATCTTGTAGTCGACCGGATTGACCGAGATCGCACGCACCTCGACGAGAAGATCGCGGCCGGCCGGAACGGGGCGGTCGAGTTCCACGTAGACCAGCGCGTCCGGCCGATCGATCGTTCCGGCATTCCTGTACGCAATCGCTTCCATCATCCTGCTCCGTCACACCATCCGATTGAACAGGGCCGAAGATGTTCCTATGCTCGCATGAGAGCAATACGCACAAATGACGCCACTAGTATCAAGAAGGATACCACCATGGCGAAGATCCGGCATTCCCGGTTCGACTGCACGCCCGGCTGCTCCGTCGAGGCGGCCATCGGGCTGATCGACGGCAAGTGGAAGTCGGTGATCCTGTTCCATCTGCTGGACGGGACGTTGCGGTTCGGCGAACTGAAGCGGCATCTCGTCAGCATCACGCCGCGGACGCTGACGAACCAGCTGCGGGAGATGGAGGAAGACGGCCTCATCGACCGCAAGGTCTATGCGCAGGTGCCGCCGAAGGTCGAATACAGCCTGACGCCGCTCGGCCGCAGCATGGAGCCGATCCTGCGATCGCTGAAGCAGTGGGGCGACGCCAATATCGGCCTCTACGGCAAACCGCAGAAGCTGGAACCGCGCGCCGAACACGCGGCTGCGTGAACCGAGGCCGGCGGTACGCGGATCACGCGGCGGGGAGGCAGTCGACGGGCAATCGTCGGGTCGGACGGTGGCCTGCCTCGAAGCGGTTTGCGGACATGTCAGAGCATGGCGCCGCTGGCAGATCCCCGATCGCGCCTTCGGCTTGGGAAACGAACGCACTCGGCGATCACCGCGATCCCGTTTCGCGGTCTCTCACCTCTTCGACGCGGCAGACGGGGTCACGATCTTCAACCCTTGCATCGAGTCCGCCTCGACGTCGACGCTTCCGCTGACAACGCTCCCGTCCGGCCCCAGGGTCTCAAGGGTGTAGGTTCCGGGCGGAACGTCATCGAACTGGAAGTAGCCGGAATCGTTCGTCACGGCCTGCATGCAGGTGTCCGGCTCCGAACAGAGGCTGATGAGCTGATCGGCCAGCGCCTTCTCCCTGCCTGCGCGGCTTCTCGGCGCCCTGGGGGATGCGTCGTCGCCGGTATTGGCGGCCTCGCTCGCCACCAGATCGCCGAACAGGCCGCCGGCATGAACGGGTTTCATTGCGAGCGCGATCGCCAGGGCGGGAAGCGCCAGGCACAGCGCAATCGCTGATCGAGAAGTCCTGGTCTCAATCATCCGCGCGGCCTCCCGCTTCGCTGAGGATGATCTCCGATGCTCTTCCCCGGCGCACGGGCTCGAGGACCTGCTTGCCGTAGTCGATCGTGTCGATCCCGCTCAGCAGGGTCCCGCCATTGACCGGGATCATCTTGCTCTGGTGCCCATCGTAGGAGACGACGAAATAGTCGAAAAACCAGGGGGATTTGCCGTCGGGGTTGATCTTCCTGGGAACCGACGCCGTCCACCGCACCAACTGAGGGCCGACCGTGCCTTCCTGTCCCCATTGCCGCGGACTGATACTCATCCGGAAGGATCGCATGTCGAGCTCGTTCTCGGCGACGCCGCCGATCTCGACCGTGCCCTGCATCTTGACGATCTCGTAGCGGGGCGAGCTGATCGTCATGGGTTTCAGGAACAGGATCGCGATGAGGAAGATCACGACATAGCCGGCGACAGCGCCGCCGAGCTTGAAATTCACGCCGGCCAGCGCGCCACTCGCCTGTCCGGTGGACGGGACGGACCTGTAGAGCAGGATCGCCGGCACCAGCGGTGCCAGGATCGTCACCAATATCGCGACTATGTCGATCATGGCGGGCATTGCGTCGAACCTTCCGCATTCCCCTACGGAATTTTAGGACGGATTGCCGCTCGGCGCAATCCGGCGCTTGCCTGTGGTTCATCGAGCCTGCCGGACAGCGCTAAGAGGCGCCGCGCGCCGACATGTCCCGTCACCCCGCCGAGCGCACCGTCGACGAGCTCCAGGCCAAGGAGCCGGGCCAGATCGACGGGGCCCGGCATGATCACCGAGCCGCGCGGCAAGGGTCGATAGCCGAGCGGCGCGTAATAGGGCGGATCGCCGACGAGGATGATCGAGTTCTCGCCGGCCTCGCGGGCAGCCGTAGCGGCGCGCTGCATCAGCGCCTTGCCGACGCCACGGTTCTTGAAGGCCGGCCGGACCGCGAGCGGCCCCAGCATCAGCGACGGCGCGTTACCGATCGCGATCGGGGTCAGCCGGACCGAACCGATGATCGCCCCACCGTGCTCGGCGACGAAGGAGAGCGCCGGCGCATGGCGGGCCATCTCGCGAACACGCTCGGCGGCGCGGGTGAAGCGACCGGGGCCGAACGCCTCTGCGGCAATGGCATCGATGGCGGCATGGTGATCAGGATGTTCCGGCAGATACCGGACGTCGGAAAGGGCAAGCATGAGGGGCATTCCAGGTCGGGCGGGCGTCAGCGCCGCTCGCTGGGCTCCCATCGGCTGATCGGGATACCGGCAAACGACGACGGTCAGTGCGCGTGCGCGCAGATCCTGTGTCGTCGTCGGCGGATGATCATCGGAGCACTCCTCAAGTCCGGCAATCCGGTTAGCACTGCGATCCGGCAAGGTCCAGCCGGGCCCCTCCGGCCGATCGGTGCCGGAGCGTTGACGCTGCGTCGCGGCTGCCACAGGAACGCGCCGGGGCCACTTCGGTTAGTCTGACGAACCCGAACCGAAGGAGATCGCCAATGGGACTGCTCGTAGACGGCCAGTGGCAGGACAAATGGTACGATACGAAATCGACCGGCGGCAGCTTCCAGCGCTCGACCACGAGCTTTCGCGACTGGATCACCGCCGACGGATCGCCCGGCCCGGACGGCCAGACCGGCTACAAGGCCGAGCCCGGCCGCTACCATCTCTACGTCTCCCTCGCCTGCCCTTGGGCCCACCGCACGCTGATCGCCCGCAAGCTGAAGAAGCTGGAGGACGTCATCTCCCTGTCGGTGGTCGATTACCACATGGGCGAGGAAGGCTGGGTCTTTTCCGACCGTCCCGGGGCAATTCCCGATCCGATCTTCGGCAAGAAGCGGCTCTATGAAATCTACCTCGAAGCCGACCCGCACTACACCGGGCGGGTGACCGTGCCGGTCCTCTGGGACAAGCAGACCGGGACCATCGTCAACAATGAATCCTCGGAAATTCTGCGCATCCTGAACCGCGGCTTCGACGCCTATGGCGACGCCTCGGTCGACCTGTCACCCGACGATCTGCGCGACGACATCGACGCGATCAACGCGGATGTCTACGACCACGTCAACAACGGCGTCTATAAATGCGGTTTCGCGACGACGCAGCGGGCTTACGAGAAGCCCTTCGAACAGTTGTTCGATGCGCTCGACCGGCTCGAGGCGTTGCTGTCGAAGCAGCGCTACCTCGTCGCCAGCGCCGCACCGACCGAGGCGGACTGGCGGTTGTTCACGACGCTGATCCGCTTCGACCCGGTCTATTTCGGGCATTTCAAATGCAATCTTCAGCAGATCAGGGACTACCCGAACCTCTTCAAATACATGCTTGAACTCTATCAGGTTCCGGGTGTGGCCGAGACGGTCGATTTCGACCATATCAAGGGCCACTACTATTCCAGCCATGCAACGATCAATCCGACCGGCATCATCCCCGTCGGTCCGAAGCAGGATCTCACCGTGCCGCATGGGCGCGAGCGGCTGGCCGTTCACCAATAGGGATCGCGCGCCGTCTCGCCGGCCAGTTCGGCGAGACGGCGCCGGGTTGCGTTGGTGGTACCATCCGGCAGCTCGCCTGGCGCGAAGAACCCCATCTCGGCGATCTCGGCGCCCGGCTTGTGGTTCGCCTCGCGCCGGAACGCGCCGCAGCGATAGAGCAGCACGTGGTCGCGGTTGGAGGCATTGCGGTTGAAATGGGCCGAGACCAGCTCCGGCTCGTCCAGAAGCACGATCCCCGCCTCCTCTCGCACCTCGCGCGTCATCGCCTCGGCCGCCGTCTCACCGGGATCGACCCCGCCGCCGGGCAGGTACCAGCCGGAGACATAGGTGTGCCGCACGAGGCAGATCCGCCCCGCGTCATCGAAGACGAAACCGCGGACGCCGAGGGTCATGGGCCGGGCCACCACATGCACGCCGTGCAGGATGCGTACCATCAGTTTCTCGAAACGCATCGCCGTCCTTCGTTCGCCAACCCTAGCAATCCGTCTCTCCTCACCTAGGATGACAGGCATGTTTCGTCTTGCCCATCTCTCCGATATCCATCTCGGTCCATTGCCTGAATTGTCGATCCGCGAACTCGCGTCGAAGCGTGTGACCGGCTACGTCAACTGGCATCGCAATCGCCGCAGGGTGATGTTCGGCGACACGCTCGCCAACCTCATCCAGGACCTGCAGCAGGAAGCACCGGACCACATCGCCGTCACCGGCGACCTCGTCAATCTGGCGACCAAGGTCGAGACCATGGCGGCTCGCATCTGGCTCGAGGAACTCGGCAAGCCGCACGACGTCTCCGTGGTGCCAGGCAATCACGACGCCTATGTCCCCGGCGCGCTGAAGCGGTCCTACCGGGAATGGTACGAGTACATGATTGGCGACAATCCGCTGAACGCCATCGGCAACTCGTTCCCCTATGTGCGGGTCCGTGGTCCCGTCGCGATCTTCGGCGTCTCGACCGCCGAAGCGACGGCGCCGTTCTTCGCCACCGGCACGTTCCGCCGGCGCCAGGCGATGGCGCTGGCCAAGCAGCTCGAGCACGCCGGCGCGCATGGCCAGTTTCGCGTGGTGCTGATCCACCATCCGCCGATCTCCGGCTCGACGGCGTGGCACAAACGGTTGATCGGCAAGCAGTTCTTCTCGAAGGTGATCCACGAGATGGGCGCCGAGCTCGTGCTGCACGGCCACACCCATCTCGATACGCTGCATTGGCTGAAGGGGCCGCAGGGCATGGTGCCTGTGGTCGGCGTGCCGTCGGCGAGCCAGGCCCCCGGCAGCTCGCATCCGGCCTCGCGCTACAATCTGTTCGAGATCGACGGCGAGCCGGGAAAATGGTCGCTGATCCAGCGCGAACGCGGCGCCCGTGAAGAGCGTCCGGGCATCGGCTGGGTACGCCAGCGCGAACTGCTGACCGACGGGCGCGCCGTCAACACGACCTCGCGCGAGGATTCGCGGCCGGCGGCCTGATCAGCCGACGGAGACGCCGAGATAGGACGAAATCGCCAGCAACAGGCCGGCGCCGACGACGACGCCGATCATCAGCCAGACGGCCGCGATGACGAAGTCGGTCGAACGCGAGCGCTGCGGCTCCGGCTGGCGCAGCGGCGCCTCGTTGGTGCGGCGAACCGGATGCGCCGGCTTGGCGATCCGCTCGTTCAGCTCGTCGTTGACCGCGAAAGCCTTGTCGCGCTCCACGATCCGCTCGGCGACGTAGTCCGTCACCCGATCGGCAATGATCCGCGCTTCGGTGGATTCGACCAGCGTCACCCGGCCGAGGCGCGTTTCACGGACGAGCCGATAGGTGCGCCGGTCGCGGGCCATGACGACGTTGGCGGTGCCGTCGATCCACAGCCGCGCATGGGCACCGCCCGACAGGGTGAAGTCGAACATGTCCTCGCCCGCCGGCAGTTCGTCGATCAGCGGCTGCAGCTCTTCCTGCAGGATTTCGAGCCGCGCGCGATCGGCCTCGCGGATATCGACGACGACGTCCGAGCGCTGCGCAGCAGCGATCTTGGCCTGTCGCACGGCATCGGCCAGTCGCTTCGTCCCCATCAGGGTCGCGACATTGTCCTTGCCTTCGCCCATCGATCGTCGCCTCGAATCCAATTCGTTAACTGGGGGTTTATCATATTCGGAATCGCGATTGGAAGAAACTGCGTGACGCTCCGGCTCAGGCGCCATCGACCCGCTCGATCGACGCCAGAATCGCGCTCTCGCAGGCGTCTTCCGCCTCCAGCATCAGCATGTGGCCGTGTCCGGTCAGCGCGGTCACGGCGAAGCCTGGCGGCGCCTCGGCGCCCTGCGCAAACGGCGTGACCGGATCCTCCGTACCCCACACGAGCGAGATCGGCACGCCGCTCGCCGCGATGGTCTCGAGCGGCAGAACGCCCTGCGTCCCGCCCCCGCCGCCATCCCTGGCCGTGAACAGGAGATCGAACATCTGCGCGACCGCGGCGCGGTCCTCTGGCGTGCGGGCGGCGGCGATCGCGGCGGCCGTCTCGCTGTCCGGCTGCCAGTCCGGGGCGCCCATCGCGCCAAGCGACGTGCGGACCGCCTCGGCGCCCTCGGCCGTCATCACCGCTGCGATCAGGTCGCTGCCGATCTCCGGACCAAATCCGCCCGGGGCAAGCAGCGTCAGCGAGGCCATGCGGTCCGGTGCGAACAGGCTGACGAGGCAGGCGATGGCGCCGCCCATCGAATGGCCGACGAAATGGGCGGAGGCGATGCCCCGCGCCGCCATCTCGGCGATCACCGCCCGCGCCGCCACTTTGGGCGGACCGAAGCCGGGATAGTCCCGCGACCGGCCATGGCCCGGCAGGTCGAAGGCGAGAATCCGCCGCTGCGGAGTGGCGAGGCGCCGTTGCAGCGCCTCCCACACGGCCGCCCGACCGTCGAAGCCGTGCAGCAGCACGACGGGCCGCGCTGTGCCGCCGGCTTCGCCGCCCTGTTCGGTGGCAAACAGGCGCGGTGCTTCGGCGTCGCCCATCAGCGCGACGCCAAGAGGCGGTTCGCCGCGGCGACCAGCGCTTCGAGCGAAGCCGTGACGATGTTCTTGTTCATGCCGACGCCGAACAGCCGTCCGCCCTCGTGCTGCACTTCCATGTAGCAGATGGCGCCCGCATCGGAGCCAGCTCCCAGCGAGTGTTCCGAATAGTCGAACACCGAGAACTCCAGCCCCAGATGGCGGCAGAGGGCGTTGACGAACCCGTCGATCGGCCCGGTTCCGATCCCCTCGATCGTGGTCTCCACGCCATTGTCGAGGATGGTCGCCTCGACGATCCGCTCGCCCTTCACGTTCGCGCTCGGCCGGGTGGTGTGTTCGACGAAGCGGATGCGGCCGTCGGGCTGCTCGACATAACGCTCGATGAAGCGCTCGTAGATGCGCTTGACCGGCAGCTCGCGGCCTTCCTCGTCGGTGATGTGCTGGATATCCTCGCGGAACTCCACCTGCAGGTTGCGCGGCAGGTTGAGGCCGTAATCGGCCTGCAGCACATAGGCGATGCCGCCCTTGCCCGACTGCGAGTTGATGCGGATGATCGCCTCGTAGGACCGGCCGACATCCTTCGGATCGATCGGCAGATACGGGACTTCCCACAATTCCTTGTTGGCGACCTTGCGGGCCTTCATGCCCTTGTTGATCGCGTCCTGATGCGACCCGGAGAAGGCCGTGTAGACCAGTTCGCCCACATAGGGATGACGCTCGTGGATCGTCATCTGGTTGCAGTACTCGAAGATTTCCTTGATGTGGTTGATGTCGGAGACGTCGAGACCCGGATCCACCCCTTGCGTGAACATGTTCAGCGCCAGGGTGACGAGATCGACATTGCCGGTGCGCTCGCCATTGCCGAACAGCGTGCCCTCGACCCGGTCCGCCCCGGCCATCAGGCCCAGCTCCGTCGCCGCGACCGCGGTGCCGCGGTCGTTGTGGGGATGCAGCGAAACAATCAGGCTGTCACGATTGTCGAGATTGCGGCACATCCATTCCATCTGGTCGGCATGGATGTTCGGCGTCGACATCTCGACCGTCGCCGGCAGGTTGAGGATCAGTTTGTTGTCCGGCGTCGGCTGGACGATCTCGGCGACCGCGTTGCAGATCTCGACGGCGAAATCGAGCTCGGTCCCGGTGAAGCTTTCCGGCGAATACTGGAAGCGGTAGCCGCCGCCGGCTTTGGCCGCCATGTCGACGACCATCTTGGCGGCGTCAGTAGCGATCTCGCGAATGCCGGCGCGATCCTTCTGGAACACGACGCGGCGCTGCAATTCGCTGGTGGAATTGTAGAAATGCACGATCGGCCGGTGCGACCCCTCCAGCGACTCGAAGGTGCGCGAGATCAGCTCAGGCCGGCACTGCACCAGCACCTGCAGCGACACGTCGTCAGGTGTCTCGCCCTCCTCGATGCACCAGCGCACGAAGTCGAAATCGGTCTGCGAGGCGGACGGGAAACCGATCTCGATCTCCTTGAAGTTCATCGCCTTCAGGAGCGCGAAGAACCGGGCCTTGCGGTCCTGTCCCATCGGATCGACCAGTGCCTGGTTGCCGTCGCGCAGGTCCACCGAGCACCAGATCGGCGGCTCGGTGATGGTCTTGGACGGCCATGTCCGGTCAGGCAGATCGACCTGGCCATAGGGCTGGTACTTGCGGGAGGCCAACGGCATCGTGCCGCGGCGCTCGGCCGTTTCGGGCGGCGCCTGCCGGACGTCTGCGGCCGAACGGGTGGCGGGTGTAACGGACATGGTCTTCGCACCTTGATCGCTGGGCGGATGACGGCTGCGGCGGCTTCGCGCGCATCTGGCCGGTCATCGGCAATTGGAACCGTCTTGTAAAGCGAGAGGGGCTGAGCGCGCGGGCCGGGTCGGACCACAGTGCCGGCTCGACCGCCGGACGCCCCCTTCAGGTCAACGGGTCCGACGGCCGCAGCTAAGAAGGAGAAGGCGTAGAAGCGAGAGCGGACGCGCGGCATCGCCGGCCCGGCTCTGGGCCGCGATCATGCCGAAAGTGGATGGCGTCGCGTTCATGCGGCGAAGAGTAGCCGCAAATCCGTCGATGGCAAGCCGAAAATGCAACAGTCGCGGGCGCCCGCTCAGTCCGCCGGCGCTTGCGCGAAGGCCGGCCGCGCCTCGAAGACGAGCGTCGCCACCGCGCCGCCGTCGTTCGACGTCTCGAAGCGTCCGCCGATCTGCTGGGTCAGAGAGGCGACGATGCGCATGCCGAGATTGCGGGACGCGGCAATGGAAAAGCCGTCCGGCCAGCCGGGCCCGTCGTCGGCGACCTGCAGCCGCTGGGTCCAGCCCTCGCCCGCAGTGCCCGCCATGTCCTCGCGGCGAAGCGAGACCCGGATGGTGCCCGGCCGGCCGTCGGCGCAGCCATGCTCGATCGCGTTGGAGATCAGTTCGGTCACGATCAGCGCCAGCGGCACGGCCGTCTCGGCATCCACCTCGGTGGGCGCGACATCGGTCAGATAGGTGACGTTGGTCACCCCCGATGCCGCCAGGAGGTCCGGCCCGAGCTGCGCCAGATAGGGCGCCATGTCGAGGCTCTGGCGGCTCGGATCGTGGAGCTGGCGCTGGATCTTCGACACGAGGCCGATGCGGGCGGAGGCCTGCTGCAGGGCGGCTGTCGCCTCGGCGGAGGAGGACACGCGCGCCTGGGTGTTCAAGAGCGCCGACACCACGGCGAGATTGTTGGAGACCCGGTGCTGGAGCTCGCGGAACAGGAGGTCGCGCTCGTTTGCGTAGCGGGCGGTCGCCTCCTTCTCGACGGTCAGCCGGTCGAGCGCGACGTGCATCCAGTGGATCAGCACGATGTCGACCGTCACGATGAAGACGTAGAAGACCAGCGCCAGCAGCGAACCGCCGGTGAGCAGGAAGGAATCGAAGGGCGGAATGAAGAAGTACCAGGCCGACAGGCCGCCAAGGAGACCGACCAGCGCTCCCGGCGCCGTGCCGGCGAGGAAGGTCGTGATGATGACGGCCGGGAAGAACGACAGATACGGGAAGCCGGCCGGCAATTGCTCGTCCAGCCCGTAGCGGACCCAGAAGGCGAGCCCGATCGCCACGATGGCGAAGACCCAGCGAAGCACCGGCCTCTCGCGCCAGGAGATGGCGATGAGAAACGCCTGCACGCCGTTCAGGCCGGCGAGATTGGCCCTGCCGCGCGGCGCGCCGATGTCGACCCCCATGGTGATCCCCGTCCAGTTGCAGTGCGCCGCGAACCCGTCACGACTCCAGCGTCCCTTCCGCCGCCAGCTATTGCCGCTGCGGCGGGAAATGGCAAGCAATCGTCGTTTGATTTCAAGGGGCTGCCCCTGGTCTCAGAGCCTTGGCGAGCCGGCGGGGTCAGAGAACCGGTACGCCCGTCTGCTTGGCCTCGCCTTCCGGCTCGACATGGATCGACACCCGGGCCCCGTCGAAGGCCACCTGCAGCGCATCCTCGATGCGATCGCAGATTTCATGGGCAATGCCGACGGTCATGGTTTCCGGCACGACCATGTGAAACTCGATGAAGATCGCCCGGCCGGCCAGCCGTGTCTTCAGATCGTGAACTTCGAGCGCTCCATCCGCATGCGAGGAGATGATGTCGCGGACGGTGGCCTCCTCCTCCGGGTCGATCGCACGGTCCATCAGCCCGGACAGCGAGCTCATGACGACGAGATACCCTTCGCGCAGGATATTCAGGGCGACGAGGGCCGCCATTAGCGGATCGAGGATCGTCCAGCCGGTGCTGGTGGCGATCAGCAAGCCGCCGATGACGCCGACGGAGGTCACGACATCCGCCATGATGTGGCGCCCGTCCGCCGCAAGCGCGGGCGAGCGCCGGGCGGCGCCCTGGCGGATCAGATAGGTCGCCCAGACGGCATTGATGGTCGTTGCCGCGGCATTGATGGCGATGCCGATCAGCGGCTCCTCCATCGCCCGCGGCACCAGATAGGCCTGCCATGCCTCGCGCAGGATGAGCAGCGCCGCCAGAACGATCAGCACGCCCTCGATCACCGCGGACAGATATTCCGCCTTGGTGTGACCGAAGGGGTGGTCGCTGTCGGCCGGCTTGTAGCTCAGCGTGACCGCCCAGAGCGCGATCAGGCCGGCGACGACGTTGACGATGGATTCCAGCGCGTCGGAGAACAGCGCGACCGACCCGGTCATCCGGTAAGCGGCGTATTTGATCGCAAGCACGATCACCGCCACGGCGACCGACGCCATGGCAATGCGCTTCACCAGCGGGGCACCAGCACCCGCCGCCATCTCCGACCCGCCGCTCACCGTGTCAGGCCGCCTGTTCGCGGGCCCGGCGCGGAAGTGCCGCGACGATGTTCTCGATCATCCGCATGCCGGCATCGCCGCCCAGGCTCATGATGCTCTCCGGATGAAACTGCACGGCCGCGACCGGTTCGGTCCGGTGCTCGAAGGCCATGACGATGCCGTCCTCCGTCTCGGCGGTCACGTTGAAGTCCTTGGGCAGACGGACGGGATCGGCGAAGATCGAGTGGTAGCGCCCGACGGTGACCTCTGCCGGCAGGCCGGCGAAGATGATGCCAGGATCGGAAATGCGGATGCGCGACGGCTTGCCGTGCACCGGCATGTGCAGCGTCCGCAGTGTGCCGCCATAGGCTTCGGCCAGGGCCTGGAGACCGAGGCAGACGCCGAAGATCGCCGCGCCGTGCTCGCGCGCCCGGGCAATGGTGCCCTTGCAATCGAAGTCGGACGGATTGCCCGGTCCCGGCGACAGTACCACCAGATCCGGTGCGATCCGCTCGAAGATCTCGGCCGGCACCGGCGTGCGGACCGTCGAGACCTCGGCGCCGGTCTGGCGGAAATAGTTCGCCAGCGTATGGACGAAGGAATCCTCGTGATCGACGAGGAGGATGCGCAGCCCCTCCCCCACCTTGGCGGAATCGCGCTT
This sequence comes from Aurantimonas coralicida DSM 14790, assembly GCF_000421645.1. Taxonomy (GTDB): domain Bacteria; phylum Pseudomonadota; class Alphaproteobacteria; order Rhizobiales; family Rhizobiaceae; genus Aurantimonas; species Aurantimonas coralicida. The sequence continues at coordinate 356,311 of NZ_ATXK01000003.1, read as the reverse complement.
GGCGGCGGCCGGATCGGGCGCACCCGCCTCGCGGATGGCGCCGATCAGCGCCGAGGCCTTCAGTTCGGTCTCGGCCTCTTCGTCCTCGGGGTTCGAATCGTAGAGCAGCGTCGCGCCGGCCCGCACTTCCGCGATGCCGTCCTTCAGACGGATCGTGCGCAGGGTCAGGCCGGTGTTCATGTCGCCGTTGAAATGCACCATGCCGACGGCGCCGCCATACCAGGTGCGCGGGCTCTTCTCGTTGTTCTCGATGAAGCGCATGGCCCACAGCTTGGGTGCACCGGTCACGGTCACCGCCCAGGCATGGGAGAGGAAGGCGTCGAAGGCGTCCATGCCGTCGCGCAGCCGACCTTCGATGTGATCGACCGTATGGATCAGGCGCGAATACATCTCGATCTGGCGCCGGCCGATCACCCGCACCGAGCCCGGATCGCAGACCCGGCTCTTGTCGTTGCGGTCGACGTCGGAACACATGGTCAGCTCCGACTCGTCCTTCTTGGAGTTCAAAAGCTTCAGGATCTGCTCGGAATCGGCGATGGCGTCGTCGCCGCGCTTGATCGTGCCGGAGATCGGGCAGGTCTCGACCCGGCGACCGTTGACCCGCACGAACATCTCCGGCGACGCGCCGATCAGGAACTCGTTTGACCCGAGATTGACGAAGAACGAGTAAGGCGACGGGTTCACCGCCTTAAGCCGGCGCGAGATTTCCGATGGCCGGTGTTCGGCGCGCTCGTAGAAGACCTGCCCGGGCACGACCTCGAAGAGATCGCCGCGCATGAACTTCTCCTTGGCGGAGCGCACGAGGTCGGCATATTCGCCAGGCTTGTGGTCGCCGCGCGGCGGGATCCGATCCGAGGGCGCGAAGGGCGCATCCGGCCCGCCGCCTTCCAGACCTTCCGTCGAGGCGCCGTCCATGGCGAAGTCGTAGCGGGTCCGGAATGCCGAGGCCGAATAGTGATCGACCTCGAGCAGCTCGTCGGGCAGGTACAGCACCAGGTCGCGGCGCTCGGCATCGCGCTCCAGCACTTCCGGCACCGGCTCGAACTGATAGGCGAGATCGTAGCCGAAGGCGCCGTAGAGGCCGAGTTCGCGCCCCTCCTCGGAGCGGAACAGCGACACGATGGTCCGCAGCACGGAAAAGACGCTCGGCATGCGCGAACGCTCTTCCTCGGTCACCGCCGCGGTCGGCTCGACGATGGTCAGGTCGATGATGTCGTCGCTACGCGTGCGGCTCGCGATGTCGTCATTGCCGGCCAGCGCCGCGTCGATGAAGCCGAGCAGCACACGGCCGCGCGGGTTCAGCGCCTCGATGCGCATGTCGCGCCTGTCCGACGAGATGACCAGCGGCGGATCGACGAAGGCGACGTCCTGGCGCGTGTAGCGGCCGGGATATTCGTAGTTGGAGAACAGGACGGCCCCGCGGCGGGTGTCGAGCCAGTCGAAATAGGGCTCGATCGCGCCCTCATACGCCACGGCCTGCCGGCTGCGGGTGATGACGATGCCTCCGGCGGTCACATACCGTTCCCGTCCGTCTTCGGTCTGTTCGGTCACCATGAATCTTCTCCGGGTCTTGCGACAAGCTCGTTGCGGGTCTCGTGCCCGGACCCCCGGCGACATAGCAAAAAGGCCGCCGGATGATCCGAGGCGGCCTTGAGGTACTGATCACATGCGTGATGGTCCGGCCGCTATCAGCGAGCCCACCACCAGTTCTTTGCAGAGATCATCGTGTCCATGGGAATCGGATAGACGACCCGGCCCCAAAGGGCAATGGGAAAGGCTGCTAGCCGGCGGCGCGATCGGTTCCGGCAATCTTCCGAAACCCTATGCGGCCTTCGCGATGAGCTGATCCGGACGGCTTGCGTCGGCAAGGAATCCCGCGAAGGGCTCGATCCCGAGGGGCCGCGAGATGTGGTAGCCCTGCACGAAGTCGATCGCCGGGCGGAAGGCGCGTAATTCCTCGAGACGTTCGGCCGTCTCGATTCCCTCGACCACCATCATCCGGCCGGAGGAATGGATCATCTCCACGGCGTGATACAGCATCCGGGCCATCATGCTGTCGGCCGGCGCCATGGCAAAGGCACGGTCCAGCTTGACCCCGTCCACCGACAGCGCCGCCAGGTTCTGGATGTTCGAATAGCCGCTGCCGAAGTCGTCGATGTAGGTGCGGATGCCGGTGTCGCGCAGCCTCTCGATCTCGCGGGGCGCCGTCTCCATGTCGATGGCGTCGCTTTCGACGAGTTCGATGATCACCCGGAAGCGCTCAGGCTCGGCGAGGAACGGCCCGAAGATGTCGCAGAGCACGGCACTGTCGAGATCGCGCGGGAAGACGTTGAACGTGACCTTCAGCAACAGCCCCGCCGGCATCGCGGCGGAGAGTTCGCGGTGCGCCTTCTCGACCACCATCCGGGTGAACTGCCGGGTCAGGCCGTAGCGCTCGACCAGCGGAATGAAGCGGTCCGGATAGACGATGGTGTCGTCGATGTCGCGCCAGCGCGCCAGCACCTCGCAGCCGGCGATGCGGCCGGTCGCGAGCTCCATGATCGGCTGGTAGCCGCACACCACGGTCTCTGCGTCGAGATAGCGGCGAAAGCGTGCATCGAAGGCCCAGCGCCGGACGATCAGCGCGCGCGCCTGGATGGCAAGGACAGCCGACAGCAGCGCAGAGAACAGGAGCGCCACGATGGCATAGGGCGCTACGCGTGCGAGCAGGGAGGTCAGCGAGGCCTGGGTGGCCACGCAGATCATTCCGTCGTCGCCGCAATCGATGCTGCGAACGGTGCCGGACAGCGGCGCGGTGCCGTCGATGGCGGCCTGGCGGTTGGCATCGAAGACACCCTCGACGCCATCGAGGTGCCATCGACGACCGCTCGAAGCCGTTGCAACGGTCTCGAACTCCATCCATTGCGGGACCGCGTGCGGCACTTCGTCCTGACGCACGACAATGGCGAAGTCGCCTTCCTGGACGATGCTCCCAAAGAGACCCTCGAATCCCGAGAAGGACAGGTCGCGCTGCATCCAGACGACGGTCTCCGCGCCGACCCGGATGTCCGGCTCGCCGAACTGCAGGGGTGTCTCGAACACCCCGATGCTGGCCGAGCAAAGCGCCGCGCCATCAACAACGTAGAGGAACTCGTGGAAGCCGTCCGGAAGGAAGGCCACGCGGCGGAGCTGTTCCCGGAATTCAGCGCTGCAGGGCGCGGCCGTGACCTGCTTTTCCAGCTCGGCAAAGGTCGAGTCGAGATTCCGGCGGATCTGGGCGTAGGGCGCCAGCGCCACGCGGCTCTCGGCCCGCATCGACTGACGCGCCTCGTACAGCGCGAACACACCGGCCCCGCCGGTCAGCACAAGAAAGATCAAGCTCCCCACGACGATCGCGATGATCGTCTGCTGGCGACGGGAGATGAACAGACTGACAAGCTTCGCCATGGCGTTACGGCCTATTCTTCGGTCATCTCAGTGAATGGGAAAGCCCTCTATGAGTGCTTAAGAAGCAGGCAGATCCGGCCGGTATCGCGAAGGTTTTGCGCGATGGCGAGCGCGCGACTTCCGTAACGGCTGCGCGCAATCGACCGCACCGGCCGACATTCCCCAAGCCGAAAGTTTCGGCTAGAGCGAGGTCATGGAAGAATTCGACTATATCGTCGCCGGGGCCGGTTCGGCCGGATGCGTCCTCGCCAACCGGCTCTCCGCCAATCCGCGCAATCGCGTGTTGCTTCTGGAGGGGGGCGGCAAGGACAACTGGATCTGGTTCCACATCCCGGTCGGCTATCTCTTCGCCATCGGCAATCCGCGCTCGGACTGGATGTTCAAGACGTCGGCCCAGGCCGGGCTGAACGGGCGGGCCCTCTCCTATCCGCGCGGCAAGACCCTCGGCGGATCGTCCGCGATCAACGCCATGATCTACATGCGCGGCCAGGCGGCGGACTACGACCATTGGCGCCAGCTCGGCCTCCGGGGCTGGGGCTGGGACGACGTGCTGCCGCTGTTCAAGGCGATCGAGGACCATGCCGACGGTCCGAGCGAGTTTCACGGCGCGGGTGGCGAATGGCGGGTCGAGCATCCGCGCATCCGCTGGGAGATCCTCGACCGGGTCCGGGACGCGGCACATGCGGCCGGCGTGCCCAAGATCGATGACTTCAACACCGGCGACAACGAGGGCTCGGCCTATTTCCAGGTCAACCAGAAGGGCGGGCGACGCTGGAGCGCAGCACGCGGCTTCCTGAAGCCGGTCCTGCACCGGCCGAACCTGAAGGTCGTGACCGGCGTGATGATCGACCGGGTCACGGTCAAGGATGGGCGCGCCGTCTCGCTGCAATATCGCCGTGACGGCCAGACCTTCGAGGCGAAGGCGGCCGGCGAGATCGTGCTGTCGGCCGGCGCGGTCGGCACGCCGCTGATCCTCGAGCGGTCCGGCATCGGCGACACCGACCGCCTGCGGCCGCACGGCATCGCCCCGGTCCGGCACCTGCCCGGCGTCGGCGAGAATCTGCAGGACCATCTGCAGATCCGGCCGATCTACAGGGTCGACGGCATCAAGACGCTGAACAGCGAATACAAGAACCTCTTCCGCCGGGCGATGATGGGCGCGGACTACGCGCTGCGCCGCCGTGGGCCGATGACCATGGCGCCGAGCCAGGTCGGGGCCTTCGTCAAGTCGCGCCCGGACCGGGCGACCGCGGATCTGGAATTCCACTTCCAGCCGCTCTCCCTCGACGACTGGGGCAAGGGTCTCCACCCGTTCTCCGCCTTCACTGCCAGCGTCTGCAATCTGCGACCGACGAGCCGCGGCAGCGTCCACCTGACCGGCTCTCTGGTCGAGGACACGCCGGACATCTCGCCCAACTATCTCTCCACGGACGAGGACCGACAGGTCGCGGTGGACAGCCTGAAATGGGCCCGCCGGATCGTCGCCCAGTCGCCGCTCGCGCCCTACAAGCCGGAAGAATACAAGCCGGGTGCCCATGTCGTGTCGGACGATGACATGCTGGTGGCGGCAGGCGATCTCGGCACGACCATCTTCCATCCGGTCGGGACGGCGAAGATGGGGCCGGACGGCGATGCCGGCGCCGTGGTCGACGAACGGCTGCGGGTGCGCGGCATTGAAGGGCTGCGGGTCGCCGACGCCTCGGTGATGCCGACCATCACCTCCGGCAACACCAACTCGCCGACGATCATGATCGCCGAAAAGGCCGCCCGGATGATCGTCGAGGATTCCCGCAGCTGATTGCCGTAACACCGCTCGCTGGACCGCCCGTCATCTTCCTGTCACGGGTGGCGCTGTAGTCGCCCTGCCCGTGGGCGCCGACCTTTCCGCGAACCCCGAACACGATCTGAGGAGACCACCATGATCCGCAGCCTCGGCTTCGCCGCCGCCACTTTCGCCGCCATTCTCCTCTCCGACACGGCCTTCGCCCAGTCCGGCAAGCTGGCGCTCTATACGAGCCAGCCGAACGAGGACGCCCAGGCGACCGTCGACGCCTTCAAGGCGAAGCATCCCGACGTGGACGTCGAATGGGTCCGCGACGGCACGACCAAGGTCATGGCCAAGCTGCAGGCCGAGTTCGCCGCCGGCAACCCGCAGCCGGACGTGCTGCTCATCGCCGACAGCGTGACCATGGAAGGCCTGAAGCGCGACGACCGGTTGATGCCCCATGCCGACGCCGACACGACCGGCTTCGCGGACGGCCTGTTCGACACCGACAAGACCTATTTTTCGACCAAGCTGATCACCACCGGCATCGTCAACAACACCCGCGCCGAGACCACGCCGTCCTCCTGGAAGGACCTGGCGGACCCGGCGCTCAGCGGCCAGACGACCATGCCGAGCCCGCTGACCTCGGGCGCTGCGCTGGTGCATCTGGCGACGCTTACCCAGAACCCCGATCTCGGCTGGGACTATGTCGCGGCGCTCGCCGAAAACGGCGCCACGGCGTCCGGCGGCAATGGCGGCGTCCTGAAGGCGGTGGCCGGCGGCGAGAAGCCCTACGGCGTGATCGTCGACTTCCTGCCGATCCGCGAAGCTGCGAACGGTTCGCCGGTCAATTTCGTCTTCCCCGAGGAAGGCGTTTCCGCCGTCACCGAGCCGGTCGCGATTCTGAAGACCGCGCAGAACCCGGAGGCCGCCAAGGCCTTCGTCGATTTCGTCCTCAGCGAGGACGGCCAGAAGCTGGCGGCGAGCCAGGGCTACCTGCCGGCCCGCGACGGCGTCGAGGCGCCTGCCGGCTTCCCGGCCCGCGACGCGATCAAGCTGATGCCCTTCGATGCGGCCAAGGCGCTCGCCGACGAGGAGGCGAACAAGAAGCGCTTCGCCGAACTCTTCGGCGGCTGACCTCTGCCCGCCATCACTTCCATTGCCAGACGCTGGAACGGCGAGAGCATCACTCTCGCCGTTCTCGTCGTTTTCGTCGGCCTCGTCAGCGTCCTGCCGGTCACGCGGCTCGTCGTCGAGGCCTTCGCGCCCGGCGGCACGCCCGACCTTGCCAATATCCGTACCGTGCTCACCGCCGGTTCCACTTGGACGGCGGCCTGGCATTCGCTGGTCACGGCCACGCTCGGCACGGCGATTTCGCTCGTCCTCGGCACGCTCTTCGCGCTGATCGTCGCCCTCACCGATATCCGCGCCAAGGCGGCGCTGGTGTTCTGCTTCCTGCTGCCGTTGATGATCCCGCCGCAGGTGACGGCGCTGTCCTGGGCGCAATTGTTCGGACCGGCGAGCCCGCTCCTGATCACGCTCGGCTTCGCCCCGCCGCTCGGCTCGCCCAACCCGATCTACAGCCCCGGCGGCATCGTCCTGCTGCTCGGCATCCAGCATGCGCCGCTGGTGTTTCTCGCCGTGCGCGCCGGCCTGCGCGGCCTGCCGCGCGAGATGATCGAGGCAGCACGCGCCTGCGGCGCCGGCCGGCTGCGGGTCATGGCGACCATCGTCCTGCCGATGATGACCCCGCCGCTGGTCGCCGGCGGCGCCTTGGCCTTCGTCTCGGCCGTCGGCAATTTCGGCATTCCGGCGCTGCTCGGCATTCCGGCCGGCTACACCGTTCTGCCGACCCTGATCTATCAGCGGCTGGCGAGCTTCGGCCCGTCGATCATCTCGGAGGTCGCGGTGCTGTCGATCGTCGTCGGCGCCCTCGCCTTCGTCGGCTTCGCGGTGCAGGCGCTGGTCATCGGCAAGCGCGACTATCGCACCGTCGGCGCCCCCGCTCAGGCCCTGCGCTACGCCCTCGGCCGCTGGCGCGGACCCATCGAGGGGCTCGCCTGGGCGATTATCGTCGCCATTCTGGTGGTGCCGCTGATCGCGCTCCTCGCGACCTCGCTGGTCACGGCCTATGGCGTGCCCCTGACCGGCCGGACGGTGACTTTGTCCAACTACGCCGAGGTGCTGTTCCGGCAGGATTCCACCGTGCGCGCCTTCCGCAACTCGTTCCTCCTCGCGGCCGGGACCTCGCTATTCCTCGTCGCGGTCTGCGTGCCCTTCGCGGCCTTCGTCGTGTGGCGCAAGAGCCGGCTTCTGGATGCTCTGGCGATGATGGCGGAACTGCCCTACGCCCTGCCCGGCATCGTGCTCGGCATTGCCGCGATCCTGATCTTCATCATGCCGCTACCGGTGCTCGGCATCAGCCTCTACAACACGATCTGGATCATCTTCTTCGCCTATCTGGCGCGCTTCCTGACCCTGTCGCTGCGCCCCGTCGTAGGGGCGGTGCAGCAGGTGGACCGGGCATTGGAGGAAGCTGCGCGCATGACCGGCGCACGCTATCTGTTCCGGTTGCACACGGTGGTCTTCCCGCTGCTCGCGCCGGCCGCGGCGGCGGGCGCGATCCTCACCTTCATGACCAGCTTCAACGAACTGACCGTCTCGGCGCTGTTGTGGTCGGCCGGCAACGAGACGCTCGGCGTGGTGGTCTTCAATCTCGACGATTCCGGCGCGACGGTGCTGGCCTCGGCAGTGGCGGCGGTCACCGTGGTGGCCATTGTCGCAATCATGGGCGTGACGGCCCTGTTTGCGCGGCGCCTGCCGCGCGGCGTCCTGCCCTGGACCGACTGAGCGGCCGACCGCCGGTTCAGGCAGCGCGTGCCGGCTTCGCCGCAGAGGCGTGACCGGACGGCAGCAGCCAGCCATCCTTCGCCCTGACCCGGATCATGCTGCCGATAGCCGCCAGATGCGGGGCCCAGACCGGCAGCACGGTCTCGGGTGCCGCCTCAGGCGACACGTCGAGGATCACATGCGAGCCCTTGAAGGTCGCCTTGCGCACGGTCGCGGCAAAGCCGGCGCCCTCGGTCGGCTCAAGATGCTCGGGCCGCAGGCACAGACGTGCGGTGGTGCCGGTCGCCGGCATGGCGTCCGGCTGGCACCGCACCGCCACCTCGCTGCCGAACAGCTGGACGGCGATGCGGTCCGGCCCGAGCCCGCGCAGGATGCGGCCATCGACGATCTGGCCGTTGCCGACGAACCGGGCCACCTGCTGCGAGCCCGGCTCGGCATACAGCGTCACCGGGTCCGCGACCTGCAGGATCCGGCCCGCCTCCATCACCGCCACCCGGTCGGCCATGGCCATCGCCTCGGCCTGATCGTGGGTGACATAGACCATGGTCGCGCCGGTGCGCTGGTGGAACTCGCGGAAGGTGTCTTCCATCGAGGCGCGCAGATTGACGTCGAGATTGGCCAGCGGCTCGTCGAGCAGGACCACTGCCGGATCCATGGCAAGGCACCGCGCCAACGCCACACGCTGACGCTGCCCGCCGGACAGATCGGCCGGACGCCGCGCCTCGAAACCGGTCAGGTCGACCGCCGCCAGAGCCTCGGCGACCTTTCCGGCCCGCGCCGTTCCCTTCAGGCCCCGCACCCGCAGCGGATAGCCGACATTCTCGGCCACGCTCATATGCGGCCAGAGCGCATAGGACTGGAAGACGATACCGACATTGCGGTCCTCCGGCGGCACATGCTGGCCATCGCCGGCCACCAGAGCCCCGTCGAAGCGGATCGCACCGCCGGACAGCGTGTCGAAGCCGGCGATCAGGCGAAGCAGGGTCGTCTTGCCGCAGCCCGACGCACCGAGCAGCGCGACGAACTCGCCCGCCCGGATCTCGAGGAAGACGTCGTCGACGGCCGCGGTCTCGCCGAAGCGTTTGGTGACGGCGGCGAGCGAGATGGCGGACATGCAAGGCTCATGGCTGGACTGCGGACGGCCGGAGAATAGTGCGGGCGGGCGCAAAGGGCGAGCCGCCGGCGCACCGGCTAGCGGAGCTACCGTCCTATGCGGAGAACGGCAACGCTGTCGTGACGGACGATCGCGAGACCGACCTGTCCCGCTCGGCGATCAGAACAGCCCCTCGACCTCGCCGTCGGCATTCAGACGGATGGTCTCGGCAGCCGGTTTCGACGGCAAGCCAGGCATGGTCATGATCTCCCCGCAGATGGCGACGACGAAGCCGGCCCCGGCGGACAGGCGCACTTCGCGTATGTGGACGGTGTGGCCGTCCGGGGCGCCGCGCAGGGTCGGGTCGGTGGAGAAGGAATATTGCGTCTTGGCCATGCAGACCGGCAGGTCGCCATAGCCGGCCTCCTCCCAGGCGGTGAGCTGCTCGCGCACGCTCTTGTCGGCGGTCGCCTCGGCGCCGCGATAGATGCGCTTGACCACGGTCTCGATCTTGTCGAACAGGCTCATCTTGTCGGGATAGAGCGGCGCGAATTGCGACGCACCGCTGTCGGCGAGCGCCACGACCCGGTGCGCCAGCTCCTCGATACCGGCCGAGCCATCGGCCCAGTGGCGACAGACGATCGCCTCCTCCCCGAGCTCCGCGACATAGGCCTTGATGGCCTCGATCTCGGCGTCCGTGTCGGTGACGAAATGGTTGATCGCCACGGTGGCGGGCACGCCGAACTGGCGGATATTCTCGATATGCCGACCGAGATTGGCGCAGCCGCGCGTCACCGCGTCGACGTCCTCGGTCCCCAGCGCGTCCTTGGCGACGCCGCCATTCATCTTCAGCGCCCGGACGGTGGCGACGATGACGGTCGCGGCCGGCTTCAGCCCGGCCTTGCGGCACTTGATGTCGAAGAACTTCTCGGCACCGAGATCGGCGCCGAAGCCGGCTTCGGTCACCACGTAGTCGGCGAGTTTCAGCGCCGTCGTCGTGGCGACCACCGAATTGCAGCCATGGGCGATGTTGGCGAAGGGGCCGCCATGGACGAAGGCCGGGTTGTTCTCCAGCGTCTGGACGAGGTTGGGCTGCATGGCGTCCTTGAGAAGGACCGCTATGGCGCCGTCCGCCTTCAGGTCGCGCGCATAGACCGCGCTCTTGTCGCGGCGGTAGCCGACGATGATCGCGCCCAAGCGTTTTTCCAGATCGGCGAGGTCCTTGGACAGGCACAGGATCGCCATGACCTCGGAGGCGACGGTGATGTCGAAGCCGGTCTCGCGGGGATACCCGTTGGCGACACCGCCGAGGGAAGCCACGATGCCGCGCAGCGCCCGGTCGTTCATGTCCATCACCCGGCGCCAGGTCACGCGGCGTGTGTCGATCTCCAGGGCGTTGCCCCAGTAGATGTGGTTGTCGATCATCGCCGACAGGAGATTGTGGGCAGTGGTGATGGCGTGGAAATCGCCGGTGAAGTGGAGGTTCATGTCCTCCATCGGCACGATCTGCGCATAGCCGCCGCCGGCCGCACCGCCCTTCATGCCGAAATTGGGGCCGAGCGAGGCTTCGCGGATGCAGATCGCGGCGCGCTTGCCAATCCGGTTGAGGCCGTCGCCGAGGCCGACCGTGGTGGTGGTCTTGCCCTCGCCGGCCGGCGTCGGATTGATCGCGGTGACGAGGATCAGCTTGCCGTCCGGCCGATCCTGCAGGGACTTGATGAACGGGGCGGAGATCTTCGCCTTGTCGTGGCCGTAGGGGACGATGTCCTCTTCCGCGATGCCAAGCTTGGCTGCGATCTCGCGGATCGGCTTCTTCGCCGCGGCACGCGCAATGGCGATGTCGGTTTTGATCTCGGCCAAGCCCGGTTCTCCCTGTCTGGTCTGCCTCGCAGGCGACCATAGGCAGCCTGACGCGCCAATGCCAATGCCTGTCCGCGTCAGGATTTCCTATCCCGCGATAAGCCGCACTTGGTGCGGCGGCCGGACAGGAAGCCGGCTGGCCGTGGCGCATGGCGGAAGGCCGAAACGGAAAGAGCCCGGGCGCAGGCGCACCGGGCTCTTCATTCCATGATCACGATGGGCGGCGTTGGGAGGAGGAACACCGCACTCGGATCGGTATCGCGGCTGTGGTGTCGAACGAGCCCGTCAACAGGGAGGATGAAGTCGGGGTCCCCGTCCGTCCAATACCGCAATATCCAGACTGTAACCCAAGTCGCCGCAAGACGCTGTCACTATTTTGCTACGGACCGTGCCAAATTCGCACAGTTGATGCTGCGAGGAGACATGCACGCCATTGCGGAAAATGCCCGAACGGCGTGTAGGCGGCGGCCCCGCATCCAACTGCGAAAGCCCGGAATTCCCGGCTGTTCGAGGCCGTGCAAGGCGCTGTCGCAGCCGACAATAAGTCCTGCGAACTGTTGCGTTCACGGGCTACCGCGGCAATAACAATCGCCATCACATTCATGCAGCAGCGGGGCGTGCCCAGCGTCCCCGGCCTGCCGACCAGGAGACGATTCCTATGAAGCTTTCCCGAATGTTCGCAGCCGCCATGCTCGGCACCGCTTTCATCGGCACCCCGGCGCTCGCCCAGGAAGCGGAGTCCTGTTCGACGGTCCGTTTCTCCGATGTCGGCTGGACGGACATCACGGCGACGACCGCCGTCACCACGGAAATCCTCAAGGGCCTCGGCTACGACACCGACACCAAGGTCCTGTCGGTGCCGGTCACCTTCGCCTCCATGAAGAACGAGGACATCGACGTCTTCCTCGGCAACTGGATGCCCTCCATGCAGGCCGACATCGCGCCCTATCTCGAGGACGGATCGGTCGAGGACGTCAAGACCAACCTGACCGGCGCCAAATACACGCTGGCGGTGCCGCAGTACCTGTTCGACGAGGGGCTCAAGAGCTTCGCCGACATCGCCAAGTTCTCCGACCAGCTGGACGGCAAGATCTACGGCATCGAGCCGGGCAATGACGGCAACCGCCTGATCCTCGACATGATCGAGAAGGACGCCTTCGATCTCGGCGATTTCGACATCGTGGAATCCTCCGAGCAGGGCATGCTCAGCCAGGTCGCCCGCGCCACCCGTTCCGAAGACCCGATCGTCTTCCTCGGCTGGGCGCCGCATCCGATGAACAAGAACTTCGACCTGCAGTATCTGGCCGGCGGCGACGATTTCTTTGGCCCCGACTTCGGCGGCGCCACGGTCCACACCACCGTGCGCAAGGGCTATCTCGAAGAGTGCCCGAATGTCGGCGCGCTGCTGTCCGACCTCACCTTCTCGCTGGAGATGGAGAACGCCGTGATGGGCGCGATCCTCGACGATGGCGAGAAGCCGGAAGCGGCGGCCCAGGAATGGCTGAAGGCCAATCCCGACCAGATCGCCACCTGGCTTGAAGGTGTGAAGACCAAGGACGGCGAAGATGGCCTGCCGGCGGTCAAGGCCTATCTCGGCCTCTCGTAAGCCGCAGAACACCTGACGAGGGCCGGCCGGCGCCGGCCTTCCGTGGCATTGGCAGGCCGGGCCGCTCAAGTTCCGGACTGCGTCCCGCACGGGGCGCCCGATCTGATGCCGGGCGTCCGGCCGAAACGGCCAGTCTCGCGCCGAACATCCTGCCGTCACGGCGCTTCAGCCGCCGTGACGCGACCCTGAAGGACCCGATTGCCCGTGCAGTGGCTCGTAGATCACCCGCTCCCCATCGGCGATTACGCCGAAGCCTTCGTCGATTGGCTGACCGCCAATTTCACGTTCCTCTTCGACGCGATCCGCGACGGGCTGGGCGCCTTCATCGATGCCATCCTGTACATCCTGCAATGGCCGCATCCGCTCATCGTCGTCGCGGTCTTCGCCGCCATCGCCTATGCCGCACGGCGCTCCATCCCGATCGTCATCTTCACGGTGGCCGGCCTGCTCCTCATAATCAATCTCGGCTTCTGGGAGGAGACGACGGAGACGCTAGCGCTGGTGCTGGCCTCGACCGCCGTCTGCATGCTCATCGGCGTACCGGTGGGCGTGGCGGCGGCGCGGCGCGAATGGCTCTACGCCATCCTGCGGCCGATCCTCGACCTGATGCAGACGATCCCGACCTTCGTCTATCTGATCCCGGCGCTGATCCTGTTCGGCCTCGGCCTCGTGCCGGGCCTCGTAGCGACGGTGATCTTCGCCCTGCCCTCGCCGATCCGGCTGACGCGCCTCGGCATCGCCTCGACCCCGCGCCAGCTTCTCGAAGCGGGTGACGCCTTCGGCGCCACGCCAATGCAGCGCCTGATGACCATCGAGATCCCCTACGCCCTGCCGCAGATCATGGCCGGGCTGACCCAGACCATCATGCTGTCCCTATCGATGGTGGTGATCGCCGCCCTCGTCGGCGCACCGGGCCTCGGCGTGCCGGTGCTGCGCGCCCTGAACACGATCAATATCGGCCAGGGCTTCGAGGCCGGGCTGGCGATCGTGCTCCTGGCGATCATCCTCGACCGCTTCTTCCGCATCGACGAGGAAGGCCGTTCATGAGCCCGATCGTATCCTTCCAGAACGTCTCGATCGTCTTCGGTCGCAATCCCGAGCAGGCGCTGCCGCTGGTCGATGCCGGCAGGAGCCGGGCCGAGATCCGCGACGAGACTGGCGTGACCCTCGGTGTCGCCGATGCCTCCCTCGACATCCAGGAAGGCGAGATCGCCGTGCTGATGGGCCTGTCGGGCTCCGGCAAGTCGACGCTGCTGCGGGCGGTCAACGGTCTTGCCCCGATCACCCGCGGCAAGGTGCTGATCGATACGGGCAAGGGCATCGTCGATCCCAAGGATTGCGGTGCCAAGCGGCTGCGGGATCTGCGCCGCCACGAAGTGGCGATGGTGTTCCAGCAATTCGCCCTGCTGCCTTGGCGCACGGTGGCCGACAATGTCGGGCTCGGTCTGGAGTTTTCCGGCGTGCCGCGCAGCCAGCGGCGCGAGCGCGTTGTGGAGCAGCTCGAGCTCGTCGGCCTCGGCGACTGGGTCGACAGCCGCGTCGGCGAACTGTCCGGCGGCATGCAGCAACGCGTGGGCCTTGCCCGCGCCTTCGCCACCAACGCCCCGATCCTCCTGATGGACGAGCCGTTCTCGGCCCTCGATCCGCTGATCCGTTCGCGGCTTCAGGACGAGCTTCTGGAAATCCAGCAGCGGCTGAAGAAGACCATTATTTTCGTCAGCCACGATCTCGACGAGGCGTTCAAGATCGGCAATCGGATCGCGATCATGGAAGGCGGCCGCATTGTCCAGGTCGGCACCGCGCAGGACATCGTGCTGCGCCCGGCCGACGACTATGTCGCCGACTTCGTCGCCCACATGAACCCGCTCAACGTCCTGACGGCGGCCGACGTGATGAAGCCCTACGACCGCACGGGCGAGGCCAGCCCCGCCAATGTCGCGCAGATGGCCGAACCCGGCACGCCGCTGCAGAAGGTCATGTCCGCCGTCAGCCACGGCAAGGGCACCGTGGTGGTCGCGCGCAAGGGCGAAATCCTCGGCCAGATCGGCCCGCAGGACATCGTCGACGCACTGGAGCGGCATCAGGCCGGCTGATCGAAGGTGTAGATCCTTGGACCGCGTTGTTTCTCGTACCCGGATCGTCGTTTCATCATCGCCAGGCAGAGGTTATAGTCGGGGGCTGAAGCTGCGAGAGGAGTTCGAGGTGGCCGATGGAACTGATCAATAAGGTCCAGATTGCCACCATCCCGCATTGGGCTAGGGTGCTCATTGGACTGATCATACTGGCGTTGGCAGTAGTTTGCGGTGCGCTCTTCTTCGTGGCGATGTATGAGGGGGACCGATCAAGCTGGGTACAGGCTGCTGCCCATCTCACCGGCGTAATCGCTCCGATATTACTATTCACACTCTGCATCGCGGCGGTGCAGTCTGGAACACTCTCAATCGCGAAGCGAACCGAACAGACCTTAAATTCCGTAATCCCGAGCCAACTCAGGCTGATTCCAGAGTCAGCACCTGATTTCAAGCGATGGTCGCGGAACTTCCGCTCATCCCAAGATGATCGAACGGCCGATGTTTCGATAAGTCATATTCGTGGGCGGTGCTACGCCGACTACGAAATCAAATATCAAGACGATGACGGCCAAGAGATCACCTGTCGCATACGTGTGGAGCTGAACGTCCACCGGGTGAACTTCAATCTCTACATCCCCTGCCACGAGCCTGTGTACCTTGAGGCGTGCTCCGAGCATGAATTGGACGCGACCGTTTTGATCGACAATCACCTGAGGCATACTGTCGGGGCAAACAAGAAACATTCGGATGCAGGAGGCCTCGCAGCTCCGATTGGTTGTTACGTGTTCCGTCCGGACTTGCTCCGCCGAAGGCTAGGCACCGATGAGTACGTTGTACTCGTTGCCTCAGCAACACTGCCGTCAGATCTCCTCTGGAACCCGGCGGAGCGCCTTTATTTCGCACAGGATCTGATGTTCATGGTCCGATCGATCGTGAACGAGGCGCCTTATCTTTTCAGAAATGAGAAGCCTAGCAGATCAACTGGGACGCCTATGCGTACAGAATTGGCCGCCTCAGCTTAGCCCAGCCTTATCGGAGCAGCTTCTTGGGACCTTTCGTTCCCCGCCCGATCAGGGCGGCGGAAGCCGGCCTTCGTCCACCGCGAAACAGGCGACCTTGGTCTCGCCGTGCTGGGTCAGCACCGGCAGCTCGGAGCGGCAGCGCTCGTTGGCATAGGGACAGCGCGGATTGAACGAACAGCCCGGCGGCGGGTCGAAGGGCGACGGCAATTCGCCGGACAGGCGGATACGCTCGCCGCGGTCGCTCGGCCGCGTCGCCGGCGTCGCCGACAGCAGCGCCCGCGTATAAGGGTGCAGCGGGTTGGCGTAGAGCGCGTCGACCGGCGCGATCTCGACCGGACGGCCGAGATACATCACCATCACCCGATCCGCGACATGCCGGACCACTGACAGATCGTGGCTGATGAAGATGTAGGTGAGGCCGAGCCGCTCCTGCAGATCGGCCAGGAGGTTCAGAATCTGCGCCTGGATCGACACGTCGAGGGCCGAGACCGGCTCGTCGAGGACGAGGATCTTCGGCTCCAGGATGATCGCCCGGGCGATCGCGATGCGCTGCCGCTGGCCACCGGAGAACATGTGCGGATAGCGGGCGTAATGCTCCGGCCGCAGCCCCACCTCGGCCAGGGCCGCCTCGGCCTTCCTGCGCCGCTCGGCCGACGACAAATTGGTGTTGATCTTCAGCGGCTCCTCGATGATCGTTCCGACCTTCTGGCGTGGATTGAGCGCGCCATAGGGGTTCTGGAACACGATCTGCACGGTGGAGCGGAGCTTCTTGACGTCGCCCTTGTCCTTGCCGGACACGCGGACGCCATCGATGTCGAGCACGCCCTCGGACGGGGTCTCGATCATCGTCAGCATGCGCGCGAGGGTGGACTTGCCGCAGCCGGACTCGCCGACGATGGCGAGGGTCTCGCCCTCCTCGACGACGAAATTGGCCTCCTTCACCGCCCGCAGGTCGAGCGGCTTCTGGAACATGCCGCGCCGGACCTCGTAGGACTGGCTGAGATCGGTCGCGGTGACGATTGCGGTCATCGTGCGTCTCCCCGCAGATCCGTTGCGATATCGGCGGGGCGGCCCGCCCCCTCCTGGAAGCTACCGTCCGGGCCGAAGCCGGCCGGCACGTCGCCCGGCGCACGCGGATCGGCGCCCAGGGGATAATGGCAGAGCGCCTCGCCCAGAGCCGGAGGCTGGCGCGGCGGCACGACCGTGCGGCAGACATCGTCGGCCTTGGGGCAGCGCGGATTGAACAGGCAGCCATCCGGCCGGTCGCCCTGCCCCGGCACGACGCCCGGAATGGTCGGCAGGCGTGTGCCCGTCGCCCGCTCGGGAATCGCCGAGAGAAGGGCCGCCGTATAGGGATGGTGCGGCTCGTCGAAGAGGGTCGCCACCGGCTGGCGCTCGACCTGCTGGCCGGCATATTGCACCACCACCCGCTCGGCGGTCTCGGCGATGACGCCCATGTCATGGGTGATCAGGATCATCGCCATGCCGTGCTGCTTTTGCAGATCGAGCAGAAGATCGAGGATCTGCGCCTGGATGGTGACGTCGAGCGCGGTGGTCGGCTCGTCGGCGATCAGCAGCTTGGGATTGCAGGCGGTCGCCATGGCGATCATCACGCGCTGACTCATGCCGCCCGACAGCTGGTGCGGGAACGCCGTCAGCCGCCGCTCGGGTTCGGGAATGCCGACGAGCTGCAGCAGTTCGACGGCCCGCGCCTGCCGCGCCTTGCGGTCCAGTTCGGTATGCGCCTTCAGCGCTTCCTTGATCTGGTAGCCGACATTGAAGCACGGATTGAGGCTGGCCACCGGCTCCTGGAAGATCATCGCGATGTCGCGGCCGATGATCTTGCGGCGCTCGCGGGCCGACATCGCCTGCATGTCGCGCCCCTCGAAGGAGATCTCGTCGGCGGTCACGGTGGCCGACGGCGGCAGCAGGCCCATCAGGCCGAGCATGGCCACGGACTTGCCGGAGCCGGACTCGCCGACGATGCCGAGCACCTCGCCGGAATCGATGACGAGATCGATGCCGTCGACCGCCTTGAACGGACCGGAGGCGGTGTCGAAGGTCACCGACAGATTGCGGATGGAAAGCAGGGGCATGGCTGTCAGCTTCGCTTCATCTTCGGGTCCAGCGCATCGCGCAGGCCGTCGCCGACGAGGTTGATCGCGAGCACCGTGATCAGGATGGCGAGGCCCGGGAAGGTTACCACCCACCAGGCGCGCAGGATGAACTCGCGCGCCTCGGCCAGCATGGTGCCCCATTCGGGCGTCGGCGGCTGCGCACCCATGCCGAGGAAGCCGAGCGCGGCGGCATCGAGAATGGCGTTGGAGAAGGACAGAGTCGCCTGGACGATTAGCGGTCCGAGACAATTGGGCAGGATCGTCACCAGCATCAGCCGCAGCGGTCCCGCGCCGACGACGCGGGCGGCGGTGACGTATTCGCGCTGCTTCTCGGCGAGAACCGACGCGCGCGTCAGGCGGACGAAATGCGGCTGCAGGACAAGCGAGATGGCGATCATCGCATTGGTCAAGCCCGGTCCGAGCACGGCCACGAGAACCAGCGCGAGGAGCAGCGACGGAAAGGCGAGGATGATGTCCATCACCCGCATGATCACCGTGTCGACCCAGCCGCCGACATAGCCGGCGATCAGGCCGACGGCGATGCCGACACTCACCGCGATGACGACGACCACGACGCCGATAAACAGCGAATAGCGCGAGCCGTAGATCAGCCGCGAAAGGATATCCCGGCCGATGGCATCGGTGCCGAGGAAATAAGCCCACTGGCCGCCTTCCTGCCAGGCCGGCGGCAGCAGCTGCGCGTTGGAGTTCGTCAGCACCGCCGAATGCGGCGCCAGCAGCGGCGCCGCCAGGGCGATGAAGACGATCGTGAGGAACACGACGAGGCCGACCACCGCGCCCTTGTTCTCGGAGAAATAGAACCAGAACTCGGCCAGCATCTGCCGGCGCACGCTCTTGGCCGGCTTGCGGTCCGGAATGTCGGTGCCAACGCCTTCGGCGGCTTCCTGGGCTTCGATATGGCTCATCGCTCGCCTCCTACTTCGCCCGAACGCGGGGATTGATGACGCCGTACAGGAGATCGACGATCAGGTTGACGAGCATGATCATCATGGCGATCAGCAACAGGCCGCCCTGGACGACCGGGTAGTCGCGCCGGAAGACGCTGTCGACCATCCACTTGCCGATGCCCGGCCACGAAAAGATCGTCTCGGTGAGGATCGCGCCGGCCATGAGCACGCCGACCTGCAGGCCGATGGTGGTGACGACCGGGATCAGCGCGTTGCGAAGCGCATGAACGCCGACAACGCGCTTGCGGGCGAGGCCCTTGGCCCGGGCGGTGCGGACATAGTCCTCGCCGAGAACCTCCAGCATGGCCGACCGGGTCTGCCGGGCGATGACCGCGAGCGGGATGGTCGCAAGGACGATCGACGGCAGGACGAGATGCGACAGCGCCGAGGTGAAGGCGCCCTTTTGACCCGACAGCAGCGAATCGATCAGCATGAAGCCGGTTTCGGCAGGGAAATAGTAGAGCAGCGAGATGCGGCCGGAGACCGGCGTCCATTGCAGGGTGCCCGAGAACAAGATGATCAGCAGCAGGCCCCACCAGAAGATCGGCATGGAATAGCCGACGAGCGCCGCGCCCATGACGCTCTGGTCGAACCAGGATCCCCGCTTCACCGCCGCGATCACGCCGGCCGGAATGCCGAGGCAGATGGCGATCACGATGGCGCAGAAGGACAGTTCGAGGGTTGCCGGGAACAGGGTGAAGAACTCGCCGGCCACGCCGCGCTTGGTGACGATAGAGGTCCCGAAATCGCCCTGGAACAGGCCGAAGAGATAATCGAAATACTGGACGAAGAGCGGCCGGTCGTAGCCGAGCTGCTGCATGATCGCCGCGTGGCGCTCGGGGTCCATGACCCGCTCGCCGGCCATCAGCGCCACGGGATCGCCCGGCAGAAGCCGGATGAAGGCGAAGGCGACGATCGAGACACCGATGAAGGTCGGGATCAGGACCAGTAGTCGAGAGAGAAGAAAGCGCTGCATATTGGCTTGTCGCATGTTTCGGGTGAGGCCGGTAGCGGTCTCGCGGCAGCGTCCTACACCATCGCGGCACCAAAGCGAACCCGCAAAGGTCAGGAGTTCTGCGTCTTTTCAACCGCTTAGCGTTACGCCACGGCACTGGCGACGGATGTCCGACGCCCAACGCAAACGGGGCGGCTCGATGCCGCCCCGTTCCATGCTCGCAATGTCGCGTCGAAGTTACTCGGCGATGTCGACGCCGTCGAAGCGGTGATAGCCGAGCGGGTCCTGAACGAAGTTCTGGACCGACTTCTGCATCGGCATGAACACCGTCGAATGGTCGATGGTCATCCAGGGCGCCTCTTCCTTGAAGACCTTCTGCGCCTGCTTGTAGAGCTCGACGCGTTCGGCCTGATCCGAGGTTTCCTTGGCCTTGCTGACCAGCGAATCGAACTCCTCGTTGCACCACTGGGCGCGGTTGTTGCCGCCGACGGCATCGCAGCCGAGCAGCGTGTCGAGGAAGTTGTCCGGATCGCCATTGTCGCCGGTCCAGCCGAGCATCACCGCACCGTCGCGGTCCGCGGCCTTCGACTTGTCCAGATACTCGCCCCACTCGTAGGAAACGATCTCCGAAGTCACCCCGACCTTCTGCAGATCGGCCTGCATCAGCTCGGCCGCGCGGCGCGCGTTGAGCATGTAGGGACGGCTGACCGGCATCGCCCAGAGCTTCATGGAGAGGTCGGTGACGCCGGCCTCCTCGAGCATCTTCTTGGCAGCTTCCGGATCGTAGGTGTCGTCCTCGATGCTGTCGTCATAGGACCACATCGTCGGCGGGATCGGGTTCTTGGCGACGGTGGCGGCGCCCTGGAACACGGCGTCGACGATCGCCTGCTTGTTGACCGCCTTGTTCAGCGCCTTGCGGACCTCGACCTTGTCGAAGGGCGCCTGGGTGGTGTTGTAGGCGAGATAGGCAACGTTCAGGCCTTCCTGCTCGAGAACCGTCAGGTTCTCGTTTGCCTGCATCGACTCCACGTCGGCGGCGTTCGGATACGGCATGATGTGGCATTCGCCGGCCAGCAGCTTCTGGGCGCGGACCGAAGCGTCGGTGGTGATGGCGAAGACCAGGTCGTCGATCGGCTGCTTGCCGGCCCAGTAGTCCGGATGCGCGCCATAGCGGATCACGGCGTCGGGCTGATAGGCGACGAACTGGAACGGGCCGGTGCCCAGCGGCTGCTGGTTCAGCATGGCCATGTTGCCGTCAGCTTCCAGCTTGTCGGCATATTCCTTCGACATGATCGAGGCGAAGTCCATCGCCAGATCGGCCAGGAACGGCGCTTCGGGCCGGGTCAGCGTGAACTTCACCGTAAGGTCGTCGACCTTCTCGATCGACTCGATCAGGTCCGGGAAGCCCATGCCGTTGGCATATTCCCAGCTGGCGCCGGTCACATACTGGTTCCACGGGTTGTCGGACTTCAGCTGACGCTCGAAGGAGTAGATCACGTCGTCGGCGTTGAGCGGCCGGGTCGGCGTGAAGAAGTCGGTGGTCTGGAACTGCGCGTCGGCGCGCAGCTTGAAGGTGTATTCCTTGCCGTCCTCGGAGACTTCCCAGGATTCGGCGAGGCCCGGCTCGATCTCGGTGGAGCCGTGCTTGAACTCGACGAGGCGGTTATAGACCGTGCGCGACGCCGCGTCGAAGGTGGTGCCGGCGGTGTAGAGCGCCGGATCGAAGCCCTCGGGCGACCCTTCCGAGCAATAGACGAGCGTCTTGGCCGATGCGGCCGAGCCGAGCGCCATGGTCAGCGCGGTCGCGGCCAGCAGCCGGGTTGCAAACTTCATGGATGACATCTCCCGAATAGCGATGCGGACGGAGAGTCCGCTGAGGCCGGCATCCCACAAGTTTTGCAAAAATCATGCAAGCGCAATTTTTGACCAGTTACTCAAAAACGATCTCGGGAGCCGGCGCCGCATGGGCCCCCAGTTCCAGGCGGGCCAGCGTGCGCGCGGCGATGTCCTTGTAGATGGCGGCATGTGGGCCGTCCGGATCCCCGGCGACGACCGGATGGCCGCTGTCCGAGCTCTCGCGGATCGCCATCTCGATCGGCACTTCGCCGAGGAACGGCACGCCCAGCCGCTCGGCCTCGTCGCGGGCGCCGCCGTGGCCGAAGATATCGTAGCGATGGCCGGTATCGGGTGCGATGAAATAGCTCATGTTCTCGACGATGCCGAGCACGGGAACATCGACCTTCTGGAACATGGCGAGACCCTTGCGGGCGTCGATCAGGGCCAGGTCCTGCGGCGTCGAGACGATGACCGCCCCGGCCAGCGGCACATTCTGCGCCATGGTGAGCTGCGCGTCGCCGGTGCCCGGCGGCATGTCGACGACCAGAATGTCCAGCTCGCCCCATTCCACTTCGCGCAGCATCTGGGTCAGCGCCGACATCACCATCGGCCCGCGCCAGATCATTGGCACCTCCTCGTCGACGAGGAAGCCCATGGACATCGCCTTCAGCCCGTAGGCCTCGAGCGGGATCATGGTGCGGCCGCCGGAGGTGCGCGGCTTGCCTTTCAGATTGAGCAGACGCGGGATGGACGGGCCGTAGATGTCGGCGTCGAGAATGCCGACCTTCATGCCGACCGCGGCAAAGCCGAGCGCCAGGTTGACTGCGGTCGTCGACTTGCCGACGCCGCCCTTGCCCGACGCGACGGCAACGATCCGGGCAATGCCGGGGATGCCGGGCTTCTGCGACGGCTGACGCTGCGGGGCCGGCGACGATGGTGCCTCGCCCTGCCGGATCGCCTGCCCCGGACGGGCTGACGGCGCCGGCCGCTCGGGCGCCGAGCCGGCGGGGCGTTCGGCGGTCAGCGCGACCAGTGCGCTGGTGATCCCGTCGACGCCCGCGACGGCGCTTTCGATGCTGCGGCAGAACGGCTCGAAGCGCTCCGCTTCCGTCGTGGGAACCGACAGCGAGAAGAACGCCTTGCCGTCGGCGATGAAGATGTCGGAAACCATGTCGCGCGAAACGACGTCGCCCTTGCCGTCCGGCGCGTCCATCGCTTTCAGGATGGTCAGGATGCGCGACTTCTGCGCTTCGCTCATTCTCGGCTCCTTCGGTCTGGCCGCGCCCGCCGATCCGCTTCTGCCTTGCCAGGCATTCAGCGGCCCATGCGGACGATGCCGGCGCGTTCGCCCCGGCTCGGCCCCGTGCTCGTGTGCTTGATGCTTCTGCGCTGATATCGTGCCTCGGCGGCGATATCCAACCGGGGTGCCCGGACTTAATGCAACGCCGCCGTCCTGATGCGCATCGCCGCGCGCCGGGCTAGTCTGCCGGGATGACCGATCGCACCGCACCACCAGAGACCCCCGCCGCCTTTGCAGAATGGGACGCCGCGCCGGCGCCGCGCGCTGGCGATTCCATGCCATCCGTCCTGCAGCCGGTGGATGATTCGGCGCGGCAACTGGCGCGGTCACTGCTGCGCGGCGCGCGGGACGGGATGCTGGCGGTGCTGCGACCAAGCGACGGACATCCGTCCGCGAGCTTGGTTCTTGTTGCAACGGACTTCGAGGGCCGCCCGCTCCTGCTTGTCTCCGCGCTGGCGCTGCACTCAACGGCGCTCGACGCCGACCGGCGCTGCTCGCTGCTGGTTTCGCGCCCCGGCAAGGGCGATCCCCTCGCCCATCCCCGGCTCACGATCTTTGCAACCGCCAGCGTCATTGCGGCGGACGATCCCGAGCGGCCAGGGCTGCGGGACCGCTTCCTGGCGCGGCACCCGAAGGCAGCGCTCTACGCGGACTTCGCAGATTTCCGGATGATCCGGCTCGAGCCGGAGACCGCTTCGCTCAATGGCGGCTTTGCCCGAGCCTTCGCCCTCGAACGGGGTGACCTTGTCGACCCGCCTGTGCCGGAACTTGCGGCGACGGCAATGCGCGCCCGCGACCACATGAACGACGACCACCGCGACGCCATCGACACGCTGGCGGCGTCGGCCGGGCTTTCGGAAGACGGATGGCGGATCGCGACCATGGATCGCTTCGGGTTCGAAATCATTCGCGGAGATCGCATGGCGCGGATCGAATTCGGCCTCGATGCGGCCGCGCACGGCTATCGCGACGCGTTCGTTTCGCTCGTTCGCGGCCAATCGGA
Organism: Aurantimonas coralicida DSM 14790; assembly: GCF_000421645.1. Classification (GTDB taxonomy): domain Bacteria; phylum Pseudomonadota; class Alphaproteobacteria; order Rhizobiales; family Rhizobiaceae; genus Aurantimonas; species Aurantimonas coralicida. The sequence continues at coordinate 332,438 of NZ_ATXK01000003.1, read as the reverse complement.
CTGAACCCGATCGGCGCAGATCGGAAACGCGCTAGAGCCTGTAGCCGTCCGGGCAGGAAGAGCGGAACCGCAGATTGCTGTTGCCGCGCACATAGATGCACTGGCCGGCAGCATTGGCGGCCTGACCGATGACCCGGTCGCCTGGCTCCGCGGCGACCTGCGGAAGGCGCCCGACGCGGTAGGGTGCATCCTCGGCGCCCTCTAGTCCGAACACCGCGCCGAAGACCAGCGGCAATCCCGTGCCCGAACATCCCGAGACGAGCAGCAGGCCGGCCATTGCGGCTCCGCGCGCAATGAGAGCCGGCGCGCGCCGCTTTCCCGGTGCCTGTCGGCAATCCTTCGTCATGTGAGCCAGATTCCCCTGATCCGCGAATAGCTGTCTGTGCACCCAAACGAAAAACGGCCGCCGAGCGCAAGCTCGACGACCGTCATTCTCGTCAGCGGGTCGCGAGACCCGCTGTAATCAATAGCCGTCCGGGCAGCGGTAGATGTTACCGTCCGAGTAGCGGCAGTAACCTTCGCGCTCCTGGGAGCGGCCAATCACGTTACCCGCGATGGCGCCACCGGCCGCACCGATCGCGCCGCCAATCAGCGCGCCTTCGGCATTGCCGCTCACGCCCGCTCCGATCGCCGCGCCGCCGAGGCCGCCGAGCGCCGCACCGCCTGCCGTGTAGCGATCTTCGGTCGTGCAGCCTGCTGCCGCCAGGGTCAGTGCGGCGACAGCCGCGATCGAAAGCTTCTTGAACATATTTCCACCTCTCACAAACACAGTCGTCCCACCACGGAACGCTACGCTATCGTTTTGGTTCCATCACCCGTGCACGATCGTATCCCCCGGCCGATCCGGCCGAACGATCCTTAGCGCGATGCGACCATCTGCGGCTCGGCGTCGAAGGTGATCAGCAGCTGACCGTCCCGGCTGACCGCCCAGTCGATGGACGCGGACTGCTCGAAGACCTTTTCGTCGACAGCCTTGCAGGCGCCGTAGACCTTGCGCTGTTCCGAACCGCTCAGGCGGATCTGCAGACCCAGATCCTGCTGGCATTCGGCAACGGTTTCGTATGCGGGGACGGGAACTGGAATTTCCTTGCAGACGGAAGCATCGCCTGAACATCCGACCAGCAGCATGAAAGCAGCAACGTGTTCCATCGAACCTCTCCTTTGGCTCTACAACGGGCCTTCGGCAGAGAGGTTCCACAGCGGTAGGTTCGGATCGCGATTTTTCCGGAACTACATGATCACGGGGGCGTGTCACGAAGCTTACGTTACGGCGCGCTTACGAAACCGGCGTCAGGCGGAATCGCGCCGGCCGTTGGAGGTGATCTCGTACTGCGCCGCTGGAATGACCAGCGTGTAGCGGATCCCATCGGGGAGATATTCGAGCCTCGCTTCGCCGCCGACGGCGTTCGGAACGATGCGCTCGAGCGTCGAGGTGCCGAAGCGCGGGTCGCGCTCCAGCCGCACTCGCGGCCCATTGCGCTCCTGCCAGACGAAGACGATCACCTGATCGTCGCCACGCCAGTCGAAGCTGGCACGGATCGAGACGGATCCGCCGGGGACCGACAGCGATCCGTAGGAGGCCGCATTCACCGCCAGTTCGTGCAGCGCGAGTCCGACATGAAGCGACGCCGTCGGCGACAGATAGACGTCGAGCGCGTCCACCGCGATCTGGTCCATTCCGTCCGGCGCATAGCGCTCGACCTGCATCCGCACGAGGCTCATTAGGTCGGCGCCGCGCCAGTCCGCATCGGTGACGATGTCCTGCGAGGAGGCCAGCGACTGGATACGGCCGCGGAAGCGGACGAGGAATTCGGGGACGGTGACGGAATGCCGCGCGGTCTGGCTCGCCAGGCTCTGGATGATGGCCAGGAGATTCTTGGAGCGGTGCGACAGCTCGCGCAGCAGCGTCTTGAGGGTGTCTTCGCGGCGTTTCTGCTCGGTGATCTCCACCGACGTGCCGATGATGCCGCAGACCTCGCCGGCTTCGTTCTCGTCGACGTCGATGCGGATGTCGAACCAGCGCACCGAGGCGCCCTTGATCGTCGACAGCTCGAACCGGGCCGGCTTGCGGGTGTCGATGACGTCCTGCTTGAGCTTTTCGGAGCGTTCGGCCGCGCCGGCCGGCAGGATGTCGCGATCGGCCATGCCCTCGACCGCCAGAGCAAGCCAGGACTCGCCGGCATTGTAGACCCACGCATAGCGTAGATCACAATCCTGGGCGAAGACGGACACCTCCGTATTCGCCAATGCCCGCAAGACCTTGTTCACCAACATCGTATGCTCAATCGACACGAATACAACGGAGCGCATCCGTCACCATTCGGGTTGCCGCCTCGCCTTGCGAAACGACCGCCCGTCCTCGACGACGCCCTGCCCCGTCCGGACCGTGGCGACCGGCGCCCGGTGTCGGGCGATGCCACCGCGGCACCGCAAGCAAAGTGCTCCCGGCGGGTCGCGTCCGGCCGATCACGGGTCGACACGCACCGCGCCGGGGACAACAGGCGACGTCCGTCAGGCCGCCGCCTTCTTGTCGGTCTCGAAGAACAGCGCCTGGCTGATCAGCGCCTTGACCATGTCGGGATTGAACGGCTTAGTCACCAGGAAGGTCGGCTCCGGGCGCTCGCCCGTCAGCAGCCGCTCCGGGAAGGCGGTGATGAAGATCACCGGCACCGACACCTTGTTCAGGATGTCGTTGACCGCGTCGATGCCCGAGCTGCCGTCGGCGAGCTGGATATCCGCCAGCACCATGCCGGGCCGCTGCTTGTCGAAGAGCTCGATCGCTTCCTTGTGGGTCCGGGCGATGCCCGTCACCGCATGACCGAGGCTCTCGACCATCTGCTCGATGTCCATCGCGATCAACGGCTCGTCCTCGATGATCATGATCTCGGTCGAGACCTGGCGGCCGATATCGGTGCTTGCCTGATCGATCAGCTCGGAAAAGCGCGTCTCGTCGATGCTCAGGATCGTCGCGGCTTCCTCCGAGGTGAAGCCCTCGACGGCGACGAGCAGGAACGCCTGCCGCGGCAGCGGCGAGATCGCCTTCAGATTATGCGACGCCTTCTCTTCCCAGGCCGAGGTCGGCGCATCCTCACGGATGTTCACTTCGACGGACTGCCAAAGGGAGGAAAACAGCTTGTAGAGCGAGATGCGCGGCGTCTGGTCGTCCGAGAACAGGCTCGGATCGGCGATCAGCGCTTCCAGAACCGCAGCCACGTAAGCGTCGCCGCTCGCCTGCGAGCCACTCAAAGCCCGGGAATAGCGCCGAAGATACGGAATATGCGGCGCTATGCGGGATGACATCGACATATAAAAACCCCTCGATTCGATCGAGACAAACACGTTCACAATGCGCTCGGAAACGTCCTTGTCGAAATAAAGTTCCGTGACCGGGAACCGGATCCGCCTCCCAGCCCTTTCAGATGGGATGTTGAAGTCGGATGGAAACCTCGGCGCTTGGATTCCAGGGCAAAAATTGCCTTGGACTTGAGGCGCCGATGTCTGCGTCTATATTCCGACCTCGACTGGAAGCAATGCGAGCTACGAATGCACACCATGCCGAACGCCAGACACGCGAATTCGAACAGAGCGCTGCGCTCCGGGACTGCCGTAACCGTGCTTCGAGACGCGTGATGGACGACCGAAAGAGCAAGGACGAGAGCATGCAGACTTCCCACGCACAGCGATCTGAGCGCTCGTCGGACAACGGCGTCCAGTCCGCCATCGGCAAGCGTCTGAAGGCCTATTACGACGATGTCGCGAGCGAGCCGGTCCCCGACCGCTTCCTGTCGCTGCTGGATGCGCTGGATGCCGCCGAGTCGTCGTCCAAGGCGGGCAGCAAGTAGGCTCCCATGACAGAACAGACGGATTTCCGCAGCGATCTGATCGCCATCATCCCGAATCTGCGTGCTTTCGCGGCGTCGCTCGCCGGGTCGTTCGACCGTGCCGACGACCTCGTGCAGGAGACCCTCGTCAAGGCCTGGGACAAGCAGCACACCTTCCAGCCCGGCACCAACCTGAAGGCCTGGCTGTTCACCATCCTGCGCAACGAGTTCTACACGCAGATGCGCAAGAAGGGCCGCGAGGTTCAGGATGTCGACGGGATCCACGCCATGCAGCTGGCGGGCCATCCCGAACAGCACGGCCATCTGGACCTGCAGGATTTCCGCAAGGCGCTCGACATGCTGCCCGACGATCAGCGCGAAGCCCTGATCCTGATCGGCGCATCCGGCTTCTCCTATGAAGAAGCAGCCGAAATCTGCAAATGTGCCGTCGGCACCATCAAGAGCCGTGTGTCGCGGGCCCGGACCCGCATTGGCGAACTTCTCGGCATCGAGGGTGACGGCGAATACGGGCCGGACTCCATCTCCTCCCAGATCATCGGCGTCGCGCCCGCCGCCTGAGGCCACGTCAGCAAACAGCGCGGCGCCGCGCTGCATCGCGAGAAAACCCTCGCGAAACCGGGAACCCCAAGCCCTCGAAACAGTTTCAGTCAGAACCGGATCGCTCACCTCTGAATGGAGGAGACAACCGGATCGTCAGTTTCATTTCGAATGAGGTTCAGCATGGTTTCCGACACCACCCCCCACAATTTCCAGTCCGGCGGCACTCCGGGGGGCGCTTCCACCGCTGAGGACAAGGCGGATTTGGAAACCCAGATCGATCATCTCCGCAAGGATCTCGCCGGCGTGACCGATGCGCTGAAGTCGCTGGCCTCCAACCAGGCCGACGATGCCCGCCGCAACGTGTTTGCCCTGCGCGACGACGTGCGTGAGCGCGGCGAGCGCTACATCCAGCAGGCTCAGGACGCAGCGTCCGACCTGGAAGAGCAGCTGAGCGAGCGCGTCCGCGCCGAGCCGATCAAGAGCGTCCTGATCGCCGCGGCCGCCGGCTATCTCTACGCGCGCATCTTCCGCCGCTGATCATGCTCTCTCAGCTAGTTACGAAGCTGATCACCGGCGAGGCGGGCGTCTTCCTCGCGCGGATGAAGCGGGTCGTCGCGCTCTATGTCGTGATGGCCGTCTTCGCCCTCGGGATGGCGATGTCGCTGCTTCTGGCGCTGTTCGTCTACCTCGCCCAGATCTTCGGCCCGCTTCCGGCCGCACTCGGTTTCGCCGGCGTGTTCCTGGTACTGGTGATCCTGACCTACATCGCGGTCATCATCGCCCGGCGTCCGCCGAAGAAACGGGCGGACGACCGGCTGCAGCGTGACATCGCGTCCATCGCCGGTGTCGCCGCCGTCTCCAACCTGCCGCTGATCCTCGGCACGGTGAAGCGCAAGAAGAGCCTGCTCATCCTGCCCATGGTCGCCGCCGGCGGCTGGGGCGTGTGGCGGGCGATCGCCGCCTACAAACGCGACGGCCGCTACCACTGAGACGTTCGGCGCGCCCGCGGCCCGGTCGCGCCGAGCCTCCTCCTCATCGCGGTCCCGAACGAAACGAGGTGCTCCCATGACAGCTCCGACCATCGACCACGACACATGGATTCTCGTCGCCGACGGGCAGAAGGCACTGTTCCTCTGCAACGAGGGCGACGACGAGCTTCGCAACTTCGCGGTTCGCCGCGTCGAGGAACAGGACAATCCGCCGGACCGCGAGCAGGGTACCGATCGCCCCGGGCGGATGGGCGACCAGGGGTCGGCGCATCGCTCGTCGGTGGCGGAGACCGACTGGCATCAGCTCGCCGAAGACCGGTTCGCCAAGGACCTCAGCGATATCCTCTATCGCATGGCCCACAAGAACCGCTTCGAGAAGCTCGTCCTTGTCGCTCCCCCGAGGGTTCTCGGCGAACTGCGCCAGGAACTGCACAAGGAAGTCCAGGACCGGATCGTCGGTGAAGTGCCCAAGACGCTGACCAATCATCCGATCGACCGGATCGAGACGCTTCTCGCCGACTGACAACAATCGACGCCACCCGCCGCCCAGACGCAGCGGGGTCGTCCGGAGGAACCCATATGTCCAATATCGATCCCAATCGCGCCCGTCAGGGCGAAAAGGGCGCACCGGTGCTGATGATCCTCGTCGCCGGCCTTGCCCTGTGCGCCGTGGTCTTTGCCGGTCTCGGCATCTACGCATGGACGATGCCCGATGAGGATGTCGCCGTCGAAGGCGAGGCCATCGAAAAGCCGGCCGAGGCGCCGACGACGGACGGCAGCGGACTCGCAACGCCGCAGGATTCCGACACGGCCGCGCCCGAAGCCGAGAGCGCCCAGTAATTTCGCATATCGGCGTCCGTCATGGACGTCCAACACAAGGAGAGGTGCCATGCCCGATCCGAACGAACATCCGCAGAGTGAAGTGATCGCGGTCGATCAGGAGCCCGGCGGCGACGCCGACCAGCCCGGCATCGCCCAGCCGATCTCGCAGGACGAGATCAGCGACCTGCTTAACAACACCCAGATGCCGATCGAGGAACGCGAAGCCCGTCTGCACGCGATCGCACAGCGTCTCGGCACCCGCGAAAATATCGATCTCGCCGACGAGTTCGATCCGATGCGCGAGCAGGTCAACGAAGCGCTGAACATGCTGGCGAGTGGCGGCCACAGCTACGGCTCGCTCGACGCCGCCGGCTTCGATCCCGACGAGCGCTCGGATGCACAGGCGCCGGACGATACCGGACCGTCCAAGGTCTGATACCGAAGATCGCCGCAGCCGCAGCGACACGACATTTGATATGAGAAGGGGTGCAGCCGGGCTGCGCCCCTTCTTGCGTTGTCAGCGCAGATAGGTCGCGTCGCTCGGCGCGAGGACGTTCAGCCCCTTCGGGGTCAGCGTCACGGTCATTTCCGGCTCGATATCGACCAGTTCGCCATCCCGGACCGCACGGTTGCGATGGTGGCGTCCCCGGTAGAAAATTCGGACCTCGTGCGCGGAGGTCACCTTCAGGCTCCGGTTCTGGCGCCAGGTTCCCAGCATGATGTCCACGGCGACCTTCAGGACCGAACGCAGGTCGCGGTCGATGCAGATATAGATGCCGAGCTCGCCGCCCCTCGGATCGTCGGCATAGGGAATATGGCCGTCACCGTAGAGATTGTTGGAGATGGCGATCGCCGGGCTGGCGATCCGCTGCATGACGCCGTCGATTTCCAGTTCCAGCTCGACCACCGGGAAGCGCCGCAGCGCCATGAACACGGCGCGGGTCGTCGCCATCATCTTGCCGAGCCGCGAGGCGTAGGAGATCTTCTTGCGCATGCGCACCATGCGGGCATGCAGGCCCACGGCATATTGATGCACGAAGGGCGTGCCGTTGACGGAGGCGATATCGACCGGGGTGATGACGCCCGATGCGAGCGCGGCCACCGCCTGATCCAACGGCAGCGGAATCTGCAGCGTGCGGGCGAAGAGGTTCATCGTGCCGGCCGGCAGGATGCCCAGAGCAATGCGCCCGTTCGCCAGCGCCGTGGCCGCCGCCGAGACCGTGCCGTCGCCGCCGCCGACGAGCAGAACGTCGATATCCTCGCGCTCGGCCGCCTTTCCGATGGCAGCGACGATCTCGTCCCCTGAGCAGTCGTCCACGGTCAGCTCGTGGCCGTGCATCCGGAACTCGTCCTGCATCAATGTCGTGAGTTGTCCGAGATCGGTTGTCTTCAGACTGCCGCCGTCGCGGTTGAGGAGAGCGAGAATCTTCATGGGGGGTGATCCGGAACGCGTATTGCGGGAGCCTGGGCAGCGGACGACTAACTAGGCCGCCCCTGTAGCATCGCCACGTCCGCCAGACACGACCAATCGCATCCATCGATAGTTGCCGATCGGAACCACCGGGACGATGGGGCGTTCGCCCCCATACAAACGCCAGGCGCCGGTTCCCCCGCGCCCTCACTAGGAGACTCCCATGATCGAATGGATCGTCATTCTGCTCATCGTCGCCGCCGTCGCCAGCCTTCTGGGCTTTCGCGGCGTCGCCGGGGCCTCTGCCGGCATCGCGAAGATCCTGATCTTCATCGTGCTGGTGGGCCTGCTGCTCATGCTGCTGTTCGGCGTTCTGGTGTTTGCCTGAAGCAGGACACAAGCATGCATCCGGCGCAGCGCGGCTGCGCTGGATGGCAAAAAACAGGAAGAGAACCGGAACCTTACGGCCGCTCAGTTCTTCCTCTCCCAGATGCCGCGCGACACATGTTTTCCACGACACCATGCCGCGCGGCAGTCGCCTATCGGAAACAATAGACCAGGAGGTCTTATCATGATCCGCACGTTGCTTGCCACTACCGCTCTCGCATCCGTTATCGCAACGGGTGCCTATGCGCAGGACGCCGCCACGACCGCAGAGACCACGGCCCCGGCCAAGGTCGAAGCATCCGCCGATGCCAACGCGACCGCCACGGCCGCCCAGTCCGGCAATTATCTCCGCAATCTCTCCGCCGACCAGTATCTGGCGTCGGAGCTGAACGGCAAGACCATCTACGCGAGCGACGCCGAGGATGCAGAATCGATCGGCGAGATCGAGAACTTCCTGGTCGGCAGTGACGGCAAGGTCGTCGCAGCGGTCGTCGATGCGACCGTGAACGACGAATCGCGCCGCGTCGCCATTCCGTTCGATCAGATCTCCTGGTCCATGACGGATGAGGACGATGTCCGCGCCGTCCTGAGCGCCGGTGCCGATCAGCTGGCACAGGCTCCCGAGTTCACCATGCCGGACGAGCAGCAGGCTGCTGCAACCGACGCCGGCATGAGCGGCGACGCCATGGGTACGGGGACTGCTTCCACGCCGCAGACCGAGACGGCCACCGCACCGGCGGCGCCGGTCGCAGCGGATGATGCCGCGGAGACCAATACGATGGCTGCCGGTTCCGCGACCTCGGAGACGGCTTCCCAGCCGGTCGAGACCGCTGCCGCCGGTCAGGGCGAGTATCCGAGCACCGTTGGTGCCGACCAGTATCTCAGCGAGAACCTCATCGGCGCGTCGGTCTATTCCGGCCCGGGTGAGGACGCGGAAAGCCTCGGCGACATCGGTGATCTCGTCGTCTCGTCGTCCGGCCAGGTCGAAGCAGGCGTCGTGGGCGTCGGTGGCTTCCTCGGCATCGGCGAGAAGGACGTCGCCGTTCCGTTCGACCGTCTCGAGATGACCCGCGCCGACGGTGACGAGGTTCGCATCGTAGCCTCCGCCACCCGCGAGGAACTCGAGCAGGCTTCCTCCTTCGAGGACGAGCGTCCGTCCGAGATGGCGGCCGAGAACGAAGGCGAGATGACGCCGACGGCCGAAGCTCCGACCGATGAGCCGACCGAGCGCGTTGCCGATGCGGCCGAGACCACCGAGCAGCCGGCCGACAACATGGCCGCGACGGACGGTGTCGTGACGGCGACCGGTACGGCAGCCGGCACGGGCATGGCGGCGAACTCCACCGCCGAGAACGACACGACCGCTTCGGTCGGTGGTTCGTCCGAGCGTTCGCAGATGACCCCGGTCACCGACTCGGCTCAGCTGACCGCTGACAACCTGATGGGCACGACCGTCTACGGTCCCGATGACTCCACCGTTGGCGACATCGGTGACATCGCCCTCAACGCCGAAGGTTCGGTCGACGCCGTGATCGTCGATGTCGGTGGCTTCCTGGGCATTGGCGAGAAGCCGGTGGCCGTGGCCATGGACAACCTGCAGTTCATGCAGGACGCCAACGGCTCGATGTATCTCTACACGCAGTTCACCGAGGAGCAGCTCGAGAACGCGCCGGAGTACAACGCCGACACCTACGCCGACAACCGCGAGACCATGCGGATCCAGAACGGCGGCATGATGGGCAACGACGCCTCGACGTCGGAGGCACCGGCCGTCGCAAACTAAGCGACATCCGACTGCACGCATCGAAGGGGCTCGCCGAAAGGCGGGCCCTTTTTCGTTGGGCGGTTCGGTGCGGGAATGGCCACCCGTGCCGAAGTGCCACGCTTGTGATCGCGTTGTTACGGCTGAATTACAGTTCGTAACAAATCCAGCCGCAAACCGCCGAAATCTCTCCTATACTGGCAGCTTCGGCCAAGGCGGCCGGACCTCGCGCAATCCTTACGAGTACAAGCGATCCCATGGGTTTCCTGAAGCAGATCTTCGTCACGATCCTGGTGCTGGCCGTCGCGGGTGCGGCCTACATCAAGTTCGACCCGTCGGCGGGGCGTTCCCTGCTCGCCTCGGATCTGCCTCTGCCCGATCCGCTGCGCTCGGCCATTCTGTGGATCGCCCCGGAAGCCGGCGAACCCGCCCCGGAGATCGCCAGCGGCCAGGGTCAGCGCTCCGGCGGGCGTCGCCGCGGCGGTGGTGCGACGATGGTCGTTTCCGCCCCGGTGACGACGGGCTCCACGCGGACCCGCATGCGGTCCATCGGCACCGGCGAAGCCGCCCGTTCGGTGGTCGTCCATCCCGACAACACGGCAGGCATCATCGAGGAAGTCGTCGTCCAGTCTGCCGACATGGTGGAGGAAGGCACGGTTCTGGTCCGGCTGGAACGGGCCAGCGAGGAACTCGCGGTCGATCGTGCCCGGCTCGCCCTCGAGGCCGCGGAAGACAAGGTCGCCCGCTTCGAGCGCCTGCAAAGGGCCAACACGCTCAGCGCCGTCGAGGTCACCGACGTGACCCGCGAGCGCGACAACGCCAGGCTCGACCTGCGGTCCGCCGAGATCGCGCTTGGCAAGCGCGACATCCGCGCGCCGATCTCCGGGCGGGTCGGCATCATTGCCGTCGATCGCGGCGATCTGGTCTCCACCGATACGGTGATTGCCACCGTGGACGATCGCGAACATCTGAAGGTCATCTTCTACACGCCGGAAAGCTTCGTGCAGCAGCTGGCCATCGGCACGCCGGTCGAGGCGGTGTCCACCGCGCGGCCCGACACGGTCTATGAGGGCGAGATCACCGCCATCGACAGCCGTCTCGACGAGGCGAGCCGAACCCTGCGCACCGAGGCGCGCATCGAGAACGGCTCCGACGATCTGCGTCCGGGCATGTCGTTCAGCGTGTCGCTGTCGCTGGAAGGCGAGACCTTCCTGTCGGTCGACCCCATTTCTGTCGTCTGGGAGCGTACCGGTCCGATCGTCTGGAAGATCGTCGACGGCAAGGCACAGAAGGCATCCGTGCGGATCGTCGAGCGGACGATCGACCGTGTGCTGGTCGCCTCGGACGATCTCGCCGCCGGCGACTCCGTCGTCGTCGAAGGGCTGCAGTCGGTCCGCGAAGGCGGCGCCGTCGAAAGCATCAATGACGCCCCCGCGCCGGACGGCGCCGCGCCTGCCGCGCCGGTCCCCTCCGCCAGCACCGCGCCGAAGCCCGGCAGCGACGACCGCGCAACGGCGCAGGGCCTAGTCGGCATTGCGCAGGCCAATGCGGCCGAGCAGCCGCAGGTCGGCGGACAGGCTTCCGCGGGAGCCGCCCGCTGATGAGCACGCCGGCCAAGCCCGACGGCATCACTGCCTTCACCAGCCTGTTCATCCGCCGGCCGGTGCTGACCATCGTGGTCAACCTGCTGATCGTGGTGGCGGGCCTCGCCGCCTTCGGCGCCATCGAAGTGCGCGAACTGCCGAATGTCGACCGCCCGGTCATCAGCGTGTCCATCGACTTTCCCGGCGCGTCTCCCGAAACCGTTGACAGGCAGATCACCAGCGAGATCGAAAGCGCCGTGGCGCGCGTTTCGGGCATCGCCTCGGTGTCGTCGAAGTCGGAATTCGGCGACAGCCGGGTAACGATCGAATTCACCGACACCACCGATCTCAACGTCGCCGCGAGCGACGTGCGCAACGCCGTCAGCCGCATCGCCAACAGCCTGCCGGAGGGCGCGGAGGAACCGCGCATCGTCAAGGCCGACGCCGACGCCTCGGCGATCATGCGCCTGGCGGTCACCGCCCCCGGCCTGTCGATCGAGGACCTGACGACGCTGGTCGAGGACCGGATCGCCGATCAGCTTGCCGCCGTCGAGGGCGTTGCCGACCTGCAGATCTACGGCGAGCGCGAGAAGGTCATCTATGTCGACGTCGATCCGGACAAGCTGGCGACGCGTGGCCTGACGCTCGGCACCGTCTCGACGGCTTTGCAGAACGCGGCGCTCGACGTGCCGGCCGGCTCGCTCGGCTCGCCCTCGCAGGACCTCATCGTGCGGGCCGACGCCAACGTGACCTCGCCGGAAGAGTTCGAGACCATCTTCCTCGACGAGCGCACCCGGCTGGGCGATGTCGCCAGCGTGCGCTTCGGCCCCGATGATGCCGCGTCGCAGCTGCGCCGCAACGGCGAGACCGGCGTCGGCATGGGCGTCGTGCGCCAGGCCGGGTCGAGCACGCTCGACATTTCCGATGGTATCCGCGCCGAGGTCGCCAATCTCAACGAGACCCTGCCCGACGGCGTCACCGTGCGCGTCACCAGCGACGACGCGACCTTCATCAACGGCGCCATCCACGAGGTCGAGATCGCCCTCGGCATCTCGGTCGCCGTGGTGATCTTCGTGATCTTCCTGTTCCTGCTGAATGTCCGCGCGACGATCATTCCGGCGGTCACGATGCCAATCGCGCTGATCGGCGTCGTCGCCTTCATCTATCTCGTCGGCTTCTCGATCAACATTCTGACGCTCCTGGCGCTGGTGCTGGCCACCGGCATGGTCGTCGACGACGCGATCATCGTTCTCGAAAACATCGTGCGCCAGCGCGACATGGGTGCGCGTCCGCAGGCGGCTGCCGTCCTGGGCACGCGCGAAGTGTTCTTCGCGGTCATCTCGACCACGGCGACGCTGGCGGCGGTCTTCGTGCCGATCTCCTTCCTGCCCGGCCAGGCCGGCGGCCTTTTCCGCGAGTTCGGCTTCGTTCTGGCGATGGCGGTGGTGATCTCCTCCTTCATCGCCCTCACCCTTTGCCCGATGCTGGCGGCGTATTTCCTCAAGGCGCGGGAAGCCGAGCGTCGGCCCGGCCCGTTCCAGCGTTCGGTGCGCTGGTTCGGAGCGCGCCTCGCCGGCATGTACGCCGTCTCGCTGCGCTTCAGCCTCGCCTTCCCGCTGCTGATCGTCGTCGGCGCCGGCATCTTTTCCTTCGCGGCCTATCTCACCTTCCTGCAGATGCCGCAGGAGCTGACGCCGACCGAGGATCGCGGCGTCGTTCTGATGAGCATCAGCGCGCCGCAGGGGGCCAGCCTCGAATACACCAACGCCCAGCTTCGCCGGGTGGAAGACGTGGTCATTCCGTATGTGGAGAACGGCGAGGCCGACAACGTCTTCGCGATCTCCGGCCGCGGCTCGGCCAATTCGGCCTTTCTCGTCGTGTCGCTGAAGGACTGGGCGGTGCGGGCACGCAGCCAGCAGGAGATCGTTGCCGAGATCAACGGCAAGCTGCGCCGCATCACCGGCGTGCGTGCCTTTGCCATCCAGCCCAACTCGCTCGGCATTCGCGGCGGTGGCCGCGGCCTGCAGTTCGCCATCGCCGGCCAGAATTTCGAAGAGCTCGCCGAGAGCGCCGACGAACTGCTGGCGGCGATGCAGGCGGACGGCCGCTGGGGCGACGTGCGACTGTCCGAGGATGCCACCCAGCCGCAGCTGTCGGTGGTGATCGACCGGGCCAGAGCCTCCGATCTCGGCATCGACATCGACGGGCTGGCGACCGCCATGCAGGCGCTGCTCGACGGCCGCGAGATCGGCCAGACCTATGTCGAGGACAAGCAGATCCCGATCAGGCTGATCGCCAGCTCCGATCCGGTCAACGACCCCGACGACATGCGCAACATCTTCCTGAAGGCGAGCGACGGGCGGATCGTGCCCATGTCGACGGTGGCAAGCGTCGAGGAAAAGCCGATTGCCCCGGCCCTGACCCGTGAAAACCGCTCGCGGGCCGTCTCGCTGTCGGCGCAGATCCCCGACAGCTACTCGATCCAGGAAGGCTGGACGGATCTGCAGGTCTTCGCCGAGGAGATCCTGCCGGCCGACCAGCGCCTCGTGCCGCTGGCCGAGGCCGCGACGCTGAACGAGACCAATAGCGGCCTCGCCCTCGTCTTCGGCTTCGCCATCGTCATCATCATCCTGGTGCTGGCGGCGCAGTTCGAGAGCTTCGTCTCGGCATTCATCATCATCGCGACGGTACCGCTGGGCATCGCCTGCGCGATCTTCGCGCTCGACTTCTTCGGCATGAGCCTCAATCTCTACAGCCAGATCGGCCTCGTGCTGCTGGTCGGGATCATGGCCAAGAACGGCATCCTGATCGTCGAATTCGCCAATCAGCTGCGCGAAGAGGGTCTGTCGGTCCGCGAGGCCGTGGAGCAGGCGGCGCTGATCCGGCTGCGGCCGGTGATGATGACCATGATCGCCACCGTCGTCGGCGGCGTGCCGCTGGTGCTGGCCTCGGGCGCCGGCGCCGAAGCGCGCGTGGCGCTCGGCTATGTCATCGTCGGCGGGCTCGGCCTTGCGACCTTCTCGACGCTTTATGTCACGCCGGTCGCCTATCTCATTCTCGGCCGGTTCTCGACGCCGAACGCCGAAAAGTCGGCCCGTCTGCAGCATGACATCGCCGAGGCGGAAGCCGCGCAACGCGAGCGCGGCCGAGACCGGGATGCGGGAACGGTGGCGCCGGCCGAATAGGCCGGCGGACACCGCCCACAAGCTGACGCCGAACAGGCGAAAGGCCACTTCCCCCACCGGCCCATCCCCGCTAGAACGCGGCCATGGCACCCCCTCCCCTATTGCGCCTCGATGGCGTCCGCCTCACCTTCGGCGGCACGCCGCTCCTGACCGGCGTCGAGCTGAACGTCCTGCCCGGCGAGCGCATCGCACTGGTCGGTCGCAACGGCTCGGGCAAGTCGACCCTGATGAAGATCGCCGCCGGACAGGTCGAGCCCGACGGCGGCGAAGTCTTCCTGAAGCCCGGCACGACCCTACGCTACCTGCCGCAGGAGCCGGATTTCGGCGACTTCAAGACGGTCGGCGCCTATGTCGCCTCGGGTCTCGGCCCCGCCGACGATCCCTACCGGGTCACCATGTGCCTCGACGCGCTGGGCCTGACCGAGGACATGGAGCCGCATCACCTGTCGGGCGGCGAGGCCCGCCGCGCCGCTCTGGCGCGCACCCTGGCGCCCGAGCCGGATATCGTGCTGCTCGACGAGCCGACCAACCATCTCGACCTGCCGACCATCGAATGGCTGGAAGACGAGGTGCGCCAGATGAAGAGCGCCGTCGTGGTGATCAGCCATGACCGCCGCTTCCTCGAACGCGTCACCCGCTCCACCGTCTGGATCGACCGCGGCGCGGCCAAGCGCCTTGACCAGGGCTTCGGGTCCTTCGAGGCTTGGCGCGACAAGGTGCTGGAAGAGGAAGAGCGCGACCTGCAGAAGCTCGACCGCAAGATCGTGCGCGAGGAGCACTGGCTGCGCTATGGCGTGAGCGCGCGGCGCACCCGCAACATGCGCCGGCTCGGCGCCCTCCACGATCTGCGCCAGCAGCGCCGCGACACCCGCCGCGCTATCGGCCAGGTGTCGATGGAGGCCAGCGCGACGCGCGAGAGCGGCAAGCTGGTCATCGAGGCCTTCAACGTGTCGAAGGCCTATGACGGCCGCACGCTGGTCGACGATTTCTCAACCCGCATCGCCCGAGGCGACCGGGTCGGCTTCGTCGGCCCGAACGGCGTCGGCAAGACGACGCTCCTGAAGATGCTGATCGGCGAGCTGAAGCCGGATTCCGGCCGGGTGAAGCTCGGCACCAATCTCGACCTCGCCTTCCTCGATCAGAAGCGCGCGGCGCTCGCCGACGACCTCTCGGTGCAGGACGCGATCACCGATGGTCGGGGCGATCAGGTGATGGTCAATGGCGAGCCGCGCCATGTGGTCGGCTATCTGCGCGACTTCCTGTTCACGCCCGAGCAGATCCGTACCCCTGCCGGCAAGCTGTCGGGCGGCGAGCGGGCGCGCCTGCTCTTGGCCAAGACGCTGGCAACGCCGGCGAACTTCCTCGTCCTCGACGAGCCGACCAACGATCTCGACATGGAGACGCTGGATCTGCTCGAGGAGCTGATCGCCAATTATCCCGGCACCGTACTCCTCGTCAGCCACGACCGCGACTTCCTCGACCGCACCGTGACCAGCGTCATCTCGCCCGACGGCAACGGCCACTGGCTGGAATATGCCGGCGGCTACAGCGACATGGTCGCCCAGCGCCGCGACGCAGCCAAGGCCGCGGCCTCCGCCGGCAAGCCGTCCGACAGGGGCGGCGCGAAAGCCGGCTCCGGCAAGAGCGGCGGCGGCACGTCGGGTACCCCCAGCGCCGGCGCCGGCAAGGGCGGATCGTCCAAGCTGTCCTTCAAGCAGAAATTCGCGCTCGAGAACCTGCCCAAGGAGATCGCCAAGCTGGAAGCGGCGATCGCCAAGGCCGAAGCCGAGATCGCCGATCCTGCCCTGTTCACGGAGAACCCGGACCGCTTCGCCAAGCTGGCCGCCGGGATCGACAGGGACCGTGCGGCGCTCGCCAAGGCCGAGGACGACTGGCTGGAGCTGGAAATGGTCCGCGCCGAAGCGGAAGACTAGGACGGCCGCGCCTGCGGGCGCGCCTCCCGACCCGAAGGGGTCAGCCCGGTGCAACCTTCGTCTGCGACGAACAAGCGCCGGATGATATGGCGCAATGGGCGATGAAGCCCGTCTGAGCTTTGGGGTCTGGCGGAACGCAATGCCGCAGAAGGGCCCCCTATGGCCGTCGACACGCTGAATCCCATCGCCTCCGTCGAATCCAAGGGTGGGCGCGACATCGGCTTCGCCGTTGCCGTGGTCTTCGTCCTCACCGTCCTGTTCGTTCCGATCCCGGCCTTTCTCATCGACATGGGGCTGGCACTGTCCATCGCCCTGTCGGTGCTGATCCTCATGGTCTCCCTGTGGATCCAGAAGCCACTGGATTTCTCCGCCTTCCCGACCGTTCTCCTGCTCGCGACCATGCTGCGGCTGTCGCTGAACATCGCCACGACGCGCGTGATCCTGTCCGAGGGCCACCAGGGCGTGAACGCCGCCGGTCACGTCATCGGCGGCTTTTCGCAATTCGTCATGAGCGGCGACTTCTTCATCGGCATCGTGGTCTTCGTGATCCTGATCGTCGTGAACTTCATGGTCATCACCAAGGGCGCCACGCGTATCGCGGAAGTCGGCGCCCGCTTCACCCTCGACGCCATCCCCGGCAAGCAGATGGCCATCGACGCCGACATGTCGTCGGGCCTGATCGACGAGAAGCAGGCCCAGGCCCGCCGCAAGGAGCTGGAAGAGGAAAGCGCCTTCTTCGGCTCGATGGACGGTGCCTCGAAATTCGTGCGCGGCGACGCCATCGCCGGCCTGATCATCACCGCCGTCAACGTCTTCGGCGGCATCATCATCGGTATCACACGCCACGACATGGATGCCGCCGGCGCCGCCGAGGTGTTCACCAAGCTGTCGGTCGGCGACGGCCTCGTCTCGCAGATCCCGGCGCTGATCGTCTCGCTGGCCGCCGGCCTTCTGGTGTCGAAGGGCGGCACCCGCGGCGCGGCCCAGACCGCCGTTCTCGGCCAGCTCGGCTTCTACCCGCGCGCCCTCGCCGTCGCCGCCGGCCTGATGGCGCTGCTGGCGCTGCTGCCGGGCCTGCCCTTCATTCCCTTCATGCTGCTGGCCGGGATCATGGCGTCGATCGCCTATCTTGTTCCCAAGCGCCGCAACGAGGAACTGCGCCAGGCCGCGGCGACCGTCGCCGAGGAGAAGCAGGTCGCCCAGAACGCCGAGCGCAACTCGGTCAAGGAATCGCTGAAGATCGTCGAGATCGAGCTGGTCTTCGGCAAGCAGACCTCGGCGCATCTCCTCCTGCAGCGCGACGAGATGGCCCACCGCGTCCAGAAGATGCGCCGCCGCTTCGCCGCGCGCTACGGTTTCGTCGTGCCGGAGATCAAGCTGTCCGACGATCTGGCGCTCGATCCGAAATCCTACGCCATCAAGATCCATGGCACGACCATCGCCACCCAGCCGCTGCGGCTCGGCGAGTCGATGATCGTCCTCGGCGACGCCGGCGCGCCCGACGTGCCGCATGACCTGACCAAGGAGCCGGCCTTCGGCATGCGCGCCGCCTGGGTGTCGGAGACCTTCGCCACGGAAGTGCGCCGCCAGGGCTTCGAGCCGATCGACACGCTGTCGATCGTCCTCACCCATCTGTCGGAGACGATCCGCAACAACCTGGCGCAGCTCCTGTCCTACAAGGACATGCGCACCCTGCTCGATCGCCTGGAGCCGGAATACAAGCGCCTGATCGACGAGATCATCCCGGCCAACATGTCCTATTCGGGCCTGCAGGCGGTGCTGAAGCTGCTGCTCGCCGAGCGCGTCTCGGTGCGAAACCTGAACCTCATCCTGGAGGCCATCGCCGAGATCGCGCCGCATGTGCGCCGGTCCGAGCAGATCGTCGAGCATGTGCGCATGCGCATGGCCCAGCAGATCTGCGGCGATCTCCTGCACAACGGCCAGCTCGGCGTCCTGCGCCTCGGCAACCAGTGGGACCTCGCCTTCCACCAGGCGCTGAAACGCGACGCCAAGGGCGAGGTCGTCGAGTTCGACATCGACCCGCGCCTCGTCGAGCAGTTCGCCACTGAGGCCACCAAGGTGATCCGCGAGAAGATGGACCAGGGCGAGATGTTCGTGCTGGTCGCGGCGCCCGACGCCCGCCCGTATGTGCGCATGATGATCGAGCGCATCTTCGTCACCCTGCCGGTGCTCTCGCATCTCGAGATCGCACGCGGCGTCGATATCCGGGCGCTCGGTTCGATCTCATGAGCGTGGAACTGTCGGAGCTCGTCTTTTCGCTGTTCCTGATCTTCTGCCGCTTCGGCTCCTGCCTCCTGTTGATGCCGGGCTTCTCGTCGTCGCGCGTGCCGCTGCAGGTGCGCCTGTTCCTGTCCCTCGCCGTCTCGGTGGCCCTGTCGCCGGCCCTCCTGCCGACATTGCAGCCGCTGGTCGCAGCGGCCGACGACAACGGCAAGGTGGCACTGATGATCTCCGAGATCCTCAACGGGCTGTTCATCGGCCTGCTCGGCCGCAGCTTCATGATCGCCCTGCAGTTCGCCGGCCATGTCATCGCCAATTCCATCGGCATGGGCATGCAGATGGGCGTGCCGATCGACGAGAGCGATCCGATGCCGGCCGTCGCCTCGCTGATCACGCTGACCGCGACGACGCTGATCTTCGTGCTCAACCTGCATGCCGAGATCGCCCGGGCGCTGGTCGCGTCCTACTCCGCCATGCCGGCCGCCGCCGGCTTCTCGATCCGCGGCAGCCTCGTCAACATCACCGACAATCTCGACGAGGCCTTCCTGCTCTGCCTGCGCATTTCCAGCCCGTTCGTGCTTTACGGCGTCGTCGTCAATTTCGCGATCGGCCTCGCCAACAAGCTGACCCCGACCATCCCGATCTACTTCATCTCGCTGCCCTTCGTTCTCGCCGGCGGCCTCGTGCTGCTCGGCTACACGATCAGCGATTTCCTCATCCTGTTCATGCAGGATTTCGAACGCTGGGTGCTGGTGGGATGAGCGACGACAGATCGCGCGTGCGCCGGCTCGACCGCATCCTCAAGGTCCAGGGCCAGAAGCGGCTCCTGGAGGAATGGCGCCTGTCGAACCTGCGCCAGGAGCGCGAGACCATCGACAAGGACGACGTCGCCCTGCTCGACAGTCTCGGCACGGAATCGCAGCTGCACGGCCTGTTCATCGAGGCCAAGGTCCGCAATCTGCGCCGCAACGAGGTGAAGCGCAGCGCCAATCTGGCCGACCAGAGCGCCACGGAACAGCGCATCACCACGACGCGCCGCGCCGAAAAGGGTGTCGAGAAGGTGCGCGACGACGCCCGTCGCAACCGCGATGCCGACGAGGAAACGCGCAGCCTCGAAAGCAGCGTCGAAGGGCATCTGGCCCGCCGTCACCCCAGCTTCGAATAAGCCTGCGCCGGTAGAAGCGGTTCGAACCTTCCCGTGTTTGAACCGCGAACCCGCCGATGACCAGCACCGCCAGCCTCCATGCTATCCTGCCCGCCGCCCAGACGGCGAGCGCCAGGACAGCACCTGCCCGCAAGAGCCCCGATGGCGGCAGCGAGACCTTCGTGGCGGCCCTCGATGCGGCCAAGACCAACAAGCCCGATGGTGGCAGCGCCCCCGCCGCCCCCATCGTTCCGCTCGTCAAGCACCGCTCCCGGGAGATCTCGCCGCTCGAACAGTTCGAGGGCTTTGTCCTGCGCAATTTCGTCGAATCCATGCTGCCGACCGAAGCCTCGAACTATTTCGGCGAAGGCACGGCCGGCGAAGTCTGGCGCTCGATGATGGCCGAGGAAATCGGCAACGAGCTGGCCAAGAACGGCGGCATCGGCATCGCCGATTCGATCCGCAGCCGCGAAACCACCAGCCTCGCCTCGGACAACGGCGCCGTGTCGGCGACCAGCGGCCTCGAGCGCATGCTGCGGCAGGCGGATCTCGCCCGCGCCGGCGCCATGCGCGACAACATCGCAGAATAGGAGTTGCACATCGTGGACCTCGCCCTCAGCAAAGCCGTCGACCGCCTGGAAGCGGTCCTCACCGCCGAAACCGGCGCCCTGGCCAGCGGTACGCCGATCGATCTCGGCGAGATCGCGGCCCGCAAGAACCAGAGCCTTCTGGAGTTCAGCCGCCTCAGCCGCCGCATGCCGGCGCGCGACGATGTCGAGCCGAAATTCGGCGACCGCCTGAAGCGTCTGGCCGGGCTTCTCGAGCAGAACCGCCGGACGCTGGAGCTGCACGTCACGGCCAGCCACGAAGTCTCGGAGATGATCTCGCGCTCCATGACCGAAGCAGAATCCGACGGCACCTATAGCGCCCAGATGGGCCGCCGGGCAGCCGTACGGTGATCAAGCTCCTCGCGGTCGGTCTGTGGGTTTGTGCCGTGACGCTCGGATCGAGCTACGTCATGGCGTCGATCAACTCCGCCCCGAGCGAGGTGGCGGAGCCGGACTATTTCGAAGGGCTCGACTACCGCAAGACCGAGAACATCACGATCCCGATGATCAAGGATTCGGCGATCCGGGGCTATATCCTGGCGCGCTTCGTCTACACGATCGACGGCAAGACGGTGGCCCAGCTCAAGGTGCCGCCGGACCCGTTCATCCTCGACGAGGCCTTCCGCCGGCTCTACACGACCGACGGCTTCGACTTCGACGAGCCGACGCGGTTCGACCTCAGTTCGCTGACCGACGGGATTCGCGACGCCGTGAACGCCCGCTACAGCGAGGAACTCGTCAAGGAGATCCTGGTCGACCAGTTCGACTACATCGCCAAGGACGACATCCGCAACGGACGGCCGGGGTAAACACCCGGCGCCGTCATCCGGTGACGGCGTAGAAGCGTCCGGTCAGGCGGTGGACGTCGGCCCGCGTGCCGGCGCGCGGCGTGCCGACGAAGCGCACGCCGATCTCCGGCCCCCGCGACCAGATCACCAGCGCAAGGCGGAAGCTGTTGTCCGCCTCGTCATAGACCGCCAGCCGCCCGGGAACCCGGCCGGTGCCGAACCGCCGGATGCGGCACCCAGTCTCCGACACGTCGATGGCCGTTCCGTCCTCGATGAAGCGCCCGGCAACCGTGACGAGCTTGACCGGGCGCAGGCGCGTGCGGCGGCGCGACGCCATCCGGCTTTCGTGACTGTCGGGATTCGGGGGTCCGGCCATGCCCGATGATAGCCTGCACAAGCCGAACAAATCCTGAAGGCGCTGCCTGAGCCCGCCGCACCGGCGGCGCAGAAAGCATTAACCGTTCGATGCGATGTTGGATGGGCAATCCAGCTCCGGACCAGTTCCGGCGGCTGGCTCCCTGAAATCCAGCCTTCGTCGAGGTCGCCTTGTCCGCGTCAGGTTCCCCATCTTCCGACGCCGGTCGCAGGAAAGCTGCGGACGAATCCAGTTCCGACCGGATCGGGTTCCTCGGCGGCACACTCTTTGCGCTGTCCATCCTCTTCTTCGGTGGCGTCAACGCCATCTCGTCGCTGGACCCGGGCTATTTCGACCGACTGCTCTTATCGGCGATGCGCGACGACGCGATCGATCCGATCGAGACCGGATCGACCGACAAGGGCGATGCGCCCGGCGTCGACGCCATGCCGGTGTCGACCGTGGTGCGGGCGGTGCCGCTGAAGCCCGAGGATTTCCAGATCATCATGGTTTTCCAGGCCGAGGCGCATCTGGCCTCGCCGGGCGAACTCTGGCGCGTACGCGTCGGCTCGCAGGTGCCCGGCCTCGGCCGCATACTGGCCATCGAATCGGGCCGCAACGGCGGCACGGTCAAGGCCGAGAAGGCGACCCTGACGGGCGTCCTGAAATAGGCTTCGGAAGGAAGCGGCCCGGGAGCCGCTCCTACTTCTTTTCGAGCAGGACCTGGCCTTCCTTGCGCAGGCGGCCCTTCAGCTTCTCGGCGATGGCGGCGAGGAAGCTCGGCAGGTCGATCTCCAGATGCACCGACTCGTCGAGGACGTCGAGGCGGCCGGTAACGCGCTGGCCCATGACCCGCGCGGTGAAATCCAGATGGTCGCCCGTCCAGGTATCCTCGAACTTGACCATGCCCCCCAGCATCTCCTGACGCACGCGGTCGAAACCGTCGTCGATGCGCTGGCGCGCGGTCTCGCGGGTCAGCTTGTGCGGGATGTCCACCTTGATGGTCTCGGCCATGAATAGCTCCTCGTCTCGTTGCGCCTCATATGGCGACCCCGCCGTCGCCAGACAACGGTCACGCCTGCCGCCGGCTCTGGCGCCTTTCACGGGGAACCCGTGGCGGGATGCCTAGAAACGCAAAAGGGGCGGCCGGTAAGGCCACCCCCTCTCGATGTCGACTGCCGTGCCTGCCCGCTCTTTCGAGGGGGCGGCGGGCCGTGTCAGGCGTAAGTCGCCGAACGGTTCGAGGTGCCGCTGCGCCGCGGACGGCTGCTGCGACCACCGGGCTTGCCGCCCTCGGTGCGCTGGCCACGGCCCTCGCCCGAACGCTGGCCGCCCGCACCCTGGCCACCGCCACCACGGCGACCGGCGCCCTGGGGCTTGTTGCCGAAGCGCTTCGGCGCGCCGCGCGGCGGACGCTTCTCTTCCGGTGCGTTCAGGTCGACATGCGCCGAATAATCGGTCTGCTGCAGGTCGAAGTTCAGGCCGGTCAGACGCTCGATCTGGCGCAGCTTGGACCGCTCCGACGGATCGACCAGCGCGACCGCGATACCGGACTTACCGGCGCGGGCCGTGCGGCCGATGCGGTGCACGTAGCTTTCCGGCTCTTCCGGCAGGTCGAAGTTCACGACATGGGAGATGTCGTCGACATGGATGCCGCGGGCCACGATGTCGGTGGCGACGAGCACGCTGACCGTGCCGGTCTGGAACTCGCCCAGCGCCTTCTGGCGGGCGCCCTGGCTCTTGTTGCCGTGGATCGCGCGGGCGTCGATGCCGGCCTTCTCTAGATCGGCGGCGAGCTTGTTGGCGCCGTGCTTGGTGCGGGTGAAGATCACCGTCTTCTCGAAGTCGGGCTTGGCCAGATGCTCGATGAGCCAGAGCTTCTTGGCCTTCTGGGGGACCAGATAGACGCTCTGGTTGATCTTCTCGACGGTGACGACTTCCGGCGTCACTTCGACCCGAACCGGATTGGTCAGGATCTTGGCGGCCAGCTCTTCCATCGCACGCGGCATGGTGGCCGAGAACAGCAGCGACTGGCGGTCCGCCGGAAGCTGCGCGACGATGCGCATGACGTCCTTGACGAAGCCCATGTCGAGCATCCGGTCGGCCTCGTCGAGAACGACGTGGTGGACTTCGGACAGCGTCAGGGCACGTTGGTTCAACAGGTCGAGCAGACGGCCCGGCGTCGCGATGACGATGTCGACGCCGCGGCGCATCGCCTCGATCTGCGGACGGATCGAGACACCGCCGAAGATCACGTGATGGGTCAGCTTGGTGCCGGCGGTGTAGGACTTGACGTTGCCGGCGATCTGCGAGGCGAGCTCGCGGGTCGGGGTCAGGACGAGAACCTTCGGCGTCTTCGGAGCCGGGCGACCGCCCTTGGCGATCAGCGCGTCGATGACGGGCAGCGAGAAGGCCGCGGTCTTGCCGGTGCCGGTCTGGGCGATACCCAGAACGTCGCGGCCCTTCATGACCGCCGGAATCGCCTGGGCCTGGATCGGCGTCGGCTGGGTGATGTCGAGACGCGCAAGCGCGGAAAGAAGCGTGTCGGCGAGGCCGAACGCCTTGAAATCGGTATGGGTCAAGATATGCCTTGCGGAAGGCGGACACTGTCGGTCCGCTTGAGATGCCGATCGTCTTCGCGCTGGCGGACGGTTCGGCGGGCCGTGTCGGAACGCGGGACCCCGCAAGCTTCAGAAGCTGCGGGCCGGTCCGATGGCGCTGGCTAAGAATTCCGTCAGATGTCGGGAAACAAGCAGGCGCTGCGCGATCACGGCGTGCAGGCTTCATATCGGCGTTTAGGTGCGCCGCGTCAAGGCGTTTGTGCGCCGCCCCATGTCAGGTGCCGGGCCAAGGTGTCGGCGATCCGCTGAAACAGCCCCGCCTCCTCGACCGCGGTTTCGGCCACGAGCGGCACCTGCCGCAGGCTCTCGTCGCCCCGGCCGAACCGCACCCAGCCGAGCCGCTGGCCCTTGGCGACGGGCGCCACGAAGGGACCGTTCTCGACCACCTCGCGCTCGACATCGGCCAGGCTGCCGCGCGGCACCAGCATCCGCAGGTCCTCGGCCGCGGCCATGTCGACGGTCTCGGCGACGCCGCCCCGCACCTGCACGGTGCCGAGGGTTTCGCCCGCGGTCACCAGCACCACTTCCTCAAAGTCCTGCAGGCCGAAATTCATCAGCCGGCGGGCTTCGCTCGCCCGCTCGGCAGTCGAACTCATGCCGCTCATGGCGAGGACAATGCGTCGGCCGTCGCGTTCGGCGGAGGCGACCAGACCGTAGCCCGCAGCCGACGTATGGCCGGTCTTCAGGCCGTCGGCGCCCAGATCCAGGAGCGGATTGCGGTTCTGCTGCTTGATGCCGTTATAGGTGAAGCTCTCCTCGGCGAAGATCGGGTAATCCTCGGGAAATTCGCGGATGAGGTATGTGGCAAGGCGGGCGAGATCGCGCACGCTGACATGCTGCTCAGGGTCCGGCAGTCCATGCGGATTGGTGAAGTGGGAATGCGTCAGGCCGATCTTCTCGGCCTCGGCGTTCATCCGTCCCGCAAAGGCCTCGACCGAGCCGGACAGGCCTTCGGCGACGACGATCGTCGCGTCGTTGCCGGACTGGACGATGATGCCACGGATCAGATCCTCGACGGCGACCTCGGAGTTCAACGGCAGAAACATGGTCGAGCCGCCGGATGACGCGCCGCCGGTGCGCCAGGCGTGTTCGGAGACGACAAAGCGGTCGTCGCGCTGCACCCTGCCCTGTTTCAGATCGTCGAACAGGACCGCGATGGTCATCAGCTTGGCGAGGCTGGCCGGGGGAATCTCGGTATCGGCGTCCTTCTCGTAGAGGACGCGGCCGGTGCCATAATCCACCAGGATGGCGGTCGGCGCTGTGGTCTCGAAGGCGGCGGCGGGCAGAGCGAACAGCGCGGCAAGCATTGCCAGCACGGCAAAGCCGCGACGCAGGCCGGCGCGAAGGGCGCCGCCGGGACGGCGCCGCATTTTATACGATGTCTGGTTTCGACTGGTCCTGAACGCCACCTGCCTGCCCTCTTTCCGTCCGCGACGCGGCCTACCGGCCGGGCGTCGCTCCTGTCACGCTGGGTCAACCTACAGGGTTTGACCGGTCTGCGTGAACAGGAAACGGTGAGTTACGGCGCCATTGCGCTCAGCGGAAGCCGTTCTCGATGCGCGAGTAGGATTCCTGGGTGAAGGCGTAGACCTGCGCGCCGGTGAAGGAGGCGGTCAGCGCGATCACCACGAAGATCGCCAGGATCTTCGGGACGAAGGTCAGCGTGACCTCCTGGATCTGGGTGAGTGCCTGAAACAGTGCGATCAGGACACCCACGAACATGGCGGCGCCGACGGCCGGCCCGCAGGCGGCGACGATCGTC
Organism: Aurantimonas coralicida DSM 14790; assembly: GCF_000421645.1. GTDB lineage: Bacteria > Pseudomonadota > Alphaproteobacteria > Rhizobiales > Rhizobiaceae > Aurantimonas > Aurantimonas coralicida. The sequence continues at coordinate 306,464 of NZ_ATXK01000003.1, read as the reverse complement.
CAGACCGCGGACTGGACGATATCGAGTGCGTCGGCTTCGTTCATGTCTTCTACCCCACGGTGGTGCCGGAGATCAGCGGCAGGCTGTCGCCGCTCTCCAGGATGGCCTCGACGACACCATTGACCGCGCGTACCGCGGCAACCTTGCCGGACAGCGAGCCGTCCGCCGAGGTCGCCGTCTGACCGATCAGCGAGTTCGCCTGGGTCAGCGCGGAGACCGTCATCATAGAGTCCAGCTTCTTATTGGTCTGGATGGCTTGCTCGACGCTGGAGAAGGACGCGAACTGGGCGACATATTCGGTGGAATCCGTCGGGTTGAGCGGATCCTGATTGGACATCTCGGCGACCAGCAGCTTCAGGAAGGCGTCGTAATCCATCCCGGTCTGCTGGGTCGCGGCGCTGATGCCGTTCTGGGCCGCGGTGGCGCTGGTAGCGCCGACACCGGTCACGTTCATCGCATTCCTCCGGCGGCAAGCCGCAGTTCGGGTGTGTGGGGGACGACCGGCGCGCGCGCCTCGCCCTGCCCCTGGATGACGCCGTCCTCGATCGGGATCAGCGTCCGCAGTCCCTTGAGCGCCTCGAAATTGCGCTCGCGGCCGACCAGTTCCTTGATCTCGATGAGGCCCTCGATGATGTCGCGATTGCGGTAGGTGCCGATCATCGCCGCGTGGGTGGTGCCGAAGAGCTCGCGGGCGGCCTCGGCGCTGCCCGGCTCGATCAGCATCATCTGGACGATGAAGTAGAGCTGGCGCAGCGGGGTCGTGGCATCCTCGGCCTGCATCACATGGCTTTCGAGGAGGAAGGTCACGTCGTTGAGGAATTCCAGCGTGGTCTTGCGGTCGACCTTCAGGACGGCCCCGTTGACGAAGATCCGTTCGCCTGCCCGCAGGGTGATGCGCAAACTTGCCATGGTTATTTCAAGCCTTCGCGGATGAGGGTCGTGATCTCGATGATGCCCTTGAAGTTCTCGGACTTGCCGAGACGGATGGCTTCGGCCTCGCGCATGATCCACAGGCCGATCGAGATCAGCTCGGCGCGCAGCGCCTCGGGCAGGCCGTTGTCGGCGCTGGCCAAATCCTCGATCACCAGCGCCCAGAGGCTGCGGGTGGTGTAGATCGCTTCGATCGCCGCACGCGAACGTGGCCCCTCGGCATCGGCTTTCTTCAGCTGTTCGATCGAATGATCGAGCGCCTGCCGCTCGCGCTCACGGGCATCGACTTCGATGTCCTGCGCCACTTCCGCGTATGAGAACTGATACATTCCATCCCCTTGTGATCGTCAGATCGGTTTGGCAGCGCCCCGGACCGACCCTTGCGACCTGTCGTTTTCATGTGCCCGGCCGACAGTCCCCGACGCCGGCCGATCGCTCGGTTGCCGGAGGATTTCGGGTCCGGCGCCCGCTGAAACTACAGGTAGTTCATGATGCTGAGCCGCGAGATGCGGGCGGTCAGCGCGTAGGAAGCCTCAAGCAGATTGGTCAGTGTGGTCACCCGCGTGGATGCCTCGTAGGCGTCGACATCCTCGAAGGAGGAGATCGACATGGTCAGCACGTTCTTGCGGGTTCCCAGCGTCTCGTTGGTAATCTCCAGCCGGCTCTGCTTGCCGCCGATCTCCGCCCGGATTTCGGTCAGCTGCGACAGGCCCAGACTCAGAGTTTCCACTGCCCGGCTTGTGAGAAGCTGACGTTGCTCCTCGTCCATGGTCTTCGCGCCAAGATCGCTGATCATGACGTAGGCCTTGACGATGTTACGGAACGCTTCGTCGCTGGCCGGATAGGACACGTCGAGGGTTTCGCTGTCGCTGATCCGGTTGACCACCGGGGACGAATCCGCCTTCGACCACATGTCCCAGCCGGTGCCGTCGCTCGGCAGCGGGACCTTGAAGAGATCGTTGAAGGCGCCGTCGAGGAAGGCTTCCAGATCTGCCGCACTCGCCGGGGCCGCCGCGGTCAAGGCGTCGTTCAACGCCTTCTTGGCGGTCGAATTGTCTTCGTAGCTGGAGGCGACACCGCCGCCGACCTTGGTGAAGGCGAGCGCGGGCTGGTCGGTCGCGGCACCCGAGAACAGGAAGCGCGAGCCCGAGGCGGCGTTGATCGCGCCCATGAACTGCTGCAGCGCGGCCTTGGACTGCTGCACGCTGGCCGAGATGCCGGCATCGGCAGGGCCGTTCGAGATCAGCGATGCCAGGAGGTTCTCGCCGGTCTTGGCGATCGATTCGAGTGCCGTCTGCATGGTGTCGAAGCGCTGCCCGATGAGGGTGTTGGCTTCCTGGATCCGGATGGCGCTCTCGCGTTCGACGCGCAGCGACACGGTCTGGTTGGTGCGCGATCCGAGCGTGAGGCCAACATCGGCGAAGCGGCCGGTCGTGACCTCCTTCTGCGCGTTGCGCAGCTCATCCTGGATGCGGAAGACGGCCGAGCGCGGCGCCGAGGAAAGCGAGAAGCTGGAGACGAGGAAGTTGCTCATCGATGGTCCGTTCAGGCGATCGCAAGGAGGGAGTCGATCATCTGACCGACCGTGGAAATCAGCTTGCTGGACGCCTGGTAGGAGCGCTCCAGGTCGAGCAGGCGCGTCATCTCGTCGTCGATGTTGATGCCGGTCGCGTCGGAGAGCGTCTCCTGGGTCCGGGACAGCAGCACCGTCTGGTAGGACGAGGCGTCGTTCGCCGTGGCGCGGCGGCCCTCGAACCAGCCGATCGACGAGGCGGTGTATTCGGTCAGGGTCGCCGAGCTGCCGGCGCCGAAGGCCGCATCGAAGCTGCGCGGCGTGGCGAAGCCGGAGATCAGATCGTTCAGGCGGCCAGTGAAGCCGCTCGAGCCGTTTGCGTTGTAGCTGAAATACTGCTCGTTCGCGGTGCCGGCGAAGGCGATGCCGCCGTCGCGCAGGCGGGCCGGTTCGCCGCCGGGCTTGGTCGGATCGACCCCGGCCGCGATCTGGATGCTGCCGGCAAGCCCCTTGGCGCCGGCCATGCTTGCCGGGATGGCATTGCTGCCGCCATCGGTGAACAGGCCGGCGTAGCTGCCGGGCATGTAGCCGGGGTCGCCGGCAGCCCGCTGATCGGTCTCCGCGAAGGCCTGGACCAGCGCATAGGCGATGCCGTCGAGCTGGCCCTGGAAGGTCGCGGCGGTCTCGTCGCGCAGGGTGACCAGACCGTAGACGCTGCCGCCCTTGATCGGCATGGGCGAGGAGGCGCCGGCGACGACGACGCCGTCGATCTTGAAGCTGTTGCCCGCCACGGTGGCGTCGTAGGCCGGCTGCGGCGTGAACTCGACCGACCGCGCGGTCTTGTCGAACATGGTGATGCCGGAGTCGGTGTAGAGGGCCATGTCGTTGCCGGCCCGCACCTGCACGTTCAGGCCGACATAGCCCGACAGGGTGCGCACGATCTGGTCGCGCCGGTCGACGGCGTCGGTGACATCCGACCCGTTCGCGCTGCCGGCCATGATCTTGGCGTTCAGGGTGCCGAACTCGCCGAGCAGGCGGTTCATGTCCTTTGCGGCGAGATCGAGCTGGTCGTCCGCGTCCTTGCGGGCGGACTGCACCGCGCTGGTGGCACGGTTGAGGCTGAGCGCCATGTCACGGGCAGCGTTCACTGCCGCCTCGGCGGTCTGGCCATTCTCGGGGGAGACCGCGAACTGCGACAGCGCTGCCTTCAGCGACGACAGGGTCGCCGCCGGCGAAGTCGGGGAATCGACGTCGCCGATGACCTCGCGGATCCGGTTCAGCGACTCGGCGCTGACACTGGCCGAGCCGAGGGCGGAGTTGGTCGTGATCAGCGAGCGGAACAGGGCCTGGTCGCCCGACTGGGCGATCGACATGATCCGCACGCCGCCGGTCTGGCCAACGGTGAGGCCAGCATATTTCTTGGTCGCGTAGGGACTGTCAGCATTCGCGATGTTGCGCGACACGAGCGCCGACTGGCTGGCGACGCTCGAAAGCGACGCCGTTGCGTTGGAGAAGGCTGACAGAAGTGACATGATGAGGGCTTATCCGGTGCGCAGCAAAGAGCGGGCTCGCGCCTATCGCTTCAGGTTCACGAGGACGTCGAGGATCTCGGCGCCGGTCTGGAAGACTTTCGAGTTCGCGCTGTAGCTGCGCTGGGACTCGATCATGCTGGTCAGTTCCGAGGCGAGGTCGACATTCGACTGCTCCAGACCGCTGGAGACCAGCGAGCCGTAGCCGTTGGTGCCTGGTCCACCGAGGGCCGCGACGCCCGACGAGGCGGTGGCGCTGTAGACGTTGCCGGCCGAGGCCTGGAGCTGATCCGGGCTGGCGAAGCGCGCGAGGGTCATCTCGTAGAGCGGGATCAACTGGCCGGTGTTCATGACGCCGCTCAGCGTGCCGTCGTCGGCAAAGGCAAAGCCCGTAAAGCTGCCGGGAGGGTTACCGTTGGTGACGAGCTTGGCCGAGAAGTCGGTGGCATACTCGGTCAACGAACCGAACTCGATGTCGACGGTGTCGCCGTTGACATGGGTATAGGTCATGTTGGCCGGAGCGGCTGTCGGCCGGCCGGTATTGGGATCGAAGGCGATGGTCGTGGTCTGCGGCCCGCCGGAATCCGTGTAGCTGATCGTCCAGGTGTTGGCGGCAGTCTTCTCCATGTCGACCGGCACTTCGATCGCCTTGCCGATGCTGTCATAGACGACCATCGACGACTTCTTGGTGTCGCCAACCGCGGCCGATTCCGGGAACTGGATGGTGAAGGCGCCCGCATCGGTGGCCTGCGGGGCGACGATCGCGCCGACGGGTAACTCGATGGGGGCGGCCGCGCCGCCACCGACCGGCGTGCCGGTCAGGCGGTAGCCGGCGGTGTTGACCAGAAAGGTGGTCTCCTTGCCGCCGACGGTCTCGGTGCGCTGCACGAAGGAACCGGCGCGGGTATAGAATTCGCGGCCGGCCGTATCCTGCACGACGAAGAACCCGTCGCCCTGGATGGCGAGGTCCGAACCCGAAGACGTCGCGGCGATGCTGCCCTGCTGACTGATCGACTGGCGAACCTGGGTCTTCACCGACCCCGGATTGTACTCGCCGCCGCCCTGGGCGAGGACGAGGGAGGCGAATTCGGTGGAGTTTCGCTTGTAGCCGTTCGTGCTGGAGTTCGCGATGTTCTCCGACACGGTAGACAGCCGGTTGGCCTGTGCATTCATGCCGGACACGCTGGTCCTGAAGACACCGTTGATGCTCATTGCCTGGTACTCCGTGGCGTAGATCTCTCTTCCGCAATACGGAGTGAAGCTTGCGCCGAACTGTCAGGAACCAGCTTTTGCAGTATAGCGAGGAAATAAAAGGCCCCGCCGAACTAACGGCGAGGCCTTTATTCTTAAGGGCTTGTTAACCAGTTCGTGTCAGTCGACGCCGATGCCGTAGCCGAGATAGCGCTTCGAGGAGACCGGATCGTAGCCGAGGCGCATCTTCAGCTTCTTGCGCAGCTTCGAGATGTGGCTCTCGATGACGTTCTCCTCGACGTTCTCGTCGAAGATGCCGTAGATCGCGCTGAACAGCTGCTGCTTGGAGACGCGGCGGCCGCGGTTGGCGACCAGATATTCGAGGATACGACGCTCGCGGCGCGGCAGGGCCATCGGCTTGCCGGCGACTTCGGCGTCGCGACCGTCCTGATAGACCGAGATTTCGCCGACGACGGTGCGGGCTTCCTCGGTCTCGTTGCGGCGGCGGATGGCGCCGACCCGAGCGAGGATTTCCTTGACGTGAACCGGCTTGGCGACGACGTCGTCGACGCCGGCGGCGAACAGGTCGAGCGTGCCGTCCAGGTTGCGGCCTTCCGACAGCGCGATCATCGGCGCCTTGGAGCGGGCCCGGATCAGCCGCGGGCAGATCGTGCGGTCATCGAAATCGCCGAGCAGGAAAGCCTCGACGGCCGAGAGATCCGACTCCGGTGCGGTCTCAACCCAGTCGCGGAATTCGTCGGCCTTGAAGCCTGCTGCCGACACGCCTTCGCGACCGAACATGGACTCGTAGCCGTCCGTCACGAGTTCCCGGTTGTCCACTACAACGATCATTTCCGTCACCCTCGGTCCGCCGTTTGTCTGTGAACAGAGAGTTAAACTGACCCGGAACTTGCGCCTATCCTGAAATTTAGTGATCCGTTAACCATGCCGTTCATTTTCGGACTAAGTCACGAGTCCGACTCACGAATTTTTTTCGTTAACGAAGTCTTAACGGCCCGATCCCCGCCATGATTGCGCCATGGCCGGTCCAACGCGTCGCCGCGATCTGGTCCAGTCGCGCTGTGAAGTCTCAGAGATAAACGGAGGGATCGAGTTCGCGGCGGCGCGCGCCGGTCTCCTCGGCAGGCGACGACGTCATCGCCTGCTCGGGACGCCCACTCCCCTGACGAGCCGAACCCTCGCCGCCAAAGCTTGCGGCGCCATCACGGGCCGCGCCATTCTGCGACTGGCCCGTCGATGCCTGGCCATCGGCCTGGCCCTGCGCATTGGCGATGCCGCCGCGCGGCGCGCCGGCGTCACGGACACCGATGCTGATCGCCGCTTCGTCGACCGAGAAACCGGCCTTGGTCAAAAGCTTGTTCAGGCCTTCGGCATCGTCCTTGATGCGCAGCGCCGTGTCGGCCTCGCTCGCCACGATGTGGATCGCGAGCTTGCCGTCGATCAGACGCATGGTGACATCGAGCTTGCCAAACTGCTCGGGCTGAAGCTGGATCTGGATGGTCTTCAGCGCTGCGCCGCCGGCCCGCATCTGCACGCGTGCGGCTTCGGCGGTATCCCCCGTCGGCAGCGACGAACCTGTGAGCGAGGTGGTCACGGCGTCGGCGACCTGCCGGCCAACAGTCGGCGTCGCACCCGCAGCGGCCATACCGGTCGCCGCGGTTTCGCTCACCTTCGCGCTCACGCCAGCCGCGCCGTTCCTGTTGCCGTCATTGTCGGCACGCGGATTGCGATCGAAGGCCGCGCGCTCGCCCCTCGGCTCGCTGCGGCCGCGACGTGTCTCGTTGCCTTCGCCGGCCGCAAAGACGTCGCCGGCCTCGCCGTCGACAGCCGATCCGCCCTCGCCGTCCGGAGTCGCGCCGTTGCCGGTGCGCATGTCGACGGATGCCAGCAGCTGGTGGATGTTCGTGGTGGCCGCGCCGCCCGGCTTGCCTGCGGCAACGGCTGATGCGCCAGCGGCGGTGGTCGCCGGTTCGAAATCAGTGCGCTGCGAGACCAGGTCGACCCGTGCACGCGCCTGTTCGCCGCCGGTCTGCGCCGAGTTGGCACTCGCCGTTTTGCCCGCGCCAAGCGCCTCGCCCGCCGCTGCGGCGATCCGCGACACGGTCTCGTCAGCATCGTTTGCGGCGAACCGGGCAAGCGGATTGGCGACCTTCTTGTCCTTGCCCATGGCCGTCCTGGCCAGAGCCGCATCGGCAGCTGAGCCCGCCTCGCCATCGGCCGCGTTGGCCATGGTCGCGGCGGTCGCGGTTCCAGAGCGCAGCAGACGGTCCATGTCGGCGAGGATTGCGGCGAGACCGTTGTCGCGCGGCCGCCCGGCCGGTGCTGCGTCGGCCTCCCGGTCGCTGGCCTGCGTCGTCTCGGCGGCGTCCTCGGAGCCTGCAGCCCTCGTCTCGTCGGTCTCGGCCTCGCGGGTGTCCCGGCTCTCGCTGTCGGAACGCGAGGCCTTCGGCGCCTGCTCGGCGTCCTTGACGAAGCTGTCGAAGGCATCGCGCGCCTCGGTCGCGCTTTCCGCGCCACGGCCGGTCGGCGAACGGGTCGCCGAAGCGCGCATTTCGACGGAGGTGCTGACGGATGCGGTCACGGCGTGGCTCTCTTCAGGTCGCCGCGAACGGCGTCGAGGAGCGCGGCTCCCCGGGTCAGAACGGCGGATTGCTCGACGGGCGGCTGCGGACCGTAGCGCTCGGCGGGGTCGATATTGGCGGCCATCAGCGGCTTGCGCATCTCGCTGAGCACCTCGTAGGCGGCCTCGTGCAGCTTGCGATCGGCGGGATGGAGCGTCGCGACGTCGATCGCTTCCAGCGCGACACGCGCCTCGACCGGATTGCCCGTCGTCAGCGTGGCAGCGGTCTTGTAGAGCAGCGCGCGCTGGCTGTCGGCGGGCACGGCATCGCCGTTCTCCAGCGCCTCGGTCGCCATAGCGGCGGCGAGCGGCAGATTGCCGCCGACCAGCGCCCGGCGCGCCACGGCTAGGAAGATCGCCAGCCGCTGGTCGTCCGGGATGCGGGCGGTGGCGTTATCGATCGTGGCGACCGTTGCGTCCTTGGTCTCCGCCGGCCGTGCCGCGTAGACCGCCGAGAAGCGGGCGCGGAAATTGCCGGCATAGGCGGAATCAGCAAAGCGGTCGAAATATTGCCGCGCGTAGCGATCGGCGGCCGCATGGGAGCCGATGCCCTCGGCGAGCAGCACGCCCATCCGCAGCGCCGCCTCTTCCAGAAGCGTGCCGGGCGCCGCCAGCATCACCTGCTCCAGCCGGTGCAGCGCATCGGCCGGCGCGTCCTTCTGCAGGAGCTGCGCGACCGCCAGGTTCAGCTGAGCGGCAAGGGCCGTGTCCATCTCCGACACGTCGATCGGCACCAATGCCGCGCGCGCGTCCCGCGCACGGTTCTCGACATAAGCCAGTGCGCCGTCGAGCAGGGCCCGTTCGTCGCCATCGATGGTCGCGGTCGACAGGATGCCACGCAGGACCGCGGGCGGGCCTCCGCTCAGGACGAACAGGGCCGCGGCGCGCAGATTGCGCGGGTCGGTCCACACTTCGGGCGTCTGTTCGAGGAAGGTAGGGCCGTAGCGACGCAGAAGCTGCGCCTGCACGCGGATCGCGGCCCCGTTGCCACGGGCCACCTGATCCTGCAGGAACTGCACCGAGCGCACGATCTCGTAGGGCATCGGGGCCCGTTCGCGCGGCCAGGGCCCGGTGCCGTCGCCGTTCTCGTCCTCATGCGCGTCGGGCTCGCCATCCGTTGCGGCCTCCGCATGTTCGCGGGCGGCTTCGTCCGAATGGGCCTCCGGTTCGCCCGCGTCGCCGCCTTCGGAGCGGATCGCATCCTCGCCGGCCTGGCGCACCCGCTCGGCGACGCTGGCCGGCGCCGATGCGCTCTCTCCGGCCGCCCATGCCACCGGCATGGCGGTCGTCAGCATCAGGCCGCAGGCGATCACGCCCAGCCCCAGCCGGCGTTCGGTGAACAGGCAACCCATGATCATTGCGCCGGCTCGGTCAGCAGGATCTCGATCCGGCGGTTCGCCGCCGCCTCGGGATCGTCAGCGATCTTCGGCGCGCGGTCGGCGACACCCTCGATCGCCTTGACACGGTCTTCTTCCAGGCCGCCGCGGGCCAGCATGTAATAGGCCATGTGGGCGCGGGCGGTGGACAGGCGCCAGTTGTCGTACTGGGCGCTGCGGAACGGCCGGGAGTCGGTATGGCCGCGGATGGAGACGTTGCCGGGCTGCTTCGACAGGACGGAGGCAATGCGCTCCATCATGGCGACGACCTGCGGCGTCGGCCGGGCCGATCCGACCTCGAACATGCCCGACATCATGTCGTCGGCGATCGAGATGGTCACGCCGCCTTCGCCCGGCACGACCTCGAAATTGGTCGGCAGGTGCTCGCCCTGACGGGCGAATTCGGCGGCGATCTCGGCCTTGAGCTCGTCGGCACGGTCGGCCTGCGCAACGGCATCGCCATCCGCGGGCTCGGCGTCCGCACCGGCCTCGGCCAGTTCGGCTTCTTCGGCATCGGCAGTCCCGGCGTCGGCCTCTGCCTTGGCCTCGGCAACCGCCTCGGCCTGCGTTTCCGCATCCACCGGCACCGGCTCGTCCGACATGTCATTCGGCAGCACCGCGGTCTTGAACTCACTCGGCGGCGCCTCGTCCATGACCGTTGCGCTCTCGGTGGCGTTCGGGGAGAGCTGCCAGGATGCGGGATCGAACGGATCACGATAAGCGTCGCCGCCATTCAGGCCCGGCAGGCCCGTGCCATCCGGCTTGCCCTGCAATTCGCCCGTTGTTTCGGACGCGCCCTCGGCGGCGATCTCGGCGAGCACCGCATAGGGATCGCGGAACAGCGCTTCTTCCTCGCCGCCCTCCTGATCGCCGGCCAGCGGCTTGCCGTGGGGATCGCCGTTGGTGTCGGCCTTGCTGACGCCGTTCTCGTTCTCGTCGCGCGAGGCGCCGTCGTCGGACTGCTCGACGCCGCGCGTGGCCGGCGACGCGTCGTTGAGACGGATCGGATTGAAATACTGGGCGACCTGCTTGCGCGTCGCCATGTCGGAGGCCTGGGTCAGCCACATCACCAGGAAGAAGGCCATCATTGCCGTCATGAAGTCGGCGAAGGCGATCTTCCAGACGCCGCCGTGATGGGCCTCCTCGCCGTTGCCGCCGCGGCGGCGCACGATAATGATTTCCTGACGGTCCAGATGCCCCGCCCCGGACTGATCGGTCACGCGAGCGCCTCTTCCAGTGCCGTGCGCCAGCCCATCAGTCGTGTCTCGACGACGGTCTGGTCGCATTCAATTCTCACCTCGACCATGTCGGGGTCGGGTTCACAAACGATGAAGGCCTTGCGCTTGCCGAGCGCCTGTTCCAGCGCCTCGAGCAGATCGGCCGGGCCGGTGACGCGGATGTTCAAAGCCTTGCCGTCGCCGATCAGCATGTGGACCGCGTCGGCCAGTTCCAGGACGGTCTGACGCCGGCGCGCATCGAGCGCGATCGGCTTCAGAACGCTCGACAGCGAGGCCCGCACGATGGTCTCGATCCGGTCGAGCCGATCGGTCAGGAGCGCGCCCATCTGCTCGCCCTCCTCGCCAGCCCATTCGCCGCGCGCCGCCTCGACGGCCGCAGCCTTCGCCGCTTCCGCCGTTTCTCGCGCCTCGTTCAGTGCCGCCGCCGCCTCGGCCTCGGCTTCCGCCCTGCCCTGCTGGATGCCCGCCTCACGGGCCGCCTCCAGCGGATCGAGCTCGCCCAAAGGTGCGGCGGTGAGGTCCGGCAGACCGGCCTCCGCCTCGTCGCCGAAGCCGTTCATCGCCGCATCGGGATCGAAGTCCGGCGCATCGAAGCCGCCGAGATCCGGCAACCCGCCGGCGGCGCCATCGGCATCGTCGTCATCGAGATCAAGCGCCGAGAAGCCCGGCAGCATGCCGGCCGGTGCCGGGGTCTCGCCGTCGTCCTCGCCGGCGAACTGCGCGGCAAAGTCGATGTCGGCTGCACCGGTCTCGGCCTCGTCCTCTTCCTCGACCTCCATTTCTGGGATCGGCGAGGTCTTGGTCTGGGCCGCGGGGCGTGCCTGATTGGCGGCGACGAGCGCCAGCGGTTCGAAGATTGTCGCCTCGCGGGCCGACGCCCCGGGGCGGGCCGGCATGTCGGTATCGGCGTCCAGCTCGGGCAGGTATTGGGCGAGAGAGATCATGGCTTAGGCCGCCTCTTTCTGGTTGAGCCACTGCTTCATGACGGTGGCGGCATGCTCTTCGTTGTGGTCCAGGAGCCGCTCGAGGCGGGCTCTCGGCGAATTGCCCACATTGAAGTTGAGGTCGTCGAGGAAGCCGATCTCGTTGCCCGAGCCGCCGGCCGGATCGGAATCGTAGTTCAGGTTCTCCAGGAGGCTTTCCGACAGGGCACGGGCATCGTCGTCCAGCTCCGGCATCTCGTCGTCGTCCAGCGCGGCCAGGGTGGTCCCTTCGGCGGCCGGCATGGCGGCGATGGCCCGGACGGCCGGCTTGAGACCGAACCAGATCAGCATGATCGCCACGGCGAGGATGGTGATGGCGTTGATGAGCGTGCCGGACTGGCGTATGAACATCTCGCCGAGACCCGGCGCCGGGATCGGCTCGAGGGCGTCGTCGGAAGCGATGAAGTCGACGGCGGTCACCTCGATCTGGTCGCCGCGATCGGCCGAGAAGCCCGACGCCGAGGCGACCAGAGACTTGATCTCGCCGATCCGCGCGTCGATCTGGGCGTCGGTCGGGTTCTCGCCAATGGCTTCGAGCACACGCTTGCGGTCGACGACAACAGCCACCGACAGGCGTTCGACCTGATAGCCGTCGCTGGTCGTGGAGATGGTCTTCTCGTTGATCTCGTAGTTGGTGAGTTCCTCGCGGCGCTCGGTCTCTTCCGACGATTGCTCGCCGGCACCGCCGCCTGCCGGGGGCGCGTCGACTTCGCGGACGTCCTGCTCGACGCCCACCGGGGTCTCGCTGGCGCGGTTGGCCGACTGGTTGTTCTCGCGGATGGTGCGGGTCGAGCGCTCGACCCGGCTTTCGGGATCGAAGATGCGCTCGCTGATCTGCTTGCGATCGGTGTCGAGCCGGGCAACGACGCTGGTCTGGAAGTTGCCGATGCCGAGATAGGGCGCGAGGGTGCGGCGGATCGACTGCTCGATGTCCTTGGAGACGACGCTTTCGATGCCGAACAGCTTGGTGGGCGCGGCCGAAACGCCTTCGTCGCCGGACGCCAGAAGCGTGCCGTCGGCGTTGAGGATGGTCACCTCTTCCGGCGTCATGGACGGGATCGCCGAGGCGACCAGCGAGCGGATGGCCTGGGCGGAACCGAAATCATTGCCGTTCTCGGTGCGCACGACGACGCTCGCCGACGGCTTCTGCTGTTCGCGGCGGAACGAGCCCTTGTCGGGCAGGACGATGTGGACGCGGGCGGCGCGCACGTTGCGCAGGGTCTGGATGGTGCGGGCGATCTCACCCTCCAGCGCGCGGACCCGGGTGATCTCCTGCATAAAGGAGGTCAGGCCGATCGAGCCGAGATTGTCAAAGAGTTCGTAGCCGGCGTTCTCGGAACGCGGCAATCCCTTTTCGGCGAGCAGCATGCGCGCCGGGGCCGTCTGCGAGAAGGGCGTGAGAATGGCGTCGCCCTTGGAATCGACGTCGAAGGGGATACCCGCTTCAGTCAGCGCCGCGCCGATGCGCGTCACGTCGGTGCGGTCGAGCCCGGAATAGAGCGTCTCCATGTCGGGACGCGACAGGTAGTAGCTGCCGAGTCCGACCAGGGCGACCACGAGCAGTCCGACCAGACCCAGAGCTCCGAGCCTGCGTGGACCGAGCGCGGTCAGATTCGTCAAAAGCTGTTGAGCTTTTCCGCCAACGGCAAGCGCCATGGATCTCTCTACCCTGCCTTAACTGTGACTGCGAAGTACGAGCGGACCATGCCGGTCGAAGCTTGCGCGAGACCACGGTTAATGAAGGGTTAACGAGAGAAACCTGTCGGAGAATGCAATCTGGGCGAGTGACTGGCGTCGTGCGGCAAAGCGCCGGAGCAGTCCGGGCCGGTCAGGAGGCCTGAGAGAACAGTTCCATCTCGCCGTCGGAATCGTCCGACACCGCAGCGGCAACGCCGTGGGCCGAGGGGACGAGACGCAGCTTGAGATCGTTCAGGCGCACGGTCTCCAGCGCCGATTTCAGCGCGACTTCATAGCTCTCCGGCAGTTCGTCCCGGGCGGCCTCGAGGAAGGTGGAGAGATTGCACAGCGTCTGCTGGGTGCGGTCGATCCGCTGCACGGCGCGCACATAGGCGGCATCCTGCTTCGCGTGGTCAGGACAGACGAGGTCGTGCATCGCCTCGGCATCCCTGGCGAGTTCCCGCAGCTCGAGGGAGAGGGTCCTGAAAAGGTCGGACAGGGAGCTCATCGACATGGAAATTCGCTTCGATCGCTAGAATTGAACGAGACAATGGTTCGAGACGGCCCGCCAGAGTACGTCGCGATCCCTTTCAGAAAAGTTCCACGTCGCCGATGGCATCGGGCTTGCGAACAGGACGGGCCACCGGAATCTGCGGCATCGCCGTCGGCGCGAACAGGATCTGCCGGGCCCGGCCGGAATGCGGCCAGTACTCGATGCGGCGTCCCGATTCCCCGCCCAGGCTGCCGCCCAGATAGGTGATCTTCTCGGTACGCAGGAAGCGCTCGGCGAAGACGGCATTCTTCGAGCCGACATTCGACAGGCGATCGACGGTCTGGGCGCCGCCGAACAGCTTCGCCTCGAGATTCTCGCGACGCGCGCCCTGCTGCAGCAGCCCGTTGATCAGCAGTTCCATCAGATACAGGCCGAAGCTCTCCGTGCGGCCGCTTTCCGAATCGCCGGCGCCCGGCAACAGGAAGTGGTTCATGCCGCCGACCCCCGCCACCCGATCGTGGATGCAGGCCGCAACGCAGGATCCCAGCAGCGTCGTCAGAACCGTATCTGGTCCCGTCGCCACCCGGGCCTCGCCTTGCATGACATGTATGCGCTGCATTCCCGACCGGTTCAGCATTACTGAAGACGACCGACCACCGCTTCCATGGTCTTCTTGAGGACAGGGACGGTGATCGGCTTGGCCAGGAAGTTGTTGACGCCGAACTGGGCCGCGCGCTGCACCAGCTCGCGGTCGCCCTGTCCCGTCAGGATGATGAAGGGCGTCTTCTTCGTCGGCGCATAGGACCGCACGGCCTTCAGGAGCTGGATTCCGTCCAGCTTGGGCATGTTGAAGTCCGAGATGATGATGTGGCATGGCGACGTCATCATCGTCTGCAACGCTTCTTCACCATCGACGGCAAAGATGATCTGCTTGATTCCAAGTTGTTCCAACGCGTCGCGTATCAGCATTCGGCTGGTACGATGATCGTCGACGATGAGAACTCTGATCCGGTCTGCAATGCTCATGGGGTCTATCCTTGTCGGATCCCTATTAGAGGGGAATTTTATGAAGAGATTCTCTCATCCGGATCGAATTTTGCGCTGACTTGAAACAATGTTCGAGAAACATCGACCGGTCAGGCAAAGACTTGCCGTGTCACTCTGGCAAGAGGGACCCTCTTCTCCGCGGCGCCGATCTCGTAGGCCACCCGCGGCATGCCGTAGACGAGCGAACTCGCCTCGTCCTGCGCTAGGGTACGCGAGCCACCCTTGCGCATTTCCAGGAGCCCCTGCGCGCCGTCGCGGCCCATGCCGGTCAGGATCACGCCGCTGGAGCGGCCCTTGAAGTTCTTGGCGATGGACGCGAACAGGACGTCCACCGACGGGCGATGCCCGGAGACCGGATCGTCGGCGACCAGCGAGATATAGGGCTGCATCGCCTTGCGCAGGACCATGTGCCGGCCGCCACCGGGGGCCAGATAGATATGGCCGGGCCGCAGGACGTCGCCATCCTTGGCTTCGGTCACACGAGCCGGGCAGAGCCGGTCGAGCCGCGCCGCGAAGGAACCGGTGAAGGCAGCGGGCAGATGCTGCACGATCAGCGTCGGCGGGCAGTCGGCCGGGAACTCGGCCAGAACCTGGGTCAGCGCCTCGACGCCGCCGGTCGACGAGCCGATGCCGATCAGCTCGGGGCCGGTGGGCGAGCAGGAGATCTCGTGCGGCGCGCGCGGAGACGGCGCGGTGCGCGTCGCCGGTGCAGCCACCCTCCCCCGACGCTTCACCAGACGGCCCTTGGCCTGCGCGGCCTCCTTGATCAGCCCCGGCAGGGTATCGAACGTGTTGTCGCCGGCGCCGGGCTTGGCAATGCAGTCGAAGGCGCCGATCTCCAGAGCTTCGAGGGTCGCCGACGCTCCGGGCGCGGTGAGGTTCGACACCATGATCACCGGGGTCGGCCGCAGTTGCATGATCTTCTGCAGGAAGTCGATGCCGTTCATGTTGGGCATCTCGACGTCGAGCGTCACCACGTCGGGATCGAGCGCCTTCATCTTCTCGCGCGCCTCGAAGGGATTGGCCGCCTCGCCGACCACTTCGATGCCGCGGTCGTTCTTCAGAACGTTGCGGATGAGCGCTCGCATGGTCATGGAATCGTCGACGATGAGAACGGTTGCGGGTGCCGTCATCGGTGCTCTGCTCCGTCCGGAATCACGCGGGTCGGATCCACTGGACGAATCCGCAATCTGGTTCGGGTCGGCGCGGTCCATCACGATCAGCCACCAGCCTTGCGATAGGAGGTGTTGGATTCGTAGCTGAGCGTGTTGGACGCCGGTCCGGTGACCCGCTCGGAATGGCCGACATAGAGAAAGCCGTCCGGCAGGATGCGCTCGGCGAAGCGGTTCCACACCTTTTCGCGGGTCGTCTGGTCGAAATAGATGGTCACGTTCCGGCAGAAGATTGCGTCGAACATGCCCTTCATCGGCCACTGGCCGATCAGGTTCAGCTCGCGGAAGGCAACGAGATCGCGCATCGTGTCTGCGACCTCGAAGGCCATTTCGTCGGTCGCCCCGCGCTTGCCGCCGGGGGCTCCGTGCACCGGGCGGAACCACCGCCGGCGCAGATCGGCCGGCACGTTTTGCAGGTCGCTCGACAGATAGATACCGGCGCGGCCCGTCGCCACGACGTTCGGGTCGATGTCAGAGGCCAGGATGCGCACGTCATGATCGGCCGCATCCGGCATCATCGACAGGACGGTCATGGCGATCGAATAGGGTTCATGGCCGTTGGAGCAGCCCGCCGACCAGATGCGCACGCGTCCGCCCCGCTTGGCGCTCGCCAGGAGCGGCGGCAGCAGGTTGTTGCGCAGATGGTCGAAATGATGCTGCTCGCGGAAGAAATGCGTGACGTTGGTGGTCAGCGAGGCGAGCATCTTCATCCGCTCGTCTGCGCCGCCCGCACCGGCGACATGCTCGCAATAGTCGCGGAAGCTTTCCATGCCGAGGCTGCGCAGCCGCTTTGACAGCCGCGAATAGACCAGCGTCGCCTTGGATGGCGACAAATGGATGCCCGCGTCATCGTAGAGAATGCGCGCGATGTTGGTGAAATCCGCCTCGGTCATCGGGAACTCGCCCGCCCCGATCGACGCGGAATCGGCCCGCCGCCTGCCTACCGGCTTTTCCTGCTGATATCCGGCCGCCAAACGCCCCACTCCACTTCGGGCACGGGAGCCGGGCAATCCATGCCCGGCTCCATCGCACCATTTTCTGTCATCTTGTCTGCTGTTGCGTACCGTGCTGCGCCCGGCTCAGGCCGCGTCGCGCAACTGCGGCAGCACGTTGTCGGTGGCGATCAGGGAGACCATGCGGCCTTCCAGCGCCATGACGCCGCGCACGAACTGCTTGGCGAATTCCGTCGCCATGTCCGGCGGCGGCTGCAGGGCATCGTCGGTCACCGTCAGTATATCGGAGACCGCGTCCACCAGCAGGCCGAAGAGCTGCTGCTGCGAGCGGGCGACGATGATGACGCTGCGCGCCGTCGGCTGCGTCTTCGGGAAACCGAGACGGGCTGCCAGGTCGACGATCGGCAGAACCGCGCCGCGCAGGTTGATGACGCCGTTAACGTAGGACGGAGCGTGCGGGATCGGGGTTGCCGGGGTCCAGCCACGGATTTCGCGCACCGACATGATGTCGACGCAGAATTCCTGCTCGCCGATGCGGAAGGCGACGAGCTCGCGGCCGTTGCCTTCACCGCGATTGTCGTTCTGGGCGGGCTTGCCGATCTGGTTGTGAGAAGTCGTCATCTGTCCTACTCCGCGGCCTGTTGCATGGCGTTGCTGGCGAAGGCGATATCGCCCCGCGATGTCGCGACGACGGTATCGACGTCGAGAATGAGGGCGACACGACCGTCGCCGAGAATGGTGGCCGCGGCGATGCCGGGCACATTGCCGTAGTTGGTCTCGAGGCTCTTGATCACGACCTGGCGCTGCCCCTGGATGGCATCGACAAGGAGCGCCGAACGCAGGCCCTTCTCCGCCTCGACCAGGATCGCGACGCCGCCGGTGGCGTCCGTCGGCTGATCGGTGAAGCCGAGTTCCCGGCCGACATCGACCAGCGGCAGGAAGCTGTCGCGCACCTTCACCAGCCGGGCGTCACCGCCGAAGCTCTTCACCTCTTCGGGCTTGGGCTGCAGCGTCTCGATGATCGCGGTCAGCGGCACGACGACGGTCTGGTCGCCGACCGAGACGATCATGCCGTCGAGGACGGCCAGCGTCAGCGGCAGGCTCATCGTGAAGATCGAACCCTTGCCCGGTTCGGAGGTGATCGACACGCGACCGCCGAGGGCCTGGATCGAACGCTTGACGACATCCATGCCGACGCCGCGGCCCGAAAGCTCGGACACCGAGGAGGCGGTCGAGAAGCCCGGCGCGAAGATCAGATTGTCGATCTCCTCGTTGGTCAGGTTCGCATCGGCCGGGACGAGGCCCTTGCTGACGGCGATCTCCTGGACCTTCGGACGGTTGATGCCGGCGCCGTCATCGGTGATCTCGATGACGATGCGGCCCGAACGGTGCATCGCCGCGACCTTCACCACGCCTTCGGCGGGCTTGCCGGCGGCCAGTCGCACGTCGGGCTTCTCCAGCCCGTGGTCGATGGCGTTACGCAGCATGTGGGTCAGCGGATCGGCGAGGCGCTCGATGACGGTCTTGTCGACTTCGGTCCACTCGCCTTCCGTGACGAGGCGCACGGTCTTGCCGGAGATCTCGGCGACTTCGCGGGCAAGCCGCGGCAGCCGCTGGAAGACTGACTTCACCGGCTGCGCGCGGATCGCCATGACGCTGTCCTGGATGCCGCGGGTCAGCTGCTCAAGCTCGTCGAGACCGACCGCCAGCTCCGAGGTGCGGGCAAGACCCGCCTGATAGGCGCGCTGGGACAGCATGACCTGATGGATGACCAATTCGCCGACAAGGTCGATCAGCCGGTCGACGCGCTCCAGATCGACGCGGATGGTCTGGGCGGCCGCGGTGGTGGCCGTGGCCGGCTTGCCGTCGGATTCGGGAGCCGCCTTGGCCTCGGAAGGCATCGCCTTCGGTACGGCGTTGGCGGCCGAAGCCGGTGCTGCGGCCGGAACACTTGCCGGCTCGGGCGCGGCGGTCACTGCCGGGGCGGCCGGCGTCTCGTCCTCGGCGACGGGTTCGGCGTCTGGCGCGGCTGCTTCCGATGCCTCGGCGATCTCCTCAGGAGCCTCCGCCGGCACGTCACCGCGGATGCGGGCGAGGATCTCGGCCAGGTCGGAATCGAAGCCGCCGGCGTCGCCTTCCGGCTTGTCGGCCTCGATCGTCAGGTCGCAATCCCACTCGACGAATTCGAAGATTTCGCGCACGGCCTCTTCGGTCGCGGAGGTTCGCAGCTCGATGTTCCAGGTGAGATAGGCACTCTCGGGATCGAGATCCTGAAGCTGCGGCAGCTCGCTGGTGTCGCAGGTCACCTCGGCCTCGCCGAGTCTGCAGAGATCGCGCAGGACGACCGCCGCCTCGTTGGCCTTGGAATAGAGACCTTCATGCGGCTTGAAGGAGATCTGGAAAACCGTCTCGCCGTCATCGTCCGCGTCATCGCCGCCGCCGAGAAGATCATCGAGATCCACGGCAATCGGGACGAAGTCGAGATCGCCCATGCCCTGGTTGTCGTCCTCGCCGGCCGCGTCCTCGGTCTCGACCGCGCCGCCGCCGACCAGTGCCTTGAGCTCGGCAGCCAGCCCGTCATTGCGAGCCGCATCGGCCACGCCGCCGTCGCGGGCGACGGTGACGAGATCGGCCAGCGCGTCGCCGGAACGCAGCATCACCTTGATGACCGTGTCCGTCGCTTCCAGGCGGTTGGAGCGTAGCTCGTCGAGCGTCGTCTCGAAAATGTGGGCGAAACGGACCAGATCGTCGAGGCTGAAGGCACCGGCCCCGCCCTTGATCGAATGGACGGCCCGGAAGACGGCGTTGACCGTATCGGAATCGGCCTCGCCATTCTCGATCGCCAGCAGCCCGGCTTCCAGCTCTGCAAGCTGCTCGGCACATTCCTCGAAGAATGTCTGCCGGATTTCGGCCATCGCGTCCATGTCGCTACCTTCTTGTTCCTGCTCGGACTGCTGTCTGCGTCGCGGTCCTCGGCCCACTGGAGCCATGCGACCGCCGACAGGGCGCTCTGCCTATGCGGCGACGCGGTTGATCGCGTCGACCAGCTTTACCGGGTCGAACGGCTTGACGATCCAGCCGGTGGCGCCCGCGGTGCGGGCCCGCTGCTTCTTCTCGGCATCGCTCTCGGTGGTCAGCACCAGGATCGGGATGGCGCGGCGCCGGGGATCGACCCGCACTTCCTCGATGAACTGGAAGCCGTCCTTGCGAGGCATGTTGATGTCCGTGATGATGACATCCGGCTCGACTTCCATGCCTTCCAGGACTTCGATCCCGTGGGCGCCGTCCTCGGCCTGCACCACGATGAAGCCCTGCGACGACAGCGTCGCCCGCAGCATCTCGCGCATGGTGCGCGAGTCGTCGATCGTCAGAACTGTCCTGCTCATGCGAGGCTTCCCTTGTCGCTGATGTGCTCGGGCGACAGCCCGAGAAGTTCGAGGCCGCTCAAAAAGGCGTCCGAAGGTGTGTCGAGGTCGAACGGCGTGTCATCGACCTTCCAGGTGGCGGCTGCCGAGAGCAGAACCTGAACGCACTGGCCGCCGAGCCGGGTGACCTTGGAGGCGTCGACCTTGACCGGTCCGCCACGCAGGGCCAGGAGCTGTTCCGCCAGTGGCGCGGCTGCCTTGATGTCGAGAACTTCCGGCAGGCCGACGGATGTCGCCTTGCGGGTTGCGGGCTTCCGGGCCATCAGAACTCCTCCCAGCTATCTTCTTGAATCTGCGTGGCGCGGGCGGCGCCGCCCGACCCGGTCGTGCGCATCTGCGTCACACCGCGGGACGGGGCATGGCGCTGCGGCTGCGTCCGGCCTTCGCTGCGCCGGGCGCCGGCATTGCCGGCACTGGTGCGGAACTTGGCCATCGCGTGGGCCAGTTCGTCGGTTTCGTTGGCCAGCGTCTGGCTGGCCGCCGTTGCTTCTTCGACCATCGCGGCGTTCTGCTGGGTCACCTTGTCCATCTGGTCGGCCGCGCCGGACACTTCGCGCAGGCTGGTCGCCTGTTCACGGGCGCTCGAAGCAATGGTCGAGATGACCTCGGCCATGGCGCTGACTTCCGAGACGATCTCCTCCAGCGACTTGCCGGAGGCCGTGACCAGCTCGACGCCGGTGCCGACCTGCTCGCGCGAGGTCGCGATCAGCGTCTTGATCTCCTTGGCCGCTTCCGCCGAGCGCTGGGCAAGCCCACGCACTTCCTGGGCGACGACCGCAAAGCCCTTGCCCGCCTCGCCGGCCCGTGCCGCCTCGACGCCGGCGTTCAACGCCAGCAGATTGGTCTGGAAGGCGATCTCGTCGATGACCGAGATGATCGAGTTGATCTTCTCGGACGACTGCTCGATCTGGCCCATGGCTGCGACCGCCTTGCCGACGACCTCGCCGCCCTTCTGGGCCTTCTCACGGGCACCGGACGCGACCTGCTGGGCCTTGCCGGCGCCCTCGGCGGTCTCGTTGACGGCCTGGGTCACTTCGCCCAAAGCCGCAACGGTTTCTTCGAGGCTGGCCGCCTGCTGCTCGGTGCGGTGGGCCAGATCGTTCGAGGCGGTGTTGATCTCGCCGAGGCCGGTACGGATCGAGGCGATGGACGTCACGACATGGCCGATGGCCTCTTCCAGCGAGGCGACGCTGGCATTGAACTTGGCCCGGATCGGCTCGAATTCCTCGGCCACCTTGTCCTGCATGCGCACGGTCAGGTCGCCGGCCGATAGTCGCTCGAAGCCCACTTCGACGACGCCGACGAAGGCGCGCAGGTCTTCGGCCTTGGCATTGTCGAGCGCGGCCTGACGCTTCTTTGCCTGGTCCTGGCTGATGCGGGCAGCCTCGGCCGTTGCGGCGAGTTCGTCCCGCTCGATCGCGGCCTGCTTGAAGGTCTCGACTGCGCCGGCCATCTCGCCGACCTCATCCTTGCGCTTCGCGCCCGGGACCGTGATGGTCTTGTCGCCATCGGCCAGCTTGCGCATCACGCCGGTCATCTGGACGATCGGGGTAGCGATACCGCGCGACAGTGCCCAACCGAGACCGGCCGCGAACAGGATCAGCGCGCCCATGCCGGCCAGAAGGGCGGTCTCGGCAGCGACATTCGCAGCGGCTTCGGCACTGCTGGCTGCGGTGACACCGGCCGTCGTCGTCTCGCGGACGCCGTCGAGAATGGTCTCGATCGGCTCGATGAACGCGTCGGCCTTGCCCGAATTGAAGAGCGCCAGCGCCTGCGGGTAGGTGAGTTCGTTGCCGGCATCGCGGATGACGGGGTCGGCGATCTCGGTCTGCCAGGCCTGCATCGCCGCCGACACCTGCGGCAATTGCGCGGCGATCGGGCTGCCGGCACCGGCGACCTCACCAAGATGCGCGACGTTCTTCTGGAAGGTCGCGTAATGCTCCTTCACCCGGCCCGAGAAATAGGCGTCGCGGGTGATCATGAAGCCGCGCAGGGAGTTCTCCTGACGCGCCAGCGCAAAACGCGCATCGATCGCGGCGTTCGACAGCGCGACCTGATGGTTCTTGTCCCCGGAAGCCGTTTCGATCTGGAGCATCGACTGGAACAGCAATGCCCCCATGCAGGCGGCGATCACGACGAGGATCGCGAAAGCTGCGGCGATCTTCGTTGATATCTTGAGATTGGCCATTTGCATGGGGAACGTCCTTGGAAAGCGGCGGCGGCAGCTCCAAAATTCCGGAGCGACGCCGATGGGAAATTAGGGGAGCGATGGTTAACGGATTCTTATCGTCGGCCCGTCGAAGCTTGCGTCAGGGATGCGCTGCATCGTCGTTGCAGTCGCCGCATCATCTGGACTGAAATTGCTTTAATTTGTCTTGCGGACACGGCCGGGACGTTCGTTCTCGCAAAATTAAATCCGTAAGATTCTCTTGGGGTTGCCGTCGGCAAGCTAAGGTTGCCGTACAGTTCGCGAGCCGATCTGCTCCAATCTCTCCCCTCACCCCGAACCGAACGCCGGACGCAAAACGGGCCCGGCCTTGCGGCCGGACCCGTTCGGTCCCTTCGGACTGTGCGATCCGATTAACGGAAGAGCGACAGCACCGACTGCGAGGACGAGTTGGCGATCGACAGCGCCTGGACGCCCAGCTGCTGCTGCGTCTGCAGCGCCTTCAGCCGGGTCGACTCCTCGGTCATGTCCGCATCGACCAGCGTACCGACGCCCTTGTCGATGGAGTTCCGCAGGTTGGAGACGAACTCCGACTGGATATCCATGCGGTTCTTGGAGGCACCCAGGTTGGACGCTGCGGTTGTCATGTCCGAAAGGATCTTGTCGACGACGCGCACCATGGCATTCACCTGTGCATCCGTTGTGGTGCTGGCGAGAGCGATCACCGTACCCGTGGCTGCTACCGACTGAGTACCGGCAACATCGATCAATCGATAGTTTTCCGGCGTGCCCGTCGGCGTGGCCAGCAACTGGTCGGCATCGTAGTCCTTGGTCAGAAGACCCAGGGTCTCGTTGTCCGTGCCGATCAGCGTCATGCTGGAAACGTTCAGGCCGATGGTGCCCACCGAAACGGCGCCGCCGCTGTCGCGGTTGAACGACGACACGACGTTCTTGGTGCCGGCTGCGGTCGCGGTCGAGTTCTGCAGCCAGTTCTCGCCCGAGAAGCTCGCCGAAGACGCGATGCTCGACAGCTGGTTCTTCAGCTCGGTCAGTTCCGAGTTGATCTTGGTCTTGTCGACGCCCGGCTCGATCGCCGCCAGAAGCTTGGCCTTGATCTCGGAGGTGACGTCGATCGCCGCTTCCATGCCCGTATAGGCCACGTCGACCTTCGCCTGGCCAAGGCCGAGCGCGTCTTCGACGGCTCCGAGGGCCTTGTTGTCCGAGCGCATGGTCGTGGCGATCGACCAGTAGGCGGCATTGTCCGACGCCGCACCGACGCGGTAGCCGGTCGATATGCGGTTCTGGGTCTGGTCGAGGCTGCTGTTGATCGCCGACAGGCTCTGCAGAGCCGTCATTGCCGACGTATTGGTGTTGATAGAGGTCATTGTGTTGTCCCGTAACGCGGAATTTCAAACAGGGGACAGTCCGGATCGGCCGGCATAACGAAGCGGCATCATGCCCGTGACCGACGATCTCTTCACCGGCCACCTCGCTATGAGGGCACCTTCGAACGGCATCGACTACCGGCTGCTTAAATTCATTGGTTAACGCGGCGGCAGATCCGGTTCGGATCGCGGTCATCGTGAACGATCCATTAAGAAACTCGCATCTGCCGAAAATACTTCGGCAAGCGCCATGCACAGACGCGAAAACGGGCCCGGCCTTGCGGCCGGACCCGTCTATCTCAGTGTCGAGTTGTCGTGTGTTAGCGGAAGAGCGACAGCAGCGACTGCGAGGAGGAGTTGGCGATCGACAGCGCCTGGACGCCCAGCTGCTGCTGCGTCTGCAGGGCCTTCAGGCGGGTCGACTCTTCCGTCATGTCCGCATCGACCAGCGTGCCTACACCCTTCTCGATGGAGTCACGCAGGTTGGAGACGAACTCCGACTGGATGTCCATGCGGTTCTTGGCAGCGCCGAGGTTCGAGGCGGCCGTCGTCATCGCACCGAGGGCCTCGTCCACGTCCGAGATCATGGTGGAGATGTTCGCGTCGGTGGTGGCACCGGTCAGCGTGAAGGTGGAGACAACCGTGCCACCCGTGCGACCCGTGCGACCCGTGCGACCCGTGCGACCCGTGTCGAGGATACCGGCCGCGCCGTTCGAGTCGAACAGCTTCGTCTTCGACGTGTCGACGCCGATGGTGCCGACCGAGACCGCGCCGGCGCTGTCGCGGTTGAACGACGACACGACGGACTTCGTCGCCGTGTAGCCCGCGGCACCGCTGTTGACCGACAGCCAGTTCTCGCCCGAAAAAGACGCGGAGGAAGCGATCGACGTGAGCTGGCCCTGCAGCTCCTTGATTTCGGAGTTGATCTTGGTCTTGTCGACACCGGGCTCGCGCGCGGCGACAAGCTTCGACTTGATTTCGTCGACCACGTCGATCATGCCGGTGTAGGCCGTGTCGACCTTCGCCTGGCCGAGGCCAAGCGCGTCCTGCACGGCGCCGAGCGCCTTGTTGTCCGAGCGCATCGTGGTTGCGATCGACCAGTAGGCGGCGTTGTCAGAGGCTGCACCAACGCGGTAGCCGGTGGAGATGCGGCTCTGGGTCTGGTCGAGACTGTTGTTGATCGCCGACAGGCTCTGCAGAGCCGTCATCGCCCAAGTATTGGTATTGATCGAGGTCATTGTGTTGTCCCGTAACGCGGATTTCAAACAGGGGACAGTCCGGATTGGCCGGCATAACGAAGCGGCATCATGCCCGTGAGCGACGATCTCTTCATCGGCCACCTCGCTATGGGGGCACCTTCGGCCGGCATCGACTACCGGCTACTTAAGTTTGAGAGTTAACGCCGGATCCGCTTCGGTCTTTGCCTCGCGATCCTGAATCAAGCTCTAATGAAACCTTGCGCAATCGCGACAATAAGCGCCCGCATCAACGCGAAAACGGGCCCGGCCTTGCGGCCGGACCCGTCTATCTCAGTGTCGAGGTGTCGTGTCCTAACGGAAGAGCGACAGCAGTGACTGCGAAGAGGAGTTGGCGATCGACAGCGCCTGGACGCCCAGCTGCTGCTGTGTCTGCAGCGCCTTCAGGCGGGTCGACTCTTCCGTCATGTCGGCATCGACCAGCGTGCCCACACCCTTCTCGATGGAGTCACGCAGGTTGGAGACGAACTCCGACTGGATGTCCATGCGGTTCTTGGCAGCGCCGAGGTTCGAGGCGGCCGTCGTCATGGTCTTGATCGCCGTATCGACGTCGGTGATCATGTTTGTCAGCGCGGTATCGTTGGCCGCCGAGATGTCCATCGCGAGCACGGAAACGCCGCTGGCCGCACCATTGGTACCGAGGGTTCCACCGGCGGCGCCAGCTGCATCCATCAGCTGGGTCGACGTTACGGCAACGCTAATGGTGCCGACGCTGACGTTTCCACCGGAATCCCTGTTGAAGGAGGCGACGATTGAGCGGCTCGCGGTGTTGTCCGTTGCCAGCCAGTTCTCGCCGGAGAAGGAGGCCGCCGTCGCGATGGACTTCAGCTGTCCCTGAAGCTCCTTGAGTTCGGACTGGATCTTGGTCTTGTCGACGCCCGGCTCCTTGGCGGCGACCAGCTTCGCCTTCATCTCATCGACGACGTCGATGGCGGCGGTCATGCCGGTGTAGGCCGTGTCGACCTTCGCCTGGCCAAGGCCAAGGGCGTCTTCGACCGCGCCGAGCGCCTTGTTGTCCGAGCGCATCGTGGTCGCGATCGACCAGTAGGCGGCATTGTCCGACGCCGCACCGACGCGGTAGCCGGTGGAGATGCGGTTCTGGGTCTGGTCGAGGCTGCTGTTGATCGCCGACAGGCTCTGCAGAGCCGTCATTGCCGACGTATTGGTGTTGATAGAGGTCATTGTGTTGTCCCGTAACGCGGAATTTCAAACAGGGGACAGTCCGGATCGGCCGGCATAACGAAGCGGCATCATGCCCGTGACCGGCGATCTACGCCCGTCACCTCGCTATGGGGACACCATCGGCCGGCATCAGCTACCGGCTACTTAAGGTTGTTGGTTAACGACTTCGGCAGAGGCTGCTTCGTGCGCCATCCTGAATGAATTGCTAAGGGTCCGGCCGGCCACATGCCCTCCCCTCACGCGAAAACGGGCCCGGCCTTGCGGCCGGACCCGTCGATCTCAGTGTCGAGTTGTCGTGTGTTAGCGGAAGAGCGACAGCAGCGACTGCGAGGAGGAGTTGGCGATCGACAGCGCCTGGACGCCCAGCTGCTGCTGCGTCTGCAGCGCCTTCAGCCGGGTCGACTCTTCCGTCATGTCCGCATCGACCAGCGTGCCGACACCCTTCTCGATGGAATCGCGCAGGTTGGAGACGAACTCCGACTGGATATCCATGCGGCTCTTGGCGGCGCCGAGGTTCGAGGCGGCGGTCGTCATCAGCCCGATCGCTTCGTCGACGTCCGAGATCATCGTCGAGATGTCCGCGTCGCTGGTCGCACCGGTCAGCGCCAGCGTCGACACGACGGTCGATCCCGAGCGCGCACCGTCCAGGATGCCGTTCGTACCGTCGGTATCGAACAGTTTGGTCTTGGTGGTGTCGACGCCGATGGTGCCGACCGAGACCGTGCCGTCAGCGGCGCGGTTGAACGAGGCAACGACATTCTTGGTGCCGGCCGTGATACCCGTGCCGATCGACAGCCAGTTCTCGCCCGAGAACGAGGCGGAGGACGCGATCGAGGTCAGCTGACCCTGCAGTTCCTTGATTTCGGACTGGATCTTGGTCTTGTCGACACCCGGCTCGCGCGCCGCAACCAGCTTGGTCTTGATCTCGTCGACCACGTCGATCGCGGCGGTCATGCCGGTATAGGCCGTGTCGACCTTGGCCTGGCCGAGACCGAGGGCGTCTTCGACGGCGCCGAGCGCCTTGTTGTCGGAGCGCATAGTCGTGGCGATCGACCAGTAGGCCGCGTTGTCGGACGCCGCACCGACGCGGTAACCGGTCGAGATGCGGTTCTGGGTCTCGTCGAGGCTGCTGTTGATCGCCGACAGGCTCTGCAGCGCCGTCATGGCCGAAGTATTGGTATTGATCGAGGTCATGGTGTTGTCCCGTAACGCGGAATTTCAAACAGGGGACAGTCCGGGCCGGCCGGTATAACGAAGCGGCATCATGCCCGTGACCGGCGTTCCCTACGCCCGTCACCTCGCTATGGCGCTACCTTGCGCCGCCGGGCCTACTCACTACTTAAGTTTGATAGTTAACGGCGTCTGCCGACTTTCGCTTCAAAGTTCATCCTGAATCAAATGCTAAGATGCGGGCTGCCCCTCCCCCAAACGCAAAACGGGCCCGGCCTTGCGGCCGGACCCGTTCGCTTCAGAATGACTGCGTTCCGGATTAGCGGAACAGCGACATCAGCGACTGCGAGGACGAGTTGGCGATCGACAGCGCCTGGACGCCGAGCTGCTGCTGCGTCTGCAGCGCCTTCAGGCGGGTCGATTCTTCGGTCATGTCCGCATCGACCAGCGTGCCGACACCCTTCTCGATGGAATCGCGCAGGTTGGAGACGAACTCCGACTGGATATCCATGCGGCTCTGGGCAGCACCGAGATTGGAGGCTGCGGTCGTCATGCTCTTCAGCGCCGTATCGACATTCGTGATCATCGCGTCGATGACGGTCTCGACGGTCTCGGCCCCCAGGTAGGCAGCATCCACCGCGGCCTGGTCGAGGACTGCCGTGCTGATGTCGATGTCCATGACGTTGCCGGCGATCTTCGTGGCATCGTCACCGATCAGCGCATCCTTGTTGAGGATGCCGTCATCGGTCGCGGCACCGTCGGTGCCGATCAGCTTCACGGCCGAGGCGTCGATGGCGATCGTTCCGACCGAGACGGCGCCGGCGCTGCTGCGGTTGAACGAGGCGACGACGTTCTTGGTGACGGCCGCACCGTCGAAATTCAGCCAGTTCTCGCCGGAGAACGACGCCGACTCGGAGATCGACGTCAGCTGGTTCTTCAGTTCGGCGATCTCCGACTGGATCTTGTTGCGATCGACGCCAGGCTCGCGCGCGGCAACCAGCTTGGTCTTGATCTCGTCGACAACGTCGATGGCAGCCTTCATGCCGGTATAGGCCGTGTCGACCTTCGCCTGGCCGAGGCCGAGCGCGTCTTCGACCGCGCCGAGCGCCTTGTTGTCCGAACGCATCGTGGTGGCGATCGACCAGTAGGCGGCGTTGTCGGAAGCCGCACCGACGCGGAAGCCGGTCGAAATGCGGTTCTGGGTCTCGTCGAGATTGCTGTTGATCATCGACAGGCTCTGGAGAGCCGTCATCGCCGACACGTTGGTGTTGATCGAGGTCATATTGGTGTCCCGTAACGCGGAAAATGAACAGGGGGGACAGTCCGGGCTGGCCGGGATAGCGAAACGGCGTCATGCCCGTGGCCCGACCGGCCACCTCGCTATGCCCGCAACATGCCAGCGGCTGGCTACCAAGCGCCTAAGGAAGGTGGTTAACGTATTCTTTTTCAACGCAAATTCGAAACCATAGCAAGTTGCAACTATCCTGCCATCGATGACGGTCATCTCATTAAGCCCCTGCCGGCCGCCTATCCGCGCATGCAAAAACGGGCCCGGCCTTGCGGCCGGACCCGTCGATCTCAGTGTCGGGTTGTCGTGTGTTAGCGGAAGAGCGACAGCAGCGACTGCGAGGAGGAGTTGGCGATCGACAGCGCCTGGACGCCCAGCTGCTGCTGCGTCTGCAGCGCCTTCAGGCGGGTCGACTCTTCCGTCATGTCCGCATCGACCAGCGTGCCGACACCCTTCTCGATGGAATCGCGCAGGTTGGAGACGAACTCCGACTGGATATCCATGCGGCTCTTGGCGGCGCCGAGGTTCGAGGCAGCCGTCGTCATCCGCTGGAGGGCGTCGTCGACACCGCTGATGTAGGAGTTCAGCGTCGTCACGTCGCCGGCAGCGTCCGTCAGGGCCGAGATGTTGAGGGTCGAGACGGTAAAGCCAGGGTCGGTCTGAGTGGCAAGGTAGCTGCCGTTGGCCGCGCTGTACTTGCCATCGAGGATGCCGGTACCGGCAGACGCCGCATCCGTGGCCGCATCGAACAGCTTGGTCTTCGAGGTGTCGATCTCGATCGTGCCGACGGAGACGGCGCCTGCGCTGTCACGGTTGAAGGAGGCGACGACCGACTTGGTGGCGTTGGCCGGTGCCGTGGAATCGACCGACAGCCAGTTCTCGCCCGAGAACGATGCCGAGGTCGCAATCGATGTCAGCTGGCCCTGCAGTTCGGTAATTTCGGCCTGGATCTTGGTCTTGTCGACGCCCGGCTCACGCGCTGCGACGAGCTTCGCTTTCATCTCATCGACGACGTCGATGGCGGCTTTCATACCGGTGTAAGCGGTGTCGACCTTCGCCTGGCCAAGGCCGAGTGCGTCCTCGACAGCGCCGAGCGCCTTGTTGTCCGAGCGCATGGTGGTGGCGATCGACCAATAGGCGGCGTTGTCGGATGCCGCACCGACGCGGAAGCCGGTCGAGATGCGGTTCTGGGTCTCGTCGAGGTTGCTGTTGATCATCGACAGGCTCTGGAGAGCCGTCATCGCCGACGTATTGGTGTTGATCGAGGTCATGATGGTGTCCCGTAACGCAGAAAAATGAACAGGGGGACAGTCCGGATCGGCCGGCATAACGAAACGGCATCATGCCCGTGGCCCCTGAACGATCGGCCACCTCGCTATAGGCACACCATGCCAGTAGCTGGCTACCAAGCACCTAAGGAAGGTGGTTAACGCTTTCTGTTTCCAGCAATTTCTGACGCAGGCCGGATTGCGCCGCTTTCCGTCACCGGGCGGTGGGCATTCCTGCCCTGTCCGACAGAGACCGCCTGCAACGCAAAACGGGCCCGGCCTTGCGGCCGGACCCGTCGATCTCAGTAGTTGTGGGTGGTGTCTTAGCGGAAGAGCGCCAGCAGCGATTCCGAGGAGGAGTTGGCGATCGACAGCGCCTGGACGCCCAGCTGCTGCTGCGTCTGCAGCGCCTTCAGGCGGGTCGACTCTTCGGTCATGTCCGCATCGACCAGCGTGCCGACGCCCTTCTCGATGGAGTCGCGCAGGGTCGAGACGAATTCCGACTGGATGTCGACGCGGTTCTTGGCGGCGCCGAGGTTCGAGGCGGCCGTCGTCATCGCCTGCAGCGCCTCGTCCACGTCCGAAATCATGGCGGAGATGACGTTGTCTGCCGTGGCACCGGTGATCGTGAAGGTGGAGACGACGGTGCCGTTGGTGCGTCCGACGTCCAGAATGCCGTCGTTGTTGTCGAAATCGAACAACTTCGTCTTGGTGGTGTCGACGCCGATGGTGCTGACCGAAACCGAGGCGTCGGCCGCGCGGTTGAACGAGGACACGATCGTCTTGGTGCCGGCCACGATGCCGGTGCCGATCGACAGCCAGTTCTCGCCCGAGAAGGAGGCCGAGGTCGCGATCGAGGTGAGCTGGCCCTGCAACTCGGTGATTTCCGCCTGGATCTTGGTCTTGTCGACGCCCGGCTCGCGCGCGGCAACCAGCTTCGCCTTGATCTCGTCGACCACGTCGATGGCGGCCTTCATGCCGGTATAGGCGGTGTCCAGCTTGGCCTGGCCGAGGCCGAGCGCGTCCTCGACGGCGCCAAGCGCCTTGTTGTCCGATCGCATGGTCGTGGCGATCGACCAGTAGGCGGCGTTGTCGGACGCCGCGTTGACGCGGTAGCCGGTCGAGATGCGGCTCTGCGTCTCGTTGAGGTTGCTGTTGATCATCGACAGGCTCTGGAGAGCCGTCATTGCCGACACGTTGGTGTTGATCGAGGTCATGATGATGTCCCGTAACGCGGAAAACTGAATGGGGGGACAGTCCGGGTTGGCCGGCATAGCGAGACGGCATCATGCCCTACGTTCCCGACCTGCAAGGTGGAACGCATCGCTATGAGGACGACTATCGCGGCAGGCTCCTTCCGAGGCGTTAACGGTAACGCCCCGTTGTCTTTCATGGTTAACAGAGGCTTTCAGGCCGCCTCCCCTCGCCCGCCTGCGCCGTACTTCAGAACGCAAAAAGCCGCCCCAGGGGGCGGCTTTCGTTCGTCACGCCGGCGTACCGCGAGGGGCGCCGCCGAAATGTTGCTTCGATTAGTTCTGGAAGAGCTGCAGGATCGCCTGGCTCGAGGAATTGGCGATCGACAGCGCCTGCACGCCGAGCTGCTGCTGCGTCTGCAGTGCCTTCAGCCGGGTCGATTCCTCGGTCATGTCCGCATCCACCAGCGCGCCGATGCCCGACGAAATGGAGTCGGTCAGGCTGGAGACGAAGTTCTGCTGCAGCTCGATGCGTGACTTGGCCGCGCCGAGATTGGCGGCGACATTGGTCATGTCGGTCAGAATCTTGTCCACGACGCGAACCATGGCGTTCACTTCGGCCGGGGTCGTCGCGCTATCGAGTTCGATCACCGTACCGGCCGCGGCCGTGGTCTCGCCCGGCACGTCGATCAGCCGGTAGTTCACGGGAGTGCCGGTTGGCGTGGCGAGCAGCGCGTCGGAATCATAGGTCTTGGTCAGAACGCCGGTGGTCTCGTTGTCCGTTCCGATCAGGGTCATCGCCGACACGTCGACGGTGATCGTGCCGATCGAGACCGAGCCGGTGGAGTCGCGGTTGAAGGAGGCGACGATGTCCTTGGAGCCGGCGGCGGCCGCGGCGTCGTTCTGTAGCCAGTTCTCGCCGGAGAACGAGGCGGAGGACGCGATGCTCTGAAGCTGCTTCTTCAGCTCGCTGATTTCCGACTGGATCTTGGTCTTGTCGACACCCGGCTCGCTGGCCGCGACCAGCTTTGCCTTGATCTCGTCGACCACGTCGATGGCGCTTTCGAGCGCGGTGTAGGCGATGTCGACCTTCGCGGCGCCGAGACCCAGCGAGTCCTCGACTGCCGACAGGGCCTTGTTGTCCGAGCGCATGGTCGTGGCGATCGACCAATAGGCGGCATTGTCCTTGGCTTCGGCGACACGGTAGCCCGTCGAGATGCGGTTCTGGGTCGCATCCATCGACCGGTTGGTCGCCTGCAGCGTCTGCAAGGCCGCCATGGCCGCGATATTGGTATTGATGCTGGTCATGACACTCTACCCTCGGTGCTAACTTCGCCCGCATTCCGCTAAGGCGACGCACGGAGGCCCGCCTGCGCTCGCCCCCATTGGTCGTGAAGGTAGTTTGTTAACCTTAATGGGGAGTTAAGGCTGACGACGCGGCAGGCGGAACGCGCCCGGAAAATCGCGTCGTCAGAAGAAGGATCGGACCAGGGATCCGACCAGCATGTTCCAGCCGTCGATCAGGATGAAGAACAGGATCTTGAACGGCAGCGAGATGATTGTCGGCGGCAGCATCATCATGCCCATCGACATGGTCAGCGTGGCGACGATCATGTCGATCACCAGGAACGGCAGAACGATGAGGAAGCCGATCTCGAAGCCGCGGCGCAGCTCGGAGATCATGAAGGCCGGGATCAGCTCCCGCAGATCGACATCACGTTCGTCGGCAGCGCCCTGCTCTTCCGGCTCGACCCGCTCGCGGCTGGTGGCCGCCGCGATGTCGCCGAACAAGGTCAGGTCTTCCGGCCGCACCTGCGTCAGCATGAAGTCCTTGAACGGCTCGCTGATCCGGTAGAACGCCTCTTCCTCGGTGATCTCGTTGTTCAGCAGCGGCTGCAGGCCGTCGTTCCAGGCCCGGTCGAAGGTCGGCGCCATGACGAAGAAGGTCATGAACAAGGACAGCGAGATCAGGATCAGGTTGGCCGGCGTCGTCTGCAGGCCGAGACCGGTGCGCAGGATCGACAGCGCGATGACGATGCGCGTGAAGGACGTGACCATGACCAGGAGGCCCGGCGCGATCGACAGGATGGTAACGATGCCGAAGAGCTGGACGATGCGGCCGGAGGCGGTCGAGTCGCCGGCCGGCAGGAGGCTGGCGAGATCGGGCAGTCCCGAGGTCTGGGCGGTCTGTGCGAGCGCCGGTCCGGCAAACAGCAGCGCCGCCAGAAAGAGGAGCGTTCTCATTCGGCGATCATCGTCTGGATGAGGTAGTCGACAACGGCGGGCGAGCGCAGCTTGGCGCGCTGGCGCAGATCCTCGCGCAGATGCATCAGGCCGCGGGTGCCCTCGACCTGGGACAATTGCACCGAGCGCAGGAAGGCCAGCGTGTCGGCCTCGATCTGGGCAGCCAGCACCTCGGGATCGGCCGAGCCGTCGTCGCGATAGACCAGGGCCGCCTCGACGCGGAGCCAGGTCTGGGGCGGCGAATAGATGTTGGTGAGGACCGGCTTGAGCGGCATCAGCTTGAGCGGCAGCTTGTCCGCGCTCTCGGCCAGATCGCCGGCCTCGATGTCGACGATCTCGGCGCCGGGCGCCTCGGCCGGCGCCGTCGTGGCCGCTGCGGGTTCCGGCGAAGCGAGCATCATGCCCAGCACCGCGCCGCCGCCGCCGCCCACGAGCGTCAGTATCGCCACTGCGATCGCCGTGGGGATCAGACCCCCTGCCTTTTCGGTCTCTTCGTCCGATGCGCCAATGCTGGCCATGCGCCGAACCCTTCCGCTGTTTCGTCGACGGACGGACCCTCATGGTCCAGCCCTGCCCGACGATCGAGCGTTAACGGTTCAGCCTGTCGCGAGACTTGCCTTGACGGCAGCGTCCCCTACTGGATGGCGACGGCGTCGTAGATCTGCTGCCCCCAGCCGGGTTGCTGGACATCGGTGATCCGCCCGCGGCCGCCGTAGGAAATCCGCGCCTCGGCGATCTTGTCGTAGTTGATCGTGTTGTCGGGCAGGATGTCGCGCGGCCGGATGATGCCGGCGATCGACAGCACGCGCACCTCGAAATTGACCCGCACTTCCTGCTGGCCCGAGATGAACAGATTGCCGTTCGGCAGCTTCTGGCCGACGACCGCTGCGACCGACAGGTCGATGTCCTCGGAGCGTTTGATCTTGCCCTTGCCGGTCATGTCGGAGCTGTTGTCCGAGCCGAGCTGGGCGCCCACCGTCGGCAGCGTGTACTGGCCGAGATTGCCGGCCAGATCGAGACCGGCGGCGATGCCGGACTTGCGCGAGCGTTCGGAATTGTTGTCGATCGAGGCCTGGTCGCGGATGCGGATCTTGACGGTGACGATGTCGCCTTCACTGAGGGCCCGCGGGTCCTGGTAGAAATCGGCCCGGGCGTCGGACCACAGCGAGTGCGACGTATGCGGCTTGCTGGCCGGGAAGGACGCCGGCTGGGCGATGATCGGCGGATATTCGTAGAGCCCTGCGCCGACCGGCGAGAGCGACGGCTCGCGCAGCGCGTCATTGCCGGCTGTCGAACAGCCGGCGAGTGCCGCGACGGCGAGAAGGATCAAGGGCTTCACGTGCGCTTCTCCGCAACCTGCTCGGCGCCCTGCGTGCTGCCTGCCGACGTCTTGGCGACGATGAGCGAGGCGATCTCGGCGGCCACCTTCGGTTCCATCTCGCTGAGGATGTCGCTCGCCAGGCGCGATTTCAGGCGCACCAGCACCGACGCGGCATCGCTGCGCGAGACGATCGCAAGCTGCGACGCGGCGGCGACGGAATCCATGTTGGTGTAGATGTCGACGACGATCTTGGAGGCGTCGTCGAGAAAGCGCTGACGCTCGGCGAGCCAGGCGTTGTAGTCCTCGCGCTTGGCCTGCAATTCGTCGATCTGCTCGGAGACCGCCGCTTCCAGTTCGGTCAGCTGCTTCTGCTCGAGGGCATAGCGCGCGTCCTGGGCCTTGTCGGCGATGCTCAGGCAATAGGCCTCGACCTCGGTCGAGGGCTTGGGCGGCGTGATCACCTCCCCCTTCGGCCCGACGACCCGCACTTCCTGCGGCGGCAGTTCGTCCGGCTGCACCGGCTTCTTGGCTTCGACCGCATGGGCGGTACCCGCGGCAAGGGAGACGGTCAGGAACAGGGCGAGGCACCGCCAGCGGGGATGGAAAGCCTGGATCATCATTGCACCACGAGTTCGGCCTGAAGGGCGCCGGCCGTCTTGATCGCCTGCAGGATCGCGATGATCCCGGTCGGCTTGAGTCCGATGCGGTTGAGGCCGCGGACGACTGTTTCGAGATCCGCGCCGCCGACGAAGGCGAAATTGCCGCCATCCTCGCGAGCGTCGATGATGGTCTCCGACGTGACGACCGTCTGGCCGTCCGAGAGCGGGGCCGGCTGCGACACCGACGGCATCTCGCTGATCCGCACCGTCAGATTGCCGTGGGTCACGGCGACGAGGGAGATCTGCACGTCCTTGCCGATGATGACGGTGCCGGTGCGCTCGTCGATCACCACGCGTGCCGGCTGGTCCGGTGCGATCCGCAACTCGCCGATCTCGGCGATGAAGCGCGTGCTGGAGACCTCGGACGGGCGCTTGAGATGCACCGTGCGGAAATCCTCCTCGCGCGCCACGGGCTGGCCCCAGCGGCTGCGGGCATAATCGTTGATCACGTCGACGACGCGGATCGAGGTGCGGAAATCGGGATTGCGTAGCTCGATCGCCAGCTTGCCGTCGTCGTTGAAGCCGCCGGGCACCTCACGCTCGACCAGCGCGCCATTGGGCACGCGGCCGGTGGTCGGCACGCCCTGGGTCAGCTTCTCGCTGTCGCCTTCGGATGCGAAGCCGCTGACGGCGAGCGACCCCTGCGCAACCGCATAGATCTCGCCATCGGCGCCGTAGAGCGGCGTCATCACCAGCGTGCCGCCCATCAGCGAGGTGGCGTCGCCGAGCGAGGACACGGTCACGTCGATGCGCGAGCCGGTACCGATGAAGGCCGGCAGCTCGCTGGTCACGGTGACGGCGGCGACGTTCTTGCTGCGCGAATTCTGCGAGCGGATGTTGACGCCCATGCGGTCGAGCATCGACTGCATCGACTGTTCGGTGAAGGGCGAGTTGCGCATGGAATCGCCGGTGCCCTGCAGGCCGATGACGAGACCGTAGCCGACGAGCTGGTTGGGGCGCACGCCGCGGATGTCGACGATGTCCTTGATGCGCACGCTGCCGCGGGCGCTCGCCGCATCGCCGATGACCGGCGCCGGCAGCGACGGCACGCCGCCGCCCGAGCCCGGATAATCGGCCGCCAGACTGCTGTTCACCAATGCGGCGACCAGGCCGGCGACGAGGATCAGACGCTTGCGGATCATCCCGATATCCTGATGCTGCCGTCCGCCGACACGATGCCGGAGACGATGATGCCGCTGTCGGCATTGCGGACGCGTATGGTCTCGCCGGCGCCAGCGGAGCGCAGCGCGGTGCCCTGGCCGGTGATGACGAGGCCCGCCTCGCTGTAGACGAGGGTGACGGCGGCTCCGGCGCGCACCAGATCCGGCTCCTTCAGGTCGGACAGGCGGATCGCCTTGCCCGGCAGAAGGGTGCGGCGGGCGACCCGACCGATCAGCGCGCTGTCATCGACGGCATAGAGCCCGATCTTGTCGTCCTTGACGTAGAAGGCCTTGTGGTTGAGCCCCGGCGCGGTGACGCTCTGGCCGGGATAGATGACCGTCGTGGGCACCGGCAGTTCGAGTTCGGCCGCCAGGGCACGAACCGGAACCGACAGGATGACGAGGGCCGCGAGCGCCAGCGCCACGGCGTAGAGTACGGCCATGACCCGGCCGGGATCGCGCGTACCGCCGCCCATGATTCAGCGAATCCCCTTCGAGACGACGCTCGCCATCTCGTCGGCGGCCGAGATCACCTTGGAGTTCATCTCGTAGGCGCGCTGGGCCGAGATCAGCTCGGAGATTTCCTTCACCGGATCGACGTTGGAATCTTCCAGATAGCCCTGCTGGATGGTGGCGTAGCCCTCGTCGCCCGGCACGCCGGCCGTCGGGGCACCCGATGCGATGGTCTCGCGGAACAGATTGCCGCCCTGCGCGGCAAGGCCGGCATTGTTGGCGAAGGTGGCGAGGGTCAGCTGGCCGAGCTCTTCCAGATCGGCGGCACCGCCGACGCGGGCGAAGACCTGGCCGCTCTCGTTGACGATGACCTCGCTGGTGTTGGCCGGCACGGTGATCGCCGGATCGACCAGCAGGCCGTCGAGGGTCACGAGCTGGCCGTCGCCATTGGTGTTGAAGGCACCGTCGCGGGTGTAGAGGATCTCGCCGCCCGGCCCCTGGACCTGGAACCAGCCTTCACCGTTCAGGGCGAGATCAAGCTTGTTGCCGGTCTGGTTGAGCGTGCCCTGGATATGAAGGTTGCGGATGGCCGCAAGCCGCGTACCGAGGCCGAGCTGGGCGCCCTCGGGCACCACGCCCTGTCCGCCGCGGGCTGCGACGCCCTGTGCGCGCTCGACCTGGTAGAGCAGATCGGTGAACTCGGCACGGGCCCGCTTGAAGCCGGTCGTGTTGATGTTCGCGATGTTGTTGGCAATGACCTCGACATTGGTCTGCTGCGCATTCATGCCGGTCGCGGCGATCGCAAGGGCTCGCATCGGATGCTTCCTTCAGGACGGTGTACCCGGTCCCCGTCGATACGGGGCGCCGTGGAAAGTTTCAGGTGGCGGAGACCGCCGGATCAGATCGCCATCCGCGACAGTTCCATGTAGGCGCTGACCGCCTTGTCGCGGATCGAGACTGCGGTCTGCAGCGTCCGCTCGGCTTCCATGACCGCCTCGACGACGGCCTGGGTGGTCGCCTGGCCGTTGATTCCCCGGATCGAGGTGGCCTCGGCGGACTGGACGGTGGTGACGGCGTCCTTGGCGATCTGCGACAGGACGGCGCTGAAATCGGCGCCGGCGCCCTGCGGGGTCGCGGTTGCGCCGGTGGTGGCGAGGCCGGCATCCACGCTGCCGGTCTGGATGCGGGGCAGGCTCGCTCCGATAGCAGGAATCATGGTCAGCTCCTCAGCAGGTCGATGGTCATGTTGATGATTTCACGCGCCTGCTTCACCACCTGGATATTGGCTTCGTAGGAGCGGTTGGCTTCGCGCATGTCGGCCATCTCGACCAGCATCCGCACATTCGGCATCTTCACGTAGCCGTCGGCATTGGCGGCCGGATTGCCGGGATCGCTTTCCAGGATGAACGGCGTGTCGTCGCGGCCGACCTTGTCGACCGAGACCATCTGGGCGCCCGAGACCCGGTCGAGCTCGCTCTGGAAGCTGACCATCTTGCGCTGATACGGGTCGCTGCCGGGCGTCGTGCCGGTGGTCTGCGCATTGGCGATGTTCTCGGAGACGATGCGCATGCGCGTCGACTGCGCCTGCAGGCCGCTGGCGGCGATCTTCAGAGACGAGAGCAGTGGATCGGCCATCGGATTATCCCTTCGCGGACATGATGAGCATGCGGTGGAACGACTTCACCACCGACGTGCCGAGGGCGTATTCGCGCGATACTTCGCCGGCCTTCAGCATTTCCTGCGGCAGGCTGACGGAGTTGCCCGAATGCTTGACGCTCCAGGGCATCTCGTTGACAACGTCGGAACTGCCGCCCGCACTGTCCATTGAGGCCAGATGCATGGACTGCGACCGCGACATGCGCAGCGCCGTGGCGTCGAGCGCCTCGGTGAAGGACGAGAGATCCTTGGAGGTGTAGCCGGGCGTGTCGACATTGGCGACGTTCTCGGCGACCACCGTCTGGCGCTGGGCCAGATAGGCGGTGCGCTGCGATGCGAGCCCGAAGATGTAGAGACTATCCATGACGATCCGCGCTGAAAACTTGCGACGGGTCCAGCCTTAGGACGAGGCGCTTGTCCGAAGCTTGATGGATCGGCAGGAACGACTTGAAATGAAACGGCAGGGGGAAAGTATTGCCCGCAGGAGGCCATAATCCCGCATCCGCGGCATGGCGCGCGGAGCGGGGCTGGTGCGGGACTTGCGGAGGGGGATCGGAGCGGTCCGCCGGACAGCCCGGATCAGGACGCGCGCGGCTTCAGATGCGCGTCGTGGATGGCGTTTTCCAGACGCTCGACGCCCTCGTCGGGGCAGGCCGGGCTGTCGAAGGAGATGTAGGTGATGTCGACGGCCGCGGTGGCGGCGCCCAGCTCGAGCTGGAAATGCGCGGTCACGCCGTCATAGACGAATTCCAGCGCCAGGCAGACGATCGGCACCGTGCCCCACGACACCCGGACATGACCGGAATTGGCGAAGCGCAGAACACCCGGCTTGAGAAACAGCTCCGCCGAGGAGGTCACGATGTCGGACAGATTGCCGTAGCGCTCCAGTCGCAGGAAGGCGATGTAATCGACCACTTCGACCAGCCGCAGCTCGGCGGCGACTTCCTTGATGCCTTCGGCGAGCGCGCGCTCCCGGGACAAGGTCCTGTGCTTGCGAATATCCAGCATGGCTACGCTGTAGCAACTCCTACCTTGGATCCCGTGCGGGAGTGGAGGAAATAGATGATCTCAGCGATCGCCTTGAAGAACTGGGGCGGAATCATCTGATCGATTTCGACATGATCGTACATCGACCTTGCCAAGAGCTTGTCTTCGATCACCGGAACATCGTTGGCTTCGGCGATTTCACGGATCTTCAGCGCGACCAGATCGGCGCCCTTGGCGACGACCATCGGAGCGCCGCCCTCTTCGCGATTGTAGCGCAGCGCGATGGCGTAATGGGTCGGGTTGGCGATCACCAGGGTGGCCAGCGGCACGTCGGCCATCATGCGGCGGCGCACCCGGTCACGACCGATCTGGCGCTGGCGCGCCTTGATCTGCGGATCGCCCTCGGCCTGCTTGTTCTCGTCCTTGATTTCCTGCTTCGACATCATCAGGTCGCGGCGCCAGTGGAACCGGGTCATGGCCAGGTCGGCGGCGACCAGCACGATGGTGGCGATCGAGATGCCCGACAAGAGCTTCATCGCCATCTGCAGGATCAGCTCGGGCACCAGCACGGGGTCCGCGAACATGGCCTGCATCATCGTCGGGAAGCTCGACACGAGCAACATGCTGACGACGACGCCGATGGTGATGAACTTGAACACCGCCTTGCCGAACTCCGTCAGCCCGCGCAGGCCGAAAATGCGCGTGAAGCCGGATGCCGGCGACACGTTCGACCATTTCGGACGAATGCGCTCGATATTGATCTGGGGCGGATTTTGCAGGACGGAAGAGATGACGCCGCCGGCGACGAAAAGCCCTGCGGCCGGCAGGATGAACCAGACGGCCTCGCGGGCCAGCATGTGCAGGACGTGTAGAGCATCGGCACTCGTATCCAAATCCCACTGAAGCGGGTTCTCG
Organism: Aurantimonas coralicida DSM 14790; assembly: GCF_000421645.1. Taxonomy (GTDB): domain Bacteria; phylum Pseudomonadota; class Alphaproteobacteria; order Rhizobiales; family Rhizobiaceae; genus Aurantimonas; species Aurantimonas coralicida. Next base: position 265,992 of record NZ_ATXK01000003.1, on the reverse strand, counting down.
AACGTCGTCTGCAGCGACAGCAGGAGGCGCTGGACGCCCTCACGGGCCTGCAGCGCGATGAACGCCATGATGGCCAGAAGCGAGGCCAGAATAGGCGCTTCCCGCGAAACCGGAAGGTTGCCCTTCTCGACCGCGTCGCTGATCTTCTTCTCGGTCGGGAACTCTGTTTTTGAGGATTTGTCCTCGCTATCCGACACTGGCGATTAAGCTCCGCAGGTGTTGACGTTCAGTGAAGAGAACGGCTTTCCCGGCCGATGACGGGAAAGCCGTGGAGGACACGCGGCGCTTTCGCGCCGCTATGCTTCGGATTCGCCGTGCAGATCCAGCTTGCCCTGGCTCCACAGCTCGAGCGCCGTGCTGGCCACCTGGCGGCGGGCGCGATCGATGTCGGCCGCCGGCTTTTCGTCGCCGCGCTTGAACTCGGCCTCGACCATGCGCCGCGAACGGGCGCTGAGCGAGGACAGTGCGGCCTCCTTCAGCTCTTCGCTCGCGCTGACGAAGGCGGTGATGATCACCTCCGTGTCGATCGCATCGAACAGCACCATGCGGGCGCGCTTGTCGAGCGCCACGATGTCGTCGAAGGCGAAGAGCAGGTTGCGGAGCTTCTCGGCATCCTTCGGCGAGGTCTGGTCGAGCATCACGATCAGGTCGTCGGCATGGCTCTTCGACATGCGGTTGACGATGTCGGCGAGGATCGTGTGGCTGCTCTGCTGCTCGCCCCTGTCCGGCGACGCCAGATAGGCCTGCCGCAGATGGACCTCGAGCAGGCGCTGCACCGGCCGCGTCAGCGACTTCAGCGTCAGCACCCGGCGCATGACGTCATGCCGGAAGGCCGGATCGAATTCGCGGGCAACGGTCGCGGCCGTGTCGGGCCGGATCTTCGACAGGAGCACAGCCACGACATGCGGGTGTTCGCGCGACAGCCTCGGCGCGAGGATCTCGCCCTGCAGCTCGGCGACCGAATCCCAGACATTGCGGGAATCGCGCTCGGCAGCCTTCGCGCCGTCGTCGCCTTCGCCGGGCGACACCGAGAAGATCGTCTCGAATTCTTCTTCCGACAGCGATTCCTTGAGCAGATTGGTCATCTGCTGGGATGGCGCGTCCAGCCCCGGCGCCTTCTTGAAGGCGTCCTGGAACTCGTCGACCAGCTCGGCGATCTGTTCGGGCGTGACCGATTGCAGACCGGCCGCGCTTTCCTTCAGAAGCTTGATCTCGCTGGCGGAGAAATGCTTGAGCAACCGGGACGTGCCGGGTGCTCCGAGGGTAAGGAGCAGAACAGCCACGCGGGCCTTGCCGCTTGCCGGCAGTTCCGGAACGTTATCCTGAAAAGCGGCGATCATCGACATGATCGTCAGGCTGCCCGCTGGTTCTTGGCGGCAATGCGCGCGCCCGGCTTGGCGACCTCGGTGAGGGTGACGCCGAAGCGCTGCTCGTCATTGTCGAGGACGACGATCTCGCCGCGGGCGATGACACGACCGTTGATGATCACGTCGACCGGGTCGCCGACCTTGCTCTCCAGCTTGACCACGGCACCGCGACCCAGGTCGAGCACTTCGGCGACGGTCATGCTGGTCGAGCCGAGCACGATGTGCATCGTGACCTGCAGATCCTTCACCAGGTCCAGATCCATCCGGCCGGTGCCCAGGTCAGCGCTGCTGGTGGCGAAGTTGTCGTCGGTCATGGCGTTTTCGTCCTTGGGTCTTCAGCCGTCCGCATCATGCGGGGGCCGTGTCACACGGGAGTGATCAATCCGATTTAGCCGGCCAGACTGGCGTGAAGCCTGCGATCGGTCCATTCGCCTGCCGGCGGCAGGACGCGATGGACGCGGCCGGCCTCCGCACGGCGCGGCAGCGCGTCCGCCTCGGCGACCAGCCGCTCGAGCCGGTCGGTGGCGTCGTCGGCTTCGGCGATCCGGAATTCCAGGCGGTGCAGCGTCTCGACGCCCTCGTGCTTCAGCCCGACCACCACTTCGGCGGCGCGGGTGATCGAGGCATCGGCCTGCGCCAGCGAGGCGGAGAGCGCGCTTTCCGAGGAGCGCAGGGTCCGCAGCTCGCGCTGCATGCGGGTGCAGCGGAACGCCGTCACGACCAGCGCCACGACGAGAGCGAAATCAAGCAGATAGGATATCATCAATAAACTCCTCGGCGGGGTCGATGCGCTCTTCGATGCGGACGACGTAGGAATCGCGCGACCGGCCCATATGGGCGCGGAACAGCGGCTGGTCCTCGCATTCGATGGCGATCAGGCTGTTGGCGCTGACATCCAGCGGAATGGTGTCGCCAACGGCAAAGCCGGCGATCGTTCCCAGGTCGATCTTTTTCTTGGTGACGATGGCACTGAGACGAAGATCGCTCTTGGCGAAGCTTTCCTTGATGGCGTTCGACCAGCTTTCCTCGCGATCCGGCGGCGGCATCTTCGGCGGCTCGCGCAGGAAGCGGAGATGCGGCGCAAAGAGCGCGCCCGGCAGCGCGAAGGTGATGGTCGTCGACAGCGAGGCGACCGTCAGATCGAAGCGGAACAGGATGAACCGGTCGGTCTCGCCGGCCAGCTGCTCGCCGAGTTCGGCCGCGTTGATGATGTTGCCCACCGACAGACGCAACTCGCCGATCATCTCGAACACCGACAATGCGGAGTCGGCGATGGTCGCCAGCCCCAGCTTGACGATGCTGCGGTCGAGATCTGTCGGCGTGCGCGGCGGGGTTCCCGGCGGTGACGGCTCGGCGGCGAAGAGCGCGGAGATCAGGGCCTCCAGCGCCTCGTGGTCGAGCATCGCATAGCCGGGGCTGCGAAAACGCGGCGAAGACAATGGCGCATACATGGTGCCGTCGTCTTCGGCCTCGTCGAGCTCGGGACCGAAATCCGACTCCACCTCGCGAAGCGTCAGGTCGAGGCTCGCGCCGGCGATCGCGGAGATCTTGGTTGCGGCCGAGGCGGCCCAGGTCTCGGCCATGTGCTTGAGGCGCGGCAGGCGCCGGGGTTCAAATTCGGCGGCATTGCGAAGGCGTTCGCCGACATCCGCTCCGCTGATCTGTTCGGTCTGGCTCATCGGATCAGGCTCCACCGCCGATGGTCTCGGTCTCGACCTGGTCGATGGACGGGCGGTCGTAGGCAGAGATGGTCTTGCGGCCGTATTCGAGGGCGACCTGCGGGATGGCGCCGTTCATGTAGGCGATCAGGGTGGAGCGCACGATGACGAAGACGCGGATGTTCTTCTCGCGCACCGACTTCACCTTGGTGGCGACCGGGCCGACCACGCCATAGGAGAAGAAGATGCCGGCGAAGGTGCCGACGAGGGCGGCGCCGATCAGGTGACCGAGCACTTCCGGCGACTGGTCGAGCGCGCCCATGGCCTTGATGACGCCGAGAACGGCGGCGACGATGCCCAGTGCCGGCAGGCCGTCGGCCATGTCCTGGAGGGCGTGCTTGGGCTTGAGCCGATCCGAGGAGATCGTCTGGATCTCTTCTTCCATCAGCGCCTCGATCTCGTGCGGACGAGCGTTGCCGATGATGATGAGGCGGCAATAGTCGCAGATGAAGTGGACGAGCGACTCGTCCTTCATCAGCTCCGGATAGGCCTGGAAGATCGGCGACTCCTTCGGCTCGTCGATATGCGCCTCGACCTCGCCGCGCGACTTGGAGCGCATCTCGCGCATCAGCTGGTGCAGGAGGGCCAGCACCTTCAGATAGTCGTTCTGCGTGGGCACCTTGTTGGCGAAGGCTTCCTTGACCGCCTTGCCGGTGTCCTTGACCACCTTGGTGGGGTTGGCGACCAGGAAGGTTCCGATCGAAGACCCGAGAATGATGACGTACTCGAACGGCTGCACGAGAACGCCGAGATGGCCACCCATGGCGACGAAGCCGCCGAGAAGGCAGCTCAAGGTGACGATCAGTCCGACTACAATGCCCATGCGGCCCCCGAATGCGAATGTTGCAGACCACCGGTAGGAAGTACCGCTTGTGCGAGCCTTGCCCTCGCACCCATTCGGCGGCGCTGGCGGCCGGATCGGGCTTGAACGGCGCGTGGCGACAGGCTGGCGCAAGGGTGAGCCCGGATTTTCACCGCATACATTCTTCTACCGGAGGCCCGTATGCCGGCCGCAACCAACCGATCGACCCTCAAGCGCCGCGATATGGCCGGTGCCATCGTCCGCATGGCGGGACGGGCCCGCATCGAGCGCGTTCTTGACCGGTCGGCCCTGTCCGCCGGTTCGGCCGCCACTTCCGGTCTCCTCCAAGACAGTCGGGATATCTGACGATGGAAACTGCTCTTCCAGTCGCCCTGTCGGCGCAGCTCGCCATGTCGAAGCGCCTCGACACCATTGCCCACAACGTCGCCAATTCGCGCACGACGGGCTTTCGCGCCGAGGAGATCAAGTTCGAGGAGCTGATCTCGCTCAGCGCGCCCGAGCCGGTCTCCTTCGCCTCCGAGGGCACCACCTATTTCTCCACCCGCTCCGGCGAGATGACCCAGACCGGCAACCCGCTGGACATGGCCGTGGACGGCGATGCCTTCTTCGCCTTCCAGGGGCCGAACGGGCCGGTCTACACCCGCGACGGCCGCATGCGGATCAATGCCCAGGGCATGGTCGAGACGATCAGCGGCTATCCGCTCGTCGATGTCGGCGGCGCGCCGCTGCAGGTCGATCCGAATGCCGGCCCGGTGACCATCACCCGCGACGGCATGATCACCCAGAACGGCGCCCAGGCGGGTGCTGTCGGCCTGTTCCAGCTGCCGGCCGGCGCCAAGCTGACGCGCTTCGAGAATTCCGGCCTGATCCCGGATCGCGCCGCCGTGCCGATCGTCGAATTCGCCGATGTCGGTGTGATTCAGGGCTTCCAGGAAGGCTCGAACGTCAATCCGATGCTCGAGATCAGCCGGCTGATCTCGCTACAGCGCGCCTTCGAGAACGCGTCCAACCTCGTGCAGAGCTCGGAGCGCACGCTGGATGACGCGGTCAAGACGCTCGGGACGAACTCGTGACGGCTGCGCCGACCTCCGGTTCCGGCCAGACCCGGCTCGACGATCATTGCCTGTCGATCACCGGCCACATCATCGACGTGTCGCCGCAGGCCTTCCGCGTCGCGGGCCTCTCGCCCTTCGTGCGGCTGGGCGATCGCATTGCCTGCCCGGGCGATGATGGCGACGCCATCGGCGAAGTGGTGCGCATCGAGCAGGGCAGCCTGACCGTCAAACCCTTCGCCAACCGCTTCGTGCGCGGCGTCAAGGCGCCGGCCCGTCAGATCGGGCCCTTCATGGTCTCGCCCTCGCGCAGCTGGAAAGGCCGCGTTCTCGACGCCTTCGGCCGGCCGACCGACGGCAAGGGACCGGTAACGGAAGGCGACGATCCGCGCCGCGCCGACGCGCCGCCGCTTCCCGCCATGCAGCGTGGCCGCACCGGCAAGCCCGTCGCCACGGGCGTGCGCGCCCTCGACATCTTCACGCCGCTCGTCCGCGGCCAGCGCATCGGCATCTTCGCCGGCTCCGGCGTCGGCAAGTCGACGCTGATGAGCATGCTGGCGCGCGCCAAGGGCTTCGACACCGTGGTGGTCGCCCTCGTCGGCGAGCGTGGCCGCGAAGTGCGCGAGTTCCTCGAAGAGACCATGGCCGGCAATCTGTCCAAGGTCGTCACCATCGTCGCCACCGGCGACGAGAGCCCGATGATGCGGCGCCTGGCACCGCGCACCGCCACCAGCGTCGCCGAATATTTCCGCGACCGGGGCGACAGCGTGCTGTTGATCGTCGACAGCGTTACCCGCCTTGCCCATGCCGCCCGGGACGTGGCCCTTGCGGCCGGCGAGCCGCCGGTCGCGCGCGGCTATCCGCCGAGCGTCTTCTCCGAACTGCCGCAGCTCCTGGAGCGTGCCGGACCGGGGCTCGAAGGCTCCGGCTCGATCACCGGCATCTTCTCGGTGCTGGTCGATGGCGACGATCACAACGATCCCATTGCCGACGCCATCCGCGGTACGCTGGACGGCCATATCGTGCTGGACCGCGCGATCGCCGAACAGGGCCGTTTCCCGGCTGTGGACGTCCTGAAATCCATCTCGCGCCTCGCCGACCGGGCCTGGAACCCGCAGGAGCGCGAGCTGGTCAGCCGCCTGCGCAGCATGATCTCGCGCTACGAGGACACGCGGGATCTGCGTCTCCTCGGCGGCTATCAGCGGGGCAGCGACCAGACGCTGGACCAGGCCGTCGATCTGGTGCCGCATGTCTACGAACATCTCGTCCAACATCCGGAGGAAGGGCCCTGCAAGCAGCCCTTCGAGGATCTGAGCGCGCGGCTGAAGAAGAGCTTCCAGCCGCCCGCTCCGGTCGTCCCCGCGGGGCCGGGCAAGCCCGCCGCCGGCTGATCGGCCCCCGTCTGTGACATTCAGCCGTAGCTGAACGATTTGTCTTCGTTCAGTCTTGATTGAACGGCCCGGCGCACGTATCTGCGCCGGATGAACATCGTCCTCGATCCCCAGTCCGTCCCGGCCGACGACGGCAGCGCCGTGCGCGCGCATTTCGTCGACCGCATGGGACACCATCTCGAAGTGGAAGGCCTGCCGCGGATCGCGGGCCGTCTGTTCGGCTATCTGATCCTTGCGCCCGAACCGGTGAGCTTCGGCGCGCTGGCCGAAACGCTCGGCGTCAGCCGCGGTTCGATCTCGACCAATGCCCGGCTCCTCGAGAGCAAGGGCCTGATCGAGCGGATGGCCGTGCCGGGCGAGCGCCAGGACTTCTTCCGCCTCGCCGAGCGCCCTTATGCGAACATGATGCGCGGCATCATCGCGCGGATGCAGGACATGCTCGCGACCCTTGCCCAGACCGCCGACGCCCTGCCCGGCGACGCCGCTGTCGAGCGCGCCCGGCTCGACGAAGCACGCCAGTTCTTCGAAACGTCGGTCTCCGCCTTTGCCGACATCGCCGCGCGCCTCGCCGATCAGCCTGTGCCCGCGCAAACCCCGGACGACCGATGACCAGCACCGACGAAAACCGGACGCAGACACCGGCTGCCGACACCGCGCCCCCCGCCAGGGAACCGAGGTCCTATGCCGGCTGGCTGGCGACCCTCTTCGTTCTCGCCCTCGTGGCGTGGATGGGCTCGGGCTATCTCTACCCTGCCGAGGAGACCGCCACGGCGCCGCAGGCGCGCCAGCAGCAGCCCTTTACCGTCGAGGCCTTCGCCTCGACCGCCAAGGCGGTGACCCAGTTCGTCGCCGCCGAGGGTCAGGTCTCGCCCGACCGCATCACTCCGGTGCGCGCCAAGGTCGGCGGCACGGTGGAAGAGGTGCTCGTCGCCAAGGGCGATTTCCTTGAGGAAGGCACGCTGATCGCCCGGATCGCGCTCGACGATCGCAGCGCCCAGGTCGCCCAGGCCGAGGCCGAGCTGTCGCGCCGTCAGGGCGAGTACGACCGCGTCTCGGGCCTGGCCGATCGCGGCTATTCGACCGCCGCCGAAGTCGAGGCCGCGCAGGCCGAACTCGCCAGCGCCAAGGCAGCACTGGCGGCGATCCGGCAGACCACCGGCGATACCGAGATCCGCGCGCCGATCACCGGCGTGCTCGACGCCTTCGACCTCGATCTCGGCGAGTTCGTCGCCGCCAGCGCCGAGATCGGCCAGCAGATCGACATCGATCCCCTGACCGTCGACGTCCAGATCGCCCAGCAGAATGTCGGCAAGGTCCGGGTCGGCCAGCCGGCCGCCGTCACCTTCATCACCGGCGAGGCGCGCGAGGGCATGGTGCGCTACATCGCGGCCAATGCCGATACCGCCACCAGGACCTTCCCGGTGGAGGTCGTGGTCGAAAATCCCGACCGCGACATCCCGGCCGGCATTTCGGCGCAGGTCCGCATCCCCACCGGCGAGACGCCGGCGCATTTCATCTCCGCGGCCCTCCTGGCGCTCGGCCCGGACGGCACGCTCGGCGTCAAGGCGGTCGGCGAAGGCGACGTCGTCAGCTTCCACCCGATCGAACTGGTGCGCGCCGAGACAGACGGCATCTGGGTGAGCGGACTGCCCGAAGAGCTGCGCATCATCTCGGTGGGCCAGGGCTTCGTCGCGGCCGGCGAGACCGTGCGCGTCGTGGCGCCCGAACCGGGTAAGTCGGGCGAGCCGGAGACGGCGGCGGATCCGCAGGTGGAGCTTCCCGAACCGGCACCCGACATCGTCGGCGAGACGGTGAGCGAACAGGGAGAGGGCAACGGCGGGATCGTAGCGCAGGGCGATGCCGACGCGGACATGCCGGAGACCGCGACCACCGACGAGAGCACGGAGACCGCCGCAATCGCCCCGCAGACCGCCGCCGAGATCGAAGCGTCGCTGGAGGCCCTCCCGGTGCGGGCGCTGCAGCAGCGGCTGGAGACGCTCGGCTATTCGCCCGGCACCGTGGATGGCGTTCTCGGCGCATCGACCCGTTCGGCGATCCGCGCCTATCAGCGCGACAACGGCATGGAGGTGACCGGCGAGGTGACGCCGGCGCTGGCGGGCGCCCTGCTTCTCGACGACGCCGCGGAAACGGGCCAGTGAGAGCCCTCATCGACGCCGCCTTCGACCGGTCGCGCACGGTCCTCCTGTTCCTCATCCTGGTGCTGATCGCCGGTGTCGCCGGCTATCAGGCGATCCCGAAGGAATCCTCGCCCGACATCCCGATCCCGGTGATGTATGTCAGCGCAGTGCTGGAAGGCATCTCGCCGGAGGACAGCGAGCGCCTGCTCGTGCGGCCGCTGGAGACCGAACTATCGTCGCTCTCAGGGCTCGACGAGATGGAGGCGCACGCTTCCGAGGGCTTCGCCTCTGTGCAGTTGAAGTTCGAGGCGGGGTTCGACGCCGACGAGGCGCTGACCGACGTCAAGGACGCCGTCGACCGCGCCAAGCCGAACATGCCGGCCGAGGTCGACGAGCCGGTGGTCACCGAGGTGAACACCTCGCTGTTCCCGATCCTGACCGTCGTCCTGTCGGGGCCGATCCCCGAGCGGTCGCTGGTCAACATCGCCGGCGACCTCAAGGACGATCTGGAAGCCCTGTCGGGTGTTCTGGAGATCGACATCGGCGGCGAGCGCGAAGAGCTGATGGAGGTCCTGATCGACCCCACGGTCTTCGAGACCTACAATCTCTCCTTCGACGAACTGGTCAGCCAGATCAGCCGCAACAACCGGCTGATCGCCGCCGGCGCACTCGATACCGGGGCCGGACGCATCGTCCTCAAGGTGCCCGGCCTGATCGAGGACGCGCAGGACGTGCTCGACCTGCCGATCAAGGTCGACGGCTCGACGGTTCTGACCTTCAAGGACGTTGCCATCGCGCGGCGCACCTTCGAGGACCCGGAGGGCTTTGCCCGCATCGACGGCGAACCGTCGCTGGCACTGGAAGTGAAGAAGCGCTCGGGCGCCAACATCATCGAGACGGTGGACGCCGTGCGCGAGGTGGTCGCGCGCCAGAAGGAAGCCTGGCCCGAAACGGTCAGCGTGCGCTACCTGCAGGACGAGTCCGAGCAGGTGAAGACCATGCTCGGGGACCTCGAGAACAACGTCATCTCGGCCATCGTCCTGGTGATGATCGTCATCGTCGCGGCGCTCGGCTTCCGCACCTCGGTGCTGGTCGGCCTGTCGATCCCGGGCTCCTTCCTCGCCGGCATCGCGATCCTCTGGCTCGCCGGCTACACGATGAACATCATCGTCCTGTTCTCGCTGATCCTCGTGGTCGGCATGCTGGTCGACGGGGCCATCGTCACCACCGAGCTCGCCGATAGGCGGCTGCTGGAAGGCGCCTCCCCGCGCGACGCCTATCGCCAGGCGGCCAAGCGCATGGCCTGGCCGATCATCGCCTCGACGGTCACGACGCTCGCCGTGTTCCTGCCGCTTCTGTTCTGGAGCGGGATCGTCGGCGAGTTCATGAAATTCCTGCCGATCACGGTGATGATCACCCTCGCCGCGTCTTTGTTCATGGCGCTGGTCTTTATTCCCGTCCTCGGCGGCATGATCGGCAAGGCCCAGCCGATGCCGGCACGGCAGCGCGCGGCCATCGAGGCCGCCGAGACCGGCGACATGTCGCAGATCGGCGGCTGGACCGGCACCTATCTGCGCGTCCTGCGCAGTGCCGTGAAGGCGCCCTTCGCCACGCTCGTCATCGCCACCGTCCTGCTTGTCGGCGCCTTCTACGGCTATTCGCAGCACGGCAAGGGCGTCGAGTTCTTCCCGTCGATCGAACCGGAATTTGCCCAGGTGCAGATCCGCGCCCGCGACAATTTCTCGATCTTCGAGCGCGACGCGCTGGTGCGCCGGGTCGAGAACCGGCTGCTCGGCATGGAGGAGGTGCAGACCGTCTATGCCCGCACGCTGAGCGAAGGCGGCGCCCGCCAGGTCGGCGCCGACGTCATCGGCACCGTCCAGCTCGAGCTCGACGAATGGGACGAGCGGCGCAAGGCGACCGCGATCTTCGACGACATCCGCGCCCGGGTCGCCGATATTCCCGGCATCACGGTCCAGGTGCAGCAGGAACAGAACGGCCCGGCCAGCGGCAAGCCGGTCAATCTCAAGCTGCTCGGCCCGTCGCTGGACACGCTGGCCGACGGCATCGCCACGGCCCGCGGGCTGATGGAGGAGATCGGCGGCTTCACCAACGTCACCGACACGCGCCCCCTGCCCGGCGTCGAATGGCAGCTGCAAGTCAACCGCGAGGAGGCCGCGCGCTACGGCGCTGATGTCTCGCTGCTCGGCCAGGCCGTCCGGCTGCTGACCGCCGGGATCGAGGTCTCAAACTATCGGCCCGAGGATGCCGGCGGCGACGGCGAGGTGCCGATCCGCGTGCGCTTCCCGGCCGGCGACCGGACGCTGGAGCGCCTGCAGGATCTGAGGATCCCCACCGCGCAGGGCCTCGTGCCGATCCGCAACTTCGTCTCCTTCAAGCCGGCGCCCAAGGTCGGCACGATCATCCGCATCGACCAGCGCCGGGTCATGGCTGTGGAGGCGGACGTCGCCGAAGGGCTGCTGGTCAACGACCAGATCGTCGCCCTGCGGCAGGCGCTGGAACAGGCCAGCCTGCCGCCCGGCGTCGATTTCCGCTTCGGCGGCGAGGCGGAGGACCAGGCGGAAGCGATGAGCTTCCTCGCCGGCGCCTTCGGCGCGGCGATCTTCCTGATGTTCCTGGTGCTGGTGACCCAGTTCAACTCGATCTACCAGGCCATCCTTGTGATGAGCGCCATCGTGTTCTCGACGGCCGGGGTGTTCTACGGCCTGCTTCTCACCGGACGGCCGTTCGGCGTGGTGATGGGCGGCATCGGCGTGATCGCGCTGGCCGGCATCGTGGTCAACAACAACATCGTCCTGATCGACACCTACAACGATCTGCGGCGCTCAGGCCAGCCGCCGCTGGAAGCACTGCTGCGCACCGGCGCCCAGCGCCTGCGGCCGGTGTTCCTGACCTCGATCACCACCGTTCTCGGGCTGATGCCAATGGTGATCGGCGTGAATATCGACTTCATCCACCGCACCATGGCATTCGGCGCGCCCTCGACCCAGTGGTGGACGGAGCTGTCGAGCGCCATCGCCGGCGGCCTGACCTTCGCGACGGTGCTGACGCTGGTGCTGACCCCGGCCATGCTGATGCTGGGCGAATGCCTGGTCGCCTGGTTCAAGCGCAAGCGCGGCGAGAACGTGCCGAGCCCGCTCATTGGCGATCCGCTGGCCAAGCACGCGACGCCGCCGGCAAGCGCCGCGCCCGCCCCCGCCTGACGACACCGCAACCCGTGGCGTCGCCGCGGCTTCAATATGCAGAAAGGCCGGGGACATACCCCGGCCTTTCGCTTCTCCGCACTGACCGGCAGGCGGTCAGTCCATCTCGGCAGCCTTGTCGGTGACGACGCTGGTCCAGGCGCCCTCCGGCTCCTTGGTGATCACCGGGTCGGAGCCGCCCGACATCAGGACGCCGACGGTGTTGTCGGCCGCCGCCGTGTCCAGCGCCCCGTCGTCACCGAGGAGCTTGGCGATCTCGCCCATCATGAAGGTCTGGTGCGCCATGGTCTGCGCGCCGGTCATGTCGTTGTCGAGAACGATCTCGGCCGCCTCTTCCGGGTTTTCGGCCGCATAGGACCAGCCCTTCATCGACGCCTTCACGAAGCGGGCATAGGCATCTACCATCTCCGGCTTCTGCAAATCCTCCTCGAGAACATAGAGGCCGTCCTCGAGCGTCGCGACGCCCTGATCGGTGTAGTTGAACACCACCAGTTCCTCGGCCGGAATGCCGGCGTCCAGAACCTGGCCGTATTCGTTGTAGGTCATGGTCGAGATGCAGTCGGCCTGCTTCTGGATCAGCGGATCGACATTGAAGCCCTGCTTGATGACGGTGACGCCCTCGTCGCCGCCTTCGGTCGACAGGCCGAGCTGCGACATCCAGGACAGGAACGGATATTCGTTGCCCGAGAACCAGACGCCGAGGGTCTTGCCCTTGAAGTCGGCAGGCTTCTCGATGCCGGTCTCCTTGCGACAGGTCAGCATCATGCCCGAGCGCTCGAAGGGCTGGGCGATGTTGACCAGCGCGACACCCTTTTCGCGGGCGGCCAGCGCCGATGGCATCCAGTCGACGACGATGTCGGCGCCGCCACCGGCCAGCACCTGGACCGGGGCAATGTCGGGCCCGCCCGGCTTGATGGTGACGTCGAGATCGGCCTCCTCGTAGAAGCCCTTCTCCTTGGCGACGTAGTAGCCGGCGAACTGTGCCTGGGTGACCCATTTGAGCTGCAGCGTCAGCGCATCCTGCGCCATCGCGGGCATCGCCAGACCAAGACCTGCCAACGCCACCGTGGCGCCTGCCAGTAGCTTCCTCATGCGCATTCTCCTTTGCTGCTGCGTTGCGTCGCCGCCTAACCCTTGCGGTAGGACGGATGCCAGAAGGTCGTGATCCGCTCGAAGACGGACAGAATGCCATAGGTCAGCGAACCGGCGAGCGCGGCGACCGCGATCTCGGCCCAGACCATGTCGGTGTTCATCCGGCCGATCTCGGCCGAGATGCGAAAGCCCATGCCGACGATCGGCGTGCCGAAGAACTCCGCCACGATTGCACCGATCAGGGCGAGGGTCGAGTTGATCTTCAGTGCGTTGAAGATGAAGGGCATGGCCGCCGGCAGCCGCAGCTTCAGGAGGCTCTGCCAGGGGCCGGCGGCATAGGTGCGCATCAGGTCGCGCTCCATCGCCCCGGCCGCCGAGAGGCCGGCGACGGTATTCACCAGCATGGGGAAGAAGGTCATCACCACGACCACGGCGGCCTTGGACGGCCAGTCGAAGCCGAACCACATCACCATGATCGGCGCGACGCCGACAATGGGCAGCGCCGAGACGAGGTTGCCGACCGGCAGGAGCCCGCGCTTGAGGAAGGACGAGCGATCGACCAGCACCGCGACGGCGAAGCCGCTGGCACAGCCGATGACGTAGCCCGCCACCACCGCTTTCAGGAACGTCTGGACGAAGTCGACCCACAGGATCGGCAGCGAGTTGGCGATCCTGACACCGATGTCGGAGGGGGCCGGCAGGAGCACGATCGGCACCTGCAACGCCCGCACCACGAACTCCCAGAGGAACAGCAGCGAGACGCCGAAGACGACCGGAATGAGCACCTGGAGCGCGACGTGCCCTGCCCGCCTCCGCGGTTCGATCGCGGCGAGACCGACGGTCAGCCGCCAGGAGGCGGCCCAGAAGGCGAGGATCGCCAGGATCAGAAGCGGGCCACGCTGGTTCACGCCGAGCAGCGCCAGAGCGGCAATTGCCGCCATCGCCGCAAGGCCGCTAGTCAGGGCGATCGCGCCGGGACCGGGGCCGGCGCCGTTCCGCGCGGCGCTCATGGCCGGGCCCCCATGCGCTTGAGCGACGCCTTTTCGCCGAGCCCGATCAGCCAGACGAGGACGCCCGCCATGATCGCGGCGGCGACGAGCGCCGACCAGATCTGGATGGTCTGGCCATAATAGGAGCCGGCCAGAAGCCGCGCGCCGAGACCGGCCACCGCGCCGGTCGGCAGTTCGCCGACAATGGCGCCGACGAGAGCCGCTGCCACGGCCACCTTCATGGAGGTGAACAGGAACGGCATGGAGGCCGGCCAGCGCAACTTGACCAGCGTCTGGCGGCGGGTCGCAGAATAGGTGTGCATCAGGTCGATCAGCATCGCGTCGGGCGAGCGCAGCCCCTTCACCATGCCGACCGCGACCGGGAAGAAGGACAAATAGGTGGAGATGATCGCCTTGGGCAGAAGGCCGGTCACGCCGACGGAATTGAGGACGACGATCACCATCGGCGCGATGGCAAGGATCGGGATGGTCTGCGAGGCGATGATCCAGGGCATCAGGCTCTTGTCGAGCGTGCGCGAATTGAGGATGCCGACGGCCAAGAGCACGCCCAGCGCGGTGCCGATGAGAAAGCCGAGCAGCGTCGAGGAGAGCGTCACCCAGGCGTGGTAGAGCAGCGAACGCGGCGAGGACGGTTTCACCCCGACCGTGGAGTTCCAGATTTCCACGACGATCTGGTGCGGCGCCGGCAACACCGGCCGCTCCGCCGACCAGGTGGCGGCGACCGTATCGAGGGCGCCATAAGCCTCGCCGGCGCGCTCCAGCTTCACCGTCTCGGTCGCCCAGTTCATGCCGATGGCGGCCAGATACCAGATCGCAAGGATCGCCAGAACGACGGTCAGAACCGGCACGCTCCGCCCGTCGCGCATGCGCCGGCCGAGCCGCCGCAGCGGACCGGCATAGCCGATGGCGGCGCCCGGCTCGGCGATGGGTGTTGACGGCGGCGTCATCGACACCGCTCAGTCATAGCCGTGCCCTGCCCGCAGCCCTTCGCGCACCCGGTGGGCGATGGCGAGGAATTCCGGCGTGTCGCGGATGTCGAGAGGACGGTCCGGCCCGAGATCGCAGTCGATGATCTCGTGGATGCGGCCGGGGCGCGGGCTCATGACGACGATCCGCGTCGACAGGAACACCGCTTCCGGGATCGAATGGGTCACGAAGACGACGGTCTTCTGCGTCTTGGCCCAGAGCTTCAGCAGTTCCTCGTTGAGATGGTCGCGGACGATCTCGTCGAGCGCGCCGAACGGTTCGTCCATCAAGAGGAGGTCCGGGTCG
This sequence comes from Aurantimonas coralicida DSM 14790, assembly GCF_000421645.1. Classification (GTDB taxonomy): domain Bacteria; phylum Pseudomonadota; class Alphaproteobacteria; order Rhizobiales; family Rhizobiaceae; genus Aurantimonas; species Aurantimonas coralicida. Next base: position 250,905 of record NZ_ATXK01000003.1, on the reverse strand, counting down.
AAGCACAGGGCGCGGGCGATCGAGGCCCGCTGCTGCATGCCGCCGGACAATTGCCAGGGATATTTGCGGCCGAAGCCGGCAAGGCCGACCAGTTCGAGATTGGCGTCGATCCGGCGCTTCCGCTCGGCCCGGTCGAAGCCCATGATCTCCAGCGGCAGCGCGACGTTCTTCTCGATGGTGCGCCAGGGATAGAGCGCCGCGGCCTGGAAGACATAGCCATAGGCCCGCGCCTGGCGCGCCTGATCGGGCGTCATGCCGTTGACCGAGATCGATCCGCCGGTCGGTTGCTCCAGATCGGCGATGACGCGCAAGAGCGTGGTCTTGCCGCAGCCGGACGGCCCGATGAAGGAGACGAACTCGCCGCTATTGACGGTAAGGTCGATGCCCTTCAGCGCATGAACCGGTGTGTCGGCGGTCTCGAAGACGAGGTCGAGATTGCGGGCTTCGATGACCGGCGCGGCGGCCGCGGCAGACGGCTCGGTCGATCGGGACGTGGTCTGGCTCAAACTGTCAGACCCCGCTCGCCGGAATGCCGGTGCGCTCGATCCTGCGCGGCGCGGTGAGTTCCTTCCAGGTCGACAACGCCTTGGCGGCGGGCGCGCTGGCGGGACGCTCGACGAAGCGGCCATTGCCCTTTTCGGCCCGCACGTCGCCCTCCTTGTAGGCGAGGCGACCGCGCGAGAACGTCATCACCGGCAGGCCGGTCAGTTCGATGCCCTCGAAGACGTTGTACTCGATCACCGATTTCTGAGTCCTGGCCGAGATGGTCTTGGTGGCGGCCGGATCGAAGATCACCAGATCGGCGTCGGCCCCGACGAGGATCGCGCCCTTCTTGGGATAGATGTTGAGGATCTTGGCGATGTTGGTGGAGGTGACGGCGACGAACTCGTTCATCGTCAGCCGGCCGGTGCCGACGCCCTTGGTCCACAGGACCGCAAGCCGGTCTTCCAGGCCGCCGGTGCCGTTGGGGATCTTGGTGAAGTCGCCGAGCCCCATGCGCTTCTGCTCGTCGGTGAAGGCGCAATGGTCCGTCGCGACGACCTGCAGCGAGCCGGCGGCGAGCCCCGCCCAGAGGGAATCCTGGTTCTTCTTGTCGCGGAAGGGCGGCGACATCACCCGGCGGGCGGCGTGCTGCCAGTCGGGATGGAAATACTCGCTCTCGTCCAGCACCAGATGCTGGATCAGCGGCTCGCCATAGACCCGCATGCCCTTCTGGCGGGCCCGGCGGATCGCTTCATGGGCCTGCTCGCAGGAGGTGTGGACGACGTAGAGCGGCACGCCCGCCTGATCGGCGATCATGATGGCGCGGTTGACCGCCTCGCCCTCGACCTCGGGCGGGCGCGAATAGGCATGGCCCTCCGGCCCGTTATTGCCCTCGGCCAGCAGCTTCTGCTGCAGGAAGGCGACGACGTCGCCGTTCTCGGCATGGACCAGCGGCATGGCACCGAGCTCGGCGCAGCGGGTGAAGGACGCGAACATCTCGTCGTCATTCACCATCAGCGCGCCCTTGTAGGCCATGAAGTGCTTGAAGGTGTTGATGCCCGCCTCGACCACCTTGGGCATCTCGTCGAAATATTTCTGCCCCCACCATGTCACGCCCATGTGGAAGGAATAGTCGGTGCGGGCCGGGCCGGCCTTCTGGAACCAGGTCTGCAGCGCGTCCAGGGGGCCCTGGTCGGGCCCCGGCAGGCAGAAATCGACGGTCATGGTGGTGCCGCCGGCCAGCGCCGCGGCCGAGCCGGAATCGAAATCGTCGGCCGAATGGGTGCCCATGAAGGGCATTTCCATATGGGTGTGCGGGTCGATGCCGCCGGGCATGACGTAGGTGCCGGAGGCGTCGATCACCTCGTCGCCCGACAGGTCCGGTCCGATCGCCGCGATGGTGTCGCCGTCGATCAGGATGTCGGCCTTGTAGGTGAGATCGGCGGTTACGATCGTGCCGCCCTTGATGACGATGGTCATGGGCTTTCCCCTCCTGCTGCAATGATCGATGCGGCTTTGCCGAGACCGAGAACATTCATCGCGGCAAATTCGATGCGGGTCATGTCGGCGGGCTCCAGTCGACCGACATGGTGACCGAGATCGCGCGCAAAGGCAGCCGCCATCCGGTCGACCATAACGTCGGAATCGACCCGCAACCCATTCGACGGCGCGGTTCGATCCGCACGCGAATCGACGCGGCATCCGCCAGTTCACTCGTCATCGGGCAGACAATGACCGGACCATCCGACCGGATGAACTCATCGGCGTGGATCACGACAGTCGGCCTCGGCTTCCCCGAGGGACCGCGCATAGACGCAATGAAGACATCGCCGCGTCTCACGATTCCCCTTCGTCCCACAAATTCGCGCTCATCCCCGCCGTCCATTCGTCGATGCCGGCGTCACGCGAATCCGCTTCGGCGGCGCTCGCAACCTGGCGCTCCGCATCCGCACGGTGGGCTTCGCTGTCGCGATCGATGACCCAGACCTCCACGGGGCGATATCCTCTCGCAAGAAGGTCGGCGCGCGGCCCCTCGGTCAGTTCCTTCGGCCTGCCCATGACGACCTCCTGGCGTTGCGCGATCCCGGTCCAGCCTACTCCACGATCCCCGCGGTCTCCACGACTGCGCGCATCAGGACGTTGGCGCCGGCCGTCGCCCATTCCTTGGAAATCTCTTCCGCCTCGTTGTGGGACAGACCGTCGACGCATGGGCACATGACCATGGCGGTCGGTGCGACGCGGTTGATCCAGCAGGCGTCGTGACCGGCGCCCGAGACGATGTTGCGGTGGGAATAGCTGAGCGCCTCGGCGGCGTTACGGATGGCCGTCACGCAGGTCTCGTCGAAGGTCACCGGATCGAAATGGCCGACCTCGTCGACGGACACGTCGATGTCCAGCGCGTCGGCGATCAGGTCGATGCCGTCCTCGATGCGCTCGCGCATCGTGTCGAGGGTCTCCTTGGACGGCGAGCGGATGTCGACGGTGAAGACGCAGCGGCCGGGAATGATGTTGCGCGAGTTCGGATGGACATCGATCTGGCCGATCGTGCCGACGGCGTTCGGCTGGTAATCCATCGCCACCTCGTGGACGAGCTCGATCACCCGCGCCATGCCGAGGCCGGCATTGCGCCGCTTGTACATCGGCGTCGAGCCGGTGTGGCTCTCCTTGCCGGTCAGGGTGACCTCGAGCCAGTAGAGCCCCTGGCCGTGGGTGACGACGCCGATGTCGATCCCCTCGTCCTCCAGGATCGGCCCCTGCTCGATGTGCAGTTCGAAGAACGCCTTCATCTTGCGGCTGCCGACCGGTTCGTCGCCCTGCCAGCCGATCCGTTCGAGTTCGGCGCCGAAGCTCTTGCCGGCGGCGTCCTTGCGGTCCTTGGCCCAGCTCTCTTCCAGAACGCCGGCGAAGACACCCGAGGCCAGCATGGCCGGGGCAAAGCGGGTGCCCTCCTCGTTCGTCCAGTTGGTGACGACGATCGGATGCCGAGTGCGGATATTGAGGTCGTTGAGGGTGCGCACCAGTTCGAGGCCGGCCAGCACGCCGAGGACGCCGTCGTACTTGCCGCCGGTCGGCTGGGTATCGAGATGACTGCCGACATAGACCGGCAGCGCGTCGGGATCGGTGCCTTCGCGGCGGGCGAACATGTTGCCCATCGTGTCGAGGCCCATGGTCAGTCCGGCCGCCTCGCACCATGCCTTGAAGAGCGACCGCCCCTCGGCGTCCTCGTCGGTCAGGGTCTGGCGGTTGTTGCCGCCGGCGATGCCCGGGCCGATCTTCGCCATCTCCATCAGCGAATCCCAGAGGCGGTCGCCGTCGATCTGGAGATTGGTGGCTGGGCTCATGGGGTCACTCTCTCGATCTGTTGCGGTGCCGTCAGGCGAGGGTCTTCAGGATGCCGCGCAGCGTTTCGACGATCTCGCCGATCTGGTCCTCGGAGATCATCAGCGGCGGCGACAGGGCGATGATATCGCCGGTGGTGCGGATCAACAGCCCCTTTTCGTAGGCTTCCAGGAAGGCCGAGAAGGCCCGCTTGGTCGGCTCCCCGGCGATCGGCTCCAGCTCGATGGCGCCGATCAGGCCGATGGTGCGGATGTCGATCACATGGGGCTCGCCCTTCAGCGAATGGATCGCCTCGGCCCAGACCGGCTCCAGCGCCTTCGCCCGCTCGAACAGCCCGTCTTCCTTGTAGGTCTCCAGCGTTGCGAGACCCGCCGCCGCGGCGATCGGGTTGCCGGAATAGGTATAGCCGTGAGCGAACTCGATCAGATGCTCGGCGCCGCCCATGAAGGCGTCGTAGATCTCGTCCTTCACATAGACTGCGCCCATCGGGATGACGCCGTTGGTCAGGCCCTTGGCGGTGACCATGATGTCCGGTGTCACGCCGAAATAATCGGCGGCGAAGGCCGTGCCCATGCGCCCGTAGCCGGTGATCACCTCGTCGAAGATGAGCAGGATACCGTGCTGGTCGCAGATCTCGCGCAGCCGCTTCAGATAGCCCTTCGGCGGCGGCAGGACGCCGGTCGAACCGGCCACCGGCTCGACGATCACCGCCGCGATGGTCGAGGGATCGTGCAGGGTGGCGATGCGCAGGAGGTCGTCGGCCAGTTCGGCGCCATGCTCGGTCTCGCCGCTGGAATAGCCGTTGCGGACCGGATCGTGGGTGTGGCGCATGTGGTCGACGCCGGTCAGGAGCGTGCCGAACATCTTGCGGTTGCCGACAATGCCGCCGACCGAGATGCCGCCGAAATTGACCCCGTGATAGCCGCGCTCACGCCCGATCAGGCGGAAGCGGGCTCCATCGCCCTTCGCCCGGTGATAGGCGAGCGCGATCTTCAGCGCGGTCTCGACCGACTCGGAGCCGGAATTGGTGAAGAACACGTGGTCGAGGCCGGACGGCGCGATCGCGGCAAGGCGCGAGGCCAGTTCGAAGGCCTTCGGATGTCCCATCTGGAAGGCCGGCGCGTAGTCGAGCTCGGCCGCCTGCTTCTGGATCGCCTCGACGATCCGCGGCCGGCAATGGCCGGCATTGACGCACCACAGGCCGGCGGTGCCATCCAGTACCTGGCGCCCGTCGGACGTGGTGTAGTGCATGTCCTTGGCCGCGACGAACATGCGCGGCGTCTGCTTGAACTGCCGGTTCGCGGTGAACGGCATCCAGAAGGCTTCGAGATTGTTGGGCGCGATCGGTGCGTTCTCGTTCATCGGCTGCCGCCTCAATGGGACGGTTCCGAAGCCCGGATCGTCCGAAATCTTGACTAATTGGTCAAAAGCGAGGCTAGAAGGTCGTCAGGAACCGGTCAAGCGTCCTGCTGAAGATCTGCGCAGAATATCGCAGTGCAAAATAGGCGGGCAGACTCCGGTTTGGAGAGGGCGGAACGCGTGGACCAGACAGTCGAGCATTCCGGCACAGAGTTGCCGCATGGCGACCGCCAGCCGACCCGCATCCAGGCGATCAACCGCGAGATCATCCTGGACGCCGCGCTCGAAGTGTTTTCGGTCAACGGCTTCCGGGGATCGACCGTCGACCAGATCGCCGTGCGGGCGAAGATGTCGAAGCCGAATCTCCTCTATTATTTCCGCCGCAAGCAGGACATCTACCGGGCGGTGCTGGAGCACACGCTGGACGACTGGCTGGCGCCGCTGGAAGCGATGAACGCCGACGGCGACCCGATCGAGGAGCTGCGCCGCTACATCACCGCCAAGCTCGCCATGTCGGAAGACAATCCGGCCGCCTCGCGCCTGTTCGCCAACGAGGTCCTGGCCGGGGCCCCGGTGGTCGGCGACTTTCTCGCCACCCGGCTCAAGCAGCTCGTCGACGTGAAGGCGCGGGTCATTCGGGACTGGGTCGATCGTGGCCAGCTCGCACCGGTCGATCCGTACCATCTGATCTTCATGATCTGGGCGACGACCCAGCACTATGCCGATTTCGACGTGCAGATCCGCGCGATCGTCGGCCGTCAGGTCGATGCGCCCGGCTTCCGCGAGCAGACCGCGCAGGCCGTGCTGTCGGTCGTCCTCAACGGCATCCGGCCACGGGATTGACGTTCACTCGCGGTCGGACGGATTGCGCTCGCCCACCGCTCAGGCGGCGGTGGCCGCGGTGCTGCGCGGCTCGATCGCGTCCTGGGTCAGCGCCTCGAATTCATGCGGCCAGCGGTCGGCGATCTCGACCAGCATCTTCGGCAGGTCCGAAGCCGGGCGCGGCCGCGAGAAATAATAGCCCTGCATCTCGCGGCATCCCTCGGCGTAGAGAATGCGCATCTGCTCCGGCGTCTCGATACCCTCGGCGATGACCCGCATGTCGAGGGCGTTGGACAGGCCGATGACCGAACGCACGATGGCGATGTTCTCCGGCCGCGACATGTCGCGCACGAAGGACTGGTCGATCTTGATCTTGTCGAAGGGGAAGCGGTTCAGATAGCCGAGCGAGGAATAGCCGGTGCCGAAATCGTCCATCGAGATGGTCAGGCCCATCCGGCGGAATTCCGTCAGGATCGAGAGCACCTTGTCGCCCTCGTCGAGGAACAGGGATTCGGTGACCTCGATCTGCAGTCGCGACGGCTGCAGCCCGGACTTGGCCAGAACGCGCCGCACATCGGCGACGAGGGTCGGGCTCTTGAACTGCACCGCCGAGAGGTTGACCGAGATGGCGAGATCGCTGACCCAGCTCGACGCCTGCTCGCAGGCGGTTTCCAGCGCCCACAGGCCGATCTGGGTAATCAGCCCGGTTTCCTCGGCCAGCGGGATGAAGGTGGAGGGGCTGACGCGGCCGCGTTCCGGGTGGTTCCAGCGCAGCAGGGCCTCGAAGCCGCTGATCGCGCGGCGCCCGGTATCGACGAAGGGCTGGTAGAACAGCTCGAACTGGCCCTCTTCGATCGCCTTCTGCAGGTCGATCTCCAGTTCGCGGCGCTGCTGCAGCTTCTGGCGCATGCTCGGCTGGAACATGCGGTAGCTGCTGCCGGCCGACTGCTTGGCCTGGTAGAGCGCGAGGTCGCAATTTTGCAGCGCGATCGCGGCGTCGAGATCCTCGGGCCGCTTGCCGCCTGCAACATAAAGGGCGCCGACGCTGCCGGCGGCGCTGATGTTGCGCCCCTCGACCTCGAAGGGCTCGTCGAAGCTGGCGACCATCGAACGAGCGAGATCCTCGGCATCGGCGGCGGAGCGGCCGCCGAGGAGGATGACGGCGAATTCGTTGCCGCCGAGGCGCGCAACCGTCGCCTTCGTGCCGGCCTTCTCGATCAGCCGCGCACCGCACTGGCGCAGGATGGCGTCGCCGACGGGATGGCCATAGGTGTCGTTGATGGTCTTGAAGCCGCGAATGTCGATGACCGCGATGGTCAGCGCCTTGCGGCCCTTGCCGAGCGCCTCGTCGAGGATTTCGGCGAAGACGCCGCGATTGGGCAGTTCGGTCAGGGCGTCGTGGCCGGAGAGATGCTGCAGGCGCCGGGCGATGGCCTCGCGCTCGGTGATGTCCTCGAAGGTGATCAGAAGGCCGTCGCCGGACATGCCGCGACGCTTCACTTCCATGATCTGACCCTCGCCGACTTCCTGGACATGCGACGCCGTGTCGTTCGGGGCGACACGGCCGGTCAGCCGCGCATCGGTGAAGAAGTCGCGGGCGTTGGTGCCCGCCGGATGATCGCCGAAGAGTTCGGTGAAGGTCTCGTTGCACAGGATCATGCGCTTCTGGCCGTCCAGCATGCAGAGCGCCTGGGTCATGTTGTTCAGGGCCGCGGTCAGCTGGTCCTGCTGCGTGTTGAGCCGGCCGGCCATCAGGTCGACCTTGTCGAGCATCATCGTCTCGAGCTTCTCGCAATGCTCCTGCATCTGGCGAAGGGCATTCAGAACATCGCGCACCTCGCTCGGGCCGCGGGCCTCGATCATGTCGCACTCGATGCCGCTGGCCAGGTTGCGGGCAAGGCCCGACACCCGCCGCAGCGAGGCGCCGACGGAGCGCGACAGGAAGACGGCAAAGCCCGCCATGCCGATGAGGATCGCAGCCAGGCCGGCGAAATTGCGCAACCGCGCGCTTTCGATGGCGCCGACCGCCTCGGCCTTGGTCTGAACCAGGTCGGCGTTCATCGCCGTGACCGCGCGGTCGAGAACCAGCGCGGTGCTGGCGATCTCGCGGGCCGCCATGCGGGCCGACATGTTGCCGCCGGAGGCTTCCAGCCGGCTCAACGGATACAGGAGCTCGGACAGGATGGCCTGAACCTCGGCGGAGCCGGACTGGGCGAGGGCTGTCTGCACGTCGGCCTTGATCGAGGAGATGGTGCGCATCGCCGGTTCCAGCCGGACCTGCGCGTCGCTGCCGCTGGCTGTCTCCTGGGCGCCGAGGCTCTCGGCCAATGCGACCGTCTTGCCCTTGGCGACCTGAAGCCGCCCCAGCGGATCGATCCCGCCGTCGTAGAAATTCTGCGCGAAACCGAGGGAGACGGACTGGGAATGATAGGAAAAGGCCGCGAACAGGAGCGCCAGCACCGCGAAGATCGAACTGCCGATAATGAGACGCAAATGGATCGACATACAGCTCATTTCCCAATCGGCTGCCATTTCAGGCAACCGCATTCTCGACGCGCACGCAGCAGTTCTGACAGAAGAATGCTTCGGCTAGGTTACTTCACGGTTACGTGACGACGGGTCGCGCGAATTATTTTCGCCGGTTTTTCAACCTGTGGCTTTGGCTGCATACCGGCCGGCGCGGCGTCCGGAGAACAGGCAGCCGCCAAGAAAGCCGCCTTCGAGCGCATTGTATCCGTGGTAGCCGCCGCCGCCGAAGCCGGCGATCTCGCCAGCGGCATACAATCCCGGGATGGGCCGATCGTCCGCCGCGAGCACCCGGCCGTCCAGATCCGCATGAAGACCGCCGAGAGTCTTGCGCGTCAGGACGTTCAGGCGGACAGCGATCAGCGGTCCATGGGCGGGATCGAGGATCGCATGGGGCCTGGCGGTCCGGATCAGCCGGTCGCCCAGATACCGGCGGGCGCCGCGCAGCGCGATGATCTGCGCATCCTTGGAGAAGGGGTTGGCGATCTCGCGATCGCGCGCGACGATCTGCGCTTCCAGATGCGCCCGGTCGAGCCTCGGCTCGCCGGCAATCGCGTTCATGCCGTCGACCAGTTCGCCCAATGTGTCGGCAACGACGAAATCCTCGCCATGCCGCTTGAACGCCTCGACCGGTGGCGGTGCATTGCGGCCGCGCCGGTTGCGCAGCACGGCGCGCCAGTCCTTGCCGGTCATGTCCGGGTTCTGTTCGGACCCGGACAGCGCGAATTCCTTCTTGATGATCGACTGGGTCAGCACGAACCAGGAATGGCAATGGCCGGTCGACAGGATCCGCTTGAGGGTCGCCAGCGTGTCGAAACCCGGCAGTGCCGGCGGCTCCATGCGATTGCCGAGCGCATCGAACCACAGGGACGACGGGCCGGGCAGGATGCGGATGCCGTGCATCGGCCAGATCGGGTCGTGATTGGTGACACCCTCGGTATAGTGCCACATGCGGTCGCGGTTGATGACGCGGCCGCCGGCCGCCTCGGCGATCTCCAGCATGCGACCGTCGACATGGGCTGGAACGCCCGAGATCATCTTCTGCGGCGCCGGTCCGAGCCGCGCGACCGGCCAGTTGCACCGTACCATCTCGTGATTGCCGCCGACCCCGCCGGCCGTCAGCAGGATCGCGCCGGCCTCGATCTCGAAATCGCCGATCACCGCGCGGGACGAGGTTTCTCCGCGGGCCGTCGTGGCCGGGGCGAGGATTTCGCCCGCAACGCCCGTCGCCGTGCCATCGACGATCCGCAATTCGCTGACCCGGTGGCGGCCTTTCAGGATGATGCGCCCGGCCGCCATGTGCGCGCGCACGCGCCGCTCGAAGGGCGCGAGCACACCGGGACCGGTACCCCAGGTGATGTGAAAGCGCGGCACGGAATTGCCATGGCCGGTGGCCAGGCTGCCGCCGCGCTCGGCCCAGCCGACGACCGGAAACCAGCGCAGGCCCATCGCATGCAGCCAGGACCGCATCTCGCCGGCGGCGAAGTCCACATAGGCCTCGGCGACGATGCGCGGCCAGTGATCCTCCTCGCGGTCGAAGCCGGCCGAGCCCAGCCAATCCTGCAGCGCCAGTTCGCGGCTGTCGCGAATGCCCAGGCGGCGCTGTTCGGGGGTGTCCACCATGAACAGGCCACCGAGCGACCAGAAGGCCTGCCCGCCGAGATGATCGGCGCTCTCCTGATCAACGATGACGACGCGGCGTCCGGCGTCGGCCAGTTCGCTCGCCGCCACCAGTCCGGCCAGGCCAGCGCCCACGACGACCGCATCGGTGCGTTCGCTCAAATCGGTCCCCTCCCCCCGATGCTTGTCCCGATGCCGCCCTCCGTCAGCCAGGAGATGCCTACGGCCGTCGCCTCCGCGCGACGCCGTGTCGCGTCACTCGGCGGCGTCGGGCAGCACCACCGGCTCGGCGGCGTGCTGCTGGCGCTCCTTCGCCATCGGATTGTTCGGATGGCTCGTCCAGTTGCCGTAGGTGTCGGGGATCGGCCGCTTGGTGCGCGGATCGAAGCCGGTGATCCGCTCCATGGTGATGCAGTCCTCGACCGGGCAGACGTCGACGCACAGATTGCAGCCGACGCATTCCTCGTCGATCACCTCGAACTTGCGGATGCCGTCGACCATGCTGGTGATCGCCTGATGCGAGGTGTCCTCGCAGGCGATGTGGCAGCGCCCGCAGGAGATGCACTTGTCCTGGTCGATCCGCGCCTTGGTGACGTAGTTGAGGTTGAGATACTGCCAGTCGGTGACGTTGGGTGCGGCGCGGCCGCGGAAATCCTCGATCGAGGCATAGCCCTTCTCGTCCATCCAGTCGGACAGGCCGGAGCTCATCTCCTTCACCACCTTGAAGCCGTAGGTCATCGCCGCCGTGCAGACCTGCACGGTGCCGCAGCCAAGCGCGATGAACTCCGCCGCGTCGCGCCAGGTGGTGATGCCGCCAATGCCCGACATGGGCATTCCGGCCGTCTCGGGATCGCGGGCGATCTCCGCCACCATGTTGAGCGCGATCGGCTTGACCGCCGGGCCGCAATAGCCGCCATGGCTGCCCTTGCCGTCGATGGACGGGGTCGGGGCGAAATTGTCGAGGTCGATGGAGACGATCGACGAGATGGTGTTGATCAGCGACACCGCGTCGGCGCCGCCCTTCCTGGCCGCCCGGGCCGGAAAGCGGATGTCGGTGATGTTCGGGGTCAGCTTGACGATGACCGGCAGCTTCGAGTGCTGCTTGCACCAGCGCGCGACCATCTCGATATATTCGGGCACCTGACCGACCGCCGCGCCCATGCCGCGCTCGCTCATGCCGTGCGGGCAGCCGAAATTCAGTTCCACACCGTCGGCGCCGGTCTCCTCGACGAGGGCGAGGATCTTCTGCCAGGGCGCCTCCTCGCAGGGCACCATCAGCGACACGATCATCGCCCGGTCGGGCCAGTTGCGCTTGACCCGCGCGATTTCCTCGAGGTTCGTATCGAGCGCCCTGTCGGTGATCAGCTCGATATTGTTCAGACCCAGCAGCCGCCGGTCCGGGCCATAGATCGCGCCGTAGCGCGGGCCGTTGACATTGACCACCGGCGGGTCCTCGCCGAGGGTCTTCCAGACGACCCCGCCCCAGCCCTGCTCGAAGGCGCGCTGGACATTGTATTCCTTGTCGGTCGGCGGCGCCGAGGCGAGCCAGAACGGATTCGGCGAGGAGATGCCGAGAAAGTTCGTCGCGAGATTGGCCATGGCTCGTTCTCCCTAGATCCGACCGGGGGTCAGTGCTTCGACCGCATCGGACATGACACCAGCGATCCGGGCGCCGAGCCCCTTCTCCGCCGCCAGCTCCGCATGGATGCTTTCGGCTGCGACCTTGCCGTCCTCGACGGCCACGACGGTGAGGTCCTCGCCCTCGAAAATGCAGTCGCCGCCGGCCCACACGCCCTTGAGCGACGTGCGTCGCTCGGCATCGACGCGGATGCGCCCGCGCTCCAGCGCGATGCCGTCGCTCTCGTCGTCGAGGCCATCGGGCAGGAAGCTCTGGCCGATCGCCTTGAAGATCTGGTCGGCCTCGATGGTCACCGTCTCGCCGGTGCCCGTCAGCCGGCCGTTCTCGATGGTCGTGCGCTCCAGTTCGATGCCGCGGACATGGCCCCCCTCGGCGAGAATGCGCTTTGGCTGCAGATGGCAGCGGATCTGCACGCCGCGGGTCTGGGCGATCTCCTGCTCGTAGGCCGAGGCGTTCATGGCGTCCTGGCCCCGGCGATAGGCAATGGTCACCTCCTCCGCGCCGAGCGCCTTGGCCTGCACGGCCGCGTCGACGGCGGTCATGCCGCCGCCGATGACGACGACGCGGCGGCCGACCGGCAGGTTGGTGAGATCGGTGGTCTGGCGGAGATCCGCGATCCAAGCGACGGCGTCGGCCGAACCGCTGCTCGTCTCGCCCTCGGCGCCGAGGGCGTTGACGCCGGCCAGACCGAGCCCGAGGAAGACCGCGTCGTAGTCGCGGCGCAGATCGGCGAGATGGATGTCGCGACCGAGCGCCTTGCCGGTCTCCAGCGTGATGCCGCCGATGGAGAGGATGAAGTCCACTTCGCGCTGGGCGAACTGTTCCGTCGCCTTGTAGGCGGCGATGCCATATTCGTTGAGGCCGCCGGGCTTGGGCCGTGCGTCATAGAGCGTGACGTCGTGACCGTGCAGGGCGAGCCGATGGGCGCAGGAGAGGCCGGCGGGCCCGGCGCCGACCACGGCGATCGTCTTGCCGGTCGGCTCGGCGCGGGTGAAGGGATGCTCCCCCGCCTCCATCAGATGGTCGGTCGCATAGCGCTGCAGGAGGCCGATCTTCACCGGCTTGCCCTCGCCCACTTCGCGGACACAGACCTCCTCGCACAAGGTCTCGGTCGGGCAGACCCGGGCGCACATACCGCCGAGTATGTTCGACGAGAGGATGGTCTTCGCCGCGCCGGTCGGGTTGCCGGCCTGGATCTCGCGGATGAACAGCGGGATGTCGATCGACGTCGGACAGGCCGTCATGCACGGCGCGTCGTAGCAGAAATAGCAACGATCGGCCTCGACCAGCGCCTCGTGCTGCTCGAGCGGCGGATGGATGTCAGAGAAATTGCCCGCCAGCTTGTCGGAAGCGAGGCGCCCTGCGCCGATATCGGGCCGGAACGGTCGGGTTTCGTTCATGCGTCGCATCCCCCTCGAAACCTTCCAGGGAGCCGGCGACGGCGATCTTCCGGCCTTCGACGGCTCGTGGAAGATTAGAATGATGCCAGTTTTTCAAAAGGTCAAATTTTTTATCGTCTGGTCAAAAATTGACCCGATTGCCTCTCGGGCAACAGCGATTATTGCCGCCACTGCCTAGGCGGTAACCGCGATCCGATGCGCGCACCGAACGACACGCCGGTCCCACCGCGTGTCAGCGCTGCGCCTGGAAAGCCGAAGAGGATTGTGGCCAGGCCCTACTGGCCGGTGGCCGTCTGCAGCGTGCCGCCGAGATTGCGGCCCATATTGCCGACCTGCCGGCCGAACTCTTCGCGGCCGCGCTGGCTGATGAGCGCACCGGGGGCGGTGACCACCGCACCGGCCGCCGAGCCGACGGTCTGGGCCGTGCCGAGGGCCGCCGCGCCCAGGGTCTCGCCAAGAGAGATGCCCTCTTCGCCGATCGCCTGCCCGGCGATCAGCCGCTGGCCGATGAGCCGCACGATCTGCGGGCTCTCGGCGAATTTCGAATGATTGAGGGCCGAGCCCGACTGCAGCGCGGACAGGTCGATCACGTCGACGCCCTTGGCTTCGATCCCGCTGCGATACGGTTCCTGCGACACGTCGATGGCGCCGAGGCGCTGGACGCCGCCGGCCAGCCGCCGCGACACCTGCAGGGCGCGGTCGTCGGTCGAGGCGAAGATGGTCAGCTGCGTGCGCTCGGTGTCGATCTCGTCGAGCTGGTGGGAGAAGACATCGACGTCGAGATCGGGCGAGGCGAGGATCACGTTGCGGACCTTGGCCGGCAGCTTGCCGCGGCGGATCGACAGCTGCCGCAGCGCCTCCATGGTCAGCCAGCTTCCCATCGAATGGGCCATCACCGTGACATTGCGCACGCGCGGATCGTCGGCGGCCTTCTCGATGATCTCTTCCAGCGCGTTGCGCGAGAAATTGGCGCTTTCGCGGTCGTAGAGATAGTCAAAGACGCTGCCGTGGGACGGCCAGGAAAACAGGATCGGCGCCGCCGAGGCCGCCGTGTCATGGGCGATCTGGGCGAAGCGGAAGACCGATTCCTCGTAGGTCGTATTGAAGCCGTGGACGAAGATCAGGACGTCGCCCTGCTTGGTGCCGGCCACCCGGTCGAACCAGCGCTGCGCCGCCGCATCGTCCATCGGCGCCAGCTTCAGCACCGCGAATTCGGTCTGCGGATTGGCCGCGTTGGCGGTGGGATAGGTCAGTTCGCCGGCATTGCGATTGGCGGAGGGCGGGACCGAGACGACGATGTTGTCCACCGACAGGGTGCTGCCGCGATTGCCGGTATAGACGACGCCGGCGACCGGCGACGGCGCGCGCGTGGTGGCGACCAGCATGTCGACCGTGCTGGCGCCGGCGACGGTTCCGGCGATCGGGACCATCGTGCCCAGCGGCCGCCCCGCGCAGCCCGCCACGGCGAGAAGCAGGCAGACAAGGAGCGACAGGCCGGGGCGAGGAAGGCTGCAGGTCAGGATCGAAGCCTCCGATGGGCGCGGAACGGCACGGGCCGGCGGGCAACCCGCCTCGCTTAACATCACGGCGGCACGGCGGCCGACGGCCGGCATCGAGAAGCCGACGTTGCGTTGCCAGTGAACCGCGCCTTCGGCATAGCCGCTCCGGAGGCGAATCTCCAGACCGGGCGGGCGTCCAGTATGGTGCCGCACTGTCGCTCGCGGAGCCGGCAAGACTAGTATCGCGGCGGTTTCCCCGGAATCCCGCCGGAATTTCAGACAATTTTAACGATGCCGATGGATGGGTCGCCGGGCGCCGCGTCATCTGAACGCCCGGTTAAGAAATTTCGGCGATTTGTCGGGTTTGGGCGCCGGCGATGCTGGCTGTGCCCCGACACCCTGCCGAGGCTTGCCGCATGGCATTTCGACCCACCATCACGCGCGCCCGGGCGACACTGGCGCTCCTTGCCCTGGTCACGGTGCTGGGCGCCTGCGCCGGCGGGCCGCGCCTGCGGCCGATGACGGCGCATGAATGCATGACGCGGGTGATGTATTTCGAATCCAACCGCAGCAGCGAAGAGGGCATGATCGCGGTCGGCACCGTGGTGATGAACCGTCTGGAGAGCGGCCGCTACCCCAAGACCGTCTGCGGCGTTGTCGGCCAGAAGAACCAGTTCGCGCCGGGCGTCCTCACGCGCTCGATGGAAAAGGGCAAGGATCTCGCGTCGCGGACCGCCACCAAGGTGCTGAACGGCGCCCGCCACCGCAATGTCGAGAAGGCGATGTTCTTCCACACCGCCGGCATGACCTTCCCCTACACCAACATGCATTACCTCGTCGAAGCGGGCGGCAACGTCTTCTACGAGAAACGCAAGAATGCCCGCCGGCTGAGCGACCCGCCGTTCCGCAATCCCGAGCCCTACGATCCCAGGCGCCCCGCTGCCCAGCCGTCCGCCATGGCAACCATGGCCGCGTCCCGGTCGGCGGGTTCCACCAGCGCCGCGCTGGAGCCGATCAGCATCGACGATCTGATCCGCGCCGACCGCTACTGATAACCGCCTCGCTCGCCTTACCATGGCGCGCCTTTTCCGCGACGGCCCCTTTGCGTACGGATCGCGCATGGGCCATAGCGGGGCCTTGCGTATCCACAGGGGATGCGCAGCGCCTTCTGGAGATCAGCCGTGCCGACGATCCGCTTTTCCGCCAATCTCGGATTCCTGTGGCAGGAGCTTGCCCTGCCCGACGCCATCCGGCGCGCCAGAGACGCCGGCTTCGACGCGGTCGAGTGCCACTTCCCCTATGCGGTCGATCCGGCTGCCGTGAAGGCCGCCCTCGACGAGACCGGCCTGAAGATGCTCGGCCTCAACACCAGCCGCGGCGACCGCGAGAGTGATTTCGGCCTCGCCGCCCTGCCCGACCGCGTCGAGGAAGCCCGCGCCGCCATCGACCAGGCCGTCGATTATGCCAGGGCGATCGGCGCCGGCGCGGTGCACGTGATGGCCGGCAAGTCGCACGGTGTGGACGGCGCGCAGGCGACGTTCGAGGCCAATCTCGCCTATGCCTGCGAGGCCGCCGGCGACATGACGATCCTCATCGAGCCGATCAACCAGCGCGATGCGCCGGGCTATTTCCTGTCCTATCAGGCGCAGGCCGCCGAGATCATCGCGCGGGTCGGCAAGCCCAATCTGAAGATCATGTTCGACTGCTATCACGCGCAGATCATGGAGGGTGACCTCCTCAAGCGCTTCGAGCAGCATCTGCCGGTGATCGGCCATCTGCAGATCGCCGCCGTTCCCTCGCGCGGCGAGCCGGACGAGGGCGAGATCGCCTATGACCGCCTGCTGCCGGCCATGGCCGACCTCGGCTGGGACGGCCATGTCGGCGCGGAATACCGCCCGCGCACGACAACCGACGCCGGTCTCGGCTGGATGACCGCCTACAAGTCGCCGGCGCGCAGCTGACACCCAGAACCCAAATCACCCGGCTGCCGATTCATTCACCGCGTGATACCGCGTCACGGGTTGGAACCGGCGCCGGGTTAATGTATACATTGCGTCAGAGGCTGCCCGCGCTGCGGATGCAACCAGAGATCGACGTTCCGGAGACCCCATGACCAACGACATCAAAGCCGGCCCGCTGCGCTCGCGCGCGTGGTTCGACAATCCTTCCAATCCGGACATGACCGCGCTGTATCTCGAGCGCTATCTGAATTTCGGCCTCAGCCAGGAAGAGCTGCAGTCGGGCAAGCCGATCATCGGCATCGCCCAGACCGGCTCCGATCTCAGCCCCTGCAACCGCCATCATCTCGAACTCGCCAAGCGGGTGCGCGAGGGCATTCGCGAGGCCGGCGGCATCGCGCTCGAGTTCCCAGTCCATCCGATCCAGGAGACCGGCAAGCGCCCGACCGCAGGCCTCGACCGCAACCTTGCCTATCTCGGCCTCGTCGAGGTGCTCTACGGCTATCCGCTCGACGGCGTCGTGTTGACCATCGGCTGCGACAAGACCACACCCGCCATGCTGATGGGCGCGGCCACCGTCAACCTGCCGTCGATCGCGCTGTCGGTCGGCCCGATGCTGAACGGCTGGTTCCGCGGCGAGCGCACCGGTTCGGGCACGATCGTCTGGAAGGCCCGCGAGATGATGGCCGCCGGCGAGATCGACTATGCCGGCTTCGTCAAGCTGGTCGCCTCCTCGGCGCCGTCGACGGGCTATTGCAACACCATGGGCACGGCCTCGACGATGAACTCGCTGGCCGAGGCGCTGGGCATGCAGCTGCCAGGCTCGGCGGCCATCCCCGCCCCCTACCGCGACCGCCAGGAGGTCGCCTATCTGACCGGCAAGCGCATCGTCGAGATGGTCCATGAGGACCTGAAGCCGACCGACATCATGACCAAGGACGCGTTTATCAACGCGATCCGCGTCAATTCGGCCATCGGCGGCTCGACCAACGCGCCGATCCATCTGAACGGCCTCGCCCGTCACCTCGGCGTCGAGCTGACCATCGACGACTGGCAGACCTATGGCGAGGAAGTGCCGCTGCTGGTCAATCTGCAGCCGGCCGGCGAATATCTGGCGGAAGACTATTACCATGCCGGCGGCGTGCCGGCGGTGGTCAACCAGCTGATGGAACGGGGCCTGATCCACGAGGACGCCCCGACCGCCAACGGCAAGACCATCGGCGACAATTGCCGCGGCGCGATCATCGAGGACGAGAACGTCATCCGGCCGATCGACCGGCCGCTGATCGACCATGCCGGCTTCCGCGTCCTGAAGGGCAATCTCTTCGACTCCGCCATCATGAAGCTGTCGGTGATCTCCAAGGAGTTCCGCGACCGCTACCTCTCCAATGCCGACGACCCGATGGCCTTCGAGGGCAAGGCGATCGTCTTCGACGGCCCGGAGGACTACCACCACCGGATCGACGATCCGGCGACGGCGGTGGACGAGCGCTCGGTCCTGTTCATGCGCGGCGCCGGCCCGATCGGCTATCCGGGCGCGGCGGAAGTCGTGAACATGCGGGCTCCCGACTATCTCCTGAAGCGCGGCATCCACTCCCTGCCCTGCATCGGCGACGGCCGGCAGTCCGGCACGTCGGGCAGCCCGTCGATCCTCAACGCCTCGCCCGAGGCGGCGGCCGGCGGCGGTCTCGCCATCCTGAAGACCGGCGACATGGTCCGCATCGATCTGGGCCGGGGCACCGCCAACATCCTGATCTCCGACGAGGAACTCGCCGCGCGTCACAAGGCGCTCGAGGAAGCCGGCGGTTACGCCTACCCGGCGCACCAGACGCCGTGGCAGGAGATCCAGCGCGGCATCGTCTCGCAACTCTCCACCGGTGCGGTGCTGGAGCCGGCGATCTCGTATCAGCGCCTCGCCCAGGGCGGCATCGACGGCAAGTCTGCCCCGGTGCCGCGCGACAACCACTGATCTGACGGGGCGGACCGCGCATGACGCGGCCCGCCCTTTTCACACCATCGCCGCGCATCGCTTCGCGCACCGAGAGGAACGGGACAGAGCCATGACGAAACGCCTGGACGGCAAGACCGCCGTCTGCACCGCGGCCGGCCAGGGGATCGGCCGCCAGGTGGTCGAGACCTTCCTGAAGGAAGGCGCCACCGTCTATGCAAGCGATCGCGACGCGGAGAAGCTGGAGGGCCTCGACGCCTTCGGCCCGGTCCATACCGCCGCGCTGGACGTCACCGACGGCGAAGCGGTGAAGGCGTATCTCGCGGGCGTGCCGACCCCGGACATCCTGTTCAACTGCGCCGGCTACGTTCACCACGGCACCATTCTCGACTGCGACGACGCGGCCTGGGACTTCTCCTTCGATCTCAATGTCCGCTCGATGCACCGGATGATCGCCGGCCTGCTGCCGCGCATGCTCGAGGCGGGCGGCGGTTCGATCGTCAACATCTGCTCGGCCGCCGGCCCGGTCAAAGCCGCCCAGAACCGCTATGTCTACATGTCGACCAAGGCCGCGGTGGCGGGCCTCACACGCTCGGTCGCGGTCGACTTCGTCGGCAAGGGCATCCGCTGCAACGCCATCTGCCCCGGCACGATCGAATCCCCCTCGCTGGAGGAGCGGATCGCCGATCTCGGCAAGACCATCGGCGGCACCGACAAGGCCAAGGCGATGTTCATCGAGCGCCAGCCCATGGGCCGCCTCGGCAAGCCGTCGGAGATCGCCATGCTGGCGGTCTATCTCGCCTCGGACGAGAGCACCTTCACGACAGGAACAATGCAGGTGATCGACGGCGGCTGGACGCTCTAGGAGCGCAGCACAAGCGACGACACCGAACGACAACAGGGAAGAGGACACGATGCGGATTCTGGTACTGGGCGCCGCCGGCATGGTCGGCCGGCAGCTGATCGAGGCAATCATCGCCGACGACACGCGCCTCGGCGACAAGGTCACTGAGATCGACGCCTTCGACGTCGTCAAGCCGGCCTTCGACAGCCAGGCTGGCGGCATCACCATCGAGTGCAGCGCCGGCAACATCGCCGACGAGGCGACGGTGCGCGCCCTGGTCGACAAGCGGCCCGACATGATCTTCCATCTCGCCGCGATCGTTTCCGGCGAGGCCGAGGCCGAGTTCGAGAAGGGCTACGCCATCAATCTCGACGGCACGCGCTATCTCCTCGAGGCGATCCGCCAGCAGGACGGCGTCTACCGGCCGCGCCTCGTCTTCACCTCCTCCATTGCCGTCTTCGGCGCGCCGTTCGAGGACCCGATCACCGACACCTTCCTGTCGGCCCCGCTGACCAGCTACGGCGCCCAGAAGGCGATCGGCGAGCTGCTGCTGTCGGATTACAGCCGCAAGGGCTTCGTCGACGGCGTCGGCATTCGCCTGCCGACCATCGTCGTGCGCCCCGGCAAGCCGAACAAGGCCGCGTCGGGCTTCTTCTCCGGCATCATCCGCGAGCCGCTGGCCGGCCACGAGGCGATCCTGCCGGTCGACGACAGCGTGCGCCACTGGGTTGCCAGCCCGGCCGCTGCGGTCGGCTTCCTGCTGCATGCCGCGACGATGGACACCGAGACGCTGGGCGCCCGCCGCTGCCTGACCATGCCGGGCCTGTCGATCACCATCGGCGAGATGATCGAGGCGCTGCGCGAGGTTGCCGGCGACGAGGCCGTCGCCCTTATCCGCCGCGAGCCGGACGCCACCATCGAGAAGATCGTCGCCGGCTGGCCGCGTGATTTCGACGCCTCGCGGGCGTCCGAGGTCGGCTTCGTCGCCGACGACAATTTCGCGGACATCATCCGCGCCCATATCGCCGACGAAGCGGCACGCAACGCCGCGGCCTGACCGCCGCGCAGCGTCCCCGGCATTCGACCAGGAGTGTACATGACGAACCGTCCCAGCATCGGCTTCATCGGCGTCGGCCTGATGGGCCACGGCATGGCCAAGAACATCGTCGAGGCCGGCTACACGCTGACCGTCCTCGCCCATCGCAATCGCGAGCCGATCGAGGATCTGAAGTCCCGCGGCGCCAGCGAGGCCGACAGCGTCGTCGGCGTCGCGAAGGCCGCCGAGATCATCTTCCTCTGCCTGCCAGGCAGTCCGCAGGTGGAAGCCGTCGTCGGCGAGATCCTCGCCGCGAACGGCGCCTGCAGGACGATTATCGATTGCTCGACCGCCAATCCCGTCTCGACGCGGGCGCTGGCCGAACGCTGCAGCGAGGCCGGCGTGACGCTGATCGACGCGCCGCTGTCGCGCACGCCGAAGGAAGCCTGGGAGGGCACGCTCGACACCATGGTCGGCGCGTCCGAGGCCGATTTCGAGCGGGTGAAGACGCTTCTGGAAACCTGGGCCGGCAAGATCGTGCGGGTCGGCGACATCGGCGCCGGGCACACGATGAAGCTCCTCAACAACTTCGTCTCGCTCGGCTATGCGGCGCTCTATTCCGAAGCGCTGGCGATCGGCGCCAAGAACGGCATCGACGCCAAGACCTTCCACGGCGTGATCAGCGGCGGCCGGATGGATTCGGGGTTCTACCAGACCTTCATGAAATACGTGGTCGACCGCGACCGCGATGCCCACAAGTTCACGATCCGCAACGCCCACAAGGACATGCGCTACGTGGTGTCGATGGCCGACCAAAGCGGTATTGCCACGCATGTTTCGGCGTCGGTAAAGAACGGCCTCGCCACGGCCGAGGCGATCGGGCGCGGCAGCGACTATCTGCCGATGCTGTCCGACATCGTCTTCGAGCTGAACGGGGTCGCAACGCCCGACGGCTCGAAGAGCTGACGAATACGACCGGGAGAAGGATCCCCGGCAGATGAACAAGGGAGGCCGGCACTGACGAAACAGGATGCGACGAACGCACCCCATCGCCGTCCTCCCGCCAGCGGCTCGCGCCCCCGGCCGAGCATGCAGGGCGTCGCCAAGATGGCGGCACGCGAGCGGGCCTATCACGAGCTGAAGTACCGGATCCTGGAGGGTCGGCTGCCGCCCGGCACCACGCTCCTGGAGACGGAGGTCGCCAATCTCCTGTCGCTCAGCCGCACGCCGATCCGCGAAGCGCTGATCCGCCTCGAGGAGGAAGGGCTGGTCGAGGTGAAGCCCCGGCACGGGGTCACCGTCCGTGCCCAGTCGCTCGACGATCTGGCGGAAATCTACGAGGTCTTCTCGGCGCTGGAGGTGCAGGCCGCGCGCCTTGCCGCCGTGCGCGGACTGGAGCCGAGCGAGAGCGAACGGCTGAAATCGCTGATGGACCAGATGGAGAAGGCGACGCGCAGCGACGACATCGAGCGCTGGTCGCAATTCGACGATGCCTTCCATTCGGACATCGTCTCGCTGTGCGGCAATTCCCGCCTGCAGGCGACCCTGCGGCAATATTGGGAACAGCAGTACCGGGCCCGCATGGCGATCATCCCGCTGCGCATCAAGCCGGTCCAGTCCGACCAGGAACACCGGCAGATCGTCCAGGCGATTCTCGACCGCGACAGCGAGGAAGCCGGGCGCCTGCATCAGCTGCACCGCGACCGCACCGACCGGCAGGCGCTGGAACTGCTGCGCCGGCAGGCCGGCAAGCTCTAGCCCGCCGGGGCCCGCCGCGAGGCGCTTGCACTCGACGCTGGGGAACCTTCAGCGCCCCGGACCCGGTTTGACGGCCGGAAGGCTTGACCTTGCGCGGCCTTGCCGCTAGTCACAAATCGCAATTCTGGGCGTGGCACTGCCGCGCCTGTTTGTTTTCGCCCATTCAGTAACCGACTGACAAGAAGACGGTCCGGGTCCCGCGGGACACGAGAACCGATCGAACGAACGGAGCTAAAATGTTCGCAGTCATTAAGACCGGTGGCAAGCAGTACCGCGTTGTCCCCAACGACAAGTTCACCATCGAGCGTCTCCCGGGCGCCGCCGGTGATCTCGTGACCTTCAACGAGGTCCTGATGGTCGGTTCGACCATCGGTGCGCCGTTCGTTCAGGGCGCTGCCGTCACGGCCGAGATCGTCGAGCAGACCCGCGGCAAGAAGGTGATCTCCTTCAAGAAGCGTCGTCGCCAGAACTCCAAGCGTACCCGTGGCCACCGTCAGGACCTGACGATGATCCGCATCGCCGAGATCCTGACCGACGGCAAGGCCCCGTCGCAGACCGCCGCCGCGCCGAAGCCGGCCAAGGTTGCTGCGCCCAAGCCGTCCGCCGAGACGACCGACGCCACGCCGGACGTGCCGATGTTCACCGCCCCGACCAGCGGCGAGCAGGACAAGCTGACCAAGATCAAGGGCATCGGCCCGGTCGCCGAGAAGCAGCTCAACGAGCAGGGCATCACCACCTATGCCCAGATCGCGGCCCTGTCCGACGAGGACGTTGCCCGTATCGACGCGAACATGCCGTTCAGCGCCGCGCAGATCGAAGACTGGCGCGCCCAGGCCGGCGAACTGGCGAAGCAGTAATTCCGGGGCCATATCCCCCGCGAGCCCTGACAGGCAAGGAGACCTACGATGGCACATAAAAAAGCAGGCGGCTCTTCGCGCAACGGTCGCGATTCGGAGTCCAAACGCCTTGGCGTCAAGAAGTTCGGTGGCGAGTCCGTCATTCCGGGCAACATCCTGATCCGTCAGCGCGGCACGCGCTGGCATCCGGGTGCCAATGTCGGCATGGGCAAGGACCATACCCTCTTCGCGAAGGCCGAAGGCAACGTGGCGTTCCAGCACAAGGCGAACGGTCGCACCTACGTGGCCGTCATGCCGAAAGCCGAAGCCGCCGAGTGACCGGAGCTTCAGAGCGCCGGCGTTCCACCGACCCGGCACTCTGAACCCTCCGAACGATCGGACCTTCAGAGCACGACAGGGGAGATGGACCGCCATCTCCCCTTTTCGCGTCTGGAAGGAACGATGCGATGCTTGAGGACACGACCGTCGAACGGGACGGCGAGACGATCGAGACCCGCAGGCTGCTGTTGCGGCCGCTGACGATGGACGATGCCGGCGCGCTGGCGAAGCTGATCAACGACCGCGAGATCGCCCGGATGCTGGCCCGCGTGCCGCATCCCTACGGTCTGGCCGATGCCCGCGCCTTCATCAGCGACCATGCACCGGAAACGGTCTTTGCGCTCTGCCTGAAGGATGGCGGCGACCTCGTCGGCTGCTGCAGCCTGAAGCCGGAGAGCGTGCCCGGCCGGCTCGACATCGGTTACTGGGTCGGCCGCCGTTTCTGGGGCAAGGGTTTTGCCACCGAGGCAGCGCAGGCCGTGATCGATTTCGGATTCGCCGCGCTGAAGGCCGACGCCATCGCCGTCGATTGCCGCGTCGTCAACGAGGCGTCGCGCCGGGTGATCCGCAAATGCGGCTTCCACTTCACCGGCAGCGGCCTCATCGACACGATCAGTTCCGGGCGCGTGGCCAGCGAGCATTTCGTCATGGACCGGCGGTGCTGGACGTCGCTCAAGGCATGGGGTCGGGCATGAGCCGCCGGATGATCGTTGCGCGCAGGATCGGTGGCGCCCTCGCCGGGGCGCTGCTGCTGGCCGGACTTGCGGCCTGCGGCGACGATCCTGCCGACGTGCCCCCCGCGTCCGTCGCCGACGGCCTGGCGCTGGAGGAGTTCTTCGCGGGGGCGTCCTATTCGAAGGGGTCGGTCACCACGGCGCTGTTCTTCACCGAGGACTTCACCGCGCGCTTTTCCGGCACGCGCCAGGATGGGCGGCTGCTTCTCGACGAGCAGTTCAGCTTTCCCGACGGCGACCGGCTGCAGCGCTGGGACCTCGGCATGACCGGCCCCGGCCTCTACGCCGGCACGGTGCGGACCGAGGGCGGCGACGGCGAATTGTCGCCGCCGGTGGCCGTTGCCGGCAGGCTGGCGCCGAACGGTGTCGTTCTCGACTATGACGGCTACGCGCCGGGTGGCGGCGACACGCTGCTGCACTTTCGCCACCGCATGACGCGACAGTCGGACGGGACGGTCGCCAACCAAGTCAGCGTGTCGAAATTCGGCGTACCGCTGGCCACGTCCGACGTGGTCTTCGCCAAGGACAAGGCTGCGCTCGACGCCCACTGACGGCCCGGGCCGACCGGGTCCGCCAACATGAACCTTCCGGATCGCCCGCCTCTTGGCCGGCGATCCGTTCACAAGTCCTGACCGGCCCGCTAGAAGGGGCCGTCCGCCATACCGACCGCATGCTCAGGAGAGCACAGAGATGAAATTCCTCGACCAGGCCAAGGTCTATGTCCGATCCGGTGACGGCGGTGCCGGCTCGGTGTCGTTCCGCCGCGAGAAATACATCGAGTTCGGCGGGCCGGACGGCGGCGATGGCGGCCGCGGCGGCGACGTCTGGGTGGAGGCGGTTGCCGGCCTCAACACGCTGATCGACTATCGCTACCAGCAGCATTTCAAGGCCAAGACCGGCGGCCACGGCATGGGCCGCAACCGCAATGGCGGCAAGGGCTCGGACATCACGCTGAAGGTGCCGGCCGGCACCCAGATCTTCGCCGAGGACAACGAGACGCTGCTGTTCGACCTGACCGATATCGGCGAGCGTCACTGCATTGCCGCCGGCGGCAATGGCGGCTTCGGCAACGCCTATTTCAAGACCTCGGTGAACCAGGCGCCGCGGCGCGCCAATCCCGGCCAGGAGGGCGAGGAGCTGACGATCTGGCTGCGGCTGAAGCTGATCGCCGATGTCGGCCTCGTCGGCCTGCCCAATGCCGGCAAGTCGACCTTCCTCGCTTCGGTGACGCGCGCCCGGCCGAAGATCGCCGACTACCCCTTCACCACGCTGCATCCCGGTCTCGGTGTCGCCGAGGTCGACGAGGCGGAATTCGTCATCGCCGACATTCCGGGCCTGATCGAGGGCGCCCATGAGGGCGTCGGCATCGGCGACCGCTTCCTCGGCCATGTCGAGCGCACCAGCGTGCTGCTGCATCTCGTCTCGTCCAGCGAGGACGACGTCGCCGGCGCCTACCGCACGGTGCGGCGCGAGCTCGAAGCCTATGAGCACGGCCTTGCGGACAAGCCCGAGCTCGTCGCCCTGTCGAAGGTCGACACGCTGACGCCGGAGGCGCGCGAGGAGAAGCTGGCGGAGCTGCAGGAGGCTATTGGCTACGCGCCGCTCGCCCTGTCGGCGGTCAGCCGCGAGGGCATGACCGAGGCGCTGCGCGAGCTGAAGAGCCGCATCAGCCGCCTCGCCCCCACGGAAGAGGAAGAGCCCGACCGCTTTGCCGTGGCCGCGGCCGAACGCGCCGAGGCGGAAGAGGCCGAGAAGAAGGACGCGGAGTGATGAGCAATCCCCTCCACGGCTACCGGCGGATCGTCATCAAGATCGGTTCGTCGCTGCTCGTGGACCGCGAACGCGGACTGAAGCGGACCTGGCTGGAATCGCTGGGCGAGGACATTGCGCGCCTCGTCGGCGAGGGCCGGGAAATTCTCGTCGTGTCGTCGGGCGCCATCGCGCTCGGCCGCAAGATCCTGAAGATGCCGCGCGGTCCGCTGCGGCTGGAGGAGAGCCAGGCCGCCGCCTCGGTGGGCCAGATCGCCCTGTCGCGCACCTATCTGGAGATCCTCGGCCGCCACGGCATCGAGACCGGGCAGATCCTCTTGACCCTCGGCGACACCGAAGAGCGGCGGCGCTATCTCAACGCACGCGCCACCATCGCGACGCTGCTGGCCCTCAAGGCCGTGCCGGTCATCAACGAGAACGACACCGTCGCCACCTCCGAGATCCGCTACGGCGACAATGACCGGCTGGCCGCCCGGGTCGCCACGATGATCGACGCCGACATGCTGGTTCTCCTCTCGGATGTCGACGGGCTCTACACGGCGCCGCCGCATCTCGACCCGAACGCCGAGCACATTCCGCTGGTCGATCAGATCACGCCGCAGATCGAGGCGATGGCGGGCTCCGCCGGTTCGGAACTGTCGCGCGGCGGCATGAAGACCAAGATCGACGCCGCGCGGATCGCGACCGGCTCCGGCACCGCCATGATCATCACGGCGGGCAACCGGCTCTATCCCCTGTCGGCCATCGAGACCGGCGAGCGCGCCACGCTGTTTCGCGCCGTCGATACGCCGGTCGGCGCCCGCAAGCGCTGGATCGCCGGGCAGCTCCATGCCACCGGTCGCCTGTTCGTCGATGCCGGCGCCGTCAAGGCGCTGGTCGCCGGCCGCAGCCTGCTGCCGGCTGGCGTCAGCAAGGTCGAGGGCGAGTTTCGCAGGGGCGACACGGTGGCGGTGTACGACAATGCCCGCCGCGAGATCGCCCGTGGTCTGATCGCCTATGATTCCGACGAGGCACGGCTGGTCGCCGGCCTGCGCTCCTCCGAGATCGGCGCGGCGCTGGGCTATGAGGGCCGCGCGGCGATGATCCATCGTGACGACCTCGCCGTCGATCCGGGCGCGGCGGAGACGCCGGGACAGCAGCTCACCTCAGCCTGAGACAGACGGCGCGAAGGCAAGGCGAGAGGGCCTGCCCCTTGCCGCGACGCAGTACAGATTTCGGAGACCACACCCATGCGTGATAGCACCGAGACCGGATCGATCGACACGCTGATGGACGCCATCGGCAAGCGGGCCCGCGCCGCGGCGCGCCGCCTCGCCCTGGCGCCGACGGAGACGAAGAACGCAGCGCTTCTGGCGATGGCCGATGCGCTGGCCGCCTCCACCGACACCATCCTCGCCGAGAATGCCGCGGATCTCGACCGCGCGGCGGAGGCCGGCATGGCCGCCTCCTTCGTCGACCGGCTGACGCTGACGCCCGACCGCATCACCGCAATGGCCGACGGCCTGCGCGCCATCGCCGCCCTGCCCGACCCGGTCGGCGCGACCGTCACCGCCTGGGACCGGCCGAACGGCTTGGCGATCGAGCGCGTGCGCACGCCGCTCGGCGTCATCGGCGTCATCTACGAGAGCCGGCCGAACGTGACCGCCGATGCCGGGGCGCTCTGCCTGAAATCCGGCAATGCGGTGATCCTGCGCGGCGGCTCGGATTCGGTCCGCTCCTCGGCCGCGATCCACGCCGCCATGGTCGCCGGGCTCACCGCCGCCGGCCTGCCCGAGGACGCGATCCAGATCGTCCCGTCCACCGACCGCGCCGCCGTCGGCGCCATGCTGCGCGGCCTCGACGGGGCCATCGACGTCATCGTGCCGCGTGGCGGCCGTTCGCTGGTCGCCCGCGTGCAGGACGAGGCGCGGGTGCCGGTCTTCGCCCATCTCGAAGGGCTCTGCCACGTATATGTCGACCGGGCGGCCAATCTCGACATGGCGCGGGACATCGTCGTCAATTCCAAGATGCGCCGCACCGGCATCTGCGGGTCCGCCGAAACGCTGCTGATCGACCGCGCCGCCGCGGACACGCATCTGCTGCCGCTGATGGAAGCGCTGCGCGAGGCCGGCTGCGAGATCCGCGCGACCGACGAGGTGCGCCAGCGCTACCCGACCGCCGAGCCGGCCAGCGACGCGGACTTCGTCACCGAATATCTCGACGCCATCATCTCCGTCGCGCTGGTCGACGGCGTTGCGGGCGCGATCGATCATATCGAGAGCCATTCCTCGCATCACACCGAAGCGATCGTGACCGACGACGCGGCCACGGCGGAGACCTTCTTCGCCGGCATCGATTCGGCGATCCTGCTCCACAACGCCTCGACCCAGTTCGCCGACGGCGGCGAGTTCGGCATGGGCGCGGAGATCGGCATCGCCACCGGCAAGATGCATGCGCGCGGTCCGGTCGGCGTCGAGCAGTTGACCAGCTTCAACTATCGCGTCCGCGGCAACGGCCAGACGCGCCCGTGAGGCTGGGCGATACCGCCGCCGCCGCCCTCAAGGGCGTCGATGCGGCGGCGCTGGCCATGCCACCGGCGCAGCCCGGCATGCGGATCGGCCTGTTCGGCGGCTCGTTCAACCCGCCGCATGAAGGCCATCTGCTGGTCGCCGAGACGGCCCGCCGGCGGCTCGGGCTCGATAAGGTCTGGTGGATGGTGACGCCGGGCAATCCGCTGAAGGATCACGGCAAGCTGCGGCCAATCGGCGAACGCCTCGCCGCGGTCCGGGCGCTGGCGCCGGGCCCCCATTCGGTGCCCACCGCCTTCGAGGCGCGCCATCGCATCCGCTATTCGGCCGATACGGTCGCCTTGCTGCGGCGGCGCCATCCGGGCGTGCATTTCGTCTGGATCATGGGCGCCGACAGCCTCGCCAGCTTCCATCGCTGGCAGGACTGGCAGGAGATCGCGACCAGCCTGCCGATCGCCGTGGTCGACCGGCCCGGCTCGACCCTCTCCGTCCTCTCGGCGGTCACGCCGCAGGTGCTGTCCCGCTTCCGCCTGCCGGAGACGGCGGCCAGGGCCCTGCCCCTGCGTCGGCCGCCGGCCTGGGTGTTCCTGCACGGGCCGCGCTCGACCGTCTCCTCCACCTTGCTGCGGCGGCAGAACGGCGACTGAGCCGCCGTTGACGGGGCCGGTCAGGCGTCGAGCAGACCGTAACGCTCGCGCAGCAGGAAGCGGGCATTGAGCAACAGCGCCGCGGTGGACAGCCCGAAGGCCAGCCCCCACCACAGGCCGACGCCGCCCCACCCCACCATGAAGGCGAGGACATAGGCCACCGGCATGCCGACCAGCCAATAGCTGAACAGCGCGATCAGCATCGGCGTGCGGGTATCCTTCACGCCGCGCAGGATGCCGGCGGCCACGACCTGCAGCGCATCGGCGATCTGGAAAAGCGCAGCGACCACCAGCAGCGGCACGCCATAGGCCAGAACCGCCTCGGCGTTGGCGTTGTCCCGATCGAGATAGAGCCCGATCAGTTCCTGCGGCCAGAACCAGAACAGGCATGCGCCGCCGATCGAGATCAGCGTGCCGATGCCCAGCGCCACTGCCGATGCCCGGTCGAGATCGCGGCGGTCGCCGCGCCCGAAGGCGAGCCCGACCCGCACCGTTGCGGCGCTCGACAGGCCGAGGGGCACCATGAAGGCGATGGAGGCGATCTGCAGCGCGATGCCATGGGCGGCCAGCGGAATGGTGCCGAGCCAGCCCATCATGATCGAGGAGGCGACGAACAGCCCGACCTCGGCGATGATCGTCGCGCCGATCGGCCAGCCAAGCCGCAGCACCTCGAAAAAGTCCGGCCAGTCCGCCCGCCAGAAGCGGGCGTAGAGCTCGTAGCGGCGCAGGCTCGGCGCCAGCGCCGTATAGGCGACCAGCAGGCCGGTCATCAGGAGATTGCTGCCGAGCGTCGCCACCGCCGCCCCGACGATGCCGAGCGCCGGCGCGCCGAAATGGCCGAAGATCAGGAGATAGTTCAGCCCGGCATTGACCACGGCGCCGACGAGGATCACCGCCAAGACGAGATAGGCGCGGTTGACGACGGTCAGGTAGGATCGCAGTCCCAGGACCAGCAGCGCCGGAAACATCGACCATTGGGCAACGCGCATATAGGCCCCGGCGAGGGCCGAGATCTCCGGGTCCTGGCCGAGCGCCACCAGGATCGCCTCGGTGTACCAGAGCGGCAGCATGACGAGCGCGCTGTAGAGCATCAGCACCCACAGACCCATGCGGATCGAGCGGCGCACGTCGTGCACGTCGCCGCGGCCCTCGGCGCCGGCCGCCAGCGGCAGCACCGCCTGGGCGAAGCCGGCCCCGAAGATGAAGACGATGAAGAAGGTCTGGGTGGCCAGGACGCCGGCCGCCAGCTCGGTGGCGCCGAGCCAGCCGATCATCACCGTGTCGGTGACGTTCATGGTCATCTGCGCCAGCTGCGCGCCGATCAGCGGCACCGCCAGAACGACCGTCGCGACGGCGTGGCGCAGCCACGACTGCACCGGCCCACGGCCATCGGCCCCGGGCAGCGGCAGCGTTTGCGCGCCGGACCGTTCTGAAACATTCGTCTGCATGACATCACCGCCTGATGCCCGGTGGCCTAGAAGGGTGCGACGGGGAAGTCCAGCGACGCCGTCGCCGCGCGCTGGCCTCCGGCGACATGGCTGCCACGAGGGTGGCGCAGGGCTGGACCGATTATCCCGGATGTCGACCCTTAAGCCGAGCCGATCGGCTTTTCAGCGCCGCGGCTTTCCAGTAAGCAACGCTTAGCAA
The DNA here is from genome assembly GCF_000421645.1 of Aurantimonas coralicida DSM 14790. Lineage (GTDB taxonomy): Bacteria > Pseudomonadota > Alphaproteobacteria > Rhizobiales > Rhizobiaceae > Aurantimonas > Aurantimonas coralicida. Next base: position 220,194 of record NZ_ATXK01000003.1, on the reverse strand, counting down.
AGGCGTCGATCCCGTGAAATCCTTCAGTTCTCTCCTGACCGGCATCCTGTTGACGGTCCTTGCCGGCAGCGTCTTCGCGGGCATGGATTCCCTCGGCAAGCATCTGACGACGCTGGTGCCGGTGCTGCAGGTGATCTGGGGCCGCTATTTCTTCCAGACGCTGATCCTCGGCAGCTATCTCGGCGCCACCACCGGCACCGGCTTCCTGAAGGCCCGCCACCCCTATCTGCAGCTCGTGCGCGGCATGCTCCTCCTGGCGGCGACGATCTGCATGTACAACGCCCTTGCCCGCGTGCCGCTGGCCGATGCGACGGCCGTCCTGTTCTTCACCCCGATCGTCGTGACCATCCTGTCGGTCATCGTCCTGAAGGAGAGCATCGGCATCCACCGGATCGGCGCGATCATCGCCGGCTTCTGCGGCATGCTGCTGATCCTGCGGCCGGGCTTTGCCGGCATCGAACCGGCGCTGGGCTTCGCCCTGGCGGCATCGGGCTTCAACGCCTGCTACCTGTTGATGACCCGCCGCCTCGCCGGCACCGAGGACGCCGCCTCGACGCAGTTCAACACGACGGCGGCCGGTGCGGTCATCCTGACCCTCGTCATCATCCCCTTCTGGGAGACGCCGACCCCGGCAACGCTGGCCCTTCTGGTCCTCAGCGGCGTTGCCGGATCGATCGGCCATTTCACCCTCGTCACGGCCTTCTCCCACGCCCCGGCCTCGCTGCTGTCGCCCTTCCTCTATTCGCAGGTGCTGGTCGCCAGCATCCTCAGCGTGGTTCTGTTCGGCGACCCGTTGCAACCGCCGATGATCCTCGGCACCGTGATCCTGGTCGCCAGCGGTCTCTACATCTGGTGGCGCGAGAACCGCTGAACCGGCACGATTCCGACGCCGTCGGTGCCGCGCACGATCGGCAGTTGCTTTCCGCAACCCGTTTCGATTGTATCCAATCATGCCCATGGAGCCTCGGGACCGGCCATGACCGGAAGTCGCCATCGCAATGCCAAGCAGCGGACCGTCGACCGCGTCTATGAGGACGTGCGGGCCGACATCATCCGCGGCCAGCATCCGCCCGGATCGCGGCTGACAGAGGAAATGCTGGCCGAGCGCTACGAGGTGAGCCGCACCCCGGTCCGGGCCGCCCTGCACAAGCTCGCCAGCGACGGCTTCGTCGACATGATCCCGCGGATCGGGGCGCTGATCAAAACCCGCTCGCAGGCCGAACTCGCCGAGATCTACGGCGTCCGCGCTCTGCTCGAAGGCACGGCCGCCGGCCTTGCGGCGACCCGGCGCAGCGAGGCCGACCTTGCCCGGCTGACGCATCTGGCCGAGGAAATGGAGCGGATCGTCGCCGATCGCGGCCAGATCGAGCGGCTGTCCCGGCTCAACCAGGAGTTCCACCAGGTGATCGCTGCGGCGAGCGGCAACAGCACGCTGGAGGAAGCCGCCCTGCGCCTGATGGGGATCGGCCTCCTGATCCACACCTATGGCAGTTTCGGCAGCCCCGACATCCGACGCTCCCTCGCCGAGCACCGCGTCCTCATCGACGCGCTGACCGCCGGCGACAGCGACTGGGCCACCGCGGTGATGCGCTCGCACATGCTGGCAACGCGCACGGCCCTGACGACGGTGCGCGATACGATCCCGGAAGCCCCCGAGACATCGCCACCGACGCGCTAGCCGGTCCCCGGCCGAACGCGCCACTTTCCGGCTTGTCGGGCCGCGCCGGCCGCGCCTTGGGTGCAGTGCAAGATTGACGCATTGGATACAATAGCGATAGCGTGCCGGCGCAAGCTCGGTTCGGGCTGGCGACGGCCGCGGTGGGACGCGGCCGTGGAGGACATGCCCGGGAGGATCGATGAAAGCGCTAGACGGAATCCGTGTGCTCGAAATGGGCCAGCTTATCGCCGGTCCCTTCTGCGGGCAGCTGCTGGCGGATTTCGGCGCCGAGGTCGTGAAGATCGAGCCGCCGCGCGTCGGCGACGCCATGCGCCAGTGGGGCCGCACCGATGCCGAGGGCCATCCGCTGTGGTGGCCGGTGATCGCCCGCAACAAGAAGTCGTTGACGCTCGACCTGCGCAAGCCGGAAGCGCAGGAACTGGTCCGCGAACTCGTCGCGTCGACCGACATCATCGTCGAGAATTTCCGTGCCGGACGCATGGAGGCCTGGGGCCTCGACTACGAGACGCTGAAGGCGATCAATCCGCGCCTGATCATGGTCCGCATCACCGGCTTCGGCCAGACCGGCCCCTACAGCAACCGCGCCGGCTTCGCCGCCGTCTGCGAGGCGATGGGCGGCATGCGCTACATCGGCGGCTACCCCGACCGCCCGCCGGTGCGCATCGGCCTGTCGATCGGCGACACGCTGGCCGGCCAGAGCGGCTTCCAGGGCGCGCTCCTGGCGCTGCAGCACCGCAATGTCACCGGTGAAGGCCAGATGGTCGACGCCTCGATCTACGAGGCCGTCCTGTCGGTGATGGAGAGCGTCGTCACCGAATACGACCGCGGCGGCCATGTGCGCGAGCGCTCCGGCAGCTTCCTGCCGGGCATCGCGCCGTCCAACGCCTATCCCACCAAGGACGGCGACACGATCATCATCGGCGCCAATCAGGACAGCCTGTTCCGCCGGCTGACGGCCCTGATGGGCCAGCCGGAGCTCGCCGACGACTCGCGTTTCTCCAATCACCAGGCGCGCGGCCGCAACCAGGCGGAAATCGACGCGATCATCGGCGAATGGACGCAGACGCAGGAGGCGCATCCGCTGGTCGAGCTCCTCGCCGAGGCCGGCGTCCCGGCCGGCCTGACCTATCGCGCCCACGACATGCTGGAGGACCCGCACTTCATCGCGCGGGAATCGATCGTGCGGGTCGAGGACGAGACGCTGGGAGCGACCGCCATGCAGAATGTCTTCCCGCGCCTTTCCGCCTCGCCCGGCGCCGTCGAGCGGACCGGGCCGAAGCTCGGCGAACACACCCGGCCCGTGCTGCGCGAATGGCTGGACTACGACGACGCGCGGATCGACGCGCTGGAAGCTGCCGAAATCATCTAGGGAACGCGACCGGACGCGCGACGCGGCAGGGAGCCGGGCGTCGCGCGAACCGGCCAGTGGGAGGAATGTCATTGCCACTCGAATTGCGGATGCGCGCGACGAAGGCTGATGCCGGCCGCCGGTCGGCCTCTGGTGCAGAGCGCACGCGGCAACCCGCCGCGCATGGCATGGTGGCGCCGCGATGATCGAGCCCATCATCGTCGTCGTCATCCTCCTGGCGATGATCGCCATCGGGGCGCCGATCTTTCTCGCGCTGGGCGCTGCCGGCCTCACGGGCCTCTACATGGCGCGCGGGTCGATGGCCTTCTTCTTTGGCCCGACCTCGCTGTTCGGCCAGCTCAACAGCTTTGAATTGCTGGCGCTGCCGCTCTTCGTGCTGATGGGCAATTTCCTTGCGGCGACGCCCGTCGGCAAGAACCTCTTCCACGCCGCCGTCGTCTGGCTGCAATGGCTGCGCGGCGGACTGGCGATCGCCACCGTCGGCGCGTCGGCCGTCTTCGGCGCGGTCTCCGGCGTCTCCATCGCCGGCGTCGCGGCGGTCGGCTCCATCGCCGTGCCGGAAATGCTGGCGCGCGGCTACAGCCGCTCGATCGCCGCCGGCAGCGTCGTCAGCGCCGGGGCGCTGGCCATGCTGATCCCGCCCAGCGTGCCGCTGATCATCTACGGCGCGGTCTCCGGCGTCTCGGTGGCCGACCTGTTCATCGGCGGCATCGTGCCGGGCATCTCCCTCGCCGTGGCACTTTCGGTCTATCTCTATTTCCGGGTGCTGCTCAATCCGGCGGAAGCGCCGCGCCAGGCACATGTGGAATACAGCTGGGGTGACCGCCTGCGCGCCATCGGCGGCATCTGGCACGCCATCCTGCTGATCGTCGTCGTCCTCGGCACGATCTACACCGGCGTCGCCACCCCTTCGGAGGCCGCGGCCTTCGGCGCCGTCGGCGCCTTCCTGATCGCCGCCGTCATCTTCCGCAGTGTCGACGTCCGCGGCACGATGAAGGTGCTGGGCTCCAGCGCCCGCATCTCCGGCGCGATCCTGCTGATCATGGGCTGCGCCCGGATCTTCGGCGACTATCTCAATCTCGTGCGGGTGCCCGACGCGATCACCGGCCTTCTGATCGGCACCGAGTTGCCGCCGGAGGTCATCCTCGTCCTGATCATGCTGGCCCTTGTCGGCCTCGGCATGCTGGTCGATGCGGTGTCGCTGATCGTCGTCACCACGCCGATCCTGCTGCCGCTGATCACGACGCTCGGCTACGACCCTTTGTGGTTCGGCATCATCCTGGTGATGAATTTGGAGATCGCGGTTGTCACGCCGCCGGTCGGCCTCAACCTCTACACGCTCAAGGCGGTGGCCCCGATGCTGAAGATCGAGGAGATCGTCCGCAGCGTGGTGCCCTTCGTCATGGTGCAGTTCGTGATGCTCATCATCTTCGTGCTGTTCCCCGCCATCAGCCTCTGGCTGCCCAATCTCATGCGTTGAGTTTCATCAAGGGAGGAAAAGACATGACCATCGACAGACGCAGGCTCATCACCACCACGGGCGCCGTCGCGCTGGCTTCGGCCCTGGGCCTTGGCACCACAAGGCAGGCCGCCGCCGCCCAGAAGCTGACGGGCGTCACCTACCTGCCGCCGTCCTACGCGGATCTCGCCTATGGCTCGCAGGGCCTGGTCGACCGGATCAACGAGAAGGCCGGCGAAACCGTCGCCATCGACTTCTACGATTCCGGCCGCCTGCTGTCGGCCGACGAGCAGCTGCCGGCGCTGCGGTCGGGCACCATCGACTTCATGTTCCACACCACGTCCTACGTCACCCGTTCGCTGCCGATCCTCGGCATCACCGGGCTGCCGGGCGTCGTCGGCGACCTCGCCCGCAATCCCGACCGGCTGAAGCGTGGTTCGCCGCTGTTCCAGCTCATCCAGGACGAGCTGAAGAAGAACGGCCTCACCGTCCTCAGCCTCGGCGGCGGCATCATGGAGCCGGAATACATCTGGAGCACCAAGGACGCGCCGATCCGCAATCTCGACGACATCGAGGGCAAGAAGATCCGCGTCGTCTCTTTCGAGGCGACCAAGGCGATCGAGGATCTGGGCGGCGCTTCGGTGCGTATCCCCTCCTCCGAGCTCTATCTCGCGCTGCAGCGCGGCACCGTCGATGCGGCCGTCGCCAACATCTCGACGATCAACGGCCGCAGCATCCAGGAGCAGGTCGGTCACGTCTACCGCATGCCGCTCACCGGCTTCGCCATCGGCGTGTTCGTCCAGACCGATCGCTGGGAAGCGATGGACCAGGCGGTGCGCGACGCCTTCATGGACGGCGTCGAATGGTTCGACACCCACAGTGCCCAGGTCGCCAACACCGACTATTTCGAGCAGAAGTACTGGCCGGCCTTCCGCGAGCTCGGCATCGAGGAAATCGAGCCCGACGAGGCCGCCGTGGAGCGCTTCAACGAGATCAGCGCCAATGTCCGCGAGAGCTGGGTCTCGGAGGTCGGTGAAGAGGTCGGCCGCCGCGCCATTGCGCTCGCGCACGGCGAAGACGCGTAAGGGGAACCATCATGCTCGCCGTTCCGGTCAGGCTGTTCGAACATTTCGCCAGGCTTCTGCAAATCATGGGCCAGGTCGTGCTCGCCTTCATGGCGCTGACGATCACCTATGACGCGACGATGCGCTACATCTTCGCGGCGCCGACGTCGTGGAGCCTAGAGATCAACGCCTTCCTGGTCGTCTATCTGGCGGTCATGACGGCGGCGGACGTGCAGCGGCGCGGCGAGCATATCGGCATCACGCTCCTGCCCGACAGCATGGGCAGCAACGGGCGGCGCGTGCTGTCCGCCATCGTCGGCATCGTCGGCTGCGTGTTCTGCGCGATCATCACCTGGCGCGGCGGCCTCATGGCCTACGATGCCTGGGCCTATGGCGAACGCGTCTCGAGCGGCTTCGGCACGCCGATGTGGCTGCCCTACGGCATGCTGCCGATCGGCTTTGGCGCGCTCGGCCTGCAGTTCCTGATCAACACCCTGCAGGGCCCGCCGCCCCGCTCGGACGTGATCCACCACGTCTGAGCCCGATATTCCTGAGCGGCGGCGGTCTCCGGATCATCGCCGCTCAGGCCATCATGCCGCGTGCGGCAACCGGCCAGACGGCCTCGACCCAGCCGTCCCGCACCCCGACATACCAGTCGTAGCGATCGACCGTCGGGTCGCAATGCCCCGGCACCAGCCGCAGGCGCTCGCCCACCGACAGTGTCGTGCCCGCCGCATAGGCCAGTTGGCCGTGCTCGTCCGACGCGCCGGCATAGGTCACGCCGGGCCGTTCGTGGACCAACGGCAGCCCGCTCTCGATGGCGATACCCTTGTGGCCGCAATCCACCACCGCGACACCCTCGCGCGCCGCGCTCATCACGGTCGCCGCGACGAACAGCGACTGGCGAAAGTCCGGCGCCGGGCGGTTGCGGCCGTAATCGGCATCCATGAAGGCGTAGGAGCCGGCCTGCAATTCGGTGAAGACGCCGCTCGCCGCCTCCAGCTCGAAGGTGCCGGTGCCCGCGCCGGTCACCGCCGGGCAGGCGATTCCCCTCGCGGCAAGACCGTCGACGACCGCCCGGGCGGCATCGGCCACCGAAGCGATGGCGGCGCGGCGCGCATCAAGGTCGCGCAGATGCTGGGCGCCGCCGTGATAGGCCTGCAGGCCGCCGAAGATCAGTGCGTGACTGCTTGCGATGCGCTCGCCCAGGGCGATGGCGGCGGCCGGCGAGCCGACCCCGGCGCGATTGGCGCCGACATGGATCTCGACCAGCACCGTCAACCGGCAACTCGCCGCTTCGGCGGCGGCCTCGATGAGGTCCACCATGCCCGCATCGTCGGCGCAGAGCGCGATGTTCGTCATCTTCGACAGCGCCGCGACGCGCGCCAGCTTGCGCGGCGAGACGATCTCGTTGGTGATGAGAATGTCGGGAACGCCCGCCCAGGCGAGGATCTCGGCCTCGCCGACCTTCTGCACGCATTGCCCGACGGCACCACGCTGGGCCTGCCAATGCGCGATGACCGGTGATTTATGGGTCTTGGCGTGGGGCCGCAGGCGGATGCCGGCCCTGGCAGCGAAGGCCGCCATGCGGTCGAGATTGTGTTCCAGCGCGTCGAGGTCGACGAGGAGCGCCGGGGTGTCGACCTCGTCCTCGGCCATGCCCGGCTCGGCCGGCGGATTCTGCAGCATGCGCGGCGGTCCGTTCCTGTCATCGTCAGACGCCGGAAAGGCCGGCGTGCCTTTCCGGTATTGTCGACGCTCAGGTCGCGGCGGTCCAGTCCGTCAGGTCGAGCTGCACCTTCATCGCCTGGCTGCGGTCGCTGGCCAGATCGAAGGCCTCCACCGCCCGGCCCGCTGGCATCCTGTGGCTGATCAACGGCGCCAGATCGACGAGCTGGCGCGAGACGAGATCCGCGGCCAGCGCGAATTCCGTGTCGAAGCGGAAGGAGCCGACCATCTCGATCTCCTTGGCCACCAGCGAGGCGAGCGGGAACTCGACCGGGCCGCCATTGCCCACCGCGACCAGCCGGCCGCGCGGCCGCACGCATTCGACGGCGGTGGTGACGGCGGCCGGGTTGCCCGAACATTCGAACACCACGTCGATGCGGCCCTTGTCCGCCTTCAGCGCGTCGAGCCCGCTGCGGTCGCTGCCGAGATCGATCACCGCGTCGGCGCCGAGCTTGCGGGCGGTCTCCAGCGGTTCGTCGACGACGTCGCAGGCGGTGATGTGCGCCGCCCCGGCGCGGCGGGCCGCGGCCACCGCGAGGCAGCCGATCGGGCCACAGCCGGAGACGAGCACGCTGGCGCCGAGCAGCGGACCGGCCTGACGCGCGGCGTGCAGGCAGACGGCGAAGGGCTCCGCCAGCGCGGCCAGGCCTGTATCGGTCGCCGCGCCCACCGGCACGGCCTGCGCCGCCGGCACCACCAGCACTTCGCGGAACATGCCCTCGACATGCGGGAAGCGCATGGCGCTGCCGCTGAACACCATGTCGAGACAATGATTGCGCATGTCCCGGCGGCAGTATTCGCAGTTCTCGCAGGGCCGCGACGGATTGATCGCGACCCGGTCGCCGATGGCGAGGCCGGAGACGCCGGCGCCCAGTTCCTCGACGATGCCCGAGGCTTCGTGCCCGAGGATCATCGGCTCCTTGATGCGGATCGTGCCGAAGCCGCCATGGTGGTAGTAATGCAGGTCGGAACCGCAGATGCCGCCCGACTGGACGCGCAGCCGCACCTCACCCGCCCCCGGCGCGCCCGGATCGGGGCGCTCCTCGATGCGGAGGTCGTGGGGGCCGTGTGCAACGATCGCTTTCATGGTGTCTCCAGCTTTCGCGGTCTTAGAGGACCGACAGCATGCCGCCGTCGACATAGATGATCTGGCCGTTGACGTAGTCGGAGGCCGAGGACGCCAGGAAGATCGCCGTGCCGACGAGTTCCTCCGGCTGGCCCCAGCGCCCGGCCGGCGTGCGGCTCTTCACCCAGTTGTCGAAATCCTTGTTGGCGACCAGCGCCTCGTTCATGTCGGTCAGCATGTAGCCGGGTCCGATGGCATTGGCCTGGATGCCGGACGCGGCCCATTCGGCGGCCATGCCCTGGGTCAGGAGCTTGATGCCGCCCTTGGCGACCGTATACGGGATCACCGTCGCACGGGCGAGCGCGCTGGTCAGCGAGCCGATGTTGATGATCTTGCCGCGGCCGCGCGGAACCATGCGGCGGGCGGCCTCGCGGCCGATCAGGAAGGCGCTGGTGAGGTTGGTGTCGATCACCCGCTGCCAGTCGGCCAGGGCCAGTTCGAGCATCGGCTGGCGATGCTGGATGCCGGCATTGTTGATGACGATGTCGATCTCCAGGCCCTCGGCGTCGAACTTCTCGAAGGCGGCGACCACGGCGGCTTCGCCGGTCACGTCGAAGATCGCCTCGTGGACGGTGTGGCCGGCGTCGCGCAGTTCCTTGGCGGCGGCAGCGACCGTCTCGGCATTGCGCCCGTTGAGGATCACGACCGCGCCGGCCTCGGCCAGTCCCTGCGCCATCGCCTTGCCGAGGCCGCGCGAGGAGCCGGTGATCAGCGCCGTGCGGCCTGTCAGGTCGAAGGATGCGGTTTCGGTCATGGTGTCTTCCCCTCTAGATTTCACTGATGCGGCGCATGAGATCGGCGCGCTCGAACACGTCGGATTTCAGCTCGACGCCGAGGCCCGGCCCCTCCATCGGGTAGACGTAGCCACCCTCGATTCTCGGCACCGCGGTCACGAGTTGCGTATACCAGCCGCGATAGAAGGCCCTAACGGATTCCTGGATCAGCGTGTTGGGCTGGCTGAATGACATGTGGACGGCGGCGACGAAGCCGACCGGGCCGATGCAGTCATGCGGTGCGAAGGGCCGGTGCCAGGTTTCGGCGAGCGCCGCGATCTTGCGGCCCTCGGTGAGGCCGCCGGACCAGCACAGATCGACCATCGCCACCGACAGGGCGTCGCGGTCGAGCATGTCCTTGTAGGGCCAGCGCGAGCCGAGGGTCTCGGAGGCGCAGACCCAGACGTCGGTCGAGCGGGCATATTCGGCGAGCGCCTGCGGCGAGTTCATGCGGATCGGGTCCTCGAACCACATCGGCTTGTAGGGCTCGAGTTCCTTGGCGATCATCTTGGCGGCCGGCAGGTTCCACAGCGAGTGGAACTCCACCATGATGTCGATCCTGTCGCCGACGGCCTTGCGGATCTTCTCGAAGGGCTCGAGCCCGCGCCGCATCTGCTCGGCGGTGAGGTAGAGGCCGCCGGTCTCGTTGGCGATCGGATCGAAGGGCCAGATCTTCATGGCGTCAATGCCATTGTCGAGGAGGTCCTCGGCCAGCGTGCCGGCATCGGTCATGAAGGCGTCGAGGTCCTCGTAGGGACCGGACGTCTCGCCGAGATTCCAGTTCGACACGGGTCGGATGTTGCTCGAGCTGACATAGCGGGTGCCGGCACAGGTGTTGTAGATGCGCAGACGGTCGCGGCACAGGCCGCCCAGCATCTGGTGCACCGGCTGGTCGCAGAGCTTGCCGAAGATGTCCCACAGCGCGATGTCGATCGCCGAGGCGGCGCGGTACTCGACGCCGGTCGAGGATTGCGCCATGGGCAGATTGACCATCTCCTTCGACAGCGCCTCGATATGCAGCGGATTGCGGCCGATCAGGCGCCCGGCCAGCGTGTCGTGGATGTGCGCCGCGACGGCGCCGGCGCCGTAGAAGGTCTCGCCGAGCCCGATGATCCCCGCATCGGTGTGGACGCGCACCCAGAGGACATTGGCGAATTCCTCGGTCCGCAGCGTCTCGATGGCGGTGATCTTCATGCCGGCAGGTTCCCCCTTTGCGATTCCCCTCGCAAATCCCCGGCTCTTCTTCGTCGGGATGGACGGCCGCGGTCAAGGCATGCGCCTGTTACGAAGCGTGTCACGCCGGGCGGATCGCGACGGCGCCATCACCGGCATCGGCGCTGGCGTCGATCGCCACGACATCGCCGTCGCCAATGCCGGCGATGTCGCAGACGACGATGGGGCAGTCCGGGCCGTAGAGGGAGGCGGCGACCATCGCGCCGACGGTAAGGATCGGATCGGCGTGCGCCAAGAGCACGCCAAGCGGCCCGGTGCCGCGCCGGATGGATTCGGCGAAGACAGAGGCGGAGGACGACGAGCCGCGGCCGCTGGGCATGACTAGGATGCGCCCGGTGACGCTGGCACCGAGCGAAGGGTGCGAATGATCGATGATGGCGCCGGTCTCCACGTCGATCCCGCCCCAGAAGCTGAGCGGTTCGGCAAGAACCAGTGCCGTCCCTTCCGCGCGGCCCGCGACGACGACCGTCCCCGTGCGCGTCATGTCCGCGTCCTCACGACCCTGCCGCTGGCGGCGGAGAGGATGCAGTCCTCCAGCGAGCCGAAGCCGACCGAAACGCCGATATTGCCGGGTGCGTAATGCGCCCATTTGCCGGAATTGGTCATCACCGCCCCGTCGATGTCGCGCAAGATTGCGGTGACATAGGTGCAGGTGTCGACGACCGGAACGAGGCCGGAACCCTCCAGTCCCGCCAGCGCCGCGTCGCGGCGCAGCCCGTCCAGGGTCGCGCGGCTGGTGTTGACGTAGATCGGCAGGCCGCGGTCCGGCCGGATTTCGCGCAAGAGCGGCAGCAGCCGGTCCCATTCGCCGCGCGAGAAATGCGGCGTGCCGAGACAGACCGCGTCGATCGGCGCGCCCTCCGGCACGGTGGACAGGCGGGCGAGAACGGCATCGACGGAGGCCGGCGTGATCGCAACGACGCGGTCCGGCTCGTGGCCACCGAACGCGTCCGCCAGCGTCAGGGCTTCCGGCGTGATGCCGACCGCGTGGAACAGGCCGACCGCACCGGCGGAGGCGGCGGCAGCGCCAAGAGCCTTCAGCTGGTCCTCGTCGCGCGGCGGCGGCAGGCCCTCGATCACCGGAACAAGCTCGCCGGAGGCCGCACCGATGATCAGCCCGACCGCCACATAGAGGGCATCGTCGGGCGTGAGCGACGGCGCAAAGCCCTTGAGTCGAAACAGCACCCGACCGCGGCGGTGCTCGTCCAGATGCAGGCCATAGGCCGGGGCCCGGCCGGTGATCGCGCAGCACAGATCGATGAAGTCGCCATAGCGGTTGGTGCGCGCGCCGATCACCGAATTGGCGAAGACGATGGCGTTGGATTCGCCCCAGGCCACCTGCTCGCCGAAGCGCGGCCGGAACAGGGTCTGGTAGGGCGCGCAGGTGAAGGGGGCCTGGCAGCCCAGCGCCTCGTGGGCCTGCATGAGTCGCCGCCGGGGCTGCCGTTCGCCGGCGTCGAGGCGAACGAGCTCGGGATGGATGAGATCGAGCGAGCCGACATTGAGGGTGGTCGGCACTCTTACGCGGCCGCCGCCGGCCAGCAGCCGCTCGACGAAATCGAGGCTGACGGCGCCGTGATAGAGGCAGCCATCGACATGGGCGCCGGCGATGTTGAGCAGTGCCTCGGCGCCCACCGACCGGGCGAAGCCGGTCAGGATCTGCATGGCGAAGGCCGCGGCGGCGCCCGCCTCGCCGTTCAGCAGTGCGCGGTCATGGTCTGTGAGGCGCAGGGTCATCGCCCACCTCCCCGGGAAGCGTGGACCGCCGTGACGGCGCGGCCCATCCGGCGGCCCTTGCGGACATATCGCTTCGCCCCTCGTCCACAGGTCAGTCGCGCGGGATCGCCAGAGTTAAGGATCCGGTTACCGACCCCGTCGATATTGCGGCTCCGGATTCGCAAAGGAGAAACCATGAGTGACACGGCCATGATTGCGGGCGGACAGATCCGTTCGTTCGTCGAGCGCATCGAGCAGATCGAGAGCGAGATCCAGGACCTCAACGACGGCAAGAAGGAAGTCTTCGCCGAGGCCAAGGGTGAGGGTTTCGACGTCAAGGTGATCCGCGAGATCATCAAGCTGCGCAAGCAGGACAAGGATGAGCGGGACGAGCACGAGACGCTGCTCGACCTCTACATGCGGGCGATGGAAGAAGCCCCGTCCGCCGTCGCCGCCTGAGCCGGCCAGACCCGATCATCGCAGACGGCGCCGCAACCGGGGCGCCGTCTTGCGTTTCAGGGCCGGCGCGCGGCACCGGCGCCGCCCTCACGCGGCGGCATAATCCAGGTCGCTGACATGCTCCAGCCAGTCGATGGCGACGCCGTCGAGCGCCTCCTGGATCGAGACATGGGTCATCATCGTGTCGGGACCGGCGCCGTGCCAGTGCTTCTCGCCCGGCGGGATCCAGATCACGTCGCCGGCGCGGATCGTCTCGACCGGCCCACCCTCGGTTTGGAACCGCCCGGCCCCCGCCGTCACATAGAGCGTCTGGCCTAGCGGATGGGTGTGCCAGGCGGTGCGCGCGCCGGGCTCGAAGGTCACCAGGTTGGAGCGCACACGTGCCGGCTCCGGCGCCTCGATGATGGGGTCCTGCCAGACCGTGCCGGTGAAATAGCTGGCCGGCCCGCGCCGTGTCGGGACCGATCCCCCGCGCTTGATGTCCATGGTCGTCTCCTCCTCGCAGGATCGTCCGGTGCCCCGCGCCGAACGCACCATGGCATCGCCCGCGGCCCGATGCCAGCCACCCGGCGCACCGCGAAGGCCGGGCGCCGGCACGCGGCGAAACCCCATCGCAGCACGACAATCCCGGACGCTGCATATGCGAACGATACCGGCAACCTTATCGCAACTGTATGTCCCTATGCTGGGTGTTTTCGTCGTGGCGACACATGGGAGACCCGGTGCAGATATTTACGAGGATCATGCGGTTTCGTCGCGAGGAGACCGGCAATGTCGCCGTGGTCTTCGGACTGACGCTGCCGGTCCTCGCGCTCTGCTTTGCGACCGCGGTGGACCTGTCGGGCATCTACGGCGCCAATCGCAGCCTGCAGCAGGCGGCCGACGTCGCCGCCCTCGCCGCCGGCCGGGAGTACGGCCGAACCCAGGACGCGGATTATCTCAAGAGCGTCTCGGAAGCCTTCTTCTTCCACAATGCCGGCGAGGAGACGCGCGGCACCACCCAGTTCAGCTATGACGGCGTGTTTCGCGAGGACGGCCTGACGATCCTCAAGGTCACCGCCCGGCGGCAATTGCCGACCTTCTTCGGCGATGCGCTGATGTGGGTCACCGGCGGCACGCTCGACTGGCGGCAGTTCCCGCTCTACGCCAAGAGCGAGATCGTCGTGCAGAACCGCTCGATCGAGCTGGCGCTGGTGCTCGACAATTCCGGCTCGATGCAGGACCGGCCACGCTCGGGCGGCACCAAGAGCAAGATCGACATCATCAAGGACGCCGCCGAGGACCTCGCCGAGCAGTTCCTGTCGGCCGACAAGGGCTCGACCGAAGAGTTTCCCGTCCAGTTCGCGGTCGTCCCGTTCTCCAGTTCGGTGAATGTCGGCCCGCAATACAAGAATGCCGACTGGATGGACACGCAGGGCCGCTCGCCGATCCATCACGAGAATCTCGACTGGGGCGGCTGGCTGTCCGGCGCGACCAGCGGCGGCTGGGAGTGGATACGGGACAGGGGCTGGGTCTACACCTCGCCCTCCAGTGGCACGCCCCTGGCGCGGTACAACGGGTCCTACTGGACGCGGATCACCACCGGCGAGCCGCTGACCCGGTTCTATGTCTACGACAATGCGCGCTACAAGAGCCAGTTCGGCACATGGCGGGGCTGCGTCGAGGCGCGGCCGAACGGGCTCGCCGCCACCGACACCGAGCCGGTCAGTTCCAAGCCGGAGACGCTGTTCGTGCCGACCTTCGCGCCGGACGAATACGACGATTCCGCCTATGGCTGGAACGACTATCTCGACAGCGGCAGCGGATCGCCCGACTCGGCCAAGGAGGCGATGGCCGAGCAGGCCAAGGTCGCCAAGTATTTCGACAGCGGCTACTCGATCACGACGCCGAGCAGCAATCGCAGCGACTGGGGCCCGAACTCCACCTGCGCGACGACGCCGATCACGCCGCTGACCAAGACGCTCAAGACAGTGACCGACGCCATCGACGTGATGGACGCCCAGGGCGCCACCAACATTCCGCACGGCCTGGCTTGGGGCTGGCGGCTGCTGACGGCGCGGCCGCCCTTCACCGAGGGCCGCAGCCACGACGAGCCCGACAATCTGAAGGTGCTGGTGCTGATGACCGACGGCAACAACACCTACAATCTGAACTCCGGCGGACGGCCGCTGGAGATCCGCGACTACAACCGCTCCACCTATGGCTCCTACGGCTATGGCGCGGCCTATTCCCATGGCAGCAGCACCCGCAAGCCCGGCCGCATCTACGACGGCACCACCGGCAACGCGAAGGACTACAGCGTCGACAGCTATGTCGCCGCCATGGACCAGAACGTCGCCAAGGTCTGCGAGAACGTGAAGGCCGATGGCCGCAAGCCCGGCGGCACGGACGGCATCCTGATCTTCACCATCGCCTTCGACCTGCGCGACGGCGAACCGGTGAAGAAGCTGATGGAGGACTGCGCCTCGAACGGCCTGATCGATGCCAGCGAGAAGCTCTATTACGACGCCCAGAGCCAGGAAGAGCTGGCCGCCGCCTTCCAGTCGATCACCGAACAGATTTCCAGCCTGCGCATCGCCCGCTGACGCGCGGGCACCACATGGATGCCGTGGCCCGGCCGTCCGGCAGTCGGACGATCCGCGTTCCAGCTGATCCAGCGCCGCGCGGATCGGCACCTCATCCGGCCCGCGCCATGATCGCGGACCTCATCGTTCCTCGCCCCGGAGGCATCGGCACATGCTCGCAACGTCCCTCGTCCTCCTGAGCTTCGGGCTCGCCCAGCCGGTTGTCGCGCCCGGACCGGTTCCGCTCGCGTCCGGCATCGCGACCAGCGTCGCCCCCGCCAGCGCGGCCCCGGCGGGCGAACCGGCCGGAGCATTCCGCCTCGTGCAGCATCGCGGCGACGGGCGTCGTCACCGGCGCGGTGGCGACCGAGGCGGCCGTGACGGGATCGACCGCGGCAGTCTCGACGCCGACCGGTATCTCTACGATTTCCGCGACGCGCCGCGCTGGCGCGCCGAGGAGCGCGCACGCCACGACGGCCGCGGACGCGATGGCCGGCGCGACGACAGGCGCCGGGATGGCGACCGGCATGATCGCGATCATCGCGATCGCGACGACCGGCATCGTGCGGACCATCGCGACCGGGACGAGGATCGGCGGGATTGGGGCTCGGACGGCGACTGGGACTATGGCCGCGGCTTCGACAATGACCGGACCCGCGACGACCAGCGCGGCGACAGCCGCTTTCGCGAACGGCGCGAGCGCTTCGAGGAACGCCGCAAGCGCTGGTAGCCTTTCGCCCGGCCGGCGTCAGTCCGGCCCCGACGCTCCGGCGAGACCGGTCTCGGCCAGGACAAAATCCGCCATGGCCGCGATGTCATCGAGGCCGAAGACCGGCAGCGCGCTGTCGGTCACCGGATGATCGGCGGCGATCGCCGCGATGCCTGGTGCGTGGTCCTGCATCGGCCGGCGATCGCGTGCCTCCTGTCGCCGGCACTCGATCTTGGGGTGCGGCTCGCGCTTGTAGCCCTCCACGAGAACCAGGTCACAGGGCGACAGCCGGGCGACGATGTCGGCAAGGCTCGGCTCTTGCGCGCCGCGCAATTCGTGCATCAGCGCCCAGCGTGTTCCCGAGACGATCGCCACCTCGCCAGCGCCGGCGCTGCGATGGCGGAAGGAATCGGTGCCCTCCCGATCGATCTCGAAGGCATGGTGGGCGTGCTTGACCGTCGCGACCCGGTAGCCGCGGGCGGTGATCTCGGTCACCAGCCGCTCCGTCAGGGTCGTCTTGCCGGAGTTCTTCCAGCCGGTGATGCCGAATATGCGCTGTTCCACCTGGCACCCGTCCCTTCGCTGCATCCTGCCCGCCCGGCGGGGTCCCTGCCCTTCTATGCGAGGAAGGAAAGCCCGGTCGAGATGCCATGCGTCCTGCCGGTTCGCAGCGCGTGCGACGGCGAAGAGACGTTGCCGCCGCTGGACGCTTGGCGATAGATGGAGCGATGTCCGATACCGCGCCCACCTATCTGACCACCCGCGAACTCGCCGATCTCATGCGCATCAAGGAGCGCAAGGTCTACGACCTGGCGGCCAGCGGCGAGGTGCCCTGCATCCGCGTGGTCGGCAAGCTGCTGTTTCCGCGCGAGGAGGTCGCCGCCTGGATGGCCGCCGCGCGCTCCGGGCCGGTGGCGACCGAAACCCGACTGCCGATGATCCTCGCCGGCAGTCACGATCCGCTGCTGGAATGGGCGCTGCGCCAGTCGGGCAGCGGACTGGCCGCCTTCTTCGACGGCAGCTCCGACGGCATCGGCCGGGTCGCGCGGCGCGAGGCGGCGGCCTGTGCCACCCATATTCGCGAAGCCGGTGGCGACTGGAATGTCGCCACGGTGCGCGACATGCTGGGCGACGCCCCGGTGGTGCTGATCGAATTCGCCCGCCGCCAATGCGGCCTGATCGTCGCCCCCGGCAATCCGCATGCGATCGAGGCGGTCACCGATCTGGCGCCGCTGCGCTTTGCGCGGCGGCAGCCCGGCGCCGGCGGCCAGAAGCTATTCGAGGCGCTGGCGATGGAAGCCGGGCTCGACCCGGCGGCGCTCGCCGGCCCGCCGGGCGTCGCCAAGACCGAGGACGACGTCGCCCGGCTGGTGCTGGACGGCAAGGCGGATGCGGGCTTCGGGCTGGCGGCGATGGCGGCCCAGTACCGACTCGGTTTCGTGCCGCTGGCCGAGGACCGCACCGATCTGCTGGTCTGGCGGCAGGCCTTCTTCGAGCCGCCGCTGCAGGCGCTGATGCGGTTCCTGCACACGCCCGAATTCCACGACAGGGCGGCCGAGATGAGCGGCTACGATGTCCGCGCGGCAGGCACGGTACATTACAACGCGCCCGGCCCCTGACCGGCAGCCGTGAAAGCGCGCCGGTGTCAGCTTCGATCGCCGGTCATGTCGGCATTCGGAAAGAACAGCTGCTGGCCATCGACCCTGTAGTTCGCGATGGCCGCCTGCCCCTCGTCTCCGGTCAGCCAGTCGATGAAGGCCTGCCCTGCTTCGGCCTTCACCGCCGGATGCCTGTCCGGGTTCACCAGGATCACGCCATACTGGTTGAACAGTTCCGGGTCGCCCTCGACGACGACCGTGTGATCGCCCTTGTTGCCGAAGGAAATCCAGGTCGCCCGGTCGGTCAGGACGTAGGCGCCCATGCCGATTCCGGTGTTAAGGGTGGCGCCCATGCCCGATCCGGTTTCGCGGTACCAGCTGCCGGAGGCGGCGGCGAGGTCGATCCCGGCGTCCTTCCAGAGGCGCAATTCGGCCTTGTGGGTGCCGCTGTCGTCGCCGCGCGAGGCGAAGGGCGCCTTGGCGGCCGCGATCTTCCCGAGCGCGGCCTCGGCGTCCTTCATGCCCGCGACACCGGCGGGATCGGCGGCGGGGCCGACGACGACGAAATCGTTGTACATGACGTCGAAGCGCTCGACACCGCCGCCGGCCGCGACGAACTTCTCCTCGGCGGGCCTGGCGTGAACGAGCAGCACGTCGCCGTCGCCATTCTCGGCGTTCTTGATCGCCTGGCCGGTGCCTACCGCGACAACGCGAACCTCGATGCCGGATTTTTCGATGAAGGCCGGCAGGATGGCGTCCAGCAGTCCGGAATTCTGGGTGGAGGTCGTCGACTGGACGACGATGAAGTTCTCCTCGGCCGTCGCCGGAGCGACCATGGCGCCCAGCGCCAGCGTGGCGGCGGCGATGGCCCCGATCAGTTGCGTCTTCATGCTTTCCCCTCCTTCGCCGCGAACGGCGTTACAGAACCAGCCCACCGGCGAGAAACTGCCGCGCCGGCTGTGAAACAGGCTCATAGAAAAACCGGTCGACCGGCGTCTGCTCGACGATGCGGCCGCCGTGAACGAACACGATCTCGGCGGCCAGACGCCGCGCCTGGCCGATGTCGTGGGTGACCATGACGATCTTGGTGCCGGCCGCCGCGACGCGGCGCAGCAGGCTCTCGATCGCCTGGGTCGCCCCCGGATCGAGGCTCGATGTCGGCTCGTCCATGAACAGGATGTCGGGCGCGGTCGAGATCGCACGGACCACCGCCAGACGCTGCTGCTCGCCGCCCGAAAGGGTGCGCGCCGGCTGGTTTGCGCGGGCCGCCAGATCGCCCATGGCCAGGAGCGCGGCGACGCGTTCGAGGCGCGCGATGCGTGGCATGCCATGGACCTTCAGCGCGTAGTCGACATTGGCGGCGACGGAGCGGCGCAGCAGCACCGGCCGCTGGAACACCATGGCCTGACGCCGGCGCACGGCCTTGTCGAGACCCTGGCCATTGTAGCGCAACTGCCCGGAGGCCGGCGTGATCAGCCCGTGCAGCAACCGCAGGAGCAGGCTCTTGCCGGCGCCGTTCGGCCCGAGAATCAGGGTCGGACCGCCGGCAGCAATGGTCAGTCCGGCAACGTCCAAGAGTGTCCGCCCGCCGGCCCGGAACACAAGGTTCTCGGCCTGCAGCGGCAGGACCGAGGCCTGGGTCGTGCCGGCGGCCGGGAGCGCTTGGACCGGTGACAGGTCGGCGTCGCTCCGCTCAAGGGCGATATCGTCACGCATGGGCGGCCTGCGGGCGGCCGGCGCCGATGAGCCCGACCGACGCGTTGATGGCGATGGCGATGATCAGCAGGATCGCGCCGAGGGCGAGGGCCAGCGAGAGATTGCCCTTCGAGGTTTCCAGCGCCACCGCCGTCGTCATCACCCGGGTCACGTGGTTGATGTTGCCGCCGACGATGATCACCGCGCCGACTTCCGCGATGGCCCGGCCGAAACCGGCCAGCAGCGCGGTGACGAGGCTGTGCCGCCCGTCCCAGAGCAGCGTCGGCACCGCCGCGAGACGCGAGACGCCGAAGGAGCGGAGCTGCTCGGAATATTCGGCGTCGAGATCCTCGACCACCTGGCGGGTCAAAGCGGCGATGATCGGCACCACCAGGACAACCTGCGCGATGATCATCGCGGTGGGCGTGTAGAGCAGCTGCAGCACGCCCAGCGGTCCGGCATTGGACAGCATCAGATAGACCAGCAGGCCGACCACGACCGGCGGCAGCCCCATCAGGGCGTTCAACAGCACGATGGCGACGCGTCGGAGCGGGAAACGGCCGACGGCGAGGAGCGCACCGAGCGGCATTCCGACCGCCGCGGCGATTAGAACAGCGGTCAGGGACACCCTGAGCGAGAGCAGGACGATGGCCAGCAATTCCGGATCACCGGACAGGATCAGATGACCTGCCAGTGCAAATGAGTTCGCGAAATCCTGCATTTTCTCCTGTTTCGTCCGCCTGCTTGCGTCGTCGTGGGAGATTATGCCCGGGAACGCCCTTTTCGTCCAGCTTAAGCAATCGTTACCGCATCTGCGTTGTATTCGAACGCAGTTGCGAGACGTGCCCCGGGAAGTCGTACGCAACGCAGAGTATATAAATATGAGTGAAACAGTCATGTTTAAGCAAGCCGCTCGGCGACATTGCCGCAGGGCCAGAAAACCGTTGTGAATCGGACGATTTGTTGCTCTACTGGAGTGGGAGAACAGCCTTGCAGAACCACAATCTCGCTGTAACGACGGAACCGGCCGAGGCCGAGGCCTTGCGCGCCAACCTCTACAGGTTGCTTGCGCGCCTTCTGGCGCGTCCGGCCGACGAGGCGTTGCTGGCGATGCTGCAGGGCCTGTCCGGCGATGACAGCCCGCTCGGCCGGGGCATCGGCGATCTCGCCGGCGAGGCGCGCGCGATTTCGCTCGCCGCAGCCCGCGAGGAATATCAGGAGCTGTTCATCGGTGTCGGGCGCGGCGAGCTCGTGCCCTACGGCTCCTACTACCTGACCGGATTTCTCAACGAAAAGCCGCTGGCGCGGCTGCGCTCCGACATGGTGCCGCTGGGCATCGCCCGCTCCGAGGACAGCCGCGATCCCGAGGATCACGCCGGCGCTCTGATGGAGATGATGGCCGGGCTGATCGAGGGCAGCTTCGGGCAGATCCAGCCGCTTGCCGTCCAGAAGGATTTCTTCCGCAAGCATGTCGGCTCCTGGGCCGGGCATTTCTTTGCGGATCTGGAGACCAACCGCACGGCGCGGCTCTACCGCCCGGTCGGCACGATCGGCCGGCAGTTCATGGCCATCGAGGAATCGGGCTTCGACATGTAGCCGCCCAACCCGCGGGGACGGCGGCACCCCGCAAAAGGAACGAGACCAGGGCACGGCCCTTCGACCACGGAGAAACGAGATGAGCGACAAGAGCACGGGAACGAAGGGCGGCACCCAGGC
The DNA here is from genome assembly GCF_000421645.1 of Aurantimonas coralicida DSM 14790. GTDB lineage: Bacteria > Pseudomonadota > Alphaproteobacteria > Rhizobiales > Rhizobiaceae > Aurantimonas > Aurantimonas coralicida. Next base: position 199,307 of record NZ_ATXK01000003.1, on the reverse strand, counting down.
CGATCGCCGGGCTTTCCTGAAGTTCGCAGGGCTGGGCGGCGTGGCCGGCGGCGCCGCGCTGGTCACCGGCGCGCCCGCCGAAGCGGCGATCACCGAGGACGACACGACGGGCGCGGGCTACCGCGAAACCGATCATGTCAGGACATTCTACAAGTCGGCACGGTTCTAACCCACCCGCCAGTCAAACGGATCGCGGGCGGCCGCACATCAAGGATCGGAGGCAGATATGCTCAGGAAAAAGGCAAACGGCGCGGCGCGGAGCAACCGAATGGCGTCGGCGCTGTCGGAGCTGGGGACGGCCGCGGTTGATCGCCGGACCTTCCTGAAGCGCTCGGGCCTGACCATCGGTGGCGCCGCCGCCGTGGCGACGCTGTCCGGCGGCATGGTGCGCCGCGCCGAGGCCGCGGGCGAGACCGCGACCGGCGAGATGGAGATCCGCAAGTCGGTCTGCACTCATTGCTCGGTCGGCTGCACGGTGCTGGCGGAAGTGTCGAACGGCGTCTGGGTCGGCCAGGAGCCGGGCTTCGATTCCCCGTTCAATCTCGGTGCCCACTGCGCCAAGGGCGCCTCGGTGCGCGAGCACGCCCATGGCGAACGCCGCCTGAAATACCCGATGAAGCTCGTCGGCGGAAAATGGCAGCGCATCAGCTGGGACGAGGCGATCAACGAGATCGGCGACAAGATGCTGGAGGTCCGCGAGGCCGCCGGCCCCGATTCCGTCTACTGGCTCGGCTCGGCCAAGCATTCCAACGAACAGTCCTACCTGATCCGCAAGTTCGCCGCCTATTGGGGCACGAACAACATCGACCATCAGGCCCGGATCTGTCACTCCACCACGGTCGCAGGTGTTGCCAACACCTGGGGCTACGGCGCGATGACCAATTCCTACAACGACATCCACAATTCCCGGGCGATCTTCCTGATCGGCGGCAACCCGGCCGAGGCGCATCCGGTCTCGCTGCTGCATCTGTTGAAGGCCAAGGAAGAGAACAACGCCCCGCTGATCGTCTGCGACCCGCGCTTCACGCGCACCGCGGCCCATGCCGACGAGTATGTGCGGTTCCGGCCGGGCACCGACGTCGCGCTGATCTGGGGCATTCTCTACCACATCTTCGAGAATGGCTGGGAAGACAAGGAATTCATCAACAGCCGCGTCTGGGGCATGGACCAGATCCGCACCGAGGTCGCCCGCTGGACGCCCGAGGAGGTCGAGCGGGTCACGGGCGTTCCGGGCTCGCAGCTCCAGCGCGTCGCGCGGACCATGGCCGAGAGCCGTCCGGCGACGCTGATCTGGTGCATGGGCGGCACCCAGCACACCAACGGCAACAACAACACCCGCGCCTACTGCATCCTGCAGCTCGCCCTCGGCAACATGGGCAAAGCCGGCGGCGGCACCAACATCTTCCGCGGCCATGACAATGTGCAGGGCGCGACCGATCTGGGCGTCCTCGCCGACACGCTGCCGGGCTATTACGGCCTGACCGCCGGCTCCTGGGCGCACTGGGCCCGGGTCTGGGAAGAGGAACTCGACTGGCTCAAGGGCCGCTTTGCCGTGATGCCGGGCGCCGGCGACGAGGGCAAGGACCGCCTGATGATGAACGAGACCGGCATCCCGGTCTCGCGCTGGATCGACGGCGTTCTCGAGGCCAGGGAAAACCTGGAGCAGCCCGACAACACCAAGGTCATGGTGTTCTGGGGCCATGCGCCGAACTCGCAGACCCGCCTGCCGGAAATGCAGAAGGCGATGGGCATGCTGGAGATGCTGGTCGTCATCGACCCGTATCCGACCATGACCGCCGTCCTGCAGGACCGCACCGACGGGGTCTATCTGCTGCCGGCCTCCACGCAGTTCGAGACCTCCGGCTCGGTGACCGCGTCAAACCGGTCGCTGCAGTGGCGCGAGAAGGTGGTCGAGCCGCTGTTCGAATCCCTGCCCGACCACACGATCATGCACAAATTCGCCGAGAAGTTCGGCTTCGCGGACCGCATGTTCCGCAACATCGAGGTCAAGGACGGCGAGCCGGTCGTCGAGGACATCACCCGCGAGTTCAACCGCGGCATGTGGACCATCGGCTATACCGGCCAGTCGCCGGAGCGCCTCAAGTCGCACATGCAGAACCAGCACACCTTCGACCGCACCACGCTTCGCGGCGTCGGCGGCGCGCATGACGGCGAGTTCTACGGCATGCCCTGGCCGTGCTGGGGCACCGCCGAGATGAAGCACAGCGGCTCGGCCAATCTCTACGACACCTCGATCCCGGTGGCGCAGGGCGGCATGGGCTTCCGCGCCCGCTTCGGCGTCGAGCGTGACGGCGACAACCTTCTCGCCGAGGGCTCCTGGCCGGTCGGCTCGGAGATCGAGGACGGCTATCCCGAGTTCACCTTCGCCATGCTCAAGGAGCTCGGCTGGGACAAGGACCTGACGCCCTACGAGCGTCGCTACATCGATTATGTGGCCGGCTTCGCCGACCAGCGTCCGAGCCAGGGCGACGATGTCGGCGAGCAGTCGCAGACCGGCGAGATCGATTCCGACTACGACGAGAAGGTCGGCGGCGTGAACTGGAAGACCGACCTGTCGGGCGGCATCCAGCGCGTGGCGATCGCCCATGGCTGCGCCCCCTACGGCAACGCCAAGGCCCGCGCCGTGGTCTGGACCTTCCCCGATCCGGTGCCGATCCATCGCGAGCCGCTCTACACGCCGCGCCGCGATCTGGTGACGGATTATCCGACCTATGAGGACAAGACCTTCTGGCGCGTGCCGACGGCCTACGCCTCGATCCAGAAGAACGACTATTCCAAGGACTTCCCGATGATCATGACGTCCGGGCGTCTGGTGGAATACGAGGGCGGCGGCGACGAGACCCGCTCCAATCCGTGGCTCGCCGAGCTGCAGCAGGACATGTTCGTCGAGATCAACCCGTCGGACGCCAACGATCTCGGTCTTCGCGACCGCGACACGGTGTGGCTGCACAGCCCGGAAGGCGGCAAGATCCGCATCATGGCGATGGTCACCGAACGCGTCGGTCGCGGCGTGGTGTTCACGCCCTTCCACTTCGGCGGCTACTTCCAGGGCAACGACCTGCGCGGGAAATATCCCGATGGCGCCGACCCTTACGTGCTCGGCGAAGCCTGCAACACGGCACAGACATACGGCTACGATTCGGTGACGCAGATGCAGGAAACCAAGACCACGCTCTGCCGGATCGAACGGGCGTAAGGGAGGATCAGACCAATGGCACGAATGAAGTTCCTCTGCGACGCCGAGCGCTGCATCGAATGCAACGCCTGCGTGACCGCCTGCAAGAACGAGCACGAGGTTCCGTGGGGCGTGAACCGCCGGCGCGTCGTCACCATCAATGACGGCAAGCCAGGCGAGCGGTCGATCTCGGTCGCCTGCATGCACTGCTCCGACGCACCCTGCATGGCGGTCTGCCCGGTGGACTGCTTCTACCAGACCTCCGACGGCGTGGTTCTCCACTCCAAGGACCTGTGCATCGGCTGCGGCTATTGCTTCTACGCCTGCCCCTTCGGCGCACCGCAATATCCGCAGGCCTCGAATTTCGGTTCGCGCGGCAAGATGGACAAGTGCACCTTCTGCGCCGGCGGTCCGGAAGAGGACAATTCGGCGGTGGAGTTCCAGAAATACGGTCGCAACCGTCTGGCCGAGGGCAAGCTGCCGCTGTGCGCCGAGATGTGCTCGACCAAGGCGCTTCTCGCCGGCGACGGCGACACGGTGTCGTCGATCTACCGCGAGCGTGTCGTGGCCCGCGGCTTCGGCGCCGGCGCCTGGGGCTGGGGCACCGCCTACGACCAGAAGCTGGGCGGCTGATACAGCCGCGCATGCACTTCCGGCGGACGGCTCCGGCCGTCCGCCGCCCGACCATGACCGGTGGCGCACCGCGTTGCCCATTCCCGCCGCATCTTTCACCCGAACGGGGATAGAGGACATGCCTAGCCTCAGAGCGTCTCTCGCTGTCTTGTCACGCTCCGCCCCGCTACGGCGTCTTGCAGCTCTCGTGCCGGTCCTCGCCATCGCCGTCTTGATGCTGTTCGCCGCAGCCGGCACCGGCCAGGCCCAGAGCTCGGTCCGGCCGCCGGACAACGCCTCGCCGACCGGCGGCGCCGTCCCCGGCGACGCGCTCGGCACCACCTCTGACGCCGAAATCTGGCGGTCGGTGCGCCAGGGCATTTCCGGCGGCGTCTCGATCCCCGACAAGAAGGCCTCGGTGCTGGTGCAGTCCGAGGGCGAGTCCTGGCGCCTGCTGCGCAACGGTCCGATGTTCGACTATCTCGGACTGGCGATGATCGGCATGCTGGTCCTGCTCGCCGTCTTCTTCGCCGTTCGCGGCCGCATCCGCGTCCAGCACGGTCTTGCCGGCGTGACCATCAAGCGCTTCGGCCTGGTCGAGCGCACCGCCCATTGGGTGATGGCGCTGTCCTTCATCATCCTCGCCATCAGCGGGCTGAACATCTCCTATGGCCGCGAGCTGATCATGCCGCTGATCGGCAAGGAGCTCTTCGGCCCGATGTCCGGCTTCCTGAAGATGTCGCACAACTACGTGGCCTTCGCCTTCATGGCCGGGCTGGTGGTCGCCTTTGTCCTCTGGATCGTCCACAACCTCCCCTCGCGCGCCGACTTCGTCTGGCTGATGAAGGGCGGCGGCTTCTTTTCCAAGGGCGCGCATCCGCCGGCCTGGAAGTTCAACGCCGGACAGAAGGTCATCTTCTGGCTGGTGATGATCGGCGGCCTGTCGCTCAGCGTTTCGGGCTGGGCCCTGCTGTTCCCGTTCGAGCACGGCTTCTTCGGCGACACCTTTACCGCCCTTGCCGGCATCGGCCTCGACGTGCCGGCCTGGCTCGGCCTGCCGCAGCCGCCCTATTCGGTGATCCAGGAGCAGCAGTTCAACACCATCTGGCACGCCGTCATGGCGGTGTTCATGGTCTGCGTGATCTTCGGCCACATCTATATCGGCACGATCGGCATGGAAGGCGCCTTCGATGCGATGGGCAGCGGCGACGTCGACCTGAACTGGGCGCGCGAGCATCATGCGCTCTGGGTGGATGAGGTCCTGAAGAAGGACGGCCGCCCCGAGGCCGGGGCGCATCCCGCACCTGCGGAATAGCGGCCGGCGTGACGCGACCATGCGCCCCGCTTTGAGACTGGCGGCGCTCGCCGCCGCCGCCATCCTCGCGATGCTGTCGAACCCGGCCGGCGCAGAGGCGCTGCCGGAGCGGCTGGTCGGCCACGGCGGACCGGTGAAGGCGGTCGCGCTGTCCGACGACGGCACGCGCGCGCTGACCGCCTCCTTCGATTATTCGATCATCCTCTGGGACATGACCGGCCCGGACGGCACCGTCGCCGCCCGGCTCGCCGGCCACGACGCGGCGGTCAACGACGTCGCCTTCGTCCCCGGCACGGACAAGGCCGTCTCGGTCTCCGACGACGGCTCCTTCGCCATCTGGGATCTTGCGACCGGCGAGCTCGAACAGCGGATCACCGATACGCCGGTCAAGGTGCTCGACGTCGCCGTCAGCCCGGACGGCCGCTTTGCCGCCGCCGCGCGCTGGGACGGAACGGCGCGGATATTTGACATTGCGGAGGGTCGCGAGATCGCGCGCGCCGAGGGCCATCAGGGCAATGTCAACGCGGTCACCTTCGCGCTGGACGGACGGCAATTGTTCACCGCCGGCTATGACGGCGCGATCCGTGCGTGGCCGCTCGACGACGGCCGCATCGCCGGTTCGTCGCGTGTGCTCTACACCCATGGCTGGGGCGTCAACGTCATCACCCCCCTGCCCGGCGGCACCCTGCTCGCCTTCGGCAGCCAGAACGGTGTGACCGGTCTCGTCGACCTGCCGACGCTGGAAACCGTGGAACTCGCCGCGAAAGAGAATCCGGTGCTGTCGATCGCCGCGTCACCACGGGCCGGATGGTTCGCCACCGGCAGCGCCGACGGGCGCATCCGGGTCTTCGACATCGACACCGGCACGCTGGTCGAGGAATATGGCGACGTCTACGGCCCGGTCTGGGGCCTGTCCTTCACGCCGGACGGCAAGGAGCTCTACCGGGTCGGGCTCGACGATTTCGCCATCCGCTGGCAGGTCTCGCCGCGCCAGCGCATGGAGGCGATCCAGTCGGTCTATCCGCGGCGGTTCCAGGCGCATGGCACGGACGATCCCGGCGAAAGCGAGTTCCTGCGCAAATGCTCGGTCTGCCATACGCTGACGCCGGATGACGGCAACCGCGCCGGGCCGACGCTGTTCGGCCTGTTCGGACGCAAGGCCGGCACCGTCGAAGGCTATGCCTATTCGGAGGCGTTGACGGAATCGGATATCGTCTGGACCGAGGACACGGTATCACAGCTGTTCGACCATGGACCCGACGTCGTCACGCCGGGCACCAAGATGCCGGTGCAGCGCCTGAAGAGCGTCGAACGGCGCGATGCGCTGATCGCCTATCTGAAGCGGGCGACCGCAACCGACGCCGAAACGCCGCCGCCGAGCGGGCGACCGGCACCAGAACCGGGGGAGACCACACCACAATGAAGGCATTCCTGCTAAGCGTGGCCATCGTGCTGCTCATCGGGCTGGGCGTCGGCCTCCTGCTCAACACCGAGCTGGAACAATCGGCCAGCGAAGCCTATTCGACCGAGAACGTCCGGCTGCAATAGGCCCGATCGACCGCGCACGCACGCGTCGCGGGACGCGGCGGCACGGTGCCTTCACACGCCCGGTGAGAGACCGATCATCACGCGGAGCGCCGCCGGCGGCACCGCGACAGCAAGGAACAGGACCGATGAGCGAAGAAGCCTTCAACATGTCACTGCGCAAGTTTCTCAAGCAGGTCGGCGTGACCTCGCAGCGCGAGATCGAGGAACTGGTGCGCTCCGGCAAGGCCGGCTCGGGCCCCTTGAAGGTGCGCATGCATCTGACCGCCGAGGGTGAGCCGTTGGACCATGTCGTCGAGGGTGAAATCCAGCTGCCGTGACGCTCAGCCAGATCGACATCGCGCCCCTGGCGGACCCTGAATTCCCCCCCGCCTTCACCGGCCACCCGGTGGCTGCGGGCGTCGACCCCTTCGCGGCGGCGATCGATGCCGCGCGCGCGCAATCCCATGGCGCGGGCGATCTGTTCTGGAGCCGCGACACGGACTGTGCGGCGGCCGCGCTGATCCTGGAGCCGGACGTCGCGCTCGCCAAGGCCGCGCAGATGCTGCCGCTCCTGATGGTGGCGATCGGCGACGCGCTGGGCGGCATCGGACCGCCGAATCTGGCGCTGACCTTCCGCTGGCCCGGCACGATCCTGGCCAATGGCGCGACCGTCGGCGCCGCGCGCCTGCATGTTCCAGAACCGCGCGATCCAGACGGGATCCCCGACCACATGGTCGTCGGCTACGCGCTGACCATCGAGGCGTCGCGGAACGGCCCTGCCGAGCCGGGCCACGATCTGGCCGCGACCGCCCTGATGGAAGAAGGCTGCGGCGAACTCGACCGCACCCTCATCGTCGAGGCGGTGGCGCGGCATTTCCTGTCGTGGATCGACGGATGGACCCATGACGGGTTCCGTGCCGCGCATCAGAGCTGGACGTCCCGCGCCGATGCGATGGGCGAGACCGTGGACATCGTCCTCGGCGGCGTCCGGCATTCCGGCACCATGATCGGCCTCGACGACGCCGGCGGGGCCCTGTTGAAGACCGATGGGCGCACGGTGCTGCTGCCCCTGACCGATGCCGCAAGCGGAGCCGATTCCTGATGCAGATGCCTGCGAAACCCCTCGCGCCACAGGGCCGTGTCGTCTGGAAATCCGCCGGCCTGCATCTGACCCACAAGCTGGACAATGGCTGGCTCGCGGTCACACCGGATTTCCTGCGCGCCTACTACACCCGGCCGGAAATCCACCCGATCGAGGAAAGCTGCGACAACGAGCATCGCCTGTTCGAGCGGCTGATGGAGACGCCCGACGCGACGGTCACCGAGGCCGATCTGGCGGCGCTCGCCGATGCCGACACGGCCGACAATTACCGCATGCTGCTGGCCTATCGCGACCATCTCCTGCGGCACGGTTCCATCGAGGCCGGCTATCTCGCCCTGTTCCGTCCGGAGGCACCGCGCGTGCCGCCGGTCTTCATGGAACAGCTGGTGCACCTGATCCTCGGCGGGCTTCTGGCCGAGGAAACCGACCCCTTCGTTCTGCGCGCCGCCGAACTGTTCTTCCGCGACCAGATGGCGACGACGGGCGACGGCCAGCTGACGCTCGCCGACGCCGAAGTGGTCGAGATGTATTCCGAATCCGGTGGCCTTGGCGGGCTGGGCTCGCTTCTGGCCGAAGCCGGCACGCCGATGCGCGAAGTCTCGCTCGACGTGCTGAGCGAGGAGAATTGCGAGACCTATTGGGGCCGGGCCGACCAGTTCAATTTCGCCCTCGATTTCCGCTTCACCCAGCCGGGGCAGGATGCGCTGGCGCGGGTGATCGAGCGCTGGGTTGCGCATTTCCTGCACCTGCCGGTGCGGGTCCAGGCGATGCAGTCGATCACCGACCAGCACTGGTCCTGGCATGTCGGGCTTGATGCCGAGGCAACGCAGACCCTGAACGGGCTCTACGAGGGCGAAACGGTCGACGAGGACCGCATCGGCCGGATCGCCGCGCTGTTCCGCATGGAATTCAAGGACGACGACCGGATCCTGCCGACCATGCGGGGCAAGCCGGCCTATCTCGGCGTGGCGGTGAACCCCACCGGTCTCATCCGGCTGAAGCCCCAGAACCTTCTGACCAATCTGCCCCTCACCTCCGGCGTCCAATGATCAAGGAATCGACATGACGACTTCATCACACAGCGTCGCGAACTCGCCCTGGATGCGCCTCGTGGCGCTGGTCTTCGCGATCGCCCTCGCCGCCCTCGCCTTCCTCGTCTACATCCAGACCGAAGAATGGGTGGCCGGTGTCGAGGAGCGGGGCGAGGAGCTCGGCACGCTGCGGGTCGATCCCGACGTCGCGGCCTGCGTGGACAAGCGCTTCGCCGACATCGACGTCATGGTCCAGCAGGATCTGATCACCGCCGAAGCCGCCGAGAAGTCGCGCGCCGATGCGCGCTCCCTCTGCTACCAGCGCAACTGATCCTCAGTCGGTGGTGAGGAAGTCGTCGACCGTCAGGCCGCGTCGGCCGGCTTCCAGATAATCATCGGTGGTGCGGACCTTGGGCCGCTGGGCGATGGCGAAGGGGTCGCCGCCGTCGGCCGCCAGGGCTTCCAGCCGGCAGCTCTCGCACATGCTCAGAAGCGCCACCCGCTCCTCGGTCTGGAACATCCAGTGCTTGCCGCCGAGCGTTTCCCTGACCCGGTCGAGCATGCCGCGCGCGGCGAAGGGCTTGCCGCAACAGGTGCATTCGGCCGGTTCGTCCTCGTTCAGCGTCACCGGCTGCATCACCGTCGGCGCCAGATTGTAGCGCGGATCGAGCGTGATCGCGATTTCCGGACAGGTCGCGGCACAGATGCCGCACTGGACGCAGGCCGCCTCCACGAAGCGCAGTTCCGGCTTGCCCGGCGTGTCGCGCAGGGCGTCGGCCGGACAGGCCGAGACGCAGGCCATGCAGAGCGTGCAGCGTTCCTTGTCGACGAGAATATTGCCGTAGGGCGCCGATGACGGCAGGCGGATCAGATCGTCGGCCGGGCCTGAACCGGCGGCTGCGGCGATCGCGATGCCGGCGCGCGCCACCTCGCGCTTGCCGCCGACCGGCGCGAACGCCGTGCGGGCGATCTCGGCAGCCTCCTGCCGGTCATACAGCAGCGCCTCGACGATTTCCGGATCGCGCTCGGCGACGATCCGCACCCGGTCGGGCGCATGGCCGAGCCCGGCGAGCAGCGCCTCGGTCAGCGCGATTTCCTCGTGCAGCGCGTGCAGTTCGCCCGATTTGCGCGGATCGACCAGGACCGCCAGCGAGCGGAAGCCGGCGGCCAGCGCCGCGACGATCAGGTCGTGGCCCAGCGCCGTCGTCGAATGCATCTCCAGCGGAATGACGTTGGCCGGCAGGCCGCGACCGAAACGCGCCATGGCGTTGATCAGCGATGCGCCATGCTCGCGCTCATGCACCATCAGCACGGGCGCCTCGCCGCCGGCGGCCAGATAGGTGCGGGCCAGCGTCTGCACCCGTTCGATCGACTGGGCACGCGCCGGATAGTCGTAGGAGACCGCGCCGGTCGGGCAATGGGCGGCGCAATTGCCGCAGCCACCGCAGATCGCCGTGTCGATCAGGATGTTGTCGCCGTCGGGCGAGATCGCGCTGGGCGGGCAATTGTCGATGCACTTCGTGCAGCCGGTCTTCTTCGACCGCTCATGGGCGCAGATCGACGCGTCGTAGCTGACATAGATCGGCTTCTCGAACTCGCCCTCGTAGCCGCTGGCGTCGAAGACGCTCCGCATGACCGCCGCCGGATCGGCGGGATCGGCGCGGAAATAGCCGTCGCGACCGGTCGGGCGGGCAAAGAGCGGCGCGTTGCCGCTCATGTCGAAGAGGACGCTGCAGGACGATTTGGCGCCGTTGCGCGGCAGGGCGAATTGCGGCTCGCCGCGCGACGACGGCAGCATGGCGGCGTAATCGTCGACGACGATGTCGAAACCGCCGAGCGTGCCGGTGGCCGAAACCACCCGGCCGCGGAAGACCGGGAAGTCGAGCACTTCGGGCAGCAGGATGTCGTCGGCATCGGTCAAGAGCAGCGTGACCGACAGCGTGCGGTTGAGCAGCGTCGCGGCGTCCAGGGCCGCCTGCCCCCGGCCGGTCACCAGGCACAACCCGTCACTTTCGATGGCCCGCAGGCGCGCCGGCGCCACCGGCAGCGAGGCCGCGCCGATCAGCGCCGCCATCTTCGGCGCGATCGACGCCTTGTCGGCGGTCCATCCGGCCATTTCGCGAATGTTGACGAAGGCGGAAACCTCGCGCCCCTTCTCCTCGGCGATCTCGGCGAAGAGCGGGCTCTCCTGGGTACAGGCGACGACCACGGGCGCATCGCCCTCCATGGCGCCCTCGAAGGTGCCGATCTGGCTGCGGCACAGATGCGTGTGAACCGGCAGGTCCACGCCACCGAGGGCACGGCCGATCGCCCTGCCGTCCACCTGCATGGTCTTCTCGCAGTTGCAGACCAGAATCCGTTGGCTCGTCGCTCTCATGACTTCTCCCTTTGTCGATGAGGAATAACACGTTACGCTGTTTATGGCGGGTGAAAAACGAGCTCGCGGACTGCGAAAGGTGCGCCAATTTGGCCCGTGAACTGACGATCATGCTGGGTGTTCTGGCCGAGCGGCGCCGATCCGTCTCGCGCTGGGCGAAGGAGTACTGGATCCCGGTGGGAATCGCCCCGGCATCCGGGGGCCTGACCACCGGCGACGTGATGCTCAGCGACGACGAGCGGACGCGCTATTTCATGGGCGTGCATGCGCTCACCTGCCATGCGGCCGATACCGAGGCGTATGTGCACAATTTCAACAGCCAGGTGCCGGCGCTGTTCATCGTGCTGCGCCGCTCCCCGTCGGAAGATGGCCACCCGCTGCCGTGGTTCGTCCACAGCGTCACCGCCTCACCCTATCTCGCGCAGGATTACGACGACAGCGGCGAGGACATCGTCGAGCGCGTCCCGATGCCGCCGGACATCACCGAGACGCTCAAGGACTTCGTGAACCGCTATCACCAGGAAGAGGAGTTCAAGAAGCGCCAGCGCGACAAGCTGGATCTCGAGGACCACAAATTCGGCAAGGACCCGATCTTCCTGCAGCGCGAGAAGCCGGCCGGAGGCAATCTCGATGGCTGATGGCACGGGCGAAAACGACAGCTTCCTGTCGCGCTGGTCGCGCCGCAAGCGCGAGGTCGAGGCGGCCGAAGCCGCCGAGGCGGCGGACGCTCAGACGCCCGACGTCGTCGATCCCGAGGCCGTTGCCCGCGAAGCCGAGGAGCTGGAGCAGAACCGGCTGGCGGCGGAAGCGGTCGACATCGATTCCATGAAGGCCGGCGACGATTTCGGCCTGTTCATGAAGCGTGGCGTTCCGGAGCTCCTGCGCCGCAAGGCGCTGCGCAAGCTGTGGCGCTCCAATCCGGTCTTCGCCAATCTCGACGGTCTGAACGATTACGACGAGGATTTCCGCAATCCCGCGCACAATCGCTACACCTCGCTGTGGCAGCTCGGACGCGGCTTCCTGAGCACCGAGGAGCAGAGCACCCAACAGGCGACCGGCCGCCTGACCCGGCCCGAGCCCGAAGCGGATTCCGTGGCGGCGGAGGCGGAGGATCAGGGCGACGCGGACGCGGTCGCAGACAGTGCGGCAGATGCGCCCGTAGACGCCGCCGTCGACGAAGACTTGGGGGCCGAGCCGCAGACCGCCGTCGCCGAAGCGGGCCCGCAGGCTGCCGGCAACGACGGGCGGCTGATCACGGAGGAGACGGGCGTGTCGATCGCCGCCGTGCCGGAGCCCGAACCGGTCGAGCGAATCGAGAGCCGGGCACAGCCACAGCCGCAAGCGCGGCGCGTGTCGATCCGCCAGCGCCTGCAGGGTTAGGCCGGCGGCGAATCAGAGGTTCGGATCGGCCAGATGGTTGCGGAGCATCTCCTTGTAGGTGGCCGCCATCTCTTCGATGTAGACCTCGTGATCCTCCACTTCCCGCACCTTGTTGCCGACAAAGGCGTTGTAGCGGGCCGCGGCGTAGAGAAACGCCATGTGGATGTCAGTCGCCAGAACCTTCTGGTTGGCGCGGTTGGCCACGTCGATGAAGCGGTCCGCCAGCTTCAGGAAGGCGTCCGGATCGAGCGTCGGCGGCGTGCCTGCGGCGCGGCGCTGCTTGCGGTTTCCCTGGGATTCCAAGTCTTCGGGCCTCCGTTCGCGCTGTGAGGTCCGCGCCGATCCGCCCCGGGATCGCGATTGGCCAGGAGCGGCATTTGCCGTAAGAGACGCGGGACCCAATTCATAGCAGCGAGAGACCCTTTGGCAATCGACAAGGCAGACATCCTGGAGCAGCTCAAGCGGGTGAAGGGACCGGATCTCACCGGCAACATCGTCGATCTCGGGCTGGTCTCCGACATCTTCGTCGCCGACGGCAAGGTGTTCTTCTCTCTCACCATTCCGGCCGACCGCGCGGAAGAGCTGGAGCCGCTGCGCGCCGCCGCCGAGAAGGCCGCGTCCGGCGTTCCGGGCGTCGAGAAGGCAACCGTCGCGCTGACCGCTGAAGCGACCAAATCCTCGGCCCGTCCGGTCCGTCCGGCCCCGAGCCCGGCGCAGGCCGCTTCGGTGCCGCCGCCGATGGCTGCACGCGCACCGCAGCCTCCCAAAGCGCCCGAGAAGGCCGGCGTTCCGGGCATCGGCGCGATCATCGCGGTCGCCTCGGGCAAGGGCGGCGTCGGCAAGTCGACCACCTCCGTCAATCTCGCCCTCGGCCTGCAGGCGAACGGCCTGAAGGTCGGCATCATGGACGCCGACATCTACGGCCCGTCCATGCCGCGGCTCCTGCACATCTCCGGCCGTCCGCAGAACGTCTCGGGCCGGATCATCCGGCCGATGGAAGGCTACGGCCTGAAGGTCATGTCGATGGGCTTCCTCGTCGACGAGGAAACCCCGATGATCTGGCGCGGGCCAATGGTCATCTCGGCGCTAACGCAGATGCTGCGCGAGGTCGAATGGGGCGAACTCGACGTGCTCGTCGTCGACATGCCGCCGGGCACCGGCGACGCCCAGCTCACCATGGCGCAGAACGTGCCGCTGGCCGGTGCGGTCATCGTCTCGACGCCGCAGGACCTGGCGCTGATCGACGCCCGCAAGGGCCTCGCCATGTTCCGCAAGGTGGACGTGCCGATCCTCGGCATCGTCGAGAACATGAGCTATTTCGTCTGCCCCGATTGCGGCGGCCGGCACGACATCTTCGGCCATGGCGGCGCCCGCAAGGAAGCCGAGCGCATCGGCGTGCCCTTCCTCGGCGAAGTGCCGCTGGACATGCAGATCCGCTCGACCTCGGATGGCGGCACGCCCATCGTCATGTCCGAGCCGGACAGCGTGCACGCGAAGACCTATCGGGAGATCGCCCGGACCGCCTGGGAGCGGGTCGGCGAGGAACGCCGGATGGTCAGCGCGCCGTCGATCGTCTTCGAATAGGCGGCCGGTTCAGCAAGCGGCAGCCCGGTGATCAGCGCTCCGGGCCGCCGCCGATTGCCCAATCCCTGCCGGTTCAGAACAGGCTGGCATAGGGGATGAAACCGACCGTCTCGCCCGGCGCGACGGCGACGACATCCTCGCCCAGTTCGACCAGGCCGTCGGTGTCGACCAGCGAGGACAGGAGGCCCGCCCCCTCGCGCGGGAACTTCTGCACCTCCAGCGTGCCGTCGGCGGCGCGGCGGAGGCTCGCGCGGACATATTCGCGCCGGCCGAGCTTCTTCCTGTACGCAAAGGCCGCGCGCACCGGCGTTGCCACCGTCGCTTCGGGCTCCGCCCCGGCCAGCGCCAGGATCGCCGGGCGGGCAACATGGGCAAAGGTCACGAAGCTGGCCACCGGATTGCCCGGCAGGCCGATCAGCGGCGTGCCGTCGATCACCCCCATCGCCACCGGACGCCCCGGCTTGATGGCGATACGCCAGAACACCATCCGGCCCGTGCCCTCGACCGCGTCCTTGACGAAATCCGCCTCGCCCGTCGAGACGCCGCCCGAGGTCAGGACCAGATCGTGGTCCCTTGCCGCCGCGCGCAAGGTCGCAGAGATCACTTCGCGGTCGTCCGGCAGGATGTTGAGGTCCGAGACCGCGCAGCCGAGGCGCCGCAGCATCGCCATCAGCATGAAGCGGTTGGAATCGAAGAGCTGCGACGCGGCGCGTTCGGCGCCCGGCGCGACGATCTCGTTGCCTGTGGAAAAGATCGCCACCCGCACGGGGCGGCGAACCGTCAGCTCCACCTGCCCCAGCGCCGCAGCCATGGCGATGTCCTGCGGCCGCAGCCGGCGCCCCGAGCACAGCACAATGGCGCCCGTTGTCACATCCTCGCCGGCCGGCCGCATATTGGCCCCCGGCTTCAGGCCGGCAGGCAGCAGCACCGCCCCGTCGGGCTCGACGCGCACATCCTCCTGCATGAAGACGGTATCGGCGCCGCCCGGCATCGGCGCGCCGGTAAAGATGCGCGCGGCTTCGCCCGGCTGGACGGCCTCGGCGGAACGCGAGCCCGCCTGGACGCGGCCGCCAATGGCGAAGCGGAGCTCAGCCTCCTGCGGCAGATCGGCGCTGCGGATGGCGTAGCCGTCGACGGCGGAGTTGGCGAAAGGCGGCAGCGGCATCGGCGCGACGAGATCGGCGGCAAGGATGCGGCCATCGGCCTCGGCCAGCGGCACGGCCTCGATGCCGGCCAGCGGCTGCAACCGGGCGGCGATCAGCGACACGGTCTCGTCGACGGTCATCATCGGCCCGCCGAATGCGAAGCAATCGTCCGAAAGTTGCGCCATCCCCGCACCCGTTCATCGCATCGGCCGCCGCGGTGACCGCGCGACCGGTCCGGTCCCTATATGAGCGCCGGATCACATTCTACCCTTGCACGACACGCCGGACGCCCGCACACCATCGGATGCGCCGCCCATGCACCAGCCTATCGACAGGACCCCCATGTCAGACACCGACGATCGGCCGACCGTTGCGACCATCATGCCGGAGCCCGGCAATCCGCGCCTGACCGAGCGCGTTACCGGCCTCGACCAGACCGGGGCGCAGGTGGCGGTCTCGGTGCCGGTCGAGCGGGCGCTGACGCTCTATCTCAACGCCCAGGAGATCGTCACGATGATGACGATCAACGACTATCCGGAATATCTGGCGCTCGGCTATCTCCTCAACCAGAACATGCTGAAGCCCGACGATGTCGTCACCGGCGTCGACTATGACGACGATCTTGAGGTCGTGGTGGTGCGCACCGAGCGCGGCACCAATTACGAGGAGAAGCTGAAGAAGCGGACCCTGACCTCGGGCTGCGCGCAGGGCACGGCCTTCGGCGACCTGATGGAAGCGCTGGACGAGATCGAACTGCCGGCCGCCAGCCTGCACACGTCGTGGCTCTACGAACTGGCGAAGACGATCAACACCACCCCGTCGCTCTATCTGGAAGCCGGCGCCATCCATGGCTGCGTCCTCTGCGTGAAGGGCCGGCCGCTCTGCTACATGGAGGATGTCGGCCGCCACAACGCAGTCGACAAGATCGCCGGCTGGATGTTCCGCCACGGGGTCGATCCGGCCGACAAGATCCTCTACACGACCGGCCGCCTGACCTCGGAAATGACCATCAAGACCGTGCGGATGGGCATTCCCATCCTGGTGTCGCGGTCGGGCTTCACCGCCTGGGGCGTTGCGCTGGCGCGGCAGGTCGGGCTGACACTGATCGGCCGGGCCAAGGGCAAGCGCTTCGTGGCGCTGTCGGCTGCCGAGCGCATCGTCTTCGACCAGGATCTCGCGACGGTGGACGACGAACCGAAGCGCAGCAGACGCAAGGGCGCAGACCATGACAACTGACAATGCGGCGCCGGTCGGCGTGATCCTCGCAGGTGGCCTTGCCCGGCGCATGGGCGGCGGCGACAAGCCGATGCGGACCATCGCCGGCCGACCGATCCTCGCCCATGTGATCGAACGCTTCGCGCCGCAATGCGACGGAGTGATCCTCAACGCCAATGGCGATCCGGACCGGTTTTCCGGCTTCGCCCTGCCGGTGGTGCCGGACAATGTCGAGGGCCATCCCGGCCCCCTCGCCGGCATTCTCGCGGCGCTCGACTGGACGGCGGAACACCGGCCGGACGCGGAGTGGGTTGTCAGCGTCGCCGGCGACTGCCCGTTCCTGCCGCGCGATCTGGTGGCACGGCTCGGTGCCGCACGCGATGCCGAAGCCGCCGACCTTGCCGTCGCCGCGTCGGGCGAGCGCACCCATCCGCCCATCGGCCTGTGGAAGGTCGCCCTGCGCGGCGCCCTTCGCGAGGCGCTGGTCGGCGAGGAACTGCACAAGATCGACCGCTGGACCGCGCGCTACAGGCTGGCGACCGTCTCTTGGCCGGCCGAACCGGTCGATCCGTTCTTCAATGCCAATACGGTCGAGGATCTCGCCGACGCCGAGGCGTTGGCGCGGCAGACCGCCGACTGAGGGTCAGGCCGGCCGGAAGCCGGCTTCCTCCAGCGCGTCCCGCGCCGCCGGCGAGGCGAGCGCGGCGAGAAACGCCTGCACCGCGGGCCGGTCCCGCCGCGCCGTCACCAGCGCGAAATCGTAGGCTTCCTCGGCCAACGGCAGGAAGCCGAGACCGGCCGCCTTCGCCACAGGCGCAATGGTTACGCCCCAGTCCGCCCGGCCCTGCACGACGGCCGCAGCGACCGCATTGTGGGATTTCGGCTGGTTCCAGTAGCCGTCCGGCCGTGCCGTGCCCAGCAGCCGGTCGATCAGGATGCGCGTGCCGGCGCCCTGGTTGCGGTTGACCATCAGGCAGTCCGGATCAGCCAGCGCCGCCGCAACCGCGTCGTCCGCCGAGCGGCCGGCAAAGCGCGGATCGCTCTCCCGGAAGACGATGCCCTGCATGCGCCGCCAGCCGGGCACGAGCTCCAGCCCCTCGGTCAGGAAGGGCTCATTGTAGCTGTCGCTGCGCGGGTCGAAGAGATGGATCGGCGCCAGATCGCATTCGCCGCGCTTGGCCGCCGCGAGCCCGCCCAGACTGCCGACGGCGAGCGTGCGCACGGCCCGCCCCTCGTCTGCCAGCGGCGCCAGCACCCGGTCGAGCCCGGTGCAATGGCTGCCGATGATGACGAGATCGGGAATGCGCAGCGACGGCGTGAACAGGGTGACGGACGCCTCGGTCCCGGCCGGCAGATGATCGGCCAGCGCCTCGATGCGCAGGAAGCCAGCGGCCTGGGTGAAGGAGGTGATCGCACCCGAGCCCTTGCCGGTCGGATAGGCGATCAGCTCGCCCTCGCCCTGGACCAGCGAGACCATGGCGAATTCGGTGCGGCCGAGTTCGGAGGCTATGCGCAGCGGGACGCGCGCCGTCACCTGCGTCTCCGTCCGCGGCGGCAGGCCGCCCATGCGGCGCAGGACCGGCGCGACCATGTCGTGGAAGGTGAACATCGCGGAGGTCGGAAAACCCGGCAGGATGACCACCGGCTTGCCGTCGCAGACGGCGAGGCACAAGGGCTTGCCCGGCTTCAGCGCCACGCCGTGGGCGACGATGCCCGGCGCGCCGAGGCGGTCGATGATGCGGTGGCTGACATCGCCGGCCCCCTTGGAGGTGCCGCCCGACAGGACCACCATGTCACTGTCCGCCAGCGCTGCCCGCAGCACGGCCTCGAGCCCCGCCTCGTCGTCGGGAAAGGCGCCAAGACGCGCCACGTCGCCGCCATTCTCGCTGATCGCCGCCGCGACGATCGCACCATTGGTGTCGTAGACCGAGGCCGGCTTGAGCGGTTCGCCCGGCTGCACCAGTTCGTCGCCGGTCGACAGCACCGCGACGCGGACCCGGCGTGTCACCGGGATTTCGGCGATGCCGCAGGCGGCCAGCATGCCGATCTCGCGCGAGCCCATGACGGTGCCGGCGCGCAGCAGCAATTCGCCGGCGGCCATGTCCGAACCGGCATGGGAGACGAACTGGCCCGGCGCCGCCGGACGCCTGATCTCCACACCGCCGTCGCCGGCCGGTTCGGTATGCTCGACCATCACGACCGCGTCGGCGCCGCGCGGCACCACGCCGCCGGTGGCGATCGGCGTCGCCGTCCCCGGTGCGACCGGCAGGGTCGGCGCGACGCCGCAGGCCAGCGTTTCGGCATTCAGGGACAGCCGCACCGGCCGGCCCTGCCCGCTCGCCGCGACATCCGCGGCACGCAGGGCAAAGCCGTCGACATTCGCGCGGTCGAAGGGCGGCACGTCGATGGGCGACAGGATGTCGATCGCCGAGACGCGCCCCAGCGCGTCCGCGAGCGCGACGGTCTCGCGCGGCAGCGGCCGCGGAAACAGCGCCGCCTCGAAGCGCTGCAACGCCTCTTCCCGCGACAGGATCGACAGGAATTGCTGCTGGTCGAGGCCCGTCGTTGCCGTCTCGGTAGGCGCGTCGCGGGGATCGGTGGTCATGGCGCCTCGTTGAGGAGTGAGCCGGACAGCATGGTGCCGGCGGCATGGCCTTCGCTGGAGGCCGGCACAAGGCACCAGGCATCGGCGGCGGCCATCTCGGCGAGCGGCAGGGCGCCGCAGGCGAGCGGCGTCCAGTCATCGTCCGAGCGTTTCAGGAGAGCGAGTTCCATCATGCCGATGGCCGAGGATATCTTGTGGGTCAGCCGGCGCGCAACCATCGGCCGCGGACGGGCACCGGCAAGGCGCGCCAGCAGCGTCTCCCCGAGCGCAAGCCACACGGCCATGGCCTGATCCGGCTGTCCCGGCAGCGCCACGACCGGCACCGGGCCGATCCGACCAACGGCTGCGGTCCGGCCGGGGCGAAGCGCGAGCCCGTGGGCGTGAAGCGCGCCTGCGCGGGCAAGCGCCGCAGGCGTTGCGTCGTCGGGCCCGGCGCCGGTACCGCCGATAACGACCACCAGATCCGCCGCTCCCGTCATGGCGGCGGCGATGGAGGCCGCGTCGCGCTCGCTCGTTATCCGTATTGTCTCGGCTCCGGCCGCTACCGCCCGTGCGGCGATCAGATCGGCGGTCAATCCGATGCCCTCGCAGGAGAGATCAACGAGCCGCAGGCGCGGCCGACGGACGGGCAGGGTCGCAAGGCCGAGGGCCCGCGCGCAGGCGATATCGAACGCCGAAATGCGCTGCCCCGGCTGCAACAGGCCGGCACCCGCGGCGATATCGTCGCCGGCCCGCCGCACACCCTCGCCGGGAATGGCTTCGCAGGTCACCTGCGTGAAGGGGCCGTCCGCCTCGACCCATTCGGCGTCCACGACGCAGTCGCAGCCCTCCGGCATCGGCGCGCCGACTGCAATCCGGCTCGGCGGCACGGCCAGCATCGCCGGCGCATAGGACGACGCCCCGACGAGATCGGCGGAGGCCAGCGCCCAGCCATCCAGCGCGGCCTCGTCGCGGTCCGGCACGGCGTGCGCAGCCGACACCGCGTTGGCCGCGATCAGGCCGCAAGCATCGGCCAGCGCCGTGTCGAGGGGGGCAACGGCCTCCACGCCATCCAGCAGCCATGCCGTGACGGTCTCGACATCGGCCAGCGATCCGCCCGGTCCATGAACCGTCATGCGCCGTGACCGCAGGAGGCTGCGCGCAGGCCTGCCGGATCGCGACGGCCTGTCGGCTGGCCGTCAGACAAGCGAGCGCAGGCGCGCGCCGGCGTCGGGGTGTGGAGGGAGATCATCGGATATGGCACGTCGTTGTCATGTCGCGGCGGCAGCCGCCTGCGACGAGATTACCGTCTTTGCCGGGTCGGGCAAACCCGTGAACCAATAGAGGCCTTGCATCTCGCACTGCACAACAGGCGGTGCGCCCCTCCCTTGTTTCCGCTATGGCGGTCGTGCAGTCTCGTCCAAAACCCATTCACGCCGCTGCCCAGCATTCGTTGCGCGCGCGTCTGTCAGCCAAGCCAGGTGACGCATGACTCCAGAAACGACCGCCGCCCTTCGTGGCACCGGTGACCGTCAGGCCGTGCGGCAGCGCTACGGCGAGGACGAGGCCATCGTGGTGAAGGATCTGGCCGCCCGGATCAGCCTGAGCGAGGCCGACCGCGCAGCCATCAGCGCCGCCGGCGCCGACATCGTCCGGCGGGTGCGCCGCGAGACATCGCCCAGCATGATGGAGAGCTTCCTCGCCGAATACGGCCTGTCCACCGAGGAAGGCGTCGGGCTGATGTGTCTCGCCGAGGCGCTCCTGCGCGTGCCCGATGCCGAGACCGTCGACGAACTGATCCAGGACAAGATCGAGCCCTCCGACTGGGGCGCGCATCTCGGCCACTCGTCCTCCTCGCTGGTCAATGCCTCGACCTGGGCCCTGATGCTGACCGGGCGGATCCTCGACGACGATCCGAGCCGCCCCGCCGCGGCCCTGCGCGGTCTCGTGCGACGGGTCGGCGAGCCGGTCGTGCGCCGCGCTGTCGCCCAGTCCATGCGGCTTCTGGGACGGCAGTTCGTGCTCGGCCAGACCATCGAGGAAGGCATGCGCAATGCCCGCGAGCGCGAGCGCCAGGGCTATACCTATTCCTACGACATGCTCGGCGAGGCGGCCCGGACCGAGGCCGATGCGCTGCGCTACCTCAAATCCTATTCCGACGCGATCGCCTCCATCGCGAAGGCCGCCAAGGGCGACGTGCGCTCCAATCCCGGCATCTCGGTCAAGCTGTCGGCGCTGCATCCGCGCTACGAGACCACCCATCGCGACACGGTGATGGCGACGCTGGTGCCGCGAGCGCTGGAACTCGCCCGGCAGGCGGCGAAGGCCAATATCGGCTTCAACATCGACGCGGAGGAGCAGGACCGGCTGGACCTGTCGCTCGACATCATCGAGGCGGTGCTGTCGGATGAGAGCCTGAGGGGCTGGGATGGCTTCGGCGTCGTCGTCCAGGCCTATGGCCGTCGCGCCGTGCCGGTCATCGAATATCTCGACACGCTGGCGCGCCGGCTCGACCGGCGGATCATGGTGCGGCTGGTCAAGGGCGCCTACTGGGACACTGAGATCAAGCTCGCCCAGGAGATGGGCACGCACACCTTCCCGGTCTTCACCCGCAAGGTGAACACCGATCTCAGCTACATGGCCTGCGCCCAGATGCTGCTCGACCGGCGCGACCGCATCTACCCGCAATTCGCCACCCACAACGCCCACACCTGCGCCGCCATCCTGAAGATGGCCGGCAATGATCGCGACAGCTTCGAATTCCAGCGCCTGCACGGCATGGGCGAATCGCTGCACGACATCGTCCACCGCCAGAACGACACGCGCTGCCGCATCTATGCGCCGGTCGGGGCACATCGCGATCTCCTCGCCTATCTGGTGCGCCGGCTCCTGGAGAACGGCGCCAACAGCTCCTTCGTCAACCAGATCGTCAACGAGGCCATCGCGCCGGAAGACATCGCCCGCGACCCGCTGTCCGAGGTCGAGGCGCTGGGCGAGGCCATCGCCAACCCGACCATCCGCACACCCGCCGAACTCTTCGCGCCCGAACGGAGGAACTCGAAGGGCTTCCGGGTCAACGAGCCCGCCTCGATCACCCCGCTGATCGAGGCCCGGCAGGCCTTTGCCGACGCGGTCTGGACCGCCCGGCCGATGCTGGCCGACGATCTCCCGGTCTCCGGCGAAGGGCGCACGGCCACTTCGCCGGCCGATCCGGGCCGTATTGTCGGCACGGTGCATGAGGCGAGCGCCGAGGACGTCCACCGGGCGCTCGCCGCCGCCGAGGCGGGCTTTGCCGCCTGGTCGGCCGTTCCCGTGGCCGAGCGCGCGGCGATCCTGCGCGCCATCGCCGATCTCTACGAAGCCAACATCGCCGAGCTGACCGTGATCGCCACCCGCGAGGCCGGCAAGACGCTGTCCGACGGCATCGCCGAGATCCGCGAGGCGGTCGATTTCCTGCGCTACTATGCCGACGAGGCCGAGCGGCTGGAGATCGAGGAGCCCGGCACGCCGCGCGGCATCTTCGTCTGCATCAGCCCGTGGAACTTCCCGCTGGCGATCTTCACCGGCCAGATCGCCGCGGCGCTGGCCGCCGGCAACGCGGTCCTCGCCAAGCCGGCCGAGCAGACGCCGCTGATCGCCACCCGCGCGGTCGAGCTGATGCGCGAGGCCGGCCTTCCCGCCGCAGCGCTGCAATTGCTGCCCGGCGACGGTCCGAATGTCGGCGGCCCGCTGACCTCCGACAAGCGGATCGCCGGCGTCTGCTTCACCGGCTCCACCGAAGTGGCGCAGATCATCCACAAGGCACTGGCCGCCAATGCCGGCCCCGATGCGGTGCTGATCGCCGAGACCGGTGGACTGAACGCCATGATCGTCGATTCCACCGCGCTGACCGAACAGGCGGTGCGCGACATCCTGATCGCCTCCTTCCAGAGCGCCGGCCAGCGCTGCTCGGCGCTGCGCATGCTCTATGTGCAGGAGGACGCGCGCGACCGGCTGCTGCACATGCTGGAGGGGGCGATGGACGCCCTCGTCGTGGGCGATCCGTGGCGGATCGACACCGACGTCTCGCCCGTCATCGATGCCGACGCCCGCGACGACATCACCGGCTATGTCGCAAGCCGCAAAGCCGCCGGCCAGGTGCTGAAGACCCTGCCGGTACCGCAGGACGGCCTCTATGCCGCGCCCTCGGTGGTCAGCGTCGGCGGCATAGACGACCTGAAACGCGAGGTGTTCGGGCCGGTGCTGCATGTGGCGACCTTCAAGGCCCGCGAGATCGACAACGTCGTCGACGCCATCAATGCGCGCGGCTACGGCCTGACCTTCGGCCTGCACACCCGAATCGACGACCGGGTGCAGCAGATCGTCGAGCGCATCCAAGTCGGCAACACCTATGTGAACCGCAACCAGATCGGCGCCATCGTCGGCTCGCAGCCCTTCGGCGGTGAAGGCCTGTCGGGCACCGGGCCGAAAGCCGGCGGGCCGTTCTACGTCGCCCGCTTCCGCCGCACCGAGCCCGCCGAGGACCTGCCCGCACCCGCAGCACCGGAGATTCCCGCCGCGAAGATCGCCGAGGCCATCGCCGGGCTCGACGCCCGCAACTGGGCGGCCCGCGGCGACCGCGTGTCGGTGCTGCGCCGCGCGCTGTCCGGCAAGGGCGGCATCATCCGACGCGCCTGTTCGGCGGTCGGCGCCTTCGATCCGGGTCCCTTCACCCTGCCGGGCCCGACGGGCGAGAGCAACCGGCTGAGCCTCTATCCGAGGGGCACCGTCCTCTGTCTCGGCCCGACGGCGGAGATCGGCCTGGCGCAGGCCGTCCAGGCGCTGTCCGCCGGCTGTGCGGCCATCATCGTGGCGCCCGGCGCCGCGGCACTCGCCGGGCCGGTGATCGCCGCGGGTGCGCCCCTCGCCGTGTTCGACGGAACGCTGGCACCGGGAGACATCGAACATCGCGACGGCATCGACGTGGTCGCCGCCGCGGGCCGGTCGGACTGGACCCGCGCGCTGCGCAACGCGCTGGCCGCCCGCAAGGGCGCGATCATTCCGCTGGAGACCGCGATCATTGGGCCGAGCCGCTATGTCGTCGAACGGCATCTGTGCATCGACACGACGGCGGCCGGCGGCAATGCCAGCCTGCTCGCCGCGGCCGAATAGGTCTTTCGACGCAACCGGCGCGGCGACACCCCGTCGCCCGCCGCCCTATCTGCCGGAACGCCCCGCCCCCCCCTGTCGGCGACAGGCAGTCTCCGGTGCCATGGAACGGCCTTCGGCCGTCAGACGAGGAAATGCCCGTGAACCAGTTTTCGCCCCTGCGCCGCGCCTCCGGGCGCCTGACCTTCCGTGCCGCCGATCGCGCGTCCCAGGCCATCGGCCGGGTTCTCGATCTCGACGAGGATGTCGCCGGCCGGATCTTCACCCGCTTCGATGCCGGGCGCGTCGTCGCCGAGGCCGAGGCGCTGGACCGGGACCCGGCGCGCCTCGCCGGGCCGCTGGCCGGCCTTCTCGTGGCGATCAAGGATCTCTTCGACGAGGAAGGCGAGGTCACGACCGCCGGCTCCGTCCACTTCGCCGGCAACACCCCGGCAACGCGCGATGCCGTCGCCGTGGCGCGGCTGCGGGCGGCCGGCGCCATCGGCTGCGGCCGCACCAACATGTCGGAATTCGCCTATTCCGGCGTCGGGCTGAACCCGCATTACGGCACGCCGGGCAACAGCCACGATGCCGAGCGCATTCCCGGCGGCTCGACCTCGGGCGGCGCGATCGCGGTTGCCTTCGGCATTGCCGATTTCGCGCTGGGTTCCGACACCGGCGGTTCGGTGCGCATCCCCGCCGCCTTCAATGCGCTGGCCGGCTTCAAGCCGACCCAGGCGGCCGTCCCGCTCGACGGCGCCTCGCCGCTGTCTGGCACCTATGACAGCGTCGGGCCGCTGGCGCTTGACATCGCCACCTGCGCGGCGGTCCACGCGGTGTTGTCCGGCGAAGATCGGCCGGCACCGTCCACAGGCGACAAGCCGCTGCGGCTCGGCGTGATGCGCACGCTCCTGACCGACAACATGGACAAGCAGGTCAAGGCCGATTTCGAGGCCGCGCTCAAGGCGCTGCGCGACGAAGGCATCGAACTGGTCGATGTGGAGCTGGCCGAGATCGCCCAGGCGGGCGCGGTGAACCGCATCCTCGTCGCCAGCGAAGCCCACGCCATCCATCGCGGCTATCTCGACGCGCTGGAGACGGCCGGCGATCCCCGCGTTCTCAAGCGCATCCGGGCCGCCGAGAGCTTCGGCTCCGGCGAGGCTGCAGCGGCCCGGCAGACCCGCGCCGAGGCGATCGTCGCCTTTGCCGATCTCGCCGACGGCTTCGACGCGATCATCGCGCCGACCGTTCCCATCGTGCCGCCGCTGATCGAGGAGGTCGAGGACGATTTCGACCGGCTCAACGCGCTGGTCCTGCGCAATCCGTCGACCATCAACTTCCTCGACGGCTGTGCCGCGACGGTGTCGATGCACCGCTCCGGCGAGTTGCCGACCGGCCTGATGATCTTCGCACCCGGCGGCCGCGACTGGCATGTGCTCGACGTGGCCGAAGAGGTCGAGGCCATCGTCGGCGACCGCTGAATTCGTCGCGGCGATCGGTTCGTTCCGGCCGGTCGCCGCGTCTTCAGTCGAGAACGTTGCGGATGGCGCGCAGGAAGATGCGCGCGCCGAGCCCGATCAGTTCGTCCGGGAAGTCGTATTGCGGCGTGTGCAGGCCGGGATGGCCTTCGCCCGATCCCAGCAGGAACATCGCCGAACGGGCCGTCGTGCCGAACCGTCCGAAATCCTCCGAGGCGCGCATGGGCAGAAGGCTGGTGTCGTGGGGCACGCCTTCCTCGTCGAGCGCCCGGCGCAGGATGGCGGTCGCCTCCCTGTCGTTGACGCAATGGGCGAAGATGTCGTCATAGCGGATCGCGACGCCGAGGCCGGACCGGCTTGCGGCGTCCCGCACCAGCGCCTCGGCGCGGGCGACCAGCTCGCCCATGCGGGCGTCGGTGAGGGTCCGCAGCGTCGCCCAGAGCTCGGCCGACCCCGGCGCGATGCCGGCTTCGCGTTCGCCCATCGACGCATGGGTGATCGTCACCAGCGAGAAATCCGCGTCGAGGTCGCCGCCGCGGCTGAGCGCCGTCAGGCCGGGCATGAGCTCGCATAGCGCGGTCATCGGCGAGCGCCCCTGATCGGGCGAGGAGGCATGGGCCGTGGTGCCCGACAGCGCGACCTGCAGGCTGCGCGAGGCACAGTTCGCCGGCCCCTCGATCAGCGCCCCCCGGCCGCGGGCGATGCCCGGCATGTTGTGCAGGGCGATGGCGATGTCCGGCGCGATGGCGTCGAAGGCCGGGTCGGCCAGCACTGCCGCCGCGCCGCTGCCGTCTTCCTCGGCCGGCTGGAACAGCAGGACCGCGCGCCCTTGGCCGGGACGTTGCCGGCCGAGCGCCAGCGCGACGCCGGCCAGCGTTGCCATATGGCCGTCATGGCCGCAGAGATGCGAGGTTCCCGGCCGCGTCGAGCGCCAGGCACGGTCCGACATCTGCTCAATCGGCAGGGCGTCCAGCTCGGCACGCACCATCAGCGTGGGGCCCGGCTCGCCACTGTCATAGACCGCGGCAACGCCGTGACCGCCAAGGCTCGTCACCAGCCTGTCGGGCTGGGTTTCGCCAAGGAAGGCGGCCACCCGGCGCGCCGTCTCGGCTTCCTCGCCGGAAACCTCCGGCGCCCGGTGCAGCGCGTGGCGCAGGTCGCGCAGCACGCCGAGATCGGCGGCGGACAGGAGCCGCTCGGCGGCGTTCTCCATCACCCGTCCCTCAGCCGTTGCGGGCGTTGCCGCGCAGGGTCGGCAGGCCGATGCCCGTCGCCCCGAAGCCACCGTCGACGCCGAGGATCTGGCCGGTGATGTAGCTCGCCCGTTCGCTGCAGAGGAAGAAGATCGCCTCGGCGATTTCCTCTTCGAGGCCGTAGCGGTTGAGCGGGACCGTGTCGTGGTAGTCGGCGCGGATGGCGGGGCTGTGCACGGCCTTGGCCATGGCCGTGTCGACCGGCCCGGGCGCCACCGCATTGACGCGGATGCCGAGCCCCGCCAGTTCCACCGCCTGCTGCTTGGTCAGATGGGCGAGACCGGCCTTGCTGGTGCCGTAGGCAACGCGCAACGTCGAGGCGCGCATGCCGGAGATCGACGTGATGTTGACGACGCTGCCGCCGCCGGTATTCGCCATAATCGGCGCGGCCTTCTGGGTGCACAGGAACGGGCCGCCGAGATTGACCGCCAGCGAACGCTGCCAGTCCTCGAAGGACGTCTCGAGCATCGGCTTGAAGACGGCGATGCCGGCATTGTTGACGAGGGAATCGAGCCGGCCGAAGCGCTGGATCACCGCGTCGAGCGCGGCGGCGACCGCATCGGGATCGGCGACATCGCAGGTCACGGCGAGCGTGCGGTCCAGCTGGCCGATCTCCGCGACCGCAGCCGCGAGCGTCTCGTCGTCGATGTCGAGCAGTGCGACCTGCCAGCCTTCGGCCAGGAACCGCCTGGCGGTCGCCAGCCCGATGCCGCGTCCCGCGCCCGTGATCAACGCGACCTTGTCCTGATGCTCCAACGCTCTGCCCTCCCCGGATGGAATTTCCAAGGCAGACATACCGTTGCGGCGCGTCCATGGCGAGGGTCGACGACGCCGCCCGGCCGAAGCCCGCACGCCGCCGCGCGGTTTGCGGCGTCAGCGGTCAGGAATGTTGGGGTGGGGAGAGGCCGCCTAGCGGCCCTGGGCCATCTGCTTGGGCCATTCGACGCGATCGCAGCCCCAGCCGGCGTCCTCGTGTTCGAGCCCGGCCTTGGCGTAGAGACTGTCGATGCTCTCGACGAGCGACTGCTCGATCGCTTCTGCTTCGGTGATGTGGCCGCGCTCCAAAGCGCTCACGATCTCGGATGCCAGCATGTCACGATCTTTCGTTTGTTACTCGTGTGCCAACGCGGCACATGCCGGCCGGTTCCGAAGAAATGCTCCGTTCGGTCATGTCGTGTGCCGCTGCGGCATCCGGCCGCGGCCGGCCCCGGTTCCGGCACTGACGGGCGAAGGCTTCAGCCAAGGCCGTAGGCCACCCCGTCGCGGCCCGGATCGGCGGCGCCCTCCAGCGTGCCGTCGGGGCGGATTCCCACGGCATGAACCCAGCCGATCGTATGTCCGTAGGGATTGCGGATCACCTCATAGCCCTCGCTCTCCAGTTCCCGGGCGACCGAGCGCCGGATGCGATTGGAGACGTCGATGGGGTTGCCGGTCGAGGAAAAGCGCGGCGCGGCCACCGCTTCGCCGACGGACATGCCGAAATCGACGACGTTGAGGATGGCCTGCAGGACGCCCATGACGATCTGGGTGCCACCCGGCGCCCCGAGCACCAGTTCGGGCCGGTCCCCATCGAAGACGATGGTCGGGCACATGGCACTGAAGCGCGACTTGCCGGGTGCGATGCTGCCGGCGCGGCCGGGGCGCGGGTCGAAGACGCCCATGCAGCCATTGTAGAGGAAGCCCAGCCCGTCGGTGATGACGCCCGAGGGCATGCCCAGCGAATGGGTCATGGAGACGCAATTGCCGTCGCCGTCGACCACCGACAGATGGGTCGTATTGACCGGCACCGCGTTCGGCGCCTGAAGCCGCGGCACCTCTGCGCGCACGCCGGCGCGGATCTCGCCCGCCAGTTCGCGCGCATAGGCCTTGTCGGTCAGATGCGCCAGCGGCACGTCGAGGAAGCGCGGATCGCCGACATGGCGGTCCTTGTCGATGGTGGCGCGCTTCATCGCCTCGCAGACGGTGCGGATGTAGTCCGGCGAGTTGTGCCCGAGCCCGGCGAGGTCGAAATTCTCCAGGATGTTCAACATCTCGACCAGCATCACGCCGCCGCCCGGCGGCTGATTGGTGGTGATGCGGCGGCCGCGATAGCTGGCGGTCAGCGGTGCGTTGCGCTGCGGGGCATAGTCGCTGAGATCGTCGCCCGACAGCAGCGCGCCGTTGGCGGCCATGTCGGCGGCGATGCGGGCGCCGATCTCGCCGGTATAGAAATCCTCGGCGCCGTGTTCGGCGATCCGCCGCAGGGTCGCGGCGTAGTCGGGATTGCGGATCGGCTCGCCGACCGTCAGCGGCGTGCCGTCGGGGCGGCAGTAGAGCGCGCGCCCGGTGGCGCTGAAGGCGAGGCGCTCGGCCGTCGCCGCGCGGCCCATCTTGGAGCCCTCCATGAAGAAGGTGTACATGGCCGGGCGCACGAAATAGCCGTTCTCAGCCCACTCGATCGCCGGCTGCAGGATGGTTTCCCAAGACAGGCGGCCATGGGCCCGGTGCACCTCCTCATAGGCGCGCAGGGCCGCCGGAACGCAGATCGCGCCATAGCCGAGATCGTTGACCCGGTCCTTCAGGACGAAGCCGAAGCCGTCGCGCGTCTCGCCCTCGACGCGGTCTTCCCACATGTCCGGGCGGGCAGCCTTCGGCGCCGGGGCATGGAAGTCGAGATATTCGTGCAGCCCCTTCCCCGGCATGTAGAGGCCGAGACTGCCGAAGCCGGCGATGCCGCACATCAGCGGATCGACGACCGTCTGGGCCAGCGCGCAGGCGATCGCCGCGTCGACGGCATTGCCGCCCTTCTCCAGCATCTCGATGCCGGATTCGGCCGCTTCGGGCTGCGGACAGACGACCATCGCCTGAGACTGCATGCTGTCGCTCCTGTCGGGGATCGGAAAGGTCAGAGACGCACGAGGTGGCGCGGCCGGCCCCATTCGCCGGCATCGGCGACCGCGCGGGAGACGTCCTCGCGCAGCATCAGCCCGTCGGCGACCAGCGCCTCCGCGGCCTGGCGGATCGCCGCCACATAGCCGTCGGCGGTGCCGTAGCGGGCGAGGACCGAGCGCCGGGGGTCGCCGGTCTGGCCGCGTTCGTCCTCGCTGTCGGGAAACGGAATGTAGCTGCCGGTGATGCCGACCATGGCACCATGGCCGACGTCGCGGCGGCGCACGCTCCAGCCGGTATAGGTGCCGAGCGGCGCCTGGACCATCGGCGCGCGGATGCCGGCGAGATCGTTGCCGTCGCCGTCGACGGCCGGCACCTGCACCGGGTAGCACTCGCCGGCCAGGATCTCCGGCGGCTCGTTGGCGATCATCCCGGCATCGATGTCGGGACCGAAGTCGAGCCGCTCCAGCTTGCTCGGGCCACGCGGCAGGGCGACGCCGGGGATATGCGGGAACGCCGCCCGCCACATGTCCTCGGCGACCAGCGTGCCGTCGGCGCGCGCCGGAATGCGGCTTGCCGGGGGCGGCGTGCCCTCGCTTGCCCATGCGTCGAGATTGTCGAGCCCGGCGCGAAACAGCATCGAGGTGGCGACGACGTTAAAGCATTCCTGCGCCAGCCCCTTGGCGGGCGCGGTAACGAGCGGCGAGGCGTAGTGCTGGGAGCTTGCCCACAGATACACCCGGACATTGTCGGGCTGGGCCAGGTCGCGGCCCTTGGTGTCGGTGTGCACCAGCGAGGCCCGGCGGTGCCAGTATTCGCAGGCGGTATCCGTATGGATGACCAGCGGATCGGTGTCCGGCCGCTTGAGGATGGCGTCCTCGCAGCCCGAATAGTGATCGGTGGACATCGCATAGGAGAAGGGAAAGCGATCGGCCGGCGAGAAATGGTTCTCGTGTTCCTGGCCCGGCAGCAGCACCAGATTGGCGAAGCGGTGGTTCATCCACATCTTGCCGGCACCGGCGACGTGCGGCATCACGCCGTCGAAGACCTTGCGGTTCCTCGCGTCGGCATTGAAGCCGAGATACAGGAAGTCGCGGATGCAGCGCCCGGTCTGGGAGCGGCCCCAGGCATAGGCCTTCTCGACGCCGACACCGTTGTCGCGCAGCGGATTGGCCTGCCCGCTGGCGGTCGTCTCCCCGTGCTTCAGGAAGCTGACGAAGTCCCGCACGGCAACATGGCCGACGCCGAGAACCAGCGGGTCGCGGGCCTCGTAGACGATCTCGTAGATCCAGCCGGTCTCGAAGCCATCCGGCAGGAAGACATGGCTGTCGGAGGCGATGATCGCCTCCTCCATGCCCTGATTGTCGACACCACCACCGCGCTCGGTGCGGGCAAACGCCCAGGCATCGGCCGGGATCTCCTCGCGCACGCTGTGGGCGTAGCGCCGGCGGGTCAGCCGCGCGGTGCGGGTGTCGAGCGAGACGGTGGGATAGCTGCGCGTCGAGACCAGCGAACTCAGCGGGAATACCCGCGTGCCGGGCTCCACCGCGATGAATTCCGAGCGGGTCCGGCCGGTGATCGAACGGCCGTTCTCGCTCGCCACCGGTGCGTCGAGCAGCATGCGGCCATTGCCCGGCAACAAATCGCCTTGCCAGGCGAGCCAGCCGACCGAATAGCCGCGCCGCATCAGGAAGCCGTTGCCGGCATCGGCGCGGCTGCGCGGGTCGTTGGTGGACGGCGCGTCATTGAAGAACTGCAGCGCGCGCTTGTTGCCGCGATTGCCGTAGTCGAAGAACAGCCGACGATTGCCGCGCGACAGATCGACCGGCTTGAGGATGCAGAAATCGGCCGCGAAGACGACGCGGCCCTCGGCATCGACGGGGGCAAGGCCGATATCTGTCACGACGCGCTGGGCCTCGGCCGCGGGATCGACCCGGAAGATCACCCGGCCGGACAGCCGCTCGTAGGGACCTGCGGCGCCGAAGCTCTCGCCCTCGGCGAACAGGCAGCGCTCGTCCAGCCGGTAATCGATCTCGGAATCCATATGCGGTCCCTTCAGCCTGCCGCGCGCGCGGGATGCGCCGCGGCGCCGAAATTGTTCGGGTGGTGACAGCGAAAGACCGGGTCGATGCCGGCAGGGTTCGGATCGACCTCGGCGCACAGCGCGTCGGCCTTGGGGCAGCGCGGATGGAAGGCGCAGCCGGAGGGCGGATTGACCGGGCTGGGGAACTCGGCCTCGAGCCCGAGTTCGGGCAGTCGGGCGCCGGCGCGCGGCGGCAGCACCGCCTTCAAGAGGGCATCGCTATAGGGATGGCAGGGCCGCTCGAAGATGGCGTCGGCGTCGCCGCGCTCGACGATCTGGCCGAGATACATCACCGCCACCTCGTCGGCGAGGTGGTGCACCACGGCCAGGTTGTGGCTGATCAGGATCATCGTCAGGTTCAGTTCCTGCTTCAGCCGGTGCAGCAGATTGAGGATCTGGCTCTGCACCGAGACGTCGAGGGCCGAGGTCGGCTCGTCGCAGATCAGGATTTCAGGCTCGCCGATCAGCGCCCGGGCGATCGCGACGCGCTGGCGCTGGCCGCCGGAGAGCTGGCTGGGATAGGCCTCGACCAGATGCCGCGGCAGTCCCACCTCGCCCGCCATTTCGTGGACGCGCGCGCGCCGCGAGGCAGCCGTCCCCTCGCCGCGCACCTTCAGCGGCGCGCCGATGATCGCCTCGACGGACATGCGCGGATTGAGCGAGGAATAGGGATCCTGGAACACCGGCTGGATCAGCCGGGCCCGAGCCAGACGCTCATAGTCCTGGATCGGCCGGCCGGAGACCAGCACGGTCCCCGCGGTCGGGTCCTCGATGCCGAGGAGGATGCGGGCGAGCGTGCTCTTGCCGCAGCCCGATTCCCCGACGAGGCCGAGCGTGCGGCCGCGGTCGACGCTGAGATCGATGCCGCGCAGGGCCCGCAGGGTTGCCTTCTTGCGGAAGGCGCCGCCGACGGCATAGTCGCGCGTGACGCCGCGCATGCTGAGAACGGTCTCGGTCATGAGCTTGCCTCCGACTGCCGTGTCCAGGCTTCGGGATCGCGTCCGCTGCCGTCGGCCGGCAGGACGCAGCGCATCAGATGGCCGCCGCCGGCATCGCGCAGCGCGATCGGCCCTTCGGCGCAGGGCGCATGGGCATAGGGACAGCGCTCCAGGAAGCCGCAGCGCGTCAGGTCGCCGGTCTGGCGCGGCACGACGCCCGGAATGAAACCCAGCGTCTCGCCGCGCCGGGTCTCGCCCGGCACCGGGATCGAGCGCATCAGGCCCTCGGGATAGGGGTGCAGCGGGCGGGCAAGCACCTCGTCGCAGGTCCCCGCCTCGACGACCTCGCCGCCATACATCACGACGATGCGGTCGGCCATGCCGGCAACCACGCCGAGATCGTGGGTGATCAGGATCAGGCCGATGCCGGTCTCGCGCTGGATGTCGCGCAACAGCCGCAGGATTTGGGCCTGGATGGTCACGTCGAGAGCCGTGGTGGGCTCGTCCGCGATGATCAGTTCGGGCTCGCACAGCAGCGCCATGGCGATCATCACGCGCTGGCGCAGGCCGCCGGAAAGCTGGTGCGGATACTGGGTCAGCCGCTCCTCGGGCGACGGAATGCCGACCTTGCGCAGGAGCTCCAGCGAGCGCTCGCGGGCGGCGCTGCGCGAGACCTTGCGGTGCTGCCTCAGGATCTCGGCCATCTGGTCGCCGATCCGGTAGCAGGGATCGAGGGCCGTCATCGGATCCTGGAAGATCATGGCGATGCGGTCGCCGCGCAGCTTGCGCCAGCGCCGCGGCGAGGCCTCGCTCAGGGATTCGCCGTTGAGGTCGATGCGCTCGGAGGTCAGCTTCGCCTGGCGCGGCAGGAGGCCCATGATGGCCAGCGCCGTCAGGCTCTTGCCGCAGCCGGATTCCCCGACGATGGCAACGGTCTCGCCCTTGGCGACGCTGATGTCGATGCCGCGGACAGGGCGCAGCACGGTGTCGCGGACGGGGATCTCGACTTTGAGGCCGGTCACTTCGAGGATGGGGGCGGTCATGCTCATGCCTTGCCCTCCGGCGTGGTGACATCGCGCAGGGCATCCCCGACGAGATTGATCGCGAAGATCAGCAGCACCAGCGCGGCACCCGGCACGGCGATCATCCAGGGGCGGAACAGGAGCTGGCTCTTGGCTTCGGCCACCATCAGCCCCCAGGACACGTTCGGCGGCTGGACGCCGAGGCCGAGGAAGGACAGCGCTGCCTCCAGGAGGATGGCGTGGGCCAGCTCGATCGAGGCGACGACGATCAGCGGCCCCATGATGTTGGGCAGGATCTCCCGGATCAGGATGCGGCTGGTGGAGCTGCCGATGGTGCGTGCCGAGGTGATGTATTCGCGCGAGGCCAGCTGCTGGGTGGCGCTGCGCATGACGATAGCGAAGCGATCCCAGAGCAGAAGCCCGATCACCATGACCAGCAGCGACAAAGAGCTGCCGACCAGCGCCACGACGACCAGCGCGACGAGGACGACCGGCAGCGTCAGGCGGATGGTGATGATGAAATTGACCACCAGATCGACCCAGCCGCCCCAGTAGCCGGCGGCGACGCCCATGGCGGTGCCGATGGTGCCGGAGATGAGAATGGTCAGGAAGCCGATCATCAGCGAGATGCGGGCGCCGAAGAGGAGCCGCGTGAGGTAGTCGCGGCCGAGCCCGTCGGTGCCCAGCGGATGCGCCCAGCTGCCGCCCTCGGCCCAGACCGGCGCGACGAAGCGTTGGCCGAGATCCTGGATCGACGGATCGTAGGGCGTCAGCCACGGCGCGAACATGGCGGCCAGGAAGATGACGAGGATGATCAGCCCGCCGACCCAGAAGCTGCCATGCCGGAGGGCGCGGCCGACGGCCACGCGGGTCGGCGAGACCGCGATCTGGAGAGGCGGAGCGTGGG
The DNA here is from genome assembly GCF_000421645.1 of Aurantimonas coralicida DSM 14790. Lineage (GTDB taxonomy): Bacteria > Pseudomonadota > Alphaproteobacteria > Rhizobiales > Rhizobiaceae > Aurantimonas > Aurantimonas coralicida. The sequence continues at coordinate 164,563 of NZ_ATXK01000003.1, read as the reverse complement.
TGACTGGGGGCATGGAACTCACGAGATGCGGATCCGCGGATCGAGGGCCGCGTTGAGGAGGTCGGCGACGAGGGTCAGGATCGCGTAGGCGACGGCGATCAGCAGCAGGATCGCCTGGATCACCTCGATGTCGGCGCGCTGGATGGACTCCCAGGCGAGATGGCCGATGCCCTTGAGGGAAAAGATCGTCTCGATGACGATCGAGCCGCCCAGCATGAAGCCGAGCTGGACCGCGGCGAGCGAGACCACCGGCACAATGGCGTGGCGCAGGCCATGGCGCACCACGACCCGCCAGGGCGTCAGGCCATAGGCGCGGGCCGTGCGCACATGGTCGGCCTGCATGACGTCGAGCATGCCGGAGCGGGTCAGGCGCATGATCGCCGGGGTGGCGTAATAGCCGAGCGCCACCGAGGGCATGATGAAATGCGCCCAGGTGGAATCGCCGGAGATCGGCAGCCAGCGCAGATAGACGCCGAAGAGATACATCAGGCCGAGCGCGAAGAGGAAGGACGGCAGCGCCTGGCCAGCGACCGCCAGCCACAGCGAGATGCGGTCGATCATTGTGTTGGGGCGCAGCGCCGCCAGGACGCCGAGCGGAATGGAGAGCGCCAGCGCGAAGGTCAGCGCCAGGACGCCCAGTGTTGCAGTGACCGGCACGTGCTCGGCCAGGACATCCACAACGTCCATGCGCAGGTAATAGGAGCGGCCGAAATCGCCCTGCAGGAGACGGCCGATCCAGTCGAGATATTGCAGGATCAGCGGGCGGTCGAAGCCGAAGAGTTCACGCACCGCCGCGATGTCGCTGGCCGAAGCCCCCTCGCCGGCCATCGCCGCCGCGGGATCGCCGGACATGTGGACGAGCAGGAAGGCGATCACCGAGGTGACAGCCACCACGAGAAACGTCACCAGCAGGCGTTTGAGAATGAAGAAGAGCATTGAGCCTCGGGTCGGTGGCCGGGGAGCCTGACGCTCCCCGGCGGACGCTGGTTATTTCCACTTGGCGAGATAGAAATGCGCCATCTCGTCGGGGGTCACCGGATAGTCCAGGTCCTTGTTGAAGGCGTAGGTCCGGCCATAGATGAAGAGCGGGATGTAATAGGCTTCATCCGCGATCTTCTTGAGCGCCTTGGAGTAGAGCGCCTTGCGGGCCTCGGTATCCGTGGTCGTCTCGGCTTCCGTCAGCCAGTCGCGCACTTCCTCGTCGCGGGCGTAGTCGTCCGGCCCGAACTGGAAGTAGTAGCCGGTCGAGGCCGAGGCATCGAGCATGCCGTTGGAGCCGAAGGTCAGATGCGCGATCTGGGTCTCGTCGCCGGCGATCAGCGGACGCAGGGCCCGCCACTGCAGGAACTGCAGGTCACCCTTGATGCCGACGGCGCGCAGATAGTTCAGCACCGCTTCCGAATAGGGCCGGTCGCGATAGGCGTGGAACGGAACCTCGAAGCCATCGGGGTAGCCCGCCTCGGCCAGCAGCGCCTTGGCCTTCTCCGGATCGTAGGGGTACTGGGTGACATCGGTCTCGCAGCCGAACTGCACCGACACGCACATGGATTTCTGCACCGTCGAGCCTTCGCCGACGAGGTTCTCGGTGATCGCCTCGCGGTCGATGGCATGGGCGATGGCCTGACGCACGCGGATGTCGGTCATCGGCGTCTCGCCGGTGCGGCCGGCGGCGTCCAGCGCCAGGAACGACATGCGCATGGTCGGCGCCGAGACGACGGTGAGGTTGTCCATGTCATTGAGCATGCCGGCATTCTCGGGCGGCACGCCCCAGATCCAGTCGACGCCGCCGGTGACGACCTCGGCGATCTGGGTCTCGGGGTCCTTGATGGTCCGGTAGATGATCTTGCCGATGGACGGCTTGCCCTTCGGGCTGCCCTCGAAATAATCCGGGTTGAGCTCCAGGGTCAGCGACTGGCCGGCCTGGTAGTCGGTCAGCTTGTAGGGCCCGGTGCAGACCGGGTTGACGGCGCCCCAGTCGCGGCGCGTCGTGCCGTCGGCACCCGGCACTTCCGGCGCGCTGTCGTAATGGCCGGCCGGATAGATCGGCGAGGTGCCGGACAGATATTCGAAGGCCGCCGGCGTCGGCGCCTTGGCATGGATGCGGACCTTGTGGTCGTCCACCACCTCGACATTGTCGATCCAGTCGACGATCACGCGGATCTTCATGTCGCTGTCGGGCGCCGCGACATGGTTCAGCGTGTCGGCCACGTCCTGGGCGTCGAAATCGGTGCCGTCGTGGAACTTGACGCCTTCGCGCAGGTCCATCTCCAGCGTCTTGTCGTCGACCCATTCCCAGCTCGTCGCCAGCAGCGGCTGGTACTCGTTGGTCTCCGGGTCGCGGTGGATCAGGCTGTCGCACTGGGCGTAGGCGGTGATCAGCGCCTCGCGCTGGTTGCCGTAATAGAGGTCGGGGGTATCCATCTCGGTGGATGTCGCCCAGACGAAGGTGTCGTTGTCTTTGCCGGCCAAGGCCGGCGAGGCCGCGAGCGTCATCGCGCAGGCGGCCATCAGGGTATTTCTCAGCGTCTTCATCGTGCTTCCCTCTCCTGGTTTCCTCATCGCGGCTGGCTCGCCGTCATCGGCAGTTCGACCAGCGACCCGCCGGTTCCGCCTCGAACGATCGTCAAAAGGGGCGGTCGCCCGTGCGGCAGCTGCACGTAATGATCGCAGTCCGCACCGGCGATCGAAAGGCGGATGCAGCTTCCGGCGCCGAACGTCCACGACGTCGGCAGCAGCGCGAAGCGCATCCGCGCCGGCTTGCCGGGCACCATCGGTACGGCGCTGGCCCGGCTGAAATCGCGATAGGGCCACGACCAGTCCTGATCGGCCGGCGCCGGCATCTCGTGCCGGTGCAGGGCCCGCAGCACCCCCTCGGTGACGTAGCGAACGGTGCCGTCGGCCTCGACCTCCGACAGATAGACGTGAATCACCGCGTCGCCCTCGCTGGACGCGATGGACAGGTCGACCACCGGATGGCCGGACATGCGCGCGGCGGCTTCGAGCGGCGCGCTGGTATAGGACTGCATCGCCGCGTCGCGGCCCTGCCAGTCGGCGTAATAATCGGTGGTGTTGAGGGCGGCGAGGCGCTCATGGCGCGTGTCGTTGCCGGTGCCGACGGTATAGTCCACCTGGTAGGCGTCCTCGCCGGCAACGCCCCTTGCGGAGGCCAGACGACCGCCCTCGTCCAGATGCAGGACCTGCCGCTGTTGATGCGGCGGCCATGCGTCGGCGGCCTGCCAGACTTCCTCGTGCATGGAGAAATAGTGGATCGGCGCCTCGTCCTTCAGCCCGGTGTCGAGGCCCATCAGATATTCGTCGAAGAACCGCAGCACTCCGGCCAGGACGTCGAAGTCCGGAGCGGTGTGATCCCGCCAGGGCGACACATTGGTGCGGGCGCCATGGTCCCACGGACCCAATAGCAGATGCTGCCGGCGATTGGGGAGCGACCGATAGCGGGCGATGGCGCCATTGGCGAAGCCGGCCCCGTCCATCCAGCCCGAAATCGAGTAGATCGCCACGTCCGGCGCGATGTCGGCGGCGTAATGGTAGGGGCTGAAGCAGTGCGCCCCGAAGGACGGATCGTAGGGCAGCCGGTCGTCGGCGAAGGGAAACTCGCCGATGAAGTCCGGCATGTGGAAATTGCCGAGATGTTCGCGCACCGCTGCACGGCAGAGCGTGCCGTCGCCGTCCTCGTCCACCGGCTGCGGACCGGCAAAGTCCGGATTGTCGAAATAGGGCTGGTTCGCCAGCACGTCGCGGCGGTCATGGTCGAGCCCGACCATGATGTCGTCGTAGCTCGCCGCCAGTTTGTTCAAGAGCACGCCACCCGGATAGAGGTGATCGACCCAGGTGTTCCAGACCGCGAAGAGCGGCGCGATCGCCTTCACCGCCGGATGGCCGGTACTGGCGAGGAAACAGGCGGCCGCGCCGAGATAGGAAATACCGGTCGAGCCGATGGTGCCGTCCGACCAGGGCTGGGCGACGATCCAGTCGGCGATCTCGCGGAAATCCTCGCGCTCGGCTGGGGAGCGGAAACTGTCGCGGGTGCCGAAGCTGGCGCCGGTGCCGCGCACGTCGACCACCACCACCGCATAGCCGCGCGGCACGAAGGCATCGCGGTAGCGCGCCGCGTTGGGGCTGGGCTCGGTGTCGGCGGAGGCCCCGTCCCGCAGCGCGAACCGGCGGTAATAGGGCGTCAGGATCAGGATGGTGGGAATGCGGTCCGGCCGTTCCGGCCCTTCCGGCAGGTAGATGTCGGCGGCGATCCGGCAGCCATCGCGCATCTCGATGTAGCAGGAGGCCGGCCGGGCCGGCAGCGCGAACTGCGCGGGGCGCTCGTCCCGATAGCGCGACGGCGGCTTTCGCCAGGCGTCACCTTTCGTATCGCTATCAGACATCGGAACTCCGTACGCGCCTCTCAGGGTGGTCAGCGTACGGGGCCTGTGCCATGCGTCAATTTCGATCTTCGCAAGATCTCATGCGCAAAGCGAATGGAGTGAACCGGTGAATCTGAAGGGTCTGGAAGCCTTGCGCGCCTTCATGGAGGGCGGTTCGCTGAACGGGGCCGCCGAACGTCTGCACCGCACGCAGCCGCAGGTCAGCCGGCTTCTGGCCGCGCTGGAGGACGAGGTCGGCTTCGCGCTGTTCACTCGCACGAAGCGCCGGCTGGTGCCAACCACCGAGGCGCGCGAATTCTACAGCCATGTGGAGCACGCGCTCTACAGCCTCGACGAAGCCATGCACGCGGCGCAGCGGGTCAAGGCGCGCCAGCGCCGGCATGTGCGCATCCTGACCGCCCCGAACATCACCGGCGCGCTTCTGGGGGATGCCATCGCGACGATGACGGCGGAAGACCCCGGCTTCACCGCCGCCATCGATTCGCGTTCGCGTCTCGACATCGAGAAATGGCTCGGCCGCGAGCAGTTCGATCTGGGCATCACCGTCCTGCCGATGGACAATGACGCCATCGACATCGAGCCGATCGCCTCGATCCGCGCCGTCGCCGTCATGCGCCACGATCACCCGCTGGCCGGGCGCCGCCGGATCCACGCCGAGGATCTGCGCGACCTGCCGCTGATCGCCAACGCGCCGCGTACCGTCATGCGGCAATCCCTGGACGCCGCGTTTCGCAAGATCGACGCCACGCCGACGATCCGGCTGGAAACACCGAACGGCATCGTCGCCTGCGAACTCGCCGGTCTCGGCGTCGGCGTCGCCGTCGCCGACGGCTTCGTCGCCCGCTCGAGCCTCAAGCCCGGCATGGTGATCCGCCCGTTCGAGCCGGCAATCGAACTGCATTACGTGTTCATCCTGCCGAAATGGCAGGCCCGCACGCCGACGATCAACCGGCTGACCTCGCTCGTGCGGTCCGCAGCGATCGAGGAAGCCGCGCTGGCCAACCAGCAATGGCTCGAATCCGAAGATAAGCCGGCCTGACGTTCATGCGCGGGGCGCAAGCTCACTTGTGTTTTTGGCATTTGACGCGGGAGCGCCCGGTGGCGAGGCTTCGCGCGAAGTCGAGGAGGAGATCTGCCCGTGAGTCGTGACGCCGCCATCGCCCTTGCCCAGGAATCGTTCGATTCCGGTCGTTTCCGCGCCGAACTCGCACGCCGCGTGGCCATGCCGACCGAGAGCCAGAACCCCGAGCGGCGGGCGGAACTGCTGCGCTATCTCGAAGAGGAGATGACCCCGGCGCTGGAGAAGCTCGGCTTCACCACCGAGATCGTCACCGACGACAGCGCGCCGGGCCCGTTCCTGATCGCCGAGCGGATTGAAGACCCGGCGCTGCCGACCGTCTTTGGCTACGGCCATGGCGACGTCATCCGCGGTCTCGATGCCGAATGGGAAGACGGCCTGTCGCCCTGGTCGGTGACCGATCGCGGCGATCGCTGGTACGGCCGCGGCGTCGTCGACAACAAGGGCCAGCACGGCATCAATCTCGCCGCGCTGGAAGCGGTGCTGGAAACCCGCGGCCGCCTCGGCTTCAACGCCAAATATCTGATCGAAATGGGCGAGGAAGTCGGCTCGCCCGGCCTGCATGCGGTTTGCGACACATATCGCGACCGGCTGAAAGCCGACGTCCTGATCGCGTCCGATGGTCCGCGCCTGACGGCCGACCGGCCCACAATCTTTCTCGGCTCACGCGGCGGCGTGAATTTCGACATCTGGATCGACGCCCGCGAGGGCGGCCGGCATTCGGGCAATTGGGGCGGCCTCCTCTCCAACCCGGCGGTGCAGCTCTCCCACGCCATCGCCAGCCTGGTGGGGCCGACCGGCCAGATCCGCATTCGCGAGATGGTGCCGACCCATGTGCCGGATGCGGTACGCCGGGTGCTGGCCGATTGCGACATCACCGCCGGCGAGGAAGGCAAGATCATCGAGCGGGACTGGGGCGAGCCGGGCCTGACGCCGTCGGAGCGGGTCTTCGGCTGGTGCGCCCTGGAAGTCCTGGCTTTCGAGGCCGGCAATCCGAAGACGCCGGTCAATGCCATCCCGCCGCGAGCCTGGGCCCGGATGCAGCTGCGCTACGTCGTCGGCATCGATCCGCAGGCGGTGATGCCGGCGATCCGCCGCCATCTCGACCGGCAGGGCCTCGGCATGGTGCAGATCGGCCTGACCAGCGACGGCATCTTCAAGGCGACGCGCCTCGATCCCGACGACGCCTGGGTCGGCTGGGCAGTGGATTCCATCGCCAAGACGACCGGCGCCAGGCCGGCGATCCTGCCCAATCTCGGCGGCTCGCTGCCCAACGACGCCTTCTCCGAAGTCCTGGGCATGCGCACCATCTGGGTGCCGCATTCCTATCCGGGCTGTTCCCAGCATGCGCCCAACGAGCATGTGCCCACCGGCATCGTGCGCGAGGGCCTGGCGATGATGGCCGGTCTCTATTGGGACCTCGGCGAGAACGCACCCGCCGTCGAACGGTAGGACGTCACGAAAGAGGGCCGGGAGCCTGCTGCCCGGCCCTGCCTCCTTCGCATGTCAGCGCGGATACGGGGCGCTCAGCCCCATTTGGTCAGCGAAGCGGCCAGTTCGGGATGGTCCCGCGCCTTGTTGGCCAGCGACAGGCCCTCGGCCGCCGCGTCCCAGGCCTGGCGGATGGCGCGCACGCCGGCGGCCGGCCCCATCGGATGGCCATGGATGCCGCCACCGCCGAGATACATCAGGTCGAGCGTGCGGCCGGTGCGCTCATAGGTCTCGACCGCCTGCCCGCCCCACTGGCCCGAACAGACGACGGGCAGCGGCCGGTCGGCCTCGGAGAAGATCGGCGTCATGCAGTCTTCGAAGGAGCGCACGAAGCTCTCGTCCGGCTCCCAGTATTTCGCCTGGATGCCGTTGATCTGGAACTGGTCGACGCCGAGCAGCCGCCAGATCTTCTGATAGGCCCGGAATTCCAGACCCAGCCCCGGATGGCGGGTCAGGATGTCCCAGCCATTACGGTGGGCATGCAGGCACAGCGCCGAGCGCTTGCGCAGGAAGCTCATGCCGCCATAGCCGATGGAGTTGATGTTGACGACGGCGGCGTTGCCGCCGGCCTCGACCACGCGGTCATGGTTGCGCATCATCGTGTCGGGATCGGCCGACGAAATGCCGAAGGCGTACATCACCCGCTTGCCGGTCTTCTGCTCGTGATCCCGGATCACCGGCATGATGGCCGCGATGCGCTGCTCGAGCGGCGAATAGGCCGGGCTCATCAGCTTCTCGTCGTCCTTGATGAAATCGACGCCGGCGGCGCAGAGATCGGCGACGACCGCGGCGGTCTCGTCCGGCAGAAGCCCCAGCGACGGCTTGATGATCGAGGCGATCATCGGTCCCGCCTCCACGCCCATCAGCCGGCGCGAGCCGGCGATGCCGAATTGCGGCCCGGGATGGCACGCCCAGGCCTGCGGCAGGTCGATGTCCATCACGCGGATGCCGGTGACGCCCTTGACCGCGAAGACGCCGCCGATGGTGATCGTCATCAGCGCGGCGATGTCGGTGCCGACGGCCTCCAGCGGATAGGCAATGGTGACGTCGGCGCGGTGATACGGGCCCTGCCCTGCCGGATCGGGAATCGACGGGACGGCCAGCGGCTCGAGCGGCGTGACCTGCTCGACGCGGGCGGCGCAGCGGGCGCGCACGGCCTCGGTCTCTGTCGGCAGTTCGGTGAAGGTGCCGGTCGACTGGTCCGACGCGATCTTGGCGGCCATCGCCTCGACGTCGCCGGCGCATTCGATGCGATAGGTCACCCTGATCATGTCGTCCGCCATCGCATTATCCTTCTTGTCGCACGCCATCTCAAATACTCATCATACCTGTTGACATAGTAATGACGATCTCTCAAGCTTCGGGCCGATCTAGGGAGGAGGGCATCCGCACCGGGTGCCACGAATGATCGGGAGGAGCCTTTCATGCTGTTGAACCGTCGTATTCTCATTTCCGCGCTGGCTGGCGCTGCCAGCCTGATCGCGATGCCGGCATTCGCCCAGGACAAGGGCCTGATTGCCATCATCACGCCGAGCCATGACAACCCGTTCTTCAAGGCCGAGGCCGTCGGCGCCGAAAAGCGCGCCCAGGAACTCGGCTACGAGACCCTCGTCCTCGTCCATGACGACGACCCGAACAAGCAGTCGGAAATGTACGACACGGCGATCGCGCGCGGCGCCAAGGCGATCATTCTCGACAATGCCGGCGCCGACGCCTCCGTCGCGCCCGTACGCCGTGCCAAGGAAGCCGGCATCCCGTCCTTCCTGATCGACCGCGAGATCAAGGAAAGCGGCATCGCCGTCAGCCAGATCGTCTCCAACAATTACCAGGGCGCGCAGCTCGGTGCCGAGAAGTTCGTCGAGCTGATGGGCGAGGCAGGCAATTACGTCGAGCTGCTCGGCCGCGAAGCCGACACCAATGCCGGCATCCGGTCCTCGGGCTATCACGACATCATCGACCAGTATCCGGACATGAAGATGGTGGCGCAGCAGTCCGCCAACTGGTCGCAGACCGAAGCCTACGAGAAGATGGAGACCATCCTCCAGGCCAATCCGGACATCCAGGGCGTCATCTCCGGCAACGACACCATGGCGATGGGCGCCTGGGCTGCGCTGGAAGCGGCCGGCCGCACCGACGTCATCCTCGTCGGCTTCGACGGTTCCAACGACGTGCGCGACTCGATCAAGAAGGGCGGCATCAAGGCCACCGTGCTGCAGCCGGCCTATCGCCAGGCCCAGCTCGCCGTCGAGCAGGCCGACCAGTACCTGACCACGGGCTCCACCGGCCAGCCGGAGAAGCAGCTCATGGACTGCGTGCTGATCGACGAGAGCAACGCCGACAAGCTCGAGACCTTCGCGCTCGCCGACTGACGCTACTCGTCTCCCAAGACACGCTCGTGCCTGGCCATCGTGCCAGGCACATCACCGTTCAGGGGCAGGCCTGCCATGCGCAACAGAACCATCCGCACCACCATTCTCGCCGCCTCGGTCCTCTGCCTCTGCGGCTTCACCATCGTCTGGGAATCCGAGAAGACCGCCGGTGAAGGCGCCGCGGTCGCCGCGACCGACGAGACCCGCATGGCGGCCTATGCCGAAGAGGCATGGGAGCCGAAGGTCATGCCGGAGATCGCCAGCCACGTCGTGCCGCTGACCGATCTGCGCGCCGCCATGGCCAGCGATCCCGACGCCGCCGGCGAACAATACGGCTTTCCCCGCGACGGCGAGACCAGCCCGTGGAACTTCGCCGTCTCCGGCGAGGGCAAGATCGTCGAAGCCAAGCTGAAGAGCCGCGCGGCCAAGCTGCAGGTCGACACCGACGGCGACGGCAAGGGCGACGTCACGGTCCAGCTCGGACCGATCATCCGCGGCACGGCGCTGCGCGACGCCATGCCGTTCATCGTCTTCACCGATTTCCGCGACCAGATCGAATTCGCCAAGCTCGCCAATGCGCTGAACGCCGTCGCCCATTCGCGGCTGACGCTTCCCGAGGGCGACGTGGTCGGCCAGACCGCCCGTTTCGAGGGCGTCATCGCGCTGAAGGGCAACGCGCAATCGGTCGAGCTGGTCCCGACCCAGCTCCAGATCGGAGAGTGAGATGGCCGACGCTGCCCATCCGATCGGCCTGTCGATCCGCAACGGCCTGAAGGTCTATCCGGGCACGGTCGCCCTCAAGGACGTCGATTTCGACCTCTATATGGGCGCCGTGAACGTGCTGGTCGGCGAGAACGGCGCCGGCAAGTCGACGATGATGAAGGTCATCGCCGGCGTCGAGCAGCTGACCCAGGGCACCATCCTGATGGACGGCGAGGAACGGGTGTTCCGCTCGACCGACGAGGCCGCTCGCCACGGCATCGGCATCGTCTTCCAGGAGCTCAACCTCTTCCCCAACCTGTCGGTCAGCGACAACATCTTCATCGCGCGCGAAAAGACCCGTGCCGGCGTCGACATCGACATGGCCGCGCAGCGCGAGGAAACCCGCCGCCTCCTGCGCCGGCTGGAGCACGACATCGACCCCGACACGCTGGTCGGCGACCTCAAGGTCGGCCAGCAGCAGATCGTCGAGATCGCCAAGAGCCTGGCGCAGAACGCCCGCATCCTGATCCTCGACGAGCCGACCTCGGCGCTGTCGGCCTCCGAGGTGGAGATCCTGTTCCGGGTCATCGCCGATCTGAAGGCCAACGGCGTCGGTATCGTCTACATCTCGCACCGGCTGGAAGAGCTGATCCGCGTCGGCGACTACATCACGGTCCTTCGCGACGGCGCCATCACCGGCGCCCGCTCGATGGACGGCGTCGACGTGCCCTGGATCGTGCGCAACATGATCGGCGAGGCCTCGAAGGATTTCGCCAAGGAGGTCGAGCACGATTACGGCGCCGAGATCTTCCGGGCCGAGCATATCTCGCTGCCCAACAAGAGCGGCGGACTGGCCGTGGACGACGTCTCCTTCTCGCTGCGCGAGGGCGAGATCCTCGGCGTCTACGGCCTGATGGGCGCCGGGCGCTCGGAACTGCTCGAATGCATCATCGGGCAGCAGCGCGACTATGCCGGCTCCTTCTTCATGCGCGGCGAGCACCTGGCCAAGCGCGGCGTCTCCGACCGGATTGCCCGCGGCCTCGCCCTCATTCCCGAGGACCGCAAGCAGGACGGGCTCGTGCAGATCCTGTCGATCCGCGAGAACATGACGCTGTCCAGCCTCGGCGCCTTCACCCGCGGCATCCACATGTCGCTGAAGCGCGAGGCCGAGACCGTCGCCGACTTCATCCGCCGCATGACCATCAAGATCGCCTCCCCCGAGCACGAGGTCTCCTCGCTGTCGGGCGGCAACCAGCAGAAGGTCGTCATCTCCAAGGCGCTGATGACCGACCCGAAGATCCTGCTCATGGACGAGCCGTCCCGCGGCATCGACATCGGCGCCAAGGCCGAGGTGTTCCGCGTCATGCGCAAGCTGGCCGCCGACGGCCTCGGCATCGTCTTCGTCACCTCGGACCTCGAAGAGGTGATGTCGCTGTCCGACCGGATCCTGGTGATGTCGAACGGCCGGGTGACCGGCGAGTTCAGCAAGGACGAGGCGACCGAAACGGCGCTCGTCGAGGCTTCGGCAATGGGGCACGCCCCCGACCACGCACCCAGTTCCGCCTTCAAGGAGGCCTCGTGATGACCGCCCAGACCGCCACCGCCGTTCCCCGCCGGGAGATGGACAGCACCTCGATGCTGCTCGTCATCCTGAAGGCGCGCACCTTCATCGCGCTGATCCTCGTCTTCGTCTTCTTCGCCTTCGCCGCGCCGAACTTCCTGTCGACGGCGAACATGGTCATCATGTCGAAGCACGTCGCGCTCAACGCCTTCCTCGCCATCGGCATGACCTTCGTCATCGTCTCCGGCGGCATCGACCTGTCGGTGGGCTCGATCGTCGGCCTGTGCGGCATGGTCGCCGGCTGGCTGATCCTCAACGGCATCGATCTGGGGCTTGGCTGGTCGATCCAGTTCAACACGATCGAGATCTGCCTCCTGGTCATCGTCGTCGGCGTGGCCGTCGGGGCGATCAACGGGTTCCTCATAACCAAGCTCAACGTCGCGCCCTTCATCGCGACGCTGGGCACGCTCTATGTCGCCCGCGGTGCCGCCATGCTGTCCTCGGACGGCCGGACCTTCCCCAACCTCAACGGCAACGCCGAATACGGCTCGGACACCTTCCGGATGATCGGCGCCGGCGACTTCCTCGGCATTCCGATCTCCATCTGGATGCTGATCGCGGTGGGCTGCGTCGCCGCCTATATCGCCAAGCGCACGCCGCTCGGCCGCTACATCTATGCCGTCGGCGGCAACGAGAAGGCCGCGGCCCTGTCCGGCGTGAAGGTCAACCGGGTCAAGTATTTCGTCTACATGTTCTCGGGCTTCTGCGCCGCGCTGGTGGGCATCATCATCGCCTCGCAGCTCGTCGCCGCCCATCCGGCCACCGGTGACACCTTCGAGCTCAACGCCATCGCCGCGGCGGTGCTCGGCGGCACGTCCATGTCGGGCGGGCGCGGCAAGATCGGCGGCACCATCATCGGCGCCTTCGTCATCGGCGTCCTGTCGGACGGCCTCGTGATGATGGGCGTCTCGGCCTTCTGGCAGACCGTGATCAAGGGTCTCGTCATCATCGCCGCCGTGGTCATCGACCAGGCCCAGCAGCGCGTCCAGAGCCGCGTCGCCCTGCAGGCCCAGGCGGCCCTCGGCAAGTAAGGAGAGTACCCCATGAAAGGCGCATTGATCGGCTGCGGCTTCTTTGCACAGAACCAGCTGCATGCCTGGCGCGACATCGACGGCGCGGAGATCGTGGCGCTCTGCGACCGCGATCCCGAGCGGCTCGCCGCCACCGCCGAGACCTTCGGCATCGCCCGCACCTATACCGACGCGGCGGCAATGTTCGCGGCCGAGGAGTTGGACTTCGTCGACATCGCGACGACCGTCCAGAGCCACCGGCCGCTGGTCGAGATGGCTGCCGGCGCCGGCTGCCACGTCATCTGCCAGAAGCCCTTCGCCGAGACGATGGACGACGCCCGCGCCATGGTGGCCGCCGTCGAGGCCGCCGGCCGCACGCTGATGGTGCACGAGAACTTCCGCTGGCAGTCGGCCGTGCGCAAGGCCATCGAGACCGTACGCAGCGGCGCGATCGGCACGCCCTTCTTCGGCCGCGTCGCCTTCCGTTCGGGCTACGACGTCTATTCCGGCCAGCCCTATCTGGCCGAAGGCGAGCGCTTCATCATCGAGGATCTGGGCATCCACATCCTCGACATCTCGCGGGCGCTGTTCGGTGATGTCGAGCGTATCGCGGCGACCACGCAGCGGGTCAATCCGAAGATCAAGGGCGAGGACGTGGCCACCATGCTGCTCGCCCACGAAGGCGGCGTGACCTCCGTCGTCGACTGCTCCTATGCCACCCGCCGCACGCCGGAGACCTTTCCGCAGTCGCTGCTGGAGATCGACGGCACCGAGGGCACGCTGCGGCTCGACGCCGGCTACAGCCTGGTTGTCCAGACCGGTGGCGACGAGACCGTGACCGACGTGTCGCCGCCCGTCCTGCCCTGGGCCGAGCGTCCCTGGCATAACATCCAGGAGAGCGTGCGGATCATCCAGCAGCATTTCGTCGCCTGCATCGACGCCGGCACCCAGCCGGAAACCTCGGGCGCCGACAATCTGAAGACCCTGGCGCTGGTCCAGGCCGCCTACCGCTCGGCCGAGACCGGCGAGACGGTGAGGCTGTCCGACATATGAGCGATCCGGTCGAACTCTACGGCACGGACCAGCCGCTCGAAACGGCGCGTTCCGTCGAGCTCGGCCCCGTCGCCTTCGCCTTTCGCAACGGCGCGATCTCCCACCTGACCGTGGGAGGCCGCGAACTCCTGCGGCAGGTGGCGTTCCTCGCCCGCGACCGCGACTGGGGCACGCTGTTTCCCGAGATGGGTCCGGTACGCGAGAGCCGCGAGGGCGATGCGCTGGTGCTCCGCTGCGCCCTCGCCTTCACCAACCCGCCGGGACGGCTCGATGTGAACCTGACCATCCGCGTCCGGCCGGACGGGCTGGACTTCGAGGCGGTCGGCAAGGCGAGCGGCCGGTTCGAAACCAACCGCACCGGCTTCACGGTCCTCCACCCGATCACCGGCCAGGCCGGGGCACCCGTCACCGTCACCCATACCGACGGACAGGTCGAGGAGGGCCATTTCCCGCAGCGCATCGCGCCGTGGCAGCCCTTCATGGACATGGCCGGCATCACCCATCGGGTCGCGAGCAAGGAGTGCCGCTGCCGTTTCGAGGGCGATGCCTTCGAGATGGAGGATCAGCGCCAGTGGGGCGACGCCTCCTTCAAGACCTACAACCGGCCGATCGCCCTGCCCTGGCCCTACGACATCGCCGATGGCGAGGAACTGCGCCAGGCCGTGCGCCTGACATGGTCGGGCGTCCCGGCAGCCGCGCCGAAGACCGCCGCACCGCCGGCCGCCGGAACGACGTTCCCGCAGACGGCCATTCTTGTTACCGCCGACCATGCCCGTCGGGCCGTTACCAGTCTCGGCGATCTCGACGCGGTCCGGCCGCAGCGCCTGCTCTGCCATGTCGACGCCAGCCTCGGCGATGTCGCCGGGCAGTTCGTCGCCCACGCCGCCCTTCAGGCCGCCGCGCCCTCCCATGGTTTCGACCTGGAGATGATCGCCGATTTCGGCGGCGATGCGGATGTCGATCCGGACCCGATCCTCGCCGGCTATGCCGACGCCATGCGCGCTGCGGGCTTTGCGCCGGACAGCGTCATGGTCTGCCCGTCGGTCGACCGGCAATCGACGCCGCCCGGATCGGCCTGGCCGCCCTGCCCGCCGCTCGACGCGATCCATGCCGCCGCACGCCGCCGGTTCGACGTGCCCCTGATGGGCGGCGGCATGGCGAGCTTCTTTCCCGAGCTGAACCGCAAGCGCCCGCCGGTGGAGATGCTCGACTTCGTCGTTCATTCGCTGTGCCCGATCGTCCACGACGCCGGCGACCGCGCCGTGATGGAGACGCTCGAGGCCGTCGCCCACATCACCGCCTCGGCGCGGGCGATCATCGGCGATCGCGACTACCGCATCGGCCCGTCGACCATCGCGATGCGGCAGAACCCTTATGGCGCCCGCACCATTCCGAACCCGGATCGCCGCCGCGTCGCCATGGCCGACGACGATCCGCGCCATGCCGGCCGATTTGCCGCCGCCTATGCGGTGGGGCTCGCCACCGCGCTGGCCCCGGCGGGGATCTCGGTCTGGACGCCAGCCGAACTCTATGGACCCCGCGGCCTCTTCGCGCCGGACGGCAGCCGCCTGCCCCTGACCGAAGCGATCGCGGCGCTGGCGGCATGCGCCGGGATGGCGGTGGTGGCGAGCGAAGTGGACACACAACGCGCCCATCTTGCCCTGTCGGGCGCCGTGTTCGACGCAAACCTCACATTAGAACCCTTCGAAGACTTGCCACCTTTTGGTTGGAAGGTAAGAGACGACGTCGGCGCAACGCTGCGGCAGGGCGGCGCGACGAGATCGAAGAGGTAAAGCGGTGTTCCAGCTCGATTCAGGCCAGGAGGGCGAAAAGATCGTCCGGCGCAAGCTCTCGGATCAGGTGCTGGACAAATTGCGCCACATGATCCGGTCGCGCGAATTGCGCGCCGGCGACTACATGCCCTCCGAGCGCGCCCTGATGGAGCGCTTCGGCGTCGGCCGACCGGCGGTGCGCGAAGCGCTGCAATCGCTGCACAATGCCGGTCTGATCACCATCAGCCATGGCGAGCGCAGCCGGGTCAACGAGATCACTGCCGGCACGGTTCTCGACCAGACCGACGAGATTGCCCGCCTGCTGCTCAACGCGGTGCCGTCGAACCTGGAGCATCTGAAACAGGCGCGGCGCATGTTCGAGCTCGGCATCGTCCGAGTGGCCGCCGAGAACGCCACCGACGCCGATGTCGCAGAACTGCGCGAACTGGTGCAGCGCCAGCGCTCGCTCCTCGGTGGCGACCCGGTGCCGTTCATCGAGGTCGACATGGCGTTCCACACGCGCATCGCCGACATCGTCGCCAACCCGATCATCTCGGCCGTCTCGGTCGCCATGCTGCGCTGGCTGTTCCAGTACCACACCTCGCTGCTGCACTGGTCGAACAACGAGGAGATCACCCTGACCGAGCACGACTGCATCGTCGACGTGATCGCCGCGCACGATCCCGACAAGGCGGTGGAGACCATGCGCGGCCATCTCAACCGGTCGCTCGACTTCTACAGCTTCGGCGACGGCGAGACGCCGCCGCGCTGATCGCCCGGGCCCGGTGACTGGGGTTCAGCCGCGCGGGCCGCCGCCGTCCCTGATCCAGCCGAAGAAATCCTCCGAGCCCATCTGGCCGCCCTTCAGGGCAATCTGCAGCCCGTCATGGGCGCCCTTGCCATAGGCGGTGGACAGCGACGCGCCCGGAATCGTCGGCGCGCAGGCGACCAGCGCGTCGAGACCCAGTTGCCGCATGCCGTGACCCGACGTGTCGCCGCCCGAGATGACGGCGCGGCGGATCCCGGTCTCGCTCAGCGTCCGGTCGAGGATCCGGCCGAGGGCCTCACCGATGCGCCGGTTGGCGATCTCGATGGTCAGGCCGCTCTGCGAAACCGTCGACCGGAAGGCCGCGACCGCCTTGTCCTGGTTGCCGAGCGCCGAATGGACCAGCGGGCTGGCGCCATCTGCGGCCGCCTCGCAGGCCGCCGCGACGAGCCGGTCTTCCTCCGCCGCAAGGTCCGCCGGCGAACCGCAGACGCGCGTCGCGTCGAAGGGCAGCAGCGCAAAACCGTTGGCGGCGGCCCAGGTGAGCTGCGCGCCGGTCATCGGCGACACCGATCCCGAGATCACGGCGATCCGGTCGACGCGCCCGGCGCTGCCGGCCGGTTCGGCCGGGGCGATCAGGCCGATCTCCAGCCAGTGGCGCAGCAGCGCGAATTCGATGCCCTGGCTGCCGACCACGAAGCCGAGCCGGTCGCGGTTTTCCCACAGAAGCCGGCCTGCCGCCGTCTCGCTCGCCGGCTCCATCGAATCGATCGACAGGAGCCGCGCACCGTCGCGCAGGGCCGCCTCCAGCCGCGGCTGCGGGCCGGACCACAGTGCCTCCAGGTCGATCAGCGCCGAGGGCAGCGACGTCTGCTCGGCCAGATGCTTCAGGAGATCGGCCTCGTGCATCGGCGTGACCGGATGGTCCGACATCACCGGATGCCGGTCGAGCCGGTAGACGCCGTCGAAGGTGCCGGCGAAGAGATGGCCGAAGGCCTGGTAGCGGCGCATCTGCGGCGCGGCGGTCAGGATCGGCACCGCGTCGGCCGGACGAATGGCGAGGCCGAGATCGATCGCCTTGCCGATATTGCCGGTCTGCGGCGAGGAATCGAAGGTCGAGCAGACCTTGTAGTGCAGCAGCGGCGCGCCGAGATCGTGCAGGAACTGCAGCGGCGCCGGCATGTGCTCCGCCATCCACTCCGGGCCGTGGCTGCGCGCGGTGGACGCGATGCCGATCGCCCGGCAGGCGCTGAAGCGGGCAAGCAGTTCGGCGTCCGGCACGTCGCTGAACAGAACGGTCGGCACGCCCGCGAAGGCCAGCGCTTCCATCACGGCGGCCGATCCGGTGAAGTCGTCGCCGTACCACGTCACCCAAGGCGTGACGGGCTCTGTCTCTTGCATGAAGCTACCTCGAAGGCCCGTGGCGGGCGTTGACATTTCGGTCCTATTATTATCTCATCATACCAGTTTAGGAAAGGTCCCGTCGGACCTCGGAGGAGTGTAGGCAATGACCACTGTGGCGCTGTTCGGCGCAGGCGGCAAAATGGGTGTCCGTCTTTCCCGCAATCTGGCGAAATCGGATTTCGACGTCCGCCATATCGAGGTCGACCCGAAGGGCCAGGAGCGCCTGAAGGATGCGATCGGCGTCGATTGCGTCGACCAGGAGACCGGACTGGACGGCGCCGACGTGGTGATCCTCGCCGTACCGGACACGGTGATCGGCAAGGTCGCGTCACTGGTGGTTCCGAAGGTCGCGCCGGGCACCATCGTCGTCGTGCTCGATGCCGCGGCGCCCTTCGCCGGCCATCTCCCGGAGCGGGCCGACATCACCTATTTCGTCACCCATCCCTGCCATCCGCCGATCTTCCACAACGAAGAGACCGAGGCCGGCCGCAAGGACCATTTCGGCGGCGTCGCGGCCCAGCAGGGCGTCGTCAACGCGCTGATGCAGGGCCCGCAGGAGCATTACGAGATCGGCGACAAGGTCGCCCGCGCCATCTACGCGCCGGTGGCCCGCACCTACCAGGTGACCGTCGAGCAGATGGCCTATCTGGAGCCGGGCCTGTCGGAGACGGTCTGCGCCTCGCTGCTGGTGGTCATGCGCGAAGCCATGGACGAAGTGGTCAAGAAGGGCGTGCCGCATGATTGCGCCCGCGACTTCCTGCTCGGCCACATGAACATCCTCGGCGCGGTGATCTTCGACGAGGTCGACGGCGTGTTCTCCGACGCCTGCAACAAGGCCATCGAATTCGGCAAGCCGATGCTGATGCGCGACGACTGGAAGCGCGTCTTCGACCGCGACGAGATCGCCGCAAGCATCCAGCGCATCACCTGAGGCACGACGCTTCATCGACCTGACAGGAAACGGGCGCGTCGCAGGACGCGCCCGTTTCGTTTGTGATCGACGCTGCCCGCGCTTCGTCTGCCGTCTAGCCCGGCGGCATCTCGGCAAAGCTCTTCAGGCCCGGACCGACCCGGTCCCATTGCTGGGCGCGGGCCGCATAGGTCACCATGCCCGGATGGAAGCAGCTCGGGTCGTCGAGACTGCCGACATGGATCGCGATCATTTCGGGCATCGCCTCGAACGTCACGAAAACAGGCGAGCCGCAGATCGGGCAGAAGGCGTTGTGCTTGACGTTGCCGCTGTCACCGGCGACCGGCCAGGACTTCAGCTCACCCTGGACGATCAGGTCCTCGCGCCGGTCAAGAACCACGTAGGACGCATGGCCGGTGCCGCTGCGCTGCTGGCATTGGCGGCACTGGCAATGAAGCGCGGCGATCGGTACGCCGGCCTTTTCGTAGCGGATCGCGCCACAGGCGCATCCGCCGGTATAGGCTTCAGACATCTTCCGTATCCTCGAAAAGCGCAGCGCTCCGCGCCGCGTCAGGCGGCCCTCGCCCTGCCGGACAGATCGAAGCCCCGGCCCGTTTCCAGATAGGATTTCAGGCTGGACAGGACGAGCGGCCAACCCTTGCTGACCCCGGCGGCCATGCCGCTGCCGACCTGCAGGTCGTCATGGCTGACGCTCAGCCGGACGCCGTGATCGTTCGGCTCGATCTGGAATGTCACCCGGCTGTAGCTGTCCGGGTCGGATGCCTGGGACGCACCGGTCCAGGTCATGACCAGACGGTGCGGCGGCGCGCTCTCGACCACCTTGCCGACGATCTCCACCGGCCGCTCGTCATTGTCGCGGACATGCCGCCAGGTGGAACCCGGGGTCCATTCGGAGACATTCTCGTGGCCCCAGTAGAGCCGCGCGACATCCGGCCGGGTGATCGCCTCGAAAACCTTCTCCGGCGTCGAAGCGATGTAGGTAATGTAGACAAAACTGGTCCTGTCCTGCGTCATTTCCGTTCTCCTTCGAGTTCGTTCTTCAGGTCGTGCAACAGGGTGAGCCGGTGCGTTTCGAACTTGCGCACCCAGCGCTCGTAGATGTCGTGCAGCGGCACCGGATTGATGAAGTGCCGCTTCTCCCGCCCGCGTTTGACGGTGCTCACGAGATTGGCCGCCTCCAGGATTCCCAGATGCTGCGTGGCCGACTGGCGAGCCATCTCGAGATTCAGGCAGAGCTGCCCGAGGGTCTGGCCATTCTCTTCGCAAAGGCGGTCCAGCAGCTTTCGGCGGGTCGGATCGCCGAGCGCCTTGAAGACCTTGTCATCGTCCATCGATCTCATTTCCATGCTGACGGCCCATGATATGCAGTTTTTTACCTGCATGTAAAGACAGACAGGTTTTTACCTGCATATCGCGGCGCCGCGCCTTGTCGGGTGTGTCACGGAAAGGCAACGCTCGCAGCCATTCTGCGACCGGCAATGTCGCACGAGGCGGGGCGGCAACAGGTCCTGCCCGGTCGGCGTGAAGGGATTGGTGAACCGTCTTTGCCGAAATCGCCGTGCTTGTGGTACCGCTGCGCCAGATAGATCGAGGGCGCTTCACATTCGGCCCGGATCGGCAGACTGCGAGCAGCATGACCCCTCTCTGGCAATCCCTCTTCGCCAATCTGGCGCTTGTTTCGATTCTCGTGCTCGCGTGGGATTTCGTCACCGAATGGACGACCCGGCTGTCGCCGAAGATCCAGTCCCTGCTGCTCGGGCTGATTCTCGGCATTGGCGCCGTCGTCTCCATGGCCTCGGCGCAGCCGTTGATCGCCGGCTTCGTGATCGATCTGCGGGCGCCGCTGGTCGCCGCCGCCGGCTTCTTCGGCGGGCTGCCGGCGGTCATCATCGCCGGCGTCGCTGCCCTGTTCTACCGCGTGTATCTGGGTGGCGCGGGCGCCATGGCCGGCGTCGCGGACATCGTCATCACCATCGTCGTCGGACTGGCCGCCTATTGGTGGACACGCACGCGTCCGCGCACGATCAGCGTCATCCTGGTCTTCGGCCTGGCGGTGGCCTTCGGCCGGCTGGTGGCGTTCCTGGCGATCCCGGCCGATCTGCGGCTGTCGCTTCTCGCCCGCACCGGCGTACCCTTGCTGGTGCTGACCTTCATCAGCGCCGTGCTCATCGCCGTCGTCCTGCAATGGCAGGCACGCCGCCGCGAATTGTCGGCGACCAACGCCATCTACCGCGCCATGGTGCGGGAGCTTCCGGACTGCCTCAACGTGAAGGACGTCGACGGGCGGTTCATCGCCGCAAACCCGGCCACCGCCACGATGATGCGGGTTCGCGGTGCCGCCGACCTGATCGGCAAGACCGATTTCGATTTCTACCCGCCCGAACTGGCGACGCGCTTTCGGGCCGACGAGGTCGCCATGCTGGAGAGCGGAAAGGCGATCCGGACCGATCAGATGACCGTGTTCCCGGACGATTCCGAGGGCTGGCTCAACACGCTGAAGGCGCCGTTCCGCGATCATACGGGCCGGATCGTCGGCATCATCACCTATAATCGCGACGTCACCGAGCAGAAGCGCAATGCCGCGGTGAAGAACGAGTTCATCGCCACGATCAGCCACGAGCTGCGTACGCCGCTGACCTCGATCCGCGGCTCGCTCGGCCTGATCACCGCCGGTGTCACCGGCGAATTGCCGCCCAAGGCCGCCCACATGGTCGAGATCGCCCACAACAACAGCGAACGGCTGGTGCTGCTGATCAACGACATTCTCGATCTGGAGAAGCTGGAATCCGGCAAGATGCCGTTCGACCTGCAGCGAACGCGCTTGCGCCCCCTCCTGGAACAGGCGATCGCCGCCAGTTCCAGCTACATGCCCGAGCGCCGCGTCACCATCCGGCTCGTCGACGAGGCGCCCGACATCGAGGCGAAGACCGACACCAACCGCCTGCATCAGGTCTTCGCCAATTTCCTCTCCAACGCGGTCAAGTTCTCGCCGGTCGACGGGACCGTCACCGTCACGATCGCGCGGCTCGGCGAGGACTGGGTGCGCATGTCGGTCTCCGACCAGGGCCAGGGCATCCCCGAATCCTTCCGCAAGCGCATTTTCGGCAAGTTCGAACAGGCCGACGCCACCGACAATCGACAGAAGGGCGGCACGGGGCTCGGCCTCAGCATCGCCAAGACGATCGTCGAGAAGCTGGGCGGCAAGATCGGCTTCGATACCGGCGATACCGGCACGACCTTCCATGTCGACCTGCCCGAACTGGTCGCCCGGCAGAACGATCCGGCCGGTGTCATCGACCATCGGCCCCGCGTTCTCGTCTGCGAGGACGAACGGGATATCGCCGAGATCGTGGCCGCCCATCTCGACGCGCAGGGGTTTGCCAGCGACATCGCGCCGGGCATCGCGACGGCGCGGACGCTTCTGTCCAACTTCGAATATGTTGCCGTCACGCTCGATATCCGGCTGGCCGGTGACAGCGGCATCGAGCTCTTCCACGAGATCCGCCGGTCGCCGCGCAATCCCGATCTGCCGGTTCTGGTCATCTCGGCCGTGGCCGACGAGACCCGCGAAGCGCTGAACGGATCGGCCGTCGGCATCATCGACTGGCTGGCCAAGCCGATCGACACGGCCAAGCTGCGTGCCGCGCTGGACCGCGTGGCGATCCGCTCGCCCGAGAGCCGGCCGCGCATCCTGCATGTCGAGGACAATCGCGACGTCACCGAAGTGCTTGCCGGCGGGCTGGGCGGCGATGTCTGCGTCACCTCTGCCCGCACGCTGGAGGCGGCGCGCGAACTGGTGGCGCGGCAGCCCTTCGAGCTGGTCATCCTCGACATCAACCTGCCGGACGGCTCTGGCCTCGATTTGTTGCCGGACCTGTCGTCGGACGTCGCGGTGATCATCTTCTCGGCCGACGAGGTCGATCCGAACCTGCCTCGCCGCGTCAATGCGACCCTGACCAAGACCCGCTCCTCGGAGCTCGACGTGGCGCGGCTGGTGCGCAGCTACCTGCCAGGCGGGCCGCAATCCGGCGGCGCCTGATCGCCGCGCGGCTGCGGGGCCGTACGCCCCGCCGGCTGCGTTCTAGGCCCTGAGCCTTCCCGGCTCCGGGGCTTCGCTCTCGCCGCTCGCCAAGGACAGGATCGACGCCACGATGCGGGTTTCGGTCACCCGCGACTTCACCAGGATCTCGTCGACCCGGTCGTCGTCGATCATCACGTCGGCGGCCGACAGGACGAGGGTCGGCACGCGCCCGCCGTCGGTGCGGCTGAGCTCGTCGAGAAACGCCAGTCCGTGGCCGTCGGGCAGCGTCAGGTCGAGCACTGCGAAATCGAAATGCCGGTCCTTCAGCGCCTGCCGTGCCTCGGCGAGGCTGCCGGCGCTGACGAGTTCCACCTTGCCGCGCAGCATTGCCGACAGGATCTCGACGAAGTCGCCGTCGTCCTCCAGATGCAGGCCGACCGGCAGGCCGCGCGGCCCGTCATACGCGGCTTCCGCCTCCGACCGACCGGGCGGCAGGGCCGCCGGCTCGGCTGCCTGGCATGGCATGTCGATCCAGAACCGCGCGCCCGCCCCCGGGACATTGGCGAAGTCGATCGTCCCGCCCATCGTCTCGATGATCTGGCGTGTGATGTGCAGGCCGAGCCCGGTGCCGCCCTTCTCGCGGGTGGCCGAGGAATCGGCCTGGGTGAAGCGGTCGAAGATGCGCGACTGGAACTCGGCGGGGATGCCGGTGCCATGGTCCGTGACCGAGATCCGGATCGCGCCGTCGATCGGCTCGATCGCCACGTCGATGACGCCCCCCTGCGGCGAGAATTTCGCGGCGTTGGACAGGAGATTGGCCAGAACCTGCTGGAAGCGGGCCGGATCGACCGGGATCCACGCCTCCCCCTCGCCTGTCGCGGTGAACGCCACGGAGACGCCGAAGCGCTCGAAATAGGGCTGGTTGGCTTCGATCGCCTGGGTGACCGCCGCGTTCGGATCGACGAGGACGGTCTCGAAGGCCATCATCCCGGCGGTGATCTTCTCCAGATCGAGAATGTCGTTGATCAGCGCGACCAGCCGCTCGCAATTGGCGACTGCGATGGTCAGGAGACGCGTCGCGGCCGGCGGAACGTCCTTGGCCATCACGCCCTGGATCAGGCCGAGCGAACCGCGGATCGAGGTCAGCGGCGTGCGCAGCTCGTGGCTGACCGTGGCGACGAACTCGTTCTTCAGACGGTCCATCTCCTTGCGGTCGTTGATGTCCTGGACGTGGGAGACGAGATAGGCCTGGCCGTCGTGGTCATGCACCAGCGACACGCTGAACAGGCACCAGAGCGCGCGGCCGTCGCGATGCAGGAAGCGCTTCTCGACCTGGTAGGTCGGCAGCGTCTGGGCGATCATCTGCGCCATCTGCTCGTGGTCGATCCCGACGTCGTCGGGATGGGTCACGGCGGCCAGATCGCGCTCCAGAAGCTCGTCCTCGCTGTAGCCCAGGAAGGCGCAGAGCGCCTGGTTGACCCTGATCCAGCCACCGTTCAGATCGAGCATGGCCATGCCCACCGGCGCGTCGCGCAGGGCGAGACGCACCCGCTCCTCGCTGGAGCGCAGGGCCGCCTCGGCGGTTTTCAGCTCGGTGATCTCCGACTGCGTGCCGATCACCCGCATCGGCTTGCCGGCCTTGTCGCGCTCGATGACGATGGAATCCGAGCGCAGCCAGATCCAGACATTGTCCTTGCGGCGGATCCGGTATTCCGCCTCCGACCGGAAGGTCCCGGTGTCGTAATAGGCGTCTTCGACCGCCTTGAGGGCCGGAAGATCCTCGGGATGGATGCGGGCCAGCCATTCGGCCCGCGGCTCGATGTCGTCGTTGGGCGAAAAGCCCAGCATCTGTTTCCAGGTGTCGGAGACGAAGGACTGCCCGCGGCGGAAGTCGATGTCGAAGACGCCGATGCCGGCTCCTTCAAGCGCATGGTTCCAGCGGCGCTCGTTCGCCTCCAGCGCTTCGACCGCCAGACGCTGCGCCGTCACGTCCCGGATGATCAGCGTATGGCGCAGGTCGCCGGATTCGGTCGACCAGTCGTTGCGCTGCACGTCGAGATACAGGCGCTTGCCGGCCTTGCTGCGGGTCCTGATGACCACCGGCGAATCCGACGCGGGCTCGCCCTCGCCGACCGCCGTGGCGAGCGTGACGGCGGTGATGGCATCGTAGCTGAGGATGGTCTCCACGTGCCGGTCGCGGATCTCGTCGGCGGTGTGACCGAAGATCGCCTCCACGGCGCGGTTGACCGACAGGATATGGCCGGCGCTGTCGAGGACGATGAAGCCGACCACGGCGGTGTCGACGATCGCGCGGTTCTCGCGTTCGCGCGCGGCGATGGCGTGGGTCTTCATCTCGACGGTGTTGCGGATCGATTCCTCGCGGCGGGCGTGGGAGTACAAGAGCGCGCCGAACAGCACCGTCAGCAGCATGCCGCCGACCAGGATCAGCGTCGCCTCGTTGCTGGCGACGCTCGTCTCGAAATCGGGCGTGCTCTGCCAGGAGACCGTCCATTGCTGCCCCATGACCGGCAGCACCTTCTTGACCCGGTAGGCGGGCTCGTGCCCCCCGGACCCGGCGGCCTTGCTGGAATAGATCAGCTGTTCGGGATCGGCCGTGCCGCCGTCATAGACGCTGAGATCGACGCCGACGCCCTGGCTTGCGGTGAGATTGTCCATGAACAGCGGCGCGATGAAGGGCGCATAGACCCAGCCGAGAAAGGCGCGGCGCCGCTCGGTGATGCTGCGCAGCGGCCGGCCATTGGCGTAGAGCGGGCGCAGCAGCAGGAAGCCGGCGCTCTTTGTGGTGTCCTGCACCAGGAAGATCCGGCGGGTGATCACCGCTTCGCCGGTGTCGCGGGCTCGCACCGCTGCTTCGTAGCGATTGGTTTCGAAGGCGATGTTGAGCCCGAGGGCCTTCAGGTTGCGATCGCGCGGTTCGATATATTTGATGACGAACCTTGCCGGTGCCGGCGTGTCGGGATGCACCTGCATCGGCCCCACCCCGTCGCGGAACGCCTGGTCGAGGAAGCTCTGCAGGCCGCCCAGGCCGACCGGCTGGATGAAGCCGATGCCGTTGATGCCGGGCAGATTCTCCTCGATGTTCAGGGCCTCGACGAAGGTCTCCCACTCCTGCGCGGTGGTCGATGCGGAGGCCAGGAACAGGCCCGAACCGCCGTCGAGGCTCTGCTTGTAGGAGGAGATGCGGTGCAACAGCGCCTGAAGGCTGTCTTCGGCCAGCACCGCGAAGGACGCCTGGTTCTTCTGTTCGGAAATCTCCGTCGTCATCTTCCAGGCGTAGAGGGTCAGGGCAAGCGGGACGATCAGCGCCAGCAGCGACGGCGCGGTGAAACGCGTGACCGGCTGCCCCGACCAGCGCAGGCTCCAGTTCCGCCAGGGCGCGACCAGCGCGAGCGGCAGGACGATCAGCACGCCGGCGACATCGCCGAACCACCATGTGAACCAGTTGCGGGCCAGCGCCTCCGGGGCAACGAGGCCGGCGAAATAGAG
Organism: Aurantimonas coralicida DSM 14790; assembly: GCF_000421645.1. Classification (GTDB taxonomy): domain Bacteria; phylum Pseudomonadota; class Alphaproteobacteria; order Rhizobiales; family Rhizobiaceae; genus Aurantimonas; species Aurantimonas coralicida. The sequence goes on along the minus strand of NZ_ATXK01000003.1, from coordinate 138,441 downwards.
CGAGCCAACGCCGATCGAGGCGGCGACGAGGCACGGCAGCGGCCCGGCACACAGCGCAAAGAGGACCAGATCGCGGCGGCTCGACAGATTGACCGGCACGCCGAAGACGCGGCGCACGAGGCCGGCCGCGACCAGCGCCTGGATGGTCGAACCGACCGCGATCGCGACCGCGACGGCGATGCCGGTCGCCGCGATCCCGTCCGGCGCGGCCGCATGCCCGGCGCTCAGATTGACGATCAGCGAGCCGAGCAGCACGCCCGGCCAGAGGCCGGCTCCGTAGAGCAGCAGCGCCGCCACGGCGATACCCGAGGCGGGCCACAGAACCGTCGCGTAGCCCGGTGGTACGGCGAGGAGCAGCCCCAGCCAGCCCGCCAGGCCATAGAGAATGATCACGATCGCCAGACGGATCGGATAGAGCTGGGTAAGACGGTGCAGGCCGGTCATGACAGTATCCCCGCGCACCGGACGGCAAGTGTCGACCGGGCAATGCTAGGCGAGCATTCCGTCTTTCCTTTGAGAATAGCTTAAGCTGACGCGACGAGATTGCGCCCTGCGACAAGTCGGCAGTTCCCTACCCCCGTCCGTCGGCACGATCGGCCGTGTTCCGGCAGACCGGTCAGCGGTCCAGGTAGCTGCGGGCCTCGCCGGCCAGCGCCATCGGATCGAACGGCTTGGGGATCACGCCGAGGGCGCCGAGACCCAGAAAGCGCTCGACATCGGCCGATTGCGTGCGGGCGGTCATGAAGACCACCGGCACCTCGGCGGTGCGCGCGTCTTCGCGCAGGCGTCGCAGTGTCTCCGGGCCGTCCATGCCCGGCATCATCACGTCGAGCAGCATGAGATCGGGCACCCACTCGCTGGCCACCGCCAGGGCTTCGGCGCCCGAGCTCGCGCCGCGGACCTCGAAGCTCGGCTCCAGTTCGAGACACATCACGGCGATTTCCCGGATGTCAGCCTCGTCGTCGACATGGAGAATGCGATGGGTCGTCATGGATATCTTCCTGTCCTGACAGTCTCCGGTACGGCGCATGCCCGGCCCCTCGCGAGGGCTGCGGACGGCGCCCTGCCCGCAATGGCACGAAAGCGCCACGATGTCGAAAAGCGGGTTGGCGGTGCAACGCTCTTATTCGTAACCATCTGGATTCAAAGCGCTATCAATCCATCCTTAACGCCGATCCCGGACTATCCGGCGCAACACCCACCCTTGGGCAATGTCCAAGGTGCAGGCAAATGGACGGATAGCATATGGACCGCGACATCGGCCTCGCCGTCGTAGACGACGACCCGCTCTTCCTCGACTATGTCTCCAATCTTCTTGCCCTGCAGGGCGGGATGCGGGTCACCTGTCTGGAATCGGAAACCGCGCTGTTCGACACCCTCGGCACCGAGCCGTTCGACTGCATTCTCATGGATTACGACCTCGGACAGAACAACGGCCTGTCCGTTGCCGAACGCGTCAATGCCATGCTGTCGGACCCGCCTCCCATCGTCATGCTGACCGGCGGCGGCAGCGAACGGACCGCGGTCAAGGCCTTCCGCAGCGGCTTCAGCGACTATGTCTCGAAGCGGGACCTGAAGGTCACCGAGCTGGTCGGCGCCGTGCGCGGCGCGGTCGACCGGCACGAGGCCGCACAGGGCGCCCGGGCCCGGACCGAAGCGCTGCAGGAACGACTGGAATTCAACGCCACCACCGGCCTCTACGACCAGCGCTTCATGCAGGCGCGGCTGGCCGACTTCACAGCACCCGGCGCGGCCCGGCGCTTCGCGGTCATCGTCATCGACATCCGTGAACTCGCCACCGTGCGCGCCGAGCTCGGCTACATGGCCGGCCAGCGGCTGTCGAACGCCTTCGCCGCCGAACTGCGCAGCCAACTGTCCGCCGGCGACATCGCCGGCCATCTCGGTGAGGACGGCTTCGTCATCATCGTCGACCGGCCGGCGGCCCTGGCGGATGTGGACACGATGGTCCAGCGCCTGCGGCAGGCGCTGACCCGGGGCTTCACCCTCGACCGGGCGCAGGTCCATCTCACGCCGCAGATCGGCGTCGCGCTCCACCCGGACGCTGGGACCAGGGGCGACGGCCTGATCGCCGCAGCGCGTCCTGCGCCCACCGGCGAAGCCGCGACCGTGACGGCCTTTTCGGGCACGCCGACCGCCGGCGACGCGGAGGCTGTCCCGGCCGCACGGGCTGAAGCCCAGTCGGGCCAGACGCCGATCACCCAGGCGACGGAGCGCCGCAAGGAGCGACGCCAGCGCGTGCTGCGACAGGCCAAGATCCTGATCAACGGCCGCAGCACCATCATCGACTGCAATGTCCGCGACCTGACCGCTTCGGGCGCGCGGCTGAGGGTCGACAGCTATTTCGCCGTGCCGGCGGAATTCGACCTCGCCATCGTGGGAACCGGGATCACCCGACGGGTGACCACGCGCTGGCAGATCGGCCGCGACATCGGCGTCGAATTCGTGGTGGGCGTCGCATGAGCGCACAGCCCGACACCGCCGCCATCGAGGCCCGGCTGATGCGCCTGCGCGAACAATTTGCCGGGCGCGCCGCCACCCATGTCGCGATGCTCGACGCGCTGGCCGGACGGCTGGCCGACGAAGGCGCGCCCGCCGATCGCGAGGAAGTGCGGCGCATCGCCCATTCGCTGGCCGGTGCCGGCGGGACCTTCGGCTTCGCCGTCATCTCGAAAAGCGCCGCCGAGCTGGAAGACTTCATCGCCGCCGATCCCGACGACATGGCGCTCGCCGCTCGCATTCGCGGTACCGTCGCGGCCATCCGCGACAATCTTGCCGCAGACGGGCTCGCAGTCGGCGAACCGGCAGAAGGAGACGGCGCATGACCGCCCAGGCAGCCCCCCTCGCCGTTTCCGACCTCGACACCGCCATGCGCCGGCAGGATGAGGGCCCGGCGCGCCAGATCGTCTGCGCCTTTGCCGATGACGGCCGTATCTCCGGCCTGCTGCTGGCCCTGTCCGGCCTCGGCTATGAGGCCGTGGACGGCCGCTCAGGCGTGCCGGACGGCTGCCTCGCCGCGGTCGTGTGCGGCGCTTACGATCCCGATCTGGCGCTGAGCCGTGTCCTGAAGAACCAGGTGCGGGTGGTGCTGGCCGAAGCGGCGCCGTCCTTCGCCCGGCGGCTCGCCGTGGCGCGAGCCGGCATCGAAGCGATCATCGCCACGCCCGTCGACACGGTCGAACTCGGCGCGTGGCTGTCGGATTTCGAGACCAGCGGCGACCGCCAGCAGCGCCTGTCGATCCTCATCGTCGACGACGACGAGCTGATTGCCGAAAGCTACGCGCTGGCGCTGGAAGCGGCCGGCATGGACGCGCGGGTGGTAACCGATCCCGCCGACGCGCTGCGGCACATCGCCGAGGTCACCCCCGATCTCGTCCTTCTCGACATGCATATGCCGGGCGCCAGCGGCCTCGAACTGGCGCAGATCATCCGCCAGTCGCGCCAGACCCTGCCCCTGCCGATCGTCTTCCTGTCGGCCGAGCGGGATATCGCCGCGCAGACGCAGGCCCGCCAGATCGGCGGTGACGATTTCATCCGCAAGCCGGTGGACCTCGCCCATCTCGCGGCCACCGTGCGGATGCGGGCCGAGCGGGCGCTGGCGCTGCGCCAGATCATGGAGCGCGACAGCCTGACCGGCCTGTTGAACCACGCCCGGTTCAAGGAGCGGGTGACGCTGGAACTGGAGCGCTCGCGGCGCACCGGCGCGCCGCTGACCGTGGCGCTGATCGACATCGATCATTTCAAGCAGGTCAACGACACCCATGGCCACCAGACCGGCGACCGGGTGATCCAGGCCCTGTCGCAATGTCTCGTCGGCGGGTTGCGGCGCACCGACGTGGTGGCCCGTTATGGCGGCGAGGAATTCGGCCTGCTGCTGCTCGACACGCCGGTTGCGGCGGCGCAGGCCGTGCTCGACCGGATCCGCCTACGGTTCTCGCAGATCGGCCATGCCGGCGACGACACCTTGTTCCGGGCAACCTTCAGCGGCGGCATCGCGGGCACCCGCGAGGGAACCGACAGCACGGCGATGATCGCCGCAGCGGACGCGGCGCTCTACGGCGCCAAGCGCGCCGGGCGCAACCGCATCACCGGCGCCTGACCGCGGCGCTACCGGCAGGGCGCGGCGGCTCCGCCTTCGCTTAGCAGGCTCGGAAGCCTGCTGCGCCGGGTCGTTTGCAGCCGAAACAACCCTGACGCGCTTTCGTCATTCCCGAAGGTCATCCAGACTGATTGTTCGCCGGACTTCATGGGGGAACCGGCGCGATCCGTCTGGGAGGACATCATGAAACTGCTCGTCAACGCCGTGGCCGGTCTGATCGCCGGCCTTTTCGCCGTCGCGGGGCCGGCACACGCCTTTCCCGATCGGCCGATCTCGATCATCGTACCCTGGGCGGCCGGCGGCGGCACCGACGCCGTGGTGCGCACCTTCGCCGCTGGCTTCCAGGAAGAGCTCGGCGTGCCGGTCAACGTCATCAACCGCACCGGTGGCGGCGGCATCACCGGCCACTCGGCCATTATCAATGCCGAGGCCGATGGCTACACGCTCGGCGCCGCCAGCCCGGAAATCGGCCTCTACCGTACCCTCGGGACGGCCGACATCTCGCTCGACGATCTCGACCTGTTCTCGCGGCTGGCGATCATCCCGGCCGGCGTCACCGTGGCGGCGGATTCGCCCTTCGAGACGCTGGAGCAACTGATCGCGGCGATCCGCAGCGAGCCGGCGGGAACCTACTCGTCCTCGGGAACGGGCGTCGGCGGATCCTGGCATGTGGCCGCGGGCGGGCTTCTCGCTGCTGCCGACATCGACCCGCAGAAGCTGAAATGGGTACCGAGCCAGGGCGGCGCACCGGCGCTTATGGAGGTCATGTCCGGCGGCATCACGATGTTCACCGGCTCGCCGGTCGAGGCGTTGAGCCTCCTCGAGGCCGGCCGGGTGCGCACCCTCGCGGTGATGCTGGACGAGCGTTCCGAGACCTTCCCGGATGCGCCGACCGTCAGGGAGGCGATCGGCAAGGACTGGTCCTATGCCAACTGGTTCGCGCTGGTCGCCCCCAGGGGGATCGACGCCGAGGCTCGCGACATCCTCTATCAGGCGGCAGCGCGTGCCAACGCCCGTCCCGAGGTCCAGTCGGCGCTGAAGGAACGGGGCATCACGCCGGTCTGGGACGAGCCCGGCGAGTTCGACGTCTTCGCGGCGGATTTCACGGTCACGGCGAAATCGGTTCTCGAAGGCCTGGGGCTGGCCAAGAACTGACGCGCTCGGCCGTTACCGATCCCGGCCGGGCGACTGGCCGGGATCGCGCTGACGGCGGCCATGGGCGCGCCGGGCTGAGCGGGACTGGCGGGAGGACGCCGACCGACAGCTTTAGACTGGCCGCCGATATTTGTCGGGCGGAACGAAAACACGGATGCGTCTTTTTGAGCGGCGCTCCGTAACTTCGTGTCCCGCCGCCTGACGACAGTCCTTCATGCCCTTCGATCATCTGCGCGAACTCGGCCGTGTCCCGAACCCCGGGACCATGACGCCTCGCGCCATCCTCGCCTGGGGTGGCGCCGCGATGGTCGTCGGCTGGGCTCTGGCGATCCTCGTCGCCCTGTCGATGATGTGAGCCGGCCGGCGGCGGTCAAACCGCGCGGGCGGTCAGGAACAGCATGCCCGAATAGCCACTGCGGATCTCCGCCTCGACGATGCCGATCCGCTCGGTCCTTATGTCCGTCGCCAGCGGCGCGAAGACGTCGAGAATGTCTTCCTCCGAGACGTTGAGAACCGGAAACGGCCGGCCGGCCACGGCATAGCCCGACGAGCCAACCAGGAACGCCGCGATCAGGCTGCCGCCCGGTTTCACGCAGCGGGCGAAGCGGTTGCAGGCCAGATCGAACTCGCTGCGCTTCTCGGTGATGGATTCGGCGCAGAAGAACATGGTGGCCGCGTCCCATGTGCGTTCCGGCAGATCATAGACCGATCCGCGCCGGACCTCGGCGGTCGCACGCAGCATCGGCAGCGGATCGTCGGGCAAGGACAGTTCCGGCTCACAGGCGGCCTGCGCCACCTGCCAGAAATGCTGCCATTGCGGGCGCAGGGTCGTCGCCGCCAGTTCGGCCCGCAGCCAGCCGACATTGCTTTCGGCATATTCCCAGGCCGTGATCCGCCTTGCCCGCGGCGCCGCGCACATCAGCGGAAAGAGGTTCGGCCCGGTGCCGACATCGACGATGTCGAGCTTGCCGCCCAGGGGCTCGGCGCGCTTGAATGCGGCGCAGGCGGACCGGATGACCGCCTCGTCATCGGCGTGCGGCTCGCCGTAATAATGGTTGAAATAGTATTCCGGATCGAAGTCCGACCAGCTGTAGCTGGCGTTCCCGGCCGGCCCGTCCCTGTCTGGCGTCACGCTGTTCTCCCCCGGCTCGTCGATCCTGCCATGGCAGGCGCCGGCGCTTTCGCACCGCAGGCGCCGCCTTTGCCGACCAGCCCTTAGCCGAGGCTGCCGTTCGATTGAAGCAGATTGCTCGCCTCGTCGAACTGCAGCGCCACGCTGGAGGAATTGTACGAGCCGATGAAGGCGATGAGTTCGTCGGCCGGCAGTGGCCTCGAGAAGAAGTAGCCCTGCAGGTGATCGCTGCCCCAGAAGCGCATGGTGACGCTGTCCGTCACGGTTTCCACGCCCTCGGCGACCACTTCCATGCCCAGCGCATGGCCGAGGCGGATGACCGCCTGCACCACGGTCTGGGCCGACCCCGCCTGGGAGATCGCGCTGACGAAGCTGCGGTCGATCTTCAGCTTGTCGAAGCGGTATTCGACCAGATAGCTCAGGCTGGAGAAGCCGGTGCCGAAATCGTCCAGCGCGATCTGGAACCCAAGGTCCCGGATCGCCTGCAGCGTCGCCATGATGCGGGGCGAGGGTTCGAGCAGCAGCCCTTCGGTGATTTCCAGCGTGACCATCGTCGGGGAGACGCCGGTCTCGGCGATCAGCTCCTGCAGCCGGATCTCCAGATCGCTCTGGTAGAACTGGGCCGGCGAGAGGTTGATCGTGACTTCGATGTCCGGCCAGAGCGCGGCCGAGGTCATGGCGCGTTTCAGCACCCAGTCGCCGAGCTTCGACATCAGGCCGATCTCTTCGGCGATCGGAATGAAGACGCTGGGGCTGATCATGCCCTTGACCGGATGCTTCCAGCGCAACAGCGCCTCGACGGCGACGATCCGGTTGGAACGGGCCGAGATGATCGGCTGGTAGTGAAGGTCGAACTGTTCGCCGTTCAGCGCCTCGAGAAGATCCATCTCGATCTCGCGCTTCTGGCGCAGGCTCGCCGCCATCTGGGTCGTGAACCACGCCGCATGCCCGCGGCCGAGACGCTTGGCCTCGTAGAGCGCGATGTCGGCATGGCGCATCAGGTCCTCGATGGAGGCCCCGTGCTCCGGGAACTGCGCGAGGCCCAGCGAGGCGGTGACGGTGATCTCGTGACCTTCGATCAGCAAGGGCTGCTGGAACGCCTCGACGACGAGCGAGGCCAGCGGCTTGGCGAAGCTGACACCCTTGCGCGACCGGAAGATCGCGAATTCGTCGCCGCCGAAGCGGGCGAGGAAATCGTGCGGCCCCAGATGCTGGCGCAGTCGCTCGCCGAACGCCTTGATCAGCCCGTCGCCGATATGATGGCCGAGCGTATCGTTGATGTCCTTGAAGCGGTCGACGTCGAGATAGCCGATGGTCATGCTGCCGCCCCGGCCCCGCTCCTGGAGCCCGTCGAGGGCCTGATTGGCGGCGAAGACGAAGGCCGGCCGGTTGGGCAGCTTGGACAGGGAATCGTGGGCGGCCTCGTAGCGGGCGGCGGCTTCGCGGGCCGACAGCTCGTTCGATGCCCGGATCAGCCGGCGCAGCATGACGGCGCACAAAAGGCTGAGGCCGATCACGGCAACGGCGACCAGCGGCAGCACGATCGTCAGGAGCGGCTGGCCCGGTCGCTTCGTGGTCCAGTTCAGATATCCGGTGGAGCGATTGTCGTCGGTGACAAAGGCCTCCGAGATGGTCGCGGCCCCGGTGCTCTCAGCCGCCGCGAGGGTGATGTCCGGGATCAGCAGGAACTGGCTGAGCTGCTGCAGGAAGTCGGCGTCGATCCAGTCCACGCTCAGAAGGACGTAAGGCGGCTGGCGCAACAGCGTCATGTCGACATTCGGGACGATCGTGATGGCGGTCACGATGGCCGGTTTCTCGTCGACGGTCAGGATCGCGCCTTGCCAGGACGCGACGCCCAGCACCTTCTTCAGCACCTCGTAGTGCTTCTGGCGCTCGGAGAAGAAGTCGTCGCGCTCGGCCAGGCCTGCATTGCCGCCGGTGCGCGTCGCCGTCAGCACCTGCAGCACTTCCTGCCGCCGGGCCTCGAAGGCATCGGGCTCCTGCCGCCCCTGGTCGCGATAGGCGTAGACCGGCTTGTTCTGGGAATCGACGATGTAGACCTCGTCGTGCCCGTAGGTCTCGGTCAGGAAGATGCCGAAATTGCTGTCGATGAAACCGAGATCGGGCGTATCGACGATCAATCGGACGGCATCGTCCCACCAGGCGACGCTCTTCTGCTGGTCGAGGGTCCGGGCAACGCTCTGGTTCAGCGCATTCTCGATCCTGGCCCTTTCGGCCTGGACCTCGGTGCGGTTCGCCTTGATGCCCGTATACACGATGACACAGATCAACAGGGCGCTGGCCACGGCCACGGTGCCGCCGACAACCTGCGCGAGGCGACGCAGATTGGGCCGGGGGCGAGCCTCACTTTTCTTCGGGATGTCACGCATCTCAATCTCGCTTTCCCCTTTGGCTTAGGGGCGAAGCGCTAAGAATAGTTGAAGGAATGGTGGGTTAGGCTGATTCCCATCCGGCACAGTCCTCGCCCGAGGAGCCGCCGCGCCACCAAAGGATGGACCCGCCCATGCCGCTCGACATGGCCGCCGCGGCGTTCGGAAGCTGGGTCCCTTCACTGGTGGCCGACAGCCTCCGGCGCAGTGGCGAAACGCAACAGCCGAGCGAAGCCGTCATCGCCGCGCATCGGGGATTCCTCGCGGCCAACGAGCCCCGGGTCGCGAATCTCGAGATTCTCGCCGCCTATCTGGCCCCAGGAGCGGTGCTCCGGGAGGCGCCGGTCGCGCCCGACGCCGCCGATCAGCAAGACGTTGTGCCCTCCCTGCCGGACGCTCTCGCCGACCTCCTCGCCCTCACCCGCTCCGGCCTGGCCTCGGCCGACGAGGCGGTGCAGCTCTTCGCGATGCTGCGCCCCTTCACCATGGGCAATGGCCGCGTCGCCCGCGCCCTGTGGCTATGGCGCACGATCCGCGAGCCCGGCATGAGCGCCGAGGCGATCGCAGCCCTGTCGTTTCCGCAAGCGCCGGCATCAGCCGACGGAGACGGTGCCCCGGCGCTGACGGCTTACGTCGGCCATCCGAAGGGTCAGTGCGTGTAGGCCACCCAGACATTGGGTTCCGAATAGGTGCCGCGCTGGCGTTCGACGTCGATGGCGACCGGCACCAGGCCGCCGGCCAGCGTATAGTCGCCCGAGGTCTCGAACCGCCGCCCCGCCCAGGTCTCCCAGAAGGCGATATGCTCGCTGACGACCATGGAGCGTTCGCAGGGGTGAACCACCCGGCCGCCTTGCGCGAGATGGCTGCGGAGCCAGGGATCGAAGCAACGGCCGCGCTCGTCCTGCCAGCCGATATAATCGGCCATGGACGCATGGGGATGGACGGTCTTGGCGGAGGGGCGCACCGGCGCGATCATCCGCTCGAAGCCATTGGCCTCGGCGATCCGGTGCAACTCGCCGATCATCCGGAAGGCGTAGCCCTTGCCGCGCTCGGCGACCGGCACAGAGATGGCCAGCGCGCCCAGAACATTGGCCTGGCTGCGGCGACCGGTCCCGCCGGTCTCGACCAGCCAGTCCCAGCCTTCCGCCGGGAGTTCGGACAGATCGCCCCCGAACGCCACCGGCACGCAATTGGCCAGCGCGACCGGGCGGCCCGTCGCCTCGTCGACGAGGCAGAGCTGCAGGTCGGCATGGTCTTCCAGCAGCCTGTCGTAATGTTCACGATGGGCCCGTGTATGGTTCAGGAAGCCCAGCGGGCCCCAGACGGCATCCTCGACCTCGACCGCCTGCCGGCGCAGCACATCGCTGTCCGCCCGTGTCCGTACAACGAGTTCACTCAATGCCATGCCGTTTTCCGCCCGTTAACCATTCGCTCAAGTTCTAATCAAATCTTAATGATTCAGGCCAGCTTGAAATACCGTGGGATCGCTCCAGCCGACTGTGCCGACGAAAGCTGATGCGAGGCCGTCCAGACCGGACGCATCGGCGGTGATGGCGAGGATGACTGCGGGATGCGAAAGGCGGTTCCGCGGAGCCTTCGGAGGCCTACATCCCGCAGGCGCGACTGCGCTCCTCACGGAACCCAGTTGCAAACGATTTGCACTTGCAAAAGTCGGAATTGGCAGGCAGCGTGCACCGACCGACAGAGATTGGAGACCCCATGCCGTTCGTTCGAACGACGATCCTCGCCGCCTTCGCCGCAGCGCTCCTGGCGACGGGCGCCACCGCGCAGGAGCGGCTCAAGGTCGTGACGACCTTCACGATCCTGTCCGACATCGCGCAGAACGTGGCCGGCGAACATGCGGATGTGGTGTCCATCACCAAGCCCGGCGCCGAGATCCACGGCTACCAGCCGACGCCGCAGGACATCGTGCGGGCCAGCGGCGCCGACCTGATCCTGTGGAACGGCCTCAACCTGGAGCGCTGGTTCGAGCAGTTCGTCGCCAATCTCGGCGACATGCCGTCGGCCACATTGAGCGACGGCATCGCGCCGATCTCGATCGCCGAGGGCGATTACGAGGGCCTCGCCAATCCGCATGCCTGGATGGGGCTGGAAAACGCGATGGTCTATGTCGACAACATCAGCGACGCCCTCGCCACAAACGACCCGGACCATGCCGACGCCTACCGGGCGAATGCCGAGCGCTACAAGCAGCAGATCACGGAGACGATCGCGCCGCTGCGCGACCGGATCGCCGCCATCCCGGAAGACCGGCGCTGGCTGGTCACCTGCGAGGGCGCGTTCAGCTATCTCGCCCGCGACTTCGGCATGAAGGAGCTGTATCTGTGGCCGATCAACGCCGACCAGACCGGCACGCCGCAGCAGGTGCGCAAGGTGATCGACGCGGTGCGCGAGAACGACATTCCCGCCGTGTTCTGCGAGAGCACCGTCAGTTCCGCGCCGGCCGAACAGGTGGCGCGCGAGACCGGCTCGACCTTCGGCGGCGTCCTCTACGTGGATTCGCTGTCCGGGCCGGACGGGCCGGTGCCGACCTATCTCGATCTCCTGCGGACCGACGCCGAGACGATTGCCGACGGCCTGGCAGTGGACAGCCAGTAACCGCCTCTCCATCTACGGTGGCAAGCCGCGGCGACCTTCGCACGACGGCTTCCCCATCCGAGCAGCCAAGGGATCTGACAGGCACCCCATGACCATCACGCGCGAGACGTCTGACGTAGCGGACGACCGGCCTGCCGGCAGCACTGCGACCGGCGACGGCATCTCGGCGCACAACGTGACCGTGACCTATCGCAACGGCCATACCGCGCTGCACGACGCGACCTTCCAGATCCCGCGCGGCACGATCACCGCGCTAGTCGGCGTCAACGGCGCCGGCAAGTCCACCCTGTTCAAGGCGATCATGGGCTTCGTGCCGGCGGCGCGCGGCGAGATCACCCTGCTCGGCCGTTCGGTAAAGCAGGCGCTGCGCGAGAACCTCGTCGCCTATGTGCCGCAGTCGGAAGAGGTGGACTGGGCGTTTCCCGTCCTCGTCGAGGACGTGGTGATGATGGGCCGCTACGGCCATATGGGCTTCCTGCGCCGCCCCGGCGCGGCCGATCGCGCCGCCGTCGACCAGGCGCTCTCGCGGGTCGGCATGCAGGATCTGCGGCACCGCCAGATCGGCGAGCTCTCCGGCGGCCAGCGCAAGCGGGTCTTCCTCGCGCGGGCCCTGGCGCAGGACGGCCAGGTGATCCTCCTCGACGAGCCCTTCACCGGCGTCGACGTGAAGACCGAGGAACAGATCGTCGCCCTCTTGCGCGAGTTGAAGGCCGAAGGCCGGGTGATGCTGGTCTCCACCCACAATCTCGGCTCGGTGCCGGAATTCTGCGACCGGGTCGTCCTGGTCAAGGGCACGGTGCTGGCCTACGGGCCGACCGCGACGATCTTCACCCGGCGCAATCTGGAGCGCGCCTTCGGCGGCGTGCTGCGCCACGTGACGCTGGCGGGCGCTGCCCTGCACGACGATGACGATCCACGCGAATTGTCGATCATCACCGATGACGAGCGCGCCTTCGTCCATTACGGCGAGCCGCGCGCCACCGCCGCACCGGCCGCGGCACCCGGCAAGGCCCCGCAGGACGGGGAGCGGCGATGATCACCACGCTGCTCGAGCCGTTCCAGTACAGCTACATGACCAACGCCATGTGGGTCTCGGCCCTCGTCGGCGGCGTCTGCGCCTTCCTCTCGGCCTATCTGATGCTGAAGGGCTGGTCGCTGATCGGCGACGCGCTCAGCCATTCGGTCGTGCCGGGCGTTGCCGGCGCCTTCATGCTCGGCCTGCCCTTTTCTCTCGGCGCCTTCATCGCCGGCGGGCTGGCGGCCGGCGCCATGCTGTTCCTGTCGGGACGCTCGGGCCTGAAGATCGATGTCATCATCGGCATCATCTTCACCTCCTTCTTCGGGCTTGGCCTGTTCATGGTGTCGATCAGCCCGGTCTCGGTGTCGATCCAGACCATCGTCATGGGCAACATCCTCGCCATCACGCCTGAGGACACGCTGCAGCTGGCGATCATCGGCCTCGTCTGCCTCGTCGTGCTGCTCGCCAAGTGGAAGGACCTGATGGTCACCTTCTTCGACGAGAACCATGCGCGCTCGATCGGCCTGCGGCCGGACCTTCTGAAGGTGATGTTCTTCATGCTCCTGTCGGCGGCGATCGTCGCCGCGATGGTCACCGTCGGCGCCTTCCTCGTCATCGCCATGGTGGTGACGCCCGGCGCCACCGCCTATCTCCTGTCGGACCGGTTTCCGCGGCTGATCGGCCTGTCCGTCGCCATCGGCGCCGTCACCAGCTTCGTCGGCGCCTATCTCAGCTACTTCCTCGACGGGGCGACCGGCGGCGTGATCGTCACCCTGCAGACGGTGATCTTCCTCGTCGCCTTCGTCTTCGCGCCCAAGCACGGGCTGATCGCCGCCCGCCGCAAGGCCGCCGCCGCGCTCGCCACGCCGCGACCGGACGCCATCCGGGAGGAAGCGGCATGAGCCTCGACCAGCTTCTCCTGCCGTTCCAGTTCCCGTTCATGCAGAACGCCTTCTGGATCGTCCTGATGGTCGGGCCGCCGACCGCCCTCCTCTCCTGCTTCCTGGTGCTCAAGGGCTGGGCGCTGATGGGCGACGCGGTCAGCCACGCCACGCTGCCGGGCGTCGTCCTCGCCTGGGTGCTCAACATCCCGCTGATCGTCGGTGCCTTCGTCGCCGGCATGACCTGCGCGCTGCTCACCGGCTATCTCTCGCACAACAGCCGGGTGAAGCAGGACACGGTGATGGGCGTCGTCTTCTCGGGCATGTTCGGGGTCGGCATCATCCTCTACACCTCGATCCACACCAACGAGCATCTCGACCATGTCCTGTTCGGCAACATGCTGGGGATCGGCGCCAAGGACCTGATGACCTCCGGCATCATCGCGCTGGTCGTCTCGGCGCTGCTGCTCTTGAAATGGAAGGACCTGCTGCTCCATGCCTTCGACCCGGCGCAGGCCCAGGCCTCGGGGCTCAACACCGGCCTCCTGCACTATGGATTGCTCGCCAGCCTGTCCTTGACCATCGTGGCGACGCTGACCTCGGTCGGCCTGATCCTCGCCGTGGCGCTCTTGGTGACGCCGGGCGCCATCGCCTTCCTGCTGGTGCGCAGCTTCGGCCGGATGCTGATCGTCTCGGTCGCGGTCTGCGTGTCGGCGATGCTCATCGGCACCTATCTCAGCTTCTTCCTCGACAGCGCCCCGGCGGCGACGATCGTGCTGGTGCTGACGGCGATCTTCATCGCCGCCTTCGTCAACCGCCTACGTACCACCCGCCGGCACTCGCGCCGCGCCCGCGAGGACGCGCCCGCCATGCTGGCACCCACCGCAGCGGAGTGACGCGGGCAGGCCTCTAGGCATCGCCGGCCCGGCAACGCCGGACCGGTGACTTCTGCCGCGTGCGATCAGGCCCGTCCGCGCCGCCAGAACCGGCTGAGCGCAAGATCGAGCGTCAGCATCACGATCAGCGACAGGCCGACCAGCGGAAACAGCACCCCGCCGATCGCGAGGATCGCCAGCAGGCCCGCGGCCCGCAAAGACTCAGGGCGACGCCATGGCCGATCCTGCGATGGCTGACGGAGGAAGGAGAAGCGGCTCGGACGCGCTCCGCGCCGGGACCGCAAGACGACGCCGTGGCGCGGCCTCGCGATCCCTCGTCGGGCGCAGCCCGCAGGCTACGTTCGGAGAGAGTGCGGCCTAGTGCTGGTGCGGCTCGGCGCCGTCGCTCATGGCGTCGTGTCCGCCCGTCTCGGCCGGCATGTCGCCGGCACCGTGCGACATCGCCGCACCGCCATGCTGGTCGTGGTCCATCGCGGCCGGTGCCCGGGCGCCGATGCCCTCGACCGCCAGTTCCATCTCGACCGGACCGGCCTTTTCGAACCGCAGGGTCAGCGGCACGCGGCTGCCTTCGGTGAGCGGCTCCGTCAGGTTCATGAGCATGAGGTGATAGGCGCCGGGCTCCAGCGCGACCGTGGCGCCGGCAGGCACCGCGACACCGTCTTCGAGCCGGCGCATCTTCATGATGTCGCCGTCCATCTCCATCGTGTGGATCTGGACCTCGCCGGCGATGGGGGTCGCGCCGCCGAGCAGCCGGTCATCCGACGCGCCGTGGTTCTCGATGACCATGTAGCCGCCGCCGACGGCGGCATTGGGCGGCGTGGCACGGCTCCACGGATGAGCGATGGTGAGGTCGCCGACCTTGTAGTCATGGGCGGAAGCGGCCGACAGCAGGCCGAGCGTGAGGGCTGCTGCGGCAGCCAGCGTGATGCGAAGGGACATGGAAGTCTCCATTTGAACAGGACAGGCAGGGCCGCGACAGGTGTCGGGCCGTTTGTTCAGACGGAGAGAAGCGGTGGGCCGCGTTGCAAAGCGAGCCCCGGCGGCGGCGCGCGCGGGCCGAGGGCGGCGGCCGACGGCGTCCAGGCAACGACCGCGTCGGTGGCGCCGGCGGCGATCGCGTAGGAGGCGAGATCGGCCATCGCCGGCAGGGCCGGGCTCTGGCCGCATCCGGCCGCGGAGGGGCAATCGACGCAGCAATCGTGCTCGGACTGATTACCCGCCGGAGCCGACCGCGTCTCGAAGCCGTCGCCGACGCAGATGACGGTCACGCCGGCCGCGGCGGACGCGTCCATCCTGGCGCAGGCAAAACCCGATGCCGCCGCCTGACCCAGGAGAAGCTGGGTCAGGATCAGCATGGCCGCGAGGGCCGCGGATCGGTCCGCAAGGAAGCGCCGGAGCGTCGTCATGTCCGGCAGATATCACGCGATCCGCGGCAAGGGTAGCTGCCGGACCCGGCTTTCGTCGGTGCAGACCGGGTGCGGATGCCGGTGCTCAATCGTCGAATTCCTCATGGCTGTCCTTGGTGCCGAGCTTCCAGTAGCCGCTGGATTTCAGCCATTGCTTGGGATGGCCCCAAACGTCGGTCACATGGGCGCGGACGGCCTTGGCGACGCGGCTTTCTGCCGCGATCCAGACGAAGCCCTCGCCCTCCGGCAGCGACAGATCGGCCAGCGCTGCAAGAATCGGCGCGGGGTCGGAGGCGGCCGCAAGCGGCCGGTGCACCCAGAGC
This sequence comes from Aurantimonas coralicida DSM 14790, assembly GCF_000421645.1. Classification (GTDB taxonomy): domain Bacteria; phylum Pseudomonadota; class Alphaproteobacteria; order Rhizobiales; family Rhizobiaceae; genus Aurantimonas; species Aurantimonas coralicida. Next base: position 122,504 of record NZ_ATXK01000003.1, on the reverse strand, counting down.
GGCCGATGCGCTGCCCGGGTCGCAAGCGCCTGCTCTTCTTCCGGGCCTTCGACCGCGACCAGCGTGGTGACCGGCGTGCCGGGCGCGAACTCTTCCAGCCGCCGGCCGATCGCCGGCAGCGCGGTCTCGTCACCGACCATCAGCCACCAGTCGAAATCATGCGGCACGATGGACGACCCGCGCGGCCCTCCGATTTGCAGGCGATCCCCTTCCTTCGCCGAGCGCGCCCAGAGCGTGGCCGGGCCTCCGTCATGCAGCGCGAAGTCGAGGACCAGCGACTGCGTCTGCGCATCGTAGCGGCGCGGGGTGTAGTCGCGCATCGCCGGCTCGCCGTCGGACTGCGGAATGAACAGCTTCACATGGTCGTCGGCGGACGGGCTGTGGAACCCCTCCAGTTCCTCTCCGGTCAGGGTCATGCGGAGCATGCCCGGCGTCGGATATTCGACCCGGCTGACCTCAAGGTCCCGTCGCCGCAATTCATGGCGAACGCGAATGATCTCGTGCTTCATGCGGCACTGCTTCCCTGTCTGTCATTACGGCGGCGGGCCTCGTCGCCCCAGCCCGCCCGTCCGGCACGGCGCGACGGCCACCGCCGGTTCTTCCGGGCCGCCATAGCCCGGACTAAACATGATTTCAATTCTCAGGTTATGTGGAAGTGTTGCGGAAGCTCGCCGGTCCGCGCCCTGCTGCCAAAGCACTGCTAATCTTGACAATGATTTTCATATTATCCACTCAGCCCTGTCGGCCCGCCGTCCGGCAGACTCGCAAAGGATCAGACATGTCCGCATTCCAGCCCGTTTCGGCCCGCTTTGGGGCGCCATCGTCCCGCCGCCGCCTCTTGCCGCACCTGATCGCGGCCTGGTGCGGCCTGGCGCTGTCCATGGCGCCGGCGCTCGCCCAGGAGCCGGCATCCGGCGAGATGACGGTCTCGACCTATCGCGGCGACGTCGTCATTCCGGCCGAGCCGAAGACGGTCGTCGTCTTCGACATGGCGTCTATCGATACGCTCGACGCGCTGGACGTTCCCATGGCCGGTCTGCCGGCCGCGCCGTTCCCGGACTATCTCGCCCACTATGCCGGCGACGCCACGCCGAAGGTCGGCTCGATCTTCGAGCCTGATTTCGAGGCGGTCGCCGCCCTCGCCCCCGACCTTATCATCGCCGGCGGGCGCTCCAGCGAACAGACCGAGGCGCTGGCACGGATCGCGCCGACCATCGACATGACCGTCGATGGCGGCGATCTCCTCGCCAGTGCCTTCGAGCGGATCACCACGCTCGGCGCCATCTTCGGCAAGGCCGACCTGGCGGAGCAGCGGATCGCGGATCTGCAGGGCCGGATCGCCGCCCTGAAGGAGACGTCGGCCGGCATCGGCACCGGCCTCATCGTCATGACCACCGGCAACCGCATCAGCGCCTTCGGCGCCGGCTCGCGTTTCGGGCTGTTGCACGCCGAGTTCGGCGTCACGCCGGCGGACCCCGGCCTCGAAGCCGCCAATCACGGCGAAGCGGTCTCGTTCGAATATATCGCCGACACCGATCCGGACTGGCTGTTCGTGATCGACCGCGACGCCGCCATCGGCCAGGGCGCCGCAGCGGCGCTGCTGGAGAACGAACTGGTCGAGAACACCAAGGCGTGGCGTTCGGACCATGTCGTCTATCTGAACCCAGCCACCTGGTATCTGACCGCCCCGGGCCTGACCTCGCTCGAGACCAATGTCGAGCAACTGACGACGCGCTTCGACAAGGGCTCCTGACGCGAAGGGGCCCCGCCCCGACGCACGCTCCCTTTGCGCCCTGCCCCGTCCTGCGCCGGCAGCAACCATGACCGCCATGTCCCATTCCCGCATCATCGCTGGCCTGATCGCCACGATCGTCCTCCTGGCTCTCGCCAGCGTCTTTGTCGGCGCCGGCGCATTGTCGGTCGGCACGCTCTCGGCCGGGGGGCGGGACGCGGATGGCCTGCGGCTGCTGCTGGTCAGCCGGATTCCCCGCACGCTCGCGGCGCTGCTCGCCGGGGCCGGCCTCGCCGTCGCCGGCCTGATCATGCAGATGCTGTCGTCGAACCGCTTCGTCGAGCCGTCGACCGTCGGCACGACGGAATCGGCGAGCCTCGGCCTGCTCGCGGTGACGATCCTCGCCCCCGGCCTCCCGGTCTTCGGCAAGATGCTGATCGCCGCCGGATTCGCGCTGGCCGGCACGGCGCTGTTCATGGCGATCATCGCCCGGCTGCGGCTGCGCTCCGGCATGCTGGTGCCGCTGGTCGGGCTGATCCTGTCGGGCATCATCGGGGCCGGGGCGAGTTTCCTCGCCTATCGCTTCGATCTGCTGCAGTCGCTCGGCGCCTGGGTGAGCGGCGATTTTTCGATGGTGCTGCGCGGCCGCTACGAACTCCTCTGGATCGCCTTCGGCCTGACGATCCTGGCGGTCTTCGCCGCCGACCGCTTCACCCTCGCCGGCCTCGGCCGCGACGTGGCGACCAATCTGGGGCTCTCCTACGAGCGCGTTCTGGCGCTCGGCCTCGTCGTCGTCTCGCTCGTCGCCGCCGTCACCATCGTGTCGGTGGGCAGCATTCCCTTTGTCGGCCTCGTCGTGCCGAACCTCGTCTCCATGCTCGTCGGCGACAATGGCCGGCGCACGGTGCCCTATGTCGCCCTGTCGGGCGCTGCGCTGGTGCTGGCCTGCGATCTCGTCGGGCGGCTGGTGCGGGCGCCCTATGAAATCCCGGCCGGCACGATCATGGGTGTTCTCGGCGCCTGCGTGTTCCTGGCGATCATTTTCCGCCGGAGGCCGAGCCTTGGTTGACCTCGGCGCCACCCATGGCCGCACAGGGACCGCCCGCGCGGCGACGCCGCCCCGTCGGAGCGACCGGCCCGAACACGTCGCCCTCCTCGTTCTGGCGGCGCTGGCGATCCTCGCCTGCGTCCTCTTCCTGACGCTCGGGGCGCGCGGCAACTGGTCGTTCGTGCTGCCGTTCCGCGGCGCCAAGCTGGCGGCGATGCTGCTCGTCGCCCACGCCATCGCCACGTCCACCGTTGTGTTCCAGACGATCGCCGGCAACCGCATCCTGACGCCATCGATCATGGGGTTCGACGCCCTCTACCGGCTGATCCAGACGCTGCTCGTGTTCCTGACCGGTGCGGCCACCACGGCGGCGATCGCTCCCGCCGCGCTGTTCGCCGGCGAGCTCCTGGTCATGGTGCTGTTCGCCTGCGGCCTCTACGGCACGCTGATCGGCGCCGGCACGCGCGACATCCACCGGCTGCTCCTGATCGGCGTCGTTCTGGGCATCCTGTTCCATTCCACCGCTGGTCTCATGCAGCGGCTGATCGACCCGAACGATTTCGTCGTCCTGCAGGACCGGCTCTTCGCCAGCTTCAACACCATCGAGACCGATCTTCTGGGCATCGCCGCCGTGCTGATCGGCGGCGCCAGCCTCGCTTTGTGGCGCATGACCGCGACGCTCGACGTCCTGTCGCTTGGCCGCGACCGCGCCATCTCGCTGGGCATCGCCCATCGCCGCGCCGTCATGCTGGTCCTTGCCACGGTGGCCGTGCTGGTATCGGTCTCAACGGCACTGGTCGGTCCGGTCACCTTCTTCGGCCTGCTCGTCGCCAGCCTGGCGGTCAGCCTCGTCGGCGCGCGCAGCCACCGCCTGACCATGACGGCGGCCTCGCTGATCGCGATCATCTGCCTCGTCGGCGGCCAGACGCTGCTCGAACACGTCCTGCATTTCGACACGGCGCTGGGAATCGTCGTCGAGTTCGCCGGCGGCCTCGTCTTCCTCGCCCTCATCCTGAAAAAAGGCATCGCATGATCGAGGCCGAGCACCTGACCAAGCGCTACGATCGCGCCCTGGTGGTCGATGGCGTCAGCCTGTCGCTTCCGGCGGGCGGGGTGACGGCGATCATCGGACCGAACGGCGCCGGCAAGTCGACGCTCCTGTCGATGATCGCGCGGCTCCTGCCGATGGATGGCGGCCGCGTCCTCGTGGACGGCCTCGACGTCACCCGCACCAAGGGCGACGAACTCGCCAAGCGGCTGGCCATCCTGCGGCAGGAGAACGGGCTGTCGGTGCGGCTGACCGTGCGCGATCTCGTCGGTTTCGGCCGCTTTCCCCATTCGAAGGGCCGGATGAGGGCGGCCGACCACGCCAAGGTGGCCGAGGCCATCGCCTATCTCGATTTGTCGGATCTGGCCGAGCGCTATCTCGACGAACTCAGCGGTGGCCAGCGCCAGCGGGCCTTCGTCGCCATGGTGCTGGCGCAGGACACCGGCACCATCCTCCTCGACGAGCCGCTGAACAATCTCGACATCCGCCATGCGGTGGCGATGATGCGGCTGATCCGCCGCGCCGCGGACGAACTGGGCAAGACGATCGTCGTCGTCCTGCACGACATCAATTTCGCCAGCGCCTATGCCGACCGCATCGTCGCCATGTGCGACGGAAAGGTCGCCCATGAGGGTCCCGTCGCGGCGGTAATCACCGAAGAGGTGGTCGAGGCGGTGTTCGGCCTGCCGGTGATGATCCGCGAGATCGAGGGCCAGCGCACCTGCCTGTTCCGGCGCTGAGATGACGCCGGCCGAAACGACGACGGCCCGCCATCTAAAAGGATGGCAGGCCGCGCGTTCGGTGACGAGACAGGCTTGTCCCGGCGTGCTGGCTGGCTGACGCTCAGGCGCCCTTCTGCCAGGCGAATTTCTGGAACGGCTTGTCGACCGGCGTCTGCGCCAGATGGTTGGTGTAGTTCGACATCACCTTCTGCGAATAGCCGAGCACCACTTCGAGAATGTTGCGCCTGGTGAAGCCGGCATCGAGGAACGCCTGCACCTTCGCGTCATCGACATTGCCGCGATCGCGCACCACGCTGAGGGTGAAGTCGCGCAGCGCCTCGAGCCGGGCGTTGGGCAGCGGGGTCTCGTTGCGCAGCGCCTCGGTGATGGCGTCGTCGACGCCCATCGCCTTGGCGATGCCGGTATGGGCCGGGACGCAGTAATGGCAGTTGTTCTCGACGTTCACCGTCTGCCAGACGACGGTGGTCTCGTCCTTGTCGAAGCTGGAGTTCAGGAACAGCTCGTGGACCTGCTGATAGGCGTCCAGCAGTCCCGGGGCCTCGGCCATGACCGCATGCAGGCCCGGGACCATCCCGAAGGCCTTCTGGGACTTGGCGAGCAGCGGCTTGCTGTCGTCCGGCGCGGTGGTTTCGTCGTGCAGGGTAAAGTCGGTCATGATCGCTTCCTGATGTCGGTGCCGGACGGAGGTCCGGAATGTCTGCGGGTCCGTGGGGACGGTCCGTGTTCCGGCCGCCGTTCGATGAGCGGGAAGCTAATCATCTTGAGCGATCGCTCAAGTAGCGAATTGAGCAATCACTCAAACTTGAAAGTCGAGGGGCCCGGCGGTACAGACAGGCTGCCTTGCGCGACCTACATTGGACGACATGAAACGCAGCCGCCCCAACGCCCGGCCCTACGACCGCGACGCCGCCCTCGATGCCGCCCTCCGACTGTTCTGGGCGAAGGGCTATCACGCGACGTCGCTGAAGGATCTGGAAGCCGCGCTGACGATGAAGCCCGGCAGCATCTATGCCGCCTTCCAGAGCAAGGAGGCGTTGTTCCTGGCGGCGCTGGAGCGCTATTTCCTGCGCAACCGCGCCGGCCTCGCCGCGCGGCTGGCGGCGGCGCCGACGCCGATCGCCGGCCTGACCGACTATCTGCGCGCGCTGGGGCGCGGCGAACTCGGCGAGGACCCGGTCCATGCCTGCATGCTGGTCAAGACGCTGCTCGACGCAACGCCCAACGATCCGGCGATCGCCAATGCGGCGCGGCACTATCTCGACCTGATGCGGGCCGAGATCGCCGCCGCCTTCGAACGCGCCAGGACGGCCGGCGAGATCCCGGACGATGCCGATGCCGAGCGGCTGGCGACGCGATTCCAGTCCGATGTCACCGCCCTGCGCATCGAGGCGCATCGCGGCACCGACCGGGCGGCGCTGGCGCATCTGGCCGACGGCATGGCGGCGGATATCGCCCGCCAATGTCAGCCGGCCTGACCGGCGGACGCCGCGACACTCCTTTCAAACCCGACCCGCAACGACAGATTGGCAATCGACATGACAGACGGTCTGCAGGCGATCTATTTCGCCGACCCCATGTGCTCCTGGTGCTGGGGCTTCGCACCGACCATCGAGACGATCCGCAAGACCTATGGCGACGCCCTGCCGGTCCGGGTGGTGATGGGCGGCCTGAGGCCGGGCACCGAAGAGCCGATGACGGCGCAGTCCAAGGCGGAAATCCGCAATCACTGGCAGCATGTGCACGAGCGCTCGGGCCAGGCCTTCGACTTCGATTTCTTCGAGCGGGACGGCTTCGTCTACGACACCGATCCGGCCGCGCGGGCCGTGGTGGCGGTCCGGGCCGAGAACCCAGAGCTGGAACTGCCCTTCCTCGAGCGCGTCCAGCGCGCCTTCTACGCCGAGAACCGCGACGTCACCCAGGCGGAGATCTTGGCCGACCTCGCCGAGGAGATGGGTCTGGAGCGCGAGCCGTTCCTGATGCGGCTTGAGTCCGAGGCGGTGCGCGATGCCACACGCCTCGACTACGCCACCTCGCGCAATGCCGGTGTGCAGGGCTTCCCGACACTGGTCGTCGGACCGAATGCCGAAGGCACCTACACGATGCTGACCCATGGCTATCGCGGGGCGGACAAGCTGATGCCGCTGGTGGCGAAGGTGCTGGAAGCGCACGGCGCCAGCTAATTCTTCTCTTTGCAGGAAACCCGGCGGCCATACAGAGCCGCCGGGTGTGCATCGGTGTTCCGCGCTATTTCGCGGCGGGCGCGATCTTGTCCTGCGTCTTCGTATCGAAGTCGGACGCGTCATGGCGCTCGTGGAGCTGGCTCGACGGCTCGCCCATCACGCGGTTGACCATCCGGCCGCGCTTGACTGCCGGGCGGGCATAGACCGCCTCGGTCCAGCGCTGCACGTTCTTGTAGTCCTGCACCTGCAGGAACTCGCCCGCATCGTAGAGCAGACCCTTGGCCAGCGCCCCGTACCAGGGCCAGATCGCCATGTCGGCGATGGTGTATTCGGGCCCGGCGACGAACTCGTTGTCGGCCAGCCGGCGATCGAGCACGTCGAGCTGGCGCTTCACTTCCATGGCGTAGCGATTGATCGGGTATTCGTACTTGACCGGCGCATAGGCATAGAAATGCCCGAAGCCGCCGCCCAGGAACGGCGCCGAGCCCATCTGCCACTGCAGCCAGGACAGGCACTCGGCCCGCGCGGCCGGGCTGGTGGGCAGGAAAGCGCCGAACTTCTCGGCCAGATAGATGAGGATCGCACCGGATTCGAACACCCGGATCGGCTCCGGTCCGCTGCGGTCGTTGAGTGCCGGGATCTTGGAGTTCGGGTTGATCTCGACGAAGCCGCTGGAGAACTGGTCGCCCTCGCCGATCTGGATCAGCCAGGCGTCGTATTCGGCGCCGCTGTAGCCGGCGGCCAGAAGCTCTTCCAGCATGACCGTGACCTTGACGCCGTTCGGCGTGGCCAGGGAATAGAGCTGCAGCGGATGCTTGCCGACCGGCAGCTCCTTGTCATGGGTCGGGCCGGCAATGGGGCGGTTGATGCTGGCGAACTTGCCGCCGCTTTCCTTGTCCCAGGTCCAGACGGCGGGCGGCGTGTAGTCGGCATTGTCGGTCATCGACATCTCCATTTTCGAATTTTTGCGGGTGAAGGGCGACCGGGTCCGGTGGCTGGCGGCGAATGTCGGCCGCGCCGACGTGCCGTTTTCGGGAAAACCGCGACGGATCCCGGGAGCGGGTCCTTGCGCCTTGCAGCTCACTATAGGTGCGCGGCCGCGCGGCTCAAGCCGGCGACGCCGGCTGCGACGGCAACGGAGCGTCACCGTCGGGCAGACAGCGGCACTGCTCGCCCGCCGGCACGCGCGAACGCCCCCGCGATGGCGCCGGTCGACGCAGAAAGGGGCCGGGAAGTCTCCTCCCCGGCCCCTGTCCATGATGGGTTCTTCGATGCGGCGAGCCCTGTGCCCGCCGCCCTGGTGATCAGAACTCGATGCGGGCCGAGACGCCGAAGGAGCGGCCGGGGCTGCGCAGCGGCACGACGGTGGAGAATTCCTGGCCGTATGTGGCGCGGTCGGAATAGGTCTCGTCGAAGATGTTGTCGACCTTGGCGCGCAGCGTGACGTTGCTGAGCTGCGGCGGGACGTACTCAACGAACGCGTTGACGACCGCGTAGCTTTCCAGCGGGCGCACACCGGCCGGATCGGCGCCGTTCTTGGCCGGCGCGTCTTCCTCCAGCGCGAACTCGGCATCGGCGCCGAAGGTCAGGCCGTATTCGTCGACCCGCTGGACCAGGGCGAGGGTGAAGATCTCGCCCATCGGCACGGTGAAGTAGTTGCCGACATAGGAGTCGACACCGTTGCCGTCCATTTCGGTGGTCACGCTGGTGAAGCCGCCGCGCACATTGCCGGTGCCCCAGTCATAGCCAGCCGTCAGGTCGAAACCGGTGCTGGTGAAGTCGTGGGTCAGCGACGGGCCGCCGCGATAATCCGGCGTACGGCCGTTCTCGATGTCGGTGCGGAACAGCTGACCGTCGAGCATGAAGCCGGCATAGCGGAATTCGAAGCCCGCAAAGCCGTTGTCGCCGCGCACCGGATCGATGTCGGTGTAGATCCAGGCCGGGTTCTGGATGAAGGTCTCGGCCAGGACGATGCCGCCGAAGACGCTGGAGACGCCGGCCTTCAGGGCGAAATGGTCGGTCAGGGCATATTTCACCGAAGCGTTGCCGCTGGCGCCGGTGTTGCGCTGGTCTCCGCCGTTGGTGCCGGTGAAGACCTGGTGGTCGATACGGCCACCGAAGGAGAGCGACAGCTTGTCCGTCGGGTCGAGACGGGCCTGCGCGAAGGCGCCGATATTGTCGGCCTTCTCACCGGTCGAGTAGGTCGCGTCGTAGAAATCCGCGGTCTCGCGATAGACGTCCACACCGGCGTTCACCGATCCCATCTCGAGATGGAATTCGTTGGCGAAGGTGGCGTTGAAGCTCTCGGCCTTGGCCTCGTAGCGGGCCTTGTTGCCGCTGGGCACGCCGCCGAGCAGGATGTCTTCCTCGGTTTCCAGATCGGTCGTGCTGTAGGCGAGCGTCACCTTCGGGTCGAACCAGCCGGTGGCCTGCGTGTTCTCGTAGGAGAAGACGACGTTCTGGCGGTCGAGATCGTAGATGCGGGTATCGGGAACCGGACGGCCACCGATGATCGAGCCGATATTGGCGCGATAGGGGCGCACGCCGTCGTCGGTCACGCGCTCGTAGCTGAACTCGAAGCGATCGCCCGACAGACCCTCATAGGCCACCTTGCCGAGGCCGCTGACGAGGCCGGCGCCGGTGCCGGTCACGGTGCGGCCGTCGCCATCCTCGTAATCGTCGCCGTCGACGCGGTTCAGGAAGCCGAGCACCTCGAAGCCGTTGGAGCGGGCATAGCCGGCGCCGAGCGTGCTGAAGGTGTCGCCATTGGTCTGGAAGCCGCCCTCGACATAGCCGCCCCAGTTGCGCCCGTCGCGCAGCAGGTCGTCGACATCGACGGTCTCGTAGGCGATCGCGCCGGCCAGGGCGCCCGGACCGGCGTCGGCGGCGGCAACGCCGGCATCGACGCGGGCCGCCTTCAGGAGCCGCGGATCGATGACGTTGGTGGCGTTGTGGTGGAACAGCTTGTTGTTCTGGCGCGCGCCGTCGATCGACACGGCGAGATTGGTCTCCTCGATGCCGTGGACATAGACCTTCTGGTTGGTCGCGATGGTGCCGCCGACGGACACCGCGGGCTCGCGGCGGAAGAGGTCCTGGACCGTCTGCGGGCGGAAGGTCTCGATCTCGGTGTAGTCGACGACGGCGACGGTGTTGCCGTCCTCGATGGATTCCTCGCTGCCGCCGGAACCGGCCACGACAACTTCGCCGAGCATGACCGTTCCGGTCTCACCGGTGGCGGCGGTGGCCTGCGTATAATCGCGAGCCGGCGATTGCGCGAAAGCCGTGCCGGCCGCGAAGACACAGATGACGGGACTTACCGTCAGGAGAAGCATGCGGCGCAGCGAGGTCGTCGCCCGGTCGTCGGTCATCGATCATTTTCCTTTACTCGAACCATGGAAACACGCGCTCGGCACCGTGGCGGACAAGTTGCGTGTGAGAAGATGCGTTACGAAACATGACTCGTAGAATCAACTTTGTATATTGCCGTTGCAACCGCGACGCCGCGACTGTGGCAAAACTGCACTGACTCTGGAATCGCTTTAAGAAAGGGCCTGGAGACCGCCAGTCCGGCGCCGTCCGCTTCTCACGGGCCGCCATTGCGGCGCATTCCCGCCCTGCAATCGCCACACTGCCTTCCCGGCTGAGTTGCGGCCGAGGTCCCAGCCCGCCTCCTTCGCGGTCCGCCACTACAAAACATGATTCTTTTGTTCATGTTTATTGTCACGGGGCGGGAAGCCGGTTAGGCAACGCCACGCAATCGGGCGGCACGCGGGTGCGGTCCGGACGCTTGCCCGGAGAGGACGATGGCTCAGCGCGACAGAATGGTCGGTGACGGAACGGATTCGGACCGCCGTCCGCAATCCGGGCCCGTGCCGGTGATCGTCGCCCGTGCACCGGATGATGCCGCTCGCCCGATCGGCGCCGAATCGGTATGGCGGCGCCCGGCGGCCTATGGTCCGCGGCTTGCCCCGACCCTCGAGCCGAGCTGGACCGTGGCGGAACGCGCCGCGTTCCGTGCCTTCGCCAATTGCTATCTGCGCGAGATCGACGCCGGCCGCTTCGTCGCGCGCGACGGCCCGGCGCCCTCCTTCATCGAATGGCGACTGACGGGGCAGCGCCGGCGCCTGCGTGCCGCCCTCGCCTATCGCTCGCTCTGCGGGGCGCATGAATTCGGCCTCGTCCAGGCCGCCGATCTCGGGGACGGACGCTTCCGCTCGATCAGCTGGCTGACCGGCATCCAGCTGATGATCGCCGAGGCGAGCGAGCGCAATGGCGGCGCGCTGGCCGGCAGCGCCAACAGCGCCGCGCTGCTCTCCCGGGTGATCCAGAGCATCCGGGCGATCGACGCCAATCTGGCACGCGCCCGGACCACCGTCCCCGGCCACGATTTTCTCGCGACGGAGCAGTCGCTGGTCTATGGCCACTGGCTGCACCCGACGCCGAAGAGTATGGAGGGCATCACGCCCTGGCAGCGGGAGGTCTACGCGCCCGAAGCCGGCGGCCGCTTCCAGCTCGTCGCCTTCGCCGTCGACCGGCACCATCTCCGCGAGGACCATGCCTATGGCCCGAAACCCACCGAGATCGCCGCCAGGCTGGCCGGCGACGACCTGGCCAGGTGCGGACTGGACGACCGGGAGGCCGTCCTCCTCATGCACCCGCTGCAGGCGGAATATCTGCAGCTGTCCCCCCATGTCGCGGCGGCGCGCCGGGACGGCATCCTGCGGCCGCTGGGGCCCGTGGGGCCCGACTTCTTCGCCACCTCCTCGATGCGGACGGTCTGCTCGGCCGAGGCCGGCTACCAGCTCAAGTTCTCGCTGCCGGTACAGATCACCAATTCGGTGCGGCGCAACGGCCGGGAGGAGATGAAGGCGGGCGTCGCCATGGCGCGGTGGCTGAAGCGGCAGGGCGCCGGTGCCGTAGCCGGCGGCCTGTCGTTCCTCCCCGACCCGGCCTGGGTGACGGTGGAGCTTCCCGGCCAGACCGACACCGGTTTCGAGACCATCTACCGCGAGACCGTCGCGCCCGACGTGGAACCACCGGTGATGCTCGCGGCGCTGACGGCGGCGCCGGTGCGGCCGCGCCCGTCGATGCTGAAGGGCCTGATCGCGCGGCTCGCCGCACGTGATGGTGCGACGCCGCAGGCCACCGCGGCCCGCTGGTTCGACGCCTATCTGAAGGCCAGCGTGGAGCCGGTCGTCGGCTTCTTCGACCGCACCGGCATCGCGCTGGAGGCGCATCAGCAGAACTGCCTCTTGCGCCTCGCCGACGGCTGGCCGGTCGGCCTGGTCTATCGCGACAATCAGGGCTTCTACCTGTCGGAGGCCGAACGGCCGGCGCTTTCCGCCGACTTCCCGGAGGCGATGGGGATCGACGGGCTGTTCTTCCGCGAGGAGGAGATCGTCGGGCGCCTCACCTACTACCTCCTGGTCAACCAGGTCTTCTCGGTCATCGCCCGGCTCGGCGAGGACGGGCTTCTGCCGGAAGACGCCGCCCTCGGGCAATTGCGCCGGACCCTCTCCACGCTGGCCGGCCGCACGTCGCGCGGCGGCCGCCGCTTCTGCGACACCGCCCTTGCGGCGCCTGACCTGGTGCTCAAGGCCAATCTCGGCCTGCGGCTGGCCGATACCGACGAGCTCGCAAGCCCCACCGGCGCCGGCGTCTACACACGCTGGCCCAATCCCCTCATCGCGCCGGGCCCCACCCGGCCGCAACGGCTGGCCTCATGACACTCGTTCTCGATCTTCCCGGCCCTGACGGCGCCGCGCCCCGCGTTCTGGCGCAGCTCGTGTCGGCAGCCCTCTACGAGGGTTTGCTAACGGTCGAAGCCGAGGGCGCCCCGGGTCCCGACGGCCGCAGGACCATGCGCCTGGGCGCCGCCGGTCTCGTCATCGACGCGGAGCTCTATACCGGCGCCTTCGGCCGGCCGCGAGTCGTGCCGGGCACCGTGCGGCTGAACGGCCTGCCGGCGCCCGCCGATGCCGCGGCATCGATCATCGCGGCGCTGGTGCCCGAGCCGGTGCGCCGGACGCGCCTTCAGGACGAGTTCGCCCGCACGGCCAGCGGCCTCGCCCACGCCATTCGGGTGGCCCCCGCCAATCGCCGCGAGCTCGACTTCGCCCGGCTCGATTCGGCGATCTACGAAGGCCATCCCTACCACCCCGCCTTCCGGGGCCGGCTGGGCTTCAACGACGCCGACGACATGCGGTTCGGGCCGGAAGCCAAGGCCGGGTTCCAGCTTCGCTGGCTGCTGGTCCGCGACGACCGGCTGCACCGCAGCGGACCGGATCTGCGCGGGCCGGACGGCTGGGCCCAGCTGGCCGGGCCGGTGGTGGCCGCGATGGCGCTGGACCGCATCGGCGCGGACGCGGCGCCGCAGTGGCAGCTGATGCCGGTCCATCCCTGGCAATGGCGTGCGAAGACCTCCGCCATCGTCGCCCCGGCGATCGCGCTCGGCGAGGTCCACGACCTCGGCGTGGCCGGCGAAAGCTACCGCGCCACCCAGTCGCTGCGCACGCTGATCAATCTGGACCGTCCGGACGCGCCGCACCTCAAGCTGCCGCTGGCGGTGGTGAACACCTCCGTCGCCCGCACGCTCGACCCGCACTGGGCGCTGGCCGGTCCCGCCATCTCCGACTGGCTTGCCACGCTGGTGGCGAACGACCGCTGGCTGAGCGATGGCAATCGTCTGATCGTATTGAAGGAAACCCGGGCCCTCGTCTTCGACCGGAACGGCACCGAAGCCGAACACACCGGCGCGATCTGGCGCGACAACCCGGCCGCCAGGCTGGCGCCGGGCGAAGGGGCGGTGCCGCTCAACGCCCTCTTCGCGGTCGAGGCCGATGGCGACCCGTTCGTCGCGCCCTGGATTCGTCGCTATGGCTGCGCGGGCTTCGTCACGCAGCTGATCGAGGTGGTCGTGCGGCCGCTGTTTCACCTGCTTCTGGCCTACGGCCTGGCATCGGAAGCGCATGGCCAGAACCTGGTGCTGATCCATCGCGACGGATGGCCGGTGCGGATCGCCCTGCGCGACTTCTCCGACAATCTGGAATGGGTGCCGGACTTCCTGCGCGGCGCGCCGCCCCTGCCCGATTTTACCGCGATCGACCCGCTGTTCGCCGACCGCACGCCCAACCGCTTCTACTGGATGCAGGACGTGGAGGAGCTGCGCTGGCTGTTCACCGACGCCGTGCTGGTCTTCTCGCTCGCCGACTTCGCCTTCCTGATGGAGCGGCGCTACGGCCACACCCAGAAGGCCTTCTTCGACCAGATCCTGTGCCTCGTCACCAACCACGCCAAGGCCCTGAAGCTGGAGCACCGGGCCGACCAGCTCGGGCTGCATGCACCGACCGTGGTCACCGACCGGCTGCTCTCCGCCAAGCTCGGACACGCCGCCGAAGGCCCGCTGGTCGTTCCCAATTCCCTTGCCCGCAAGCCCTGGAAGGCCCTGGCATGATCCGTTTCGATGACCGCGACTACGATTTCGCCGCGCTGCTGGCGCTCGCCGCGCAGATGCAGCGCGACGGCCGGCTGGGGAGCACGCTGCACGGCACCCACGCCATCTGCCTGACCGATCCGGCCGAACTGATGGCGGCGTTCCTGTTGATCCGGCAGGAGGGCGGCAGCGTCATGCCGCTGCACCCGGCGACGCCGGCAACGGCGGCCCGGCGCATCGCGCTCAGCGCCTGCTGCGACACGCTGACCTTCGGCCGTGCGCCGGCCGAGGCGCTGGAGCCCGACGCCCGCCAGCCCGAATTCGGCCATCGCCTGATCCAGACCAGTTCCGGCACGACGGGCGAGCCAAAGATCATCGCCCGGACCTTCGAGGACATCGAGGCCGAGATCGAATCCTATGTCGGCTTCTTCGAGGGCGCCCACGACAAGGTGCCGGTGGTGGCCTGCCCGATCAGCCATTCCTACGGCCTGATCTGCGGCCTCCTGGCCGGTGTCGCGCGCGGCGTGACCCCGCTGGTGCTATCGCCGGACAATCCAAAATACGTCCTGTCCCGCATGGCCGAGATGGAGCGGCCCCTCCTCTACGCCGCGCCGGCCTTTCTCAACGTGGCGGCCCGCTTCCTGAAGCCGGGCGAGACCATGCATGCGGCAATGACCTCCGGCACGCTGCTGCCGGCGCCGTGGTTCGAGGCGATCCGGGCGAAGACCGGCACCCTGTTCCAGCAATATGGCTGCTCGGAAGCCGGCGTCGTCGCCGTCAGCGAGGATCTGGTTGCAGCGAACGAGATGGGCCGGCCGCTGCCCCATCACCGGGTGCAGGCCGGCACCGCAGCGGAACCGGCGGAGATCATCGTCGACACGCCCTGGGGCACGGTCGGCACCCGCGATCTCGGCCATCTGCGCGACGACGGCGTTCTCGTCTTCGACGCGCGCCTCGACGACACGATCATCGTCTCGGGCCTCAACGTCTATCCGCGCGAGGTCGAGGACGTGGTCATGGCCATGCCGGGCATCGACGACGCCGTGGTGTTCGGCTTGGACGACGCGTTTTCCGGCGGGCGCGTCGCGCTCGTCTACACCGGCGCCGACGACGTCACCGAGGCCGCCATCGCGCAATGGTGCGGCACGCAACTCGCCGGCCACCAGCGCCCGCGCGAGATGCGCCGCGCCGCCGCGATCCCGCGCGGCGGCACCGGCAAGATCAGCCGCCGCGAGATCCGCAGCCTCTACACCGAAGACCGACTCTAGAGATCATCATGGACCAGCCCGCAGCGCCCTCCCTTCTCGACACCGTCCGCAGGGTCCTCGCCGAGGAGATCCGGCATCCCGGCATGGAACGCTTCGCCCTCGCCGCCCGGCTGCGCGAGGATCTCGGGATCGATTCCGTCATCCTGATGGAGCTTCTGGTGCGGCTGGAAACCGGCCACGGCTTCGAGGTGCCGAAGACCGCGCTGGACAGCGCGCGGCTGATCACCATCGGCGATCTGCTCGCCCAGTTCGGCCCCGACCAGGCCGGCACGGATCTCGCCCCGCGACCGCGGCCGGCGATCGATCCGGCGGCCGGGCGCGCCGAGGCCCGGGCCGCGGCCGGCGTGCATGGCGAAATGCCCATGGACATCAAGGTCCATTGCTATGTGAGCTGTCTCTGCGACGGCTTGAAGCGCCGCGACGGGATCGACCACCGCCCCTTCTACGCGGCCATCCCGGATTCGCCCTTCGCCCTCGATGACCGGATGCGGATCCGCTACCACGCGGCCGGCATGACCCATGGCGATTTCCGCGACTGGTTCGCCTCGCTCTACGGCGCCACGATCACGCCGGTCGCGGATGCCGACACGCTGCTCACCGCCGCGGAGTACCCGGTCAATGGCATCGACACGATGGTGATGGTCGACCTCCACCGCCTGCCGGAGCGCGAGAACCCGTTCGACCGCGATCCCTTCCCCCATTACGCGCTGCTGGCGCCCCATGACGAGCCGGGCAAGCTGCTCATGCGGGATGTCGATTTTCGATGGGAAGGGCCGATCGCGGCCGACCGGCTGGCCGCCGCCATGGCCAGCCCGCATGTCTCGGGCGGCTTCCTGATCGACCATCGCGATAGCCGTCCACCGGAGCCGGCGGCGCTGGCCGCCTTCTTCCGGTCGGTGATCCGGCTCGACGTGAACCCCTTCGCGACCGGGCTCAGACGCGTGCTCGCCACCCATGCCGGCGCCCGCGCGACGCGGCCGCTGGCGGATCTGCCGGAGGCCGTCGCCGAACTGCCGATCCTGGTGATCCGCAAATATGCCTATGAGCATGTCATCGCCTATTTCTGGCGCACGCTCGGCCGGGACACGGCGAGCTTCGACTTCTGGGCCGACGAGATCGAGCGTCTGGTGCAGGGCTATCGCAGCGCGCATTTCGAATGCGCCAAGCTGGCCGCCGGCCAGGCCCCCGTCGACACGACGCAGCTGGAACGGCTGATCGCAGGCCTCGAAGCGCTGGAAGGAGCGATCAAGGCGGAGATCCTGCGCTGCACGAGCGAGCTCGAACAGGCGGCCTGAGTTCCTCCCGAGGGGCCCCCGCCGCGAGGGCCATTGACAGAACGGGCCGGCTCCGGCCGTCTGTCTCCGACGCCAGACCGCCAGCCTCACCGCTCCGGTCCGGCGTCGGGGGCGGCATGGGGAGACCGGCACGATGACGAGAGATTGCCAGGCACGGCCGCCCGGGCCGGCGCGCCGGTCCGCATAGGCGCGGGCATGTTCGACCTTCCGAGCCTCACGCTCACCTATCTCCTGTGCGAATGGGCGGTCCGCCTGGTGATGATCGTGGTCATTCCGCTGCGCCGGCCGCCGGAATCGGCGCGCAGCTGGCTGCTCCTGGTCCTGTTCCTGCCGATCCCGGCCCTGATCCTCTACCGCCTGATCGGCCGGGCCAGTTTTCCGGCCTGGCGCACCGCGCGCTTTGCCGCGACGGCGCCGGAACGCGCCCAGGTGGCGCGCGACCTGCCTGTCCCCGCCCACGCCCCGGACCGGCTGTCGCGGCTTGCCGAGGCGCTCGGCGGCTTTCCGGCCTGCGAGGGCAACCGGGTCGACCTCTTCACCGATTACGACGCGACGATCGACGCCATGGTGGCGGCCATCGACGGCGCCCGCACGCAGGTCCACCTCCTCACCTATATCTTCGCCGACGACCGGACCGGCACGAAGATCGCCGATGCGCTGGGCCGGGCCGTCGCCCGCGGCGTGGCCGTCCGGGTGCTGATCGATGCGCTCGGGTCACGGCCCTGGGCTGCACGCAGCCTGCCGATGCTGAACGCCCGCGGCGTCGATGCCCGGCTGGCGCTGCCGGTGCGCTTCGCAGCGCTGCGCCGAACCCGCAGCGATCTTCGCAATCACCGCAAGCTCTGCCTGATCGACGGCGAGATCGCCTTTGTCGGCTCGCAGAACATCGTCGACCGCGACTTCAAGCCGGGCATCCGCAACGACGAACTGGTCGGCCGGGTAGAAGGCCCCGCCACCGCCGCGCTGGAGGCGGTCTTCGCCGGCGACTGGTATCTGGAGACCGAGACGCGGCTCGCGCCCCTGCCTGTCGCGTCCGCCGCCGGCGATGCCGTTCTCCAGGCGATGCCGAGCGGACCGGATTTCGGCGTTCCGGGCTATGAAAGACTGCTGATCGAGCTCGTCCACGGTGCCGAACGCCGGGTCGCGATCGTGTCGCCCTACCTCATTCCCGACGAAGCGCTGCTCACCGCCCTGAAGAACGGCGTCACCCGCGGCGTGGAGATCAACCTGATCGTCTCGCAGGTCGTCGACCAGCGGCTCGTCAGCCTTGCCCAGCGATCCTATTATGACGAGCTTCTGGCAGCCGGCGTTCGCCTCTACCGCTATCGCGACCATCTGCTGCACGCCAAGAACGTCTCGATCGACGGGCGGGTCGGCGTCATCGGCTCCAGCAACACCGACGTGCGGTCCTTCATGTTGAATGCCGAGATCAGCCTGATCCTGCATGGCGAGGAGGCCAGCAATCGCCTCGACGCCGCCCAGCGCCACTACATCGCGCACAGCGACCCGCTGACGCTGGAGGACTGGCGGGCGCGCCCGCGCGGCACGCGGCTTCTGGAAAACCTCGCCCGGCTGGTCAGCCCGCTCCTGTAACGACACCCCCCGATGCGGCGCTCCGGCCCGTGCGGCGCCCGGCGCTACGCGGTGGCCGCGACATCCTCTTCGGCGACCGCGTCGCCCCAGGGCGAGACGATCTCGGTGGCGCCCCAGTTGGTCGCCCCCTGCCGCGCCACGCCGGAGGGACAGGCGAAGGCATAGGGAAAGACCGTCCGCGGCACGGTCTCGACCCGGTGGGCTCGCCGCAGGGACGCGAGATCGGCGTCCGGGATCGCCTCGTCGGCGATCACCATATCGCCGCCCGACACGTCGATGCGCGGCGCGTGGAAGGCGGCGTCGAGGTCGCCTCCGGTCAGCATGTGGCGGGCAAGCTGGAACACGGCCGGCAGGATCTTGCGTCCGCCCGAGGCACCGAGGGCAAACCGCGTGTCTCCGCTTTCGCCGAGAATCGGGCAGACATTCATCAGGCAGCGCTTGCCGCCGGCGAGCGCGTTCGGCCCGCCCTGTTCGGGATCGAACCACATGATGCCGTTGTTCAGAAGCAGTCCGGTCGAAGGCGAGACCACCCGCGACCCGAAGACCGACAGCAGCGTCTGGGTCATCGCGACCATGTTGCCGTGCCGGTCGACGATGGAAAAATGCGTCGTCGAGCCGGGCGCGGCGGGGCTGTCGTGGTCGCCCATCCGCGCCAGGCGATCCGAATAGGCCCCGGACAGCGCATCCGCCGTCGCCGCCAGTTCGTCGCCGGGCCCGGCGAAGGATCCCGCCGCCGCGTAGCGCGCAAAGGCATCGGCCAGCGTCGGCCCCGCCGTCAGTTCCTGCGTCACGTGCAGCCGGCCACCTGGCGCCGCGAAGGGCAGCGGCGTCTGGATCTCGGCACGATAGGCCGCCAGATCCGCATAGGTCAGCGATCCGCCCTTGTCGGCGACGTCGCGGGCGAGTTCGCGGGCGACGTCGCCCTCGTGCATCTCGCGCGGCCCGTTGCGGGCGATCGCATCCAGCGTGTCGGCCATCCGGCCCATGGCCAGGCGGATATCGGTCAGCGCCGTCCAGCCGCCGACCGGCGGCCAGACCCCGTCCTCCAGGAACAGCGCCGCCGCGTCCGGATCGCGCGCCAGCGAACGCGCCGCCGAGGCGATCATCAGGCCGGCGTACCAGTCGATCTTCAGCCCCTCGCGGGCCATCGCCGCCGCCGGCTGGACGAGATCGTGCCAGGGCATGCGCCCCCAGCGGGCATGGGCGATGCCGATGCCGTCGACGACACCCGGCACCGCCACCGCCGTCGCGCCCTCGATATTGCGATCGCCGACCACCCGCTTCCAGGGAAAGAGGTCACTCGCCCGGCCTACCCCGGCCAGCGGAAACGCCGCCGGGTCGAGCCCGGCGGGCGCGCGCATGCCGTAATAAACCGCGTAGGGTTTCGCCTCGCCGGCGCGCCACACCATCATCGCGCCGCCGCCGGCCGGGCCGCTCATCCAAGGCTCCAGCACCCCCATGCCGAAGGAGACGGCGGTCGCCGCGTCGAGGGCGTCGCCGCCGGCCGCCAGAACCTGTGCGCCGAGTTCCGCGACCCGGCGATGCTGGGCCGCGACGATGCCGGTCTGCGACATCCGGGCCGGCTTGCTGACGATCTGGGAGCGGGAGAAATTGGTCATGGACGTCCCCGGATACGGGTGAGTGGTGCATGGGCAGGACGGGACGGGCGCGGTGTTGCGGCCGCGGCCGTTCGACATGCGGGCGCCGGTCAGCCGACGCCGTTGGCGGCATCGAGCAAGGGTGGGATGATCTCGGCCTCCAGCCGATCGCGGGTCCAGGCGGTGCCGCTGACCGAGCAATGGATCGCCCCGCCGGTCTGCGGGTCGCGGCCGACGGCCACGGCGACGCCGAGCTCGTTCATCTGCACCTCGTTCTCGGCGATGGAGTAGCCGGTTTCGGCCGCCGCCTCGACGAGGGCGCCGACGGCACCGCGGTCCATCACCGTCGCAGGCGTGAACCGCCGCATCGGCCATTCCTCGACGCAGCGGCGGCGGGTCTCGGCGCCGAGGCGCGACAGCATCACCCGGCCGCTTGAGGTGTTCAGGGCAGGAACCCGGCGTCCAACGATGGAGGCGCCGAAGCTCGTGCGGGCGCTGGGCAAGCGAACAATGTAGACGATGTCGGGCCCGTCGATGCGCGAGAAATTGATGGTTTCGCCCAGCGACTGGTGCAGGTCGATCAGCTTGGGCATCGCCGTATGGACCAGCTCCTGCGACCAGAAATAGGCGTTGGCGAGCTCGGTCATCCGGATCGAGGGACTGTAGCGACGGGTGGTCGGGTCCTTGTCGAGATAGCCCAGACGGGTGAAGGTGGTGACCAGACGCTGAACGCTGCTGCGGTCAAGCCCGGTCGCCTCGGCCAATTCGGTCAGGCCCATGCGCGAACGCTCGGGCGCGAAGGCCTCCAGAAGGGTCATCGCCTTGCCGAGCGAGGCAACGAAGTGGCCGTCCCTTTGAACTTCCCGGTCTGCCGGCATGCTGCGCTGCACACTATTTGATCAATTCGGAGTGTTGACTGAATCGTAGCCGTGTTCCTACGATACCACAATCCGCAAACGGTTATCGGCATGCGATAACGGGCGGAGATGTCCCGGCCCCCGAGCCCTACCCTTCGGAGACGCATTGATGTCCTTCTTCTCTGCCGCTTCCACCTTCCGACCAACCCGGGCGATCCGATCCGCCCTGCTCGCCTCAGTCGTCGCCATGACGGGCCTTGCCGGCGGCCCCGCCGCCGCCCAGGAAATTCGCGCCGTGATGCATTCGGGCATCCGCGTCCTCGACCCCGTGATCACCACGGCGCACATCACGCGCAACCACGGCTACATGATCTACGACACGCTTCTGGGCATGGACGAGAGCCTGAAGCCGCAGCCGCAGATGGCCAGCTGGGAGATCTCCGACGAC
This sequence comes from Aurantimonas coralicida DSM 14790, assembly GCF_000421645.1. Lineage (GTDB taxonomy): Bacteria > Pseudomonadota > Alphaproteobacteria > Rhizobiales > Rhizobiaceae > Aurantimonas > Aurantimonas coralicida. The sequence continues at coordinate 101,262 of NZ_ATXK01000003.1, read as the reverse complement.
AAGCTCACCTACACCTTCACCCTGCGCGACGGCCTGAAATGGCATGACGGGGAACCGGTGACGGCGGCCGACGTCGTCGCCTCGCTGAAGCGCTGGGGCGAGCGCGACGGCGGCGCCCAGATGATGTTCAAATATGTCGAGAGCCTCGAGGCCAAGGACGACAAGACCGCCGTCCTGACCCTGTCCGAGCCGTTCTCCTACGTCCTCGAACTGATCGCCAAGCCGTCGGGCCTGCCGTCCTTCATCATGCCGGAGCGCGTCGCCCAGACGCCCTCAGGCGAGGCGATCACCGACTATACCGGCTCCGGCCCGTTCACCTTCGTCGAGGCCGAGTTCGAACCCGGCGTGCGCGCCGTCTACGACAAGAACCCCGACTATGTGCCGCGCGACGAGGCGCCGAGCTGGACCGCCGGCGGCAAGGTGGTGAATGTCGACCGCGTGACCTGGGTGGTCATGCCGGACGCCCAGACCGCGGTGAACGCCATCAATGGCGGCGAGATCGACTATATCGAGCAGACGCCGACCGATCTCCTGCCGCTGCTGCAGGGCAATCCCGAGCTGACGGTGATGACCCTCGCCGATTACGGCTACCAGACCATGGGCCGGCTCAACTGGCTCTACCCGCCCTTCGACAATGTCGAGATCCGGCGTGCTGCCATGGCGGCGCTCGGCCAGGAGCCGATCCTTGCCGCGCTCGTCGGCAATCCGGAATACCAGGACACCTGCGGCTCGATGTATGGCTGCAACACGCCCTTCGCGACCGAGGCCGGCGACGAGCTGATCATGAAGGGCCCGCAGCCCGAGGTCGCCAAGAAGATGCTCGACGAGGCCGGCTATGACGGCACGCCGGTCGTCCTGATGCAGCCGACCGATGTCGGCTCCGTCGGCCCGCAGCCGGTGGTCGCCGCCCAGCTCCTGCGCCAGGCCGGCTTCACCGTCGACATGCAGCCGATGGACTGGCAGACCCTCGTGACCCGCCGCGCCAGCCAGGCCGCGCCCGCGGACGGCGGCTGGAACATGTTCTTCACCAACTGGATCATCCCGGAGGTGTGGAGCCCGCTCAACAATCCGATGCTGAACGGCGGCGGCAAGGAAGCGGCCTGGTTCGGCTGGCCGGACGATCCGAAGCTGGAGGAGCTGCGCGTCGCCTTCGCCAAGGCCGGCGACGAGGCCGAGCGCAAGAAGATCGCCGAGGACATCCAGGCTCACGCCTATGACGTCGTCAACTACATCCCGGTCGGCGAGTACCGGATCCCGACGACGATCTCCAACAAGCTGACCGATGTCATGAAGATGCCGGTTCCGGTGTTCTGGAACGTCCAGAAGACCGACTGACGCCATGCCCGTGACGCCGCGTCGCTGACGGCGCGGCGTCACCCGTTCCCTTCTGCAGCGTCCTGCGCCGCGAGGCTCGACCCATGCTCGCCTACATCTTCCGCCGCGTCCTGGCCTCCGTGCCGGTGCTGATCGTCGTGGCGCTGTTCGTCTTCCTCTTGTTGCGGCTGACGCCGGGCGACCCGGCCGCCATCATCGCCGGCGACATGGCGACCCCCGAACAGCTCGCCCAGATCCGCCAGAGCCTCGGCCTCAACGAGCCGCTGGTGACCCAGTTCATCACCTGGAGCGGCCAGTTGCTGAGCGGCGATTTCGGCCGCTCGCTGATCTCGCGCACGCCGGTCCTGACCCTGATCGGCCAGCGGCTGGAGCCGACACTCAGCCTCGCCCTCGTGACCATGGCGATCACGCTTCTCCTGTCGATCCCGATGGGCGTCCTCGCCGCCTGGCGCCACGGCACGCTCACCGACAACGTCATCATGGCGATCTCGGTGCTCGGCTTCTCGATTCCGGTCTTCGTCACCGGCTACATCTTCATCCAGATCTTCGCCATCGACCTGAAACTTCTCCCGGTCCAGGGCTTCAAGAGCATCTTCGACGGCGTCGGGCCGTTCCTTGCGCGCATCATCCTGCCGGCCTTCACCCTGGCGACGATCTACATCGCGCTGATCGCCCGCATGACCCGCGCCGCGATGCTGGACGTTCTCGACGAGGATTATGTGCGCACCGCCCGGGCCAAGGGCCTGTCGGAGCGGATCGTCCTGTTCCGCCACGCCCTGCGCAACGCCGCCGTGCCGATCCTCACCGTCGTCGGCACCGGTTTCGCGCTGATGATCTCCGGCGTCGTCGTCACCGAAAGCGTCTTCAACATTCCCGGCCTGGGGCGACTGACCGTCGATGCCATCCTTGCCCGCGACTACCCGGTGATCCAGGCGCTGATCCTCCTGACCAGCGGCATCTACGTGGTGATCAACCTCCTGATCGACATCTCCTACGCGTTCATGGACCCGAGGATCCGATACTGATGGCGAGGAGAGACACCCTGCCCCCGATTGCCGAGCCGGTCATCAAGCGCCGCTTCCTGCCGCGGATCGAACTGGCGGATCTGCGCTTTGCGCCGACCCTCGCCGCGATCTGCCTGGCGGTCATCGTCATCGGCGCGCTTTTGGCGCCGGTCATAGCGCCCTTCGACCCGATCGCCATGAACCCGATGGAACGGCTGGCAGGCGCCAGCGCCACCCATCCCTTCGGCACCGACGCCTATGGCCGCGACGTCTTCTCGCGCACGCTCTACGGCGCCCGCGTCTCGCTGATCGTCGGCATCGGCGCGGCCCTCGTGGCGGTGCTGATCGGCCTGCCGCTTGGCCTGATCTCGGGCTTCTTCCGCTGGCTCGACGCCATCCTGATGCGGATCATGGACGGCCTGATGGCGATCCCCAGTGTGCTCCTCGCCATCGCCATCGTGTCGCTGGCCGGCTCCAGCCTCTGGACAGTGCTCATCGCCATCACCATTCCGGAAATCCCGCGGGTCGTGCGGCTGGTGCGCTCGGTCGTCCTGTCGGCGCGCGAGGAGCCCTATGTCGAGGCCGCCATCGCGGTCGGCTCCAGCCTGCCGAAGATCATGTGGCGGCACCTGACGCCCAACACCATCGCGCCGCTGATCGTCCAGGGCACCTATGTCTGCGCCTCGGCGATCCTGACCGAGGCGATCCTGTCGTTCCTGGGAGCCGGCATCGGCACCGAGACGCCGTCCTGGGGCAACATCATGTCGGAGGGCCGGCTCTACTTCCAGCTCAAGCCGTCGCTGATCTTCTGGCCGGGCCTGTTCCTGTCGCTGGCCATCCTGTCGATCAACATTCTCGGCGACACCGCCCGCGACGTCATGGACCCGCGCCTCGGCAAGAAGAGGGAGGCCTGATGAGCGACCACGCCCACCCCGCCGCCGCGAGCAGCGGCGACGTGCTCGTCGTCGAGGATCTCGTCGTCACCACACGCGGCCGTGCGCCGGCCCCGATCCTCGACGGCATCTCGCTGCGCGTCGGCGCCGGCGAGACCGTCTGCCTCGTCGGCGAAAGCGGCTCCGGCAAGTCGGTGACGTCGCTGGCCACGATGGGGCTGTTGCCGAAGGGGGCGCTCACCGCCCGCTCGGGCCGTATCCTCGTCGAGGGCGAGGATGTGCTGACCGCCAGCCCGACGCGGCTGCGCCAGCTGCGCGCCACCCGCATGTCGATGATCTTCCAGGAGCCGATGACGGCGCTCAACCCGGTGATGACCGTCGAGAGCCAGCTGGAGGAGGTGCTGAGCGCCCATGCCAGCATGGGCACCGCCGATCGCCGGACGCGCATTCGCGACATTCTCTCGCTCGTCCATCTGCCGGATGTGGAGCGCATGTGCCGCTCCTACCCGCACCAGCTCTCGGGCGGCCAGCGCCAGCGGGTGATGATCGCCATGGCGCTCGTCCTCGAACCCAGGCTGCTGATCGCCGACGAGCCGACGACCGCCCTCGACGTGACCACCCAGAAGCAGATCCTGAAGCTGATCCGCGAGATCCAGGAGCGCCTCGGCACCTCGGTGCTGTTCATCACCCACGACATGGGCGTCGTCGCCGACATCGCCGACCGGGTCTACGTCATGCGGGCCGGCGAGATCGTGGAATCCGGGCCAATCCAGGCGATCCTCACCGCCCCGACCAAGCCCTATACCCGCAACCTCCTGACCGCCGTGCCGGCGCTGCGGCCGCGCGACGCCCGCCCCGCGGCCTCCCGCGAGATCGTGCTCGAGACCAGCGAACTCGGCATGACCTACAGCCAGGGCTCGCTGTTCCGCAAACGCGAGGGCACCGTCGCGGCCAGGGACGTCAACCTGATCCTCGGGCGTGGCCGCACCCTCGGCATCGTCGGCGAGAGCGGCTCGGGCAAGTCGACCGTGGCGCGCTGCGTCATGCGGCTGATCGAGCCCACCGCCGGCAGCATCCGCCTGCGCGGCTCCGACATTTCGGGCCTGTCGCGCCGGGCGCTGCGGCCGTGGCGCAAGCGCATCCAGATGATCTTCCAGGACCCCAACCGCTCGCTCAATCCGCGGCTGACGGTGGGCGACAGCATCACCGAGGGGCCGATCAACTACGGCACCCCGCCCCGCGAGGCGCGCGAGCAGGCGAAGACGCTTCTGGAACTCGTCGGCCTGCCCAAGGACGCCATCGATCGGCATCCGCACCAGTTTTCCGGCGGCCAGCGCCAGCGAATCGCCATCGCCCGGGCGCTCGCCATGGAGCCGGACGTTCTCGTCGCCGACGAGGCGGTGTCGGCCCTCGACGTGTCGGTGCAGGCCCAGGTCCTCGACCTTCTCGACGACATCCAGGCGCGGCTCGGCGTCGCCCTCCTGTTCATCACCCACGACCTGCGCGTCGCCGCGCAGATCTGCGACGAGGTGGTGGTGATGCAGCGCGGCCGGGTTGTGGAATACGGCCCGACCGCCGAGGTGCTGGGCAATCCGCGCGAGGCCTATACGCGCGAGCTGATCGACGCGGCCCCCGGTCGCTACTGGGACTTTCCGAACTTCCGCCCGCTACCCGGCGCCGCGGGCTTCAGGGACACGACCGTGCCGGCATGACAGACGACAGCACAGGGACGCCCGCCCCGCGCATCGCGGTCGGCGGGTTCATGCACGAGACCAATACGTTCGCGCCGACCAGAGCGGACTACGCCGCCTTCGAGCATGGTGGTGGCTGGCCGGCGCTGGCGGAGGGCCCGGGGATGATCGCGGCGACGCGCGACGTCAACATGGGCATCTGCGGCTTCGTCACCGAAGCCGAGCGACGCGGCTGGCACCTCGTGCCAACGCTGTGGTGCGCAGCGGTGCCCTCCGCCCATGTCACCGAAGACGCCTATGAGGCCATCGCCGCCCGCATCGTCGCGGCGGTCGAGGCCGCACTGCCGCTCGACGCGGTCTATCTCGATCTCCACGGCGCCATGGTCTGCACCCATCTCGACGATGGCGAAGGCGAGCTTCTGGCGCGGGTGCGCCGGGTCATCGGCCCCGATGTGCCGCTGGTCGCCAGTCTCGACCTGCACGGCAACGTCACGCCGCAGATGGTCGCCGAGGCCGATCTCCTCGTCGCCTACCGCACCTATCCCCATGTCGACATGGCCGAGACCGGACGCCGTACCGCCGAACAGTTGGTCCCGCTGCTCGCCGGCCAGCGCCACGCCAAGGCGTTCCGTCAGATCCCCTTCCTGATCCCCATCGCCTGGCAATCGACCAGCATGGAGCCGAACGCCACGCTTTATTGCGGCCTGCCGGAGATGGAGACGGGCGGCATTGCCAGCGTTTCCTATCTCTGCGGCTTTCCGGCCGCCGACTTTGCCGATTGCGGCCCGTCCGTCCTCGCCTATGGCGCCGATCAGGCGGCGGCCGATGCCGCTGCGGACGCCCTGGCCGCCAGGGTCGCCGCCGCGCGTTCCGCCTATGCCGGCAAGGCCTTCGCCCCCCTGGACGGGGTGCGCGAGGCGATGCGGATCGCGGCAAGCGCCACGCGCCCGGTCGTCATTGCCGACACCCAGGACAATCCCGGTGCCGGCGGCGATTCCAACACCACCGGCATGCTGAAGGCGCTGGTCGAAGCCGACGCGCAGCGCGCCGCGATCGGCGTGATCTTCGATCCCAAGGCGGCGGCCGCCGCCCATGCGGCCGGTGTCGGCGTGACGGCCGAGATCACCCTCGGCGGCGCCGACGGCGTTGCCGGCGACACGCCCTTCACCGGGACCTTCGAGGTCACCGCCCTGTCCGACGGCGACCTGATCGCGTCCGGTGCCTTCTACGGCGGCGCGCGCATGCGGCTCGGCCCCTCCGCCTGCCTGAGGATCGGCGGCGTGCGCGTCGTCGTCGCCTCGGCCAAGGCGCAGATGGCCGACCGCGAGATGTACCGCTTCGTCGGCATCGAACCGGAGGAGGAGGCGATCCTCGTCAACAAGAGCTCGGTGCATTTCCGCGCCGATTTCGCGCCGATCGCCGAGACCATCCTGACCTGCACGGCGCCGGGGCCCATGCCTTTGTCGCCGGCCGACCTGCCCTTCCGCCGGCTGCGGCCCGGCATCGAGCTGTCGCCCATCGGCCCGGTGTTCGATCCCGCCGAATCCCATCCGTCGTAATGCCTGCGACCGCCTAGCTGCGGCCGCGAAACGAGGAAACCCGACCATGACCATCATTCCCGAGATCAAAAGTTTTGCCGAAGACCTGACGGCGATCCGCCACGATTTGCACGCCCATCCGGAGATCGGCTTCGAGGAAAAGCGCACCGCCGCCATCGTCGCCGCGGCGCTGAAGAGCTACGGCGTCGACGAGATCCACGAGGGCATCGGCGGCACCGGCGTCGTCGGCATCCTCAGGGGCACCGGCGGCGAGGGCCGGACCATCGGCCTGCGCGCCGACATGGACGCCCTGCCGATGGAGGAGATCACCAACCTTCCCTACCGCTCGACCAATCCGGGCCGCTTCCATGGCTGCGGCCATGACGGCCACACCACCATGCTGCTCGGCGCGGCGCGCTATCTCGCTGCAAATCGCGGTTTCAAGGGCACCGCGATGTTCGTCTTCCAGCCCGCCGAGGAGGGGCTGGGCGGCGCCCGCGCGATGATCGCCGACCGCCTGTTCGAGCGCTTCCCCTGCGACGAGATCTACGGGCTGCACAACATGCCCGATCTGGAGCTCGGCGAGGTCGCCGTCTTCCCGGGCAAGGCGATGGCCGGCGCCAAGTTCTTCGACATCCAGATCAAGGCGCGCGGCAGCCATGCGGCGATGCCGCACAATTCCAAGGACCCGATCGTCATCGCCATGACGCTTGGCCAGAGCCTGCAGTCGATCGTCAGCCGCAACGTCAATCCGCTGAAGCCGGCGGTGCTGTCGATCACCAAATTCGCCGCGGGCTCGGCCTACAACGTCATCCCCGAAGAGGCCGCTCTCGGCGGCACGATCCGCTACTTCCACGACGATGTCGGCGAGCTTGTCGCCACCCGTATCCGCGAGATCGCCGCCGGTTTCGCGGCGAGCTACGACTGCGAGATCGTGGTCGACATCCGCGACGTCTTCTCGGTGCTGGAAAACCACGAGGCCGAGACCGAGGCGCTGCGCGAAGTCGCCGTCGAGATCGTCGGCCAAGACAAGGTCTTCACCGATCCGCGCCCGACCATGGGCAGCGAGGATTTCGCCGACATGCTGCACGCGGTCCCCGGCTCCTATTGCTGGGTCGGCCATGGCGGCACCATGCCGCTGCACAATCCCGGCTTCATCCTCGACGACGGCATCCTGCCGATCGGCTCCAGCCTTCTGGCCCGCATCGTCGAGAAGCGGCTGGCGGCCTGACCGGCCGGTTCGAGACCTCAGGAAAGCGAGAGTGACGATGGACGTGACCAAGATCCCGCTGGATGCGGAACAGATGCTGAGCGGCCTGAGGCGCTGGGTCGAATGCGAGAGCCCGACCTATGACAAGCCGGCGGTCGACCGGATGATGGCTCTGGCCGCCGAGGACATGCAGGCCATGGGCTTCGAGGTGGAGACCATTCCCGGCCCCGAGGGGCTCGGCAATTGCGTGCGCGGCGCGTTTCCGCACCCCAAGGCCGGCGAGCCCGGCATCCTGATTATCGGCCATCTCGACACGGTGCACCCGCTCGGCACGCTGGAGAAGCTGCCGTTCCGGCGCGAGGGCGACATCTGCTGGGGCCCCGGCATCTGCGACATGAAGGGCGGCAACTACATCGCCATCAGCGCCGTCAAGGCGCTGGCCGACATGGGCGTCGAGACGCCGCTGCCGGTGCATGTCCTGCTGACCTCCGACGAGGAGATCGGCACCCCGGGCACCCGCGCGCTGATCGAGGCCGAGGCCGCCAAACACCGCTACATCCTGGTGCCGGAGCCGGCCTGGGCCCGCAACACGGTGGTCACCGGCCGTTACGCCATCGCCCGCTACCACCTGACCGCCATGGGACGCCCGAGCCACGCCGGCGCGGCGCTGAAGGCCGGCCAGTCGGCGGTGAAGATGATGGCCCGGCAGCTCATCGCCATCGAGGACATGACCGACGAGGACTGCACCTTCTCGGTCTCGGTCATGCATGGCGGCCAGTGGGTCAATTGCGTGCCGACCATCGCGCGGGCCGAGTGCCTCTCCATGGCCAAGCGCCAGGAAGACCTCGACCGGGGTACCGAGAACATCCTCGCCTTCGACAGGCGCGAGCCGGACGGCACCGGCTTCTTCGTCGAGAAGAGCGTCGTGCGCCCGGTCTGGGAAGCCAGCGAAGGCACGATGGAGCTCTACGAACGCGTCCGGCGGATCGGCAACGAGCTGGGCTTCGACCTTGCCCATGCCAGCGAGGGCGGCGGCTCGGACGGCAATTTCACCGGCGCCATGGGCCTGCCGACGCTGGACGGCCTCGGCGTCGTCGGCGCCGACGTCCATACGCTGAACGAGCATATCGAGGTGTCGAGCCTGGTGTCGCGCGGCCGGCTTCTGGGCGGCCTTCTGGCCGAACTCGGCGCCTGATGCGACGCCCCGCGGGAGGCCTGCGCCGGTGACATCCGGCGGGGCACATCAACAGGCGGACGGCGAGACGCTTTCGCCCTTCGACCGGCCGGGCCATCTGCGCGCGCCGGAGGCGGTGTCCGGAATCTGCGCCATGGACGCGACGGCGTTGATGGCGGAAATGCGTGCCGGCCGCCTGTCCTCGGTGGAGGTCGTGACCGCCTTCCTCGACCGGATCGACGCGCTCAACCCGACCTACAACGCCATCATCTCCCGGCGTCCGCTGGAGGTGGTGCTCGCCGAGGCCGCGGCCGCCGACCGGGCGCTGGCCAGCGGCGCCGACACCGGACCGCTGCACGGCCTGCCCATCGCCATCAAGGATCTGTCGCCGACAAAGGGGCTGACCACCACCTTCGGCTCGCCGATCTATCGCGACCACGTGCCCGATGGCGACGGCCTCTCGACGGCGCGCATCCGGGCGGCCGGGGCGATCATCGTCGGCAAGACCAACACACCGGAATTCGGCCTCGGCTCCCACACCTTCAACGAAGTGTTCGGCGCGACCGGCAACACCTTTGCGCCGGAGCGCAGCGCCGGCGGCTCCAGCGGGGGTGCGGCCGTCGCCATCGCGACGCGCATGCTGCCGCTGGCCGACGGTTCGGACATGGGCGGCTCGCTGCGCAATCCCGCCGCCTTCAACAATGTCTACGGCCTGCGCCCCTCCTTCGGCCGGGTGCCGAGCCTGCCGGCCGGCAATGTCTTCGAGGCAGCGCTGGCCACCGACGGACCGATGGCGCGCACCGCCGACGATCTCGCCTTGCTGCTCGGGGTCCAGGCCGGCGCCGATCCGCGCCAGCCGCTGTCGGCGGGGCTTCCCGACCTCGATGCTTCGACGCGCGACAAGGACGCGCCCCTCCGGATCGGCTGGCTGGGTAATTTCGACGACCATCTCGCCATGGAGCCGGGCATTCTCGACACCAATCGCGCGGCGCTGGAACGCATTCCGGGCGCGGTGGTCGAGGCTGCGGCTTTGGGCTTCGATGCCGAGCGCCTGTGGCAGAGCTTCGTGATCCAGCGCCATGTGGCGGTCACGGCCCGCTATGCCCCGCTCCATGCTGATCCGGCGACGCGCGACCTGTTGAAACCGGAAATGGTCTGGGAGATCGAGAACGGCCTGCGTCTCTCCGCGCTGACCGTCGAGGCCGCCCGCGAGCTACGGACCGCCTGGCATCTGCGGCTCGTCGACCTCTTCGCCCGCTTCGACCTTTTGGCCCTTCCGGCCGCGCAGGTCTGGCCATTTCCGATCGGCGAGCGCTGGCCGCAGGCCATCGATGGCCGGGCGATGGACAGCTATCACCGCTGGATGGAATGCGTGGCGCCCGCCACCCTTTCCGGCTGCCCCGTCCTCGCCTTGCCGGCCGGCTTTCGCGGCGGCCTGTCGACAGGAGTCCAGATCATCGCGCCTTTGGGCCGCGAAACCGATCTCCTGGCGCTGGCACGGCAGGTCGAGCGCGCGGGCTGAGCCCCGCGGCGCCGTCGGTTCCCGCTTCCTTCGCCTTTGCCGGTCGGCCGTTCACTCCGCGTCGCGCTGGGCGATCCAGTCGTGGTCGGGATGGTTCTCGAACCGCCACTGGCGGCGGGGGCCCGCCATGACGTTGAGATAGTACATCTTGTAGCCATGCGGCGCGCCGCAGGGATGGTGCCCCTTCGGCACGAGGACGACATCGCCGTCATGGACGGTCATGGTCTCGTCGAGGCTGCCGTCGTCGGTGAAGACCCGCTGGAAGCCGAAGCCCTGCGGCGGATCGAGCCGGTGGTAATAGGTCTCTTCCAGATAGGTCATGCGCGGAAAATCGTCCTCGTCGTGCCGGTGCGGCGGATAGGACGACCAGTTGCCCGCCGGCGTGTAGACCTCGGTCACCAGCAGGCTGTCGGCGACGTCGCGCTCCTCCATGGCGATGGCGTGCACCTTGCGAGTGTTGGCCCCCTTGCCCTTGACGATGGTCGGGATGCCCTGCGGACCGATCACCCGCGCGGCGTGGCCGCCCTTGCCCGGGGCGCGGCAGACCGCCAGCGTCAGCGGCGTCGTCGCCGTGACCTGCCAGTGCGAGCCGTTCGGCACATAGACCGCGTGGGGCGGCACCAGTTCGAAGACCGACATGCGCGCGCCGAGTTCGCCGAACTCCTGGTCGCCGGCGCTGACCTCGCCCTTGCCCTCCAGGAGAACGAGGATCGCTTCCTCCTCGCCGGTCTCCGCCGATGCCATCTCGCCGGCTTCCAGCCGATGCAACGCGAAGCCGACATAGGACCAGCCGGCATCGGCCGGGGTGATGTCGTGAACCAGGCCATGCCGGCCGTTCGGGCGACGAAGAAGGTCGGGCATCGTGATCCTCCGCAATGCTGTTGATCGTCCGCAGGGCACGCCCCGCGAACCGGGTCCGCCTGGTCAGTCCGCGACGAGGCCGGTTTCGGCGGCCAGCGTCTTCAGGGTCTTCAGGCCGAGGCTCTGATATTCGACCGGATCGTGGACCTCCGGGTCCTGCTCGGCCTCGATGACGATCCAGCCGTCGTAGCCATGCTCCGCCAGAACCCCGAGGCAGGGGCCGAAATCGACACCACCTTCCGCGTCGCCCGGCACGGTGAAGACACCGCGGCGCACGCCCTCGAGAAACGACAGCCCGTCGCGGCGCACATCCGCCATCACGGCCGGCCGCACGTTCTTGGCGTGGAAATGCGCCACGCGATCGACATGCCGGGCGAGATAGGGCGCCGGATCGACGCCGTTGCCGCCAAAATAGAAATGCCCGGCATCGAACAGAAGCCGGGTCGCCGGCCCGGTATGGGCCATGAACAGGTCGAGCTCGGCCGGCGTTTCGACGACCGTGCCCATGTGATGATGGTAGACCAGCGGCACGCCCTCGGCGGCGCAATGGGCCGCGACCTTCTCGACCCGGGCGCCGAACTCCGCCCATTGATCCACACTCAGTACCGGCGAGGCCGCCAGCCCGACGGCGTCGTTGCCGTGGATCGCGTTGGAGGTCTCGCAGGCGATGCAGACGGTGCAGCCCATCGCCTTCAGCCGGTCGAGATGCGGCTGGATCAGCGCGATCTCCTGCTCGGCCGAATGGACGAGGAGGTTGAGCGAATACCAGGCCGAGACGAAGGCGAGGCCGTGCGGCTGGAGGACCGCCCGCAATTCGGCCGGGTCCCACGGAAATTTGTGGCCGTTCTCGATGCCGTCGAAGCCGATCGCGGCGGCCTCACCGAGGCATCGGTCGAGCGGGATATGGGCACCGAGGCTCTGGTCGTCGTCGTTCGACCAGGCGATGGGGTTCGTGCCGAAGCGGATCATGGGCAGTTTTCCGGTCAGGAGATCGAGGGCGGACGGGGCGGCGACCGGTCAGCCGCCGGCGCGCATCCGCAATTGCGCTTCATAGGCCTTGCGGGCGGCTTCCACCGCCGGACGGGCCGAGACCTCCGGCACCGCGACGTCCCACCAATGGCCGCCCGGCCCGGTGCTGGGATAGGGATCGGTGTCGATCACCAGTACCACCGGACCGTCCGCCTCGCCCGCCGCCGCCAGTGCGACTTCCAGCTCGGCGATGGAGGTGACATGGGATGCGGTGGCGCCCATCGAGGCGGCGTGGGCGGCGAAGTCGATCCGCGACGGGTTCACGTGATGGGCGTGTTCCAGGAGATTGTTGAACTCGGCGCCGCCGGTGCTCATCTGCAGCCGGTTGATGCAGCCATAGCCGCGATTGTCGGTGACGACGACAGTGAACTTGATCCCCAGCATCGCCGCCGTGGCGAGCTCGGAATTGGCCATCATGTAGCTGCCGTCGCCGATCATGCAGACCACGTCGCGATCGGGCTCGGCCATCTTGATGCCCATCGCGCCGGCAATCTCGTAGCCCATGCAGGAGAAGCCGTATTCCATGTGGTAGGCGCCAGGGCGCGGCGCCTTCCACAGGGTATGGAGTTCGCCCGGCATGGTGCCGGCGGCGCACATGACGACGGTATCGACGCCGCTGGCCCGCTGCACCGCGCCGATCACCTGCTGGTCGGTCGGCAGGGCATTGCTGTCCTTTGGCGCCGCGGTCAGCGGATCGACGGCGGCGAACCAGTCGCGTTTCAGGGCCGCATCGGGCGCGGCGAATGCATGGTCGCCCAACGCTGCGCCGAGCGCTTCCAGCCCGACCAGCGCGTCGCAGCACAGCGGTTCGGCGCCGTGCTTCATGGCGTCATAGGCGGCGACGTTCAGGCTGACGAGCCGGCGCCCGGGATTGCGGAACAGGTTCCACGAGCCGGTGGTGAAGTCCTGGAAGCGCGTGCCGATGCCGAGGACGAGATCGGCCTCGGCGCAGATCGCGTTGGCCGACGCCGCCCCGGTTACGCCGACCGGGCCGAAATTGAGATCATGATCCCAGGCGAGCGCCGACTTGCCGGCCTGGCTCTCGACCACCGGAATCCGGTGATCGCTCGCAAAGGCTTCCAGCGCGTCGCAGGCACCGGCGTAATGCACGCCGCCGCCGGCGACGATCACCGGCTTTTCGGCGCGGCGCAGGAGCTCCGCGACACGCTCCAGCTCGACCGGGTCGGGATGCGGCCGGCGGGTCCGCCAGACCCGCGGCTCGAAGAAGGCCGCCGGATAGTCGTAGGCTTCGGCCTGCACGTCCTGGCAGAAGGCCAGGCACACCGGGCCGCATTCGGCCGGATCGGTCATCACCCGGAAGGCGCGCGGCAGGGCGGTGAGAAGCTGTTCGGGGCGCATGATGCGGTCGAAATAGCGGGTCACCGGCCGGAAGCAGTCATTCACCGTCACGGTGCCGTCGCCGAAATCCTCGACCTGCTGCAATACCGGATCGGGGCCGCGATTGGCGAAGACGTCGCCGGGCAGGAGCAGCAGCGGCAGCCGGTTCACATGGGCGAGCGCGGCGGCGGTCACCATGTTGGTGGCGCCGGGCCCGATGGAGGAGGTCACCGCCATGGTCCGACGGCGCTGCAACTGCTTGGCATAGGCGATGGCCGCATGGCACATCGTCTGCTCGTTGTGGCCGCGCAGCGTCCGGATCTGGTCCTTCTCGGCATGCAGCGCCTCGCCGAGCCCGGCGACGTTGCCGTGGCCGAAGATCGCCCAGACCCCCGCGATGAACGGCTCGCCGTCCTCGGTCATCTGGGCGGTGAGATATTTCACCAGAGCCTGCGCCGCTGTCAGACGGATCGTCGTCATGCCGCTTTCTCCCCTGCCCGGCGTGCGTCGTCCCACAGGGCGCACAGCCTGCTGTATCGTTCCGCCATCTGTCGCACCGCCGCCTCGGGCGTGATGTCGCCGGTCATGTAGGCCTTCGCCGCGTCGGCGAAGATCGTCCGGCCGACGGCAAAGCCCTTCACCAGGTCGAAGCGGGCGGCGACGGAGAAACTCTCGATGAGCGCCGCCTCGGAGGCTTCGAGACCCAGAACGACGATGCCGCGCACATTCGGATCGTTGTCCCGGATCGCCGCGCAGGCCTTCTGCCAGCCGGCCTCGCTGGTCATCGGCTCCAGCTTCCACCAGTCGGGATAGACACCGAGATCGTAGAACCGCCGGATCACCGTCGCGGCGGTGTCATCGTCCACCGGCCCGACCTTGGAGGGAATGATCTCCAGCAGGAATTCCAGCCGGTTGCGCCGGCAGGTGTTGTAGAGGCGCAGGATGGTCTCCTCCTGGGCGCGCCACAGATCCGGGGCGTCGTTGGGATGGCAGAAGCACAGGCATTTCACCACGTGCTCGCTCGGCCATTCCGACAGGCCGCCGAAATCCGAGCCGATCTCCGGCTCCAGCGACAAGGGCCGCGATCCCGGCCATTCGACCGGCCGGCCGATCCACAGGCCGCGACCGGCGGCGCGGTAGAGCGCCTGCCGCCCCAGCCGGCCGTCGCACAGAATGCCGTGGCCGGGCGCACCGTCCTGGACCCGCAGCGCCGCGTCGAGACAGAGCTGCTTGAAGGCGCCGATCCGGTCGGGGGTCGCCCCTTCCAGTTCCTCGAACTGCATGCGGTGATCGAAGGCGAATACGCGCATGGTGGACCAATCGGTCTTGCGGGTCGTTGACCAGTGGATCTGCTCCAGCTCCGCGTCCTTGCGCAGCGCTTCCTTCTCCTTCAGGACGCCGCGCTTCAGGAAGTACTGCAGTTCCTGCCAGCTCGGATAGGCCGGCGTGCAGCCATGGCGCGACACGGCGAAGGCGCCGCAGGCATTGGCGTAGGTCAGGGCCGTCGGCCAGGTTTCGCCGTCGAGCCAGCCTTTCAACAGGCCGGAGATGAAGCCGTCGCCGGCGCCCAGCACGTTGAACACCTCGATGGGGAAGCCGGGTCCGGCCTGCCCCTCGTCGAGACTGTTGCGGATCGGGCCCTCGAAGGCGACCGCGCCGGCCGCACCGCGCTTGCAGACCAGCGTCGCGCCGGTGACCACGCGGACCGCCCGCAGCGCCGCGATGGTGTCGGTGGTGCCGCCGGCAATGTGAAACTCTTCCTCGGTGCCGACGATCAGGTCGAAGAGATGCAGGGTGGATTGCAGCTTCGCCGTGACCGCCGCGGAGGCGATGAAGCGTTCCTCGCCGGCGCCGTGGCCGGCAAGGCCCCACAGATTGGGGCGATAGTCGATGTCGAGCGCGGTGCGGGCGCCATTGGCGCGGGCAAGCTCCAGCGCCTTCAGCACCGCCGCCTCGGTGCGCGGATTGCTGAGATGGGTGCCGGTGACGACGACGGCCCGCGTCCTTGCGATGAGCGCCTCGTCGATGTCGTCCTCGCACAGCGCCATGTCGGCACAGTTCTCGCGATAGAAGATCAGCGGAAACTGCTCGTCGTCGCGGATGCCGAGGATGACCAGTGCCGTGAGCCGGTCGGGGTCGGTGACGACGCCCGTCGTGTCGACGCCCTCGCGCTGCAGTTCCTCGCGCAGGAACCGGCCCATATGCTCGTCGCCGACGCGGGTGATCAGGGCCGAGCGCAGGCCCAGCCGGGCGGTGCCGGTGGCCATGTTCGTGGGCGAGCCACCAACATATTTCTCGAAGCTGCGCATGTCCTCGAGCCGGCCGCCCACCTGTGCGCCATAGAGGTCGACGGAGGACCGGCCGATGGTGATGAGATCGAGATCCTTCGCCGCCATCACACGGTTCCTCCGAGCGAGCCCTGCAGGGTCGCCAGTTCCTGGCCGCCGGCCATCAGGTCCTGCAGCTCGTTGGCGGTGATCTCGCCGCGCGGCGCGGTGCCCAGCGTGCGGCCGCGGTTGAGGACGGTGAAGCGGTCACCCACCGCCATGGCGTGGCGGACATTGTGGGTGATGAAGACGACGCCGATGCCCTGGTCGCGGACCTTCTCGATGGTCGCCAGGACATTGGAGGTCTGGCGCACGCCGAGCGCCGACGTGGGCTCGTCGAGGATCAGCACCTTGGCGCCGAAATACACAGCGCGGGAGATCGCCACCGTCTGGCGCTCGCCGCCCGACAGGGTGCCGACCGCCTGGTCGGGACCGCGCAGGGCGATGCCCATCTTGCGCATCTCCTCGATGGTCACCGCGTTGGCCGTCTCGATGTCCATGCGCTTGAACAGCCAGCGTCCCTTGGTGGGCTCGCGGCCCATGAAGAAGTTGCGGGTCACCGACATCAGCGGGATCATGGCGAGATCCTGGAAGACCGTCGCAATGCCGGCCTCCATGGCGTCGCGCGGGCTGTCGAAGGACATCGGCTGGCCTTCGAAGTAGATCTCGCCCTTGGTCGGCTTGTGGACCCCGGACATGGTCTTGATGAAGGTCGACTTGCCGGCACCGTTGTCGCCGAGAAGGCAGTGGCACTCGCCGGGCAGGACGTCGAAGCTGACGCCGGCCAGGGCGATGATGTTGCCGAAATGCTTCTCGATGTTTTCCATGTGAACGATGGGCTTGGTCATGTCAGCGCTCCCCGGTCACTTGCTTGCGGATGTAGTTGTTGAAGAGCACCGCCACGAGCAGCATGCCGCCCAGGAAGATCTGGAACCAGTCCTGGTCGAAGCTCGTGTAGGTCAGGCCGATCGTGACCATGCCGAAGATGATCGCGCCGAAGAAGGCGCCGATCGCCGAGCCGTAACCGCCGGTCAGGAGGCAGCCGCCGATGACCGCCGCGATGATCGCCTCGAACTCCTTCATGAAGCCGCGACGGGCGTCGGTGGAGCCCGCGTCCATCACCGTGATGATGGCGACCAGCGCACCGCAGCAGGCGGCGAACATGAACAGCGAGATCTTCACCTTGCGCACCGGCACGCCGGAATTGGAGGCCGCGACCTTGTCGCCGCCGGCGGCAAAGATCCAGTTGCCCTGCGGCGTGCGGGTGAGAACGTAGGTCGCCAGCAGCGCCAGGCCGACGAACCAGAGGATCTCGACCGGAATGCCCGGCACCTTGGGCGTGCCGTTGTTGAAGGTGTCGATGATCCCGGTCTCGGCCATCCAGGCGAACAGGCCGGTGAAGGCGTCGCCGGAAAAGATCGGCATCAGCCAGTCGCTTTCCACCGAGTCGCGGACGCCGCGCAGCTGCGTCGAGCCGCCGGTGGCTATCTTCAGGCCGACCAGCGAGGCGCCGCGCAGGATGAACAGGAAGGCCAGGGTCACGATGAAGGAGGGCAGCCCGGTCTTCAGGACGATGGTGCCGTTGACCGAGCCGATCGCGGCCGCGACCATGAAGGTGATCGGGATCGCCAGGATCAGCGGCAGACCGAGCGTCACCGTGCAGGCCGCGAAGATCAGGCCGGCGAAGGCGACCATGGAGCCGATCGACAGGTCGAACTCGCCGCCGATCATCAGCATCGCCGCGCCGATCGCCAGGATGCCGAGCTGGGCGGCCGGGGTCATGAAGTTCATGATCCCCGACAGGGTGAACATGGAGCTGTCGGCGGTGACCATGAAGAACACCGTGACCACGACCAGACCGGCGATGGCGCCGAGCTCCGGCCGCTTCATCAGCCGGGCCCCGAAACTCTCCCGCTTGAGGCGCTCGTCGGCGACCACCTGGGGTGTGTCAGACATCGTTTCTCCTCCTTCTGGACAAGGCTTCGCCGTGGCCGCGGGGCCGCGGGGCCGGCATGCCGGGTCGAAGATGCTTCGGGTCGTCGGTTCCGCCGGATGCGGGCTGCCGTGCGGACGGACCGCCGGGCGTGGCGCGGCGTGCGCGCAGGCACCTCGGACGGCGGATCGGCCGGCAAGGTCGGGAAGCGGTCCGAAGACCCCTTCCCTCACCGGGGCTGCGGGTTCACCGCAGTCCCGGCGTCGTGATCGGACCCTGAGGCCTAGCGGATGCCCTGCGCCGACAGTTCGACGACCTGGCCGGCCTTGTCCTGCGTGACGAGGTTCGGACCCGACGGCACGTTGCCGCCCGGGACCAGACCGTATTTCGCGTTGAGCGCCAGGAAGGTCACCGGCAGGTAGCCCTGCAGGAACTGCTGCTGGTCGATGGCGAAGGTGGCCTTGCCCTCGGCGACAGCCTCCAGGAAGGTCGCCGACAGATCGAAGGTCGCGATCTTGACGTCGCCGGTCCGGCCGACGGCTTCGACGGCCTTCAGGGCGGGCTCGCCGACGAGCGAGGCGCCCAGCCCCAGCACGGTGTCGATATCCGGGTTCGAGGTCAGCGCAGCCTGGATCTTCGACTGGACTTCGGCCGGATCGTTCTGGGTCGGCACGACCTCGACCTGCCCGCCGAAGCCCTCGGCAAAGCCCTCGCAGCGCTGGTCGAGGGAGACGTTGCCGACTTCCTGGTTGACGCAGATCGCGACCTTGCCGCCATCCTTGGCGAGCTGCTCGCCGGCCGCCTTGCCGGCAGTGAACTCGTCCTGGCCGACATGCAGCAGCGCGCCGAGCCCCTTGGAGGCGTCGGAGCCCGAATTCATAGAGATGACCGGGATGCCGGCCTGCACGGCCCGCTCGATCGAGGGTCCGAGCGCGTCGGCGTCGGGGATCGATACCACCAGCCCGTCCGGCTCCTGATTGACCGCGGCGTCGATGAGCTGGCTCATCTGCACCATGTCGAAGGTCTCGGGCGCCCGGTAGTCGACCTCGGCGCCGCTATCCTTGGCGGCCTGGTCGACGCCGTTCTTGACCACGGACCAGAACGGGTCGTTGGCCTGGCCGTGCGAGACCACGATGATCTGCTGGGCGAAGGCCGGGCCGGTGAAGGCGATGGCCGCGGCCGCGATGGTCGATTTCAGGAAATTGTTCATGGATCCTCCCGTTGAGCACATGCGGGTTCTCCCGCATTTGGAACCGGCCGAAACCGGGTTCAGGTCGTTCCACCGGCCCTCACTCCCGAGCGCTTTTTGGAACAATTATTCTATAAGGGCCCTCGCGGCGGCCGGAGTCAAGCCTTTTCCTTACGTAATCCGCCAATGGCCACGGCCAGCGCCGTGACGAGCGCCAACCCGGCATTGGGCGCACGGAAGCCCCCGACCTCCACCTCCCGTGCAATCAGGAGGTTTTCCGCAACATCGGCGAGCGGGCAGGTCGTGGTGTCGCTCATCGCCAGAACCGGGATGCCGCGCTCCGAGACCCGCTTGGCGAGCGTCAGGGTCTCCTGCGAAAACGGCGCGAAGGTCACCGCGAACAGCGCATCGTCCGGCCCGATCGCATGGTCGCTTTCGATCTGCCCGGTGGTGTGGTGCAGCATCGAGGCCACGCCCATCTTGTCGAGGAGATAGGCGAGATAGACCACCACCGCGAAGGCGCGCCGCAGGCCCACCAGATGGATCGTGCGGGCTCCGGCCAGCCGCTCCGCCACCGCCTGCAATTGCTGGGCATCCAGCTCTTTCGACATGTCCATCAGGGATCTGATGCCGGCCTCGGCGAAATCCGCGGCCAGGCGCCCAGCGCCCGATGCGCCCTCCGCCCGCAGCCGCGTCAGGCGTTCGGTGTAGTCCGGTCGCATCTGGGCATATTCGGCCCGAAACAGCGCCTGCATCTCCGAATAGCCGGAGAGGCCGAGGGTCTGGCAGAAGCGCATGAAGGCCGAGGGAGGGACCTCGGCCAGCTGCGCCATGTCGGCGACCGTGGAGACGGCGACGCGATCGAGATTGGCGCGCAGGCAGATGGCGCATTGCTTCAGCCGCTTGGGCAGCGCGCCGTCGATCCTGTCGAGGCGAGCGAGCAATTCGGCGACACTGGCCGGCGCCCGGGGCACCCCCTCGGCAGAACTGTTCATCTCGCTCTCCTGACTTGACTCCCGCCCGCTGCGAGCGCATCCCTTTATGGAATTTATATTCCAATCGGCGGGAGGAGTCGATGGTGGTGGGTCTTGGTCTCATCGGGACCGGCTTCATGGGCAAGGCCCATGCGCTGGCCTATGGGGCGGCACGCGCGGTGTTCGGCGACGTGCCGGCGGTCCGCATGGCATGCCTGTGCGACGCCGAGCCCGCACGCGCAAGGGCGTTCGCCGATCAGTTCGGCTTCGCGGCGGCGACGTCGGACTGGCGGGCCGTCATTGCCGACCCGGCGGTCGATCTCGTCTCGATCACAACGCCCAACGCCCTGCATCGCGACATGGCCCTCGCGGCGATCGCGGCGGGCAAGGCCGTCCATTGCGAAAAGCCGCTGGCGCTGACGCTGGCCGACGCACAGGCCATGGCGACGGCGGCCGACGCAGCCGGGGTCGCCACGCTCGTCGGGTACAATTACGTCCACAACCCCGCCTTCACCCATGCCTGCCGGCTGATCGCCGAGGGCGTCATCGGCAAGCCGGTCCTTTTCCGCGGCTGGGTGGACGAGGATTACCAGGCCGACGGCGATCTCGCCTGGACATGGCGCGCCCGGCGGGCCGATGCCGGCCTCGGCGCGCTGGGCGATCTCGGCTGCCACCTCGTCTCCATGGCTGTCGCGCTGATGGGGCCGATCGCGAGCCTGATCGCCGACACCCAGATCGTCCATGCGACGCGGCCCATGCCCGACGGCTCCGGCGACGCCGCCGTCGAGAACGAGGACACGGCCTCGGCCATCGTTCGCTTCGCCAGCGGGGCGCAGGGGACATTGTGCACCTCGCGCGCCGCCTGGGGCCGCAAGAACCGCCTCGACTGGGAGGTGCACGGCACGCGCGGCACGCTCCTCTTCAGCCAGGAACGGCTGAACGAATTGCAGCTCTATGTGAACGAGGGCCCGGCCGCTCGCCAGGGCTTCCGCACCATCCTCACCGGTCCCGAGCACGCGCCCTACGGCGCCTTCTGCCCGGCACCCGGACACCAGCTCGGCTTCGGCGACCTCAAGACGATCGAGGCGGCCGGCATGCTGCGCGCCATCGCCGGCGGCCCGCCGGCCCGGCCGAACTTCACCGACGCCCTCGCCTACGAGGCCGTCATCCACGCCATCGACGACGCCAGCCGGACCGGTCAGCGCGTCACGCTCCAGACCTCCTGAGGACATTGCCATGAAAGTCGCACTCTTCGGCGCCGGCCGCATCGGCAAGGTGCATGCCGCCTCGATCCGCATGGACCGGCGCTGCGAACTCGTCGCCGTCACCGACGTGATGAGCGATGCCGCCGACGCGCTGGCGGCCGAGTACGGCATCGCCGCGCGGCAGGCCGACGACATCCTCGCCGACGCCAGTATCGACGCCATCCTCGTCGCCTCCTCCACCAACACCCATGCCGACCTGATCGAGAGGGGCATCGCGGCGGGCAAGGCGGTGTTCTGCGAAAAGCCGATCGACCTCGACCTGCAACGCGCCCTCCGGGTCAAGAAGGCCGTCGCCGCAGCGGGTCGCCCGGTGATGATGGGCTTCAACCGGCGGTTCGATCCGAACTTCTCGGCCCTGCGCGAGGCCTTCGTTGCCGGCGAGATCGGCGAGGGCGAACTGCTGGCGGTGACCTCCTACGATCCGGCGCCGCCGCCCGTTTCCTACATCAAGGTCTCCGGCGGCCTCTTCCGGGACATGATGATCCACGATTTCGACATGTGCGCCTGGCTGTTCGGCATGCCCGAGACGGTGACGGCGACGGGTTCCTGCCTTGTCGACAAGGAGATCGGCGCGGCCGGCGACATCGATACGGCGGTCGTGGTGCTCGGCTATGCGGACGGGCGCATCGCGACGATCCGCAATTCGCGCCGGGCCGTCTATGGCTACGATCAGCGGGTGGAAATGCTCGGCTCGGACGGCATGCTCGAGGCGCAGAACGTCGCCGAGAACACCGTCGCCAAGTCCACCACGGCCGGCGTCGTGTCGGCCAAGCCGGTCTATTTCTTCCTCGAACGCTACATGCGCGCCTATGCGATCGAATGGTCGCGCTTCGTCGACAGCGTCGTCGACGGCGCGCCGCTGGCGGCCACCGTCGATGATGGCGTCAACGCCCTCGCCCTGGCGGAAGCCGCCAACATCTCCTTTGCCGAAAACCGCCGCGTCGCCATCACCGCCGCGATGACCGGCCATTGACCGCGACGCGGCAGGACAGGATCGCGACATGACCCGTGGACCGTTTCAACTGGCCGCCTGCGCGGAGATGATCTGGCGGAACCGGCCGTTGGAATGGCGGCTGCAGCGCCTGACCGAACGCGGCCTCGCCGTCGGCCTGTGGAACTGGCCGGACCATGATCTGGCCATGCTGGAGCGCTCAGGCGCGGCCTTCTCGATCATGAACGGCTATCTGCGCGGCCGTCTTGCCGACGACGAGGGCGCGGCCGAACTCCTCGC
Source organism: Aurantimonas coralicida DSM 14790 (assembly GCF_000421645.1). Lineage (GTDB taxonomy): Bacteria > Pseudomonadota > Alphaproteobacteria > Rhizobiales > Rhizobiaceae > Aurantimonas > Aurantimonas coralicida. The sequence goes on along the minus strand of NZ_ATXK01000003.1, from coordinate 78,748 downwards.
CACCGCCCGCGAGACGGCCCATGTCGGCAAGCGGCTCGGCGTCGCCCGGCTCAACCTCCACGGCACGGGGCTCGGGGATGGCGGCCTGCCGGTGGTGCCCAGCGAGACGATGACCGGGGCCATGTGGCTGAAAGCCCGCGACACGCTGGCGAGGATCGCCGACCTCGCCGACGAGATGGACGTCGTCTTCACGCTGGAAAATCTCAACCTGCCAGTCGATCACCCCGGCGTTCCCTTCGCCCGGGCGCAGGACACGCTGGCGCTGGTCGCGGCCATCGACCGGCCGGGCCTGCGGCTGAACCTCGACCTCTATCATGCCCAGATCGGCGAAGGGAATCTGATCGAACTCTGCCGCAGCGCCCTGCCCTATATCGGGGAAATCCAGGTGGCCGATGTGCCCGGCCGCATGGAGCCCGGCACCGGCGAGATCGCCTATGACCGCATCGCGCGTGCCCTTGCCACCATGGGCTATCGCGGCCCGGTGACGATGGAGGCCTTTGCCAGCGGCGACCCCGACGCCGCCCTCGACGCCTTCGAGCGCGCCTTCACCCTCTGATCAGGCGAAGCGTCGGGCGCCGGCGACGCACGCAGCCACCAGGGCCGAGGCGCCGATCATCGTCCAGGCGACCGGCTCGCCCAGGAGCAGGCCGGCCAGCGCCAGGCCGAAGAAGGGCTGCAGCAGCTGCAATTGCCCGACGCCGGCGACCCCGCCCAGCGCCAGGCCGCGATACCAGAAGACGAAGCCGACCAGCATCGAGAAGACCGACACATAGGCAAGGCCCGCCCAGGCCGGCGCGGCGACATCCGCGAAACTTGCGGGCCAAGAGACAGCGGCGATCGCCGCCATGACCGGCAGGGCGAAGACGAGGGCCCAGGAGATCACCTGCCAGCCCCCGAGGCGGCGGGACAGCGCGGCGCCCTCGGCATAGCCGAGCCCGCACAGAACGATCGCCGCGATCATCAGGAGATCCCCCGCCAGCGAGGCCGCACCGTCCTGTGCGAGGGCAAAGCCCGCCACCACTGCCGCCCCGGCCACCGAGAACAGCCAGAAGGCAGGGCGTGGCCGCTCGCCGCCGCGCAGCACCGCGAAGATCGCGGTCATCAGCGGCAACAGGCCGATGAAGACGATCGAATGGGCCGCCGTCACATGCTGCAGCGCCAGCGCCGTCAGCAGCGGAAAGCCGACCACCACGCCCGCGGCGACGATGACCAGCGGCAGGGCATCGCCGATGGCCGGCCGCCTCTGGCGGAGCAGGAGCAGCAACAGCGTGGCGAGGACCGCGGCGATGACCGCCCGGGTCGAGGTCAGGAACAAGGGCGTGAACCCGCCGACGGCAACGCGGGTCGCCGGCAGCGAGCCGCTGAAGATGATGACGCCGAGGAGACCGCTGCCCCAGCCCGCTGTCGTTCGATCCATGAAAAGGCTCCACCCTGCCGCATCCCTCCTTCTAGGTCCACCGGTCTGGCGCCGGTAGCGACAATCCCCTACAATTTCGCCAAACTGTATGGGTTACGGAGACCGCACACTTGGGCGTTTCCCGACACGCGACCGGGCCGGGAGCGACCCGCACCGCGGCGCTGATGGACGAGATCCGGCGGCGTCTGGCTGCCCGCAGCCTGGTCGCCGGCGAGAAGCTGCCATCGGTGCGCGCCTTTGCCCGCACCATGGGCGTCTCGCCCTCGACCGTCGTCGAAGCCTATGACCGGCTGGCCGCTGAGGGGCTGATCCGGTCGCGGCCGGGCTCCGGCTTCTATGCGGCGGCCGGCACGGCGCCGCCGCTGGCGCTGGCCGAGATCGCGCCGCGGGCCGAACGCGACATCGACCCGCTATGGGTGTCGCGCCAGTCGCTGGATGCCGCCCCCGACACGTTGCGCCCCGGCTGCGGCTGGCTGCCGGCGGACTGGATGCCGAACGAAGCGGTACGCCGCGCCCTGCGCAAGCTCGCCCGGGCCGACGACGCCGTCCTGTCGGACTATGGCGGCACCCGCGGTTCGCTGCCGCTGCGCCAGCACCTGGCCCGGCAATTCGCGGCGGAGGGCATCGCGGCCGGGACCGAGCAGATCCTGCTCACCGGATCGGGCACCCAGGCCCTCGACCTTCTGTGCCGGTTCTTCCTGCAGCCGGGCGACACCGTGCTTCTCGACGATCCCTGCTACTTCAATTTCCAGGCCCTGCTGCGCGCCCATCGCGTGCGGATCGTCAGCGTGCCGCAGACGCCGAGCGGGCCGGACCCGGTTGCCTTCGCGGCCGTGATCGCGGCCCATCGCCCGAGGCTCTATGTCACCAATTCGGCGATCCACAACCCGACCGGCGCGACGCTCTCGCCGCAGGCCGCCCACCGGATCCTGACTCTTGCGGCGGCTGAGGACATGATCATCGTCGAGGACGACATCTTCGCCGATTTCGAACCCGAGCCCTCGCCGCGTCTCGCCGCTCTGGACGGGCTCGAGCGCGTGGTGCGGATCGGCAGCTTCTCCAAGACCCTGTCGGCCTCGGTGCGATGCGGCTATATCGCGGCGCGGAGCGACTGGATCGACGGGCTGGTGGACCTGCAGGTCGCGACGCATTTCGGCAGTGCCAGTCCGGTCGCCGCCGGAATCGTCCATGCCGCCCTCGGCGATGGCAGCTATCGCAAGCACATGAGCGCGCTGCGGACGCGCCTTGCCCGGCGGCAGAAGCAGACGATCGCGGCGCTCGGCACCCTCGGCATCACACCCTGGACCCTGCCCCGCGGTGGCTTTGCGCTGTGGTGCCGGCTGCCGGACGGGGCGGACGCCACCGAACTCGCGCGGCACGCCCTGCGGGACGGAGTGCTGCTCGCCCCCGGCAACGTCTTCAGCGTCGCCCGGACCGCCCCCGACATGATGCGCTTCAACGTCGCGCAGATGGAGGAGAAGGTGATCGCGGTCCTCAAGGCCTCGCTCGCAAGCCGGCGCTGAGCACGCGGCGGCGCACCCGTACCCGCACCCCATCGCTGTGCAACGTCGGCCCGCCTGACTGCCGCGACAGGCCAATCGCAGCGCAAGCGGCCAAGGCGCTCATGCGCCAGCCCTCCCTGCCCCATGATCCGGCCCCCGCGCCGGGCCTTGTGCAAAGAAATTTTGCATGGCGCGGCATTATGCAATTGACAGGTTGCGCTCGCGCAGCTTCACTTACTTCCATGTCAGTAAGTTGCTCAGACCAGACGAATCCATACGCGCCGACCACCGCAGCAACGGCTGCGACGACCGCTTCAGGCGTCACCGCCGGCCGTGGCCGTCTGCCCGCATCCACCGGCTTCGTCTCTCCCGCACCCGGCCGCGCTCCGCCTTCGCGCCTGCGGCCGCATCCGCGTCACTGCCGGCCTCCGGCCGGCGTCTGACACGCCTTCCGCAACCGCTATCTCCGGCCAAACAAAAGGATGTTTGCATGCAGTTTTTGAGGACAACCGCCAGCGCAGCGCTGCTCACGCTCGGCATGGGACTGGGCCTTGCCCCCCATGCCGCCTCGGCGCAGGAGACGATCGAACTTAACATGACGACGCCCTGGGCGGGCGGCCACTGGCTGGAGATCGGCGCCAAGAAATATGCCGAGGCGGTCGAGACCGTCACCGACGGCCGCGTCAAGATCAACGTCTACCCCGCCGGCGCGCTCGGCCAGGCCCTGAAGGTCACCGAGACCGTGCAGATGGGCATTGCCGACATGGGCCATGCCTGGGGCGGCTATGACTGGTCGGTGGATCGCACCAGCGCGATGTTCGGCGGCTGGCCGGGCGGCCCGACCCCGGAAGAGTACATGATGTGGCTCTATAACGGGAACGGCCTGGAGCTCTGGAAGGAGTGGCGCGACGACGTCTTCGACGTGGTGGCGATCCCCTGCGGCGTCACCGAGACCGAGATTTTCATGCATGCCCACAAGCCGGTCCGCACCGTCGAGGACCTCAAGGGCCTGAAGCTGCGCACTTCCTCGGCCTGGGCCGAGATCGCGCCGAAGCTCGGTGTCTCCACCGTCATCCTGCCAGGTTCGGAAGTCTTCTCGGCGCTGGAGCGCAAGGTGGTCGACGCCATCGAATGGGGCGGCCCCGGCGGCAACATGCAGGAGGGCTTCGACAAGATCGCCCCCTACATGATGATGCCCGGCGTCCACTCGCGCGCTGCCGTCCATGACTGCATCTACAACAAGGACGTCTGGGAGCGCATTCCGGAGAAGGACCAGAAGCTTCTCGAAGTCGCCGGCAAACTGACCATGCTGGAGACCTATCTGGGTTACGCCAAGATGGATCTTGCCGCCTACGAGACGATGAAGAAGGACTCGCCGGCCGAGATGATCCAGATCGACGAGAGCCTGGTGAAGGCCGTCAACGAGGCCTCGCGCGAATGGGCCGAGGAGCAGTCCGCATCGAACGAGTGGTTCAAGCGGGTCTACGAGGACCAGGCGTCCTTCCTTGGCTCGCTGTCCGGTCTGTCCGAGTTCCGCTTCGCCCCCGGCTCCCGGTAACGGACCGGCACAACCAGGACAGGAGGGGCCGTCCATCCGGCCCCTCGACGTCCCATCACCGGGCCCACGGCCCGACCCGACGATCCTCCCACAGACCGAGCCAGCCCCGTGCTTCCAGCCCTGCCCATCGGCCAGCCGCGCCGTGCCGCATCCACGATCCGACGGAGGCATGCATGCAAGCCGTCCTGAACGCCATCGAAACACTGTCGCTCTGGTCGGGACGGATCGCAGCCATGCTGCTGCTGCCGCTGGTCTTCGCGATGGTCTACGAGGTTCTCAGCCGCTACCTCTTCGACGCGCCGACCCAATGGGCCTTCGAGGTCAGCTACATGCTGATGGGCACGATCTTCCTGCTCGGCCTGTCCTACTGCCTGCGCAACGACGCGCATGTGAATGTGGACTTCATCCACGCCCATCTGCCCCGCCGCGTCGTCGCCCTCATCGACAGCCTCGCCTTCCTGGCGATGACCGGGCTGCTGCTGTGGCTGACCCTGACCCTCTACGACGGCATCCTGCGGACCTACCGGACCGGCGAAGGCTCCGGCCTGTCGGCCTGGAACCCCAAGGTCTGGCCGTTCCGCGTCATCTACACGATCGGCTTCGCGCTGTTCACGCTGCAGATGGCCGGCAAGGCGCTGCGGGCCTTGCGCGCGCTCTCCGGCAAGCCCGATGCCACCCCGCCCCATGAGCCCACCATCGACGAACAGGCGGGCGCGGCATGATGGGCGACACCGTACTCCTGATGTTCCCGGCGCTGATCGTCCTGATCGCGCTCGGCATCCCCATCGCCTTCTCGATGATGCTGGTGGCGCTCGGCTTCGGCCTCGTGCGCTTCGGCGACATCCTGATCCTGCAGATCGCCCAGCGGGTCGACGAGGTCGCGACCAATTACGTTCTGGGCGCGATCCCGCTGTTCATCTTCATGGGCGCGATCCTCGAGCGGGCCGGCATCGCCGAACGGCTGTTCGACGCGATCTACATGTGGACCCGGCGGCTGCCCGGCGGACTGGCGATCGCCGCCCTGCTCATGTGCACGATCTTCGCCGCAGCCTCGGGCGTCGTCGGCGCCACCGAGACGCTGGTCGGCATGCTCGCCATTCCCGGCATGCTGAAGCGCAACTACAATCACTCGCTGATCGCGGGAACGGTCTGCGCCGGGGGTTCGCTGGGCACCGTGATCCCGCCTTCGATCCCGGTGATCGTGCTGGCGCCGATCGCGGCCCTGCCGGTCGGCGATCTTCTCGCCGGCATTCTCCTGCCGGGCCTGCTGATGGCGGCGATGTTCGCGATCTACATCATCGGCATCTGCATCATCAAACCGTCCTTCGCGCCCGGCGACCCCGAGCCCGATCCGCGCTCGTTCCACGAGAAGATCATCTTCACGCTGACCGCGCTGGTGCCGCCGCTGATCCTGATCGCCACGGTGCTCGGCACCCTGTTCTCGGGTCTCGCGACGCCGACGGAGGCGGCGGCCTGCGGTTCGTTCGGTGTGCTGGTGCTGGCGGTCCTCTATCGCCGGATGACCTTCAAGCTGCTGCTTGAAGCGTCGCTTCAGACGATCTCGCTGACCGCGATGATTCTCGCCATCGTCCTGGCCGGCTCGATCTTCTCGGGCGTGTTCTTCGCCTCGGGCGGTATGATGTCGGTGCGCGGCATGCTCGACGCCTTTGGCCTTGAAGCCTGGTCGGTCGTCGCGCTGATCCTGGCGATCACCTTCGTCCTCGGCTTCGCGGTGGACCTGATCTCGATCGTCCTGATCATGATGACCATCGCGGTGCCGGTGCTCGCGGCCTACGGTGTCGACCCCTTGTGGTTCGCCATCGTCTTCCTGGTGACGCTGCAGACCAGCTACCTGACGCCGCCGATGGCGCCGTCGATCTTCTATCTGCGCGCCATCGCCCCGCCGGAGATGAGCCTGAAGTCGATGTACTGGGGGGTGATCCCGTTCATCTGCTGCCAGCTCTTCGTCCTCGCCCTTCTGTTCATCTTCCCGTCCCTCGCCACCTGGATGCCGAAAGTCATCTACGGCTGAGCCGGAACGCCAACAACGGACCCTTTCCCATGATCTACGAAGAACGCGACTACCATATCCGGCCGGGCAAGCTCGGCGCCTTCGTCGCCTGCTACCGCGACCACGGCCTTGCCCTGCAGAAGAAGTACCTCGGCACCTTCGTCAGCTACTTCACCACCGAGATCGGCGAGCTGAACCACGTCGTGGCGCTGTGGGGCTACGAGAGCCTCGACGACCGCGCGGCGCGCCGCAAGGCCATGCTCGCCGACCCGGAATGGCAGGATTATCTCGCCCGCGTCGATGGCCTCATCGAGCGCCAGAACACGCGGATCCTCGTCCCCACGGACTTCTCGCCGCTGCAATGAGCGACTTTTCCGTTTCCACCGCCGATGGCGCCGTCCTCAAGGCCAGCCGCGAGGGTGCCGGCGCCCCGCTCGTCCTTGTCAGCGGGCTCGGCGGCACGGCCGGATTCTGGGCGCCGGTCGCAGCAAGACTGCGCGACCGCTTCGAGATCATCACATTCGACCAGCGCGGCATCGGCGCCTCGACGCGGGGCACGGCCGAAACGGACATTGCGCAACTGGCCGATGACGTTCAGGCGGTGCTCGACGCCGCCGGGATCGAGGCGGCGACCATCGTCGGCCACTCGACCGGCGGCTGCATCGCCCAGAGCCTGGCGGCACGGGCACCGGAGCGGGTAACCGGCCTCGGGCTCAGCGCCACATGGCTGCGGACCAGCCGCTACATGACGGCCCTGTTTCGGACCCGCCTCGACCTGTTGCGCCACGACCCCGTCGCCTACACCGCCACGGCGACGCTGATCTCCTATGCACCGGAATGGCTGGAGGCCAACTGGTCGGCCTATGAGCGGGCGGTGGCGAAGGCCCCCACAAGCGACACGGCCCGGCAAATCGTCGCCGAGCGGATCGAGGCGTTGCTCGCCTTCGACGGCAGCGCAGCGGTGTCGCAACTGACGATGCCCGCGATGATCATCGGCGCTGCGGACGACATGATCGTGCCCGCCTTCCTGCAGCGAGATCTGGCCAAGGCACTGCCCGCAGCCCCCCTGACCCTTCTGCCCGAGGGCGGCCATTTCTTTCCGGCCTCGCAGACCGACGCCTTCGTGACCGCCGTCGCGGACTGGGCCGCCGGCCTTCGATGACCCGGCCCAGTCCCGCATCCAACAATATGCCCGCATCCAGGAGAAACGCTCCATGAAGCTCGCCGGCAAGATCGCCATCGTCACCGGAGGTGGTTCGGGGATCGGACATCAGACCGCACGGCTCTTCGCCGAGAACGGCGCCACCGTGCTGGTGGCGGACCGCAACGGGGAAGCAGCAACACGGGTCGCGGAGGAACTGGCAGCAACCGGCGCACGCGCCGAGGCGATGACGGTCGATGTCGCCAGCGAAAGCGACATCGAGGCAATGGTGGCGCGCTGCGTGGCGGCCCATGGCCGGCTCGACGTTCTCGTCAACAATGCCGGCTACGGCATCGCCGGCACCGTCGTGAACACGGCCGTCGAGGACTGGGACGCCCTGTTCGCGGTCAATGTCCGCGGCGTCTATCTCGGCTGCAAGCATGCCATCCCGGTGATGGAGCGACATGGCGGCGGCGTGATCGTCAACACAGCCTCGGGCGGCGCGATCGTCGGCATCTACGACCGCGCGGCCTATACCGCCTCCAAGGGCGCCGTCTCCGCCCTCACCCGCGCCATGGCGATGGACCATGCCGACGCCGGGATCCGGGTCAATTGCGTCGCGCCGGGCACGATCGAGAGCCCGTATTTCAAGACCATCTTCGAGACCGCGCCCGACGCCGCGGCCCTGCGCAAGAGCCTCGAAGACCGGCAGGTGATGGGACGGCTCGGACAGCCGGAGGAAATCGCCAAGGCGATCCTGTTCCTGGCCTGCGACGATTCCTCCTTCTCCACCGGCTCGACCCTGGTCGCCGATGGGGGCTGGACGATCCGGTGACGCACGCGCACCGGCTGGGCGTCGCCGGAACCATGGAAGGCGGCTGGCGCTTGTGCTGGAACAGCGCGATCGCACCGGCGGGAGGCCGGCGCCGCGCACCGCCAATTGGCCTTGACGCCCGTCGGGCGACGAACGTCTTGACAGCCGTGGCACAACCACGAAGACAGGCCGCGAGGAGGAGGGTCCGCAGTGATTGTCAGCGTTCGATGAAAGAGCAGATCGAGGAACTGAGCGTCGAGATGCTGATCCGGCACGGCTATCAGGGTTTCCGCTTCCGCGACATCGCCGACCGCCTCGGGACGACGCGGGCCGCGATCCACTACTATTACGGGAACAAGCAGAATCTCTGCGAGATCGTGGTGGTCAAGTATATCGCCAACCTGCTCGCCAAGTGGGAACGGAACTGGGCCGGCGAGAAATCCTTCACCGACAAGATCATCGGGATGATGGAGGCCAATCGCGAGCGCTACGTCCTGTTCAACGAGACCTACACCTCGACCAATTCCTGGAGCCTGATCTGCCGGATGCGGGTCGACCGCGACCTCATCGGACCGAAGGCCCAGGAAGCGCTGCACAGCTTCGCGGTCACGCTGGAGCGCTTCATCATCGCGGCCATCGATCAGGCGGTCGACCGCGGTGAACTCGTCGCCGACATTCCCAAGCGCGACGTGGCGCTGCAACTCGTCGCGATCGCCGACAGTGCTGGCGCGATCACCCAGGACGATGGCGGCTTCGAACGCCTGAACCAGCTCTACCGGTCCTTCGCCCATATCGTCGAACATGCCTATGGCTGCGAACGGGCACGCGCCGAGCAGCGCCCCGTCGCCCAGATCGCGACCAAGCACTAGGCGCGTTGCGGAGCGTCAGCGCAGGGCGATGTCGCGGGTGCGTCGCTGGCCCATGAAGTGGATGAAGCGCGAATGCACCTCCTCGGTGTGCGCGCGGGCCAGCCGTTCCGCCAGTTCGGTGTCCCGACGTTCGATCGCCTCGATCATCCGGTCGTGGGCGGCTGGCAGCTCCGGCGGCAGGTCGTCGTCATAGGACCGGTAATAGAGGCGCGCCATGCGGCGACCGCCGATCAGAAGCCGGCGATAGGCATCGTGGAGATAGGGATTGCGCGCGGCATCGCTCACGGCAAGGTGGAAATCGACATTCGTCTGGATCATGCCGAGAACGTCCCGCCCCGGGATCGTCGCCCGGTACAGCTCCTGCGCGCGGCGAATCCTGTCGAGGCAGGCCTCGGTGCGCAGCTCGGCCGCCAGCCGCGTGACGGCGCGCTGCACCAGGTCCAGCGCATCGATATATTGCGGGAACTCCTCGAGATTCATGCCCGCAACGACCGTGCCCTTGTTCGGCAGCGTGCTGACCAGCCCTTCCGCCTCCAGATGCACCAGCGCCTCGCGAACCGGCGAGCGCGAGACGCCGAAACGCTCGGCGAGGCCCACTTCGTCGAGAAGGTGGCCTGGCGGCAGTTCCAGCGTCAGGATTTCGTCGCGCAGGCGGTCGCGCACGGTCAGCGACCCGAATCCGCGGCGCTTTGCTGTGTCTGCCCCGTCGACGGGGTCCGCTCTGGTTTTCGGCATGACGCGCTCCCTTCGGGCGTTGTCGCAATCTGCCCAACCGGACGCCTGCGTGCAAGTTCTCCCTTGCTCTGTATTTTATTTGCGTACAATATGATCCGGCACGGAGCGATCAATTGCAGTTCTGCCGACCATCGGCGCGGGACACCCCGCTTCGTCCGCATCATCGACGCGCGCGGAACCGGCCATCCGGATCGCGAATGCACACGTCTTCCCGGACAGACGAAGGCAGGAATGTCATGCTGATCAAAGACCACAATGACGGCGTCCTCGAGAAATGGCGCGACGGTGTCATGACCCAGATGCGAGTGTCCGCCGTGACCGGCGCCCACCAGATCTGCGTCTTCGAGCAATGGTGCGAAAAGGGCCTCGGCGCGCCGACGCATCATCATGCGGTCGAGGAGATCCTCGAGGTCATGGGCGGCACCGCGGAAATCCATGTCGGCAGCGAGACCGTGGTCGTCACGGCCAACCAGTCGGTGCTGATTCCGGCCGGGGCCCGGCACGGCTTCCGCAATGTCGGCGACGACATCCTGCATGTGCGCGCCACCATCGCCTCGCCGATCTTCGAGGGGCGCTACGAGGACGAGAGCGAGCAGACGCGCCGCTGGGTTCCCGAATTCTGAACGCCTGCGGCGCCGCTGGGCGCCGCCATTCCCTGCCCTCTGCGATGCGTGCCCCGCATCGCGACGATGATCGGACGTCACATGAGCATTGAAAAAGTCGCCATCGCCGGTGCCGGCATCATCGGCGCATCCTGGGCGATCGTCTATGCGCGCAGCGGCCTGCAGGTCGCGATCTACGACCACAGCGCCGAGGGCCGCGCCGCCCTGCCCGGCCGGCTGGCCGAGGCGATCGCCATTTCCGACGCGCTGCTGCGGCCCGGCGAGACCGTTGCTCAGGTGACCGCCCGCATCACGATCCACGACAATCTCGCCGACGCGGTGGCCGATGCCGATTTCGTCCACGAATGCATCGTCGAGAAGCTCGACGCCAAGGTGGCGATCTTCGCCGAGCTCGACCGCCTGACCGGCCCGGACGCAATCCTCGCCACCACCACGTCGAGCTTCCCGGTGTCGAAATTCGCCTCGGATCTCGCCTGCCGCGACCGCTGCATCGTCGTCCACCCGGCGACCCCGCCGCATCTCCTGCCAGTCACCGAAATCTGCCCGGCGCCCTTCACCCGGGCCGACGTGACGGACGCGACCTTCCGCTTCATGGAGGCCTGCGGCCAGACGCCGGTGCATATCAAGCGCGAGATCCCGAGCTTCGTTCTCAACCGCATGCAGGCGGCGCTGGTCGTTGAGATGTTCCGCTGCCTCAACGAGGACCTGATCTCGGCCGAGGACATCGACAAGATCATCAGCCAGGGTTTCGGCCTGCGCTGGGCGTTTCTCGGCCCCTTCGAGGGCGTCGACCTGAACGCCAAGGGTGGCATTCGCCAGTATCTGGAGAATTTCGGCTTCCTGTTCAACGAGATGGCCAACGAGTTGGGCTTCGCCGACGTGGTGACGGACAAATCCATCGACGCGCTCGAAGCCTATGCCCGCACCAAGATTCCACTGGACAGGCTGCAGGAGAAGGTCGCTTGGCGCGACCAGTCGATCATCGCGCTGCGCGGGCTGAAGGATGCCCGCGGCACGGTCGACAGGGGTTGAGGATGGCGGCCCCGGACATGCGGCGCATCGGCCTCATCGGCTACGGCGCCGCCGGCCGTTCCTGCGCAAGGCTGCTCGCCGCCGAGACGGATTGCCGGGTCATGGTCCTCACCCGCCGGCCCCCGGCAGACGGCATTGCGGAGCGCGTGGCCTTCGCGGCCGATCTCGACGCCCTGATCGCCTGGAAGCCCGACGCGATCATCGAAGCCGCCTCGGCGGAGGCCTTCGCCGAGATGGTCCCACATTGCCTCGACAGCGGCATCGACGTCGTCCCCGCGTCGGTCGGCGCCCTGCAGTCGCCGGAGATGGCCGCACGCATCCATGCCATCTGCGCGCGCAGCGGGGCGCGGCTGATCATCCCGGCCGGCGCCGTCGGCGGGCTCGACTACATCGCCGCGGCCGCCCTGACCGGCGACATCGCCGTAACCTACACCTCCCGCAAGCCGCCCGCCGCCTGGGCCGGCGAACTCGCGGCGCTGGGCCTTGCCGACACCGCCCGCACCGAGCCGGTGACGTTGTTCGAGGGCAGCGCGCCGGAAGCGGCGAAGCTTTATCCCAGGAACCTCAATGCCGGGCTGACGATCGCGCTGGCCGCCGGCTTCGAGCGCACGCGGGTGCGGGTCGTCGCCGACCCTCAGGTCACCCGCAACACCCACGAGATCGCGATCACCGGCGCGGCCGGCGACGCCCTCCTGCGGTTCGAGAACCGCGCCTCGCCGGACAATCCCAAGACCTCCGCGATCACCGCCCTCAGCCTCGTCGCCACAGCCCTGCGCCGCTACGCGCCCGTCGGCACCTGACGACCAGTGCAGCCTGAGCCCTGTCGCCGGCAGGCGTGCAATCAGGAGGTGACCGAATCGATCGCGGGCCTGGAAGCCGCCACAATGCCCGAGGAACTGGCAGCGGAAGTGCTGTGGCGATTCCATCATGCCAATGCGCGCCGGCGCTTTACCGCGACAGCGCCGCACCAGGAATCGCTGGCGCTGGAGGCGGTGCCGCCGCCGTCGCGGGAAACCCCGGCGCTTCTGGCGCGGCTGGCGGAAAAGCCGTCCCTGCGCGCATTGCTGAGATAGCGGCGGACGCAAATCCCCGGCGCCGCATGGGCGATGGACGCGCCCCGTCCATTTCGGGGCGGTCTGGCACGGGCTTTGCAAGGGAAAGCGGAGCGCCGGGCCGTTCCCGCGGCCCTGCCCGACCGGCGGGATCTGTTGCACTCACCCTGCAACGGCCTCACCGTTGCGTCTCGTTCCCTCCTCAACCCGCTTTGCAGGTGTTTCCTTGTCCTCAACCCTCAGCTTCGAACGCGTCGGCCACGGCCCGCTGTCGATCACCATCCGCCAGGCGGTCATCGCCGGCTGGACCGGCCGCGACCGCGCGGCGGTCGATCACCACATCGCCGAACTCGCGGCGATCGGCGTCCCGCCCCCGTCCGAAGTCCCGCTGTTCTACCGGATCAGCGCACAGCTCCTCACCAGCGAGACGGTGATCCAGGTGGTCGATGCCACCTCGTCGGGCGAGGTCGAGCCGCTGCTGATCGACGACGGCGAAAGCCTGTATCTGGGTCTCGGCTCCGACCACACCGACCGCGAACTGGAGACCCATTCCGTCGCCCTGTCCAAGCAGGTCTGCGCCAAGCCCGTGGCGACCGCGCTCTGGGACTATCGCGACGTTCGCGACCATCTCGACGACATCCTCCTGCGGTCCTTCGTGCGCGACGATCCGGCGGCGGAGTGGACGGCGTATCAGGATGGCGGCGTGGCGAAGATCCGGCCGCTGGACCAGCTGATCGCGGCGTGTCCCTTCGCGGCCGGCGACGGGCGGCTGGAACCGGGCACGGCGATGATGTGCGGCACGCTGGGCGTCCTGTCGGGCGGGGTGCGTCCGGCCCGGTTCTTCCGGATGGAGATGCACGACCCGGTCCTCGATCGCACGCTCGTCCATGAATACGAGACCGCCAGTTTGCCCGCGGTGAAATAGGCGCGAGGCTGGCCGCTCCGTACGGGGCGCCAGCCCTCCGTCCGCCGCCGCGTTCCGCTGCCTCCACAGCGCGCAGCCAAGCCTGCCGACCAAGGGCCACACGGGTGCCTCGCCCGTTGCCGGCGCGCCCGTGCGGCGGCGATGATTCTGTCCCGCCCGGGGGGCCACGCACGGCCGTCCCAGCGTCCCGCTGCGTCAGGCCTCGCCGCCAAGGCCAAGTCTCCGGACGGCGCTCCAACCGCCTCCATCGCCGCCGCCGAATTGGGCAACCTGCAAGAATTTACGCCAGTGATTGGCGTATATTTCAGCGCTGACAGGGGTTTACACTGAATTCAATTAACAATTGAATGCTGCTCATCGAAAGACGTTGCGGCGAGGGTGAACCCAGTTGACGCAGGCAGGGGCCGAAGGGCCGGACAATCGGAAAGCAGGCGCCCCGCTTCGCATCGGGATGCTGACGCCGTCCTCCAACACCGTTCTCGAACCCTATACGGCCGAGATCCTGCGCCCCTTCGGCGCCGAGGCCAGCGTGCATTTCGGCCGCTTCAGGGTCACCGAGATTTCCATGTCGCAGGGCTCGCAGGCCCAGTTCGACCTCGCCCCGGTCCTCGACGCGGCGCGCCTCCTGGCCGACGCCCGCGTCGACGTCATCGCCTGGAACGGCACCTCCTCGGCCTGGCTCGGACTGGAGCGCGACGTCGAGCTGTGCCGCGAGATCGAAGCGGCGACGGGCATCGCCGCCACGACGACCATGCTGGCCTATGACCGGCTGTTCCAGGCGGCGGGCGTCACGCGCATTGCGCTGGTGACGCCGTATCTCGGCGAGGTTCAGGAGCGGATCGTCGCCAATTACGCCCGCCAGGGCATCGCGGTGGTGGCCGAACGGCACCTGGAAGACCGCGGCAATTTCTCGTTCTGCGAATACACGCCCGAGGCCATCGCCGACTGCGTGCGCGATGTCGCGGCGGCCAGGCCGCAGATGATCGCCATCGTCTGCACGAATTTTCGCGGAGCGCCGATCGTGGCCGCGCTCGAGCGCGAATGCGGCATTCCGGTCATCGACTCGGTCGCCATCACCGCCTTTGCCACGGCCCGTCTCGTCGGTCTCGACACCGCGCGGATCACCGGCTGGGGCCGGCTGTTCCCGGAGTTTTCCCAGATGACAGACCTGCGGCCAACGCAGGCTTTCGCGACAGGCGTCCCGTCCGCTTCGGGCCCTGACACATCCCCTGCCGGAAAGCCGGCATCAACGGAGAGTGCAACATGAAGATCAAAGCCCTGCTTCTTGCCGCCGCCTGCACGGCAGCCCTTGCGGCGCCCGCCCTGTCGCAGACCATCAGCCTCAAGGTGATGGGCCAGCCCTCGTCGACCGGCCTCATCCAGAAGAACTACGAAGCCCCGTTCTTCGAGAACATGGCGGAGAAGACCGGCCTCGACGTCAGCGCCACCTACACGCCGGTCGACGTCACCGGCGTCAAGGACACCGAGCAGCTGCGGCTTCTCAAGAGCGGCCTGTTCGACATCATCTCCCTGCGCATGTCCCAGGTCTCGCGCGACGAGCCGACCATTCTCGGCCTCGATCTTGTCGGCCAGAACCCGGACTATGCCACCGCCAAGAAGGCCGTCGACGCCTTCAGCCCGGTCGTCGACAAGCAGTTGCAGGAGAAGTTCAACACCAAGCTCCTCGGCGTCTGGCCGTTCGGGCCGCAGGTGCTGTTCTGCCAGCCCGACATCGCCAAGCTGTCCGATCTCAGCGGCAACAAGGTCCGCGTCTACGACCAGAGCCTGGCCAATTTCGTGTCCTCGGTCGGCGGAACGCCGGTGCCGCTCGGCTTCTCGGAAGTGCAGCAGTCGCTCGCCCGCGGCGTGATCGACTGCGCGATCACCGGCCCGAGCTCGGCCAACACCGCCGGCTGGCCCGAGGAAACCAGCAACATGCTGCCGATCGCCTTTCAGATCGCGGTGCAGGGCTACGGCATCAACCTCGACACCTGGAACAAGTTCTCCCCGGAAGACCAGGAGAAGCTGCAGGCGGCCTTCGACGGTCTCGTCTCGGAGATCTGGGCCTATTCGGAAGAGATCTTCGAGGACGCCGTGAACTGCAATGTCGGTGAAGAGCCCTGCGAGACGGTGAAGTCCTACGATCTCAAGCTGATCCCTGTCTCCGAGGAAGACAAGGCGACGATGCAGAGCGCGCTGCGCGACATCTCGTTCCCGGGCTGGAAGGAGATCTGCGACAAGGTCAACCCGACCTGCTCGGAAGACTGGCAGAAGACCGTGGGCAAGGCGCTCGGCTTCTAGTCTCCCCTCGCCAACAGACCGGGCGGCCCTTCGGCCGCCCGGCACCCTGCGGCGATCTCCACGCGCTGCGCTCACGAACGGGGACGGCTCCATGCATCACTTCGCCAGATTCGCCAGCTGGGTCTTCGGCCTGTCGCTTGTCGCGCTGTCCTTCTTCGTGGCGGCCGAGACCGTCGCCCGAAAACTGTTCAACTTCTCCTTCGAAGGCGCCGACGAACTGGGCGGCTACGTCCTCGCCATCGGATCGTCGCTGGCCTTCACCGTGGCCCTGGTCGACCGGGCGCATGTGCGCATCGATTTCCTTCATCGCCGCCTGCCGGCGACCATCCGTTCCATCCTCGACTGGCTGTCGATCGTCTCGCTCGCCCTGTTCGGCCTCTTCCTCGTCTATGTCGGCCGCTTCGTCATCGCCGACACCATCGCCTATGGCAGCGTCGCGCCGACGCCCTGGGCGACGCCGATGATCTATCCGCAGGCCGGCTGGTTCGCCGGTTACGTGCTCTTTGCCTTCGTCGCCGTCGGCCTCGCCCTCTACGCCACCTACCTCCTCCTGCGGGGCCGTCTCGACGCTCTGTCGGAGGCCTTCGATCCGAAGGGGGTGGAGGACGAGATCAAGGAGGAGCTGGACAATGTCCATGCGCGCTGACCGCCTGCCCCGTCCTTCCCTGACCGTTCCGGATTCCCGCCCATGACCGTCTCCGCCGTCCTCATCGGGTTCGTCGCCATGCTGGCCCTGCTCCTGGCCAGCGTGCCCGTGGCCGTCATCATGGTCGTCACAGGCGTCGTCGGCGGCACGCTGCTGTTCGGATGGCCGCTGGTCCAGTCCATGGGGCCGGTCGCCTGGGGCGTGCAGAACGAGAACGTCCTGACCGCCATCCCGCTGTTCATCCTGCTCGGCGAACTGCTCCTGCGCGGCGGCCTCGCCGACCGGATGTACACCGCCCTCGCCGTCTGGTTCGTCCGGCTGCCCGGCGGGCTGCTGCACACCAATATCGGCTCCTGCGCCCTGTTCGCCGCCACCTCCGGCTCGTCCGTCGCCACCGCCGCGACCATCGGCACGGTGTCCCTGCCCAATCTCGACAAGCGCGGCTACAAGCCCAGCCGGTCGCTGGGCTCGCTGGCCGCCGGCGGCACGCTGGGCATCCTCATCCCGCCCAGCGTCAACCTGCTGGTCTACGGATCGCTCGCCGAAACCTCGATCGGCCAGCTGTTCATCGCCGGCATCGTGCCCGGCGTCCTGCTGACCCTCAGCTTCATGATCTTCATCGCCGTCCAGAGCCTGATCGAGGAACACGGCTCCACCGTCGAGCGGGAGCCGCTGCTGCCCCTGCGCGAACGCCTCGCGCTCGCCCGCCATCTGATCCCGCCGCTGATCATCTTCCTGGTCGTCATGGGCTCGATCTATGCCGGCATCGCCACGCCGACGGAATCGGCGGCGCTGGCCGTCGTCGTGGCCATCGGCTTCATCTGGCGCGAGGGCCAGCTGAACTGGCAGGTGATCGACATCTGCTTCCGCCAGTCGGCCAAGACCACCGGCATGATCCTCCTGATCATCACCGCGGCCTTCATGCTCAACGTCACGCTGGCCCTCGGCGGCGCGGCCCAGGCGATGACCCAGTGGGTCGCCTCCTTCGGGCTGTCGGCGACCGGGCTCCTGCTCATCCTGATCGTCTTCTACCTCTTCCTCGGCATGTTCATGGACGTCCTGTCGATGCAGGTCCTCACCATCCCGATCGCCCTGCCGGTGGTCACCGCCGTCGGCGTCGACCCGATCTGGTTCGGCATCTTCGTCGTCCTGATGTGCGAGCTCGGCATGATCACCCCGCCGGTGGGCATGAACCTCTATGTCGTACAGGGCGTGCGAAAGGACGGCGGTCCCTTCACGGACGTGGTCTATGGCGCGTTCCCCTACGCGCTGATCATGATCGCCTTCACCATCCTTCTCATCTTCGCGCCGGACATCGTCCTCTGGCTGCCGCGCAACATGGCGGGATGAGCGCAATGACCATCTCCGCATCCACGGCCTGGCGCCACGACGCCTCGGCGCTGGTCGAAGAGTACCGGCAGGGCGCGAGCGACCCGGTAACGATCGTCGATCTGTGCCTTGCCCGGATCGCCCGCATCGATCCGTCGCTGAACGCCTTCGTCTGCCTGTCGCCGACGGCGCGGGAGGAGGCCGCCGCCTCGGCCGCGCGCTGGCGAAGCGGTGCGCCCATCGGCCCCCTCGACGGCGTGCCGGTCGCCGTGAAGGACAATCTCGTGGTGAAGGGCATGCCTGCCACCTTCGGCAGCCGGCTCTATGCCGGCACGATCGCGGCGCGGGACGAACTGCCGATCCGGCGTCTCCGGGAGGCCGGCGCGATCGTCATCGGCAAGACGAACACGCCGGAATTCGCCGTCGAAGGCTACACCTGCAACGACCTCTTCGGCGTCACCCGCAATCCGTGGGCGCCGGCGCTGACGCCGGGCGGCTCCAGCGGCGGATCGGTGGCGGCCGTCGCCGCCGGGCTCGTGCCGGTGTCGATCGGCACCGATGGCGGCGGATCGACCCGACGCCCGGCCGCCTATACCGGTCTCGTCGGCCTCAAACCCGGCATCGGCCACGTACCCCGCGCCGACGGGCTGCCGCAGGTGCTGCTGGATTTTGAGGTGGTCGGCACCTTCACCCGCTCGGCGCGCGACGCGGCGCTGCTCGACGGCGTGCTTGCCGGCCCCGACCGCGCCGACCCGGCCTCCCGCTGTCCATCAGACGCGCAAGCCGCCGATCGACCGCTCCGCATCCTTTCGGTCGAACGGATCGACGCCAATCCCTGCGACCCGGAGATCGTCACCGCCCTGCACGCCGCGGCGGACGCATTCGCCGCGCTGGGCCACCAGGTCACGCGCGCCAAGCTGCCCTTCGACACCGCCGGCCTCGCCGCGATCTGGTCGTCGATCGCCGAGATCGGCCTGGGACGCCTTCTGGCCGTCGAGCCCGACTTTGCCGACAAGGTGAACCCCAAATATGTCGCCATGGCCCGGCGCGGCGCGGAACGGTCGGCAAGCGACCTCCTGGCCATCCTCGAAACGGTGGCGGCCCTGCGGCGGCAGGTCTCGGAAGGCTTTGCGGACTTCGACCTGATCCTGATGCCGTCCTGCGCCGCCATGCCGTGGGCGGCCGACACGCCCTTCCCGGACAGGATCGACGGCCACACGGTCGGGCCGCGTGGACATGCTGTCTATACGGGCTGGGTCAATGCCGCCGGGCTTCCGGCCATCGCCCTGCCCTGCCCGGTCCCGCCCGGCACCCTGCCGATCGGCCTCCAACTGATCGGCGATCGCGGCGCGGAACCGACGCTTCTGGCGCTCGCCGCCGCCTATGAGGAACGCTGTCCATGGGACGATCGCTGGCCGGACATCGCCGCATCCTGACCGTTGCCAGCAGCGGCTTCGACGAAGGCCGTGCGCACGGAACCGAGGCCGGAAATCCAGCCTTCGATCACCGTGCCGGGCGCAACGAAGGGCAGGCCGGACAGGGTTCCGGTGGTCACGATCTGCCCCATCTGCAGGCCGCCGCAATGATCGTCGACCATCCGGGCAAAGGCCAGGAACACGGAGAAGGCGTCGCCGCCCGGCACCTTCTGGCGGCCTGTCACGACGTCGCGGCCGTCGAAGATCAGGCGCACCTCCGGCTCGGTGAGGTCGAGCGCCGCGTCGTCGGACTCAGTGCCGAAGACCAGGCCGCCATTGCTCTGGTTGTCCGCCAGCTTGGCCAGCGGCGCGGCGTCCATGAACCCGTCGATGCGGCCATCGACGATCTCGATCACCGCCAGCGGCGTCACGCAGTCCCGGGCCAGGGTCTCGAAATCGGCCGCGTCGAAGGGCGGCAGGGGGCGATCGAGACGAAAGCCGATTTCCAGTTCGACGCCGCAGGCGCCGAGTTCACCCGTCGAGAAGCTGGCACCGGAGGCGCGCAGACCACCCTTGAGCACCGGCGCCGCGATCACCGGATCGGCGACGCGCTTGCGCCCTGTCTTCCAGGCGGCGACCGGGCCGAAGGCCTCGCAGACCAGCCGCTGGACGGCATAGGCGCCCTCGGGACCGATCATGCCGGCCAGACGGTCGGCCTCATCGCGCGGCATCGGCGCGCGCGAACGCCGGGCCGCGATCAGGGCCGTTGCCAGCGCCTCGACGGGCGTCGCGTCATCGGCCATCAGCGTGCGGCTCCCGGCCGGACAGGCGGCACCGGGCGGAATGATGGGCGGGCTGACAGCATGCGCAGTTCTCCGAAAGAGCGATGCGCCTACATAGAACCGATCATGCCGGTCGAGAAAGTCCCCCGTTGAGCCCGAACCCCAGCGCCGCCGCCAGTCCTGCCCGCGCCCTCGGCGACAAGCCCCGCAAGGCGCGAATCCGCCGCCATTCGCTGCACCAGGAAGTGGCCGAAACCCTTCGCCAGATGATCATCCATGGCGAGCTGATGCCAGGCGAGAAGGTCCCGGTGGCGAGCCTGTCGGACAGCCTCGGCGTGTCGCCGACGCCTTTACGGGAAGCCTTGAAGGTGCTGGCCGAGGAACGGCTGGTGGTGATCGAGGTGAACCGCGGGGCAAGGGTCGCCTCCTACACGGCCGAGGAGGCGATCAAGCTGTTCGAGGTCATCGCGGCCGTCGAAAGCCTCGCCGCCGAGCTCGCGACGCGGCGGATGAGCGAGGCGGAAATCGCCGAGATCGAGGCCGTGCATGCCGCCATGACCGCGGCCTTCCATGCCGACGACAAGGACGTCTATTTCGACCTGAACTCGACGATCCACCAGATGCTGGTGACGGCGAGCGGCAACGAGGAACTGCAATTCGTCCACGAACGGCTGATGCTGCGGGCCCAGCGCGGCCGCTACATGGCCATTCTCGACGCCGACCGCTGGCTGCAGGCCTTCGAGGAACATGAGGCCCTGATGGCAGCGCTCCGCATCCGCGACAGCGCCGGGGCCGCCGCGATCTGGCGCGTCCACCTCCTCAACACCGGCAAGACCCTCGGCGACGTCCTGCGCCAGTAGCGCGGCGCCCTGCCCGCACGACGGGTCGCCACCGCGCGCCCTGCATAGGGCGCCCGCTTCAGCGATCCGGTCGATGTCGCCGCGGCTCAGGCCGCGACGAGATGCCCATCGCCGCAATCCTGCAGCATCAGCCGCGACGGCTCGTCGCCGACGCGGCGCACCGGGCTCGGGATATCGTGGTCCAGCCGCGGAAAGGCACGGCGGCGCATCGCGGGATCCGGCACAGGGACCGCCTCGATCAATCGCTGCGTATAGGGGTGCTGCGGGTTGCCGAACACCTGGCCCCGCGTGCCGATCTCGACGATCTGGCCGAGATACATCACCGCCACGCGATCGGAGATGTTCTCCACCACGGCCATGTCGTGCGAGATGAACAGATAGGCGATGCCGAACTCGTCCTGCAGTTCCCGCAGCAATTCCAGCACCCGCGCCTGCACCGACACGTCGAGCGCCGAGACGCTTTCGTCGGCGACGATCAGTTTCGGCCGCAGCGCCAGGGCGCGGGCGATACAGACGCGCTGGCGCTGGCCACCGGAAAATTCGTGCGGATAGCGGCGCATGTCCGACGCAGACAGGCCCACCCGCTCGAACAGGCCAGCGGTACGGTCATGCCGCTCGGGGCCCTCGGCGATATTGTGGATGAGCATCGGCTCGGCGACGAGGTCGCCGACCGTCATGCGGGGATCGAGCGAGGCGAACGGGTCCTGGAAGATCATCTGGACATCGCGGCGCAGGGCCTTGGTCTCCCTGCGCGTCAGGCCGGCCATGTTGCGGCCGCCAACGACGATGTCGCCCGAATACGGCACCAGCCCCGCCAGCGCCTTGGCGGTCGTCGACTTGCCGCAGCCCGATTCCCCGACGAGGGACAAGGTCTCGCGATCCCCGACAGAGAAACTGATCCCCTCCACCGCATGAACGCGCCGGTCGACCCGGCCGAAAAGCCCGCCATGGATGTCGAAGCGCACGGAGAGATCTCGGACATCGACCAGCGGGGCCGGAGCCGCGGACGGTTCGGCAACGGGCGGCGCGACGCTGGCGGCCGCCCGGTCGCGACCCCGGCCCATGCGCGGCACGGCGGCCAGCAATTCGCGCGTATAGGCCGCCTGCGGATCGGCGAAGATCGTTGCCGCGGCTCCCGTCTCGACCATGCGGCCGTGGCGCATGATGACGACGCGGTCGGCCATCTCGGCAACGACGCCCATGTCGTGCGTGATCAGGATGATCGCCGTGCCGAGGTCGCGCTGCAGATCACGCAGCAGTTCCAGCACCTCCCCCTGCACGGTGACGTCGAGCGCCGTCGTCGGCTCGTCGGCGATCAGCACGTCGGGGCGCAGGGCCAGCGCCATCGCGATCATCACGCGCTGGCGCATGCCGCCGGATAGTTCGTGCGGATGCTGGGCGAGGCGGCTGGCGGCCTCGGGAATGCGAACGGCATTGAGCGCCGCGATGGCACGGCGACGCGCCTCGCCGCGACCGACGCTCTCATGGGCCTCGATCGCCTCGATCAACTGCCGGCCGATGGTCAGCACCGGGTTGAGCGAGGTCATCGGCTCCTGGAAGATCATCGCCACGCGCTTGCCGCGCACCCGGCGCATCTCGCCTTCGCCGCGCTGCGCCAGGTCGGTGTCGCCCAGCCGGATCCGGCCGGAAGCGATCCGCGCGCCGGGCTTTGGCAGCAGCCCCATGATCGCCAGCGACGTCATCGACTTGCCGGACCCGGATTCGCCGGCAATGCAGAGCGTCTCGCCGCGGGCGAGTTCGAAGGAAAAGTCCGAGACCACGGGCCTCGGCCCGGTCTCGCCACCGACCTCGACGGTCAGTTCCTCGACCCGCAGGATGGCACCATCCCGCGGCGGCGTCGCGCCGCCGCGGGTGTTCTCGACAGGCTGCCTCATTCGAAGACGCAGCGCGGAAAGTAGAAGGAGACGACCCAGTTCGGCATGTCGACGATCTCCGAAATCCGCAGATCCCCGCAGGTCGAGACCAGCATGTAGGCGTCGACCGGATCCATCTGGTAGCGGGCCGAGAGAAGATCGACCATCTGCGCGACGGCCATCTTCGCCCCGGCCATGAGGTCCGGCCCGATCCCGGTCGTCACCTCGTAGCCCTTGGCATCGAGATGCCGCGTCACCGGTCCCGCGGTGGTGAAGCGCGGCATCTGCAGCCGCGCACCCTTGACCAGATCGAGCGTCAGCACCGTGTTCATCGGGCTTTCAATCGCCGTGCCGCAGACTTCGCCGTCACCCTGCGCCGCATGGGTGTCGCCCACCGAGAACAGCGCCCCGGCCACCTCGACCGGCAGGTAGAGCACCGTGCCGGCGGACAGATCCCGGATGTCGAGATTGCCGCCCATGCGCCGGGGCGGGACGACCGAGTGGAGCCCCGGCTCGGCCGGCGCGCAGCCGATCGTTCCGGCGAAGGGCTTCAGCGGCACCTTCCCCTCCTTGCCGAACAGAGCCGGCTCGAGGGTCGCCGGATCGTATTTCCAGATGGTGAGCGCCGGATCCTTGAAGTCGTCCGCCAGCAGACCGAAGCCCGGAATGTTGGCGGTCCAGCCGAAGCCCGAGGGTTTGAACGACTCGATGGTGATCTTCAGGGCATCGCCCGGCTCGGCACCCTCGACGAAGATCGGCCCCGTCACCGGGTTGATCTTGCCGAAATCCAGCGTCTCGACATCGGCGACGGTGGATCCGGCGGTCAACTGACCGCCGGAGGAATCGAGGCATTCGAATTCGATCGTCGAGCCCGGGGCAACCGTCTGGGCCGGCTGGAACGTGTTGTCCCAGCCGAAATGATGGTGGCGACTGTGGATCGTGTAATCGCAGTTACTGCACATCGTTCACATACACGTAGTCGTAGTTGATCGGGATATGGACCGGGTCGACATAGAGATTGTCGGCCCCGCCCATGCGCGGCGACTTCATGGTGAAGCGCTGTTCGTTGAAGACCGGCACCCACGGCGCGTCGGCCATGATGTCGGTGTAGATCTTCGACCACATCTGCGACCGCTCTTCCTGGCGCGCCGGATCGACGATCGAGTCGGCCTCGGTCGCCCGTTTGTCGAGGTCCTCGTTGCAGTACCACGACCAGTTCCAGCCGCCCGGCACGGCGCCGGCGCAGCCCAGGATCGGGCCGTAGAAGTTGGACGGATCCGGGAAGTCGGCGATCCAGGCCATGCCGCCCGACCAGATCATCGGCGCGGCGTCCTTCTCGCCGCCGGCGGCGATGACATTCGCCTGGGCCAGCGACTGGATCTCGGCACGAATGCCGATCTGCGACAGGTCCTGCTGGATCGCCTGGGCGATGCGCGGATTCGGGTCGGTGTTCATCACGAAGAGCTCGGTGTCGAACCCGTCCGGGAAGCCGGCCTCGGCGAGCTTGGCCTTCGCGGCGTCCACGTCGTAGGCGTAGCCCTCGTAGCTCTCGTCATAGCCGGGCATCGACGGCGGCAGGGGCTGGTTGGCCGGCAGCGCCCGGTTGTTGATCATCTGGACGACGCGGTCCTTGTTGATCGCCATGTTGACCGCCTCGCGAACGCCCTTCTGGTCGAAGGGCGGGATCTCGACGTTCATCGTGATGTAGCCGGTCTGAAGCTGGCCGCCCTCGACGACGCGGGCCTTCTGCTCGGGATCGGCCATGACTTCCTGGAACTTCGCCGGCGGGATGCCGTCGCCGGGAATGTCGACCTCGCCGCTCTGCAGACGCAGCAGCGCGACGATCGGCTCCTGGCCGATCTCGAAGGTGATCTGGTCGAGATACGGCAGGCCGTCGCGCCAGTAATCCTCGTTCCGGGTGAACACGACGCGCTGCCCGAGCGCCCATTCGCCGAGCTTGAAGGCGCCGGTGCCCACGGGGTTCTTGCCGAAATCGGCGCCGTGCTCGGCCACCGCTTCCTCGGGCACGACCGAGGCGAAGTTCAGCGCCATCACGTGCAGGAAGGTCGCGTCGGGCCGCGACAGCTTGATCTCGACCGTCGTCGGATCGACCACCGTGACGCCGGACAGGCTGTCCGCCTCGCCGGCCGCCACGGCCTCGTAGCCGTCGATCATGCCGAAGAAGCCGGCGCCGGGGCTCTGCGTCGCGGGAGCGGTCACGCGGTCGAGCGAGAACTTGACGTCCTCGGCGGTCATCTCGCGGCCATTGTGGAACTTGACACCCGAGCGGAGCTTGAAGGTGAAGGTCTGCCCGTCCTCGGAAATCTCGTAGCTCTCGGCAAGGCCCGGCCGCAGCTCGGTGGTGCCCGGCACGTAATCCATGAGCCCGTCGAACAGGCTCTTGATCATCGACCAGTTCTGCCAGTCATAGCCGATCGCCGGATCGAGCGTAGCGACGTCGTCCTTGTAGGTGATGACGATGTTGCCGCCCTGCTTGGCGTCAGGGTCCGGCGTGGTGGCATCGGCGGCGGGCGCCGTCGCGGCGTCCTGCGCCATGGCCGGCGCTGCCGCCAGCATGAATCCGAGCGCCGATGCGGCGACGGTCGTGGTGAGCCAGGCTTTCATGCGGTCTTCCTTTCCTTCAGGGGTCACTGGAGCTTGATCCGGGGATCGATGAACGGAGAGACGAGATCGGCGAGCAGATTGCCGAGCACGATGGCGCAGGCCGAGACCAGCGTGACGCCCATGATGATCGGGATGTCGACGCGCTGGATCGCCTGCCAGGCGAGCTGGCCGATCCCGGGCCAGCCGAAGACGCTCTCCACGACGACGATGCCGCTCATGAACAGGCCGATGTCGATGCCGATCATCGCGATCACGGGCAGGATCGCATTGGGCAGGGCATGCCGGAACAGCACGGTGTAGCGGGCGAGGCCCTTGGCCCGCGCCGTGCGGATGTAATCCTGGCGCAGGACATCGATCATCGAGGACCGCATCATCCGCGAGTACCAGCCGGCCCCCAGGATACCGAGCGTGACCGAGGGCAGGACGAGATGCGAGAAGGTGCCGTAGCCGCCGATCGGAAACCAGTCGAGGCGCACCGCGAAGACGTAGAGAAGCAGGAGGCCGACAACGAACTGCGGCGCCGAGACGCCGACGAAGGAGCCGACCATCAGCGTCTGGTCGGTCGCCGAGCCACGCTTCAGCGCCGCCACCAGCCCCATGGTCAGACCCAGCACCAGTTCGCAGACGATGGCGCCGAGCATCAGCAGCAGCGTCGCCGGCAGCCGTGCCGCGATCAGCTCCGAAACCTCCGAGCGCTGCAGATAGGAGCGCCCGAAATCCAGCTGTACGAGGCCGAGCAGATAGCGGCCGTACTGGACGAGGAAGGGCTGGTCGAGGCCGAGTTCGCGGCGGATGTTCTCGACGGTCTGGGCCGTCGCGCTGCGGCCGGCGATCTGGCGCACCGGGTCGGCCGGCAGCAGATAGAGCAGCGCGAAGGTGATCAGCGACACGCCGAGCAGGATCAGGGCCGACTGGATCAGCCGACGGGCGAGATAGGCGATCATGACAGCCGCCCCCGCTGGGTGGGATCGAGGATGTCGCGCATCGCATCGCCAACGAGGTTGAAGGCCAGCGCAAGCGCCAGGATGGCCGCGCCGGGGAAGAACACCAGCCAGGGCGCCGCCTGGAAATAGGTCTGGTTCTCGAAGATGATGTTGCCCCAGGACGGGGTCGGCGGCTGCACGCCGACGCCGAGATAGGACAAGGTCGCCTCCAGCAGCACCGTGGTCGAGATCCCGAGCGTGCCCCAGACGATGATCGTCGGCAGCAGATGCGGCAGGATGTGGCGGAACAGGATTCGCGGCGTCGAGGCGCCGATTGAGCGCTCGGCGTCGATGAACTCGCGCTCGGCGAGGGAGCTGGTCTCGGCGAAGACGATGCGCGCGGTCTGCACCCAGTTGACCAGCGCGATCACCATCGCGACGATCCACAGGCTCGGCGACAGCACGGCGGCGAGGCAGATCGCCAGGAGCAGCGCCGGAAACGCCATCATCAGGTCGGTGAAACGCATCAGGATCGCCCCGATCCAGCCCCGGAAGAAGCCGGCGGTGACGCCGACCAGAGTGCCGATGATCAGCGCCACGCCATTGGCGACGATGCCGATGATCAGGGATGTACGGGCGCCGTAGAGCATGCGCGTCAGGAGATCGCGGCCGAGGAGATCGGTGCCGAGGACGAAGGCGCCACCCGGCGCCATCGGCGCGCCCTGCAGCGTCAGCCCGTCGAAGAGCTGGTCGTTCGGATCGTAGGACGTCAGCCAGGGCGCGGCGATCGCGCCTACGACAGTGACGACGATCAGCACGATACCGATCAGCGCCAGCGGGCGGCGCAGCAGCTGCGCCAGAACGCCGGCCGGCTTGGCGACCACCACGGGCGCCGTCGGCTCAGAGACGAGTTCTGCGCTCATCGCGACCTCCCTCTTCGAGTGCCAGGACGCGGCGTGCCGCCTCTTCCATCGTGGTTTGCCAGCTCATGGCGAGCGCCCGCAGCTGGGCATAGGCCCGCTCCTCGCCGACACCGCCGGCGCTGAGTGCCACGGCGGCGCGCACGATCGTCTGCCGTTCGGCAACCCGCCCCTTGAGCCCGCGAACCTCGTCGGCGAGGC
Organism: Aurantimonas coralicida DSM 14790; assembly: GCF_000421645.1. GTDB lineage: Bacteria > Pseudomonadota > Alphaproteobacteria > Rhizobiales > Rhizobiaceae > Aurantimonas > Aurantimonas coralicida. The sequence goes on along the minus strand of NZ_ATXK01000003.1, from coordinate 51,193 downwards.
TCCGGCGCGCCTCGAAGCCCTGCCGGGCGATCAGCAGCGCCGAATAGATGCCGGAATTGGCCACCGGCTTGACGAGGTGGGAGTGCGCGCCGTGCGACAACGCCCATTCGATGCGTCCGGGCGCCTCGGAGCCGATCAACGCGATCATCGGCATCGGGGCCTCGCCCGGCGTCCACGGAAACTGCGCGTCATAGCCGAGATCGGCGTCGAAGAAGATGAAGTCGGCCGCCAGCGCGTCGGCCGGCAGGTCTGGCCAGGATTCGACGGGGTCGAGCCCGATCGCCGCCAGCTGGCGAACCAGCGCGGCAGTGGTCGCGTGCGGCGGGTGCAGCACGAAGGCCCTGGCCCCGCCGAGATTGGGGATGCGGCTGCGGCGGGTCACGAGACGGCTCGCAGCGAGGGACGCGGGAAGATCCGCGCCGGATCGTAGCGCGAGAGATAGGGGTCAGGATCGACCCGCTGCGCGCTCTCCTCCACCACGTCGAACCCGCCGTCCCGCACACGACCGATGCGGATCGGCAGGCTGGCATGCTGGGTCTGCGGATCGATCGCGATTTCGCCGAAGGGCGTGGCGAACCGCCGGCCGGCGAAGTCGGGAATGCGGCGCGCCGCGCCGGCATCCGCAGCAAGACGGTCGGCGAGAACGAGAACGGCGCTGTATGCGGCGGCGAAGAAGGACGAGGGCCGCGACGTGAAGGCCGGCTCCGTCGCCTGGCTCGGCCAGGGCTTTGCCCTGTCGTGGAAATACGGTCCGACGGCGATATGGCCCTCTGCCGCGGCGCCGATCGCCGGCAGTTCGATCTCCGTCAGATTGCAGGAAAGGATCGGGCAAGATGCGGCGGCGAAATGCGGATCCTGACGGGCCAACTCGTCATAGGCCGCGAAGAAGGCATAGGAGGACGGGCCGATCAGATGGTTGAGGATGAAATTCGGCCGTGTCGCCCGGATCTCGTCGATCAGCCGTGACACGTCGGTATCACCGAGCGGCAGATAGCGTTCGCCCAGGATGCGTCCGCCGGCGTCGCCGACCAGATCGCGGGCGACGCGATTGGTCTCCCAGCCCCAGATGTAGTTCGAGCCGACCAGGAAGGCGTCGGCGCCGAAGCGCGGCACGACATGGCCGAGCAGCGGGACCAGATGCTGGTTCGGGCAGGCATTCATGTAGACGACATGGTCGTTCGTCTCGAAGCCCTCGTAGGGGCAGGCATACCAGAGGGTCCCGCCGGTCTTCTCCAGCACCGGGATGACCTCCTTGCGGCTCCAGGAGGTGATGCAGCCGATGACATGACGGGCGCCGCTGTCGCGCAGGATCTCCTCGCAGAGCGGCGCATAGCGGTCGACTTGCCCCTCCGGGTCGCGCTCGATCGGTACGAACTCGACGCCCAGCGCCGCGTCGCGATTGACCGCCGCGATGGCGCTCATGGCGCCGGCGCGGCAGGCGTCCGACAGCAACCGGTAGTTGCCGGAGCGCGAGTAGAGAATGCCGATGTCTATGCGTTGCGTCACGTCGATCCCACAAAAAAGCCCCGCCGCCCGTCGACAGGAATCGACGGGCGGGCGGGGCTCGAATGCCGTCCGGCGAACAAGGCCGGTATGTCAGGTCAGCGTAGCAGGGAGCGAGGCCGAGTCAAGCGCTTCTGCCTCGCACCGGGCACGCCTATTTTTTGAGCGCGGACCAGCCGCAACACTGCAAATGGACCGTGCGGTCCAGGCGGTTCAGCCTTCGACCTCGGGTTCTTCGTAATTGACGATGTCGCCCTCGGGCGCGTTCGAGGCTTCGGATCCGTAGAAGCCGATGACTCCGACGATGATGAAGAGCACGACGCCGATGGCGACGATGATGCCGGTTTTCCCTGCCATGCCGATCTCCCTGGCTTGCGTTTGCGCAGCAATGCCCCTCCCGGCGGGTGGGTTCCCGGACGCTTAGCCACCGAAGGATAAGGTTCGACCGCCCGGGGATGTATCCGTGCGCAACCAGAGGGTTACTGGCGCTTGCGCTTGGTGAAGACGCGTTCGACATGGTGGGTTTTAACGAAGGCGGCGAGACGTTCGGCGATCTCCGGCGGCATCGGCGCGATCTCGACCATCAAATCGCCGATCTCGGTCAGGGATTCGCCCTCGGCCGGATCGGCGGTCACCGAGATGAGCCGGATTCCGGGCTCTTCGTCAGTCAGGGCCAGGGTCACCCAGAGGCCGGGGCTGCCCGAGGTCAGATTGTCGCGGTAATTGCCGGTCTCGACCCGGTGGAATTCCACCGACCGCGTGCCGGCATAGAGCAGCACCGCCTCGCCGTCGTGGCCGAGCACATGGCCGGGCTCGGTGCCGATCGCCTCGGGAATGATCGCCACGATGCGCCAGGCATGGTCGACCCAGGGGCTCTTCGACGGCCGCCGCTCGACCACCACCCCGACACGGAAGGACGGCGCATCCATGCTCATGCCACCTCCGCCGGCGAGCGCAGCGGCAGGCCGACAACGAGGTTCTGGGGCTTCAGCCGCACGACGCCGTCCTTCGGCCTGGCAAGGAACAGCCAGACCGGCCGCGCGCCGATGGCCGGCAGGGCTTCGGCCGGATCGGCGAAGGTCAGGGCGAAGATGCCGATGATCTTCTCCAGATCGGCGGGGGCCACCGTATCGCCGCGCCAGACCTGGTTGCCGATCCGGCTGGCCTCGGCATCGAGCCCGACGAACCAGGCCCAGTCGTCGTCATCCACCCGGGCAACCGGCTCGACCTTCACCCGCACCCCGAGGAGATGCGCGATCCAGCGCTCGATCGCCTCGGCAAGGCCGGCCCGCGCCGCCGGCCCCGAGGCAAAACTCAGCACCAGCTCGAAGGCTTCGTCGCGGTGGAAATAGGAGGCGGCGTTCTCGGCATCGAGGACGTCGAGCTCGCTCACCGCCGGTTCGGCGAACATCGCCAGGAGCGGCGAGGCATGGCGATCCTGCTCCTGCATCTCGACGATCTCGGCATCGGCGAGAAGCAGTGCGCCGTCGTGGACGCTTGCCCGCTGCGGCCGGAAAAACAGCTCGGCCGAGCGCAGGACGAACGGGTCCGCGCAGCCATCCAGAGCGTTGCGCAGGACGACCTGCGCCAGCTGGTTCACGAACAGATGCGGCGTGCCGGACATGTCGCCGCGCACCAGCGTCAGATAGGCCGCCTCCAAAGTCGGCGCAGCCATGAGCCTGTCGCGGAAGGCCAGCATCACCTGCCAGTTCTCGCGCGCATCCGCATCGTCGAGCCCGGCGATCTCCGCCTCGCTGACCGGACGGCGCGGATCGGCCAAGAGGCTTGCATGCAGGGCCAGCTCGGCGGCGCAGGCCTCGGGCGGCGGCACCAGCTCGGGCCGGGCGAAATAGGCCTTCAGGAATTCGTCGGTCAGCAGCAGATGGCCCGACGCATTGCGGTCGAGAAGCTGATGGCCGCAGGATACCCAGAACTCGCTCATCTCGTTTCTCCAGCGTCCGGGTTCATGGCTGCGTCTTGCCGAGGGTGCGGATGTCCACATGCTCGGCATAAGCGTCGTCGTCCTCGTCGATCTCGACGAAGCCGAAGGCGCGGGAATGATCGACGGCGCCCTCGCGCCGATGCAGGGTGCGGAAGCGCTCGCGAATGTCGCCATTCTCGACGCTGCGCTGCACCGCCAGCATGGTGTTCACCGGGTGGTCGCAGAGCGAGGCGGCAAAGGCCACCTCCTCTTCCGCCGCCGGCCGGGCGGTGGCGACATCCGGCGCGCCGAGATGGGTCACGAGATGGCGGGCCAGTTCCTCCACCACCGCGTCGCGCTCGGCCTCGCTCGCCTCGCTGACGATCGCCAGGGTCGACCAGCCGAAGCTCGCAACGCCCAGAAGCCCCGAGCGAAATGCCTGGCGCTCCTTGCCCTCGAGCGCCGCGACGTCGCGGTTCCAGAAGCGGAAGGTGCCGCTGACGGCCCATTCGCCGGGTTCGGCTGCCTCCGTGAAGACGAAGGCGTCGGACGGGTCCATGCGGATCGTGCGCGGCAGTTTCAAAGCCATGGGGCCCCCATTGCGGGCGCGCGCCGTAACGGCGGCGTCAAGGCCGCAGCGAGCGGCCGGCGCTCCCCATCGCGCATCGGCCCATCGCTGTCCAGCCGCCCCGACTGATGCCGACCCGCCGTACGGGAACGCCCCAACGCGGGAAAACGCCGCAGGCGGACCGGCGCATCGGGACCGATGCGGGAGACGCAAAGGCGGTGGCCGCCCGCGTTGCGGGTTCCAGATGGGGAGACAAGGCAGCGAAACGGGCGGAGATCGAGCCCGAGGGTCGATGGCGACGACATGAAAAAACCACGTGATACTATTGACTTGCGCCAGTTTAAAATCGTTCTACGCCAACGGTGGACGGTGAGACAACCGGCTGCCTGAAATGCCGTACACGCCCGAAGGATTGCGTCCATCGTGACCGATACGCCAGCCCATACCGGCCCCCGCGACACAGCCGAGGCGGCGCTTGCCGCCCTCCCCCGGGCGCAGCCGCCGATCTTGTCCCTCGTCAGCGATGGCACCATCCTGATCTGCGGCGACGGCGCGGCCGCGATCGATGCGGGCCTGCGGCTGGCGGCGTCCCTGGACGTGACGGTACTCCTCGACGATGGCGGCCTGACGCCGGTGCCGGATGGCCTGCCGTTTCCGGTGGCGCGCGGCCGCATCGCCAGCGCCACGGGGCATTTCGGCGCCTATCAGGCCGTCGTGGACGGGTACATGCCGCCGGACGGCATGGCGCTGCCGCGCGACGGCGCCGTGTCGCGCTGCGACGTGATCCTCGATCTCGCGGCCCGGCCGCCGCTGTTTCCGGCCCATGAAGCGCGCGACGGCTATCTGCGTGCCGATGTCGCCGACCCGGCCGGCCTCGACGCGGCGATCGCCGAAGCATCGGAACTCGTCGGCGAGTTCGAGAAGCCGCAATATATCGCGTTCCGCAAGGAGCTCTGCGCCCATTCGCGCTCGTCGATCACCGGCTGCACCCGTTGTCTCGACGCCTGCGCCATGGAGGCGATCGCGCCGGCCGGCGAGCATGTGACGATCGACGCCTATGTCTGCGCCGGCTGCGGCAATTGCGCCGCGGTATGCCCGACGGGCGCGGCCTCCTACACGCTGCCGACGGTCGACATGCAGCTCGACCGCTTGCGCACGCTCCTGACCAGCTACCGGGCCGCTGGCGGCCGTGATCCGGTCGTCCTCTTCCATGACGGCTATGTCGGCCAGCCGCTCATCGACGCCGCCGGTCCGGCGCTCCCGGCCCATGTGCTGCCGATGGCCGTCAACGAGATCAAGCAGATCGGGCTGGAGAGCCTCGCCGCGGCGTTCGCCTATGGGGCGGCCGGCATCGGCATCCTGGCGCGGCGCGCGCCGCGGAACGGCATTGCCACCCTGGCCGGGACCGTCGATCTGGCCGGCGCCTTTGCGGCCGCGCTCGGCTATGGCGAGGATTCCTGCCGGATCCTCCATGCCGATACGCCGGACGAGATGCTCGCCGAACTGGCGGCCCTTCCGCTCGGCCGCGCCGCACCGGCGCCCGCCAGCTTCGCCCCGGCCGGCAGCAAGCGCGAGCTTCTGGAGCTGAGCCTGCGGATGCTGCACCGGGTCGCGCCGGCGCCGGTCGAGCAGGTGGCGCTTCCGCAGGGCGCGCCCTTCGGCAAGGTTCATGTGCAGACCGACGGCTGCACGCTGTGCCACGCCTGCGTGACCGCCTGCCCCACCGGCGCGCTGTCGGCCAGCGAGGACCGGCCGCTTCTCAGTTTCTCCCATGGCGCCTGCGTCCAGTGCGGCCTGTGCGAAGCGACCTGCCCGGAACAGGTGATCACCCTGGAGCCGATACTCGATTTCGCCGCCTGGAACGCGCCGCGGCAGATCCTCAAGGAGGAAGAGCCCTTCTGCTGCATCCGCTGCGCCAAGCCCTTCGGCACGAAGAGCACGATCGAGCGGATCATCGCCAAGCTGGAAGGCAAGCACTGGATGTTCGCCGGCGAGAATGCCCGCCGTCTGGACGCGATCCGCATGTGCGAGGACTGCCGGGTGGAGGCCGTGCTGAACGAGGGGATCGATCCCTATGCCGGCACGGCCCGGCCAAAGCCGCGTCTTGCCGAGGATCACCGGGCGCCCACAGACTTTGACGGCCACAGACATTGATGCGGCCCACACCCTCGACCCGCTCGGATCGCAGGCTAGTTTTCCCTGCGGCAGATCAGGAAGCACGAACAGGACGGCAAGGACGACCGGTTTGAGCAGCGATTTCCTCTCCCGCTGGTCCCAGCGCAAGCGCGAGGTCGCCGACGCGGACCGCACGGCCGGAACCGGAACGGATTCCGGCCCTGCCGCGGAGGCCGCTGGCGTATCGCTTGAGCACGCGGCGCCGGACGACGCGCCGCAGGCCGCTGTCGATGCACCGATCTCCGCCGAGGAGCTGGCGGCGCTGCCCGACCCCGAGGATCTGACCGCCGCGTCGGACATGACAGCGTTTCTGCGCAAGGGCGTCCCGGCCTCCCTGCGCAATCGCGCCATGCGGCGGCTCTGGTCGCTCGATCCCGCCATCCGCGACTATGTCGGTGACGCCAGGGATTATGCCTGGGACTGGAACGTGCCCGGTGGCGTGCCGGTCTCCGGGCCCTTGTCGGCGACGACCGACGTCAAGCAGATGGTCAAGGACATCTTCGGCCGCGAGAAGGCTGCGCCCGCCCCGGCCGCGGAGCCGACCGTTGCGGCGGATCGAAGCGACGCCGCCGAATCGCCGTCCCCCATGACCATGGCAGACGCCGCGCAGCCTGTGCCGAACGAGACGGTTTCCGCCGCGCCCGGCCCGCAGGATTCGGCCCTACCGGAGACGCCGGAAACCATGCCCGAAATCGCTGCGGAAACAGCGCAGCAAGCTCCGCGAAACCGGCCGCTGCGACATGGCAGCGCGCTGCCGATTTGAATAGCCGTCAACGAAACTGGAATGGTTCAAAAGAGGCTTGCACAAACCCCGGAACCATCTAGGTTCTCGTTCCAGATCAACGGGTAACCGGACACCCATGAAAGCGCCACGATGACCGACGGGCCTTCCGAACCGAGCGCTCACGACGTTGCCGCAACGGCGACGGCGTCCTTGCGCGCGGCGCTCGATCCGGTCGACCAGTTCCGGGTCCAGCATTACGGCCTTCTCGCCGTTCTCATGGCCCGCGAGCCGAGCGCCGAGACGCTGGCGCTGGTCGCCGGCCTCAGCGGCGACGCGACCCCGCTCGGGCGCAGCCACGCGGCGCTGGCCGAGGCCGCCCGCCGGGCCGATCCGGCGCGTCTGGAGCGCGAGTATTTCGACCTCTTCATCGGCGTCGGCCGCGGCGAACTGGTGCCCTACGGCTCCTTTTACCTGACCGGCTTCCTGCGCGAGAAGCCGCTGGCCCGCCTGCGGCAGGATCTGGCGCGGTTGGGCATCGAGCGGTCCCCCTCGCTCGTCGAGCTCGAAGACCACGTCGGGGTGCTGTGCGAGACCATGGCCGGGCTGATCGACGGGCGCTTCGAGGCCCCCGAGGGCGCCGCCCGCGACTTCTTCGCCCGCCACATGCAGCCGTGGATGGGCCGCTTCTTCGCGTATCTGGAAACGGCCCGGTCGGCGGATTTCTACCGCTGTGTCGGCCGTGTCGGCCGCAGCTTCATGACAATCGAGACCGAGTCGCAGGCGCTGGTCGCATGACAGTGCCGCGAAACGACCGCACGGCCCGCGCGCCGGCAGGGAAATGGGAGACGACCATGGCGACGGACAAGCCTGATCTCAATCGACGCGCCTTCCTTCGCAAGGCCACGGGTGCGGCTGGCGCGGCAACCGCGGTCGCCGTGACGGCGCCGGCCTTCGTCGACGAGGCCGAGGCCTACGATCCGGGGACCGACGAGACCCAACCGAAATATCAGCCCGACAGCCCGGACGTTCAGGCGTTCTACCGGACCAACGGCTACGAAACGCTGCAGGACAAGTGAGGCGGACATGCTCACCAAACGCAAGGCCGGTCAGCCCGGCCAATTCTGTTCTTCCGTCTCGTCGACCCGTCCTGCCGGACTCGATCGCCGCGCCTTCCTGAAACAGTCGGGCCTCGCCGTCGGCGGCCTCGCCGCCTTCGGCACCATGATGCCCGGCGCCGTGCAGAAGGCCGAGGCGGTCAGCGCGCCGATGCCCGGCGTGCCGATCGAGATCAAGAAGAACATCTGCACCCATTGCTCGGTGGGCTGCACGGTGACCGCCGAGGTGCAGAACGGCGTCTGGACCGGCCAGGAGCCGAGCTGGTCGAGCCCGATCAACCGTGGCACCCACTGCGCCAAGGGCGCCGCGATCCGCGAGATCGTGCATGGCGACCGGCGGCTGAAATACCCGCTGAAGCTGGTCGACGGCCAGTGGCAGCGGCTGTCCTGGGAGCAGGCGATCGACGAGATCGGCGACAAGATGCTGGAGATCCGCGAGGATTCCGGCGCCGACGCCATGTATCTCCTCGGCTCGGCCAAGTTCACCAATGAAGGCGCCTATCTGTTCCGCAAGTTCGGCGCCTTCTGGGGCACCAACTCGGTCGACCACCAGGCCCGCATCTGCCACTCCACCACCGTGGCCGGCGTCGCCAACACCTGGGGCTACGGCGCCCAGACCAATTCCTACAACGACATCCGCAACGCCAAGACCATGATCATCATGGGCGGAAATCCGGCGGAAGCGCATCCGGTCGCGATGCAGCACGTCCTGGCCGGCAAGGAGCTGAACCGCGCCAATCTGATCGTCATCGATCCGCGCTTCACCCGCACCGCGGCCCACGGCACCGAATATCTGCGCCTGCGCGCCGGCACCGACATCCCGGTCATCTGGGGCATTCTCTGGCACGTCTTCGAGAATGGCTGGGAGGACAAGGAGTTCATCCGCACCCGCGTCTACGGCATGGACGAGGTCCGCAAGGAAGTCGCCAAATGGACGCCGGAAGAGGTCGAGCGCGTCTCGGGCGTGTCCGGCGAGCAGCTGAAGCACGTCGCCTATCTGTTCTCGCAGGAACGGCCGTCGACGCTGATCTGGTGCATGGGCGCCACACAGCACACGGTCGGCACCGCCAATGTGCGCGCCTACTGCACCCTGTGCCTGGCCACCGGCAATGTCGGCAAGCCCGGCACCGGCGCCAACATCTTCCGCGGCCACACCAATGTGCAGGGCGCGACCGATCTCGGCCTCGATGTCACCTCGCTGCCGCTCTATTACGGCCTGACCGAAGGCGGCTGGAAGCATTGGTCGCGGGTCTGGGAAGTCGAATATGAGTGGCTGCAGAGCCGCTTCGACGAGGTCCCGGCCAAGGGCGGGCGCGAGCCGCGCACCCGCAAGGAAAACATGGAGACCCCGGGCATCACCTCGACCCGGTGGTTCGACGCGGTCAGCATGCCGCCGGAGGAGATCGACCAGCGCTCGCCGCTGCGCGGCATGTTCATCATGGGCCATGGCGGCAACACCGTCACCCGCATGCCGGAGATGCTGCAGGCGCTGGAGAAGCTGGAGCTGCTGGTGGTCGCCGACCCCCACGCCACCACCTTCGGCGCCATCAAGGGCCGTCGCAACGGCACCTATCTCCTGCCCATCGCCACCTCGCTGGAGACCGACGGCTCGCGCACCGCGTCGAATAGGTCGCTGCAATGGGGCGAACAGATCGTCGAGCCGGCCTTCGAGTCCCGCGACGACTACGCGGTGATCCACGACTTCGCGGTCAAGCTCGGCTTCGCCGACCGGATGTTCAAGAACATCGCCGTGGAAAACAGCAAGGTCTCGGCCGAGGACATCCTGCGCGAGATCAATCGCGGCGGCTTCTCCACCGGCTATTGCGGCCAGTCGCCGGAACGGCTGAAGGCGCATATGCGCAACCAGGACAAGTTCGACCTGGTCAGCCTGCGCGCCCCGGCCGACACGCCGGAAGTCGGCGGCGAATATTACGGCCTGCCCTGGCCGTGCTGGGGCACGCCGGAGATGAAGCATCCCGGCTCGCCGATCCTCTACCGGACCGACGTGCCCATCTGGGAAGGCGGCGGTACCTTCCGCGCGCGCTTCGGCGTCGAGCGGAACGGCGAGACGCTGCTGGCCGAGGATTCCTATTCGGAGGGCTCGCAGCTCACCGACGGCTATCCCGAGTTCAATTACGGCATCCTGCGCAAGCTCGGCTGGGACGCCGACCTGCGGCCGGAGGAACTGGCGACGATCCAGCGGGTCGGCGGCGACAAGGTCGACGCGGTCAGTTGGGCGACCGACCTGTCGGGCGGCATCCAGCGCGTCTGCATGGATCACGGCGTCATGCATTACGGCAACGGCAAGGCCCGGGTGGTCGCCTGGAACCTGCCCGATCCGGTGCCGGTGCACCGCGAGCCGATCTATACGCCGCGGCCGGACCTCGTCGAGAAATACCCGACCCGGCCCGACGAGCGGCAGTTCCGTATTCCGAATATCGGCTATTCCGTGCAGCAGGCCGCGATCGAGCGGAACGTCGCCGGAAACTTCCCGATCCTGCTCACCTCGGGCCGGCTCGTGGAATATGAGGGCGGCGGTGAAGAGACCCGCTCCAACCGCTGGCTGGCGGAGCTGCAGCAGGAGATGTTCGTCGAGATCAATCCGGCCGACGCCACCGCCCGCGGTGTCGAGGACGGGCAGTATGTCTGGGTCTACGGCACGGAGAACGACGCGAAGACGCGGGTGAAGGCGCTGGTGACCGAGCGCGTGGCGCCCGGCGTCGCCTTCATGCCCTTCCACTTCTCCGGACATTACCAGGGCGAGGACTGGCGCGAGCACTATCCGGCGGGCACCGACCCGATCGTGCTCGGCGAATCCGTCAACACCATCACGACTTACGGTTTCGACCCGGTCACCGGCATGCAGGAGACCAAGGTCGTGCTGTGCCAGATCGCGGCGGCATAAGGGGAGCGACAGACAATGGCGCGGCTTAAATTTCTCTGCGACTCCGATCGCTGCATCGAGTGCAATGCCTGCGTGACGGCGTGCAAGAACGAGCACGACGTGCCCTGGGGCATCAACCGGCGTCGCGTGGTGACGCTGAACGACGGCAAGCCGGGCGAGCGCTCGGTGTCGATGGCCTGCATGCACTGCACCGATGCGCCCTGCGCGGCGGTGTGCCCGGTGGACTGCTTCTTCACCACCGAGGACGGTGTGGTGCTCCATTCCAAGGATCTGTGCATCGGCTGCGGCTACTGCTTCTACGCCTGCCCGTTCGGCGCGCCGCAATATCCGCGCGTCGGCAATTTCGGCTCGCGCGGCAAGATGGACAAGTGCACCTATTGCGCGGGCGGTCCCGAGGCCGACAGCTCCGAGGCGGAATACGCCAAATACGGCAAGAACCGCATCGCCGAGGGCAAGCTGCCCATGTGCGCCGAGATGTGTTCGACCAAGGCGCTTCTAGCCGGCGACAGCGACATCATCGCGACGATCTATAAGGAGCGGGTCGCCAAGCGCGGCTACGGCACCGGGGCCTGGGGCTGGCAGACGGCCTACCGCGAAACGATCGAGGCCTGAGATGGCGACGATGACCACGCTTCGCACCATCCTCACCGCCGGCGGCCTGGCGCTCGCCCTTCTGGCGACGCCCGTTGCCGCCCAGCAGGGCGACGACAATCTCGCGCCCCAGAGCGACGTCGCGCCGACCGACGGCGCGCAGGCCGATCCCAGCGGCCAGAACCCCACTGCCGAGGCGCCGACCGAACAGCAGCTCCTCAACGCGCTGCAGGGCGGCCAGATCAGCGGCCGGGTCAGCATCCCGGACAGCAAGGCCGCGGTGCTCGAGCAGCCCGAGGGGCGCGATTACCAGAGCTTCCATGAAGGCTGGCTGCCGTGGATCGGCGCCATCGCCATCATCGGCATGGTCCTTGCGCTTGCCGCCTTCTACTTCTCGCGCGGCCGGATCATGATCGAGGACAGCCCGGAGGTCGGCCGCAAGCTGCTGCGCTTCAGCTTCTTCGAGCGCCTGAACCACTGGATGACAGCCACCGCCTTCATCCTCTTGGCGATCACCGGCCTCAACTACGTCTTTGGCAAGCGGCTGCTGTTTCCGCTGATCGGGCCGGACGCCTTCTCGACCTGGAGCTACTGGGCGAAATACGTCCACAATTTCGTCTCCTGGGCGTTCATGGTCGGCCTCGTCTTCATGATCATCGTGTGGATCAAGGACAACCTGCCGAGCCGCACCGACATTCGCTGGATCCGCGAATTCGGCGGTTTCGTCGGCGACAAGCATCCGCCGGCGCACCGCTTCAATGCCGGTCAGAAGATGATCTTCTGGTCGGTGACGCTGGGCGGCCTCGCCCTGTCGATCAGCGGCCTCCTGATGCTCTTTCCCTTCTCAGTGCTGAACATCGAGGGCATGCAGATTGCGCAATATGTCCATGCCACGGTCGGCATGGTGCTGATCGCCATCATCATCGCCCATATCTATATCGGCTCGCTCGGCATGGAGGGCGCCTACGACGCCATGGGCAACGGCAAGGTCGACCTCGCCTGGGCCCGCGCCCATCACAGCCTCTGGGTCGAGGAAGAGCAGGCCAAGACCGCCAAGGGACCGCAGCCGATCCCGCAAACCCATCCGGCGGAGTGAGCACCATGCGCCACAGTCTCATCCTACTCTTCGCCACCACGGCGCTGGCCACGGCGGCCGTCGCCCAGACGACGTCAGAACCCGCCACCGAAGCGCCGCAGGCACCGGCTGCCACCGAGGCTCCGGCCGCGAACACCCAGCAGGCGCCCGCGCCTGACGGCACGCAGCCGGCGGCGCAGAATCCGGCCGCCGACGCTGCCGCGGCGAATGCCGGCACCGCGACACCGGCGCCTGGCGAGACCGGCACGGATACGGCCTCGTCCGGCCCCGCCAATATCTGCACCGAACTGGTGGCGTTCCTGACCCCGGCTCCGGCCGAGGACGCAGCCGCCGCGCCCGGCCAGCCGGCAGCCGCTCAGGCGAGCGCGGACCAGGCCCCTGCGGCGCAGGCTGGTCAGGCACAGGCCGGTGAAGCTTCAGCCACGCAGCCGTCGGCCGAAAGCGGCACGGACAAGGAGCCCGCTGGCGGTGCGGCCTCGGACCAGCCGCAGCAGCAGGCGACAAGCAGCGGCGAAGCGGCGGCCGAGAACGAGCAGCACGCCGCGGGCGTGCCCGACGGCAACCAGTCGGGCTCGGCCCAGGAAGCCTCCAACCAGGCCGGCGCCGCGGTCGAGGCGCCCAGCGACGCCAATGCGCCGGCGCCGAAGGCCGGCAATGCCGACAACGCGCCGCAGACCTCGGGTCTCAGCGCGCCAATCCCCGAGACGCCCGAAGCCACCAAGAAGCAGCCGGACATGACCCTTGCCGAAGGCCAGGCGCTGGCCGATGCCAACGATATCGCCGGGTGCCATGGCGCGACCCGCGAAATGCGGCGCGCGGGCGTCGACCTGCCCCCGGCGCTGATCGCGCTGGCGGCGCTCGACCTGCAATATCAGCAGAACGCGGCGCCCGCAGCGCCGACGACGGGAGACGCGCGTTGAAGGCCATTCTCATCGGCATCGCGATCGCCGCCGTGATCGGTGTGGTCGCCGGGCTCGTTCTTCCCATGGCGCAGGTCCCGGCCTTCCAGGCCTACGCCACCGACAGCGTCCGCGTCGGCAATCCCGGCGAGAACCTGATCGGCCCCGAATGGGACGAAGCCGCCGAGGACCAGGAACGCCATTGATCCGACGCCCGGTCGCCATCGCGGCCGGGCGCGGGACATTCGCGCCGCAGGCGTTGCCTGCCCTGTGGCGCTGCCAACGGTGACCTCAGGGCGGTCACCTCCAGGCAAATCAGCCTAAGGCGCGCCCCGCCGTCGAACCGGCCTCCCCCATCCAGCCCCGCAGACGCGGTCGCCTCTCACCTGGGCTGAGGACGACCGGCCGGATCTTGCGCCAGAATGCTGTGTGCGAGCGCGGCGATCAGATCGGTGCGGGTGACGACGCCCACGATCCGCTCGGCCTCGATCACCGGCACGGCATCGGTCTGGCTTTCGGCCATCAGATGGAAGAAGGCGGCCACCGGGGTCGAGGGCGCCGCGCGCGGGCATGCCGTATCCATGATGTCTTCCGCCCGCAGGCGCCGCGTCCCTTTGCCAAGGAGCGCCCTCGTATCGCTCCCTCTCAAGACGATCAGGTGGATCTGCAGGATCACGCCGAGGAACCGGCCATCCGCAGTCTGGACGGGGAGCGAGGTGAAGCGGTGTTGCGCGAACAGCGCCGTGATGTCTGCAAGCGATGTGTCCGGCCCCACCGTGACGAGGTCGCGCGACATGAAGTCGGCAGCGACGGTCGGATCGATCCTGTGGGTCGCGGCCTGCATCTGCGCTGCGCCGATCAATCGCGCCAGATCCTCGACCCCCAGATTGAACGATTGCCGGTATCGCTCCAGGATGTTCGTCAGCTCCGCGCTCGACAGCCCGAGTCGCTCGAATGGTTGGCGATCCACCGTTCCATGCGGGTTCGGGTCGTCGAACTGGCGGAATGGATAGCGCCTGCCGGTCATCCGCGCGTAGACGATGGCGATCAGAACCAGGAGCGCGGTGCCGAGGGCGACCGGCGTGAGGGCGAAGCGGAACCCCAGTTCGGCGATGGCCTCGGGGTTCATGGCCGCCGTCATCGCGACCGCGCCTGCCGGTGGATGGACGGCGCGGCACAGGATCATCGCCGTGATGGCCAAGCCGACGGCAAGCGCGATGCGCAGGGCCGGATCGGCGACGAGAAGGCAGACCGCGACGCCCACCAGCGCGGCGATCGTATTGCCGCCGATCGCCGACCACGGCTGCGCCAGCGGGCTGTTCGGAACCGCGAAGAGCAGGACCGAACTCGCACCGAACGGAGCGATCAGGTACAATCCGAGTTGCAGATCGACAGTCGGCGCCAGCACCAGCAGGGCGCACAATCCGAGCCCGATGAAGGCGCCGGTTCCGGCCCGAACGGCTTCCATGGGCGTCGTCTGCGGCACGGCCGGGCCGAAGGATTTCAGGAATGACGGCATCACGGTCCTTCTTGGGTTGAAGCGACCGGGATCGCAGGCGCCGTCCAGCTCGGCAAGGGATGGAATTTCGCCCGATGCGCCAAGTGTGCAACGCCATGCTTTCGTCAGCGCCCCCAGCGTTCCTCACTGCGTCAGCCCTCTTGAGCCGTCTGCTGGACGCCGTCGGACTGCTTCGGCAGGCGGTGCAAGAACAGGCCCCCAACCGGATTGTGGTTCCGAGACCGGGGAAATCACCGAAACCTGGTGCCTAGGGGAGTCCCCGCGACTGACTGCGAGGGAGCGCATTCAAGGGACCGCCGGCGGCGAACCACCGTACATGCCCGGAGACCTCATTTTCCGTCAGAACAGGTGCCGTCGCGACAATCGCAGCCATCGACCCACCGCATGGGTCGGCCGCGGGCGGATTCGCGCTCACGCAAGCGCATCCAGCCCTGCCCGCACGGCATCCGGGTCGGGGACCGCGGCCTCCACTGCTGCCTGGGTCGCGCGCCAGATCGGCACCGCCTCCGCGAGGATGGCCCTCCCCTCCGGGGTCAGCGAAAGCAGCCTCGCCCGTCGATCGGCGGGATCCGGGGTGACTGTCAGGAGGCCGCGTTTCTCCAGGGGCTTGATGTTCGCCGTCAGGGTGGTGCGATCCATCGCCAGAAGCTCGGCGACGGAACCGAGTGTCGGCGGCTTCGGGCGATTGAGCGACATCAGCAGCGAGAACTGGCCGCTGGTGATTCCGATGGAGCGGAACGCCTCGTCGAAACGCCGTGCCATGGCGCGCGCCGCGCGCTGCGCCCGCAGGCAAAGACAATGATCCCGGACCAGAAGCGTGGTCTCGTAGGGAACCGGTGTCGGCGAATCACTGGACGTTGACATGACCTCTTTATGTTGATATCAACATTTTAGTCAAGCAGATATGCGGCGGCGCCGGAATGGACCCGGTCTGAGGATCACCAGGAGCCCCGTGCCGATACCAACCGCCAGATCACCGCGACGCCCGGTCGTGCACGACCCGGCAAGGCTTGAGGACGCGACCATGCAGAACTCCACCATCGGTGTGACGGCCTATGACTGGGTGCCGTCCTTCGCCCAGGGACTGGTCCGCGATCTGCGCGTTCGCTGGGCGCTGGAAGAAGCCGGGTTGGCATACAGGCCGATCATTCTCGAACAGGGGTCGCAGCGCGGCGCGGACAATATCGCCCGCCAGCCCTTCGGCCAGGTTCCGGCGATGGAGATCGACGGGCAGACCATGTTCGAATCCGGGGCCATCGTCTGGCGGATCGCCGAGGCGAGCGACAGGCTGCTGCCGTCCGATCGCCACCAGCGCGATCTCGCCCTCTCCTGGGTCTTCGCCAGCCTGAATACGATCGAGCCGCCGATTGCAGCGCTTGTCGATCTCGACTTCTTCGCCGGCGACGCCGATGCGGCAGCGAAATTGCGCGATGGCTCCATCAAGTCCGTCGACAAGCGTCTTGGGCAGCTTCAGGCAGCGCTTGGCGATCGCGACGGCCTCCTCGGCGAGTTCTCGGTGGCCGATTTGATGATGACGGCGGTCCTGCGCATTCCCCGCCACACCGACATTCTCCAGAATTTTCCAGCGCTCGACGCCTATGTCGCGCGCCACACGGCGCGGCCGGCCTTCCAGAAGGCCTTGGCCGATCAGCTCGCCCCGTTCCGGGAGAATGCGGCGCGCTACGAACGCGCGGCCTGAGCCTGAGGATTTCGGACAGGGGACGCCTTGCATCGCGTGCGGTTGAAGACGGGAGAGGAAGAGGGTCGAGATGCGTCAGATCACGGCAGGCCTGTTCCAGTCGATGGACGGCGTCGTCCAGGCACCGGGCGGTCCCGACGAGGACCGCAGCGACGGTTTCTCGCTCGGCGGCTGGATCGTGCCCCATGCCGGCGAGACGGTCGGGGGCTTCATCGACACGATCTTCGACGGGGAATTCGACCTGCTGCTCGGCCGAAGGACCTACGACATCTTCGCCGCGCACTGGCCCCGCATCACCGGTGACGCCTTTGCCGACAAGTTCAATCGCGCCGCGAAATACGTCCTCACCTCGTCGCGCGAGCCGCTTGCCTGGGCCAATTCCCATGCGCTGCCGGACATCGATGCGGTGGCGGCGCTCAAGCGCACCGATGGCCCGAAGCTGATCGTCCAGGGCTCCACCACGCTGTACCCGGTGCTGCTGTCGGCCGGTCTCGTCGACCGGCTCTACCTGATCACCTTCCCGCTGATCCTCGGCCACGGCAAACGGGCCCTGCCGGGCGCGGACCCGGGCGCATGGCGCCTCCTGGAACACCGCGTCTCGGAAGGCGGCGCGATCATCGCCGTCTACGCCCCGGCCGGTGCCGTGGCGACGGGCTCCTTCGCGCTCGACGATTGAGGCCGCCCATGCTGACGCTCTTCTTCCATCCGTTCTCGTCCTACTGCCAGAAGGTGCTGATCGCCCTCTACGAGAACGGCACGGCCTTCGAAGGCCGCATCCTCGGCCCCGACGATCCGGCGGCGATGGACGAACTGCGGGCGATGTGGCCGATCGGCAAGTTTCCCCTGCTCGTCGACGAGGGCGCTCCAGTCATCGAGGCGTCGGTCATCATCGAGCATCTGGGGCTTCGTCACCCCGGCCCGGTCGCCCTGCTCCCCGCCGACCCGGCCGCGGCGCTGAAGGTCCGGTTCTGGGACCGTTTCTTCGACAATTACGTCGCAACACCGCAGCAGACGATCGTCCTCGACGCGTTGCGTCCGGACGGCAAGCGCGATCCCGAGGGCGTCCGCATCGCACGGCAGGCTCTCGATGCCGCCTATGGGTATCTCGACGGGCGGATGGCGGATCGGGACTGGGTCGCCGGCGACAGCTTCAGCCTCGCGGACTGCGCCGCCGCGCCCCAGCTCTTCTATGCCGACTGGACCCACCCGATTGCCGAGCGCTTCGCCCATGTGCGCGCCTACCGCAATCGCCTGAACGCCCGACCGTCCTTCGCCCGTTGCATCGACGAGGCCCGCCCGTACCGTCCATTCTTTCCGCTCGGGGCACCGGAGCAGGACTGATCGCCACGGCCGGAATGGGTCCGTCGCGACCGCTCTCGGCATGTACGAACGCCATCGGCCCTCGCCGGCGAGGACAGGGCATATGGGACCTTGGAAATGCGTGCCTTTCCTATGGAGACGGAGGAGATGAGGATGGCCAATCCCGCAGGAACGCCGATCTGGTACGAGCTCCTGACGCCCGACCCGGACGCGGCGCAGGACTTCTATACCCATGTCGTCGGTTGGACGGTTGCGCCTTCGAACCATCCAGGGATGGATTACCGCATCATCTCGGCGCCGGACGGCGTGCCCGTGGCGGGACTTCTGAAGCAGCCGGACGGGATGACGTCCGGCCCCGTATGGTTGAGTTATCTTGCCGTTGCGGACGTCGACGCCGCGGTCGATGCCATCGAGAGGGCCGGCGGTGCAACGCATATGCCGGCGATGACGATCGACGGCGTCGGCCGCATGGCCCTGGTCGCGGACCCGCAGGGCGCGACGCTCTATGTCATGCGCGGCGAGAGCGCCGAGGAAAGTCTGGCCTTCCGGCAGGCGGAGGAGGCAACACCCGGCCATGCCGTGTGGAACGAACTCTCGGCAAAAAATCCGGAAGCTGCGCTCGACTTTTACGCCGCAGCGTTTGGCTGGCGCCAGGACGGTGCGATGCCGATGGGGGAACTCGGCGACTACCGTTTCGTATCATGCGGAACGACGCGTCTCGGCGCCATCATGGGCGAGGTGCCGAACGGCCGCATCGGCTGGCAGTATTACTTCATGGTGCCCGACATCGATGCCGCTGAGAAACGCCTCGCGTCGGCTGGCGGCAAGACGATACAGGGGCCCGACCAGATACCCGGCGGTTCGTTCGCGCTGGTCTGCGAAGATCCTCACGGCGCCCGCTTCGGGCTGGTCGGCTCCGGCGGCGCGAGCCGGAGGAAGGAGGATCCGATCTGACGAGACGGTCTATTTCAGCGGACCGAACCGCCTGAGCACTGCCCAGCTGCGCAGATCCCACAGGGCCCCGGCGGTCGCGGCGAGGACGAGGGCGCAGAGAGCGACCTTCGAGACCGTGCCCATCGTGCCCTCGATCAGCAGCGCATGGACGACGCTGCCGACCACGACCACGCTCGCCAGCGCCGTATGGGCGAACCGCCAGACCGGCGGTCGCAGGCGCAGCGTCCGGCGCAGGGCGGCCAGCAGGGCCGCCGCGAACAGCGCCCACATGGCGATGACGCCCCAGTCGGAAAACGGCGTCGGCGAGGTGAAGAGCAGCGCATCGACGACATCCGGCGGGCTCGTCAGCCAGAGCCCGGCCACATGGGCGACGATCGCGGCTACAAGGGCCGTCCCGACCCAGCGGTGAATACGGCGCCCGTCCCGCATGCCGATGCCGGGCAGATAGCCGGCCGCCAGAAGCGGCTGAAGAAGGAGCAACCCCATCGCCACGATCCCGGCGAAGCCGGCCGCGATATAGATCCCGCTGCGATAGGCGAGATACTCGCTCGTCGCAGCAACAGCGACCGGACCGAGAACCGCGACGGCCAGCGCCGACCAGCCGAGAACGGCCCGGATGGACAGCGTCATGGAGTCAGGCCGGCTGCAGGACGAAATCGGCGCTGAGGCTCGTATCCTTCGGGCTGGACATGACCGGCCGCAGGAAGACCGTCTCGAATTCGGGATCGTCATAGGCCAGATGACCGTGCGCCTGGCCGAATGCGGGCACGATCTGCGGCATTTCCAGCCGGAACGTGCCGTCGGGACCCGTGAGCGTCGCTCCATGGCTTTCCGGATCGCGCTCATAGGCCTCGGTCGTATGGGCCCAGATCTGGATGCGGATGCCTTCCAGCGGCGCACCGTCGCCGGCCCGGCGCACGCGCCCCGACATCCAGAAGCCGCCATTGCCGATCCGTTCGACGACCGGCGCGCCGGGGCGATAATTGTTTGAGCCGCCGCGCATGGAGGGGGTCGGGGCAAGGCCCTGTGCCCGCGCGGGAACGAGCAGGCTGGACATGCCACTTGTCACCAGGGCACCGCCGAAGGCGACGCCGGCCGCCAGCATCGTTCTGCGGTTCAGACGGGTCCGAGACAAGGCAGCCTCCCAGTCGCTTCGGCAGACGACATGGTCGTCCCTCAAGATCGCGGATCGGACGCGACCGTCCGCGGATCGCTCGACAGCGGCATCGCTCACCAACGCCGCGCGGCACCCTTGAGATGGAGACCGCGCCAAGCCGAAGCAAGTCGACACGCTTCACAAAGCGCTGAGGTGGCGTTCAGGTCGCAAGCATCATCGCCTTCCGGTCTGATCGCGCGCCCAACCCTAGCTGCTGAATTGCAGGCTGCTGGTTTTCTGCAGGTTGGCCTGGGTGAATTCCATGAAGGCACGGACCTTGGCCGAGACGTTGTTGCGCTCGGGATAGACGCCGTAGATGTCGGCGTCGACCTGGGCATAGCGCGGCAGCACCAGTTCCAGCTTGCCCTCCCGGATCAGCCGGACAATGTCCCATTCCGACCGCAGCATGATGCCGTGTCCGTCGATCACCCATTGCAGGGCGATCTCGCCGTCATTGCTGGACAGGCGCCCCTTCACCTTGATCGACTCGGTCAGCTGCCCGCGCTGCAGGCGCCAGACGTCGTAGATCTGGTTGTGCTGGCGCAGGACGATGCATTCGTGATCGGTGAGATCGTGCAGCCGCTGCGGGCGGCCGTATTTCTCCAGATAGCTCGGCGCCGCGCACAGGAAGCGCCGGTTGCGATGCAGCCGGCGGCTGATCAGCCGGGAATTCGGCGGGCTGCCGAAGCGCACCGCGAAATCGTAGCCCTCCTCGACCAGGTTGATCGGCGCATCGGTCAGGACGAGCTGGGCCGAGATGTCGGGATATTCCCGCGCGAATTGCGACACGATGGGCGCGATGAACTCCCGCCCGAAGCCGAAGGTCGCGTTGATCCGCAGGAGCCCTTGCGGCTTCTCGCCGGCCGAGCGGATACGGTTTTCCAGGCTCGCAATGTCCTCGAGGATCGCGGCGCTCTCGTTCAGGAACGTCTCGCCCTCGCTCGTCAGGCTGACCCGGCGCGTCGTCCGGTTCATCAGCCGCACGCCCAGCCGGTTCTCGATCTTGGCGAGCCGCTTGCTGACGCCCGAGGTCGACAGGTTCAGCTCGAGCGCTGTCTCCGAAAAGCTGGCCTTGCGGGCGAGGAGCGCGAAGAAGGCTAGGTCACTGTCCATGGATTGTGTCCGTCAGTGCAATAATCATTTTCCATATTCGATATTATCTCTTCTCCATCATCAATTACAGTGACGGTGATCGAAGCGACAGGAGGGTCGTCGATCGACAGGTCCGGCTTGCCGGGCCGGCCCGGTGGAGGAGCGGGTCGAGGAGAGAGGGACACGGTGCAGGACGCCGCCCCGAATCCCGCAGCTCCATCGCAACAGTCCATCGCTGGCGTCGCGGGCACGAAGCCGCGCCGACGGCGCCAACGCTTCGACGAGCGCAGGCGATGAGCGCCGGTGCTCCATTTCGAATTGGGAGGTTCTCATGAAGTTCACCGCGATCGCACTCGCACTGCTCGCCAGCACGGCGACGGCCAGTTTCGCCCAGACCGCCGGCGACTATCCGACCAAGCAGGTCGACTACATCATCCCCTTCAATGCCGGCGGTGAATCCGACGTGTCGGCGCGCTTCCAGCAGGCGAGCTGGGAGAAGATGTTCGACCAGCAGCTGATCATCCAGTACATGGCCGGCGCCGGCGGCGCGCAGGCCTGGTCGCAGCTGAACGGCCTGCCCGACGACGGCTATACCATCATGGGCATCAACCTGCCGCACACGGTGCTGCAGCCGATGGAGAAGGACATCGGCTACAAGACCGAGGACCTGACCCCGGTCAATTACTTCCACTACACGCCCGACGCGATCTTCGTGCCGAAGGACAGCCAGTTCCAGACGCTCCAGGACCTGATGGACTACGCCAAGGAAAACCCGGGCATGGTCACCTTCAGCGGCTCGGGCTCGAACTCGTCCAACAATCTCGCCCAGGCCCGCTTCGACGGCCTGACCGGCCTGACCACGACCTACATCCCGTTCTCAGGCACCGGCCCGGCGGTGACCGCCGTCCTCGGCAGCCAGACCATGGCCGGCTTCAACTACGCCACCTCGGGCGTCAATCAGGGCGACGCCCTGCGCATGCTGGCCGTCGCCTCCGAAGAGCGCCTGCCGGTCTTCCCGGACGTGCCGACCTTCACCGAGCTCGGCATCGATCTGGTCGGCGGCGCCTATCGCGGCGTCGCGGTGCCGAAATCGACCTCCGAGGAGATGCGCAAGGCCGTCTCGGACGCCGTCTCCAAGGTCAATGCCGACCCGGATTTCGTGAAGAAGATGGAAGATGGCGGCTTCGTCCTGACCGACATCCCCTACGAGAAGATGCAGGACTTCGTCGCCGAGAAGACCGAGGAATATGCGGCCGGCGCCGAACAGCTCGGCATCGTGAAGAAATAACGGATCGGGCCAGGCCACCCCATGCAGCTCTTCGAGTACTTCCTCGACGCACTCACGCCGCTCAATCTCCTCCTCGCCCTTGTGGGCGTGGTGCTCGGCACGGTGATCGGCGCCCTTCCGGGCCTGTCAGCGACCATGGCGGTGGCCGTCCTCGTCCCCTTCACCTTCACGATGGATCCCGCCTCGGGGCTGATCGCCCTGGGCGCCATCTACACCGGCGCGATCTATGGCGGCTCCTACGCCGCCATCCTGGTCAACACGCCGGGCACGCCGTCGGCGATCGCCACGACCTTCGACGGCTATCCCATGGCCAAGAAGGGTGACGGCGGCCTTGCCGTCACCCTCGCCACCCTCGCTTCGGTCTTTGGCGGTCTCGTCGGCGGCCTGTTCCTGCTGTTCCTGTCGCCGCCGCTTGCCCGCGTCGCGCTGGCCTTCGGTCCGCCGGAATATTTCTGGCTGGCGATCTTCGGCCTGACGCTGATCTCGGCGCTGTCCGTCGGCAACACCATCAAGGGCCTCATCGGCGCCTGCCTCGGCCTGCTCATGTCGATGATCGGCGTCGCCGTGGTCGGCGGCGACATCCGCTACACCATGGGCACCAACGTGCTCCTGGGCGGCATCGACATCACCTCGGCGCTGATCGGCCTTTACTGCGTGCCCGTCGTCATCGACCTCGTGGCGACCCGCGCCCAGCACCTGACCGTCGAGGACGATCTGAAGGGCATTCGCCTCAGCGAAGCCCTGTCGATCAGTTGGGCGCGCAAGTTCAATGTCGTCCGCAGCTCGGTCATCGGCACGGTGATCGGCATCCTGCCCGGCGCCGGCGGCTCGATCGCCGGCCTCGTCTCCTATTCGGAAGCCCGGCGCGCCTCCAAACATCCCGAGCGCTTCGGCCAGGGCGAGCCGGACGGCGTCATCGCCACTGAATCCGCCAACAACGCCACGGTGGGCGGCGGCTTCATCCCGACCCTGGTGCTGGGCATTCCCGGCACCCCGCCCGACGCCATCATCCTCGGCGCGCTGCTCGTCCAGGGCATCAAGATCGGGCCGACGCTGTTCACCGCGCAGGGCAACATCGTCTACACCTTCATCTTCGGCCTGCTGATCGCCACGGTGCTGATGCTGCCGGCGGGGCTCCTGATCGGCAAATACGCCTATCGCTCGATCATCGCGATCCCCAAGCCGCTGCTGGTGCCGACCGTCGCCTTCCTGACGATCATCGGCAGCTTCGCGATCCACAGCAACCTGCACGACACCCAGACCATGTTCGTCCTGGGCATCCTCGCATGGATCCTCAACCGCTTCGGCTTCACCCCGTCGCCGATCGTGCTGGGCCTGGTCCTCGGCCAGATCGCCGAACAGGGCTTCGTCCAGAGCTATCTCATCGGCAACGCCCAGCAGGCCGTCCTCGGCATGTTCTTCGGCCGCCCGATCAGCATCGCGATCATCGCCGGTGCCCTGCTGACGCTGCTCTACCCGCTGCTCTCCTCGTATCTGGCGAAGCGCCGTACCCTGAAGACGGTACCGGTGGATGCGGTGGAGGACGCCGCACCGGTCCAGACCGTCTGGCGCGACGTTCCGAGCATGGTCTTTGCCGGCCTGTTCGCGGCGATCGGCGTCGCCGCCGTCATCGGCACCGGCGACATGACCCCGATGGGCTCGGTGTTCCCGACGACCATCGCGGTGGCCCTATCGGTCCTGTCGGTGATGCTGATCGTCCAGCACATGCGCCGGCCGGTGGCGCCCGCGGTCGCAGAGGGCGGCGTCGATGCCGACGGCGCGGCGCTGAAACCGGCGCGCGAGCCGGTGGGCTGGCGCCGCATCGCCGCGACGATCGCCATCGGCATCTGGATCGCAGCCATGCCGCTGCTCGGCTTCACCGCCGCCGGACTTCTCGGCTTCGCCCTGCTGATTGCGGCGGCGTCCTGGGAAACCCCGAACGGCAGGACGCTGGCGACCTACGCCGCCGTCTCGGTGGCCATCGTCCTCGGCTTCTACCTGCTGATGGCCAACGTCCTGCTGATCCGCATGCCACAGGGACTGTTCTTCTAAGGGCTGGCAACGCGGCGCCGGCATCCAGAGAACGGCGGCTTCGGCCGCCGGCCGGAGACCTGCACCGCCGCGCCAGCGTGACACCCCAACCCGACGCGGGCTCAGTCGAGCGCCGCGACCCGATCCATCAGACGAAAGGGATCCTCCCATGAAGCACTACAACATCGCCGCGATTCCCGCCGACGGCATCGGACCGGAGGTCATCGCCGCCGGGCTGCAGGCACTCGAGGCGCTGGCGCGCCGCGACGGCAGCTTCCAGATCGACGTCACCAGCTTCGACTGGGGCTCGGACTATTACCGCAAGCACGGCGTCATGATGCCGGCCGACGGCACCGACCAGCTCAAGCCCTTCGACGCGATCTTCTTCGGGGCGGTCGGCGCGCCGGACGTGCCGGATCACATCACCCTGTGGGGCCTGCGCCTGCCCATCTGCCAGGGCTTCGACCAGTACGCCAATGTCCGGCCGACCAAGATCCTGCCGGGCATCAGCTCGCCGCTTGCCGGTGTCGGCCCGGGCGATCTCGACTGGGTGATCGTGCGCGAGAATTCCGAGGGCGAATATTCCGGCCATGGCGGCCGCGCCCACAAGGGCCTGCCGGAAGAGGTCGGCACCGAGGTGGCGATCTTCACCCGGGTCGGCGTCACCCGCATCATGCGCTACGCCTTCAAGCTGGCCCAGTCGCGCCCGCGCAAGCTGCTCACCGTGGTCACCAAGTCGAATGCCCAGCGCCATGGCATGGTGATGTGGGACGAGATCGCTGCCGAGGTCGCCAAGGAATTCCCGGACGTGACCTGGGACAAGATGCTGGTCGACGCGATGACCGTGCGCATGACGCTGAAGCCCCAGAGCATCGACACGGTCGTTGCGACCAATCTGCACGCCGACATCCTGTCCGATCTCGCCGGCGCGCTGGCCGGCAGCCTCGGCGTCGCGCCCACCGCCAACATCGATCCCGAGCGCCGCTTCCCCTCGATGTTCGAGCCGATCCACGGCTCGGCCTTCGACATCACCGGCAAGGGCATCGCCAACCCGGTCGCGACCTTCTGGACCGGTGCGCAGATGCTCGACCATCTCGGCGAGAATGCCGCCGCCGCCCGGCTGATGCAGGCCGTCGAGAAGGTCACCGGCGAGGGTATCAAGACCCCCGATGTCGGCGGCACGGCCACCACGCAAGAGGTGACGGACGCGGTCTGCGAGGCCATCCGCGCTTCCAACATCTGAAAGCGGCGAACCTCAAGCGTCTCGGCGCGGCGACCAGTGCTTCGCCGCGCCGAGACGATCGTTACGGGAAGGCGGCGATCGCTGTGCCCTTCCCGTCCTGTCCCGATGCGACAGGCAGCACCATCAGGGCAGCGCCGCCCAGGCCGCCTCGATCGTCGTACCCTGCCGGCCCTTGTGCCGGTAGAGCCGGATCTCGATCGGGATCGGCATGGCGCCCGACGCGACCCGAACCAGCGTCCCCGCCTCCAGACTGTCTTCGGCAAGGGTCATGGGCAGCCACGCCAGCCCCTCGCCTGACCGCGCCATCGTCAACAGCGTCGCGGCGAGATGCGACGTGAACACCTGTTCGATCCGGTCGGCCGAACGCTCAGGGCGCCAGACGGCCGCGATGATCCGGCCGAGGCCGGACGGCTCGCTGTAGCCGAGGTAAGGCGCCGGGCGCCCGGCATCGAGCGACCAGATCGCCTTGCCCTCGGCATCCGGGGCGCTGACGAGGACGAGGCTGTCCGACCCCACGACGACGCTGTCGAACTGGCCCGGCTCGAACTGGCTGCGCATGGCCGGGTGATGATGACAGAGCATCAGCGACGCCTCGCCGCGCAGCATGATCTCTTCGCAGGCCATCATGCTGTCGGAGACGAGATTGAGATTGCCGCGGCCGAACAGCGCGTCGTTGCCCCGGATCCAGCGCGGGAAGAAGGTGAAGGACAGAGCGTGGGTCGCCGCGATGGTCAGGACACCGGCGTCGATGCCGGCCGCGGCCCGCGTTTCCTGCCGCAGCCGCTGGATATCCCGGCTCAGCATGACCGCCTGCGCATGAAACACGGCGCCGGCCGCCGTCATCGCGACATGGTGCGTCGTGCGCGTGAACAGGGGCGTGCCGACCCAGGACTCGAGGGCCCGGATGCGGCGGCTGAAGGCGGGCTGCGTGATATGCCGCCGCTCCGCCGCGCATGAAAAGTTCAGCTCGGATGCAAGCGCCAGAAAGTCCTCGAGCCAGATCGTCTCCATCGGCAATGCCCAATCGGTATGACCACAGACCGATCTAGCATTGGCCTTTGCCCCCGGCCAGCGCTACCGACGGTCCAGCCGAACACGCCAGAACCGGAGCTTTGCCATGCGTATCGTCGACGTCGTCGAGGTCACCAAGCCGATCGCCTCGCCGATCCGCAACGCCTATATCGACTTCACCAAAATGACGACGAGCCTCGTCGCCGTCGTCACCGACGTGGTGCGCGACGGTCGCCGCGTCGTCGGCTACGGCTTCAACTCGAATGGCCGCTACGGCCAGGGCGGCCTGATCCGCGAGCGGTTCCGCGATCGCATTCTCGAGGCCGACGGCGCCTCGCTGATGAACGATGCGGGGACCAATCTCGACCCGCGCCGCATCTGGGCGGCGATGATGATGAACGAGAAGCCCGGCGGTCACGGCGAGCGGTCCGTCGCGGTGGGCACGGTGGACATGGCGGTCTGGGACGCGGTCGCCAAGATCGCCGGCAAGCCGCTGTTCCGGATGCTGGCCGAGGAGAAGGGCCGCGAGGCCGATCCGCGCGTCTTCGTCTACGCGGCCGGCGGCTATTATTATCCCGGCAAGGACAATTCGGCGCTGCGCAAGGAAATGCGCAGCTATCTCGATCGGGGCTACACGGTCGTGAAGATGAAGATCGGCGGCGCCTCGCTGGACGAGGATCGCGGCCGCATCGAATCCGTCCTCGAAGAGCTCGGATCGCAGGCGCGCCTCGCCGTCGACGCCAATGGCCGCTTCGACCTGGAGACGGGCATCGCCTACGCCAAGATGCTGCGGGAGTATCCGCTGTTCTGGTACGAGGAGGCCGGCGATCCGCTGGACTATGCGCTGCAGGCGGCGCTGGCGGAGTTTTATCCGGGTCCGATGGCAACCGGCGAGAACCTCTTCTCGCACCAGGATGCGCGCAATCTCCTGCGCTATGGCGGCATGCGCCCGGATCGCGACTGGCTGCAGTTCGACTGCGCCCTCTCCTACGGCCTGGTCGAATACCAGCGCACGCTGGAGGTCCTCGCCCAGTTCGGCTGGTCGCCCTCGCGCTGCATCCCGCATGGCGGACACCAGATGTCGCTGAACATCGCCGCCGGCCTCGGCCTCGGCGGCAATGAAAGCTACCCGGACCTCTTCCAGCCCTATGGCGGCTTCCCCGACGGTGTGACGGTGGAGGACAGCCACATCGTCATGCCCGAACTCCCGGGCATCGGCTTCGAGGGAAAGTCCGACCTCATCAAGGTCATGCGCGATCTGGCGGAATAGAAAAGTCCTGGCCGAGGAAGTTCGGGGCCGAAGGGCGGGAAGGCATGCAGGTTGTCGGTCGTTCGTCTGGAACGCCGCCTCTGCCCTACCTCCCCCGCGTTCTGCGGCATCGCTGAGCGCGATGCCGGGGTCCGGCGTCCGGTCGAGCGCCTTGCGGTCGCTCGCGAGCCCGGCCCCCGGTTCCGGCCAACTCAGCTGAAGAGCATTCCGCCGTTGATGTCGACATTCGCGCCGGTGACGAAGGACGCCTCGTCGCTGGCGAGGAAACAGACCATGTTGGCGACGTCTTCCGACCGGCCCTGACGCTTCAGCGGGGTTGCCGCCTCGACGTTCTTGCGCACTTCAGGCTTGGTGAAGATGTTGTGGAAGTCGGTGTCGATCATGCCGGGGCACAGCGCATTCACGCGGATGTCCGGGCCGAGTTCCTTGGCGAGGCCGCGGGTCATCGCCATGATGGCGCCCTTGGAGGTGGCGTAGGCGACCGCCCCCGGTCCGCCGCCGTCGCGGCCTGCCTGGCTCGCGATGTTGACGATGGCGCCCTTGCTCATGTGGGCGAGAACCGCCTTGGTCATCAGGAAGGTGCTGGTGACGTTCAGGTCCATGACGGCCTGCCAATGCTCCAGCGGCATCTCGCCGACGGTCTTGCGGGCGATCAGGCCGCCGGTGTTGTTCACCAGGATGTCGACGGTGCCGTAGGTCTCGACCGCCTTGGCCACCAGCGCGTCGACGCCGTCCGGCTTGCTCAGATCGCCCTGCACCGCGATCGCCTGACCGCCGGCAGCCGTGATCGCGTCCACCGTGGCATGGGCGCGGTCGGCGCTGGCGAAATAGT
Organism: Aurantimonas coralicida DSM 14790; assembly: GCF_000421645.1. GTDB lineage: Bacteria > Pseudomonadota > Alphaproteobacteria > Rhizobiales > Rhizobiaceae > Aurantimonas > Aurantimonas coralicida. The sequence continues at coordinate 22,281 of NZ_ATXK01000003.1, read as the reverse complement.
TGATGACGACGTTGGCCCCTTCCCGGGCCAGTCGGATCGCGCAGGCGCTGCCGATGTCGCGGCCGCCGCCGGTCACGATTGCTGTCTTGCCACTCAGTGTCATCTCATGTTCCTTCTGTTCGTGCTGCGTGCAGCGATGTGTTCGTTGAACCGGATGGGCGCCGGGGCGCCCGGCACACGGAGGTTTTCATACGCCGTTCGCGTCGGCGTCTAAGTGGTGATCCGCGCCCGCATCCCGCGACAGCGAGACCCGGGCGCCGACAGGGCATGTCGGCCCGCAGCTGCGCCTCGTCAGTTGAGGAGCGAGGGAAGCCAGAGCGAGATGCCCGGCACGTAGGTCACCAGCAGCAGGGCGGCGAGAATGGCGAGGTAGAAGGGCCAGATCGTCCGCATGGCCGCTTCCAGCTTGATCCGCCCGACGGCGCAGCCGACGAACAGGCAGGTTCCCACCGGCGGCGTGCAGAGCCCCAGGCCGAGATTGATCAGCATCATGATGCCGAACTGAGTCGGGTCCATGCCGAGGCCCTTGGCGATCGGCAGGAAGATCGGCGTGCAGATCAGGATCAGCGCAGCCATGTCCATGATCATGCCGAGAACCAGCAGGATCACGTTGATCATCAGGAGGATCATGATCGGGTTGTCGGAGATCGAGACCAGCAGCATGCTGAGCTTGGTCGGCACCTGGTAGAGCGCCAGGAGATAGGCGAAGGAGCTGGCGAAGGCGATCAGGATCATCACCATGGCGGTCGTGCGAACGGCACTCGCCAGGGCGATGAGGAAGGAGTTCAGCGTCAGGCTGCGATAGTAGAAGGCCGTCAGGAGGACTGCATAGATCGCGCCGAAGGCGCCGGACTCGGTGACCGTGAAGACGCCCGAGAGGGTTCCTCCGACGATGATGACCGCCGTCATGAAGCCGGGAATGGCATCGGCCGCCGTCCGGCCCACGACGCCCCAGCCCGGGAAGGGTTCGGCCGGGTAATTGTGCTTCACCGAGATGATGTAGGCGGCGACGGCCAGGCAGACGCACATCAGGATGCCCGGCAGGACGCCGGCGAGAAACAGGCCAGAGACGGAGATGCCGCCGCCCGCCGCCACGGCGAAGATGATCATGTTGTGGCTGGGCGGAATGACGATCCCGGCGATCGACGACGTCACCGTCACGTTGACCGCGAAATCGGGCCGGTAGCCGCGCTCCTTCATCACCGGGATCAGCAGCGAGCCGAGGGCCGAGATATCCGCCACGGCCGAGCCGGAGATGCCGCCGAACAGCATCGAGGAGAAGATGTTGACCATGGCGAGGCCACCCCGCAGATGGCCGACGATCGCCGAGGCGAGCTTCACCAGCCGGCTGGCGATCCCGCCATGCAGCATGATCTCGCCGGCGAAGACGAAGAAGGGAATGGCCAAAAGGGAGAAGACGGAGACGCCGGCGGTTGCCCGCTGGAAGGTGATCAGCGTCGGGAATCCCTCGTACCAGAAGGCCGCGGCTGCCGCGATGCCCATGGCGAAGGCGACCGGCGCGCCGATGATCACTCCGGCGCCGAAGACGCCGAGCAGAATGGCAAGTCCCACGTTCAGAGATCCTTGATTTCGGCTTCGGGATTCCAGTCCCCGAAGGACAGGATCCGCAGAAGACCGCGGGTGCCGGAGAACAGCATGACGAGGCCGCCGCAGGAGGTGATCGCCAGCGTGCGGAAGCTCTCCGGTATCCGCAGCATCGGAAGCAGCGTGTCCCAGCCGAACTGCATCAGCGTGATCCCGGCGACGAGCATCGTCGCGCCGAAGGCAGCCAGGCAGACATCGATGGCGATCATCACGATCTTGCGGGCCGTCGGCGGCAGCATGTCGCGAAACAGCGTGACCCCGATATGGGTGTCTTCCTGGACCCCGACGGCCGCGCCCAGGAAGGCGATGTAGCAGATGAGCAGAAGCGCCAGCTGCTCGACCCATGTCGGCGTGACGTTCAGGACATAGCGGCCGAAGACGAGCCAGCCGAAACTCGCGATAAGCAGCGCCAGCGCGGCTGTCGCGACGATCATGCAGGCCTTGCGCAGGTGCTCGAGCGTGCGCCGGAGCGTCAGAACGGGGAATGAGGATGGCGTCATGGCTGCCTCGGACGATGCGGGCCGCAGGGCGGCCGCTCCGCCTCCGCAGGGAGACGAAGCGGCCTATTCGACCTTGAGGGAGCTCAGTCCGCTTCGCGGATCATGTTGACGAGGTCGGCCATGCCCGGATTGTCGGCGAGATACGCCTCATAGACCGGCGCCATCGCGTCCTGGAACGCATCCTTGTCGGCGATGGTGTTCACCTCGGTGCCGCCGGCCTTCACCGTTTCCAGGCTGGCCGCCTCGCGCTCGTCCCAGAGCTTGCGCTCCATGGCGGCGCTGCTGCGGCCGGCCGCCATGACGATCTCCTGCTGCTCGGGCGTCAGCTTGTCCCAGGCCTTCAGGCTCATGCACAGGCATTCGGGAATGATCAGATGCTCGGTCAGCGAGTAGTATTTGGCGACTTCGTAATGGTTCGTGGATTCGTAGGATGGCGGGTTGTTCTCCGCCCCGTCCACGACGCCGGTCTTGATCGACTGGTAGACCTCCGCGAAGGCCATGGGCGTAGCGTTGCCGTCCATCGCCTCGACCATCTTGACGAAGAGGTCGTTGCTCATCACCCGGACCTTCAGGCCCTCGACATCGGACGGTGCGTTGATCGGCTTCACCGAATTGTAGAATGACCGGGCGCCCGCGGAGTACCAGCCGAGCGGGACGATGCCCTTGGCCTTCATCCCCTCGCCGATGGCGTCGCCGACCTCGCCGTCCATCAGCTCGTACATCTGCGGCACGCTCTTGAAGATGAACGGCAGGGCGGTGACGTTCGCTTCCGGAACCGCCTGCCCCATGGGGCCGAGATTGAACTCGCCGAAGTCGATCACGCCGAGCCGGACCTGCTCGATCGCGTCGGGCTGATCGCCCAGGACGCCGTTGTGGTAGATCTTGGAGGTGACCTCGCCGCCCGTCTTCTCGGCCACTTCCGCGGCAAACGCCTCCATGGCGATCGAGACGGGATAATCCTCCACATGGATGTTCCAGCCGCGCAGTTCGGCAGCCGAGGCGGCGCCGCCCAGCGTGGCGAATGCCATCAGCGCGGTCAGCGCGGTTCCGGCGGCAGCGCGGCGGCGCAATGTCTGGGTCACGGTCATGTTTCCTCCCTGTTTGGTTCGGATTCCGCGACCGCCAGGCCTCCACCACGCCGGTCCGCGAAACGTCATCGACCATGCTCAGCGATGGCCTGTGCGAACTTGTATACTAGTCGACGTTCGGTTTGTGAAGCGCAAGTTTGCAAACCGGCCGCGATGCGTTCGCAGCGAAGGGGGCGAAAGCGATGATCGAGAGCGTGAAAGGGCGCCGCGTTTGCGTAGCAGAGCTAAGGGAAGCGCTTCGCCACATCGGGCTTCCGCCCGGACACAAGCGGAAGTCCATTCGCAAAGGCCTACCGGGCCCTGCCGCGCAAGCGGTCGGGCGGCAATGAAGAATGGTCACCACGCCGTCTATGACGCGATCGGCGATGCTTCGGGATGATGTGAGCGGGCCGGCGCGTGGCGGCCCGGCCGAGGCCCGGGGATCGGCTACCGGCGGTGCGCGCGGTGCGTCACGCGAGCGACGCCTTCAGTCCGCGTCGTCGAAATAGGAGGCGTGCTGCTGCTTGATCAGTTCGATCGTCGAATCGAGACGTGTCAGATGCAGCATGCCCGCAGCGACCGCCTCCTCGGGGCGCTGCGCCTTGACCATCTCGGCGATCTGCTGGTGATCCTCGACGAGCTGCGGCATGCGGTCTTCCTTGGACAGCGACAGCATGCAGAGCCGATCGACCTTTGCTTTCTCCGTCGCGATGACGTCGAACGCATAGTCGACGCCAGCGATCTCGCAGAGCGTTCTGTGGAACTCGTAGTCGAGCGTGATGAAGCCTTGCGAGTCCGACCGGCTCAGGGCGCTGCGCTGCTCTTCGAGACTGAGGTCCAGCCGCCGGGCATCCTCGTCCCCGCAGAAGCGGGCGGCCCGCCGCAGCACCTCGGACTCCACCGAGGCGCGGACAAAACGCGCCTTCTCGATGCCCTTGTTCGAGAAGCGCTTCACCTCGGTCGATCGCTGCGGGCGGATCAGCAGGAGATCGAGATTGGCTAGCCGGTTGAACGCGTCCCGGACCGGTTGGCGGGACACGCCGAAACGGGCGGCGATCTCGGTTTCGGAAATCTTGGCGCCCGGCAGGAGACGCAACGAGACGATCTCGCCGTAGAGATAGCTGGTGATCCTGTCCATGCCGGTGCGGCGATCCCAGGCCTGCGTTTCGTCCATCATGTGCAGTGCTCTCGTCGCTGGCTCTTGCCCGAAACCGGGTTCATGTTCCTGTTCAGGGGCCAACGCATGCGGATGACCATGGCGTTCGGGTCTGCTCGCGGTTCGAAGACGGCCTCGCCCCGGGATTGGGGTTGAAGGCCGCCGATCGCGAAACGGTCGCAGGTCGGGCAGAGAGCTTATAGCCCCGAATGCCGCATTTCACGCAACACTTCCCGGGGCGGGCGACCGCAATCCTTCCCTCTCCTAGACGAGACCGTTGATTGTCCGCATGAGGGCTTCGCGCTTGTCGGCGTCCTGCGCATCGGCGTGGGGGAAGGCGAAGCGGCGGCCGTCATTGTCGTAGTATCGGCCCGATGCGTCGGCGAACTCGTCCGACGTGGCGGCGCGCGAGAGGATGTCGACGCCGATGCCGATGTCGTTTCCGCTCGTGCCGAAGGCGGCCTTGACCATCTTGGTGCCCAGCAGCGAGCCTGGATTGACGGCGACGACGACCGGGCCGTCTTCACCCAGCTCGTCGGCCAGCGATCGCGACAACATGGTCAGTGCCAGCTTGCTCTGGGCATAGGCGGCTCCGTCGGACAGGCGCTTGCCGCCCGTCAGGGCCTCAAGGTCGACGGGCGCCTGTGCCGCGGAGGAGAGATTCACGATCCGCGATCCCCGTCCCATGATTGGCAGGAGCTCGCGGGTCAGCACGTAAGGGGCGATCGTGTTGACCGCGAAGCGCATGTCGAGCCCCTCGGCGGTCACCGTCTCCGCCGTCCCGTAGACGCCGGCATTGTTGATCAGCACGTCGAGACTGTCGTGCCGGTCGCGAACGGCCTTCGCCAGCGATCGCACCGCGTCCGGCCGGGACAGATCGGCCATGTAGGTCTCGACCGACGCGCCGTCGGGCATGGCGCTCGCGGCCGCCGCCAGTCTGTCGGCGCTGCGGCCGTGCAAGAGGATCGCATGGCCGTCGGCGGCGAGCTTCTTCGCCGTTTCCAGCCCGATACCATCGGTCGAACCGGTGATCAGAATGGTCTTGGACATGGTGGACATCCTCAGTTCGAGAAGGCTGGCAACAGCTCGTCGGCCAGGCGTTTCATGGTGGTTTCGGTATCCGCACGATTGAAGCGCAGGTTCAGCGCGACATGGTTCACGCCGATCGCCTCGCGCGCCTTCAGGTAGCGTGCCAGATGGCGCATCCCCAGTCGCAGGCCGAGATGGATCGGTCGGGGCGATGCCTCGGGATCGTCCTCCAGGTCGATGTAGAGCGGCTCCATCGCCGGTTTCGCGGCGCCGCCCGCATCATGTGTCCGGGTTCGCCAGTCGCCGATGATCCGCGCCTGCGTGGCCGCGTCGCGCGGATAGAGCATCCAGCCGTCACCGTGGCATGCGATCCATTCCGGATCCTGCTGGCTGCCGCCGGTGACGAGAAGCGGCAGCCGCCCGCCGACCGGCTTGGGCAGCATGTCGATGCCGCCGTCCAGACTGCCGACCAGGCTGTCGAAGGCCGGGGCGTCGGCGCCCATGTGGCGGATATAGTCGTAGCTCTCGCGAAACCGCATGCCGCGGTCGGCGAAAGACGTGCCGGTCGCCGGAAACTCGTCGGGACGGTCGCCCGATGCGATACCGAGAATGAGCCGGCCGCCCGACAGCACATCGACGCTGGCCGCCGCCTTCGCGACATGCGCGGGATGGCGCAGCGGCAAAACCACGCTGGCCACGCCAAGAGCGATCCGCTGCGTCATCCCGGCCAGAAGGCCGAGATAGACGAACGGGTCGTAGGTCTGGCCTGCGTCGCCGAAGGACGGAACGTTGAACGGCACGTCGCGCAGCCACAGCGCCGCAAAGCCCAGCTCGTCCGCCAGTCGTACCCGCTCGAGATGCTGCGTCATCGAGGGCACGGCCCGCGTCGCATAGGTTTCCAGGGGCACGACGAGCCCCAGGGTAAGCCGGTTCGGCCGGAACACCGCATTGTAGGCGCGGTTGATCGTTGGCAAGTTCCGGCTTGCGACGCGGTCCAGCATGTCCAGGCTTTCGCTCTCTCACCCATGTTCGGCTCTCGCCGCAGCAAGAGAAGGCGCCGCCTCGCCGTCAGGCCGACGGTGGCGCCCCCTCCGACGCTCAGTTGGCCAGGGCGTCCTTGCCTTCGACCAGCACGTGATGGCTCACCGAGCCCTCGGTCCGCGCCTTCAGGTGCGGGCTGTATTCCGGATCGTTGACGAACGCCTCGGCGGCTTCTTTCGACGGCCACTCGATGATGATCTGGAGGGCGGCATCGTCCCGGTCGCCTTCCAGACGTTCGTGGTTCGAGGTGCGCGCGAGGAATTTCCCGCCATGGGCCGCGACCCGCTGGTTTGCGACGGGAAGATAGTCGGCGACCCACTCATCCGTCGTCGGCGTGACCGACATGATGGAATAGTAGGGGATGGATTCCTGGGCGGCAGCCGTGGAGATGGCCGAAGCCAGCACGGAGGCGAGGATGAGCGTCTTCATGGTTCGTTTCCCTGGTGAAGCGTGACGGAATGGATCGGCGGCGGACTCAGGCGAGATCGTCCTTGCCCTCGACGACGGCGTGAACACTTCGCGAGTTCGCCAGGCGCTGCTGGAGGTGCGGCGCATATTCCGGATCGCTCTCGAAGGCTTTCGCTGCTGCGACCGACGGCCATTCGATGATGATCCGCAGCGCAACGTCATACGGCTCCCCCTCGATCTGCTCGTGCGACTGCGTGCGGGCGAGATACCTGCCGCCGTGGCGCGCGATCACCTTGTTCGCGGTGGGCAGATAGTCCTCGACCCAGTCTGCGTTCGTGGGCGTCACTTCGAGTACGGAATAAGCGGTCATGGTCTCATCTCCTGGATTGCGGACGACGGACGCCTGTCCGGTGCGGCTCGGTTCATGTCCTGGAAGGGGCGCGCGAGGGCATTTCGATGCGGATCTACGCGCTGAACTGCCGGGCATGTCGGCAACCCGCCGGGGCATCCGTCTCCATGCTGACACTAGGGAAGATCGCTATTTCCGAAAGCTGAGTAAACTGCGCATAATGCGATTCAGTATTTGCGATACGGATATAATCGATGGATACCGACAACCTGCGTCTGTTCGTCCTCGCTGCGGAGCGGCTGAACATCAGCGCGGCGGGGCGCGCTCTCGGGATGACGCCGGCGGCGGCAAGCACCCGGCTCGCCAAGCTGGAACATTCGCTCGGCGCGGAACTGCTTCACCGATCGACGCGCAAGGTGTCGGTGTCGATCGAAGGGATGGAGTTCCTGCCCTTTGCGCGCGAGACCCTCGCCCAGCAGGATGCGGGCCTTGCCGCGCTGGGGCGGGGCAACCCGACCATCACGGGCACGCTGCGTTTCGCCGCCTCGTCGACCTTCGCGGTCGAGTATATCGCGCCGCTGGTCCCCGACTTCCTCGACAGCTACCCGCATCTGAAGCTCGATCTGCGACTGTCGGATGCGCCCTTCGATCTCATCGAGGGATCGTTCGACCTGGCGCTCCGCAGCGCCCCGCTGGCGGATTCGTCGCTGAAGGCGCGTCGCTTGGCGGATGATACGCGGGTCCTTGTCGCCGCGCCGGCCTATCTCGCCCGGAACGGGACGCCGACAAAGGCCTCGGACCTCAGGGATCATCGTCTCATCGGCTTTCGCAACGCCCTGCCCCGACCGCTGCGCGGGCCGCAGGGGACCGACCAGACCTTCGACCCGGGGGCAACGAACTGCCGGCTGATCGTCGATGATGGTGCGAGCCAGAAAGCCGCGACGCTCGCTGGCGCGGGTATCTCGATGAATTCGCTCTGGTGCATTCACCGCGAACTGGCGGAGGGCACGCTGGTCCGGGTTCTGGCCGACCACGAGATCGACGATGGCTCCGTCCTGTGGCTGGTCTATCCGAAGTCGAATATCCTCTCGCCCAAGGTGCGGGTGCTGATCGACTTTCTGGTCGACCGGATCGGCCGCAACCCGCCCTGGCTGCAGGCATAGCTGCCGTCACCACTCGGCGGACGTGGACGATTATATCCCTTAGACGAAAACTGAACTCTGAAATCCGCCGTTTATCGCATTATCCTACGGTGTAGCTTTGTTGGGAAACCAGCCAATGGAGCATGACCATGCAGACGATGATCCTTGAGGAATACGGGCCGACCGCTGCATTTCGCCCCCGGGAGCAGGCCAGGCCGTCGGCGTCCGAAGGGCATGTCGTGGTTCGCATCGCGGCGACCAGCGTCAACACGATCGACATGATGATCCGCAACATGGGATCGGATCTGGGCTTCGCGCCTGCACTTCCGGCGATCCTCGGCATGGATTTTGCAGGTACGATCGAGGAGGTCGGCGCCGGGGTCACGGATTTCGCGGTCGGGGACGAGGTCTATGGCTGCGCCGGCGGCCTTGCCGACCTGCAGGGGGCGCTGGCGGAATATATGCCGGCCGACGCGAGACTGATCGCCCACAAGCCGAAATCCCTGTCCATGCGGGAAGCCGCCGCCCTGCCGCTCGTCGGCATCACGGCCTATGAGGGTCTCACCCGCGCAGGCGTCACCAAGGGACAGAAGGTCCTGGTGCACGGCGGGTCCGGCGGCGTCGGGCATGTCGGCGTGCAGCTTGCAAAAGCCTTCGGAGCAGAAGCCTACGCGACCGATAGCGGCGCCGAGCGGATTGCCGTCGTGAAGGAGCTTGGCGCGGAGCCGATCGACTTCAGGACCGAAGCGGTCGCGGATTACGTCGCCGCCCATACCGGCGGGGCCGGGTTCGACGTCGTCCTCGACACTGTGGGCGGGGCCAATCTGACGAACTCCTTCGCGGCGGTTGCGCTGAACGGGCATGTCGCGACCACGCTGGCGATGGCCGAGCTGGATCTGACGCCCGCACATCTGAAGGGCGCGTCCCTGCATGTCGTCTTCATGCTGATCCCGATGCTGCACGACAAGGATCGGAGCGCCCATGGGGCGATCCTCGCCGAACTGGCCCGTCTCTGCGACGAGGGCGCGTTGAAGCCGGTGGTCGACGAACGGCGGTTCAGGCTTGCCGAGGTCGAAGACGCCTATCGGCACCTCGCCAGCGGCAAGGCGATCGGCAAGGTGGTGGTCGTCGTCTGACCGACCAGAGAGTGGGAGCGGCCCCGGGGATGCAGCCGCTCTCGCTCGCGAAACCGAACCTGCACGATCGCGGACTCGCGCAAAGCGGATCGCCCGTACCTGTTGCGGTGCCACACCCTGCTCCGCGCCCGCCGTTTGTCCGCGATCCATCCCTGAGGCGTCTCAGGGGCGCCGCGGGGCTCAGCTCCGCAGCCCCGGGGCCTCCTGGCCGGTGCGCTCGACATATTCGGCATAGCCGCCGCCATAGAGATGCGGCCCCTCCGGCGTCAGCTCCAGCACGCGGTTGGAGAGCGCCGCCAGGAAATGGCGGTCGTGGCTGACAAAGAGCATCGCGCCTTCGTAGCGCGACAGCGCCTCGACCAGCATCTGCTTGGTGGCGATGTCGAGATGGTTGGTGGGCTCGTCCAGGACGAGGAAGTTCGGCGGGTCGAACAGCATCCTGGCCATGACCAGCCGGGCCTTCTCGCCACCTGACAAGACGCGGCACTTCTTCTCGATCTCGTCGCCATAAAAGCCGAAGCAGCCCGCCAGCGAACGCAAAGGCGCCTGGCCTGCCTGCGGAAAGCTGTCTTCCAGCGTCTGCAGAACGGTGCGGTCGCCTTCGAGCAGCTCCATGGCGTGCTGGGCGAAATAGCCCGTCTTGACGCTCGGCCCCCGGGTCACGTTGCCGATATCCGGCTCCGAGGCACCGGCGACCAGCTTGAGCAGCGTCGATTTGCCGGCACCGTTGACGCCCATCACGCACCAGCGCTCGCGCCGGCGCACCTGGAAGTCGAGGCCCTGATAAATGGTGCGATCGCCGTAGCTCTTGTGGACGGCCCTGACGGTTGCAACGTCCTCGCCCGAGCGCGGCGCCGGTTGGAACTCGAAGCGCACCGTCTGCTGGCGCTTGGGCGGCTCGACGCGCTCGATCTTGTCGAGCTTCTTGACCCGGCTCTGCACCTGCGCGGCATGGCTGGCGCGCGCCTTGAAGCGCTCGATGAAGGCCACTTCCTTCGCCAGCATCGCCTGCTGTCGCTCGAACTGCGCCTGTTGCTGCACCTCGGCGATGGCGCGCTGCTGGCGATAGAACTCGTAGTCGCCCGTATAGGAATTCAGCGCGCCGCCGTCGATCTCGATGATCTTGTTGACGATGCGGTTCATGAATTCGCGATCGTGCGAGGTCATCAGGACAGCGCCGTCGAAGCCCTTCAGGAAGGTTTCGAGCCAGATCAGGCTTTCGATATCGAGATGGTTCGACGGCTCGTCGAGGAGCATGATGTCGGGGCGCATGAGCAGGATCTTTGCCAGAGCCACGCGCATCTTCCACCCGCCGGACAGCTCGCCGACATCGCCGTCCATCATCGCCTGACTGAAGCCGAGGCCGTCCAGCACCTCGCGGGCACGCCCGTCCAGCGCATAGCCGTCGAGTTCGTCGTAACGCTCCTGCGCTTCCCCGTAGCGGGTGATGATTTCGTCCATCTCGTCGGCGCGGTCGGGGTCGGCCATGGCCGCTTCCAGCTCCGCCATCTCGGCCGCCAGGGCGCTGACCGGTCCCACCCCGTCGATCACCTCGACCACCGCGCTGCGGCCCGCCATGTCGCCGACATCCTGGCTGAAATAGCCGATGGTCACGCCACGGTCGACCGAGACCTGGCCTTCGTCCGGCAGTTCCTCGCCGGTGATCATGCGAAACAACGTCGTCTTGCCCGCGCCGTTCGGGCCGACAAGCCCGACCTTTTCGCCGCGCTGTAATGCGGCCGACGCCTCGATGAAGACGATCTGCTTGCCGTTCTGCTTGCCGAGGCTTTCAAGGCGGATCATGCGGGGATTCCAGGTGGGAGCGAGGGAGGAGCCGCCTCAAACCATCCCACCCGCTGCCGTGCAAGGGGCCGCGACGCCACCGGCCGGTTTTGTCGGCGCTCGTACGGCGTTGGACTATCCACGCAGCCTCAGCGGGTTTTAGTCAGAGGGCCATTTCAGTCGGAGGATTCTCTCCAGCCGAGACCAACGATTTCAGAGGGATGGAGATTCTTGGCTGGGGCGGCAGGATTCTGACCTACCGGAATAGCCGAAATAACCCCTTGATTCCCTTGCCTTCACGGCTGCGACTTGATTCTAAGTGTAGCACCTGAAGGTCCCACGGCAAGGCCTCCCTGATCCATAAACCGAGGCTGCGTATGGCCGAGATAAACTGCGGGTCCGCAGCCGTTCCGTCCAAAGAGATGGTTGTGGAAGTCTGACCGACCTGAGAGCGTGAGCGGCCACAGAGATGCCGCAGCGTTCAACCGCGAGACTGAACAGGCTCCCTTCCGGCCCAGCCAGGACTGGATCGCCTCTAACTGCTCCGGATTTACTGTCTGCTCCGCCCGACCGTTCTTTCCGCGGCTCATGCTCAAGGTTATTCGCCGCCGGCCGGGACTGCGAGGCATCGTGCGAGGAACCGCCGGAAGGCTCATGGTTGGAAGGTATGCTGGTGCGCAGACCCCGCATGCTGGTCTCGCTCGCGCTGGCCAACACGGTGGCGCACATGGTCTGGGTGCCTCTTGCTAGGCAGGAGAATTACAGCGCGCCGGCACCGGTCGGGGCGTGAGGCCAAGACTGACGCCAGAGGTCGCCGGTGGCGCAGGCGGTCGAAGGAGGGAATGGCCGAGCGCGTTCCAGCGCGAAAAGCTGATATGGATCCGACCTGCGGACTCCTTACGGCCCGCAGCACCGCCCTGCAACAAAAGGCCGGACAGATGGAGGCACCCGACCACGCCGATACCCGGAATCACCCCTTGTTCTTCAAGGCGGCCACAGAGGTCAGACAACTCCTGAGCGCACCGAGCCTGAAAGCTGACGATCCCCGTCACCAACCGTAGGTAAAGGTCGCGCCGCTGTTGCGGTTGCCGGATTGGACGACGGCGTCGCGGGCTCCGCGTCCGAATTGGAAGAGACCGTAGGCGTTGCCGTCGCCGTTCTGCTCCAGCGTGCCAGAATGGCCATTCCCGCGCTGCTGGACGAGACCGACATTGCCCCGTCCGCGCTGGGCGAGGCCGGCGTTGTTGCCCTGGCCTTTCTGCCGGATCGAGCCGTCCTTGAGGCCGTTATAGAGCGAATAGATCCGCAGCCCCGCTTCAACGGCCCCGCTCGTCTGCCGGTCATTCGGGACGAAGGTCCACGACACCTGGCCGCCGGCGGCCGCGGGCGTGGCGAAGGTCGCCGGGGCGACCACAGCAATGGCAAGTGCGGCCGCAATGGCGTTCGCGGAAATGAAGGTCATAAGATCTCCGTTCCCCGGTCTGTTCCGGGACATGCGTGGAGTTTGGAAACGGCCCCTACCGGGCCGGCGCGGCAAAGCAGGGTATTGTCGCTTCGTCAGATCTTGCCGCCGACCCGGCCGGAGCAGGATATCGTCTTGCCATCGATGACGACGGTCAGATCGGCGTCGTAGCCGGAGCCGCCGGCGCTGAGCGTGACCATGCCGAGTTGTTCCGTCCCGCCGGAAGCGATGGCGAAGGGCCCGCCTTGCCGGATGTCGGTTCCCCGACCCGAGACGTGGAACGCATACTTACCACGCGCTGACTTCGCGGCATGGGCGAGCGCGGTCAGTTCGACCGAACCGCCCCGGCGCGAGACGTCGAGTTCGCACCGGATCGGCGCCTCGCCCGATCGCGTGACCGCTGGGCCGGCAAAGGCAGCGGTGGTGGCGCCGAGGAGAACCAGAGCCGCGGCGAGGCGGTGGCGAGGGCGGAGCAATGGCATGGCGGGCCTCATCAATGGGATGGGAATGTAACGGGTGGGACGCGCCGCTCAGCGCGGGGTCAGTCGCAGGCCTGGACGAGGGCTGCAACGTTCCCGCTGCCACCCTGCGCGACGTCGGCCGAGCAGCCGCGTCCGACCTGAACACCGGCCGCAATGTTGCCGTGACCGTCCTGAGAGAGGATTGTCGTGTGGTCGGAGCCGAACTGGCCGATGCCGGCGGAGTTGCGCCTGCCGTACTGGTAGGTCGCGCCGTAATGCCTACGCCCCTCCTGACCGACAACCGACAGATTGTGCGAACCGCGCTGCTCGCTGACCGAGCGATTGTATCGGCCGTCCTGATGGACGCGGATACGGTTGCGGTAGCCTTGCTGAGATCCGCCGGCGGAGTTCGACCAGCCGTACTGGTCGAAACGCACGTCGTTGGCGGATGCTGGGGTTACGGTCGTCAGGCCGGCGAGAACAACGAGGGCAGAAGCAAGGGGCAAGCGGATCATCTGGGCATCTCCGACAAGAGCACATCGGCTCGGGATGGAATGACCCGAACTTGAACCCGGCGGTCGGAACCGTCGCTGAATGCCTCGTTCATACCGCGTTCAGCGCCACACGATGACCGGAGGGCCGAAGGCGACGGGCAGGCTTCCGGGTGTCTCAGGTCGACGATCTGAGATCGTTGTTTGTTGCCGCCTCGTCTTCAGTTAGCGATATGAACATCAACTCCATTGACAGCTTAGCTTAACTGATGCGGAGTGGCAGGTGATCGAGCCGCATCTCCCGCCGGTGAGCGTGACGGGGACGGGACGGGACGGGACGGGACGGGACGGGACGGCCGAGATCATGAGACATGCGAGAGATCGTCAACGCGATTTTCTACGTCATGCGCGGTGGCATCGAATGGTGCCTGTTGCCGAGCGACTTTCAGCCATGGAGCACGGTCTACCGATGGTCTGCGGCTTGGCGTGACAGCTGCATTTTCGAGAAGATCGACCACGCTCTTGTCATGGCCGACCGAGAGCGGACGGAACGCGCTGCCAGTCCCACGGCGGCAATCACCGACGGTCAAAGGGTCAAGACCACCGAAGCGGGCAGCCTTGTGGTTACGACGCCGGCAACAAGATCAAGAGTCGTTGAACGGTTCCTCGACTGGATCAACCGAAACCGAAGGCTCGCTAAAAACTTCGAAGCCACGATCGGTTCCGCCAGAGCCTTTCTCTACGCCGCCTAGATCATGCGCCGCATCCCCAAGCTTCATCAGTTTTAAATCAACTCTAAGAGATGTGTGGCATACAAACCCGAGCGGCTCAGTCGGGTTTCCGCTTGCGATAGTTCTCAGCGCGCGTTGTCTGAAGGCCCGAAACGCCATAGCGATTTTCGAGCCTCTCCCACATTAGAAACTCCTCCCGAGAGATCTTGTATCTCGCACATGCCGCATCTGCGGTTAGGTCGCCGCCCGCCACAGCGCCTACCACCGACGCTTTCCGACGAGGCGTCCATCTCTCTACGTCATATGGAGGCAAGACGTCCCGCATAACGAGCCTCATAAAACGGTTTGACTACGAAATACAGTAAACCAAAATCCGACTTTATTTTGACAGCACATCACAAGCAGATTCAATAGATACGCTACGCCTGCAGAGCGATCCCGTCATCATATTGACACAAACCCGGCGTGCTCTTCGAACGCCGGGAAAGGCGCGGTACCGGTAGCGAGGGCATCGATGCAGACGGGGAACTCCTGTCGATTGCCCTCGCGGCGGCCGCCGGGCAAAGCGCAATCAGTCCATCATCTACGCTTTCAATAACTATGCCTGCCTTAATTCTTGCTTGAAGCTTGGCCGCGATCTATCGCCTCAGAGCACGGGCGCACTGCCAAACCATGCGCCATCCGACAATGAGTAGCGACGTTCGGGCCCCTCTCAGACACGCCGCAAGCAGAGCCCAGCACTTCGTCAGAAGTCCGCCACCGCTTCCGGTCGGCCACGGATCGATATGTCTGTCGCGCCGCAGCATTGTCGCTGCGCTCCAAGCGCGCCACCGAGGCCGAAACAGGCTCCGCAAATATGTGTCTGCAAAGTCTAGCGCAGAGCGCACTCTGCCGCGGTGCTGCCCATGTGTTAGGATCACGCATCTCGCTGTCGACTCTTACTACCGCTACAGGCTCGGCCGTCGGTTCAGGCTTGACCCCAATGAACGGCCAACGTCCTTGCGACACAATCCTCGAAACAGCTTCCGAAAGATGGCAGCGGGCCGACAACCCAGTTTCGCGATAACTTTATGTGCTGAGTGAATGCATGGGTGAGGCTACGCTTCCGTACACGAAGGCTACGCAGCTGGACACGCTAGTGAGCCGGATGTCGGAGTTTGGAATTACCCGGCTTGCAGACGTCACAAACCTTGATCGGATTGGGATCCCTGTGGCGCTAGCCATCCGTCCTGCCGCCAGGTCGGTGAGCGTTTCACAAGGGAAAGGGGTCGATCTCACAATCGCGAAGATCTCTGCGTTGATGGAGGCGATCGAGGTCTGGCACGCGGAGAATATCACGCTACCTTTGACGTTAGACAGCATCGCCAACGTTGCCGCGTCGGGACGCGCCATCGATGTCTCACGTCTGCCCCGGATCTCAGGCGAGGCGCGCTCGCCGCATTCGCGGGTGCTCTGGGTGGATGGGGTCGAGCTCCGCTCAGGACGAAAGCTGCTCTTGCCGTTCGAGATGGTGCATGCTGACTATTCCGAGCCGCTCAAGCCAGGGTACGGTCTGTTTCCGGCCAGTACGAATGGACTAGCTTCTGGATCGACGAACGCAATGGCGCTTCGCAGCGCCCTTTGCGAGGTGATCGAACGGGATTCGGTAGCGGTGTGGTCGGCTCAATCCGCGGAGGCACGGGCAATAACGCGTATTGACCTTACTTCGATCGACCATCCTATCGCTGCGGCCACCTGCGCGAAGATCAGCGACGCCGGACTGCGAGTTGCAGTATGGGATGTAGCGACGGATGTCGCTGTCGCGAGCTTTCTTTGCTTGATCTGGGAAGATGTGGCGGGGCTCGGGCACATAGGGCTTGGTTCAGGCACGCATCCGCAGCGACACATAGCGCTAATTCGGGCGCTTACCGAGGCCGCGCAGACCCGCCTGACCTATGTGACCGGCTCTCGGGATGATCTCGAGCCCGCGGAGTTTACGCCGCGTGGTCTGATGGGAAAGAGGAGGTATGTGGAGTGGCTCCTCGCCGACAGCGTCCCTCCACGCCGCTACAACATTGGCCCGTCTTTCGCGACCTGCGCACCAGAGGATCAGGTGAGTTACTTGCTCGACCGCCTTGCAGCGTGCGGTATGAACGGAGCAGTCGCTGTTCACCTTGACAAGCCGGGCGTGGGTATCCCGGTGGTGCGGGTAATCGTCCCCGGACTCGAGGCGCCGCACGACGGCCCTGG
The DNA here is from genome assembly GCF_000421645.1 of Aurantimonas coralicida DSM 14790. Taxonomy (GTDB): domain Bacteria; phylum Pseudomonadota; class Alphaproteobacteria; order Rhizobiales; family Rhizobiaceae; genus Aurantimonas; species Aurantimonas coralicida. The sequence continues at coordinate 5,692 of NZ_ATXK01000003.1, read as the reverse complement.
CTACGTGCCTGGCCCTCGTGCCCGCGCCGCTGCGGAGCAACAATGAGCGTCGTGCTTTTCGCTGGGCCTTCCTTAGCTCGTTTGGAGCAACCGCTACCGCCTGTCTTCGATCGGCAGCCGCCAGCGCGGAATGGCGATGTTTTTCACGCAGCCCAGTCGCGGCCAGACGCCATTGCCCTCGCTGACGGCTTCTTCGAGGGGGTTCTGGCGGTCTGGCACAAGGAGATCCTCTGGGCGCTGTCTCTTGGGATACCGGTCTTCGGAGCAGCAAGTATGGGTGCGCTTAGAGCAGCGGAACTCGATGCCTACGGCGTGGTTGGGGTCGGCCAAATCTATCAGGATTATCGAAACGGCAATCTCGAGGCCGACGACGAAGTCGCGCTCCTGCATGGGCCAGAGGACGTCGGCTATCTACCGCTCACCGAACCGTTGGTGAATGTCCGCGCTACAACTAATGCCGCGCAGCAGGCTGGAATTTTCGGTCCCTGCACTGCGCAAGCAGTGATGCACAGTGCAATGGGCTTGTTCTACAAGGCTCGGACCTGGACAAATATCATGGAGGGCATCGCTACTACGGAAGCAACCGATCTTAAGCGTTTCCGAGCTTGGCTACCGGCTGGGCGCGTTGATCAGAAGCGAAAGGACGCACTGGCGATGGTCGCTTTGGTAACAGAACTCTGCAGCCGTGATGCGTTGCCGCGCGTCCACCACGACTTCGAACCGACATTCCTGTGGGACCGGGCCTTAGCAGGCTGGAACGAAGGAAGTCAGCCTGCCAGGTCACTGAGCCGGTCACCCCGGGGCGGGCGCGAGACGTTGGCTAGCCTGCTCCGTGATGCAGTGGTAACTTCACCCCAACGCCGAGACCGTTAAGGCGAGCAAGCGGACGGCAGCCTCTGGGGGCCGACTTGGCTATATGCGGCACGCGCTTCAGGCTCTTCCCGCAGGCGAGTTTCGCCGCGGCGCAGGTTGCACCTGAGACGGTACTAATCGCGACACCTGCGGGACAGGTGAGGCCCGGTCCTGCTGACCACCGCGCCTACACTGTTTATCCGATCGGCAAGCGCCATCCCTACGGGATCAGCATGGATCGAAAGGACACCACGCTTTCGCTGCCACCGTGGCACGGCCCCATCAATCTGCCAGCATTGCCAGACGCAGAGGGGCACTTCGACTATCTACGGATGGGTACCGAGCAATTCGAGATGGCGCATCTCTTCGGCACCGTGCGCTTCGTCATCGACGTATGGGAAAACTATTTTCAGCGCCCAATACGCTGGCAATTTGAACGCGATTTTCCGCGCTTGGAATTATCCATACTGCCGAGTTTGCAGAATGCATATGCCGGTTATGGCTTCATTGAGGTCGGAGGCCACGGAAAGGGCGAGAGTTTTGTACCGTACAGCTTGAACTTCGATGTGATTGCTCACGAAGTTGGTCACGCCATAATCTACAGCGAGCTCGGTGTACCCGACCCAGAGGCGGCGACCGGCGAGTATTTCGGCTTTCACGAATCGGCGGCTGACCTTGTCGCGCTAATATCTTCTTTGCACTTCAATTCGGTTGTCGACGATCTTCTTTTGACAACGCGCGGCAATCTCTACACCTTGAACCGGGTCAGCCGGATGGCTGAGTTGTCCCCTAACAAACAGATCCGGATTTCGTCGAACGACCGGCGGCTTTCGGAGTTCAAACGTGGCTGGAGAAAAGAGCATGACTTGTCCCAGCCACTGACGGGCGCATTCTTCGATATTCTAGTCGATATATTTCATGAGGAGCTCCTTGAGCATGGGCTGATCACTCCAATATTGGAAGATTTGTCCGATAAATTGCTAGCTACCCCTTATTATGCATCGACCATGCAGCGCTTATTCGACAAAGCATTCGCGCGTGATCCAGACGGGTTCAAGATGGCACTATTGCGGGCGCGCGACATAGTTGGAACATATCTGGCCACGACTTGGGACCTGATTGAGCGGGACGATCTGAGCTACGTTGATGTCGCCGAGGTATTCGAGCTCGTTGATCGGCAACTCAACAGAGGCAGATTTTTTCGAATGATCCGCGGAAATTTTGACCTACGTGACATTGGTTGGGTCAAAGTCGGACCGCAATTGCAGCCGTTTGGCAATGACAGTCACGCTGGGTCAGTTCGCACGTTAGTCCCCAAAGGAAGATGATGTCATCCCTATCCAGCGACACGATTTACAGGTATAATTTGAGGAGGGCTTTAGCGCCCAGCTCTCATTGCCCAGGCCGGGCATAAGGAGGCCTAGATGACCGAGACGCTACTCAGTCCATCGAATATCCTGTTGTTCGGACGCGTGGTGGAGGATCTGGATATCGTAGATCCGCCCGCCCCGATGTCAAACTTTGAAATAGTAGATTTAGCGAGTATCAACAACCACGCGCTTACGGGAATCGTCGAGGTGGACAGCGTCCGTCTGAAACCGAAGCATCGAATACTACTCAAGAACCAGACAGACCCAAATGAGCTTGGCGTTTACAAATTCGTCCCTGCGAATGCCAAAGGCAATGATACTGGATCGTCGCGTTTGGAGATCGATGAAAGCTTCGAATATGAAGCCAACATGATGATAAGAATAAGAAAGGGAAGAACCAACAAGAATACATTTTGGAGAATTGTTGATACAAATCCCGCGAATGGATTTCCGACGGCGATCGTTCCTTCAGCAGATCAGAAAGACGGAAATCATAATCCGTCTCCCGCCAGAAGTCCGCGTACTAATAAGTTCCTACAAAATCAGTTGACCAGTCAATCTGCGCGCTTCGCCCGCGTTTACGGATTTAGCTACGAGGGTACGTATTACGAACTGCCTCGCCCTGTATTGTTTCTGGTCCATGGGGATGGTGTTGAAGCCACTGAATACAGAACGGGAAAGAAGGGCATGGCAAATCGCGCGCGAGCGCCCGGGGACCCCTCGCTTACTGGGCTGGCAGCCGCCGATTTTGACTACGCCGACGAACTGAAAGTCTGGTCTTACGACAAGGCCGACTACACGATTAGAATGGATATCGATACTGGGATGTTTGAGCAGGTGCTTCTCAATACCTTCTTTAGCGACCCCAACAGTGCCGGTGGCCCCAGGGTGGCCGGGGCGATGGTCAGCGGCGCCATGGTGAGTGGTGCGAGGTTTTCTGGCGCTATGCTGAGCGGTGCGCGTTATCCGGGCCGACGGGGCGACGCGAGTGACTGATTAAGAGAGCCCAGCTTTCTGCATCCCGTCAACGAAGTGCTCCACATCAGATTGTAGCCGATCCGGCAAGACTCTCGCCCAATGCTCGACGAGGAAACCAGGATGGGCTTGCAGTACCATTTCAGCTTCACTGCGCGCTTCGTCAAGCCTGCCCATCTGGGCGTAACTCGCAGCAAGCAAACGGCGTCCTTCGGTGGGATTCTGCATCGACTGAATAGTCTGTATGACTTCGTCGTAGCGATGCAGTTTGTAGTATGCGCCACCTAAATGCCAAAGGTACTGGTCCGGAAAAAATGGATTGAGCTGCATTGCCTTTTCGAGAAGGGTGATGGCTTCCTCTGCTCGGCCCGAATGCGCAAGCGCGTCGGCCATGTCGGACATCAGATCTGCATCATTTGGATTAAGCAATAGGGCACGACGATAAGCGCTAATCGATGCATCATGCTCTTTTCGGTACAGGTGCGCGTACCCAAGCTCGCCGAATCCCCTCGCGTCTGTTTCATCTGACAACGTTGCTGAAAGGGCTAAGTTTAGCGCTTCATCCAAAGCGCCAGTCGTCTCGTCACCCCATTTGTAGCGCCAGTCGAGATTGAGGGTTCGCGACTTAGCCGCCAGCGCACGCGCATACTGCGGATCGGCCTGAAGCGCGGCATCGTAAAGCCGGCGAGCGATGAGATTCTCTTCGCGGCGGTACTGAAGAGAGTGCTGCTGGCCTTGTAGGACAAAACCATAAGCGCGCAGATCGGACGGTGGAACACTTCGCAAGCGCTCGCGCTCGGATGCTTCAATCTGAACGGCAATCGCCGCTACAACGGTCCGATTAATCTCGTCTTGAATGTCGAAAATATCGTCGAGATTGCGATTGTATTGCTCGCCCCAGATCGTCCGATCGCGGATGGCGTCAACAAGCTGGACAGTGATCCTGAGACGCTTTCCCGAGCGCCGTACAGTACCATAGATAACGTAGCGTACTTGGAAACGGTGTCCGGCTTCCAGCGGCGATATTTCCTGCTCGCGGTAGACAAAAGCAGAGTTGCGCGCAATCACGAAGAGGTTATGGAAGCGCGACAAGTTCGTCGTGATGTCTTCCGTCAGCCCGTTGGCTAACCAGTTCTCAGTGCCCGGTTCGCCATCAAACTTGAATGGCAAGATGACCACTGATTGGTCGCTTATCGCCGCTGCACGATCCTGCCTCCCTAGCCTCAACGCTGGAGTCATTGCCGCTGGCTCGCTGTCCTCGCGTAGCAGGAAGAGTTCCACCGGTTCGGCGATGTTCTTCAGCACTCTGGGTCCGAGATACTCGAACCCGGCTGGTACCTTGTTGCGTACCTGTTCGTGCACAGTAGAAGTCAATGCGATCGATCCCGGTGGAGCCAGTGACTCAATCCGAGCAGCAATGTTGATGGTGTCGCCGCCTATTCCCTCGTCGGCGAATAGAATCTCACCGCAATGTATCCCAATCCGGAAGACAATGCACCGCTCCGACGGAAGGTCGCTATTCTCAGACTGCATGGCAATCTGCGCCCGCATCGCGAAGCAGACGCAGTCTACGGCGCTGTCGAATAGCATAAAAACGCCATCACCGAGCCGCTGTATGACTTCGCCGCGATATCTTTCGCCGATTTGGCTTAGCAGGCGCAGGCGAGCTATTACCGCCGCGTGGGTACCGACCTCATCCCGACTCATCAAGTCTGCATAATTCACAATGTCAGCGAACAGCGCTGCTCCGAGTCGCCGTCGTGGCCCATTCGGTTGGTCTGGTGCCTTCACTGTCAGCCGCCTCACCGTAATCGAGAATAGCCGGACTCCGGGGTCGGCTTATGGTGCGTGTTCTTCCACCGCCCCAAACCTTATCTTTTGGTCGCATCGGAGCTCCGCCTGAAGAGCGGAGCGATTGGCGTACCATTCGTCCCGCAATACGCCGACAACAACGGCGTCGAATGTCCGGCCCTTGGCAAACCACGCTTCGCGCATTCGGCCCTCTTCGCGAAAGCCGAGGTGCGTGACTAGCCTATCTGTCCGCTCGTTATCCGACCGAAAAAAGGTCGTGAGCCGGCGGAGGCGGAGATGATCGAATGCGATGTCCAGAAGCAGGGAACCGAAATGAAACCCGAGCCCCTTGCCGCGGGGTGGATTCCAGCGCGAAACGCAACATGCTCATGAGAAGCGGATTCGGACGTCCTTGCCAAGTTCCTGGAGGAGGCACTGGAAAGGGGTGATGAAGCCGAGGCATTTGCGCGGCGTGGTGTTGAGGCTGACAATGGCGTCCTGGAGATCGGCTTCGGACAGGGTGTCGAGATCGAGCCATCTGGGCAGCCATCGTCGCAATCGTCCGTTGGCGTTTTCGACGCCTCCCTTCTGCCAGGAAGCGTAGGCGTCGCAGAACCAGGTCGACATGCCGAACAGGTCGTCGAGCAGGCGGTGGCGGGCGAAGGCGGTGTCGTTATCAAACGTCACCGAGGAGCGCAGGCCGG
>NZ_ATXK01000002.1 GCF_000421645.1 Aurantimonas coralicida DSM 14790 | reverse complement strand
GATGACGAACTGGCGCAGGCGTCCGTCACTCTCGAGCACGGCATCCCGCCTCCTGCGCTCGATATAGGCTCCGTCGGCTACGACCGGCGAATAGTCGCCGCCTGGCAGCGCGTTGCGTTCCAGTTCGCGACTGATAGTCGACCGCGACCGGCCAAGGGTCTTGGCTATGCCCGCCTTCGAATGACCGGCCGCGAGGAGAATGGCAATCCGCTCTCTTTCGGCGGACGAAAGATGCTCGTAGCATGACATGGCAACACTCCCGAAAGGTCTGGAAACCAAGCCGATCCTACATCGGCTAGGGGGTGTTGCACCTCGCGCTGGAACTCAGGGGTCGTCCATATCCAAGAGCCAAGAGCCGAGCGAATCCAAGTCGTCCGGTTCCATTGGGCGCGCGAAGAGCGTCTCGGTCATGCGCTTGATCCGTTCCTGTTACGTTAGGTTACCACATATTCGGATCATTCGATCGCGCGTGACCTACCACTGAGTTTATCCTCCCCTTGGGCGTACCATTTCCTTGAAATGGTACTCCGGCCATCTGATAAATCAATCACTTACCGCCCTCATGCGCGGCTTGCTTGTCAGGCCGCTGCATAACATCATGTGCAACATGGCGGTTGAAGTGGCGATCTCGAATCATCTCACAAAGCGCAACGGCGTCTGGCAGTATGTCCGGCGCGTGCCTAAAGACCCGCGTGGAAGCTTTCCGCTCGCACGGAAATCCCTTCGGACGTCAGTCGAGCGACAGGCTCGCGAGGCAGCCCTCGACCTCGACCGCCTCTGGGATCGACGGTTTGCGGAAGCCCGCGAACGCATTGGCCTCGCCCGACGCGACGGTGATCTGTTTGCATTGAGTACCGACGATTGGGCGTGGCCAGACTGGGAGGCCCTCGCAGCCTGGTTCGAAGCCAGTCTTGCTGAGGAGGGTTGGCAGGCGCGCCTTTCGCAGATCACTGGGCACGCGTTGTCGACGAATGCCGAGCTGTCCCATATCCCTTGGAGGGACGCGCGCATCGTCCGCGACCACATCGACAGAGAAAAGCTCCTGAAGTCGCTGTCGGTGTCCGAGTATGGCGAGCGAAGTGCGAGCTTTGTGCGGGGCTACTGGGACAAAGAAGGCGCCGAGGCCGGTTGATATCGTCAAACTGAATGACGTCATACAGTCCCTGCCTTGGCCGTTCCTGCAAAACGTCCGCGCAGGCAATTCCGCTAGCGAGAGCGCACCGACGCAGGCGACGCGAGGGAGCAAGCCCTCAACAGCGCGCGATCGAGCGGCGCCGGTCCGCAAAGAACTCTGCGCAGGAGAAAGCGCACCAGTGTGAATGAATAGTCGAAGGCCGATCCAGGCTTTCGGCAACATGATGAGAGAAGCCCAAACGACCCCGTCGCCAGTCGGATCCCCTGACTGCAGCTTTAGTGCGTATGGTGTGGTGGGGGAGAAATATGGCGTTTTCTATGGTCGGTATATGGTCGTTATGACGACCTCATATTCGGCGAAGCAGCCCCTCTTGCTGCAATTGTGAGTGTCAGTTCACCATCTGGCACTGTCCGGCGAAGGTGAGGACCGGCCAGCGGCCCTGCCGGACCGCCTTCTGCGGGATCCAGCCGGTGTAGCTGGCGACCTGGGCCTTGCACCACAACCCGTCGGACGCCGTCGTGCACTGGTCGACGACGACGCAGGTGTTGGCCGGGATGGTGGAGACGATTGGGGCGTCGGGGCGGGCTTCCGCCCGGACATTGAGGCGCACGAGCACCGAGGCCTTGGCCGCTTCGCCGGGCGCGGCGGACTCGGGCTGCACGAAGTCCTCCGGCTTGGCGCAACTCGCGGTGTAGCCGTAGAAGACGCATTCCTCGTCGTTCACCGGCCGTGCCAGCGCGACCGCCGTCTCGCGGATGCGCTCGAAGACCAGCGCCTTGCCGGTCTCGGTGTCGCCGCTCATGCGGATCTGGTTGCCGCCCATGCGGGCCAGCACCTGATCGTCGGCGCCGAGCAGCGCGAGCTGCTTGCCGACGATGCCCCAGCCACCGATGCCGGCAAGGTCGCCGCCGCAATTGCGCGCCGTCAGCGCGTAATTGGCGCCCGACTTCTCGGACGCCAGCGACACGCGACAGGCGCCGCCGTCCGAATAGGCCGGATCCAGCGTCTGCCAGTCGCCGGAGAACGCGGCGACGAAGTCGCTTTCGCTCTGGGCCTTGGCCGCCGAATGGCCCGCCAGGGCCATGACGAGCGACAGCCCGGCAATATTCATGATGTTCATTCTTCCCCGTCCCCGTCCCTGGCCGTCTGACCGCGCTCTCTTGCGGCAGTCCGGCTTGTCCCTCGCGAAAACCGTCCGGCCGGAAGCGCTTCGGGCCGGACGGGTCGATCTCGTGTCCGCTACGGTGCCGTCTCGACGACGCTCCGCGCGATCGTCCGGCCGTCGACGCTCAGCACCAGTTCCACCGAGAGCGCGTCGCCCGCCGCCATGGACAGCCCGACCGTGGCCACGTCGGCACTCTCGCCCTTTTCGAGCGTGAAGCGCCCGCCCTGCGACGTCGAGGTGCGGCCGCCGCTGCCCGACCGCTCGATGGTCATCTTCGCGTCCACCGACAAAACCGAAAGCGCCACGGCCCGGCCGGTCATCCGCACGCCGTCGTCCGTCGGCTCCACCACGATCGCCGCGATCGCGCCCGGCTCGGCCGCCCGGCTCGCACCGCCGGTCACCAGCATGATCCCGGCGGCGAGGAGGGCCGTATGTCGTCCTGCCGCGCGCATCGCCGCACTCAGCGTGCGGTCTGGGTGACGGTCACGGCGCCGCGGGTCGCGACGCTGCCGAAGCCGGTCTGGGTCACCGTCACCGTGCCCGGCACGGTGGTGAAAACCTGGGCGCTGGTCCCCGGCGTCAGGTTGTTGCCGATCTGGGTGTAGACGACCGACGTGCCCGGCGGGGAGCCTTCGATGTTGAGCTCGTTGGTGTTGCCGCTGCCGAGCTGGACGACGGTGCCCTGCGTGCCGGCGCCGGCGTTGACGCTGCCGAGATTGCCGTTGCCGACCTGGATGACCGTCCCGTTGATGGCCTCGCCGCCGGTCAGGGTGCCGGAAAGCGGGCCCGTGACGTTGACCGTGGCATTGTTGCCGACGCCGTACTGGCCGACGAGCGCGTTGCTGCCGTTGAGGGCGTTGATGGTCGCGACGTTGGCTCCGTCGAGGTTGCCGACACGGGCCCCGCCCGGCTGGGTCGCCCCGACGGTCTGGCCGGTGTTGTTCTGGTAGAGATAGACCTCGCCGCCGTTCGCGACTGCATCTGCGCCGTCGTCGGTGACGGTGATCGTGGCGCGGTTGTTGCCGCCCAGCTGCGACGAGCTCTCGTCGAGGCTGAGAAGGCTTCCGAACCGACCGAGCGAGAGGCCGCCGACCGTGCTGCCGCTGGCTTGCGACTGGTCAACGAAGAGCGAGTTGCCCGTGCCGGTCTGCAGGATCGTCAGCGTGTTGTCCTCGGCGCTCGCCGGAACGACCGCGGACCACATGGCCAGGGCCGCGATGGCTGAGCCAAGAAGGGAGGGACGCATGCCGGAACCTTTCCGAATGCGAGATCCCTGCCTTAGCGGGACCTCTGGGTGATGCTGACATTGTTCCCCATCCCGGTCTGGGAGAAGGAGGCGAAGTTGTTGCCGCCGAACTGCTGGACGGCCGCCTGGTTGCCGATGCCCGAGATCGAGCCGACGATGGTGTTGCCGTCGCCCTGCTGCAGCATGGCGAAGAGATTGCTCGAGCCTATTACGTCGAGGCTCATCATGTTGCCCTGTCCGCGCTGCGTCAGCGTGCCCGGCATCAGGCCGGAGCTCAAGGCCGCACTGGTGAAGGTCGACCCCACCGGACCGCCATTGCGGTCGCCCGTCAGGCTGACGCGGACCTTGTTCGTCACGGCGGCGCTCAGCGGGACTTCCTGTAAGATGCTGAGGCCGTTGCCGCTGCCGGCGATCGTCAGTTCCGTAGCGTTCAGCGAATTCGGATCCGTCAGGATCACAAGAGAATTGTCGGCCGCGGCCGGAAAGGTCGTCAACAGGACCGCGACAGTGAGGCATGCACGCATCCGATACATCGAACTGCTCCGGGTTGATCTTACCCGGATTATGGCGCGCAAGCCTTAATAACATTTTTCGCCCACCTCTGGAATTTTGAGCAACAGCAGCATTTTCCGCACATCGGCGGCGCATTGTCGGCTTCTACTGCTGAATCACCAGGCCGTTCCCCTTTCCTCGCTGCGAAAAAGACGCAACGTTTGCAGTTCCCGCCTGGGTCACCACGGCCTGGTTCCCGGTGCCCGAGACGAGGCCGTAGATCCGGTTGTCCTGGTCCTTCTGCGAGAAGGCGAAGGCGTTCAGGTCGCCGGTGACGATGACGTCCACCGTGTTGAGCGTGCCGGCCTGCACGATGTCGCCGGGCTTCAGCCCCTCGGCGGTGGCCACCGCCAGGCGGTCGCCGGTGAAGCCGGTTACCTGCAGGGCGTTGTTGCTGTTGCCGCTGATCGAGACGACCGCGAGATTGCCGGTGCCGTTCTGCCTGAGGGCGGCCTGGTTGCGCTCCCCGGCGAAGTCCGCCGCGGCGGCGTTCGCCGTGCCGTCCTGCAGGAAGGTGAAGCTGTTGTCGTCGCCGATCTGCCGGACCGCCATCTCGTTCTCGTCACCCGACACGGTGCCGGTCGCGCCGTTGCCGTCGCCTTCCTGCGAGACGCCGTAGAGGTTCCCGGTGCTGTCGTCGGAGGTGACGTAGCTGACGCTGTTGTCGTCGCCGATCTGCAAGATCATGGCCTGGTAGACGGCCGCGGCGTTGCGGATGATGCTGAAATTGTCGGTGGCGCCGTTGCCGCCATTGTCGCTGCCGGCGAGCGTCAGGGTGACCCTGTTGCCGGAGATCCCGACGCCGTCGTTGTTCTGCAGGATCTGCGCGACCTGGTTGCGCGAGCCGCTCTGCAGCAGTTCCAAGCGGTTGAGGATGCCGCTCTGCTCGACGCTGAGGACGGCGTTGTCGAGGCCGTTGGACTGCTCGATCCCGGCGGCGTTCTCGGTGCCGATCTGCCGGACCGTCCCGATCTGCTGGCCGGCCTGGGTCTGGAGGATGCCGGCGTCGTTGCCGGCGCCGTTCTGCAGGACGGTCACCACGGTGTTGTCGCCGGCGATGTTGCCGGTCTGCGTGATGGCGACGCGGTTGGTGACCCGTTCGTCCGGTCCGGCCGCGGTGTTGGTCTGGATCACCTGCCCGACCGACTGGGCGCCGGCCAGCGAGGACTGGCGCAGCACCAGCTCGTTCGAGGCGGCGCCGGCGGCGCTGAAGGCGGCGAGCGCCTGCTGCTGGATCGCCTCGATCGCCGTGCTGGCGAAGCCGAAGAAGGGCGTGTCCTGGATGATGTCGATGACGTTGCGGTTGCCGAGCTGGCCGGTGCCGGTGGCGACCAGCCCGAGGCTTGGCCGCACGCCCGTACGGGTGTTGGTGGCGACGGAATTGTTCGATCCGGTCTGCCGGATGGTGATCTGGTTGTCGCGGCCGTCCTGGCCGAGCGGCAAGCCGTCCGTCGGGCCGCCGACGACGTTGCCGTTGCCGTCCTGCTCGATGGCGATCGCGTTGGTGTTGCCGGTCTGGCCGATGAAGACGGAGTTGTCGCCGGCGGTCTGGGCGCTGGCGGCAGCAAGCGGAACAAGCATGGCGGACGCGATCAGCATCAAACCGGGTAAAGGCCGTCGGACCATTTTACGTCTCCTGCCACTGTGATGCGATCGACCGTCTCGACCGCCTTCGGATCGAATGGCGGGGCGGCCGGATGCACGCATCCAGCCGCCCCAACCGGTTTCTCGTCGCCTGGCTTACTGCCGGACGCCGATGTTGTTGAAGCTGCCGTTCTGGGTGAAGGTCGCCATGTCGCCACCCGACTGCGAGACGACGGCCTGGTTGTTGCTGCCCATGATCGTGCCGTTGATCGTGTTGTTGGAAGACGACTGGCGCATCGAGAACAGGTTGTTGTCGGACGGCGAACCGACCGCGCCCACCTTCAGCTCCATCGTGTTGTTGCTGCCGCCCTGCTCCAGGTAGCCCGGGGTCCGGTTGAAGAAGATCGACCCTGCATCGCCGGTGAAGCCGCCGAGCGACGTCGCGTTGTTGCCGGAACCGACTAGCGAAACGACCAGCGAGGACGTTGCATTGCCGTTCTGCGTCTGGGTGATGCCAAGCCGGTTGTTGCTGCCGTCGATGTCGATGTCGGCAGATACCCGCGCCGAGGCGCCGCTGTTGGTCGTCTGGTTCAGGCCGACGTCGTTACCCGACCCCGTGATGGTGACGATCGCGTCGTCGCGCAGTGCCTGGCCGATGCCGATGTTCTGGCCGACCGCGAGCTGGTTGTCGGAGCCCGTGACCGAGGCCGTCAGACCCGCCGTCCCGGTCTGGATGAAGCCATAGGCATTGTCGTTGCCGTTGATGGTGACGTCGAGGCCGTTGGAGCCGGTCTGCCGAACGACGCTGCGCTCGAGTCCGGCCACGACGAAGCGCGAGTCCATGCCGAGGCCGGCCGCGAAGCCGGTGCCGAAGCCCGTCTGCCCGTTGTCGGAGCCCAGGATCTCGAGGCTCGCCTGGTTGCCTGCGGCAAAGCCCGTGGAATTCTGCGCCGCGACGTAGGTGCGGTTGCGATCGCCCACCGTCGAGATGGTCAGCGTGTTGTTGCCGCCGTTCTGGTAGATGCCGCTCTCCGTCTCGTTTTGGCTGCTCCGCGGCAGCGCACGGTACTGGCTGCGACCGACGAGGTTCTGGCTGCCGGTCTGGGTGACCGACACGCTGTTGCCGTCGCTCGACTGGGAAATCGATGTGACGCCGTTGAAGCTGCCGGTCTGGCTCACAGTCGCGCCGTTGTCGTTCCCGATCTGCTTGAGCTGGAAGACGCGGTTCCGGTCGCCGTCCTGGCGGATCGTGGCGGTGTTGTCGTCTCCCTGCTGCAGGAAGCCGGCGTAATCATTGTCGACAGCGTCCACCGAACCGGCGCCGACGAAGTTCTGCCGGCCGCCCCGGATGTCGTCCGCGATCTGCTCGATCCGCAGCGTGTTGTCGTCGCCGTCCTGAGTGATGGCGTGATCGCTGGAGCCGGCGACGTTGCTGCCGACGCCGCTCTGAAGGACGAGGCCAGTGTTGTCCTGGCCCGACTGCAGGGTGAAAGCGTCGTTGTCGTCGGCGAAGGCGATGCTGGCGCCGAGGGCGAGGATGGACGCCGAGAGCAGCGTCGCCTTGAGGGACTTCTTCATGATCTTTTCCTTTGCTGGCGAGGGCATCGGCCTGACCGCTGTCGCGGTTCGAGGCACTGCCGCAGCGCGCTGGTGAAACGGGTCAAGGGGACGAGGGGCAGCCTGAAGGCCGCCCCCCGGCTGATCACTGCCTCACGCCGAGGGTGTTGCCGGATCCGACCTGCGAGAAGGTCGCGGTGTTCGAGACCCCGTCCTGGTTGACGACGGCCTGGTTGCCGTCGCCCGCGATGCTGCCCGTGGCGCGGTTGCCGCGATTGGCCTGGTTGACCGAGAAGCGGTTGGAGTCGCCATCGACGTCGAGCGAGACGAGCTGGTTCGAGCCGAACTGCTGGATCAGCCCCGGACGCTGGAAGCCGTAGGCCGCCGAGCGGGCGTCGCCGGAGAAGCCGCCAAGGCCGTTGCTGTTGTTGAGGTCGCCAGTGATGGTGACATCCGCGATGATCCCGGCGCCGCCCTGGTTGAAGACCAGCGCGTTGCTGTCGCCGGCGATGGTGGCGGTTGCCACCGCGCCGTTTGCCTGACGCGCCAGGAGCTGGTTCGAGTCGCCGACCACGGAAGCGACGAGCGAGGTATTGCCGCCCGTCTGGCGCACGGCGAACTGGTTCGAGTTGCCGTCAGCACGATAGTTGAAGTTGTTGTTCGCGCCGCTCTGCGAGACCGAGGCGAGCTGCAGTCCGTTCTGCGCGGCGAATTCGGCGGCCAAGCTGAACCGCTGGAAGCCGCCGACGCCGTTGGAGGAGCCGTCCTGGACGATGGTCATGAAGTTCTGCGGGCCGGCGGCGGTCATCGTCTGCGAGATCGTGTCGACGACATTGCCGGTCCCGCCGGTCTGGGAGACCGATGCGACGTTCGTCGAGGTCGAGTTGGTCGTGAAGTTCGCGGTCTGCTGCACGTTCAGCACTGCATTGCCGTTCGATCCGGCGAACTGGATGATCGTCAGCTTGTTCTTGGTGCCGGTCTGGTCGACGCCGAGCGTGCCCGTTCCGACCTGGCTGGTGGACCCGAGCTGCTTGATCGACAGCATGTTGCCGCTGCCGGCCTGCGTTGCGTTCTGCGCGACCGGCGCAAGACCGACCTGGTTGCCCGACCCGCTCTGCTGGATGAGAGCGGTATTGTCCGTGCCCGACTGCAGGGTGAAGGCGTCGTTGTCGTCGGCGAACGCGCTGCCGGCGCCGAGGGCGAGGATGGACGCCGAGAGCAGCGTCGCCTTGAGGGACTTCTTCATGATCGGCTCCTTCGACGAGGGGCTTGGCCTGGCCGCCTTCGGCGGGGTGAGGCACGGCCGCAACGCCGGCTATGAAATGGGATGAGGCAAGGAAGGGGCGGCTGAGCCGCCCCTTCGCGGGACTTACTGGCTGACGCCGAGGACGTTGCCCGAGCCGGTCTGGCTGAAGGTCGCGCTGTTGCCGTTGCCGGCCTGAACGACCGCGGCCTGGTTGCCCGTGCTGATGCCGGTTCCGGCACCGCCGTTGCCGTTGATCGAGCCGTCGATCATGTTGTCATCGCCGATCTGGGAGAAGGCGAAGACGTTGCCGTTCGAGGCTCCGGCGTCACCGACACTCATGGTGATGTCGTTGCCCGCGCCGGTCTGGATCAGGTTGCCGGCGGTTAGGCCGAGCGAGCCGGCATCGTTACCGCCGAAGGCGCCGACGTTGTTGAAGCTGCCCCAGAGGGTGACGGTCGCCTCGTTGCGCTCGCCGAAGAACGAGCCGGTCTGGTCGATGTTCAGCTGGTTGCTGTTGCCGGCGGTGAGCGAGACGGTGGCGGTGTTGTTGCCGCCGAACAACGACGACGTCTGCTGGACCGTGAACGTGTTGTCCGAGCCGTTGTTGATGGTCACCGTGGCGTCGTTCGTCCGGCCGAAGCTGCCAATCGGGCCGTCCTGGCTGATGCCCACCTGGTTGCCGTTGGAAACCCCGTTGATCGAGACGCTGGCGTCGTTGCCGAAATCGAACTGCTCGATGCCGACATTGTTGGCGAGGCCGGCGATCGTGGAGAGGCTTACGGCATTCTCGGTACCGATCTGACGGATGCCGAGCTGGTTGTTCGTGCCGGCGAGGGTGATGCCGGTCGCCGCGTTGTCGGAGCCGCTCTGGGTGACGCCGAACTGGGCGCCCGTGCCGGAGACGAGCATGCCGATCGCGTTGCCTTCGCCGGTCTGCGACAGGGTGCTCGCGGTCGCCCCGGAGGCGGCGGCCTGGCCGGAGAGTCCGCCGCCGCCATTGCCGTCACCGGACATGTCGATGGTCAGCGTGTTCTTGCTGCCGAGACGGTCGCTGCGCTGGCTGACCGAGGCGAGGATGTTGCCTTCGCCCGACTGCGTGACGGTCGCCTCATTGCCAGGACGGGTCGTGACCGGGATACCGAAGACGGTGCCGGGAACCTCGGTCTGCGAGAACGAGGTGACCAGGTTGCCGCCGCCATCCTGGGTGATCGAACCCTCGTTGTTCCGACCAGTCTGGCTGGCGGTGGTCACGGTGTTCAGGGTCGCACCCTGCACGATCGTCAGGACGTTGGTGCCGCTGGTGCCGCGACCCGCCTGCTGGACGTTGCTGATGGTGTTGTCCGTGCCGGTCTGGGTGAGAGTCGCATCGTTCCGGCCGACGGTCTGGTCGACGCCGGCGGTGCCGGTGCCGATCTCGTTGCCCGAACCGGCCTGGTTGACGTCGAGGACGTTCGACGCGCCCGTCTGGGTCATGGCATTGCCGTCAACGCCGGCGATGTTGCCGCCCACACCGGACTGCCGGATGTCGGCGTCGTTGGTGGTGCCGTTCTGAAGAAGAAACGCTTCGTTGTCGGCGCTACCCGACTGGTTGACGGCAGCGGTGTTGCCCTGCTGGATCTGCTCGACGTCGGCGGTGTTTCCATTCGACTGGGCGTGAGCGGCGCCAGCCATCATGCCCATGGCCGTCGCGGCCAGAAGTACGCTCTTCAGGTTCGTCATGTGTCACCCCTATTCCCCCGCCCGGCATCACGCCGCAGCGTCGTTGACCTTGCTTGTTGACCGGGGCCTCCCAGGCCTTCCGGGTCTGTCCGAGACACGTCTGCCGCCGCGGCGTCGGCCACTGACGCGGCCAGGGTGGGAGAGACCGGCATCGCGGCGGACCGCAGGCAAGCCGAAGGCATTCGCAGGAATCTCCCCCTGCGTCGAACCGTCGGCGTTTCTTCGGTCTTTCTCTCCACTCCCTCGCCGCTGCTTCAGGATCTCTGTCTTTTCCATCCCTTTAACGGCTTGCTAACCCTTTAGAGGATTTGCCGACCAAGGGTCAATCACGGAACGTCGAGTGAGCCATTTTACCCCTTGGTAACGTTAAGGGTGTGCACGTTCGGAGTGGCAGACCCCATCGCCGACGTCGGCCACGGACGCTTTGAGCGGCGTTAATGCGTCCGTAATAAACCATTAATAACAGATGGATAGCGCGCCTCCATTCGCCTCGAGGTTGCCCCATGGCTGAGTGACTTAGCCGGATGGATTAAGGTTTGAGCCGTTCGACTAGGCCGAATGGCCGGCGACAAGAAGGGCAGGGATAACGGCCAGGTCGTTCAACGCAGTAGTACGGCCTCGAAGCTTGGCGCGGGGCTTTTCAACGAAGTGTCGTGTGGAAGACCGCCTTTGCATCCCATCCCGGATCAATTTCAAGAATTTCCTGAGGTTCTTGTGATGGGATTGGGTTCTGCATGATACCAGTCACGGCGAATTCTTCCGGCTTGCTATGCGGCCCAATTTGCCGTTGCGCCTCAACTCACGGTGTGCACACGGATGACGCCCCACGAGGATTCAGCGATCGCTGCGGCGCGCTGCGGCGGCGACCGAACAAGCTCCGTGCTAAGGAAATGATGGCTACCCGAAGCACTGCGGGTCAGGTCCGGGTGCCAGACGCGATCCGGGGGACGGGCGCACGAGGCGGCGAACCCGTCGGCTTCTTGCCGGGTGTGGCTGCGGATGGCGTCGTTGGCGAAACGGTGATCGGCTCTCCGCCGGCGCCTGAGAGCTCCGGTGGCCCGCCCGTCGGCGCGACCTGCCACCACGCGATGGCCGGGTGCTCGCCAGATACCGAGACCTGGCGCGCGAGCACCGCTAATCCTGTCCGACGTTGGAACCTTCGGGATCGGCGTCGGACCCCAGGCGCCGGTCAGGCCTCGCCGCGCCGTCCACTCCATTCGTCTCGTCGCGATCACCGCGATGCTGCCACGGCGCATCGCCACTCGTCCAGCCGACCGCGCCGGCGCGCACCAGCGCCTCCGTCCGGTTGCGCGCGCCATGCAGACGCAGAAGTCCCGCCACATGCGCCTTCACGGCGCCTTCGGAAAGGCCGAGCGAGCGGGCAATTTGCTTGTTGGAGGCGCCTTTGGCGAGGTGGTTCCACACCTCCTCTTGGCGCGCCGTCAGGGAAACGCGCTGCGGATCGGGGCGCTCGCCGGCCCGCACCCGTGGCAGCAGCGACAGGATCGTCGGCGGCAGATAGAATCCGCCGGCGAGGATGAGGTTCAGGGCCTGGATCATCAGGCGCGGCGAAGAATCCTTGGGAATGAACCCTGCGGCCCCGTCATCCAGCGCAGCACGGATCATTGCGGGCTCGTCCTTGCCCGACACGACCGCGACGGGTGCCCCGCCCGTGCGGCGGCGAATATTGCCGATCTCCGACCCGTGTTCCAGGCCGCCAAGAAGATGGTCGACGAGGATCAGGTCGTAGCTGCCGGCTGACAACAACTCCCAGAGTTCGTCGGCAGTGGCAGCCTCGTGGACTTCGACGACATCCGCCAGCTCCTGCAGGAGATAGCGCAAACCTGCCCGGAACAGCGCGTGCCCGTCCGCCACCACCAGTTTCAATGGCGTCGCCAACCCAGGATGAGACATCCTGTCCTGAGCTCCCGTTTTCGCCGAGACCTGAGCCAAGCGTTGCGCGACGGGTGGGGCACAGGACAACGGAGGGGAGGCTGATCCATTCACCGGCCGGTTCAGCCGACGTTGGCTGCGACCCGTGCCGGGTTCGCCTCGCTCGGTTCCCTCGATCCGACCGCGTCTTCGTCAGGAGCCGGTGCAGGCGGCAATTGCCGCGGTGCCTGTTCCTCGATCTGGCGCTGGATCGGCGCATTGCTCGGAACACCGGGCAACTGCCGCAGATTCTGCTGCGCAGGCGGCTGCGTTACCACGCGCGGCGCGGCTGCCGGCGAGCTCGCCGGACGGGCAGAGCGCTGGGAAACGCGCACCGGGGCCGCCGGGACCGTCTGCACGGAATCGGCGGCAGCCTCGGTCGCGGGACGCGGCAGGGTCTGGGCCGCCGCAGTCAGCTGTTCGCCGTACTCCTGCGCCTTGTAGGCCTCGACATAGGCGCGGCCGGCCGCCGGATCGCTGAACTCCCAGATCGAGAGATCGGCGCCCTCGACGATGAGCCCCTCGACGGCCTTCTCGATCGCCGACTGGACCGCGATCTGCTTCGGCTCGTTGTAGGTGACGCCGGCCTCGGCCATGAAGAGCTCGTCGATCTTCACGTAGCGGAAGGCGCCGCCTTGGAGGGCATAGGATGCGACCGCCTTGCGGACCGTCACCGTGGTCAGGACCTCGCCGGTCTTCGTCGACACGGCCCGGAGCGTCACGGTCACGACGTCGTGGATGTATTTGGTGTCGGCGCTGATCCCGAGGAAGCCGGCGCCCACGCCACCCGTCATGATGTTGGTGTCGTAGCCGATGATGCCGCCCTCGATGATGATGTTGGCATGCAGAAGCGGCGGAACCACTTTCGGATCGAGCTGCGTCTCGTTACGGTACAGCCGGCGCATCTCCGTGATGATCTGGCGCTCCTTCAGGAGGTTATCCAGCTCGGCGCGCTCCAGCACGGTGAACCAGCGCCGCTCGCCGGCGTCCTGCAATGCCTGGATCAGCATCGAGGCGCCACCCTGCGTCACCGCGCGCGATAGCGACTGGACGTTTTCCCGTTCCTTGAACTGGCCGGTCAGATCCTCATAGCCATAGACCGCGACGACGGTCTTCTGCCTCGGTGGTGGCACGCGACGGAGATCGTCGTTGGGCCGCGACACCGGTGCGATCACGGGCGGCGTATCTGTGAACGCCTCCTGGGTCACGCAGCCGGAAAGCGAAGCTAGGGCGACGATCATCACTGCCAGCCGCGGGCCGCCCCGCGTGCAGATACAACTCAACATGGTTTCCCCTCAGGCATGCACGACCGGGTTCTGACGAACAGGGCCCCCTGCAGATCAATTTAGGCTTGACGTGACGAGTTGCGGAACGACGATGTCCGTCACTGTGCCGTCCGCGCCGTTCACGATGGTCAAACGGATCGAATCCAGCGTCCGCGAGAAGGTAACGCTCGTGTCGCCGAAGGTTACGGTGCCGCTGTCCTGCGGGTTCTCGCCGAAGATCGCCTCGGTGACCTGCGAGGCGAGCGCCGAGAGTAGCCGCCCCTGAAGTTGGCTGACGAAGAGATCAGCCTGGCTGTTGCCCACTCCTCCGCCGCCGCCGCCGCCGATGCCGCCCCCCGACAGGCCATCGTCGGCATCACTCGCCGTCGCGTCACGCTGAGCGTTGGCAATCGCGAAAAGGTGCGAGGAATTGAGCGGATTGCCGCCAAACGACGGGTTCACCGGCGTGTAGACGAGATCGCCGGCTGTCGCCGTATTTGACGCAGCAGCGAAAATCAGCACTGCCCAGCAAACGACGCCAATCTTCCTCACCATAATCTTCCCTCTCAGCCAAAAACTGCTCCGCATGCTCCCTGAGCATCCGACCCCTAGGTCACCTAGCATGCTGCAACATTAAAGAGGGAGTCCATAATCAGGCATTATGCCGACGTTGGGGCATTTTCGTCACACATGATGAACGCGTTCGCAGAGAATGGGTATACCGTCTGACATCGTAGGGCCGGATATTTCGCCGAGGCAAACGCCCCTTTGGGCGCCGGTCGCGGCCTACGCTCACGCCCCCACGCAGCCTGTCATTAACGTTTCATTAATAGCCGATAGCGATGCCACGTCCGAGCAGTTTTAAGAAGCGTTAAAGTAACGCTTTCGATTAATTCGCGTCAAACTATATGCACCCCTCTTTGAACCCCACCCATTAAACAAATCATCGGCCATATGACGCCTACAGATGATCTGCCGGGCTTGGGCGGCTTCGGATTGCGATTGCTGGTGACGCCGAGGATGCTGCGTCGATCGGACCGGGCGATCGCTCAACTCGGCACTGGAAGCATGAAATGGAGCGCTCCAACATGACGAACACCGAGTAATTTGGCTTTGTGGCGGGATAGGTTCACGAGCGACGCGTCGTTGCCATCCTCTCACTTCGGGGGCGGCGGCCATTGGGAATTCGATTCGACGCCTCGCAGTGTTAGAGGAAGTGCAAAGTTGAACGGATGACGAAGCAGACGCGGCCTCAGTCGGTGCTATGGCCACCCATGCTTGCTTGCGCATAACAATCTGTATAACAGTCAAAAAATAACGCGCGGTAAGTGATTGATTATCCTACTCTTGGATCGACCGGATCGCCGTCGATATGCCGATCCCAAACCGGGCGGCCGCCTGGCTTGCAGACATTCCGTCCGACGACGCGTTCAGTACTCGTGACCGTAGATCCTCGCTCAATGCTCTGGCCATCTTCCACCTCCATCGAAGCGGGATCTGAATCAGACGCCGCTCTGCCCGTCACTTCACATTCGATTCATCGATCGAAGGAAGTACCCTAGTGTACCTTTCGACAGGCGGCTACATTGACACGGCCGGATGGCCTTATTGACGTGATCAGAATTCTTCTTGAGAACTCGATGCGTCGTTTCAGATCAGATTCCCTCTGGGCTAGATCCTGTGCCTCGTTGAGAGTTATCATCAGCACTTTTATATCTGAAACGGACAGAATTGCAATCAATTCCCGTTTTCTTGACAATACAGATCCCATAATTTCTCTGGCGCCCGAGCGTTGATTGATTTATACAAGCCGCAGTCATCGTTTTTTTACACTGAATTTCGCATCCATGCGCAAGAAGACCGACTTCGATCTATCCGCACAGACGATGCCTTTCACGACCCTTCTACTCTTCTCGGAACGAGCGCATCATCTGGTCGGTAAATGGCTTGACCAGATAGGATAGTGCCGAGCGTTCGCCGGTTTTGAGGAACACCTCAACGGGCATACCTGGAACGAGGATCTGCTTGCCGAGGCCCCGATCCTCGTCGGTAATGGCGATAGCGGAAAGGTAGTAGGTCTGTCCGCTGGCTGGATCGAGTGTCGCCGCGGCACCGACGATGTCAACTCTGCCGTCGATCTCGGGCGTAGTGCGCTGGTTGAAGGCGGAGAAGCGCAGCTTTACGTCTTGGCCCACGCTAACCTGGTCAATGTCGATCGGCGACAGCCTGGCTTCCACGACGAGTTCCTCGCCTTCCGGCACGATCCCCATCACTGTCTCGCCTGGCGAGATGACGCCATCGACCGTGTGTACCTTCAGATCGTTGACGAACCCAGCAATTGGTGCGCGCAAATCCATTCGCGAGAGGCGATCACGGGCAGCCACGATCCGTTCAGACAATTCGGCCACGCGGGCGTCGACGTCTCTGAGTTCGCGCTGCGCGTCAGTTCGGGTCTGTTGATCCAATTCAATGATTTTCATTCGGGCTTCGCTGATTTGCCCTTTGACCCGTGCAATGTTCGCTTCGATCTCCCCCTTCAAACCGTCGATCTTTGCAAGATCACGTTCCATAGTGCGGGTCCGGGTACTCTCGACCAGCTTCCGCTTTACCAGTGGAGCCAGACGGGCCAGATCCTCAGCAATCATCTGGCGCTCCAAGGCGTTGGATTCCCGTTGCGATTCCAGCCCCCGGACTTGCTCGCCGTACTGCTCAATCTGGGACTGCAACTGATCGCGCTGGGCGTCGCGGGTGGCTCGGTTGTCACTGAACAACCGGCGCTCGCCCTCTGCGATTGCAGCTGTCACAGCGGCCGTTTCGAAGAGCTGGTCGAACAGGACATCATCAGCTCCGTCGCGTTCGGCGCGCAACCGTGCTTGCCGGCCGATCAGTTCCGACAACTGGGAGGAGATCACGCCGAGCTCTGCTTTGGTCTGGGTCTCGTCGAGCCTGATCAGGACTTCGCCGGCTTCAACCACGTCGCCATTCGCCACGAGGATCGCCCCGACAATCCCGCCGTCGCGATGCTGAATCTGCTTGACCTGCTTCTTCACCGTGACCTTGCCTTGGGCAATAATCGCTCCGGAGAGGCTGGCTTGGGCCGCCCAGCCACCGCATCCCACGATCAGGGCAGTCGCCAGCAGGCCTGACGTGATAATCCGCGAGCGAATGCCGAAGCGCTGTCCGGCCTGCGTCGCCTCGCTTTCCTGGGCCTTTTGCGTGCCACTCATCTCATGCTCCTCCAAGGATTATTGCGTCGGCGATCGCGGCTGTCGGCTTCAACCGTCGTCGCGGCCAGCCAGGATAAAATCCTGTTCGGTCAGCAAATGCCGACCATGCAGGACGAGCTCGAATTCCATCTCGGAATCTTCGTCGAGATTACCGCCCACAATGGTGATGTCCTGGTCGCCGGTCTCGTCGGAGATAAGCTGGTGACGATAGGTCACTGCGCCGATCTCCGCGGTCGTCGACGAAGCGGCGCCGGCAAAGAACAGCTTTTGCGCAGCGAAGTCGTCGAGGTCCCGACCGAGACGCGACAGGTCGATACGGTCGCCAACCGAGAAGTCCTGGATATGGTCGCGAGGCCCGCCCTCGTTGGTCAAGGCGTCAAGGGAGCGGAACACGAAGATGTCGTTACCCGCACCGCCGACCATGATGTTGACCTCATCGTCGGCAACGAGCCGATCATTTCCACGACCGCCGCGGATGTTCTCGATCTCGAAGAGACGAGCCTCGCGGGTGCCGTCGATCGTCACCCATCCATCAGGCAAGTCGATCGTCGCGTCGAAGATGATTTGGGATAAGTCCAGCGTGTCGTTGCCGCCACCGCCATAGACGGTGTCGATGGCGCCATCGGCGACAAGAATGATGCAATCGTCCCCGGCGCTGCCCTCGAGGATGTCGACGCCGGCACCATCGAATAGCATGTCGTCGCCGTCGCCGCCGACGAGGTGATCGTTTCCGTCGCCGCCATCGAGCGTGTCGTTGCCTGCGGCGCCATGAAGAACGTCGTCGCCGTCATCGCCGTGAAGGACGTCGTCGCCCTCGCCTCCGTCGATTGCGTCGTTGCCGGCACCGCCATGCAGCACGTCGTTGCCACTCGCGCCGAACATTGTGTCGTCGCCGTCGTCGCCATGGAGGACGTCGTCGCCCTCGCCTCCATCGAGTGCGTCATTGCCGCCACCACCATGCAACTCGTCATCGCCGGTGCCGCCGAAGAGCTGGTCACTACCATCATCGCCTTGAAGGACGTCGTCATCGGCACCGCCGAGAATGATATCGGCGCCCACACCACCGATGAGGACGTCGGCTCCAGCCCCGCCCTCGATATGATCGTCGCCGTCGCCCCCATGGATGACGTCAACGCCGTCTTCGCCAAAGAGCCGATCGTTTCCGACGCCGCCGTCGATGTAGTCGTTGCCGTCTCCCCCGTGGGCTTCGTCGTTGCCGTCGCCACCGAAGATGATGTCGTTGCCGGCATCGCCATAAAGAAGGTCGTCGCCCTGTTCGCCAAACAGCGTGTCATCGCCCTCGCCGCCGAACAGGATGTCATTGCCGCGGCCGCCCCATAGAATGTCGTTGCCGGCGCCTCCGACCAGCCGATCGTTACCGTCGCCGCCATAAAGGATATCGTCGCTCTCGCGGCCGTAGATCATGTCGTTGCCGCCGCGGCCATCGATCAGGTCAGCATAGGGCGTGCCGATCAGCATATCGTCGCCATCGGTGCCGACGATCGCTTCGGTTTCCGGCAGACGGATTTCCAGATGCGCTGTCTGCATGACGACTTCGTCGCCGTCGCTGACCTGGTAACGGAAGACCACCGCTCCGGTCTCGTCGATTGCAGGCGTGTAAAGCCAACGGTCAAGACCGATACGCTCCAGCCTGCCGCCATCCGCCTCCAGATAACGCACGATCAGCGTGTCGCCGTCGGGGTCGCTCGCGCCGTGAAGCAGTTCACCCATGGTGATGATCACCGACAGGTTAAGCAGCCCGTTGTCGAGATAGACCGGGCCGGAGAGAACCGGACGACGGTTTGTCTTCGTCGGCGCCGGGTCATCGTCATCTTCGTCGCCGGGTGTTGTTTGATCCGGGTCCGGATCGAGAGCGCCGGGGTCTTCGTGATCGCCAGGGCCAGGTCCGTCGGGTTGACCGCTCATGGGCGGTAGGCTCACGACGGGTTGGTTATCATTGGCTGTCGGCAGCGACGAATTTGTCCCCGTCGGATTGCCCGATCCCAACGGTCTGGAACCGACATTTGCACCAGTCGTATCGGCGGGTGCCATCTTCGTCGCTCGTTCAAAGGCGGCCTGAGAGGGGCCGTCCCCCGCTTGCGCGAACGCAAACTCCGACACGTCAAAGGCAGGCAGCGGCCTGCCCTTGGCTATGGCATCGAGGTAGTCCGAGATCCGGACAACCTTATCCAGAGCAGCCGCATCGGCTGCTTCGATGGGGGCAGCCGTCGTCGCCTGAACGTCCGGGGTCTGGTTCGGCTGCGGTGAGGACTTCTGGTTGCCGGGAGCTTCCTTCTCCTCATCATCGTCCTGGAAGATCTGTTTGAGTATGCCCGCGAAGGCCACGACGAAGAGTGGCAGCACGGCCAGGGAGTTCACTCGCGAAGCGTTGTCCTTGATCTCGAA
Source organism: Aurantimonas coralicida DSM 14790 (assembly GCF_000421645.1). Taxonomy (GTDB): domain Bacteria; phylum Pseudomonadota; class Alphaproteobacteria; order Rhizobiales; family Rhizobiaceae; genus Aurantimonas; species Aurantimonas coralicida. The sequence continues at coordinate 820,782 of NZ_ATXK01000002.1, read as the reverse complement.
ACGCTTCTTCGGCGCATTGGCCGCGTCCTGGTCCGGTATACCGAGTGTCAGCCTGTCTTCCATCGCCGCCACCTCCTAGACCTTGGATGCCGCAGCGACCGCAGCGGATGCATATGCCTTGCCGGCAGCTGTCATCGGCCGCGTCGCCTGACGAACCGGCTCGCGCAGGATCTCCTCCTTCGGGCCGAAGCCGACAAGCTTGCCCGCCTGGATCACCCCGACCATGTCGACGGCAGCCAGAGCACTGGGACGGTGCGCAACGACGATGGCGATACCACCGCGAGCACGCAGGTTGGTCAGCGCCTCGGTCAGAGCCGCTTCGCCTTCGGCATCCAGATTGGAATTTGGCTCGTCCAGAACCACCAGGAAGGGATCGCCGTAGAGAGCCCGTGCCAGACCAATGCGCTGGCGCTGTCCAGCAGACAGCGCGATACCATGCGGTCCCAGCTCAGTCTGATAACCGCCTTCCAGTCTCACGATCATCTCGTGGACCCCTGCCGCCCGCGCCGCGTGGACGATCTTGCGGGCATCGGCCTCCGGATCGAAGCGGCCAATGTTCTCGGCAATCGAACCGTCGAGCAGCGACACGTCCTGCGGCAGATAGCCAATATGGATACCAAGCCTGTCCGTCCGCCATTGACCGAGCTCAGCGTCGTCGAGCCTGACGCTGCCTCGCAGCAGCGGCCAGACCCCGACGATGCCTTTGGCGAGCGATGTCTTGCCGCCGCCGCTGGGCCCGATCAGACCCAGCGCCTGTCCGGCCTTGAGCTCGAAGCTGACATCGCTGAGCAGTACAGTGCCGGTGCTGGGAGCGACCACGGTTGCATTCTCAAGCTTCAGGGACTGGGTTGGGGCCGGCAGGTCGAGGAGACGGGAATCGTCATCCATGGCCGCCAGCGTTTCCTTCAGTCTCGCAAAGCTGCGACGGGCGGCAACGACGCCTTTCCAGTTGCCGATAGCCAGGTCCACCGGCGCCAGAGCCCGGGCGGAAGCTACCGAGCAGGCGATGATCGCACCAGCTGTGAGCTCGCCCTGGATCGTCAGATACGCGCCAAGGCCCAGAAGCGCCGATTGCAGCATCATGCGCAGCACTTTCGACAGGCCACTGAACGAGCCGCTGATGTCGCTGGTCTGGGTCTGCAGATCGAGATGGCGGGCATTGGCCTCCTCGAACCGTGCAACAGCCCGACCGCCAAAGCCCATTGCTCGCAGGATATCGGCGTTGCGAGCATGGGAATCGGCAAGGTTGGCGCGCTGCACCGCGGCACGGTTCATCTCCGTGCTGCTGCGTTTGGTCAGGACCTCGGTGATGACGGTCAACGCGATGAGAACGATGGCACCGCCGATGGTCAAGAGACCCAGCATCGGATGCAGCAGGTAGACGAAACCGATGAACAGCGGCATCCACGGCAGATCAAACAGTGCGATCGGTGCCTGGCTGGCAACGAAGCCGCGTACCGTATCAACGTCGCGACCGCGCTCCAGCGCCTCTGACGTCGAGTACCCGTAGCGCGGCATCTCGATCACGACCTGGTGGGTGATCGGAGCCAGCCTGGCGTCCATGCGAGCACCAAACCGCACCAGAATTTGGGAACGCAGCACGTCGAACATGCCCTGGAAGAGATACAGGCCAATCGCCAGGACCGACAACGCCACCAGCGTTGGAACGCTGCCGCTGGTCAGTGCACGATCGTAGATCTGCAGCATGTAGAAGGCACCGGTCAGGGCGAGGACATTGATCACCCCCGAGAGGAGGAGCAGGAAGATTGCCAGACCGCGATAGTTGCCGATGCGCTCCGACATGGTCGTCGGATTGGGGCGCTGGCGGCGTCGTTGAGTGCCCATGAGAGCCGTCCCCTTGAATGGAAGCGATGATCGGAAAGCTGAGGTGGCGGGAGCTGACGCCCCCGCCGAGCGCTCATCAGGCGACGCCGATGAAGTCCGACTGGGTCAGGTGACGACCCGCGACATCGAGGGTGAAGTCGGCCCCGGCTCCATCGGACACATTGCCTTGGATCCGGGTGAGGGCTTCCCCGTCATCCCCCGTCAGATGCGTGACAAGCACCTGGCCGGCGCCGGTGAGCGACGTTGTAGCTAGGGTGAAGCCACCTGGACTTGCCATGCCGCTCAGATCGATCTTGTCACCACTAGCGAAGCCGTTGATCCAATCACCATCGGCATCGGCCGCCGTTCGGAAGACGAAGGTGTCGTTACCGCCACCGCCATCCATGACGTTCACCACCGAGCTGGCGATGATCTCGTCATTGCCCGCACCGCCGATGACGTTCTCGAACCCGAAGATGGCGTCGTAACCGCTCTGGCTGCTGAAGACGCTGCCATGCTGCATCGTGCCGTTGCCAAGATCGACCTTTAGATTTGCCGTGATCGCGGCATAGTCCAGCGTATCGTTGCCCGCATCGCCCCAGTAGATGTCGTCGCCGTCACCCTGGCGGGCAATGAAGCGGTCGTTGCCCGCCCCGCCATAGACCGTGTCGGAGCCGCCACCGCCTTCCAGCATGTCGTCGCCGTCGTCGCCGAACATCCGGTCGTCGCCAGCATCGCCGAAGATCATGTCGTTGCCGGCACCGCCGAGCAGGACATCTTCGCCAGCGCCGCCGAAGATCATGTCGCGGCCGGCGTCTCCCTTGATCAGGTCGCTGCCCGCTCCGCCCATCAGCGTGTCGTCGCCGAGGCCGCCAAGGAGAATGTCGTCGCCGTCGCCGCCGCTGAAGACGTCGGCCTCGGCACTGCCCATCATCACGTCCGCCGCTGCCGTCCCCGTCAGCACCAGACCTGCCACAACCGACGGCACCGGTGGGGGTGTCGGCGTATCGTCATCGTCGTCGACCGTGTCACCGTCGTCGTCGCCGCCGACCGTATCGTCGTCGTCGACCGTGTCGTCGTCATCGACGGTGTCGTCATCGTCGACGGTGTCATCATCGTCGACGGTGTCATCGTCATCGTCGTTGTCCTCCACGGCGTTGTCGTCGGTATCGTCTTCGTCGTCGGTCCGGAACATGTGCTCCGGCAGGTCAGTCATGCCGGTATTTCGGGCGACGATGTCGGCAAACTCTTGGCCGTCGATGAAGTTCTCATAGAAATCAAAGTCGTCGAAGCGCGAGATGTAGTAGAAGCGATCCGCATCTTGCAGGCGCTCGAACTGCTCGCTTAGCACCACCCAGAAGGTCTGGCCGACGATGCCGTCATTGATGTGCTTCTCGGCAAGGCCACCGACCCAGAAGTCGACGCGGTCGATCCCCTTCACGATGCCTGTGCCGTCCGACTGCAAAGCGATGGCGATGTCCGGATTGATCGCCTTGAACGCGTCGAAGTCCTCCGCCGCGAGCACCAGGTCCGGATAGGCTTCCATGAACTGCGCGATGACGGCATTGCTGAGCCCGTTTCGCGTCTGGAAATCCGCCCAGGACGTGTAGGCCGAAAGATCGCCACCGGCAAAGCCCACCGCCTCGCTGACATAAGGATCGGTCGACGCGGCCAGATCCATCCGGATCTGGTTGAGCGTGCCGAGACCGACGTCCCAGCCTCGGGCCACGTTGAAAGCGAACAGATCAGCACTGATGCGAACCAGGTCGTTGCGGACCGCGTCAACGATGTTGAAGTCCACGTCCTCGGAGGGCTGGCGAACCTGCCCACCGACTATGGCGCTGACGCCATGCTGGGCATATCCCGGCTGCGGAACGTATCCCGGAGGCAGCGGCCCGTTGAACACGCCCGCGGCATTGCTCGGGTTGAGGAAGGCATCGAACAGGTTGACCTCGACCGGATTCCCGTCGGCGTCGATCACCGTCAGCTTCTGCCCGATCAACGAGTGGCCGAAGCGGAAGGCCGCGGCAGCGAACTCGTGTGAGATCGCAGCATTCGCATTGGGGTCGTATTCCTCGAAGCCGTGTGTGCCCTCACTGCGCAGCCCGCCCAGCAGCGTCTCGAGATACTCGTCGAACACCACCCGCTGGTACTCGGCCTCGTTGATCATTTTTGCGGCTTGGAAGACTTCTTCAGGCGTTCCTTCGAAGCCGGCGGCCAGCAGACCATCCACGTGATGATTGTGGTTACGGGCCCAGATCGTGTGGATGGCCGTCAGCCCGTAATTCTCGTTCGCCCGTCCGTCGCCTGCCACGTAATGGTCAAGCACGTTGATGAAGGGGTTGGCGTCTAGCAGCAGTGGGTGGCCGGACCCCATAAAGTTCGAGATCACCTTGCTGACAACCCCCGGATCGAAGGCTCCTGCCTCGTCATTGAAGAGCGTTCCGGTGGTTTCCGCGTCGATCGCGTAGTTGGTGTAGTAGGCCCGGAAGCCGATCTGGCCGCCCGGCAAGCCGGGGTCGGTGAAGATCGTATCTGCGTACCAATGATGCTGGATCAGCTCGCGCAGCGTCGGCAGCAGGTTGAATTCCGGATTCGACGGATCCGGCGCACCCGAGAACAGCCGCATGCCGTGGCCCTGATTGCCATCGCTTTCGCGGAGGAACTGGCCGACCAGACTGTTCGAGCCATAGGCTTGGTTCTGGTCGACATAGGGAGACGTCTGGTTCTTGTGCAGCGGATTGCCGTCGGCGTCGAAGCCGATGACCGTGCCGCGCGTCAGGTCCGCCGGATTGCCGGAGAACGGGTCGCCGCCGCCGGGGCCGCCGATCGCGATCGTGCCGTTGCCGCCCTTGGGCAGGAAGTCCAACCCATGATCGATGTACTGGCCCATTGACATGAAGAAGATGTTGGCGTCGTTTCCGGCCTTCGGCAGGCCCGCCTCCTGGTCACCGAGGATGTTGGAGATGGTGCGCGGGTCGAGCCCCTGGAAGATCGGGTTGATCGCCCGGTTGCCGTCCGTATCCGGGGCGCCGTAATGCGAGTTGGTGATGCGGATGAAGGACTGGTCGGCAGCGCCCCAGCCGGCGTTGGCTTCGTTGTTGTTGTAGCCGCTGAGTTCGCGGAAACCCGTCGGCACTCCATCGTCACCAGTCTGTCCAGGCTGCAGCCCGTTGACCAGGGCCTTGAGGCCGGCAATGTCGCTCTGCGAGTACTCGAAGGCGCCGGAGACGCCCTCGTCATTAACCAAGCGCGGCTGGGTGTCCTGGATGACAGGCGTGCCGGCAGTAGCGAAGGTGATCGAGTTTGTGCCGTCAGAGTAAGTGGTAGTGCCGTCGCCATTGTCGCTCGGCACATAGTCGGCGAGCTTGGTGCCGGGCGTCAGCTCGATCACATCTTGTGGACGCAGCGTGCCGACGATCGTGTCGTCGCCGCCGTTGGAGCGGAAGACGATGCGGTGCGCGGACAGCAGACCTGAGATGTCGACGGTGTCGTTGCCAGCGCCGCCATTGATGGTGATCGTGCTGGTCGACAGGCTGGTGCCGGCGAACGTTCCGTTGGTCGTGAACGTATCGCCGCCGCCGTGACCATTGATCACGATCTCCTCGATGTTGTTGAGTTCGGCGACGACCGAAGTAGTGTCGGTCCCGTTGCGCGTGATGACGATCTCGGTGTTCCCATTGATCTGACTGGTCAGATTTCCGCCGATCGCGAGCCACGCGTCGCGTGAATGTATCGTATACTGCTCGGCAGTCCCGTCCCCTGCGATGTGGACCGTATCCGTCGTTCCCGCGATGTTTGCAGCTGCAGTGTCGCCGTTGATGATGTCGCGCCCGTCGCCGACACGCCACAGGAAGGTGTCGTTGCCGGCATTGCCGTTGAGCGTGTCGTTGCCGGCGCCACCGACGAGGATGTCGTTGCCCACACCACCGTTGATGCTATCGGTGCCGGCCCAGCCGAAAACGATCTGGGAGCCGGCTGCGCCATTGACGCCATTGAGGTTCGTGTTGTTGGCGGCGGTGCCTTGGACGAACGTGTAATTGGTGCCGGCGAAACGGAGCGTCTCAATGCTGTTGAGCGTATCGACGCCCTCCGCCCCGGTCAGATCCGTCACGATGATGTTGGCACCGGACTGGGCAAAGTTGAAGTTGCCCACATCGCCCGCAAAGACCGCCGTGTCGGTGCCCCCGCCGCCGTTAAGCGTGTCGTTGCCCGCGCCGCCGTTCAGCGTGTCGTTGCCGCCATCGCCGGAAAGGATGTCGTTGCCGGCGTTGCCGTTCAGTGTGTCGTTGCCGCCGATGAAACCCAGGAACGGGCTGACGCCGTCAGCGATGTCGTCGCCTGCCGTGCCGTTGAAGGTGTTGTTGCCGAGGGCGATGCCATCCCAGTTCGCGCCGGTCGGTCCGGTCGGCTGCGAGAACAGGGTTTCCACGGTTCCGCCACCATCTGTAAAAGTGACCGCCACCCGGAGCTGAAGGCCGAGTTGAGCCCCAGCCAAGATCGAGGGGAGATCCTGAGGGGTGAATGCAGCGGCAGTGGCGCCTGCAATGTTCGTCCAGGTCGTGCCGTTCGCGGATTGTTGCCATTGATAGGAGAACGCGCCAAGTCCGTCCGGGTCAATTATTGAGGCAAGGTTGGTGACGGACAGCGACTGCCCCTCGGTCGGCGTCAGGTCGCTAACCCCAAGCGCGCCAGTCGCCGGTGCGTTGACGTTGATTTCAACGTCCGAAAAGCGAAGCCGCTCGATATTGCGCAGTGTGTCGGTGCCATCCGAGACGAGGTTGCGTCCGGTCAGCGGATCGATGGCGCCAACGGTCACGGCGTTCTGCGTGACCGTTACAGTGCCGTCGTCATTATACGCAATCGTGTAATTTGCGCGCACGTCGTTGAAGACCGCGACATCAACATCGCCGACGCCATTATCCACAATGATCTCACGAACGATGTGCATTTGGCTGGGCACTATTGTCCGGGAAATCATCAGCTCGAACAGGCTCTTGCCGACCCAGCTCGGATCACCGGCATCCAGAGCCGTGAACACGTGTCTCAGGCTATCAACTGAGGCTATCTGGTTAGCTGCGGTGTCCTCGGTTCCCTGCCCGCTTTGATCTTTTCCGGTGATGCGGATGCGCACGTTCAGCCAGGCATCGCCGTCCAGGACGTCATCACCACCATTCCCTTGGAGGAGATCGCTGCCACCGCCGCCAAGGAGAATGTTGCCACCGTCAAAAGCGATCTGCGCTTCGCGATCTCCTGGCAAGGCATCATCGATCAGATTGCCTAGCAAGTTCCGCAACCCGTCGATCCTATCGACACCGGCTTGGGTGAGTTCGTCTTGGAAGAAAACGCCTTCGGCGGTGCCGACAGTCGTGGCGCCGTCCAGATTCCGGACACGGTCGTCGCCGCGCAGAATATCGTCATGGTTCCAGCCCGAAAGCGCTTCGACCTTGTCGAAACGATTGCGCAGAATGTCGGCCTGCTCCGTCGTGAAGATCGGCACGCGTAGATCGGCATTCGCCCCGAAGGAAACACCCTTGAAGATTGACCAGTCGAAGCCGAACATGCCCTCGTTGCGCATGACGCTTTCGCCCTGGACCATGATGTCGTCGCCGGATTCGGCGTCGAAATCATGTTCGTCATTGCCGGCGAACATTACGTCGTGGCCTTTGATGGCAGAGTTGAAGAACAACTCCGAATTATCGCCGGCCGTGGTGTCGAAGCCGCCGCCTCCCTCAATCCAGTCGTCACCTTCATTGCCGAGCAGGAAGTCGGCATCGTCCCCACCGAGGATGAAATCGTCTCCTTCACCGCCAAACACTTCGGTCGCATCGACGCCGACGAAGAACACGTCCTTGCCGGAACCGCCCATCAAAATGTCGAGTCCGTTCGAGTTGGCGATGACGTCGTCGCCTTCGTCACCCTTCAAGAAGTCACCCGAGTCACCGGAGTCGGTGATGATGTCGTTGCCCGCACCGCCATTGACGAGATCAACGCCAGCACCAGCCTCAATGCGGTCGTCGCCCGCGTCGCCCCAGATGGCATCGTCACCGAAGTCGGCGATAATGGTGTCGTTGCCGTTTGTGCCCCCTATGACCGTGTGCTCGCCGCCAAAGACGCGGATGTAGTTTTGAGTGACTTGTCCGGTCGGATCGACACGTACGACCTTGCCGAGACCCATGGCCTCCAGGAACGGATCGTTACCAGTAGGATCCCTCCCGGACGCACTAAGGTTATCTGGATCATAGTCGACCTGATTGAGGACGTTGACCTCGAGGACGTGATCATAGGTGGCAAAGGCATCAATACCGATATGGCGCGACACGATATCGTCGGCGGTTCCGCGGATGCCGTCCGCGCCGGGATCGGCGAGGTCCGTGTTGGCCAAGATCATCTTGGCGAAGGCGTTCTGCTCCAGCGCGTTCAGCATGTTCTGACCCTGAGTTCGGGTCAGGTAGTAGAACCGATCGCCATCCTGCAGGTTCTCGAGTTGCAGCTCGAAGATCGCATTGAAGGTCGAGCCGAGCATGCCGCCGAAGGGCATTTTCTTTTCGGCGAGGCCGCCGATCCAGAGATCCACCAGGTTGAGCCCGGTCTCACGCCCCGCCCAATCCTTAAGGGGATCGGTGTCGCCGCCGTAGTCTGTTCCGGTTAGGAAGGCGATCCGATCGACAGGAACCGAATTGTCGCCATTCTGGTCGAGACCGAACACCAGTTCCATCGCCGCATCCCGCTTGGCCTCAAGCGTCGTCGCAGTGGTGATGGACTGATGCATGCCATAGGCAGCAATGAAGTTCACGATCGAAGCCGGGTTCTTGAGGTTCGCCGCGAAATCGGCCCAGTGGTCGTAGGGCTTGAGGAAACTCGAGCCACTGGCCGCATAGAGTTGTCCGCGGGCGTCGTTCAGCGTCGGGACGCCGGTATCGCGGCCTCGGGCAATATTGATCGCTGCCAAGTCGAGCGGCAGGCCCAGCAGGCTGTTTCGCAGTGCGCCGACGACGAACTCGTCGATCTCGTTGCCCCGTTCGATAGTCATGCCCCGCACGATAGCGCCAGCCCCGACATCGGCATGGACGGTCCCGTCCAGGTCGAAGGCGACCGGATTAAGGAATGAAGCAATCAGACCCATGTCATCCGCTGAGCCGTCCGCGAACAGCCGCGGCATGCTCTCGGTCAGCATGGAATGACCGAACCGATAGACCGTGTTAGCGAACTCAGAGAAGATCGCCGGGTCGACATCGGTGACCGAGTTGAAGACGAATACGTCGATATTTGGCTGGATCTTGCGGGCGAACTCCTCAAACACGAGATGCTGGTACTGCATCTCCGTGGCGAAGCGAGCCGCTTGGAACAGACGCTCGCCGTCCCAGTCTCCGCTATGGAACAAAGCGTTTTCGGCGAGGTAGGCACCCTTGTTGGGCGCCGTAGCGTAGCCAGCGTTAAAAGCCGCGAGGGTCACACCGTCGATGTCGCCGGCGAACCACTCGTTCACGAAGGCAAGATCGCCGCTTTGCAGAATCGTCAGCTTCTGCGAATCGACCTGACGATTGTGTTCCGAGTGGAAAATGTGATGAACTGCGGTGAGGCCGATATTCTCGTTGCCGCGACCGTCTCCGGTGATGAAGTGGCGGTCGAGCAGCTCGTTGTCGTATTCCAGGTTTCGACCGTTTTGCGGATTGAAAGCGACAGCATTGCCCGTATCGCCGTCCCCGTCGGGAACCAATACACCGTTGACGATGACGGGAACTGCGTTGTGCGCAATGTCATCCAGGAAAGCATGATTTGTGCGAACCGGACCCATGCCGCTATTCAAGGCGGCAATGTTCAACGGGCTAACACTGGTGCCGCTGACGACAACATCATCAAGGGTGTTCGGTATGCCATCCGGACCGATATTGACGATGACTTGCGCATAGCCCGTCGTCGGATTCGGAATGAAATTGCCATAAGGGTCGGTGCGCAGCAACGGGACGTTGAACACGTCGGCGTCCGTCAATTGGATGCCAAGCATACTCGCCGCCTGCACTTTGATGTCGGACCAAGTTGGTAGCCCCCCATTGGCGCCGTCCAGAAGATTGCCGGTTGAAACTGTTCGGCCGCCGACGGTCTGGTACTCGCGTAGGAAGACCTGGTGTGACGAATGCGACGTGTAGGTCTGGTTCTGGTCGACAAATGGCGTCGTTGTGTTGACCTGTGTACCGTCCACGTTTGTGGCTCGCGTCAGCACCATGAAGTTGGCGTGGCCGTCGTCGGCCGTTCCGGCGATCCCATCCGCGCCCTTGTCGAAGAGCGGATCGTCGTGCTGCAACGGAACATAGATTGTGCCGTTGCCGCCCTTAGTGATGAGGTCGAGACCGTGGTCAAAGAACTGGCCAAAGAACGTCATCCAAGCGTTGAACGGCGCCGAAAGGCCTTCGTCAGCAGCGACGTTGGGGATAACCAGCGAGCCGTTGGTCACTTCCAGCCCTAGCTCGGCAGCCACCGCCAGGAACGCCGCGGCCGGGTCCTCAGCGACAGCGGTCGCATGTTCGAGCGCCGCTTCGGCGAAAGTTACCGCTTCAGCCGCGACCTGGATAGCGTCGATACTGTCTGGATTTCCGGCAACATAGGCATTCACGGCCTCGTCTAGCGCAAGGTACGCCGCTGCCAGTGCATCATCCGCCATGATGACCGCAGCATCCGCCGCTTCTGGTGTCACGCGAGCTTCAATCAATCGCTGCAGGTCGCCCATGACGTCTTCGGAGCCAGCGAACGTCAATGCCGCGATAATTGCGGCTGGATTGCCAAACGACTGGTCTACCACCAGATTTGAGATAATGCGTGGATCGGCATCGGCGACGCTGCCGCTGTTGTTGTAGTTGGTATTCGTAACGCTTGGCGCGGGACCGAAGGGACCGTCAGGGTCGAAACTGTCGCCATCGGCATCATTGTTATAGCGTGGGATCAGGAGGCGCGGCATCGGCTGGTCGGCTGCGCCCCAACTTTCGCGACCGGGCAAGATGTTGTTGCTGCTTCCATCCACGGTACGCAAGCCGACTGGCACATGCGGATCCGGAATAGCCTTGGGAGTTGCAGGATCGCCGAGATATACGCCGGTGTCAGCGTGATACTCGAGACGATCGGAAATCAGGTTGCCTTCCGGTGTCACGCGAAGTTCCGTGAGCGGGATACCGGCCGCGTGAGCTTCCGCCACTTTGATCTGATAGAGGATAAACGAGAGATCAGCTTGATTGATTGTGAAAGCGGCCATGGTTCCAACTCCCGATACGCGGCTGATGCACGCGCGATCAAAGCAAAATATTGACGGGACAGCCAAGAGCATAAACCTATGCTTTGGGCCTGCACGTTATAGGAAATAAGAAAAAACACCTGCGAGCATCTTCTATGCTCTTGGCGGGCGCACACTTTGGTAAAGCGGATTTTCTACTCCGCCGCGCCGACCTTTCGCAATATTCTTCCTGCTCTAAACTCAGCGATATGGAAGAAGGTCCGACGATTTTCATCTACTTTGGTCGCGAGAATCAGAGACCAAAGTATGGATAAAAATCAGACTTTGGTCCGATAGCGCATATGACCGGTGGGTGGGCTTGCCTGCAACCTGTATTGTGGATGCCTCGATGCAACGCGATAAGCGTCAGGGACTCGCCGCCTGCCTAATTCGAGCGGCTACCGACGAGGACTTCTTCGGGGACATAATACCGCTCGACTGAAAGCCCGGTCGGGACCAGCGATGGTAGCGAGTTGGGGGTGCACACTATCGCGATTTCGGGCCGTTTGCGGTCTGACAGCTGGACGCCTCCGGAAACTGGCGGATTTCGTGCTGACATGATTCAGTAGAGTCGGGCTTTCGGGCGGGGTCGGATGGCGGGACAGATTGGGTTTTGGGACGTCGAGGATCGGCTTTCGCAACTGTCACGCCATGGCGATCCATTGGAGAAGCTCTCCGTTACGGTCGATTTCGAGATATTCTGGGCAGACCTGGCGAAATCGGTTCCCCGGCGCGATCGCAGCAGGGGCGGCAGGCCGCCCTTCGATCCGGCTCTCAAATTCAGGATGCTGGTTCTCCAGGCGCTGAACGGGTTGTCCCTGGAGCAGACCGAGTTCCTCGTGAAGGACCGGTTGAGCTGGATGCGGTTCTGCGGTCTCCGTCCCGGCGATGCAGTGCCGGACGCCAACACTCTGTGGGATTTCCGTGAGGCCTTGATTGCCGCCGATGCGCTCGACGCTTTGTTTGCCCGTCCCGACCGGGCGATCAGCGAAGCGGGCTATCTGCCGATGTCAGGTCAGATCATGGACGCCACGCTTGTTGCCGCGCCAAGTCAGCGTAACACCGAGGACGAGAAGGCCAGGATCAAGGCCGGCGAGACGGCAAAGGAGATCTGGAAGGACGAGCCGTTCAAGGCGCGGCGGATGGCCCAACGCGAGCAACGAGCTGAGTTCAAGTACAAGTACGGAGGGCCACCTAGAGATCACACACTGCGGCGAATGTCAGCAGATGTGAACATCTGGGGGGATGGCCATGCGCCGGCCCACATTTCTTCCAGCGTCACACTTGGGACAAGCTGAGAGTGCTTATTTTGTGCTCGGCGCTGCAAATTTGGGAGGATACGCAATGTCCATTTTGCGATATGTCGCATCTGCTTTCCGCCTGATACCTCCAGATGACGATGAAGCGGAACCCCCTGAGCCGACTCGTGATCTTGGACCGCTGCGAGAGAGCGATGTGTTGGATCTTCTCGATCAGACCATCTACAGACGGGACGATTTATCGTCAGAGCGGCGCAGCCGATCGGAGCGCCTCCAGTAGCGCGTGTTGTCCGGCATGAGTGCGGAGCAGGAATGATTTCCGATGCCGCCAACGGGCACAGCGAGACGATGATTTCCGATGCCGCCGTGGGCAGAAAGCCGACCGACAGTTTTCTGGGCGGTATGACAGAAAACCATCGACCGCTTACGTGAATGGTTTCGCACGCCTCACGGCGCCCGAAGCCCTTCACGGCGACAGATCGTTCGCTTCCGGGCCCGTAGACGGCGAAAACCGCCGTTCGGCGGTCAAACCTTTCTGCCTGGAGCCGTCGCGTGAGACCTTCCAAAAGCAGAAGTAAACCTGGGCCAGCGGTCGTCCGTCAGTATCATCGCCTCTTTGCTGCTTCTGCCGGCCCAAGAAGGCTATCGTCCGGCAGCCAGCAGGACTGATCGATGCGACGACGTCCCATGGCAACATTGCTGCCGCCATGCCTCTTGTGCGAAAGCCCGATCTGGAGAAAAGCGACGCTTCCGTCTTGAAGTGAACCGGAAATGGGCAGAAGCAGGGAATGGTGACCTAGAGGAAATTTTGGGGAAGCTAGGCAGCGCTCTTGGGAGACGTCGAATGCAAGTCTCTACATTCCGGACGCGCTTGGCAGTGGCAGCCCTTCTTATCATCACCTGTGGGGCGGCCGTCGCGCAGCAAGATGGGACCTGCACATCCGTGATCTTGCGTGATCCACCGCGCACCATGATCCGCTGCCCCGGCGGTTTGCTCATCGAGGCCGAGGCGGCCGCAAGACTGCAGATCCTTGCGCCGGCGTCGGACGGACCGCCCCACGCGGTCCGTCTCGATACGAAAGCGGTTCTAATCGACTTAGAGACCTCGCGGCCTTTCCAGATCAGGACGCCGCACGCGATAGCCTCAGTACGTGGCACCTTGTATGCGGTCGATGTCAGCCCTGGTGCCACCGCGGTTTTCGTTGTCCAAGGACAGGTGCAGGTCGGTCGGCGTACGGGTCCGGGCACCGTCCTCCTGAGACCGGGCGAAGGCGTTGACGTGAGTCCCGGCGCCCCCCTGACAGTTCGCAGATGGCCACGGGAGCGGGTCTCCCGCCTGCATTCCCGCTTCGGGCGCTAGAGCGTTGCAGCGGCGGGTGCGAGCTCCGCTTACAACTATCGCCCTCGCGGCCCTCGCAGCCATTTGCTGGGCTGGGTGGCTCGGCATGTTGCACGTTTCCGGACAGCGCAGCGTCGTGGATCTCATCGAGGCGCCGCTGGTCGATCTCCGGCTTCTTGCCGCTGGCCCCCGGGAGACGCCGGAGGAAATCATAATCGTCGCGATCGATGACGCGACGGTCGCAGCCGAAGGTGGCTATCCTCTAGATCGCGGGCGCCTCGCCATGCTGATCCGGGAAATCGTCGCCGCAGGCGCAAAAACGCTGGCTCTCGACATCCTGCTGGTCGATCCCGCGGAGACGGATGCTGATGATGCGCTGGCTGAGGCTCTGGCAACCATTCCCAGCGTGATTGCAGCCGCCGGCCAGTTCCGTCAGAGTGACCCACAGGCGGTGGCGGCGCCCATGCCCGACAACGATCTGTGGCCCTTGCCGAAGTTCGATCGCGTTGCGGCAGTGGGCTTCGCCAACGTCGCTGCGGACGCAGGCGGAACGCCGCGCCACCTGCCCTTGCTGTTCCAGTCACCGCGCGGCCTTGTGCAGGGGTTCGCTCTGAAGGCCGCAGCGCTCCACCGGAACGCGGAGGCCGTCTTGACCGCCGATAGCGTTACCATTGGCAATGATCCGATTCCATTGGACTCGCGCTGGCACTTATCGCTGCGGTTCTTCGGACCGGCTGGGGCGATCCGGACAATCAGCGCGGAAGAAGTTCTTTCAGGCCGGAGCCCGTCCTTGGCTGCCCATCTCGCAATGATCGGGGTTACCGCGACTGGTGTCGGCGACAGCTTCGCGACACCGTTCGATCCCGTCACGCCAGGGGTGGAGATTCAAGCGACGGGCGTCGCGCAATTGCTGAGCGCTCAAACCCCTACCCGCAATGCTATGACACGCCAAGTTGACGCTTCCATTGCACTAATGCTCGCCTTGAGCGGCGTTCTCCTCGTCCTGTTCCTGCCGCTGACTCGAAGCCTGCCGCTGGTCGGATTGGCCCATTTGGCGGTTCTGGCCGGCACTTTCATCCTGTTCGCTGGCGACATCTGGACGAGCGCTGCTTTGCCACTCGTCGCCGCGGTTCCCCCAGTAGCCATAGCTGGATTCGCCCGCCAGTTGCACGAGCGTAAGGAGGCGCGGACGGTTGTTGCCGCCGAGGCGGCCCTGCGTCGCTTCCACCCCGCCCTGCTCTCCGAGCGTATCGCAGCGGATCCGGACTATTTGAGACAACCGCTGGAGCAAGCGGCCGCCGTCCTCTTCCTGGACCTCTCAGGCTTCACTCGGCGAAGCGAGGAACTCGGTCCTGCCCGCACCCAGACCTTCCTCAAGCAATTCCACACCCTTGTTGTCGACACGGTCGCCAAGCATGAGGGGGTGGTAATGAACTTTATGGGAGACGGCGCGATGATCGTCTTCGGCATCGTCGAAGAGATCGGCGACCCTTGCGGCCGCGCCTTCGCGGCAGGCGTCGCGCTGGCCGACAACACGCGCGACTGGGTCGCGTCGCAGCCGCAGGCCGAGCCTGGCGGCCTCCGGTTGCGGCTCGGCCTTCACTACGGTCCCGTCGTCCTTGCCCGCCTAGGCCATGAGGCCCACCAGCAAATCAGTGTCAGCGGCGACACGGTCAATCTGGCGAGCCGTCTGATGGAAGTCGCCAAGGTCGAGGGTGCCCAATTCGCAGTATCCGCCGCTGCGATCAAGGCGATCAAAGACGGCGGCCAGAACGTCACGCCGCCCGACGGGCTCCGTACGGAGAGCATTCGCGGTCACCGTGCGACGATCGACGTCGCCCTGTGGACGCATCCGCGCCTACGGACGAATAGGAACGGCACAAGCTAACGCTCGTCCGTTGAACGATCAGGAAAGGTCGAAGACGAGTTTTGCGAGATTCAGGCAGGATCAGCGTGAGCTCGAAGAACAAGGAAGGCTTGGACAATCAATGGCTTCGCATTCGGTCGAGGTAGCAACTGATCAGATTGCCCCAATCGCGATCCAAGCCCCGGCGAGAACGAACATTGAGCCTAGCACTCGCGCCAACCTGTCGCCTCGGGGCATGATTTTCTCGAAGAGGACAATGATAGCCAGACCGGTAATCCAGTAGATATTCATGATGCCGCCTACGAACAGCAACGCCATCAAGGTCCAGCAGCAGCCGAGGCAGTATGCACCGTGTTCGACGCCCATCCGAAAGGCGCCCGCGCGGCCCTTGCGCCAGTGCCGAGACAGGAACTCGGCGGGCGCGCGGCAATGTTCAAGGCACACCCGCTTGAATGGAGATATCTGGTAGAGGCCGGCGGCGACGAACAAGGCCGCCGTCATCCAGACATTCACCGACCACATCATCGGCTGAGACAGAAAACCGAGCTGTTCGCAGGCAAATTGAAGAGTGGTGGCGAACAGCGAAAAGGCGAGCCAGACCAGGAGATAACCGCCGAGAAAGACGCCGGATGGAATCGCGCCGGCGGCAATCTGTCCCTTACTCTGGGCGTGGCGACTGACCCGGGCGTGGAGCAGAACCATCGGCGTGACGCTTGGGATCATCATGGCGATCATCATGATCCACCACATGCCGGCAACGATGATCCAGGTCGCGACCGACCACGAAGCCGCCGGCATCGCCGATCCCGCCTCATTACCGGGAAAGATCGCGGGGCGGCTCATCATCCAGATGCTCATGCCTGTGCCGGCCCCAACGAGCAACCACGCCCAGGCCAGCATGACGAGAGCAACGATGCCCGTCAGCATGATCAGGCGGTCACGCCGGATCAACATCTCCAAGGACGAGTTCAGCAGCGCCGCCTCTGCCATTTCAACCCCTGATCGGCCCTTGTCCGTTCAGATGCAGGCGGGCGAACTGACCGTAGGAGTTCTCAAGATCGAAAGCGATCGGGCCCTGCGTTTTCGAGGAGGCGCTGCCGACTTCCGCCAAGGTGTACTCGAACCCGTCAGGCAGATCGATCCGCGCCCAATGCTCCCGTCCCGTCACGACATTGCGGATCGGCTCGCCGTTAATGTCGATGAAGCCATCGACGTGGATGTGCCCGCGCCGCGCATCGACGTCGACGTCCATGTCGATCTTGCGGAAGGCGGGCTCGAAGAACTCGCTCACGGTCGACGCAAAGACGTTGAACATCGTCCTGCCGGGCTCGGAGTCCTTCCCGGACATGATCGTCAGAAGCGCCTGACGCTGGTTCTCGTCGGCGCGCTCGTCGACGATCGGCTGGCACTTGCCGCCACCTTCGTGGATGGCGCCAGGCCACTGGAAGATGAACGCGATACGCATCCCGTCGAGACTGACTCTCCCATGGTACCCTCGCAGAATGTCGATCGCACCGTTCGCTTGGCAGTGTCCGTGCGTCGGCAGAGCATTGAACTGGCAGGGGCAGCCATAGGCGCAGTTGCAGTTGACCAGTTCCACCCCTTCGATTTCCCATGGCGTCATGACATCATCCTTGCGGGTTCGGTCAGGCCTTAAGGGTCGATGATGCCGTGCGGCCCGTACGCGGCATTCCAGAGCGCGCCGTAGCGGCTCTGCCTATGCATGCGGATCTCGCCATCGCTGGTGAACGTACCGCTTGCGACCTCCGCTTCGCGGAATTCGAAGCCCTCAGGCAACACGATGCGGGCGCGATGCGCCAAGCCTGTCACAGGATTCCGAATGGGCTCCAGCTCGAGAGCGAGCTGATCCTCGATACGGAACCAGCCGGTTCGCGCTTCGATATCGCTACCGAAGTCGATCGAAGCGAAGACCGGTCGCAATTCCTCGGCGATCGTCGAGCCATAGATGTTGAAGACGGTGGTCGGCTCCTGTTCGCCACCCCCGAGGATGATGCTCAGTGCCTCGACTTGGATGGGTGTGGCGTCGCAGTCGATGAAGCCTTGAACGACGCCGCCGCCTTCGTGCACGGGGCCGGGCCAGCGATAGGCTGCCGCAACCTTAAGGCCGTCCAGCCGCAGATCGCCGAACCAGCCCTCATCGATCCGCATGCATTCGAGCCCTTCGCAGAGCCCTTCCGTCGGCTTTCCGTTGAATTCGCAAGGACAACCGTAGTCGCAACTGCACGCTGCGATTTTCGGTCCCTTCATTGCCCAGTCGACGTAGGGCATCGCAATTCTCCAAGCGGAACCCAATACTAACAGCCTCGAACGCGGAGGGAAAGCCACGGACATGCGGCCCAGGGCCGAAAGCCGACCGGCAGCTTTCTGAACGGTGTGGCCGATAGCGGTCGTACCGCTCACGATCCAACACAGACGCTGATTCGTGGTGTCGAGAAGCTTAAAAGCAGACGAAGCCCGTTGGAAAAGAATACACCAAGCGCACTTCAGATTCGTGATTGTTAGTCTTGAGAACTCGTAAAATCCTGCGGATAACATAGGGCATGCGGGCGCCGCTACTTGCAATCAGTCGCAGGCGGCTTCGAAGACATCCGTGACGTCCTCTGTGATCGCTGCAACCGTAGCACCAGATCGATCAGTTCGTCCTTTGATAGCCGCTGCAAATCACTGCGTTCTATGCCGCCATAGATTCAGCGATCCGTGCCGACGGCAAGGGGGTAGGCAATTACCAGCGTGACTTATTCCGGACCCATTTACTTAAGTAACAGCGGCGTTCTTCCGAGTAGCGAAAAAGCCGCGACCTCGACAAGGTAGACACTCGTCGAGGTCGCCGACTTTTACAGAAGCCCCTCTCGCTTTGCTTCTTCCTTGGCTTTCCCGCCAGCGGCTTCGGCTACGCCCGAAACCTTCTGCGCCACGGTTTGCGAACCCGCGTCATTCGTCTCTGGCTTCAGGCCTTTGTCTTCCGCAGTCTCGCTAGCTGCTTCATAAGCCTTGCCTGCAACGTGCTCGGCCTTATGCAGCGTGTCGCGGCCCTGTTCGAAAACCTCATCCCGGACGTGGTCTCGCGCCTCGCCCATCCATTCATCTTCCTGACGGGTGGCCGGAAGCATCGCCCCTACCGCCGCACCAATCGCAAGGGCAACAGCTCCGAATACAAGCGGCTCGTCGTGAATAAGGTCTGCGACGTTGCGCTGTGCTCGCGAACCGGCGCGGTACGCTTGCCGCCCCGTACGACGAGCGCTCTCCATGGTGGCCGATCCCGCAGAACTCATCGCATCACGGGCGTCGTGCATGCCACGGGTTGTCGCGTCTGCCGCTGAACCCGTTGCGTCGGAAACGGAGCGGCCCAAGCCCTTCGCGGTATCCGATACACTCGAAGCAGCATTCGAACCTGCCTCGCCCGCGGATCCGACCGCTCGGGAGAGCCGATCGCCCATTCCAGAGCTACTGGATCCCGAAGTGGCCGAAGGGGACGCAGACGACGATCCACCGCCCGTCCCCGAACTGCCGAAGGAGGTACGACCCGCTTCGGTTCTCTCCGCGTACCGTCGATCGTCTGCCGGAAAGGCCTCGTCAAACCGATCGTACTCGCGGTCCTCTCGCCAGCGAGCCAAGCGATCGGAAGCTTCGTGCGTTTTCGCCCGTGTCCCTTCACCGAGGAGAAGCCAGGCCAGGCCCGCTCCGACCAAGCCAAGCGCCAAAGGGTTATCCCGAACCTGGCGACCCAGATTCTTGACCGTATCCGCGCCTTGGCCTTCCTTCAGGTATCCGGAAAACTCGTCAACGATCTGCCCGACCGACAGACGATCCCTGATGGCATCGAACGTCGAGTCCAGATTGGAACGGTGAGTTTCGGCTTCTCTTTCCAGCCGATCGGTATCGCTGCTCATCGGGTTTGCTCCTTGGCAAGCTTTGCATCCTTGCCCAGCTGCCTGGTTGTACGGGACGGCATGAGGCTGCTGGGGGCGAGTTCCTTCTTCCCTTTCATAAGCAGCACCGCACCAACCGCTGCGAGAGCTACTCCAACGATCAGTGCGGCCCAGCCTGGTCCGATGTCCGGATCGCCGATTTTCGAGATCGCAGTGACAAGCGCCGCGGTCAGCGTAATCAGGGAAACAAGAAGGCAGATTGCACCCGCCGTTATCAGTCCGCCGCCCGCCTCGATCTGGGTGATCTTGTCCGACATTTCTGACCGGATGAGGCGCGTCTCAGTCTGAACGAGTTCACTCGTCTCGCGAAGCGCATGCACGACAAGGTCGGGCAGCGAGCGCGGCTCTGCTGTCGTTCGTGTCTCCGAACGCGACTGCGGATCGTTGGGATCAACGCTCATAATTTTCCCCTTTAGCGCTAGGATGGGAAGACGTGGTGTTTGTGGATGGGCTCAGGGGCGAAGCGGCAGTAGCCCTTGACGCTGAGGACGTCTCTCCCGCCGGGCGCGCCGGTATACTTGGAGCTGCCCCGACACCACGGGCGGTTCCTGTGACAGGGTCACGATCTTTTGGGAACGCGCCTTCCGTCGGCCGCGGCTGGTCCGAATAGGAGGGGCGATAACCAGCAGGTACTCGACTACCGACGGGGGAGTTGGAACGGTCAGCAGAGGCCATGTCACGGCTGCCTTCGTCCCTTCCTTCGCCACCGGCGTAATCGCGTTGGTCGTGCTCGCCTGATGAACGAGCGAAACGGCCTAACGCCAGTCCAGCGAGCGCCGCGCCGACCAGGAATGTCGCAGGCCGCTCCCGTGCGAAACGAGCCACCGACTGCGTAATCTCGCCAATATCCTTGCCGTGAATGGTTCGGGAAGCCTGCTCGAGCCCGCCGGCAACTTCGCGAACCAGGCTCGACGCCATCGACTGATCGCGCTCTCCCAACTCGTCAGATGCCTTGCGAACAGCTGCAGCGAAGTCGTTGAGACTGCCCGCGGCTTGCTCTTTCCCTTTTTCACCCTCTTCCCGCGCCCGGGCACGGGCCTTCCCTGAAAGATCGGACGCCGCGTCGCGAATGCTATCTGCGGCATTGCGAGCTTCATCTTTAGCCGCCTGGGCTTCGGTCCGAACGCGATCTCTCGTCTGGTCGAGATCATCCTGGGCTTGACGGGTCCCAGTTTTCGACGGGGTTGATGGATTATCAGAGGTCATAGGTTCAAACCTTTCAGCTGATGCCAAGGAGAGACAGGACGACGAGGACGACGACGATCAGTCCGATGACGTAGATGATGCTGTTCATGGGGCGGCCTTTTCGCTGGTGGGATTGGTGGAGCACGGTGCCGGCATTCGATCCTCATCGATCATCGGTGATTGTCCCGTCGCTGCATGGCAGCCAGAACCAGCGTTGCGGGCAGAGCAAAAGCTAACGTCCCCCACGACACTCGCTTCCGGGCGTTCGGATGGTCCCCCCGGATCCGGTTCGGGGCAGCTTCAGACGCGAGATCAGCCTCGTCGGATGCACGGCGCGAACCGCCGCTACCGGCGACATGGTCTGCAAATTTCGCACCCCGCATGCCCATCGGACGAGGTTCTCCCGTCGTTGAATCCCTTGCGGTCTGGTGCTCCATTTCCGAATTCAGTTCTCCGCCGACGATCAGGATCGTGGTGGAAAGCCAAATCCACGTCATGAAGCCGATCAATGCGCCGAGCGAACCGTATGTCGCGTTGTACGAACCGAAATTCGCGGCATACCAGGAGAACAGCACGGAGGTGATGACGACGAGGACCATCGTCAGAAGAACCTCGGGACTGATCCATTTCCACTGGGCGGATTCCCGGCTGGGACCCCATCGATAGAGGGCGGCAATTCCGAGAGAGACCAGAATGGCCATGCCGGCATAGCTGCCGATTCTAATCAGCCATTCAAGACCTTGGCCCAGCCCTATGGCGTTGAGGATGAGGGGGACGACAAGAACAACGCCAAGGAAAAGGACAGCTGCGCCGACAGCAGCGATCGTAAACGCAAGGGAGATCAGCGTAAGTTTGAAAAATCCCCGGGTTTCGGGCTCGTCGTAGGCAACGTTCATTGCCTCGAAGAGAGACTTCATTCCTGCGTTCGCACTCCAAAGAGCGACAAGCAGCGAAATGACAAACGTAAAGCCAAGCGTAGCGCTGTCCTGCTGCGCCAGCCGCTCCAACTGATCACCGATAATCTGCATCCCACCCCCCGGAACGACCGCCGAAAGGTTTGTGACTTGCTGTTGGATGGTCGAGGGATCGGCAAACAAGCCGAAGACTGACACAAAGGCTGATAATGCAGGCACCATCGCAAGCAGTAGGTAGTATGTAACACCCGCAGCAACCAGCATAACGCGATCGTCGCTTATCTCAGCGTAGACCCGCCATAGAATTTCCTTCCAGCCGGCTGGCGGAATCTCTGACGGACCCGTCGCTTTCCTACCGCGATCACTACCGGACATATCTTCGAGCCAAGTTGTTAGCCGACCAACTGTGACAATCGGTCATGATGTTCTTCGGCTTCTCAACTGCTTCTGAACGATGGGGTTCCCGATGGGCGCTCGAAAATTCGGATCTCCAGGCAACTGACCGTGGTGGAATCGGCTAAAATCTCCGATGCCTCTCTGTCTCCCAGTGTACGGACGGGCTTCAGGGCTTCTACCCTTGGCCCCTACCGAAGCGGCCGATTTCGCCGGAGTGGCGGCGGCGCCCAGTATCGACACGCTCGTATGGACAAGCGAAAGCCCGGTCGCTCCTTTCTGGAACAACCGGGCTATTGCGCGGTAACAAGAGGCCGACGGACGCTAGAAAGCGTTCGTCGGCCAGTCGACATTTACCGGACGACGTACACGACCTGACGATTGTTCGGGTCAACCAGAACCGGCTGACCGTTCACGTAGACGTACCGATAGTCGTAGTCCGGGATCGTCTGCAGTTCCACCGTCTCGGGCACCTGCGCGCCGACGACGGCCTCGCCTTCCAGATAGACCGGATCCACGGGGTTCGACCGGACATACTCGATGCGCTCGTCCGGCGGATTCAGCGCAGCGCCGGCAACCAGGCCAGCAGCACCGCCGACTGCCGCGCCGATTGGCCCGCCG
Organism: Aurantimonas coralicida DSM 14790; assembly: GCF_000421645.1. GTDB lineage: Bacteria > Pseudomonadota > Alphaproteobacteria > Rhizobiales > Rhizobiaceae > Aurantimonas > Aurantimonas coralicida. The sequence goes on along the minus strand of NZ_ATXK01000002.1, from coordinate 798,165 downwards.
ACAAGTGCACCCGCGACGGCTCCTGTCGCCGCACCGGCCACTTCGCCAGCCCCGCCTTCGTCCTCATAGGTAACGACCGGGTATTCCGTCCGGCGCTCAGTGACGACCACCGTTTCACCGCCCGCATCCGCTGTCAGATACTGGCTGTAAGCCCAACCCGACCTGCCATCGACAGTGACCCGGCACCATGAACCGCTGTCTGTGCAGCCTTCCAGCGTAGCGGTATCCTCATTGCCGATTACGCCGACGATTTCGTAGGTGGGACCAGGACCGGCGCGAACATTGAGGTCGGTCGTCGCCGAGACCGCGGTCTGCGCGGAGGCAGGGATGGCCGACATTGCAAGGATGGTAGCGGTACTAGCCGCGAGAAGGGTGTTGAGTTTCATCGTTCGTCTCCCGTTTTTCTGATCACAGCCGTGTCGGTTCAGACGCGCTGTTCGGGTCGATAAACAAAGGGAGTGGCGAACCAGTTCCGCCTCGCGAATTGTGGATAGTCGATATTTTTCAATCGTTTATCTGGCGTTCATCAATGTGGCAGAGGCTCCGGAGTTTACTGCTTGATGTTGCGAGCGTTTTCGTTCCTTCCGCGGATGGCGAGCCTCAATTCGGTCGCGAAATTGCCTTGCGGGGCCTGCGACTGACCACGCCTCGTCAAGGCGACACCTTCTTCGGACGGCAACTAGCTGCGTCAGCACATCCGTTTCGATGTCGCCGGTGAAAGCCTCGAAGGGCTCGGGACAATTTTCCGGAAGCTGGAGCATATTGCAGGGAAACGAAGCAGTTTCGCGATCCCTCCGAAACCACCCCGTTCGATCCCGTCAGCGACTGATGAGAAAGCCTGGCCGTATTCCAGACTCCCTCCCCTGACATATGGGCGGGGCCAATGGCGACACTCGTCTCGATGCTGCCATTACCGATCACAAGCCGACACCGCAGGCGTCCAGCTCAGTCCAGGAACATGCCATGGAAGAAGCCAAGTTTGGTTTCGATGCCTACCACATCCTGCTTGTCGCCTTGGGCGCGAGCCTTCTGGTCTCGTATTGGCTGCCCCACCTTTTTGTACGACGACCACCCGCAGCGACGGCGCTCCTCATGGCCTGCGGCATGGTGGGTTCGCTTCTATTCCCTGGAATCGTTGTTGGAATAGACCCAACGAAGAACCCGGCCATCTGGGAAATCGCGGCCGAGCTAGTGGTGATTGTTGTTCTCTTCGCTACCGGGCTGCGGATTGACGATCTGGGTGGTCTGCGGCTTTGGCGACCGACGATCAGACTCCTCGCGATAACAATGCCTCTAACCATTGCGGCGATTGCGTTTCTCGGCTGGAGCGTCGCAGGGATGACTCTCGGAGGAGCAATCCTTCTCGGGGCGGTGCTGGCACCAACGGATCCCGTTCTGGCTGGAGACCTTCAAATCGGCCCGCCGCTTGAGGGGAAGGAGCATCCTGTCCGGTTCGCGCTGACCACCGAAGCCGGCTTGAACGACGGCCTTGCGTTTCCGTTCGTCTATCTGGCGCTCCACATCGCCTCACAAGGCGCGAACCCTGGCCTCTGGCTTACCGAGTGGATTGCCTGGGATGTCCTCTATCGTATTCTCGTCGGGACCGGGCTCGGCATCGTCATTGGGTGGCTGCTCGGACGCATACTGATTGCTGTCCCCGCCTGGAACACGATCGCTCCCTCGGGCCCCGGGGTGCTCGCTCTTGCCGGGGTGTTCCTTGCTTACGGGGTGGTGGAACTTGCCGAAGGCTATGGATTTATCGCGGCGTTCATTGCCGGCGTCGTGTGCCGGCGGGCCGAAGCACGGCATCAGTTCCACAAGCAGCTACATGCCTTCGCGAGTTCGATAGAACATGCCATCACCGCTATTCTGCTGGTGCTCCTCGGCAGCGTCATGCCGTCGCTATGGCCTTACCTTGACTGGAGCCACACCGTAATCGGGTTCGGCCTGATCCTGGTGATCAGGCCCACGACCGGAATGCTCGGCCTCATCGGCACCCCTCTAAGCCTGAGGGCGAAAGCCGTGGTCGCGATCTATGGCGTGCGCGGCATCGGGTCGCTCTATTACTTGGCGTATGCGTCCACGCACGTTGAGTTTGTCGATGAAGGGCCGCTCTGGGCACTTGTCGCGTTCACGATCTTCGCTTCAACAGTCTTTCACGGCCTTACAGCGACGGCGACTGTCGAGGTGCTGGATCGCGAATACGCAAAGGATGGGAATTCCGAAACTCAACCGAGCGCGGAGGAACTGGAAGGCGGGCGACGCTAAAGATTGTGATCACTGAGGCTTCACGGGGTACGGTCAAGGCGTACGAAGCCTGTTCTCCCAGTACGGGCAGCGGTATGTGCAGCCAAGACGATCCCCGTCTCAGGATGCCTAACATCAAGATGATCTGGATCGGCGCGATCGATGCAAACTCATCGCGCTGGTGCCCGCTACTGTATCTGGCAACCATCTTCAAGGATGGAGTGGGCCGAGAATACACCGCCAATAATCGCATACAACGGCTTGTACCGGCTCGACGGTTCCTTGTGGAGAACCGCCGAGCCGCGTCCCTTCCGCAGCTTAGGCAAACCGGCTTTTGAGGGTATCGGAGATTCGTTCGCCCTTGCTGATCTCATCGTGCGCACGCTGCACAACAGCTCGCGTTTCGGCCGTGAGATCCCGACCTGTTGATTTTCACGCGGAACTGACCCGGGAAGTCGCCTGATTTCCACTGAGATTTGACCCATGTGACCTTCCCCTCCGATCGCGCTGAGCGAGGGGGGCATTGGAGTGATCCACATGGGACTTTTGAACGTCATCCGCCGCTTGGCTCTGCGTGAGAAGCTACCGATCCGCGAGATTGCCAGGCGGACCGGGCTCTCCCGGAACACCATCAAGAAGTATCTGAAGGCCGGCACGATCGAGCCGAAGTTCTCGGTGCCCGAACGGCCGAGCAAGCTGGACCCGTTCGCCGACAAGCTTGCGGCCTGGCTGAAAGCTGAGGCATCGAAGTCACGCAAGCAGCGCCGGCCTCTGACACACCTGCACGCCGATCTTGTCGCTCTCGGGTTCACCGGTTCCTACAACCGGGTGGCTGCGTTTGCTCGCGAGTGGTCTGCCGATCGGCAGCGCGAGCAACACACGACAGGGCGCGGTATCTTCATTCCCCTGACGTTCCGCTCCGGCGAAGCCTTCCAGTTTGACTGGAGCGAGGACCATGCCTTGATCGGTGGCGATCGAACCAAGCTGCAGGTCGCTCATATCAAGCTGGCGCACAGCCGGGCCTTCCTAGTCCGCGCCTATCTGCTTCAGACTCACGAGATGCTGTTCGACGCGCATTGGCACGCCTTCCGGGTCTTCGGCGGTGTGCCCGAGCGCGGCATCTACGACAACATGAGAACGGCGGTGGACCGTATTGGGCGCGGTAAGGAGCGCCAGATCAACATGCGCTTCCTGGCGATGGCAAACCACTACGTCTTCGAGCCGGAGTTCTGCAATCCAGCCTCCGGCTGGGAGAAGGGGCAAGTCGAGAAGAACGTGCGGGATGCACGACCGCGTCTTTGGCAGCCGATGCCGGACTTTCCCGATCTCGCCGCGCTGAACGCCTGGCTTGAGCGGCGCTGTCTGGAGCTTTGGCGGGAGATCCCGCATGGCCGCCTTGCGGGGACCGTTGCCGATGTCTGGGCCCAAGAGCAGCCCGCCTTAATGCCGGTGCCGCCCGCCTTCGACGGGTTCGTCGAGCAGAGCAAGCGGGTCTCGCCAACCTGCCTGATCAACTTCGAGCGCAACCGTTACAGCGTCCCGGCGTCTTTCGCGAACCGGCCCGTCAGCCTCCGTATCTACCCGGACCGGCTTGTCGTTGCGGCCGAGGGGCAGCTCCTGTGCGAGCATGAACGGCGGATTGATCGATCGCATCACCTGCCACCGCGCACAATCTATGACTGGCGTCATTATCTCGCGGTCATCCAGCGTAAGCCCGGCGCGCTGCGTAACGGCGCCCCTTTCGCTGAACTGCCGTCAGGCTTCCGGCGATTGCAGGAGCAGATGCTGAGACGGCCTGGTGGCGATCGCGAGATGGTCGATATCCTTGCCCTGGTCCTGCAGCACGATGAGCAGGCTGTACTGGCCGCAGTCGAACTGGCCCTTACCGAGGGGATCGCAACCAAGACCCACGTGCTCAACATCCTGCACCGTCTGATCGACGCGAAGACGATCGACGGTCCGGTTATCGACACACCGCAAGCGCTGCTGCTGCGCCGGGAGCCCGAGGCCAATGTCGAGCGCTACGACGGTCTGCATGCCTGCAGCAGTCGCGGAGGCCGCCATGCGTCATGATCCCGCCAGCGGCGCCGTCGTCATCATGCTGCGCAGCCTCAAGATGTATGGCATGGCACAGGCCGTCACCGATCTGATCGAACAAGGCGCGCCTGCCTTCGATGCCGCCGTGCCGATCCTGACGCAGCTTCTGAAGGCCGAGATGGCCGAACGCGAGGTGCGCTCGATCGCCTACCACATGAAGGCTGCACGCTTCCCGGCTTATAAGGATCTGTCAGGCTTCGACTTCTCGGCCAGCGAGATAAACGAGGCCACGGTGCGCCAGCTTCATCGCTGCGAGTTCATCGAAGGAATGCAGAACGTCGTGCTGATCGGCGGGCCAGGCACAGGCAAGACACACGTCGCGACCGCCCTCGGCATCCAGGCAGTCGAGCATCACCGGCGGAAAGTCCGGTTCTTCTCGACCATCGAACTCGTCAACACGCTCGAACAGGAGAAGGCCAGGGGCAAGGCCGGCCAACTGTCTGAGACCCTTGCCCGTCTCGACCTCGTGATCCTGGACGAGCTTGGATACCTGCCGTTCAGTGCCTCCGGCGGCGCAATGCTCTTCCATCTGCTGAGCAAGCTCTACGAGCGCACCAGCGTTGTCATCACGACCAATCTGAGCTTCAGCGAGTGGGCCACCGTCTTCGGCGATGCCAAGATGACCACCGCTCTACTCGATCGGCTCACCCATCGCTGCCACATCTTGGAAACCGGAAATGACAGCTTCCGCTTCAGGGCGAGCACCGCGGCCACGAACCACAAGAGGAAGGAAAACGAACATACCTTGACCCAGTCATGACCATCTCAACTTAACTCGAAGCCGGGTCACTTCTCGATGGAAAACCCGGGTCAGTTCCGCGTGGAAATCAACACACGGCGACTCAGATGATTGACCTGATCGCTTCTATTCCAAGTTCGTACCCAACAGCAGCATTGGCATATTGACTCCGAACTGGCTACAGCACTGCCTCTTGGCAGCGAATGAGTTAGCAAAGGTTCTTCGTTTCAGAACGAGGAGCATCTTGACCGGGGCTCAAGCAGAGTATTTGCTCGGTGGGCCGTTGTAGCAGCAGCCTGTGGAGTTTTCAGATCGACGTTTCGATTTTGATCAGCTTCATGTATGAGGCCGCCGTCTCCGAGACCGACGAAGGTTGGTCGGAGCTGGCCGACCTCCTCAGCAGGCAGTTCCGAGAGAGCACCGTCGTCATCGACGCAGGGAGTATCTCCGGCTCGGACCAGGCGCTGTTGGTTCCTTACCGCTTTGATACCGAACGCGTCAGACTTCATTTCGAGCAATTCGCTAATCCCGAAGACAACATCGGCGTCAAGGCGCTCATGACGGGTCCAGTAGGCTCTGCCTTCGATATGCACGATGGGATCGAAGAAGGCGTATGGAGCCGCGATCCCTCCGTTCAGGGCATCCTCACCCCCCAGGGTTTCACGCACGGCTCTCTGCTAGTCGTTGAGAGAGAGCCCAGATGCATGTCTTCCCTTCTCCTCTATCGAGGAGACCGTGCCGGCGAGTTTTCGCCCCGAGAGATGGGCTTCTTGAATGCAATTGCGCCCCATCTCAGGCGCGCGTTTGAAGTCAGACGCCGGTTACGCGAAATGGCCGAGCGCGAGCGTAACGCTCATCGACTGCTGTTGGAGACCAGTACGGGAGTGCTGGTGACCGATGGAAGCGGCTATGTCATTCATGCGACGGGACAGGCTGAGGCTGCGCTGGCATCGGAGGACTTCCTCTACACATCCTTCGGACGACTGAGAGCGAAAGACGCCCGTGCAGAGGCAAAGCTCAACGCGCGCTTCACCGGAGGTGTCATGTTGATCCAGCCCGACGTCGAGATCGCCGGCTCGAACGGGAAAACGCTTGCTCTCCGCGACCTCCCCCATGCTGCTGCGGTGTCTCTATCATTGCGCCACGATGCTCGCGCTTTCCACGTGGAACTCTACACCACCGGAAAACCTCCGCTCGAGGAGATCTTGAAAGAGCGCTACCGTCTAACCCCTACCGAGATCGCTATCACCCTCTCCCTGCGGGACGGCATTTCGGTGATTTCGATTGCTGAACAACGAGGGAATACGCTTTCCACAGTCCGAACGCATGTGAAGTCGATCTTCCAAAAGCTGCACGTGCATCGCCAGGCTGAACTTATCGCACGACTGAACAGGCTGGGAGGAACGGCCTGATGATTGTTCACCCGGAGGGCCCCATGCCACGTTCCGCTGCCACAGTTTGAAATACAGTGCAGTCAGAAGTTTAGTGAATAAACTTCGCTATCGGGGGCATGCATCATGTCGGATCCTGTTCCGCATTGGCACCCTCGATCGCATCTATAATGCGGAGCATTGCTTCTGTTGCTGACCGCCGCGAAGCCTTAGGCATAGCTTCCAAGCGGCGAACCAAACCCAAGCTCTCCGGTGATATCTCGCCCACAGGCTCAACGCTGCTGTCCTCCCCGAGCAGCGTCGACACTGAAATTCCCAGGAGTTTGGCAATTTCCAAGATGCGCATGCCGGAAATCCGGTTGACGCCTTTTTCGTATTTCTGAACCTGCTGAAAAGTGACACCTAAATGCTTGCCCAGGTCGCTCTGCGACATACCCCGATAATTTCGGTAGCCGCGCAATCGAGCGCCGAGCTCTTTTTCTTTATCCGCTGAAACTTGTTGGCGCATCCGTTCCCCCTCGGCGGCAACCTCACTGTAAACGGTCCCGAAAAACGTGACGAAGTTGGGGCGGTAACACAGCCTGAGGGTAGATGTTTTAAGCTGGCCTGGAATGGGTCGCTACCGGTGGCAACGTCAGGTTATTGGAGTGCAATCTGGATACAGAGGGTTGCACCGTTGGGATATCGCGAATTTTTCAGTCTGAATAGACGAAAGCTTATCGAGCAGTTGTTAGCGTTGCGGTATGGACAGCCCTTGGCAATCGAAACGGCCACGAACGCAGATCACACGCAATCGAGAGAGTCGCGACGTGTGGCTTCGCAATGTCAGCAGTCTTCAAGAAGCTCGACAGCGGCGAAATAAGCCGCGGGCGCCAAAGCCCAACTCCACCTTCTGGCCACTTCTCATGCTCGCATGCGTGGTGGTGTTCGCCGCACCGATCATCGCTGATCGGTTTCACTTGCTCGATCGTCTGCAGGCGTTTGAGTGGCTCAAGTTACAGGCCGGCGAGACAATTGCCCGGCTTCCTGTGGTCATTAGCTTCAATGACGCCTCCGAAGGCGTCGGGTCGACCACAGCCGCGACCAGACCCCATTATCGTGGTCCTATCCCAGCCTGTTCGGGCAGAAACAGAGCGAAGCGGCGGGTAACCTGCATCGTCGACGGTGACACGGGGTGGCAGGACGGTGACAAATGGCGGATCGCCAATATCGATACGCCCGAGATATCATCACCGGAATGCGCAAATGAAAGGTCTCTAGGGTATGCAGCTCGGGATCGGCTGCGGACGCTCATGTCTCGCGGCTACTCTCTTACTCAATACGGCAAAGGCTACTACGGGCGCACGCTGGTCACCGTCACCCTCGCGGACGGTCGCGATGCGGGTGACGTGTTGATTGCTGAAGGACTATCCCAGCGTTGGCCCAATAGCGGCAATCCTTGGTGCCGCTAAATCGCGCCTATCGATTGCAGTAAACTTCTATGACCGAGAGGGGCCGATAGGAGACCGGCGGCTTCCGAGCATCGCAGGTTAAAAGGTGCCATTCGCTTGTCTACACGAACAAATCGCCCGAAGATCCCGGTTATGGACCGACGAGCATCTGCTTACGTATCGGCTCACCGTAGCTTGGACCCCTGAAAAATTGCGAGAATTGTCGTCGGTAAAGGATGTCGACAGGGTCTGGCGATCGGCTCCCAGCTAATCGGGAGATAATACGCTAGAAGTATCGCGCCTGAAATACGAAAGTCGAACGTTTACACTCGTTCGCCAAGGAGTTCTTGACAAGAATGAGACCTTCTCAGCCTTCGATCGAGATGACACGCCGATGTGCTGACGTCGACGTGGGAAGACAAGGAGACTTAAGGTTTTGATCCGTGGTCTCTATGCTTCGGTTTAGCTGATCTACAGCTCTCGCTCATGCCGGAGACCGCCATCGTTTTTGTCGGAAGCCGATAGCGGCGCGTACCGCCATGGACACCAGCAGGAGTCCGCACATGACAAGAAGGACCGCGCTGATCGGGGTCTCAAAGAGGATCGTGGGGCTGCCGCGTCCCAGAAGCAACGCGCGCCTGAGGTTCTCTTCGATCATTGGGCCAAGAATGAGCCCAAGGAGCAGCGGCGCCGCAGGGCAATTGAGCTTTGCAAACAGATAGCCAACCACGCCGAGGCCGGCGAGAAGCAAAACCTGGAAGGAGCTGTTCGCCACACTGTATACGCCGATCGCGAGGAAAATCACGATCATCGGATAAAGAATGCGGTATGGGATCGAGAGAATTCGGACCCAGATGCCGATGAAGGGAATGTTCACCCACAGGAGTAGAAAGTTGCCGATTAGCATGCTGGCGAGAAGGCCCCAGAACAGGTCTGGATGACTGGAGATCACGCGCGGCCCCGGAGCAATGCCATTCATGACAAGCATGCCAAGAATTAGCGCGCCCACTGCATCGCCCGGAATTCCGAGCGTCAGCGTAGGGATATAACCGGTCTGGGCGGCGGCGTTGTTCGCGGCCTCCGGCGCGACGACGCCCTCGATCGCACCCTTCCCAAAGCGTTCCGGCTCGCGCGACACACGCGTCTCCAGCGCATAGGCGATGAAGGAGGCAATTGTCGGTCCTGCGCCAGGCAACGCACCGAGAAAGCCGCCGACCCCGGTGCCGCGAATCATCGGCCCGATCGACCGTTTCACTTCGTCACGGGTCGGCATCATGGAACGCCATCCGCCGCCGGTCTGAATGATCTCTCGGCCCGCGTTTGGTTCCAGATTACGGATGACTTCGGAAAGCCCGAACAACGCCATCGCAACGACGATGAAGCTGAGGCCCTCCGCCATGATCGGAATGCCGAAGGTGAAACGCATCATGCCCGACACGATGTCCATGCCGACAAGCCCCATCAGGATGCCGACGAGCACCATGCCAATTGCGCGCAGGAAGGAGTCCGACGCAAAAAAGGCCGCCGCGAGAAGCCCGAAGAGCATCATGGAGAAATATTCGGAGGGGCCGAATTCGAGTGCGATCTGGGTGATCGCGGGAGCGGCGAAGATGACGGCGAAGATCGCCGACCAGCCGCCGACGAAGGAGGCGACGGCCGTCATAAAGAGCGGCACGCCGGCGCGACCGGCCTTCGCCATTGGGTATCCGTCGAGCGCGACGACGGCGGATGCCGGCGTTCCCGGAAGGTTCAGAAGGATCGAGGCCGTCGAGCCGCCGAAAAGGCCGCCATAGAAAATGCCCGAGAGCATGATGATCGCGGGGATTGGATCGAGACCAAAGGTGAACGGCAAGAGCATGGAGATCGCCGTGACCGTGCCGAGGCCTGGTAGCACGCCGACGAAAGTGCCGAGCACCACGCCGACGAGGCAATAGAGCAGATTTTCGACCCCGAGCGCGACCTCAAAACCGTGGGCGAGATTGGCGAGCGACTCCATTCTACCACCATGTCCGGAACGGCAGGCCGAGAAGCAGCTTGAATACGATCACCGAGAAGGCCGACATGCCGATCGCGATCAGCGCGTTCTCGGTCCATTTCGTCTCGCTCGAGGCAACGCCAGCAACGATCACGGTCGCGATAGAGGTGAGCACGAGCCCCGCCTCCTCAATGAGGAAGGCGAAGGTGCAGATCGAGAGCGTCAGCCCAGCGAGGGGGCGTAGATAGAGCCGCTCGATCGGAACGGGCCTGCGCCGGATGATCGACTTGACCATGAGCGCCAGTCCGATCAGCGCCAAGAGGCTGCCGATCATCAGCGGGAAATAGCCTGGCCCCATGCGGCGCGCCGTGCCGATCGATAGATCGAGCGCGCCGAGGGAGAAACCACCACCGATGGCAAGGAAGAGGAGACCCGAGAGAAGATCGCGGTCCTTCAGCATTCCAGACATTCTCGGGATCTCCTATCGAACGTAGCAGGGTCCGTCGATGAGGGGATGGCGGGCGACGAAATCCTCGTCGACCTCGACACCCAGCCCCGGTCCTTCGGGCGCGACCAGATAGCCCTCCTTGTCGATCTCAAGCGACGCACCGGAGACGAGATCGGTCCGGAACGGATTGTAGCTCGTCGCGTCGGCTTCGAAATAGCCCGGATTGTCGATTGAGGAGAGAAGGTGCAGCGAGGCGAACATGTTGAGCGCCGTCATCGAGCTGTGCGGATTAACCCGCTGCTTGCGCGCCGATGCCATGGCCGCGATGCGATAGACCTCGGTCAGGCCACCAGCCTTGGAAAGATCCGGCTGGAGGACCGTGACGACATCGTCCTCCAGAAGGCGCTGGAATTCGTAGCGTGTGTAGTGGTTCTCGCCGGTCGCGAGCGGCGTGCGGCCGAGTTCGGAGGCCTTGCGATAAGCGTGATAATCGTAGGGCGGAAACGGTTCTTCCAGCCAGCCGACATTCGCCGCGTCGAGCGCCGGCATCAGCTGCCGAACTTCCTCAAGCCCGTAGGCGGCGTTCACGTCGGAGAGGATGTCGATGTCTTCGCCGAGGGCGTCGCGCACCGCTTCGACCCGCGCCGCGTCGAGCTTCGGCGTGTCGCCGAGCCTGAGCTTCAGGGCTTTGTAACCCATGGAAACGTAGCCCTGAGCCTCCTCGACGAGCGTCTCCGTCGACTGGTAGCCGAGGGTCAGCCCGCCCGCATAGGCCTTGATCCTCTTCGCTCCGCCGCCCGCGAGACGGAAGATCGGCCAGCCCGACGCCTTGCCGCGCAGGTCCCAGAGGGCCAGATCGATACCGCTCATGGCAATCGCGGTGCCCGCGCCGAAACCATGGGTCGCGAAATGGCCGAGATAGAGATGATGCCAGATGCCGATATTGTCGCGCGGGTCCATGCCGATGATCATCGGCGCCAGCGTCGTCTGGATGAGCTTGGCGATCGCGCCCGGCGAGCGGCCGTGATGGGCTTCGGCCCAGCCGGTGATACCGTCGTCACTGACAATCTTCACGAGAACGGCATCCCGCTTGACCATCCGCCCGACACCCATGCGGAAATCGGTTCCCTCCGGCACCCGGTAGGACACCGGATGGACGGTAATTGCGCTGATCTTCATGGTCCTCCTATCCACCGACCGACTCCCAGCCATTTCGGTGTCATGCTGACGTTGTGGTTTTCTGTAATATGAAGTAACAGAAATTCGCAAGCTGTATGCAAAAATTTCATCTGCCAGACTGACAGGAGCTTTCCTTGAGCCTCGACCTCCGCACCGGCACCGCCGATCCGCTTTGGGTTCCGATCCTCACGCACTACATGCCGGACAGCGGCATCGACGCCCAGAGAATGCTCGCACATTGGAACAGCCTGATCCCGCATGTGCGGCAGGTGATGCTGGCAGGCTCCACAGGAGATGGCTGGGAACTCGACGATGCCCGCTTCGACGCCCTGATCGATCTCGGCGATTCGCCCGATCTGCCGGAGGGTGCCGCCCTTCTCTTCGGTATTCTGCGGCCAACGACAGACGAGGTCATCGCCCGTCTCGAACATCTCGAAGACCGGCTCGAAGCCCATCCACGCCTTAAGTCCCGCCTGCGCGGCGTCGCGATCTGCCCGCCGGTCGATGCGAATGCGGATCAGGACCAGATCCGGAAGCATTTCGAGGACGCTTTCGCGGCGAGCACCCTTCCCGTTGCGGTTTACCAGTTGCCGCAGGTCACGCAGTGCGCGATCGCGCCGGATACGATGGCGGCTCTCGCGACAAGTCCGCGCGTGACAATGTTCAAGGACAGCAGCGGCGAGGATGTCGTCGCCAAGGACCGGGACGGCTATGACGGCGTCGTCATGGTGCGCGGCGCCGAGGGCGGCTATCTCGAAGCGCTGAAGCCTGCCGGGCCGTATCACGGCTGGCTTCTCAGCACCGGCAATGCGCTTGCCACGCCGCTCCGCCGGGTCCTCGATCTCAACGAAAGCGGCGACGGCGAGGCGGCTGCCAAGCTCTCCGGCGCACTCTCGGAGGTCGTCGAAAAGGTCTTCGCCGCGGCCGCGAATGAAGGCGGGGCGAATGCCTTCTCCAACGCCAACCGGGCAATGGATCACCTCCGCGCTTATGGTAAAGGCTGGCGCAGTGCCCCTCTTGCATTCAAGGTAGATGGCTCGGAACTTTCAGCCGACCTTGTTGCTGAGGTCGAATCCCATGCCGCTAGTCTCCTGGAGATTGGGGACACCGGATATCTCCACTCTTGATGCTGGCCCGGTCATGAATCGGATCTCGACGCAGCCCAAACGCTTCGATCTCAGCTCGATCGAACATGCGATCCGCCCGGCGCACCAGCGCAGCCTCAACGACGAGGTCTACAAGGCTCTGGCAAAGCTCATCGCCTCCGGCGAGATGCGCAGCGGCGACCGGCTGCCCGCCGAGGCCGAGCTCTGCCGGCTCTTCGCGGTCTCGCGCCCCGTGGTGCGCAAGGCCCTTACCCGGCTGCGGGACGAAGGGCTGATCGTCTCGCGCAAGGGCTCGGGCTCGTTCGTCGCCGATACCGGTTCACCCACAAAGCCGAAAGACGCGGAAAGCCGGCTGGCCGTGATGCTGCACGCGCTCGAATATCGCCGCAGCATCGAGCCGGACGCGGCGTATTATGCCGCGATTCGCAACGGTCCAACCGATCTCGCCGCCATCGAAGAGGCGCTCGAAGATTTCCGGCGGTTCGACGACAAGGACGCGCGGCCCAATGTTGATAAGGCTTTCCACCGAGCGATCGCGAAGGCCGGCGGCAACGAGCACTACGAGAAGGCGCTCGATATCATCGGCTACGACATCGATCTCGGCGTCTCGCTCGCTTACCATCTTTCGAAGCTCGGGCAGGCTGAGCGACGCGCCGCGATCTTCGCCGAACACCGGAGTATCTTCGAAGCGATCAAAGCTCAGGATCCAAAGGCTGCGCGCGAAGCGATGCTGACCCATCTCGAACGTTCGCAGGTTCGTGTCATCGCCCGCGGCCAAGAAATGATGCGGCGCTCGATCACGTGATTATGGTTCAGTTGGCTGACAACCCTTGACCGACAAAGCTGTAACATATTATGACAGATATGTCGGACCTGATAACCTGTGGGAGGCGTCGGGTTCAGCCGTTTTCTTGGGAGGACCTAAATCATGCTCAGAACACCCCGTATCCTCGCGTTCGCCGCCATGGCCGGCACGCTCGCATTCGCAGCGCCTGCAGTCGCGCAGGACAGCTATCCGTCCGACACGATCAACATCGTCGTCTCCTATCCACCCGGCGGCTTCAACGACACCGTCGCTCGCATGATCTCGGAAGATTTCAGCGAGCGCTGGGACCAGTCCGTCGTGGTCGACAACCGTCCTGGCGGAGGAACGGTCGTTGGCACCGAATATGTCGCAAGCTCCGATCCAGACGGGCACACAATGGGCATTTCGCCCTTCGCATTCGGCGTCAATCCAGGCCTCTTCCCCGAGCTGCCCTATGACACCGAAAAAGATCTGAAGCACGCTATTGTACTGGGCGAGGCCTTCAACGTGCTGGTCGCCCATCCCGACTTCGGACCCAACACCGTCGAGGAACTCATTGCCTACGCCAAGGAGAACCCGGGCGAGGTAAACTATGCCTCCGCCGGCAACGGCTCCTCAAACCATTTGTCGGGTGAGCTATTCAAGTCCCTCGCGGATGTTGACATGGTGCACATTCCCTATGGCGGCAGCGCACCGGCCCGGACTGACCTGATGGCTGGCCGCGTGGATATCCTGTTCGACAACTACACCAACGTCGCGGAGCTGGTTGATAGCGGAAAGGTGAAGGCACTCGCCGTCACGACAACCAAGGAAACCCAGCAGATGCCGGGCGTACCGACAGTCGCCGACTCGGTCGACGGCTACGAGGTGAGCACTTGGTGGGGCGTCTACGTTCCAGCCGAAACGCCAGACGAGGTCGTAACTAAACTCAACGAGGCGCTGAACGAATTTCTTCAGAAGGACTCTACCAAGAAGGTTTTCGAAGAGCAGGGCATCACGGCCGTCGGCGGCAGCGTGAGTGTGGCCGAGGCTTTCGTGAAACGCCAGCTGGAGCAGTGGATCCCGGTTGCCGAGAAGGCGCAGATGCAGGTCGACTAATCTTGATTCGAAACGTTCGATGATTCTATCAACACCACTGCCTCGCGTGCTGCTTACCGATCCGATCGATGCATGCGAGGCGGCCCGGCTCGGCGATCATGCCGAAGTCGTGACCTTCGATGAGGGAGGGCCTGTAAGCTTCGAGCACGAAATCGCAGGAGCCTCCTTCGTGGTTGTTCGGCGTGCCATCCCAGCGGCCGCACTTGAAAGAGCCACTCATCTTCGAGCCCTTGTCCGCCATGGCGCTGGGCTCGATTTCATTCCGGTCGAGGCAGCAACCCGTCTTGGCATAGCGGTAACGAACACGCCCTCCGTCAACGCCCGAAGCGTCGCCGAACACGTCTTCGGTCTCGTCATCAGCCTTGCGCGCCGGATCGCCGAAAACGATGCCGGTATCCGGAGCGGCAAATGGCAGACCCTACGCGCTGCCGCGCCACGCTCGGCGGAAATTTCAGGCAAAACTCTTGGCCTGGTCGGCTTTGGCGGCATCGGACAGGCGATCGCACAGATCGCGAAACATGGCTTTGGCATGAATGTCCTCGCAGCGACCCGCCGGCCGCGCGAGGACGAAAACGGCATCTTGTTCCGACCGCTCGTCGAAGTCGCCGCCAAAGCCGATATACTCGTCGTCGCTTGCCCGCTGAGTGAGCATACGCACAATCTCGTTTGCGAAGAGATCATCTCGGCGATGCCCCCCAATGCCATTCTAGTAAATGTTGCCCGCGGCCCGATCATTGACGAAGCCGCCGTCGCCGCTGCGCTCCACTCAGGCCAACTCGGCGGAGCCGCCCTTGATGTGTTTGCCAATCAGCCGCTTCCGGCAGACTCGCCACTGCGCTCAGCGCCAAACGCGCTTCTCTCCCCCCATGTCGCAGGGGTGACCGCCGAAGCCATGGCACGAATGAGCCGCACAGCGGTCGACGATATATTGAAAATGATACTCGGAGACGAGCCACGTCATTTGGTAAACAGAAAGGCGTGGCCGCTTATTGCGAAGCGCTGGGACCAGCTTGAACGGTACGACAGAGCTCCGGACTCTCGGCAGAGCTAAGCTGGGTAACAGATTATCAGACTGAGCTTTAAGGACGTTCGAGCAGTACTCGAAACCCCACCTCGCGTTTGATCGTATCGAGCTTAGCGCAACGCCTCTTCCATAAGAGCTTCCGCTTTCTCATGGAGCGCCCAGAAGTTGGGTACGCCTTCGCCCTTGATGCGGCTTTTGAGGGCGGCCAGATGGGAATGCCAACCACCGCCGAAATTGATCGCGTCGGCGCTACCGCGCAATCCCGTGTGCGTCAGGACAAGGAGAGTCTGTGCCCCCTGCTGGCTCAGTTCGAAGGTGACCTCGCCGGCCTCCCCGTCCTCCCATGTGAACGCAAGAAGGAACGGCGGCTCGAAGCGGGTGATGCGTTCTTTCCAGCTATGGCCGCTGTAAGCGCGGTATTGTTCAGGCGCCGGCACGTCTTGATCGGAAAGCCGTTCGTGATTCATGGTAAGACCCAGCGTTCCACCGGCCCTCATGTCGCTTGGCCCTGCCATGAACCATTGTGCCCTCAGGTCTGGCTCGGTCAGGTAGCGCCAGACTTTCTCGATGGGCGCATCAAGCAGTCGTTCGAAGCGCAGCGCATTCGGAGCAATCCGGTCTTGCATCGCATTCTCCTCCTCAGTCCAGGTTGAGCTGCCACGAAACACCGAAGCGGTCCTCGACCCACGCAAAACGTGTGCTGAACCCGTAGTTGCCGAGCGGCATGAGTAGCTTGCCACCTTCGCCAAGCCTGGCTGCGAGACTTTCGATCCCCGCCTCACCGGCACAGTCGATCCAGAATGAGATTGCGGGCGTGAACCCGAAATCATGAACAATCGGGCTATCAAGCGCTTTGATCGTCAGCCCTGCGATGGTCGCAGTCGCCGTGCGTACGGAACCGGCGGGAGCGATCCCCTCTTCGCCATACCTGTCGATGGTGTCGATGCGGCTCTCGGGAATGGTCGTCGCATAGAAGCCTAGCGCTTCCTCGCAACGTCCCGCGAACATCAGAACTGGCGTAGCGGTCAAGTTCCATCCCTCCTCACGGCCGCTTCAAGAGCATCGAGGCGGGTATTCCAGAAGCGTTCCCACTGGCGGAGCCAGTCGTTGGCTTCTTTCAGCCGCTCTGCACGCAGGCGGCAAAGCTGCTTGCGTCCCACCTTACGCCGATCAATCAGCCCCGCGCGCGCCAAGACAGCGACGTGCTTGGAGGCCCCCGCGAAGCTCATTCCGTATGGAGCAGCAAGTTCGCCCACGGACTTCTCACCTTGCATCAGGTCCGCCAGCATTCCGCGCCGCGTTGGATCCGAGAGGGCAGTGAACGTCGTGTCGAGATTATCTTCAACCATGCGGATTAATAATGTCGGTCGAGCCTATTGTCAACCACTGGGTTAAGTATGCAGGATCGGAGGGCCTCTACAGGAAGCTCTGTCCGGATAGCCGAACGCCTAGCCCTCTCAATCCAGCCCGGGGATGGCCGTCTGGGCGAACCGGTTCACAGCCCGGCGGCACCCGGACGCGATGTTTGCGGAAACAGGCGAACACGGACTTGCGTCCAGCATCGAAGATTCTCCTGAGGTCATGTCGATTATCGGCGGTCCCGTTCGTCGTTCTCATATCAGGCTATCGAGCCTGACCTGAATAAGGAGACAGACAATGCGTGTAGTAGTGTTCGTGAAAGCGACCACCGACAGCGAGGAAGGCCGAATGGCGCCGCCGGAGCTA
This sequence comes from Aurantimonas coralicida DSM 14790, assembly GCF_000421645.1. GTDB lineage: Bacteria > Pseudomonadota > Alphaproteobacteria > Rhizobiales > Rhizobiaceae > Aurantimonas > Aurantimonas coralicida. The sequence continues at coordinate 780,901 of NZ_ATXK01000002.1, read as the reverse complement.
CTGGAGGCGATGGGCAGGTACAATGAGGAACTGGCTAACGCGGGCATCATGCTGGGCGGCGACGGGCTCAAGCCCTCCTCGCAGGGCAAGCGGATTGCCTTCGACGGACCCAGCCGCACGGTAATCGATGGGCCCTTTGCCGAGACGCGCGAACTGGTCGCCGGCTACTGGATATGGGAAGTAAAGGACATGGATGAGGCAGTTGCCTGGGTGAAGCGCTGCCCCAATCCAATGTTCGGACCGAGCGAGATCGAAATCCGGCCAGTGTACGAGATGTCCGATTTCGAAGAGATTATGACTCCGGAAGCCGAGGCCGTTCACGAGCGGGTGCGCCAGAAGCTTGAGGGTCGGTAGGTCGTCGGCTTGCGCGCTGTCGCGCTGCTTGCCTCCAACGACTATTGCCGCAAGAATGGACGCATGACGACATGCGAGACCCACTCGGCGATCGAGGCGGTGTTCCGGATCGAACGGGCGAGGCTCATAGGGAGCCTTGCCCGCATGGTTCGTGATGTAGATCGGGCAGAGGAGTTGGCGCAGGACGCATTGCTGACTGCGCTTGCCGAATGGCCCAGGACCGGCGTCCCGCGCAATCCCGGAGCTTGGTTGCTGGCAGCGGCAAAGCGACGCGCGATAGATCGCATGCGCCGCGAACGGATGCTCGAACGCAAGCACGCCGAACTGGCTCGCAGCCTCGACGACGCCGTCGACCCCGTAGAGGCGATCGAAGCGGCAATGGATGACGATCTCGGAGACGAACTGCTCGCGTTAATTTTCACGGCGTGCCACCCGGTTATCTCACGGGAAGCCCGAGCAGCGCTGACGCTACGTTTGGTCGGGGGACTGACGGTCCAACAGATCGCGCGGGCCTTTCTGGCGGGGGAGTCGACGGTTGCACAGCGGATCGTGCGCGCAAAGAAGACTATCGGCGAGGCCGGGCTCGCTTTCGAGGTGCCGCGCGGAGCAGAGCGTGCCGTACGGCTCGGCTCGGTTCTCGAAGTCGTCTACCTGATCTTCAACGAAGGTTACGCCGCCACCTCAGGCGGGGATCTGCTGCGCCCGGCGCTCTGCACTGAAGCGCAGCGGCTTGGCCGCGTCCTCGCCGCACTCCAACCGAACGAGCCCGAAGTGCTCGGCCTGCTTGCGCTGATGGAGTTGCAGGCCTCGCGACTGGCAGCACGGACCGGGCCTGACGGAGCGCTCGTAACACTTACAGAGCAAAACCGCGCGCGCTGGGACCAGTTGTTGATCCGCCGCGGGCTCCAAGCGCTGGAGCTTGCCGAAGGTATCGGCGGAACGGGTCCATATACCCTCCAGGCCGCACTTGCCGCCTGCCATGCGCGCGCACGGCACGCCGCCGACACCGACTGGAGCCGCATTGCAACATTGTACGACCGGCTGAGAGTGGTGATGCCATCGCCTGTGGTCGATCTCAACCGAGCAGTTGCCCACAGTATGGCGTTCGGACCCGAAGCAGGCCTGCGGTTGATTGACGAACTGGCAGACGCTGCGGCCCTTCGCAGTTATGCTCCGTTACCAGCGGCGAGAGGCGACTTTTTGTTTAGGGCCGGTCGCACGGACGAGGCTCGTTTGGAGTTTGAGGCAGCGGCCGTGCTTACCCGGAACCAACGGGAACGAGCTTTTCTCTGCGCTCGTGCAGCCGCGTGCAATTGACCCCTACCGCGGTCTGAACTGTCCTTCTAGAGGTCGGCGGAGAACCAAAGGACGCAGTAGGCTTGTCGAGAAGCCGGCCCGCTGGTTCGGAGCAGAAAAACGCACACGCCGAATGGACCCAGTTTAGATACAGGTACATGGATGTCAGGACGTCACCAGGCTCCTCGAAGCACGAACTGGGAGAGTTCGCGAGTTGGAGTGCCAGGGGATGAACACCTGGACCAGAATTAATTCCTGATTGCAGAAGCGGGCCGAAAGCGGACCGGCATCTTTCGAGCCTCCACGACGAGAAGGCTGCCCTCCGGCTCTCGACCCTTCTAGGGTCGATACTCGTTCATCCTGTTGAAGCTCCAGAGCAAGTCAGATTCCCTCGTGCGCAGAGGAGCCAAGGGAGGATCAGATGGCACGACTGTTCTGGCTGAACGACGAGGCTTGGGCCGCTCGTGATTGGGTCAGTTGCTAGCAGTCCGTTAGAACGAGTCGTCGGCCGCCTTCGTGTAGCGACACTGAGGAAGCGACTGGCGATCGAGGCGAAAGCGATTAGACGTCCAGCACAAATTGCGCTTCGCGCCAGTCTTGCTATGAATAAGCTGTCGTGGCTGCTGTCCTTCCAAGGCCAAACCTCCTAGCCGCGACAGGCCCGGCAGCTTCCCTTGGGTCGACAGCGTCGCTGTCGGGCCGCATCCATGATGATGCGGTTGCCATACGCGCGAATCCCAGCCATGGGACGAACAGGGCTTTGGCGTTGGACGCGTTCTTGCTATGAACGATCCGTCACGGTGGCCGTCCCTCCAGGGCGCCCCCACACGACCGTGACGGGCCCGGCGGCCTGTTTCCCAAAACTCCCCCGCCGGGCTGCCTTTCTCGACGAATGGACGCCACGCTATCGGTGTCGGCGATGCTTTTGGGTCCGTGACCCAACCGCGATCAGGCTCGGCAATGGTGGGTTTTCTGACGCCGCCTGCCGAGCCGCCGCGCGCTCCCTATCCGATGGCAATCCGGCGCCTCGCAGGCGCCGGTCATTATGTTACAATGGGTTAGTCGCGGTGGGGAGAGATATGAGCCGCGATCAGGCCCGGCAGCTCCCAACAGTGGACGTTGCCGGGCCGCCTTCAATTGGACATTTTGAGTATACTACCATCGCTCGGTCGTGGTGTTTTGAGACGCGCCATGATCAGGCCCGGCAGTGACCTTGCCCGCGATGCGATGCTGTCGGGCCGCCTGCAGAAAATACTGCAAGTATGAGCCTCGCACCCCCAATGGCGTGGTACTCTGGAACAGTCGCGTGCCGGACCATTCCCCGCTTGCGATTAGGCTCGGCGATGGACCACGTCCCGGCGCCATTTGCCGAGCCGCCTCAATGATCGCCGTATAAAAAAGCCGCCTCAGCGGGCGGCCGGGGCAGTCAAACAGAGGCTAGCGGCGCTACTCCGCAAAGGTCAGCACATCGATCGGCGGTGGTCGCCAGCATCTCGTTGATCATCTTGGCATTTGCAGTCTCGTCGACTGAAACCACGTACTGCGGGTGGCGCATAGCGCCCTACGTTCGGGATCGCCTTCACCGCGCCGTGCTGTCATTATTGGCATAGTACCAGATTTTGCTTTGAGAAAGCAGACAAACGGAGCTTGTACGGACAATCCGCCACCGCTCGCGTCTGTAGCGGTCAGGTCGGGATCGCGCAAAATACGCCTTTCAGGCGCGATTAAACGCGTCGGGCGCCAGCGTGATGCTCGACCTCGGAACCAGAGCGTGTGCCGAGCCTTCCTCGAACTGAAACAGGAAGAAGTCACGATGTCCGAGATCAGCAAGACAACGAAGGACGGTGCGGAGCATCGCAAGGACGGATCGAAGGTCGCCACCGACTCCGACGCGAACGGCGAGACGGAAACTGATCACGTAAATCGGGTAGTGAGCGAGCGGCTTAGCGGTGGGCCATCGCCGGATTATTACGAGTCTGCCGAAAGCGACATTGTAGCGCCGTCGCCTTCTACTGGAGCGAATTGCCCCTCGCCCTTTTGAACCAGATGGATCCGCAAAGCCATGCAGGCCCGTCCGCGAGGGCAAGCAGGGTTTCGCGCTTTGGAAGTCTGCCATCCATCATAATTGCATCCGACGCCGGATCATGGTCGGATCAGTAATGCCGGTAGCGGCGATCCCTATATCGATAATCGCGACCCCAGCGGTCGCGGGGGTGCCGTCTCCAGTCCCGATGACGGTAATAGTCGTGATGGCGATAGCGCGGCCGGTCATCGATCACGATCACCGGTTCGGCATAGACCGGCTCCTCGTAGATCACCCCCGAATAGGTCTCACTGTAGTAGCCGCTCCCGGCAACACAGCCGGTCAGCATCAGGGCGCCAAGGCCGATGGCGGCGTATTGTAGTAAGCGCTTGGTGGCTCTCATTTCCCGCATCCTGACAGGCTCCACGCGCAACGCGCTGCGAGTTCTGACAAACTCGTCAAGGGACGAAAATCAAGTATGCGCACGCAAAAGCAAATACCGTAGCGGCAGCGTAACAGCCATAAGTGACGACGTCGTGGGCACGGTCTGTCTTCAGCTCGCGAACGGGTCGGTCACGCATCGTCATTGCTCCTCTTGGTTGCCATGAGGAGTAAGCCCCGGACTGGGCGCAATTTCGACGGGCCAGGAAAAAGCGAACGACCTGGTTAGCGAAGCGTAAACGCTGCGCGCGGAGGCTCGCACAACCGACAGCTTATCTTATAACGCTCTGCCTGTGCCGAGTGCACGGTTTTCGGCAGCGCCAACGCGAGCGGAGCGCAGCGATGGTTATCGATGGTCGGCAGAACAAAGCGGCTCGGGCCATTCTCAGGTGGAGAGTGAGAGAAACGGCGGACGCTTCCGGGGCCCATTGTTATTCCGCCCTTTTATTGCGGCTCGCTGTCAACTCCCGCTTTGATGTCTGCGCGGGGGTCAGGGTCCTTCCGAGGTCGCTGCCTCATGATGGTTTTTGGGGGGAGCCTCGATGTGTGCAACGACATCAGATACCTGCGTCAGCCGAATGACCGAGGTCGAGATTCGTCCTGTGACCCAAATAAATCATGCGGCCTGAACGGGGGTGCGCTCGACACAGGCCGTTTGCCAATCATACTAATCTGGGATGTCGCCAGATTGCTGCTATGTTGGCTGTTTCTTTTCCGGGCTGATGCGCTGAGCTGCGACCACCTCGTCGAGCCGGGCAAGCTTTTCGGCGAAGATGTCCGGAGAACTGGACTCAATGTTCAAGCCAGCACGGGTCGTCAAGAAGCGGCGGACATCCGGGTTTGCTGCGAGGACCAAGACTGCGTTTCGTAGGGTCGCCATCGTATTTTCCTAGCGCATCGCGCTACACAATTTCTGTTCGCAGCTAATCAATGGCACGCGATCGCAACAGTTCCACGTATCTCTGATAATTCGCCAATAATTATACCCATTTGGGTCGTATGGCTTGCTCCGTATCAAGCGGCTCTTTGTTGGCGCCACCATCAGATGCATCGCCTGCACGAACAATATCTATAGCCGTCAAACTGCGGCATTCTCTTCGGCAATCGTCAGGTCACGAAGGATCTGATGGATACGATCACCGTCCATGCGACTGGGATCGAACGCCGTTGCTCGGGCAACATCCGCAAATCGCGCCGCATCGTCCAGCGATGAGCCTACGAAGGCCATCGACCAATTCTCGAAGGTGCGAGTGGTCGTCGGCTGGAAGGCCAGCAGCGAGACGTCGCCGTGCCTTTCGTCCTGTTGGATACGCTCAAACGTCTCTTCGAGAGCGTCCATCGGACCTTCTAGAATCTGGGCGAAGCAGCCCGAGTTGAACATCAGCGCGCCGGTGACCCCGGCTTGCAGATTGTTTTCCTGGCTGGTTGCAAGGATTTGCTGGACCGCGTCACGCAGTTCCGTATCGTCCGCCACCATACGGTTGCGGCTGTAATAGACCAACTTGTGGAGGTCGTTGCTCATGCGCAGAGGTCTTTCGTCAGCTTCTTTTCGAGGAACGAGTTGATGGCACCAGCGCCCATTGGACGTCCGGTGAGATAACCTTGGACCTGCGTGCAGCCCTCGTTCCGAATTCGGGTTAGTTGGTCTTCAGTCTCGACACCTTCAGCTGTTGTCTTCATACCTAGACTGGCGCCAATGCTTGCGATGGCTTTGAGGAGGGCTCCGCAATTGTTGCTCTCATCCGCGCCGCGGACGAAGGACTGATCGATCTTGATCTTATCGAACGGAAATTTCTGGAGGTAGCTGAGCGAGGAATATCCCGTGCCGAAATCGTCCATCGAAATCCGAACGCCGATTTCCTTGAGTTGCCGCAGGGTCGACAACACCATCTCCGTATTGTCGATCAGGGAGCTCTCGGTGATTTCCAGTTCGAGCAGCTCCGGCCTCAGACCGGATTGGGAAAGCGCGGACAGGACCGTCTCGACAAGGCCGCCGCCGCGGAACTGTACGGCGGAGATGTTGATGGCTATGGAGATGTCACCGGGCCAGGATGAAGCCTCGTGACACGCGGTTCGGATCACCCATTCGCCGATCGGCGTTATCAGGCCTGTTTCCTCGGCCAGCGGTATGAAGGCGAGCGGCGAGACGCGGCCACGTTTGGGGTGGTTCCACCGCAGGAGTGCTTCAAAGCCGACAGGGCAATCGGATGAGAGGTCGATCTGCGGCTGGTAATCGAGTTCGAACTCTCTCAGCGCCAGCGCCCTGCGCAGATCGATCTCGAGAGTCCGCCTCTCCTGCATTGCCATGTCCATTGACGGCTCGAAGACCGCGAAGCACCCTCGGCCCGCGCTCTTCGCCTGATAGAGAGCAAGGTCTCCACTTCGCATCAATGTGTCTGGATCCGATTCCCCATCGGACAACATGACACCGATACTCACACCGATATTCACCGTATGCCCACGCAGGACGTAGGTTCGACCGACGAGATCAACGAGACGCTTGGCCAACGCCTCTGCCGCTTCAACGGTTTGTACACCCTCTTGGACAATGACGAACTCGTCGCCTCCCACCCGCGCGATGAGATCACTCTTCCGGCATGCGGACTGCATCCGTTGGACGACCTTTCTGAGAAGCGCGTCACCGATGGGATGGCCTAAGGTATCGTTGACGATTTTGAAGCGGTCGAGGTCGAGACAATGCACGGCGACCTGAAGCTCGTCACGACGAGCATTCTCGAGAGCGGTGCTCAGCCTCGTCAAAAGTTCCTTGCGCCGTGGGAGTCCCGTCAGGTCGTCTGGAACCTGGTGCTCCTCCAGAATGGTCTGAGCCAATTCAGGGTCGATCGTAAGAAGGAACCCTGCTTCACCGAGAGGCTCGATGCGGACGGGCAGGACACTGCCAATGACTGTACGGATCCAGTCGTGCCGCGCCGGACCCGCTGTAGAGTAATCGCCGGCGGCGTTAGCGAGGAGAAGTGATCCGACATCGTCGCTGATGACATGCTTCCCGAGTACCGCCTCCGCTCCTGCACTGGCAGCGACAACGGTGCCGTCTTCGTCGAGAACGAGAACGGGTACCGTCAGCCGAGAGATTGCCGCGTCAAGAAGCCCTTCGCGTGCTGGGATAAATTGACGTGTTTGCATTACGGCGGAACCCCGGAATTCGCGATACCGCACCTTGCAGGGATAACAGTAAAAGCTCGGCTAAGATTACGACCGAAGCAGTGAGCTTCACTTCACCCACGGGGTTGCGCCTAGCCAGTCGTCAGATGTCGATGGCCGTCCATGAGTCCTCAGCCTTTGGCAGCCGTCCTTGCGTCCGGTTGCGCTTCGCCAAATCATCGAAGTACAGCTCGATGAGCCCTGAACGGGTGAAACGATCATTCAGCCTGGTTGAATGTCTTATATTTATTGCCACAGGATGCAGTCGAAACGTACTACTGCCCTTGCAGGTCGTACGTGACCGCATCCAGGCCGCATCTGGTTTAGGCTTCGGCTGCCTTTCGCAACCAACCATCGGATCGAAGCTGCCCCCTATCGGATTGTCACTCGGTTTCAAACCAACGTCCGCTTCTGGGATATTGTCAAGGTTCTTCGAACGACCGGAAAGGGCGCTTAGCTGCCGCCCCCGCCGCAATCGAGCCTTGGAACTCTACCCTTTACCGATTCAATAACCAGGCGCGGAACTGCGGCGTTCACGCACAAATTTTCCATCAGGCTGGCGGACGGAACGAGGCGGCTGCCGTACGAGTGCGAGGAGCCCCGGTACAGGGATTGCGCAGTTTATATGCGCAGCAAACCCCGTTCGGTGTCGGGCGTAATGCGTCATAGCGGTACGATCGGACGCATGACCTGCCAGTGCGGCGACCTCAACTGGCACCATGATCTGCTTTGCGGTTGCGAGCGCGATATGCCGCGTCGTGTAGAGGGCGATCCGCTTGATCGCGAGGACACGACAAGCTCTGGCAATTCGTGACGCGATCCGCGACCAGAGCGTGGGCCAGCCTCCTGCCGCCTTCTCGGCCAAGACAAGTCTGTTCAAAAGGCGCTGAACCGTCCTAACGAAGTCGCCCCTCTCAGGGGGAACGATGACCGGCTTCAAATCGAGTCCTCTGAACTCGGCAATCCCACGATCGTTTGTAAACTTCGCGCAGCGCACGACGAGGACTTTCCCCCGGAGAGTTACAGACTGCCATTCGATGGGGCGCAACCCGATGCGGATGTTACAGTCGAGGAACAGGCTTGCAAGCTGATCGAGTTCGTTCCCGGACTCCAGAACTCTCACCACGCGTTCGAACTCCGCAAATGGCACGTTCTTGCGCTTTCTCGCTGACGTCCGTCGAACTGAGCACTTCGTTTTTGGCGATGGGTCCTTCGTCAGCGCAGCAAGAAGCACTTCGGCATTGGCGACGAGACCGCGTCTGTACCCATGTTCTACGGCAAACCGAATTGCGGCCCGATACTGCCGCACCGTGCTCGCGGACCAGCGGTCCTCCTGACTGGTGAACCAATCGACCGTCTGAGCAAGCGTGAAGATGGTCGGCGCACACATCTCCCTCGCGCCCTGCATGCGGAGCTTATCCACGCGCCGCAAATACGCCTCTTCCGTTAGTGCAGTTCGTGTTGCCGGTGCATAATTTTTGGTCATCGTTCAGTGCCCCTGTTACTCGATATAAAAAAACGATTCATTGAAAGAGAAAAGTGTTTTGTTGTTTCACATCTGCGTTCCCGGAATTTGGGCGTTACCCTCCACTATTGGCTTTCGGGCGCGGTTAAGAACGGAGAAGTCACAAGCAGGGCATAAGCTTCGGCTGTGGCCTGGTCGGCATGCCACTTCGACCACCCGGTTCGCATCGAACCCCGCCGCCTCGTCGGCACGGCCAAGCGGGTTCGCGACTATCCGCGTTTCCGCAATCCTGTAGTCGCGGGCCGCATGGATATGCCCGTGGATCCAGATCGGTGGCCGCCACGTCTCGATCGCAGGCTCGAGGTCCGACGCGTAGCAATGGTCCAGCGGGTCATGCGGAAGCGCCAGGGAGCGCAGGCTCGGCGCATGATGCGTCACCACGACTGTACGGCGTGGATCGATGCCACGGGCGAACGCGTCGCCGAGGAACCGGCATGAGGCACGGTGCCAGGCGAGCGTGGTTGCGGGCGTGATCCGCCGCGAGCGCCGGGTTGACGAGGCGCGGTGGATGCAGCGGTAGTCGTTCATCCCACGTCTTGCTGCCGCATGGGCCTGCGCGCGGCTGACGTGGGAGTCCGACCGCAGATCGGTCCACAATGTTGCGCCGAGGAATGTCACGCCCCCGATCGTCGCGGCCTCGTCGGACAGGAGCGTGATCCCGAGCCTGGCTGCCAGATCGCGGCCCGCCTGAAGCTCGTCCTCGACGGTGAAGCCATACGCCGAGCCATCGCGGTACCAGTCGTGATTGCCGGGGACATAGATCGTCGGCACGCCGGCAAACCGCTCTCCCAGCCAGGTAAGCGAGGCCGTCAGCCTGCCAGCGCAGTCGCCCGCAACGACCGCAATGTCGAACGGCGTGGTGATCTCGGTTGCCGGATCGAAGGAGCGGCCGCCGTCATTCTGGTGAAGGTCGGACAGGACGAGCAGCCGGGTCATGCGGGCCCTCCATGGTCAGGATCCATGAAGCCGTGGCCCCTTGCGAACTCTGCGAGTGCCGCCCGTCCGAGAACACGCCGCTTGAGCGCAAGATGGGCCAGCGCCTCGATCGCGGCCCGGTGCCGGCGTACGAGAACGATCGTCTCGGCATAGAGCCGTGCCAGCCGACGGTGGACCGCCGCGCCGTCGATCTGTGCGCCATGCACGAGCGTGCCGCCGAACCCGAGGGAGGTCTCCGCGTTCGCAACGATGCGGGTCACCTGGGCAAGGTCGGAACTGGCAGAGCCACCGGCACCTGCTGAGGGCGAACCGAGGATAACCTCTTCGGCGGCACGACCGGCCAGCATGCAGACCGCTTCCTTGACGACATCACCGGGAAGGCCCTCGAACGACGCCTCGTCGACATCGAAGACAACGGCGCCGCCGCTGTGTTCCGTCTCGACGAGCGAAAGCGATGTCGGCACCTGCCCGAAGTTCATGCGGGCAACGGCGTGGCCAGCCTCATGGATGGCAATGCGCCGGCGGACAGCCGGCGCACGCTCGTCGCCGGGAACCGCAACCGCGATCAGATCCTCGGTCTGGAGGGGCCGGCCTGCAAGCCGCGCCCAACGCCGTGCATCGCGGGCAATGCGCACGACATCGGCGCCCGACAGCGTTCCGGCAAACAGCGTCGCGACCCGATCGATTGCGGACGGGTCGATGCCGTCGCCAAGATGGTGGCGGAAGATGCCGGCCAATGATGCTTCGTCCGGGAGGTCGATCCAGAACCGCCGGTCGAGACGTCCCGACCGGAGGAGCGCCGCATCGAGGTTCGCATCGTCATTGCAGGCCGCGATGACCACGACGCCTTCGCGACGGCCAATCCCGTCCAAACATTCCAGGAGGCAGGTAACGATCGCCGTGAACCAGGCGTCGGCGGACCTGTCGGATCCGCCGCGGCCCTGGACGGTGTCGATCTCGTCGATGAAGACGATCGCCGGCAGGTTCTTCGCGGCCGCCTCGAACACGGCACGAATGGCCTTGGTGACGTCCCCCAGATGACCGGACCTGTTCGACTGCCATTGGGCATATGAGGTGGCGATGAAGTGGACGCCGGCAGAGTTCGCGATGGCCTGGGCCAGCAGGGTCTTGCCCGTCCCGGGCGGCCCGACGAAGAGAGCACCGGCATCGACGTCCTCCCAGCCGATCGTGCCCTTACGATAGGCGGACAGGTCGGCAACGAGTTGCAGGGCCCATCGCCCGGCGTCGCCGTAGCCATGCAGGTCTTCGATGCGCGGCCGCGCTTCCACGCTTGCGCCAGAGCGTCCAGCACCCTCGCGTGCCTCATCCGCCAGCCGCAGTTCACGGATCTCCTGCAGCAGGCGCAGACGCTCGGCAGGGGAGCGGCCGCGCCCGACCGCAAAGTCGAGTTCGAGCGGCCGGTAGGCCGAGCCCATCGTGCCGTCCGGCAGATGGGGCAACGCGTCCCCCAGGCCGAGCAGGCGTTCGATATCTTCGCGTGCAGGATCGGCGATCTCGACCACAGCATCCGAGATGGCGCGCAGCATCTCTTGCGGTTCATGGTCAGGCGGAAAGAGGCAGAGGCAGGGTGACGCCTCGGCCAGCATCTCGGGCAGACGCTGAAGCTCGAACGGATAGCCGTGCTCGAGCCGGCTCTCGGACGTCGCCGTCAAAACGGTGATCGTCAGGTATTGATCGGGCCATGCGGCGCGGATCGACGCCTTCACCGCTTGCCGCGCCGTATCGAGCCACTCAGACGAGAACACCCTGACGGTGACGAGGAGCGTCCGCTCGCCTCGCGAGCGTGTGGCGGCCGCCACGTTGCCGTCGATGGCATCGAACAACAGGCGCGCGGACGGGCTCAGCGCCCCGACGATCCGATCCCTGTGCGAACCCGAATCCGCGATGTCTTCCAGTTCGCCTTGCATGACGTATTGTTCCCTTCGCGCGCGCTCGCGCAGCTGTTCGAAGCCTGTTCGCAGATCTGTCGGCATCGGGGCCTTCCTCGCGTCTTCGGGCCGGTCGGCACGGCACGCCGGTTGCTGTGATCGGAGAGGGAGGAGAGCGCTGAGGGCAGCGCCCTCCCCTTTGGTGTGACGGCACATCACGCAGTGCTATCCGGTGGCGCCTTTGGTCACGGCGTCTGCCTCATCCGGATGCGCCGCAACTGCTCGAGATGATCGGCAAGGACAGCGGCCGTTGGATCATCGACCTGGCGAAGTCGACCGATCAGCGACGCGATCTCGCCGCGCGCCGCACCGGCGCGGCTGCGGCGGATCGTGTAGGCCACCAGGGTGGACGCCGGCATGGCGCAGATCCGCGCCGAGACCGCAGCCGGATCGCGCCCCCGCCTCTCGCGCGAACCCTGCCGGTCGCCTCGGGCAAACGGCACCATGGTCATGTCCGACCCCGTTTCCGGGAGCGACTGCTGCTTCCAGACACCAGTGCCAGCCGACGGCGTTCATGCGGACCGATCAGGCGCTGCGGCAGACGGGGAGCGCAACCGACCGACCTGACCGTGAGCTCCCTCGATGTCTGGCCATCGCTCTCGGTCCATTCGTCCGCGCCGCCTTGTGTCACATCCGGCGTGTCAAACACTCGGCCGACCAATCGCTGCATCTCGGCCGAGTAACCCGTCGCGATCGTCTGGTTGAACAGCTCGATCAGGGGCGTGATGGGGACATCGAAGAACGTGTCGATCTTGGCGCCGGACACGCAGCGGTCCTCGGCAAAACCGGCAGCCCCTCCAAGGTCGATGATCCCCCATGACGCCGTGGCGATCGAGACGTTGATCCGGCGAAGGGCGGCAGGCGCGGTGAGCGCGCAGGCAGCCATGGCAGTGCAGAGATCGAGGCGCCCCCGCGAGGAATAGAGCGCACTGCCGCGCTTGACGTCGAGCAACGTCGCATGACCGGTGGTCCGGTCGATGACGATAAGATCGACCGCAAGGTACCGGACGGTGCGATCGTCATCGCCGAGGACGACATCCCTGGCCGTGTCCTGGTCGCCGATGGAGAGTGCGGTTGCTGTGATGGGCAGGCGCGTTTCCTGGAGCACCTTCAGCCGCGGATCGGCTTCAAGGCCGATGGCGATGACGCCCGGCAGCGCCTGCCCTGTGCGAGTCGTGACCGAAAGCCCGAAGGCCTGCAACGGCGTCCATGCACCGAAGCATGGATCTTCGGGGGTCGGACTTGCAGCGGCCTTCGCCGCCTTGGCGACGATGTCGAGCGCGAGCTTTTGCACGCGCGCTTCCGGTGTCGACGCGGTGCGGGGTTCATCCTTGGCCTGCCGTGAGCGGCGGCCGTCTGGTTTGCTGGTTCCAAGTTTGCTGGTTCTGGGCATAGCGGTTCCTCCGCATCCGCGATGACGATCGGCGGACGACGTGTCTGGAATGATGGGATGAGCGAGAGCAGCGCCGATCGACACGCGACACGTGACGATCGCGCGTCGGCCACCCCGCATGGCGGGATGGTCAGCGTCGGCTGTCTAGGCGGAGGTGACGAGGATGCCGAACGGGCCTGCGTCGACCCTGCAGATCACGCGGATCCGGGCGAGCCTGGTCAGCAGACCGTCGTCGATGACGCAGCCGGGGGCATTGATCCCCTCAGGCGGGACCAGAAACAGCTGCTCGTCGCTGAGCGTCTTCAGCAGCCACCGCGTCGCGGTGATCTCGTTGGCAGAGAACACCGGGCCGAACGGCGTGGAGACGGACGCGGTCGCTCGTGCGTCGGGGACGCGCTCATCAGGGACAGGACGCGGAGCGGCCGCCGGCGAGCGTTCCAGTTCGCAGGGAGCGTTGGGAGGGCCCGCCCTGCCCTTCGAGACGCTGGGCACCGCCGCGCCGGCAAATACTGCTGGGACGACCGGCGGCTCATCGCCGGGCTCGATGCGATTGTGCTGCGCGGAGGCGATGTCGGCGAGCAACACGGCATGGCGTGAAACGTCAGGCCTCGGCGCCAGGCTTGCCTGATGCTGAAGGAGCGGACGGATGGACGTGATAGGGGTATTGCAAGACGCACGGGTGCGCGGCATCACAGTGTGAGCCATTCTGATCTCCTTACCTGAGTCAGTGATGGTCAGGCTGCTGGGGGAGCTCCAACTCCTCCGGTAGCCGCTCTACCAGCTACCTGCATTCCGACCGATGTTGCGACCGCGTGATTGCGGACGTATCAGCGATATTGGCGCGAAATCGTGGATGACAAGTAAATGCCGGAAGCAGTCGAGATTCTACGGTAAACGCTCGGCATTTGAATATCATTTGAGGGAGCCGATGCCTCATAGCTGCTTGGATAGATGCCGCAACCACATCTTCGATCTGTCCGCGTCACTTCCAATTTATAACAAGCTTGGCCTGTTAAGATAAGACCGACACGGTACCGCCCAGACGTTGCGGTGCATGCGGTCTGCCGCCACTTATCTCCAGATCGGCGATTCTAGAATGTTCTAGAATCGCGATACGTGATGAGGACCAACAACTTGGCAACAGGCGATAAGGCGGCTGCTGCTGCTCCCACTGATCACACTGCAGGAGCGGTCTTGGGACGCTCGATCAGGAACAGGGACCTTCGGGCTGCTGGCCTCAAGGATGTACGCGCCTGGATCCGTGCTTCGCGGGACGCGCGCGTCCCCACCAATCAGAACGAAGCACCGCCCAAGAAGCGGCAGCTCAATCTCTATCTCACAAATGATGACGACACGCGCCGGACCGCCAAGGCGGCCGCAATGTTGGTCGACCGGTCGGCCGCCGGTCGCGAGATCATCGAGGCTGTTGTCACGGCTATGGAGCACTCAGTCGCAGACGCTGAGGGAAACGCCGCGGACGGCCCCGCGCAGACCATACGCCCGGAGACGCTGAGAGCACTCGCGGCGGATGAAAATCTCGCCGACATTGTCAATCGCCTGGCAGCTATGCCCGATAAACAACGGGCCGGTACGCTTGCGTTGGTTGCAAAGCTAGTGCGCCACGACCTCAAGGCCTCAGCTGGTCTCCGGTTCAGATTAAGGCTGGTCTGGAGCTTCATCGGAAGGAGGTGAGCTGTGCCGCGGGATCCGCTGTTTGCGGGCCAGGCTAAGTTTCCACCGAGGAAGGCGCTAGAGGCCCTTTTCCAACGTTGCTCTGATCGGGCGATCGATCCGCATGCAATAGGCATGCAGTCGCTCGAACGCCCCCTCACCAAAGCGCGGTTCAATTGTCGCGTCGGCGGCTGCCGTCTAAGGAATCCAGCGCCAAATCGCGCTCTTGCCGAACCTCCTGACTCGCGCCACGGCTAGCATCTGCTTGCTTAACATTACAGCGAAAGCGTCGCTGGCGCGGGTTCGGCAGAGTTCGCCGCGGGGATCTATCCGCTTAATACCCTTGTCTGCATCAACGGTTCTCATCGTCCTTCAAACGTCCCTCATGAAGACTAGGAACCGTAGTCGATGCAGCTAAGGAGCGGGCTGGTGCTACTGAACGGAAGTCGCCATGCCCAACACCGTTTGATGCCAGTCAGCAAAGGCATGGCGCTCCGTATTATCCTTCGCCGGACGCAGCAGCGGAACGATCCAGACGCGTGATGTCGGAGATTGCGCATCTCAACCCCTTCAAACGCTCGGCAACTTCCGACGTCACGTGCTGCGCGCATCACGCGCCGCTTTGCTCCAAGGCGCCATTTCATTGCGCATCACCCACGGAACAAGCTGCACAGGGGCGGGTGACAGATGCGACGTTACGACTGCCACTTTGGCCAGATCTTCCTGCTGCACACTTACGTCAATGGGGTTGCAATAACGTTCTGTCGTCTCGGTTGTTCCCCCGTGTCCCATAAGGTCCGCCCTAAACTCCGCAGAAACTCGCTTCTGCTTGAGATCATTGTTGAAGAAATGTCGGATTTGATGAGGGGTGACCCCGCTTTTTCGCATCGCAGGCGTAAGCTCATCATACATGCGGTCTCCGAGCGGGCTTTTGCTTGATGCTGAATACAGATCCGGAAACAACCTCACATAGCCAAGGCTTCTAATGGTTTGGAGATACTCAAGAAAATTCAAGCGAATGAGCTCAGGGTGCAGAGCGAGATTGCGAACCGATTGCGAATTTTTCAGGCGATGAAATCCGTTCTCGCAGACATGGATATACGGCACATCCCCGTTGTCGATGATGACGTCATCAACCGCCAGACCGCAATATTCCTCTCTTCTCATCCCCTGATAGTGCGCGATCATTGGACCGAAATAGGCCGCTCTATGGAATATATTTGCACCCGAATCCTCGAGGTTATCCCAATCCGCGCAGCCGGTGAAAACTGGTTGCTTGAAGAACGTCTCAACCTGTGAGATCCTAGGTATCGGCCGATCATTTCGACTACGCCCGTTCTTGGGAGAGCGCAATTCTGTGAGATCGAGCTGCGCATTGACTTCTATTCCGGAAGATTTTGCCCGACGAATCAACTGATTGATAAACGTGAGATGACGATTCCGCGTAGCGCCGGTAAGCCCACGATCAGATTTCGCCCGCATTTCACTGTCACGTCGCAACTCGTTTATTGAGCTCTTCCGATCCTTAGGGCTTTTTCCGTACGACTTATGGAGCTGACGGAGAAACTTCTCAAACGCGTCCAGGTGGTTCTGCTTGATATCGGATATCGAAGAGACGTTGGCTTCCTCCCTGAGGAATCGACCGAAGAGGTCGAATATCATCCGAGCTTGCCGGGCGGTCTTAGGGTCCCACCGCTGATCAGTGCATCGCTTTGCAATCAGCTCTGTGCCGACTGCTTCGATGGTCGATGCATTTATCCTCGCATCTGTAGCCGCGTAAGGATCTGTAACTGCAGCGCCGCCCCCCATGAAAGCCTTCCCTCCATCGGGGTCATCTCGGTTAGTGCGCTGCGTATCGCTGTTAACACCGTCTATTGAAAGTTGGCTTTCCGTCGCAACAACCAAGCTGGTAGCGGAAGAATCGCAGGAGGCTACTAGTGACGCGAAATCGAGAGGATCCTCTTGGTAGCGCTTTCTTGCGAGCAAGAGAGCTTCCCCCATTGCTTGCAGATAAATCGGCCTCGCGGTCGCCATCGTACCTGCAGTGACTTTAGCTCCAACCGCTTCGACGTTTCTCATCAGGCGGGCTTCTGAAGGTTTAGACTCGCCGTTCGAACTCATATCATCAACAGCTGCTTCGATACGCTCTATGGCATCCTCGGACAAACCTTTTTCGCGGAAGCGTTGCCGATCTTCGTCATCGATTGTCGCATGCGGTCCTTTCTTAGAGAAAATGCAGAAAGCCCAACCCTTCGCCTCTTCATCAGCAATATGTACTGCAGCGGAAAAGCTTCGTTCGTCGCGCGAGAAATTCGCTAGCATCGTGAGTTTTTGGCGGTGCTGCTCGAAAGTGATCCGAAAAATCTCTTTGAGCTCGTGCTCTGTGATGCTCATCAACTGGGTCATGAGAAGATCTGCAGCCTTGGCGTTCAAACACGCGCCAAGAAATCGCGCCGTCTGAACGTCTTTCGTTCGAAGGCTCAACCTAACATGTGTCAGCCCGATTCGCTCTGCGAGATATTCAGGCAACCGCTTTCGCCAGTAGTAAACTGCGCCGCGACGTTCGAGACCTGTCGCAATCCCCATTTCCCACACTCCGTGTCATACGGTTGTGCCACAGTCGTGTGTCCCAGCAGGGAAAACACTTTCCCAGCCCGGCTTTTCAGGTCAACGATTTCAACGGGTTAAATTGTTCTGGCTGGGGCGGCAGGATTCGAACCTGCGAATGGCGGCACCAAAAGCCGCTGCCTTACCACTTGGCGACGCCCCAAGGCGCATGGCGGTCCTATAGCCTCTGGCCAGCGTCCATGCAACGACCCGTGACGGGGTTCGCACGCGGTGCGGCGCGCCGGATTGTCGCCGGACGATCGGGGCGGTTTCGGCCGGCTGCGATGGCGGGTGTGGCGCCATGCCCGCGGCCCGGTGGCCGGGGCCGGCAGCCCCTTTGCCGACCGTCGTCCCACGCGATGATCGCCTGCGCCCTTGCTTGCGGCGCTCCCCGCGCGATGTCCTCGAGCATCCGCAACGACGAGACGCTGTCATGGCCAAGAACCGGCGCCCCCGCCTGCCCGCCGCCGAGGCAACCGCGATCGACAAGTCCATGGCCCTTGACCGGTCGCGGTCCGGCACCGTCGATCTCACCTTCCGCGCAATCGATGAGCTGGCCCATGTCCACGACCCGATCTGGGAGGACGTCTCGGCGCTGGCGGTCATCGGCCGGTCGATCTTCTGCACCTGCGACGAGACCGCGACGATCGAGCGCGTGGTGCTCGACGAGGCCGGGACGAACGCCGCCGGGCACGCGAATTTCCCGCTCGGCGAAGCCTTCGACCTGCCCGACGGGCCGTCCGGCGAGATGGACATCGAAGGCCTGGCGATCGCCGATGGCTATCTGTGGATCTGCGGCTCCCATTCGCTGAAGCGCGACGACCCCGAAGAGGGTGGCCTGGCGGACATGGAGGACATCGACTGGGACCCCAACCGGGGCTTTCTCGGCCGGGTGCCGCTGATCGATCGCGGCGACGGGGTCTTCGAGCCGGTCGCGGCCATCGATGCGCTGGACGGCGTGCCGGGCCGGCGCGCGGCGATGGTGAAGATGTCGAAATCGTCCAGGACGCCGATCCGCAAGATGTTGTCAAAGGATGCGCTGATCGGCCCCTTCGTCGACCATCCCTGCAAGGAGAACGGCCTCGACATCGAGGGTCTGGCCGTCCAGGGCGACACGGTGCTTCTCGGCCTGCGCGGGCCGGTGATCGGCGGCCATGCGATGATCGTGCGGCTGGAGATGAAGGAAACCGGATCCGGCGCCCTCAAGCCCCGCAAGCTGGAGAACGGCCAACGCTACCAGTTGCAGGCCGTCGATCTCGACGGACAGGCGATCCGCGACCTCGAATGGCGCGACGACCGGCTGCTGATCCTCACCGGCGCGACGACCGATCTGGAGGAGATGCAGTCGGTGGTGGTCATCGACGACTACGATCCGGGCCGGCCGGTCTACCAGGCCGGGCTCCTGGCGCGGATCCTCGACCTGCCGGTGATCCGCGGCTCCGATCATGCCGAGGGCCTTGCCACGATCGGGATCGACGGGCAGGACAGGCTGCTGGTGGCGTACGACTCGCCGCACGAAACGCGGACCGACGCCGCCCTTCGCCGCCTGACGACGGATCTGTTCGAGATCGCCGAAGCGGCGGCGCAATCCGATCGCCCTGCCCCGGCGGCGAAGAAGGGCGGCAAGAAGCGAAAGGCCCGATCGCGCCAACATGCCTGAGTTCCAGACGGATTTCGATCCCGCCTATGGCCGGCTGGTCCCGGTCGCCGCCCATATCGGTCGGGTAACGGCCAACAATCCCAGCGCCTTCACCTTTGCCGGCACCAACAGCTACGTCGCCGGGCGGGACGGTTGCTTCGTGGTCGATCCCGGACCGGACGACGACGCCCATCTGGACGCGCTGGTCGCGGCCATCGCCGGCCGGCCGGTCGAGGCGATCCTTCTCACCCATACCCATCGCGACCATACCGGCCTCGTGCGGCGACTGGCCGCCCTCACCGGAGCGCCGATCGTCGGCGGCGGACCGCACCGCGCCTCGCGCCCGCTGCGCGACGGCGAGGCTCACCGGCTGGAAGCGGCCGGCGACACCGATCTCGCCTTCGACCGGATCCTGTCCGACGGCGAGCAGCTGACGCTCGGCGGCCTGCCGGTTTCCGTCGTCGCGACGCCGGGCCATTGCGCCAATCATCTGGCCTTCGCCGTCGGCGAGGACGGCGTGCTTTTCTCCGGCGATCACGTCATGGGCTGGTCGACCTCCATCGTCGCGCCGCCGGACGGGGCGATGCGCGACTACATGGCGTCGCTCGAGCGCCTCACAGCGCGGGACGACCAGCTCTATCTGCCCGGTCATGGCGGCGTCATCGCCGCGCCCAAACCCTTCGTGCGCGGGCTGATCGGCCATCGCCGCATGCGCGAGACCGCGATCGTCAGGCGCCTCGCCGATGGCGACCGGACGATCCCGGAGATCGTCGCGGCGCTCTACAAGACGGTGGATATCCGCCTGCACGGGGCGGCCGGCCTGTCGGTGCTGGCGCACATGGAAGATCTGGTCGCGCGCGGCGTCGTCGCCTGCGACGGGCCGCCGACACTGGCGACGACCTACACCGCCGCCTGAGACCGCGGGGCCGCGGGGCCGCGTCTGCGACCTTGCTCAGCCGGCGTCGATGGTTTCCAGACCCGACATGGCGAGATCGAGATCGGCCAGGAACGCCTCGATGAAGCGGCGGTTCTGGCCGAGATCCAGCCCTGTGGCGCGCGAGACGGCGCGCAGGTCGACGAAGGTCTCCCCGCCCTCCTGCACCAGCCGGATCGTCACGTCGCTCGGCAGGGCGAACAGGCGGTCGCGCGCCACCGCCGCGACGCGGTACTGGTCGCTGTCGGGACGGTCGAGCCCGTCATCGGCGACCATCGCGTCGATGCCGGCCCGCGGCGTCGGCAGCGGGACCGCGCCGGTGCTGACGCCGAGATCGTCGGATTGCCGCTCCGCCTCCGCTCCCGCCAGTGCCGGGTCGCCGACGATGACCTCGCCAACCGTCCAGCCGTGATCGGCCAGAACCGTGCGCGCGGCCTGGTAGACCCGCGGGGCATCGGCGAGATAACGCCGGCCCGGCACCACGCTGGGCATCTCCGTCGGCGCGGCGAAGGCCGATGCCGGGGCGGTCGCCGGCGCCAGCGCCGGCGCGGCGGTGGCCTCGGGGGCGAAGCCGTCCGTATAGGCGGCATTGGCCTGCGGATTGACGCGGGCGAGATAGGCGCCGGTGGCGAAGGGGGACAGCGCGATCAGCGACAGGACGAAGCCGGCGAACACCTTGTGCCCACCGCGCACGCCGGCGAACCAGACGCGCAGCAGGCCGTAGCAGGCCACCACGAGAGCAAGCGCGGCAAGACCGCCGACCAGCAGCAGCAGGCCGATCAGCGCCTGGGGCACGATCCAGCCGAGGCGATAGAACACCACCGCCGCCACCATCAGCGCGATGGCGAAGGCGGCGAGCCCGCGGGCGAGCCCGGCGAAGCGCAGCCGCTTCTGAAGATAGTGGCCGGAAACCGGCAGGCGTCCGTAGATCGAATTCATGGGCGGGACCTTGGCAGGGGTTCCGCGAACATAGAGGAAAGCCCGGGCGGCAGAAAGACCGCCCGGGCGTCCGTCACCCGATCAGATGGTCGGCAGGCGATAGTCGCGGAACTGGTCGCGCAGCGTCATCTTCTGGATCTTGCCGGTCGCCGTATGCGGGATCTCGTCGACGAAGGCGACGTCGTCGGGCATCCACCATTTGGCGATCTTGCCTTCCAGATAGGCGAGGATGTCCTCCCGGGAGACATTGCGACCTTCCTTGCGCACAATGACCATCAGCGGGCGCTCGTCCCATTTGGGATGGGCGAGACCGATCACCGCGGCCTCGGCGACGTCCGGATGGCCGACGGCGAGGTTTTCCAGGTCGATGGTCGAGATCCATTCCCCGCCGGACTTGATCACGTCCTTGGCGCGGTCGGTGATCTGCATGTAGCCGTGCTGGTCCATATGGGCGACGTCGCCCGTGTCGAACCAGCCGTCCTCGTCGAAGGCCTCCGCGCCGGTGCCCTTGTAGTAGGACGAGGCGACCGCCGGGCCGCGCACCTTCAGCCGGCCGAAGGTCTTGCCGTCCCAGGGCCGCTCGACATTCTCGTCGTCGGTGACCTTCATCTCGACGGCGAAGGGCGGATGGCCCTGCTTCTCCTCGATGTCGAGCAGCGCGTCGCCGGTCAGGTCCTGATATTCCGGCTTGATGGTGCAGAGCGAGCCGAGCGGGCTCATCTCGGTCATGCCCCAGGCGTGGATGACCTGCACGCCGTAGACTTCCTGGAACTTCTGGGTCACGGCGCGCGGACAGGCCGACCCGCCGATGACGACCTTCTTGAGGTCCGGCAGTTCGCCGCCGACCTTCTCCAGATGCTGCAGCAGCATGAGCCAGACGGTCGGCACGGCGGCGCTGAAGGTCACCTTCTCGTTGGTCAGGATCTCGTAGACCGACGCGCCGTCCATCCTGGCGCCCGGCATGATCATCGCGGCGCCGGCCATCGGGCAGGAGAAGGCGAGACCCCAGCCATTGGCGTGGAACAGCGGCACGATCGGCAGCACCCGGTCGCGCGACGACAGGCCCATGGCGTCGGGCTGCTGGGCGATCATCGAATGCAAGAGGTTGGAGCGATGGGAGTAAAGGACGCCCTTCGGATTGCCCGTCGTGCCGGAGGTGTAGCACATGCCCGCGGCGGTGTTCTCGTCGAACTCCTTCCAGGCGAAGTCGCCGTCGGCCTCGGCCAGCCACTCCTCATAGGCAACGACATTGGCGAGTTTGGTCTCGGGCATGTTCGCGGCGTCGGTCAGGACGACGATCTTCTCGAGGCTCGGCACGTTCGGCGCGATGGCCTCGAGGATCGGCATGAAGGTGACGTCAGCAAAGATGATGCGGTCTTCGGCATCGTTCATGATCCAGGCGATCTGCTCGGGGAACAGCCGCGGATTCAGCGTGTGGTAGATCGCACCGATGCCGACGATGCCGTACCAGCATTCCAGATGGCGCCAGGTGTTCCAGGCCAGCGTCGCGACGCGGTCGCCGAGCTTGATCCCCTCGCGGTCGAGCCGCTGCGCCAGCTTCATGGCCCGGGCCCGCACCTCGCGGTAATTGGTCCGATGCATCGGCCCTTCGACCGAGCGGCTCACCACCTCGCGTAGCGGATGATAGGTCGCGGCGTGGTCGATCACCTTCGAACAAAGCAGCGGCCACTGCTGCATCAAACCCTGCATTCCGTCCTCCCTGACTGCGGGCCGAGACATGGCCCCGCGCGACAATCGGAAAAGCCGGGCCCGATGTCCAGCATGCAAAAGGCGCCCTGCCATAGTTCAGCCGTCTCGCCGCGTGACCATCGCCGGCAAGGGACGAACGGATTGAGTGGTGGTGCCATGCAGATTGCAGAACAGACCGTCGCAGTGCCGGACGTCGACGGCGACAGCTTCAGCGCCGTGGAGTTCGAGCTGGCCCTCGACATGCAGGACCTGACCGAGATCGACTTCGCCGACTGCGTGCGCGCGGCCGCCGGCAGCGTGGGCGGGGAATTCCTCTTCGACATGCCGGCCGACGGGACGCTCGACAATGTCTCGCGCATCGCCGCGGTCCGGGTCGAGAGCCAGAACCGCGACCGGATCGCCTTCGCGGTCCTCAACGACGAGGGCACCGAGATCCGGGTGCCGGACGACGACGAGGTGGACGAGCGCCTGCGCGGATTTGCCCGTGCCTTTGTCGGCGTCCTGACCCGCATCCGCGACGACCTGCCCTTCGGCTCGGTCAGGCCCGAAGGCACGGCCTGACCCGGCGCTCCGGCGACCGCCGCGGGGTCGCGCCGCGGCGTTTCGGGCGGGCCGGGGCCGATCATTGGCGGGCTTTGGGCGGGCCAGGATGAGCGCGTGATCAGTATATCGCCAGACTGATCATACGCGCCCCTTGCAAAAGCCTCGGGCTCCTGCAGATCAGCGTTCCTGAACCAATATTGCATGGGTTACATGGACGCCTTCCTGACGGATTATTCCGCATTCATCGCCCTTGCGATCGTCGCATTGGTCTTCGTGGCGTTCGCGCTCGAACTCTATCCGCCGGAGGTCATCGCCACGGGCGGGGCCGTGTCCTTCCTCGTCCTCGGCTACATCAAGGACGACGAGTTCACCTCGGTCTTCCAGAACCCGGCGCCGATCACCATCGCCGCGATGTTCGTCCTGTCCGGCGCACTGGTGCGAACCGGCACGCTCGAGGGGGCGGCCGGCTGGCTGGTCACCAGCGCGGAAAAGCGGCCGCGCATCACCCTGGCGATCATGGGCATCGGCGTCCTCGTCGCCTCCGCCTTCATGAACAACACGCCGGTGGTGATCGTCTTCATTCCGATCATGACCGAGCTGGCGCGCAAGATGGGCGTCGGCTCGACGAAGCTGCTGATCCCGCTGTCCTTCATGACCATTCTCGGCGGCACCTGCTCGCTGATCGGAACCTCGACCAACCTCCTGGTCGACGGCGTCGCGCGCGGTCAGGGGCTGGAGGCGTTCTCGATCTTCGAGATCACCCCGATCGGAATCGTGACCGCGATCACCGGCATCCTCTACCTTCTGTTCGTCGGTCCCAGGCTGCTGCCGGACCGCACCTCCGCCGAAGACGTTCTCGGCGGCTCCGATGCCGACATGTATTTCACCGAGATCGTCGTGCGCGAGGGCGCCAGCACCATCGGCAAGACGCTGGGCGAATCCACGTCCTTCTCGGCGCGGGGCATCCGCCCGGTGGCAATCCGGCGCGGCTCGGAGACCATCCGCAAGGGGATCGCCGAGGTGGTGATCCAGAAGGCCGACCGGGTGATCCTCTTCGCCTCGCCCGAGGAATTGCTGACCCTGCATTCCAACGAGAATTTCCGCGTCGCGCGGGTCACCGCCGCGGCGGCCGAAGACGAGGAACGGGTCGTCGTCGAGGCGACCGTTGCGCCGCATCGCCGCGGCATCGGCCGCAAGATTTCCGAGCTCGTCGATATCTCCGGCTCCGGCGTGCACATTCTCGGCGTGCAGCGCCATCGCCATGTGCCCGGCCCCTCGCTGCACGACACCAAGCTGCGCCCGGCCGACCGCCTGCTGCTGGAAGGCCGGCCCGACGCCATCGCCCGCATCGCCGAATCCAACGATCTGATCGGCGTCGATCTCAGCGAGGCACGGCCCTATCGCCGGCGCAAGGCGCCGCTGGCCATCGGCGCGCTCTTGGCGGTCGTCGTGCTGGCGGCCATGGGCATTGCCAGCATCCAGATCCTCGCCTTCGTCGCCATCGCGACGCTGCTGCTGGTCCGGGTGCTGGATGCCGACGAAGCCTGGCGCTCGATCCACGGCGACATCCTGATCCTGATTTTCGCCATGCTGGCGATCGGCCTCGGCATGCAGAACGCCGGTGCGGTCGAGCTTCTGGTCGAGCTGGTCGAGCCGCTGCTGCAGGGCGCCTCGCCCTTCCTGGTGCTGCTGATCATCTACGCGATCTCGTCCATCCTCACCGAGATCGTCACCAACAACGCCGTGGCCGTCGTCGTCACGCCGGTGGCGATCAGCCTGGCGACATCGCTGGGCATGGATCCGCGCGCGGCGGTGGTGGCGGTGATGTTCAGCGCCTCGGCGTCCTTCGCCACGCCGATCGGCTACCAGACCAACACGCTGGTCTATGCGGCCGGAAACTACCGCTTCACCGATTTCGTGAAGATCGGCGTGCCGATGAACGTCATCGTCGGCTTCGTCACCTGCGTGGCGATCTACTTCTACTACGGCGTCTAGCGGCGGGCCCGGCCGCGTCGCGAGCGCTCGTCGCGGATGGTCGCCTGCGCCGCGGCGAGCCGCGCGATCGGCACGCGGAAGGGCGAACAGGAGACGTAGTCGAGCCCGGTCTGCTCGAAGAAGGCGATGGAGGCCGGATCGCCGCCCTGCTCGCCGCAGACGCCGAGGGAGATGTCCGGCCGGGTGCGCCGCGCCTTCTCCACGGCCAGCGCGATCAGCTCGCCCACACCCTCGACGTCGATGGTCTGGAACGGATCGCGCTCGATGATGCCCTGGCGGACATAGGTCGACAGGAAATTGCCGGCGTCGTCGCGCGAGATGCCGTAGACCGTCTGGGTCAGATCGTTGGTGCCGAAGGAGAAGAAGTCGGCGATCTCCGCGATGGTGTCGGCGCGCACGATGGCGCGCGGCAGTTCGATCATCGTGCCGACCGAATAGGTGATCTCGCAGCCGCGCTCGTCCATGACCAGGGCCGCGACCTTGTCGATGCGCCCCTTCACGAAGTCGAGTTCCTTGCGAAGGCTCACCAGCGGCACCATGATTTCCGGCACCACCGCCTCGCCGGCCTTCTCGCCGGCCTCGATGGCCGCCTCGAAGATTGCCCGCGCCTGGGTCTCGACGATTTCCGGATAGGAGATCGCCAGCCGGCAGCCGCGATGGCCGAGCATCGGATTGAACTCCTGCAGGGCGGCGATGCGCTGGCGCACGACGGATTCGTCGACGCCCAGCATCGCGGCCGTCTCGGCGATCTCGCCGTCGCTCTGGGGCAGGAATTCGTGCAGTGGCGGATCGAGCAGGCGGATCGTCACCGGCAGGCCGGCCATGATCTCGAAGAGTTCGGTGAAATCGGAGCGCTGGATCGGCAGGAGCTTTTCCAGCGCCGCCCGCCGGCCGGTCTCGTCCGAGGCGAGGATCATCTCGCGCATCGAACGCACCCGGTCGCCCTCGAAGAACATGTGCTCGGTGCGGCAGAGCCCGATCCCCTCGGCCCCGAAAGCGCGCGCCGAGCGTGCCTCGATCGGGGTCTCGGTATTGGCCCTCACCCGCATGCGGCGGGCCCGGTCGGCATAGTCCATCAGCATGGCGAAATCGCCGGTCAGCGCCGGCCGCAACAGCGGCACGGCCCCCTCGATCACCTCGCCGGAGGTTCCGTCGATGGTGATGGTGTCGCCCTCGCGCAGCACCTTGCCGGCGGCATGCAGCGTGGCGGTGCCGGCATTGATGCGCAGCGCGCCGGCGCCGGTCACGCAGGGGCGGCCGATGCCGCGGGCGACGACCGCCGCGTGGCTGGTGGTGCCGCCGCGGATGGTCAGCACGCCCTCGGCCACATGCATGCCGTGGATGTCTTCCGGATAGGTCTCGTTGCGCACGAGGATCACCGGCCGTTCCTCGTTGGCCAGTTCCTGGGCGCGCTCGGAGGTGAAGACGATCTCGCCGGTCGCCGCGCCCGGCGAGGCCGGCATGCCGCGGCCCAGCACGACGAGGTCGGCGGTCCGCTCGAAGGTCGGATGCAGCAATTCGTCGAGCGAGTTCGGATTGATGCGCAGGATCGCCTCGGCCTCGTTGATCAGCCCCTCGTCGACGAACTGCACGGCGATGCGGATCGCCTCCCCCGCCGTGCGCCGCGCCACCCGCGACTGCATCAGGAAGAGTTCGCCGTCGCCGACCATGAAGTCGACCTCGACGACATCGCCGACATGCGCCTCGATGCGGCGCACATGCTCGGTCAGCTCGGCGAGATCCGCCGGAAAGCGGGCCGCGTCGCCATCCGACAGGGTTCCGAGATCGAGCACCGGCGGCTTCTCGCCGATCTCGCGCGCCCGCGGTGCCACCAGCCCGAATTCGCCCGACAGGCGGGATTCGCCGGTGGTCAGGTCGCGGGAGACGGCCCGCCCGGTGCCGGAATTGTGGTCATGCTCGTTGAAGATCATCGCATGGGCGGTGATCGCCAGGCCGGCATTTTCAGGAATGCCCTGGATCAGCCGGTGCGAGGTCGCCAGCGGACTGCGCCATGTCGCATAGGCGGCCTCGATGACGGCGGAGAGCTGTTCGAGCGGGGTCTGCGGCACGACGGCGCCGATCTCGGCGTCGAGATAGGTCTGGTAGCGCGCGATCAGCGCGCGCCAGCCGGCCCGGTCGCCCGGCTCCTCGGTCCAGCCCGCCTCGGCGGCTTCCGCGTCGGCAATGTCCTCGAACTCGGCCGGATCGACCGCCAGCACGAGATGGGCGTAGCTTTCGATGAAGCGACGATAGCTGCGATAGGCGAAGGCCGGGTCGTCCAGCTCGGCCGCGAGAATATCCACCGTGCGGTCGTTGAGGCCGACATCGAGAACCGATTCGGCAAGCCCCGGCATCTGGGCGCGGGCGCTGGTGCGCACCGCCAGCAGCAGCGGGCGCGTGTCGCCGTCGAAGCCGCGACCGGTGACGCCCTCGAGCCATTCGATCGCCATGCGCAGATCGGCGCGCAGTTCCTGCGGCAGGCCGTCGCCGCCGCTCTGCACCTCGCGCCAGACCGAGGTGGCGAGGGTGAAGCCCGGCGGCACCGGCACGTCCAGCGACGCCAGCAGCGCCAGATTGGCACCCTTCAGCCCCAGGGCCTCGGACGCGTCGGCCGTGCGATCGGCCGCTCCGCGCCGGAATGTGAAGATCCGTTTGGGCATCGAATGCGGTCGACCGTCCCCCTCGAGCTCGACGGGTCCTTTGCGGACCGCGTCATTTTTCTGGTCGGCGCGGCGTCTGCGCCTGCGGGGAGACTTCCGCCCCGCCATCGCGCGCCGCAAAGCGGGAGCGGCAATCCCGCCGGTTCGCACCCCTCCCGCGAACCTTCCTTCATGTCTAGAAGAAATCCAATGCCCCGCCAATTGCTGCGACGCAAAAAAGCCCGCCGCGGCAGGGATGCCGCGGCGGGCCGGTCAGGCGAGGGTCCAGCCAGGCTGGACGGCCCAGGACCTACATGCGGGCGCGGATGGCGGCGGCCATCTGCTCGGCGCTGAGCGCGCCGGAGAACTTGTCGCCATTGATGAAGAAGGTCGGGGTCGCGTTGACGCCGAATTCGTTCTGACCCTTCTGCTGGATCTCGACGATCTTCTCCTGCATCTCCTTGTCGTTCAGGCAGCTGGTGAACTCGTCCTGGCTCATGCCGGCGAGCTTGGCGATCTTCAAAAGCGCGGCCGAGGCGTTGTCGGCGCGGGCCCAGTCGTCCTGCTGGCTGAACAGGACATCGATCATCGCCGTGCGCTTGGCGTCGTCACCGGTGCAGCGGGCCAGCATGAAACCGGCGAGCGCGCGCGGATCGAAGGGGAATTCGCGGATGATCAGCTTGGCCTTGCCGGTGTCCAGGAAGTCCGTCTTGATCTGCGGATAGGAATTCTCGTGGAAGTCGGCGCAGTGGCTGCAGGTCATCGAGGCGTATTCGACGATCGTCACCGGCGCATCGGCATCGCCGATCACCACGTCGGGCAGCGGGCCCTCGGCCATCAGATCGGCGACATCCACCGAACCGCTGGATTCGGGCGCCTCGACGGCCGGCGTCGCGGGGGTTGCCGGCGCGGTGTCGGCCTGGGCCATCAGCACGGCACCCGAATTGGGCAGAACGGCGCTGGCCGCGGTGCTCTCCGCCTCGTCCGTGCAGCCGGCGATCGCAAGCAGCCCGGCTCCGGCGAGGAAGGCGGCAATTCGGGGCGCCTTCGCCAGGCGGGTACGGGCGGTCAGCGGATGAGTCATCGATGGAGCCTCGCTTGCAAAGAGAAACGCGTTCTCACCGGGATGTACGGGAGAAATGCGGCATTTCCAATGCCTGCGGGTCTCAGGCGGCCGCCGGGCAGCGGTGGCCGAACCGTGCGATGCTCAGCCTTTCGAGCGGCGCAGGGTGGTCTCGGCGAAGTCGCGCAACGCCTTCTGCAGCCGGGGATCCTCGATCCGGGCGACCATCTCGGCGACGCGCTGATGCTCGACGGGGGCGAGATCGCGCAGCTTCGGCTTGCGGTCCGGCCGGTGCTGGTTGACGGCTTTTTGAACGATCTTGATCCGGGCCACGGCGGCAAAGCCGAAGAAGGCGTTGACCCGCGCCAGCAATTCGCCGGTCTGGTGCTGCAGGCGCAGCGCCGCCGCTGCCTCGCAGGCGATGACCAGCGTCGCCGGCTCGAAGGGGTCGCCCTCGTCGCGCCGGGCCGGCCAGACCAGCTTCTCCGGCCGTGTCAGGTCGCGCAGGCCCGGCCCGGTGATCTCACCCCAGGCGGCGACCAGCCCGGTGGTCATGCCGGCCTTGCGGCGCAGGATCGGGTCCATCAGGCCGCCGACGAGATCGGCGACGGGTTGCGGGGTGCCGGTGCGGCGCCTGGCGCGCGGGTCATAGGGCGATGTCACGGGACGACCTTTCCGGATCGATGTCTGCGTGGGTCCGACACGCGGCAACAGGGCGTGTCGCGGCACCGGACCGCGCGCCGCACGGATAGCATGAAACGACGTGGACGTCGCCAGAGCGGACGCCGACCTGCTTGCGACAGACGGACGGCTCGCATTCGCCGCGCCGGGCCGTTACATCGCCCAGGACGCGGCCCGCATCGGGCCTCGCCGCCGATCCCCGGCCCGCCATCCAGACCGAGTGTTCAACCTGCCCATGCCCGCCGATCTCCGTCCGTTCGCGGATCATCTCCTTGCCTGGTACGATCGCCATGCGCGGGTGCTGCCCTGGCGCGTGTCGCCACAGGACCGGGCGCGTGGCATCCGGCCGGAGCCCTACCGGGTCTGGCTGTCGGAGATCATGCTGCAGCAAACGACGGTGGCGGCGGTGAAGGCCTATTTCGCCAAGTTCACGACGCGCTGGCCGCATGTCGCCGATCTCGCAGCCGCGCCGCAGCCGGCGGTTCTCGGCGAATGGGCCGGCCTTGGCTATTACGCCCGCGCCCGCAATCTGCATGCCTGCGCGATCCGCGTCACGGAGGAGTTCGGCGGCGCCTTTCCCCAGACGGCGACTGCGCTGCGGACCCTGCCCGGCATCGGCGATTATACCTCCGCGGCGATCGCCGCGATCGCCTTCGACGAGCCGGCGGCCGTCGTCGACGGCAATGTCGAGCGGGTCGTCACCCGGCTGTTTTCCATCGAAACGCCCCTGCCCCAGGCCCGCAAGGACATCCGGCTGCGCACCGCGGATCTCACCCCGCAGGAGCGACCCGGCGACTTTGCCCAGGCGATGATGGATCTCGGCGCGACGATCTGCACGCCGAAACGGCCGACCTGCATGGTCTGCCCGGTGCGTCCCATGTGCCGCGCCAGCGCCGAGGGGCGTGCGGAAGCCTTTCCGGTGAAGAAGCCGAAGGCGGCGGTCCCCGAGCGCAAGGGCGCGGCCTTTGTCGCGACGCGGCCGGCGGACGGCGCGGTCTGGCTGCGCCGGCGCGAGGCGCCCGGCATGCTGCAGGGCATGAGCGAACCGCCGGGCACCGGCTGGCACGCCAAGGCCGACGGCGCGACCGGCGCCGATGCCGCGCCGTTTGCCGCCGACTGGCGCTTCTGCGGCACGGTGGCGCACAGTTTCACGCATTTCCGGCTCGAACTTGAGGTCTACCGGGCCGAACTCACCGACGATCCGCCGGTCGAAGGCTGGTGGTGCCCGCCGGAGGCCCGCGGCGCCGAAGCCTTGCCGACCCTGATGCAGAAGGTGCTGGTGCGCGCCGAGGCCAGCCCGCCGGAACCCGCCGAGACACCGAAACGGAGACAGAGCCGATGACCCACCAGCATGTCGTCTTCGACATCGGCAAGGTGCTGATCCATTACGACCCGCACATCCCCTTCCGCGACATCATTCCGTCCGACGAACGCCGGCAGTTCTTCCTCGACCAGGTCTGCTCGCACGACTGGAACCTTGAGCAGGATCGCGGCCGGCCGTGGGAGGATGCGGAGGCCGAGGCGATCTCCCGCCATCCGCAGATGGCCGAGGAGATCCGCGCCTTCCGCCGCAACTGGCACCGCATGGTGCCGCATGCCTATGAGGGCAGCGTGGCGCTGCTCCATGGGCTGATCGATGCCGGCGTCGACGTGACGCTGCTGACCAATTTCGCCTCCGACACGTTTCGCGAGGCGCAGGCGAAGTTCCCGTTCCTGACCGCGACCCGCGGCGTGACCGTGTCCGGCGACATCCGCCTGATCAAGCCGGACCCGGCGATCTACGACCACCATGCCCGCAGCTTCGACCTGGCACCGGAGCGCACCCTGTTCATCGACGACAATCGCGCGAATGTCGACGCCGCCCGCGCGGCCGGCTGGAGCGCCATCCACTTCATCGACCCGGACCAGCTCGCCCGGGAACTGGCAGCAGAAGGCCTGCCGGTCGAAGCGGCCGGCAGGCCTTGAAACGTCAGACGTGAAGTAGAGGTCCGAAGGCGGTCAGACCGCCTCGACGGCCATCTGTTCGCGCATGGTCTGGCGCAGCGTGTCGATCGGGGTCAGGCCCTTCTTGGAATCGATGTGCCAGAAGGTCCAGCCATTGCAGGCGTCGAGCCCCTGCACCTTGGCGCCGATGCGGTGGATCGAGGCAGCGTCCTCGCCAATGGCGATGGTGCCGTCGGCCCGCACCCGCGCCGTCCAGCGGCGCTTGGCGTCGGTCAGCTCGGTGCCCGGCTTCACCAGGCCGGCTTCCAGAAGGCTGGCAAAGGGAATACGCGGCTCGGCACGCTTGCCGGCCGAGACCTTGAGCACCGTCGGGTCGAGCGCTTCCACAGCGGCGATGCGGGCTTCGGCCGCCTCGATATAGACGTCCTCGCGCTCGATGCCGACATAATGGCGGCCGAGACGCTTGGCGACGGCGCCGGTCGTGCCGGTGCCGAAGAACGGGTCGAGCACCACGTCGCCGGGCTTGGTCGACGACAGGAGCACGCGGGCGAGCAGCGCTTCCGGCTTCTGGGTCGGATGCGTCTTGCGACCCTCGGCGTCCTTCAGCCGCTCGCCGCCCGAGCAGATCGGGAACAGCCAGTCGGAGCGCATCTGCACGTCGTCATTGGCCGACTTCATGGCGTCGTAATTGAAGGTGTAGCCCTTGGCATTGGCGTCGCGCGACGCCCAGATCATCGTCTCGTGGGCGTTCTGGAACCGGCGGCCGCGGAAGTTCGGCATCGGGTTGGTCTTGCGCCACACGACGTCGTTCAGCATCCAGAAGCCCAGATCCTGCATCATCGCGCCGACGCGGAAGATGTTGTGATACGAGCCGATCACCCAGATCGTGCCGTTCGGCTTGAGCACCCGGCGCGCGGCCAGGAGCCAGGCGCGGGTGAAGGCGTCATAGGCCTGGAAGCTCTCGAACTGGTCCCAGTGATCGTCCACCGCATCGACCTTGGACTGGTCGGGCCGGTGCAGATCGCCGCCAAGCTGCAGATTGTAGGGCGGGTCGGCGAAGATCACGTCGACCGAATTCTCGGGCAGCGCGGCCATCTGCGACACGCAGTGCCCCTTGTGGATCCGGTCCAGCCAGGCGGGTTTTTCCGCTTCGCAATTAACCACCTTGAGGGACGCGGAACGCTTGTAAGCCATCTTCACCACCGGACTACGCAGGACATTGAACCGGCGTCATGGTTACCGAACGACGTAAACAATCGGTGAAATCCTGCCTTTGTCGCGCCCTCGTGCTCGTGCTACCGGACCCCTCGCACCATCTGCGCCCCGCGCAACCTTCGACGCAGTCGGCCTTCGCGCCGTCGCCCTTCGCCAAAAACTTTCTTCGGAGCCCCCCATGTCCGAACCCCTGCTCGTGATCTTCGACTGCGACGGTGTCCTCGTCGATTCGGAGGTGATCGCCGCGCAGGTGCAGGCCGAGATCCTCGCCGAGCACGGCGTCGAGATCGATGCCGGCGAACTCGCCATCCGCTTTGCCGGGCTGACCTGGCCGATGATCCTGAAGCGCCTGTCTGACGAGCTGGGCCGCAGCTTCCCCGAGGATCTCATCGCTCGCGTCAATGCCGAGGTGGACCAGCGGCTGGAATCCGACGTGGAAGAGATTGCCGGCGCCCGCATGGCGCTGGATCAGCTCACCCTGCCGCGCTGCATCTGCTCGAACTCGTCGTCGCAGCGTCTCGAGCTGGAGCTCGAGCATGTCGGGCTATGGGACTATTTCTTCCCGCATGTCTTCAGCGCGCCCGAGGTCGGCACGCAGAAGGTCAAGCCGGCGCCGGACGTGTTCGTCCATGCCTGCGAGCAGTTCGGCGTGGCGCCGCAGGCCGCCATCGTCATCGAGGATTCGGTCCATGGGGTGACCGCCGCCGTCGCCGCCGGCTGCCGCGTCGTCGGCTTCACCGGCGCCGGCCACAGCTTTCCGGGCCATGCCGACGCCCTGACAGAGGCGGGCGCCGAGACGGTGATCAGCCGGCTTGCGGACTTTCCCGCCGTCGTCGACGCCTTCGTCAGCTGGCAGGACGCCTGAACGGCAGGCGCGCTATTCCGGCGCGCCTTCGTCGAAGCCGGCGAAGATCACGATGCCGGCGGTCGGCGCCGGGTCGATGAGCACCGACTCGTCGACATAGGTGAAGGTCTGGGCGCCGCCATTGCGGGTGATCGCGACGGTCTGCTGGCCAAGCTCGGAGTAGACCACGTCGTTGCCGCGCAGCACCGCGACGCGGATCGGCAGGCGCACGCTGCGGTCCTGGGCCACGGCCCCGGGGGTGATGCGGCCGAGGACGCCGATCTTCATCAGGAGCTTGCCGTCGACGATGCGGCAGTCGCGGGTCGTCTCGGCGATGTTGGCGACGTAGTCGACCTCGGAGCCGATGGTCTTGCGCAGGATCGCGGTGCCTTCGCGAAGGGTCACCGTCGGGCAGTAGCGGGCCTCGCCGCCCTGGTCGAACTGGCTCGATGCGGTGACCGAGGACGGCGGAATGGCCAGCGCCCCGGCATCGCCGAGATCGGCCTTGGGGGTGGTGGAATTGCAGGCGGCGAGCAGCGCCAGCGCACCGCCGAGGGCGAGGCCACCGGCCAGCCGGCGCAGCGCGGGAAGACGGCGGCTGATCGCGGTGCCGGGACCCTGCACGGAAATGCCCTCGTCGATGGCGTTGCGTTCACCATTGGTCGCTATGGGGGGCACTACCATATGCATCGCTCGGTCCTTCCGTTATCGTGGCGCGCCGTTCTATATCAGCCGCCCGTCGGTTAGGCGACCGACAGCGGAACATGGCGGAGCGCCGACCGGCACACGGTGCGCTCGCGGCCGAACAGAATGCCGGGAGCGATCCCGGTCCGAAGCGAAGTGGAGACGAAGTGAGATATGTGAGTTCGCGGGGAGAGGCTCCTGTCCTCGGTTTTGCCGACACACTTCTGGCAGGTCTCGCGAATGACGGCGGGCTGTATCTCCCGGAGACCTGGCCGCAGATCTCGGCGGAAACGATCCGCGGATTCGCCGGCCGGCCCTATGCCGAAGTCGCCTTCGAGGTCCTCCTGCCCTATGTCGGCGAGGACATCGCCCCGGACGATCTGAAGCGCATGGTCGACGAGGCCTATGCGACCTTCCCGCATCCGGCCGTCGCGCCCCTCGTCCAGCTCGGCCCGTCGCATTTCGTGCTGGAGCTCTTCCACGGCCCGACCCTGGCCTTCAAGGACGTGGCGATGCAGCTCATCGCGCGGCTGATGGACCATGTGCTCGCCCAGCGCGGCCGCCGCGCCACCATCGTCGGCGCCACCTCGGGCGACACCGGCGGCGCCGCCATCGCGGCCTTCGCCGCCAGCCAGCGCACCGACATGTTCATCCTGTTCCCGCATGGCCGCGTCTCGCCGGTGCAGCAGCGCCAGATGACGACCTCGGGGGCGGACAACGTCCACGCGGTGGCCGTCGACGGCACCTTCGACGACTGCCAGGCCTTGGTGAAGGCGATGTTCAATCACGCCGCCTTCCGCCAGAAGGCGGCGCTGTCGGGCGTGAACTCGATCAACTGGGGCCGGATCATGGCCCAGATCGTCTATTACTTCACCGCCGCCGCCAGCCTCGGCGCGCCGGAGCGGGCCGTCTCCTTCACCGTGCCGACCGGCAATTTCGGCGACATCTTCGCCGGCTACGCCGCCAAGCGCATGGGCCTGCCGGTCGAGCGGCTGGTGATCGCCACCAACGAGAACGACATTCTCGTGCGCACGCTCGATCGCGGCCGCTACGAGACCACCGGCGTCCACGCCACCACCTCGCCCTCGATGGACATCCAGGTGTCGTCGAATTTCGAGCGGCTGATCTTCGAGGCGAGCGGACGCGACGGCGACATGGTGCGCGGCCTGATGCAGCAGCTGGCCCAGTCCGGCTCCTTCACCCTGCCCGAGGCGGTTCTGGCGGCGATCCGGGCCGAATTCGATGCCGGCGCGACGGACCAGGCCGAGACCGCCGACATCATCCGCCGCACCCTCACCGGCACGGCCTATCTCCTCGATCCGCACACCGCCGTCGGCGTCGGCGTGGCGGGGAGCCGGCTCGGCCGCGAGGCGATGATCACGCTCGGCACCGCCCATCCGGCGAAGTTCCCGGACGCGATCGAGAAGGCCGTCCAGATCACCCCCGCATTGCCGCCCAGCCACGGCGACCTGATGCAGAAGCGCGAGACCATGGATCGCCTGCCGAACGAGATCGGCGCCGTGGAATCCTACATCCTCGCGCGCACGCGCGCCGTCGACCAGGGAGCCGAAGCATGAGCGTCGAGGTCACCAAGCTTTCGAACGGACTGACCATTGCGACCGAGACGATGCCGCATCTGGAGAGCGCCTGTCTCGGCATCTGGGTAAAGGCTGGCGC
Source organism: Aurantimonas coralicida DSM 14790 (assembly GCF_000421645.1). Taxonomy (GTDB): domain Bacteria; phylum Pseudomonadota; class Alphaproteobacteria; order Rhizobiales; family Rhizobiaceae; genus Aurantimonas; species Aurantimonas coralicida. Next base: position 745,037 of record NZ_ATXK01000002.1, on the reverse strand, counting down.
CCGCGACGAGGCGCCCCGGGAGCATGGCATCGCCCATCTTCTGGAGCATATGGCGTTCAAGGGGACGAGCCGGCGCAGCGCCCGGCAGATCGCCGAGGAGATCGAGGATGTCGGCGGCGAGATGAACGCCGCGACCAGCGTCGAGACCACCTCCTACTATGCCCGCGTCCTCAAGAACGACGTGCCGCTGGCGCTCGACATCCTGACCGACATCCTGATCGATTCGCGCTTCGACGAGCAGGAGCTGGAACGCGAGCAGCAGGTCATCCTGCAGGAGATCGGCGCGGCGGAAGACACGCCCGACGACATCGTCTTCGACCATTTCCAGGAAGCCGCCTTTCACAAGCAGATCATCGGCCGGCCGATCCTGGGCACCCGCGAGACGGTGAAATCCTTCTCGCCCGACGATCTGCGCGGCTATCTCGCCCGGCACTATTCGCCCGACAAGATGATCGTCTCGGCGGCCGGCGCCGTGTCGCACCGCGCCATCGTCGACCAGATCGAGGCGGCCTTCGGCGGAACGGCCTCGGTGTCGCCGCTACCGCTGGAATCCTCGCCGCGCCAGGCGGCGTCCTATACGGGCGGCGAGTTCCGCCAGGAGCGCGACCTGATGGACGCGCAGATGGTGCTCGGCTTCGAGGGCCGCGCCTATTACGCCCGCGACTTCTACGCCTCGCAGGTGCTGTCGCTGATCCTCGGCGGCGGCATGTCCTCGCGCCTGTTCCAGGAGATCCGCGAGCGCCGGGGCCTGTGCTACGCGATCTACGCCTTCCACTGGAGCTTCTCCGATTCCGGCATCTTCGGCATCCATGCCGCGACCGGCGAGGAGGAGCTGGCGGAACTGGCGCCGGTCATCGCCGACGAGCTGACCCGGGCCGCGGCCGGCATCTCCGAGCCTGAGGTCAACCGGGCCCGGGCGCAGATGCGCGCCAGCCTGCTGATGTCGCAGGAAAGCCCGGCCGCCCGCGCGGCGCAGATCGCCCGGCAGATGCTGTTCAACGGCGCGACGATCACCAACGAGGAACTCATCGCGCGGCTCGAGGCGATCACCGCGCCGCGGCTCGCTGATCTCGCCGAGCGCACGTTCGTGGGCACCGTGCCCACCCTTGCCGCCATCGGACCGGTGTCCCGTCTGCCGAGCCGCGACGTCCTTGCCGAACGGCTTGCCGGCGCGTCGTCCGGCGCCGAGGCGAGGCTCGCGACCAGCCACTGATCCGCCGATGAGGATCCTGGAGCATCTCGCCGGGCCGCCCGTCCCCGCGCTGCACGGCGAGGGCATCCTTCTGCGCATGCCCCGGCGCAGCGACTATGCGGCGTGGCGGGACCTGCGCGGCGAAAGCCGCAACTTCCTGAAACCCTGGGAGCCGCTCTGGGCCGCGGACGAACTGTCCTGGGAGGCCTATCGCCAGCGCCTGCGCCGCTATGCGCACGATGCGCGCGACGGCGTCAGCTACACCTTCTTCCTGTTCGACGCCTCCGGCCGCACGCTCTATGGCGGCACGACGCTCAGCCAGATCCGGCGCGGCGTCGCCCAGTCGGGCACGCTCGGCTACTGGATGGGCGAGCGCCATGCCGGCGCCGGCCTGATGGCGCGGGCGGTTGAGCAGATGAAGCTGTTCGCCTTCGACGTGCACCGCCTGCACCGGATCGAGGCGGCCTGCCTGCCGCGCAACCGGCGCTCCATCGGGCTCCTGGAGAAATGCGGTTTCGTCCGCGAGGGTCATCTGCGAAGCTATCTGAAGATCGCCGGACGCTGGGAAGACCATTATCTCTATTCGCTTCTGGCCGAAGAATGGTCGTCTTCGCAGCCCAGGGCTCGCATGGGCGCGGCCGTGGTGCAATAAACGCGAAGCGCGGGCGGGGGTGAGTCGGAATGCAAGGTCGGGGCACAACGTGAAGGCGAAAGCCATCAGCAATCGGAAAAGCGGCGTCGGGCCGATCGGTCTGGCCGCGCGGTGGTTCTTGTCGCTGGCCTTCGTCCTCGTTGCGCTCGTCGTCTCGGCGCCGCCGTCCCTCGCGCTTGAAGCCGTCAGCATCTCGCGCGGCGACACCGCCATCGACATGCTGCCCGCCGTCGACGTCTATCGTGGCAAGGGCCGTGCCTTCCAGGTTGCGACCGTCCCCGGCGCCGACGGCATCGTGCGCCGCATCGAGATCGAGGCGCAGTCGGCGCAGGCCTCCGGCGACTGGGCGGTCTTCGCGCTCGCCAACAACACCGACAAGCAGATCGACCGGCTCGTCGTCGCCCCGCATTTCCGGCTGGTGGGCTCCGGCGTCGTCTGGCCCGATCTCGGCTCCCAGCGCATCGCCTCGATTACGCCCAGCCAGGGCTTTGCACTGGAGCGCCAGCCGAGCACCGATGCCGACGTCTTCCTGGTGACCCTCGATCCCGGCGCGATCGTCACCTTCGTCGCCGAACTGGCCTCGCCGAACCTGCCGGACCTGCGCCTGTGGGAGCCGAACGCCTACAAGGATACGGTGAACGCCTTCACGCTCTATCGCGGCATCGTCCTCGGCATTGCCGGCCTGCTGGCGGTGTTCCTGACCATCCTGTTCGTCGTGAAGGGATCGGCGATGTTCCCCGCCACCGCGTCGCTGGCCTGGGCGGTGCTGGCCTATATCTGCATCGACTTCGACTTCTGGCAAAAACTGGTGCCGATCCTTCCCGGGCAGGAACGGGTCTGGCGGGCCGGCACCGAAGTGTCGCTCGCTTTCACCCTCGTCCTGTTCCTCTTCGCCTATCTCAATCTCAATCGCTGGCACGGCGTGCTGTCGATCTTCACCATCATGTGGCTGGCGGCGCTGGGCACGGTCGGCGTCGTCGCCGCCTTCGACCCGGTGGTCGCCTCGGGCATTGCCCGCATCTCGCTGGCCGCGACGGCCGCGCTCGGCCTCGGCATCATCGGTACGCTCGCCGTGCAGCGCTCCGACCGGGCGATCATGCTGATCCCCACCTGGTGCCTCGTCATCCTCTGGGTGTTCGCCGGCTGGTCCACCGTGACCGGCCGCATCGACAACGACATAATTCAGCCGGCGCTGGGCGGCGGCTTGGTGCTTATCGTCCTCCTGATCGGCTTCACCGTCATGCAGCACGCCTTTGCCGGCGGCGGCTTCGCGCAGGGGCTGCTGTCGGACCTGGAGCGTCGCTCGCTGGCGCTCGCCGGCACCGGCGACGCGATCTTCGACTGGGACGTCAGCCGCGACCGCATCTTCGCCGGCGCCGACGGCGACACGCTGGCCGGCATGCCGGTCGGCACCATGAACGGGCCGGCGCGCGACTGGCTGCCGGTCCTGCATCCGGACGACCGCGACCGCTTCAAGGTCACGCTCGATACCATCCTCGAACATCGCCGCGGCCGCATCATCCAGGATTTCCGCCTGCGCGACGAGGACGGCCATTATCACTGGGTCTCGCTGCGCGCCCGCCCGGTGCTCGGCAGCGATGGCGAGGTGGTGCGCTGCGTCGGCACGCTCAAGGACGTCACCGATGCCAAGAAGGCCGAGGAACGGCTGCTGCACGACGCGCTGCACGACCAACTGACCGGCCTGCCGAACCGCGAATTGTTCCGCGACCGGCTGGAGGCCATCGGCGTCCTTGCCATGACGCGGGCCGACGTGCAGCCGACGATCATCGTCATCGACCTCGACCGCTTCAAACAGGTCAACGACGATTTCGGCATCGCCACCGGCGACACCATCCTCCTGACCATCGGACGCCGCCTGAAGCGCCTCCTGAAGCCGCAGGATTCGCTGGCCCGGCTCGGCAGCGACCAGTTCGGACTGATCCTCCTGTCGGAGACCGAAGTCACCGCGGTGGCCGATTTCGCCGAGGGCCTGCGCAACGCCATCAAGGCGCCGATCGCCTTCGCCAATCGCGAGATCGTCCTGACCGGTTCGATCGGTCTCACCGGCTGGACCGATGCCTCGACCTCGGACGAGGCGCTCAAGGAAGCCGAGCTGGCCATGTACCAGGCCAAGCGCAATGGCGGGGACAGCATCGAGCCGTTCCGGCCGGCCTATCGCAGCGTCGGCTATGGCCGCCTGGAGCTGGAATCGGATCTGCGCCGGGCATTCGAGCGCAACGAGCTGTCGCTTGCCTTCCAGCCGATCGTCACGCTGGAAACCGAAGACATCGCCGGCTTCGAGGCGCTGTTGCGCTGGGAGCATCCGCGGCGCGGCGCGATCTCGCCGGCGGAATTCGTGCCCATCGCCGAGAGCACCGGCCTGATCGTCCAGCTCGGCCAGTTTGCGCTGGAGGAGGCCTGCCGCCGGCTCGGCGACTGGCAGCGCATGACCGGCGACGAGAACCTGTTCGTCTCGGTCAACATCTCCAGCCGGCAGCTCATCCGCCAAGATCTGATCGGCGACGTGAAGACCGTCATCGAGCGCTACCGGATCTCGCCGAACAGCCTCAAGCTGGAGCTGACGGAATCGCTGGTGATGGACAATCCGGAGCGTTCCGCCCAGCTGCTGACCCGCCTGAAGGCGCTCGGTGTCGGCCTGTCGCTGGACGATTTCGGCACCGGCTATTCGTCGCTCGCCTATCTGATGGGCTTTCCCTTCGACACGCTGAAGATCGACCAGTCCTTCCTGAAGAACAACAGCCAGCCGCAGCGGCCGATCATCCTGCATTCGATCGTCACCATGGCCCACGATCTGGGACTGAAGGTCGTGGCGGAAGGTATCGAGAGCGATGCCGACGTCATGCAGCTGCGCCAGCTCGGCTGCGAATTCGCCCAGAGCTTCAAGTTCTCGCCGCCGCTCGGCTCCGATCAGGTGCGCAAGATCCTCGACGACCGGGCGGTGGGCCTGAAGCGCGCCAGCTAGGACGCGCCCGGCTCAGGCGTGGCCGGCCTCGCTGGCCAGGAACGCCGGCTCGATGCCTAGCAGGCCCAGCGCACGGTCGTATTTGCTGTCCAGTTCGACGTCGAAGACGATGTCGAGATCGGCCTTGCAGGTCAGCCAGCCATTGGCCGCGATCTCGCTCTCGAGCTGGCCCGGCGACCAGCCGGCATAGCCGAGCGCCATGATCGCCGTCGTCGGCCCGACGCCCCTGGAGATCGCCTTGAGGATGTCGATGGTCGGGGTCAGCGAGATGTTGTCGGCCACGGCCACGGTGGATTCGGAATCATAGTCGTCCGAATGCAGGACGAAGCCCCGCCCCTTCTCGACCGGCCCGCCCATGCAGACGCAGATCTCCTGTCCTGATCTCGGCATCCGGATATCGCGCTCGCTGGCGACGATGCCGAGCTGGGTCATGAGTTCGCCGAAGCCGACCGGCTGCGGCTTGTTGATGATAAAGCCCATCGCGCCGCTCGGCGAATGGGCGCAGACATAGATCACGGCGCGCGCGAAGCGCTCGTCGCCCATGCCCGGCATGGCGATGAGGAAATGCCCTTCCAGGGAAGAGTCCGTCGAATTTCTGCCGATTTCGGTTTCGAGATCCATGGCATCCAGATGCTTGCGGGGCTTTCACGATAGATGGCATCGCGGCGATGTCAAAACCAGAGCGCGCGGCGCGGCCCGATTTGCCGGTCGGCGTCGCGGCTTGTTGAATGGCCAGCGGCCCTTGACCGCGCTAACCACGAGGTCGGGCGGGCCATGCGCCGCAGATCGTTTCAGGGCAGAGGACACCGCAGATGAGATGGATTGCGCGGATCGCCGGCGGCATCGCCGCGATGGCGATGGGAACGGCAACGGCCGAGGCAGGCTCCACATCGACCTATGCCAGCGAGCAGGTGACGCTGCGGCTCGTTGCCGGTGAAGCCGCGCCGGACGGCACGGTTCGCGGCGCGCTGCTGGTCGATCTCGCGCCGGGCTGGCACACCTACTGGCTCGATCCGGGCGCCTCGGGCATCCCGCCGCACATCGACTTCACGGCCACGGACAATCTGGCGGCCGCCGATCTGAAATTTCCGGCGCCGCTGCGCTTCGGCGAAGGCATCGCCCGCGCCAATGGCTACGAGAACGCCGTCGCCATCGGCTACGCGCTGACCCCGCGGCCCGGCACCACGCTCGACACGGTGACCGCCAGCCTCGCCATCGGCGTGTGCCAGGACATCTGCATTCCGGTGCAGGCGGAGCTCGCGGCCGAAGCCGGCGACGCGGCGGCGGCCGAGACCGTCGCGGCGACCTTCGCCGCCCTGCCCACCCGCGACGGCCCGCTCGGGCGGATCAGCTCGGCCGTTCTGCCCGCCGGCGGCGACGTGCTGACCGTCGCCGTGGAGACGGTGCTCGACGCGCAGGACGCCGATCTCTTCGTGCGCGGGCCGGAGGGCTGGTATTTCGACGAGCCGGCAACGCCGGTGCGCAATGGCGACAGTCTCGAATTCCGCGTACCCGTCGTCGGGCGCCCGCGCGGTGCGACGGACGGGCCGGCAACGGTCGACATGGTGGTCACCGGCGCGCGCGGCGACTTTGCCGCCGATGCGGTGCCGGTCACCACATACACGCCCGGCTGAACGGCTCGACAAAGCCCTCCACCTCGCCTCATATGGCGCCGGGCCGTAACGCCACGCATTTCACGAAGGGAACGACCAGATGACCATCGGTATCGGCGACAAGCTTCCGAACGCGACACTGAAGACCAAGACCTCCGACGGTCCGGCAGACCTGTCCACCGACGAGATCTTCGCCGGCAAGAAGGTCGTGCTGTTCGCCGTGCCCGGCGCCTTCACGCCGACCTGCTCGATGAATCACCTGCCGGGCTTCCTGACCCACAATGACGAGATCCGCGCCAAGGGCGTCGACACCATCGCCGTCGTCGCGGTCAACGACATCTTCGTCATGGGCGCCTGGGAGAAGGCCAACGACGCGGCCGGCAAGATCCTGTTCCTGTCCGACGGCAATGGCGAGTTCACCAAGGCCCTCGGCCTCGACATCGACCTCTCGGTCGCCGGTCTCGGCCTGCGCTCCAAGCGCTATTCGATGATCGTCGAGGACGGCGTCGTGAAGTCGCTGAACGTCGAGGAATCGCCGGGCCAGGCCGAGCGCTCGACCGCCGAGGCCGTTCTCGAGCAGCTCTGATCCGGATAATTCCGTCCCCGCGGCCTGTGCTGCGGGGACGGGCGCGGACTTTCCAAGTCGCGCCTATGCGCTGCGCTTGCGGCGCTTGAACGGCTCCATGCCGTCGCGGGCAAGCTGGTCGGCGCGCTCGTTCATCTCGTCGCCGGCATGGCCTTTCACCCAGTGGAAGGTGACGTCGTGACGCCCCTTCTCCTCCTCCAGCTTCTGCCAGAGCTCGGCGTTCTTCACCGGCTTCTTGTCGGCGGTCTTCCAGCCGTTGCGCTTCCAGCCGTGGATCCACTTGGTGATGCCGTCGCGCATATATTGCGAGTCGGAATAGATATCGACCGGGCAGGACCGCTTCAGGGCCGTCAGCGCCTGGATCACCGCGAGCAGCTCCATCCGGTTGTTGGTGGTGTGCTCCTCGCCGCCCTTCAGTTCCTTCTCATTGCCGTTGAAGCGCAGGATCGCGCCCCAGCCGCCGGGTCCCGGATTGCCCGAACAGGCACCGTCGGTGTGGATCTCGACCCGTCCCTCGGCGCTCATGCCGTCACCCGCTCGTCGTCATAGCCATAGTCCGAGACGCTCTTCACCGACCGGTGGAAGCGCAGCTTGCCGAGATATTCCATCGGATCCTTCTTGGTCACGAAGGAATCGTCGGGCACCGTCAGCCAGTCGTAGAGCCGGGTCAGCAGGAAGCGCAGCGCCGCGCCCCGGCACAGCACCGGCAAGGCCGCCAGCTCCGCCGCGCTCAGCGGCCGCACGCTGGCATAGCCGCCGATCAGCGCCCGGCCCTTGGTGATGTTGAAGCTGCCGTCCTGCTCGAAGCACCAGGCGCAGACGGCGATCGCCAGATCGTAGGCGAGAAGGTCGTTGCAGGCGAAATAGAAGTCGATCAGGCCGGACAATTCGCCCGACAGGAAGAAGACGTTGTCGGGGAAGAGATCGGCGTGGATGACGCCCTTCGGCAGATCGGCCGGCCAGTTCGCCTCGACGAAATCGAGCTCCGCGCCGATCTCTGCGGCAAGCCCCGCCTCGATGCCGTCGACCCGGTCGCCGCAGCTTTCGAACAGCGGCCGCCAGTCGGCAACGGCAAGGCCGTTGCGCCGGTGCAGCGGGAAGTCGGCGGCCTTGCCGTGCATGCCGGCCAGCGCTGCGCCGACGGCGCGGCAATGCTGGGGCGCGGGACGGCGGGTCCACATGCCTTCGAGAAAGGTGAAGATTGCCGCCGGGCGGCCCGACAATTCGCCGAGGGACTCGCCGCCGCGCGTGTGCACCGGCAGCGGACAGGACAGGCCCCGCTCGGCCAGATGCTCCATCAGCCCGACGAAGAACGGCAAGTCCGACCGGTTCACCCGCTTCTCGTAAAGCGTGAGGATGTAGGTGCCCACCGTGGTGCGCAGCAGGAAGTTGGAATTCTCCACCCCCTCGGCGATGCCCTTGTAGCTCAGCAGTTCGCCGATGTCGTAGGCGCCGATGAACTCGGCGAGCTGCGGCTCGGAGACGTCCGTATAGACAGCCATGGTCAGCCCTGCCCGTTGACGAAGGCCATGTCGACGGGCGTCAGCGGCGTCTGGCGCAGGCTGCGCATCACGGGGAAGTTCTCGTTCTCCTCCGCCGTGCGCACGAGCTCGATGGTCACGTCGTAGCGGTCGCGGAAGGAATCGACGATGGCGTCGACGAGGATCTCCGGCGCCGAGGCTCCGGCCGACATCGCCACCACCCCGCCGGGCTTCACGCAGTCCCAGGGCAGGTCCTGCGACCCCTCCACCAGCGCACCCTGCATCGCGCCGGAGCGCTCGGCGACCTCGACGAGGCGGAGCGAGTTCGACGAGTTCGGCGCGCCGACGATCAGGAACAGGTCGGCGCCGGGAGCTGCCGCCTTCACTGCGTCCTGGCGGTTGGTCGTGGCGTAGCAGATCGATTCCGACGAGGGCGCCTGCATCTGCGGGAAACGCGCCTGCAACACCGCGATGATCCCCGCGGTGTCGCCGACCGAGAGGGTGGTCTGGGTCACGAAGCCCAGCGCCTCCGGATCGGCCGGCACATATTCGGCTGCGTCGGCCTCGGTCTCGATCAGCGTGACGCTGCCCTCGGGCAACTGGCCCATCGTGCCGATGACCTCCGGATGGCCGCGATGGCCGATCAGCAGCACATGGCGACCGAGCCGCGTGTGGCGCATGGCCTGCTTGTGGACCTTGGAGACCAGCGGACAGGTGGCGTCGAGATAGAGCAGGTCGCGGGCTTCGGCGGCGGCCGGCACCGATTTCGGCACGCCATGGGCGGAGAACACCACCGGCTGGCCGTCATCGGGGACCGAATCCAGCTCCTCGACGAAGACCGCGCCCTTGCTGCGCAGCCCTTCCACGACATAGCGGTTGTGGACAATCTCATGCCGCACATAGACCGGCGCGCCGTATTTCTTCAGCGCCAGCACGACGATCTGGATGGCCCGGTCGACGCCGGCGCAGAAGCCGCGCGGCTCACACATGCGGATCGTCAGCTTCGGTTTGGTGGCTGTTGCGGACAAGAAGAGCTCCGGGCTGTTCGGCAGGGCGAATGTCGCGCCGAATGAAGGGATGCGACGCATGGGTGTCAAGCCTCGCGGCGCTTGTGGCGCAGCATTGCGGCACGCAGACGATGGCCCGCGAAGGACGGCGCCGGCACATCGCCGCCGGCGGCGCGCCTCAGCTGGCTTCGCGTCTCGCGGCGCGGCGGTCGCCGACGATCAGCATCCCGGTCATGACGATCAGCACCAGCGCCAGCCCGTACCAGGTGATGGCGTATTGCAGATGATTGTTGGGGATGTCGATGACGGTCGTGCCGCCGATGGGCCCACCGTCCGGCGTCTCGGCCCGCCCGGCATCGACGAAGAACGGCAGCACCGTGACGCCGGCATCCAGCGCCAGCCCCCCGGCCATGGCGTCGATGTCGCGCCAGAAGAAGGTGGCGTTGCCCGGCTCGTTGTCCGGCACGAAATAGCCCGGCGTCTCGCGCGGTGCGTCGCGGGCAAGCCCCGTGACGGACACCACGCCCTCGCTTTGCCCCTCGGCGCGGCTGGCCGGATCACGCATCTCGTAGGGCACGTAGCCGCGATTGACGAAGACGACGGCGTCGGCATCGGTGAGCAACGGCGTAAAGACGTTCCAGCCGGGTTTGCCCTCGAAGGTGGTCAGCATGAAGCGCTCGCCGGCATGCAAGAACCGCCCGGTGACGGTCACCGGCGTGTAGTCCACGTCGCCGGTGTCGGCGAAGCGGGCGCGCAGGGCGGCCAGATCAATCGGCTCGGCATGGATGCGGGCGTCGATGCGCTCCAGCATCGCCTGCTTCCACTGCATCCGCTCGACCTGCCACGAGCCCAGCCCGAGGAGGATCACGATCCCAACGAGGCAGGCGAGAAGCGCGAACCAGAACTTGCCGCGCGACATGCGGCGGGGAACGTATCCGGCGCCGCCTGCGCCGATGGACGAAGCGGAATCAGACGTCATCGCGAAGCCGCCCTTCCGAGGCGTTGTGGCGATACTGCATGGCGATCATCAGTCCCTTCAGCGCGCGCAGAAGCGGCAGGGCCAGCCCGAGGATCAGCGGCAGCCACAGGAGGAAATGCACCCAGAGCGGCGGATCGTAGGCGACCTCCACCCACAGGGCCATGCCGACGACGATGAAGCCGACGATCAGGATCACGAAGACCGCGGGGCCGTCGCCTGAATCGATGAAGCCGTAGTCGAGGTCGCAGTTCGCGCAGCGCGGCGCCACCGTCAGGAAGCCGGCGAACAGCTTGCCCTCGCCGCAACGCGGGCAGCGACCGAGGACACCGGCCTTCACCGGGTCGGCTGCTCTCTGAGGGCGTCCGCCTGTGTCGCTCAAATGCTCACTCCGTCATGGCTGGCCCGGACCCATTGTGCAGCCCGCGGCGCGCATGGTCCTGAAACGAAGAAGGCGGCACATCGCTGCGCCGCCTTCGCAATTTCCGTTTGTCCGCCGCCTATTCGACGTGGATCGCGGCGCCCCAGCTGCCCCAGATATAGATGCAGAAGAAGAGGAACAGCCAGACGACGTCGACGAAGTGCCAGTACCAGGCCGCCGCCTCGAAGCCGAAATGCTTCTGCGGGGTGAACTGGCCCTTCATGGCGCGCAGCAGGCAGACCGCCAGGAAGATCGTGCCGACCAGGACGTGGAAGCCGTGGAAGCCGGTCGCCATGTAGAAGGTCGAGCCGTAGATCGAGCCGCCGAAGGCGAAGGGCGCGTGGGCGTATTCGTAATACTGGACGTAGGAGAAGATCACGCCGAGCACGACGGTGAGCGTGAGGCCCCAGATCAGGCCCTTGCGGTCGTTGTGCAGCAGCGCATGGTGCGCCCAGGTAACGGTCGTGCCGGACAGGAGCAGCGTGACCGTGTTGAACAGCGGCAGATGCAGCGGGTCGAGAACCTCGATGCCCTGCGGGGGCCACTGACCGCCCAGCACCTCGGTGCGGGCAGCCTGGATCGCCTCGTTCGGGAACAGGCTGGCGTCGAAGAAGGCCCAGAACCATGCCACGAAGAACATCACCTCCGAGGCGATGAACATGATCATGCCGTAGCGCAGATGCAGCGAGACGACGCGGGTATGCGCGCCCTCCTGGCCTTCCTTGATGGTGTCAGACCACCACGCATACATGACGTAGAGAACCAGCGCGAGGCCGAGATAGAAGATCCACGGGCCCGCGAGATCGACGCCGAACATGACGAACTGGCCGCCCGCCGCATAGCGCATGAAGCCGACGAGACCGATCATCATGATGAAGGCCCCGGCCGAGGCTAGGAACGGCCACGGGCTCGGATCGATGATGTGATAGTCATGCTTGGCGTGCGTGTCGGCCATCGCGGGTCCCCGGTCTCTTCTGAATGCCCTGCGGTCTGCTTAGCGAAACTCGCTCGGCAACTCCAGCATCTGATTGGTGTTTTCGACAGTCACCGCGATCGCTCGCGGCTCTCTAGAGTTGATCGGTCGTCGGTGTTCTCGTCGTCTCGCCCTTGCTGGCGGCCACCGGGGCCTCCGCTTCGTCGAGCGGGAAGAAGGTGTAGGATAGGGTGATCCCCGGCGCGTCCTTGAGCTCCTCGGCCTCCAGCATGTCGGCATCGACATAGAAGACGATCGGCATGTCGATCTCCTCGCCCGGCTGCAGGGTCTGGTTGTCGAAGCAGAAGCAGGCGATCTTGTTGAAGTAGACGCCGGCGGCCACCGGGGTAACGTTGAAGGTCGCCTGGGCCCGCACCGGCTTGTCCGACAGGTTCTTGACGTGGAAGCTGGTCTCGCGGGTCTCGCCCAGCTTGACGGTGACCTCGCGGTCGTTCGGGCCGAACTTCCACGGCAGCCCCGGCGCGACATTGCCGTCGAAGCGCACCAGCACCGTCCGGTCGATCACCTGGCTCGGTGCGGTCTCGGCGCGCTGGGTGGTGCCGCCATAGCCGGTGACCTGGCAGAACAAATAGTAGAGCGGCACCGAGGCGTAGGCGGCGCCGACCATGCCCACAGCGAAGGCCGCGCAGGCAACGGCGATGACGAGGCCGCGGCGCCGTGCCGGCTGCGCGGATGCGTTGGGCTGGGTGTCGGTCATGTCGACAGCTTCGCGAGAGTGACGAAATAGAAGATCACCACCAGCGCGATCAGAACGAGGCCGATGGCGATGGAGCGATTGCGCCGGGCACGCTGCTGCGCCTCGGTCAGGCGGATGCGATCATCGTCCATCTCAGTACCACCCCGCCGGCAGCAGCGACCGTGCGACGGCTTCGCCGAGCAGGATCACGAAGAGCGCGAAGAGATAGACGATCGAGAAGGCGAACAGCTTCTTGGCCGGCAGCATCTTCTCGTCGCCGTCCGGCATCCGGAACGTCGCATAGGCGTGGCGCAGGAAGTTCGCGCCCAGCAGCACCGAGGCGACACCGTAGACCGGCCCGGCAAAGCCGAGCAGCCAGGGGGCGACCCCGACCGGCACGAGAACCAGCGAATAGAGGAAGATCTGGAGGCGCGTCGCCCGCTCGCCGGCGACGTTCGGAAGCATCGGCACGCCGACGCTGCCGTAATCCTTCAGCTTGAACATGGCCAGCGCCCAGAAATGCGGCGGCGTCCAGAGGAAGATGATCAGGAACAGGACGATGCTCTCGATCGCCACGCCGCCGGTCACGGCGGCCCAGCCGACCATCGGCGGAAACGCCCCGGCCGCACCGCCGATGACGATGTTCTGCGGCGTCGAGCGCTTCAGACCCATCGTGTAGATCACGGCATAGAAGAAGATGGTGAAGGCGAGCAGTCCGGCGGCGAACCAGTTGGATGCCAGTCCCAGCATGGAGACGGCCAGCAGTGACAGGATCAGGCCGAAGGCGAGCGCCGCCTCGCGGTCGATGCGGCCCGCCGGGATCGGCCGGTTGGCGGTGCGCGTCATCACCGCGTCGATGTCGGAATCGTACCACATGTTCAGCGCGCCCGAGGCGCCCGCCCCGATGGCGATCGACAGGATCGAGATCACCGCCAGCGTCGGGTGGATGGCGCCGGGCGCCAGCGCCATGCCGGTGATCGCGGTCAGCACCACGAGCGACATCACCCGCGGCTTCAAGAGGGCGATGTAGTCGCGCGGCTCCGCCAGGCTGATCGCCGGCATCGCGTTGGTGTGATTTGCGTCGAGAAGCGTCAAGTCGAACCTCGAACCCGTTCGGCGCGATCCTGACCCCGCCTGGGGCCGGTCGTCGTGCGAACCGTTGCGTCGTTCTGCCATCGGCCTTGTTCCACATCCGTCGGGATGCTGCGCCGTGGCTTGCAGTCGCGGCTCCCGGACTGCGGAGCCGTCAGACGATCAGGCATCCCGGATACGGGGATCCGGGATGCCGATTGATGTGCGGGAGACCGCCTGCGATGGGTCTCAGCGGACCCGCGGCAGCTCTTCCCACTGATGGTACGGCGGCGGCGAAGGCAGCTGCCATTCCAGCGTCGTCGCACCCTCGCCCCACGGGCTCGGACCGGCGATGCGCTTCTTGGAGAAGGCCTCGAAGACACCGTACAGGAACACCAGCACAGCGAAGCCCGAGAGATAGGAGCCCATCGAGGACACGTAGTTCCAGCCGGCGTACGCTTCCGGATAGTCGACATAGCGGCGGGGCATGCCGGCTGCACCCAGGAAATGCTGCGGGAAGAACACGATGTTCACGCCCACGAAGGTCAGCCAGAAGTGCAGCTTGCCGATCGTCTCGTTGTACATGTAGCCGGACATCTTCGGGAACCAGTAGTACCAGGCCGCGAAGATCGCGAACACCGCTCCCAGCGACAGCACGTAGTGGAAGTGGGCGACGACGTAATAGGTGTCGTGCAGCACACGGTCCATGCCGGCATTGGCCAGCTTCACACCCGTCACACCGCCGACGGTGAACAGGAAGATGAAGCCGATCGCCCAGAGCATCGGCGTCTTGAAGCTCAGCGAGCCGCCCCACATCGTCGCGATCCAGGAGAAGATCTTGATGCCGGTGGGAACCGCGATGACCATCGTCGCGAAGACGAAGTAGCGCTGCGTGTTGAGCGAGATGCCGGTGGTGTACATGTGGTGCGCCCACACGACGAAGCCGACGACACCGATCGCGACCATGGCGTAGGCCATGCCGAGATAGCCGAAGACCGGCTTCTTGGAGAAGGTCGAGATGATGTGGCTGATGATGCCGAAGCCCGGCAGGATCAGGATGTACACTTCCGGGTGGCCGAAGAACCAGAACAGGTGCTGGTACAGGATCGGGTCACCACCGCCGGCCGGCGAGAAGAACGTCGTGCCGAAATTGCGGTCGGTCAGAAGCATGGTGATCGCGCCGGCCAGAACCGGGAGCGAGAGCAGCAGCAGGAACGCCGTCACCAGCACGGACCAGGCGAACAGCGGCATCTTGTGCAGCGTCATGCCGGGAGCGCGCATGTTCAGGATCGTGGTGATGAAGTTGATCGCACCGAGGATCGACGAGGCGCCCGCCACGTGCAGCGAGAAGATCGCCAGATCGACGGCCGGCCCGGGGTGACCCGAGGTCGACAGCGGCGGATACATCGTCCAGCCCGTGCCGGCGCCGTTCGAACCCGGCGCACCCTCGACGAACATCGACAGGATCAGCAGCGGGAAGGAGAAGGCGAGCAGCCAGAAGGAGATGTTGTTCAGCCGCGGGAACGCCATGTCCGGCGCGCCGATCATGATCGGCACCATCCAGTTGGCGAAACCGCCGATCAGCGCCGGCATGACCATGAAGAAGATCATGATCAGGCCGTGGCCCGTCGTGAACACGTTGTAGAGCTGCGGGTCGCCGAAGATCTGCAGACCCGGCTCCTGAAGCTCCATGCGCATGGCGATCGACAGCGCGCCGCCGATGATGCCCGCGCAGATCGAGAAGATCAGGTAGAGCGTCCCGATGTCCTTGTGGTTGGTCGAATAGACCCAACGCCGCCAGCCGGACGGCATGTGCGCGTCGTGGGCATCGTGAGTGGCACCATATGCCATATCGAGCTCCCTCAAACCCTGTTCGTGTTAGCGGCCGGCCACGGCGACGGAGTCGCCGGACTGGATCCGCGCCGTCAGCTGTGCATTGGCGTCCTCGAGGCTGCCCGACGCGGCGGAGTACCACGCGGCGAACTGCTCCTTGGACACGACGCGCACGGCGATCGGCATGTTGTAGTGAGCCTGGCCGCAGAGCTCGGAGCACTGGCCGTAGAAGATGCCCTCGCGCTGCGCCTCGAACCAGTATTCGTTGAGGCGGCCCGGCACGGCATCGACCTTCACGCCCAGCGACGGCAGGGCGAAGGAATGGATGACGTCGCCCGAGGTCGAGATCAGGCGGATGACGGTATCGACCGGCACGACCATCTCGTTGTCGACGGCGAGCAGGTGCGGATAGACGTTGCGATCGGCCTTGCCGCTCGCGTCACGATCATCCTCGATCAGCGGATAGGATTCGAAGGAGACCGGCTCGGCCTCGGCCTCGGCCGACACTTCGGACGGCTGGTATTCGTAACCCCAGTACCACTGGTAGCCGGTCGCCTTGACGGTGAGCTCCGGCTCGCTCGGCGGATTGTACTGCGCCGTCAGAAGCTGGAAGGACGGCACCGCCAGGAAGAGAAGAACGATCACCGGGGCGAGCGTCCAGACCACCTCGATCATGGTGTTGTGGCTGGTGCGCGAGGGGACCGGGTTGCGCGAAGCGCGATAGCGGAACACCACCCAGGCCAGAAGCACGGCGACCAGGATGGTGATCGGAATGATGAAGGCGAGCGTGTAGTCGCTGAACCAGTGGATCTGCGCCTCGATGGGGGACAGCGCTTCCTGCAGGCCCATCTGCCAGGGGTGCGGCTGACCCGGAAGCAGGTCACTCTCCTGTGCGACAGCCGAACCGGCGGTCCCCATGGATGCCATCGCGGCAAAGATCGATCGTTTCACTCGCATTGTCTCCCTGCGCGCTCGTGCGTCAGTGGTGGGAACCGGCGTTTCGGGGACGAATAGCGCCTGCCGCCATCCGGCGCCAGCACCGGCATCCCGCGAAATCGGAAGAATCTTCGGCTCGCCGCTTAAAACCACGAAACCCGGCGCGCCGCAACATCTTAGAACCATCGCAAGCTTGCGGCATTTTTGCGCCGGGACCGGCATTCCGGCGCCTCCACGGCATCGCCCCGCGGACGATTCGCATTGCCGCGACCGGGCCCGTTTGCCGCCGCTCCGGCCCGTTCTGTTCGACGGACGCTGTCCGGTAACCATTTGTTTGCTATAACGCCGGCACATTCCAATCCAGTCTCGAACCGGATGACCCGATGATCAGAACCCTTCAGACGGCGGCTGCGGCCCTCGCCCTTTGCGCCGCCAGCCTTCACCCGGCCTTCGCCCAGTCCGGCGCGACCGGCACCGTCAAGTCCCAGCACGGCGCCTGGGCCATCGTCTGCGACCAGCCAGCGGGCGCCTCGGGCGACCAGTGCGCGCTCCTGCAGAACGTCGTCGCCGAGGACCGTCCGGAAATCGGCCTGTCGATCGTCGCCCTGAAGACGGCCGACCAGCAGGCCCGGATCCTGCGCGTCCTGGCGCCGCTGGGCATTCTCCTGCCGAACGGTCTCGGCCTCTATGTCGACGGCAAGGATATCGGCCGCGCGCAGTTCGTGCGCTGC
Organism: Aurantimonas coralicida DSM 14790; assembly: GCF_000421645.1. Lineage (GTDB taxonomy): Bacteria > Pseudomonadota > Alphaproteobacteria > Rhizobiales > Rhizobiaceae > Aurantimonas > Aurantimonas coralicida. Next base: position 727,885 of record NZ_ATXK01000002.1, on the reverse strand, counting down.
TTCGACGACGGCTGCTATGCCGAGGTGATCCTCGCCGACGAACTCCTGAAGACGCTGTCGGGCGGCGCCACCGCCACCTTCATCGTCTTCCAGACCCCCGAACAGGGCATCGGCATCCCGGTCGATCTCAACGGTTTTGCGGACGGCTTCGCCGCCCTCCCCTGACACCCTGCGGAGACGGTTTGCGCCCCGGCGCGGGACCGTCGACGATCGCATCGCGCGGCGCCCCTGTTGGCAGGCGGCGCCGCGACGCTTATCTGCGGGGCCTGTTGCCAGAGGAGTCCTGCCATGTCCGCGTCGCTGATCGAGCGCTTCGACATCTCACGCGCCGAGATCGACGCGATTCTCGGGGAAACCCTGTCCGGCGCCGATGATGGCGAGCTGTTCCTCGAATACCGCGAATCGGAATCGCTGGTCTTCGACAATGGCCGCCTGAAGGCCGGCAATTTCTCCACCGACCAGGGCTTCGGCCTGAGAGCGGTGTCCGGCGAGGCCGTCGGCTATGCCCATGCCGGCGACTTTTCCGATGCCGCGCTGAAGCGCGCCGCGCAGGCGGTCTCCGCCGTGAAGACCGGGCGCCAGGGCAGCTACGCCGAAGCGCCGGCCGGCACCAACCACAAGGTCTATGGCGACGAGAACCCGATCCCCTCGCCCGGCTTCGAGGCGAAGGTCAGGCTGCTCCAGGACATCGACGCCTATCTGCGCGGCCAGGGCGATGACGTGCGCCAGGTCTCCGTCACGCTCGGCTCGCAATGGCAGAATGTCGAGATCCTGCGCGCCGACGGCCGGCTGGTGAAGGACGTGCGCCCGCTCGTGCGCATCAATGTCTCCGTCGTCTGTGGCGAAGGCGACCGCCAGGAATCCGGCTCCTTCGGCGCCGGCGGGCGGACGGGCTTTTCGGAATTCTTCGTCACCGAGAACTGGCAGGCCATCGCCGACAAGGCGATCGCCCAGGCCCGCGTCAATCTGCGGGCCGTCGCGGCCCCTGCCGGCACCTTCGACATCGTGCTGGCCTCGGGCTGGCCGGGCGTCATGCTGCACGAGGCGGTCGGCCACGGGCTGGAAGGCGACTTCAACCGCAAGAAGACCTCGGCCTTCTCCGGCCTGATGGGCCAGCAGGTCGCCGCAAAGGGCATCACCGTCGTCGACGACGGGACGGTGGCCGAGCGCCGCGGCTCTCTGACCATCGACGACGAGGGCACGCCCTCCAACCGCACGGTGCTGATCGAGGACGGCAAGCTCGTCGGCTACATGCAGGACCGTCAGAACGGCCGGCTGATGGGTATGGCCTCCACCGGCAATGGCCGGCGCCAGTCCTATGCCCATGTGCCGATGCCGCGCATGACCAACACGATGATGCTCGACGGCCCGCACACGCCGGAGGAGATCCTCGCCTCGGTGAAGGACGGCATCTATGCCGTGTCCTTCGGCGGCGGGCAGGTCGACATCACCTCGGGCAAGTTCGTCTTCGGCTGCACCGAGGCCTACCGCATCCGCGACGGCAAGGTGGCCGAGCCTGTGAAGGGCGCCATGCTGATCGGCAACGGCCCGGAGGCGATGCACCGGGTCTCGATGGTCGGCAACGACGTGGCGCTGGATACCGGCATCGGCATGTGCGGCAAGAACGGCCAGGGCGTGCCGGTCGGCGTCGGCCAGCCGCATCTGCGCATGGACCGCATGACGGTGGGCGGCACCGAGACCTGAGCCGCCGCCGTCCCGCAGCCCCTCCCGATCGCGCCCCGACAGCCGGACGAGTGCCATGCAGTTCCAGTCGATCCTCATCCTGACAGGCGCCGGTATCTCGGCCGAATCCGGCGTCGACACGTTTCGCGACGTCGGCGGAATCTGGTCGAAGGTCCGGCTGGAGGACGTGGCGACGCCGGAGGGCTTTGCCCGCGACCCGGCCATGGTCCATGATTTCTACAACCAGCGACGGGCCGGGCTCGCGGGCGTGAAGCCCAACCCGGCCCATCTCGCTCTGGCGCGGCTCGAGCGGGAATTTTCCGGCAGCGTCACGGTGGTCACTCAGAACATCGACGATCTGCACGAGCGGGCCGGCTCGCGTGGCGTGATCCACATGCATGGCGAACTGGCGAAAGCGCTCTGCGCCCGCTGCGGCACACGCGGCCCGTCGCCCGACCAGCTGTCGACGGAACTGGCCTGCCGCCAATGCGGCAGCCTGGCGGGCATGCGGCCGGACGTCGTCTGGTTCGGCGAGATGCCGTACCACATGGACATGATCTACGACCGGCTGGCCGCAGCCGACCTGTTCGTGTCGATCGGCACCAGCGGCGCGGTCTATCCCGCCGCCGGCTTCGTCGAGGACGCGCGGGCCAATGGCAGCCGCACGCTGGAGCTCAATCTCGAGCCGTCGGCCGGCACCACGCTGTTTTCCGAAGCGCGGCACGGGCCGGCCAGCCGCCTCGTGCCCGACTTCGTCGACGAGATGCTGGCGCGGCGCTGAGCCGCAGGCCGTTTGCCTTTACGGGTAGAGCCGCTCCACGTTCCAGCCGGCGCCCGGCTCGCCGCGCGGCGTGAAGATGGCGCGGTCGTGCAGGCGGAACTGGCCGTCATGCCAGAACTCGATCTGGGTCGGCATCAGCCGGAAGCCCGACCAGTGAGGCGGGCGCGGCACCGGGCCGTCGCCATATTCGGCGCCGAGCGCGGCGACCTTCTCCTCCAGGACTACCCGGCTTGCCAGCGGGCGCGACTGGTGGGATGCCCAGGCGCCGATGCGGCTGCCCTGGGGGCGCGAGGCGAAATAGGCGTCGGCCTCGGCGTCCGAGACGATCTCGACCGGACCGCGCACGCGCACCTGCCGGCGCAGCGACTTCCAGTGGAAGCACATGGCCGCCTTGCGGCTGGCCAGAAGCTGGGCCCCTTTGGCGCTCTCGAAATTCGTGTAGAAGACGAAACCGCGCGCATCGAACTCCTTCAACAGGACCATGCGCACATCCGGCAGGCCGGCCGCGTCCACCGTCGCCAGCGCCACTGCGCCGGGATCGTTGGGCTCGCTCGCCTCGGCATCTTCCAGCCAGGCCGAAAACAGCGCGATCGGATCGTCGCCGACGGGTCTTTCACCAAGAGTTAAGGCTTCGCTAGCCATTATCGTCATGATCCTTTGCATATGACATCGTCGCAACGATTCGCGGCGCGGCGCCGTAACAGATAAGAGATCGATGGCATCGTTCCAAATCCTCCTGGCCGGCCTGCTCGCGCTCGCGCTCGCGCTCGGCGGATGCGTGGTCGCCGGCCCGAATGCGGGCGACATGATCGACGACACGCTGATCACCGGCTCGATCGCACCGCCCCCTGCCCCGGCGGCCTCGAGCGACAATTCGGCGATCCCCGATCTCGAGCGCCTCTCCGACCGCCGCACGGTCCGCAACGCGGTGTCGGCCGCCGACATCGAGGCGGCGGCCAAGAGCTATCCCTGGGCCAATCCGCAGACCGGGACCAACGGCGTGATCAGCGCCCTGCAGGAAGTGCGCAACGGATCGCGCATCTGCCGGACCTTCCAGACCTCGCGCCAGCGCTTCGACGGCGTCGCGCTCTACAATGGCGAGGCCTGCACCACCGGTGCCGGCGAATGGGCCCTGGTGCGCTTCGACGAGAACGGCTGAGGTGATCCTGGCGCCGATCGGGGCCCTGGACCCTTAAATTCCATGGCGGCATCCACCATATAGGCGCAGGGCGCGGACCCTCCGCGTCACATTCGCCCAGCCATCATTCGTGAAGGACCCATTGCGTCATGCGCGACCCTTACGCCGTCCTCGGCGTTGCCAAGACAGCGAGCGAAAAGGAGATCAAATCCGCCTTTCGCAAGCTCGCCAAGCAGTATCACCCGGATGCCAATGCCAGCGATCCGAAGGCTGCTGCGCGTTTCAACGAGGCCAACCAGGCCTATGAAATTCTCGGTGACAAGGACAAGCGCGCGCAGTTCGACCGGGGCGAGATCGACGCCGAGGGCAAGGCGAAGTTCCAGGGCTTCGGCGGTGGCGGCAGCCCGTTCGGCGCCGGCGGCTTCGGCGGCGGCCGCGGCCAGCGGCCCGGCGGTTTCGATTTCCGCTCGACGGGCGGCCCGGAGGATATGGGCGCCGAGGGGCTGTTCTCGGACTTCTTCGAGCAGGCCTTCGCCGGCGCGGCCGGTGGCCGTCGCTCGGCCGGACCCGGCTTTGCCGGCGCCCGCAATGCCAGTACGAAGGGCGAGGACATCAACGCCAATCTGAAGGTGAAGCTGGCCGACGTCGTGTCCGGCGCCAAGGTCGAGGCGATCTTTCCGACCGGCAAGCGGCTGGCGATCCGGCTGCCGGAAGGCGTCGAGGACGGCCAGACGATCCGCCTCAAGGGCCAGGGCCAGCCGGCCCCGGTGCCCGGCGGCAAGCCCGGCGACGCGCTGGTCACCGTGCAGTTCGCGCCCCATCCGCGCTTTCGCATCGACGGCCGCGATCTGATCCACGATCTGCCGGTGCCGCTGAAGACCGCGGTGCTCGGCGGCAAGGTCGAGGTCGAGACCCTCGACGGCCGTATTGCGCTGACCATTCCGGCCTGGACGAATTCCGGCAAGACTTTTCGCCTGCGCGGCAAGGGCCTGACGACGAAGGTCGGCGGACGCGGCGACCTGATGGCGTCGGTGCGCATCATGCTGCCCGAGGGCGACGCCGATCTCGCCGCGCTGTTCCAGAAACAGGCCGAGCGCGAAGACGCCATCGGCTGATCGGCCACGGTCGCCCGGCAAACGACGCCCCTGCCGGAGAGGGCGGCGCAAGCGTGCTTGAAGGCCCGGCGGGGCTATGCCATACCCGCCGCCGCCAAAGCATTGTTTGCACGCTGTCTTGAGGGAGTCGCGCCATGGCCGAATCGAAGGGTCTGATGACCGGCAAGCGTGGCCTCGTGATGGGCGTCGCGAACAACCGCTCGATTGCCTGGGGCATCGCCAAGGCGGCCCGCGAGGCCGGTGCGGAACTCGCCTTCACCTATCAGGGCGACGCGTTGCGCAAGCGGGTCGAACCGCTGGCCAAGGAGCTCGACGCGCTGGTCGTCGGCCATTGCGACGTCAGCGACGCCGCCTCCATCGATGCCTGCTTCAAGACCATCGAGGACGAATGGGGCAAGCTCGACTTCCTCGTCCACGCCATCGGCTTTTCCGACAAGGACGAGCTGACCGGTCGCTATGTCGACACGAGCGAGGCGAACTTTTCCAAGACCATGCTGATCTCGGTCTATTCCTTCACGGCGGTCGCCCAGCGCGCCGAGAAGCTGATGACCGATGGCGGCTCGATGCTGACCATGTCGTATTACGGCGCCGAGAAGGTGATGCCGAACTACAATGTCATGGGCGTCGCCAAGGCCGCGCTCGAGGCGAGCGTCCAGTATCTGGCGGTCGATCTCGGCCCGAAGAACATCCGCGTCAACGCCATCTCCGCCGGCCCGATCAAGACGCTGGCCGCCTCCGGCATCGGCGATTTCCGCTACATCCTCAAATGGAACGAGTACAACGCGCCGCTGCGCCGTACCGTGACCATCGACGAGGTGGGCGATGTCGGCCTCTACTTCCTGTCGGATCTGTCGCGCTCGGTGACCGGTGAAATCCACCATGCCGATTCGGGCTACCACGTGGTCGGCATGAAGGCCGTCGACGCGCCCGACATCTCGGTGGTCAAGGACCTGCCGTAAGCCGGTCCCTCTCTCCGACGCCATGGCGGATGCTGCGATGATTTCGACCGAACTCTATCTCTGCCGCCACGGCCAGACCGACTGGAACGCCGAAGGCCGGCTGCAGGGTCAGGAAGACATTCCGCTCAACGCCCTCGGCCGCGAGCAGGCCCGGCGCAACGGCCTGTGCCTGCGCAACATCCTCGGCGCCGGCGCCTCCGGCTTCAGCTTCCTGTCGAGCCCGCTCGGCCGTGCCGTCGAGACGATGCGGATTATCCGCACCGAACTGGACCTTCCCCCGGACGATTTCGAGACAGATCCGCGCCTGGTGGAGCTGCATTTCGGCGACTGGCAGGGCTCTACCCTCGCCGAGGTCCGCAAGAGCGATCCGGACGGGCCGAAGCGGCGCAAAGCCGACAAGTGGAACTTCGTGCCGCCGGGCGAGAAGGCCGAATCCTATGCGCTTCTGGCCGAACGGGTGCGCCCCGTCTTCGAAAGCCTGTCGCGGCCGACCATCGTGACCGCCCATGGCGGCGTGTCGCGCTGCATCCTGCGCATGTATGGCGGCTTCGACGACCGGGCCGCCGCCCGCGGCGACATCGCGCAGGACCGCATCCTGCACTGGCTCGACGGCGGGCTGACCTGGGTCTGAGCGCTGCTCAGCCGGCCTCGACGATGCGCAGGGTCTCGGTCTCGCCAAAGATCAGCACCACGTCCATGCCGGGCTCGACGACGTCGTAGTCGAAATTCTCCGGCAGGCGGTAGGTGACGCCGTCGCTGAGCCGCAACTGGGCGTGCTCGCGGTCGATCGCCTCGATGGTGCCGTCGACTTCTTCCGCCATGGCCGGGATCGTCATCGCCACGGTGAGAAAGGACGTCGCGAAGAATGCGAGAATCTGCCTGGTCACTGTATGGTCCTTCCACCTCCGCCGCGACCGCCATCATGGCACGCGGCGTTCTCGCTGCCCCTCTCCGGGGCGTCTGTCAGCTGCGATGTTTGGCCCCGATTGTGTCAATTCTCGTGCGCGAAAATTACAATTCGTTTCGATCCGTTGCATTTGACGGATTTGGTTAAGCTAACGTAAGCGAGGCTTCCTCCAGGCCTCTTCTCCTTTCGGCGGAATTCCATGTCCCACAACAGCTTCGGTCATCTCTTTCGCGTCACCACCTGGGGCGAGAGCCACGGGATCGCGATCGGCTGCGTGGTCGACGGGACGCCCCCGGGAACCCGGTTCTCGGAAGCCGGCATCCAGGCCTATCTCGACAAGCGCCGCCCCGGCCAGTCGCGCTACACCACCCAGCGCCAGGAGCCCGACCAGGTGCGGGTGCTGTCCGGCGTGATGCCGGGTGAGACCGAGGGCGAACTCGTCGCCACCGGCACGCCGATCGCGCTGGAGATCCAGAACACCGACCAGCGTTCGAAGGACTATTCCGACATCGCCCGGCGCTACCGGCCCGGCCATGCCGACATCACCTACGACATGAAATACGGCGTGCGGGACTATCGCGGCGGCGGCCGGTCCTCGGCCCGCGAGACCGCGACCCGCGTGGCGGCCGGCGCCATCGCCCGGCAGATCGTGCCGGGCCTGACGGTCCGCGCGGCCCTCGTCCAGATCGGCACCATCGCCATCGACCGCAGCCGCTGGGACTGGGACGAGGTCGACCGCAACCCGTTCTTCTGCCCCGACGCTGAGACCGCCGAACGCTGGGCGGAGCATCTGGACGCCGTGCGCAAGAGCGGCTCGTCGGTCGGCGCCATCGTCGAGGTGGTCGCCGAGGGCGTGCCCGGCGGCCTCGGCGCGCCGATCTACGCCAAGCTCGACGGCGACATCGCCGCCAATCTGATGTCGATCAACGCCGTGAAGGGCGTCGAGATCGGCGACGGCTTCGCCGCCGCGACCCTGTCGGGCGAGGAGAATGCCGACGAGATCCGCATCGGGCCCGACGGCGCGCCGCAATTCCTGACCAACCATGCCGGCGGCATTCTGGGCGGCATCTCCACCGGCCAGCCGGTCGTGGCCCGCTTCGCCGTCAAGCCGACCTCGTCGATCCTCACCCCGACCCGCTCGGTCGATGCGGACGGCAACGAGGTCGACGTGATGACCAAGGGCCGCCACGATCCCTGCGTCGGCATCCGCGCCGTGCCGATCGGTGAGGCGATGGTCGCCTGCGCGGTGGCCGACCATTATCTGCGCCATCGTGGCCAGACCGGGCGGGGCTGACGCCCCTCCCCGCCTCCGGCACGGGCCGGATCGTCAAACAAATCGTTGAACAGGTCCGCGAGGACGCTAAGGTCGCCCCATGCGGACACGTCTCTATCATCACCCCATTTTCGCCGAGCACCTCACCGGTCCCGGCCATCCCGAGCGCCCCGAGCGCATGCAGGCGGTCACGGCCGCGCTCGAGGACGAGGCGTTCCAGCATCTCGACCGGGCCGAGGCGCCGGAAGGATCGCTGGAGGCGATCTATCGCTGCCATCCGGAGGATTACGTCCGCAAGGTCGCGACGACGATCCCCGAGGAAGGGCTGGTGCGTGTCGACAACGACACCATCGTCAGTCCGAAGAGCTTCACCGCGGCGTTGCATGGCGTCGGCGCGGCGACGGCGGCCGTCGACGACGTGATGACGGACGAATGCGACAATGTCTTCGTTGCCGCCCGCCCGCCCGGCCACCATGCCGAGCGCCAGACCGCGATGGGCTTCTGCCTGTTCAACAACGCCGCCATCGCCGCGCGCCACGCCCAGACGGTCCACGGCCTCGACCGCGTCGCGATCGTCGACTGGGACGTCCACCACGGCAACGGTACCCAGGACATCTTCTGGGAGGATTCGTCGGTGATGTACTGCTCGACCCACCAGATGCCGCTCTATCCGGGCACCGGCGCCAAGGGCGAGACCGGCCAGGGCAACATCGTCAACGCGCCGCTGTCGGCCGGCGACGGCAGTGACGTCTTCAAGGACGCGTTCCGCTCGCGGGTGCTGCCGGCGCTGCGGGACTTCCATCCCGACCTCGTCATCATCTCGGCCGGCTTCGACGCCCATCACCGCGATCCGCTGGCCAATCTGAAGCTGACCGAGGCGGATTTCGACTGGGCCACCGCCGAACTGATGGCGCTGGCCGACCGGGCCTGCGATGGCCGGCTTGTGAGCCTCCTCGAAGGCGGTTACGACCTGCACGGCCTCGCGGTCTCCACCACCGCCCATGTCAAGCGGATGATGACCGGCTGATCACGACCTCTTCGACAAGAGGCCCGGCACCGGACATTCGGAAACACAAGACAGACGGACACCATGCCCGAACGCGACGACGCCCCGCTCCCGACCGACGATTCCGACATTGCCGAGATGAGCTTCGAGAATGCCCTCGCGGCACTGGAGCGGATCGTCTCGGATCTCGAACGCGGCGATGTGCCGCTGGACCGCTCGATCCGCATCTACGAGCGCGGCGAGAAGCTGAAGAACCATTGCGACCGGCTGCTCTCCGTGGCCGAGGACAAGGTCGAGAAGATCAAGCTCAACCGCGCCGGCAAGCCGGTCGGCACCGAGCCGCTCGACCCCGATTGAGACGCTTCCCCGAAGGACAAGGCAACCGGACGTTCCCTCCGGCCGTTGTCCGTTCGTGTTTGCGGCCAGCGGGTTGAACCTCGCGTTTTGGAACCGATGTAAAGTGTTTCGCGCCGCTGGCGCGTGCATCTGACAGGCAGTGAAAGGTCCCGCCAGTGTCTTCGAAGTCGGTAACGCCACTGCTCGACCAGATTTCCTCCCCCGCCGATCTGCGGACCCTGAAGGAAAGCCAGCTCCGGCAGGTGGCCGACGAGCTGCGCACCGACCTGATCGACGCGGTCTCCAAGACCGGCGGGCATCTGGGCGCAGGCCTCGGCGTGGTCGAACTGACCGTGGCGATCCATCACGTCTTCAACACGCCCGACGACCGGCTGATCTGGGATGTCGGCCACCAGGCCTATCCCCACAAGCTTCTCACTGGGCGCCGCGACGGCATGCGCACCGTGCGCCAGGAAGGCGGCCTGTCGGGCTTCGCCAAGCGCACCGAGAGCGAATACGACCCGTTCGGCGCCGGCCATTCCTCGACCTCGATCTCTGCCGGCCTCGGCATGGCCGTGGCGCGCGACCTGTCGGGGGGCAAGAACAACGTCATCGCGGTGATCGGCGACGGCGCGATGAGCGCGGGCATGGCCTATGAGGCGATGAACAACGCCGGCGCGCTCGACGCGCGGCTGATCGTCATTCTCAACGACAACGACATGTCGATCGCCCCGCCGACCGGCGCCATGAGCGCCTATCTGGCCCGCCTCGTCTCCGGCAAGACCTATCGCAGCCTGCGCGACCAGGCGAAGTCGATCAGCCAGCACCTGCCCGGCTTCTTCCGCGAGGGCGCCCGGCGGACCGAGGAATATACCCGCGGCTTCTTCACCGGCGGCACGATGTTCGAGGAGCTCGGCTTCTACTATGTCGGGCCGATCGACGGCCACGATCTCGACCATCTCCTGCCCGTGCTCAAGAATGTCCGCGACGCCAAGACCGGGCCGATCCTCGTCCATGTCGTCACCAAGAAGGGCAAGGGCTACGGCCCGGCGGAGAACTCCGCCGACAAGTACCATGGCGTGTCGAAGTTCGACGTCATCACCGGCGCCCAGGCCAAGTCCAAGGGCAATGCACCGAGCTATACCGGCGTCTTCGCCGACAGCCTGATCCAGGAAGCGCAGGACGACGACAGGATCGTCGCCGTCAACGCCGCCATGCCCAGCGGCACCGGCCTCGACAAGTTCGGCGAGATCTTTCCCAAGCGCACCTTCGACGTCGGCATCGCCGAGCAGCATGCCGTCACCTTCTGCGCCGGGCTGGCCAGCGAGGGCTACAAGCCCTTCGCCGCGATCTACTCGACCTTCCTGCAGCGCGCCTACGACCAGATCGTCCATGACGTGGCGATCCAGAAGCTGCCGGTGCGCTTCGCCATCGACCGGGCCGGCTATGTCGGCGCCGACGGGCCGACCCATGCCGGCTCCTTCGACACCGGCTTCCTGTGCCCGCTGCCGGGCATGGTGGTGATGGCCGCCGCCGACGAGGCCGAGCTGCGCCACATGGTGCGCACCGCCGCCGTCTACGACGAGGGCCCGATCTCCTTCCGCTATCCGCGCGGCAACGGCACCGGTGTCGACATGCCGGAACGCGGGCAGGCGCTGGAGATCGGCAAGGGCCGCATCGTCAGGGAGGGCACCAAGGTCGCCATCCTGTCCTTCGGCACGCGCCTTGCCGACAGCGTCGCCGCGGCCGAAGAGCTGGAAACCTTCGGCCTGTCGACCACCGTCGCCGATGCGCGTTTCGCCAAGCCCCTCGACACCGAACTGATCGGTCGCCTCGCCCGCAACCACGAGGTGCTGATTACCGTCGAGGAAGGCGCCAGCGGCGGCTTCGCCTCGCAGGTGCTGGAGCATCTGGCGGCGCGCGGCCTGCTCGACCACGGCCTGAAGATCCGGCCGCTGATCATGCCCGACCGTTTCCTCGATCACGCCGCGCCGGAGACGATGATCCGCCAGGCGGCACTCGACCGGCAGGGCATCGTCGACACCGTCTTCCGGGCCCTCGGCACCGAAGCCAGCCGCGTCCTGCAGGCGTAACCTCCTCCTCGATAAAGGGCTTCGCGCGCGTTACTGCTTGCCATTTGCCGCCGCTGGCCGCATGACCTGCCGATGGCCTCCACCGAAGAACAACATCTGTCGCGCGTCCGGCTCGACGTCCTCGTCAGCGACCGCGGTCTTGCCGCCAGCCGCGCCCGTGCGCGCGACGCGATCATGCGCGGTCACGTCAAGGTCGACGGGCAGACCGTCACCAAGCCGAGCCTCAACGTGCCGCCCGAGAGCGAGATCACGCTGGACGACCCGGCCGCCGACTATGTCTCGCGCGCCGGGCTGAAGCTGGAAGCGGCGCTCGACCAGTTCGCCATCCCCGTCGAAGGCCGCACGGCCGTCGATCTCGGCGCCTCGACCGGCGGCTTCACCGAGGCGCTGCTGCGCCGCGGCGTCGCCCATGTGGTCTCCATCGACGTCGGCCACGGCCAGATGCATCCGCGCATCGCCGCCGATCCGCGCGTCACCGCGATCGAGGGCCTGAATGCCCGCGACCTGACCCGCGAGGATATCGGCGGCCGCACCTTCGATCTGCTGGTCGCCGATGTCAGCTTCATCACCCTGCGGCTGGCCCTGCCGCCGGCCTTGGAACTGGCCGAGCCCGGCACCACCGGCGTCTTTCTGGTGAAGCCGCAATTCGAGGCTGGGCGCGAGGCGATCGCCAAGAACGGCCTCTTGCGCGATCCCGACAGCGCGCCGCAGGTGGCCGAGGCCGTGCGCGACTGGCTCGCCGCCCAGCCCGACTGGCAGGTGAAGGGGCTCGCGCCCTCGCCGATCCCGGGCGGCGACGGCAATCACGAATTCCTGCTGATCGCCGAAAAATCATGAGCCTGGAACTGACCATCGACCGGCTCGGGGCGCAGGGCGACGGGGTCGCCGACACAGCGTCCGGGCCGGCCTTCGTGCCGTTCACCCTGCCGGGCGAGCGGGTCGAGGCGACCGAAGCCGGGCGCCGCTTCCGGCTCGACGCCGTCCTCACCTCCTCGCCGCAGCGCCAGACGCCGCCGTGCCCGCATTTCGGCACCTGCGGCGGCTGCGACCTGCAGCATGCCGACGATGCGCTCTACACCGCCTTCAAGCGCGACGTCGTGGTCGATGCGCTGTCGCGCGTCGGCCTCGACACCGAGATCGCGCCGCTGGTGGCCTGCCCGCCGGCCTCGCGCCGCCGGGTGGCGCTGTCGGCGGTCGGCGCCGGAAAATCCGTGCATCTCGGCTTCAATGCGGCCCATTCGGACCAGATCGTGCCGATCAAGGTCTGCCCGATCGCCCTGCCCGCCATCCAGCGGGCCCTGCCCGCGTTGCAGCGGCTCGCCGCTCTGCTGGCCGATCGCAGGACACCGCTGAAACTCACCGTGACCGTGACCGACACCGGTCTCGACGTCGCCGCGACCGCCGCGCCCAAGCTGGCCGAGGGCAAGCGGCGTCAGGCCATCGCGCTGGCCGTCAGCGAAGGCTTCGCGCGGCTCACCGTCGACGGGGAGATCCTCGTCATGACGCGGCCGCCTTCGATCGCCTTCGACGGCATCACCGTCGAGTTGCCGCCCGGCGCCTTCGTCCAGGCCGTGGCAGCGGCCGAAACCGCGATGGCGTCGCGGGTGACGAAGCATCTGGCCGGCGCCAAGCACGTCGCCGATCTCTTCTCGGGCTCCGGCACCTTCGCGCTGCGTCTTGCCGTCCAGTCGCGGGTCCATGCGGTCGAATCGGAAGCTGCGCCGCTTGCCGCGATGACCGCGGCCTGGCGCACCCGTCCCGGCCTGAAGCCGCTGACGACCGAGCGCCGCGACCTCTATCGCCGGCCGATCCCGGCGAAGGAACTGAAGGCCTATGACGGCCTGGTCTTCGATCCGCCGCGGGCCGGCGCCGAAGCGGTGTCGCAGGAGATCGCGGCGTCGAAGATCAGCCGCGTCGCCGCGGTCTCGTGCAACCCGGTCACGATGGCCCGCGACCTGCGCATTCTCGTCGATGGCGGTTTCCGCCTCGTCGAGGTGACGCCGGTGGACCAGTTCCTGTGGTCGCGCCATGTCGAGGCGGTCGCGCTCTTGGAGCGCTGACCGGCCCCGGGCGCCGCCGCGATCCCTTTGATTCTCCGCGACCGAGCGACTAAGCCCCTGCCATGACCGGATATCTCACCCAGTATGGCTACGCCTTCCTGTTCGTGGTCGTGCTGTTCGAATCCACCGGCATTCCGCTGCCGGGCGAGAGCATTCTGGTCGCCTCCGGCATGCTGGCCGGCGAAGGATCGCTGAACATCTGGGCGGTGCTGTTTGCCGCCTTCGCCGGATCGATCGTCGGCGACAATCTCGGCTATGTCGTCGGCCGGCGCTACGGGCGGCGGATCGTCGTGCGCTGGGGCTCGCGCTTCGGCCTCGGCGAAAAGCGCTTCGCCATGGTCGAGGAGCGCTTCAAGAATTACGGGTTCGCCGTCGTGCTGGTCGCCCGCTTCGTCATCATCCTGCGCCAGCTCAACGGCTTCGTCGCCGGCACGATGCGGATGAGCTGGCCGATCTTCCTGTTCTACAACTGCATCAGCGCCGCCCTGTGGAGCGCCGCCTACGGAGCCGGCGCCTATCTGTTCGGCTCGGCCTTCCGGCATTTCTTCGAGGCCTATTCGACCTGGCCGATCTTCGTCATCGCGGCGCTCGTCTGCGTCATCGGCATGGTGGGAACCTACAAGTTCCTGTTTGCCGAAGAGGACGACGAGACGCCGGCCGAAGATTCCAACACCGCAGATGATGCCTCGCTGCGCGGCAAGTCCTGACAGGACCCACCGCCACGCCCCGCCCGGCGGGGCGCCGACCGGTCAGCGCGACATGAAGGCCATGAAGGCGGCGCGGGCCTCGTCAGAAGTCAGCCGCTCGGAGAAATGCTCGATCTCCCGCTCGATCCGCGCCACGATGTCCTTGCGGTCGCCGCGCAGGAGCTCGCGCGCGATCGCCACGGCTTTCGGCGGCTTCTGGGCCAGCCGCTCGGCGGTCTCGCGCGCCACCGCCTCGACGTCGTCTTCCACGACCTTGTAGACGATCCCGGCCTCGCGGGCGGCTTCCGCATCGAAGGTGTCGCCCAGCGCCAGCAGCGCGAAGGCCCGCTGGTCGCCCATGATGCGCGGGCCGATGAGGCTGGACCCGGCCTCCGGCGTCAGGCCGAGATCGATGAAGGGCGTGCGGAAGATCGAGCGCGACGAGGCGAAGGCCATGTCGCAATGCATCAGCAGCGTCGTACCGATGCCGATCGCCAGACCGTCGACGGCCGCGATCATCGGCTTCGGCGCGGTCGCGACCGTCGTCAGGAACTCGTGGATCTCGGTGCGCTGCAGCCCGCCCTGTGCCAGTGTCAGGAAGTCCTTGATGTCGTTGCCGGCGGAAAAGGCGCCGGGCACGCCGCAGATCAGGATCACCCGCACCGCCTCGTCGCCGGCCGCGCCCTGAAGCGCGGCAGTGATCGTGCGGTACATGTCCAGCGTGATGGCGTTCTTCTTGTCCGGCCGGTTCAGCCGGATGGTCAGGACGCCGTTTTCGGTCGTCGTCTGGATCAGATCGGTCATGGTCGCGGTCCTACTGCAGGATCGAATGGGCAGCCGCGAGGCTGGCGGCGCCGCCGACGACCTGCCGCTTCAGGGCACCGGTCTCCGACAGGAGGTTCTCAGCCATGAAACGGGCGAGATGGGCGCGCTCGGTGCGGGTCGTGTCGGCCAGCGCCGCCTTGGCGAGATAGACCGCGCCGGCGGTGAGGCCGAACAGCCGCAGATAGGGCGTCGCCCCGGCAAGCGCCGTGTCCATGTCCTTGGCGGCCGTGGCGTTTGACAGGAACTCCGTCGTCTCGCGCAGATCGGCCATCGCTTCGGCCAGCGCGTCGCCGGTCTCACCGAAGGCCGCCTCGTTCTGACCGCGCACCGCCTCGATCGTTTCGTCCAGCTCGGCGAAATAGCGGCGCACCGCCTCGCCGCCGGACTGGCCGATCTTGCGGGCCACGAGATCGATCGCCTGGATGCCGTTGGTGCCCTCGTAGATCGGCGCGATGCGGGCGTCGCGCAGCAGCCGGGCGGCGCCGGTCTCCTCGACGAAGCCCATGCCGCCATGCACCTGGATGCCGAGCGAGGCGACCTCGACGCCGACATCGGTGGAGAACGCCTTGGCGATCGGCGTCAGGAGGTTGGCCCGCTCCTTCCACGCCGCTGACGCCTCGGCGTCGGCGCGATGCGCCTTCGCCATGTCGGTCGCGTGGCCGCAGGCATACGTGATCGCCCGCACCGCGCCGGTCAGCGACTTCATCGTCAGCAGCATGCGGGCGACGTCCGGATGGTCGAGGATCGGGCTCATCTGGCCGCCGGCTTCCGGATTCTTCGCCAGACGGGTCGCGCGTCCCTGGCGGCGCTCGCGGGCATAGTCGAGCGCCTTCTGGAAGGCGGCTTCGGCGACGCCGATGCCCTGCACGCCGACCAGCAGCCGGGCGTTGTTCATCATCGTGAACATGCAGGCGAGACCGCGGTTCTCCTCGCCGATGAGATAGCCGACCGCACCGGCCTCCTCGCCGTCGACGCTGCCGTCGCCGTAGATCATCGTGCAGGTGGGCGAGCCGTGGATGCCAAGCTTGTGCTCCACCGAATGGCAGAAGGCGTCGTTGCGGCGCCCGAGCGAGCCGTCTTGGTTGACCAGGAACTTCGGCACCAGGAACAGCGAGATGCCCTTCACGCCGGCCGGTGCGTCGGGCAGGCGCGCCAGCACCAGATGGACGATGTTGTCGGTGAAGTCGTGCTCGCCATAGGTGATGTAGATCTTCTGGCCGAAGATCCGGTAGCTGCCGTCATCGGCGCGTTCAGCCTTGGTCTTCAGCGCCGACAGGTCCGAACCGGCCTGCGGCTCGGTCAGGTTCATCGTGCCCATCCAGGCGCCGGTGACCAGCTTTTCCAGATAGGTCGCCTTCAGTTCGTCCGAGCCGTGGGCCTCCAGCGCCTCGACCGCGCCGACGGTCAGCGTGGGTCCGATGGCAAAGCCCATCGAGGCGGAGTTCCACATCTCGAAGACGGCGGCCGACAGCGAGGTCGGCAGGCCCTGGCCGCCATATTCCTCCGGCCCGGTCAGAGCGTTCCAGCCGCCGGCCGACCAGTTCTCGTAGAGCGCCTTCCAGCCGGTCGGCGTCGTCACCACGCCGTCCTTCACCGAGGTGCCCTCGCGGTCGCCGACATCGGCCAGCGGCGCGATCTCCTCGCCGGCGAAGCGGCCGGCCTCTTCCAGCACGGCGTCCAGCAAATCGGGGGTCAGTTCGCCCAGAAGGCCATGTTCCATCGCCGCTTCCAGTCCCGCGACCTTTTTCAGCGCGAAGGCGATGTCATCGACCGGTGCCTTGTACATGGTAGATCTCCTCATGCTCGAACCGAGCGGATTGCGACGGAGGCAGGCTCACGACGCAATTACCTTTTACGTAATCGTCAATCAACAGGAGCGGAACCGAAAGCCGCCCGAACCATTCTACTGGCATCACTCGAAGGGAGATTTGCATGCGGTTCGTGCGGTATGGTGACCGGGGCTCTGAACGGCCCGGTCTGCTCGACAACGACGACCGTATCCGCGACCTCTCCGAGCATCTCTCCTCCCAGACCAGCGAGCCTCTCGACCCCGACCGCCTCGCCGCGGCCGGCCGGCTCGATCCCGCGTCGCTTCCACTGGTGGCCGAAGGCGTGCGGCTGTGCAAGCCCGTGCGGCGCATCGGCAAGATCATCGGCGTCGGGCCGAACTATCACGACGCGGCGGCCCAGGCCGGCTTCAAGGTCAATCCCGAACCGACGCTGTTCCTGAAGGCGGCAACGGCGGCCTGCGGGCCGAACGACCGGATCGAACTGCCGAAGCTGGCGAGCCGCGTCGACTGGGGCGTCGAGCTGGCCGTGGTGATCGGTCGCACGGCCAAATATGTCAGCGTCGAGGAGGCCATGCGCCACGTCGCCGGCTTCACCCTTGCCAACGACGTCACCGAGCGCAGCTTCCAGCTGCAGCGCGGCGGCCAGTGGTCGAAGGGCAAGTCGCACGACACCTTCGCGCCGCTCGGGCCCTGGCTGGTGACGCCGGATGCGGTCGGCGACCATGACGCGATCGATCTCTGGCTCGACGTCAACGGCGAGCGGCAGCAGAGCGCCAGCACCGCCGGCATGATATTCAAGGTGCCGTATCTGATCTCCTACATCTCCCGCTTCATGCGGCTGGAGCCCGGGGACGTCATCCTGACGGGCACGCCGGGCGGCGTCGGCCTGTCCTACGACCCGCCGCGCTTCCTGAAGGCAGGCGACCGGATCACCGTCGGCGGCACCGGCCTCGGCAGCCAGTCCTCGCTCTGCGTGGCGGTCTGACACGCGGACCGGTCCCCTCACGACCAGGGCCGGCCCAGCGGGTCGTCGCGCGTTGCGCGCAGCGCCCCGGCCAGAACCGCCGATAGACCCTTCTCCCGCCACCCTGACGGGTCATCCAGCCCCATCCGTTCCAGCGCCGCCTCCTCGCGCGGATCGGGCGTCATGCGCCAGCCGGCCAGCGCCAGACGCGCCAGGGCGAGGCGATCGGACTTGGCCGACTTCAGCAGCTTCAGCGCCGGCACGAGCCGCCGCTCCTCGGCGGTCAGCGCCGTGCCGAACGGATAGGCCGGCAGCCTGTCTGCATAGGGTCGCAGGGCCTCGACCACATCCGCACGCCTGTTGCGCTGAGGCGGCACGAAGCCCCCCTCCAGCTTCGTCCCGGCCATCGCCGCCTTGGCCAGCCCCGTTTGAAACCGCCCGTCGGCCAGCCCGATCATCGCCGCCACGGTGTCGCGGTCGGTGCGGCCGCGCAGGTCGGCGACGCCATATTCGGTGACGACGATGTCCTTCAGATGCCGGGGGATGGTGGTGTGGCCATAGGCCCAGAGGATGTTCGAGGGCCCGTTCGCGCCGCGGGTGGACGGCAGGCCGATGACCGAGCGCGCATCGGGCAGCTCAAAGGCCTGGGCAACGAAATTGTACTGGCCGCCGACGCCGGAGACGACCCGGCCGTCGTCGAGCTGGTCGGAGCAGATGTCGCCCAGCGCCGTCGCCAGCATCGCGGCGTTGAAGAAGCGTGCGTTGCGGCGATCGGCGGCGTGGGTTGCGCGGTCCTCGGCCGGCACCGCGTTGACGAAGGAGATCTCGCGCATCGACAGGAGCGCCCGCCGCTCCGGCGCCATCTCCCGCAGCCGGGCATAGAAACTCTGCGGGCCGACGAAGAAGCCGCCATGCAGGACGTTGCCGTCGCTGGCCGGGCGCCGGAGGATGCCGGCCTCGAACAGCTCCAGCAGCCCGTCGACGAACATCTCCGACAGGCCGTAGAGCCCTTCGCGAAACGGCTCGGTCTCAGGCTCGAGGCTTTCCGGCCAGTTGCCGAGGGCCGCCAGCATCGCCTTAAACGTTACCGGATCGCGATGCCGCAGGATGAGCGCATGGGTGAGCGCGTCGCCGATCCCGCCAATGCCGATCTGGATGGTGCCGCCATCCTTCACCAGCGCCGCGCTGTAGAGGCCGATGGCGTATTCGACGGGACCGATGGGCTGCTTGGGCACCGAGAACAGGCGCGCCGCTTCGACGTCTTCGCCCTCCAGCAGACAGTCGAAGCGCTCGGTCGGCAGGGCCGCCGGACCGCCCATGAAGGGCAGGTTCGCATTGGCCTCGCCGACGAAGAGGATCGGCTGCCCGCGCTCGCGCGCCGCGTCCATCGCTGGCAGGAGGTCGAGCGTCATGTCGGTGTTGGAGGACAGCGACCATTGGCTGCGGTCGGCCGATGGCGCGACCATCTGGCCGATGACATTGACGCCGCTCGCCAGGATGTAGCCGGCGGCATGGGTGTAGTTCGCCGTGACGTAGTTCTCCTGGGCGTGGCGATTGCCCAGAAGCGCGCCGGCCTGGAGGAAGAACTCGACCACCCGGACATTGGGCGGCAACGCATCGTTGCGGCGGTCCGCGACATAGTCGAGCCGGGTCACGCCGTCGTAGAGGCGCTTGGCCAGCGGCCCGGCAAAGCGGCCCTCCAGCCCCTCGCCGCCGGAGGGCGGGTCGAGGGACAGGGCCGTCTGGATGGTCAGCTCGACCTGCGGGTCGCGCAGCGCCCGGCGGTAGAGCGCGTTGGCGACATGGTTCGCCTTGCCGAGACCGAGCGGCAGCGCCAGGACGATCGTCTTGCCGACCGCCGCGATCACCGCGTCGGCCAGCGCATCGGCCTCGGTGAAGCGTTGCGTCATCAGCTCTTCAGGCGCTGCCAGCCCTCGTCCGGCGCAAAGCGCGGCCCATGCTTGTCGGCCAGTTCCTTCATCCGGGCGACGATCTCGTCGACGCCGCGCTGTTTCGCGTAGTGGATCGGGCCGCCGCGGAAGGGCGCGAAGCCGGTGCCGAAGATCATCGCGCCGTCGGCGACGTCCTCGCTCTCCACCACGCCCTCGCGCAGGCACGCAACGACCGCGTTCAGCATCGGCAGGATCAGCCGGTCGAGCATGTCCGGATCGTCTTTCGAGCCGTCCGGCAGCGCGTCGAGGCGCTGCTTTTTCGGCTTGCCGTCCTCGTCATAGGCATAGAGCCCCGCACCGGTCTTGCGGCCGAGCCGGCCCTCGTCGACCATGGTCTGCAGCCAGCCGGGCGAATCCGGAAAGGCCGTGTCGAGGCGTTCGCGCAATGAGGCGGAGACGTCGAGGGCGATGTCGAGGCCAACCTGGTCGGTCAGCTCGACCGGGCCCATGGGCATGCCGAATCCTTCGGCGCAGGCGTCGATGCGCTCCTTCGGAATGCCCTCGTCGACCATGATCAGCGCCTCGGCCATGTACGGCGTCAGCGAGCGGTTGACGAGGAAGCCCGGCGCCGAGGTGACCGGGGCCGGCAGGCGCGACAGCTCCACCGCGAAGGCGGTCGCCCGGCGCGCCGTCTCGGAGCTGATCGCATCGTGGCTGACGATCTCGATGAGCTGCATGCGCGAGACCGGGTTGAAGAAGTGCAGGCCGACGAGGCGCGACGGATCGGCGAGACCGGCGGCGAGATCGGCCAGGGGTAGCGCCGAGGTGTTGGTCGCCAGCAGCGCCCCCTCCTTCAGCTGCGGCTCGATCTCGGCGTAGATCTTGCGCTTCAGCTCGATCTTCTCGGGCGCCGCCTCGATGACGATGTCGGCGCGACCGATGCCGTAGCCCATCGGGTCCGGCACCAGCCTGTCGAGGGCATCGCGCACCTTCAGCGGGTCCTTCAGGGTCGCCTTCAGCATCTTCTGGGCCGCCTTGATCGCCTTGCCGATCGGCGCCGTGGCCACGTCGCCCAGCGTCACGGAAAAGCCCTCGCGCGCCGCCCAGGCGGCAATGTCGCCGCCCATGGCGCCGGCGCCCACCACATGCACGTGCCGGATCCCGGATGCCCCCTCCTTCAGGGCACGCATGGTCTCGCGCAGGAAGAACACCCGGACGAGGTTCTGGGCGGTGTCGGTCTCGATCAGCTCGGCGAAGCTGTCGATCTCGCCCTCCTGCATGGCCTTGGCGTCGCCGCCATGTGCCTCCCACAGATCGATCAGCCTGTAGGGCGCCGGATAGTGCTCCTGCGGCGCCTTGGCGGCGGCGCTCTTGCGCATCTGCTTGGCGGCGAGCGAGCGCGCCGGTTTCACCGAGAAGGCGTGTCCCTTCAGGCTGCGGCTCGCGGTCGGCAGATCGTTGTAGAGCGCGGCCTGCACGGCCGAGGCGACGTGCCGCTCCTCGACCACGGCATCGACGAGGCCGATCGACTTCGCCTTCTTCGCCGGCATCGACTTGCCGGTCAGCATCATGGTCATCGCCTCCACCGGATCGGCGATGGCGGTCGAGCGGTAGGTCCCGCCGAGCCCCGGATGCAGGCCGAGCATCACTTCGGGAAAGCCGAGGCTGGCGTCGGCGACGGCGATCCGCCGGTCGCAGGCCAGCGCCAGTTCCAGACCGGCGCCGAGGCAGTGGCCATGAATGACCGCGATGGTCTTGGCCTTCACCTTCGACAGCCGGTCGAGGACGAGATGGGCTTCCTTGAGCATGCCGCGGATCTCGCCGGTCGAGGCGCCGGCGAATTGCTGGATGTCGGCGCCCGCGGCAAAGCCCGACGGTTTGGCCGAGCGGATGACGACGGCCGAGGGGCGTTGGTCGATGATCTGGTCGACGTGGTGCGACAGCTCCTCGATCACGCTGCGGTCGATGGTGTTGACCGACTTGCCGGGGCGATCGAGCACCAGCCAGTAGACGTAGTCGTCGTCCGTGGCGGCGCGCCAGTTGCCGGTCTGCTCCGCGTCACGCACCGGCCCGAGTTCGAGGGCGCGTTCGGATAGTGCCTTCAGCATTCTGCCCATGGGTGTGCTCTCGTCTTTCGTCGAATGTCAGGCGCCCGGACCGGTTCGCGGTCCGGCGGCGGGGCGGATCAGGCCGCTTCCAGAAGCATGGCGCCGCCGAGGCCACCGCCGATGCACTCGGTGGCGATGCCGCGCCTGCGGCCGAGCCGGCGCATGGCATTGGCCAGATGCAGGGTGATGCGGTTGCCGCTTGTGCCCACCGGATGGCCGAGCGAGATGGCGCCGCCATCGACATTGATGTTGGCGTGGTCGATGCGGCCGCCGCGCCCGTCGAGGCCGAGAACGCCGTCGGCGACCTTCGGATCGTCGAAGGCGGCGATGCAGGCCAGAACCTGCGCCGCGAAGGCCTCGTTCAGCTCCCACAGATCGACGTCGGCCACGCCCATTCCCTGCCGCTTGAGGATCGGCGCGGTCGAAACCACCGGGCCGAGCCCCATGATCGACGGATCGAGCGCGCCCCATTCGGAATCGACGATCCGCGCCAGCGGCGTCAGGCCATGGCGCTCGACGGCCTCCTCCGAGGCGAGGATCGTCCAGGACGCGCCATCGGTGATCTGCGAGGCGTTGCCCGCCGTCACCTTGCCATAGGGGCGCTCGAAGACCGGCTTCAGCTTCGCAAGGCTCTTGGCGGTGGAGCCCGGCCGCACGCCGTCGTCATGGTCGAAGACCTCGCCGTCGCGCGAGAAGGCCGGCAGCATCTCGTCCTTCAGCCAGCCTTCCTTGGTGGCGTGGGCGAGCCGGTTGTGGCTCTCGGCGGCGTAGCTGTCGGCGTCGCGCCGCGAGATGTCGAAGAGATGCGCCAGGATCTCGGCGGTCTGGCCCATGTTGAGATCGGAGATCGGGTCGGTGAGGCCGCGCTCCAGCCCGATCACCGGCTTCAGGAATTGGGGCTTCAGGCCGGTGAAGGCCTTCAGCCGGTCGGTGGTCGTGCGGGCACCGTTCAGCCTGGCGAACCAGTCGACCGCGCCGCGGCGCAGCACCAGCGGCGAATGGCTCAGCGCCTCGGCACCGCCGGCCAGCACCATGTCGGCCTTGCCGAGCTCGATGGTCCGGAACGCCGTGTCGATCGACTGCATGCCCGAGCCGCAATTGATCTGCACCGTGAAGGCCGGAATCTCTTCCGACAGGCCGAGCCGCAGGGCGGCCACCCGCGCCGGGTTCATCTCGTCGGCCACGACATTGACGCAGCCGAGGATGACGAGGTCGATAGCGTCCGGCCCGAAGGGCTGGCGCAGCATCAGGGGCCGCCCGCACTGGACCGCGAGATCGACGGGCGAGAACGGTCCCGGCTTGCCCCGCGCCTTGATGAAGGGCGTGCGCGCGCCGTCGACGAGATAGACGGGTCTGGTCATTATTCGGCTGCCTCGCGGTGGGTTTCGTCGCCTCCGGTGCGGTTGCGGTCGTGTTGGGAGGCGATCGGGGACACGTCGGCCATCGGGAAGGCATCGACGGCCACGACCTTGTCGACCGCCGCCTTGGCCTCGGCCAGACGGTCAAACTCGGCATCGGTGATCACGCCGGCATCGCGCGCCTCGGCCGGATCGCGCATCTTCGCCTCGCGCATCTTCTTCTCGATGGGCGCCGCCTCGGTGACGAGTTCGAAGGCGAGTTCCAGATCCTTGACCGGATGCTCGGCATGGCCCTCGCCGAGATAGATGTCCGGCGTCAGGCGATCGCGCTGCGAGGACGGCCGCATCAGGATCGCTGCGACCTCGCCGGTCAGCTCGTCCGACGGCTCCTGGAAGGGCACGCCCAGCGGGAAGGCCAGAACCCGGGTCACCGCGGCGGCCCAGCGGGCCGGAAGATTGTCGAGCACGCCCTCGAAGGCGAGCGACATCCGGTTGTAGCCCTTCTGCATGATGAACTCGACGATCGGGCGGTCCACCTCCGGGCGGCCCTCCACCTCGAAGCGCTTCAGGACGGCGCCGAGGAGATAGAGTTCGGAGAGGATGTCGCCGAGCCGGGCCGACAGCATCTCCTTGCGCTTCAGGGCACCACCCAGCGTCAGCAGCGACAGGTCGGCGACCAGAGCGAAGGCCGAGGCGAAGCGCGAGAGCTGGCGCCAATGGCCGATGAAGGCGGCGTTCTTCGGCGCCGGGGCGGCCATGCCGCCGGTCCAGCCGCGCACGAAGCAGCGGAACGCATTGGTCAGCGAATGGCCGACATGCTTCCAGAAATGCGTGTCGAACTCCTTCAGCCCGCGATCCTCGTCCTCGTCGGACAGGGCCAGCAATTCCTTCAGCATGTAGGGATGGGCGCGGATGGCGCCCTGCCCGAAGATCATCAGGTTGCGGGTCAGGATGTTGGCGCCCTCGACGGTGATGCCGATGGGCACCGACTTGTACTGGGCGCCGAGATAATTCTTCGGCCCGTCGATGATGCCCTTGCCGCCATGGATGTCCATGGACCGCTCGACGGACTCACGCATGCGATAGGTGGCGTGGGCCTTCATGATCGCCGAGACGACCGACGGCTTGTGGCCCTCGTCGAGCGCCGCCACGGTCAGCCGCCGCGCGGCGTCGATCAGATAGGCGTTGGCGGCGATCTCGGCGAGCGGCTGCTGGATGCCCTCGAACATGCCGATCGGCACGTTGAACTGGGTGCGCACCCGGGCATAGGCGCCGGTGGTGCGGGCGCAGAAGGCGGCCGCCGCGGCCGATTGCGACGGCAGCGAGATGCCGCGCCCGGCGGCCAGCGCCGTCATCAGCATGGTCCAGCCCTGGCCGATCTGCTCGGCCCCGCCGAGGATCCAGTCCAGCGGAATGAACACGTCCTCGCCGTAGAGCGGGCCGTTCTGGAAATAGGTGAAGGCGGGAATGTGCCGGTCGCCGGTGCGCACACCGGGCGTATCGGTCGGGATCAGCGCCACCGTGATGCCGAGATCCTCGCCGCGTCCCAGATGGTTCTCGGGGTCGAACATCTTGAAGGCGAGCCCCATCACCGTCGCGACCGGGCCAAGCGTGATGTAGCGCTTGTGAAAATTGAGCCGGATGCCGAGTTTGCGCTCGCCCTCGTGCTCGCCATATTCGACGACGCCGCGATCGGTCATCGCCGCCGCGTCGGAGCCGGCTTCCGGCGAGGTCAGGCCGAAGCAGGGGATTTCACGGCCGTCGGCCAGCCGCGGCAGCCAGTGATCGCGCTGCTCCTGCGCGCCGAAATGCAGCATCAGCTCGCCGGGTCCGAGCGAGTTGGGCACCATCACCGTGACGCCGGCGACGACGCTGGCCGAGGAGACCTTGCGCACGACTTCCGAATGGGCGGTGTTGGAAAAGCCGAGGCCGCCATATTCCTTCGGGATGATCATGCCGAAGAACTTCTTGCGGCGCATGAAGTCCCAGACTTCCGGCGGCAGGTCGCGGTCCTCCCAGACCAGCTTCCATTCGTCGATCATGGCGCAGAGTTGGTTGACCGGACCGTCGAGGAAGGCCTGCTCGTCGGGCGACAGCCGCGCCGGCGGCATGGCGACCAGCTTGTCCCAGTCGGGATTGCCGGTGAAGAGCTCCCCGTCCCACCAGACGGTGCCGGCGTCGATGGCCTCGCGTTCCGTGGCCGAAATCGGCGGCATTACCGTCTTCGCCCATTTGAAGATCGGCCGCGTCAGCTTTTCCTGACGAAAGGACATGGGGTGCGCTCCCGGTTCGAAACTCCTGTGCGCCTAATGTATGGTCGCGCCGATGGTTTCCCAGCCATGCATGTGCATTGCCGCATGCGCGGACGCACGGCGACGCGTCACCGCGCCCTTCGACAGGCGCGGCGACGGGGATGCACGGGATCTGCGGGAGAGTTCAGCGGCGGCCGCGGCCTCGCGTCAGGCCTCGGTCATGATGGCGCGGTGGCCGATGTCGGAGCGCCAGAAGCCCTCGGTCCAGTCCACCGCCTCGACCGCCTCATAGGCGCGGCGGGCCGCTTCCTTCACCGTGTCGCCGGTGGCGGTGACATTGAGGACGCGCCCGCCCGAGGCCACCAATCCGCCTTCGGTCAGGGTCGTGCCGGCCTGGAAGACCCGCATCGAGGCGTCCGGCGCCGGCAGGCTGCGGATCGCGGTGCCCTTGGCATAGGTGCCGGGATAGCCGTCGGCGGCCATGACCACGGTCAGCGCCCGCGCGTCGGACCATTCGGGGCGCACACCGGAGACGTCGCCCTCGGCGGCGGCCAGCAGGATCGGCAGGACGTCGCTTTCCAGACGCATCATGAGCACCTGACACTCCGGATCGCCGAAGCGGACATTGTATTCGATCAGCTTCGGGCCGGTCTCGGTCAGCATCAGGCCGACATAGAGGACGCCCCGGAACGGCGTGCCCGCGGCCGTCATGCCGGCCAGCGTCGGCTCGACGATCTCGCGCATGACGCGCTTCGTCACCGCGTCGGTCATCGGCAGGGCCGGCGAATAGGCGCCCATGCCGCCGGTGTTCGGGCCGCGGTCGCGGTCGAAGGCGCGCTTGTGGTCCTGGGCCGTGCCGAAGAACAGCGCCCGCTCGCCGTCGCAGATGCAGAAGAGGCTCGCCTCCTCGCCCTCGAGGAATTCCTCGACCACCACTTCGGCGCCCGGCCCACCGAAATCGCCCTCGAAGCAGGCGTCGACGGCGGCAATCGCCTCTTCCTTGGTCTCGGCGACGGTCACGCCCTTGCCGGCCGCCAGCCCATCCGCCTTCACGACGATCGGCACGCCGCCGGCATTGATGTAGTCGCGGGCCGCGGCGGCATCGGAAAAGCGCCGGTAGCGGGCGGTCGGGATGTCGTGCAGCGTGCACAGATCCTTGGTGAAGCCCTTCGAGCCCTCAAGCCGCGCGGCGGCCTTGGAGGGACCGAACACCTTGATGCCGGCCTCGTTCAGCGCATCGGCCAGACCGTCGACCAGCGGCTGTTCAGGACCGACCACGACGAGGCCGATCTCATGCTTGCGGCAAAAGCCGGTGACGGCGGCCGCATCGGCGACGTTTAGGGCGACGATCTCGGCATGTTCGGCGACGCCGGGATTGCCCGGCGCGGCGAACAGTTTTCCCAGCTCCGGCGACTGGGCGATCTTCCAGGCGAGCGCATGCTCGCGGCCACCCGATCCGATGAGAAGAACATTGATCGTCATGCAGTCCTGCCAGCGTCTTTGTCGCGCGGGCGGAGATCGGCAAGTCCCCGCACCGGACGCGATGAATTTCCACGAGATTTCACGGCGGACGGACGGTCTTTGATCTTGGCAGACCTGTCCGTTCCGGCCGCGCCCGACAGCCGACGCTGCCGATTACGTTTCAGTCCGCCCTGCGGTCAAGTTCCCGACGCGAGAAAGTCGCACGGTTCTCCGTCGAAAAAACTTGACTGCGGCATTTTTGCGGACATGGTCGGAAGCATGTCGAATCTCAAAGGCACCCTCGTCGACAAGGCTGATCGCGTTGCCGACGCGCCGTCGAACAACTGGGTCTATCGCACGCTGCCGCGCGGCGCCTGGCCATACGCGCAGCTCGCCCGCTGGGACCGCCCCATCGGCTGGCAGCTTCTCCTGTGGCCGTGCTGGTGGTCGGCCGCGCTGGCACCGCAAGCGGTGGCCGCCGGGGCGGTGCATACGGGCCTGCCGAGCCTGTGGCACCTGGCGCTGTTCCTGATCGGGGCGATCGCCATGCGCGGCGCCGGCTGCACCTATAACGACCTCGTCGACCAGAAGATCGACGACATGGTCGCGCGCACCCGCTCGCGCCCCCTGCCCTCCGGCCGGGTCACGCGGCGCCAGGCGAAGATCTTCCTCGCCCTGCAGGCCGCCGTCGGCTTCATGGTGCTGATCCAGTTCAACAATTTCGCCATCCTGCTCGGCATCGCGTCGCTGGGCACGGTCGCGATCTATCCGTTCCTGAAGCGCTTCACCGACTGGCCGCAGCTCGGCCTCGGCCTCGCCTTCTCCTGGGGCGCGCTGATGGGCTGGGCCGGCTATTGGGGCTCGCTGTCGCTGGCGCCGGTACTGCTCTATGCCGGCAGCATCCTGTGGGTGATCGGCTACGACACGATCTACGCCCATCAGGACAAGGAGGACGACGCGCTGGTCGGCGTGCGCTCCACCGCAAGACTGTTCGGCGAGCGCACCAAGGGCGCGCTGACGATCCTGTATCTGGGCACGCTGGTGCTGTTCCTCGCCGCTTTCGTCTCCACCGGGCAGGCCAGCGGCGGCGGGGTCACGTGGCCGGCCTATGCCGGCCTGGCGATCGGTGCCTTCCAGATGATCTGGCAGATCCGCACCCTCGACATCGACGATCCGGACCAGTGCCTCGGCCTGTTCAAGTCGAACACGATCTTCGGCTGGATCGTCTTCTTCAGCCTGATCGTCTCGGCGCTCTGGTCGCTGTCCTTCCCGATCCCGGCAAGCTGAAACGCCGCGCATCCCTCACAGGATGCGCGGCGCTCGATCTGTTGCCGTCGTCTGCCGACGATCAGTGGCGGGCGATGATCTCCTCGCCGCTGACGATCATGCGGATGCCGAGGCCCGGCTTGCGACGGGCAAGGAAGCGCGGCCGGCGCTGGCGGTTCGGCGAGCGCCGACGCGGCGCCGGAGCAGCCGCCTTGATCTTCCCCAACGTCTCTTCGAGGCTCTGGATGGTGCCGTCGGCCTCGACCATCAGCATCGGCAGGCCGAACAGATCGGACCAGCCGCGCCAGTCGGCGGCCACGTCGTAAAGGTCGCTGGCCACCAGAAGCGGCACGGTGCATTTGGGATCGTGGTGATGTAGCTCGAGGGTGACGGTCACCTCGCCGTCGCCATTCTCCATGGCGCGGGCCGCGACGCCCTTGAAGGCGCGGGCCGGCAGCGCGATGGACACTGGAATGCCGGACTGATCGAGCTTGCGATGGAC
Organism: Aurantimonas coralicida DSM 14790; assembly: GCF_000421645.1. Lineage (GTDB taxonomy): Bacteria > Pseudomonadota > Alphaproteobacteria > Rhizobiales > Rhizobiaceae > Aurantimonas > Aurantimonas coralicida. Next base: position 699,430 of record NZ_ATXK01000002.1, on the reverse strand, counting down.
GACAGCGCCCCGGCGATCGACCTTGTAGGTGACCATTTCCCCGTCCTCGACCATCTCGATCGTCTGGCGACGGTCTGAGGCAGCGGGATCGAGGCGGACCGGAACGGTGGCCCAATTGGGCCGGGCTGCTGTGTTCGGAGCGATGCTCATGGATTGACGCCTTCTGCCTCTGTCGAGAGCCGATGTTTCGGTCTCTCCCTGTCAGCCGATGTCTCCCGGCTTTGATATGACGACAGTAGGATGCGCATCTTGAAGTCGCGCTAAGAAAGGCGGTTAAGTGTTCCTCACTCCGACGAGGGTTACCAAGACGAAAACTTGAATCAAACCTGAACGAGCTTGCCGGGGTTCAAGATGTTGTTAGGATCGAACACCGTCTTGAGCCGCCGCATCAACTCGATCTCCGCGCCCGCCTTGGTGCGGGCCAGCTCGTCGCGCTTCAGCTGGCCGATCCCGTGCTCGGCCGAGAACGTGCCGTCCATCTCGGCGACGATGCCATGGACGAGGTCGTTCATCTCGTGCCAGCGGGCGAGGAAGGCATCGGCGTCGGCGCCGACCGGCTGCGAGATGTTGTAGTGGATGTTGCCGTCGCCGAGATGGCCGAAGGCAACGATCCGCGCGCCGGGAATGGCCTCCAGGACGGCCGCGTCGGCGGCGGCGATGAAGTCCGGCACCTTGGCGACCGGCACGGCCACGTCGTGCTTGATCGAGCCGCCTTCCGGCTTCTGCGCCCAGCTCATCTCCTCGCGCATCATCCAGAAGTTCTCGGCCTGGGCCAGCGACTGGGCGATGGCGGCGTCGGCGATGATCTCCGCCTCGAAGGCCGCGGTCAGGACGCCCTCCAGCGTCGCGGCCGCCTCCTCCTGCGACCGGCTCGAGGAGACCTCCATCAGCACGTACCAGGGATGCTGCGATTCCAGCGGGTCGCGAGCGCCCTGGGTGTGGCGCAGCGTGAAGTCGAGGCCGATCCGCGGGATCAGCTCGAAGGCGGTGAGCTGCTGGCCGGCCTGCCGCTCGGCAAGCTTCAGGAGGTCCAGCGCCGCCGCCGGCGAGGCCAGGCCGACATAGGCCACTTCGCGTCCGGCGGGCTTGGGAAACAGCTTCAGCACCGCCGCGGTGATGATGCCCAGCGTGCCCTCGCCGCCGATGAACAGATGGCGCAGATCGTAGCCGCGATTGTCCTTCTTCAGGCGGCGCAGGCCGTGGATCACCTCGCCCGAGGCCAGCACCGCCTCGACGCCGAGGCAGAGTTCGCGGGCATTGCCATAGGCCAGCACCCCGGTGCCTCCGGCATTCGACGACAGATTGCCGCCGATCTGGCAGGAGCCTTCCGAGCCGAGCGACAGCGGGAACAGGAGACCGGCATCGTCGGCCGCTTCCTGGGCGCGCTTCAGGACGACGCCTGCCTCCACCGTCAGGGTCCGCCCGACCGGGTCGACGTCGCGGATCCGGTCGAGCCGGGAGAGATTGACCAGCACCTCGCGCTTCGAGCGCGGCGACTGGGCGCCGACGAGGCCGGTATTGCCGCCCTGCGGCACGATCGCCGTGCCGGTCTCGTTGGCAAGGCGCAGGATGGCCGACACCTCCTCGACGCTGCCGGGGCGCAGGACGAGCGCCGTCTGGCCGGCATACAGGTCGCGGGGTTCATGCAGATAGGGCGCCACCATGTCCGGCGCGCGCAGCGCATTGGCGTCGCCGACAATGGCGGCGAACCGGGCAAGAAGGGCTTCGGGAAGGGCGGTATCGATCTCGGTCATGCCCATGTGAATAGCCCGCACGGCGTGATCCGTCGAGACGCGGTCCCCGTGGCGCCAGGGGCAATCCGGATCGAAGTGTTGCGTCGTCAGCCGCGCGGCGCAGCGGCCCTACGCAGGCGGTCGTTGATCGCCTCGCCGAGACCCGATTGCGGGATCGGCGCCACGGCGATAGCGGTGATCTCCGGCGCGTCGAAGGCCGCCAGCGCGGCAAAGAGCCCGGCCGCCGCCTCGCGCAGATCGCCGGAGGGGCTGAGATTGACGATCGCCGCTGCCTGGTCCTGCCCGGCGACCGGCGCCGGCCCGAAGGCGATCAGATATTCGCCCGGCGCCACATCGGTCGCATTGAGCCGCACCCGGCCGGCGGGCGCATAATGCGAGGTCAGCTGGCCCGGCGCGTTGATCGCCGCATCGCCGGCCGGATCGACCACCGGCAGGCCCGTCGCCTGCGCCAGTTCCGCCCGGCCGACGCCGCCGGCCCGCAGCAGGACCAGCCGATCGGCCTCGGGCATGACGATGGTCGATTCGACCCCGACCTCGCAGGGCCCGCCGTCGAGGATCAGCGGCAGACGTCCGCCGAGGCCGCGCAGCACCTGGCCCGCATTGGTCGGGCTGACCCGGCCGGACGGGTTGGCGCTGGGCGCGGCGAGCGGCCGTCCGAGCGCGGCGGCCAGCCGGCCGGCAATGCCCTGCGGCGCGCGGATGGCGACGGTGGCAAGGCCGGCCGTTGCCAGCGGATGCACGGGCGAGCCCTCTTTCAGGGCCAAGACCATGGTCAGCGGCCCCGGCCAGAAGGCTTCTGCGAGCACCGCGGCGACCGGGCCGATCTCGGCCAGGGTCGCGGCCATGGCGAGGTCCGGCACGTGGCAGATCAGCGGGTTGAAGCGCGGCCGGCCCTTGGCCTCGAAGATCCGCGCGACGGCGGCACCGTCGGTCGCGTCGGCGGCAAGGCCGTAGACGGTCTCCGTCGGAATGCCCACGAGTTCGCCCGCCGCCAGCAGTGCGACGGCACGGCGCACCGCATCGGGCGCATCGGCGGAGAGGAGTTCGGTCTTCACGGTCAGGACCGATTGCAGAAGCGGAGCGGAAAGGAAAGAGGCGCGGGCCCGATCAGGTGGCGCCGATGCCGTGCGAATGGCCGGCTATCACGCCCTGCCGTTGCGCGGTTCGCGCCGGCAGGCTTCACGTCGGACGGCGATGGCCGGTCGCCCCTAGCGGAGACGGCGGCCCGAAGCCGGTCTCAGCGGGTGGCGGCGAATGCGCTCAGAATGCGGCGCTCGGGGCGCTCCAGACCGGCATGGCGCTCGGCCTGCGGCACGACGCGGCTGCCGCGCTCGGAGGTGTCGGGGCCAAGCTGCGAGAGAACCCGCGCCGGCATCGGCAGGGCGTTCGCCCGCTGGGCGGCCGCCGCCGATTCGACGATGGCGAGGAAGCGCGAGCGCTGCTTCGGGTCGAGCCCGGCGCGGCGATCGGCGTTCGGCATCTCGTCGAGCTGCGGCGCGGACGCCCCTTCCGGGCGCGTTGCGGCCTCGGCGCGGCCGATGAACAGCCGGTCGATCTCGTTCGCCGCATAGGCGATCGCGCCCTTCAGCGTCTCGACATGGTCGCCGAGCTGCTCCACCGCGGCCGTATCGAGAACGGCACCGGCCAGCGCAGCACCCGGCTCGGCGACGACGCGCTTGGGACCGTCCTGCTCCTTGCGGGCGACCTCGGTCAGGATCTTCAGCGGATCGAGCGTGGCATGGACCTCGCTCGGGCCATAGGCCGCCGCCACGGTCCCGGCAACCGGCGCGGACGGCGCATCCTTGGCCTTCGCAACCTCGCTGCGCGGCTTGGCCGCCTTGGCGATCTCGGCCTTGGTGCCTTCGTCGAGCGAGGCCACCAGCATGGCCGGATCGGTCTCCTGCGGCGCTTTCGGCTTGTCGATCAGTTCGGCGAAGGGCCAGGCGGCCTTCAGGCCGGCGACGTCGAGCGACGAGACATTGACGTCGATGTCGGTCTTGGCGCCCTTCACCCGGTAGGGGCAGCTGCGGCTGTTGCAATTGTGCATGGAGGAGAACTGCCACAGGGCGTAGCTCGGCCAGGTCTCTTCCGGGAACTTGCCGGTGATGTCCTCGCGGTAGCGGGCGTACCAGAGCGGCAGGCGCGACAGCAGCGGATATTCCGCCTTGTTCTGGGAGATGTAACGCGCCGTCGAACCGTTGGTGTAGAGGACGGGATAGCGGCCGGTGCGGATCTTGATCTGGTCGGCGAAGATCTCGGCGTCCGACAGGCTCATCCACTCGTCGCTGTTGTCCTCGATGTCGAGGGCGATCAGGTCGTCCTCGGCCGGCTCGGCGAAGTCGACGAAATGGTCGGCCTGCTCGCGCGGATTGCCCGGACGGCCGAGATGGTAGGCGCCCCACAGGAGCCCCTTCATCTTCGCCATCTCGCGACGGGTCATGTAGAGTTCCTTGGTGACGGAGTACTTCCACCACCGGTTCTTGCAGAGCTTGTAATCGTCACCGCTGGACTTGCCGCAGCTCCATTCGGGCGGCAGACCGTCCGAGGCCTTGTTGATGAAGCCGGCGATGCGCTTGTCGGAGGCGAGTTCCTGCCAGTTGATGGGATTGAACTCGTAGGCGTCGATGACGAGAGCGTTGTCCTCGGATTTCCAAGGCGCATTCCATTCTGCCTGTGCAGGCGTCGCGCTGACCAGCATGACGCCGGCAGCAAGAGTACAGGCGAATTTCAGGGCAGCCGCAAAGGCGGCGCTCGTCTTCGTCATTCGGTGGTTTCCCCTCGAAGTCTCTTGCAGTCGAATGGGCCGGGAGGCGATCCCCTGAGCATCCGCTCCAATCCGCCAATCGGCACTGTCAGACCCTTCTCATCGAATTCTGGCAGGTTCCGGGCATCCCGATCACGAAATGTTACAGCCTGCGGCGCGCTGTCCGAATTGCTGCGGGAATGCAAGCAATTTGACACAAGTCTTCATGTTATCGAAGCTTATGTTTACCCGAGGGTTAACGGCGCGGGCGCGCCCGGCCCGGCGGGCCTGAAACCCGCTGTTCGATCAGCCGATGACGCGCAGCGCGAGGCACAACGCAAAACGGCGCCCGCATGGTGTTGCGGACGCCGTCTGCTGTCGTGTCAGGCCTTGAGAGCCGCCTCAAGCGGCTAAGTGGGTCAGCCGGAGATGCGCGAAAAGTCCGCGACGCGACGCGTTGCCGCACGGATGCGGTCGAGCAGCGCCAGACGGTTGGCGCGCACTGCCTCGTCCTCGGCATTGACCAGCACGGTCTCGAAGAAGGCGTCGACCGGAATGCGCAATTCGGCGAGCGCCGTCATGGCGTGGGCGTAGTTCTCGACCGCGAGCGCTGCGTCGAGCTCCATCTCGGCCCGGTCGATGGCCCCGGCCAGCACCTTTTCCTCGTGCTCGCTGAGGAGATCGAGCGACACGGCGTCGGCGACGCGGGTGCCCTTCTTCTCCTCGGCGGCGAGGATGTTGGCGGCGCGGCGGGTGCCGGCGAGAAGGTTCTGGCCGTCCTCGGTGTCGAGGAAGGCGCCGAGCGCGGTCACGCGGCGGGTGACGTCGAGGAGGTCGTCGCCGCGATCGCCGCCCGATCCGCCGGACAGCACCGCATCGACCAGATCGTGACGGGCGCCGGATTCGCGCAGCTGCACCTTCAGCCGGTCATGGAAGAAGGCGAGAAGGTCGCTGGCCGGCATGAAGCCGCCGAGCGCCATGACGAGGTCGTTGTCCAGCACCAGCCGGATCACGCCCAGTGCCGCACGGCGCAGCGCATAGGGGTCCTTGGAGCCCGTCGGCTTTTCGTCGATCGCCCAGAAGCCCACCAGCATGTCGAGCTTGTCGGCCAGCGCCACGCAGATCGCCACCGGATCGGTTGGCACCGAATCCGTCGGCCCGAGCGGCTTGTAATGCTCTTCGAGCGCCGCCTGCACCGACGGGTGCTCGCCCTGCAGCGCCGCGTAATAGCGGCCCATCAGCCCCTGCAGCTCGGGGAACTCGCCCACCGCCTCGGTGGTCAGGTCCGCCTTGGCGAGCACGGCCGCGCGCTTCACGAGCGTCTTGAGGTCGTCCGCCGATACCTTCGCGCCGGCGAGCGTCGCGCCTTCGGGATACACCGTCGCGGCGATCTCCTGCGCCAGCGCCGCGATGCGGCCGACGCGTTCGCCCTGGGTGCCAAGCCTGGCGTGGAAGGTGACGCCCAGCGCGTCGAGCTTGGCCATGCGCTGATCGAGCGGTTTCGCCAGATCGAGTCCGAACTTTTCGGCCGCGGGGGCCAGCGCGTCACGGCCCGGCAGGTCGGCCTGGTCGGTCTGCCAGAAATACAGCGCGTCGGAGAGCCGTGCGCGGACGACCTTGCCGTTGCCGCGGGCGATCTCGGCGCCGCCGTCGCTGGCGGCGATGTTGGAGACCAGGACGAACTGGTTCGACAGCGTGCCGTCGCCGCCCTGCCGGCGGGTGACGAAGCACTTCTGGTTGACCTTGATGGTCAGCTGGATGACCTCGGGCGGGATCTGCAGGAAGGTTTCCTCGAATTCGCCCATCAGCGTCACCGGCCATTCGACCAGGCCGGAAACCTCTTCCAGCAGCGCCTCGTCGGGCACCACTTCCAGCCCGCGGGCAAAGGCAAGGTTCTCCGCGTCGTGGCGGATCATGTCCTTGCGCCGCTCGGCGTCCAGGACCACGAAGGCCTTTTCCAGCCCGGCGACATAATCGTCGAAGCGGCGCACGCGGAACTCGTCGGCCGCATGGAAGCGGTGGCCGCGCGTGACATTGCCGGCCCGGATGCCGTCGACCTCGAAGTCGACGACCACCGGCTCCTCGGTTTCGGGCCCGAAGGTGCACAGGATCGACTGCAGCGGACGCACCCAGCGCAGGCTGCCGGGCGCGCGCGAGGCCGGACCCCAGCGCATGGATTTCGGCCAGGGGAAGCCGCGGACGATGCCAGGCATGACCTCGGCGATGATCTCTTCCGCCGGCCGGCCGGGCTTGCGGATGGTGGCGACGTAGAAATCGCCCTTCTTGGGATCGGACTGGATCGTCGCCTCGTCGATCGAGGCGAGGCCGGCGCCGCGCAGGAAGCCCTGGATGGCCTTTTCCGGCGCGTCGGTGCGCGGGCCCTTGCGCTCGTCGACGACGTCCCTCGAGCGGGCATCGACGCCCCGCACGTCCAGTGTCAGCCGCCGCGGCGTCCAGTATTCGCGGGCGCCCTCATAGGTCAGCCCCGCCTCGACCAGCGCGTCGGTGACGAGTTTCCTGAGATCGCCCGCCGCCTTGCGCTGCATGCGCGCGGGGATTTCCTCGGAGCGAAGTTCGAGCAGAAGGTCGGGCATGGGCTCGGCTTATCCTCGCCCTCCCCTCGATGGGGAGGGTCGGCGCGTGTGCGCCGGGGTGGGGTGGCAGGAACGACCGGTCCCCATCTGCCGCCTGCGCGGCCCCCGCAAGAGGAGGCTGGGGGCAAGATCATCGATCGTCCCACGTTCGGCGTCGCTCTTCGACCACGGCTCGGATCGTGTCAAGGATGGCAATGCGTGCGCTCGCCCCTGTCAGGAGCTGCCGGGCTTCGGCCGCGGACGCGGCTTGCCGACGCGCGCCGGCTTCGGCGGTTCCTCGCCGGGGGGCAGCAGCCGCCGCGCCGCCACCTCAGCGCGGATGCTGTCCAGCACCGTCGCCGCATCGGCCCGCACGGCGCTGTTGGCATAGCGCAGTACCAGGTAGCCGCGGTCCGCCAGCCAATCGTCGCGCACGGCGTCCTTCGCCGCCTGTTCGGGACGGTCATGCTGGGCGCCGTCCACCTCTATGACCAGGCGCAGGCGATGGGAGACGAAGTCGGCCAGATACGGCCCGATCACCACCTGCCGATGGAAATGCGCTCCCTCGACGGGGATCAGGCGGATGCCGCGCCAGAGGCTCTCCTCCAGCGCGGTGGTCTGCGAAGCGATGGCGCGGCGCGCGCGATGCGCCTTCGCCTCGCGGCGCGTCATCGCCATGGCGGCGAGCCGTCAGTTGCGAACGCAGCCGTCCTCAGATCGCGCCGTCCAGCGTGTCGCAGGCACCGAAATCGCCGGTTTCGAAACCGCGGCGGAACCAGGTCTGGCGCTGTTCGGAGGTGCCGTGGGTGAAGCTGTCCGGCACCACCGTGCCCTGGCCGCGCTTCTGCAGCGTGTCGTCGCCGATCTGCCGGGCCGCGTTCAGCGCCTCGTCGATATCGCCATCCTCGATATAGCCGGCCTGGCGGGTATCGTGGCCCCAGACGCCGGCATAGCAGTCGGCCTGCAGCTCGACCCGCACCGACATGGCGTTGGCCTCGGCCTCGCTCATATTCTGGCGGGCCTGGTTGAAGCGTGGCAGCACGCCGGTGATGTTCTGGATGTGGTGGCCGACCTCGTGGGCGATCACATAGGCCTGGGCGAAGTCGCCCGGGGCGTTCAGCTGGTTGCGCAGCTGGTCGAAGAAGCTGAGGTCGATATAGAGCTTGCGGTCCGACGGGCAGTAGAACGGGCCGCTGGCCGAGCCGGCAATGCCGCAGGCCGATTGAACCCGGTTCTCGAACAGAACGAGGGTCGGCGCCGGATAGGTCTCGCCGGCCGCCTGGAAGCGCTGGCTCCACACATCCTCGGTGTCGGCCAGAACCGTCGCGACGAAATCGTCGGTCTCGTCCGCCGTGCCGGCGACGCCGGGGCCGGACCGGGTGGTCTGGACGCTGCCGCCGCCCCCGCCGCCGCCGGCCATGCCGAGCAGCTGCATCGGGTTGATGCCGAAGCCCAGCCACAGGACCAGCGCGACGATGATGATGCCGATAGTGCCGCCACCGCCGGCGCGCACCGGCAGGCGCATGCCGCCGCCACGGCCGCCGAAGCCGCCTCCCGAGCCGCGCCTGTCCTCGATATTGCTGGATTGCCTGCGTCCGCGCCACTGCATGCGATCGACCTCTCGTCCGATGGAAGGCGAGCACTTAAGGCGCGGCGCGCGATGTTACAGCGTCAGGCGGAAGAATGATGTCTCGCGGCCCGGATCGCGCCGAGCCTCAATGGCCGAGGCGAAGCTCGCGGCCCATGCGCCGGATCTCCGCGTCGCCCTGCCGACGGGCCCGGCGGTCGGCCGCCATCTGGTGCCAGATGCCCCATGTTCCGGCGATGAACATCGCGGCGACGGCCAGCAGACCGGCGCCCACCAGCAGAGCGGAAAAGACGTAGAGAAGATCACTCATCAGGAGCTGCCTTCATCCGGGGACACCATGGCGAGGCGCCATTCGACCAACTCGATCACGCTGGAGCCGGCGGCAAGCCGCAGGCAGTTCCTCAGCACCTCGGCGTCGGTTTCCCGCATGATATACGGCCCAAGCACGCGTGACCTCGGAAAAGAGGATCAGGCGGCGGCGATCGCCGCGGACGCTCCGCCCGCTTCGGTCAAGAGGAACGCCTCGCCGCAGGCCTTGGCGAGGGTGCGCACCCGCAGGATGTAGCTCTGGCGCTCGGTGACCGAGATCACGCCGCGCGCGTCGAGCAGGTTGAAGACGTGGGAGGCCTTGATGCACTGGTCGTAGGCCGGCAGCACGCAGCGATGCAGCGGGCTCGCCCCCTCCGGCGCGCCGGCGGCGAGCACCGCCAGGCATTCGGCCTCGGCGTCCTCGAAATGCTTCAACAGCACCGCCGTGTTGGCGATCTCGAAATTGTAGCGGGAATATTCCTGCTCGGCCTGCAGGAAGACGTCGCCATAGGTGACCTTCTCGTCGCCCTCGCGGCCGTTGAAGTTCAGGTCGTAGACGTTGTCGACATTCTGCACATACATGGCCAAGCGCTCGAGGCCGTAGGTCAGCTCGCCCGCCACCGGGGCGCATTCGATGCCGCAGACCTGCTGGAAATAGGTGAACTGCGACACTTCCATGCCGTCGCACCAGCATTCCCAGCCAAGGCCCCAGGCACCCAGCGTCGGGCTCTCCCAGTCGTCCTCGACGAAGCGGATGTCGTGCAGCTCGGTATCGATGCCGATGGCCTGCAGCGAGCCGAGATAGAGCTCCTGCAAATTGGACGGGTTCGGCTTCAGGATCACCTGATACTGGTAATAATGCTGCAGCCGGTTGGGGTTCTCGCCATAGCGGCCGTCCTTGGGCCGGCGCGAGGGCTGCACATAGGCGGCGTTCCAGGGCTTGGGGCCGAGTGCGCGCAGGGTCGTCGCCGGATGGAAGGTGCCGGCCCCGACCTCCATGTCGTAGGGCTGCAGCACGACGCAGCCGTAATCGGCCCAGTAGCGGTGCAGCGTCAGGATCAGCGCCTGGAAGGAACGGCGCGGGTCCATGTGCGGGGGAAGATCAGACATTTCGCGGAATCCGGCTTGCGGCCCCTCGAAGGAGGCGGGAGTTGGCCGCGAGTTGCCACGAGCGCCGCGAAGCGGTCAAGGCACGGCGCGTTTCGCCGGGCCGGACGGGGCCGTGGCGAGGCGTCGCCGGCGGCCTGAATGACAACGGGGCGGATCATCGAGATCCGCCCCGCCTTCGATCTCGGAAATCCGCGCCGGCGCCTTACGGCGTCAGCACCACCTTGGTGCAATTGTCGGTCTTGTCGCGGAAGGTCTTGTAGAGCTCCGGACCATCCTCCAGCGTGCCGCGATGGGAGATGAAGGAGGTGGTGTCGAACTGCCCCTGCTGGATGCGCCCGAGCAGGTCGTCGGCCCATTTGTTGACGTGGGTCTGGCCCATCTTGAAGCTCAGCGACTTGTTCATCGCCGCGCCGAAGGGGATCTTGTCGACGAGGCCGCCATAGACGCCCGGCACCGAGATCGTGCCGCCCGGACGGCAGACATAGATCATCTCGCGCAGGACATGCGGGCGATCGGTCTCGGCCATGATCGCCTGCTTGGCGCGGTCGAACAGATGCTCGGCCTCGTAGCCCGAATGGGCCTCCATGCCGACGCAGTCGATGCAGCATTCCGGGCCCTTGCCCTCAGTCAGGTCGTTCAGCCGCTCGACGGTGCTCTCTTCCTGGAAATTGATGGTGATGGCACCCATCCGCGCGGCGATCGCCAGGCGCTCGGGCACCTCGTCGATCACCACCACCTGCTTGGCGCCCTGGATGATGGCGCTCTGCAGGGCGAAGAGGCCGACCGGGCCGGCGCCCCAGATCGCCACCGTGTCGGTGGGCTGGATGTCGCAGTTCTTGGCGCCCTGCCAGCCGGTCGGCAGGATGTCGCCGAGGAACAGGACTTCCTCGTCGCTGAGGCCTTCCGGCACCTTGACCGGGCCGAAATCGGCGAAGGGCACGCGGACATATTCCGCCTGGCCGCCGGAATAGCCGCCGGTCAGATGCGAATAGCCGAACAGGCCGGCCGTGGTGTGGCCGAACATCTTGGCCGCCGTCTCGGCATTGCGGTTGGAGCGCTCGCAGACGGAGAAATTGCCGCGCCGGCACTGGTCGCATTCGCCGCAGACGATGGTGAAGGGCACGACGACCCGGTCGCCGACCGCCAGCTTCTTGTTGTCCTTGCCGACCTCGACCACCTCGCCCATGAATTCATGGCCGACAATGTCGCCGGATTCCATGCCGGGCATGAAGCCGTCGTAGAAATGCAGGTCGGAGCCGCAGATGGCGCAGGCCGACATCTTGATGATGGCGTCGCGGCCATGCTCGATTTCGGGATCGGGCACCGTCTCGCAGCGCATGTCGTGCTTGCCGTGCCAGGTAATGGCTTTCATGGCGGAACTCCGGGATCATCGCGTTCGTGGGATGACCGGGTAATCCCCGCAAAGCGCGCCGAGTTCCGACACCTGCGTCCTGCGAATGGGCAGCCGCCTACGCAACCGGCGGTTCATAAGGGATCAGCGGACCAAGCGGGACCTGAAAGGCAAGGACGCGTCATCGCGCATCGCGCGGCGCTTGAACGGCGTCACGCGATGCCAGGACCCGCGCTGGCGCGGATCTCAGTCCTTCTTGATGCGATAGACGCCGTCGGGGCCACGCACCAGCGTGCCCTGCGCGCCCGTGCGGCTCTCGGCCTCCGAGCGGCGATTGTTCTCCGACACCCGTTCGGCATCGCGCTTCATCTGCTTGTAGCCAAACAGCGCGGCGGCCCCCACGAGACCCAGAAGTAGTAACTGCGGCATGTAGGCGATCATCGCTCCGTTCCCCGACAATTATGCGCCGTGGCCACGACCTTGGCAACCAAAAGCGGCAGGATCACAGCGGCCCGCCCTTCACATTCGCGGCGAGGCGGCCGTGATCGTAAGGCCGCACCGCCCGATGCCTGTTCACAGGCCGAAACGGGCCCAGAGCGCCCGCTCCTCGGCGACGCCCATCACCTCGCGGGCAAAGCCGGCGCCGATCCCGGCCAGCCCGTCGCCCGCCGCCATGCCGGCGTGCACGCCAGGCTGCGGACGCCCGAACAGGGTGCGCTTGGCCTGCACCAGTTCCAGCTTCACCTTCTTGCCGAAGCGGGCCCGCAGCGTGCCGCGCAGATCGCCCAGCCGGTCGACGAGGCCGAGTTCGAGCCCGCGCAGGCCGGACCAGAACAGGCCGGTGAAGAGGTCGTCATGATCGGCGAGCTTCGTCCCGCGGCTGTCCTTGACCAGGTCGATGAAGGTCTTGTGCACCTCCAGCTGCAGCGTCTTCAGATGCTGGACATCCTCCGGCCGCTCGGGCTGGAACGGGTCGAGGGTCGCCTTGTTGCTGCCTGCGGTGTGGACGCGGCGCTCGATGCCCAGCTTGGCGATCGCCTCGACGAAGCCGAAGGAGCCGGAGACGACGCCGATCGAGCCGACGATGGAGGACGGGTCGGCGATGATCTCGTCGCCGGCGCAGGCGATCATGTAGCCGCCGGAGGCCGCCACGTCCTCGACGAAGACCAGCACCTGCTTGTCCTTCTCCTCGGCGAGATCGCGGATGCGCTGGTAGATCAGCCGCGACTGGACGGGCGATCCGCCGGGCGAATTGATGACGATCGCCACCGCCGGTGCCTTCTTGTGGGCGAAGGCCTTGGCCAGGAGCGGCGCGGCCGAGGCCAGCGACAGCGACGGCCGCAGCGCCGTGCCGCCCGAGGAGATCATGCCGCTGAGCCGCACCACGGGAATGACCGTGTGATCCGGGCGCAGGCGGGCGGGAACGAGTTTGGTCAGACGGTTCGCCAAGAGGATGGGCCTTTGTCGCAGAACAGGATGCCCTTCATGTAAGCGTCCCGCACCGCTTCGCAACGCAAGGCTGCGGCGCCGGTCGCTACTAGCAGCCGAGATCGGCGGTCCCCTCCGCCACCGCCGTCGCGAACTCGGTCAGCGTGCCGTCCGGCCGGTGCAGGATGCGCGCCGGCAACAGGCTCAGCGGCGCCCGCGATCCCTTGCGGCCGAGCACCAGCAGTCGCGGCGCCGGCGCGTCGGCGCGCGCATGGATCGCCAGGAGCCGCAGCGCCCCGATCCGCCCGTCGCAGGCCGCCAGCAGCGTCGGCAGCGCGTCGGTGCGCACGATGGTGGCAAAGCGGCCGCCATGGGAGAGCAGCGCGGCACAGGCGCGCACCCAGCGGGCGAGGAAATCGCCGTCCGCCGCGCTCATCGCCGCGGCGCGCAGCGGATCGGGCGAGATCCGGTGGTCGTGCGGATGGTAGGGCGGATTGGTCAGGACATGGCCGAAGGCGCCGTCACCGAGCCCCGCCGCCGCGCGCGCCGTGCCGCCGGCGAGGATGTCGGCCTCGACGAGCCGCAGGCGCCCGGCCAGTTCGGAATTGGCCGGCAGCTCCAGTCCGCGCCGGGCGAGATCGGCCATGACCGGGCTGTTTTCCACCAGCGTGACCTCGACGGAGGCGTTGCGGCAGGCCGCCGCCAGCCCGACGGCGCCGGCCCCCGCGCCGATGTCGGCAAGGCGCCCCGTCGCCGTCGCCGGCAGGGTCGCGGCCAGCAGCAGCGCGTCGAGGCCGGAGCGATAGCCGCGGCCCTGCGGCTGCATGAGGGCGAAGCGGCCGCCATAGAAGCGGTCGCAGCGGGTCGCCATGTCGGCCCCGCAGGACGCGGGTGATTGCGGCTCAGGAGAGTTCATGACCGAGGTCGGCATCCTTGAGGATGCGGCGGGCCTGATCCATGCGATCGGTGTCCACCAGCACGCGGCGCGGCAGGACGCCGATCGATCCATCGAGGATACTCATATGGACATCTGCGAGGAAATGCGGAATGTCCGCATCCTTCAGCAGTGCATCGACGAAGGACAGCAGCACCGCATCGTTGGACCGCATGAGTTCCTGCATGAATGGCTCCGCGAATCTTGACGACCGAAGCCGACGAACGGGACGGCCGATGACGACCGCAACGCCCCTTAAGTGCCTGAAGAGCGCCGGCCATAGCAAGCGCTCGAACCGCGAAGCCGCCGCGCCGCAGGCGACGCACCGTCGCGCGGCCTTTATAACCGCGATCGGGACGCCATCTGTGCCCTCGACAAGCCGCCTCGCCCGTGCGAGCGCAGCGACGCAAACCCACGGAGTAGCATTGTGAGCCTGGCCAGCCCCGTCGAGCGGACCGACAGCCGCGCCTCGATCGAGCCGATGATCGCGGTCACGGCGCCGGACATGGCTCGCGTCAACGACCTGATCCTCGCCATGGCCGGATCCAACGTCGAGCTGATCCCGGAAATCGCCGAGCATCTGATCTCGTCGGGCGGCAAGCGGCTGCGGCCGATGCTGACCATCGCATCCGCCCTGGCCCATGATTATCGCGGCGACGCCCATGTGAAGCTCGCCGCCAGCGTCGAGTTCATGCACACGGCGACCTTGCTGCACGACGACGTGGTCGACGAGAGCGACCTGCGGCGCGGCAAGAAGACGGCGCGCACCATCTGGGGCAACCAGGCCAGCGTGCTGGTCGGCGACTTCCTGCTCGGCCAGGCGTTCAAGACCATGGTGGAGGTCGGCTCGCTGACCGCCCTCGACATCCTGTCCACCGCCTCCTCGGTCATTGCCGAGGGCGAGGTCTGGCAGCTGTCGGCCGCCAAGCACATGACCACCAGCGAGGCGGACTATCTCGCCGTGATCGACGCCAAGACGGCGGCGCTGTTCGCGGCGGCCGCCGAAGTCGGCCCGGTCATCGCCGGCGCCGGCGAGGCCGAACGCACCGCCATGCGCGACTATGGCCGCAGCCTCGGTCTTGCCTTCCAGCTCGTCGACGACGTCCTCGACTATGGCGGCACCGCCGCCGCGCTCGGCAAGAACACCGGCGACGATTTCCGCGAAGGCAAGATCACCCTGCCCGTCATCCTCGCCTATCAGGCCGGCGACGACACCGAGAAGGCGTTCTGGCGCGAGGCGATGGAGGGCGGTCGCAACGACGACGACGCGCTGGCCCGCGCCACCGCGCTGATCCACCAGCACGGCGCACTCGAAGAGACGGTCCAACGCGCCCGCCAGTATGGCGAGGCCGCCTATGCCGCCGCCAGCGGCCTGCCGCAGAGCCCAAGCCGCGACGCGATGCTGGGCGTCGTGGAATTCTGCATCGACCGGGTGAGCTGACCCATCGTCGCGGGGGCGAGACTCCCGCCGCGGGTCGCATTCCCGACAATCTCTGGGTCCAGAACGGGCGGGACTTGCATTGCCGTGTGGCTTGGCTTCACCTCGGCGAATCGGCCAGACAGGTGACCGGCATCACATTCGACCACGAAACGCGGCGTTCGATCGTCTGCGGGCGTGCCCCGGGAAGAGGATTTCACGTGCACAGAATGCGGCTTCTGAGACTTCTCACCGTCACGCTTCTGGCCGGCGCCACCGCGGCGCCTGCCCTGGCTGCGGCGGATACGGCAGCGAGCGAACCGGCCCCGATCACCGCCCAGTCCCTGTCCGGCGCCTATCTGGCCGCCAAATCCGCCCAGATCGGCGGCGACATGGCGACGGCCAGCGATCTCTTCGTCCAGGCCCTGTCGATGGACCCGACCTCGCAGCTGCTCCAGCAGGACGCGATGTTCGCCTTCCTCGCCGATGGCCGATTCAAGGACGCCGTCGACATCGCCTCGAAGCTGCGCGACGTGCCCGAGGCCGGCAAGGTCGCGCGGATCGCGCTCGGCGTCGACGCCCTGTCGAAGGGCGCCTTCGACGCCGCGATCGCCGAATTCGACGTGGTCGATCCCAGCGACCTCGACGCGCTGCTGCTGGGTGAGCTGATGGCCTGGGCCGATGTCGGCGCGGGCCGCGTCGACGAGGCGCTGCTGCGCATCGACAATCTGCAGGGCGCGCCCTGGTTCGCGGTCTTCAACGCCTATCAGAAGGGCCTGATCGCGGTCGTCGCCGGGCGCGACGACGTCGCCCGCCGCGCGCTGCATCTTGTCGTCGACGACCAGAACAATGCCCGCACCTCGCCCGACGCCTATCTCGGCGCCGCCGAGGCGCTGGCGCGCCTGGAAGTGCGCGACGGCAAGACGGACGCCGCGCTGGCAGCGCTCCAGACCGGCCTCGACCTTGTGCCGACCTACGACCCGCTGCTGCATCTGAAGGGCCGCATCGAGAAGGGCGAGACCATCGAGCCCGCCGTCGCCAGCGTGCAGGAGGGCGCGGCCGAAACGCTCTACATCCTCGGCCAGGCGATCAATCGCGGCGACGGCCAGCAGGTCGCGCTCCTGTATTTCCAGATGGCGCGGGCGCTGGCGCCCCGGAACCCGTCGCTGCTCACCGCGCTCGGCGGTATCGCCGAACGCTCGGAGCGGCTGGAACAGGCGATCGCCTTCTACCGCGAGATCCCGGAGAACTCCGCCTATCGCCGCACGGCCGAGCTGCAGATCGGCCTCGACCTCTGGTATTCGGACCAGAAGGAGGAGGCCAAGGCGCATCTGGAGCGCGCCGTGCGCAGCTATCCGGAGGACCCGAAGGCCCACACCGCGCTGGCCGACGTGCTCGCCGCCGACAAGGACTACGCTCCGGCCGCCAAGGCGCTGGACACGGCAATCGAACTGACCGAGGCGACCGGCGAAGCCAGCTGGAACCTCTATTACCAGCGCGGCATCGCCTTCGAGCGGACCGACCAGTGGGACAAGGCGGAGAAGGATTTCCGCAAGGCGCTGGAACTGTCGCCCGACCAGCCGCAGGTGCTGAACTATCTGGGCTATTCCTGGGTCGACAAGAACGAGAACCTCCAGGAAGGCCTCGACATGATCCGCAAGGCGGTCGAGTTGCGGCCGAATGACGGCTACATCATCGATTCCCTCGGCTGGGCCTATTACCGCCTCGGACGCTACGACGAGGCCGTCGAGCAGCTCGAACGCGCCGTGCTGATCACGCCGATGGACCCGACCATCAACGACCATCTCGGCGACGCCTACTGGCATGTCGGCCGCAACCGCGAGGCCCGCTTCCAGTGGGAGCGCGCGCTGATCGGCCAGCCCGAGCCGGAAGAGGACGTCAAGGCGACGATCCGCGCCAAGATCGAGGACGGCCTGACCGCGGCCAACGAGCGGGCCGAAGCCGAGGATGGCGACGACACCCGCAAGGCCGCGGCCGCCGAGGCCCCGGCACCGACGGGCGACGCGCCCGCCACCAAGGTCGAGTGAGCGGCAGTCCGGCGGACATGACGTTCACGCTGGCGGAGCCGCTGCATCTGACGGCGCCGGCCAAGGTCAATCTCGCCCTGCATGTCGTCGGGCGGCGCCCTGACGGCTATCATCGCCTGGAAAGCCTGATCGCCTTTGCCGGCGATGCCGGCGACGTCCTCACGGTTGGCGCAGCGCCCGAGGGCGCCGACCGCCTCGTCATGGCCGGGCCGTTCGGTCCGGGCCTGCCGACCGACGCGGACAACATTCTCCACCGCACCATCGCCGTCGCCCGGCAGGTGCTGGCCGATGCCGGCCTGCGGCTTCCGCCCCTGTCCGTCACGCTGGACAAGCGCCTGCCCGTCGCCGCCGGGATCGGCGGCGGCTCGGCCGACGCAGCGGCGCTCCTGCGGATGATCGGCGACGCGGTGCCTGCCATTCGGGATGTCCTGCTCGCCAAGGCCACCACGCTTGGCGCGGACGTTCCCATGTGCGTTGCGGGTCGTGCTGCGCGCGTCTCCGGCATCGGCGAGGAGATCCTGCCCCTCGCGAACCTG
The DNA here is from genome assembly GCF_000421645.1 of Aurantimonas coralicida DSM 14790. GTDB lineage: Bacteria > Pseudomonadota > Alphaproteobacteria > Rhizobiales > Rhizobiaceae > Aurantimonas > Aurantimonas coralicida. Next base: position 681,639 of record NZ_ATXK01000002.1, on the reverse strand, counting down.
CCGGCGCTGCATATGCTGCTGGTCAATCCGGGCGTGCCGGTTTCGACACCGGCGGTCTTCGCCGCGCTGGAACAGCGCGACAACGCGCCGTTGCCGCCGGTCCCGGCCGAGGGATTCGCCACCGCCGCCGAACTGGTCGCCTGGCTTCACGCCACCCGCAACGATCTCGCCGCACCGGCGGAGCGGCTGGCACCGGAGATCGTCGCCGTGCGCGACGCGCTGGCCGGCGAAGGCGCGCTGATCGCCCGCATGTCCGGCTCCGGCGCAACCGTCTACGGATTGTTCGAGGACGACGCCCGGCTTGCCCGCGCGCGTAGCCGGATCGCCGCGTCCCATCCCGAATGGTGGCTGTCCGGTGCCGAGCACCGCGCCGCCCCCGCAGACATGCCAAGGGAAGCCCCATGAGCGACGAACGACCCTTCATCGCGTTGTCCATCGCGATCCTCACCGTCTCCGACACCCGCAGCCTCGACGAGGACCGCTCCGGCTCGCTGCTGGTGGAACGGCTGACCGAGGCCGGCCACCGGGTCGCGGACCGGCAGATCGTCACCGACGACGTGCCGGCGATCCAGGAGGTCGTCCAGGGCTGGTGCAGGCGCGACGACGTCGATGTGGTGATCACCACCGGCGGCACTGGCTTTACCGGCCGCGACGTGACGCCCGAGGCGCTGGAGCCGCTGTTCGAAAAGCGCATGGACGGCTTCTCGGCGGTCTTCCACCGCATCTCCTACGACAAGATCGGCGTCTCGACGATCCAGTCGCGGGCGACGGGCGGCGTCATCGATGCCACCTTCGTCTTCGCCCTGCCCGGCTCGCCCGGCGCCTGCCGCGATGCCTGGGATCACATTCTCAAGGCGCAGCTCGACTACCGCCACAAGCCCTGCAATTTCGTCGAGATCATGCCGCGTCTGGACGAGCATCTGCGCCGCGGCGGCCGGACCGCCTGAACCGCACGGTCAGCTCGCGGGCCGGCCCCGTACCGCCGGGCGGATGAAGGCCCGCATCCGTGTCACCGCAACGCCCTTGGCAACCTCCTCGAGGCTGAAGGCGAGCTTCGACAAGCCGATCGCCTGGCGCTTCTGGACCAGGAACCCTTCGGCCATCGCCGTGCGGATCTGGCGCAGCCGGGCAAAGAAGCCGGGCTGGTCGTTCGGCGCCCGGCGGAAGCGCGCCGCCTGCGTCTTCGCCCGTCCCGCCCCCACCATGTCGGCATGCTCGACCACGGCCTCCATCCAGCCGGGCAGAAGCCGCGCGCCCGGCTCCAGCAGCAGCAGCCAGTCGCCCCGCGCCGTCTCGATGGCGTCGCGGAAATCCTCCGCTGCGACGATCCGGCATCCGGCGTGGTCGGAGACCTTGCGGGCATTGTCCCCCATGCCGCGATCGACCAGCACGACCTCGCGCACCAGCCCCTCGACGGCGCCGGGTATCAGCGGCGCGAGGGTCGCCGCCAGCCAGTGATCCTCGGGTCCACAGTCGATGAAAACGCTCAGCATCCCTTTCGTCTAGCCGAGCCCATCGGCCCTGACCAGATCGGAACGTTTTTGTTCTTGTCTTGTTCTCTTAACGGGTTTAGGACGTCAGTCACAGAACGCAGCCGGAACATGGGGAGAGCAACGTCATGCAGGACATCGCCAAGGCCGATCAGGCCGCCTTCTCCGCGCCGGACGGCGTCGATATCGCCAACCACATCATCGGCGAGGCCGGACTGCGCATCGGCTTCGAGCGGCGGCGCGGTCGCGGCGCCGGGCTCAACCCGAGCGGGCGCTTCGAACCGTTCAAGCGGCAGGCCGTCGACGATGGCTGGAACACGCTGGACGAGCTGCCGGCCTTCAAGACAGACGTGCAGGTCGAAAAGCCCAAGACCATCATCAGCCGCAACACCTCGCCGGACATCTCCTTCGATCGCTCGATCAATCCGTATCGCGGCTGCGAGCATGGCTGCGTCTACTGCTTCGCGCGGCCGTCCCACGCCTATATGGGGCTGTCCGCCGGCCTCGATTTCGAATCCAAGCTGTTCGCCAAGCCGAATGCCGCCGAGCTCCTGGAACGCGAATTGTCCAAGCCCGGCTATCAGGTGAAGTCGATCGCCATCGGCACCAACACCGATCCCTACCAGCCGATCGAGAAGAGCTGGCGGGTGATGCGCGAGATCCTCGAGGTGCTGGAGGCCGCCAACCATCCGGTCGGCATCGTCACCAAGTCAGCGCTGGTCCTGCGCGACATCGACATCCTGTCGCGCATGGCCGCCAAGGGGCTGGCCAAGGTGGCGCTGTCGGTGACCACCCTCGACCGGACGCTGGCGCGGGCGATGGAGCCGCGGGCGGCGACCCCGACCAAGCGGCTGGAGGCGGTCAAGGCGCTCAGCGAGGCCGGCGTGCCGACCATGGTGATGACCGCGCCGATCATTCCCGGCCTCACCGATTCGGAGATCGAGCGGCTCCTGGAAGCAGCGCAGACCGCCGGCGCAAGGGAGGTCGGCTACGTCCTCCTGCGCATGCCGCTGGAAGTCTCGCCGCTGTTCAAGGACTGGCTGCTGCGCCACTACCCGAACCGCTACCGGCATGTCCTGTCGCTGCTGCGCTCGATGCGCGACGGCAAGGATTACGACGCCGAATGGGGCAAGCGGATGCGCGGCACCGGGCCCTATGCCTTCCAGATCCGCCGGCGCTTCGAGATGGCGGCGCGCCGGCTCGGCCTGAACGAGAGCCGCACGCAGTTGCGCTGCGATCTGTTCACCCCGCCGCGCGGCGCAGGCGTCCAGCTCGCCCTGCTCTGACGCCAGGGATACCCCATCGTCCGGCCTCCCCCTCGGCCGGATGGTCTCGCCGGTTTGCCACCCCGAACACGGCGAGGCTTGTGGAGAATCGGAGAATGCGCGAGTCTCGCCGCAACATGGCTCGCCGTTCCTCCGATTCTCCCGTTCGCGCAAAGAAATCCGCGCGCCGCCCCGCCGTCGCGGCCGGGCCCGACTTCTCGCGCGAGGCCGGGCTTCTGGCCGACGGCAAGCGCTTCGTCGCCGGGATCGACGAGGCCGGGCGCGGGCCGTTGGCCGGGCCAGTGGTCACGGCCGCGGTGATCTTTCCCACCCGCGACTTTCCCGACGGGCTGAACGATTCCAAGAAGCTGACCGCCGAGGACCGCGAGCGGCTGTTCGCCGAGATCGTCGCCAAGGGCTGGATCGGGATCGCCTCGGCCAGCGCCGACGAGATCGACCGCTTCAACATCCGCGGCGCCACCCTCCTCGCCATGCGGCGGGCGCTGCATGCCTTGCCGCAAGCCCCCTGCCATGTCCTCGTCGACGGGCGCGACGTGCCGCCCGCCCTGCGCTGCGCCGGCACGGCGGTCATCTCCGGCGACGCCCTCAGCCTCAGCATCGCGGCCGCCTCGATCGTTGCCAAGGTGACGCGCGACCGGATCATGGCGCGGGCCTGCCGGGCCTATGAGGGTTACGGCTTTTCCCGCCATATGGGCTACGGCACGCCCGAGCATCTCGGCGCCATCGCCCGGCTCGGCCCGACGCCGATCCATCGGATGAGCTTCAGCCCGCTGCGCCGCGACCTGCTCGACGCCGCCGAATAGGCCGGACGCCGCCCGCTCCGCTCAGCCTTCCATGCCCGCACAACGAAAAAGGGCCGCCGATGGCAGCCCTTTGAACGTCACGTCGCGATACTGGCCCCGGATCGGGACCGCCGCCGGGCTCAGTTGAGCCGGCTGCGAACCTCGGCGATGGAGGATTCGGTGAACTGGCCGGCATTGCCGCCCGAATTGCGGTCGGAGATGATCTTGGCCGCGGCGGCCACCGCCACGTCGATCGCCGTCGCGCGGACTTCGGCGATGGCGTCGGTCTCGGCCTGCGAGATCTTTGTCTCGGCCATGGCCGTGCGACGCTCGACATATTCCTCGTTCTTGCGACGCGTATCGGCGAGCATCAACTCGGCCTCGCGCTTGGCGGCGGCGACGATCTCCTTCGCCTCCTCCTCGGCCTCCTGACGGCGGCGCTGATACTCGGCCAGCTGCTGCTTGGCCTCTTCCTTCAGCTCGCGCGCTTCCTCGATCTCGTTGCGGATCCGGTCGGCCCGCTGGTCGAGCGTGGAACCGACCTTGGCCGGCGCCTTCAGATACCAGACGATGGCCAGGAAGATGATGAGGGCGGCAAAGGCCCAGAATGAGTTGTCCATGGTCGGCTCCTCAGCTGCGAACAGCGGTCACGGCGCTGGCGACCTCCTCGCGGGAGACCTCCAGGCGAATGACGTCGCGCAGAATGGCGTCGGCGGTGGTCTCGGCGATCTGGCCGACATCCTTCATCGCCTCGTCGCGGACGGCGGCGATGCGCAGCTGCGCGGCTTCCAGCTTCTCGTCGAGCTCTGCGTCGAGGCGCTGGCGCTCGGCTTCGGCGTCGCTGCGCGCTGCTTCACGGGCGTCGTGGCCGATCTTGTGGGCGCGGTCGCGGGCCTCGGCGAGCTCCTGCTCGTAGGCTGCCTTGGCCTCGTCCGAATCGGACTTCATCCGCTCGGCGGCTTCCAGATCGAGGGCGATCCGGTCGCGGCGGTTTTCGAGCGTTCCGGCGATCCGCGGCAGGATCACCTTCTTCAGAACCAGGTAGAAGATTCCGAAGGTGATCGCGAGCCAGAGGATCTGCGACGGGAAATATTCGGCATTGAAAGGCGGGAAGCCGCCATGCTCGCCTTCTACATGGATCGTTTCGCCATGCATCTCGGCGGTGTCGCTCGCAGGCGGCAATTCCACGGCATCGAGCGAATCGGCCTGTGCGAAGGCTTGGGTGACGAACATCGAGGGCTCCCGGCATAGGGGGACCGGCGACAGAAGCTGCCGCCGGCCGGTCTTCTTACCTGCGCTGGACGCCGATTAGACGGCGAAGAGCAGCAGCAGGGCGATGAGCAGCGAGAAGATGCCCAGGGCTTCCGTGACGGCGAAGCCGAAGATCAGGCGGCCGAACTGGCCGTCGGCAGCCGACGGGTTGCGCAGCGCGCCGGCGAGGTAGTTCGCGAACATGTTGCCCAGACCGAGGGCGGTCATGCCCATACCGAAACAGGCGAGGCCGGCACCGATGAACTTTGCTGCTTCCGCTTCCATGTCGAAACTCCTTTTGAAACTGTTCGATTGCGGGTGGTTGCGGCGGCTTCCACGCCGCCCCGTTGTATCCTGGAACTTGTCTTAGTGGCCTGGATGGATCGCGTCGTTGAGATACATGCAGGTCAGAACCGCAAAGACGTAGGCCTGCAGTGCGGCGACCAGGAATTCGAGTGCCGTCAAAGCGACGGTCATGAGCAGCGGAAGGATCGCACCGGCAATCCCGAGCGCACCGAAGGCGCTCAGCGACACCACGAAGCCGGCGAAGACCTTCAGCGTGATGTGGCCCGCCAGCATGTTGGCGAAGAGACGAACCGAGAGCGACACCGGCCGCGACAGGAACGAAACCACCTCGATCACCACGACGAGCGGCAGCACGGCGGCCGGCACGCCCTCGGGCACGAAGAGTTTGAAGAAGTGCAGGCCGTGCTTCATCAGGCCGTAGACCACCACGACGCCCATCACCAGGAGGGCCAGCGCGAAGGTCACGATCAGGTGGCTGGTCACCGTGAAGAAATACGGGACCATGCCAAGAAGGTTGGCGACCAGGATGAACATGAACAGCGAGAAGACGAACGGGAAGAACCGCATGCCGCCGGAGCCTGCCGCGTCGCGCAGCATGTTGGCGACGAACTCGTAGGAGAGCTCGCTCACCGACTGCATGCGGCTCGGCACGAGGCCGCGCCCGCGGGTCGAATAGTACAGGAAGGCGGTCGCCACAGCGACCGTCACCACCATGAACAGGGCGGAGTTCGTGAACGAGAAGTCCAACCCGCCGATCTCGATCGGAACGATGTTGGAAATCTGGAACTGGTGGATTGGATCTGTCGGGTTCGTCGCCAAACTCACTGGTCCTTCGTCATCTCGTGGCAGGCCCTGGCGCGGGCCGTCCTGCCCATAGCGTCCCGGACTGCGCTTCGCAACACCCCGTTGTCAGATTGACCACTGCAAACGCACGCGGAACGAGCGCGAAGGGGCCGGTTCAGGCCGGGCCGCGGCCATGGGGCGGGGTTGTGCCCGAAACGCCACGGATCACATTGAGCACGCCGGCGGCGAATCCGATCATCAGGAAGACGATCAGGCCGAAGGGCGTCGTGCCGGCCAGCTGGTCGATCAGATAGCCGATGCCGACGCCCACGAGGATGCCGGCGACGAACTCGCTGGCGATCTTGAGCCCCTGGGCGACGCCCTGCATGCCGCTGGTGCGGTCGGCAGGCTCGTCGCGCAGCTGCGGCATGCGCTGGCGCTGCTCGGCAAGACGCCGGGCCAGCGCCGCGCTGCGGGCGTCGAGATCGGCCGCGCCGGGACCGGCTGCGACCGCAGGCCGCGCCGCGTCGGCCGGCTCGGTGGCCTCGCCGTGTTTCGGATCATCCATCGGACGCCGTTCCCCTGTTCGAGCCGCGGCGGACGGGCAAGCTCAATGCTCCTCGCCCGGCCGGTCGGCCGCCCGGTTGGCGACCATGCCCGAGCGTATCAGGCTGGCCACGGTCGTGACCACGAGAATCCCGACGATGACCGCCAGCGAGAAGCTGGTCGAGATATGCGGCAGGCCCTCGATGGGCTGGCCGTCATTGATGAAGCCCAGCGTATTGGCCTCCATCGCATGGACGATGAGCTTGGCGCCGATGAAACCGAGGACGAGCGCCAGGCCGAAGCCGAGATAGACGAGCCGGTCCAGCAGTCCGCCCAGCAGGAAATAGAGTTGCAGCAGCCCCAGCAGCGCGAAGGCATTGGCCGTGAAGACGATGTAGGGCGCGTCGGTCAGGCCGTAGATCGCCGGGATCGAATCGAGGGCGAAGAGCAGGTCGGTCATGCCGAGGGCGACGATGACGACGAACATCGGGGTGAAATAGCGCAGGCCGTCGCGGCGAATCGTCAGCGCGCCGCCGGCGAACTCCGTGGTCGTGCGCACATTACGCTGGAACCACTTCACCACCGCGTTGGGCTCGTATTCCTCGTCGGTGCTGTGGCTGTGGGAGAAGCTCTCCACCGCCAGCTTGTACGCCGTCCACAGGAGGAAGGCGCCGAACAGGTAGAACACCCAGGAGAAGCGCTCGATCGCGGCCGCGCCGACGGCGATGAAGATGCCGCGCATGATCAGCGCCAGCACGATGCCGATCAGCAGCGCCTTCTGCTGGTGCACCCGCGGCACCGCAAAGCTCTTCATGATGATGACGAAGACGAAGAGATTGTCGACCGACAGGCTCTTCTCGGTGATGAAGCCGGCGAAGAACTCGACCCCGTGGGTCTTGTCCCAGAAATACCAGACGCCGAAGCCGAAGAGGATCGCCAGCACGATGTAGAAGACCGACCAGGCCGCCGCTTCCTTGAAGCTCGGCTCGTGCGCCTTGCGGACGTGGGAGAGGAAATCGAAGATGAACAGGCCGGCGATGCCGCCGATCGTCGCCGCCCAGATCCAGAACGGTATTTCCTCGGCCACCATGCCGCCAATCGCAGTCGAATCCACCAGAATGTTCCTATCCGGGCGTCGGGTGTCCCGGTCTCGAATTGTCTTTCGCCAACGTCGTCCGCCGGCGTGGGCAAGCTGCCGGTGGCGTTGCGGCGGGCGGCAGACATGCGTCACCGCTCGCGCGGCGAGCACCGTGCGTCGCCGCTAGGTGGGTAAGCCGCCGCGCCGTTCAAAGACCGTCGCGCAGAAATATCGCGTGCAGGAACAGGCGGCCCCGCACCCATGGGGGTCGGGAGGCGCCGACGCTGGCGACGGAACGCGGCTTCGATCGGTCGCCCGCCGCCCTTGACCTTCCAGTGGCTGGAATCTCCATCTTGCGACCAATCCGCCTGCGGGCGGTCATCCTTTCGCAGCGAGCGCTCCCATGTCCGAGACAAGCACCGCCTGTCATCACCCGCACCACGATCACGGTCACAGCCATCACGACGACGGCGGGGCCGTCACCCGCGATCCGGTCTGCGGCATGCTGGTCGATCCCGAGGCCGGCAAGCCGAAGGCAGAGCATGACGGCCGCACGGTGCATTTCTGCTCGCAGGGGTGCCACGACCGATTCGTCGCCGCGCCGCAGGACTACCTGACGGCGACGGACCCGGTCTGCGGCATGAGCATCGAACGCATCAATGCCCGCTACATGGCCAAGCATGGCGGCGAGCGGTTCTATTTCTGCTCGGCCGGCTGCAAGACGCGTTTCGAGGCCGATCCCGACGCCTTTCTCGGCGACCGCCCGGCCCCCGAACCTATGCCGGAAGGCACGCAGTACACCTGCCCCATGCATCCGGAGATCGTCCAGGACCATCCCGGCGACTGCCCGAAATGCGGCATGGCGCTGGAGCCGATGGGCGTGCCGACCGGCGAGGAAGGCCCCAATCCGGAACTGATCGACTTCACCCGCCGGCTCTGGGTCAGCGCGCTCTGCACCATCCCGCTGTTCATCATCTCGATGGGCCCGATGGTCGGTCTGCCGATCCGCGACTGGATCGGCGAGGAGCTGGCGGTCTGGCTGGAATTCGCGCTGGCGACGCCGGTGGTGCTGTGGGCGGCCCTGCCCTTCTTCAAGCGGGGCTGGGCGTCGATCGTCAATCGCTCGCCCAACATGTGGACGCTGATCGCCATCGGCGTCGGTGCGGCCTATGGCTACAGCGTGGTGGCCACCCTCCTGCCCAGCCTGTTCCCTGCATCCTTCCGCCAGGACGGCGTCGTGCCGGTCTATTTCGAGGCCTCGGCGGTGATCGTCGCGCTGATCTTCGTCGGCCAGGTGCTGGAGCTGAAGGCGCGCGAGCGCACCGGCTCGGCGATCCGCGCGCTGATGGATCTGGCGCCGAAGACCGCCCGCCGCATCAAGGCCGACGGAACCGAGGAAGACGTGCCGCTCGATGCCCTGGCGTCCGGCGACCGCCTGCGGGTGCGGCCGGGCGAGAGCGTGCCGGTGGACGGCACGCTGGTCGAGGGCCGCTCCTCGGTGGACGAATCCATGATCACCGGCGAGCCGGTGCCGGTCGAAAAGAACCCCGGCGACACGGTCACCGGCGGCACGCTCAACCGCAATGGCGGCTTCGTCATGGAGGCCGAGGCGGTCGGCGCCGACACCACCCTGTCGCGGATCGTCGAAATGGTCGCCAAGGCGCAGCGTTCGCGCGCCCCGATCCAGGGGCTGGCCGACCGGGTCGCGGGCTACTTCGTCCCGGCCGTGGTGCTGTCGGCGATCGTCGCCTTCGTCGTCTGGGCGCTGGTCGGGCCGCAGCCGGCCATGGTGCACGGGCTGGTCGCCGCCGTCTCGGTGCTGATCATCGCCTGCCCCTGCGCACTGGGGCTCGCGACGCCCATGTCGATCATGACGGCCACCGGGCGCGGCGCCTCGGCCGGCGTCCTGATCAAGGATGCCGAGGCGCTGGAGCGCTTCGCCAAGGTCGATACGCTGGTGGTCGACAAGACCGGCACGCTGACCGAGGGCCGGCCGCAACTGACCGACGTGGTCGTGCTCGAGGGCGACGAGACGGCATTTCTCTCGGCCGCCGCCAGTCTCGAGCGCGGCTCGGAACATCCGCTGGCCGAGGCGATCGTCGCCGGGGCGCAGGAACGCGGCGCGGAGCTTTCGGAGGCCACCGGCTTCGACGCGGTCACCGGCAAGGGCGTGCGGGGCGAGGTGCGTGGTTCGGCCGTCGTTCTCGGCAACCGGGCGATGCTCGCCGCCGAGGGCATCGATGCGGGCGCCCTCGACGCCGACGCGCGGACCCTGGAGACGGACGGCAAGACGGTGATGTTCGTCGCCATCGACGGCCGGGCGGCGGGGCTCATCGCGGTCTCCGACCCGATCAAGCCGACGACGGAGGCTGCCATCTGCGCCCTGCACGAGAGCGGCATGCGGATCGTCATGGCGACTGGCGACAACGAGCGCACGACCAAGGCCGTCGCATCGGCGCTCGGCATCGACGAGGTGCGGGCCGGCCTGTCGCCGCAGGACAAGCAGGCGCTGGTGGAGGAGCTGCGCAATGGCGGTGCCAAGGTCGCCGTCGCCGGCGACGGCGTCAACGACGCGCCGGCGCTGGCGGCGGCCGATGTCGGCATCGCCATGGGCACCGGCGCGGACGTCGCCGTGGAAAGCGCCGGCATGACGCTGGTGAAGGGCGATCTCAACGGCATCGTGCGGGCGCGGCACCTCGCCCGCGCCACGATCCGCAACATCAAGCAGAACCTGTTCTTCGCCTTCGTCTACAACACCGTCGGCGTGCCGGTCGCGGCCGGCGTCCTCTATCCGGTCTTCGGCCTCCTGCTCTCGCCGATGCTCGCGGCGGCGGCGATGAGCCTCTCGTCGGTCTCGGTGATCGGCAACGCGCTGAGGCTGCGCACGCTCAAGCTGTGACGCCGGCCTGAGGTCAAAGCGCGCGGCAGGCCTGAGCGACGGGCCTGCCGCGCTACGGCGCTACTGCTTCGCCAGCTTGTCGAGGATCGCCGAGAAGTCACGGCCCTTGCCGCCGGACTCCACGAAAGCCGCGTAGATGTCGCGGGCGTGGCGGCCGAGTTCGGTGGTCGCGCCGGCGGTCTCCGCGGCGGTCTGCGAGAGGTTGAGGTCCTTCAGCATCAGATCGGCAGCAAAGCCCGGCTTGTAGTCGTTGTCGGCGGGGCTCTTCGGACCGATGCCCGGTGCCGGGCAATAGGTGTTGATCGACCAGCAGGAGCCCGACGAGGTCGAGGCCACGTCGAACATCGCCTGGCGGTCGAGGCCGAGCTTGTCGGCAAGGTGAAACGCCTCGCAGACGCCGATCATCGAGATGCCGAGGATCATGTTGTTGCAGATCTTCGCCGCCTGGCCGGCACCGGCCTCGCCGCAATGCACCGCCTTCTGGCCCATGATGTCGAAGAGCGGCTTGCCCTTGGCGAAGGCTTCGTCGCTGCCGCCGACCATGAAGGTCAGCGTGCCGGCCGCCGCGCCGCCGGTGCCGCCGGAGACCGGCGCGTCCAGCGACAAGAGCCCCGCCTCGCGGGCCATGTCGTGGGCGGCGCGGGCGCTGTCCACGTCCACCGTCGAGCAGTCGATGAGCAATGCCCCGGCTTCAGCCTGGCGCACGATGTCGCCATGGACGGCGCGCACGATGTCGCCATTCGGCAGCATGGTGATCACCGCCTCCATGCCCGTCACGGCCTCGGCGAGCGTTGCGGCGGGGGCGACACCCTCGGCGGTCACGCCGGCCGCGTCGTAGCCGCTCACCGCATGGCCGGCCTTCGCCAGATTGGCCGCCATCGGCGCGCCCATATTGCCGAGACCGACGAAACCGATCTTCATGGCCGTTCCTCCCCTGCCTGTTGGTCGAATGTCAGTTCGTGTTCGCCCAGCGGCGCCAGCATCGCGGCGACCCGCTCCCGCGGCAGGTCCTCGATCCGCGCCGGCGACCATTTCGGCGTGCGGTCCTTGTCGATCACCGCGGCGCGAATGCCCTCCAGCAATTCGCCCTCGTCGATCGAGCGGTAGGTGAAGCGGTATTCGTTGCGCAACGCCGCCTCGATGGTCGGCTCGGCCCGCGACGCCCGCACCAGCTCCAGCGTCGCGCCGACCGAGATCGGCGAGCCCTTGCGGATCAGCGCGGCCGTGCGCTGCGCCCATTCCCCGCCGTCGAGGGCGAGGCGCTGCAGGATGTCGGCCGCGTCGACGCCCGAAAATGCCGCGTCGATCGCCTCGGTCTGTTCGGCCAGCGTCGAGGGCGGCGGCGCGTCGGCAAAGCGCGCGATCATCTGCGGATCGCCGCTCTCGACCAGCGCCGCGGTCAGCCCGGCGAGATCGTCGGAGCGGACGCAGGTGTCGGCAAAGCCGGCGGCGATCGCCTCGCCCGGCCCCATGCGGAAACCGGTCAGCGCCAGATATTCGCCGAGCCGGCCGGGTGCGTTGGCGAGGATCAGCGTCGCCCCGACATCGGGCACGAGGCCGATGGCGCATTCGGGCATGGCGACCATCGAGCGCTCGGTGACGACGCGGTGGCTGGTATGGCCGCCGAGGCCGACGCCGCCGCCCATGACGATGCCGTCCATCAGCGCGACCACGGGCTTGGGATAGCGGGCGATCTTCGCGTTCAGCCGGTATTCCTCGGCCCAGAAACGGCGGGCCGCCGACAGGTCCCCGGCGCGGCTGTCGTGATAGATCTTCTGGATGTCGCCGCCGGCGCAGAAGGCCCGGTCGCCGGCCGCGTCCATGATCACGAGGTCGATGGCCGGGTCCGTGGCCCAGCTATCCATCGCCGCCTCGATCGCCAGCGACATGGCATGGGACAGGGCGTTCAGGGATTTCGGCCGGTTGAGGGTGATGCGCCCCGCCCGCCCCTCGGCGCGTATCAGGACGTCGTCATTGGCTGCGTTGGTCTCGATGCTCATGAATGCTCCGCCAGGAGTGCGCGTGCGGTGATCATCCGCATGATCTCGTTGGTGCCTTCCAGGATCTGGTGGACCCGGAGATCGCGCACGATCTTTTCGATGCCGTAATCGGCGAGGTAGCCGTAGCCGCCATGCAGTTGCAGGGCCATGTTGGCGACGTTGAAGCTGGTGTCGGTGACGAAGCGCTTGGCCATGGCGCAATGCTTGGTCGCGTCGGGTGCCTTGGTGTCGAGCTTCCACGCCGCCTGGCGCAAGAAGATGCGCGCCGCCTGCAGCTCGGTTTCCATGTCGGCCAGCCGGAACTGCAGCGCCTGGAATTCGGTGAGGCTCTTCCCGAAGGCCTGGCGGTCCTGCATGTAGGCGACCGACTTGTCGAGCGCCGCCTGGGCCGCGCCCAGCGCGCAGGCCGAGATGTTCAACCGGCCGCCATCGAGGCCCATCATGGCATAGGCAAAGCCCTTGCCTTCCTCGCCGAGAAGATTGCCGCCGGGCACGCTGCAGCCGTCGAGGCGCACCTCGGCGGTCGGCTGGGCGACCCAGCCCATCTTCTTCTCCAGCGCGCCGAAGGACAGGCCCTCGGTGCCGTTCTCGACGAGAATGGCGGAAATGCCCTTCGGCCCCGCGTCGCCGGTCCGTGCCATCACGACATAGAGGTCCGAGAAACCGGCGCCGGAAATGAAGCTCTTGGTGCCGTTGAGGACGTAGCCATTGCCGTCCGGCTTCGCGCTGGTGCGCAGTGCGGCGGCGTCGGAGCCCGAGCCCGGCTCGGTCAGGCAGTAGCTCGCGACCTTCTCCATCGACGCGAGCTTGGGCAGCCATTCGGCCCGCTGCTCCTCGCTGCCGAAGCTGTCGATCATCCAGGCGACCATGTTGTGGATCGACAGGAAGGCCGACACCGACGGGTCGCCATAGGACAGGGCCTCGAAGATCAGCGCCGCGTCGAGCCGCGACAGGCCGGAGCCGTAGTCGTCGCGCACATAGATCGCCGCCATGCCGAGCCCGGCCAGTTCGGTCAGTACCTCGCGCGGCAGCGCCTTCTCGTCTTCCCAGCGGGCGGCATGGGGCGCCATCTTCTCGGTGGCGAAATCCCGCGCCATGGTGAAGATCTGGCTCTGCTCGTCGGTGAGCGCAAAATCCAAGACGATTCCTCCCGAAATCCCGGCCCGTGGCCATCGGCCGCCTTGCGGCGGACTCCTCCCCAACCGGTCTAGAAGCCTGCCCGACGCGCATCAAGCGCCGAAATGGCCGGCTGGCGTCGCGGCGCGGCGTGCCGGCTGGCGCATGCGACCGCGCCGGTCAGTCGATGGTTGCGTATAGCAACGATTCTGTCATCTGAAACAAATAACTGCCGCTTATGAACTATAAGAATGGCGCTGATGGAATTGACTCCGGTCGATCTTCGTGGGCCAAATAGAACTATCCCAGTCGGAGGTAACTCGGATGACCGCCCACGAATTTGGTGCGTGGCTGGACCATATGTGGTTCTCCCACGACGATGCCGCGACACGCCTCGGCCTTCCCGCCGAACAGATCGCCGCTTTCGAACGTGAGGGGGCGCCGGGCACCGTCGGCCTTGCCTGTGCGGCGATCGCGACGGGTCTGGCGGCATGGCAGCCACCACGCCGCGGCGGCCGGCAGAGCCAGCAGGCCGCCTGACCCCTCCCTCTCCCCGCATCGATCGCGGCCTCGCCGCGTCCTGTCCCGTCCGCGCTCCCGTTGCCATCAACTGGCCCGCCGGACTGCCGTGCCCGGCGCAGGGTGACAGCGGCGATGCCCGGCAGGGCACCAGCCGCCGACAGCCTCGCCGCTAGAAGCGCAGCACGCGGCCGCGATACGGATAGCGTGGATCGCTGTGGCCGACGACGGGCGTATGGCCCGACGCACAGAGCCCGCTGAGAAACGCCTCGTCCTCCGCGTCGTAGCGGGCGCCCACCACGCCGAGATAACCGTCGAGTTGCGCGAGGCTGCGCGGCCCCATCAGGATGCTGGAGACGGCGGCATTCGCCAGGAGCCAGTTCAGCGCCATGGCGCCCGGATCGCGGCCGGATTGCTCGGCATAGTCGGCCGCCTTGTTGGCCGCCTCGATCGTGCCGGGCAGGAACTCCGCCTCCAGCATGCGCTTGTCGCCGCGCGCGGCGCGGGAATCGTCCGGCACGCCGCCGCGATACTTGCCGGTCAGGATGCCGCGACCGAGCGGCGAATAGGGCACGACCCCGATGCCGAAATGGTGGCAGGCGGGCAGATAGTCGGTCTCCGACGTGCGGTTGAGCATGTGATAGTAGGGCTGCGCCACGACCGGCCGCGCCACGCCCAGCCTGTCGGCAATGCGGACCATGTCGGCGATCTTCCAGCCGCGGAAATTGGAAAAGCCCCAGTGGCGGATGGTGCCCTTGGCGATCAGCTCGCCCAGCGCACCGATCACCTCGTCCAGCGGCGTCGTCTCGTCGTCGAGATGCAGATAGTAGAGGTCGATCGTCTCGGTCTGCAGCCGCTCGCGCGACATCTCCGCGGCCCGGGCGATCCATCCGGGCGACAGGCCGCCCGATCCCTCGACATCGGTGACCGGGTTGCCGACCTTGGTCGCCAGCACGCAATCGGCACGGCGCTCCTTCAGGAGCCGCCCCAGCATCGCCTCGGACTTGCCGCCGGTATAGGAATCGGCGGTGTCGATGAAATTGCCGCCGGCCTCGAAATAGCGGTCGAGCATGCGCGCCGCCTCGGCCTCGTCGGTCCGGTCGGCGAACATCATGGTGCCGAGGCAGAGGCGCGCCACCTCCGGTCCGCCGCTGAACAGGGGAATCGTCGGGATCGTCGTCATGGCATGGTCCTCCAGAGTTGTTCGATCAGGCGAGCGTGCGCCGGCCGGCGACGAACGACCGCCTCGGCAGCCGGCGTTCAGACGACGCCGTCCGCCCGCAATTGCGCGATGTCGGCGGCATCATAGCCGGCTTCCGCCAGCACCGCCTCGGTGTCCTGCCCGAGATCGGGCGCCGGATGGCGCAGCTGCGAGGGCGTCTTGGCGAATTTCATCGGGAAGCCGGTCATCCGCACGGTGCCGTGGCCGGGATGGGGAACGTCCAGAACCATCTCCTGCGCGGCGACCTGCGGGTCCGCGAATACCTCGCCGAGGGTCTGGACCCGGCCGCAGGGCACGCCCGCCGCGTTGAGCCTCTCGATCCAGACATCCTGGGGCTCGTGGCACATGGCGTCGTCGATCAGGGCGTTCAGCGCCGCGCGGTTCGCCACGCGGTCGGCATTGCTGGCGAAGCGCGGCTCGTCGAGAAGGCCGATCAGCCCGATCGCCTCCAGAAAACGGCGCAGGGTCGGGGCGGTCGAGGGCGCCACGGCGACATGGCCGTCGGCGGCGCGGAACAGCCCGTAGGGCGAGGCGATGGGATGGTCGTTGCCGGTCGCCGGCGGCGTCTTGCCGGTCGCCAGTTGCGCCGCCGAGAGATAGGCCAGCATCGACATCATGCCGCCCATCATCGAGGCCTCGACCGCCTGCCCCTCGCCGTCGCGATCGCGTACGCGCAGCGCCGCGACGATGGCGAAGGCCGTGTAGAGCCCGGCGATCAGGTCGGTCAGCGGCGGCGCGGCGCGCATCGGCCCGCTTTCCTGCGAGCCGTTCACCGACATGAAGCCCGACATCGCCTGGGTGATGAAGTCGAAGGCCGGGCGGTCGCGATAGGGGCCGGTGGAGCCGTAGCCATTGACCGAGCCGACGACGAGCCGCGGGTTGATGGCGTCGAGGGTCTCCCGGTCGAAGCCCATCGCGGCCAGGACGCCGGGCCGGTAGTTTTCCACCAGCACGTCGGCGTCGGCGAGAAGCCGGCGCAGCACCGCCTTGCCGGCGTCGCTCTTCAGGTCGAGCGTCAGGGAGCGCTTGTTGCGGTTGAAGCCGGCAAAGTACCAGGACATGCCGTCGACGATCGCCCCGAGGCCGCGGACATGGTCACCCTGCCCCGGCGCCTCGACCTTGATGACGTCGGCGCCGAGGTCGCCGAGCAGCATCGAGCAGAACGGGCCGGACAGGATGCGCGTCAGGTCGACGACGCGGATACCGGCGAGCGGCTGGTCCATACGGGTCAACGCCTCGCCGTGGCGATGGCGATCCGGCGTCCCGCGCGCATTGGCATCGGCAGCACGTCGCATGCGTCGGCCATCGCCCCCCTCCCATTGTTTCGCTGGCATTACGGTTCCCATACGCGACGGGCCCGCCGAAAGTAAATTTCGAAATCCCATGCTGCATCGCAGCACGACTTTCTTCCGCGTTGCAGCACAAGAGAGCATCGCACCAGCCTTGACCGCCGGAATGCTTCGGTGTCATCCACTAGGGAAGGCACACGGGAGAATGCCGCTGTCGGCACGATCTCCCACGGCCGACACAATGGCGGGGACGCAAGAACTGCCGCCTGAGGGAGGGAAGTCATGTTTCTGAAACGTTTGTTGATGGCCGCGGCCGTGGCGGCGATCGCCATGCCCGCTGCCGCATTCGAGCCGTCGAATGTCGAATGCATCGCACCGGCCAATCCGGGTGGCGGCTGGGACTTCACCTGCCGCACCGTCGGCCGCATCCTGCAGGACGAGGGTCTCGTTCCGGGCGCCGTCCAGGTGACCGACATGCCGGGCGCCGTCGGCGCGGTAGCCTTCGCCAATGTCGCGTCCAAGCGCAATGACGACCCCAATCTGATCGTCGCGACCTCGACCGTCGGCATCACCCAGATCGCCCAGGGCAAGTATCCGGCCGGCATCGACCAGATGCGCTGGCTGGGCATGCTTGGTGCCGATGTCGGCACGATGCTGGTCAACAAGGACTCCGAATACGACTCGCTCGACGCCGTTCTCGCCGCGGTCAAGGAAGACCCGGCCGGCGTCGTGGTCGGCGGCTCCTCCTCGATCGGCGGCTGGGACCATCTGCGGTTCCTGATCCTCGCGCAGGAAGCCGGCGTTCCGACCGACCAGCTGAAGGACATCCGCTGGGTCGAGTTCTCCGGCGGCGGTGACGCCGTCACCCAGCTCCTCGGCGGCCATATCGACGTCGTCCTCACCGACATCGGCGAGATCGGCGGCTTCATCCAGTCCGGCGACGCCAAGGCTCTCGCGGTCATGTCCGACGAGCGGCTGCCGGCCTATCCGGACATCGCCACCGCCAAGGAGCAGGGCGTCGACGCGGTCGGCTACAACTGGCGCGGCTTCTACATGGGCGGCGAAGTCCCCGACGACGCCTATGATTTCTGGGTCGAGAAGATGAACGCGCTCTACGATTCGGAAAGCTGGCAGACGGCCGCGACCGAATCCGGCCTGACGCCGATCTGGCGCGGCGGCGAGGAGTTCAACACCTTCGTCCGCGAGTCCGAGAAGAAGGCAGCCGAGATTTCGAAGGCCATCGGTGTCATCAACTAGACCGACCCCGAGCCTGCGTCTCAGTGACCGTATCGCGGGGGCGATTCTGCTCGCCCTCGCGATCTGGTACTGGATCGCCGCCGGCGGCTACAGCGTCGCCTACGGCGATCCGGCCGGCCCGAGCCTGTTTCCGCGCATGGTCGCGGTGCCGCTTGGGCTGTTCGCGGCCTTCCTGATCGTCAAGCCGGATCCCGATCCGGTCTGGTTCCGCTGGCCGCATGTCTGGGGCCAGATCGCCATGCTGGCGGTCCTCATCGTCTATCCGATCATTCTCGAACCGGCGGGCTTTCCGCTGTCGACGAGCGTTGCGGCGCTTCTTTTGGCCCGCATCCTCGGTGCCAGCTGGCTGCAATCCGTCATCACCGGACTGGTGATCGGTTTCGGGCTGTTCTTCCTCTTCGACGGCGTTTTCGGCCTGCCCCTGCCGACAGGACCGCTCTTCGGTTAGTCACCGCCTGGCCGGTGCCAAGGAGATCACGTGGAAATTCTTGGTTTTCTCGCCGACGGTTTCGCCACCGCCCTGACCCCGACCAATATCGGGCTGGCGCTGTTCGGCTGCTTCATCGGCACGATCATCGGCGCGCTGCCCGGCCTCGGCCCGGTCAACGGCGTGGCGATCCTCATCCCGCTGGCCTTCTCGCTGCAGCTGCCCGCGGGCTCGGCGCTGATCCTGCTCGCCTGCGTCTATTACGGCTGCATGTATGGCGGCCGCATCTCGTCGATCATGCTCAACATTCCCGGCGACGAGCCGGCGATGATGACCTGCCTCGACGGCTATCCGATGGCCCAGCAGGGCAAGGCGCCCGAGGCGCTGGCGATCTCAGGCATCGCGTCCTTCGTCGGCGCCGTGACCGCGACCATCGGCCTGGTGCTGTTCGCCCCGCTGCTGGTGCAGTTCGCCATCCGCTTCGGCCCGGCCGAGTATTTCGCGCTCTATGTCATGGCCTTCGCGACGATCGGCGGCATCACCGGCGCCAATCCGGCCAAGACGCTCTTGGCGGCCGGCATCGGCCTCGCCCTGGGCACGGTCGGGATCGATCCGCAAAGCGCCGTGCCGCGCTACACCTTCGGCAGCTTCCATCTCTATGACGGCTTCCACGCCATCGTGGCCATCGTCGGTCTGTTCGCCATCTCCGAAGCGCTGATCCTTCTGGAACACGGGATCGGCGGCCATTCCGGCGCGGTGCCGGTCAACCGCGCCTTCGCCCGCTGGCCCGATATCCGCAAGTCGCTGGGGGCGATGTTCCGCGGCTCCGGCCTCGGCTTCATCTCCGGCATCCTGCCCGGCGCCGGGGCGTCGCTCGGCTCGTTCATCGCCTACACGCTGGAAAAGCGCTATTCGAACAACAACGACACCTTCGGCAAGGGCGATCCCCGCGGCGTCGCGGCGCCTGAGGCCGGCAACAATGCCGCGGCCGGCGGCGCGCTGGTGCCGATGCTGGCGCTCGGCGTGCCGGGCTCGGGCACGACGGCGGTGCTCCTGGCGCTGCTCATCTCGCTGAACATCACGCCCGGGCCGCTGCTGTTCCAGAACCAGCCGGACATCGTCTGGGGGCTGATCGCGGCGCTGTTCATGGCCAACGTCTTCCTCCTGATCCTCAACCTGCCGCTGGTCGGCCTGTTCACCCGGATGCTCTCCATCCCGATGTGGGCGCTGATGCCCTTCGTGGTGATGATCTCCTTCGTCGGCATCTATTCGATCAGCCATTCCACCTTCGACCTGCAGGTCATGGTCGGCTTCGGCGTGCTCGGCTTCGTGCTGCGCAAGCTGGAGATTTCGGTGGTGCCGGTCGTGCTCGGCCTGCTGCTCGGCGGCGAGATGGAAAGCATGCTGCGTCGCGCGCTGGCGATCTCCGGCGGCGATGCCGGCATCCTCGTGTCGAGCTGGATCTCGATCGGGCTCTACACGATCACCGGCTGCTTCCTGCTCATCGCGGTGGTGCTGGCCATGCGCAAGCCGCGCCGGCCGGCCGCGCAGCCCGCAGCCGACGCCGATTACGTGGGCGACTGACCGGCAGGCCTGCCGCGTGGCGGTGACGACGTCCTAGCCGGCGGCCGCCTCGGCCTCGGCATGGGCGAGCAGCGATTGCAGCTTATGGGTCAGATGCGCCTTCATCAGGCTGCCCAGCAGCGGGCCGTCGCGCGCCTCCAGCGCCGCCTGGATGCCCTCGTGCTCGCGGGTCGCGGTCAGCCAGCGCTCCGGCGTCAGATTGGCCTGGTAGCGCGCCCGGTAGACCCGACGCGCCACCATGGCATGGTGCTGGGAGAGCGTCGGATTGGCCGCCGCGGCCAGGATGGCGCTGTGGATCGCCTGGTTGATCTCGAAATAGGCCGGCCGGTCCCGCGCCTCGTAGGCGGCGCCGAGCCGGCGGGTGAGATCGGCGATCGCCGCGATCTCGGCCTCGGAGGCGCGCTCGGCCGCCAGTTCGCCGGCCAGGCCCTCCAGCGCCGCGACCAGCGGAAACAGCTCGGTCAGTTCGTTCATCGTCTCGCCCGAGACGATGGCCCCACGGTTCGGCACCAGTTGCACGAAGCCTTCGTGGGCGAGCACCTTCAGGGCCTCGCGCACCGGCGTGCGGGAGACGCCGAAGCGTTCGGTCAGCGCCTTTTCGGGCACCTTCTCGCCGGCCTGGAGTTCGCCCTCCATGATCATCCGGCGCATCCGGTCGGTCAGTTCCACGGCCAGCGCGGGGCGCGAGAGCGGCGCGTCGAAATCGGTATCGGCAAGGCTCATGCGTCGTGTCCCGTCGTGGAATGACCGGCCCCGCGGATACGGGCCGCATCGAGCGCCGGCGGCCGGGAGCCAACCCGAACCGGCGCCATTACGGCGCAGCTCCATGGAGCGCGCCCGCCAGCACTTCCGCCACATGCACGGCGCGGCGTGCAGCGCCGTCGGCGATCTGGTGCCGGCAGGAGGTGCCGTCGGCGACGATCACCGCATCGGCCGGTGCCGCGCGCACCGCCGGCAGCAGCGACAGCTCGCCCATGGCCAGTGACACGTCGATGGTCTCGGCATCATAGCCGAAGGCGCCCGCCATGCCACAACACGACGATTCGATCACCTTCAGGTCGAGGCCGGGGATCATCCGCAGCGCGCCCTCGACCGCCGACATGGCGCCGAAGGCCTTCTGGTGGCAGTGGCCGTGCAGATAGGCCTCGCGGCCGATGCCGTCGAGAGGCAGGGACAGGTGCCCGGCCTTGTCCTCGCGCATCAGGAACTCCTCGAACAGCATGGCCGACGCCGCCACTGCCTCGGCGGCCTCGCCGGGCACCAGCGCCAGGAACTCGTCGCGCAGGGTCAGGATGCAGGAGGGCTCCAGCCCGACGATCGCCTTGCCGGCCCGCACATGCGGCAGCAGCGCGTCGATGGTGCGCTGCGCTTCCGCCTTGGCGCGATCGGCCATGCCGGCGGCGAGATAGGTCCGCCCGCAGCACAGCGGCCGCTCGTTGCGGCCGAGGCTGGCGGTCTCGACCTGGTAGCCGCCCGCCTTCAGCACCTTCACCGCGGCGCGCAGCA
Source organism: Aurantimonas coralicida DSM 14790 (assembly GCF_000421645.1). Classification (GTDB taxonomy): domain Bacteria; phylum Pseudomonadota; class Alphaproteobacteria; order Rhizobiales; family Rhizobiaceae; genus Aurantimonas; species Aurantimonas coralicida. The sequence goes on along the minus strand of NZ_ATXK01000002.1, from coordinate 660,298 downwards.
CCTGCGGGTCGAACCAGCGGTCGAACGTGTCGGCGAAGAGGACCACGCCGGTCACCCGGCCCGGATGCGGCGCCGGGCCGGTGCGCTCGACGCCGCGCCGATCGGCGCGGTTCACTGTCGCCGTGTCGCCGCCGGCGCCTTCCGGGTTGAGGACGATCCCGTCCCCTGCCCCGCCGATGTTCTCCGCCGGAGCGGCCGTACCCTGACGGGCAGATGATCCCGCCCCGGCCGCCACGCCTGCGACATGACCCTCGGCATCGCGGAACCAGTCCTTCCGGAAGGCCGGCAGCGAGCGCCGGGCGGAAAAGCCGGCCATCTTCTCCGACAGGGCCGCGAAGGCCGGGACGCGGTCGCGCAGGCCCATCAGCCAGCCCATGCGGGCCGCGGCCGGCGCATAGCGCGGCAGGTCGGCGATCAGCCGGTCCTTCAGCGAGAAGCCGTTGGTCTTGCCGCGCTGGTAGAGCACCTCGGCCTTCATCTTGGCCATGTCGACGCCGGTCGGGCATTCGCGGCGGCAGGCCTTGCAGGAGACGCACAGTTTCAGCGTCTCGGCCATCTCGTCGGAGGCGAGCGCGTCCGGGCCGAGCTGGCCCGAGATCGCCAGCCGCAGCGTGTTGGCCCGCCCGCGGGTGACGTCGCGCTCGTTGCGGGTCACCCGGTAGCTCGGGCACATCACCGCCCCGGCCGATTTGCGGCAGGCGCCGTTGTTGTTGCACATCTCCACGGCGCCCTGCAGGCCGCCGGAGGCGCCCGGCCAGGCAGACCAGTCGAAGGCCGTCAGGATCTCGTCCACCGCGTAGCCCGGCGGATAGCGCAGCAGGCTGCGGTCATCCATCTTGGGCGGCGCGACGATCTTGCCGGGATTGAGGCGCGTGTGCGGATCGAAGGCGGTCTTCACCTCTTCGAAGGCGGCGACGATGCGCTCGCCGAACATCTGGGTGTGAAATTCCGAGCGCACCAGCCCGTCGCCGTGTTCGCCCGAATGCGAGCCCTTGTATTCGCGGACCATGGCGAAGGCCTCTTCGGCGATCGCCCGCATGGTCTTCACGTCGTTGTCGAGCTTGACGTTGAGGACCGGGCGCACGTGCAGGCAGCCCTCCGAGGCATGGGCGTACCAGGTGCCACGGGTGCCGTGCTTCTCGAAGATCGCCGTCAGCCGGTCGGTATAATCGGCCAGATGCTCCAGCGGCACGGCGCAATCCTCGACGAAGGAGACCGGTTTGCGCTCCTCCTTCATCGACATCATGATGTTGAGCCCGGCGGCGCGCAGTTCGGCGATCGCCGCCTGCAGCTTCAGATCGGCGACCGGCACGACGCCGCCCTCGTGATCGCCGCCGCGGCCGAAGCCGTAGCCGAGATCGCTCATCACGTCCTTCAGCGCCGCGATGCTGGCGTCGTTTTCCTCCGCCGTATCGGCGAATTCCACCAGCAGCAGCGCCGCCGGGTCGCCCTCGACGAAAGCCTCCAGCGCCGGCAGGAACATGTCGATGCGCCGGGCGAGCCCGATCATCGTCGAATCCACCAGCTCGACCGAGGTCGGCTTCAGCGCGACGATGTGCTGGGCCGCCTCCATCGCCGCGCGGAAGGTCGGGAAGTGGCAGGCGCCGAGGATCTTGGTGGCCTTGGGCAGTGGCGACAGCCGGATCTCGATAGCGGTGGAAATGCCCAGCGTACCTTCCGAGCCGACCAGCAGATGGGCGAGGTTGATCGGGTCGTCGGAGGGCACCAGCGCGTCGAGATTGTAGCCGCCGACCCGGCGCTGCACCCTGGGAAAGCGCGCCGCGATCTCGCCGGCCTCGCGGCGGCCCAGCGCCAGCATGGCGGCGACGAGTTCGCGCGGCGGCTCGTTCGCGGCATTCTGGTCGAGCTGGGCGAAGCGGCCGGCGGTGCCGTCGGCGAGGATCGCGTCGATGGCGATGACGTTGTCGCGCATCGTGCCGTAACGCAGCGAGCGCGAGCCGCAGGAATTGTTGCCGGCCATGCCGCCGATCGTCGCCCGTGACGCCGTGGAGACGTCGACGGGAAACCACAGGCCGTGGGGCTTCAGGAGCCGGTTGAGATCGTCGAGGACGATGCCCGGCTCGACCACCGCGCGCCGGCCGGCGACGTCCAGCTCCAGCAGCTTGTTCAGATGCTTCGACGTGTCGACGATCAGGCCGGAATTGACCGTCTGGCCGCATTGCGACGTGCCGCCGCCGCGCATGGTCAGCGGCAGGCCCTCCTCGCGGCAGGCGTCGAGCGCCGCCGCCACGTCGTCGCCGGTGCGGGCGACGACCACGCCGGCGGGCATGATCTGGTAGATCGAGGCGTCGGTGGCGTAACGCCCGCGGTTGAAGCGGTCGAAATAAACCTCGCCGGCAATTTCCCGCTCAAGCCGGCGGCTCAGGCCCGGCCGGATCATTTCCCCCATCTGTGTCGACCCCTCCCGGCGGCGATCTGCAGAATGCCGCTTGACACGCATAATGAATTCATAATCCAATTGGACCCGAAAACAGGCACGTCGGCAAGAGCGTGCGACGAGGAAACGGACTGGCGGACAAAGCGTCGCGGTCCCCGGGAGACGCCATCGTGACCTACAAAGCCGGCCGGCATTTTCTGCAGATTCCAGGACCGACCAATGTGCCCGACCGGGTGCTGCGGGCCATGGACATGCCGACGATGGATCATCGCGGACCCGAGTTCCAGGAAATGGCCAAGCGCGTCCTGACCGGCATCCGCACGATCTTCCAGACCAAGAACCCGGTGGTCATCTATCCGGGCTCGGGCACCGGCGCCTGGGAAGCGGCGCTGGTCAACACGCTGTCCCCCGGCGACCTCGTCCTGATGTACGAGACCGGCCATTTCGCCTCGCTGTGGAAGAAGCTCGCCGAGCGGCTGGGCCTGCGCACCGAGTTCATTGCCGGCGACTGGCGCCATGGCGCCGACGCGGCGGCCATCGGCGAGCGGCTGAAGGCCGACAGCGGCCACGAGATCAAGGCCGTCTGCGTCGTCCACAACGAGACCTCGACCGGCTGCGTGACGCCGGTCGGCGACGTCCGCAAGGCGATCGACGCCGCCGGCCATCCGGCGCTGCTGCTCGTCGACACCATCTCCTCGCTCGGCTCGGTCGACTACCGGCACGACGAATGGGGCGTCGACGTCACCGTCGGCGGTTCGCAGAAGGGCCTGATGCTGCCGCCGGGCCTCTCCTTCAACGCGCTCTCCGACAAGGCGATCGCGGCGCAGGCCTCGGCGAAGCTGCCGCGCTCCTACTGGGCCTGGGACGAGATGCTGGCGATGAACCCCAACGGGTTCTTCCCCTCCACCCCGGCGACCAATCTCCTCTACGGCCTCGATGCGGCGATCGAGATGCTGCACGAGGAAGGGCTGGACAACGTCTTTGCCCGGCACCAGCGCCATGCCGCAGCGACGCGCGCCGCCGTCGAGGCCTGGGGGCTGGAAGTCCTCTGCGCCGACCCTGCCCAGCATTCGGGCGCGCTCACCGCCGTCCTGATGCCGGAGGGCAAGGGCGCCGACGCATTGCGGAAGGTCATTCTCGAGCGCTTCGACATGTCGTTGGGAGCCGGCCTCTCGAAGCTTGCCGACAAGATCTTCCGCATCGGCCACCTCGGCGACTACAACGACCTGACCCTGATCGGCACGCTGGGAGGCGTCGAGATGGGTCTGCAGGTCGCCGGGGTGGCGCACAAGGCAGGCGGCGTTCAGGCTGCGATGGCCGTGCTGGCACAGTCCGGCGCAGCCGAAGCGAGACAGGCCGCGGAATAGGCGGTACGCAGAACGACCACCGGGCGGTTGAGGAGCTGCCCAAAACGAAAACTGGGAGGAAACCAATGAACATTCGCACCTTGATGCTCGGTGTCGCCGCCGTGGCCCTGATGGGCTCCGCGGCCGGCGCGCAGGAATCCCTCGATCTGGGCCATGTCGGCGACCCCGGCTCGCTCTACGAGGCGACAGCGGAGAAATTCGCCGAATGCGTCGCCGCGTCCGGCAAGGCCACCGTCGAGGTCTACGGCTCCTCGCAGCTCGGCAATGACGAGGAGATGCTGCAGAAGCTGAAGCTCGGCCAGATCGACTTCTCCATCCCCTCGTCGGTGATGAGCTCGGTGTCGCCGACCTTCGGCGTCTTCGAGATGCCGTATCTCATCAAGAGCCGCGACCACATGAAGAAGGTCCGCGACGGAATGCGCGACACCTTCGTCGATGCCGCCGCCGGCCGCGGCTACCAGATCCTGGGATTCTGGGAAAACGGCTTCCGCAACGTGACCAACAACGTCAAGCCGATCAACGTCCCGGCCGATCTGGAAGGCATCAAGCTGCGCGTCCCCAAGGGCGAGTGGCGCGTGAAGATGTTCCAGAGCTACGGCGCCAACCCGACGCCGATGGCCTTCTCGGAAGTGTTCACCGCCCTGCAGACCGGCGTCATCGACGGCCAGGAGAACCCGCTCGCCCAGATCTATTCGGGCCGATTCCAGGAAGTGCAGAAGTACCTGTCGATGACCGGGCACGTCTATTCGCCCGCCTATCTCGCCACCTCCTCGCGCAACTGGGACGGCTGGGACGAGGAGCTGAAGACGGCGATCCAGGATTGCGCCACCCAGGCCAGCGACTTCGCCTATGAGCGTTCGCAGCAGATGGACGACGAGCTGATCAGCAAGATCGAGGAAGCCGGCGTCACCGTGAACGAGGCCGACAAGGACGCGTTCATCGCCGCATCCAAGGCGATCTACGAGGAATTCGGCACGCAGGTCGAAGGCGGCCAGAAGCTGGTCGAAGACATCCAGGCCCTCGCCTCCGGGTCCTGAGCCTTCACCGGCTTGCGATCATCCTGACAGGTGCCGGTCGATCCCTCGGCCGGCACCCTTCTCCCTGAAATCGACGATGAAAGCTGCGTCCGCGCGACGCGGGAGGCCCTATGCGCCAGTTGGCGAGAATCCTCGGCGAGTTCCTGACATGGGTGGTCATCGCGCTGATGGTCGGGCTGACGACCGTCGTGGTCGCGGCGGTGATCTACCGCAAGATGGGCGCCTCGCTCTCCTGGTATGACGAGATCGCCGGCGTCCTGCTGGCCTGGATCACCTATTACGGAGCCGCGCTGGCGGCTCTGAAGCGCAGCCATATCGGTTTCGACGACGTGCTGCTGTCGCTGCCGCCATCGGCGCGCAAGGTCGCCATGCTCTTCGCCGAAGGGCTGGTGCTGCTGTTCTTCGTGCTCCTCGCCTGGTCGGGTCTCGAGGTCCTCAACATTCTCGAGGGTGAATCCCTGGTCAGCCTGACCTGGGTGCCGGTCGCCCTCACCCAGTCGATCATCCCGATCGGCGCCATCCTCTTCATCGTCGCCGAACTGCTCAGCTTCCCCGACTACTGGCGCGACGTCATGGCCGGACGCTCCGTTGAGCATGCGCCACTGGCGCATGGTGAAACTCCTGAGAAGGGCCAGCATCCATGATGATGTTCGTCATTTTCCTCGCGCTGGTCGCGATGGTGTGCATCAACGTGCCGATCGCCGTCGCGCTGGCGCTGGCGGCCGTCCTGGCGATCTTCATCAGCGACGGCGGCGCCGCGCTGGTGACCATCGCCCTCGACATGTACAACGGCGCCCGCTCCTTCTCGCTGATCGCCATTCCGATGTTCGTCCTGGCCGGTGCCATCATGAACGCCACCGGCATCACGCGACGGCTGATCGCCTTCGTCTCGGCCGTCATCGGCTTCGTGCGCGGCGGCCTTGCCATGGTCAATGTCGGCGTCTCGCTGTTCTTCGCCGAGATCTCCGGCTCGGCCGTGGCCGACGTCGCGGCGATGGGCTCCATCATCATTCCGGAGATGAAGAAGCGCGGCTATCCGGCCCCCTTCGCGGCGGCGATCACCTCGTCGTCGGCCTCGCTGGCCATCATCATCCCGCCCTCGATCCCGATGATCCTCTATGCGGTCGCCGCCGGCACCAGCATCGAGCAGATGTTCGTCGCGGGCGTCGTCCCCGGCCTGATCGGGGCCGCCGGCCTGATGGGCGTCGCCTATTATTATGCGGTGAAATACAATCTGCCGATGGAGGAGGCCTTCAACCTGCGCCGGCTGCGCACGACCTTCGTCGAGGCGCTGCCGACCTTCTCCCTGCCGGTCATCATCCTGGGCGGCATCTTCGGCGGCTTCGTCACCGCCACCGAGGGCGCCGGCATCGCCGTCGTGGCGGCCATCCTGGTCGGCATCTGGTACCGCGAGGTCGACTGGGGCCAGCTCAAGCAGGCGATGCTGGAAGGCGGCATCCAGACCGCCGTGGTCATGCTCCTGGTCGCCGCGTCGATCCTGATGGGCAGCTATCTCACCCAGGCGCGCGTGCCCCAGCAGCTGGCCGAGGGCATCCTCGACATCACCTCGAACCAGTACCTGATCCTTTTGATCCTGAACGTCTTCTTCCTGGTCATCGGGTTCTTCCTGCACTCGGCCGCGGCGATCATTCTGGTCGTCCCGGTGATCGTCCCGCTGATCCAGCAGGCCGGCATCGACCCGGTGCATTTCGGCCTCGTGGTGACGCTGAACCTCGCCATCGGCCAGCAGACGCCACCGGTCGCTTCGGTGCTGATCACCGCCTGTTCGATCGCCAAGGCCAACATATGGGAGGTGTCGAAGGCGAACCTGCCCTTTGTCGGGGTGCTGCTGTTCGTCCTGTTCCTGTGCACCTATGTGCCGGCAGTCCCGATGTTCCTCGTCGAATATTTCTACAGGTAGACCCATGAGCACCGACGAACTCCTCTACGAGGTCCGCGACGGGATCGGCTGGATCACGCTGAACCGGCCCCAGGCACGCAACGCCCTGACCTTCGCCATGTACGACCGTCTCGCGGAGATCTGCCGCGAGACGACGCTGGGGGGCGAGGTGAAGTGCCTCGTCGTCACCGGCGCCGGCGACAAGGCTTTCGCCGCCGGCACCGACATGACCCAGTTCCGCGGCTTCGACACGGAGCAGGACGCCCTCGACTACGAGCACCGGATGGACGTCGTCCTCGGCGCGGTGGAGGCCTGCCCGGTTCCCACCATCGCGGCGATCGCGCGGGCCTGCACCGGCGGCGGCGCGGGCATCGCGGCGGCCTGCGACATCCGCATCGCCACCGCCGACCTGAAGTTCGGCTTCCCGATCGCCCGCACGCTGGGCAATTGCCTGTCCATCGCCAATCTGTCGCGGCTGTCGACACTGATGGGCGCCGGCCGGGTCAAGGAGATCATCTTCACCGCCCGCCTCGTCGGCGCGGAAGAGGCGCTGAATGCCGGGCTGATCGCCGAGATCGTGCCGGACCACGCGGCGCTGATCGCCCGCACCGAAGAACTGGCGGCACTGCTCGCCACCCATGCGCCGCTGACGCTTTCGACCACCAAGGAGGCCTTGCGCCGCCTGCGGGTCCAGGGCGCCGAGGCCGACGACCGCGACCTCGTGGTGCAGGCCTATATGAGCGAGGACTTCAAGGAAGGCATGGAAGCCTTCCTCGGCAAGCGCAAACCGGAATGGAAAGGCCAGTAATGGCACAGGCGAAAGGCCCGCTCGACGGCATGAAGGTCATCGAGCTCGCGCATATCATGGCCGGCCCGGTCTGCGGCATGATGCTGGCCGACATGGGCGCCGACGTGATCAAGGTCGAGAAGCCCGACGGCGACGACACGCGGCGCTTCCTGCCGCCGGACATCAACGGCGAATCCGCCGCCTACATGATGATGAACCGCAACAAGCGCGGCATCGTCCTCGACCTGAAGTCCGAAGACGGCAAGGCGGTGCTGCGGCGCATGCTGGAGACGGCGGATGTCGTCATCGAGAATTACCGCATGGGCACGATGGAGAAGCTCGGGCTCGGCTACGAGGATCTGAAGGCGGTCAATCCCGGCCTGATCTATTGCGAGATCTCCGGCTTCGGCCGCACCGGCCCCTATGCCAATCGCGGCGGCTTCGACCTGATCGCCCAGGGCATGAGCGGCCTGATGTCGATCACCGGCGAAGGCCCCGGCCGCCCGCCGGTGAAGTCCGGCGCCCCGGTCTCCGACATCACCGCCGGCATCCTCGGCGCGCTCGGCTGCGCTGCCGCCTATGCCCGCAAGCTGCAGACCGGCGAGGGCCAGAAGGTCGACACCTCGCTGTTCGAGGCCGGCATCACCCACACCTACTGGCAGTCGGCCATCGCCTTCGCCACCGGGGCCTCGCCCGGCCCGCTCGGCTCGGCGCATCCGCTGAACGCGCCCTATCAGGCCTTCCGGACCGCCGATGGCTGGATCAATCTCGGCGCAGCGAACCAGAAGAACTGGGAGCGCATGCTCGCCGTCATCGGCGCCGAGGAGCTGGCGTCGGACCCGCGCTTTGCCAACAATCACGGCCGCATGCAGAATCTGCCGGCGCTGGAGGAGATCCTCAACGGGCATTTCTCGCAGCGCAGCTCGGCCGAATGGCTGGCGCAGCTGGAAGCCGCCGGCGTGCCGGCCGGCCCGGTCCTCGACATCTCGGAGATGCACGAGGACCCGCAGACCCTGTCGCGCGAGATGGTGGTGGAGACCGAGCATCCGACCGCCGGCCGGGTGAAGGCGATCGGCCTGCCGATCAAGTTCTCCGACACGCCCGGCGGCGTCACCCGCCCGGCCCCGCTGCTCGGCGAACACACCGCCGAGGTGCTGCGCGAAGCCGGCTACGACGCGGCCGAGATCGACCGCATGCTCGGCTCCGGCGCGGTCCGCAGTTCAAAGGCGGGCTGACCGCAAGAAGATAAACGACAACAGCGCGCGGCGGCCTTGAGGCTCGCGGCGCGCGCCTTGACGTTGACGGTACTAAGGCTAGCTCGCAACGGATCACCCCCCACGGGACGCACACCGCCCGTAGCGGTCGGCGAACCGGCTCCCCGGTCATCCTGTTCTGGCGCCGTCATGCGACCCTTCGCCAAGCCCTTCTATCTGGTTCTCGGCTACAGCTGCGTCGTGCTGGGCGGGCTCGGCGTCGTGCTGCCGCTGCTGCCGACGACGCCCTTCCTGCTCCTGGCGGTCTGGTGCTTTGCCCGCTCGCATCCCGATCTCGCCCGCCGGCTGGAGGCGCATCCGCGCTTCGGGCCGACGCTGGTCGCCTGGCGCAAACACCGGATCATCCCGCGCCGGGCCAAGATCGCCGCGGTCACCGCGATGCTGGCGTCCTTCGTGCTGGCATGGGTGACCGTCGGCCACCCGCTCGTCCTCGTCAGCCTGGCGCTGATCATGGGCAGCGTCAGCGTCTACATCCTGACGCGGCCCTCAGGCCGGTAGACGCAAAGCGCTCGATCCGTGCCGCTCAGGCCGAGGCGACGCTGCGATCGCGTGATCCCGCCTGCCCCTTGCCCAGCGCCCGCAGGTCGAAGCCGCTGTCGCGCAGCTCGTCGGCACTGATCGGCGCCTCGCGGCCGAGCAGCTTGCGGGCGGCCATGTGCTCGCCGGGGGCGTTGATGGTCTCCACCGAGGCGAGTTGCCCCTCGCGATAGCCGACAATCACCGTGACCAGATCCTCCTGCCGGATCGTCTCGAAGCAATCGGCGCTGCTGGTCAGCCCGGCGATCTGCAGCTTCAGCGCGCCCTGGTCGCTCCAGAACCACGGCACCGCATGATAGGCCGCCGCCGTGCCGTGAACGATCCGCTTCGCCAGATGGCGCGCCTGGTCCATCGCCGCCTGCACCGATTCCAGTCGCAGATGGGTGCCCAGCGGCCCCGGCACCGAGGCGCAGTCGCCGATGGCCGAGATCGCCGGATCGTCGGTGGCGAGCGTCTCGTCGACAACGATGCCGTTCGACACCGCAAGCCCGGCCTCGGCCGCGAGTTCGCCATTCGGCGCAACGCCGGTCGCGACGAGAACCAGGTCGCCCTCGATGCCCGTTCCATCGGCAAGCGTCACGCCGACGACCCGCTCGGTCTCGTCGTCGTCGATGCGCGCCACCCTGGCGCCGAGCCGGATGGCGATGCCCGCGGCGCGGTGGTGCTCCAGGACGAAGTCCGAGATCGCCGGCGAGACGGCGCGGGCCATCAGCCTGTCGGCGGCCTCCAGCACCGTCACCTCTGCCCCGGCAAGCCGCGCCATGGCGGCAAATTCCAGCCCGATGAAGCCACCGCCGACGACGATGGCGTGGCGCGTGTCGGCCAGGCGCCGGCGGATCGTCTCGGCATGGGCGAGCGTGCGCAGTTCCACGACATCTTTGTGCGTGCCGCCGGCGATCGGCGGGCGCACATTGCGGGCCCCGGTGGCCAGAACCAGATGATCGTAGCCATGGCTGGCGCCGTCGTCGGTGGCCACCGTGCGGGCCGCGCGGTCGATCGACGCGACGCGGGTGGCGTCGAGCAAAGTGATGGCGTTGCGCTCGAAGAAGCTCTGCGGCTTGAGGACCAGGCGCTCGGGATCGCCCTCCTTCATGTAGCCCTTGGACAAAGGCGGCCGCTGATAGGGCAGACCCGGCTCGTCGCCGATCAGGGTGATCGGCCCCTCATGGCCTTCCTGCCGCAGGCTGGCCGCGAGCTGGATCGCTGCCTGGCCGCTGCCGACGATGACGATGCGTTCGCCGCTCATGTCCCGCGTCCTGTCATGGTTCGTCCAAGGGGCGCTCCGACGACCGCGCGGCCACGAGCCTGCCCCGGAGGCGGGTCTACGACGAAAGACGCCCGGCGGTCGAGCCGGGCGTCGGTCAGTGAACAGGACGCCGCAGGACGGGCGGCGCAGGTCGGGCGTCGGAGGGTCTAGACCGCCGACAGGCTGACGAGGGCGAACAGGCCGTCCGGATCGGTCCAGACCTTGTCCAGCGACCAGCCGGATTCGTCGGCCATCCCGGCCAGGGCCTCGACATCGTATTTGCGCGAGCTTTCGGTGTGGATCGTCTCGCCCGCCTCGAAGGCGAAGGAACGGCCGGCCACCGTCAGCGTGCAGGCGTCGCGGGCGACGAGGTGCATCTCGACGGCCGAGGCCTCGCCGTTCCAGCGCGCCTCGTGGGCGAAATTGTCGAGCGGCAGGTCGGCGCCCAGCTCCCGCTGCATACGCTCAAGTATGTTGATGTCGAAGGCCGCCGTCACGCCGGCCGCGTCGTCATAGGCGGCCAGCAGCGTGTCGATGTCCTTCTTCAGATCGACGCCGATGACGGCAACGCCGCCTGCTCCGACATGTCGGCGCATCCGGGCGAGAAAGGCCAGCGCCTCCCTGCGGCCGAGATTGCCGAGGGTCGAGCCGGGGAAGAACCCGCCCCGGCGCCCGTCCCGGGGCAGGTCCCCTGGCAGGTCGAATTCGGCGGTGAAGTCGGCGACCACCGGCTCCACGGCAAGGCCCGGAAACCGCTTCCTGATCCGCTCGGCCGACGCTTCCAGGAAATCGCCGGAGATGTCGATGGGCACATAGAGGCGCGGAGCTTCCAGCGCCCCCAGCACGATCTCGGTCTTGATGCCGGCGCCGGCGCCATACTCGATCAGCACCGCCCGGGGACCGAAGACCGCGGCGATCTCCCCGGCCTTCTCCTTCAGGATGCCGGTCTCGGTCCGCGTCGGATAATATTCCGGCAGCGCTGTGATCTCCTCGAAGAGCTCCGAGCCACGGTCGTCGTAGAGCCAGCGGCTCGGCAGGGTCTTGGGCGTGCGCGACAGGCCGTCGAGAACGTCGGCGCGAAAGGCCTCGCGCTGCTGGGCCAGCGTGTCGATGCGGTCCAGCATGCTCACGCGTCCTCGGCGAGGCGCAGGCCGGAGAACTGCCAACGCGCGTCCGGCGGGAAGAAATTGCGGTAGGTCGTGCGGATATGGTTCTCCGGCGTGGCGCAGGAGCCGCCGCGCAGCACGAACTGGCCGCACATGAACTTGCCGTTATACTCGCCGACCGCCCCCTCGACCGGCTTGAAACGCGGATAGGGCGAGAACGGGCTGCGCGTCCATTCCCACACGTCGCCATACATCTGGCGCAGGCCCTCGCCCGGCGCCGCGGGCTTCGGCCGCAGCCGGCCGGACCCGGCGAAATTGCCCTCGACCGGCAGACTCGCCGCGGCATTCTCCCATTCGAACTCGGTCGGCAGGCGCCTGCCGGCCCAGGTCGCGAAGGCGTCGGCCTCGAAATAGCTGAGATGCGTCACCGGCGCGTTCAGATCGAGCGGCTGCGCGCCGCGCAGGGTCATGGTCCACATCTCGCCGTCACGCTCGTGCCAGTAGAAAGGCCTGGTCCAGCCCTCGCCGAGGATCGTCCCCCAGCCGGCCGACAGCCACAGCAGCGGATCGCGGTAGCCGCCATCCTCGACGAAAGCCAGATATTCGCCATTGGTCACCAGCCGGTCGGCCAGGCGGTAGGGTTCGAGCAGCGCGCGGTGGCGCGGCCCCTCGCAGTCGAAGGCGAAGCCGTCGCCGTCATGGCCGATCTCGACGATGCCGCCGTCGAAACCGATGAAGCGCGCCTCGCCCGGATCGGCCGCGACGCCCAGTGGCTGCGGGTCGCGATAGGCCGGCTTCAGCGGGCTCTGGTCGAAGAGATGCAGAATGTCGGTCAGCAGCAATTCCTGATGCTGCTGCTCGTGATGGCAGCCGAGCTCGATCAGCTCGGCGACATCCGGTGCCGGGCCGCGCTCCATCAGCGTCTCGATCGCCGCGTCCACATGGGCGCGATAGGCGAAGATCTCGTCCAGCGCCGGCCGCGTGATCATGCCCCGCCGCGGTCGCGGCTGCCGCTCGCCGATGGTCTCGTAATAGGAGTTGAAGAGGTAGTTGTAGCTGTCGTCGAAGACCTCGTAGCCGGCGAGATTCGGCTTCAGCACCATGGTCTCGAAGAACCAGGTCGTGTGGGCCAGATGCCATTTGGCAGGGCTCGCGTCGGGCATCGACTGGACGGTCGCGTCGGCGTCCGACAGCGGTGCGCCGAGGGCACGGCTGTCCTCGCGCACTGCACGGTAGCGGGCCGCGAGCGCGGAGACGTCGGTCAGCGATTTGCGGGAAACATGGGCCATGTCGAACCTCTTCGAACTGGTTCCGGCCGCCGGTTCGCCCTGAAGGCGGGCCGCCGGACAACCGCGTTCGAGAAGACCTAGCTTTCGTCCATGACCCGACAACGACGATCACGTCTTATCTATCGAGCCGGCCAACGACCCTGCGGCCCCGCCATTGCGGCGCTTCCGGTGGCTCGAGGGCCGGCGGCGGGCACTATGCCGCAGCGGTCAGTTCCGGCCGGGCAATGCCAGGAACTCGGCGAGGACGCGGTTGAAGACGGCCGGATTGTCGAGATTGGCGACATGGCCGGCCTCCAGCACCACGCTCCTGGCATTGGGCGCCTCGGCGACGATATCGGCGGCTTGTTCGCGAATCGTCGTCGCGTCATGCAGCGTGTCGATGACCAGGCACGGGCAGCGGATGCGGCCGAGATCCAGCGGCCGGCTTTCGACGATGGCGCGATAGGTGGCGACGATGGCGTCCGGCGACATCGCCCGAAAGCCGGCGATGAAATGCCGCCGCGCGTCCCGTCCGACCCAGAACGGCCCGACGAGGCGTGCGGCCAGCGCCAGGCCGATCCGTGCCGTGCGGGCCTGGCCGAGGAGGTGGAACGTCGGGTGCAGCAGGCGCTGCAGGTCGAGCCAGTCGACGAGCCGGCGCACCCAGCCAATGCCCGACAGGGAGCGGGGCGTATTGGCGAGAACCAGCGCGGTCACCCGGTCCGGCGCGCGGGCCGCGATCTCCAGCGCCACCATGCCGCCCAGCGAAACGCCGCAGACGGCAAAGCGGTCGATGCCGAGACGGTCGATGAGCGCCAGACTATCGATCGCCATGCGGTCGATGGTCAGACGCTCCTGGCCGAGCGGGGTTGCGCCATGGCCGCGCAGATCCGGCACGATGACGCGATGCCGGTCGGCGAGCGCCTGCACCTGCCCGGCCCAGACCGCCCGCGTCTGCACCGCGCCATGCAGGAGCAGCACCGGCACGCCATCGGCCGCCCCCTGCGCCGGGTGATCGTCATGGACGATGGCGATGTCGCCGATGTCGGCTCTGCCATGCGGCGCGGACAGGCCATCCGCCGCACTGGCTGCGGCGGGTGCTTTGGTGTCGTCGAGGGAGATCGCCGTCATGCCGAAGGCCCGCCGACGGACGGCCGGAGCGGCGATCTGCCCGCCCGCCCCGGCGCCGTCGTCAGGATCGTGCCTATTCGGCGAACTCCACGGTCACGCCCGGCTTCACCATCTTGGCGAGTTCGGTCGCGTCCCAATTGGTCAGGCGGACGCAGCCATGGCTGTTGGTCTTGCCGATCTTGGACGGCTCCGGCGTGCCGTGAATGCCGTAGGTCGGCTTCGACAGCGCGATCCAGATCGTGCCGACCGGACCGTTCGGGCCCGGCGGAATCGTCAGCACCTTGTCGTTGGAGCCCTGCTTGAAATTGACCTTCGGATTGTAGGTGTAGTTCGGATCGAAGGCGATGCGGTTGACCTGCACGACGCCCGACGGGGACGGCGTGTCGGACGAGCCGATGGTCGAGGGATAGGCGGCGATCAGGCTGCCGTCGGCCGCATAGGCGCGCACCTGCTCGCGGCCCTTGTCGGCGATGATCTTGGTGACCTCGCCCTTCACGTTCTCGCCGGTCGCCGCGACCTTGATGCGGGTGCCCTGCCGATCGAAATCGGCGCCCGGATTGATCTTGCGCAGGAACTCCTCGTCCATGTGGAACCGCTCGGCCAGCCGTTCGGAGACGCGCTCGAAGCTCATCTCGGGTAGCTGCGCCTTCTCGCCGTAGTCGGACGGGATCGCCGCCACATACGGACCGGCGACGTCCTCGGCGGTGATCTCGTAGGTGGTGATCGCCGGCCCGCCGGTGGCGTCCAGTTCCTCGGCCAGCGCCTTGGCGTCGCCGGTGGGCAGGCTGCGGCCGAACTTCTCCTCATAGGCGGCGACCGCCTTGTTGACGTTCGAGCCCATGCGGCCGTCGATGACGCCCGGCGACATGCCGGCGCGGTCGAGCAGGATCTGCAGCGCCGCGATCTCCGCCTCGGCGTTCTTGCCCTTCGGCGCCTCGACCGGCGGGGCCGGATCGGTTTCCGTGATGGTGCGGCCTTCGGCCGGCGCCGTGCCGATAGCGCCCGGATCGGTCAGCAGATCGTCGACGCTGGTCTGGGTGTCGGCGGCGCCATCGGCCGGATAGTCCGGGCCCTGGACGGGCGGAAGCTCGGCCTCGCGGCGCGGCTCGCTCCCGGCGTCCGGCAGCGGCGCGGCCTCGATCGGCCCGTCATAGCGGGGCTCGTCGCGATAGACCGGATCGGGGCCGTAATCGCGCTCGCGGTCGTAGCCGTCATCGGCATAGGGATCGGCCGAGCGCGGGCCGAAATCGACGCGGCCCTCCAGCGTCACGCCCGGCGGCGGCGGCGCGTCAATGATGGCGCCGCCCCTTTCGCCGAAGCGCGCCCGGCGCTCGCGAAAGCGCTCGCGGCGCGGCTCCTCGATGGCGATGATGCGGCCGGTGGAATCGATCACCACCCGGCGACCGCTCTCGTCCACATAGACCTCGGCGACGTCGCCATACTGGTCGTATCCCTGGGCCAGACGGATCTCGCCCGACTGGGCCTGCGCCCCGGTCGCCGCGGTCGTCAGCGCAAGCGTCGACAGACAGAGTGCCACGATAGGCTTCATCTTGCTTTCTCCAGCACAGCCTGGTCCCGCCGGCGCACCATGCACCGCCGGGACGCCCCGTCGCATCCACCGCCGGACGACCATCCGGACGCGGATCCTGCTCTCCAGGCCTTTATCCCGCACTATCCGACATGGCGGATGAACCGGACATGAAAATGGCGAAACCTCACGCAAGTGTCAGTCATTCTGAAGAAAACGCGTCCGTCGCCTCAGGATCGACCGCCGCGGAGCGTCGTTTTGCCGGTCCCCACTTGGGCGCGCGGCCGCAAGCGTTTATGTGCGGGCATCACATGCGCGCCAGCGCCAACATCAGGATACGACCATGAGCGACACCCTTCCCGACCGGCTGTCTTCCGACCCGTCCAGCGAGTTCCACGACGCCGACCTGCTGACGCGGGGCGTGGGCGTGCGGTTCAAGGGCGAGGAACGCACCAATGTCGAGGAATACTGCATCAGCGAAGGCTGGATCCGCGTCCAGGCCGGCAAGGCGAAGGACCGCCGTGGCCAGCCGCTGACCATCAAGCTGAAGGGCCCGGTCGAGGTCTATCTCAAGGAAGACTGACCGCATCCGGCCGGTTCCGGACAAGCCGGGCCACAGGGCGCGCGGCGCCGGCCGGTCAGTTGTTGATGGCGATGATCGCCCAATGGGTCCGGCTGCAGGCATTGTCGTCGCAGACGGACGCCATCCAGATCTCGCCGTTTCCGAACATCACCCCTTCCGCATTGACGAAGAGGTCCGCGAAATCCTGGTCCGCGACGATCGCTTGCGTCTCCGCCATGACGAGACGGTCGTAATTGTCGACGAGGTCTTGGGCTTCGATCAGTTCGTATTCCTCGCCATTGGCGCGGACCGTCAGCGGATACTCGGCAAGCTGCGCCACGGTGATCGGATCGCCGTAGCGCATCGCCTCGGTCAGAAGGTCGAAGGCCTCGGCAAATCCCGCGGCATCGCCCTGCAGCGCCTCGATCCGGGCGGAGACCTCTTCGTGGCTCTGGGCGAACGCCGGCGCGGTCATCAACAGCGCGGCAAGGCACAGGGACCAGAACCGTTTCGTCATCCCGCAACTCCCTTTGCGATGAGTCCGGCGGGACCGCACGGGTGATGCGCGGCCCCGCCGAAGCGTTTCGTGGCCTTCGCTATTGCGGCCGCCATTCCTCGGTCCCGAGCGTCTTGGCGCCGATATAGCTCCACACGCCCATCCATTTCCCGCCTTCGCGGTACATCAGCGCGACGCCGCTCTCGCCATCCTGGAGATAGCCGATGGCCATGACGTCATCGTCGCCGATCCCCGTGCCCTGCAGCTTGGTGCCGTCCTGCAGCGTATAGGTCAGGGTAAAGGTGTCCCCGACCTTGGCCACGAGAACGCTGGCATCGTAGGTCGAACCGTCCGGATTGGTGCCGGCGATGGTGTAGTGGCCGGACGGGTCGGCGAGGGCCGGTGCCGCGCCGGCCAGAAGCACGGCGGCCAGTGTCAGACTGCGTATGGACGTCCACATCGTGGTTTCTCCCAAAACCCGACCGATCAGTCGGTGAAATCGAATTCCGAAATCTCGCAGACGTCGACGCCGGCCTTTGTGGCGTCGGTGCCGTCGCTGAAGGTGGCTTTGAAGTCGAACATGCAGGCGCCGGTCCCGTCATCGACGGTCACCAGCACCGCCTCGCCCGGCTCCAGAACGTCGACGCCGAGGATGTCTTCCTCCCAGGCATTCGTCCCGGTGTTGGACGCGTAGAACTCGATCATCGCGACGCTGGTGGCGTTGGTAACGGTGACGTCACGGTTCTCGGCATGGGCGGATACGGCGGCAAGACACACCGCGCCGACGGCCGCAGCGAGGACGGGACGGAAACAGAACTGCATTTTCGGGTATCCTGAACGGACGAGGCGCCTCGCCCGGCGGGCGTGCGCGGGCGATCACGCGCCCGCCATCACCATACGCCCGGCCATGACGCTGAGAAAGATGGCCCCGATCGCCATTCTTGTCTGGCCGTCCCAATCTTCGGGCGTTTCGTCCCCCTCGCCGCAGGGCGGCGCGCGGGGCGCATGACCTCCCGGAACCGCGCCTTGCGCGAAGCCGTTGCGCCGACGAGACGTTTGGATGGAGAACGATCATGTCATCGACCGAAGGCCGCCATATCATGGCCAGCGAGGAGACCGACAACGAGGTCGGCATCAACAATATCGAGGCGAGCCGGGTGGAAGGCACCGCGGTCTACAACACCGACGGCGACCATCTCGGCCATATCCAGGACCTCGTCATCGGCAAGCGCGACGGCCAGGTGAAATACGCCATCCTGTCCTTCGGCGGGTTCCTGGGGATCGGCGAGGACTATCATCCGCTGCCCTGGCACGTCCTGAAATACGACGCGCGGCAGGGCGGCTATGTCGTCGGCATCACCCGCGAGCAGCTTGAAGGCGCACCGCGCTTTGCCCCGGACGCTTCCCCGGGCTGGAACGATCCCGACACCGGCCAGCGCATCGACGATTACTGGCGTCCCGCCTATATCTGACGCGACGCCAGGGCTGAAACGACAAGGGGCGGCCCGACGGACCGCCCCTTTTTCATCTTCGCTCCGGAGCCCGTCAGGCCGCGACCCGGTCTCCCGGTGCGCCGGCCTTGGAGCCGACCACGTGGAAGATCAGATGGTCGCCGCCGCCGGCGATCTTGATCACGCTCTCGTCGCGGACCTCGCCGAGCAGGATCTTCTCGGCCAGCGGATCCTGCACCTCGCGCTGGATCACCCGCTTCAGCGGCCGCGCGCCATAGGCCGGATCGTAGCCCCGCTCGGCCAGCCATTCGCGGCCGGTCTCGTCGAGTTCGACCCGGATCTTGCGATCCGCCAGAAGCTGGTCGAGCCGCTTCATCTGGATGTCGACGATCGCGCCCATCTCGGAGCGATGGAGGCGGTGGAAGAGAATGGTCTCGTCCACACGGTTGAGGAATTCCGGCCGGAAGGCCCGCCGCACCACGTCCATCACCTGGTCGCGCGCCGCCTCGGCATCCTCGTCGTCGCGCAGGGCGGTGAGGAATTCCGCCCCCAGATTGGAGGTCATGATGATGATCGTGTTGCGGAAGTCGACCGTGCGCCCCTGCCCGTCCGTCAGCCGCCCGTCGTCGAGCACCTGCAGAAGCACGTTGAAGACGTCCGGATGGGCCTTCTCGATCTCGTCGAACAGCACCACCTGGTAGGGCCGCCGCCGCACCGCCTCGGTCAGGCTGCCGCCCTCCTCGTAGCCGACATAGCCCGGAGGCGCGCCGATCAGCCGCGAGACCGAGTGCTTCTCCATGAACTCCGACATGTCGAGCCGCACCATGGCGGTCTCGTCGTCGAACAGGAAGGCGGCCAGCGACTTGGTCAGCTCGGTCTTGCCGACGCCGGTGGGCCCGAGGAAGATGAACGAGCCGATCGGCCGGTTCGGGTCCTGCAGCCCGGCCCGCGCGCGGCGCACCGCCTTCGACACCGCCTGCACCGCCTCGCCCTGGCCGACGACGCGCGTCTGCAGCGCGTCTTCCATGCGCAGGAGCTTGTCGCGCTCGCCCTCCAGCATCCGGTCGACCGGAATGCCCGACCAGCGCGAGACGACATGGGCGATGTGGTCGGCGGTGACGGTCTCCTCGACCATCGAGCCGGCGGTGCCGGCCCCGTCCTGGGCCTCGGCTTCCTTGAGCTGCGCCTCGAGCTGCGGGATCTCGCCATAGGCGAGCTCGCCGGCCCGCTGGAACTCGCCCTTGCGCTGGGCGACGGCCAGTTCGTTGCGGACCTCGTCGAGTCGCTTCTTCAGGTCGGCGGCAAGCCCGAGCTTCGACTTCTCGGCCTGCCAGGTCGTGGTGATCCGGTCGGATTCCTCCTCCAGATTGGCCAATTCCCCTTCCAGCCGCTCGAGCCGGTCCTTCGACGCGTCGTCGCTTTCGCGGCGCAGCGCCTCGCGCTCGATCTTAAGCTGCATGATGCGGCGGTCGATCTCGTCCAGCGCCTCGGGCTTGGAATCGACCTGCATGCGCAGCCGCGCCGCGCCCTCGTCGACCAGATCGATCGCCTTGTCGGGCAGGAAGCGGTCTGTGATGTAGCGGTTCGACAGCTGCGCCGCCGCCACCAGGGCGCTGTCGGAGATGCGCACCTGGTGGTGCTGCTCGTATTTCTCCTTCAGGCCGCGCAGGATCGAGATCGTGTCCTCGACGGTCGGCTCGCTCACGAAGACCGGCTGGAAGCGCCGGGCCAGCGCCGGGTCCTTCTCGACATGCTTGCGATACTCGTCGAGCGTCGTCGCGCCGACGCAGTGCAGCTCGCCGCGCGCCAAGGCGGGCTTCAGCAGGTTGGAGGCGTCCATCGCCCCGTCGCCCTTGCCCGCGCCGACCAGCGTGTGCATCTCGTCGATGAACAGGATGATGTTGCCGGCCTCGGCCGTCACCTCGGACAGGACGGCCTTCAGCCGCTCCTCGAACTCGCCGCGATATTTCGCGCCGGCGATGAGCGAGCCCATGTCGAGGGCCATCAGCTGCTTGTCGCGCAGGGATTCCGGCACGTCGCCATTGACGATGCGCAGCGCCAGGCCTTCGGCGATGGCGGTCTTGCCGACGCCGGGCTCGCCGATCAGCACCGGGTTGTTCTTGGTGCGCCGGGACAGGACCTGGATGGTGCGGCGGATCTCGTCGTCACGGCCGATCACCGGGTCGAGCTTGCCCTCGCGCGCAGCCGCCGTCAGGTCGCGGGCGTATTTCTTCAGGGCGTCGTAGCCGCTCTCGGCCGAGGCGCTGTCGGCGGTGCGGCCCTTGCGCAACGACTCGATGGCCGCGTTCAGCCCGTTCGGCGTCACGCCGGCATTGGCGAGGATGGTCGCGGTCTTGGCGGCCTTCTCGATGGTCATGGCCAGGAGCAGGCGCTCGACGCTGACATAGCTGTCGCCGGCCTTCTTGGCGATCTCCTCGGCGGTGGCGAAGATCTTCGCCAGCGGCTGGGCGAGATACATCTGCGAGCCGCCGCCCGACACTTTCGGCATGGCGTCGAGGGCCGCCTCGACGGCGATCCGGACCTCCTGCGGCCGTCCGCCGGCCTTCTCGATGAGGCCGGCCGCCATGCCTTCCTCGTCGTCGATCAGGACCTTCAGCAGGTGCTCGGGCGTGAATTGCTGGTGATCGCGCGAGACCGCCTGGGTCTGTGCGGCCTGGATGAAGCCGCGAACGCGCTCGGTGTATTTCTCGATATTCATGGATCGCTTCTCCTATCGGCGAACCACCCCGCAGGCGTCGTCCGCACGTTCCTGGAGTCCGGCCCCCGTTCCGGCAGGCCGCCCGCTGAATATATGGGTGAGGCGCAACTCACCCGGAAGGGCCAGACGCACGACTGTTGCAAAAATGTTTCGCCCGCCGCCATGCGCCAGATCAAGGCGCCGGTCGGTCACACCCGGGAGCGCCCACGAAAAAGGGCGCCGCGAAGCTCGCAGCGCCCTTTGTCTCGTTCGCGGATCGGTTGCCCGGTCGGCTCAGCCGTTGGAGGCCAAAAGGAAGTCCGGCAGGGCGTCGTTGTCGCCGCCGGCCTTGGTCTCGCCATCGGCGCCGTCTTCCGGCTTCTTCTTACGCGGCCGTCCGGGACGGCGCTTCACCGGTGCGGCATCCGCCTCGGGCGCATCGGACGGCGCTGCCGCCGTCGCGGGGCTCTCGCCGGCATCGGCGGCCTGTGCCGGTGCGGCGGGTGCTGCCGCCTCGTTCGTCACGCCATCCTCGTCGCGCGGGCGACGGGTGCGGGCGCGGCGACGCGGCCGTTCGTTCTGCTCGTCGGAGGATACGGTCTCGCTGCGGCGGCCGTCGGCGTCGCTGCCATTGGCCTCGCCGCGCGCCGGGCGCTCGCGGCGATCGTCGCCCTGCGAGGACCCGCGGTCCGCCTCTTCGGCGACCATCGGCTGCGGGCCGGTGCCGTTCGGCTCGGACCGGTCACGCCGATCGCGATTGCCGCGATTGTCGTCCTGCTGACGATTGTCGCGGTTGCCGCGGCTGTTGTCGTCGCGGTTGCGATTGCGGTTGCCATCGCGGTCGCGGTTGCCGTCGCGATCCCGGTTGTTGTCGCGGTCGCGGCTGCGGTTGCCGTCGCGGTTGTCGCGATTGCCCCGGTTGCGCTCGCCGTCCGCGTCGTTGTCGCGGTCGTCCCGGTCGTCGCGATAGCTGGAGTTGTCCTGCTGATCGTCGTCGTCGTCGTCGCTGGAATCGTCGCGGTTGTCGCGATCGTCGCGCGGCTGGAACTGCGCCTGCGCCGCCGCCACGATGCGATTGTAGTGCTCGGCGTGCTGCAGATAGTTCTCGGCCATGACACGGTCGCCGGCTCCCGAGGCGTCACGCGCCAGGGTCGAGTATTTCTCGGCGATATGCTGGGCGGTGCCCCTGATCTTCACGTCCGGGCCATTCGACTCGTAGCCACGCGAAAGCGGGTTCGGGCCCTTGCGACCGCGTCCGCGCATACGGTTTTTCTGCTGCTGTCCTGGCCTCATGAACTTCCTGTCTTTTTGGATGCACCGGTCGTGCCGGTATGGCTGTTGCCCAAAGACGCGGATCACGCGTCTGCTCAAGGTGCAGCCTGCCGCAGCAATGCCGCCAACTAGAGGTTTTGTCGGTTGTGGCTGGCGATACCCTCGCGCCGGCTTGTACGGACGACCTACCGGTCACCACGAGCATTCCTCGGGTCGCCTGGCGGCGCTGCCTGAGGGATGTCCCCCTCGGATGTTCCGTATTCGTCAGACCCTAGAGGGGAAACCGCACTGCCACAAGTGTTTTTTGTCTGCATACCCTGCGATTGCGGCGCCGGCTGGAAACTTGGTTACACCGGACCCGCGTCGCCGATCGCCAGCCGCAGGGTCAGGACCCGGATCACGCCGCCAAGGTCCCGGGTCGCCGCATCGAGGATGAAACCTTCGGCCGCGAAGATCGCCGCCACGTCGCCCTCCTGGCCGACGCCGATCTCGACGATCACCAGGCCCTGCGACCGCACGATCCGGCGGGCGCCCGTCGCCAGCGCGCGATAGGCATCGAGCCCGTCCGCGCCGCCATCGAGGGCGAGCAGGGGGTCGTGGTCACGCACCTCGCGCGACAGGGCTGCGATATCGTCGTGCGGAATATATGGGGGATTCGACACGACGAGTTCAAGCGGTCCCGCGATCGCGTCGAGATAGTTCGCCCGCACAGTGTGCATCCGGTCGGCGACGCCGGCGGCGATCGCATTGCGCCGCGCGGTCTGAAGCGCCCCGTCCGAAATGTCGAGCGCGACGGCCTCGGCCTCGGCGAACAGCGCCAGCAGCGAGACCGCGATGGCGCCGGTGCCGGTGCCCACATCGGCAAAGACGCAGCGACCGTCCCGCGCGACGATCGCCGCCATCGCCTTGCGGGCCTCCTCCACCAGCACCTCGGTGTCTGGCCGCGGTTCCAGCGTTTCGGGCGACAGCAGGAAGTCATGCTCGTAGAAGGCGCGCCGGCCGATGATGCGGTGCACCGGCTCGCCGGCCGCCCGCCGCGCCAGGACCGCGTCGAAGCGGGCCGCGTCCGCCACCGACACCACGGCGCCCGACGCCGAATGCACCTCGCCGGGGCGCCGGTCGCAGATCTCCGCCAGCAGCAGCCGCGCGTCGAGATCGGGCGTGTCGCAGCCGGCGGCGCGCAGCCGCGCCTGCCCGTCCCGCAGGCAGTCGCCGAGCGTCGGCCCGCCCGGCTCGTCAAGCATCGACGCCGACGGCGGCCAGGAGATGCGCCTGATGGTCGGCGACCAGCGCATCGACCAGTTCGTCCATCTCGCCCTCGATCACCCGGTCGAGCTTGTAGAGCGTCAGGTTGATCCGGTGGTCGGTGACGCGGCCTTGCGGGAAATTATAGGTGCGGATGCGCTCGGAGCGGTCGCCGGAGCCGACCTGGCTCTTGCGGGCGGCTGAGCGCTCGTCGTCGGCGCGCTGGCGTTCCATGTCGAACAGCCGGGCCTTCAGCACCTGCATGGCGCGGGCGCGGTTCTGGTGCTGGGACTTTTCCGACGACGTCACGACGATGCCGGTGGGCAGATGGGTGATGCGCACCGCCGAATCGGTGGTGTTGACGTGCTGGCCGCCGGCGCCCGAGGCGCGCATCGTGTCGATGCGGATGTCCTCGGTCTTGACCTCGACGTCGATGTCCTCGGCTTCCGGCAGCACCGCGACGGTGGCCGCCGAGGTGTGGATGCGGCCGCCCGATTCGGTCTCGGGCACGCGCTGCACCCGGTGGACGCCGGATTCGAACTTCAGCCGCGAGAACACGCCGACGCCGCGGATCGCGGCGATCACTTCGCGGTAGCCGCCGACCTCGCCCTCGCTGGCCGAGATGATCTCGACCTTCCAGCGGTTCATCTCGGCATAGCGCTGATACATGCGGAAGAGATCGCCCGCGAAGAGGCCGGCCTCCGAGCCGCCTGTGCCGGCGCGGATTTCCAGGATCGCGCCCTTCTCGTCGGCGGCGTCCTTGGGCAGCAGCAGGATGCGGATCTCGGCGGTCAGCGTCTCCAGCCGTTCCTTCAGCTCGTCGATCTCGATTTCCGCCAGTTCGCGCATGTCGCGCCCGGCCGCCGGCTCGTCGAGGATCGCGCGGGCCTCGGCCAGTTCCTGCTCGGCCTTCTGATAGGTGCGAATGGCCGCGACCACTTCCTCCAGCCCGGAATATTCGGCGGCCAGCTTGGTATAGACCTCGTGCTCCGGCCCCTTCGACATCTCGTGCTCGAGCAGCGCGAAGCGGTTGAGGATTTCGTCGAGGCTGGATTTCGGCAGGGTCGCCATGTGGTCCTGAACAGGTGCGGGGAAGAGGATGCGCCCTCTTGCGCGAGGTCGCGACGGTGATCCGGGTCGGCGGGCCGGATCAGCTAATACGGAATGCCCTGCGCCTTGGCGAAGTCGACCAGTGCCCGCCGCGGCGCATCCGACGGATGGCTGCCGTCGAGATAGGCGGTCACCAGCTCGGTCACCCGGCCGACATTCATCTCGACGATCGCCGCCTTCACCGGCCCGATCGAGGGCGGTGCCATGGATATGGACCGGAAGCCGAGGCCGATCAACGCCATCGCCGACAGCGGCCGGCCGGCCATCTCGCCACACAGGGTCACCGGCACCGAATGGCGGATGCCGGCATCGACGATCAGCTTCAGCGCCCGCAGGAAGGCCGGCGACAGATCGTCGAAGCGGTCGGCGACGCGGGCATTGCCGCGATCGACGGCGTTGAAGAACTGGAACAGGTCGTTCGACCCGACCGACACGAAGTCGAGCAGCTGCATCACCTCGTCGAGCTGGAACAGGATGCCCGGCACCTCGATCATCGCGCCGATCTTCAGCCGCTCGGGCATGACATGGCCGAAGCGGGTCAGGTGCTTGTATTCGCGGCTGATCAGGTCGCGCGCCAGATGCAGCTCCGACACGTCGGTCACCATCGGGAACATGACCCGCAATTCCCGGCCGGCCGCCGCCTTGAGCAGCGCCCGCAGCTGGGTCCGCATCAGGCCCGGCCGGTCGAGCGCCAGGCGCAGCGCCCGGTAGCCCAGCGCCGGATTGTCCTCAGGGAACTGGTTCAGATAGGGCAGCACCTTGTCGCCGCCGACATCGAGGGTGCGGAAGGTCACGGGCCGGCCGCCGGCCGCGTCCAGCACCGCCGAATACAGCCGTTCCTGGTCGCTGGCCCGGGGCATGGTGGAGGCGACCATGAACTGCAGCTCGGTGCGGAACAGGCCAATGCCCTCGGCGCCGGCCTCGTCGAGCTGCGGCAGGTCGACCAGCAGGCCGGCATTCATCTGCAGGTCGATCTTGACGCCGTCGCGGCTGACCGAGGCCATGTCGCGCAGCGACCGGTAGCGCTCCTGGCGCTTCTCGCGGAACTTGGCCTTGTCGGAGAACAGGGCTTCCAGATCGGGCTGCGGGCGCAGATGCACGCCGCCATCCTCGCCGTCGACGATGACCGAATCGCCGCTCTCCGACATGGAGACCGCACCCTTGACCTGGCCGACCACCGGAATGCCGAGGGCCCGCGCGACGATGACGACGTGGCTGGTCGCCGCGCCCTCCTCCAGCACGAGGCCGCGGATCTGCTCGCGGCGATAGTCGAGCAATTCCGCCGCGCCCATGGAGCGGGCGACGATGATCGCGTCGTCGGGCGTCGCCTGCCCGTCATGGCCGATCAGCTGGCGCAGCAGCCGGTTGGCGAGATCGTCGAAATCGTGCAGCCGCTCGCGGATATAGGGGTCGGTCATGTGCATCATGCGCGCCCGCATGTCGCTCTGGACCTTTTCCACCGCAGCTTCCGCGGTCAGGCCGTTGCGCACCGCCTCTTCCAGCCGCCGCACCCAACCGCGGTCGTGGGCGAACATGCGATAGGCTTCCAGCACCGCCCGGTGCTCGCCCTCGCCGGCCACCTCGCGGCGCGACAGCATGTCCTCGATCGACAGCCGCAGGACGCCCAGCGCCTTGGTCAGGCGCTCGACCTCGATCTCCATGTCCTCGTTGAAGAGGTTGGTCACGACGACGCGCGGCTCGTGCAGGATCACCCGGCCAAGGCCGATGCCGTCGGACAGCGGCACGCCGGTGAACGAGACCGAGCGCGACAGGTCGAGGGCGACGCCGGGCCGCGACAGGCCTTCCAGGCTGCCGGCGGCGATCATCTCGGCGACCACCATGGCGACGGTTTCCAGCGCCTCGGATTCCTCGTCGCGATAGACCCGTGCCGCCTTGTTCTGGACGACCAGCACGCCGAGCGTGCGGCCGGCGCGCAGGATCGGCACGCCGAGGAAGGAGTGGTAGATCTCCTCGCCGGTCTCCGGAAGATAGGTGAAGGCCGGATGCTTCTGAGCTTCCGGCAGGTTCAGCGGCCGCGCCGTCGCGGCGATCGTGCCGACGAGGCCCTCGCCGAGTTTCAGCTGGGCGAGATGGACCGAACCAGGGTTCAGGCCCTCGGTGGCATAGAGTTCCAGAATGCCGTCGGCACGCAGGACGTAGAGCGAGCAGACCTCGGCCACCATGTTCTGGGCGATCAGGCGGGAAATCTGGTCGAGACGCGACTGCGGGTCGAGAGGCTCGACCATGAGCTCCCGGATGCGGCGCATGAGAACGCGCGGCCCTGACATGTCGCTTCTGTTCAACGCGATGTCCCGTTCCAGGTGGCCGACGCCCGCCCGGATGATTCCGGTCGGCCGCGCGATCCCCTTCCCCGTATCAGATCACATAAAGCTGCCCCGACAGAACCCAATCGGAAGGCAGCAATAGGTTTTCCCCTTCGCGGCCCGGTTGCGCGCCCGTCACGCCGGCACGCAAGGCCGGCAGTCCGGCGACCCTTAAGGTCTATGCCTTGTCGAGACCGTAGACCGAATGCAGCGCCCGCACGGCCAGTTCGGTGTAGTCGCCGTCGATCAGGATCGAGATCTTGATCTCCGACGTGGTGATGGCGCGGATGTTGACGCCGCGATCGGCCAGCGCCTTGAAGGCGGTGGCGGCAACGCCGGTGTGGCTGCGCATGCCGACGCCGATGACTGAGACCTTAGTCAGGCCCTGCTCGCTCTGGATGGCGTCGTAGCGCATCTCCGTCTTGGCCTTCTCGAGGACGGCGGTCGCCTTGTCGAGATCGCCGGCCGGGACCGTGAAGGTCATGTCGGTGGAGGTGCCGGCCTCGGAGATGTTCTGGACGATCATGTCGACATTGACGCCGGCTTCGGCGAGCGGCCCGAAGATGGCCGCGGCGACGCCCGGCTGGTCCTCGACCCGGCGCAGCGAGATCTGCGCCTCGTCCTTGGCGTAGGCGAT
This sequence comes from Aurantimonas coralicida DSM 14790, assembly GCF_000421645.1. Taxonomy (GTDB): domain Bacteria; phylum Pseudomonadota; class Alphaproteobacteria; order Rhizobiales; family Rhizobiaceae; genus Aurantimonas; species Aurantimonas coralicida. Next base: position 632,924 of record NZ_ATXK01000002.1, on the reverse strand, counting down.
GCCTGTGACGACCTGCTGTTCCACGATTTCATCCTCGTCGCAAATGAGGGTCCCCGGCGGGTTGTCGAAGTCGCCCATGCCGGGCGCGTCCGGGTCCTCGAAAGAAGAACGCACGAAGGTCCGCACCTTGTGGACCATGGCCAGTTCCACCGAGCGCACCTGCAGCACCTTGGCGCCAAGCGAGGCCATCTCCAGCATTTCCTCGAAGGAGATGCGGCTGAGGCGCCGGGCCTTCGGCTCGATGCGCGGGTCGGTGGTGTAGACGCCGTCGACGTCGGTGTAGATGTCGCAGCGATCGGCCTTGATCGCCGCGGCCACCGCGACGGCCGAGGTGTCCGAACCGCCGCGCCCGAGCGTCGCGATGCGGTTGTCGGGCGCGATGCCCTGGAAGCCGGCGAGCACCGCCACCTGCCCCTCGGCGAAGCGCCGCACGATCTCCGACGAATCGATCTCCTGGATGCGGGCGGCGCCATGGGCGCCGTCGGTGCGGATCGGCACCTGCCAGCCCTGCCAGGAGCGCGCATTGACGCCCATCGCCTGCAGCGTGATCGCCAGGATGCCGGCCGTCACCTGCTCGCCGGACGCCACCACGGCGTCATATTCGCGCGCATCGTGGATCGGCGAGGCCTCGCGGCACCAGCCGACGAGCTCGTTGGTCTTGCCCGACATCGCCGAGACGACCACGGCCACGTCGTGGCCCGCGTCGACCTCGCGTTTCACATGACGCGCGACATTGCGGATGCGGTTGACGTCGGCGACGGAAGTGCCGCCGAATTTGAGGACGAGTCGGGCCATGGGATCGGCATTCGGTGGTTCGACAAGATGTCTGGTGAACTGACCCCGAACGGTCCGGCGTCGCGAAACGGCCGGACATGTCCGAAGGACCCAGCACGCGGCGGGCGGGGGTTCCCTAGCCGATGCGACCTCAAACCGCAATGTCGCCGCGGCTTGCGGACACCATCTCGCATCGCCTCCGCCGCGCCGCCACGCTTGACTTTGGCCGGCCGGAGCGAACATGCCGAACCACCACGACAGGCAACGAGGACGAGATGAGCGCACCCGACGGAACGACGATCGACGCGGCCGAGGTCGAGCGATTCTCGCGCCTGGCCCAGGAATGGTGGAACCCGGTCGGCAAGTTCAAGCCGCTGCACAAGTTCAACCCGGTGCGGCTGGAATATATCCGCGAGCAGCTGGCGATGAATTTCGACCTGGACCTGTCCTCCGACAAGCCCTTCGACGGCCTGTCGGTGCTCGACATCGGCTGCGGCGGCGGGCTGATCTGCGAGCCGATGGCCAGGCTCGGGGCCAGGGTCGTCGGCGCCGACGCCTCGGAGACGAATATCGAGGTCGCCAAGCTGCACGCCGCAGAGAGCGGGCTTGCCATCGACTACCGCGCCACCACCGCCGAGGCGATCGCCGAAGGCGGCGAGACCTTCGACGTGGTGCTGGCGCTGGAGATCGTCGAGCACGTCTCAGACGTCGACCTCTTCCTGACCTCCTGCGCGGCGATGGTGAAGCCGGGCGGGCTGCTCTTCGTCGCCACCATCAACCGCACCTTCAAGGCGCTGACCTTCGCCATCATCGGCGCGGAATACGTGCTCGGCTGGCTGCCCAAGGGCACCCATCAATATGAGCGGCTGGTGCGGCCGAAGGAGATCGGCGATCCGGTCGAGGCGGCGGGGCTGTCGATGATCGACGAGGTCGGCGTGGTCTATCACCCGCTCGCCGACGCCTGGAAGCGGTCGCGCGACACCGACGTCAACTACATGGTCCTCGCCCGCCGCCCCTCGGCCTGAGGGGCGCGGAGCCGGCCTCACGGATCCGTGTTCAAGCTGGAGACAAGGCTCGAATGCGATGCTCGTCCTGCGGGCGTCGTGAGCGCACCGAGGCATGCATCATGGAGCTGAGAACCAGCACGTGTAGAGACCCAAGAGGACGTCATGGTATCGCCGAGATCAGACAGCATTCCCAATGAGGCCAACTGTCCTGTCCATCTGGAGATCCTGGCCCTCCTGCTGCGCTCCGACGACGCGACGAAGCAGGCGCTGATCCGCGAGATCCCGGGGCCGACCCGCGCCCGCCTCGCCTTCTTCTGCTACAATCGCGTGCATCTGCGCGGCCTCGCCTTCCAGATCACCGCGCTGTGCGAACTGGCGGATTTGCGGACCATTGCCGGTGCCAAGGGCGACCTTCTCTACAGCCAGGCCACCGAACAGGGCCTGTTCGAGGATGGCGAGGGCGGCCCGCGGCGGCACAAGGGCGTGACCCTGGCGCGGACCGCACGCGGCTGAGGCCGACAGGCGGTCTTCAGTTCCCGGCTTCGGTCAGTTCTTGTCTTCGGGCAGCGGCGGCAGCGGCAGCGCCGCGATCCCTTCCTCACCGAGGCTCTTGACCTCCTGCGGCGACGCCTCGCCGTAGATCTGGCGCTTCTCGCTCTCGCCGTAATGGATGCGGCGCGCTTCCTCGGCGAATTTCGGCCCGACATAATCCGACTTGGCGCGCAGCTCCCGCGCGATCGCCTGCAGCTTGGCATAGACCGCCGCCGCATCGCCGCCGGCATAGCGGGCCTCGGCCGGCGCCGCCGGTCCCTCGGCCACCGCCTGCGCCCGATCGCCTGCCGCGCTTTGCCGCCCGGATTTGGCGACCGCCGGCTTCATCAGCGCCTTGGACACATCCGTCGACCCGCAGACCGGGCAGGACACCAGCCCGCCCGCCGCCTGGCGCTCGAAATCCTCGCCGGAGCGGAACCAGCCGTCGAAGGCATGAGAGGCGGGCTGACAGCGCAGCGCGAAACTGATCACTCGGCCGCCTCGCGGGCACCGGTCACCGCGACCTCGGCATCGCCGACGGTGAAGCTGCGGGCATTCTTCAGGTTCGGAACCTTGCCGCGCGCGGCAGCAACGGCCGCCGTGTCGATATCGGCGAAGGCGACACCCGGCTCGTTGCCCTCGACCTCCGCGACCACCGCGCCCCAGGGATCGACGATCAGCGAATGGCCATAGGTCTCGCGTCCGTCCTCGTGGCGGCCGCCCTGCGCGGCGGCGATGACGAAGGCGCCGTTCTCGATGGCGCGGGCGCGCAGCAGCACATGCCAGTGGGCCTCGCCGGTCTGGCGGGTGAAGGCCGCGGGCGCGGTCAGGATCTCGGCGCCGGCCAGCGCCTCCTCACGGAAGAGATGCGGAAAGCGCATGTCGTAGCAGATGGCGAAGCCGAGCCGCGCTGTCCCGTCGGCAAAGGCGAGATCGGCCAGCACCGCGGCGCCGCCGGGGCGATAGGTGCGCGATTCCCGCCAGCTCTCGCCATTGTCGAGATCGACGTCGAACATGTGGATCTTGTCGTAGCGCGCAACACGCCGGCCGTCCGGCGCAAAGAGCAGCGCCCGGTTGGCGACGCGCCCATCCTCGAGCGCCACGGCGATCGAGCCGAGATGCAGATGGATGCCGTAGCGCCGCGCAAGGCCGCTGGCCGTGGCCACGAGGAGATCGTCGTCTTCCGTCCGCAGCCGGTCCATCAGCGCCGCGCGGTCGCGCTGCAGCATGCCGGTCATCTCCGGCGACTGGACGTAATGCGCACCGCCCGCGACCGCCTCGGCCACCAGCGCGTCCAGCGCCGCGGCGTTGTCGGCCGGCTCGCGGCCGGAGCGCATCTGCAGAACCGCGGCGCGAAACGTCGTCATGGCATGTCCTTCACGAGGCTTGCCTTCCCAAGGCTGGCCATCCCGAGGCTGGCGCCCCGTCAGGCGGCCAGCAACGGGTCCAGCTTGCCGGCGCGCTCCAGGGCGTAGAGCTCGTCGCAGCCGCCGACATGGGTGTCGCCGATGAAGATCTGCGGGAAGGTGGCGGCGCCGTTGCCGCGCTCGCGCATTTCCTGGCGCAGCTGCGGCGAGGACGAGGCGTCCTTCTCCTCGTAGGCTACGTTCTTCTGGTCGAGAAGCTGCTTGGCGCGCGAACAGAAACCGCAGAGCTGTCGGGTGTAGATCGTCACATTCGGCATGGAGTGTCATTCCCAGCTGGTTGAGGACCAGCATATGGCTTCACTCGGTGCCGGTCGCAACCCTTGCGAAGGTGAGCACGTCGACGTCGCGGGCCCCGGCCCGCTTCAGCGCCCGGGTGGCGCTCGCGACGGTGGCGCCGGTCGTATAGACGTCGTCGACCAGCAGCACCCGGCGTCCGTCCAGCTCGTCGCGGCGGGTCTCCACCACCTGGAAGGCGCCGCGGACATTGGCGCGGCGCTGGGCGGGACCGAGCCCGACCTGGCTGCGCGTCGCCTTCACCCGCTTCAGCGACAGCGGCGAGAAGGACAGCTTGGCGCCGCGCGCCACCAGCCGGGCGATCTCCGCCGACTGGTTGAACCGCCGCCGCCACAGGCGGCCGGGATGTAGCGGCACTGGCACGACGACCTCCGCATCGGCGATCAGCTCGGCCCCGGCGCGGCTCATCCAGCCGGCCATCAGCGGCACCAGATCGGTGCGGTCGGCATATTTCAGCGAGCTGACGAGGCGCGCCGCCAGATCCTCGTAGAGCACCGCGGCACGCAGCCGGGCAAAGGGCGGCGGCTCGGCGATGGCCTCGGCCGAGAGGAACCCCTTGCCCAGATCATAGGCGAAGGGTAGCCCGAGAACCTCGCAATAGGGACGTTCGATGAAACGCAGCTTCGGCCAGCAGGCGCAGCACACCGTGCCGGAACCGGTGACCGCCGCCTGGCAGCCGGGACAGACAGGCGGAAAGAGCAGCCGGCCGAGGGAGCCGGTGATCGCCGCCGAACCGCGCCTGAATAAGCTCATCGTTCCGCCCGTCCCTGGTGCGCAGTGCCCGCAGGGCGGATCGGCTTCCTCCTCGATACGCGAAGCCGGTCGCGCCTCCCTGTGCTTGACGATACTCCACCTGCGACAAGCTACAAGCGCCTGTCGCCGCGCCCGACCAGATTGACCGAAGCCGAGAACCCCATGCCCGACGCTCCCGACCACATCGTCTTCGACCGGGCGCTCCTCGACCGCCGCCGCCGGCGCTGGCACGCGGCCGCGACCTCCGACAGCCCGCGCTTCCTTCTGAAGGCCATCGCCGCCGAACTCGCCGACCGGCTGTCGCTGGTCGACCGCAAGTTCGAGACCGCCGTCGATCTCGGCGGCCATACCGGCGAGATGGCGCGCTTTCTGGAACAGGGCGGCCAGGCCGGCCGCGTCCTGCGCATCGAACGCCTGCCCGCCCTTCTCGGCGACAGCCCCATGGCCGTCGTCGGCGACGAGGAGATGCTGCCGCTGGCCGCCGAGAGCGTCGACCTGATCGTCTCGACCCTGTCGCTGCACTTGACCAACGACACGCCCGGCGCCCTCGTGCAGCTGCGGCGCGCGCTGAAGCCCGACGGGCTCTTCCTCTGCGCGCTTCTGGGCGGCGGCACGCTCAACGAATTGCGCGCCTCGCTGTTTGCGGCGGAGGCCGAACTCCTCGGCGGCGTGTCGCCGCGCGTCGCGCCCTTCGCCGACGTGCGCGATGCCGGCGGTCTCCTGCAGCGGGCCGGCTTCGCCCTGCCGGTGACCGACCAGGACCGGCTGACGGTGCGCTACGATTCCCTGTTCGAACTGATGGCCGATCTGCGCGCCATGGGCATGGCCAACATGCTGGTCGAGCGCTCCCGCCGCCCCGCCTCGCGCCGGCTGTTCCTGCGCGCCGCCGAAATCTACGCCGAACGCTTCTCCGATCCGGACGGGCGCATCCGCGCGACCTTCGACATCATCTACCTTTCCGGCTGGCGCCCGCATGAAAGCCAGCAGAAGCCCCTCAAGCCCGGCAGCGCCAGGGCAAGCCTTGCCGACGCCCTGAAGGATCGCTCCGACAAGCTGTAGGCGGCGACGGCGTCGCGGGCGCGGACACTCTTCGAGGATGGCGTCCTTCTAGAAGCCGTGTTGCCGAAGCGCGTGGGCGATGCCGCGCTTCAACGATCCCTCCTTGTAGGGAAAGGCGGCGAAGAAATGCGCACGCGAGAGGCCGCTGCGCCGGTTGCGGACATCCCGCGCCCAGGCGGCCGCTTCCCGGCTGTCGCCGTTCAACTCGCGCGCCACCAGCGCGATCAGGGCAATCAGCACATGGGCCCCGGGCGCCCGCGCCGCCCGATCGCCCCAGACCGCCGCCTCGGCGGTCTGGCTGCGGCTGAGGCAGATCAGCGCCCAGGTCCCGAGCATGGCATAGCGGAACGGGTCCAGCGGGCTCAGCGCCAGCGCGCGATCGACATTGTCGCTGCCGTCGAGATTGCGTTCGGTGATCGTATCGGCCCATGCCCGCGCATAGAAACCCTGCGCGTAATTGGGGCTGAGCTCGGTCGACCGGTCGAGCCAGGGCAGGCTGGCGTCGATGTCGCCCGCCAGCCAGAACGACCGGCCCAGGGCGAAATTCGCGAAGGGATCGACCGGGTCCAGCTCGACGCTGCGCTCGGCACATCGCCGCGCCTCGGCCCGGTCGTGCTTGCGGTCGCCATAACGCAGGAACGCCCCCTGGAAATTGGCGGAGGACAGGCCCGCATATCCCCGTGCAAAGCGCGGCTCCTTCTCGATCGCCAGGGCGAACAGGTTCGTTGCGGCCGCATTGTCCTGTCGATTGAAGCGATAGAGATGCTTCAGCCCGAGATGGTAGGCCGCCCAGGCGTCGAGGTTCTCCGGGCCCGAAAGGGTCGCCAGGCTGGCCTCGTTCAGCGGGATCCGGACCTCCAGGGCGGCGACCACCTCCGCCACCACCCTCGCCCGCACGGCATGCACGTCGTCGATCTTCGCATCGATGTGATCGCCCCACAGGATGCTGCCGCTGCGCGTGTCGACCAGTTCGACGATGATCGTGATCGAAGAGCCGAAGATCTCGACGATCCCCGAGAGGCAATAGCCGACATTCAGGAGGCGGCCGATCTCGTCGACATCGACCTTGGGCGTGCGGAACCGGAAGGACGAGCCGCGGGCGATGACGTCGAGCCAGCGCAGCCTTGAGAGCGAGGCGATCAGATCATGCGCCACCGCCTCGCCGATGGCTCCATAGGCCCCCGGCGTGCCGATCGCGCGGAACGGCAGCACGGCGATCGACGGCCGGCCCGCGGGCAGGCCGCGTGTCGCGCTGTCCACCGGGTCGGCGGCAGCCGGCGGCGCGACGACGATCGCCACCTCGCCGACGAAGCGGATGCCGCGCCCGTGCAGCGTGCGGATCAGGCGCTGCTGGCGTCCGTCGTCGCCCAGCGCCCGCCGGGCCGACTTGATCCGGCTGGACACCGCGGCGTCGGACACGGCCCGTCCGTCCCAGATCTTCTCGACGATCTCCTCCTTGGAGACCATGCGCTCGGAATTCTCGACGAGAAGCAGGAGCAGGGCAAAGACCTGCGGCTCCACCGCGACGGGCTGGCCGTCGCGTCGCAATTCGCCCTTCATGGGCTCGAGTTCGAACGGTTCGAAGACGTATCGCATCGACCTGCCTTGCGGGCAGCGTAACCCGGCGGGAGCCTAGCACATCTCCACGAAATCTCCGGGCGCTCTCCACGCCGCCTTCCAGCATCGGCTCGCGGCGCGCGCTAAGCCGTATGGGTCGGCCCGGTCCGACTGCAGCCGACCTCAAGCAATGGAGAACGGATATGCCGCTTGTCGATATTCAACTCATCAAGGGCGTCTTCACGCCGGAGCAGAAGAAGGAGATGATCGAAACGGTCACCGATGCCATGGTCAGGATCGAGGGCGAAGCGATGCGCGGCGTCACCTGGGTCCGGATCCAGGAGCTGGCCAGCGGCGAATGGGGCATCGGCGGCAAGGCGATCACGACCAACGACATCCTGGCGATGCAGTCCGCGAGCGCGCTCGAACACGCCTGACGCAGGACGACGCCGGACATGACAGGACGGCACCGCTTCCGGCGGTGCTGTCCTCGCATGCCAGGGTCGGAGCGCGGAATGCGATCATACCGGCGCGGGCCTGCCTGCTCCCCTGGGGGTGGGCGCGGCGCCGATCCGCCCTGCCCCCGCGCAGCGATCAGCCGCCGCTCCGGGCTCCGCCGTCGAAGATCGCGGTGAGATCGGCGTCGTCCAGCCGGCGGATCGCGCCGGGCGCGAGGTCGGCCGGCAGGCTCAGGCCGCCGACGGATTCGCGGTGCAGCGCCTCGACATGGTTGCCCGTCGCCGCGAACATCCGGCGCACCTGGTGGTAGCGGCCCTCGTGCACCTTGAGTACCGCCTCCTGCGGTCCCACGACCTCCAGCTCCGCCGGCGCCAGCGGCTTCTCCTCGCCCTCCAGCATCAGCGTGCCCGCGGCGAATAGCGCGGCCTCGTCGCCGGTCATCGGCCGGGCCAGATGCACGCGATAGCGCTTGGCGACATGGCGCTTCGGCGAGATGATGCGATGCAGGAGCTTGCCGTCGTCGGTCATCAGCAGGAGGCCGGAGGTCTCCTTGTCGAGCCGGCCGACCGTCGAGATGGCGGGGTCGCGCCGGCGCCAGCGCTGCGGCAGGAGATCGTAGACCAGTGGTCCCGCCTCCTTGTGCGAGCAGGTCACGCCGAGCGGCTTGTGCAGCATCAGCGCGAAGCCGGGCAAGGGATCGAGCGCCTCGCCATCGACCACCAGCCGCGCCTCCAGATCGGGCGTCAGCGCGATCCGTTTGTCGGCGTCGTGGTAGGCGGCGCCGTCGAGCCGGATGCGACCGTTCTTCGCCAGCATCTGGATCTCGCGCCGCGAGGCGTAGCCCATATTGGCCAGCAGCCGGTCGAGCCGCGATGTCGGCGTCTTGCTCACTTGCGCGCCTCGAAGATCTTGTAGCCGGCCTCGTCGGCCAGCGGCTTCACGCTCCTGAAGCTGGTTCGCAGCACCTCTTCATAGGGCATGTGCCGGTTGGCCACGAGATACAGCGTGCCGGAGCGGCGCAGCATCCGCCCCGCGGCCGTGATGAAGGCCTGGCCGAGCCCGCGATCCTCGATCCCCTCGCTGTGGAAGGGCGGGTTCGAGACGATGAAGTGGAGATCGCCCAGCGCCGTTTCGCGGGCGTCGGCCCAGACGAAGCGTGCCCGCGGATCGGTGACGTTGACCTTCGACGCCTCGACGGCGCGGCGGTCGATCTCGACCAGCGTCAGTTCCTCGACCGCCGGGGACGCCAGGACGGCCTGCGACAGGACGCCCAGACCGGCGCCCAGATCGGCGCCGCGGCCGGCGAGCTTCGGCAGATGGCGCAGCAGCAGCGAGGTTCCCGGATCGACCCGGTTCCACGAGAAGATCCCCGGCTGGGAGCGCAGCCCGATCTCCTCGACCGTGACGGGCGCGCCCGCCGCGATGGCGTCTTCCAGGCCGTGCAGCGTCTCCGGCCGCACCAGCGAACAGACGCGCTGGCGCGACTTGTAATGCTCGGCGATTTCGCATCCGAAGGCTTCCAGCTCGCCGCGCAGTCGCTGGCCGCCCTTGTCCTTGGCCGCCAGCACCGTCATCGCGCCGCCGGGCGCCAACGTGCGCAGGGCATGGGCCAGCACGAAGCGCCGCTCGATCGAGCCGGGGGGCGCGGCGATCACCAGTTCGGCGAAGGCCGCATCGGGCTGGGCCTCCAGCGCCTCGGCGCCGGGCCGCAGCGGCGACAGCTGCACGGCGCCGGCCGGCACGTCCACGAGACTGGAAAGCGGCGCGCCATAGACGGCGCTGCGCGGCGAGGGGGAAGGATCAAGTTTCGTCACCGCCGTGCCATAGCAGCTTTGCCGCCCCGGCAAAAAGCGGTTTGGCGACAGAACCGCGCTGGCGGTACGGGCCTGGATCGGCCGGATCGCATCGAAAGCATGGCGAAGGTGTCCAACCGTCCCTGCGGCGTGCCTCTCGCCTGCGCGCCGAATGCCCTCAGCAGCTGCCGAGGCGGCGGCCGTCGGCGTAGATCACGCAAGGCGCGGCATCGGCCGGCTGCAGGACGCTGCGGCGGAGCGTGTATTCGCTGGACTTGGCGACGGAGCCCGTCGCCATCATGTCGAGATCGGGACGATTGTCGCCGGCCACATAGCTGGCGCTGCGCTCGGCGATCGGCGGCACCAGCAGCGACAGGAACACCGCCAGAGCGCCGAACAGCAGTGTCGCACGGAACAGACCGGTGCCTGCCGCCGGGATGTCCGACGCCGGCTCCTCGATCCGATCTTCGTGCCTGTCGATCGTGCGCATGGTCCCCTCGCAAGGCGGAAGTGAGGGTCCGATCATGCCAGTGGATGGTGAAGGAGCCCTTAAGCCGGCGATGCGCGCCACAGTGCACCCGGTCTTGGGCCGCGCCACCTCCCCGCCGAAGCCCCGGCGGGACGGCTCAGAGCAGTTCGATCAGATGCGGGATCAACGGCTCGTCGGCCGGCGGCATCGGATAGTCGCGCAATTGTGCCGGCCGGACCCATTTCAGCCGCTGGCCCTCACGCGGCATGGCGATGCCCTCGTAGCGCCGGCAGACATAGAGCGGCATCAGGAGGTGGAAGTCGTCATAGGAATGGCTGGCAAAGGTCAGCGGCGCCAGGCACGCCGCCTTCGTCTCGATGCCCAGTTCCTCGCGCAGTTCGCGGATCAGCGTCGCCTCGGGCGTCTCGCCCGGCTCGAGCTTGCCGCCGGGAAACTCCCACAGGCCAGCCAGCGCCTTGCCGGCGGGCCGTTCGGCGATGAGGATGCGGCCGTCGGAATCGACCAGCGCACAGGCGACGACCAGCAGCAGGCGCTGCCCCGGCCCGCTCACGCGCCGCCGCCCGGCGGGGCGCGGTAGACGTAGCGATAGGCCTCGTTGAAGCCGAGCGAACGATAGAGCGACAGCCCGGCCGCATTGTCGGCCTCGACCTGTACCCAGGCGGTCTTGGCGCCCTTGTGGGCGGTATAGCGCAGCGCCGTCTTGACGAGGTCGCGGCCGACGCCGCGCTGGCGCTCCGTGCGGTGCACGGCGACGTCGAGCAGGCCGGCCAGATCGTTGTCGTGGATCGCCAGCGCCACGGCGACCGGCGAGCCGTCCTTGTTCTCGCGGATGAACAGCCCTGTCGGCGGGCGGATCGATTCCAGCACCCCGGTCAGGCCCGAGCGCAGTGCGGCCGCGCGCTCATGTACCGCCAGGCTCGCCTCGACATAGCGGCTCATGTCGCGGATCGGGATGCGATCCACCTGCCCGGCGAGGTCGAGACTGTCGAGATCGGCGGTCATCACCAGGGATTCGTCGAAGCGCGACCAGCCCTTCTCGTCGAGATGGGCGACGAGGTCGGGCGGGGCCAGCGGCGACTGGCGGACCATGATCGAGCGGCCATGCTCGGCAAAGGTCTTGGCCGCCCGCTGCAGGCGCGAAGGAATGTCGGAATTGTCGGACGGGTCGAGCGGATTGACGGAGTTCAGCCGCTTGGCCGGGAACGAGGCGGTGACGCGCACCGCCCAGGTGCCGTCGAACCCGGTCGAGGAGGCGGGCCAGGCGCGAAAGCCCGCCGCCTCCAGGCGTCGCACCACGGCCAGCTGCCGCATCTTCTCAGCTTCGGTAATCGCCATTGATCGCGACATATTCCTTGGTGAGATCGCAGGTATAGACGGTCCAGCGCCCCTGCCCGAGGCCGAGATCGACCCGGATCGGGATTTCGGCGTGGCGCATGACGGCCGCCGCGGCGTCTTCGGAATAGTCCGGGTCGCGCTCGCCGTCGACCGCGACGCGGATGTCGCCGAAATGGATCGCCAGCCGGTCGCGGTCGGCTTCCTCGCCGGCCTTGCCGACGGCCATGACCACGCGGCCCCAATTGGCGTCCTCGCCGGCGACGGCGGTCTTGACCAGCGGCGAATTGGCGATCGACAGGGCGATGCGCTTGGCCGCCGCGTCGCTGGTCGCGCCCTCGACGGTGACCTGGATCTCCTTGCGGGCGCCCTCGCCGTCCCGTGCCACCTGCCGGGCGAGATCGAGAAGCAGCTCGCTCAGCGCCACGCGGAAACCGTCGAGCCGCGGATCGTCGGCGGTCTCGATCGTAGCGCCGCCGCGCGCCGCGGCCGCGCCGGTGGCGAACAGCAGCAGCGTGTCGGAGGTCGAGGTGTCGCTGTCCACCGTCACCGAATTGAAGCTCGGCGCGACGGCTTCCGTGAGCATCGCCTGCAAGGCCGGCGCGGCGATCGCCGCGTCGGTCGCCACGAAGGACAGCATCGTCGCCATGTCGGGGGCGATCATGCCGGCGCCCTTGGCGATGCCGTTGATCGTCACCGTCACCCCGTCGATCGCCACCTGGCGAGTGGCGAGCTTGGGATAGGTGTCGGTGGTCATGATCGCGTCGGCCGCAGAGCGCCAGCCATCGGCGCCCGCCGTTTCCGCAAGACCTGCCAGCAGGCCGGTGAACTTGTGGGCGTCGAGCGGCTCGCCGATCACCCCGGTCGAGGCCAGGAACACCTCGCGCGGCGTCGCACCCACGGCGTCGGCGGCGGCCTCGGCTGTCGCCTCCGTCGCCTGCCGGCCGCGGCGGCCGGTGAAGGCGTTGGCATTGCCGGAATTGACCACGACGGCCCGCGCCGTGCCGCCGGAAAGGCTTGCCCGGCAATGGTCGACCGGGGCCGACGGGCAGCGCGAGGTGGTGAAGACGCCCGCGACCGCGGCCGGCGCGTCGAACACCATCATCAGGACGTCGGTGCGCCCCTTGTACTTGATCCCCGCCGCGGCCGTGGCGATGCGCATGCCGTCGATCGGCGGCAGCGCAGCCAGTTCCGTGGGGGCGAGAGGCGAGACCGGGGTGGACTGGGCCATGGGGATCGCCGACCGCTTACTGCTCGGCGGGCGCGGCCGGAGCGGCCGCGGGATCCATCGACTTCTCCAGCGCCTCGACCTGGCTCTTCATCGCCGGGTCGACATATTCGACCGGCAGCTCGTCGCGGGCCTTCTGGACGAGGCCCATATATTTCTCGCGCAGCACGACCTGGCGGACCTGGTCCTTCACCGCGTCGAATTCGGGCTTCGGCGCCTCGCGCTTCTCCTCGACCTTGATCACGTGCCAGCCGAACTGGGTCTGGACCGGCTCCTTGGTGTAGGTGCCCGGCTCCATGGTGAAGGCCACCTTCTCGAATTCCGGCACCATCTGGCCGGCGCTGAAGAAGCCCAGGTCACCGCCCTCGGGGCCCGACGGACCGGTGGAGCTTTCCTTGGCGAGCTCGACGAAGTCGGCGCCGCCGTCGAGCTTGCCGATCACCGCCTTGGCCTCTTCCTCGGTCTTCAGGAGGATGTGGCGGGCATGGACCTCTTCGGTCGCCGGCATCGCCGCGACTTCCTTGTCGAAGCGCGCCTTCAGCTCCTCCTCGGTGATGTTGGCGACGCCGTTGCGGGCGAAATAGGCGTTGTGCAGCGTGCGCTCGCGCAGGAAGTCGATCTGCGCGGCGACCTCGGGATCGTCCTGCAGCGTCTCGGCCTCGGCCTGGCGAGCCAGCACCTTGATGTCGATCAGCGCCGACAGGACGGCGAGCTTGCGCTGGTCGGCCGGCAGGCGGGCGAACTGCTCGCCGACCTCGGCCGCGGCCGCCTTCAGGTCGCGCTCGGTGATCTCTTCCGATCCGACCCGGGCGACGACGTCCTCGTCGGCGGCATGGGCAGCGGTGCCGAATGCGGCGAAGACCAGCGCGCCGGCCAGAAGGGTCGAACGAAAAGCGGTGTTCATGGCAAAGAACGTCCTTGCGATAGCGTTGGATGGGCAGTCCGAGGGAACGGGAGAGAGGGCCGAAGGTGCCTGCGGCAAGAGATGCAGCCGCTTCTGTTCGTCCCGCCTCGACGGCGCGGTCGCCTCCCGGGCGCGCCGTTGACATCGGTTTGGCCCCCTCTTATCTCTCGCGCCAACCGAAAGTCCAGCCGACTTCCGCAAAGTTTGAAGCCTCCCGAAATTCTGCAAGTTGGTAGGATCGGTGGCATCGGCCTGCAAGCCGGCCACGGCATCGACGGTGCGATATCTTTTGGAAGGACCGGTTATGGTCAGTATTGGCGGGCTCGCCCGTAAGTTGTTGGGTTCGGCGAACGACCGGGTCGTTCGACGCTACGACGCCCGGGTCAAGGCGGTCGCGGCACGCGAAGCCGACATCGCCGCCCTCACCGACGACGAGCTGCGGGCGCGGACCGAGACGTTCCGCAGCGAGATCGCCGCCGGCAAGACCGTCGACGATCTGTTGATCGAGGCCTTCGCCGTGGTGCGCGAGGGCGCCAAGCGTGCCCTCGGCATGCGCCATTTCGACGTCCAGATGATCGGCGGCATGGTGCTCAATTCGGGCGCCATCGCCGAGATGAAGACCGGCGAAGGCAAGACCCTCGTCGCCACCCTCGCCGTCTATCTGAACGCGCTCGAGGGCAAGGGCGTCCACGTCGTCACCGTCAACGACTACCTCGCCCGCCGCGACGCGGAATGGATGGGGCGTCTCTACCGCTTCCTCGGCCTGACCGTCGGCATCATCGTCCACGGCATGTCCGACGAGGAGCGCCGCGCGGCCTATGCCTGCGACGTCACCTACGCGACGAACAACGAGCTCGGCTTCGACTATCTGCGCGACAACATGAAGTACGAGCGCAGCCAGATGGTCCAGCGCGGCCATCGCTACGCCATCGTCGACGAGGTCGATTCGATCCTCATCGACGAGGCGCGCACGCCGCTGATCATCTCCGGTCCGCTCGACGACCGGTCCGAGCTCTACATGACGATCGACGGGTTCATCCCGCAGCTCGACAAGAGCGACTACGACATCGACGAGAAGCAGCGCACGGTGACCTTCACCGAGGACGGCACCGAGAAGCTGGAGCGGCTTCTGGAGGCCGCCGGCCATCTCGTCGGCGATTCGCTCTACGACATCGAGAACGTCGCCATCGTCCACCACGTCAACAACGCATTGAAGGCCCACGCGCTGTTCCAGCGCGACAAGGACTACATCGTGCGCAACGACGAAGTGGTCATCATCGACGAGTTCACCGGCCGCATGATGCCGGGCCGCCGCTTCTCGGAAGGCCTGCACCAGGCGCTGGAAGCCAAGGAAGGCGTGACCGTCCAGCCCGAGAACCAGACGCTGGCCTCGATCACCTTCCAGAACTATTTCCGCATGTACGACAAGCTGGCCGGCATGACCGGCACGGCCCAGACGGAAGCGGCCGAGTTCGGCGACATCTACGGCCTGGACGTCATCGAGATCCCGACCAACCTGCCGATCCAGCGCATCGACGAGGACGACGAGGTCTACCGCACGGTCGAGGAGAAGTTCCGGGCGATCAGCCGCGAGATCCAGGACTGCGCCAAGCGCGGCCAGCCGATCCTCGTCGGCACGACCTCGATCGAGAAGTCCGAGCTTCTGGCCGAGCGCCTGCGCAAGGATGGGCTCAAGGACTTCCAGGTCCTCAACGCCCGCTACCACGAGCAGGAGGCCTATATCGTCAGCCAGGCCGGCGTGCCGGGCGCGGTGACGATCGCCACCAACATGGCCGGCCGCGGCACCGACATCCAGCTCGGCGGCAATGCCGAGATGCGCATCGACCGCGAACTCGCCGACATGGCCGAGGGACCGGAGCGCACCGCCAGGGAAGAGGCCATCAAGGCCGACATCAAGCGGCTGAAGGAAATCGCCATCGAGGCCGGCGGCCTCTACGTGCTGGCCACCGAGCGCCACGAAAGCCGGCGCATCGACAACCAGCTGCGCGGCCGCTCCGGCCGCCAGGGCGATCCGGGCCGCTCCAAGTTCTATTTGTCCCTGCAGGACGACCTGATGCGCATCTTCGGGTCCGACCGCATGGATTCGATGCTGACCAAGCTGGGTCTCAAGGAGGACGAGGCCATTGTCCATCCGTGGATCAACAAGGCGCTGGAAAAGGCCCAGAAGAAGGTCGAGGCGCGCAATTTCGACATCCGCAAGAACCTGTTGAAATACGACGACGTGATGAACGATCAGCGTCGCGTCATCTTCGAGCAGCGCATCGAGCTGATGGATTCCGAGGAACTCGACGAGGCCGTGGCGGACATGCGCCACGCCACGATCGAGGGCATCGTCTCGCGTCACATTCCGGAAAAGGCCTATCCCGAGCAGTGGGAGACCGAGGCTTTGAAGGCGGAGACGCTGGAATACCTCAATCTCGACCTGCCGATCACGGAATGGGCGAACGAGGAAGGCATCGCCGAGGACGACATCCGCGAGCGCATCCGCGAGCATGCCGACCGCGCCGCCGCCGAGAAGGCCGAGCGCTTCGGCCCGCAGGTGATGACCTATGTCCAGCGCAACATCGTCCTGCAGACGCTGGACGCCCTGTGGCGCGAGCATCTGGTCAATCTCGACCATCTGCGTTCGGTCGTCGGCTTCCGCGGCTACGCCCAGCGCGATCCGCTGAACGAGTACAAGTCGGAATCCTTCGAGCTGTTCGAGGCGATGCTGGGCAATCTGCGCGAGCGCACCACTTCGCAGCTCACCCGGGTCGAGATCGTCCAGCCGGAGCAGCGCCAGCCGGCGCCGCAGGTCCCGCCGATGGAGGCGCATCATGTCGACGCCACGACCGGCGTGGACGAGATGGGCGATGGCGCCGCGCGGCTGACCGCCAACTTCACCCCGGCCGCCGCCGACGGCCTGCGCCGCGATCCGGAGAACCCGGACAGCTGGGGCCAGGTCGGCCGCAACGAGCCCTGCCCCTGCGGGTCCGGCAAGAAGTTCAAGCACTGCCACGGCGCCTTCGTCTGAGGCAGACCGCAGCGACACATCGAGGCCGCCGGATCCGAAAGGTCCGGCGGCCTTTTTCGTGCCTTGTGTGTCTTGCGCTGGGGCGCGCGTCGCCGTGAGGGTCGCGGTACAGACCCCACCAGGCAGCCCGCTCTCACCGACCGTGGCCGCGCCTCCGAATGGCCCTGCGGCTCCTGCCCGAACACGAAAAAGCCCGCGACGGATGCCGCGGGCTTTTCCTAAACCGGATGGTTCGGCAGGGCCTGATCGCCCCGCCGCCGTCCGGCTGCGCTATTTCAGGAAGCTCGAGAAGATCGAGCCGCCACCGCCGCCGACGCGGTTGCCTTCGCGGTCATAGCCCTCGCGGCGATGCTGCTCCTGGGCATAGGCCTCGGGCGTGATCGGCTGGCCGGTGCGGTAGCTGAAGGTCGAGGTCTCGGCGAAGTCGCTCGGCGAGAAGCTCGAGGCGATCTTCTCCTCCTCTGCATGGTCGGCTTCCACCTTGGCGACGACCTGCGCCGGCAGGGAGAAGTCCGGGCAAGCGCCCGTGGCCGACAGGCCGGCGACCGTCTCGGCGCTCTGGTCGAAGACGTAGCGGCGGTCGCAGACGCCGACATTGGGCTGCTGGCGGGTCATCTCGAAATAGTCCGAGCCCTTCTTCAGCATCTTCCAGAAGTCGTAATGCTCGGAATTGCGGTGCCGCGCCATATTCTTCGGCGTCATGCGGAAGGGATAGGCCTGGATCTGGAAGGCGCGCTGGCCGCCCTCGAAGGAATGGCGGGCGAGCGAATAGATTTCCTGCACCTGCTCGTCGTCCATGGCATAGCAGCCGGACGAGTTGCACGAGCCGTGGATCATCAGATGCGAGCCGGTCCGGCCATTGGCCCGGTCATAGGTGTTCGGATAGCCCATGTTGAGGGCGAGATGGAAATTGGAATTCGGGTTCAGCTGCGCCGGCGTCACCGTGTAGAAGCCCTCTGGCGCCTGACGGTCGCCTTCCTTCTTCTTCGGGCCGAGCTTCCCGGACCAGGCGCAGATCTCGTAGGTCTTCAGGAGCGCGTAGGTGCCGTCGGTCTTCTGCTTCCAGACCTCGAGGTCCGACTCTTCCTTGTAGAGGCGGACGAGGATCGGCGACTTGACGCCCATCCCGTTGGACTTGATCGCCTGCACGAGAGCGGCCGGCAGCGGCGCTTCGGCGGGCAGCAGATCTTCGTACTGGCAGGCGGAAACTGCGAACATGGCTGTCGCAAGCGCGGCGGCCGTCACGAGGCGTCGAAACAACATCCCCTCATCCCCATCGCATTGACGGCACATCGGCCGTCCCCACTCGGACCGGCGCCTGCGAAGCGCCCGGACCATCGCGGCGGCCATATCCCAGTCGGATATCCCGTCGCATGCCTTTCCCCGTTCTGCCGCAACCGTCGTTAAGCAATCGTTAATGTTCAAAATTAGATCGATTGCCGACGACAGGCCGGACGACGACAGGCTGCGTTGATTTCGCCCCTCACCTTACGTCGTCCGGGAGCATCCTTGCAGAGCTTGAAGCCCAAGGGAACGGGAGGGCGTTGCCGCCAGGCAACAGGCTTTAGAGATTCCGCCCGATGGCGAGGAACTTTTCGCGGCGCTGGCGGCGGAGGCCGTCGCCGTCGAGCTCGGCCAGTTCGGCGAAGGCGGCGCGCACGCGCTCGGCGGCGGCCGCGATGCCCTCGGCGGGTGCCCGGTGGATGCCGCCCAGCGGCTCCTCGACGATGCCGTCGATGATGCCGAAGCCGGCGAGATCCTGCGCCGTGATCTTCATCGCCTGCGCCACGTCGCGGGCGCGGGTCGCGTCCCGCCACAGGATCGAGGCGCCGGCCTCCGGCGAGATCACCGAATAGATGGCGTGCTCGAGCATCAGCACCTTGTTGGCGGTGGCGATGGCGATGGCGCCGCCCGAACCGCCCTCGCCGATGACCAGCGAGACCATCGGCACGCGCAGATTGAGGCAGGCCTCGGTGGAGCGGGCGATCGCCTCGGCCTGGCCGCGCTCCTCGGCGCCGATGCCCGGATAGGCGCCGGCGGTGTCGACGAAGGTCAGCACCGGGATCTGGAAGCGCTCGGCAAGTTCCATCACCCGCACCGCCTTGCGGTAGCCCTCGGGCCGGGCCATGCCGAAATTGTGCTTCAGGCGGGTCTGGGTGTCGGAGCCCTTCTCCTGGCCGATGACCGCGACGGACTGGCCGTCGAAGCGGCCGAAGCCGCTGATGATGGCGTGGTCTTCCGCGTAGAAGCGGTCTCCGGCCAGCGGCACGAAGTCGGTGATCAGGGCAGCGATGTAGTCGAGGCAGTGCGGCCGGTCGGGATGGCGGGCGACCTGGGTCTTCTGCCACGGCGTCAGCTTGCGATACAGATCGGCCAGCGCCTCGCGGGAGCGCTTCTCCAGCCGCTGGATCTCGTCGGTGACGTCGACGGCGTCCTTGCCCTCGATCTTCTTGAGTTCCAGGATCTGGCCTTCGAGATCGGCGACGGGTTTTTCGAAATCGAGATAATTATGCATGGGTGCGCGGCGTCGAGCCGTCCTTCGAGATTTTGGCGACCGGACGCGACGGCCGACTGACCGCAGGGCGCGCGGCGCACGTGGGTCTGGCCCGCATGCGCCCCGCCCGCGGCGCAACGTCTGTGTTGCGGCGGAAACTGGCCATGCGCCGCACCCTTGTCAAGAAAACCGTGCGGCGCATCAATGCCGGCTCTCGTCCGACAGGGGATGATGGTCGGTGACCAGCCGGATCAGCCGCTCTTCCAGGACATGGGTGTAGATCTGGGTGGTCGAGATGTCGGCATGGCCGAGCAGCTCCTGCACCGCCCGCAGATCGGCGCCGTTCTGCAGGAGATGGCTGGCGAAGGCGTGGCGCAGCACATGCGGCGAGATCCGTTCGGCCGGAATGCCGACGCGGGCGGCCAGCGCCTTCAGGTCGCGGGCGAAGGCCTGGCGGGTCAGATGGCCGGTCTCCGACAGGGCCGGGAACAGCCAGCGCCCCTCCTCGCCGACGCCGGCGAGCTTCATAGCCTCGGCGAAGCGGGTCAGCGCATCGCGCGCCGCCTCGCCGATCGGCACCATGCGCTCCTTGTCGCCCTTGCCGCGCACGACGATCATGCGCTGGCGGCCGCGCAGCACGGCCCGCGGCAGGCTGACCAGTTCGGAGACGCGCATGCCGGTGGCGTAGAGCAGTTCGACCAGCGCATGCATGCGCGCGGCCCGCACCAGCCGGGCGGGCGACTGTTCGGGATCGACCGCCTCGGCGGCGGCCCGGTCGAGCAGCCGGTCGACCTCGTCCTCGCTCATCACCTTGGGCAGCGGCCGCTTGCGGCGGGCGCCCTCGATCGGACCGGTCGGATCGTCGCCGCGCCGGCCCTCCACATAGAGAAAGCGGTAATACTGGCGCAGCGCCGACAGCCGGCGCGAGCGGCTGGTCTCGGCAAAGCCGCGGGCGGCGAGCCGGCCGACATAGGCGCGGATGTCCTCGGTGGTGGCGGTCATCAGCGAGCCGCCCTGCCCGGCCATGAAGCCGCTGGCGTCCTCGAGGTCGCGGCGATAGGCGGCAACGGTGTTGTCGGCCGCGCCGCGCTCGACCGCCATCATCTCCAGGAAGGTCTCGATGTCGGCGCCCTCGCGGGCCGAAAGCCCCGTGGCGGCGGGCGCGCCGGGGGCCGGCGCCGGGCTCATGGCCGCAGGCCGCCGCCCGTGCCGGCGGGCTCGGTGGACGGCATCGGAATCTCGACGGTGGTTTCCCGGCGGGTCGGATCGACGAAGTAGACGAGCGCCGCCATGATGCCGTAGATGATGGCCGCAAGGATCAGGAGCGTCGTCAGGAGGCGGACGAGTGTCGGCATCGCGGTCTGGCGAACTCACCTTGGTGTGGGCGTCCCTTGCAATCGCCCGCTTCTAACGCGAACGGGACGCAACGCAAGCGAGACGGGCAGCCCCTGACGGGGTAAACGGCGAACTTTAAGATTTCCTCATGTTTGCATACGGCAAGGGTGGGACGGCTGCGAAAGGCGCAATGAGAAGCGAATTGCCATCGGGCGGAACCGACACCATCCAGGACCGCCTGGGCACGCGTTCCGTCACCCTCGTCGGCCTGATGGGCGCCGGCAAGACCACGGTCGGACGCCGGGTCGCGGCGCTTCTCGACCTGCCCTTCCACGACACCGACCACGAGATCGAGCTGGTCTCGCGCATGTCGATCCCTGAGCTGTTCGAGGCCTATGGCGAGCCCGAGTTCCGGGCGCTGGAGGCCCGCGTCGTCGGCCGCCTCATCGGCGAGGGCCCGCAGGTCGTGGCCACCGGCGGCGGCGCCTACATGCACGAGGAGACCCGCAGCCTTCTCCAGCAGTCGGCGATCACCGTCTGGCTGAAGGCCGATCTCGACACGCTGATGGATCGCGTCCGGCGCCGGGCCAACCGCCCGCTGCTCAAGCAAGACGATCCGCGCGCCGTGATGCGCGGCCTGATCGAGACCCGCTATCCCATCTATGCCGAAGCCGACATCACCATCCCGACGCGCAACGTGAAGCGGGACGTGATCGCCCAGGAAATCATCGAGGCGCTGGACCGCCACCTCGCCACGGAGACCGACCGATGAGCAGTGTTCCCGCCGCCCCTGCCACCACCGACGCGCCGGCCGCGCCCCGCAGCCATGTTAGTGTCGAGCTCGGCGACCGCGGCTATGACATCGTCATCGGCCCCGGCCTGATCGACGTCGCCGGCGAGGAGATCGCCCGGCGCCTGCCCGGCGTGCGCGCCGCCGTCCTCACTGACGCGACGGTCGCCGGCCTGCATTACGAGCGGCTGTCCATTGCGCTCAGGGCCGCCGGCATCGACCACGTGCAGATCGTCGTGCCGCCCGGCGAGACGACCAAGTCCTTCGCGCAGCTCACCGACGTCGTCGACCAGATCATCGGCGCCCGCCTCGAGCGCGGCGACGTGGTCATCGCGCTCGGCGGCGGCGTGATCGGCGACCTCGCCGGCTTCGCCAGCGCCATCGTGCGCCGCGGCATGGGCTTCGTGCAGATGCCGACGACGCTGCTGGCGCAGGTGGATTCCTCCGTCGGCGGCAAGACCGGCATCAATTCGCCGCGCGGCAAGAACCTGATCGGCGCCTTCCACCAACCGGCCCTCGTCCTCTCCGACACCGCCCTCCTCGACACGCTGAGCCCGCGCGAGTTCGCCGCCGGCTACGCGGAAATCGCCAAGATGGCGCTGATCGACCGGCCGGACTTCTTCGACTGGCTCGACGCCAACCGCGAGGCGATCTTCACCGGCGGGCCGGAGCGGGTCGAATCGGTGCGCCAGAGCTGCATCGCCAAGGCCGCCGTCGTCGCCGCCGACGAGCGCGAGGAAGGCAGCCGCGCGCTGCTCAATCTCGGCCACACCTTCGGCCACACGCTGGAAGCGGCGGTCGGCTACGACGCAAAGCGCCTCGTCCATGGCGAGGGCGTCGCCATCGGCACTGTCCTGGCGCATCGCTTCTCGGCCAGGCTCGGCCTCTGCCCGCCCGCCGATGCCGAGCGCTGCGCGGCGCATTTCGCCGCCGTCGGCCTGCCCACACGCATTGCCGAGATTCCCGGTGCGCCGCTCGACGTGGCGACGCTGATGGCCGGCATCGGTCAGGACAAGAAGGTCCGGCGCGGCAGCCTCACCTTCATCCTCACCCGCGGCATCGGCCAGGCCTTCATCGCCAGCGACGTCGACCCGGCCGCCGTCGAGGCCTTCCTGACTGAAGAGTTGACCCGATGAGCGTGACCCTCTGGATTCTCCTCGGCATCGTCCTGGTCCTCGTCTCCATCTCCGCCTTCTTCTCGGGCTCGGAGACGGCGCTGACCGCGGTCTCGCGGGCCCGGCTGATGAGCTACGAGAAGAATGGCGACGCCCGCGCCACGCTCGTCCAGACGCTGATCGAGAAGAAGGACCGGCTGATCGGCGCCCTTCTCATCGGCAACAACCTCGTCAACATCCTCGCCTCGTCGCTGGCGACCACGGCCTTTCTCGGCCTGTTCGGCCAGGCCGGCGTCGTCTACGCGACGATCGGCATGACCGTCATCGTGGTGATCTTCGGCGAAGTGCTGCCGAAATCCGCGGCGATCGCCCGGCCCGACGGCTTCTCGCTGGCCGTCTCGCGGCCGGTGAGCTGGGTGGTGGCGCTGCTCGGGCCGCTGACCCGGGTGGTCAACTGGATCGTCCGCCGCATCCTGGCGCTGTTCGGGGTGAGTCTCGAATCCGGCGCCTCGCTCCTGACCGCCCACGAGGAACTGCGCGGCGCCGTCGAGGTGCTCCACCGCGAGGGTTCGCTGGTCAATGCTGACCGCAACCGGCTCGGCGGCCTGCTCGACCTGCACGAGCTGGAGGTCTCCGACGTCATGGTCCACCGCACCGCCATGCGGCAGGTCAATGTCGATGACGGGCCGATCGAGGTGGTGCGGCAGATCCTGGAAAGCCCCTATACCCGCATGCCGGTCTGGCGGACCCATTACGACAACATCGTCGGCGTGGTGCATGCCAAGGACATCCTGCGGGCGCTGCACGAGGTCGACAACGACCCGGCCAAGGTCGACATCCTCAAGATCTGCGCCCAGCCCTGGTTCGTGCCCGAGACGACGACGCTGCAGGACCAGCTCAACGCCTTCCTGCGCCGCAAGACCCATTTCGCCATCGTCGTCGACGAATATGGCGAGGTCGAAGGCCTGATCACCCTGGAGGACATTCTCGAGGAGATCGTCGGCAACATCGCCGACGAGCACGATGTCGACATGCAGGGCGTCAAGATCGAGGCGGATGGCTCGGTCATCGTCGACGGCCAGGTGCCGATCCGCGATCTCAACCGGGCGCTGGACTGGAACCTGCCGGACGAGGAGGCGGTGACGATCGCCGGGCTGGTCATCCACGAGACCCAGACGATTCCGGAAGAGCGGCAGGCCTTCACCTTCTTCCACAAGCGCTTCACTGTCCTGAAGCGCGAGAAGAACCGCATCGCCAAGCTGCGCATCCGGCCGGCCACCATCCTGGTTCCGCCCAAGAAGGGTGGCCATCATGCCCTGGCGAGCGGCGAGGTCGCGCCCGTGCTGGAGCCGGAGATCGACGATTACGATTACGGCATCGAGACGATCGAGCCGGACGCGACGGATTTCGAGACTGGCGAGGTCGTCACCGAAACGGCGGATCGGGACGAATGGTCGCCCGGACCGCGCCCGGTCGACGCCGACCTGACGAACACCGACGACATGCCCGCCTCGTCCGACGCCGCCGATACGGTCTCCGATCCCGAGGCGACGCGCCGCGACTGAGCGGCACAGCCTGCCGGTATCAGGCGGGCGCACCGGGCGTCGGGTCTCCTGTCAGGCGCCGCGCTCGCCGCTTTGCCGGCCCGCGCTCAGCGGCGACGCGCCTCGCCCGGCGCCGAAACCTCGATGGCGAGGGCATGGACGCCGGCGTCCAGCTCGTCCTGCAGCACCCGGTTGATCGCGCGGTGGCGCGCCACCCGGCTTTGGCCGGCAAAGGCCGCGCTCACGAGTCGCACCCGGAAATGCGTCTCGCCCGATCCGTCGAATGTCGCGTGATGGTCGCTGTCGGCGTGGTGGTGACCGGCATGCAGATGGCTCTCGTCGATGATCTCCAGATGCTCCGGCGCAAACGCCTCGGCCAGCTTGGTCTCGATTGTCGCCCTGGTGTTCATGGCAGTCACTCTCCTGTAGTAGCGGTCGCCGCACCGCGCCAAGCGAAGCTTGCGCGAAGCAGGCGGACCCTCTGCATTTTCGGGCTTTTTCCGGGATGTCAATTCTTGTCCGCACCGGTCCCGGGCACCATTATTGGACGCGATGAAACTCGACTCCGAATATTTCGATGCGATCCGCGTCAAGGGGAAGCGCAAGACCAAGGGCAAGGCGGAGCCACGCCGGGCCGAAGTCTGCGCGTGGGAAGGCTGTAACGAGCCGGGCTCCTACAAGGCGCCGATGGGCCGTGATCACGAAGGGCAGTACCTGCATTTCTGCGTCGATCACGTGCGCCAGTACAACAAGTCCTACAATTATTTCTCCGGTCTGAACGACAAGGACATCCAGCAGCACCTCAAGGATTCCATGACCGGCCACCGGCCGACATGGACCATGGGGCATAATGGCACGGCCGCCGGCAACGGCGCCAAGGCGGCCAGCGCCGCGCGGGCCAAGCGCTGGAACAGCCGCATGCGCGACCCCTTCGACCTGTTCCCGGAGGAGGGTGGCGGGCGCCCGCAGCCGCGGCGCCCCAAGGTCCGCTCGCTGGAGCACAAGGCGTTCGAGACGCTGGACCTCACCGACGAGGCGAGTGGCGAAGCGATCCGCACGCGCTACAAACAACTCGTCAAGCAGCTGCATCCCGATGCCAATGGCGGCGACCGCGGCACCGAGGACAAGCTGCGCGAAGTGATCCAGGCCTACAAACTTTTGAAACAGTCAGGTTTTTGCTAAGCGCGAGGGGAACGCGCCGGCCACCCCGAAAACCAGCGTGCGCAAACGCCATGCGGCGATGATCGCGGAGCCCGTCGGGGCCCCGCCCTCTCGCCCGCAAACCGACAGTGATGACTTGGTCCCCGAGGCTCGCCGGAGAGCCGCCGGACCGTTGGAGGTAGTATGAGTGCAGCGGAACATCACGTGGCCCCCCTGCCCGATACCACGGTCTCGGTGCGTGACACCTTCGGGTTCGACAGCGACCTGACGGTCCCGGCCTTTTCCGCGTCCGACCCGCACGTCCCAGAGATCGACCCGGACTATCTGTTCGACAAGCCGACGACGCTGGCGATCCTCGCCGGCTTCGCCAAGAACCGGCGCGTCATGGTCTCGGGCTATCACGGCACCGGCAAGTCGACCCATATCGAGCAGGTCGCGGCCCGCCTCAACTGGCCCTGCGTGCGCGTCAATCTCGACAGCCATGTCAGCCGCATCGATCTCGTCGGCAAGGATGCCATCGTCGTGCGCGACGGCATGCAGGTCACCGAGTTCAAGGACGGCATCCTGCCCTGGGCCTACCAGAACAACGTCGCACTGGTGTTCGACGAATACGACGCCGGTCGCCCCGACGTGATGTTCGTCATCCAGCGGGTGCTGGAATCCTCCGGCCGGCTGACCCTGCTCGACCAGAGCCGCGTCATCCGCCCGCATCCGGCCTTCCGCCTGTTCGCCACGGCCAACACCGTCGGCCTCGGCGACACGACCGGCCTCTATCACGGCACCCAGCAGATCAACCAGGCGCAGATGGACCGCTGGTCCATCGTCACGACGTTGAACTATCTGCCCCACGACCACGAGGTCGGGATCGTCGTGTCCAAGGCCAAGACCTACGCCACCAAGGAAGGCCGCGAGACCGTCTCCCAGATGGTCCGCGTCGCCGACCTCACCCGCTCGGCCTTCGTCAATGGCGACCTCTCGACGGTGATGAGCCCGCGCACGGTGATCACCTGGGCCGAGAATGCCGAGATCTTCGGCGATCTGGGCTTTGCCTTCCGGCTCACCTTCCTGAACAAGTGCGACGATCTGGAGCGCCCGCTCGTCGCCGAGTTCTACCAGCGCGCCTTTGGCGAGGAACTGCCGGAGAGCGCCGCCAACCTCGTTCTGGACTAGGCGGCCATGGCCAAGATCGGCGACAACACGCGTCCTGTGGACCGCAAGCCGGCCGATAGCGAGCCGTTCCGGCGCGCCGTCGCCGGCTGCCTGCGGGCGATCGCCGGCGATGCCGAGCTCGAGGTCACCTACGCCTCCGAGCGTCCGGGTCTCAGCGGCCAGCGCGCCCGCCTGCCGGACCTGCCCAAGCGCGTCTCCAAGACCGATCTCGGCGTCACCCGCGGCCTGTCCGACGCCATGGCGCTGCGCAAGGCGCGCCACGATTCGCGGCTGCATTCCAGCCTGTCGCCCGACGGCCGCAGCGCCCGCGCCGTCTACGACGCCGTCGAGCAGGCCCGCTGCGAGGCGATCGGCGCCAATGCCATGCGCGGCGTCGGCGACAATCTCGCGACGATGCTCGAGGACAAGTATTTCCGCTCCAACCTCGCCGACGTCACCGACCGCGCCGAGGCGCCGATCGAGGACGCGGTGGCGCTGATGGTGCGCGAGAAGCTGACCGGCCGCCCGATCCCGCCCAGCGCCGAGGCGCTGGTCGACGTGTGGCGCGACTTCATCGACGAGAAGGCCGGCGCGAAGTTCGACCGGCTCAGCGAGACTGTCGGCGACCAGCAGGCCTTTGCGCGGGCGATGCGCGACATGCTGGTCTCGCTGGAGATGGCCGAGAGCCTCGGCGACGAGGACGAGAGCGACGACACCGACAGCGAGGAAGAGCAGGGCGACAACCAGACCCGCGATTCCGACGAGGGCGGCTCCGAGAAGGAGAGCGGCACCGACGAGGCCGAGGCCCAGGAGAACGAGAGCGAAGGCGAGAACCAGGAGGCGGCCGAGGCCGAATCCTCCGAGGCGACCGCCGACGATCCCTCCGACGAGGACAGCCAGGACACCGAGACGCCGGGCGAGTCGCGGCGCCCCAACCAGTCGCAGCACGGCTTCAATCTCGACAGCGACTACAAGGTCTTCACCCAGGCCTTCGACGAGACCATCGGCGCCGAGGAATTGTGCGACGAGGCCGAGCTCGATCGGCTGCGGGCCTTTCTCGACAAGCAGCTCTCGACCCTGCAGGGCGTCGTCGGCCGGCTGGCCAACCGGCTGCAGCGCCGCCTGATGGCCCAGCAGAACCGCTCCTGGGACTTCGACCTGGAGGAAGGCTATCTCGATCCCGCCCGGCTCAGCCGGATGGTCATCGACCCGATGCAGCCGCTGTCCTTCAAGATGGAGCGCGACACCGACTTCCGCGACACGATCGTGACGCTGGTGATCGACAATTCCGGCTCCATGCGCGGCCGTCCGATCACCGTCGCGGCCACCTGCGCCGACATCCTGGCGCGCACGCTGGAGCGCTGCGGCGTCAAGGTCGAGGTGCTCGGCTTCACCACCCGCGCCTGGAAGGGCGGGCAGGCGCGCGAGGCCTGGCTGAAGGCCGGCAAGCCGCAGAAGCCCGGCCGCCTCAACGATCTGCGCCACATCATCTACAAATCCGCCGATTCGCCGTGGCGCCGCTCGCGGCGCAATCTCGGCCTGATGATGCGCGAGGGGCTGCTGAAGGAAAACATCGACGGCGAGGCGCTGATCTGGGCCCACAACCGGCTTCTCGCCCGGCCCGAGCAGCGCCGCATCCTGATGATGATCTCGGACGGCGCGCCGGTGGATGATTCGACCCTGTCGGTGAATCCCGGCAACTATCTCGAACGGCATCTGCGGGCGGTCATCGAGCAGATCGAGACCCGCTCGCCGGTCGAGCTCCTGGCGATCGGCATCGGCCACGACGTCACCCGCTACTACCGGCGCGCCGTGACCATCGTCGATGCCGAGGAACTGGCCGGCGCCATGACCGAGCAGCTCGCCGATCTCTTCGAGGACGAGAAGGCCGGCGGCCGGCGCGGACAGCGGCGCCGTGCAGGCGGCGCCGGACGCTGATGGGCGGGCGCAGCCGGCGCATCAGTGCCACGGCGCTCTGCGCCCTCCTCCTGGCCACCACCGCGCCCGTCGCCGCGGGCAGCGGCCTCGACATCGCTGCCAAGCCCGTCGCGCGGTTCGACAAGAACTCCGACCGCGTCCGCTTCGGCGCGCTCGACTTCGTCGGCGGCTTTTCCTTCTGGTCCGATGACAGCCGGCTGATGGGCCTGTCCGCCTTCCGGTTCCGCGACGGCGGCAGCCGCTTCCTCGCGGTCTCCGACACCGGCTACTGGCTGGGCGGGCGCATCGCGCGTGACGCCGACGGCCGGCCGGTGGGCATCGCCGAGGCGACGCTCGACCCGATCCTCGCCCCCGACGGCCAGGCCCATCGCCGCAAGGGCGATGCCGACGCCGAAGGGCTGGCGATCGACGGCGACAGGGTCGTCGTGTCCTTCGAGAGCGATCACCGCATCGCCGCCTTCGCTGCCGCCCCCAGCATGGCGGCAAGCCGGCCTTCGCCGCTCGCTTTGCCGATCCCGCGGCGCGAATTGCGCGGCAACAAGGGGCTGGAGATGCTGGCGGCCGCACCGGCCTCGGGGCCGCTGGCCGGTGCGCTGGTGACGGTGAGCGAGCATTCCATCGACCGCGCCGGCAATCTCTTCGCCGCAATCCTCGACGGTCCGCGATCGGGTCTCTTCACGGTGCGCAAGGATACCGACTGGGAGGTCTCGGACGGCACGTTCCTCGCCGGCGGCGACCTCCTGCTCCTGGAGCGGCGCTACAATGGCTGGGTCGGCGGGCTGGGCATCCGGATCCGGCGGGTCGCGTCAAACGGCATCCGTCCCGGCGCCCTCGTCGACGGCCCGGTGATCGCGTCCTTCGATCTCGGCCAGGAGATCGACAACATGGAAGCGATCGACGCCTGGACCGACGACACCGGCGCGACCCGGCTGACGCTCATGTCGGACGACAACGGCTCGTATTTCCAGCGCAACATGGTGCTGGAATTCCGCCTCGCCGAGGACGAGGCGCGCACCCACTGAGGGGTGTCAGATGCCGGCGGCCGCCACCGGCCGGACCGGCATGAAATGCTGCATGATGATCCGGTAGGGCACCAGCGCGAACACCGCGATGAACAGCTTCACCGTGAAATCGCCGATCGCCCAGGATACCCAGCGCGGTGCCTCCACGGCCATCAGGCCGAGCAGCGGCGCGCTTTCCAGCGCGAAGCCGTCATTGGGGCCGAGGAACAGGAAGAACGGCGCGAAGGCGACGGTGAAGAAGGTGATCGTGTCGACCACCGACCCCGACAGCGACGACGCCGCCGGCGCCCGCCACCAGCTTTCCTGGCGCAGGCGGTTGAACACCGCGATGTCGAGGAGCTGCGCGGCCAGGAACGCCCCGCCCGAGGCGATGGCGATTCGCAGCAGCCGCTCGGCGGCCGTCGCATATTCCAGGAAGCCGAGATCGTAGAGCACCGGCGGCACGACGATCGAGCAGGCGACCGCGGCGGCAAAGCCGATATAGACCACGCGCCGGGCGATGGCCGGGCCATAGCGACGGTTGGTCAGGTCGGTGACGAGAAACGCGAAGGCGTAGGTGAAGGCGCCGTAGGTCAGGATGTCGGCCAGCTGCAGCGAGCCGATCTGGGCGAAGACCGGGAACTGCACCGCGACGTTCGACGCGAGCACGATCGCCGTCATGGCGATGACGGGAAGCAGATAGATGCGCAGGAGCTGCATTTTTTTAACCTGGGTGATGGAACCAGTTTGTGCCGGACGCCCGAAGGCGACCGGCCCGGATATGTCGGATATCAGGGGCGCTGGCGCGCCCCCGTCAGCACGGCCTGATCAGGCGGCTGCCGTCTCGGCGATCTTCTTGGCGATCTGGCGCTTCAGCAGACGGGCGCGCTGCGACAGCTCGGCCGCGTCGGCCTTGGCCAGGAACGCGTCGAGACCGCCGCGGTGCTCGACCGAACGCAGCGCATGCGCCGAGATGCGCAGACGATAGCGCTGGCCCATCGCGTCGGAGATCAGCGTGACCTGGCACAGATTCGGCAGAAACTTGCGACGCGTCCTGTTGTTCGCGTGGCTGACATTGTTGCCGGACTGGACAGCCTTGCCAGTGAGTTCGCAGGCGCGTGACATCGGATCACCTTTCAGATTAACGTAACGCCCGACCGAGACGCGCCACCGCAACAGGCGCGATCATCGACATCGGGTATGACCGGAAATTCGAACGGGTCTATAGTCCGGGCCGGACGATGCGTCAAGCCGCGCGACGCGGCGACCTGCCCGTCCGATCGCCACAAATTCGCACCGTTTGTCCCGTCTGCCCGAAAGCTGCCCGTTCCCCTTCGCCGCGAGAGGCCTTCGCCCCATGATGTCCAGACCGATTCTCGCCCTTGTCGCCGTCGCGGCAACGCTCGCCGCCGGCCTCGCTCCGGTCCGGGCCGAGCAGACGGTTACGACGCGCTACGGCGTCTCGATCATCGGCCTGCCGGTCGGCAAGGCGAGCTTCGACACCACCATCGACGGCAGCCGATTCTCGGTGAAGGGCACCCTGTCCTCGGCCGGGCTCGGCAGCCTCGTCTCCAACACCCGCGGCACCAGCCGGGTCGCCGGCAAGGTCACCAGCCGCGGCTTTGCGGCCGAAAGCTACGGCCTCGACTATACCAGCGACGCCAAGCGCTGGTCGAGCGACGTCGCCTTCAGCGGCGGCCGCGTGACCTCGGCGAAGGTCGGCCCGAAGCGCGCCAAGGCCAAGCCCGATTACGTGCCGGTGCAGCGCGCCCAGCTGCGCTCGGTGGTCGATCCCCTGAGCGGGCTGATGATCAAGACCGGCGACGCCGCCTCGGTGTGCCGCCGGACCCTGCCGCTCTATGACGGCTGGTCGCGCCTCGACCTGAAGCTGTCGCCGGCCGGCACCCGGCGCTTCGACATGCCCGGCTTTTCGGGCAATGCCGCGGTCTGCAAGCTGCGGATCGACCCGGTCAGCGGCTATGACAAATCCTCCAAGGGGCTGAAGTTCCTGAAAGGCCAGACGCTGGAACTCTGGTTCGCGCCGATCGCCCGCGAGGACGTCTACGTCCCGGTCTATGCCCATATCCCCACCACCGTCGGCCCGCTGACCCTGTCGGCCCTGTCGGTCTCCGTCGATTGATACGGGCCGGGCGCGGCCCCGCCGCGCCTCGCCGTTCCGCCGACAGCCGCACCGCCGGCGAGATCCGCCCCCGTGCCATTGACCCGCCGCACACGGGGCGAGCATAGATCGCCGCGGCAGCAGGAGTGGACATGGGCACGATACTGGGTTTTGCGGCGGTCCTGATGTGGGCTGTCCTGGCGCTTCTGACGGCGCGCAGCGGCGCGGTCCCACCGTTCCAGCTGGCCGCCATGACCTTCCCCATCGCCGCCATCATCGGCGTCGTCGCCCTCAAGCTGCGCGGCGGCGGCCTCGCGGTCTTCCGCCAGCGGCCGGCCGTGTGGCTCCTCGGCGTCGGCGGGCTGTTCGGCTACCACGCCCTGTACTTCGCCGCCCTGCGCAACGCCCCGGCGGCCCAGGCCGGCCTGATCGCCTATCTCTGGCCGCTGCTGATCGTGCTCGGATCGGCCGCCCTGCCCGGCGAGCGCCTGCGCTGGTTCCACATCCTCGGCGCCCTCTGCGGCCTTGCCGGCGCAGCGCTGATCGTCACCGGAGGCGGGGCGCTGGCCTTCTCCCCCGACTATGCGCTCGGCTACGGCCTCGCCGGGCTCTGCGCCCTCACATGGTCGAGCTACTCGCTGCTGTCGCGGCGCTTCGGCGACGTGCCCAGCGACGTGGTCACCGGCTTCTGCGCGGTGACGGCGGTGCTGTCGCTCCTCGCCCATCTCGCCTTCGAGACCACGGTCTGGCCGCAGACGGGTGGCGAGTGGATCGCGGTGCTGCTGCTCGGCCTGCTGCCGGTCGGCGGCGCCTTCTATGTCTGGGACTACGGGGTCAAGCACGGCGACATCCAGGTCATCGGCGCGGCGAGCTATGCCGCGCCGCTCCTGTCGACGCTGGTGCTGATCGCGGCGGGCGAGGCGGCGCTGTCGGGCACCATCGTCATCTCGGCGATCCTCATCACGCTGGGGGCCTGCCTCGCCGCGCTGCCGCTGTTCCGGCGGCTGCTACGGCGCGGCGAAGCGGTGGCGCGCTAGTTCCCGGAGGCCTTGCGCGGCGTCGGCCGCCAGTTCTCCGGCGCCATCTCGAAGGACGCGAAGTCGAAGCCGGGCGCCACGGTGCAGCCGACGAGGGTGTATTCGCCAAGGCTCGTCGCGGTCTGCCAGCAGCCGGCAGGCACGACGAATTGCGGCCGCTCGCCGGCCTCGACATCGGGGCCCAGCCGGTGCGCCGAGGCGTCGTGGCCGTTCTGCGAGATGGTGATCACCAGCGGCGCGCCGCCATACCAGTGCCAGACCTCGGCCGCATCGGTCACACGGTGCCATTCCGAGGTCTCGCCGGCTTCCAGGAGATAGTAGATCGCCGTGGAGGCGGCCCGGCCGCCCTCCCCGGTCGCCTCGTCGCGAAAGGTCTCGCGATACCAGCCGCCCTCGGGATGCGGCTTCAGGTCGAGCGTGCGGACGAGGTGCAGCGCTTTCAGGCTCATCAGTAACCATCCCGCTTCTTGCGGATGGCCGCGAAGACCTCCGCCGGTTCTGCGTCTTCCATGCCCATGGCCGCCTTCAGCTCCGGATCGTCGGCCCGCAGGAACGGATTGGTCTTCTTCTCGCGTCCGAGCGACACCGGCAGGGTCGGCTTGCCCTCGACCCGCAGATGCTCGACCTCCTTCACCCGCTCCTGCAGCGCCAGGTTCTGCGGATCGATGTCGATGGCGCAGCGGGCGTTGGTGGCGGTGTATTCGTGGCCGCAATAGAGCATCGTGTCGTCCGGCAGGGCGCGCAGCCGCTGCAGCGAGTCCCACATCATCGCGGCATCGCCCTCGAACAGGCGACCGCAGCCGAGCGAGAACAGCGCATCGGCGGCAAACAGCGCCTTGGCGTCGGGCATGTAGTAGGAGACCTCGCCCAGCGTGTGGCCCGGCGTGTCGATCGCCTCGACGCGGATGCCGCCGACATCGAGCGTGTCGCCGCCGGACGCCGTTCGGTCGATGCCGGGAATGCGGTCGCGCTCCTTGGCCGGGCCGATGATCTCGACCTGGAAGCGCGCCTTCAAGGCCTGATTCGCCTCGACATGGTCGCCGTGATGGTGGGTCGTCAGGATGTGGGTCAGCGTCCAGCCGGCCGCCTCCAGCGCGTCGAGGATCGGCTGTTCCTCAGGCGCGTCGATGGCGATCGTGGTGCCGGTGCCCCCGTCGTGCACCAGCACGCCGAAATTGTCGCTCCGGCAGCCGAACTGGCGGATCTCGATCGAAGCCATAAGCACTCGTCCCCCTCTGATTGATGCTGTCCTGCGAGTTAGGGCAGCATGGCGCGATGTCAGCCGCCATCCGGCGGTCGCTCGCGCCCGCCGATTGCGCGACGGGAGTTTCGAGCCAGCTTGCAATCGTTCTATGTAAGGATCGCTGGCGGGACGGACGCCGAACCGGAGAGCACACACTGACGACCAATGCCGACATCGTCGACCTGCGCGACTTCTACGCCTCGCCCCTGGGCGCGGCGGCCGCGCGGGCCGTCTCGCTGGCGCTGACGCCCTTGTGGCGGCCGATCTCGCAGGAGCGGCTGGTCGGCCTCGGCTATGCGGTGCCCTATATCGACCGCTTCGCCGCCGACGCCGAGCGGGCGCTGGCCTTCATGCCGGGGGCCCAGGGGGCGCAGGTCTGGCCGGCCGGTGCTGCGTCGCTGACCGCGCTGATCGGCATCGAGGATCTGCCGCTGGGCGACGCCTCGGTCGACCGGGTCCTCATCGTCCATGCGCTGGAATTCGCCGAGAGCCCGGAGGCGATGCTGGCCGAGGCCTGGCGGGTGCTGGCGCCGGGTGGGCGCATCGTCATCGTCGCCCCCCACCGCCGCGGCATCTGGGCGCGCTTCGAGCATACGCCCTTCGGCTCGGGCCGGCCGTGGTCGCGCGGCCAGCTGACCCGCCTTCTGCGCGCCACCATGTTCACGCCCACCGCCTGGTCGCAGGCGCTGCTCTTCCCGCCCTTCCAGCGGCGGTCCATGCTGAGCTTCGCCACGCCGCTGGAGCGGGTCGGCCGCGACCTGTGGCCGGTCTTTGCCGGCGCGGTGATCATCGAGGCGACCAAGCAGCTCTATCGCGGCGTGCCGGTGACCTCGATGGCGAGAGAACGCCGCCGGGCGATCAAGCCGGTGCTGGTGCCGGCCGGCGCCGGCGCGGGCGCCCGGCTGTTCCGCTAGCCGCCACGCCGCGCGCTCTCAGGCCGGCGCCGTCACGCGCCGTGGCGCATCCGGCGCGTTGGCCGCCTGCCACGCCCCCGGTGCCATCCCGGTCACCCGCAGGAACTCGCGGTTGAAGTTCGACTTGGTGTTGAAGCCGCTGTCCAGCATGGCCGCGGTCACGCTCTCGCCGGCCGTCAGGCGCGCGCAGGCATGGCGGATGCGGAAGCCGTTGACGTAGCGCGAGACGTTCTCGCCGGTGGTCCGGTTGATCGCCGTCGACAGCCGCTTGGCCGGCACCAGCAGCCGCCGCGACAGCCGCTCGAGGGTGAGATCGGCGTCGAGATAGAGCGCCCCCTCGGCGACCAGCGCGTCGAGCCGCGCCATGATCTCGGCATCCTGCCGGACATCCTCCGATGTCGGCTCGGCCGCCGTCTTCTCCTCCGCCGCTGCCGCCGCATCGCCACCTGCCAGGCTCTGCGACAGGCACAGGGCGCCGACGAGGCCGAGCGAAAGCGAGGAGAACAGGCTGATGATCAGCGGCTGCGTCCATCCGGCGCCCGACAGCTGCAGCACCCCGATCAGCCCGTCGCTGACGGCGGACAGGATCAGCGCCAGCGCGATGACGCTCCACACGCGGCCCGGCCGGTCGGCGGTCTCCAGCCGGGTTAGCGGCAGGCTGTCGGCGCCGGCCCGCACCGCAACGAGGATCGCGACGCCATAGGCCGAGAAGAGCCCCGGCACGACCAGATCGAGGAGGACGGGCGCGAAGGCGACGCAGAAAGCGGTGAAGACCGGTCCCGCCAGATGCGGCAGCGCGCGCCCCGGATCGAAGCGCCGCACCGCCGTCGCCTGGAAGGTGGCGAAGGCCAGCGGCGGGATGATCGTCGCGGTCACCGGCTGGACGAGGCGCAGACCCGTCAGCCCGTAATATTGCGCCAGCGAGATCACCACTCCCTGCAGCGCGCAGGCGGCCAAAAGCAGCAGGAATAGCCACGGCCGGTCCTTCTTCAGGGCGGCGTGCAGCAGCAGGAAGCCCAGGATCAGGGAGACGATCAGCGGGATCGGCAGAACGAGCATGGCGAAACGACCTCCGTTCACCGCGACCTAGACCAAAAACCGGTTCGGCTCGACCTGAAACCGGTTTTCGGACGCCGATCGGGGGGCGCGCCGTCCATGCAGAACGGGTCAGTCCAACCCGAAAGGATCACCCCATGTCCCGATCGCTCATCGCCGCCGCCCTCCTTGCCGGCCTCACCGGTTCCGCCATCGCCGAACCGCTGGCCGGCTACGACCGGCTGACCGTCGCGGCGCCGCATCGCCCGGCGCCGCTCGCCGCCTCGCTCTGGTACCCGCTCGGCACCCCGACCTATCGCGGCATCGTCGGCGAGAACGCGGTATTCGAGGGCACCGAAGCCTATGTCGGCGCCGCCATTGCCAAGGGCCGCTTCCCCCTCGTCCTCCTGTCGCACGGGTCAGGCGGCAACATGGACAATCTGTCCTGGCTGTCGGCGCAGCTCGCCGCCCGCGGCGCCATGGTGCTGGCGGTCAACCATCCCGGCAGCACCACCGGCGATTCCTCGCCGCGCCGGTCGATCCGGCTCAGCGAACGCGCCGCCGATTTGACGGCCGCGCTCGACGCCATTCTTGCCGATCCCGCCTTCGCACCGCATGTCGACGCTGGCCGGATCGCTTCGCTGGGCTTTTCCCTCGGCGGCGCGACGGCGCTGAACCTGGCCGGCGCGCGGCTCGATCGCCGGGCCTATCGCGACTATTGCGCCCGGCTCGGCGACCGCGCGGCCGATTGCGTGTTCTTCGCCCAGGGCGGGGTGGATCTCGCCGCCCTGCCCGACGACTGGGAGCGCGACATGCGCGACGCGCGGATCGCCGCTGCGGTCGCCGTCGATCCGGGCATGAGCTACGCGATCACGCCGGACAGCATCGCCGCGATGACCCTGCCGGTGCTGCTGGTCAATCTCGGCGACGAGACCCGCTGGCCCGCCATCGACGTCAGCGCCGCGGGCAGCGACCTCGTCGCCCGCCTGCCCGACGCCAGCTATGCGGCGGTCGCACCGGGCAACCACTTCACCTTCCTCGCCGAATGCAAGCCGGAGGCGCCGGCCCTGCTCATCGCCGAGGGCGAGGACCCGATCTGCGACGAACCCGCCGGCACCGACCGGGCCGGCGCCCATGCCGAGATCGCCGCCTTCATCGCGGCCTTCCTCGGTCTCGACGCCGACGCACCGCCGGCCATCACGAACTGAGACAGTCTTCCCGAGGACACCGGAACCGGACGGCGCCCCGGTTCCGGACGTCGCGGCGATGCCTCTCAGCCGGCCGGCCGGATCATGTCGCGCAGCGGCTCCGCCGGCCCCATGCGATGGGCAAGCCAGGCGAGGAGTGCGGCGACGGCGACGGCGGGAGCGAGGCTGACCGCCTCGAAGGCGCCATGCGCCAGGGCGCCCAGCGTGGCGCCCGCCAGAAGGCCGGTCCAGAGCAGGAGATACGGCACCCAGCCGAAGCGTTTGCCGCCAAGGCAGGCATTGGCGATGTGCTGGCCCAGCTTCACGAGCGTACCGGTCATGTAGCTGACGCCGATGCTGACCTCGCCATTGCGCTGGAAGACGCAGTTCACCGTGCCCATCGCCGCCGCCAGCGTCAGCGAGGCGTAAGGCCGCCCGACCGTCGCGTCGAGGCCGGCCGCCACCGCCAGGAGCACCGCCACCTGGATCAGCACGGCGGCCTTGCGGGCCGTCCCCGCCACATGCGCCGTCAGCGACCCGGCGACCACGCCGCCGACAAAGGCCGCGACGATCGCCAGGGCCAGCCCGGCGATGCCGGAGAGCTCGGCGAGCCCCACCGCCAGCCGGGTCGAATTGCCGCTCATGAAGGAGACGAACAGGCCGCCGAGCTTCAGAAAGCCGATCGCGTCGACATAGCCGGCGAGCGCCGCAAGGCAGGCGGCCAGGAACCAGCGGCGCGAATCGTAACGGGTCATGCGCCTGCCTGTCCCCGCCTCACCATCGACCGGCCCCCATCCTCACCCTAGCGCTTCAGGACGAACACCGCCTGCTGGCCGAACAGGTTCCAGAACGCCCAGGGCAGCTTCATGCCGATGCGCTGGCCGGTAGAGTTCAGCGCCATGGCGGTCTCCACCGTCGCGCCGACCTCCTCGGCCAGGGCGACGAAGTCGCGGATGGTGCAGAAATGGATGTTGGAGGTGTCGTACCAGGCCTGGTGCAGATTGCGGGTCACCGGCATGCGGCCGCGCAGCGCCACCCAGTAGCGGATCGACCAGTGGCCGAAATTCGGGAAGGAGACGATCGCCCGGTTGCCGATGCGCAGAAGCTCCGACAGGACCAGCTTGGGATTGCGCGTCGCCTGGATGGTCTGGGACAGGATGACATAGTCGAAGGCGTCGTCCGGATAGTGGACGAGATCGCGGTCGGCGTCGCCCTGGATCACCGACAGGCCGCGCGCGACGCATTCGTTGACGCCCGGCTGGCTCAACTCCATGCCGCGGCCGTCGACCTGCCGGCGCTGCTCCAGAAGCGCCAGCAGCGCGCCGTCGCCGCAACCGATGTCGAGCACTCGGCTGCCCGGCGTGACGAGGTCGGCGATGATCTCCAGATCGACGCGCGTCGCAGCGTCCTTCGACACGCTCTCGCTGGTCGGCAGGGGTGCGTCGGCAAGCGCCATGGTCAAAGTCCCCGCGCCGTTGCGGCCGACGACACGAAGCCGTCGATGGCCGCGAAGAATTCCGGCTCGTCCAGAAGGAACGCGTCGTGGCCGCGGTCGGTGTCGATCTCGACGAAGGAGACCGAGGCGGCGGCGGCGTTCAGGGCATGCACCACGGCGCGGTTCTCCTCGGTCGGAAACAGCCAGTCGGACGAGAAGGAGACCATGCAGAACCTTGTCTTCGACCCCCGGAAGGCGTTGGCCAGCCGGCCCTCATAGTCCCCGGCGATGTCGAAATAATCCATGGCGCGGGTCATGTAGAGATAGGAATTGGCGTCGAAGCGGTCGACGAAGGTCATGCCCTGGTGGCGCAGATAGCTCTCGATCTGGAAGTCGGCGTCGAAGCCGAAGCCGAGCTGGTCGCGGTCCTGCAAGTTGCGGCCGAATTTCCGCTGCAGGGCCATCTCCGACAGATAGGTGACATGGGCGGTCATGCGCGCCACGGCGAGCCCCTTGTGCGGCCGCTTGCCGAACTCGAAATAGCGTCCGCCCTGCCAGTCCGGATCGGCCATCACCGCCTGCCGGCCGACCTCGTGGAAGGCGATGTTCTGCGAGGAATGGCGCGCGCCGGTGGCGATCGGCAGCGCGGCGAAGACCCGCTCGGGATAGCTCACCGTCCATTGCAGCACCTGCATGCCGCCCATCGAGCCGCCGATCACGGCGAACAGCGTGTCGATGCCCAGCCGCGTCACCAGCATCGCCTGCGCCCGCACCATGTCGCGGATGGTGATCACCGGCAGGCCGAGGCCGTAGGGCTTGCCCGTCGCCGGGTCGATCGAGGCCGGGCCGGTCGAGCCCATGCAGCCGCCGATCACGTTGGAGCAGATGACGAAGTATTTCGACGTGTCGATCGGCTTGCCCTCGCCGATGATCGAGGACCACCAGCCGGGCTTGCCGGTCACCGGCGAGCGGCTGGCCGGATAATGGTCGCCGGTCAAAGCGTGGCAGACGAGGATGGCGTTCGACTTGTCGGCGTTCAGCGTGCCGTAAGTGTTGTAGGCGATCTGGAAGGGCGACAGGTCGCGGCCGGCGTCCAGATGCAGCGGCTCGTCGGGGCCGAAGCGGGCGACCGGGCTCGAGGGTTCGTTGGCCTCGCGGCTGCCGAGGGAATAGTCGAGCTGTTCGCGGGAAGGTTCGGCGCTCATGGGTCTTACCGGCTGCTTGATCGCTGGCGCGAAAGGGCGGGCTGTCCGGCACGTCTCGTGGTGCCGGCGCGTCGTTCGCTGCCACAGATACGCACTGGGAGGCGTCGCGGCAATCGCGGCGACGCGGCGGCCGTGCCCGTTAGCCCGTCGCCGGCCCGTGGCGGGATGACTTTGCCAAGTGCGCAGCGGCCCGATACAAGCCCGACAGACTGTAGAGAATGGCGCGCGAGGGGCGCCGGAGGGGAGTGCCAGACAGATGAACGGACCCGCCAAGGCCGACCCGTCGCGGCTTGCCGAACTGAGAGCCAAGATCGACGCCATCGACGAGTCCGTGCACCGGCTTCTGATGCAGCGTGCCACCGTCATCGACGAGCTGATCGAGGTGAAGGGCACGGCCCGCAACGGCGCCGCCTTCCGCCCCGGCCGCGAGGCCGAGATGATGCGCCGCCTGGCCGGCCGCCACCAGGGCCATCTGCCGCTGACCGCCATCGAGCATCTGTGGCGCGAGATCATCTCCACCTTCACCGCCCTGCAGGCGCCGTTCGCCGTGCATGTCGCCGACGAGGGCGACCTGGTCGCGGCGGTCGAGACGGCGCGCTTCTATTTCGGCTTCTCGGTGCCGATGACCATCGGTGGCTCCAGGCAGGACGTGATCGCGGCGATCGAGGACGGCGGCGACCGCCTCGGCATCGTGCCGATCGGCGCGGCCGGCCGGCCCTGGTGGCAGGGCTTCCGCTCGGCGCAGATCGTCGCACGGCTGCCCTTCTTCGACGCGCCGGGCCGTCCCGCCGGCACGCCCTGCCTCGTCGTCGCGCCGCCGCTGGCCGATCCGGTGCAGCCGGAAATCGCCTGTTACTGCGTCGACGGCCTGACCGGCATGGCGACGCCGGGCGACGGGGTGACGGTGATCGCCGAGGCGCCCTACGGCGCCGACCGCTTCAGCGCGCTGGTCGCCACGACCGGCGGCGAGGACGCGGTGAAGGCGGCGATGGGCGACGGTCTCGACATCCGGCCGGTCGGGGGCTATGCGGCTCCTTTCCGGCTGCCATCCTGACGACCATCGCGCCCACGCGCCCGGGCCGCCCGGGACGGCCGGACCGATCCCCGGATCGCGGCGCCTCCTGACGGGGCGTCCTCCGGGTCGTTGAATTGACGCGTCGGGCCCGCCGGAGCTGATCCGGCGCCAGGGGCCGACGCCGCAGCGAAAGAGTGCGGACGATGAGACCCGTTCCGACCAAGGGCGTCCTCGACATCGAGGCCTATGTCCCCGGCAAGAGCAAGGCGCCGGCCGGCGTGACGCTGCACAAGCTGTCGTCGAACGAGACGCCGCTCGGACCGCCGCCGGCGGCGCGCGAGGCGGCCGTGGCCGCGCTGGCGCAGCTCGAGGTCTATCCCGACGGCCAGTCCTCCGCCCTCAAGGACGCCATCGCCGAGGTCCACGGTCTCGACGGCCGCCATATCCTGTGCGGCAATGGTTCGGACGAACTGCTGGGGCTTCTGTGCCAGTGCTATCTGTCGCCCGGCGACGAGGCGATCCACACCGAGCACGGCTTCCTGGTCTACCGCATCCAGATCCTGGCGCGCGGCGCGACGCCGGTCGCGGTGAAGGAAACCGACGCCACCGCCGATGTCGACGCGATCCTCGCCGCCGTCACCGAGAAGACGAAGCTGGTCTTCCTCGCCAATCCGAACAATCCGACCGGCACCTATCTGCCCTTCGACGAGGTGCGGCGGCTGCACGCCGGCCTGCCCGGCCACGTCATCCTCGTCCTCGACGCCGCCTATGCCGAATATGTCCGGCGCAATGATTACGGCGCCGGCATCGAGCTGGTCTCGTCGTCCGAAAACGTCGTGATGACCCGCACCTTCTCCAAGATCTACGGCCTTGCGGGTCTGCGGATCGGCTGGATGTACGGGCCCGAGGCGATCGTCGATGCGCTGGACCGGGTGCGCGGACCGTTCAACCTCAACGCCGCCGCCATCGCCGCGGGCGCCGCGGCGATCCGCGAGCGCGCCTTCGTCGAGAGCGCCGTCGACCACAATGCCCGCTGGCTGGAATGGACGACCGGCGCGCTGGAAGGCCTCGGCCTCACCGTGACGCCGAGCGTCGGCAATTTCGTCCTGGTCCATTTCCCTGACGAGGCCGGCCGCACCGCCGCCGATGCCGACGCCTTCCTGACGTCGAAGGGCTTCATCCTGCGCCGGGTCGCCGGTTACGGCTTCCCGAATGCGCTGCGCATGACCATCGGCACCGAAGAGGCCAATCGCGGCGCCGTCGCCGCCCTTGCCGATTTCCTCGGCCGGGGGCAGCCATGAGCGAGCCGCTGTTTCAGCGTGTCGCGCTGATCGGTATCGGCCTGATCGGCTCGTCGCTGGCGCACAATATCCGCGCCCGCAAGCTGGCCGGCCATGTCGCGATCACCACCCGCCGCGCCGCGACGCTCACGCGGGCCGAGGAGCTGGGGCTGGGCGACAGCTACCATCTCGACGCCTCGGACGCGGTCCGGGATGCCGATCTCGTCATCCTGTGCGTGCCCGTCGGCTCCTGCGGCGCGGTCACCAAGGAGATCGCCGGCGCGCTGAAGCCCGGCGCGATCGTCAGCGATGTCGGCTCGGTGAAGGGCGCCATCGTCCAGCAGATGCAGCCGCATCTGCCAAGCCATGTGCATTTCGTTCCGGCCCATCCCATCGCCGGTACCGAGCAGTCGGGACCGGATGCCGGTTTCCTCGAATTGTTCGACAATCGCTGGTGCATCCTCACCCCGGTCGAGGGCACCGACGCGGACGCGGTCGCCAGGCTGCGCGCCTTCTGGGAGGCCTGCGGCTCGGACGTCGAGATCATGACGCCGGAGCACCACGACCTGGTGCTGGCGATCGTCAGCCACGTGCCGCATCTCATCGCCTACAATATCGTCGGCACCGCCGCCGATCTGGAGACGGTGACCCAGTCGGAAGTGGTGAAGTTCTCGGCCTCGGGCTTTCGCGACTTCACCCGCATCGCCGCCTCCGACCCGACCATGTGGCGCGATGTCTTCCTGACCAATCGCGACGCGGTGCTGGAGATGCTGGCGCGGTTTTCCGAGGACCTCGCCTCCCTGCAGCGGGCGATCCGCTGGGGCGACGGCGAGACGCTGTTCGACCTGTTCACCCGCACCCGGGCGATCCGGCGCGGCGTCATCGAGGCCGGACAGGACACCGCCAAGCCCGATTTCGGCCGCGACCATTCCCCGGCCCCGGCGGCAGCGCCCACCCCGACGCCGAAGGACTGATCACCGCAGCGGCGGGATCCGGCCGAGCGGCACGACGCCGGCGGCGACATTGCCGTTGCGCACATTGAGGCCGATGACGCTGCGGCCGTTCTCGCTGCGCCCGGCAAAGGACAGCGCCGTGGCGATGGTCTGGGCCGGCGACGCCAGATCCGGCGCGGCCGCCGCGACCAGCGCCGCGATGCGCGCGGGGTCCTGCACGGCGAGCTCGAAATCGCCGCTCAACAGGCCGTCGACGCCCACCGAGAACTCGCCCGACAGCGCCATTTCCGCGTCGCCGAAATCGATCGACAGCATCCGCAGCGCGCCCTCGCGGCCGGCCATGAGCTCGCCCAGCGTCGCCCCGGCGGCCCGCCCGCCGAGCCAGTCCGCCGCGCCGCGGATCGTCAGGTCGAGACCCGCCGTACCCGGCGGCACCTCTGAGAGTTGCGGCGCCAGGCTGCGGGTGTCGCGGCTCGACAGGGCGACGTCGAGATCGCCGTCGCGGCGCCGCAGATGCGCCTCGACCCGCGCGGCCTCGGCCAGCGGCAGGCGGTCGGCAGCCGGCTGGGTCAGCGCCACCACCGGCACCTCGATGGTCAGCGCCGCCCGGTCCAGCCCCTCGGTCCAGAAGGACGCGCTCGCCTGCGCCAATTGCCAGCGCAGCTCCAGCGGCGGCGCGTCCGCCGTGTCGACGATCAGCGGCGCGTCTAGTTCGGCGACGACGCGGTTGGGCTGGTAGATCTGGGCGGCGGTGCGCAACGCGCCGGAGGTCGCCCGCACGCCGTCGCGCGGCGCGTCCAGCGTCACCGCGTCGCAGCGCAGGCCGAGCCGGAACGGATAGCCGAAGACCGCCTGGTTGGCGCAGTCGATCGCGGTGCCGCGCGCCCGCGCATCCTCGATCACCCGGGCGACGCGCGTGTCGAGCTGGTTCGCCAGATAGTACCAGGCGCCCGACAGGCCCGCCGCCAGAAGCACGACGATCGCGATGATCCAGAGATAGGCGCGACCGGCTTTCCCGGGGCCGCCGCTTGACGTCGCCATGGCGTTATCCTTTGAGGGCCCGACCGATATCGCGGACGGGCGGGGCATTTCGAGGGCAATGGACGATTTGTGGGTATTTGGCTACGGCTCGCTGATCTGGCGGCCGGGCTTCGACTTCACCGAACGCCTGCAGGCGCGGCTCGGCGGCTATCACCGGGCCCTGTGCGTGCGCTCCCACGTCCATCGCGGCACGCCGGAAAAGCCGGGGCTGGTCTTCGGCCTGGATCGCGGCGGCTCCTGCGTCGGCATGGCGTTCCGCGTGCCGGCCGCCGAGCGGGACCCCACCATTGCCTATCTGCGCGAGCG
Organism: Aurantimonas coralicida DSM 14790; assembly: GCF_000421645.1. Lineage (GTDB taxonomy): Bacteria > Pseudomonadota > Alphaproteobacteria > Rhizobiales > Rhizobiaceae > Aurantimonas > Aurantimonas coralicida. The sequence goes on along the minus strand of NZ_ATXK01000002.1, from coordinate 588,985 downwards.
CGAGCTGGTCACCCATGTCTATCGCGAGATGACCCTGCCGGTCCGCCTCACCGACGGCCGCAGCGTGCGCGCCCTGACCTATGTGGTCGATCGCGGCCACAGCCAGTATGCCGGCCGTGTCACGGTGGAGCATGCCGCCACGGTGGTGCAGCGCTCGCACGGCCAGTCCGGCGCCAATGTCGACTATGTGACGAGCGCCCTCGACCACATCCACGAGATGGGGCTGCGGGATTCCTGGCTCGAACAGGTGGTCGCGCACCTCCATCGCTAGCCCCGCCACGCGCGCCTCAGACGTCGCGCGGGCCCTGCGACGCCGGCAGATGGCCGTCGCTGGCATAGGCCTCCGCCATCAGATCGGCGGAGCGCGTCTCGATGGAATCGCGCAGATGCGAGAGGAAGTCGGCGCGGTTCAGCCCCGGCTCGATGAGCGGCAGATAGTCGGCCCGGATCGTGCCGGGACGGCGCAGGAAGGCGTGGCGCGGCCAGTAGAGGCCGGAATTCAGCGCCACCGGAACGACCGGCACGCCGACATCCTCGTACAGCCGGAAGACGCCCTGGCGATAATCGGCGATCGCGCCGGGGGCGGTGCGCGTGCCTTCGGGGAAGATGACGATCTGACGGCCCTCGGCGACGGCCTTGCGGGCGCCCTCGATCATCGAGGCGACGGCGCCGCCGCGCTTGGCCCGGTCCACCGGGATCATGCCCATATGGCCGGCCAGCCAGCCGAACAGCGGAATGCGCATCAGCTCCTTCTTCAGGATGAAGGTCGGCCGGTCGAGATCGGGGATGATGGCGAAGACGTCCCAGAAGGACTGGTGCTTGGCGGCGATGATCGCCGGGCCCGCGGGCACATGCTCGGTACCGGTGATCTTCGAGCGCACGCCGCCGACATGCTCGAGCAGCCAGACGCTGGAGCGCGCCCAGTTCTTGACGACCCACCAGCCCGTCGCCTCCGAGCCGAAGAACATCAGCGGGCCAAGCACGATCATCTGGACGATCAGATTGACGTAGAACAGCACGTTGAAGGCGAGCGAGCGGATGAAGATCATGGCTGGAAGCGCCTCCGGCATGGGTCGGCGCGGCAGGGACGGACAGGATTGCAGGCCGGCGACGTGCCGACGCCATACGACGTCGGGCGGCGAGAATCGAGGGGCTGGTCGGCGGCCGGCCTCAGGGATCGAGACCGGCAAGTTCGGTGGCGACGCTGTCGGTCTGGGCGACGCCGAAGACCAGCCGCACCCGGGCGGCGATCAGCTTGGCATATTCGGTCAGGAGCACGCGCAGCCCGGCGGTGTTGGGCATCAGCTCGGCCGACCACAGGTCGTCGCGGCGCACGGCATAGGGGGTCACGGAGCGCAGTTCGCCGATGCGGTCGAATTCGCGCAGCGAGCGCGGCATGTGATAGTCGCTGGTCACCAGGATGAGGTCGCGAAAGCCCTGCTCGCGCGCCCAGTTGCGGGCGATCTCGGCATTGCCCACCGTGTTCAGCGCGGCATAGTCGAGATCGACGCAGCAGGCGAAGAGATCGCGGTCGGTGTCGGTCATGCGGGCCAGCGTCGCGGCGCTGGTGCCCGGATTGACGCCGCTGATCAGGAGCCGGCGGCCCCGCCCCTCCTTCAACAGGTCGATCGCCTGGTCGATGCGCAGCGCGCCGCCGGTCAAAACCACGATGCCGTCCGCCGCGCCGATCGGCGCCGGCTTGGCGAGAAGGCTCACCTCCTCGGCAAAGCGCACGAAGCCGCCGGCCAGATAGCCGCCCAGAAGCACGCCGACGAGAACCGCCGCAAGGCACAGCCGCCGTACGCCCCTCGGCATCCAGCGATGCGACCGGCGCACCGGTTTGTCGCCGGGCGCGTCGCGGCCGGGGCCGGAAGAATGGGGGTGGGCCGATGACGCTAGGATCATCGGATCATGTTCCTCTCGGAATGCGACATCGCTTTGTCCGTGTCCTCGTCCTGAGACGCAGTCTTTCCAGTCCAGGGTTAACCGGACCTTACCGCTCGACCGGCGAGATCATGTCGATCTCCGCGAGATGACGGACCACAGTAAGGCGAGATGTAAACGCCGTCAGCCCTCCCACGGTTGCAACGAGGGCGACGACGCCGACATAGCCGATCCAGCCGATCGAGAAGGACCCGAACAGGGCGCTGATCTGGTCGGCCTCGGGCGTCGCGGTGTTACTCGCCGTCCAGAACCCCATCATCGCGAAGAGGACGAGCGCCGTCGCGCCGCCGATCACCGCCCCGACGAGGCCGAGCCGCAGGAAGTGCCGCTCGAACTCGCGGGCGATGAAGGAGGAGCGGGCGCCTACGAAATGCAGCACCTCGATGATGTGGCGGTTGCCGGACATCGCCCCGCGGGTGGCGAAGACCACGGTCAGGGTCGTGGCCACCAGCACCAGCGTCAGGACGCCGACGCCGACCAGCACCGTCGCCCGCGCCATGGTCACCAGCCGCGACACCCAGGCGCGGTGATCGTCGAGCTCGGAGGCCGGCACCTCGCTCTGCAGGCGTGCCACGAGGGCGACGAAGTCGGGCGGCGAATCCTGGTCGATGGATATGATCACCAGCCGCGGCACCGGCAGGTCGTCGAGATTGAGCCCGTCGCCCAGCCAGGGCTCCAGCAGCCGGCCGGTGGCCGCGTCGTCGAGAATGGTCGCGCCGGTGACCCCGGGCGTCGTCAGCGCGATGCGCCGCACGTCGGCCAGCGCCGCGGCCATGTCAACGCCGTCGTCGGGCAGCACCTGTACGGTGATCTCGCGGGAGATGTCGTTCTGCCACTGGGACGCCGTGTCCGAGACCAGCGTCACCGCGCCGACGGTCAGGCTCGCCAGGAAGGTCATGATGGCGATGACCGTCATCAGCGCGCGGCCTGCGACATTGGCGCGCGGCACGATCGGCGCCGGCCTGTCCTCGCCGGTCCGGCCGACGAGCCGCAGCACGGTTTCGCGCAGGTCGATCCAGTGGTCGGCGAGATCAATCATAGATGTCGAGGCGTCCGTCCGAGAGGACCAGGCGGCGCGCGGCCACCTGTTCCATCAGGTCGAGATCGTGGGTGGCGATGACCACCGCGGTGCCCGTGCGGTTGAGCTCCATGAACAGGCGCAGCAGCCGGCGGGCGAGCGGCGGATCGACATTGCCGGTCGGCTCGTCGGCCAGAAGGATGTCCGGCTGGTCGATCAGCGCCCGGGCGATGGCGGCGCGCTGCTTCTCGCCGCCCGACAGCACCACCGGCGAGGCATGCAGCCGTTCGCCGAGCCCGACCCATTTGATCAGGTCGATCACGTCCTGCCGGTAGGAGGCCTCCTCGCGGCCGCGCACCCGCAGCGGCAGCGCGACGTTCTCGTAGGTCGACAGATGCTCCAGCAGGCGGAAATCCTGGAAGACGACGCCGATGCGCCGGCGGATCGACGGCAGGTCGGTGCGCGACAGGGTCGAGGCGTCGCGGCCGAGAACCGTGATCAGGCCGCGGGTCGGCTTCAGCGCCAGAAACAGCATGCGCAGCAAGCTGGTCTTGCCGGCGCCCGACGGCCCGGTCAGGAACTGGAAGGACTGGCGCTTCACCTCGAAGGACAGATCGCGCAGCACTTCCGGCCCCATGTCGTATCGAAGCCCGACATTCTCGAACCGAATCACTGCGCAAAGCCCCCGTCTTGTCGCCCTCGATCGTCCAGATGCACCGGACTTGTGGTGAATGTTGGCCGTCCTAACCGGCGCGCGCCGCGACGGCCACCCCGCAGCCGGATTCACGGTTTGTTAAGCATAAATCCTTACCGATTGCTGAACGCCGAAGCACAGAGGATGCGATGACCGAGTTTCGCACCAACGCTGACACGCGCCGGGCTCCCCGCCGCGTCATCACCATCGACGGCGAGGCCGAGATCGTCGGCCGCCAGTCGCTGCCGCGCCATGCCTCGACGCTCCGCCAGATCGCCCACGAGCCGACGGTAAGCGAAGCGATGCCCACATCAAGCGGGCGTCCCTTCGGACGCCGGGCGAGCGGTCATGGCCATGGCAGCTTTCCCGACGCCGCCGCCGAGGAGCGCGACCTGCTGCGCCAGGCGTTCCTGCTGTCGCGCCACGCCTCGCGGCCCGCGCAGGACGCCCCGGCCCGCTCGTCGCTTGCCGCGCGCGCCCGCCGGCTCAGTCCCGGCCGCGCCGTCCTCGTCGTCGGCGGCTTCCTGGTCGGTCTTCTGGCTGCGCCGGTCCTTCTCCTGTCGATGCCCGATTCGCCGGTCGCCGCGCCCTATGCGGTCACCAGCGCCTCCGGCCTCGTCCTGCGCAATGTCGATGCCAACGTCGTGCCGCGCGGCAGCGGCGCCGTCCTGTCGGTCGCCGGCGTCATCGCCAACGACACCGCCGGCCCGCTGACCGTTCCGACGCTCCGCATCGCGCTGACCGATGCCGGCGGCATCACCCGCAGCAAGCCGCTGAACGCGCAGATTTCCGCCCTGCCGGCGGGACAATCGGTGCGATTCCTCTCGGCACTGGCGGTCGCGGATGATACAGCGGGCGACATCAGGGTCGAATTCGAAGACACAGGAGCGGCTGACCGGTGATTACCGTCCGCGGCAAACAGATCGAGCCGCTCTACAGCGTCGAGGAAATCGCGAAGACCGTCGACCGGGTCGCCGGCGAGATCGCGGCCGTGCCGGCCAAGGACCTTCTGGTCATCTCGGTGCTGAAGGGCTCCTTCGTCTTCGCCGCCGACCTGATCCGCGCCCTGCACCATGCCGGGCTTGCGCCCGAGGTCGAGTTCATCTCCCTGTCGAGCTACGGCGCCGGCACCGAACCCGGCGAAATCCGCGTCCTGCGCGACGTGGAGAGCGAGGTCGCCGGCCGCACGGTGCTGCTCATCGACGACATTCTTGAATCGGGCCGCACGGTGAAGTTCGCCCGCGACCTGATGCTGTCGCGCGGTGCCGCCGAGGTGCCGATCGCGGTCCTGCTCGACAAGCCGATGCGCCGCAAGGCGGATATCGAGGCCGATTATGTCGGCTTTTCCTGTCCCGACCAGTTCGTCGTCGGCTACGGCATGGATGTCGGCCACGCCTTTCGCGAACTGCCTTTCGTCGGTCGCGTCGTCGACTGACGGCGCCTACCATCGCCTGCCGCACGACCGCCCGAGCGGCCGCCGCCATCTGGCTGCGACGATCGAAAGCCTCGACACGCAAGCTTTGCGCAAGGATTGTGCCTTAGAAGCGCAATTTGGTGTTGCGTAGGCAGACGATGGGAGGCCCCTCTTGGCGAGGATTCTGATCGCGGAAGACGACGCCGGCGTTCGCCTCCTGGTTTCGCGGGCGCTCGGGCTGGAAGGTCACGAGGTGACCGTCGCCGAAGACGGCGAAATGGCGCTGGACGTCCTGGTCGAACGGGACGGCGCCTTCGACTTCGTCCTGTCCGACATCCGCATGCCCTGCCTCACCGGCATCGAGCTCGCCCACGAGATCGCCGCATCCTGGCCGCATCTGCCGGTGCTTCTGATGACCGGCTATGCCGAGCAGATGGAAGCGGCAGAGGATCTGACCGCGATCATCGAGGGCGTGGTGGAAAAGCCGTTCTCGATCGCCGAACTGCGCCGCGAGGTCGCCCGCATACTGGCCGAGCGCGCGGCACAAAAGGGCGATGCCGCCGACGCCCCCACCGCACCGCATATCCGCCGCTGCGCCTGACGCTACCGCGAATACAGCCGGGCTCTATCCCTGACATTCGATGAGAAATACCGCCGCGACGCTGAGGCGTCGCAGCGGCGATGTCGCCTGACGGCCGGTCCGCCTCAGGGCGTCTCGAGCAGCCGCTCCAGATAGTCCCGCTCCATCTGCGGCGACAGCGCGTCGCCGAGCCGGTTGCGGATCGCGTCGAGGATCTCGCGGGCCCGCTCGGTGTCGATCTCGTCCGGCACGCCGACATCCTGCCCGAAATCGGGGCCCTGGGTCTGGCGCTGGCGGCCCAGCGGATCGCGACCGGAGCGCTGCTGGGCGCCGTTGAAGCCCTGTCCCATCTGGCCGCCCTGTCCCTGCATGCCGGGCTGGCCCTGCCCCTGCTGCATGGCCTCCTGCATGTGCTGCATCATGTCCTGGGCACCGCGGCGCATGGCTTCCATGGCGCGGCCCTGCTGGCCGACCGCCTCGCCATCCTCGCCCTCGCCGAGCGCGCCCTCGGCCTTGCCCATCGCCTCGCCGGCCTCGCCGAAGCCTTCCGACGGCTCCATGCCCATGCCCTGCATCTGCTCCTGCAGCGCCTGCAGCTCTTCCTGGAGCTGGCCCTGCTGCTCCTGCAGCTGCTTCATCATCTCGCGTAGCTGTTCGGCCGTCAGCGGCTCGCCCTGCTGGCCCTGTTGGCCTTCCTGTCCTTGCTGCCCTTGTTGCCCCTGCTGCTGCTCGCGCTCGATCTGGCGGCGGCCGAGATCGAAGGTCTCGTCCATCAGCTGCTGCTGGCGCTGCAGCAATTCGCCCATCTTGTTCATCTGCTGCTGCATGGCGTTCTGTTCGCCATTCTGCGGCTGGCCGGGGCGCATGGCCTGCAGATTGTCCATCATCTGCTGCAGTTCGGAGAGAAGCTGCTGGGCCGCCTCCTTGGACCCGGACTTCGCCAGATCCTCGATGCGGTCCATCATGCGCTGCAGATCCTGCGGCCGCAGCTCCTGCATGTCGCCGGCCTGCATCTGGTCCTGGTTCATCGGCGGCTGATTGCGCATCGCCTCGGCCAGCGCCTGCATGTATTCCTGCATCGCCTCGCGCAGTTCCTGCATCAGCTGGTCGATTTCGGCGTCCGACGCGCCGTTCTCCAGCGCCTCGGAGAGCTGCTCGCGGGCATCGCGCAACCGCCGTTCGGCCAGCGACAGATTGCCGTCCTCGATGCCCAGCGCGATCTCCCACATGAAGTCCACCGCCGAGACCAGCGCCGCGTCGTCATAGGCGGTGGCGATGCGGGTGCGCACGGCCTTCAGCGCCAGATAGGTCGCCGGGCTCTCGATGAATTCGTCGCCGCGCAGGGTCACCGCGTCGAGCATCTGGACGACGCGGGTCGTGCTGTCGGCGTCCAGCGCCAGGATGCGCCGCTGCTCGACCACGGCGCGGGCCAGCGGGTTGGAGAAGCGCCGCTCGGGCAGCGTCAGGGTCAGCGCCTCGGAGCGGCCCTCCTGCCCGGCATCGTCCACCGCGACGAGGGTCATCGCCACCTCGGCCCCGGCATAGGGGCTTTCGGTCAGGTCTGCGCTGGTGCGGCCCTCGGCCGTGCCTTTGGTGCGGCGCGGCAACGCCAGCCGGATCTCCGGCGGCGCGATCAGCGGCCGCGCATCGTCCGGCACGATGTCGTCGGTGACGGCGATCGCGGCATTGGCCTGCCGTACGCCGTAATCGTCGGTGACCTTGTAGGTGAGCTGCAGCGCGCCATTGCGCGCCACACCCGGCTCGCCCTCGAAGGCGATCTCCGGGTCGAGATCGGGCGTCACGTCGAAGCGCCAGCGGCCGAGGGTGGTGAAGGTGGTGGTCAGCGCCGCCTCGCCCGGCATGTCGAGGGCATAGGCATATTCGCGCGGGCCGGCCGGGGCGTCGGCCTCGGTCTCGGCATCGCCGGCCGCGGCGTCAGCGACCTCGCCCTCGTTCTCCGTGACCGGGGCGATGGCGATCGGCTCGGCGCCGGCCGGGGTGAAGCTCAGTTCGGCGTTGGAGCCGTCGGAAATCCGCACCTCCAACTCGCTGCCCTCGGGCACGGTGACGGGCGCGTCCGAGGCACCGACATCGGTCAGGAAGATCGGCGCGCGGCCGGTATAGGCCGGCGGCGTCACCCAGGCGTCGACCCGCGCCGAGGCGACGCTGTCGGCGGCGTCCGGCGCCAGCGCATCGACGACGCGGCCGCCGCCCGGACCGAAGGAAAAGGCGAAGGCGGTGACCAGCAGCAGCGCCACCAGCGCGCGCAGGCCATAGGGGTCGATCCGCTCGGTGCGGGTGGCCGGCGCGCCGCCGCTGAGATCGCGCAGCCGCTCGGCCATGCGGCGCTGATGGGCACGCCACAGCGCGGCGGCAAACGGGTCGGCGCCGACGGGGCGCTGGTCCTGCGCCTGCAGCGGCTGGTGGTCCAGCCGGCTCGCCCCCTCGATGCGCGCATCCACTGCGGCCGCGCTCGGCAGCCGCAGGCCGCGGTTGCGCCACAGTGCCGCAAGGCCGAGCCCGGCGAGAATCGCGATCACCGCGACGCGGGCCAGGAAGGGCAGCGCGGCGAACAGGCCGAACCAGGCGAGGATCAGGAAGACCGCGACGAGGCAGGCGAGCCCCAGCACCAGGGGCCAGGCGCGCTCGATCAGCAGTGCCGCCCAGGCCATGCGCCGCGTCGCCGCGACACGCCCGGACGCGGTCCAGTCGCTCTGCCGCTCGTGTCGCGCCATGGGGCCAGCCTCGTTCGTCGCAAGTTTCAGCGAGCGTAACAGTTTTTGCGGCGAAGACGAGGCGGGTGACGCAGCTGTGAAGCGGCCAAAGGCCTCAGTCGTCGCCGCCCAGCCAAGGCGGCAGACGGTCCAGCGCGATCATCTCGTCGATGGTCTGGCGCGGCCGGATGGCGTGGAAGGCGTCGCCCTTGACCAGCACCTCGGCGATCAGCGGCCGGGAATTGTAGGTGCCCGACTGGACCGCGCCGTAGGCGCCGGCCGAGGACAGATAGACGAGGTCGCCGGCCTTCACCGCCGGAATGTCGCGGGCGCGGGCGAAATAGTCGCCGCTCTCGCAGACCGGGCCGACCACGTCGGCGACGAGGCGCGGCGCGTCCGGATCGTCGAGCACCGGATGGATGTCGTGCCAGGCATCGTAGAGGGTCGGGCGGATCAGGTCGTTCATGCCGGCGTCGACGATGACGAAAGTCTTGCCCTCGGCTTCCTTCACATAGACCACCCGGGTGACCAGGATGCCGGCATTGGCGGCGATCAGCCGGCCGGGCTCGAACACCACCTTGCAGTCGAGGTCGCGGACATGGCGCTTGACGATCTCGGCATAGGCCGGCGGGGCCGGCGGCGGGGTGTTGGTGCGGCTGTAGGGCACGCCGAGGCCGCCGCCGAGATCGACATGGGCGATGTCGTGGCCGGCGCCGCGCAGCCGCCGCACCAGGCCCGCCAGCCGCTCGAAAGCCTGGTCGAAGGGCTCCAGCTCGACGATCTGGCTGCCGATATGCATGTCGATGCCCGACACCGCGATGCCCGGCAAAGCGCGGGCCCGGTCGTAGACGGCCTCGGCCCGCTCATAGGCGATGCCGAACTTGTCGGACTTCTTGCCGGTGGAGATCTTGGCGTGGGTGCGCGCATCGACATCGGGATTGATGCGGAACGAGACATGCGCCGTGCGTCCGGCCGCCACGGCGCGGGCGGAGATCATCTCGAGCTCCGGCTCCGATTCGATGTTGAAGCAGAAGATGCCCGAGGCCAGCGCCAGGTCGATCTCCGGCACGCTCTTGCCGACGCCCGAGAACATGATCTTCTCGGCCGGGATGCCGGCCCGCAGCGCCCGCAGCAATTCGCCGCCCGACACGACGTCGGCGCCGGCGCCGAGCGCGGCCAGCGTCTTCAGCACCGCCTGGTTGGAATTCGCCTTCATGGCGTAGCAGACCAGCGCGTCGATGTCGGCGAAGGCCTCGGCGAACACCGTGTAGTGGCGCGTCAGCGTCGCGGTCGAATAGCAGTAGAAGGGCGTGCCCACGTCATGGGCGATCGTTTCGACGGAAACGTCCTCGGCATGCAGGACGCCGTCGCGGATTTCGAAATGGTTCATGGCAGGTCAGACGGCACTCGGTAGAGGGGCGGGAACGGCTCAATTCAGCAGCGGATCGAGGATGAAGCCGCTGCTGGTGGCGCCCTTGTTACGGCTCACCTCGGCCGGTCCGATGGCAGTGTCGTCCTGGATGCGCGAGACGCGCACGGCGCCCGCCGCCGAGCCCGCCGTGCCGAAGCCGCTGCTGGCGTTGTTGGCGGCGACCGCGTCGGCACCGGCCGATGCCCCGGTCTGCCCGGAGGACGGCGCCACCGGATTGTTCTTGATGCCGCAGCCCGCCAGCATCGCCGATGCGGCGACGAGCAGCAGCGGCAGATAGGTCCGGCTCGATCGAATGGTCATGTCGTCACCCCTCGCCGCATCCCGGCGTCAGCTTCCCCGTCAGCGGTCATAGCGATTTCCCGGCGGAAAATCACCACCGCCGCGATCGTCATTGCGCGTCGGTCGCCATCCGCTCGCGCCAATAGGCGACCTGCGCCCGCACATTGGCCGGCGCGGTTCCGCCGAAGCTGGTGCGGCTGTTGACCGAGGCGTCGACGCCGAGCACCGAGAACACCGCCTCGCCGATCCGCGCATCCAGCTCCCGCAGGCTGTCCAGCGGCAGTTCCTCCAGCCCGACGCCGCGCGCTTCGGCCAGCGCAACGGCCCGGCCGGTGACGTGATGGGCCTCGCGGAACGGCATGCCGAGTTCGCGCACCAGCCAGTCGGCCAGGTCCGTCGCGGTGGAGAAGCCGTGGCCGGCGGCCTTGCGCATCGCCCCGGTCTGGATGGTCATGTCGCGCACCATGCCGGTGGCCGCCGCCAGCGCCAGGGCCAGCGAATCGATGGCGTCGAAGACCTGTTCCTTGTCTTCCTGCATGTCCTTGGAATAGCTGAGCGGTAGGCCCTTCATCACGGTCAGCAGCGAGATCAGCGCGCCGTTGATGCGGCCCGGCTTGGCGCGCACCAGTTCGGCGGCGTCCGGGTTCTTCTTCTGCGGCATGATCGACGAGCCGGTCGAGAAGGCGTCGGACAGGCGCACGAAGCCGAATTGCGGCGTCGACCAGATGACGATCTCCTCGGCCAGCCGCGACAGATGCGTGCCGCAGATCGCCGCCACCGACAGGAACTCCAGCGCGAAGTCGCGGTCCGACACCGAATCCAGCGAATTGCGGGTCGGCTCGCGAAAACCGAGGGCCTTCGCCGTCATGTGTCGGTCGATGTCGAAGCCGGTGCCAGCCAGCGCGGCGGCGCCCAGCGGGCATTCGTCCAGCCGGTTCACCGCGTCGCGGCAGCGCGACAGGTCGCGCGCCGCCATCTCCACATAGGCGAGGCAGTGGTGGCCGAAGGTCACCGGCTGGGCGACCTGCAGATGGGTGAAGCCCGGCATCACCGTGTCGGCGTGGTCCTCTGCCTTGGCGAGCAGCGCGTCGATGAAGCCGGTGAGCGCCCGGTCGAGGGACAGGAACGCGGTCTTGACGTGCAGGCGGAAATCCAGCGCCACCTGGTCGTTGCGCGAGCGCGCCGTGTGCAGGCGGCCGGCGGCGGGGCCGATCAGTTCGGCCAGCCGCGCCTCGATGTTCATGTGAATGTCCTCGCGCTCTCGCGAGAAATTGAACCGGCCGGCCTGTATCTCGCCGCGGATCTCCTCCAGACCCGCAATGATACTTTCTGCGTCATCCGCCGTGATGATGCCCTGTTGCGCCAGCATGGCGGCATGGGCTTTCGAACCGGCGATATCCTCTTCATAAAGCCGGCGATCGAAATCGATCGACGCGTTGATTTCTTCCATGATCGCGTCGGGACCCGAGGCGAAGCGTCCGCCCCACATCGCGTTGGCGGCACCGGGGACGTTGTCGGGATTCTGGCTCATGGACACTCGAAAGGGCTCTTGACGACATGTCCGAAGCAAAACGATCGACTTCGAACGGGCGGCGGCTCGGTCTCATCGCCGCGGTCGCGCTGGTCTGCGGCATCGCGGCGGGTGGTGTCGTCCTATACGTGAGCGAGAGCGGGTCTGGCAACGAAACCGCCAGCGCCTGTCCGGCCGATGCGGCGATCACCGCGGCGGTGGATGCCGAGGCGCGCGGCGAGGTGGCCGCGGTGCAGGCGCTGGAAACGCCCTTCGACGTCTCGGCCATCGCCTTTTCCGACGGCGACGGCGCCGCCGTGACGCTGGCCGACTTCTCCGGCAGGACGCTGCTGGTCAATCTGTGGGCCACCTGGTGCGTGCCGTGCCGCCAGGAGATGCCGGCGCTGGACGAGCTGGAGCGCCAGGAAGGCGGCGACGACTTCGCCGTGGTGCCGATCAATGTCGACATGGGCGACATCGAGAAGCCGAAGACTTTCTACGCCGAGACCGATCTGACCGCCCTGCCCTTCTATCGCGACGAGACCATGGGGGTGTTCAACGACCTGAAGCGCGCCGGCGTCGCCTTCGGCCTGCCGATCTCCCTCGTCGTCGGCCCCGACGGCTGCGCCCGCGCCGCGATCAACGGCCCGGCCGAATGGGCCAGCCCCGACGCCATCCGCCTGATCGAGGCGGTGAAGGCGAGCGGGACGTCGGCCTGATCGGCACGACGTCCCTTCCGGCAGGTGTCGGCCGGCGCCTCAGCCGGCATAGCCCATCTGCGCCGGCTGCCGCTCCGGGGCCGCCCGGTCCAGCCGGACGGCGGTGAGCGCCACCGCCAGGGCTGCCAGCGGGAACAGCGCCGCGGTCCAGGTGACGTAGCCGAGGCCCGGGCCGGAATCGATGACCAGGCCACCGGCGAAGGCGCCGACGGCATTGCCGAGATTGAAGGCGGCGATGTTGAAGGACGAGGCGAGGCTTTCGCCGGCGCCGTCCGCCTTGGACAGCACCCACATCTGCAGCGGCGGCACGGTGGCAAAGGCCGCCGCCCCCAGGAGCGTCACGGCGACGAGTGCGGTCACCGTCCCCTGCAGCGCCGGTCCCATCAGGACGAGCACCACGAACAGGACGACGAGGCTGCCGATCATCGCGGGCACCAGTGCCTTGTCGGCGAGACGCCCGCCGAGCAGATTGCCGGCCACCAGCCCGGCGCCGAAGAGCAGCAGGATCGGCGAGATCGCCGCCTCGCCGAAGCCGGTGATGCCGGTCAGGAGCGGCGCGATATAGGTGAAGACCGCGAAGACGCCGGCATAGCCGAGAACCGTTGTCAGCAGGCCGAGCAGCACGGGGCGACGGCCGAGCGCCTTGAGGTCGGCGCGCCAGTCGTCGGCGGCCTCCGGCTTGCCGTCCCGGGGCACCGCCCAGGCGATGACGGCCGCGGCGAGAATGCCGACGATCGCGACGGCCCAGAAGGTGGCGCGCCAGCCGGCCGCCTGCCCGAGCCAGGTGCCGAGCGGCACGCCGAGGATGTTGGCGACGGTCAGGCCGGTGAACATCAGCGCGATGGCCGAGGCGCGCTTGTCGGCGGGCACCAGCTTCGTGGCGACGACCGAGCCGACGCCGAAGAATGTGCCGTGGGCAAAGGCGGTCAGCACTCGCGCGCCCATGAGCAGGCCGTAGCTGGGCGCCAGCGCACAGGCGACATTGCCGGCGATGAAGATCGCCATCAGCGCCAGGAGCACGGTCTTGCGCGGCCAGCGGCTGGTCAGGATGGTCAGGAGCGGCGCGCCGACGACGACGCCGATGGCATAGCCGGAGATCAGGAAGCCGGCGGCGCTGGTCGAGACGCCGAGATCGGCGCCGACATCGAGCAGCAGGCCCATGATGACGAATTCGGTGACCCCGATGCCGAAGGCACCGGCGGTCAACGCGTAGAGAGCAAGAGGCATGACGAAATCCCTGATGATGAACAGGGCCGTCAGATGACAGCTTGTGCTTTGATGAAGTAGACTGCCGCCAGGAACAACATTCAGGACTTCACGTCACAAATGCCGCGTCCCGACGCCAATCGCTTTGCCGAGATGGAGGTGTTCGCCACGGTGGTCGAGCGCGGCGGCTTCTCGGCGGCGGCGCGGGTCTCGGGCATGTCGGCCTCGGCGGTCTCGAAACTCGTCGCGCGCCTCGAAGCGCGGCTCGGAACGCGGCTCGTCCATCGCACCACCCGGCGTTTCCAGCTCACGCCGGAGGGCCAGGGCTTCTACGAGCGGGCCGTGGGGATCCTCGCCGATCTCTCCGACGCCGAACGGGCGGCGGGCGCCGGCGAACGGCCCGCCGGGCGCGTGCGGCTCAATTCCAGCGCCTCCTATATCAGCCATGTCCTGGCGCCGATCCTGCCGGATTTCCTCGCCCGCTATCCCGAGATCGGCCTCGACATCGTGCAGACCGATCAGGTCGTCGACCTCGTCGCCGAGCGCACCGACATCGCCATCCGCGCCGGTCCCATGCCCAGTTCCAACCTGATGGCGCGCAAGCTCGGCCAGACGCGCATGATGATCGTTGCCGCGCCCGGCTGGGTCGCCCGCCACGGCCTGCCGCGCACGATCGCGGATCTGGAAGCGCATGAACGGCTGGGCTTCGGCTATGCGCGGGCGATGAAGGGCTGGCCGCTCAGGAGCGACGCCGGCGAGGACGTCACCCTGCCGACGCTCGGCCGCGTCCAGATCAATGACGGCGAAGGCCTGCGGCGCCTGGCCCTCGCCGGCGTCGGACCGGCACGGCTGGCGGCCTTCACCATCCGCGCCGACATCGCCGAAGGCCGGCTGGTGCCGCTCCTCGAAGACGCCAATCCGGGCGACAAGGAGGCGTTCCACGCCGTCTTCATCGGCCAGTCCGCCAGCCTCCCCGCCCGCGCCCGCGCCCTGCTCGACTTCCTGGCCGAGCACGGACAGGTCAGCTGAAGCGGATAGACCGGCGCTGACTCATCCACCGCCGGGATGCCACGGGCATGTTCGACGACCTGAAGCGCGCGGCGTTGCCTTCGGCCTGCCGATCTCTCTCGTCGGCCCCGACGGCTGCGCCCGCGCCGCCATCAACGGTCCGGCCGAATGGGCTCGCCCAGACGCAATCCGGCTGATCGACGCGGTGAAGGCCAGCGGGGGGACAGTTTGATCTAAAGCATATGACATCGAGGCGGTATTATACTTCACACACCACACGGATGTCGCGTAGAGTGATCGCTTCACAACGGGAGGATGCGGATGGCCTTCAATCTGTTCATCGCCTACGACTTGCACACGCCGGGGCAGAACTATGATGAGGTTCGAACCCGCATCAAAGACTTGGGACAGTGGCACCAGTTCCAGCTATCCCTTTTCTACGTCAACACCACCTATGATCCCGTAGCGGCTTACAACCACATCATCGCTGTGATGGACGGCAACGACAAACTCGCGGTTATCGACGCCGCAGGCGGGGTAGTCACCACTTGGGATCGCCCTCCCATCGACGCGATAAATGCCATCTGGACCCAGCGATAGGTCGAAGCGCGAATTGCTGTCTTCGCCGGCGATTGGTTGCCCCATGGTCAGCCTCACTGACCCCAAACTCGCAGGAGGGGGCTATCAATCTGAGTGCGCTCGCGAATCGGGTGCGTCGCAGCATGGCTGGCGAATCAGGCAGGTCCGGCGTATGAAGAAGCGTTGTTGCACGTGACGCAACAGCAGGTTGGGCTGGGAGGAACCACCGAACCTTTATGAGTATCAAGAGGTTATGCGAACGTCGCCGGTCTAGGTTGGGGGCGCGCCTCCGCGCGCCTTGCCAACTCATCCGGACTCCGGCTACGTCTTTGCTTGATGAAATGAAAAAGGCTCCGCGCCGGCAAGCTACGGAGCCTTCTCATTTAGCCCGCGTGGTTGGTGCCGCGCGCGGGGTAGTGGGCTGTTGCCGACTCCTTTGTGAGTCAATTGTCCCAACTCGTCAAGCTCGGCATCGTTGCAAGAGTCAAGGAACTCTAACGATGACGCATGACCACAACAAACCTTCTCGTACCATCACGAGAGAGGGGGCCATCCAGATTCATCTCATGATTATGGATGGCTGGTTCTTGAACAGGATCGCAGCCCACTTCGATGTGGACCAGGATCGGGTAAGCGAGATCAAGAACCACAAGACCCACGTAGGCAGCTACGACGAGGCGGTGATGCGCCGACGAGCAGCCTAGCCCTGATTGTTCCGGGCGGTCTTCTTCCGGTCGCCCGGTTCATCACCCTTCGGCTGCTGCGCCCTCGCAATAGCGACCGGCCACACCAGCATCCTCGCGAGCCTGTTGTCCTGACATGCTGGCGGCTTACGCTTCCGGACTACCGGGAGAAAGCGCGATGACAACCTTCCTGACCGTCACGAAGAGAGGCGCGGTCACCCTCGACCGGACTGTGCTCGACCATCTCGGCGTGAATCCTGGCGAAAGTCTTGCCGTGAAGCTCGATCCGAAAGGCAGGGTCAGCCTCAGCGCCGCAGCGCCCGGAGCCCGCCCGGATCCCAGTCGGCCGCTCGGCAGTCTCGAAGACACGTTCGGGACGCTCAACGCGCATCATGCCGGTCCGCCCCTGACGATCGAGGCGATTGCGGCACCGTGACCGCGCCGCCTACCGTGTCGGGACCGGCGTCTCGCCGCGATAGTCGTAGAAGCCGCGGCCGGCCTTGCGGCCGAGCCAGCCGGCCTCGACATATTTCACCAACAGCGGACAGGGCCGGTATTTGGAATCGGCCAGCCCGTCATGCAGCACCTGCATGATCGACAGGCAGGTATCCAGGCCGATGAAATCGGCGAGCTGCAGCGGGCCCATCGGATGGTTGGCGCCCAGCTTCATGGCGGTGTCGATGGATTCGACCGAGCCGACGCCCTCGTAGAGCACGTAGATCGCCTCGTTGATCATCGGCAGGAGGATGCGGTTGACGATGAAGGCCGGGAAATCCTCCGAGACGCTGATCGTCTTGTCGAGGGCGGTCACGTAGTGGCGCGCCGATTCGAAGGTCGCGTCCTCGGTGGCGATGCCGCGCACCAGCTCGACCAGCTTCATCACCGGCACCGGGTTCATGAAGTGGATGCCCATGAACCGCTCGGGGCGGTCGGTGGCCGAGGCCAGCCGGGTGATGGAGATCGACGAGGTGTTGGTGGCCAGGATCGCGCCGGGCGCCAGATGCGGGCAGATCTCGCGGTAGATCTTGCGCTTGACCGTCTCGTCCTCGGTCGCCGCCTCGATGACGAGATCGGCGGTGCCGAGCGCCGCCGTGTCGGTGGTGGTGGTGATCCGCGCCATCGCCGCGTCGCGGTCGGCCGGCGTGATCTTCTGCGAGGCGAGCTGGCGGTCGAGGGTGGCGGCGATCTTGTCGCGGCCGGCGCTCGTGCGGTCCTCGGCGATGTCGTAGAGCGTCACGCCGTAGCCGGCGAGGGCCGAGACATGGGCGATGCCGGAGCCCATCTGCCCCGCGCCGACGATGCCAACGTGCTTGATACTGTCCGCCATCGCGCCTTCGCTCACCTTCGATGTTGCGTCGCGAACCTAGCGGCGGCGCGCGGCTTCGTCAAAGCCGCGCGCCGGACGCTCAGAGCTTGTCCTTCAGCTCGGGCAGGATCTGGAACAGATCGCCGACGAGGCCGTAATCGGCGACCTGGAAGATCGGCGCTTCCTCGTCCTTGTTGATGGCGACGATGATCTTGGAATCCTTCATGCCGGCCAGGTGCTGGATGGCGCCGGAGATGCCGACGGCGATGTAGAGATCGGGCGCCACGACCTTGCCGGTCTGGCCGACCTGCCAGTCGTTCGGGGCGTAGCCGGCATCGACCGCCGCCCGCGAGGCGCCGATCGCCGCGCCGAGCTTGTCGGCGACGGGCAGCAGCACCTCGTCGAACTTCTCCTTGGAGCCCAGCGCGCGGCCACCCGACAGGATGATCTTGGCACTGGTCAGCTCCGGCCGCTCGCTGTGGGCGAGCTTTTCCTCGACGAAGGTCGACAGGCCCGGATCGCCGGCCGCGTCAACCGCCTCGACAGTTGCCGAACCGCCGGTGCCGGCGGCCTGGAAGCCGGAGGTGCGCACGGTGATCACCTTCTTGGCGTCGGTCGACTTCACCGTCTGGATGGCGTTGCCGGCATAGATCGGCCGCTGGAAGGTGTCGGCGCCCTCGACGACGACGACGTCGGAGATCTGCATCACGTCGAGCAGCGCGGCGATGCGCGGCGCGACGTTCTTGCCGGCGGTGGTGGCCGGCGCGACGATGGCGTCGTAGCCCTCGGCGAGCCTGACGACGAGGTCGGCCAGCGGCTCGGCGAGGCCGTGGGCATAAGCCTCGGCATCGGCATGCAGCACCTTGGCGACGCCGCCCAGCTGGCCGGCGGCCTCGGCGACGGCGGTCGAGCCTGAACCGGCGACGAGCACATGCACGTCACCGCCCATCTGGGCGGCGGCGGTCAGCGCCTTGGCGGTCTGCTCGGACAGGGTCTGGTTGTCGTGTTCGGCGATGAGAAGCGTGGTCATGATCGCGGGTCTCCCTGGCATCCGGCGGTCGCCTGCGCGTTCCGCGCGCGGCCGGCCGGCATCCAATCCTTCAAGGCGCGTGCTCAGAGCACGCCGGCTTCGTTCTTCAGCTTGTCGACCAAAACGTCGACGCTCTCGACCTTGATGCCGGCCTCGCGCTTGCCCGGCTCGGCGGTCTTCAGGATTTCCAGCCGCGGCGCGATGTCGACGCCGAAATCGTCCGGCGACTTCTCCTCGAGCGGCTTCTTCTTGGCCTTCATGATGTTCGGCAGCGAGGCGTAGCGCGGCTCGTTGAGGCGCAGGTCGGTCGTCACGATCGCCGGCATCTTCAGCGCCACGGTCTGCAGGCCGCCATCGACCTCGCGGGTCACGGTCGCCTTGCCGTCGGTCAGCTCGATCTTGTTGGCGAAGGTGCCCTGGCTCCAGCCGAGCAGCGCCGCCAGCATCTGGCCGGTCTGGTTGCAGTCGTCGTCGATCGCCTGCTTGCCGAGAATGACGAGGTCCGGGCTCTCGGCCTCGACGACGCCCTTGAGGATCTTGGCGACGGCCAGCGGCTCGGTCGGCTGGTCGGTCTTGACCAGGATGCCGCGGTCGGCGCCCATGGCGAGCGCCGTGCGGATCGTCTCCTGCGCCTGCTGCGGGCCGACGGACACCGCGACGATCTCCGTCACCGTGCCGGCTTCCTTCAGGCGGATCGCCTCCTCGACGGCAATCTCGTCGAAGGGGTTCATGCTCATCTTGACGTTGGCGAGGTCGACGCCCGTGCCGTCCGGCTTGACCCGGATCTTCACGTTGTAGTCGACGACGCGCTTGACTGCGACGAGAACCTTCATCGGTCGTGTCTCTCCCTTTTTGGGCGCCGAGCGCCCGAAAGCCTCATGTCCTGCCCGGCCCGGCGTCGCCGTCGCGATATCCGCGCAGGCGACCGGAGCCGATTGGCCGCGAGCGATATCTGACTTTTACGTAATGGTCAAAATTTCGCGGTCTCGTAGCGGCCTTGTGCGGTTCCCGCGCCGATCTTGCAAGTGCCGGGTCACGATCGCCCGGTGTCGCTGGGCTCCAGCTCCACCGCCCGCGGCGTCTGGATCTGCCGGTCGAACAGCACCACGCCGCGCCGGCGCAGCACCAGCGTCAGTGCCGCCCCGGCCAGGATGCCGCCGGCATGGGCGGCATAGGACACGTCCTCGGCGCCCGACGCGAACAGCACGAACTGCAGGCCGATCCACACCATCAGCAGCAGCCAGGCCGGCAGGTTCAGCGGAATGCGCCCGAAGGCCAGCACCCAGACCCAGACCCTTGGATGCAGCATCAGATAGGCCGCCGCGACGCCCGACACCGCCCCGGACGCGCCGATCAGCGTCGCCTCCGAGCCGGGAAACATCAGCGCATGCAGCCCCGCCCCCGCCGCCGCGCAGGCGAGATAGAAGACGAGGAACTTCACATGGCCGAAGGCGTCCTCGACATTGTCGCCGAACACCCAGAGGAACAGCATGTTGCCGCCGATATGCCAGATGTCGAGATGCAGGAAGGAATAGGTCAGGAAGTTCAGCCAGCCCGGCACCGCCACATAGGCCGGCGGCAGCTCGGCATAGCCGTTCACCACCGCCGGGATGAAGCCGTAGGAGATCTCGAAGGCCGACAGGAACGCCCCGGTCTCGCCGCTCGCCTTGGCCAACAGATAGACCAGCGCATTGGCCGCGATCAGCCCCACCGTCACATACTGGAAGCGGATATGACGCAGGCGGTTGGCGTCGTAGAAGGGGACGAACACGGTGGACCTTTCAGGCTCTTGGCCGGGGGACTTTTGGCCGGGGGCTTTTGGCCAACGGCTTTCGACCGGAGGGCTCCAGGCCGGGGCTCCCGACCAAAGCGCAAGCCGAAACCACTGCGCCCGCGACCGTCCGCGCCCCCCTGTCACCGCCGACGCCCGGCCCGCCGCGCCACGCCAGCCCCCTCACCCGGAGACGCCGCCGGGCCGCGAACCGTCCCGGCCGTGCGCCCCGCGTCGGCGATCCCGCCGCCTCAGCGGCTGGCGCCGGGCACCCACAGAACATCCGCCCTGCCGTCGTCATTGGCAATGCGGCCGGCGACGAACAGATGGTCGGACAGGCGGTTGACGTAGCGCAGCGCCACCTCGGCGACCGTCTCGCCGTCCTTCTTCGCCAAAGCGACCATCAGCCGCTCGGCCCGCCGCGCCACGGTGCGGGCATGGTGCAGATGGGTGGCGGCGGGCGAGCCGGCCGGCAAGACGAAGCTCTTCAGCGGCTCCAGCCGCGCGTTCATGGCGTCGATCTCGCGCTCCAGCGCATCGACCTGCGAGGCGACGATCTTCAGCGGCTCGTAGGGCAGAGGCTCGCCGGTCTCCGGCGTCGCCAGTTCCGCGCCGAGATCGAACAATTCGTTCTGGATGCGCGCCAGCATGGCGTCGAGCTCGCCCTCGGCATGCAGCCGCACCAGCCCGAGAACGGCGTTGAGCTCGTCGATCGTGCCGTAGGTCTCGACCCGCAGATCACTCTTCAACCGCCGCTCGCCACTGCCGAGCCCCGTCTCCCCGGCATCGCCGGTGCGCGTGTAGATCTTGTTCAGCTTGACCATGATGTCTCCGGTTTGGCGACATCATAGGGGATGGAGGGGCGGAGGACAGGGGGGCAAAGAAGGACTTAAAGCAGCAATAATTAACGTACCGCCGACGGAATCTTTTAACGCAATCGCACACGCTCGAAATTGGCGTCACCGGAACGCGACTTGAGTCAACGACGACCTCTGAAGCGCCACTATCGCCAATCCGGCTGCAGAACCTATGAGCCCAAGCACCGAAATGACCAGGAAATGGTGGATTGTTCCACCTTTATCGGTAGCATTACGCTTCCTCGCTTGGGAGTAGTTTTCGATGTCTGACCGTTACGATTTCGCCAACTTGTCACCGATTGAATTCGAAGGCCTCTGTGTTGATCTCGTTTCCGCAGAAACTGGCCTCAGGTTCGAAAGATTTTCTGTCGGAGCTGACGGCGGAGTTGACGGCCGACATAGCCGAGCGAGTGATGAAATAGTCTTACAAGCTAAGCACTATAAAAACAGTACATGGTCCGATCTAAAGAAAGCCGTGAAGCTAGAGAAGAAAAATGTCCACACACTGAACCCGACCGAATATTATTTCGTAACATCTCAGCCGCTTACGGTGGCAAGGAAATCTACTATAGTTTCCTTGCTGGACCACCCATCTGTGACGGCCCCGAACGTTTGGGGGCGGTCAGAAATGAACGCATACATTACCGCTCATGCTGATGTTGAGAGGCGGAATATCAAGCTTTGGCTGTCCAGCGCTACCGTACTCGAGAGGCTTTTGACAAACGAAATTGCCGTGTTTACGGAAGCGACCGCGGACGAAATTGAGAGAATACTCAAGATATTTGTAGTCAACCCGAGCCTCCAGAGATCAGAAGAGATTCTCAAAGCGACACACAACTTGATTGTATCTGGCCCGCCTGGCGTAGGGAAAACAACACTGGCCCAGTTTATCGCCGCGCGATACATTGAAGCGGGTTGGGAATTAGTTGCGATTTCGAAAATAGATGAAGGTTTTCGCGCGTTTCACCGTGAAAAATCCCAAATCTTTGTGTTCGACGACTTCCTTGGAAAAATCAGACTCGACCCCGTGTCGCTGGGCAGAGCCGACAGTAAAATCGTCAAGTTTATGTCTAAGGTACATAAGGACAAACGAAAGAAATTCGTTCTCACGACACGCTCCTACATCCTTCACGCAGCTCGCACCCAGTCAGAAGCGCTTGATGACAGAGAGGTTGAGCTTTCAGAAATGGTTCTCAACCTCGCAACCTACACTAGGGAGCTGAAGGCAAGAATCTTATACAATCACCTCTACCATTCAGAGATTGATGAGAAATCTATACAGAGCCTTTTAGATGGAGATACTGTTCGCAGGATCGTTGATCATAGCAACTACATGCCGCGCATAATACAATGGATGACCGACGAATTGAGGCAACGCGATACTCCACCAGCGGAATATCCAAACGCATTCCTTCAGACGCTCAATTATCCGGATAAGATTTGGGATAAGGCATTCAAAAAACACATAACTACAGGCGCCCAGGTTCTGCTTTATTGCCTTTTCTTCTGCGAACGTGATATATACCCAGTAACCGGCGTAAATCTAAATAAACTCCGGATCTTCTTCGAAAAGTCTATGGTCGGATTCAATATTATCGCCCAGGAGCAAATGCGTTCTGCGATCTTCGACGAGACAGTTCGCGAGGTGAAGTCTTCATTTGTAATTATTGATTGCAATATAGCCAACTTCATCAATCCATCAATACAGGATTATCTTTCTCGCGAGACCTCCGATGCAACCGTACTCCTAACGCTCGCGCGCTGTGTTCCTACGTTAGCTACCGCCGTCTCGTTCTGGAATAACGTCAGAACGAGCGTTGATAACGTAGTCCGCGTGCAAATAGCAAACGAGTTGCTAGAAAGCTTGATCGCGGGTCGCATTGACGGACGTCTTCCGCTCGACGAAATTGCCGATTTTTGTGGTCAACTTGTCGGAGCAACTGGTGGCGATCATTTTTGTGAGCGCATTCGCGTGTCAGATATTAGAGCGCATCCTCTGATCGATGAATCGGATGTGAAGTGACGGTGTGCCCGACGTCTGGTTCAACTTCTACCTCGATGGAGGTGGATGATGGCCAGAGCGTTGAGCGAGGATCTGCGGTCACGGGTTTTGAAGGCGTCGTCGGACGGGATATCTGCACGGCAGGCCGCCGCCCGGTTCGGGATCGGCATATCGACCGCGATCCGGTGGATTGGGAGAGCCAGGATCGGCGAACGGACGGCCCGGCGACAGGGCTGGCAGCGTGGGTCGAGCCTCGATCCGCACGAAGCCTTCATCGTCGGAATGATCGAGGAGCAGAAGGACATCACGCTCGACGAGATGGTGAGCCGTCTCGATGCGGAGGCGGATGTCCGGATCGGTCGCAGCGCCTTGAGCGTCTGGCTCCGCCGTCGTGGCTGGACGTTCAAAAAAAGACCGCACATGCATTGGAGCAGGAGCGCGCCGAGCTCCTGAAGCGGCGTCAGGCGTGGTTCGACGACCAGCTCGATCTTGATCCGGCCCGCCTGGTGTTCGTCGACGAAACAGGCCTATCGACGAAGATGACCCGCCTGCGTGGACGGGCTCCTCGCGGTGAACGTTGCCGGGCCGGGGTTCCTCACGGCCACTGGAAGACGACGACCTTCACCGGTGCTCTGCGCCTGACCGGCATGACCGCGCCGATGGTCCTCGACGGTGCCATGAACGGCATCGCCTTTCGAGCCTATGTCGATCAGGTGCTCGTGCCGACGCTCACCCCGGGCGACATCGTGATCATGGATAACCTGCCCGCGCACAAGGCCGAAGGCGTCCGCCTCGCGATCGAGCAGGCCGGCGCCGAGTTGCGCTACCTGCCGCCCTACAGTCCCGACTTCAACCCGATCGAAATGGCCTTCTCCAAGCTCAAGGCGGTGATGAGATCAAAGGCCGAAAGGACAGTCGACGGGCTATGGGATGCAGTCGGCGCCGTCATCCCGCTCTTCAAGCCAGACGAATGCGCCAACTATTTCGCCGCTGCCGGCTATGAACCGGAATAGGCCGGATCTGCTCTAGAAGTCTTTTCTGGATTAATGAGCCCTATCTCCCTTCTCTGATCGAAGCATTTGAGGAGGGGAAATTTAGGTATCTGCCCCACGCGCGGGCCTATGCCAGATACCTCCGTATGGAGCTTTCTAGGTACCTAGACCCCGAACGGAATCACGAAATCGAGCTTGAAGAGCTCGCGACACTCGCGTCCTACCTCCAATCTTCTCAAATAGAAATTCCGGAAGTGTTATTTGATAATTTCGTGCAAGCTGCTGTTGATGCGGTGGATATACTCGACATGGACGCTATTGGTCACGACGACGATCCAGAGGAGGTAATCGGAGGATGGCTGGAACACATCGCAAGCATCAAAAGCTTCACCTCAGCGCCAGTAGATTACTTAAAGGAAAGTGAGTTTGAGGAGCGGATTTCAGCTATACAATACGAAGAAGATCTCAGAAGCCAATGGGAAGAAGATGTCCGTCCGCAAACAGGAGCGGATTTTCAAAGCCAGCGACCAATCTCGAGCGGATCATTTACCAACGATGACCTTCAGTCGATGTTCTCGTCGCTGAAGAAGTCGAGTTAGCAGTTTTAACTGCTGAGGACCAAACTTATCCCCACCCCTCGCCCCTCCCCCATACTGCCCTGACCGCTGGCCCGCGGAACGGGCGCGAATGATCACCGGGATCGTTCGGGGGCTGGCGGGCGGCGTCCGCGACGGGGCTTCTTCCGGAGAAGCCCCGGCCCGGACGGCCCTTCGCACCGCCGGACCGTCCCCCATTACGAGGGGGCTGCGGAACGGTCCGCTTGAGCGCCTTCGGGCGTGAAGAGCCGGCAGCCACGGATCGCCCTTGCGGGTCCCGTGCCGAAGGGTTGCTCAAGACGCCGCGCGGGATGCCGGAGGCGAACCGCATGACATTAAACCGTCGAGGGGTTCGCCTCCGGCGTCCCGTTGCCTGCTCCATCCCTTCGGCCCGTCCGGGCGCGAGGCCGCGGCCGCATGGGCGCGGGGCAACAGCGGCCGGGGCGCGTGCGTCCGTCCGGGGATTGCTGCCTGGCGATGGGAGCGGCTAGCGGGCGAGCAGCAGCACGCCGACGATGAGGATCACGGCGACGCCCTGCAGCATGACGCGGGCGCGCATCAGCCGTTGCGAGCGATTGCCGTCGCCGCCCTTCATCATGTTGAACAGGCCGGCGATCAGGACGCCGGCCGTCGCGATCATGACGGCCAGGGCGATATAGGTGAGGAAGTCGGACATGCCGGCCCTTGTGGCGGTTCGGTTTGCGTGTGTGCGGGTCTCATATAGGCATGCCGCCCGCCGAGGCGAAGGGCGGCGGCCCCGGCGATCGGTCGCAGCCTCCGGGCCGGTTGGGCCGGGCCGGTTTGTGCGGGCGCTTCGGGCCGTGCGCGCCTCAGGCGTCTCAGACGCTCTTGGAAATCGCCCGGGCCCGCCCGCCGCGGGTGGCGGCGGCGACGCCGACGCCGGCCAGCACCAGCCCGGCGAGCTGGATCGCCGTCAGCGTCTCGCCGAACAGGAGCCAGGCCGTCACCGCCGTGACGCCCGGCACCAGATACATCAGCGAGGCGACCGAGGAGACGGCGCCCTCGCGGATCAGGAAGAGCAGCAGGAACACCGCCCCGATCGACAGGACGATGGTCAGCCAGGCCAGCGCGAAGACCAGTTCGCCCGACCATGTCACGTCCATGGTCTCGACGGTCATGGCGAGGATCAGCGTCGGCACGAAGGCGCCGAGATATTGCAGGGCCGTGCCGGTGCGAAGGTCGACGCCGCCGACGAAGCGCTTTTGCCAGACCGAGCCGACCGAGATGGCGATCGCCGACAGGAACACCGGGCCGAGCGTCAGGACGCCATAGGCGCCGTCGCCGTCGAGCTTGGGCAGGATCACCAGCGCGACGCCGAGAAGGCCGAGGCCGAGGCCCATAATGTGGCGCGGCCGGACCCGCTCGCCGAGGAAGCTGGCGGCCAGGATCGTCGTCAGGATCGGCTGCAGCCCGACGATCAGCGCCGCGATGCCGGCGTTCAGGCCATGGCGAACGGCGAAGAATACGCCGCCGAGATAGACGCCGTGGATCAGGCTGCCGGCGATCATCGCGTGCATGGCCGGCCAGCGGCCCGGCCAGGGTGCCCGCATGGCGACCACCAGCGTGCCGAGGATCGCCAGCGCCAGCGCATAGCGCAGGCTCAGAAAGGTGAAGGGCTCGGCATAGGGCATCGCATAGCGCGCGCCGATGAAGCCGGTCGACCAGAGCAGGACGAAGACGACCGGAAAGAATGGAAGCAGCCTTTGCACGGGCGGGTCGGCCTTCTTGTCATGGGGATCGGCCACTGGTTAGCAGGGCCACGGTCGCGCCGAAAGGCGGAACCGTCAGGCGGGATGACGAAATCGCGCCGGCGGTGTTTGCGCTCGGGCGCCGACGCAGCGCCGGGATGTCCGCGGGCCGGCAAGCGCGGGGCCGCTAGCCGGAGCGTCTGGCCGACCGGCCGACGTCATGGGCCGGCGGCGCAGCCGGCAGGCCGACCATGCGGCGAATGTCCTCGGCGCCGAGCCCGGCCTCGCGCAAGGCGCGGATCGCGGTGTCGCCGGCGCTTTTCGACAGCTTGCGCCCGTCGGGCCCCAGGATCAGCTCGTGATGGTGGTAGCGCGGCACCGGCAGGCCGAGCAGCGCCTGCAAGAGGCGGTGGATGCTGGTCGCCGGGAACAGGTCGCGGCCGCGCACCACATGGGTCACGCCCTGAACCGCGTCGTCGACCACCACCGACAGATGGTAGCTCGTCGGCGTCTCCACGCGGCCGAGCACCACGTCGCCCCATTCCAGCGGCTGCGCCACGACTTCGCCGCCACCCGCTTCAGGCGCAAGGCCGGTTTCCGCGAAGGTCAGCGTGCCCAGCGTGGCGACCGCCTTGGCCGTGTCCAGCCGCCAGGCAAAGCGCTCGCCGTCGCGCATTTTCCGCTCGCGCTGGCGGCTCGACAGGTCACGGTCGAGCGCCGGATAGAGCGGCGCCCCGTCCGGATCGCGCGGCCAGGGCGTCGCTTCGTCGTCTTCGTAGCGCTGGGCAAAGGCCCGGATCTCGCCGCGCGACATGAAGCCCGGATAGATCAGCTCGGCATCGGCCAGCGCTTCCAGCGCGGCGGCGTAGTCGGCAAAATGCTCCGACTGGCGGCGCGGCGGCGCGTCCCAGTCGACGCCCAGAAAGGCGAGGTCGTCTTCGATCTGGCGTTCGTATTCGCGGGTGCAGCGGGCCTGGTCGATATCCTCGATGCGCAGCAGGAACTCGCCGCCCGCTTCCCGCGCCATCTGGTGATTGACCAGCACCGAATAGGCATGGCCGAGATGCAGCTCGCCATTCGGGCTCGGGGCAAATCGGAAAACGGCTGGCGCTGGCTGCATCGAATCGGCTTCCTCTCGTCTGGCGCGACTTCTACGGTCGCTTTTGGCAAGCACCATGACAGACGGGCGAGACCATGCGGCCGCAGGATGTGCCAGGCAAGGCAGGGATCATTCGCAGCGACGCCGATGTCGCAGCGGGTCTGGCCGCGTTGCTGTGCGCCGATCCGCGGCTCGGCGCCATTGCCGCGGTCGCCGGACCGCTGCCGCTGCGCCGCGATCCCGGCGGCCTGCCGGGTCTTGCCCGCATCGTCGTCGCCCAGCAGGTATCCCGCGCCAGCGCCGAGGCGATCTTCGCCCGGCTGGAGAGCGCGTTCGACATCGCCGATCCGCAGGCCTTCCTGTCGGCCGACGACGCGGCCTACCGCCGCGCCGGCCTGTCACGTCCCAAGCAGCGGACGATGCGGACCGTCGCCGAAGCAGTCCATGGCGGCGTCCTCGACTTCGCCCGGCTGGACGCCGCGCCGGCCGCCGCCGCGATCGCCGAGCTGGTGGCGGTCAGCGGCATCGGCCCCTGGACGGCCGAATGCTACCTCCTCTTCTGCGCCGGCCATCCCGACATCTTCCCCTCGGGCGACCTGGCGCTGCAGGTGGCCCTGGCGCACGCCTTCAAACACGACACCCGCCCGAGCGCCCGGCAATCGGCTGAGCTCGCCCTGCCCTGGGCGCCGTGGCGCTCGGTCGCAGCGCGGCTGTTCTGGGCCTATTACGCGGCGATCACCCGGCGCGAGGCGGCGCCCACCAGCTGACGTAACGCGCTGCGGCATTTATCCACAGATCTTCCGTCGCGTCCGCCGGCAAGGGGCTGCAATGCCGGCCTGACGACGCCGCCGTCCCCTGCGGGACGAGGCTTCACAAACCCGACACGATGGCGCACGATACTCGCACCAGCTTGGTTTTTCTCGATGGGAGGTAGGAAGACTACCTGTGACGATCGCGGTTACTCAGGACTTATCCCCCACCCTCGTTCTGAACGCCGACTTCCGGCCGCTCAGCTATTATCCTCTGTCCCTCTGGTCCTGGCAGGACGCGGTGAAGGCGGTGTTTCTCGACAGGGTGACCATCCTCGCCGAATACGATCGTGCGGTGCATAGCCCGACCTATTCGATGCGCCTGCCCTCGGTCGTCTGCCTCAAGACCTACATCAAGCCGGCACGCTATCCGGCCTTCACCCGCTTCAACGTCTTCCTGCGCGACCGCTTCCAGTGCCAGTATTGCGGCTCGCCCCACGAACTCACCTTCGACCACGTCATTCCGCGTTCGCGCGGCGGCCTGACCACCTGGGAAAACGTCGTGGCGGCCTGTTCGCCCTGCAATCTGAAGAAGGGCGGCCTGATGCCGAAAGCCGCCCGGATGTTCCCTCACCAGACGCCCTTCCAGCCGAGCGTCCACGACCTGCACAACAATGGCCGGCTGTTCCCTCCGAACTTCCTGCACGAGAGCTGGCTCGACTATCTCTACTGGGATTCCGAGCTCGATCCCGAATAGGCCGCTCGCCGGCGACTGCGCACTGCCGAAGGCGGACCGCCGACCCAAACGTTCGCGGCCATCCCGTCACGCGGTTTTGCGCGCGCGGTCGTGGACGGCTCTGGTCACTGCGCCCTAGATGATTGCCTGACGGGCAGCAGCCCCGTGGGAAGGGGCAAGGAATCGGGATGGGCGCGACGGGACCAGATGACGGCGGCACAGCGTCCACCGACCTTGCCTTCTACGAAGCCCTTCCCGTTTCCAGCAGCATTCTCGGCCTCGGCGATGCCAGCGCCTATCGCCCTCTCCCGGTAGACTGGGTCGTCGGCGTTGCCGACATCGTCCGCTCGACCGACGCCGTCAGTTCGGGCGGCTACAAGCGCGTGAACACGGTCGCGGCGGCGGTGATCGCGGCGGTGGCGAACGGCCTTCATGGCCGCGAATTCCCCTTCGTCTTCGGCGGCGACGGTGCCGGCTTCGCCCTGCCTGCCGCACAGGCCGAGATCGGCAGGGCCGCGCTCGCATCCGTCGCGGGCTGGGCGCAGAGTGCCTTTGGCCTCTCCTTGCGGGTGGCGATGGTGCCGGTCGCGACGATCCGCGACAACGGCCGTGACGTGCAGATCGCCCGCTTCGCCCCCTCGCCCGACGTGTCCTATGCGATGTTCGCCGGCGGTGGGCTCGCCTGGGCCGAACGGCAGATGAAGGCCGGGGCATTCCGGATCGAACCGGAAGACGGGGCGACGGCCCGCCCGGACCTCGCCGGCCTGTCCTGCCGCTTCTCCGAGATTCCGGCGCGCCGGGACCTCATCCTGTCGGTGGTTCTGTTGCCGAGACCGGATGCGTCCCCCGATGCCTTCGCGGCTCTCGCGCGCAACATCCTGGAGCTCGGCGTCGAAGAGGGGCATGACGGCAATCCCGTGCCGCCGGAGGGGCCGGAACTGCACTGGCCGCCAGCGGGACTTCCCATCGAGGCGGAAGTGCGCAAGGCGATGACCGGGCTTCCGCTCTGGGCGTCCCGGCTCTCCGTCGGCATCCGCACGTTGCTGTCGCATCTCAGCTTCGTGACCGGCACGCGGGTCGGGGCCTTCGATCCGGCGCGCTATCGGTCGGAACTGGCGCGCAACAGCGATTTCCGCAAATTCGACGACGGCTTGCGCATGACCCTCGACTGCACCGCCGCAGTGGCCGATCGGATCGAGGCGCGGCTGCGTGATGCCCGTGCGGCGGGGCTCGCGCGGACCGGAACGCATCGTCAAGCCGCGGCGCTGATGACCTGCTTCGTCCCCTCCGCAAGCCGCAGCGACCACGTCCATTTCGTCGACGGCGCGGCAGGCGGCTATGCGGCGGCGGCGGCAATGGCCACGGCCGACATGGCCGGCAGAACGGCCGGCCCGGTCAGATGAGCAGCGCCAGGACCAGCGGCAGGCTGGCGGCGGCAAGCAGCGTCTGCAACGTGACCAGCCCCGCCATCAGCGTCGCGTCGCCCTTCAGCTGGGTCGTCAGCACGTAGGACGTCGGCGCGGTCGGCAGGGCAAAGAAGATCACCAGGAGCGCGCCGTCGAGGGGCGGCAGCGCCATCAGCCGGGCGACGGCGAAGGCCAGCAGCGGCATGGCGATCAGTCGTGCCAGACTGTTGACGGTCAGGATGGTCGTCTCGGCCCGCGCGGCCTTCAACTTGAGGGCAGCCCCCACGCAAAGCAGGCCGAGCGGCAGGCTGGCCGCAGACATGAGACCGAGCAGCCGATCGATACCGAAGGGCATGCCGAGGCCGAGCGCCGCCACGACCGCGCCGGCGAGGCAGGCGAGGATCAGCGGATTGCGGAGGACCGGCATGACCAGTTCGCGCGCGCTGGTATGGCGCTCCGATGTCAGCGCAATCACCGAGAGGACGTTCACCGTCGGCACCATGACCGCGAGGATGACCGCAGCACGGGCCAAGCCGTCGGGACCATAGAGGCTCGCGACCATGGCAAGGCCGAGATATGTATTGAACCGAGTGATGCCCTGGACGATCGGCCCGTAGCGCGCGGCTGGCCAGGCGAAGACCCGGCGCAAGGCGAGCATGACAAGCGATGCGGCGACCAGCACCGCGAAGATCGCGCCGGCCAGCTTGAGGATCGACGGATCGGCCAGCGGTGCGTTGGCGAGACTGGAGAACAGCAGCGCCGGAAACAGCACGAAGTAGTTGAGCTTCTCGGCGGCGGGCCAGAAGCCCTCGCCCGGAAAGCCGGAGCGGCGGAAGCCCAGGCCCGCCAGGATCAGGGCAAAGAGCGGCCACAGGGTGAGGAACAGCGTCGACATGCTTCGCTTTCAGGGGAGCGCCGGTCCGCCAGGCCCGGCGGATGCTTCAGGCGAAGCGATCGGCCTTGGCAACCGCGCTGCGCAGCGCGACGGCGGCAAAGAGGGCCGAGGCAATGGCATTCCAGCCGGCGAAGGACAGGCCGAGGAAGCGTCCCGCCGCCTCGTCGCAGGACGGCGGCCGGATGGCGTCGATCGCCGACAGGAGGTCCCCGCCGCCCAGATCACCGCCGCCAACCTGCGCGCAGTCCGTCGGGCCGGGCCAGTAGCCCCATTCGACACCGGCATGGAAGACGCCGAGATACAGCGACACCAGCATGATCACGCCGATCGCCAGGAGAAGCAGCCGGGTCAGCAGCGCCGGTGCGCGGCCCGCAGCCGCCACGAAGGCGACCAGCGCCAGCGGGATCGCCACATAGTAGGGAATGCGCTGCTGCAGGCACAGCGCGCAGGGAATGTAGCCGCCGACATACTGGAACAGCAGCGCCGTGCCGACCGTGATCGCGGTCCCGGCGAGGAGGAAGCCGGAAGCCAGCGTCTGTCGAAAGCCGGTCGGGCGCTGGAAGCGGTCAGTCAGTGCCATGCCATCATCCGTTACATCATATAGCGAACGGCGACGAAGCCACCGAACAGAAGGATCATGAAGAGGGTAAAGAGCAGCCCGAGATTCTTCTCAATGAAGCCCTGAATTGGGGCGCCGAAGCGCTGCAACAGCCAGGCCACGAAGAAGAAACGGAGGCCGCGACCGACAATCGAGACGATCGTGAAGGTGACGAGGTTCAGCCCGGTGACGCCGGAGAAGATGGTCAGCACCTTGTAGGGAAACGGCGTCAGCGCTGCGAAGAGCACGGCCCAGCCGCCCCATGCGTTGTAGCGGGCGCTGAGTTCGGCGAAGGCGTCGGCCTTGCCATAGATCTCCAGAATGGGCTGGCCGATCAGGTCGAAGAACAGGGCGCCTATGGCATAGCCGAGAAACGCGCCCAGCACCGATGCGACGGTGCAGATGAGCCCGATCCGCACCCAGCTGCGTGGCCGGGCGATGACCATCGGAATCAGCAGCGCATCCGGGGGGATCGGGAAAACGGAGCTTTCGATGAAGGAGACGGCGGCCAGGCCGCGCTCGGCATGGCGGGTCGCGGCAAGCGACATGACCCAGTCATAGAGGCGGCGGAGCATGGCGGATGTCCGTGGAAGCAAAACGGGGCTGACCCTGTCGCCCGCATAGGACGATCGGCAGGCGAACGCAACGGACAGCGAAAGCCGATGCGCGGACCATTGACCCGAAGGGCGCCGCGGCTATAGTCCGCCAACGAACGGATCTGAACCGTTCGCCCCTGTGGCGGAATTGGTAGACGCGCGCGACTCAAAATCGCGTTCCGCAAGGAGTGCTGGTTCGATCCCGGCCAGGGGCACCAATGTTCCGGCACAGTCTCGGAACGCCATGACGACCACCGACACCCCCTACGATCTTCTGTATTCCGGGTTCCACTGGGACTTGCCGGCCAGGTTCAACATCGCCGAGGCCTGTGCCGATGCCTGGGCCCGCGACGAACCGGATCGAATCTGCCTGATCGAGGATCGCGGTGCCGAGCCGGCGGCGACGATGAGCTATGGCGAGTTGGCGCGGCGCTCGGCGCGGCTGGCCGCCGCCTTCGCAGCGCGCGGCGTGACGCGCGGCGACCGAGTGGCGATCGTCCTGCCGCAGAGCTTCGAGACGGTGATTGTCCATCTGGCCGTCTACCGCCTCGGCGCCATCGCCGTGCCGCTGGCGCTGCGCTTCGGACCCGAGGCGCTGGAGTTCCGGCTGCGTGCCAGCAGCGCGAAGCTGGTGGTGATCGACGCGAACGGCCTGCCGGTCCTGGAGGAGATCACCGGGGCCCTGCCCGATCTCACCGACATCGTCACCGTCGGGGCGACCCGAGGCGACCTGCCTGAACTCGGCGATCTCGAACGCGCGGCGGCGGGCATGGCGGCCATTGCCGAGACCACACCGGACGATCCGGCGATGATCATCTTCACCTCCGGCACAACCGGCTCCCCGAAGGGCGCCTTGCACGGGCACCGGGTGCTTCTCGGCCATTTGCCGGGCATGCGCTTTCACCATGAGAACATGCCGCAGGCCGGCGACCGGATGTGGACGCCCGCCGACTGGGCCTGGGCCGGCGGTCTTCTCAACGCGCTGCTCCCGTCCCTGCTGCTCGGCGTACCGGTCGTCTATTCGCGCGAACGCTTCGACCCGGCCGCGGCCTTCACGCTGATGGTCCGACAGAAGGTGCGCAACGCGTTCCTGCCGGCGACGGCGCTGCGGATGATGAAGGGCGCTGCAAATGCTGAGGCGCTCGCCGGGCTCGATCTGCGCACGGTCGGCTCGGCCGGCGAGACGCTGCCCGCCGACACCTTCGTCTGGGCGCGTGACGTTCTCGGTGTTACCGTCAATGAATTCTACGGCCAGACCGAGTGCAACATGGTGCTGGGATCGGCGGCCGCCTTCGGCGTCTCCCGCGCCGGGGCCATCGGCAAGCCAGTGCCCGGCCACAAGGTGGCGATCGTCGATGCGGACGGCCGGGAAGTGCCCCGTGGCGTCACCGGCACGATTGCGATCGCCGCGCCCGACCCGGTCATGTTTCTCGGCTACTGGCAAAACCCGAAGGCGACGAGCGAGAAATTTCGCGGAGACTGGCTCCTGACCGGCGATCAGGGACAGATGGACGCGGACGGCTATGTCGAATTCGTCGGGCGCGACGACGACATCATCACCTCCGCCGGCTACCGGATCGGACCGGGAGAGGTCGAGAATTGCCTGCTCGCCCATCCGGCCGTCCACATGGCAGCCGTCGTGGGAAAGCCGGATCCGCTGCGCACCGAGATCGTGAAGGCCTACATCGTTCCCGCGGACGGCCATGAGCCCGGCGACGATCTCGCCCGTACGATCCAGCTCCATGTGCGCGAGCGGCTGTCAGCCCACGAATATCCCCGGGAAATCGCCTTCGTCGACGCGATGCCGCTGACGACCAGCGGCAAGATCGTGCGGCGTGAATTCCGCGATCGTGCCGCGCGCGAAGCGCAGGGCGCGGCGAAGGCGAGCGCAGCCTGAAGGCCGGTCAGCGGAAGGACAGCATCCCCTGCACGCGCTGGCGCATGATGCGCGCGAGATTGCGCGAGCGGCGCATGGAGGCCAACCCCCGGGCGACCTTGTCGACACGCCCCCCGGTTTCCTGGGTCAAGCCAACGACGATCGTGCCCACCGCGATGCGATCGGGCCAGAAGCGGTTCATCACGAAATGGTCGGGGACGGTGCAGGAATCGGCACGCTCAACGGCGGGATCGGCGAGCAATGCCTGCGTCGCGGCGGCGACGATCTGCTGGCCCGGAGACGTGGCGGCGAAAGCCTCGTCATAAGCGGTCTTCCAGGTGTAGGCCTGTCCGCGGTCGACGAGCACGACGAGGCTCGCCACGGGGCGACTGCCTGTCTTCAGCGTATAGATCCTGACTCGGTCGTCCTGTGCGAGCGCGTTGATCGCCTCGCGGGCGAAGGCGGACCGGTAGCGGTCGATGATCAGCGCAGTCCGCGCACGGCCCTTCCATCCGCTTGCCTCGAGCGAGAAGAAATCCTCCAGCGCCAGCCGCACGTCGTCGGGTTGCCGGGCAGTCTCCAGCGACACCGGACCGGTTGCCGACAGACGACGGGTCTGGCGGGCGAGTTCCCGGCGGCGGCGGCCGGAGAGCGGACTTGGCCGAACGGTATCGGCGCTCTTGATCAGCGCTGCGCGGGACACGCGGTTGGCGACGGCCGTCGGCAGACCAGCTTTCGCGGCGGCGGCGAGCAGTGTCGTCGCCATTGATCCGTCGATGCGCACGTCCGGAATGACGAGCACGTCGGGCAGGCCGAGTTCGGGGGCGGTCAGGGTGGACAGGAAATTCGACAGCGTGCCGGCGGGATCGTCGCCGTCCACCGGCAGCGTTCCCAGAGGACCGAAGGGATGCGTCCAGGCACGGATCGTCGCGACGCCGCCAATAAAGGCCGACCGTTCGACCGAGAAAGGCATCAGCAGGCGAAGCCGGCTGCGGCTGCCCTTCTCGTCGCGCACGACCATGAGACGCACCTTGCGGTCGTCGAGACGCGGCATGGCCGGTGCGAGAAACTGCGGGTCGAAGAACACGTTGGCTTCGATCGCGCGCCGCGACAGATGGGCCAGTTCGTCGATCAGGCCGAAAACTGCATTCGGTGCATAGATCGACAAATGGCGCGAGACGCGGCCGAACGGAACCGTCAGATCGAGTTCGGGAGTCGCATTCACCGGGCCCTCGTGCAGCGGCACGACCGAGGCCATCGGCGGGAGTCCGCCGATGAGATCACTCATCGAGGGTTTGGCTACCATGGGTCACCTTCAGCAGCCCCTGCCTGATCCGCTGGCCACGCATCATGCGTAGTCGGCTACAAAGTAGCGGGAGGGGCTTAACAAGGCATATGCCGAGGACTTTAAAAAAGTACGGACTTCACCCGGAATCAGCCGGAAAATCCTCCGGAGGCAAGAAACTCGAGCTCTTCGGGGGTGGATTGGCGCCCCAGGACGGCATTTCGGTGCGGAAATCGGCCGAAACGCGCGATGATGTCGCGATGCTCGGCAGCGGCCTTGCGGTTGCCCGCCCCGCCGATGGTTTCCATCCACTCCACGCAGGCTTCCTGATCCGCGAGATTCTCCGAATGCATCAGCGGCATCGCGAGGAACGCGTTCAGATCCTCGCCCACAATCCGGTCGTCGCCACGGGCAAGCGCCGTTCGGGAGATCGCCAGCGCCTTGGCATCGGTGGCGAAGGCCTGCGGCGAATTGCGGAAGATGTTGCGCGGAAACTGGTCCAGCAGAATGACCAGCGCCAAAGCCCCAGTAGGCTCTTCGATCCAGGCATCGCGGTCGCCCGCTGCCGCCTGCTCGTAGATATCGCCAAAACGCTGCCGGATCGTCGCATCGAAGGCATCGCTCTTGGCGAACCACCGCTCAGGCCCGGCGTCTCGCCAGAAATCGACGATGATCTGGGGATCGATCGCATACTCGCTCATGTCGGACCTTCATTGCAGGGACGGGGTTTCAGGCACCGCCCCCAGATAGGATCGCGGCCACCGCGAAAGAAGATCGGACCGGCTTGGCTTCCCTGCACAGCCGCTTCCGCTGCAAGGTGGTTGGTGAACGAGCCACTCAGGGAAAGCTGTAGCCCGGCACCGCCAGCGGGTTGTCTTCCAGGGCCGTGCGGTCGGGCGCGTCGACGCGCGCGCCGCCGGTGAAGGCGGCGAAGAGATCGCGGACATAATTTTCGGGCAACGCATCACCGATGAGCACGATGCGCGTCTCGCGGCGGGTCCCCTGCGGCCAGGCGGCAAGTTGCGCCGGGGGATGCTGGTACTCGCGAACACCATGCAGGACGACGGGGCGATCCGAGGCTTCGCGCAGATGGACGATCGCCTTCATCCGAAGGATATGCTCGCCCTGCGTGGCGCGCAGCAGGTCGAGAAACGCCTCGACCGCTTCCCAGGCGACGGGGTTTGATTCCACCAGCGAAAACGACCGGACGCTGCCATGGTGATGGCTGTCGCCCGCATGTTCGTGACCTGGGCCATGGTGGTGATGCCCTGCGTGGTGTGCATGGTCCGCGTGCACGCCATCACAATTCGCCTCCGACCGGGCTTCGGCATCATCTGCGAGCCCCAGCCAGCGCCTTGCATCCACCACGCCGGTGGACGGATCGTAGAGGCCGCAATGCAAGAGCCGGTCGGCCAGGGGCAGGCCATCGCCGGCCTCGACCAGTCCGGCTCCGGAATTCAGCCCCCGCACGGCCGCATCGAGTGCGGACCGTGCGCCCTGGTCGGCAAGGTCGGCCTTGGTGACGACGACGCGGTCGGCGATGGCGACCTGCCGGCGCGCTTCACTGCGCTCGGCAAGATTGCGGCTTCCGGCAAGGCAATCCACCACTGCGATCACGCCATCGAGAACGTAAGCCTTAAGGAGCGCCGGCTGCGCCATCAGCGACGCCAGGATCGGTGCCGGGTCCGCAAGCCCCGTCGTCTCGACGATCACCCGCTCAAGAGGCGGTTCTCGGTCGGATCGGGGACGCTCCGCCAGTTGGATGAGGGTCTCGACGAGTTCGCCGCGCACGCTGCAGCACAGGCATCCGTCCGACAGTTCGATCACACCATCGCTGGACTCGGTCTCGATCAGAAGCTGGTCGATGCCCGCCTCGCCGAATTCGTTGACCACGACGGCCGTGTTCG
Organism: Aurantimonas coralicida DSM 14790; assembly: GCF_000421645.1. Taxonomy (GTDB): domain Bacteria; phylum Pseudomonadota; class Alphaproteobacteria; order Rhizobiales; family Rhizobiaceae; genus Aurantimonas; species Aurantimonas coralicida. The sequence continues at coordinate 551,795 of NZ_ATXK01000002.1, read as the reverse complement.
TGACCGCCGGCTCGGCAAGCAGGCGGTTGAGTAGCGTCGTCTTGCCGGAGCCGAGGAAGCCGGTGAGGACGGTGAGGCGGATCGGGGCGCGGGTCAGTTTGCCGGCCGTTCTGCGGCGCTCGGCACCGGCGCCGTCGTCGCCTTGCGCAGATCGCCAGCGTCGTCGCGCCGGATGGCGAGCCGTGAGGTCTTGCCGTCCCGATCGATGCCCAGATCCGTGGCGCGCCCGTCGACATCCCCCGAGCCGGTGGCTTCGACGACTACTTCCTTTTCCTCCGTCTCGACTGCCTCCCCGGAGGGTGCCGCTGGCACGGGCGCATCGGTCGGTGCCGGCACTTGCGGCGTCGCATCGACTTCGGCGGCCGGCGCCGGCGTATAGTCGGGGCGTGGGGTCGGCAGCGGAATGCCATAGGCGGAGATGATCGAGATGCCGGGCTCGGCAATAGCGTTGCCGGCGGCGCCACCGAGGGCGACTCGGAAGACCACCGGCGAGCGGTCAAGATCACGCAGGTAGGGCGAGCCGAAGGTCTGCTCGCGGTCGCGTTCCTCCACACGCTCGTTGGCCCGCGCCGTACGACCTTCCGCCGAGCAGATGTAATCGGAGACATCCAGCGGCTCGGTGCTGGATGCGACCGGCAATTCGTCCACCCGAATGTCGACGGAGGCGGGATCGGTTGCAAAGCCCGCCTCGAGGATTTCGGCCGACAACCGCTCGCGCGGAATGGTGCCGTTCGCGCCGATCACCACCGCCACGAGCGTGCGGCCGTTGCGGGTCGCAGACGACACGAGATTAAAGCCCGAGGCGCAGATGTAACCGGTCTTCATGCCATCGGCGCCGTCGAAGCGACCGAGCAACTTGTTGCCGTTCTTCAGGATCGCAGTGCCGTTGGAGATCGCCTCCGTACCGAAATAATCGGCGAAGGCTGGAAATTCGCGGCGGATCGCAACACCCAGAATGGCGAGATCCTTGGCGGAGGTATGTTGCCCTTCCCCCGGCAGGCCATTGGCGTTGATGAAACGGGTGTCCTGCATGCCGAGTTGCGCGGCGGCATCGTTCATCATCGTGACGAACTCTTCCATCGATCCGCCAACCGTCTCGCCGATGGCATAGGCAATGTCGTTGGCCGACTTCACGAGCATCATCCGCAGGGCGAAGTCCAGACGGATCACCGAGCCCGGCTTGAATCCCATCTTGCTGGGAGCTTCAGCAGCGGAGCGGCGCGTGACGATCACCGGCGAGTCGAGGGACAGCCGGGATTCGCGAAGCGCCTTCAGCGCCAGATAGGCCGTCATCAGCTTCGTCGTCGAAGCCGGATAGCGCCGTTCGGACGCATGCTGCTGCGACAGGACCTTGCCCGTCGCCACGTCCACGACGATCGAGGCCATTGGCGGCGCCGTATCCGTCGCGGCTGCGTCGGCCTTCGCTGCCTGGGCCAGTGCGGGCCCGCCGGCCAGGGGCACGACAGCAAAAACAAGCGCCAGAAGGCAAACGAGGGGAAAAACGGGAAATGGTCGGGACGCGCGCGTCTTCACGCTGGATTCCTTCATTGATTGCGGTCAGGCTGCCGTTTTTCGTCGATCCGATAAAGCAGACGGGCGCCTAAGCTTGGGCTGTGTCCCAAGCATGGCAATGCCGGGTTGACGCATCGACCTCACATTCCCTTGTAGGTCCGAACCAGAGAGTCGGAAAGTCGCCCATGCCTGTCAACAACCGAATCGCGGATGCTCAACCGGAGATCGCCGGCTGGCGCCAGCACCTGCACCAGCGTCCCGAACTGCTCTACGAGGTCCACGAGACCGCGGCGTTCGTTGCCGGCAAGCTGCGCGACTTCGGCTGCGACGAGGTGATCACCGGAATGGGCCGGACGGGTATCGTGGGTCTGGTGCATGGCCGAAGCGGTGCGGGCGGGCCGATGATCGGCCTTCGCGCCGACATGGACGCGCTACCGATCACCGAGGAGACGGGCGTCGCCTACGCGTCCAAGGTGCCCGGCATGATGCATGCCTGCGGCCATGACGGCCATACGACGATGCTGCTCGCCGCCGGCCGCAGCCTTTGCGAGACACGCGCCTTCGACGGAACCGTGGCGCTGATCTTCCAGCCTGCAGAGGAAGGCGGCGCCGGGGCCAAGGCGATGATCGATGACGGGCTGTTCGAGCGGCTGCCGCTCAGCCGCGTCTACGGCATGCACAATCTGCCGGGCATGCCGATCGGCCGGTTCGGCATGCGGGGCGGCCCGATCATGGCCTCGACGGACGAGTTCGTGATCACCGTCGACGGGCGCGGCGGCCATGCCGCCCTCCCCCATCGCGCAGTCGACCCGATCGTCGTCGGCGCGGCCATTGTCCAGGGGCTGCAGGCGATCGTCGCGCGAAATGCCGATCCGCTGCAGTCGCTGGTCGTCTCCGTCACCCAGTTCCATGCCGGCTTCGCCCACAATGTGATCCCGGACGAGGCCGTCGTGTCGGGAACGGTCCGGGCCCTGTCGCTCGAACTGCGGGAACTCGCCGAAGCCCGGATCCGCGAGATCGCGCAGGGGATCGCCACCGCCCATGGCGCGCATGTGCGGGTCGACTACGATCGCAATTACCCGATCACCATCAACGATCCGGCGGAGGCCGAGTTCTGCGCCGGGATCGCCGCCGACATCGCCGGGGCCGATGCGGTGGATTCAGCGGCGGCGCCGTTGATGGCCGGCGAGGATTTTTCCTACATGCTGGAGAAATGCCCCGGAGCCTATGTTTTCATCGGCAATGGCGACAGCGCCAGCCTGCACAGCGCCAGCTATGACTTCGCCGACGACGCTCTCGTCTTCGGCGCCAGCTATTGGCAGCGCCTCGCCGAGGCCGCCCTCGCCCGAAGCTGAGGGGTCCGCGCGCGTTTCCGGCCGTGGTCAGTAGGAGAATGCGTCAGCTGGCGAGCGCCAGCACCTTAGTTTCGTCGAGCGACACGATCTCGCGCAGTTGAGGGCGCCCATACACAACCACCTGGTCGCGTCCTGCGCTTTTCGCTTCGTAGAGCGCCGCATCGGCGCAACGATACAGCGTGTTCGGATCGTCGCCATGCTGCGGCGCTCCGGCAACGCCGATGCTGACCGTCAGCGACAGGTTCCGGTCGCCGGCGATCAGCGGAGCCGCTTCGATGGCGTGCCGAATGCGCTCGGCCGTGCGCCGGCCTTGCGGCAGTCCGGTCTGCGGCAGGATCACGGTAAATTCCTCGCCGCCATGGCGGCAGACATAGTCGCCTTCGCGTACGCAGGACCGCAGGATACGGCTGACGGCCTTCAACGCCTCGTCGCCGGTCTCGTGTCCATAAGTATCGTTGACCTGCTTGAAGTGATCGAAATCCACGACGAGCAGCGTCACGCCGATATCCGCGCCGCGACCTTGTGCCAGTTCCTCCGCGATCAGCGCGTCGTAGGCCCGACGGTTCGCAAGGCCAGTCAGGGCATCGGTGAAGGCATCCACCTCGAGGCTCTGTTCGCGCCGCATCATGCGGGTCTCCCGCTGCATCATCGACCCCATCACGAAGACGCCCGCGACATAGGTCGGCACCACGAAGGGGATCAGGTTCAAGGTGAAACCCAGCGGATCTGGCAACGGCAGCAGGACGAACAGTCCGATATGAGCTGATACGAGCAGGCCGAGCACGACGAGATGACGACGCCGCGCGGTCTGGCCATGCCGGTACAGTCGGCCCCAGATCAGCCCAACGCCGGCGGCCAGCACGATCGTGGCGACGCCGACGGGCGCACCGGCACCGCCTAGCCCCATCCGGTAGATCGCGCCGGCGAGACCTGCCACCAGCGCCGCGGGCCAGCCGACGAACGCTCCTGCCAAGGCGACGATGACGCAGCGCGTATCGACGATGATGCCGTCGGCGAGATGCGCCGGAGAGAGCATCGAAGCGACGGTGCCCATCGCGAACACAGGCGCATGCAGCCACCGCTTCAGCGCCGGGTCCGACATCAGGCGCTCGATGGTACCGAACGCCAGAGCGATCAGCGCCATCAGGCCAAGCCCGTTCAGCAGCACTAGGATGAGGTCAAGATGGGCCACAGCGCTCGGTCAATCGGATCATTGAACTCGTTCGACTATGCCGGCAATTTTGTTCGAAACGGTTAATGTCCGGTATCCGGGCAACAATTTGCCTACTCTAGACGGGTAGATCGCACGTCATCACCATTGCATGATGCAACCATCCCAGGCAGCGGGCGCCGTGTCTTGCAGGCAAACCATTTGCCTGTCATGCCGAAGGTGTCGGTCAAGCGGAATGGGGCTGTGGCGCGGAATGCCATCGTCTTCACTCTCGACGGAATGGAAGGATGTGCATTGGCGACTGACGCCCATCGAAAGCTGATCACCCGCCTCGACATGATCGCGGAATTGAACGACGAGGATCGCGCCGCGCTGTCGGCCCTGCCCATCGCCGTTCGTGACGTCGCCGCCGACACGGATATCGTCAGCGAGGGCGAGACGGTCTCCCATTGCTGTATCCTCATCGAAGGCTTCACCTATCGCTATCGCAACATTCGCGATGGCCGCCGGCAGATCATCGCCTTCAACGTCCCGGGTGATATTCCGGACCTACACAGCTTGCATATCCGCCGGATGGACCACAGTTTTGCGGCCACCACCCCGTCGCGCGTGGGGTTCGTGTCTCACAAGGCCGTCTGGAACCTCTGCCGGGAGCGGCCCAATGTCGCCGCCGCCCTGTGGCTCGAAACACTCATCGACGGCGCGATCTTCCGTGAATGGATCGTCGGGCTCGGCCGCCTGTCCGGCAAGAGCCGCACGGCGCATCTTCTCTGCGAACTCGCGGTCAGGTTACGGGCCGTGCAGCTTGCGCCGGACCTCGTCTATCATCTGCCGTTGACCCAGCACGAACTGGCCGATGCGCTTGGCCTCACCGTCGTGACGGTGAACCGGGTGCTGCAGGAATTCAAAGCGGAGAACCTGATCGAGCGGGAGCGTTCCCGCATGACGATCAAGGACTGGTCCGCCTTTGCCCATGTCGGCGACTTCGATCCGCAATACCTGCACTTTCGCCAGGAGGTGCACATGGTACCGGGTTCGCCGAAGGGGAACTGAAGGCCGCGCCCACCCGCTGATTGCCTGCGTCGCAGACAGGTGGATGGAACCCGTACGACGTGGCACGCCGCGAATCGCGCCGCGCGGATGCTGCGCCGCGACGAACGACCGCCTAAGTGGCAGAAACCTTGAATTTTTCGTCAGATTGGTGTAGGGTCGTCACACAGTCGGCCTCATGGCCAGCTCTTGACGCCGTCCAGCGCTCTCGGGCCTGTCCGAAAAGGATGCTTCCCTACCGAGAAGAATGTCCGTCCGCTTGCGACCGCTCGGTCCATGCGGCGCTCATGCGGGAACACGGGAGGCGATTACACCGATCGACTGCGGTCCGGCAAGTACCACCGGGCCCCAAGCAAACGGCGGCGCCTGCGCCGCCACCCGTGTCTAGCGGCTGCCGCGGCCAGGCACAACAGGGAGTTTAAAAAAGCGTATGAGCAGTCAGAAGAAGGCTTCCAACCGCCAGGGTTTCAAGACCGGAGAGAGCATCGTCTATCCGGCTCATGGCGTCGGCCAGATCGTAGCGATCGAGGAGCAGGAAGTAGCGGGCATGAAGCTCGAGCTCTTCGTCATCGACTTCGAGAAAGACAAGATGCGCTTGAAGGTCCCGGTCGCCAAGGCCGAATCCGTCGGCATGCGCAAACTCTCTGAAACGGACTTCGTCGAGCGCTCGCTGAAGGTCGTGCAGGGCCGCGCCCGCGTGAAGAAGACCATGTGGAGCCGCCGCGCCCAGGAATACGATGCCAAGATCAATTCGGGCGACCTGATCCAGATCGCCGAAGTGGTCCGCGACCTCTATCGCGCCGACAGCCAGCCCGAGCAGTCCTATTCCGAACGCCAGCTCTACGAAGCCGCGCTCGGCCGCATGGCCCGCGAACTCGCGGCCGTCAACGAGGTCTCCGAGACCGAGGCGGTGCAGCTGATCGAGCTCAACCTCAACAAGGGCCCGAAGCGCGTCGCCAAGGGTGAGGAAGAAGCGGAAGCCGAAGGCGAGGCCGATGCACCGGCGGCTGCCACCGGCGAGACCGACGAGCAGGAAAAGGCGGCCTGAGGCCGCCTTCGAACATGACTATCGTCCACGGACGAAGCCGGGCCGGCCACCGCAAGGTGCGCCGGCCTTTCTTGTGGCGCCGGGCCCCGAGCGCCATCGTTGCCTCTGCGTGCAAACTGGCATAGGCTTCACACACGGCGATCCTGATCGCCTTTGCGCGATCTTGCGCGCCGGCCGCCATCGGCCCGGTTCCCTTGCCGAATACGGCACCCCCGCTACCTAAGCCAAAAAAGTTTTCCCCTCCGGGAACGTTTGCGGCCAATCCGTGTTTCATGAACACCGACGCGTGAACCCGCAAGCAGCCTCGCTCGGTAGGCCACAGCGCCTCATAAGCTTGACCGGAGGGTAACCGATGAAGTCACAGTCCGCTCGCCGTACGCTGATCCGCGCGGCCATGTCCGCCCCGTACCTGCAGCGCGAAGAAGAGTACGAACTGGCGGTGCGCTGGAAGGAAAAGCGCGACCAGGAAGCCCTTCACAAGATTACCTCCGCCCATATGCGCCTCGTCATCTCGATGGCCGCCAAGTTCCGCCATTTCGGCCTCGCTATGAACGACCTCATCCAGGAAGGCCATGTCGGTCTTCTGGAGGCAGCGGCACGGTTCGAGCCGGAGCGGGAAGTGCGCTTCTCCACCTATGCGACGTGGTGGATCCGGGCATCAATCCAGGACTACATCCTGCGCAACTGGTCGATCGTTCGCGGCGGCACCTCTTCGGCCCAGAAGGCTCTCTTCTTCAATCTGCGCCGGCTGCGGGCACGGCTCAGCCAGGGCGCCGACGGCGGCGTGACCGGCAGCGCCATGTACAAGGAAATCGCGACGGCACTGAAGGTGTCGGAAGGCGACGTGGCGCTGATGGATTCCCGTCTGTCCGGCCCTGATTCCTCCCTCAACGCCCCCCTGATGGAAGACGAATCTGGCAGCGCCGACCGACAGGATTTCCTCGTGTCGAACTCGCCCCTGCCGGACGAGATGGTCTCCGTGTCGATCGACGACGAGCGTCGCGTCACCTGGCTGCACAGTGCCCTCGACGTTCTGTCCGAGCGCGAGCTGAAGATCATCCGCGAGCGCCGCCTGCAGGACGACGGTGCCACCCTGGAAGCGCTGGGCACCAAGCTCGGCATCTCCAAGGAGCGGGTGCGCCAGATCGAGACCCGTGCGCTGGAAAAGCTGCGCGCTGCGCTGCTCGAGACCAACGCCGACCGCAGTGCCTATGTGAGCTGATCGCCAGCATCACTTCCAACGAAAAAGGGGCTCCCGATCGGGCGCCCCTTTTTCGTTGGATCGCAGTCTGGCGCCAGGGGGAGACCGGTTACTCGGCGACGATCTTGTACCGCGTACCGGGCTTCACGTTCTCATTCGCATCGAGATCGTTGAGCAGCCGGAACATCGCCGTCTTGCCCTCAACCCCAACCATGCGGGCGGCCAGCGAAGCCGTACTGTCGCCGGCCGATGCCGTGACGATCCGGATGCGCAGCGGCTTCAGGCTCTCCTTCTCGGCCGTCGAGAGAAGCCGGAACGAGTTCGCCACCTTCCCTGCGATCCCGGCCGCCGTGCCCGCGGAACTTGCCTGCACGGCCGTCAGAAAGCGATAGACCTGTCCGCCGACCCGCACCACGGTGACGTCGAAGACATATTCGCCGCCCTCAGCCCGGGCCGACACCGCGTCGAGATTGCCGATCTTGAAGGCCTGGATGCTCGACGGGTCGAGCCCGCCGATCCAGCCGCTGTTGACGTAGTCGACGAGGCCGGTGGTCTTGGGCAATGCGACGCCATCGAACCGGATCGCGGTGTCGTTGGGGCCGCTCGCCAGCACGGCCTCGGCGGTGTTGTCGATGACGAAGCCCTTCGGCACTTCGAAGGTGATGCCGAGACCGGGATGGTAGAAGCGCTGCTCGCGGACATAGCCTTCGACGGCGGAATCGCCGAACAGCATGCCGTCGATGCCCGCCAGATAGCGATCGCGATCCGTCGCCCCCGTGCCCGGCTGGCCGTATTCCCGCGCATGCCGGTTGGCGAGATCGATGCGTTGCGGCGCCGACGGATGCGAAGAGAGGAAGTCCAGCTCGGGATCGCCGGCCTGGAAGGCCGTGCGGATCTTGGCATAGGAATCCATCGCCTGCAGGAAGCGCGCGGCGGCGAACGGATCGAAACCGGCCTTGGCGATGTGGCGAATGCCGAGAATGTCGGCCTGCAGCTCCTGCTGGCGCGAGAACTGGGCAAGGCTCAGCTTGCCGCGCGCCAGGGCGACCTGCCCGGCCGGCTCGCCCGCCAGCACTTCGCTGACGACCCGGCTGGCAATCTCGGCGGCCTGCTCGCGCTGCTGGCGCTCGATGCCGTGATTGGCGGTAATATGCGCCATCTCGTGGCCGATCACCGCAGCCACCTCGGCCGAATCGTTGGCCAGGGCGACGAGACCACGGGTGATGTAGACGTAGCCGCCCGGCAGCGCGAAGGCATTGACGTTGGGCGAGTTCAGGATGGTGATGCGGTAGGCGCGGTTCGGATCGTCGGTCTGGGCAGCCAGCTTGCCGACGATGGTGGCGAGCGTGCGCTCCAGCTTGGGATCGGAATAGGCGCCGCCATAGGCCGCCAGGATTTTGGGGTGCTGGGAGCGTCCGATGACCGATTGCGGATCGCTGCGCTGGACGTTTTCGAAGGTAATCGGACGACGCGTCGCAGCATATCCCGCCTGCACGCTGCTGCTGGCAGGCGACAGGCCATCCAGCCCCGCTTCGATCGTGGTGCAGGCGCCGGTCGCCAGCAACGCGCCGAGCGCGACACCGCCGATCATGCGGCGCACAAGGCGTCCCGCACGACCAGGACCGGAGTTCATTGCCATCGCTGCGATCGTCGCCCCCACAGAACCGCTTCGCTTCCCGAGACTCAAGGCTTATCCGAACCGCTGTCACACGGGTTAGGATCGATCAGCAACAGATTTCGAAAAAGCGCCGCCGCTTGCCTCGTGCCTTCCCTGTCCGCTACCGGGAAAATCCGCCGGAAATACGTCAGTCACGAAGTTAGCGGGCCGGTCCCTTGTCGGTCGGGGTCAAGGTCGTTCCCTAGGCGCGACGGTGCCGAGATAGCGCGCCACCCGCGGATCGCCGTCTCCGGCCAACAGGGCGCGCGTCGGCCCGATCGCCGCGATCTCGCCGGCGTCGAGAAATGCCGTCCGGTCGGCGTGGCCGACAGCATCCTCGGGATGGTGCGTGACCATGACGATCGCCGGCGGATCCGCGCGCCCTACCCGCAATTCGGTCAGGATCGCCAGCATCTCGCGGCGAAGAGCAGGGCCAAGGGCGGCGAAGGGCTCGTCGAGAAGGAGAAGCGGCCGATCGCGCAGAAAGACCCGCGCCAAGGCCACGCGTTGCCTTTCGCCGCCCGACATCTCGGCCGGGCGCCGCTTGCCGAAGCCCGCCAGCCCGACCGCGTCCAGAGCCGCCTCGACGCGGCGTCTGTCCGCGGCAGCCACCCGGAGATCGGGCGCGATGCCGAGGGCGACATTGCGGAAGACGTCGAGATGGGGAAACAGATTGTTGTCCTGGAAGACGATGCTGAGCGGGCGTTCCGCCGGCGCGACACCAGCCATCGCGCGTCCGTCGACGGCGATCGTGCCCGCGGAGGGCGCAGCGAACCCCGCTACGAGGTCAAGCAGCGTCGACTTGCCGGCGCCGCTCGGACCGATGACCGCCAGCCATTCGCCAGCCTCCACCGCAAGATCGAAGCGCATCTCGCTGCCGCCATGGGCAAAGCGGACGTCATCGAGGACGAGGGCCTTCTTCATGCCGGATGGTCCCTTCGTGTCAGTCCGCGCTCGGCCAGGGCCATCAGCGACAGGCACAGGATGCCAAGGAGCAGCGCCAGTCCGGCCGCGTCGGCCGTGCGATAGCTGCCCATGCGCTGCAGCAGGAGATAGGGCAAGGTCACCAGGTCCTGGCTGCCGAACAGGGCGATGGCGCCGAGATCGCCGAGCGAGATCGCCAGGGCGAAGGCAAAGCCGAGGGCAACCGGCGCGCGCAAGACCGGCCAGTCCACCACCCGCAGTCGCGACAGACCTGCAAGGCCGAGGCTGTCGGCCAACCGGCCAGTCGCCTGGTTGGCCGCCGCCAGCGCCGGCCCGACGATGCGCACGATGAAAGGCACGGCCATGGCGGCGTTGGTGGCGACCACGACATAGGGCGCAGCGGCAAAGACGTCGGTGACCTGCCGCAGCGCGAGGAACCAGCCGGCCCCGACCACGATGGGGGGAACAACGAGCACGAGACTGGCCGTCGTCTCCAACCCGTCACCGAGCGCCTGCCTGCGTGGGGACAGCCGGTCCTCCGGCGCGTTGCGCAGCGCCTCGACGGCAAGGACGATGGCCAGCGAGACGGCCATCGCAAGAAGCGCGGCGGCCGTCGCGATGACGATGCTGGTGATCGCCGCACGATGGACCGCCGGATCGGCCAGCAATCGCGCCAGGTCCGCTTCCAGGCCGCGCACCACCACCGCGACGAAGGGCGCCAGGACGAAGCCGATGCCGAGGAGCAGCACGAGCGCGTCCACCGCGGCCCGCGCAGGACTGCGGCGATCGTAGCGCAGCGCGCGGCCGCCAAGGCCGAAACCGGCGGCGACATCGCCGCCGAGACGGGTCGCCAGCCACAGGACGATCGCTGTCAGGCCGATCTGGACGAGCGACAGCGTGATCGCACGGCCGGGATCGAAGTCGTAGCGCAGCGACTGGTAGATCGCGACTTCCAGCGTCGTGGCGCCGGGCCCGCCCCCCAGCACCAGAACCAGAGTGAAGCTGGTGACGCAGAGCATGAAGATCAGGCTTGCGGCCGCCGGCAGTGCACCGCGCAGGGCCGGCCATTCGACAAGCCGGAACGTGGCCAGCGGGCTCAGCGACAATTGCCCGGCGAGCTTCCAGCTTTCGGCCGGCACGCGATCGAGCCCGGCCAGCATCAGCCGGGCGGCCAGCGGCAGGTTGAAGAAGACATGGGCGATCAGGATGCCGGAGAGACCATAGATGTCGAGCCGCGCCAGTCCGATCGCCGCGAAAGCATCGGAGACGAGACCGTTGCGGCCCCAGATGGTGAGGATCGCCAGCGCGCCGACCAGCACGGGCAGCACCTGCGGCAGGAGAAACAGGCGCAGCACCGCACGGCGACCGGGAAAGCGGGCACGATGCAGGGCCAGTGCCAGCGGGATGGCGCCCACCACCGACAGGAGGGTCGACAGCACCGCCTGCTCGAGGGTGAACAGGACGACGCCGAGGAGATAGCGATCGCCGGCCACCGCCCGAAAATCGGGTACGGCGCCGGTCGCAAAGAGAAGCACGACGAAGGCACCGGCGAGGAAGCCGACGAGGATACCGGCAGCGCCGAGGCCGAGGCCGATCCGCCAGGCACGATCCGCAGCACCGGTCATGAACGCCTCACCGGGACGCGCGCTCGATCGTCAGCGGCCGATCGCTTCGAGCCATTCCTGCGTCCATGCCTTGCGGTTCGCCGCCACGGTTTCCGGATCGATCATCAGCGGCGTCTCCACCTGCACCAGGCGGCCAAACGCTTCAGGCAGATCGATGCCGTCCGCGACCGGCAACGTCCAGTTGGTGGTGGGGATCAGCGACTGCACCTCGGCGGTCAGCATGTAGTCGAGGAAGCGGGTCGCCAGTTCGGCGGTTTCGGTCGTCTTCAGCATCGCCGCCACCTCGATCTGCAGGTAGTGGCCCTCCGCGAAGGCCGCGGCCTGATAGCGGTCGGTGTCTTCCTCGATCATGTGGTAGGCGGGCGATGTCGTGTAGCTGAGAACCATCGGCACCTCGCCGCTAGTGAACAGGCCATAGGCCTCGCTCCAGCCGGGCGTCACGGTCAGGATGCGCTTCGACAGCTGCGCCCATTTGGCGGCGGCCTCGTCGCCATAGATCTTCTTCATCCACAGCATCATGCCGAGGCCGGGCGTCGAGGTCCGCGCGTCCTCGATGGCGATCTTCACCTCGGGATCGCCATTGACCAGATCGTCGAGGCTCGCCGGTGGTTCGGCGATCGCTTCGCTGTCGTAGACGAAGGCGAGATAGGAATAGTCGTAAGGGACGAAGATGTCGTCCGAGAAGCCGGTCGGCACGTCGAGACCCGAGAGATCCGCCCCGCTCGGCGCGAACATGCCGGTCGCCTTGGCCTCGGGGATGAGATCGGTGGTCAGGCCGAGGACGACATCGGCTTCGGTCGAGGGGCCTTCGAGCTTGAGACGATTGAGGATCGCGACGCCGTCCTCGAGCCCAACGAACTGCAGATCGCAGGCGCACACCACTTCAAAACCCGCCTCGATCTTCGGGCCCGGCCCCCATTCGGGCGTGAAGCTCTCATAGGTGTAGACGGTGAGCACCGGCTTGTCGGCCTGGGCGACCGCTCCGGTCACGCCGGCCAGAAGGGCGGCGGCGCAAACGCCGAGATGGCGAACGGACAGCGGCAGGAGGAAGACGGGTCGGGCCATGATGGTGCCTTTCGAGACGGCGGCTTTCGAAACGAAAGCATCCGCGAGACACCCGCCGACGCCCGCATCCCTCCGCCGGTATGAGCCGGATCAGGTTCGACGGGTCGGCATGCGCCTCTCAGCCCGAAGGCACCCCGTGTGAGCATGGGAAGACTTAGAGGCCACGCCGCTTGCCGGCAAGGGCGGCCGCGCCCCTGAGCCAAGGGACAGCTCTGCCCTGCCCCGGTGCCGAGCTCTCGCGTCAGACTGCCAGGCTGCGCGCCGACGTTGCGAGCAGACGATGCCCTGGCCGGCAATCTCCTTACGAGGTCGAAGCAGCCGATTGGCGTTTGCGGCCCGATGCTGTAGGCGAGCCGCGATGTCGCGCTTTTCCATTCTCCTTGCCGGCCATATCGCCCCGACCCCTGCGCTGATCAATGCGGTGGAGGGCACGCGGGTCATCGCCGCGGATGATGGCCTGCGCCATGCTGCGGAACTGCAGGTTACGCCGGAACTCTGGGTCGGCGATTTCGATTCCAGCCCGCCGCGACCGGCGATCGAACTGACCAGCCTGCCCCGCGAACCCTATCCCCGCGACAAGGCGATGACCGACGGCGAGATCGCCATCGAGGCGGCGCTGACGCGTGGCGCGACCGGCCTGCTTCTGGTCGGCGCGCTCGGCGGCCCGCGCAGCGACCACGCCTTTGCACATCTGATCCTGGCCCTGCGCTATGCCGCCCGCGGCATCGACGTGGAGTTGTTCGACGGTATCGAACGCGCCTGGCCACTGGGACCGGACCGCCGCGCCTTCGATCTTGCGCCCGGCACGCAGTTCTCGATCCTGAAATTCTCGGATCTTTCGGGGCTGACGATCTCCGGCGCGAAATGGCCGCTCGACGGTGTCGACCTGCCATTCCACTCGATCCTCACCCAGTCGAACGAAGCGCTGGGGCCGATCGCCGTGACGATCCGCCAAGGCACGGCGCTGCTCGTCGCCCAGGCCGATCCCAAGGTCCGCTGATCCGCAATATCGCCGCACAAGAGCTTCGCGAGCAGACTTGGCGAACCCTGCGCCTTCGACTAGGTTGCGCGCGGTCGGTCCCGTAGCTCAGCAGGATAGAGCATCAGATTCCTAATCTGAGGGTCACTGGTTCGAATCCAGTCGGGATCACCAATTGCTTTGCGCCCTGCGGCAGGGCCACGCGGCTCCTCGCCGCGTACCCATGCACGGGGATATACAAGCGACAACCGAATACATCGCGTTGAGCAGCCGCTGATCCCAGTCTGTTAATGTGCCGATTCTCCCGAAGCGTTGCTTCGATTGCTAGTGCTGACGCTGGCCCTCGTACACTTCGGCACGATGCAACGCCCCGCCAGCGCGCCTTCAACGCACCGGTTCACCGTGAACTCCCCGTGACCGTTAAGTATTTTAGTAAGCAGGGGTCATCTAACACTCTATCCAAACAAGGCCACTTGCATCTGCAGTGAGGGGATGGGATGTGTGCCCTCAGAAATACAACGCGAATCTGTCTATGACGTGAGATGCAGGCCAACCGGTGATGTTGCACCATAATTGTCTCGGGGTATCGGCGGAGTGGAGAGCACTAGGTCGCGGCCAACAATCGTGTTGCTTACAGCCGGAGTTCGCCGGAAGCATCCGTCCCTGGAATTGACGCTCTCTCCTTATGTGGTCCATCCGCCTGCGTCGTAGATCAAGGACCAGTCCAAACAGTGAGGTCATCCACTCAGGATGGATGAGCCAGAAAGAACCAATCCAAAATACATGCATACATTCATGGACTTCATGAGACGGATCTTTGCGTGGCATCACTGGATCCCCATTAGTATCGACCTGCGCCGCTCGCCTTTTGATCTTCGCCCGCTAACGGCCACGTCTGCTCCGACGCTAATACAGCGAGGGGTCCAGAATCGTTCTCGCATCCTCATGTCGGCCAAAACCAATGTTGAGAATTCGTCAGCAACGCAGAAGGCGCTCCAACGCCCGGCGGAGAGGACTGCCCGGCGGCCGCATGATATTGTGAGCGTCACCTGGGATTACGACTTCCTGAAAGGCTGCTTGCTCGCAACGACGTTACTGGTACTCACGACCGGCGTTATGCTCTGGGCGGTCTGGAGCGCGTTATCGTCATTAATCGGTTTACTTTTCTAATCTCTTCAGAAGACCTCGGCGAGTTGGTGGCGGACCCGACCGGACGCACTGGTCAAACCTGTGCCGCATCCTCATGCCACCCCGTCGCCGGTGTCGGAACTGGTACACTCCCTCTGCCCGCCGCCGGCTTTCCTTATATCGCGACTTCCACGCGGTTGCGGCCGCGGTCCTTGGCGAGGAAGAGCGCTTCGTCGGCGGCCTTGAAGAGGCGCTTGAAGGACAGGTCTTCCCCCTCCTGCGTGGCGACGCCGACACTGACGGTCACGTTGCCGTTCTCCTGGTCGCCATGGAAGACCTTGTCGTCCACGGAAAGCCGGATCCGTTCGGCGGTCTGCAGGGCCGCTGCCGGGGTGGCATCCGCCATCGCCACAACGATCTCCTCGCCGCCGAAGCGGGCAACCGCATCGGATTTGCGGACATTGGCCCGGACCACATCCGCCACCTTCAAGAGGATCGTGTCCCCGACATCGTGGCCATATGTGTCATTGACCTGCTTGAACCGGTCGATGTCGATGACGAGCACCGAGATCGGCCGGCCATTGCGCCGTGCCACCTCCACCATCTCGCTGGTGCGACGCTCCAGATGGCGGCGATTGGGCAGAAGGGTCAGCGGATCGGTCGACGCCTCCGCCTCCAGCGCCCGGCCAAAGACGAAAGCCTTGCGCTCGCTGCAGAGAAAGCGACCGAGGACGAGAACCCCGATCACGTCGGCAACCGTCATCGGACCGATGGTCCGCAGGAAGATCTGCGACGCGCTGTCGACGGGCACCGTCAGGATGAAGAGAAACGGCACATTGCAGAGAAGGCCGAGCACGAGGAGGTCGCGGGTGCGGGCCGGCTGCATCTTCTCGAAAACGAAATGAGCGAAATAGGCACCGATGGCCGCGATGGCCACGATGTTCGCGATCCCGCTCATCGTACCCGAGCCGCCGAGATGCAGCCGGAAAAGACTGGTGACCAGCGCGGCCACCGTCGCGGCTCCCGGTCCGCCGAATGGGGCCGCCAGGACCAGCATGACCGCCCGCGGGTCAATCCGCAGGCCCGGCGCCAGTTCGACCGCATTGGCGATCGACAGCGATGCCCCGACACCGAACAAGAGGCCCAGTGCAAGGCTTCGCCCAAGCCCCGGCTCGGCTTTGCGCAGGGCCCAGCCATACATCATCGTCACCAGCGCGAAGATGCCGAGGCCGTTCACGACGCCGAGAAAGAAACCCATATTTGGCAAAGTTCTGGCTCCGATCCTGCCGCCTCTATCTGCAATAGCCGCGACGGGTTACGAAGCCACAAACACCGGGAACGACACGGCTATCGGCCGCAGAAGAAATTCGGGCCCGCGGAGAGACCGGTTGGCCGGGGCCTTCTTCGCTGCCGTGCGACCGCTCCCGTGACCGTACAATGCCGTCGATGCAGGATCGCGCCATGACCAGACAACGATCGTCCCTCGGCCTGTTCGGTGTCTTCGGGCGATCCGAGGATCTGAAACAGCTCGACAGCGCTCTGCGCTCCGTCGACCTGCATCCCCGGATGGTGCCGGAGGCAGTGAAGCTGACGGTGGTCAGGCTGATGCAGGATCATGCGATCGGGGCGTTTCCCGCGCCGCAAGCCTACCGTGCCGCGGCCGAGATCCTCGGCTATTGCATGATCGGCGCGGAAGGCTTTGCCGGCGCCAACGACGTCGATCTGGCGCTGCGGGTCGGCGAGCGGATCGAACGCGCCATGGAGGCCGGGGACAGCCTCGACGCCCAGATCGTGCTGGTCACGATGACCGCCCGGGTAATCCAGCCGAGCGTCGTCGAACGCTTCGAACTGACGCTCGATACGCAATAGCGTCCCCTCCCCCCCGGGAGGCTGCAGGCTATTTTGCGATGCGCAGGCTCGACACCTGTTCGGTGATCGAATCGAACGCCGCCATCAGGTCGCTCGAGCTCTTGGCGTCGTAATAGAGCTTCTTCGTCGGATCGGTGATGCCGTAGGACGCGCACTGCTCCATCAGCTTCTTCACCGAGGAGCCATTGTTGAGATCGAAGGCGATCGTGAAGATGACGATCCCGTCCTCGCCGGTGGCCTTGCGCCCGTCATCCTTGATGTTCTGGCAGATCGCCGCGACCTTCTCGTTCATCGCGGAGACGAAGCTCGATCGGTTCGCCCGCTTGCTGGTCGTGCTGGTGTCATCGAAGATCCGCCCCCAACTATGATTGCCATAGGCGTCGTAGGTACTGGCATAGCCGAAGGTGCCGTAGCCGGATTCGTTGTAGTCGTTCTCGTCGCTGCCGTAATTGTTGTCGCCGTCGGTCATCAGCACAAGGACCTTCAGATTGTCCTTGGCATCGTTGGCTCGGCCCTGGGTGAAGGGTTCGCGGGCCGACAACAGCCGCCAGCCCCAGGCGATGCCTTCAGGAATGTTGGTTTCGCCATCCGCATCCATGGCGTTGATCGCCGCATTGATCGTGGTCTGGTTGTCGGTCAGCGGCGTGATGGGTGTCGACCGGCAGCCACGGTTCGGGCCAGGGTGTTTGCCACGCTGCAAGTTGCTGCCGTCGAAATATTTTGCGACCTTCGACTGGACCGACATTGCCGCTTCGGCCCGCATCGAGCGGCTGCCGTCATCTTCCAGATAGTCGTTGTCGCCCTTGTTGCCATCGTATTCGTCCGGTCCGAAGCTTGGCACAAACAGCGTGTCGGGATTGGCGTAGTTGGGTTCCGCGTCGGTGATCGCCAGCCCATTCGGTCGCGATTCCACGCAGCCCAACCAGGGCCCCAATTCGTTCTTGTGGTGCGCGTTCTCATAGACGAAGAACCGCGTCAGCGGCGTCTTCGAGGAAATCTCCTGCCAGTAGTCGCCTGTCGGGCTTCGCTCCGCCAGATTGACACCGCGGCTCGTCTTCCAATTGGCCCAGTCGAGATATTCGTTGTGGATCGAGGATCGTCCCTTGGTGTCCATCCATTTCGCGTCGTGATTGTCCGGCCCGATATTGACCGCTGCGGCGAAGGGGACGACGCCGAACTGGACCGGCAGCTTCAGGGTCGAGGACGCGGCGCCCTTCAGGAACTGATCGGTGAGACCGATGGCGGCTTCCTTGATGGTGTCGATCTTGCGCTTGCCGCCACCGGATTTCGGCCGGCCGGTCATCGAGCCGGAATTGTCGAGCACCATGACCAGTTCGATGGACTGGTTCTGGACGACGATCTGGCTTCGGGCCGCCAGCGGAAACGCGCGCCAGTCGAGTTCGCCGGCGGTCACGAAGGAGAGGAGGTCGCCGAAGATGGTCGGATGCCGGCGGGCGGCCGACACCTGCAGAACCGTCGAGCCGTCCTCGTTGAAGATGCCGTCATAGCTGAAGTCGGTGTTCGCGCGCGCATCGGCCCCGGCGTTCTCGAAGAAATAGCCTTCCGCGACCTTCGACAGGTGGGAATCCTGCTGGTTGTTGGAATATTCCCGACCGGCGGCCAGCGCTGCGATATCGACCGAATGCTGGAGGTTGCGTTTCGACGCGTAGATCCCGGAGATGTCCACCGCAGCGCCCATGCAGCAGGCGAGGATCGGCAGGGTCAGTCCGAAGACGACCGCCACATTCCCGGATTCCGCCGTCCAGAACCGCTTGCCTGATGCGCTTTTCACGAGATCGATCTCCCCAACGGCCCATTCCTGGCGCGCAAACCTTACCTATGGTCCGTTTCCATATGGTTTCGCGACAGCCGACAATCCGCCGGATGGCCCATGTCCAGGCCTCCCGCATGCCGGACGCATTGACCGCCCCGGCCGAGGCTGCAAGAACACCCGCAATGACCCCGTCCGATGCCGTCTTCGACTGCCAGGCCTGCGGCGCCTGCTGCGCCTATTCGGCCGACTGGCCCCGCTTTTCCATCGAGAGCGACGCCGCGCTCGATCTGATTCCCGCCGCGCTGGTGGCGAGCGATCTCAGCGGCATGCGCTGCGAGAACGACCGCTGCGCCGCGCTTTCCGGCGTGGTGGGCACCGGCACGGGTTGCACGATCTATGGGCTGCGGCCGCAGGTCTGCCGCGAATGCGTTCCCGGGGGCGAGGATTGCCGGATGGCGCGGCAGCGTTTCGGGCTCGACTGTGATATGCTGCCGGCAACGGGCGAGGCAGTCTAGGACGACAGCCCCCGCTTACCGGCGATCATGCCGGCGTGAAATCTCGGCCGACTGGCACATATACTCCTGACAGGCAGGTTCGGGTTTTGACCCGACCCCGTGCCACGACCGCATTCAGGAGGCGCCCATGTCGACCCCGCCCGCCGCAAGACCCGGCGACGAAGGCAATGACAACGCGCCGCAGACGGCGGAAAATCTCTGCCGCAGATGTGGTGGATCGGGGACCGTCGATGGCGAGCCCTGCCCGGAATGCAAAGGCACCGGGCGTATCGCCGAAATCGTTGGCGACGCCTGACAACACGGCTCGGCATGCACCGCATCCCGACCATTCTTGAAGAAACGAGGACACAGATGGCAGCCAGGGCAGCCCATGAAGACCGGACCTACAAGGTGACCGAACCGGTCGATCTCGGCGACGGTCTGATCCTCCCGGTGGGGACCTATTCCGGACGCCTGCAATGGACGGAGTTCGCACAGGTCAACGGACCGCCGCGGATCGTCAGCCAGCGCTTCGTGCTGCCGCTGTCGGCCGAGGAAGTGAAGGGTTTCGGCGGCAAGCTCGGCCGGACCCAGAAGCTGCGCGAGGTGGATATTTCCAAGCTCGTGGCGAACGGCCTCATCGTCGAGGTCTGACGCCGCCGGCATTCGATGCCGAAGGTTTGCAAAGGGGCGGCGGTCGGGTTCGACCGGCCGCCCCTTTTCATGTCTGCCCGCCGGACGCGCGGGTCAGGCCGCAAGCGCCTCATAGGCGTCGACCATCTCGCGGCCGAGCGACTGCGCGACGGCCCGGTTGGTGATCAGGCCGCGATGGACATTCAGCCCGTGCAATAGATGCGGGTCGTCCGACAGCGCCTTCAGACCGTTGTCCGCCAGGGCCAGCCCGAAGGGGAGCGTGGCATTGTTGAGGGCGTGCGCCGAGGTGATCGGGACAGCGCCGGGCATGTTGGCAACGCAATAATGGACCACGCCATCGATCTCGAAGGTCGGCTCGGCATGGGTGGTGGCGCGCGATGTCTCGAAGCAGCCGCCCTGGTCGATGGCGACATCCACCAGCACCGCGCCCTTCTTCATGCCGGGCAGCATGGCCCGCGTCACCAGCTTTGGCGCCGAGGCGCCGGGGATCAGCACCGCGCCGATGACCGCGTCGGCGGCGAAGACCTCTTCCTCGATCGCCGTACTGGTGGAATAGCGCGTCTGCACCCGGCCAGCGAAGAGATCGTCGAGCTCGCGCAGCCGGGCGATCGAGCGGTCGAGGATGGTGACATCCGCGCCGAGGCCGATCGCCATCTTGGCGGCTTCCTTGCCGACCACGCCGCCGCCGATGATCACCACCTTGCCGCAGGCCACGCCGGGAACGCCGCCGAGCAGAACCCCGCGGCCACCATGGGCCTTTTCCAGTGCGTGGGCCGCGGCCTGGATCGACAGGCGGCCCGCGACCTCGGACATCGGTGCGAGCAGCGGCAGACCGCCGCGTCCGTCGGTCACCGTCTCGTAGGCGACGGCGGTGACGCCGGAGGCGATCAGACCCTCGGTCTGTTTCGGATCGGGCGCGAGATGCAGATAGGTGTAGAGGATCTGACCCTCGCGCAGCTGCGCCCATTCGGCGGGCTGCGGTTCCTTGACCTTCACCACCATGTCGGCCGTCTTGAAGACCTCCGCGGCGTCCGCCGCGATGGTGGCGCCCGCCGCCTCGTAATCGGCGTCGCTGGCGTCGATGCCGGCACCGGCGCCGGTCTCGATGATCACGTGGTGACCGTGACCGACATATTCGCGCGTCGCCGACGGCGTCAGGCCGACGCGGTATTCGTTGTTCTTGATCTCCTTCGGGCAGCCGACGCGCATCCGTTTCCTCCATCTGTGGGCATCTGGATTGAAACGTGGTTCCGGCGCAATGTCCCCGCGTTTTCGCCTGCCAGAACCGCGAGGATCGATGTTTTCTTGCGTTTGGGTGCCGTCTTGCGCAAACTTCTGCGGATGGAGACGATCGACCGCTTCGATCTGCAGATCATGCGCACCCTGCAAAGGGAGGGCCGGCTGTCGAACGCGGCGCTGGCCGAGCGGGTGGGTCTGTCTGCTTCGGCCTGCTCACGGCGGCTCGACCGGCTGGAGGCAAGCGGTGCGATCCGCGGCTATCATGCCAAGCTGTCCAACCGGACGCTCGGTCACACCATCACGGTGATCGTCAATATCGGCCTGTCCGGTCAGACCGAGCGGCAACTCGCCGAGTTCGAGGCCGCGGCAAAGGGCTGCCCGAACGTCCTGGTCTGCCTCCTGATGTCGGGGGAGTACGACTATCTCCTGCGGGTCGCGGCCCGCGATCTCGAAGACTACGAGCGCATCCACAAGACCTATCTGTCGTCGTTTCCGCATGTCGTGCGGATCAATTCGTCCTTCGCCCTGCGCGAAGTGCTGGACCGAACCACGGTCGGCATCGATCCGAACCTGTGACAGCGCGCCGTGCCGGCCGAACGGTCTGTCGCCGGCTCAGCCGACGGCCGTCCGTCCGGCATCGACCATGAACGGATCGGCGGAGGCGGCACGGGCATGCTCGGTGAAGACCCGGCCGACACCGATCAGGATCGGACGGTCGACGCCGATCCGGGCGACGATGGCGCCGAGGTCGGCGAGGGTGCCGGCGGCGCGGGTCTCGTCGTCGCGCGACAGATTGGCGGCGACGGCGACCGGGGTCGCGGCCGGCAGGCCGTGATGGATCAGGCGTTCGGCGATCTTCGCCGCCATCCGGCCGCCCATGTAGAAGACGGTGGTGGCGTGATCGTCGGCCAGCGCATGCCAGTCGAGGTCGTCCGGCAGGCCGCCCTTCTTGGAATGACCGGTGACGAAGCGCAGCTGCTGGGCCCGGTCGCGATGGGTCAGCGACACGCCGAAGCTCGCCGCCAGCGCCGAGGCGGCGGTGATGCCCGGCACGATGGCGACCGGAATGTTTTCGCGCGCCAGCTCGTCCAGTTCCTCGCCGGCCCGGCCGAACACCGATACGTCGCCGGATTTCAGCCGCACCACGTGCTTGCCCGCCTTGGCGAAGCTGACCATCATGGCGTTGATGTCTTCCTGTCGGCAACTGTCGCGGGCGGCGCGCTTGCCGACCAGCATGCGCCGGGCCTCGCGGCGGGCGAGCTCGAGGATCTCGTCGGAGACGAGGTCGTCGAACAGGATCACGTCGGCCGCCTGCAAAGCGCGCACCGCCTTTAGGGTCAGGAGTTCGGCTTCGCCGGGCCCCGCCCCGACCAGGGTCACGCGGCCGCCGGCCTGGGGCGAGCGCGCCAGATCGTCGATGAAGCCGCCGGCCGCTGCCTCGGCCGCGGCATCCGGCAGCTTCGTGGTGAAGGCGCTGTCGGCGAAGCGTTCCCAGAAGGCACGGCGCAGCGGGCCCGGCGCCAGCCGCTCCATCACCGCGCCGCGGACTCTGGCGGCCAGGGCCGCCCACTGGCTGAGCGCCGGCGGCAGCAGGGTCTCGATGCGGCGGCGGATCGCCTGGCCGAGGATCGGGGCGGCGCCGTCGGTGGAAATGCCGATGACCACCGGCGAGCGATTGACGATCGTGCCGAAGCGGAAATCGCAATAGGACGGCTTGTCGACGACGTTGACCGGCACGCCGGCTGCCCGCGCCGCGCAGGCGAAAGCCTGGCCCTCGGCGAGGCTCTCTGTATCGCCGACGGCGATCGCCGCCCCGGCGAAGACATCGGTCGCCCAGGGCCGGTCGTGATGAACGATGACGCCGGATTCCGGCGGCACGGCGAGAAGCTCGGCCATCTCGCCATCGATCCCGTCGGCCGGGACATAGAGATCGACATGGGCGCCCGCCGAGGCCAGAAGCTCGGCCTTCCAAGCCGCCCCCGGCCCACCGCCGGCCATGACGACGCGCTTGCCCGCCAGATCGAAGAACACCGGCAGGCTCGCCAGCGGCCCCATGCGCTGCGAGCGCTGCCGCGCGCCATTGGCATCGGCCTCGTCGAGGCTGTCGTCGCTCACCAGAATCGGGCGCTCGGCCATGGATCCGTCCTCGGTCGTCCTACTCGTCACTCTCTTGTGACATAGCGTCCGGGGCGGTCACAGGGCGAGGCGTAATTTTGCGTCCCGATACGCCCACCGGGATCGTCCTTCGCGCGGGGCCGGCTTGCAGAGCATGGTCGTTCCGGCGGCCGGCAAACCCAACGAACAGATGCCGCAGGGCCACGCGTGCTGGCGCAACGTCGCTTGATCTCCAACTCATCGGCAACCCATCCGCCTTGATGGAAAACCATTCCCGGATTGCCGCGGTGGCACGACATGCTTTGCTCTTGTCTGTCTTCAAGAGAGGGGTTACGTCGCCACGACAGGCGAGACACGCCGGCGATCGCCGTTGCTGCTCGCACGAATGACGGGGCCCTTCGTACGGGCCCGAACAGGCCAAGGATCAGACATGACCTATCTGGTGACCGACAATTGCATTCGCTGCAAGTACATGGATTGCGTCGAGGTCTGTCCGGTCGACTGCTTCTACGAAGGCGACAACATGCTCGTCATCCATCCGGATGAGTGCATCGATTGCGGCGTCTGCGAGCCGGAATGCCCCGCCGAGGCGATCAAGCCGGACACCGAGCCCAATCTCGACAAATGGCTGAAGATCAACACCGAATACGCCGAGAAATGGCCGAACATCACCGTCAAGCGTGATGCGCCTGCGGATGCGGAAAAGTTCGACGGCGAAGACGGCAAGTTCGAGAAATACTTCTCGGCCGAGCCCGGCCAGGGCGACTGAGCTCTTTCAGCTTGTTCAAGATGCACGTCGCCGGTCAGGCGCTGTCCCAGCGCAGGCGCTCATGGGCGCGGCGCTCCTTCTTAGTCGGCGGCCGCGCCGAGGGCTGATAGCCCGGTGCGGCCTTGCCCTTGGCCGCTTCCTTCTGTTCCGCGATAGCTTCCCGCGTCGGTGACAGATCCTCGTAGAGGGTCGCCGCCTCGCTGGCCGGTCCGCGCCGTTCCCCCGGATCGACGATCTTCAGGACGAGGACATCGTCCCGGCGTGTGATCGTCAGCGTGTCGCCCGGGCGCACGGCCCGCGCAGCGTTGTCGGTCTTGTCGCCGTTGATGCGAACGCCGCCGGCCTGGACCAGCTTCTGGGCAAGGCTTCGCGACTTCACGATCCGCGCGAAGAACAGCCATTTGTCGATGCGCTGCCCCGCGGGTGCTGCCGGAGCCATCGGCTCCGCATGGCGCTTACTTGCCAAGCTTGTCCTTCAGCGCAGCGAGTTTGGCGAAGGGCGAATCGGGATCGATGCGCTGCGGGCGTGCCGGCTGCACGGGCGGCTTGCCCCCCTGCGGCTTGTCGAAGCGCCGGCCACGCTCGGGGCGATCACCCCGGCCCTTGCCCTCGCCCTTGTCAGCGCGGTCGCCGCCATCACGGCCCTTGCCGCGCGGGGCACCCTTGCCGAAGCGCGGCGCGCGCTCCTCGCCCTCTCCGGCACCCTGCGGGCCACGGCCGCGACCACGCTGGCCCTGGCCATGACGGGCACCGCCACGGCCGGCGCCGCGCTGCGGGCGCCAGACCTGCACGAGCTTGGGCGCCTCGGGTTCAGCGGTCTCGCCGCCCTCGCCGGCGGCTGCATCAGCGGCCACGGCTTCGGTCGTTTCCGCCGCCGGTGTATCAGTGGTGGACGCCTCGGCGGTTTCGGCCGGCGTTGCAGCCGCTTCGCCGTCGGTGGCTTCGCCAAGGGCGGCCGCAGCGGCCTTCCCGGCTTCGGCCAGGCCACCGGTTTCCGTGGCTTCGACCGGTGCGACCGGCGTGTCGGATGCCTCGGCAGTCTCGCCTGCATCTGCGGTTTCGGTCGGCGTCTCGACAACTGGTGACTCGGCGGCGGCAGTATCGACCGTGTCCGTCGCGGTGCTGGCCTCGTCCGCAGCTTCCACTGCCGGCTGTGGTGCATCCGAAGTCGCAGCCGCCTCGGCGGCCTTCCTGGCCGCTTCGGCGCGCGATGCCTCTTCGGCGGCGCGGCTCGCTTCGTCCAGCCGTGCGAGTTCGGCCTCGACCTTGGTCTGCTCGACCGGCTCGCCGCGATAGCCGAGGCCCTTGAGAACCTCTTCCATGTCTTCCGAGGTCGCGCCGAGAATCGACATCATCCCTGGCGTGACGAGGAACTGCGACCCGTCATAGGCGCCTTCCGGCCGCTTGCCGGTGCCCGGCTTCCAGCCGAGCGCCGGGCGGATCAGGTCGGCGAGGCGCTCGAGAATGTCGACGCGCACGGCCCGGCGACCGAGCAGCCGGTAGCCGGCCAGTCCCCAGAACACCGGATCGAAGGAGGCATCGGCCACTGCCGAGGTGCGACCGGTCGCCAGAAGATGGGTGACCTCGCCATAGCCCGGCTTGTCGCGGCCATCGTTGTGGATGGCCCAGAGCAGCGTCAGAAGGGCCGCCGGCGCGGGCTTGATCAGCGCCGGAACGAAGATGTGGTAGGCGCCGAAGCGGACACCGCAGCGGCGCAGGGCCGCGCGCGATTCCTGGTCGAGCGACCGCACGTCCTCGGAGATCTCGCGGCGCTGGATCAGGCCGTAATTCTCGTAGAGCCGGTAGGCGAGCCCCTTGGCGACGCCCTCCAGACCTTCGGAGGCCTGCAGATCGAGCAGCGGCTTGAGGACCGTGGTGATCTGGTAGGTGACCGAACGCTCGGCCCGCGCCGCGACCTTGTCGCGCGCCACGCCGGTCAGCTGCTCGTCGGCGAGCAGCACGGTCTTCGGCTTCAGCGGATCGTCGCCGGCCGACAGCACCGCCACCGGCGCACCGAGCCAGCGCACGAGCCCGTCCGAGCCCAGCGCGATGTCGCCATTGGGTGAATTGGCGAAGCGTTCCGCCCGCTTCTCGAACTCGCCGGCCAACGCCTTCTGGGCGGCGGCACGCACCGCACGGCCATCCGGCCCCTCGGCCTTGCCGTCGGGCGTGAACCTGAACCCCTGCAGCTCGCCTACCGGGTGGCCCTCGACCACTACCGTGCCGTCGCCGCCGATCTCAGCTTCCATGAACGCGTTCTCTCTCAGCCGCCTCATCAAGACGCTTGTCCTGCGGTCTACGAAGCGTTTCGTCAACCTGTCGTGAAGAGCGTCGGAAAGACGGTCCTCGATCTCGCGAGTCTTTTCCTGCCAGTGTGTCGGATCGGCCAGCCAGTCCGGACGGTGTGAGATATAGGTCCAGGTGCGGATTTCCGCGATCCGCTGGGACAGCGTATCGATGTCGCCCTCGGTGCGGTCGGCACGCCGGACCTGGCTGGCCATGTAGTCTTCGGCGACGTGGCCGTCCGACGCGAGGTCGGCATAGATGGTGGCGATGATCTCCGCATGCTGGGCCGGCGCGATGCGTCGATAGTCCGGCAGCTTGCAGGCTTCCCACAACAATTCGACCGCTGCCGGGCTGGTGGCGCGATCCTTGACGGCCGGGTCGCGCGACAGGAATTCCAGCGCCCGCTGATCGACGGCCGGCAGCGCGCGGGCCAGGGCGTCGCTCGGCGGCGGCGCCTCCAGGCTCTCCTTCAGCGCGTCGATCGAAGCGAAGTCGAAGGCGCGCGAGCGCCATTGCAGCACCTTCACCGGCGCGAAGGAATGCGCTTCCAGCGCTTCGGCGAGTTCCGGGGCCAGCGGATCGACCTTGCCGGTGACACCGAACGTGCCGTCGCGCAGATGCCGCCCGGCGCGGCCGGCAATCTGGCCGAATTCGGATGGCGTCAGTTGGCGGTACTGGAAACCGTCGAATTTCCAGTCCTGGGCGAAGGCGACGTGATCCACGTCGAGATTGAGGCCCATGCCGATGGCATCGGTGGCGATCAAGAAATCGACGTCGCCGGACTGGTAGAGTTCCACCTGGGCGTTGCGGGTGCGCGGCGACAGCGCGCCGAGAACGACGGCCGCTCCGCCCCGCTGGCGGCGGATCAGCTCGGCGATCGCATAGACCTCGTCGGCCGAGAAGGCGACGATGGCGGTGCGCCGCGGCAGGCGGGTGATCTTCTTGGACCCGGCATAGACGAGGTTCGACAGGCGCGGCCGCGTCGTCGCATGGGAACCGCTGAGCAGCCGCTGCAGCACGCCCTGCATGGTCGACGAGCCGAGCAGCAGCGTTTCCTCGCGACCGCGGGCATGCAGGATGCGGTCGGTGAAGACGTGACCGCGCTCCAGGTCGCTGGCGAGCTGCACCTCGTCGATGGCGACGAAGGCGGTGTTCGGGGTGCGCGGCATCGCCTCGACGGTACAGACCGAATAGCGCGCATTGGGCGGCTTGATCTTTTCCTCGCCGGTGATCAGCGCGACGGCGCCCACCCCGACGCGGTCGCAGACCTTCTGGTAGACCTCGCGCGCCAAGAGGCGCAGCGGCAGGCCGATGGTCCCCGAGGAATGGGCGACCATGCGCTCGATGGCGAGATAGGTCTTGCCGGTATTGGTCGGGCCGAGAACAGCGGTGACATTGGATCCGTCGAAACGGATGCTTTCTCGGGCGGGGCGATGGTCGGTCATGCGTCCCGCTCATGTGGGAAGATATATCGGTTGGAAAAGGTTCTAGCCCGATTCGCAAGGTCCGAGCGTCACTTAGCGGGCCGGTTCCGCCTAGCGGCAAAAAAATCGTCCGACCGCGAAATTTTTTCGGAACCCTTTCCGAGGTCCCGCATTCTTCAAGCACCCCCAAGCGATCATCCCCCTCGATCGCAAAGAAGCAGACGGAAAAAGGCAGCTCCCCCTCGCTGCCTTTTTTCGCGTCTGGGGTCCGCATTTTCCCCCGCCCTGCCGAACGCGCAGAGATCCGCGAGAATTCGTTTGCATTGCGCCCGTGCCCTGGCCTAGCGACAGGTTCCCGCACCCCAGACGAAGCGTGCTCCCATGCAGGCCGGCATTCTCCTCGCCTTCGCGTCCTATTTTGCCTTTGCCTGCGGCGATGCCTCGCTGAAGGCGATCGGCGACCGGCTGCCGATCTTCGAGATCGGCTTCTTCGTCTCGATCTTCGCTTTGCTTCCGGCGCTCTTCACCAAGCGGCCCGAGGATAATTGGGGCAACGTCTTCGTGCCCAATCGCCCCGGTCTCGTGGCGCTGCGCATGGCCAGCGGCACGCTCGGCGGCATTCTCGGCGTCGTCGCCTTCACCAGCCTGCCGCTCGCCGAAGCCTATGCGCTGATCTTCCTCCTGCCGATCTTCGTCACGGTGTTCTCCTTCGTCGTTTTGAAGGAGCCGATCGGCTGGCGCCGCTGGCTGGCCGTGTTCGGCGGCCTCGTCGGCGTGCTCCTCGTGGTGCGCCCCGGCTTCCGCGAGATCCTGCCGGGCCATTTCGCGGCCATCGGCGTCGCCATCTGCGGCGCGATCACCGTCATTGTCCTGCGGGTTCTAGGCCCTTCGGAGCGGCGGATCACGCTGATCGGCGCCGTCTTGGTGGCGGCCATCGTGGTCAACGGCGTCTTGATGGTCCCGGACTTCGAGATCCCGGCCAACGATCTGTGGCCGATCATGATTCTTGCCGGGCTTTGCGCCGGCATGGGGCATCTGCTGATCGTCTTCGCAACGCGCCTCGCCCCGGCGGCGCGGGTCGCGCCGACGCAGTACAGCCAGATCGTCTGGGCGACGATCATCGGCGCCAGCTTCTTCTCCGAGTTTCCCGACCTGATCGCGATCATCGGCATGGTGCTGGTGGCAGCCTCCGGCCTCTTCACCTTCGTGCGCGAGACCGAGCGCACCCGGTGGCCGAGCCGCGTACTGCTGATCCGCAACCGGTAGAATATAGCCGTCAGTTCTTCAGGACGACGCAGGACCCGCCGGCCCCGCGCAACCGTCCGCACAGCGCGTCGGCTTCGCTGCGGGTATCGGCGCCGATGCGCACCGCATAGATGCGCTGGCGCGCGCCATTGCGGCCCCGGATCACCAGCGGGTCCCGGTCCTTCAGGATGGCTCCGAAGCGCGATTGCACCCGCCGGAACATCTTCATGGCGACGGCCTGCCGGGCATGGCCCGCGACCTGCACCCCCCAGGGCCGCATCGGCGCGCTCTCGACCCCCTCGAAAGCGGCAAAGACCGCGCGCGTCTTCATGATCGGCAGTCGGGCACAGCTCTCGTCGAAATCCCGGTCCGCATCGAGCGGTCGCGGCTCCAGCTCGCGCCCGTCCTCGCGAAACCAGTCCGCCGGCCGAAAGGTGATGGCGTTGACGTAGTCCTCGGTCTCGTAGGGCAGCGATCCGCCGCTGACGAGCCAGCGCTTCACCCGGTTGATGCCGCCATTGTAGGCGGCGGCCGCAAGGCCCCAATTGCCGAGCTCCGCGCGCAGATCGGCCAGGTAGAGGGCCGAATGCCGCAGCGCCTGACGGGCATCATAGGGATCGTCGAGGCCGCGCTCCTTCGCCGTGTAGGGCATGAACTGGGCGATGCCGCGCGCTCCGACAGGCGAGACGGCGCCGGCATCGAAGCGGCTTTCCTTCCAGATCAGCCGCGCGAAGAAGTCCGGCGACATGCCGACCGCGTCGGCGTTGCGGGCGATCATGCCGCAGATGGCTGCGGCGGACAGGGGCTGGTCCGCGCTCGCGTCCGCCTCTTTCGCACGCTCGGAAAGATTGGGCGGGCTCGGGGGGAAGGCCAGTGCCGGCAGGACGATCGCGCCCTTGTCGGCAACCTGCGCGCCCGCTGCCGCCGGGGCCAGGACGGCAAGCGCCAGCCCGCAGGCTGCGCCAACGCCCAGGGCGCGCCGCAGAACCGGCTTGGAGGCTGTCATCGCGCATGTCGCCATGGTCGGCAGGAATGCACAGGACGGCCGAAAATGCTACTCGGACGTCTGGCCCGAACCGAAGCGGCGCTCGATATATTCGGCGACCATCACCTGGAAGTCCGCGGCGATGTCGGGGCCGCGCAGGGTCACGCTCTTCTTGCCGTCGACGAATACCGGAGCGGCCGGCGTTTCGCCGGTCCCGGGCAACGAGATGCCGATGTCGGCATGCTTGGATTCGCCCGGTCCGTTGACGATGCAGCCCATCACCGCGACGTTCAGCGCCTCGACGCCCGGATATTTCTCGCGCCACACCGGCATGTTGATGCGGATGTCGGACTGGATCTTCTGGGCCAGTTCCTGGAACACCGTCGAGGTCGTGCGTCCGCAACCCGGACAGGCGGCGACGACCGGCAGGAACTGGCGGAAGCCCATGGTCTGCAGGAGTTCCTGCGCGACCTGCACCTCGCGGGTCCGGTCACCGTTAGGCTCCGGCGTCAGCGAGACGCGGATCGTATCGCCGATGCCTTCCTGCAGGAGAATGCCCATCGCCGCCGAGGACGCGACGATGCCCTTCGAGCCCATGCCCGCCTCGGTCAGGCCGAGATGCAGCGCGTGGTTGGTGCGCCGCGACAGGTCGCGATAGACGGCGATCAGATCCTGCACCTGGCTGACCTTGGCCGACAGGATGATGCGGTCGCGGCCGAGGCCGATCTCCTCGGCCAGCTCCGCCGACAGCAGCGCCGACTGGATGATCGCCTCGCGCGTCACAGCCCGGGCCGAGCGCGGCTGCGGCAGTTCGTTGTTGGCATCCATCAGCCGGGTCAGCAGTTCCTGGTCCAGCGAGCCCCAGTTGACGCCGATACGCACCGGCTTGTCGTAGCGGATCGCGGTCTCGACGATGGCGCCGAACTGCCGGTCCTTCTTGTCCTTGAAGCCGACATTACCGGGATTGATGCGATATTTCGCCAGGGCCGCGGCACAGGCCGGGTGATCGGCGAGCAGCTTGTGGCCGATATAGTGGAAGTCGCCGACCAGCGGCACGTCGACGCCCAGCCGGTCGAGACGTTCGCGGACCTTCGGCACGGCCGCGGCGGATTCGTCACGGTCAACGGTGATGCGGACGATCTCCGAGCCGGCCTTGGCGAGCGCCGCCACCTGAGCGACCGTCGCGTCGATGTCGGCCGTGTCGGTGTTGGTCATCGACTGGACGACGACCGGCGCGCCCCCGCCGACCATGATGTTGCCGACGCCCACGCCGACGGTGGATCGGCGCGGCGCCGGATCGGCGTCGATCGTGGCGGCCGGGTCGATCGGCGAATGAACGGTCATGGCAAGGCCTCGGGTGGATGTTCGCTGCCGTCGAGGTGGCGCCTTCGCGCCGGCTTGTCAATTCAGAGCGGGTTGCATGCGGTGCCGATCACGGGAACGGACCGTGCTTTCCCGGCGCACGACACCCGCCGCGCCACCCTTGAAGCAGGGCGGCGTCCTGCCCTATGGCGATACCGGCAATCGCGCGAAGGAGTTTCCCCATGTCCGTCGGATACGGCCCGATCATCGTCATCATCGCGTTCCTGCTCCTGATCGCGGCGATGCCGACATGGCCCTATTCCCGCCAGTGGGGATACCGGCCGACCATGGTGCTGGCGATCATCTTCATGATGGTGGCCGTCTTCGTCGCCATTGGCGGGTTCGGTCCCGCCTGAGCGCCGATCGGCACGGCGCCGATGCTGGGAACTGAAACCCGGTTCAAAGGTTTGTGATGGCAAGTCTCACGAACAATCAGGAACCAGTCCCATGAGTGTCGGCACGATCCTTCTCATCATCCTTATCCTGATCCTGGTCGGGGCGCTTCCGACCTGGGGCTATTCCGGCGGCTGGGGCTATGGCCCGTCGGGCATCGTCGGCGTGCTCCTGGTCATCCTGATCATCCTGCTGCTGCTCGGGAAGATCTGACCCACCGTCCCCGAAGCTGTCCGGCTTCGGGGACCTTTCGTTTCAGGACGGCGCCGGATCAGAGACTGCGACCGGCGCATCCACCGAGCGATCATCCGCGCCGGCCAGCAGCGCCGACATCGCCAGAATGACGACCAGCAGCCCCGACATGCCGAAAAAGACCACCGGAAAGCCGAGATGCTCGGCGATGAACCCGATGATCGACGGCGCGATCAGAATGCCCGAATAGCCGAGCGTCGTCGCGATCGCGAGACCGACCCCCGGCCGCAGCCCGGCGATGTTGCCCGCCGCCGAGAAGGTGACCGGCACGATGTTCGACAGGCCCACACCGAGCAGCGCGAAGCCGGCAATCGCCCAGCCGAGGCTCGGCGCCAGCCCGACGGCGCACAGGCCCCCGATCCCCG
The DNA here is from genome assembly GCF_000421645.1 of Aurantimonas coralicida DSM 14790. GTDB lineage: Bacteria > Pseudomonadota > Alphaproteobacteria > Rhizobiales > Rhizobiaceae > Aurantimonas > Aurantimonas coralicida. The sequence goes on along the minus strand of NZ_ATXK01000002.1, from coordinate 519,854 downwards.
CCACGAGTGACAGCCGCACAGTGCGCACTGCGCCCAGCCGGTCGCGGATACTGTCGCCGGCAAAGCGGAACACCGCCATCGCCGCCGAGAACGCCGCGAAGGCGAAGCCCGAACTGGAAATCGTGGCGCCCAGATCCTGGCGCAGATAGATCGCGCTCCAGTCGATCGCCGCGCCTTCGGGCACCATGGCAAACAGCGCCAGAATGCCGATGGCCAGTCCCTTGAGCAGCGCCGGCCGGTTGCGCCTCGCCGCGGCCCGGATGGCGCCGAGGCCGCCGGTGCCCTCGCTCGTTCCGGCCATGACCTGCCCGTCGTCAAACATGCTGCGGCGAACCGGCAGGATCAGGACGAGCGTGATCCCGCCGATCGCCAGTGCATGGGCCGGCGCGCCGATCGCTTCGATCAGCGGCCCGCCCAGTGCCGCGCCGACGAAGCCGCCGACCGACCAGAAGCCGTGACAGGACGACATGATCGCCCGACCGAGCCGGCGCTCGACGGCCACGGCATTGGCGTTGATCGCGACATCCATGCCGCCCATCATCGCGCCGAAGGCAAAGATGGCGATTGCGGCGAAGACCGGCGTCGGCGCCAGCACCAGCAGCGGCAGCGCGAACGCGAGCAGTGCCTGGGTCACCAGAACCGGCCGCCGCGAACCGCGCGTCGCCAGAACGCCGCCGATGAGCGGCATGGCCGTGATCGCCCCGAGGCCCAGCACCAGGATGAACAGGCCGAGGGTGGATTCGCCGATCCCGAGGCGCGCCGCGAGCACCGGCACCTGCGGGGTCCACGAGCCGAGAACGAGCCCGTTGACGAAGAAGGCCAGCGCCACGGCAATCCGCGTCGGCGGAAAGATGACCGTCTGCGGCGTGGGCGGCCGGGTCTGCGCTACGGACATGGGGGACTCCAGCAACAGCGGCGCGGGCAACGCAGCGAAGGGGATTTTCGGCTAGCGAATGGGCACACGGACGACATCGGTTCCCCCGTCGGCAAAGGCGGCGAGGATGGCGGCCTCGGCATCGTCCTCGGTCACCATCCGGGTCATTTGCGACGCGGCAATGACCCGGAAAGGCGCCACCGTGCCCAGCTTGTCCGCCGTCGCGATCACCATGACGCTGCGTCCGGACAGGGCCATGCGCCGCTTGAACTCCGCCTCTTCCTGGCTGAAGGCGGTAACGCCCTCGACCGGGTCGACGCCGCAGGCGCCCAGCACCACCAGATCCGGGCACAAGCGCTCGGCGTCGCTCACCGCCTTGGCGCCGAGACAGGCGCCGGTGTGGGGATCGAACTGCCCGCCGACGAGAACCACCCGCAAGCCGGGCGCCTCCGGCACGGCCAGCGCGACGGCCGGAGAATTGGTGACGATGGTGGCGCGCAAGTCCGGTGCGATCTGCCGCGCAAGCGCAATGTTGGTCGAGCCGGCATCGATGAAGATCGTGGCGTCACGCGGCAGGACGCCCGCCGCGACCCTGGCAAGCTCCGCCTTTGCCGGACCAGCCTCAGCCTGGCGGCTGGCCAGCGGCGCGCCGCTGGGGGCGAGCGGCAAGGCCCCGCCATAGACCCGCTCGCAGAGCCCGGCCGCCGCCATTTCGCGCAAATCGCGACGGATCGTATCCTCCGAGACTGCGAATTCCCGCGCCATGGTGGCGGCGATCACCCGACCGTCACTAGCCAGCCGCTCGCGAATGGCAGCCTGGCGCTGCCCGGTCAGAAGGGACGTCGACATTCGCTGCGCCTTCCGCTTCGTTCATGGTGATGCACGTTTCTGCACGATTCCGCCGAGATCGTCAAGCAGCCCGGCACCAGGGGCCCGAACTGCAGAATGCCGCCGGGGTCTCCGACGGCATTTCTCTCTGTCTTGCGCTTCGGGCGGGTTCCTACGCGGCGGCGTACACCACCAGCAGGTCCTTGGCGTCAATCTGCGCGCCGGCTGTGACATGCACGGCCTCGATGGTGCCGTCACGCTCGGCGTGGATGGCTGTCTCCATCTTCATCGCCTCGATGGACAGGAGCACATCGCCGCTGCGCACCGTCTGGCCGGCAGCCACGGCAAGGGTCGAGACGACACCCGGCATCGGCGCGCCGACATGGTTGGCATTGCCGGCTTCCGCCTTCGGCCGCACGGCGCCGCCGGCCGCGCCATGCGCCCGGTCCGGCACCTTGATGCGCCGCGGCTGGCCGTTCAGCTCGAAGAACACCGTCCGCATGCCCTTCTCGTCGGTCTCGCCGAAGCCGAGGCAGCGGACCACCAGCGTCTTGCCGCGCTCCAGATCGATCAGCACTTCCTCGTCCTGGGCAATGCCGTAGAAATAGGACGGCGTCGGCAGCATCGAGACCGGGCCGTAGAGCTCCTGGGCCGCGGCGAAGTCGATGAAGACCTTCGGATACATCAGGTAGGAGGCGAATTCCTGCGCGCTGGCGTCGCGCTCCAGCTTCTCCTCCAGCTTCGCCTGCTCGGCGTCCAGATCGGCGTCGGCGAGCAGCGAGCCCGGCCGCACGGTGATCGGCGTCTCGCCCTTCAGCACCTTCTTCTGGATGTCGGCGGGCCAGCCCTGGGGCGGCTGGCCGAGATCGCCATGCATCATCGACACGACGGAATCGGGAAAGGCCAGATCCTTTTTCGGGTCCATGACGTCGGCCACGGTCAGATCCTGACTGACCATCATCAGCGCCATGTCGCCCACCACCTTGGAGGACGGCGTCACCTTGACGATGTCGCCGAACATCCGGTTCACGTCGGAATAGGTCTGGGCCACCTGGTGCCAGCGCGTCTCCAGACCCAGCGAACGGGCCTGTTCCTTCAGATTGGTGAACTGGCCGCCCGGCATCTCGTGCAGATAGACCTCGGAGGCTGGCCCCTTCAGGTCGCTCTCGAAGGCCGCATACTGGTTGCGCACGGCCTCCCAGTAGAAGGAGATCCGTCGGATCGCCTCGGCCGACAGGCCGGAATCGCGCTCGGTGCCCTTCAGCGCCTCGACGATGGAGCCAAGGCAGGGCTGCGCCGTGTTGCCGGAGAAGGCATCCATGGCCGCATCCACTGCATCGACGCCGGAATCGATCGCGGCCAGCACGGTCGCCGCCGAGATGCCCGACGTGTCGTGGGTATGAAAGTGGATCGGCAGCCCGACCTCTTCCTTCAGCGCCTTGAACAGGACGCGCGCCGCCGCGGGCTTCAGGAGGCCCGCCATGTCCTTGACGCCGAGAATGTGGGCGCCGGCGGCCTCCATCTCCTTGGCGAGGGAAACATAGTATTTCAGGTCGTATTTGGCGCGATCCGGGTCGAACAGGTCGCCCGTGTAGCAGATCGCACCCTCGCACAATTTGTCGGCCTCGCACACCGCGTCCATGGAGACGCGCATGTTCTCGACCCAGTTCAGGCAGTCGAAGACGCGGAACAGGTCGACGCCGCCGCGGGCCGCCTCGGCGACGAAGCGCTTGACGACATTGTCGGGATAATTGGTGTAGCCGACGCCGTTGGAGCCGCGCAGCAGCATCTGCAACAGGATGTTGGGCGCGCGCTCGCGGACCAGCGCCAGGCGCTCCCACGGATCCTCGGTCAGGAAGCGCATGGCCACGTCGAAGGTCGCCCCGCCCCAGCATTCGAGGCTCAGCAGCTGCGGCAGGCCGCGGGCATAGGCATCGGCCACCGCGACGATGTCGTGGGTGCGCACGCGGGTCGCCAGCAGCGACTGGTGGCCGTCGCGCATGGTCGTGTCGGTGACCAGCACCTGCGGCTGGGCCAGCATCCAGTCGGCAAAGCCGCGGGGGCCGAGTTCGTCCAGTTTCTGGCGCGTGCCGTCGACGATCGGCGCCTTGAACAGCGGCGGGATCGGCAAAGCGTGCTTGGCCGAGGGGCGCGGCCGGTTCTTGGTCTCGGGATGGCCGTTGACGGTGACGTCGGCGAGATAGGTCAAAAGCTTGGTCGCGCGGTCGCGGCGCTTGACCTGGTCGAACAGGGCCGGCGTCTGGTCGATGAACTTGGTCGTGTAGGAATTGTCGCGGAATTTCGGATGCGAGATGATCGCTTCGAGGAAGGTCAGATTGGTGGCGACACCGCGGATACGGAATTCGCGCAGCGCCCGGTCCATGCGTGCGATCACTTCCTCCGGGCTCGGCGCCCAGGCGGTGACCTTCTCCAGCAGCGGATCGTAGAAGCGGGTGATGACCGCGCCGGAATAGGCGGTGCCGCCATCGAGCCGGATGCCGAAGCCCGTCGCGCCGCGATAGGCGGTGATGCGACCGTAATCGGGAATGAAGTTCTGCTCGGGGTCTTCCGTGGTGATCCGGCACTGCATGGCATGGCCGTTGAGGCGGATCTCGCTCTGGGGCGGAACGCCCGATTCCGGCGTGCCTATGGCATGGCCGTCCAGAATGTGGATCTGCGCCTTGACGATATCGATGCCGGTGACTTCCTCGGTCACCGTATGCTCGACCTGGATGCGCGGATTGACCTCGATGAAGTAGAACTTGCCGCTGTCGGCATCCATCAGGAACTCGACGGTGCCGGCGCCGACATAGTCGGTGGCGTCGGCGAGCTTGCGGGCATAGCCAGCGATCTCGGCGCGCTGGGCGTCGTCGAGATACGGCGCCGGGGCGCGCTCGACGACCTTCTGGTTGCGGCGCTGGATCGAACAGTCGCGCTCGAACAGGTCGACGACGTTGCCATGAGTGTCGCCGAGGATCTGCACCTCGACATGGCGGGCGCGCTCGATCAGCTTCTCGAGATAGACCTCATCCTTGCCGAAGGCGGCGCGGGCCTCGCGCTTGCCCTCGATGACCTCGCGTTCCAGGTCCTTCTCGTCGCGGATGGCGCGCATGCCGCGGCCGCCACCACCCCAGGACGCCTTCAGCATCACCGGATAACCGACCTCGGCCGCCATGCGGCGCACCTCGTCCATATCGTCGGGCAGCGGGACGGTGGCCGGCACCACCGGCACCCCGACTTCGAGCGCGAGATTGCGCGCCGCGACCTTGTTGCCGAGCCGGCGCATGGTGTCGGCGGACGGGCCGATGAAGGTGATCCCCGCCTCGACGCAGGCATCGACGAATTCGGGGCTTTCCGACAGGAGGCCATAGCCCGGATGAATGGCGTCGGCGCCCGAGAGCTTCGCGACCCGGATCACTTCCTCGATCGCCAGATAGCTCTCGATCGGCCCCATGTCCTTGGACAGATGCGGGCCGCGGCCGACCTGGTAGCTCTCGTCCGCCTTGAAGCGGTGCAGGGCCAGCTTGTCTTCCTCGGCCCAGATCGCCACGGTCCGGATATCGAGCTCGTTCGCAGCGCGGAACACGCGAATGGCGATTTCGGATCGGTTGGCGACGAGAATCTTGCGAATGGCCAAGGAACGCTCCTCCTGTACAGGATGCCGGACTTATCCCGCTTGCAGCCGGCACTCAAGATTGCGGCGGCGCGGGACGTTTCGCAAGCGCGAAGAGAAGCAGCTCGATGCGGCGGCGGGAGAACGGGCCGGATCGCTGCGCGATCGGCCATCGGACCTCATGGCCGGACAGGCCCCGGGCCTTCTAAGCCACCGTCGCCCCCGGCCTCAGCTCGACCGGTTCGCCACGAACCGCGCCGCCTCGATCAGCACCGCTCCATTGTCGCCAAAGGGCGCAAGTTCCGCTTCCGCCTCGGCCACCAGCCGGTCGAGACGCTTGCGGGTCCAGTCGATCCCGTTGAGAGCGGGCAGCGTCTTCTTGCCCCGCTCGCGGTCCTTGCCAGCGGCCTTCCCCAGCACTGCGGCATCCGCCGTCTCGTCGAGGAGATCGTCGGCGAGTTGAAAGGCGAGGCCGACGATCTCGCCGAAGCGGCGCAGGCGGGCGCGTTCGGCCGCACCGGCATCGGCGACGATGGCCCCCGCCTCGCAGGCGAAGGCGATCAGCGCGCCGGTCTTCATCGCCTGCATCCGGGCGATCTCGTCCTCGGACAGGACGGCGTTCTCGGCGGCAAGATCCAGCACCTGCCCGCCGACCATGCCTGCGGCACCGGCATCGCGCGCCAGCAGCGCGACGAGCGCGACGCGGGCCTCCGGCGACAGGGACGCCTCGCCCGCCACGAGACCGAAGGCCAGGGTCAGGAGGCCGTCGCCCGCCAGGATCGCCGTCGCCTCGTCATAGGCCCGGTGGACGGTGGGCTTGCCGCGCCTCAGATCGTCGTCGTCCATCGACGGCAGATCGTCATGGACCAGCGAATAGCAGTGGATGCATTCCAGCGCCGTCGCCGTGCCGATCGCAGTCTGCGGGTCGGCGCCGAACAGGCGCGCGCTCTCGATCACCAGGAAGGGCCGCAGCCGCTTGCCCCCGCCGAGCGCGCCATGGCGCATGGCCGCCAGCAGACGCGTTGGCGCGCCCGCGACTGAACCGTCCGTACCGGCAAGGCAGTCCGCGAGCCGCGCTTCGGTCAGGTCGGCGGCTTCCGACAGCCGGGCTTGAAACGGGGTCTGGCTCATGGCGGCGTCGCTCTCCTGTCAGTGCGCGTCCGGCTTTGCCGAAGCCGCGGCCCGGGTCAAGGCGGCTGTGCGGCAGGTCCGCCATCGAGACCCCACGGCGATCGACACGGCGCAGCGTTGCGGCCATGCGGCGTCACCGGTAAGACCGGCGGATGAACGCGCGTTCCCGCCCCTGCCCTTCGAACAACAGCCAGCCGGCCTCCGCCGGCCGTGCAGGCATCGCACGATGATCCGGCGTATCGCGGCGATCGCCGCTCTCGTGATTCTCGTGCTGGTGGCGATTCCCCTCGTCCTGACGCCGCTCTATGCCCTGCGCGCCGTGCATCCGGTCTCGACGCTGATGCTGGCCGACCACTTCGGCTTCCGTTCGATGCAGCGCGAATGGGTCGATATCGACGCCATCGCCCCGGTGATGGTCTATTCGGTGGTGATGTCGGAGGACGGCCAGTTCTGCCGGCATGACGGCATCGACTGGGGCGAAATGCGCGCCGTGGTCGAGGAAGCGCTGGCCGGCGAGGAAACCCGCGGCGCATCGACGATTCCCATGCAGACGGTGAAGAATCTCTTCCTGTGGGGCGGCCGCTCCTATGTGCGTAAGGCGATCGAGGCGCCGCTCGCCCTGTATCTGGACCTCGTCCTGTCGAAGCGGCGGATCATGGAGATCTATCTCAACGTCGTGGAGTGGGACCGCGGCGTCTACGGCATCGAGGCGGCTGCGCAGCACTATTTCGGCCGGTCCGCGGCCAGGCTCACCGCTCGCCAGGCCGCGCTTCTGGCGGTCACACTGCCCAATCCGATCGAACGCAATCCGGCCAATCCCGGGCGCGGGCTCAACCGCCTCGCCGACCGGGTGCAGCGCATGGCGAAAAGCTCGGGCGACTATGTCGGCTGCGTGAAGCCGGCATGAGGACGGCGACGGAATCGTCGCCGCCCCCTTCCCAACCAGCCGGGTCTTTGCTATGGGCAGCCTCGAATTCCCGTCATGGCGAAGTTCTGCGGCGATCTGCATGGGATCGCGGGCGACGCCGACGTGAATGCGCGGAGCTCCGAGAGCCGGCGCAGAACGAGATCAGACAGACGTCGATGATGCCGCATTGCGGCATCCCCCGACAGCCCGAACGGAGCAAGACATGGCCGTACCCAAACGCAAAACGTCCCCGTCGAAGCGCGGCATGCGCCGTTCGGCGGACGCCCTCAAGGCACCGACCTACATCGAAGACAAGGATTCGGGCGAGCTGCGCCGTCCGCATCACGTCGACCTGAAGACCGGCATGTATCGCGGTCGCCAGATCCTGACGGTCAAGGAAAAGGCGTAAGCCCTTTCCCGGCTGCTTCGGCGGCCGGATCGATCAGCATGAAAAAGGGCCGGTCCGGCAGGACTGCCCCTTTTCGCGTTGTCTGCACTGCTGTCGCCACGCCGTAGCGCCCGCGGCCCGGTCCTCCCCCGGGCAGCGGACAGCGCCGGTCGTGATCAGTCGGCCTTCTTGGTGTCGGTCTTGCGGGCATCCAGCGCCTCGATGCGCTTCTGCATCTCCACCAGCTGCTCGCGCATCGCCTTCAGATCGTCGTCGGCCGGCCGCTCGTTGCGGCGCGGCGCGGCCGCTTCGCTGTCACGCGAAGCCGGATCGGCCGCATTGCCCATGGCTCCTGCGGCAAACGGATTGAACACGGTCATGGCCTGCCGGAACATCTCGGTGTTGCGGCGAACCTGCTCCTCCATCAGCTTGATCGGCGTCTGCGCCATCGCGCTCGGCAGCTTGTCGCGGAAGCCTTCCTGTTCGCGCGAGAACGCGCTCATCGACTGTTCCAGATAGGCCGGAATGACCATCTGCATCTGGTCGCCGTAGAATCGGATGAGCTGGCGCAGGAAGGCGATCGGCATCAGGTTCTGGCCGCCCTTGTTCTCCTGCTCGAAGATGATCTGGGTCAGCACCGAATGGGTGATGTCCTCGCCGGTCTTGGCGTCCTGAACCTCGAATTCCTCGTTCTTCTTGACCATCGCCGCCAGGTTTTCCAGCGTCACATACGTGCTGGTACCGGTGTTGTAGAGCCGGCGATTGGCGTATTTCTTGATGACCGTCACATCCGAATTCTTGGCCATTCCTCACCCCCTAGCCCGCTGTTCCGGCGTCAACGTCGTCGGTTTGTGCGACTGCTTCGTTGCGCCGCATAAATGATAGGCACAAAACCCGGCGGTACTCAAACCATTCCCCGTGGCCGGCCGGGGGCGCCTACCGCATTGCAGCGCCCGCCGGCGCGGGGCGCAACGCCGGGGATCGCGTTGACAGTCGCAAAGCGGCTCTGCGACAACCGATGGGAACCCGGTCGCGGCACCCTATCTGTCGGCGCACGGAATTCCTCGGATCGCGGGCAGCCCGCAGGGAGACACAGGTCATGAGCAACGGACAATCGGTCGTCATCGTCGGCGCGGCGCGCACCCCGGTCGGCTCCTTCAACGGCGCCTTCGCCAACGTGCCGGCCCATGAGCTGGGCGCCGCGGCCATCCGCGAGGCGCTGGCCCGCGCCAAGGTCGACGCCGGCGATGTCGACGAGGTCATCATGGGCCAGATCCTGACCGCCGCCGAGGGCCAGAACCCGGCCCGCCAGGCGGCCATGGCGGCCGGCTGCCCGAAGGAGACCACCGCCTGGGCGCTGAACCAGCTCTGCGGCTCGGGCCTGCGCACCGTCGCCATCGGCATGCAGCAGATCGCCCTCGGCGACGCCAGCATCATCGTCGCCGGCGGCCAGGAATCCATGTCCATGGCCCCGCATGCCGCGCATCTGCGCCAGGGCCAGAAGATGGGCGACCTGAAGATGGTCGACACCATGCTGAAGGACGGCCTGATCGACGCCTTCAACGGCTACCACATGGGCAACACGGCCGAGAACGTCTCGCGCCAGTGGCAGATCACCCGCGAGATGCAGGACGAGTTCGCCGTCGCCTCGCAGAACAAGGCCGAGGCCGCCCAGAAGGCGGGTCGCTTCAAGGACGAGATCGTCCCCTTCACCGTGAAGGGCCGCAAGGGCGACACGGTGGTCGAGGAGGACGAATACATCAAGCACGGCACGACGCTGGAGAAGGTGCAGAAGCTGCGCCCGGCCTTCGACAAGGAAGGCTCGGTCACGGCGGCCAACGCCTCGGGCATCAATGACGGCGCCGGCGCCACGGTGCTGATGAGCGAGGCCGAGGCCGAGCGGCGTGGCCTGACGCCGCTGGTGCGCATCGCCTCCTGGGCGACCGCCGGCGTCGATCCGTCGATCATGGGCACCGGCCCGATCCCGGCGTCGCGCAAGGCCCTCGAAAAGGCCGGCTGGAGCGTCGAGGATCTCGATCTCGTCGAGGCCAACGAGGCCTTCGCCGCCCAGGCCTGCGCGGTGAACAAGGACCTCGGCTGGAACCCGGACATCGTCAACGTCAATGGCGGCGCCATTGCCATCGGCCACCCGATCGGCGCATCCGGCACCCGCGTTCTCAACACGCTGATCCACGAGATGATCCGGCGCGACGCCAAGAAGGGTCTCGCCACCCTGTGCATCGGCGGCGGCATGGGCGTCGCCATGTGCTTCGAGCGCCCGTAACGGCGCCGTCGTAAACGGCGCAGCGGCATGACGGACCTGAACTTCGAACAGCTCGTGTTCTCGGGCGGCGGAACACGCTGCTTCTGGCACGGCGGTTTCCTGGAGACGGTCCGCCGGCCGCTGGCCCTGACGCCGGCACGCATCGCCGGCGTCTCCGGCGGCGCGCTGTCGGCGAGCTGCTTCATCGCCGGTCGTGACGAAACCCTGCTGGAGGTGATGGGCGCGACCTTCGACCGCCGGTCGCAGAACATCGCCACAAGCTGGAACGAGGTGCAGGCCGACGGGCTGACGCCGCACCAGCGCATGTACCGGGAGATCGTCGCTGAGACGCTCGACCGGCAGGCCATCGCGGCGATTGCCGACGGCCCGTCCTTTCAGGTGTTGCTGGCCCATCCGCCGACCCGGCGTCTGCCGAAATGGTCGACCTTCCCGCTGATGGCGGCCTATCTCCTCGATCTCGCCGTCCGCTCGACCCCGAAGGTCGTGCTGCCGACGGCGCTGGGCACCGACCAGATCCTCGTCGACGCAAGGCAGGCGGCCCGCGACGGGCGCCTGATCGACCTGGTCTGCAGTGCCGCCGTGATCCCGCCGGTGTTCAACATCGAGGGCTGGAACGGCCGCCCGGTCATCGACGGCGGGATGACGTCGAAGGCGCCTATGCCCGATCCGAACGAAGGCCGGACGCTCATCCTGCTCACCCGCCGGTTCCGTCACCTGCCGCAATCGGAGAGTTGCCTCTATGTCGAGCCGTCCGAAGCGGTGCCGGCCGACAAGATCGATTTCACCAATCGCAGGAAGATCGAGGACACCTGGCGACAGGGCGCCAGCGACGGCAAGGCCTTTCTGCTTCGGCACGGGCTGGGAACCGACGCGCCGGCCTTCGCACATGACAAGACACACGGAACGCGCGACGCTCACGCGTCGGGATAATCCAAACGGGAGGAAGACATGGGAAGAGTTGCAATCGTCACCGGCGGCACGCGGGGTATCGGCGCGGCCATCTCCAAGGCGCTGAAGGAGGCCGGCTACACGGTGGCGGCGACCTATGCCGGCAATGACGAGAAGGCCAACGCCTTCAAGGACGCCACCGGCATCGCCGTCTACAAATGGGACGTCTCTTCCTACGAGGCATGCGCGGAAGGCATCGCCAAGGTCGAGGCCGAGCACGGCCCGGTGGAAATCCTGGTCAACAATGCCGGCATCACCCGGGACGCCATGTTCCACAAGATGACGCCCGAGCAATGGCAGGAGGTCATCGGCACCAATCTCAACGGCCTGTTCAACATGACGCGGCCGGTCTGGGAGGGCATGCGGTCGCGCAATTTCGGCCGGATCATCAACATCTCGTCGATCAACGGCCAGAAGGGCCAAGCCGGCCAGGCGAACTATTCCGCCGCCAAGGCCGGCGACATCGGCTTCTCCAAGGCGCTGGCCCAGGAAGGCGCCAAGAAGGGCATCACCGTCAACACGATCTGCCCCGGCTACATCAACACCGAGATGATGGCGACGATCTCCGACGACGTGATGCAGAAGCACATCCTGCCGCAGATTCCGGTCGGCCGTCTCGGCGAGGCCGAAGAGATCGCCCGCTGCGTGGTGTTCCTCGCCTCGGACGATGCCGGCTTCGTCACCGGCTCGACGCTCTCGGCGAATGGCGGCCAGTACCTGCACTGACGCGCCCCGTCGGCTTTTGACAGCACAGACAACGGCGCCCATCCGGCGCCGTTGTCGTATTCGCCGCACCCGCGGCTGACCGCTTCCCTGATAGTCACGGAACCAAACAACCTCGTTGCCGGTTTGGGGTCCGCGCACGCGCTGGAGTTGTTTCCGGCCGCGCTATTTGCGGGTGAGGAGTCGAGCCGTGATCAGCAGGAAATCCCTTTACGCAGTGGTGGCCGTCGCGGCGATGACCGCGGCCACGCCGGTGCTGTCCCAGAGCGTCCAGATCGGTCGCGACGGAATCCGTATCGTCCCCCAGGAACAGATGCGCGATCACGACCGGCGCGACCACGATCGCCGCGACCGGCGCGAGGAAGCCCGCCGCGACGTGTCCGAGCGCGATGCGGTCCGCATCGCCAAGCGCCAGGGCATGCGGCAGGTGCATGTCGTCACGAGCAGCCGCGGCGCCTACCGCGTCGAGGGCTCCGACCGGCGCAAGCGCCAGATGCGGGTCGAGATCGACCGTCGCAGTGGCGAGGTCCTGTCGGTCCGCTGACCTGACGGGAGTACTCGCGTCGCGCGGCAGGTGACTGGCCGTGCGGCCCGCGCCCATCGATGATGGACCCGAACGACGAAGGCCCTGGTGGAGCGTATCCGCCGGGGCCTTCGTCGTGTCGCGTATCGCAGGTGGTTACAGGATGCCGCCGGAACTGCCGAGGATCGCCAGGGCCGGCGACGTCGCCGTGCTCGTCGACTGGGCTTCCTGCAGGGCGAGATAGCGGCTGATGAACCGCTCCAGCCCCTTCGGGTCCTTCAGCGTTTCCAGATCCAGTTTCTTCTCGATGGTCCGCTTCTGCAGATCGAGATTGCTCTGGCTCGATTCGGCCGGCAGTCCCACCGCGGTCTGCACCACGGTCAGCAGCGCCGGATCGGCAAGGATCTCGTAGATCGACGTCAGTTCTGGCGCCAGCCGACGGAAATAGAGGGCCAGGCGCACCGACTCGTTGTCGGCGCCGGCCTCTTCTTCCATGGTCTGGCGCAGGTAGAAATCCTGCGTCGACAGGAAGTCGCTGGCGCTCTGGATCTCGTGGACGCCGCGCTCGATACCGCCATCCGGCGTGAAGGCGTAGGCGGCCGCGAACTCGATCAGACGGCGATCGCCCGACTTGTTGACGAAGCTCTCGGGATCGGACGGATCGCTGGTCAGAATCGAGACGAGATCCTTCTGCGACAGGCGATCGGCCTCCAGCCCATAGGCCTTCAGCGCGAAGTCCACGACGGTCTTGTTGCTGACGAAGTCGTTGACGGAGACGATCGACAGGAGCGCCTTTTTGTAGGCCGTGGTGGCCTCGGTGATCGCCTTGCTTTCGGCCGTGGTCGGCGCGTCGCCGAAGGATTCCGCGTAGCGCGTCGCGGTGTCGATCTGGTTGGCTTCGGTCTGGGCAATCCGCTGGGCCGCGATCTTGCCACTGTCGTCGAAGTTGAACGCCGCGGCGAGCTTCACGTAGCGATCGTCATTCAACGAATTGGCATAGGACGACGGGTCGGAGGGGTCGCTGCGCAGCACCCGCATGATGCTGCTGCGGCTCTCCGTGGCCGGATCGAGGCCGAAGGCCTTCAGGGCGTAGTCGTAGACCGCCGAGCTCGAGACGAACTGGCGCACGGTCGACATGCCGCTCACCGCCACGCGGAACAGGCTGGTGGCGATCTTGTCGTTGCCGGCGGTGGCGGTGCGGTAATTGGCGAAATAGCCGTCGACCGTCGCCTCGCGCGCCGCGTCGCTCTGGGCGTCTTGCCCGACAGCGAGATTGCCCTGGGTGTCGAAATTGAACCGCTCATTGAGAAGCTTGTACTTCTCCTTGCGGGCGAGCGAGGCCGGCGTGTCCTCCGGCATCTGGTTCAGGTCGCTGTTCGGGTCGTCCGGATCGCTGGTGATCAGCGTCCACGCATAGGACGGCATCTCTGAATCGCTGAGGCCTACCGAACTGAGCGCCATGCCGAACAGGCGGGGATCGTTGACCAGTTCGTCCGCAGTACGGATCTTGGCGATCTCGGATTCGTAGTAGCTGACCTGATAGGCCGCCGCCTGCTCGCTGGTGGCGAGACCCTTCTTGGCGAAATATTCGAAGACCGTGTTGTTGGCCTCCTTCTCGCTCTGCAGGCCGCCGGCGGGGATCGAGCCGTCCGGCTCGAAGGCCAGCATGGCGGCAAGATCGGCATAGCGGTTGTCGCCATTGGCGGCCGGGCCGTCAGCGGCGTTGCCGGTCAGGACATCGCGGATGAAAGAGCGCGACGCGATCGACGGGTCGATGCCGACCGAGGCCAGCGAGACGTTGAAGAGGTGCGTGCTGTTCAGGAACTCGTCGACATTGGAGATGACGCCGATGCCGTCCATGTAGGCCTTGGCGGCCGTCGCATGCACCTGGCCGGCGCGGGTGCGGTAGTCCGAATAGGCCTCGACGACGAGATCGGTCTGCCCGACCGTCTGGGCCACCAGAACCGGCGGCTCGGCGGTGCTGATGAAGCTGAAGGCCTTGGCGAAGGTCCGGTAGCGCTCGTCCGACAGCTTGTTGGCAAGGCTCGTGGAATCGCTGAGATCGCTTTCCAGCACCTTCTTGATCAGCGCCATCGAACCGATCTGCTCTTCCAGCCCATGCGCCTTCATGGCGTAGGAATAGAGCCGGTAATCCGCCATGAACTCGTCGATCGTCGAGACCGAATGGATGTTCGTCCGGTAGTATTCCGCCTCGCGCTTGACCACGGGGTCGGCCGCGATGCGGTCGAGCGTGCGGGTCATGTCGCGGGTGTAGAGCTGGTACGAGAGCGTATTGGAGAGCATGCCGGCGTTTCCTGGCCGTGCGGACCGCACGTGACACTACGGCCGCGGAAGGCGGCACATGGGCGGCAGCTTACCGGGCAAATCCTTAACCGGGACTGGATACGCCCCCGAAAAAGCGATTCGCCGCGCCTTTTGCTCAATCGACCGTCAGCATCCGGCCCTGCGCGTCCGAGCGGATGGCGAGGTCGAGCAGTGTCTGCACCTGCGCCGCGTGGCGGAAATCCGGCTGGCCGTTCACCCCCGACAGGAGCGCCAGCACGAAGCGGTCTGCGTTGCGCGGCGTCGGCGGGCAGTCGAGCACCTTCCAGGTCTGCGTCTCGATATCCGGCCCGAGACAGGCGGACAGCGTCGAGTCGGTCGTGTTGGACCAGATCTTCAGGGCGCCCTTTTCGCCGTGAATGGTCAGGTCGAGATCGTTCTCCCTGCCGGTCGCCGAGCGGCTCATATGGACGACGCCCAGCGCCCCGTCGTCGAATTCCACCGTCATCGCGCAGGAATCGTTGGCGTCGAGGCCGTAGTCGCCGATCGCACCGCCCTCGGCCTTGTCGAAGGTCTTCAGCCGCGCCCCCAGCGCGGCGATGTCGAGACCGGTGCCGAAGGTGACGAAGTCGAGGATGTGGATGCCGATATCGCCGAGGACGCCGCCCGAGCCATGGGCCGTCGACAGCCGCCACAGCCATCGCTCGTCGGTCCGCCAGTCGCCCCAGTGGCGCGCCGTCAGCCAGCTTTGCAGATAGCTCGCGGCAACGTGCCGGATGTCGCCGATCTCGCCCGCCTCGATCATCCGCCGCGCCATCTGGATGGCATGGGCGTTGCGGTAGGTCAGGTTGACCATGTTGATCACGCCGGCCGCTTCCGCCGCCGCGACCATCTCGAAGGCGTCGGCCGCATGGACCGCCAGCGGCTTCTCGCAGAACACCGCCTTGCCGTGTTCGAGGACCTGCAACGTCGTCGGCTTGTGGATTTGGTCCGGCGTCGCGTTGACCACGGCCTCGAAACCACCCCAGGCCAGCGCGGCGTCGAGATTGTCGAACGCATGCGGGATGCCGTGCAGGGCGGCGAAGGCCCGGGCCCGTTCGGCATTGGTGTCACAGGCCGCGACGACCGTGCAGCCGGGGATCGAGCCGAAATGCTCGGCATGGCGATGGGCGATGCTGCCGGTGCCGAGGATCAGGATGCGCTTCGCACCCGCCGCGGCCCCAGACTGCGAGGTCGCCCCGCCGGTCATCGAAAGCCCGCCTCGCCATCCTTGTGGAGCGAGGCGCCGCGTTGCTCGATCGGCTCGGGTGCCTTGTCGACCGGCACGTTCGGCGCATTCGACACGTCGGACCAGGCCGGAACCGGGTTGTACGCCCAGTGCACCGCGTTGCGCAGCACGGTCTGCACGGCCGGCTCGTGATAGATCGGATAGGTCTCGTGGCCGGGGCTGAAATAGAAGATGTTGCCCGCCCCGCGCCGGTAGGTCAGGCCGGAGCGGAACACCTCGCCGCCCTCGAACCAGGAGATGAACACCGTCTCCAGCGGCTCGGGCACCAGGAACGGTTCGCCATACATCTCCGCCTGGGGCAGCTCGATCGACGGTCCGAGCCCCTGCGCGATCGGATGCGAGCGATTGATCGCCCACAGCCGTTCGCGCTCGCCCGCCTCGCGCCAGCGCAGCGAGCAGGGCGTGCCCATCAGCCGCTTGAATATCTTCGAGAAGTGCCCCGAATGCAGGACGATCAGGCCCATGCCCTGATGCACCCGCTCGGCGACGCGGTCGACCGTCTCGTCGCTGACTTGGCCATGCGCCTTGTGCCCCCACCAGAGGAGCACGTCCGTTTTGTCGAGCCGTTCCTGCGGCAGGCCGTGCTCGGGCGCGTCCATTGTTGCCGTCGAGACGTCGATCTCCGGGTCCTGCCGCAAGGCGGCGGCGATCGTCTCGTGGATGCCGTCCGGATAGATCGCACGGACCTCGGCTTCTTCGCGCTCGTGGACGAACTCGTTCCAGACGACGGTGCGGATTGCCATGACGGTCTCCGATAGGCGCAACTGCAGGGTGCCTTGCCTGCATCCAGGGCGAAGGTTCCCATCGCCCCGGATGCAAGCCGATCAGATGGCCTCGAGCAGCGCGAAGGGAAGCTGAGCCAGCACCGTCGCCAGGGAGAGGTCGGCGGGCAGTTCATGCTCCTGCCCGGTGACCACGTCGCGATAGGTGCGTCCGGCGAGCCCCTCCGGCAGGCGGATCGACGTCTCCTGCCAGCGCTCGGCCGGCACGTCGATCGCCTCGCGCCCGTCGAGCAGGGTCAGGCAGAGCCGCGGCGCGATGGTGATCGCGGCGTGTCCGGCCTCGTCGGTGCGGGCAAAGGCGACGACATGCGCCGCCATCGTGCCCTCGACGGCCAGCGGCACATAGGCCCCCGAGGTGAACAGCGCCGGCGCACGCTGGCGCATCGCCAGTCCGCGCGCGACGATCATCGCCTTCAGATGGCCGCTGCGCCAGTCGGCCAGCGCGTCCGCCGGATCGCCCGCTTCGGCCAGCGCGGCGGAGATCGACGCGAAGTCGACGGTCCGCCGGTTGTCCGGATCGACCAGGGAGAAATCGTAGAACTCGGTGCCCTGGTAGATGTCGGGCACGCCGGGCGCTGCCATCTTGATCGCCGTCTGGGACAGCGAGTTCAGCGCACCGGCAGCCACGAAGGGCTGCGCCGCTGCCCAGAAACCGGAAAGGAAATCGCCGGTCTTCTTCGGGTCGAGCAGCGCATGGACGAAGTCCTGCACGCCGGCTTCGTAGGCTTCAGCCGGCGAGGTCCAGCTGGTCCAGCGCTTGGCCTCGCGCACCGCCTTCTCGGCATAGGCGGCCAGGCGTTCGGCGATCGCGGCGCAGGCTTCGGTGTCGGCCGGGTCGAAATCGGTCGGCAGGACGCCGAGCAGCGACTGGTAGAGACCCCATTCCGTCGCCGGCTCGGGGGCTTCCCTCTGGCCGCCGTCGATGGAATGGCGGAACGGCGCGAGCTGCTCGGCATATCCGCGAACCAGCGACTGCCAGTGCTCCGGCGCTTCCGAGAGGGTATAGAGCCGCGCCCGGGCGTCCTCGCCGCGCTTGGTGTCGTGGGTCGAGGTCGCCAGCATGCCTTCCGGCTGATCCTCGACCCGGATCTGCATTGCCTCGTGGAAGAGATCGACATCGGCGCCGTAATGATCCGGCTCGCCGCCCACCTCGTTCAGCGCGATCAGCCGGTTGTAGCGGTAGAAGACCGTGTCCTCGACGGCCTTGGCCATCACCGCGCCGGTGGTCTGCTGCAGGCGGCGGGTGAAGTCGAGGGCGCCGGCGACGTCGGCGCCGTCCTCGAAATCGAGCTTCAGGAGCCGGCCGATGAACTGGATCGGCTCGTCCGCCTCGACCTCGCGACCAGTCATGGCCAGATCGACGGCGTCGTCGATGATCGCGATATCGCGGCGCGGCACGCCGTCGACCGAGACATAGGTGCGATAGACCGGCAGCGCCGTCGCCACCTCGACGATGGCGCGGGCCATGGTGTCGGCGCCCAGATCGCGGGTCGCAAGGCCGCGCCCCGCCACCGACAGGGCCAGGCCCGTCAGATAGGACAGTTCACCGGCCAGGTTGCGCTGGAAGATCGCCCGCTTCTGCCGGGTGATCATGGCCCGCAGGTCTTCCTCCTCGCCGAGGAAGTCGTGATAGGCGTCGGTCATCGGCGCCTCGCGGGCGGCGTCGACGTAAAGCCCCGACAGGGCGGTGATGAATTCGTAGCCGGTCGTGCCGGCGATCTCCCAGGACGTCCGCAGGCGCTCGTCGCCGGTCAGGATCTTCTCGACATGGATCGAGGGCGAGCGGCGGACCGAATGAAACGCCTGGCGCAGATCCTCCAGATAGCCCTTCGGATCGGCGAGGCCGTCGACATGGTCGATGCGGATACCGTCGAGCCGCCGTTCGCGCGCCAGCCGCATGATCATCTGGTGGGATTCGCGGAAGACCCGGCGCGATTCCTGGCGCACGCCGATCAGGTCGGCGATCTCGAAGAACCGCCGATAGGTCAGCTTCTCGCGGGCCGTACGCCACCAGGCGAGCCGCCAGGCCTGCGCCTCGTGCAGATCGTGCAGCGCAGCCTCATCGCCCCGGATCGTCGCCAACGCCTTGTCCAGCGCCGAGCGGAAGGCCGGATCGGCCAGATGCTCGTGGAACCGCTCGGTCATCTCGTCGGCCTCGGTCGGCGTCGAAACCGCGAAGCGGCGGATCAGCCGGTCCTTGTCCGGATGATCCATCAGGCCGAAGATGTGGCCATAGGTGCGCGGATCGATCGGCAGGCCGTAGCCGGAGGCGTCGAAGCGCAGGCTCGACGTCGGCTCGTCGAAGACGACGGACAGGTCGCCGTCGGCCAGGGCCTCGCCATAGGGCTTGGCCAGCACCGGCACGAGGATCTTCTCGGCTTCCCAGGAGATGTCGAAGGTGCCGGCATAGCGGCTTTCGCGGCCCCAGCGCAGCACGTCCTCCCACCAGTGGTTGGTTGGCGAGACGCCCATGTGGTTCGGCACGAAGTCGAGGATCAGGCCGAGATCGGCCTTCACCAGCGCGTCGCTCATCTTGGTGAAGCCGGCGACTCCGCCCAGATCCTCCTCGAAGGAATTGTAGTCGGTGACGTCGTAGCCATGGGTGGAGCCCGGCGAGGCGGCGAAGATCGGCGAGGCGTAGAGATGGCTGGCGCCCAGCTTGCCGACATAGGCGGCGAGATCTGCGGCGACCGCGAAATCGGTGCCCTCGCGAAACTGCAGGCGATAGGTGGCGACGAGTTGGCGGCTCATTATGCGTTCGGCCTTTCTTCGCGCATGGCTCTGGCCATGGCCCGGAAGCGTTCGTGGTCGATCAGCCCCTCGAGGGGCACGTCGGATCGGATGCGCCAATTGGGATACTGGTCGGTGGTGCCGGGCAGGTTCGGCTGGCGCTCCTGCCCCACCATGTCCTCGAGCTGCACGGTCAGGAGCAGCGACGGCGTGCGCGCGACATAGCGATGGACGGCGACGGCGATCTCCGCCGGCAGCGCCTCGGGCAGATCGGCACCGCCCGCAAGGGTCAGCGCCTCCATGTCCTTCGGCAGCAGCTTCGCCTTGGCGAGCGCCGCCAGCAATGCCACGCGATCATGGCGGCGCGCGGCGAGATCGCGCTCGGTCGCGGCCTCGTCCTGGGTGCCGGCCTCGGCGCGCAGCTGCACGTCGGCGCCGGTCCACCAACCGGCGAGCGTCGCCAGATCGTGGGTGGAGACGCAGGCCAGTGCCAGTTCGGGATAGTCCTGGGGCTCCACGAAACGGTCGTCCTGCCGCTCGAAATAGAGCACGCGGTAGGACAGGATGTTGGCGTCCTCCATCGTGCCGCGAAAGCCTTCCGGAACCGTGCCCAGATCCTCGCCGATGACCAGGCATTCATTGGCCTCGGACGCTTCGGCCACGGCGTCGACCATGGCGCCGAGCGGATAGCGGACATAGCCGCCGCCCGAGGAGCCGGCATCCTGCGGGATCCACCACAGCCGCGCCAGACCCATGGCGTGATCGATGCGAACGGCGCCGGCATGGCGGGTCAGCGCCTCGAAGGAGGCGCGCAGCGGCCGGTAGTCGCGCTCGGCCAGCACCTTGGGCGACAGCGGCGCGAGGCCCCAGTCCTGGCCCTGGCTGTTGAACATGTCCGGCGGCGAACCGACCCGGGCCGCATTGACCGTCAGCGACGGATCGCTCCAGGTCTCGGCGCCGTCTGGCGCAACGCCGACGGCGAGATCGAGATAGAGACCGATCGTCATGCCGGCGGACCGGGCCGTCGCCTGTGCCGCCGCCAGCTGCGCTTCGGCGGTGAACTGCAGCCACGCATGGAAGGTCAGCCGGTCGGCATGGGCGGCGGCGAATTCAGCAACCGCCGGGCTCGTGCGGTCCTGCAGTTCCTGCGGCCAGTTGTGCCAGCCCGCATGGCCGCCATCGGCCACCTGCGCTTCCGAGATCGCCTCGAACAGGGCGAAACCCGCCAGCGCCTCGCCGCCGGCCGCCCGGAACCGGGCGAAGGCTTCGGAGGCCTCGATGTCGGCGCGGTTCGCTGCAAAGACCCGCTCCAGCGCCTGCCGCTTCACCCGGCCGACGGCCGGATAATCGACGAGGTCGCCGTCGAGCGCATCGAACAATTCCGGGCTTTCCCGGCGCAATGCGGCCACCACCCCGTCGCCGCCGTCGAGGCGATCGATGGCGATGTAGAGCGGATTGAGGAAACTGCGGGTCGAGGGCGAATAGGGGCTGAAGCGGCCGGCATCGGCCATGAACAGGGCATGCAGCGGATTGACGCCGACGAAGGAGGCGCCCTCGCGTGCCGCGGTCACCGCCAGATCGGAGAGATCGGTGAAGTCGCCAAGGCCGAGATTGCGCGCCGAGCGCAGGCCGTAGAGCTGGCAGGCAACGCCCCAGCGACGCTGCCCCTTCACCGTTGCCGGCAGCGCGCAGGCGCGTTCGGGGGTGTGATGGGCTTCGGCAAAGCTGCCCTTCGCGCCGGTGTCCGGATCGACGCCGAGCGCCCCCAGCAGGCTGTGCACCGCCGCATCGGAAATGCGGACCGGCTCGCCCATCTCGGACGTGTATTCGACCTGGATGCCGTGGCTTTCCGCGAGGTCCTGCAGGGCGCGGCTCAAGAGACCGGCCCCGCGATCAGGTTCTGGTTTTCGAGGCGGAACACCACGGAGGTACCCGGCAGAATGCCGCTCTTCAGCTGCTCGTCGGCGCCCTTCGGATAGGCGTGCACCAGCGTCCCGCAGGTCAGATCGCTCTTGGCGACCGTGTCGGGGATCGGCCACGGCTCGTCGTCGAGATTGGCGAAGAGGTGCAGCACCGTCCCGCCGGCCAGTTCCCAGGCCACGACGAAGGCCTTGGACGCGTCCGACGCGAACCACGTACCGCCATTACCGCCAATGCCCTTCAAAAGCGGGACGATCGCGGACTGGCGCTTGGCCAGCAATTGCCGCGTCAGCTCCAGCCGGCGCCGATAGGTCGGGCGCTCGGGCATGGTCCAATCGACCCGCGAATTGTGGAAGGTGCTTTCCTCGTTCGGATCGGGGATCAGCTGCCGCGCTTCCTCGTCCTGGAACGCCCCGAACTTGGCGAATTCGTTGCGCCGGCCCTCGCGCACCGCGGTGCCGAGTTCGCCGTCGAAATCGGTGAAGAAGCTGAACGGATGGGTGTCGCCGAACTCCTCGCCCATGAACATCAGCGGGATCTGCGGCGACAGAAGCAGGATGGTCTGCAGGCATTCGACCGCGCGGCGCGAGCCGAGATCCGTCAGCCGGTCGCCGAAGGCGCGATTGCCGATCTGGTCGTGGTTCTGGACGAAATTGACAAAGGCCGTCGGTGGCAGATGCGCCGAATTCTCGCCCACCTCGTGGCCGCGATGCTCGGAATACTCGCCCTGGAAGACGAAGCCGGTGGCCAGGCACTTGGCCATCTGCTCGACGCTGTGGCCGACATAGTCGGCGTAGTAATTGTCGTATTCATGGGTCGCGATGACATGGGCGCAATGATGGAAATCGTCGTTCCATTCGCCCGAGACCAGCGCCGGCTGCCCGGCCTCGTCGCGGGCGACATGCCAGGTGATGTTGCGGTCGTCCTCTGTGGTCAGATGCACGTGGCGATCGGGAAAGGCCGCCCGGACCCGCGCGGCCAGTTCCTTCACCAGCGGGGTGTCGGTGGTGTCCTTGATTGAGTCGATCGCGTCGAGGCGCAGGCCGTCGATCCGGTATTCCTCGAGCCAGTAGAGCGCATTGTCGATCATGAACTCGCGCACCGGCGCTTCGTCATAGGCGATCGCCGCGCCCCAGGGGGTGTGGATCTCCTCGTGGAAGAACTCCGGCGCATAGGAGCCGATGTAGTTCCCGTCGGGTCCGAAATGGTTGTAGACGACGTCGAGGAAGACCATCAGGCCGCGCTCATGCGCCGCGTCGACCAGCCGCTTGAGACCGTCGACGCCGCCATAGACCTCGTGCGGGCAGTAGAGCAGCACGCCGTCATAGCCCCAGCCGCGGCGGCCGCCGAACTGGGCGACGGGCATCAGCTCGACCGCGGTGATCCCGAGGTCCCGCAGATAGTCGAGCCGCTCGATCATCGCCTCGAAGGTGCCGGCCTCGGTGAAGGTGCCGGTGTGGAGTTCGTAGAAGACCACCTCTTCCCAGGGCCGGCCGGCCCAGTCGGCAGTCTTCCAGGCATAGGATCGTGGATCGACCAGTTTCGACAGGCCGTGCACGTCGCCCATCTGGGCGCGCGCCGCGGGGTCGGGAACGACTATGCCGTCATCGACGCGGAAACCGTAGCCGCCACCGACGGCAACCTGATCGGTCGTGACCCGCCACCAGCCGGCGGCGTCCTTCTCCATTGCAAGGAAGTCGTTCTCACCGCCTTGGCGTCCAATGACGAGATCGACATGTCCGGCGCCGGGCGCCCAGAGCCGGAAGACGGTCCCGTCATCCCCGTGCCGTGTGCCCCAGGACGTGTCGAAGGAGAAACGATTGCCGCCTGTCATATGCCTGTCCCGTCAATTCCATGGGCCGATGCGGTCCGGCCGCGCTGCACGCGGTGGCTGGTCGTGTCGCTGCGACCGCCTTGCCGACCAACGCTGCTTCCGTCTCCGGCCCGCATCAGCCTAACTCACGCGAATGGCATTTGTGCCACCGCCGGACCGGTCCGCGCCCGGTAATTTCGATGGTCGCGACCTGCTCGTCAGCCGCGGTGCGCGCCGGCCTTGCCCGTCGCGTTGCCGATCCGGCCATGGACCAGATCGTGGATGAAGCCGAGCTTGCCGATCACCGTTTCGGAGAGCACGAAGGGATAGAGATCCTGATGCCCCATCGAGCGGTTGAACGAGTTCAGTGCCGCCGACAGCGGCAGCCACGCCCCGGCGATTTCCTGCGTCGTGACACCTTCCGCGAAGACGTCGAAATCGATCCGGGTGCTGAGGAGCCCGGCCTCGTCGACCCGCGGATTGACGATGACGCCCCAGCTGCGGCCGGTCTCCAGCGTATCGACAATGTGGAAGTAATGCGCCCAGGTCTCGGCGAAATCTTCCCAGGCATGGGCACCGGCATAGGACGAGACATATTCGTCCTGCCAGTTCGGCTTCGGGCCGTTGGCGTAGTGGGTCTGCAGCGCGTCGCCGTAATCCACCGTGTCGTCGCCGAAGATCGCCCGGCAGGCGTCCAGCGCACCGCCGTCGCGGACCAGCCGGTCCCAGTACCAGTGGCCGACCTCGTGGCGGAAATGACCTAGCAGCGTGCGGTAGGGCTCGCCCATCGATGTCCGGCGCTTCTCGCGCTCGGCATCGTTCGCCTCGACCAGCGCGATGGTGATCAGCCCGTCGTCGTGGCCGGTCATCACCGATTCGTTGGTGCCGGGATCGTTCGACAGGAAGTCGAAGCCCAGGCCCTCATCGTCCTCGTCGCGGGTCACCAGCGGCAGGCCGAGCCGCATCGCCGTGTAGATCATCCGGTGCTTGGCGATCTCCATGCTGCGCCACAGATCGACCTTCTCGGTATCGCCGAGGTCGGGCACCGTGACATTGTGCCGGCAGGCGGCGCACAGGCTGTCGGCGCTGTCGCCGGGGATCAGCCAGTTGCAGACGCCGTATTCGCTGTTCTGGCAGTATTTCCAGCGGCCGGCATCACTGTAGGCGCCGACCGACTTCCAGATCCCGTCGTCGGCCTCCAGCGCCAGGATATGGTTGGCCTGCGGCTCGTAGCCGAGCGCGTGATTGCAGCGCTCGCAGACGGTGTTTTCGAAGAACACGGTGTGCGAGCAGGACGGACAGGAAAACAGCTTCATCTTCAATACCTTTGCGGCGCCTGACGTGGCGTTAGCAGCCAGCGCGCATCAATGCGCCGATGGGCGGCAGGTTCCGGCTTTGTGGCGCCGGAGGCAAATAAATCGGTCCGCATCCCCTGCAGGGGGATGGGAGAGCTTGCCGGGAACCGTCCCGGCCTTATGGTCAAGGAACGTCTGCAGCATCCGCCCCGCCGCGTTCCGAGTGACCTGCACGAAAGTTCCGATGTCGATCCTAGCAGCCCTGCACCATGTCACCCATTACCGCTACGACCGCCCCGTCAGGCTCGGCCCGCAGGTCATCCGGCTGCGGCCGGCACCGCATTCGCGCACCAGGGTGCCGTCCTACGCGCTGAAGATCCTGCCCGAAAACCACTTCATCAACTGGCAACAGGATCCATTCGGCAACTACCTCGCGCGTCTGGTGTTCCCGGAAGAAGCCACGGAATTCCGCATCGAGGTCGATCTCCTGGCCGACATGACGGTCTATAATCCGTTCGACTTCTTCGTCGAGGAAGCGGCCGAGGCCTGGCCGTTCCAGTACGAGGAGCCGCTGAAGACCGACCTCTCCGCCTATCTCGGCGCCGAGCCGGCCGGTCCGCTGCTGACCCGCTATCTGGAAGAGCTCGACCGCAGCGAAACCCATACGGTGGATTTCCTCGTCGGCCTCAACCGGACGCTGCAGCAGGAGATCACCTATCTGGTGCGCATGGAGCCGGGCGTTCAGACGCCGGACGAAACGCTGCAGAACCGCTCGGGCTCGTGCCGCGACACGTCTTGGCTGCTGGTCCAGGTCCTGCGTCATCTCGGCTTCGCCGCCCGCTTCGTCTCCGGCTATCTGATCCAGTTGAAGCCCGACCAGGTCGCCCTCGACGGTCCCACGGGCACCGATGTCGATTTCACCGACCTGCACGCCTGGGCCGAGGTCTATCTGCCCGGAGCCGGCTGGATCGGCCTCGACCCAACCTCCGGCCTGATGACCGGCGAGAGCCATGTGCCTTTGGCCGCGACGCCGCATTACCGCTCGGCCGCGCCGATCTCGGGCGTCGTCAGCTTCGCCGAGGTCGAATTCGACTTCGAAATGACCGTCGACCGCATCTCCGAGCGGCCGCGCGTGTCCTACCCCTTCTCCGAGGAGAGCTGGCAGGCGCTGGACGCGCTCGGCGAAAAGGTGGACCGCGAACTGGTGGAGAACGACGTCCGCCTGACCATGGGCGGCGAGCCGACCTTCGTCTCGATCGACGAGTTCGAGTCGCCGGAATGGAACGCCGACGCGACCGGCCCGATGAAGCGGGGCCTCGCTGACGACCTGATCCGGCGCCTGCGCGACCGGTTCGCGCCCGGCGGCTTCCTGCATTACGGCCAGGGCAAGTGGTATCCAGGCGAGACCCTTCCGCGCTGGACCTTCTCGCTCTACTGGCGCAAGGACGGCGTGCCGGTCTGGAAGAACGCCGAACTGGTGGCGCGTGAGACCGAGGCGCGCCCGGTCGGGCCCGAAGAGGCCGAGCGCCTGTCGCGCAAGGTCGCCGAGGCGATCGGCGTGTCGCCCGACTACGCCGCGCCGGCCTATGAGGACTCCGCCTACTGGCTCGCCCGCGAGGCGCAGCTTCCCGAAAATGTCGAGCCGACCGATTCCAAGCTCGAGGACCCGGAGGAGCGCGCCCGTCTGGCGACGGTGTTCTCGCGCGGCCTGTCCAAGCCGACCGGCTATGTCCTGCCGGTGCAGGCGTGGCAGGGACGCGGCGAGCGCGCCCTGCGCTGGCAGTCGGAGCGCTGGACGACCCGGCGCGGGCATCTGTTCCTCGCCCCCGGCGACAGTGCGCTGGGCTATCGCCTGCCGCTCGGCGCGATCCCGCATCTGGAGCCGAAGGACTATCCCTACATCCACCCGGCCGACCCGATGCAGCCCTTCCCGCCGCTGCCGCCGCAAAACCGCACCCAGTACGGCCGCGTCGAGATGCAGAGCCAGCGGGACGACACGGCCGAGCAGGCAATGGACGGCCCTGCCGGCACGATGCGCCAGTCGGCGGGCAGCGCCGGCATGACGTCGACTTCTGGCACCGCAGCGCCGGCGGCCCCGGCCGAGCCGAGCCCCAATGCCATTCTGGGCGCGGTGCGTACCGCCATCGCCATCGAGCCGCGCGACGGCAAATTATGCGTGTTCATGCCGCCGCTGGAGACCGCCGAGGCCTATCTCGACCTTCTCGGCGCAGTCGAGGAGGTGGCGGAAGCGGAAAACCTGCCGATCCAGATCGAGGGCTATGCCCCGCCGGCCGATCCGCGGCTCAACGTCATCCGCGTCGCACCCGACCCGGGCGTCATCGAGGTCAATGTCCATCCCGCCGCGTCATGGCGCGAGAGCGTCGACATCACCACGGCCGTCTACGAGGAGGCGCGGCAGTCGCGGCTGGGCACCGACAAGTTCATGATCGACGGCAAGCATGCCGGCACCGGCGGCGGCAACCATGTGGTCGTCGGCGGCGCCACGCCGCTGGATTCGCCCTTCCTGCGGCGGCCGGACCTCCTGAAGTCGCTGGTCCTCTACTGGCAGCGCCATCCGTCGCTGTCCTATCTGTTCTCCGGCCTGTTCATCGGACCGACGAGCCAGGCGCCCCGCATCGACGAGGCGCGCCACGACCAGCTTTACGAGCTCGAGATCGCCATGGCGCAGATCCCGGAGGATTCCACCTCCGTGGCGCCATGGATGACCGACCGGCTGTTCCGCAACCTCCTGATCGACGTGACCGGCAACACCCACCGAGCCGAGATCTGCATCGACAAACTGTTCTCCCCCGACGGTCCGACGGGCCGCCTCGGCCTCGTCGAATTCCGCGGCTTCGAGATGCCGCCGGACGCGCGGATGAGCTTGGCCCAGCAGCTCCTCATCCGGGCGCTGATCGCCAAGTTCTGGAAGACGCCGGAGACCGGCCGCTTCGTGCGCTGGGGCACCACCCTGCACGACCGCTTCATGCTGCCGGAATTCGTCTGGCAGGACTTTACCGACGTCCTCGCCGATCTCGGCGCGGCCGGCTATCCGATGCGGGCCGAGTGGTTCGAGGCGCAGGCCGAGTTCCGCTTCCCCTTCTGCGGCCGGATCGAGCGCAGCGGTGTCACGCTGGAACTGCGCCAGGCGCTGGAGCCCTGGCATGTGATGGGCGAGACGGGCGCCATCGGCGGCACGGTGCGCTTCGTCGATTCCTCGGTCGAGCGGCTGCAGGCGAAGATGAGCGGCTTCGACCCGGCGCGCCACATGCTCACCTGCAACGGCCGCGAAGTACCGATGACGCCGACCGGCAGCGGCAAGGATGCGGTAGCGGGCGTGCGCTTCAAGGCGTGGCAGCCGGCCTCGGGGCTGCATCCGACCCTGCCCGTCGACGCGCCGCTGACCTTCGACATCTACGATCGATGGTCGAAGCGCTCGCTGGGCGGCTGCGTCTATCACGTCGCCCATCCGGGCGGTCGCAACTACGATACGTTTCCGGTCAATTCCTACGAGGCCGAGGCCCGGCGTCTCGCCCGCTTCGAGGAAATCGGCCACACGCCCGGCACCTACGAGCCGATCGGCGAGCGGCCCAACGCGACCTTCCCAACGACGCTGGACCTGCGGCGTCCCGCCGGCCTTGCCTAGGTCGCGATCACCCTGATACCGGCAGGCCTACCGCACACCACGGGCGGGCCTGCCGGATCGGCCCGCCGTTTCAGGTGAGCCGCGTCTTGATCTCCGCAAGCTCGCTGCGCAGGGCTCGCAACTCGGCAAGCACCTGCATGTTCTCGTCGTGCACCTGCTCCTGTTCGGCCTCGACGACGGCCTGATGCTCCTCCTGCATGGCCGAGACGATGACACCGATGAACAGGTTCAGGACGGCATAGGTCGTCGACAGGATGAACGGCACGAAGAACAGCCAGGCATGGGGGTGCGCTTCCATCACCGGCCGCACGATGCCCATCGACCAGCTCTCCAGCGTCATCACCTGGAACAGCGTGTAGATCGACGCGCCGATGCTGCCGAACCATTCGGGGAAGGTCGCGCCGTAGAGCTTGGTCGCCATCACCGAGAAGACGTAGAAGACCAGAAGCAGGAGGACGACGATCGAGCCCATGCCGGGCAGCGCAGCGATCAGCCCGCCGATGACCCGGCGCAGCGACGGCACCACCGAGATCAGCCGCATCACCCGCAGGATGCGCAGGGCACGCAGCACCGTCAGCGGTCCGGTCGCCGGCATCAGCGCGATCGCGACGATGGCGAAGTCGAACAGGCTCCAGGGATCGCGGAAGAACCGCCACCCGAAGGCGTAGATGCGCAGGCAGATCTCGATCACGAAGACGACGACGATCGTCTGGTCGAGCGCCACCAGGAGCGAGCCGAAGGTCGCCATCATCCAGGGATCGGTCTCGAGGCCGAGCGTGATCGCGTTGATCACGATGACGGTGATGATGAAGTATTCCCAGCGGCGCGAGCGCAGCAGGCTGGCGAGGTGTGCGCGCATGGTGTCCAATCTCTTGCTAGGTCCAGAGAGCGAATGCGGCTATAGCCCATCTGGTCAGGAGTTTTACGAAAAAGCATGCAGTTCCGTGATCCCGCGTCCGTTCTCGCCCGCTACGCCGCCCTTGTCGGCACCGGCCATGACGAGATGCTGGCGCGGGACGGCTCGGTGCGCCCGCATTACCGGCCGCTGATCGATGCCCTGGGGAGCATGGCGGATGGCGAGCGCGACGCGCGATTCCGCAGCGCCCGGCAATATCTCAGCGAAGCCGGCGTCTTCCACCGGGTCTATGGCGACGCCAGCGAGGTGGAGCGCGACTGGCCGCTGTCGCAGCCGCCGCTGGTGCTCGATCCGGCGGAGTGGCAGAGCCTGTCGGACGGTCTGGTCGAGCGTGCCGACTTCCTGGAACGGCTGCTGGCCGACCTCTACGGGGAGCGCCGGCTGATCACCGAGGGCACCCTGCCCGGCCCGATCCTCGGCCAGAACCCGGAATTCCTGCGGCCCGTCGCCGACCAGGGACTGTCCGGCGAACCGCTGATCCGCTTCATCGCCATGGATCTCGGCCGCGGCCCCGACGGGCGCTGGTGGGTGTTGGGCGACCGCACCCAGGCGCCGTCCGGCGCCGGCTTCGCGCTGGAAAACCGCGTCGCCACGGCCAAGGCCTTCCCCGAACTCACCCGCGACATGAATGTCGAGCGGCTGGCCGGCTTCTTCCAGCGTTTCCGCGACAGCCTCTACAGGCTGGCCGGTCCCGACGCCTCGCGCATCGGTCTCCTGACCCCCGGGCCCCACAACGACACCTATTACGAACAGGCCTATCTCGCCCGCTATCTTGGTCTCCTGTTGCTGGAAGGCGGCGACCTCGTCGTGCATGGCGACCGCGTCGACGTGCGGACCGTCGACGGCACCCGCGCCATCCGCGTCCTGTGGCGCCGGCTCGACGCCGATTTCTGCGACCCGCTGGAGCTGTTCGCCGGCTCGCGGATCGGCACGCCCGGCCTGCTGCGCGCGGTCCGTGCCGGGACGCTGGCGATGGTCAACGCGCCGGGCTCGGGCATTCTGGAGAGCCGCGCCTTGATGGCGTTCCAGGAACCGCTGGCCGAGGCGCTGATCGGCCACCGGCTGGCGCTGCCGACGGTTGCGACATGGTGGTGCGGCCAGGAGGCGGAGCGGGCCCATGTCGCGGCGCATCGCGACCGGCTGCAACTGGCCGACGCGTTCCCGCCATCGGCTGCGACCGGCGATGCCGGACCGGCCTTCGACACCGGCGACAGCGGATCGCGCCTCGTTGCGGAGGGGTTCCGGCTGGTCGGCCAGGAGATCGCCCGCCTGTCCACCGCGCCCGCCTTCGTCGATGGTGTGCTGGAACCACGACCGGTGACCCTGCGGGTCTTTCTCGCCCGCGACGAGGATGGCTGGCACGTCATGCCGGGCGGCTTTGCCCGCATCGCCGATTCCCGCGACGCCCGCGTCGTCTCCATGCAGAAGGGTGGCCGTTCCACCGACGTCTGGATCCCTTCCGAAACGCCGGCGAGCCCGGTCACGCTGCTCGGCTCGGGCGATCGTTTCCTGCGGCGGCTGCCGGGGGCTCTGCCGGCAAGGGCCGCCGACAATCTCTACTGGCTCGGCCGCTATGCCGAACGCTGCGAGGTTGCCACCCGGCTTCTGCGGCTCTACGCGGCGCGGGCCGGTGAAGGCCAGCGGCTGGCCGAGGTGGAGGCCAGTGTCGCAACGCTTCTGTCAGGGCTCGGCGTCTCGATCCCGCCGGCAGACCCGGCAACGGGCCTCCTGATGCTGGCCCGCCAGGCCGCCAGCACCGCCTCGCGCATCCGCGACCGGTTTTCGCCCGATGGCTGGCGCAGCCTGAACGAGATCGTCGAGCTGATCGAACAGGCCATCGCCGACGATGACGGGGACATCGTGGCGCTGACCAGCCAGATCCTGACGCGGCTGTCGGGCTTCACGGGCCTCGTGCGCGAGAACATGTACCAGTTCACCGGTTGGCGCTTCATGCAATGCGGCCGGCGGATCGAGCGCGGCCAGATGTCGGCGCTGATCGCGGCGACACTGATGCGGGACGCGCCGCCCGAGGGCGCACTGGAAGCCCTCCTCGAATTCACCGACAGCCGCGTCACCTATCGCCGCCGCTATTCGGTGGATCTGTCGCAGGAGACGGTGGTCGACCTCACGCTTCTCGATCCGCTCAATCCGCGTTCGCTCGCCTTCCAGGTGAACGATCTGGAGGCGCGGCTGGTGGAACTGCCGGGCGTGAAGTCCGGCGAGACGCCGGACATGCTGTTTCGCCGTGTGGCGCGCCTCAAGGTCCGGCTGGAAACCGCCGAGGCGGCGGAAGTGGACACCGCCTTCCTCGAACGTGTCGCCGGCGATCTCGGCCTTTTGTCGGACCTGATCGGACGCCGCTATCTGATGGCCGGCCCGGCCACCCCGACCGACGGGGGCGGCCCGGAATGATCTACGACATCCGCCTGCAGATCGGCTGCGCCTATCCCTCCGCCGTCGCCGATGCCCGCCATCTCCTCTATGTGCGGCCCCGCGACGACAGCGGCCAGCGCGTCCTCACCTCGACGGTCGCCGTCTCGCCCGATCCCGACGAGCATCATCACGAGCATGATTTCTTCGGCAATCCGGTCGAGGACGTGGCGTTCCGCCGACCGCATGGCGAACTGGCGGTCGATATGCGCGCCCGCGTGCGGGTCGACCGCGCACCGGTGGACCTAGCGGCAACGCCGACGGCCGATGCCATCGCCGACGCCGCGATCACCTGGCGCGGCAGCGACGCGCTGTCGCCGATCCATTTTCTCGGCCGCAGTCGCCGCATCGTGCCGGCCGGCGACATCACCGCCTATGCCGCTTCGAGCCTCGACGAGTCGCCGCAGGCGGGACCCGGCGTCCTCGCGCTGGCGCGGCGCATCCAGGACGACTTCGCCTACGAGCCCGGCGCGACGGACGTGCGCACCGGCATCGCCGAAGCCTTTGCGCGCCGCCGCGGCGTCTGCCAGGACTTTGCTCATGTGATGGTGGCGGGCCTGCGCGGCGCCGGCATTCCCGCGGCCTATGTCAGCGGCTTCCTGCGCACCGAGCCGCCGCCGGGGCAGCCGCGCCTCGAAGGCGCCGATTCCATGCATGCCTGGGCCGCCGCGTGGCTCGGCCCGGATGCCGGCTGGGTCGGGTTCGACCCGACCAACGGCGTCGCGGTGGAACGGGGCCACATCATCGTGGCCATGGGCCGTGACTATGACGATGTCGCCCCGGTCGCGGGTGTCGTTGTGACCGCGGGCCACCAGCAGACCTCGCATGCCGTCGACGTGGTCCCGCTGGAAGGCGCCACCGCCGCGAGCGACTGAGACTTATTGCGGACTCATCGTTGCAAGTCGTAACGAAGCGTCGACATCTTTCGCGCTAGTATCCCTACGTCATCTTCGTTTTTCGCGGGCACATGCAGATCCATACCCCCACGATGCTCCTTGTCCTGAGCGCGCTCTGTCTCAGCGCCAGCCTCTGCCATCTGGTCGAGTGGCGGAATCTGCGCGAGACGGCGCTGCTGTACTGGAGCGCCGGCATGGGCCTGATCGCGCTGGCTGCGGCCACGGCGCCGCTGCGGGTGTTCGAATTCTATGCGGTGGCCATCGGCGGGGCCAATGCGCTGCTGCTCGCAGGCTATGCGCTGCTCTATGTCGGCTTCGCCCGGTTCTGCGATGTGAAAACCAGCCTCTGGTGGTATGCCGGGCCGGTCGTCTGGCTGCTGTTCTACGGGCTGTCCCCGGCGGCAGAGAGCATCGAGGCCCGGGTCGCCGTGATCTCGACCATCGCCGCCTTCTATTCGCTGGCCATCGCGCTGACCCTGCTCAACCCGACGGCCCGCAGCGGGCCGGCGCTGATCCTCAGCGCGGCCTTCGGTGCCCATGGTCTGTTCTGCGCCCTGCGCGTGGTGCTGGTTGGCCTGCCAGCCGCCATAGCTGACCAGCAATTGATGACCGGCTTCCTGTTCACGCTGGTGATGACCCAGGCCATCCTGATGATCGGCGTGAGCACCTATCTCGTCATTGCCATGGTGCGCGGGCGGCATGAGCAGTCTCTTCGCCGCCTGTCGGAAACCGACTTCCTGACCGGCATCGACAACCGCCGGGCCTTCACGACCAAGGCGACCGCGCTTCTCAACGACGCCGATGCCGGCGACGTCGCCCTGCTGCTGTTCGATCTCGACCGCTTCAAGAAGATCAACGACGATCACGGGCACGGCTGCGGCGACGAGGTCATCAAGCTGTTCGTCGACAGCACCGCCGACCATCTGCGTCCGACCGACGTCTTCGCCCGTCTCGGGGGCGAGGAGTTCGCCGCCCTCGTCCGGCGACGCGACAAGCACGAGCCGGCGGTCATCGCAAGGGCGATCGTGCGCGGATTTGCCAACCAGGCCCGCACGGTCGGCGGCCGGTCGATCGCGGCCACCGTCAGTGCCGGCGTGGCCACCAACGAGGCGAACCGCGACCTGAACGGCCTGCTCACTGCCGCCGACCAGGCGCTCTACCGGGCGAAATCCATGGGCCGCGACCGCGTCGAGGCCGTCGTGGTAGACGCCCCGGTGGATGGACCGCCCGCGGACGACGCCCTGCTGCAGGCCACCTGAGCCAAGCGCCCGGCTACCAGTGACGGTGGAAATGGTGCGTCGGACCGTGCCCCGATCCGACGCCCAGCCGGTCCGCCGCGCCGATGGCGCCCGCGACATAGGCCTTGGCGACCCTCACCGCCGCGAACGCGTCGCCGGTCAGCGCGAGCTGCGCCGCCAGCGCCGAGGACAGGGTGCAGCCGGTGCCATGGGTGTTGCGGGTTTGGAGGCGCACGCCCTCGAACCATTCGCGCTGCGTTGCCGTCACCAGCAGATCCGGGCTGTCGTCGCCGCTCAGATGGCCGCCCTTCAACAGCGCCGAGCCGCAGCCCAGCGCCTGCAGGCGGGTCGCGGTCGCCTCCATTTCGTCCCGGTCGGTGGCTTCCGCAACATCGAGCAGCACGGCGGCTTCCGGCAGGTTCGGCGTGATCATGTCGGCAAGGGGTACGAGTTCGCTGCGTAATGCCGCCACGGCCTCCTCGGCCAGCAGGCGATCGCCGCCCTTCGCGACCATGACCGGGTCGAGAACGACGTTCCGCGCCTGGTGCCGCTTCAGCGCATCGGCGACAGCATGGGCGATTTCGGCCGTGGCGATCATGCCGATCTTCACCGCATCGACGCGGATATCGGCGAAGACCGCATCGATCTGGCGGGTGACGAAGTCGGGCGAGACCAGTTCGACGCCGCTGACGCCCCGCGTGTTCTGGGCGGTCAGCGCGGTGATCACGGCCATGCCGTAGACGCCGTTCGCCGCGAAGGTCTTCAGATCGGCCTGGATGCCGGCCCCGCCGGAGGGGTCCGAGCCGGCGATCGAGAGAACATTGCGGATGGTGGACTGGCTTGGCATCGCGGTCGGCTCCTGGCCGACGACGGGCCCGACGGAGCATGTGAGAGACCCCGCCGCGACTCCCTCCGCCGGCATTATCCGGGTCAGGTTCGAAGGGTGCATCTCAGCCCGCCGTTTCCGGCGGGCGCCCCCGTCACGCATTCGGTTCTACGCGGTCGCCGCCCTCATGTCAGCAGCGTCCGCGACGGGACGGCGGCGACCGGCCGCCGTCCAGCCTTCCGGCGGCTCAGCCTTCCTGCACGAGGACGATGGTGCCGAGCGGCGGCAGCGACAGGGGAATCGAGTAGGGCCGGCCGTGCACCGACACCTCCTCGGCGTCCTTGCCGCCCATATTGCCGACATTGGAGCCGCCGTAGATCTCCGAATCGGTGTTCAGGCGCTCGACCCAGCGGCCGGGCAGCGGCACGCCGATGCGGTATTCATGGCGCGGCACCGGCGTGAAGTTCGACACGATCAGCACCGGGTTGCCCGCGCGGTCCTTGCGCATGAAAGCGATGACGCTCTGCTCGACATTCGACGTGTCGACCCATTCGAAGCCGGCCGGATCGCAGTCGAGTTCGTAGAGCGCCGGGATCTCGCGATACATGGTGTTGAGATCGCGCACGAGGCGGCGCATGCCCTCGTGACCGGGCTGCTCCAGGAGATGCCAGTCGAGGGAGCGGTCGTGGTTCCACTCGCCGACCTGGCCGAACTCGCCGCCCATGAAGATCAGCTTCTTGCCGGGATGGGTCCACATGAAGCCGAAATAGGCGCGCAGATTGGCGAATTTCTGCCACTCGTCGCCCGGCATCTTGCCGAGCAGCGAGCCCTTTCCGTAGACCACCTCGTCATGGCTCAGCGGCAGGACGAAGTTCTCCGAATAGGCGTAGACCATGCCGAAGGTCATGTGGTGGTGGTGGTAGCGCCGGTTGATCGGGTCTTCCTGCATGTAATGCAGGGTGTCGTGCATCCAGCCCATGTTCCACTTGAAGTGGAAGCCGAGGCCGCCGGCGAAGGTCGGGCGTGACACGTCCGGGAAGGCGGTCGATTCCTCGGCATGGGTGGTCGCCTTGGGATAGTACTCGCCGACCCGCTCGTTGGTGTCCTTGAGGAACGCCATGGCCTCGAGATTCTCGCGCCCGCCATGGATGTTGGGCTCCCATTCGCCGTGCTCGCGCGAATAGTCGAGATACAGCATCGAGGCGACCGCATCGACGCGCAGGCCGTCAATGTGGAAGCGGTCGAGCCAGTAGAGGCCGTTGGCGACCAGGAAGTTCTCCACTTCCGGCCGGCCGTAATCGTAGATCAGCGTGTTCCAGTCCTTGTGGAAGCCGCGACGCGGATCGGGATGCTCGTACAGCGCGGTGCCGTCGAACTGGCCGAGGCCATGGGTGTCTGTCGGGAAATGCCCCGGAACCCAGTCGAGGAGCACCCCGATGCCGGCCTGATGCAGCGCATCGACGAGGCGTGCGAAGCCCGCGGGCGATCCGAAGCGCGAGGTCGGCGCGTAGAGGCCGATCGGCTGGTAGCCCCAGGACCCGTAGAAGGGATGCTCGGAAACCGGCAGCAACTCGACATGGGTGAAGCCCATGTCGCGCACATAGGGTACGAGCTCGGCGGCCAGTTCGTCATAGTCGAGATAGGCGTTGTCGGGACCCCGCCGCCAGGACCCCAGATGCACCTCGTAGATCGAGATTGGCTTCTCGCGATCCTGCCAGTCGGCCGCATGGGCCTGGAACTCGTCGTCCTTCCATTCGTGCTCGACGAGACCGTCGACGATGGAGCCGGTCGACGGCGCCATCTCCTGAAGGAAGCCGACCGGATCGGTCTTCAGCGGCAAAAGGTTTCCGTCGGCGCCGATGATCTCGTATTTGTAGACCTCGCCGCGCCCGACGGCGGGGATGAACAATTCCCACACGCCGCACTCGTGGCGCTTGCGCATGACATGGCGGCGGCCATCCCAGGAATTGAAATTGCCGACCACGGACACGCGCCGGGCGGCCGGCGCCAGCACCGCGAAAGCCGTGCCCTCGACGCCGTCCATGACGGTCGGATGGGCGCCGAGCTTTTCATAGAGGCGGTAGTGATTGCCTTCCGCCAGGAGATAGACGTCCTGCTCGCCCAGCACCGTGCCGAAGCGATAGGTGTCCTCTTCCTGCCAGCGTTCGCCGCCATGCGTGAACTGCAGGCGATAGGCGTCGTCCGGTTTCAGGCCGGACACGTAGCCGGAATGGAAGCCGTCGGCACCGCCCGCTTCCAGCTCGCCCAGGAGCTTGCCCGTCCTGTCCACGACCGCGGCCGTCTCGGCGCCCGGCCGGAAGACGCGCACAATGGTGCCGCCGTCGGCCTTGCGCGGCCCAAGCACGCCGAAGGGATCGCCGTGGATGCCGCGGCCGATGGCATCGATCTGATGCGCGTCGGCGCGATGGTCGGTCGAAGCGGCCGCTCCGCGCGATGAGGAACTCGTCAGCGTCATTTCAAAACCTGTCGTTTCTCGAGGAGCGCCACGATTCCCCGCAGCGGGATCGACAGCCATGCGGGGCGCATCGTCGCTTCGTAGCGCAGTTCATAGAAAGCCTTCTGGAGCACGAAGAGATCCAGCAACTGCCCGGTCGCCGGGTCGGCAAGCGACATGCCGGAAGCCTCGCTCCAGCGCGCAAGGAAGGTCTCGGTGACCTCGTCGCGCCAGCTCTCGGCCATTTCGCGCAGCCGCTCGACGGTGCCCTCGTCGGCGGGGCCCGCCTTGTCACGAGCGGAGAAGGCGGCGTAGTCGAAGGAACGGATCATGCCGGCCACGTCCCGCAGCGGCGAGGATTTGCGCCGTCGCTCTTCCAGATCGCGGCCCGGCTCGCCCTCGAAATCGAGGATCGCCACGTCGTTCTTGGCCACCAGAACCTGGCCCAGATGGTAGTCGCCGTGGATCCGGGTGCGGTGCGAATTGACCGTCAGCTTCATGAAGCCGTCGAACCAGGTCAGGATGTCCTTCTCGGCCCCGAGCAGGCGATCGACGTCCAGGCCGATGCCGTCACCGGCATTGTCGCGCATGCGGCGCAGCACGGTCAGCGCATCCGTCGCCTCGCGCTTGGCTTCGGCCAGCATCTCCGCCAGCGAAGCCGTGTCGATCGGCTCCGGATCGAAGGCCGGATCGCCGGTGACCGTCGCCAGCGCCGCGTGCATCTCGCCGGTCCGCGTGCCCAGCACGTCGCCGACATCGATCTGGATGGCGAGCTTGAGATCGCTCATCGGCGCGATCTCGGCACCGTCTTCCGTGGCCGGCTCGTTGGAATAGGCGTGATCGCGCAGATAGCGCGCCAGCGCATCGGTGACGACGGTCCAGGCGTCGCCCTGGTTGCGGACCTGCTCGAACAGCGCCGCGATCGCCGTGCGGCTGCCATCCTCGCGCACCAGTTCGATCGAGCCGAGCAGCGCGGGCGCCGCCTCGAAATCGGTCTTCTCGGTGAGGAAACGGGTGATCTCGAGTTCCGGCTGCACGCCGTCGCGCAGGCGGCGATAGAACTTCAGAATCGCCTCGTCCCCGACAAGGACGGAGGTGTTGGACTGCTCGCCGGCGATCGCATGGATCTGTTCCGGCTCGACGAGCAGGGCCCGCGCCAGCCCGTCGTGCTCGGTCTCGGACGCGGCAACGTGCAGGGACGCACCGCCCAGATCGATATCGACACCGGCCGCGATCAGCGAGACCACGAGCTTGGCGAGATCCGGGTCCCGCGTGCCGTCGACGACGGCACCGATGCGCGGGCCCTGCCGGATCTTGGTCAGGGTGTAGGGCAGCAGCGGGGCTTGCGAGCTCAGATTCTCTTCGCCCCATTTGGCGCTGAGCGGCATGAAGTAGCGGTGCTGGCCGTCCTCGGCCTCCACGACGATCTCGTTGAAGAGATGGCGGCGGGAGTTCGGCGTCGGCGGTCCGAGCACTTCCAGCGAGACGCTGCGCTGGCCCTCGGCCTTGGCGGCGAACCAGCGCTGGCCGCCGACGAATTCCGGCAGCACCGATTCCAGTTCATGCTGATTGCGCGCATTGATCGTGCCCTTCAGGTCGCCGGAGACGACCAGGGTCGAGAAGGCGGGCAGCGGCGTCGGCTCGGGCGCCCTTGTCGCGGTCGCGGCGAGGTCGAACCAGAAAAAGCCGAAGGCCGGCAGGGTCAGCATGTAGGTGCCCGTGCCAATCTGCGGGAAGGTCGACAGGCCGAGCATCTCCACCGGCATGGCGCCGGCGAAATCGGCGAGTTCCAGCTCGACCGCCTGCGCCGAGGAGGAGAGATTGGCGACGCACAGGATGCGCTCGTCGCCATATTCGCGCAGATAGGCGAGAATCTTGCGGTTCGATGGATAGAGGAACTTCACCGTGCCGCGGCCGAAGGCTTCCTTGGTGCGGCGGACCTGGATCAGGCGCCGCATCCAGTTGAGCTGTGAGGCCGGATTGTTCGACTGCGCCTCGACATTGACGGCCTGGTAGCCATAGACCGGGTCCTGGATCACCGGCAGATAGAGCCGCTGCGGATCGGAGCGGGAGAACCCGCCATTGCGGTCGGCCGACCACTGCATCGGCGTGCGCACGCCGTCGCGATCACCGAGATAGTAGTTGTCGCCCATGCCGATCTCGTCGCCGTAATAGACGGTCGGCGTGCCGGGCATCGACATCAGCAGCGCATTGAGAAGCTCGACCTTGCGGCGATCATTGCCCATCAGCGGGGCGAGCCGGCGGCGGATGCCGAGATTGATCCGGGCGCGGGTGTCGGCCGCATAGGTCGACCAGAGATAGTCGCGCTCTTCCTCGGTGACCATTTCCAGCGTCAGCTCGTCATGGTTGCGCAGGAAGATCGCCCACTGGCAGTTGGCCGGGATCTCCGGCGTCTGCCGCATGATGTCGGTGATCGGGTGCCGGTCCTCCTGCGCCACCGCCATGTACATGCGCGGCATCAGCGGGAAGTGGAACGCCATGTGGCACTCGTCGCCGTCGCCGAAATAGGGACGGGTGTCCTCCGGCCACTGATTGGCCTCGGCCAGGAGCATGCGGTCGGGATAGTGCTTGTCCAGATTGGCGCGGATCGCCTTCAGGACGTCGTGGGTCTCCGGCAGGTTCTCGTTGTTGGTCCCTTCCCGCTCGACCAGATAGGGGATCGCGTCGAGCCGCAGCCCGTCGACGCCCTTGTCCAGCCAGAAATGCATGACCGACAGCACTTCCTCCAGAACCTTCGGATTGTCGAAGTTCAGGTCCGGCTGG
The DNA here is from genome assembly GCF_000421645.1 of Aurantimonas coralicida DSM 14790. Lineage (GTDB taxonomy): Bacteria > Pseudomonadota > Alphaproteobacteria > Rhizobiales > Rhizobiaceae > Aurantimonas > Aurantimonas coralicida. The sequence continues at coordinate 480,333 of NZ_ATXK01000002.1, read as the reverse complement.
TGGGAGAAGAAGCGGTGCCAGAAATACTGCTTGGCGACCGGGTCCCAGGTCCAGTTCGACGTCTCGGTGTCGGTGAAGATGATCCGGGTGAGATCGTAACCCTTGTCGTCGTCCGCCCAGACATAGAAGTCGCGCTCGGGCGAACCCTTGGGCGCGTTGCGGGCGGCCTGGAACCAGGGATGCTGGTCGGAGGTGTGGTTGATGACCAGCTCGGTGATCACCCGCATGCCGCGGTGATGCGCCTCGGCGATCAGCCGCTCCACGTCCTCGATATTGCCGTAGGACGGATTGACCGAGCGGTAGTCGGAGATGTCGTAGCCGTCGTCGCGCAGCGGCGAGGGATAGAACGGCAGCAGCCAGATCGCCGTCACGCCCAGCGCCTGGATATAGTCCAGCTTCTCCAGCAGACCCGCGAAGTCGCCGATCCCGTCCCCGTTGGAATCGAGATAGGTCTTCACGTGGAGCTGGTAGATGATCGCGTCCTTGTACCAGTCCGCGGCATCCGGATCGGGTCCGGTGGCGTGATCGGTCGGCTGGACGGAAACTTGTTCGTTCATGGAGAGGCTGCTTCCCGAAAGATTGGTGTCAGCGTGAGATCTTGAAGACCGCGTAAGGCCGTTCCTGCGGATTCAGCCACCAGTGCTGGATCTTGCCGTGCCAGGCGAACTCGCGTCCGTCGACCATGTCGGTGACCCGGACCGTGCCGTCGTCGGGCAATCCGAGCTCCCACATCGGCACCTCGAAATGACCGCCCTGCGCCGAATGCGGATCGAGATTGACGAGGAACAGCAGGAAGGAGGAGCGATCCTGCGTCCGCTTGCCGTAATAGAGGACCTGGTCGTTCCAGAAATTGTAGAAGGCGAGGCTGCGGAAATCCTGCAGCGCCGGCTCCTCGCGGCGGATCCGGTTGAAGAAGGCGATGTCCTCGCGGATGTTGCCCTCGGCCTTCCAGTCGAAGGCGCGGATCTCGTATTTCTCGGAGTTGAGATATTCTTCCTTGCCCGGCACGGGCAGGAATTCGCACAGCTCGAAGCCGGAATAGACGCCGTAATTGCCGCCGAGCGAAGCCGCCAGCGCCAGCCGGATCTGGAAGCCGGGGCGGCCGCTGACCTGCAGATAGACCGGGTTGATGTCCGGCGTGTTGACGAAGAAATTTGGCCGCATGTACTCGGCGCATTCTTCCTGCGTCAGTTCGGTCAGATATTCGGCCAGCTCCGCCTTGGTGTTGCGCCAGGTGAAGTAGGAATAGGACTGGTTGTAGCCGACCTTGGCAAGCCGCTTCATCACCTTGGGCCGGGTGAAGGCCTCGGCGAGGAAGATCGCGCCGGGATCGACACGGCGCACCTCGGCGATCATCCACTCCCAGAAGGGAAACGGCTTGGTGTGCGGATTGTCGACGCGGAAGATCCGCACGCCCTTGTCCAGCCAGAACAGCACGATGTCGCGCAGGGCGTACCAGATCGACGGCAGCGCGCCGCGGTAGAAATGGACGTTGACGATGTCCTCGTACTTCTTCGGCGGGTTCTCGGCGTATTTGATCGTCCCGTCCGGCCGCCAGTCGAACCACTCCGGATGCTCCCTGATCCATGGATGGTCGGGCGAGCACTGGATGGCGAAGTCGATGGCGACCTCAAGCCCGTGGTCGCGCGCCCGCGAGACCAGCCGGGCGAAATCCTCGAAATTGCCGAGCTCCGGGTGGATCGCGTCGTGGCCGCCCTCGGGCGAACCGATGGCATATGGGCTGCCGGGATCGGTGGGGCTGGGCGTCAGGGTGTTGTTGCGACCCTTGCGGTTGGCGGTGCCAATGGGATGGATCGGCGGGAAATAGAGGACGTCGAAGCCCATTTCCTGAATGTCGGGCAGCCGGTCGATGACGTCGTCGAAGGTCCCGTGGCGATCGACATCGCCGGACTGGGAGCGCGGGAACAGCTCGTACCAGGCGGAAAAGCCCGCCGCCGTGCGATCCACCCAGACCGGGACGTTGCCCGGATAGCGCGAGAGGTTGGTGCGCTGTCCGGCGACGGCCAGCAGCGCGATCGTCTCGGGGTCCTGCAGCAGATGATACTGGCCGTCGGCGTCGCCCTTGGCCTGCAACGCTTCAAGCTTCTCGTGCAGCCGCAAGATCCCGTCCTGCTGCGCCCCGGTGCCCCGGCCGGACTCGCGGGCCGCGCGAACCAGTTCGCGCCCCTCGGTCAGTTCCAGATCGGTCAGCTTGCCGGCATCGCGCTTCTTCTTCGCCTCGTCGCGCCACGTCGCGTGCAGATCGCGCCAGGCAATGACCGAGAAGCGATACGGGCCCGGCTTCTCGAAGACGATCTCGGCCGACCAGCGATCGTTCTCGACGAAGATCAGCGGGGTCTCGTCCCAGTCCTCGGCATCGGCCGGCCCGTAGATGACGGCAGCGGCGATCTTGTCATGGCCATCGGAAAAGACGTCTGCCTCGACGACCAGCGGTTCGCCTTCCAGCCGCTTCACCGCGAAACGCCCGCCATCGATTTCCGGGGTGACCGTCTCGATCGCGATGCGGTTCTGCGCGAGCGCCAGGAGGGCCGCCTCGCCGGTCGGAGCCTCTGCCGCCTTGCGGGACGTACGGGATGCGCGCGCGGGCTGGACTGCCTTGGCCATGAAAATCCTTCCCCAGATCGGAAAGCCGTTCCCCGGAACGTCAGGGCGGCATCGAAGTCGACAAACGCGCCCGGTGCGGTATCGATCCCCTCTTCCGCGGTTCCTTTCGCGGTGACGGCAAAGCGACCGGGCAGCGCCGCCGTCGAAGAAGAAAGCCGCCCGCAGGCGCAATGTTCCGTCCCGCCCCGCATCCGTTGCAGGCGGGACGGTCCGCTCAGGCGGTGGCGGCGCGGACGGTCTGACGCTGCTCGCCCAGATGGGTGCCGCCCAGGGTGACGATATCGCCCGGCTTCAGGAAGACCGGCGGCTTCATTCCCATGCCGACACCGGGCGGCGTGCCGGTGGTGATGACGTCGCCGGGCATCAGCCGCATGAACTGCGAGATGTACGAGACCAGCGTGCGGACCCCGAAGATCATCGTCGCGGTGGAGCCGGTCTGCATGCGCTCGCCATTGACGTCGAGCCAGAGATCGACGGCCTGCGGGTCGCCCAGCGTGTCGGGCGTCACCAGCCAGGGGCCGAGCGGGCCGAAGGTCGGGGCACTCTTGCCCTTCATCCACTGGCCGCCGCGCTCGATCTGGAAGCTGCGCTCGGAAACGTCGTGGCAGAGGCAGAAGCCGGCGACGTGATCCATCGCATCGGCCTCCGAGACGTAGCTGGCCTCGTCGCCGATCACGACGGCGATCTCGACCTCCCAGTCGAGCTTGTCGGAGCCGCGCGGCACGACGACGTCGTCATGGGGACCGACGATGCAGGAGGGTGCCTTGTTGAAAAGGATCGGCTCCTTCGGGATGTCGGCGCCGGTCTCCTTGGCGTGGTCGCTGTAGTTGAGCCCGACCGCGATGAAATTGCCGACGCGGCCGACGGGCGAGCCGATGCGGTGCGACGGGTCGGCCTTGGCGAGGCTCTTGGGATCAATCGCCCGGATTCGCTCCATCTGGGCCCGGCCGAGGAATTCGCCGGCGATGTCGCCGACATCCTCCGACAGATCCCGCAGCACGTGATCGTCGTCGATCAGTCCCGGCTTCTCGTTGCCGGCCTCGCCGTATCGTACTAGTCGCATCCGATGTTCCTTCTCCAGCGCCGCCCGGGCGGCATGGTCTGGAGAAGAGATAGACGGCAATGGCGTCATGTCGCGGCATTGCAGCGACTTTTATGGTGCAGCCAGCAATTTCAGCCGGTTGCGCGGCCCCCGAACCATGCGCTCACTGTGGTGCCTCGCCCTGGCTGCCGGTTGCGGGCATCAGCGCCGGATCGGCGCGCGGCGGTAGGGTGCGTGCGGGCAGCGCCCGGTCATAGGCGCGGCGACCCTCGACATAGGTCGCCACCGTCGCCCGGTCGTCGCCGAGCACGATCAGCGCGAAGAGCTCCTCCTCCAGCGTCTCGACCCGCTCCATGCGCCGGCGCATGGCGGCGGTCGCGTGGCTGTCGAGAACGACGAAATCGGCCTCCATGCCCGGCGCGATCCGGCCGATGCGATTGTCGAGGCCCATGGCGGCCGCATTGCCGGCGGTCAGCATATGGAAGGCGTCGAAGGCCGGCAGACGCTGGCCGGCAAGGGCGAGCACCTTGTAGCCTTCGGATGCGGTCCGCAGCATGGAATAGCTGGTGCCGCCGCCGATATCGGTCGCGATGCCGGAAAGGATACCGGCCTCGCGCATGCCGGCGAGATCGAACAGGCCGGAGCCAAGGAACAGGTTCGAGGTCGGGCAGAACACCGCCGTCGCCCCGCCCGCCGCCAGGGCGCCGCGTTCGCGCTCGGACAGATGGATGCAATGGCCGAACATCGCCTTGGGCCGCACGAGGCCGTAGCGCTCGTAGACCTCGGTATAGTCCTTCGACCAGGCGAACGCCTCGCGCACGAAGGCGATCTCGGCGGCGTTCTCGGACAAATGCGTCTGGATATGCAGCTCGGGATACTCGCCCGCCAGCGTCTCGCAGGCTTCCAGCTGCGCCTCGGTGGAGGTCGGCGCGAAGCGCGGCGTGATGGCATAGTCGAGCCGGCCCTTGCCATGCCAGCGCTCGATCAGCGCCTTGGACTGCTGGTAGCCGGTCTCGGCCGTGTCGAGCAGCGCCGCGGGGGCGTTGCGGTCCATCATCACCTTGCCGGCGACCATGCGCATGCCGCGCCGCCCGGCCTCGGCGAAGAAGGCGTCGACGCTTTCGGGATGGCTGGTGCAATAGACCCCGGCGGTGGTGGTGCCGTTGGCCAGCAATTCGTCGAAGAGGAAGCGCGAGGCGGCCTCGGCGACGACCGGATCGCCGTAGCGGCTTTCCTCCGGGAAGGTGTATTTCGCCAGCCATTCCATCAGTTCGGTGCCATAGGAGGCGATGACCTGGGTCTGGGGCATGTGCAGGTGCGGGTCGATGAAGCCCGGCATCAGCAGATGCGGACGGTGGTCGACGAGGGTCGTGTCGGGCGACAACCGGCGCAGGATATCGGCTGCCTCGCCCACCTCGCGGATGACGCCGTTCTCTACGACGACGATGCCGTCCGCGACATAGCGCACGGCACGCGCCTCGCCCTCCTCGGCCGGATCGGCGTCGAACCACAGAAGCCGCGCCCGGAGCGCGGTGCCGCCACCGGGGCGCTTCACCGTGAGGCTCCTGCCACGTAGAGGCCGGAACCCGAGGCGATCCAGGCCGCCAGCGTCTCGCGCTCGGCCGGCTCGAGACCGGTGACGTTGCCGGGCGGCATGGCATGGCTGCGCACCGCCTGCCGCTCGATCAGCGGCGCGAAGTGGATGATCTCGTCGGCCGTCTCCAGCCGCACATTGCCGGGCGCGTGGCCGATGCCGGGCCAGAGCGGTTCGTCGGCATGGCACATGGAGCAGCGCGCCATGACGATGGCCTGCGCGTCCTCGAAATGGGGCGAGGCCGCCAGCGCCAGCTGCGGGTCGCCGTCCCAGCGGCGGCCGGCGCCCTCCTCGGCGGCAGCGGGTTCGTTGCTCCAGCCGGGCGCACCGGACAAAGTGATGACGGCGGCAAACAGCACGCCGGCGACGGCCCAGCACCACCAGAGCTGCCGGCCGGTCGCATGCATGGTGTTGAAGAAATGCCGGATCACCGCACCGATGAGGAGCACCAGCCCGGCGATCGCCCAGTTCCACTCGGTGGCGAAGGCCAGCGGGTAGTGGTTCGACAGCATCAGGAAGATGACCGGCAGGGTCAGGTAGTTGTTGTGCAGCGAGCGCTGCTTGGCCTCCTTGCCAAGCCGCGCCTCCGGCGTGCGCCCGGCCTTGAGGTCGGCGACGACGATGGTCTGGTTCGGGATGATGGTCAGGAAGACGTTGGCGGTCATGATCGTCGCGATCATCGCGCCGGTGTGGAGCATGGCGCCGCGGCCGGAAAACACCTGCGCGAAGAGATAGCTCGCCAGCACCACATAGACGAACAGCGCCGCCAGCAGCGCCGTGTCGTTGTTCTTCAGCGGCGACTTGCAGAGCCCGTCATAGACCAGCCAGCCAAGCGCCAGTCCGCCGATACCGATGGCCGTCGCGCCCCAGACCGGCAGGTCGGCGCGGCTCGGGTCGATCAGATAGAGCTCGGCCCCGACGTAATAGACCAGGAACAGGAGGGCCGCCCCCGACAGCCAGGTGGCGTAGCTCTCCCATTTGAACCAGGTCAGATCCTCGGGCATGTGGCCCGGCGCGACCATGTATTTCTGCACATGGTAGAAGCCGCCGCCATGCACCTGCCAGGCCTCGCCGCCGACGCCTTCCGGCAGTTGCCGCGAGCGCCTGAGGCCGAGATCGAGGGCGATGAAATAGAAGGACGAGCCGATCCACGCGATGGCGGTGATCACATGCACCCAACGCACGGCGAAGCCCAGCCATTCGGCAAAATAGGTCCACATCGGCGAAACGTCCCTTACGTGAAAACGGCGGCGAAAGGTCCAGAGGGACGCTCCGCCGCCGACAGGCTGGCCGGAACGGTCCGCGACGGGACCGCTCCGCAACTCAAGGCGTGATCAGTTCTGCACGCCCTCGACATACCAATCCATCTTGAGGAGGTCGCCGTCGGGGATGACCTCACCCTCGGCAGCGCGCTCCTCGCCGGCCTGATCCTTGATCGGTCCGGTGAAGATCTCGTAATTGCCGGCCTTGGTCTCGTCGACGATCTTCTGGGCGGCGGCCTTCACATCATCGGGCATCTTGTCGTTGAACGGGCCCATCTCGACCTCGCCCTCGGCCATGCCGAGCCAGACATTGTCGGCTTCCCAGGTGCCGTCCAGCAGCGCCTCGACCCGCTTGACGTAATAGGGACCCCACTGGTCGACGATCGCGGTCATGTGGGCGTTCGGCGCGAAGCTGGTCATGTCCCAGGCCTGGCCGAAGGCGATGGCGCCGGCCTCTTCGGCGGCCTGCAGCGGAGCCGGCGAGTCGGTGTGCTGGGTGATGACGTCGGCACCCTGGCTCAGCAGCGCCTTGGCGGCGTCGGCTTCCTTGGCCGGGTCGTACCAGGACGAGACCCAGACGACCTGGGTGGTGAACTCCGGATTGACCTTGCGGGCCGCCAGGGTGAAGGCGTTGATGCCCATCACCACCTCGGGGATCGGGAAGGAGGCGATGTAGCCGGCCTTGCCCGTCTCCGACATCATGCCGGCGATCGTGCCGAGCACGGCGCGGCCCTGATAGAAGCGCGAATTGTACAGGCCCATGTTGTCCGAGCCGGTCTGGTAGCCGGTCGCGTGCTCGAACTTCACGTCCGGGAACTGCTTGGCCACCTTGATGGTCGGGTTCATGAAGCCGAACGACGTCGTGAAGATGATGTCGTTGCCTTCCTGGGCGAGCTGGCGGATGACGCGCTCGGCGTCCGGGCCTTCTGCGACGTTCTCGACATAGGAGGTCTCGACCTTGTCGCCGAGCTTCTCCTCGAGATATTTGCGGCCCTGGTCGTGGGCGTAGGTCCAGCCGAAATCGCCGATCGGACCGACATAGACGAAGGCGGCCTTGACGGTGTCCTTGCCGTCCTGCGCGAAGGCCGGCAGGGCGAAGGTTGCGGTGGCGGCGAGCCCGACGGCTCCGGCCATCAGTCGGCGTCTGGTGGTGTCGAACATCTGGGACTCCTTTTCGTGTTCGTGAACGGGTTCAGGCACTGGCCCTGAAGGGTTGGCCGAGACAGGCCGGCGCCGCCGTACCGGCCCCGCGCCGGCCGGCGGAAATGATTGCCAGGACGAGCACCGTCGCCAGATAGGGAAGGCTCGCCAGAAGCTCGGGCGCGAAGAAATTGAGCCCGGCCGCCTTGGCCTGCAGCTCCAGCGTGATCACCGCGCCGAAGAGATACGCCCCGGCGAGCACCCGGCCCGGTCGCCAGGAGGCGAAGACCACCAGCGCGATGGCGATCCAGCCGCGCCCGGCGGTCAGTCGCTCGGCCCACATCGGCGTCAGCACCAGCGAATAATAGCAGCCGCCGAGACCGGCCATGGCGCCGCCGAACAGCACCGCCAGATAACGGATCTTCAGCACCGGATAGCCGATCGAATGGGCGGCGCTGTCGCTCTCGCCGACGGCGCGCAGGATCAGCCCCGGCCGGCTGTGTTTCAGGAACCACCACACGCCGAGCGTCAGGAGAAGCCCCGCATAGACCGGCGGCGAATGACCGAAGAGTATCCGCCAGATCGGGTCGGCCGCCAGCGCGTCCGGAAAGACCGGGCCGAGGGGCGTCGTGGTGATGCCGACATAGGGTGCGCCGAGCAGCGCCGAGACGCCGGTGCCGAAGATCGTCAGCGCCAGTCCGGTCGCGACCTGGTTGGCCATCAGGCTCAGGGTCAGGACGGCGAAGATCAGGGCCGCGAGCGCGCCTGCGCCCATGGCGGCGATTGCGCCGACCGCCGGCACGCCGGTGACCGACGCCACGGCAAAACCGGTGACCGCGCCGATCAGCATCATGCCCTCGACGCCGAGATTGAGGACGCCGGACTTCTCGACGACGAGTTCGCCGAGCGCCGCGATCAACAGCGGGGTCGCGGCGGCGGCGACCGTCATCAGGATGGTGATGAACAGCGCAAGGGTCATGCGGTCGCGGCCTCCGCGCGGGTCTTGGTTGCGCCCTGGCCGGCCGCCGGCAGCGGATGGCCGGCGGCCGGCCGGCGCCACGCCAGCCGGTAGCGCACCAGAATGTCCGTCGCCAGCAGGAAGAACAGCATCATTGCCTGGAAGACGCCCGCGGCCGCCGATGGCAGGCCGAGCGCCGTCTGGGCGCTTTCGCCGCCGACATAGGTCAGCGCCAGCACGAGTGCGGCGAGCAGGATGCCAAGCGGATTGAGCCGGCCGAGAAAGGCGACGATGATCGCCGTGTAGCCGTAGCCGGTGGGAAATTGCGGGACCATCTGCCCGAAGGGACCGCTGGCCTCGAGGATGCCGGCAAGCCCGGCCATGCCGCCGCCGACCATCAGCGCCAGCCAGACGGTGGAGGATTGCCGGAAGCCGCCATAGCGCGCCGCGCGCGGGGCAAGGCCGACGACGCGGATCTGGAAGCCGGTTATCGAGCGGGCGATCAGGAACCAGGCGGTCAGCGCCAACGCCGCGGCGATCGGGATGCCGAGATGGATCAGCGTACCCGGCACGGCGACGGGCAGCGTCTGCGCCGCCGAGAACATCGCCGTCTGCGGGAAGTTGAAGCCCATCGGGTCCTTCCACGGCCCGCGCATCAGATAATACAGGAGCTGGATCGCCACGTAGTTGAGCATCAGGCTCGACAGGATCTCGTTGACGTTCATCCGCGTCTTGAGAAAGGCCGGCACCGCCGCCCAGGCCATGCCGCCGAGGATGCCGGCGACGACCATCAGCGGCAGGACCCAGCCGCCGTCGAGATCGAGCGTGGCGAGCGCGATGCCGGTGCCGGCGAGGCCGCCCAGAATGTACTGCCCCTCGGCGCCGATGTTCCAGACATTGGCGCGAAAGCCGATGGCGAGGCCCGTGGCGATGATCGCCAGCGGCGCGGCCTTCACCAGCAGATCCTGCCAGCGATAGGGATTGAACAGCGGCCGCACGAAGATCTCGTAGACCGCCAGCGCGCCGTTATGGCCGAGCAGCGTGAACAGCAGCGCACCGACGACGAGGGTAAGGGCGACCGCGATCACCGGGGCGGCCAGCATCATGGCCCGGCTCGGCTCACGCCGCGGTTCGAGAACGAAGGCCATCAGGCGGCCCGCTCCGCGGTGGCCGGCGGCTGATCGGCCTCGCCATGGACACCGCCCATCAGCAGCCCGACCCGTTCGACCGAAATGCCCTTCACCTCCATCGCATCCGACAGATGTCCCCCATTGATGACCGCCATGCGGTCGCAGAATTCCAGAAGCTCGTCGAGGTCCTGGCTGACCACGACGATCGCCGTGCCCTTGCCGGCCAGATCGACCATCGCCTGGCGGATGAAGGAGGCCGCGCCGGCATCGACACCCCAGGTCGGCTGCGAGACGACCAGTACCGCCGGCTCCTGCATGATCTCCCGGCCCATGACGAATTTCTGCAGATTGCCACCCGACAGGCTGGCGGCCGAGGCCGCCGGACCGGTGGCCTTCACCGAAAAGGCGTCGATGACCGCGGCGGCAAAGCGGCGTGCGGCCCCGGCGCGGATGATGCCGCCCGACACCAGCCCCTTGCGTCGGCGCGCCGACAGGATGGCGTTCTCGGCGAGCGAAAGCCCCGGCACGGCGGCGTGGCCGTTGCGTTCCTCCGGCAGGGTCGCCAGGCCGGCGACACGGCGCCCGGTCACCGAGAGGTGGGTGATCGGCGTATCGTCGAGGGTGATCGCCCCGCCCTCATAGTCGGCGCGCTCGCCCGACAGTGCCGAGAGAAGCTCGTTCTGGCCGTTGCCCGCGACGCCGGCAATGCCGAAGATCTCGCCGGCCCGCACCGCGAAGGAGACGTCGGCGAGGCTGGTGCCGAAGGGCGGCTCGCCGGCCATCGACAGCGCCTCGACCACCAGCCGGTTGGCGCCGGAGCATTCGCCTTCGCGCGGCGCCAGATCCTTCAGGCTGCCGCCGATCATCAGCTCGGCCATGGAGCGCGCCGATTCGGCGCGCGGATCGCAGGTGGCGACCACCTTGCCGCCGCGCAGGATGGTCGCCGATCCGCAGAGTTCCTTGATCTCGTGCAGCTTGTGGGAAATGTAGAGGATCGAGCAGCCCTCGGAGGCGAGGCGCCGCAGCGTGTCGAAGAGCTGCTCCACCTCCTGGGGCGTGAGCACCGAGGTGGGCTCGTCCATGATCAGCAGCTTCGGGCGCTGCAACAGAGCCCGCACGATCTCGATGCGCTGGCGCTCGCCCACCGACAGGGTGTGGACGTAGCGGTGCGGGTCGAGGGTGAGCTTGTAGGTCTCGAGGACGTCGCGGACAGCGGCCTCCAGCTCGCGGCGCGGCGGGGGGTTGTCCATGCCCAGCGCGATGTTCTCCAGCACCGTCATCGCCTCGAACAGCGAGAAATGCTGGAACACCATGCCGATGCCGAGGGCCCGCGCCTCGCGCGGCGAGTCGATGGACACCGCGTGGCCGTCGAAGGCGATCTCGCCCTCATCGGCCTTCTGGACACCGTAGATGATCTTGACGAGGGTCGACTTGCCGGCGCCGTTCTCACCCAGGAGGGCGTGAATCTCTCCGGGCGCCACGGAAAACGACACCGCCTCGTTGGCGACGACGCCCGGAAAGCGCTTCGTGATACCGGAAAGCTGCAGCCGTGGCGCCATGGCGGAGCGGGTCACCTCGTTGATCGGACTGGCGCACTATTGCACCGCGCAGACGCAGCTGCAAAGCGATCGATCACTATTTCCTGTTGACTGGAAAGCAGGCAGGTCGCCAGCTCGGCAGCCGTCAGCGCGGCGATCACTTCGGGCCGCTTGTCCCGCACCGCAGCACCGCCGATCGGCAAGGTCAGCCGATCGATGTCGCCGCCACATCCGGCGGCTTCCAGATCGCGGCGCAGCCGCTCGCGCTTGGTCGCCGAGCCGATCATACCGACATAGGCGGCATCGCCGCGCGCCAGCGCCGCGCCGGCGATGAGGAAGTCAAGCGAGTGCTCGTGGGTCATCACCACATAGGCGGCGCCCGGGGGTGCGGCGTCCACTTCGGCCTCGGGCAGCGCGGCGGCGACCGTCGTGACGGTGTCGGGCAGGCCGTGCAGCGTCTCCGGCCGGCTGTCGACGAGCCGCACCGAGAAGGGCAGCAGCGCCAGCGCCGTCGCCAGCGCGCGCCCGGTATGGCCCGCACCGAAGATCAGCACGGTCGGCTGGGCTGCGCGCCGGACTTCGTCGTCCCTCGTCAAGGCCTGCAGCGCGGCATCGTCGGCGGGGGCAAGGTCGAGCCGGACGCGGCCGCCGCAGCACTGGCCGATCTCGGGGCCGAGGGGCACGTCCATCTGAGCCGTGTCCTCACCGGCCTCCAGCATCATGCGGGCGCGTTCGATGGCCTCGAATTCCAGCCGCCCGCCGCCGATCGTGCCGGCCATGCCGTCCGCCGTGACCAGCATCGCCGCGCCGGCTTCGCGCGGGGTCGAGCCGCGAACCTCCGTCACCGTGACGAGGACGGCTGGATCACCCGCGGCAAGCGCCGCGCGCAGGGCGGCCGCGACGCTCATGCGGCGCCCCGCACGCTGTCTACGGCCGCCAGCACCCGCTCGGGCGTCGCCGGCACGTCGAGATCGGGGAAGGCCCGGCCGTCACCCGCCGCGATGATCGCATCGGTCAGGGCCGAGAACACCGAGATCGCCAGCATGAAGGGCGGTTCGCCGACGGCTTTGGAGCGATAGATCGTCTCGGAACGGTTCTCGCCCTTCTCCCAGATCGCCAGGCGGAAATCGTCCGGCCGGTCGTTGGCCGTCGGGATCTTGTAGGTCGAGGGCGCATGGGTCCTGAGCCGTCCGGCTTCGTCCCACCAGAGCTCTTCCATGGTCAGCCAGCCCATGCCCTGGATGAAGCCGCCCTCGATCTGGCCCCGGTCGATGGCCGGGTTCAGCGACCGGCCGACATCGTGGAGAATGTCGGTGCGCAAGAGCCGGTACTCGCCGGTCAGCGTATCGATCACGACTTCCGAACAGGCCGCCCCATAGGCGAAGTAATAGAAGGGCGTGCCGCGGGCATTGTCGCGATCGTAGCTGATGCCCGGCGTGGCGTAGAAGCCAGTCGAGGACAGGGAGATGCGCGCCAGATAGGCCTCGCCGACGAGATCGGAGAAGCGTTTCTCGGCATTGCCGATCCGCACCCGGTTGGCCTCGAACACGACCTGGTCGCGGGGCACGTGATAGCGCTCCACGGCATAGTCGATCAGCCGGTCCTTGATGGTGCGCGCGGCCGCCTGCGCTGCCATGCCGTTGAGATCCGAGCCGGACGAGGCGGCGGTTGCCGAGGTATTGGGGACCTTGCCTGTGGTGGTGCCGGTGATCTTCACCCGGTCGATGTCGATCTGGAATTCCTCGGCGACGACCTGCGCCACCTTGGTGAACAGCCCCTGCCCCATCTCGGTGCCGCCATGGTTCAGCGTCACCGAGCCGTCCTTGTAGACATGGACGAGGGCGCCGGCCTGGTTGAGATGGCTGGTGGTGAAGGAGATGCCGAACTTCACCGGCGTCAGGGCAAGCCCCTTCTTCAGTACCGGATTGGCGGCGTTGAAGGCCGCGATCTTTTCGCGCCGGGCTCGATAGGCGCAGCTCGCCTCCAGTTCCTCGAGGATCTCGCCGATGACCGAATCGGTCACCGGCATGTGGTAGGGGGTCGACGCCGGGCCGGTCCCGCTGCCGGGCGCCGGATAGACATTGCGCTTGCGCACGTCGAGCGGATCGAGGCCGGTGGCAAAGGCGATCCGGTCCATGGCGCGCTCGATGCCGACCATGCCCTGCGGACCGCCGAAGCCGCGAAACGCCGTGTTGGAGACCGTATGCGTCTTCAGCCGCCGCGAATGGATGCGCGCGGCGGGCAGCGCATAGGCGTTGTCGGCGTGGAACATCGCCCGGTCGGCAATCGCCGCGGACAGGTCCTTGGAATAGCCGCAGCGCACGAAATGGGCGAAATCGACGGCTTCGATCCGCCCATCGGCGTCGAAGCCGAGATCGTACTCGATCCGCACCTCGTGGCGCTTGCCGGTCATGACCATGTCGTCGTCGCGGTCGAGCCGGCATTTGGCCGGCCGGCCGGTCTTCACCGCCACCAGCGCCGCGACGGCGGCGAACAGTGCCGGCTGGCTTTCCTTGCCGCCGAAGCCGCCGCCCATGCGCCGCACCTCGACGGTCACCGCATGGTCGGGAATCCCGAGCATCTTGGCAACGTTGTGCTGGACCTCCGAGGGATGCTGGGTCGATGAGCGCACCAGGACGTCGCCGTCCTCGCCCGGGATCGCCGAGGCGATCTGACCTTCCAGATAGAAATGGTCCTGGCCGCCGATCTCGATCCGGCCGCGCAGGCGCTGATCGGCCGTGTTGAGCACCGCCTCGGCATCGCCGAGCCGCATCTCGTGCGGCGGCAGCAGATCCTCGCCGGCCTCGTCGGCCATGGCGATCGCCGCGTCGAGATCGATCGCCGCCGGCAGATCCTCATAGGCGATCGTCGCGCATTTCGCCGCGGCCCTTGCCGCCGCGACAGTCTCGGCGGCGACGGCGAAGATCGGCTGGCCGACATACTGGACGACGGCGCCCTCGCCTTCGAGCGGCGGGAAGATCGGATCGTCGCCGAAGACCGGCGAATAGTCGTTCTGGCCGGGAATGTCGGCTGCCGTCAGCACCGCCACAACGCCCGGTGCGGCGCGCACCGCATCGAGATCCATCGAGAGGATGCGGGCATGGGCGCGCTCGGACATGGCGATGAAGATATGAAGCGTGCCCGGCAGTTCCGGATCGTCGTCGATATAGCGGGCGGCGCCGGAGACATGCTTGGCGCCGCTGTCATGGGCGAGCGCCGCGCTGACGCCGCCCCGAATGGCGCGGGCCTCGCCCGGCGGCTGCTCGCCGAGTTCGGCGGGCGCCGGCTCGCCGGCCGCACCGCGATCCTGGATGCGGGTTTCATCGATCATGATGCCGCACCGACCGTTTCGCCAACCGCTTCCGGCAGAATTTCGGCCAGCCCCATGCGCGGCGCGTCCCCTTCCTGAGAAAGGAAGCGCCGCAACAGGTTCTGCGCGGTCTTCAGACGGTATCCGGCCGAGGCCCGCATGTCGGTCAGCGGCGTGAAATCCTCCGCCAGCGCGGCGACGGCGGCTTCGATGGCGTCGGGGACAAGCGGTCGCCCGACCAGTATCGCCTCGGCCCGCGCGGCGCGCTTGGGAACGCCCGCCATGCCGCCAAAGGCCAGCCGCGCTTCGGTGACCGGCGCGCCCGGCCCCTCGCCTTCGACCGTCAGGCGGAAGGCGGCCATGACCGCCGAAATGTCGGAATCCAGCCGCTTGGAGATCTTGTGGGCGAAGAAGCGCTGGCCGTCCTCGAGTCGCGGCACTTCGACGGCGATGACGAACTCGCCCTTGGCGCGGTCCTGCCTTCCATATTCGAGGAAGAAGTCTTCCAGCGGCACCTGGCGGAAATCGTCGCCCTTGCGCAGATGCAGCACCGCGCCGAGCGCGATCAGGCAGGGTGGCAGATCGCCGATGGGCGAACCGTTGGCGATGTTGCCGCCGACCGTGCCGGCATTGCGGATCTGGTAGCCGGCAAAGCGGCGGAGCATCTCGCCGAGATCCGGATGAATGTCGGCGAGGATGTCGCGGGCTTCGCGATGGGTGACCGCCGCGCCGAAATAGACCCGACCGCCGGCTTCCTCGATCACCCGCAGGTCGCGGACATGGCTGACATCGATCAGGGTCGGCAGCTCACGATGCTGCTTGGTGACCCAGAGGCCGACATCGGTCGCTCCGGCGACCAGCACGGCGTTGGGATGCTCGGCATAGAGGTCGGCGAGATCGTCGACATTGGTCGGCGCGAACCAGCGGCCCCCATCCTTCTCATAGGCAAAGACCGCGTCGCCCTCGATGACGCGCAGGCGGCGGGAGAGGACCGCGTCCTCTGCCCGCCTGTCGGGCACGGGCTCGGCGGCCAGATCGAGACCGGCATCGATGATCGGACCGTAGCCGGTGCAGCGGCACAGATTGCCGGCGATCATGTCCTTCACCGATGCCCGGTCCGAGATCGCGCCGGTCAGCCAGCCCGCATGAAGCTGCATGACGAAGCCGGGCGTGCAGAAGCCGCACTGGCTGCCGTGACGCTCGACCATCGCGGTCTGCACCGGATGCGGCCCGTCGCGTCCGATATGCTCCACGGTCTCGATGGCGCGGCCGTTCATTGCCGGCAGAAACTGGATGCAGGCGTTCACGGCCCGGCGATGCAGGCCGCCCGCCCCGTCGGATTCGGCCAGAAGCACCGTGCAGGCGCCGCAATCGCCCTCTGCGCAGCCTTCCTTGGTGCCGGTCAGCCGCTCGGTGCGGCGCAGATATTCCAGCAGCGTCGTCGTCGTCGCGACGCCCTGGACGGTGCGTTCCTCGCCGTTGAGGACGAAGCGGATCGGCCGGGCGGAGATCGCCGTCATCAGCTCCCCCGATAGGTCGAATAGCCGAAGGGCGAGAGCAGCAGCGGCACGTGATAATGGGTGCGTTCGGCGATGCCGAAGCGCAGCACCACGTCGCCGAGGAATTTCGGCTCCTGCAGGTCGATGCCCATGGCGTCGAAATAGGCGCCGGCCGCGAAGACCAGCTCGTATTCGCCGATCGCGAAGGCGTCGCCCGCCATCAGCGGCGCGTCACAGCGCCCGTCGGCATTGGTCACGGCCTCGGCGACCAGCGTGCGGCTGCCGTCCGGGCCGAGCCGGGTCAGCGCCACGGCGATGCCGGAGCCGGGACGACCGAGACTCGTATCCAGCACATGCGTTGTCAGCCGCGCCTGATCTGCTTCGCCCATCGAGGCCGTTCCATTGCTTTTTTGACCATCCGGTCAGCATCCTGCACCGCCCGGTGCGGAGCCGTAAAGCGGGGCGCTGCACAATAATCCACTCGCCGCAGCGCCTTGGCGCCACACATCCCCCGTGACAGCCGTTCCGCGGGGATGGCCGACACCAATGGAGCCAGAACATGCGTGACGGACCGGCCTTCCTCTTCGACCTCGACGGTACCCTCGTCGACAGCGTCTACCAGCATGTCATCGCCTGGCAGGAGGCGCTCGATTCGGAGGGCATCGCCCTGTCGGTCTGGCGCATTCACCGCAAGATCGGCATGAGCGGCGGGCTGTTCACCAACCAGCTGCTGCGCGAGACCGACCGCGAGATCACCGAGGAGACCTCGGAGCGCCTGCGCAAGCTCCATGCGGAGGCCTATGGCCGGCACGCCCACATGGTGCGCCCGCTGCCCGGCGCGAAAGAGCTCCTGGCGGCGCTGACCGAGGCGGGCGTCAAATGGGCGATCGCCACCAGCGGCCGGATGGAGACCGCGCGGCACAATCTCGACCGGCTCGGCGTCGATCCGGACAAGGTGCCGGTGATCACCCGCGACCTGGTCAAATACGCCAAGCCCGATCCCGACCTGTTCATCGCCGCGGCCGAGAAGCTGGGCGTTGCGACCGACACCACCATCGTCGTCGGCGATTCGATCTGGGACATGCTGGCCGCGCAGCGCTGCCGGGCGCTCGGCGTCGGGCTGCTGTCCGGCGGCTACGGCACCAACGAGTTGGAGCGGGCCGGCGCCTTCCGGGTCTACGAGGACCCCGCCGACATGCTGCTGCATATCGACGAGGTGGGCGGTCGCCGCTGACCCTTCGCGGCGTCTCTCACCGACGCTTCCAGAGACGACCGGGTTCGGGCTATCTCTTGTGCAGACTGACGGAGCCTGCATGACATCACCCCGCTACCCGCGCGACCTTCTCGGCTACGGCCGCACGCCCCCCGCCCCGGCATGGCCCAATCCGGGCGGCAGTGGCGACGCCAGGATCTGCGTCCAGTTCATCGTCAATTACGAGGAGGGCGGCGAGAACTCCGTCCTCCACGGCGACGCGGCCTCGGAGGCGTTCCTGTCGGAGATCGTCGGCGCCCAGCCCTGGCCGGGCATGCGCCACATGAACATGGAATCGATCTACGAATACGGTTCGCGCGCCGGCTTCTGGCGGCTCTGGCGCATGTTCACCGAACGGGCCATGCCGGTCACGGTCTATGGCGTGGCCACCGCGCTCGCGCGCAACCCGGACGTGGTCGCGGCGATGCAGGAGGCCGATTGGGAGATCGCCTCGCACGGCCTGAAATGGGTGGAATACAAGGACTACGACCGCGAGGACGAGCGCCGGGACATGCAGGACGCCATCGCGCTGCATGCGGCGATCACCGGCGAACGCCCGCTCGGCTGGTACACCGGCCGCTCCTCGCAGCACACGCTGGAGCTGGCCGCCGAAGAGGGCGGCTTCCTCTACGCCTCCGACGCCTATGCCGACGACCTGCCCTACTGGCAGGAGACAGAGTCCGGGCCGCTTCTGGTCGTTCCCTACACGCTCGACACCAACGACATGCGTTTCGCCACCCCGCAGGGGTTCAATTCCGGCGACCAGTTCTTCGCCTATCTGAAGGATGCCTTCGACGTCCTCTATGCGGAGGGCGAGGCCGGCCAGGCGAAGATGCTGAATATCGGCCTGCACTGCCGGCTGGTCGGGCGGCCCGGCCGCGCCGCGGCGCTGGCCCGCTTCCTCGACTATGTCCAGTCGAAGCCCGACGTCTGGGTCGCGCGGCGGATCGACATTGCCCGCCACTGGCGCGAGCGCTTTCCGCATGCCGCGCCCTGGCGGCCGAGCCGATTGTCGAAAACGGCCTTCGTGGACGTGTTTGGCTCGGTCTTCGAGCATTCGCCCTTCATCGCCGAGCGCACCCTGACGCGTGGTCTCGGCGCCGCCAACGACACGGCGGAAGGCCTTGCGGCCGCGATGATCCAGACCTTCCGCCTCGCCTCCTGGGACGAGCGGCTGGGCATCCTCAAGGCGCATCCCGATCTCGCCGGCAAGCTGGCGCTGGCCGGCGACCTGACCGAGCAGTCGAAATCCGAACAGGCCGGCGCCGGCCTCGACCGGCTGAGCGAGGCGGAGCTCGCCCGCTTCACCGATCTCAATACGCGCTATGTCGCGCGCTTCGGCTTTCCCTTCATCATCGCCGTGAAAGGCCTAACCAAAGACGACATCCTCGCCGCCTTCGAGGCGCGGGTCGACAACGACCAGGCCACCGAATTCGCCACCGCATGCCGGCAGGTCGAGCGCATCGCCCGCCTGCGCATCGCCCAGATTTTCGAGGACGCAGCATGAGCTCCGAACGCTTCATCACCGCCGAACCCGCTCCGGAGGCCGACGACCTCCTGAAGCGCTATGTGGATCTCGCCCATCCGCGGCTCGGCACCGAGGTCACCTTCGCGACCGACGACTTCTTTGCCGACAAGAGCCGGATGATCGCGCCCGAGGCGCCGGTCTTCTTCCCGGACCGCTTCGACGACCACGGCAAGTGGATGGATGGCTGGGAATCGCGCCGCAAGCGCACGCCCGGCCACGACCATGCGATCATCCGCCTCGGCCAGCGCGGCACCATCGCCGCCATCGACATCGACACCGCCTTCTTCACCGGCAATTTCCCGCCGGAAGCCGCGCTCGAAGCGGCCGACACGGTGGACGCGCCGGGCGAGGACGACTGGCAGACCATCGTGCCGCGTATGGATCTGAAGGGCGACAGCCACAACATCGTTGCCAGCGACGCTGCCGGCCCGTTCCGCTGGCTGCGCCTGCACATCTACCCCGATGGCGGCGTTGCGCGCCTGCGGGTCTACGGCACCATCGCCAAGGACTGGTCCGAGGTCGGCGCCGACGAGGTGGTCGATCTCGCCGCGCTCACCAATGGCGGCACCGCCATCGCATGGAACGACGCCCACTACGGCGCACCCGCCAACATGCTGGCGCCGGGCCGCGCGCCGGTAATGGCCGATGGCTGGGAGACCGCCCGCCGCCGCCGACCCGGCAACGACTGGTGCGTCCTCAAGCTCGGCACCGCGGGCGCCATCTCCAACCTCCTGATCGATACCCGTCACTTCAAGGGCAATTTCCCCGACCGTTTCAGCCTGCGCGCCGCGCGGCTGGAGGCCGATCCCGCGCCCGATTCCATCGAGGCGGAAAGTGCCGCATGGCCGCTGCTCCTCGACGAAACCAGGCTGGCGGCCGACGAAGAGCGGACCTTCGACGACGTGAATGATCTTGGTCCGGTGACCCATGTCCGCCTCGACATCTTCCCCGATGGCGGCGTGTCGCGCCTGCGCCTCTACGGTACCAAGGCATCATGAGCGCGACCGACCGGACCCTTTTCGCGCGCCCGCTCACGAAAGAAGCCTTCGCTCCCTTCGGCAACGTCATCGAGACCGATGGCGCTGCGCATTTCGCGATCAATGGCGGCACCACCACCCGCTTTCACGATCTCGCCCATGTGGATGTCGCGACGGAGGGCGGCCGTCCGCTGATCTCCATCTTTCGCGGCCAGGCCTTCGCCTTCCCGGTGGAGATCCGGATGATGGAGCGCCACCCGCTGGGCAGCCAGGCCTTCGTGCCGCTTCAGCCTGTCCCGTTCCTCATCGTCGTGGCGCCGGATCGGAACGGCCAGCCCGGCGAGCCCGAGGCCTTCCTCGCCGCACTAGGCCAGGGCGTGAACTATGCCCGCAATGTCTGGCACCATCCGCTCGTGTCGCTCTCCCAGACCAGCGACTTCGTCGTCGTCGATCGCGGCGGCGAGCAGCCGAACCTCGAGGAGCAGACCTACCCGGCCCCCTATTCGGTGCTGGGGGAGCGGTAGCCGCGTCCCCCGGGCGGGCTAGTCCCGGCAACCGAAGCACGGGCCGCACGGGCGGGAGCCGGCGAGAGCACCTGTGACCGGTAGCCCGTCCATTTTGCATTGCCAAAAGCGCCAAAGGCTGGACATGCCGGCCGAGGGCGATAGGTCGGTCCGACATGCTGCACAGCGAAAGGACGTCCGATGCGCTCCGGTCCCGGCTCGATCATCTCCCTCATCACGATCGCGATCCTGGCCCTGGCCGGCCTGTTCCTCACCGGCGGCGGCCTCTGGCTGATCGTCGCGGGCGGTTCCTGGTACTATCTGATCGCCGGCCTCGTCATGCTGGCGACCGCGCTGCTCCTGCAGTTCCGCCGTCCTGAAGCGCTGTCGCTCTACGCCGCGCTCGTCGTCGGCACGCTGGTCTGGGCGATCTGGGAGGTCGGCTTCGACTGGTGGCCGCTGGCAGCGCGCGGCGGCGTCATCTTCATCCTCGGCCTCGTCCTGCTCCTGCCGTGGATCACCCGGCGCCTCGGTCGCCGCAATGTGGCCCAGGCACTGGACGGCGTCGTCGTGACGCCGTCGGCGCGGCGCGGATCGGGTCTCGCGCTGTCCGGTGCCCTCGTCATCGCCCTCGTCGTGGCCGGCATCTCCTGGTTCACCGATCTGCACTCGGTCGAGGGCCGGCTGCCGGAGCGCCAGACCGCGTCGAACGATCTCGGCGTGCCGCCCGGCGAATGGCACCAGTACGGCCGCACCAATTACGGCCAGCGCTATGCGCCGCTGGACCAGATCACCCCGGACAATGTCGACCGGCTCCAGGTGGCCTGGGAGTACCATACGGGCGACGAGACCCAGCCGGGCGACCCGGTGGAGACCACCTTTGAGGTCACCCCGCTGAAGATCGGCGAGCGGCTGTATCTGTGCACGCCGCATCAGAACGTCATCGCCCTCGATGCCACGACCGGCGAGGAGATCTGGCGCTACGATCCGCAGATCCAGGGCGAGCTCGCCCTGCAGCACCTGACCTGCCGGGGCCTCGCCTATCAGGCGCCGGGCACGGCCGATCAGGCGAGTGCCGACGCGGCCGCCGCGCCGGCCGAGGATACGACGTCGCCGGCCTCCGACGCGCCCACCGGCACGGCCACCGCGCTTGCGCAGAGCGGCCAGCTCGCCGCGCCCCAGACCGACGGCCAGCCGGCAGCGGCGGGTGACGCCACGACCGCACCGGCCGCGCCGGGCGGGACGCCCACCAGCAACCAGCCGGTGGCGGCGGCGACCGCCGCGCGCACCAGCGAAACCTGTAACGGCAAGCTGTTCATGCCGACCGCCGACGGCCGGCTGATCGCCCTCAACCTCGACACCGGTGCCGTCTGCGCCGGCTTTGGTGGCGGTGACGGCCAGATCGACCTCTGGCGGAAGATGCCGAACGTCAATCCGGGGTCCTATTACTCGACCTCGCCGGTCGTCGTGACGCAGGATATCGTCATCGTCGGCGGCACGGTCCTCGACAATGTTTCCACCAACGAGGCCTCGGGCGTCATCCGCGGCTACGACATCGAGACGGGCGATCTCGTCTGGGCCTGGGATTCGGGCAATCCGGACCAGACCGCGCCGCTGCCGGAAGGTCAGACCTACACGCCGAACTCGCCCAATTCCTGGTCGATCTCCGCGGCCGACGAGGCGCTCGGCATGGTCTATGTGCCGCTCGGCAACCAGCCCCCGGACCAGTGGGGCGCGAACCGCTCCGATGCCGTCGAGCGCTTCTCCTCCTCGGTCGTCGCGCTCGACATCGCCACCGGCGAAGTGCGCTGGGTGTTCCAGACCGTCCACCACGATCTGTGGGATTACGACGTGCCGTCGCAGCCCTCGCTGCTCGACCTGACCATCAGGGGCGAGAGCGTGCCCGTGCTCGTGCAGCCGACCAAGCAGGGCGAGGTCTACGTCCTCGACCGGCGCACCGGCGAGCCGGCCCTGCCGGTGGTCGAGAGCCCGGTCCCCGGCGGTGCCGTCAAACCGGACTTCACCGCGCCGACCCAGCCGGTTTCGGCGCTGTCCTTCGATCCGCCGGCGATCCGCGAGACCGACATGTGGGGCGCCACCCTGTTCGACCAGCTCGCCTGCCGCATCGCCTTCCATAACTATCGCTACGAGGGCCGCTACACGCCGCCGTCACTGGAAGGCTCGCTGGTCTATCCGGGCAATTTCGGGGTGTTCAACTGGGGCGGCGTCGCCATCGACCCGGTGCGCGACGTGATGTTCTCGACGCCGGCCTATCTGGCCTTCGTTTCGAAGCTGGTGCCGCGCGACAATGACAGCGACCTCGTCGTCAACAAGTCGCAGCCGGAAGGCGCCCTGCCGGCGCTGAACGAGAATTTCGGCGCGCCCTATGCGGTCGAGCTGTCGCCCTTCACCTCGGTGCTCGGCCTGCCCTGCCAGTCGCCGCCCTGGGGCTATGTCGCCGGCTCCGACCTTGCCACCGGCGAGACCGTTTGGATGCACAAGAACGGCACGGTGCGCGATTCCTCGCCGATCCCCCTGCCCTTCGAGATGGGCGTGCCGGATCTCGGCGGTCCGGTCATCACCGCCGGCGGCGTCGCCTTCATTTCCGGCACGCTCGACTATTACGTGCGCGGCTTCGACGTGACGACGGGCAAACAGCTCTGGCGCGCCCGGCTGCCGGCCGGCGGCCAGTCGACGCCGATGTCCTACGAGGGCGCAGACGGGCGGCAGTATGTGCTGGTCGCGGCGGGCGGGCACGGCTCGCTCGGCACCAAGCGCGGCGACAGCGTGATCGCCTATGCGCTGCCGGACGGGGCCGCAGCCGCCGAATAGGACACCTGCTTCCGGGGCCGCCAGTCGGCCCCGGAGGGATCAGGCAAAGCGCAGGGCCGCCGCGCCGTGCGCGGCCCGCAGTTGGCCGATATCGAGGCCGACGGGCATGCCGTCCTCGACCCGCCACTCGCCCTTCACCATCACCCGGTCCGCACGGGTCGCGCCGCACAGGACGAGCGCGGCGATCGGATCGTGCGCGCCCGAGAAGCGCAGCTCGTCCAGCGTGAAGAGGGCGAGATCGGCCTGCATGCCGACGGCAATCCGGCCGATGTCCGTCCGGCCGAGACAGGCCGCCGAGCCTTCGGTGCCCATGGCCAGCACGTCGCGGGCGGTGACCGCCTCGGCGGAGCGATAGTTCAGCCGCCCCACCATCAGCGCATGGCGCGCCGCCTCGATGAGATTCGACGCATCGTTCGACGCCGAACCGTCGACGCCGAGGCCGACAGGCGAGCCTGCCGCGCGCAATTCGTTCACCGGGCAGAAGCCGGAAGCGAGCACCGCATTCGACGCCGGGCAATGGCAGACGCCGACCTTGTGGGCGCCGAGCCGGCGGCATTCGTCGGTGGTGAAATGGATGCCGTGGGCCAGCCAGGTGCGCGGCCCGAGCCAGCCGACATCCTCCAGATAATCGACCGGACGGCAGCCGAAGCTCTCGACACAGAAGCGGTTCTCGTCCTCGGTTTCGCCGAGATGGGTGTGCAGGCGGCAATCGTGCCTGTCGGCAAGCTCGGCGCTCGCCATCATCAGGCTCTTCGTCACCGAGAAGGGCGAGCACGGCGCCAGCGCGATCTGCGTCATCGCGCCGTCGCTGCGGTCATGCCAGCGGCCGATCAGCCGCTCGCTGTCGGCGAGGATCTCGTCCTCGTCCTGGACCACCGAATCCGGCGGCAGGCCGCCATCCTTCTGGCTGAGATTCATCGAGCCGCGGGTCAGCGTCACCCGGATGCCGAGCGCCGCCGCCTCCTCGGCCTCGATGTCGATGGCGTCCTCGAGCCCCTTGGGAAACAGATAGTGGTGGTCGGCCGCCGTGGTGCAGCCGGACATCAGCAATTCGGTCAGGGCCAGCCGCACCGACAGGCGGAAACTGTCCGGATCGAGCTGCGCCCAGATCGGGTAGAGGCTCTGGAGCCAGGGAAACAGCTCCTTGTCGATCGCCTGCGGATGGGCCCGCGTCAGCGTCTGGTAGAAATGGTGGTGGGTGTTGACGAGGCCTGGCAAAACGACGTGGCGGGCGGCGTCGAAGACCTCGTCCGCCGCCACCTGCGGCTCACCACCCGACGGCACCAGTTCGACGATGCGGCCGTCTTCCACGACGATGCCGCCGTCGGCCCCCTCCGCGAGGATCGCCAGCGGCGTCTTCAGCCAGAGCCGTGTCACGCGGCGCTCTCCACCGCTCGCATGCCGCCGCGTTCGGACAGGAAGGCGAGGATGTCGCCGATCCCCTTGGCGTGCGACAGATCGGCGAAGATCGTCGGGCCGTCGCCACGGCCCTTCGCGGCATCGCTGCGCATCCGCTCCAGATCGGCCCCGACATGGGGGGCAAGATCGGTCTTGTTGACCACCAGGAGGTCAGAGCGGGTGATCGCCGGCCCGCCCTTGCGCGGGATGTCGTCGCCCTGGCAGACCGAAATGACGTAGATCGACAGATCCACGAGGTCCGGCGAGAAGGTCGCCGCCAGATTGTCGCCGCCCGATTCCACCAGCACCAGGTCGAGGCCGGGATGGCGTGCGTTGAGATCGCGGATCGCCGCGATGTTGATCGAGGCATCCTCGCGGATCGCCGTATGGGGACAGCCGCCGGTCTCGACGCCGATGATCCGGTCGGAGGGCAGCGCCTGCAGCCGGACCAGCGCCTCGGCGTCCTCGCGGGTGTAGATGTCGTTGGTGACGACGCCGATCGACCAGCTGTCGCGCGCCGCCTTGCAGAGCTTTTCGACCAGGGTCGTCTTGCCCGAGCCGACGGGGCCGCCGATGCCGACGCGCAGGGGACCGTTCTTGGACATCATGAGCGGAAGAGCCTCGTGGGAAGGGTTTCGTGCCGCAGTGCGGCAATGTCCGACCCTAGCGCCGCCGAGCCGAGATCGTCCAGAGTCGAGCGGCCCGCGCGCTCAACCAGGGCGCGGATATCTGGCTCCAGCCGCCGCAATATCCGCACCGCCTCGCTCTGGGCCAGCGGCACCAGCCGCACCGCCGCCGACACCAGTGACGCGGCAAAGCCGTGCACGAAGGCCAGCAGCGTCTCGTCGAGCCCGAAGCCCGCATCGGCGGCGAGCCGCCCGACCGCGACCGGATAGGCGATGGCGTCGGCGCCTTCCCAGCCCTCCGCCTCGCCTGTTGCCGCCCAGGGCTGCGAGGCTTCAGCGAAGGCAGCGCCCAGCGCCAGCGTCTCGGCGCGGCGTTCGGCACTGCCGGCCAGCGCCTCGGCGAGCTCCGCGACGGCCGCGAAGCGGGTCGCGTCGCCTGCCTGATGCGCGGCGTAGGCCTCGACCAGCAGCACGGCGTCGTTCCAGGCGCTACCGCGATCGAGCAGCACCCGCACCCAGGCCTCGACCGAAGCCCCATCCGTCAGGACGCGCTCGGCCACCGCCGTTTCCAGCCCATGCGACCAGGCGAAGGCGCCGATCGGGAAGGCCGGCGAGAACAGGGTCAGGAGTTCGGCCAGATGCGGAGAAGCGACCGATGCCGCCTTCGACACCGGGCCTGCGTCGGTCAGCCGGCTCAAAGCGGGGCCGTCTCGACCGGATGGTGATGGCCCGACGGCTCGTAGGCGCCGCCTTCTGGATCGAACGCCGCCTCGGTTTCGGCGATCTCGGCGCCCAGCCCCTCCAGCATGGTGCGCACCACGGCGTCCCGGCGGATCAGGATGCGGTCGTCCAGCAATTGCGCCGCCAGATGCCGGTTGCCGATCTGCCAGGCCAGCGCCAGCAGGTGGCGGGCGTCGCGGCCGCGGATCTCGTAGAGCTCCTCGGGCTTGGCCTTCACGGCGATCAGCCGACCATCGTCCAGGAGTATGGCGTCACCCTCGACCAGCAGCAGCGCCTCCGGCAGGTCGAGCAGGAAGGCGATGCCATCGTCGCTGACCATCGCCATGCGGCGGCGATGGCGCGCCGATTCGTCCAGCGTGATCGTGTCCGCCGCCGTGGTCCATTCTCCAGCCCGCTTGATGGTATCGCCGACGATCATCCCGCTGTCTCTTTCTGAAGGGCCATGCCCGTTTCACTGTGCGTGCCGCGAGGATACGGTGCCCCGTGGCTCCGGACCAGCCCTTCGGCCGGCACAACCATGGCGCGGAATGCGTCGGCAGATGGGCAAGGGGACGCAGCATGGCTCTGCAGAACCGCGTCACCCCGCTGGGCGAGATCGTTGCCGACCGGGCCAGGGGCGATTTCATGGGCAATCGCGGCATCCTGCATGACGGCGCGCGCCGCCTCGGCGTCAGCCGCTGGAAGCACAAGGCGTGGATCGTCTGCACGCTGGCGTTCAAAAGCCGCAAGCGCGAGATCATGGCGCCGGGCCGCTACACCGAATTGTTCTTCCTCGACGAGGCGACGGCGCTTGCCGCCGGCCACCGGCCCTGCTGGGAATGTCGCCGCGTGGCCGCCCTCGCCTACCGTTCCGCCTTCGCCGAAGGCAATGGGCTGGAGAACACCCCGTCGAGCCGCGAGATCGACAGCCTTCTGCATGGCGCGCGCATCGTCACGGGCACACGCCATCAGCGCCGGGCGGAGCGCGTCGGACGCGAACTGCCCGACGGCGTCTTCGTCATCGTCGCGGGACAGCCCTGGCTCGTTCTGCACAATCGCCTCCTGCGCTGGACGCCGGCGGGCTACGATGCCGTGCGGGAGATGCCGGAGGGGCTGGTCACCGTGGCAACGCCGCTGCCGAGCGTCGCGGCGATCGCGGCCGGCTATCACCCGGCCCTGCACGCCAGTGCGGCGGCGCTGGATGGCGACTGAGCCCCCGTCCCGATCAGCGGCGCACTTCGCAGACCGTCGTCTGGCTCGGGTCGCTGCGCATCTCGCTGTAGAGGTCGCCGCGCCGTCCCTTGGTCCACCAGACCATCGCGCCGGCCGCGTATTTCGCGCCCGAGCCGGACATGACATCGACGAACAATGTCTGGCGGCCGTCTACCGGCAGGATTGCGAGCGAGTTGGACGGCAGGTTGATGTATTCGACAGCCATTTCCACCGGTTCGGCCTCCTCCGCGTCCCGGCAGAGATAGGTGACGGTGGTGCGCTCGGCCGGTCCCTCTAGATCGAGGGTCAGCGGCTCTCCGTCCTGCGCGAACGCGGGGACGGCACCAATGGCGGCCAGCGCCAGGCCGAGCGCAAGCGCCCTGATCCGTGCGGCGATCGAAACGTCATTGCGGTGCATCATGGCTCCTCCCCATTGGCCGCGGCGGGTCCGATCGTCCTCAGGTCGCCCCCGCCGTTCTTCGGGAAAGCCTAGAACAGGAAGTAGCGCTGCGCCATCGGCAGCACCGAGGCGGGCTCGCAGGTCAGCAATTCGCCGTCAGCGCGCACCTCGTAGGTTTCCGGATCGACCTCGATATGGGGCGTCGCGTCGTTGAGGCGCATCGACGCCTTGGAGATGCCACCGCGGGTGTTCTCCACCGCCAGGAACGCCTTCTCGCAGCCGATCTTTTCGCGCAGCCCGTCGGCCATCGCCGCGCCGGAGACGAAGGAGATCGCGGAATTGCTGACGGCCTTGCCGAAGGCGCCGAACATCGGCCGGTAATGCACCGGCTGCGGCGTCGGGATCGAGGCGTTGGGGTCGCCCATCGGGGCCGCCACGATGGTGCCGCCAATCAGCACCATCATCGGCTTCACGCCGAAGAAGGCCGGGTCCCACAGCACGATGTCGGCGCGCTTGCCGACCTCGATCGAGCCGATCTCCTTCG
Source organism: Aurantimonas coralicida DSM 14790 (assembly GCF_000421645.1). Taxonomy (GTDB): domain Bacteria; phylum Pseudomonadota; class Alphaproteobacteria; order Rhizobiales; family Rhizobiaceae; genus Aurantimonas; species Aurantimonas coralicida. The sequence continues at coordinate 452,243 of NZ_ATXK01000002.1, read as the reverse complement.
ACATGCCCTGCGCGATGGCTGGGTTGATCGTGTATTTCGCGACATAGCGGCGGGCGCGCAGATTGTCGTTGTCGCCGGTCTCGCCGGCGAGCCGCCCGCGCTGCCGCTTCATCTTGTCGGCGGTCTGCCAGGTCCGCACGATCACCTCGCCGACCCGGCCCATGGCCTGGGAATCGGAGGCGATGATCGAGAAGGCGCCGAGATCGTGGAGAATGTCCTCCGCCGCGATGGTCTCCTTGCGGATGCGGCTTTCGGCGAAGGCGATGTCCTCGGGAATCGACGCGTCGAGATGGTGGCAGACCATCAGCATGTCGAGATGCTCTTCCAGCGTGTTGGTGGTGTAGGGCCGCGTCGGATTGGTCGAGGACGGGATCACGTTGGGCAGGCCGCAGACCTTGATGATGTCCGGCGCGTGGCCGCCGCCGGCGCCCTCGGTATGGAAGGCGTGGATGGTGCGGCCCTTGAAGGCGTCCACGGTGTTCTCGACGAAGCCGCTCTCGTTCAGCGTGTCGGTGTGGATCATCACCTGCACGTCGTGATCGTCGGCCACCGACAGGCAGCAATCGATGGCGGCGGGCGTCGTGCCCCAGTCCTCGTGCAGCTTCAGGGCGCAGGCGCCGCCCCGCACCATCTCCTCCAGCGCGGCCGGCAGCGAGGCGTTGCCCTTGCCCGAGAAGCCGATATTCATCGGCATGGCGTCAGTGGCCTGCAGCATGCGCGCCAGGTGCCAGGGCCCGGGGGTGCAGGTCGTCGCCAGCGTGCCGTGCGCCGGCCCGGTGCCGCCGCCCATCATGGTGGTGACGCCGGAAAACAGCGCCTCCTCGATCTGCTGCGGGCAGATGAAGTGGATGTGGCTGTCGAAGCCGCCGGCGGTGACGATCTTGCCCTCGGCGGCGATCGCCTCGGTGCCCGGGCCGATAATGATGTCGACGCCGCCCTGTGTGTCGGGATTGCCGGCCTTGCCGATGGCGCAGATGCGACCGTCGCGCAGGCCGATATCGGCCTTGTAGATGCCGGTATGATCGAGAACCAGCGCGTTGGTGATCACCGTGTCGACCGCGCCCTCGGCCCGCGAATGCTGGGACTGGCCCATGCCGTCGCGGATCACCTTGCCGCCGCCGAACTTCACCTCCTCGCCATAGGTGGTGAAGTCCTTTTCCACCTCGATGAACAGTTCGGTGTCGGCCAGGCGCACCTTGTCGCCGGTCGTCGGGCCGAACATGGCGGCATAGGAAGAGCGAGCGATCCGGGCGGGCATGGGCGATCTCCAGACGGGTCGAATTCTAAGGACGCGGCCGCTCTCGTTGCGGCGCACCATCAGCGACCATATGTCGGTCGCGAAAGCTTGTCTTCCCGGTTTTGTCGATCGGCGCGAGACTGGCGGCAATTCGGCCGCTGCGGCGCGCATGCCGGCCGTGGCCGCGCGCCCCCGATTCAGGAGCCCAGATGATCCGCCTCGCCCTCCTCGCCGCGCTGCTTCTGCCCGGCGCCGCCCTCGCCCAGGCCTATGATCCGGGGCCGATGGGCGACGTGCCGGGCTCGTCCGCGTCGGGCATGCGCATCGGCGGTTCGCCCGCAGCACCGGGCGGTCCCCGCATTCGCGGCGCCGACGTCTTCGGCGACACGGTCACCGAGCGGGCCTACGGCAAGAATTTCGACGACAGTTATCTGAAGCCGAAGGTGCCCCGCAGCCGCGCTGCCCAGCCGAGCACCGCAGAACGCGCGGTCGAAGGCCGGTCGGACCTCAACGGCATCAATGCCGGCAGCTTCGCGCGGCAGGGCCCCGGTGCCGCCGGCGGCAGCGCGGTGACCCGCGGCCGTTCGGTCGGCTCCCACCGCGCCATCATCCGGCGGTAGGCTGCGCGGCGCTGCCCGCGTTCGGGAACCGGTCGGAAGCGCGCGGAGTTGGTGATCAGAGGCAGCGGGCCGCCGACACCCACCGACCCGCGCCGTGAAACCGGAAGGCAGAGGCCATGCGCAGATCCCTCACCCCCCTGATCGCAATTGCGGCGGTGCTGACCGCGGCTCCCGCACTGGCCCAGCTCTCCGGCGGCGTCGGCGGCTCTTCAGGTGCCGGGGGCTCGTCCGGCATCGGCGGATCGGCGGGCAGCGGTGTCGTCACCGGCTCCGGCGCCAGCGGCATCGGCAGCACGGGCGGCGTCGGATCGGGGTCCAGCCTGTCGGATACGGGCGCATCGCCCACCCTCACCGACCCGATTGCACCGGGCGCAAGTTCCGGCAGCACCGGTCTCGGCGCCAACACCACCGAGGGGCTGGCGAGCGAGGGTTCGTCGACGATCAACAGCCTCAATGCCGAAGGGCTGGCACGCTCCGAGGATGGCGCCGGCACCTCGTCGGTCACCAGTTTCGGCACCAGCGACACGATCGGCACGCCCGGCGCCGGGTCCGACCGCGCCTACCGGATTACCAAGCCGACCGTCGCCGTCGATCTGGGCTCCATTCGTCGCGGCCTGTCGAACGCTCCGAGCGCCATTCCCAAGGCCAATGGCGACTGAGCCACGCCTCGTCTCCTGAGAAGGCGATCAGAACTCGAAGGCGTCGTCCACGGGCACCTGCAGCGCCTGCGCCAGCTGATTGGTCCTGGCGGCAAGGCCGACGACGGCCAGCAACTCGCCATATTGCGCATCGGTCATCCCCTTCGCACGCGCCGCGGCCGTGTGGGAATGGACGCAATAGCTGCAGCCATTGGTGGTCGAAACGGCGATATAGAGCATCTCCCGGGTCAGCGGATCGAGCGCGCCCGGTGCCCCCATCACCGCCTTCACCTCCTCCCATGTCCGCTTCAGCGTCGCCGGATCGGCGGCCAGCACGCGCCAGAAATTGTTGACGAAGTCCGAGCCGCGGGTCGCGCGGATGTCGTCGAAGACGGCGCGCACCTCGGGGCTGGCCTGTGCATCCGAAACCAGCGGTGCCGTTGCCATGGCCTGTCCCCTCAGGTGAGTGCGAAGACGCGGGCCGGACCGCCCGAGCCGCCGCGATGCTTCGGCGCGCCGACGATCAGCGTCGCCCCCGTCGCCGGCATGTCGTCGAGCCCGGCGATGCACTCCAGCCCCCAGCGGCCTTCCGGCAGCCAGGCGTAATGCACGGCGAAGTCCGGCGACATGCCGAAGTCGAGCGACAGCGTGTCGACGGCGATGCCGACCGCCGAGCCCTCCAGCAGCATCTGCACCGCCTCCACATGGAAGCCGGGGAAATGCATCGTGCCGTCCTGGTCGGCATTGCGGAACTTGTCGGTGTCCAGATGCCGGGCCCAGCCGGAATTCATCGCCACGCAGCAATTTTCCGGCATGTCGCCATGGGCCGCGATCCAGGCCTTCAGATCGTCGGGCGTGACCTGCGCGTCCGCGTCCTTCTCCGCCTTCTCGCGGATGTCGACCACGACCAGCGGCGCCATCAGCTTGTCGACGGGGATCTCCGCCACCGACTGGCCGTCGGCGGAGAAATGCAGCGGCGCGTCGACATGGGTGCCGGTGTGCTCGTTCACCCGCAGCTCGAACAGGTTGAACTTGTGCTCGGCGTAGGAGAATTTCCGCTCCATGAAGAATTGCTGGTCGCCGAAGAAGGTCGGGAACTCCGGATAGAGCTCATGGGTCAGGTCGGCGATGGAATTGGCCGGCATCGCGGCGGCTGCCGCGGGCCTGGCGACGTCCTGCGCAAAGGCCGGGCTGGCGATCCCCGCCGCGGCCGCGGCGAGCCCGCCGCCCAAGAGCCCACGCCGGCTCAGCATCCGGCTTTTCACGCTGTCGATCACGCAATGGTCGCACATTCGCCTGTCCCCCTTTTCCAGCACGCACCAAGCCGCGCCTGTGCCATCTGCCAGGCTTGCAGCCATCGTCCTCACGGCCGGGAATCAGGGGTGGCGCCTCAGCGGCGCCGGCGTCGCGCCGGTCAGAGCGCGCCCATCACCTTGCCGTTGAAGCCATAGACCTTGCGCGCGCCGCCGAGCGGCACAAGCGTGACCTCGCGGGTCTGGCCGGGCTCGAAGCGCACGGCGGTACCGGCGGCCAGATCCAGCCGCATGCCGCGCGCGGCGTCGCGATCGAAGGTGAGTGCGGGATTGGTCTCGGCGAAATGGAAATGGCTGCCGACCTGGACCGGCCGGTCGCCCGTATTGCCGACCATCAGCGTGATCGGCTCGGCGCCGTCATTGAGGACGATATCGCCGTCGGGGGTGAGGATTTCGCCGGGGATCATGATCCATTCCTCCAGAGCTTGCGAATGGCGATGATCGCCAGAACCACCAGCAGCACGGGGCCGATCGCCATCAGGTCGTATTCGCCGACAGGCTGCGGCGCCCGGATGAACTCAGGCACGCCGTTGCTCTTCTCTCAGGCGCGCCCGTCTCCGGGCGAGCCCTGTCTTCTGCGGGCCAGGGCCCGGATGCGTCACGCGGCTCAGGCCGCGATCATGTAGAGGCCGGCGAGCGCCGAGGCCGCGCCGAGCGCGCGGACGATCAGCGGCTGGCGGCCGGCGGTCAGCGAATGGCCGAGCGCCAGGCCGACACCATGCAGCGCGGCCGTCGCCACCACGAAACCGAGGCCGAAGGAGAAAGCGCCGGCCGAGCCGAGCTCGGCGCCATGGGCCGAACCATGGAACAGGGCGAAGGCGCCGACGGCTGCGGCCGCGGCCGGAACCGGCAGGCGGACAGCGGCGGCGACCAAAAGGCCGAGGGCGACGACCGACGCCATGACCACCGGCTCGACGAAGGGCAGCGACAGACCGTTCAGGGCCAGCACGAAGCCGGCGCCCATGGCGCCGACGAAAGCAGCGGGAACGGCAAAGCGCGCACGGCCGCCGAGCGTTGCAGCCCACAGGCCCACGGCCACCATGACCAGGACGTGGTCCCAGCCGAGCAGCGGATGCGACGCGCCGGCGGCCAGCGAGCCATGCGCAACCGGATCGAGATGGGCGAAGGCGGGCACTGTTGCGGCGGCCAGGGTTGCGGCGGCAATGGCGAAGCGTGTGAGCATGCGGATGTCCCTCAGATTGGTCGACGGGCGCCCCGATATGGGTCGCGTCCAGCCCGCCGTCGGCACCGCCCAAAAGGGGCACCCGGCACGGCGGGTTCGGGCGCGATCATGGAAGCCGGCCGACCCGGTGTCAAAGGCTTTCTGGCGCTGATCTCGCAGATGCGAAGAGCGGCGGGACGGCCTGTAGGATTTCGGAAAGCCTACCGACAACGATGGTTGCGCCGGCAAGAACTCATGAAACTTTCGCGGGTTATGTCTCGGCTCCGCGTTAACGGCTTTGGGCAAAAAGAGCTGGCGCGCGGAACGAAACGTCGCATAATGACGTTGCGGAAGAAGGCAAAGGTCCGGCATCGAACGATCGGACCGCGCAACCGCACAACAGGTTGGAGTTCACATGCTGAGGTCGCTTCTGATCGCGGCGTTTCTCGGTCTGCTCCTCGGTCCCGTCGGACCGGCGCAGCCCCTGATGGTCCGCACTGTCACCATCGGTCCCGTCACCGGTCCCGCCTATTATTCCGTCATCGAACAGGGGTTCCGATTCGTCGGAGACGCGCCCGTCGCTGTCGCAGCCGACGAGCCGGACATCACCGTGTCCTCCCTCGAACCCGCCGCGAAGGCGGACACACTGGCCGAGGCCCCGGCAACGGAACGGCGATAGGCAACGCGTCCGGTAGCGCAGGCCCCAGGCCGCAGATCGCCCGGATCAGCGGATCGGTTCGTGCACCGTCACCAGCTTGGTGCCGTCGGGAAAGGTCGCCTCGACCTGGACGTCGTGGATCATCTCGGCAATCCCCTCCATCACCTGGTCACGCGTGATCACATGGGCGCCGGCCTCCATCAGGTCGGCGACGCTGCGGCCGTCGCGCGCACCTTCCACCACATAATCGGTGATCAGCGCGATCGCCTCGGGATGGTTCAGCTTCACGCCGCGTTCCAGCCGGCGGCGCGCCACCATGGCGGCCATCGAGACGAGCAGCTTGTCCTTTTCGCGCGGGGTCAGTTGCATGCCGGGTTCCTTCGCAGATGCGTCATAGCGACCATACAAGCGGCAACGGCCCGTCCGCCAGACCCGAAAGCACCGGCACGAGCCGCTGGCGCAGATGAAAGCCGGACGCGGCCCGGATGCGGGCGACGAGAAGACCACCAACGAGACTGGCGCCGCCGTCTTCGCCGATCGCAGCGCGCAGCCCGTCGAGGCGGGCCTCGGCGTCGGGCAGATGAGCCACCACCGTCGCCAGCGCGCGGTTCGGGCCGAGCGAGGCGGGCTCCGCCATCGCCGCGGCGATGTCACCGGACAGCTGCAGGTCGTCGGCAAAGACCAGCCGGCCGCCGAGCCGCACCCGCCAGCGATCGTGGAAATGGCCCGCGGTCACGCTCTCGCCCATGAGCTCGCGGCCGAGGATCAGCGATTCGCACAGGAGAAAGCGCGCATCCGGCGCGGCCTCGACCTCGAGCGTGCGTCGCACCCGGCCGCCATCGAAGAGGATCGTTTCCTGCGGCAACCAGGCGAGCCGTGCCTTCGCTTCCAGCGTAGCGCGCGTCGTCACATGGGCAGTATCGCCGCCGGAGGCGCGGTAGATGCGTTCACAGGCCTGGGTGGTGACGGTGAGATCGGCCCCGGCCGCCACGGTGAAATCCTGCGCCAGCCGGTCGCCGCCGGTTAGGCCGCCCGAACTGTTGATGAGGATCGCCTCGGCCTGCTGGCGCGGCAGCCGCGGAAACCGCAGCTTGAGGCAGCCGGACTGGTGCAACCGCTGCAGGCGGGTTCGCTTGTCGACGACGCGGAACTGCGCCGACGCCGACCCTTCCGAGCGCTGCATGCGGCGCGGAACCGGCTGGTCCGTCACCGGCAGGTCGCGCACCGCGCTCATGCGGGCAGGCCGGCGCGGACGCGCGGCAAAGCGGCTTGATCCGACGGGGCGCCGGCTGCGTCTCTCATGATGATCTGTCCGAGGGGATGCGTGGAGATGGCGCGAGGCTCGCAGGTCCCGGCATGAACGGCAAGAGTGCGACCGGGCGCGAATTCCAGCCCCACGGCTGGCCACCGGAAGCCGCGAGTGGCCCTAAAGCTTGAGGATGCCCGACTTGAACTCTCTCAGGGACAGACGCCACCAGTCGAAGGTATCCTCGAGATTGCCGCGGGTGACTCCGTGGCGCAGATTGACGTCCATCTCCAGCACCGGATCGTTCTCGGCGTCGATATAAGCCTTGGCAAAGCGCTTGTCCCGGTTCCAGCCGTTGATGACGGCCTGATCGACAGGGACGCCGTCCCAGGAGGCATAGAACTGAAGGCTCTGGCACTCGCTCCTGTCGGAATTGCAGTCGTTGAAGAAGATCACGTAGAGCGTGCCATCGATGCGCCCCCGGACATATTCGGTCTCGTCCTTTTCCAAGGTCCCGGAGCCGAAGCCGCGGGCGATGTCGACGATCTGATCGATCTCGCCAGGCTTGACCAGCGTTTGCGCCTGACTGGCACCGGCAAGGCAAAGGCAGGCAAGAAGCGTCGCGATGAAGCGCACTGGGTATCCTCCCAAAAGCGGAGCGCACCACGTGCCGCAGATCGAGGAACATCGGCCGCGACCGTGTCATCCTTTCTAACATGCCGTTCGGGAAGACTGAAGCGAGGGCAATCATCGCGGAGATCGGAGTCACACCGTCAGATGCCGGCGCACCTCGGGATCGTCGAGACCCTCGGCGGGACCGTCGAAGACGATCTCGCCGCGATCCATGATGTAGACCTGATCGGCGAGCTCGCGGCAGAAATCCAGATATTGCTCGACCAGCAGGATGGCGAGACCGGACTGGTCCTTCAGATAGCGGATGGCCCGGCCGATATCCTTGATGATCGAGGGCTGGATGCCCTCGGTCGGCTCGTCGAGGACGAGAAGCTGCGGCCGTGTCACCAGCGCCCGGCCGATCGCCAGCTGCTGCTGCTGGCCGCCGGACAGGTCACCGCCACGCCGGCCGAGCATGTCGGCGAGCACAGGGAAGAGCTCGAAGACATGGTCGGGGATGGTCCGGTCGGCACCCTTCAGCGGCGCGAAGCCGGTCTGGAGATTCTCCTTCACCGTCAAAAGCGGGAAGATCTCGCGGCCCTGGGGCACGAAGCCGATGCCGCGTCGGGCCCGCGTATAGGGCGCCTCGCGGCCGAGATTGTCGCCGTCGAGGGCGATCTGGCCGGCGCGGATCGGCTGCTGGCCGACGATGGCGCGCAGCAGCGAGGTCTTCCCGACGCCGTTGCGGCCGAGGACGCAGGTGATCTCGCCCTTCCTGGCATTCAGCGACACGCCGCGCAGCGCCTGCGCCGCACCGTAATAGAGATCGACGTTCGAAACGGTCAGCATGGGGCGTTCGGCGCTCCTGCAGGGAATGTTGGATGGGCCGCGCGCGAACCGGCAAAGCGGCGCGTTCCGCCCTCCCCGGACCGCATCGTGGCCAGGTCTCGGCTCGTGTGGTGCATCTCAGCGGCCAAGATACACCTCGACGACGCGCGGATCGGCGGAGACATGGTCGAGCGTACCTTCGGACAGCACCGAGCCCTCGTGGAGGCAGGTGACCTTGACGTCGAGGGCGCGGACGAAATGCATGTCGTGTTCGACGACGACCACCGACCGGGTGCGGGCGATCTCGCGCAGGAGCCGCGCCGTCTCCTTGGTCTCGGCGTCGGTCATGCCGGCCACCGGTTCGTCCACCAGCAGGAGTTCGGGATCCTGCGCCAGCAGCATGCCGATCTCCAGCCACTGCTTCTGGCCATGGCTGAGATCGGCCGCCAGCGTGCCCGCTTTGGTGGTCAGGCGCGTCGTCTCCAGAATGTCGGCGACCGTCTGGCGCTCGCCCGCACTGTCGCGGTGCAGCAGCGCGGCGAAGATCGAGCGCGAGCCGGCCATCGACATGCGGATGTTGTCGGCCACCGTGTGGCTCTCGAAGACGGTCGGCTTCTGGAATTTTCGGCCGATGCCCATATTGGCAATCGCGGCCTCGTCCTGCTTGGTCAGGTCGACATCGCCGGCGAAATAGACCTCGCCCTCGTCGGGCCGGGTCTTGCCAGTGATGATGTCCATCATGGTGGTCTTGCCGGCGCCGTTCGGGCCGATGATCACCCGCATCTCGCCCTTCTGGATGACCAGCGAGAGATTGTTGATCGCCTTGAAGCCGTCGAAGCTCTTGGTGACGCCGTCGAGATAGAGCAGCGTGTCGCGCCGCGCCTGCCCGAGGGCTTCGCGCTCGGCCAGCAGGGCGGCACGCTGGGTGGCATAGGGGTGCGGCGAGACGATCGGCGGCGCCGGTGCGGCGTCCGTATCGCCGGCGGGCGCGGCCGGCCCGCCTGCCGTGGCCATGGTCTTGTCGGGGGCGTCGGTCATCTGGTCCATCATGGTCATTCCGCCGGCCCCGGCGCCGGCACGGGCGTCTTGTCGACCGCCTCGCCCTTTTCGCGGTCGGCATCGCCGCGCCGGGCACGCCAGGCGTTCCAGCCATGGTCGATGGTGCCGACGATGCCGCGGGGCAGGAACAGGGTGACGAAGACGAACAGGCTGCCGAGGACGAAGAGCCAGAATTCCGGCGCGATGGCGGTGAAGGTGCTCTTGCCGAAATTCACCAGCAGCGCCCCGATGACCGGGCCGATCAGCGTGCCGCGGCCGCCGACCGCCGCCCAGACGACGATCTCGATCGAATTGACCGGGGCGAACTCGCCGGGATTGATGATACCGACCTGCGGCACGTAGAGGGCGCCGGCAATGCCGGCCATCACCGCCGAGACGGTGAAGGCGAAGAGCTTCACATGTTCGGGCCGCCAGCCGATGAAGCGGGTGCGGCTTTCGGCGTCGCGCACGGCGACCATCAGCTTGCCGAGCCGCGAGCGGGTGATCCAGCCGACGATGACCACGGCCACCGCCAGCGCGATGCAGCTGGCGGCAAAGAGGCCGGCGCGGGTGGTGTCGGCCTGCAGCGAGAAGCCGAGCAGCTCCTTGAAGTCGGTCAGGCCGTTATTTCCGCCGAACCCCATGTCGTTGCGAAAGAAGGCCAGCAGCAGCGCATAGGTCATCGCCTGGGTGATGATCGACAGATAGACGCCGGTGACGCGGCTGCGGAAGGCGAAATAGCCGAAGACGAAGGCGAGGATGCCGGGGGCCAGCACGACCATCAGCGCGGCGAACCAGAACTGGTCGAAGCCGTACCAGTACCAGGGCAGTTCCTGCCAGTTCAGGAACACCATGAAGTCCGGCAGCACCGGGTCGCCATAGACCCCGCGCGAACCGATCTGGCGCATCAGATACATGCCCATGGCGTAGCCGCCGAGGGCGAAGAAGGCGCCGTGGCCGAGCGACAGGATGCCGACATAGCCCCAGACCAGATCGAGGGCGAGCGCCAAGAGCGCGTAGCAGACATATTTGCCGAAGAGCGGCACCGCATAGGACGGCACATGCAGCGGATGGCCCGCCGGCAGCCAGAGATTGGCCAGCGGCACGAGGATTGCCGCCGCCAGGATCACAGCGACGAGGATGAAGATGCGGGGACCGAGGAAGCGCGCGAGAATCATGCGTCGACGAACCTCCCCTTCTGGGCGAACAGGCCGCGCGGTCGTTTCTGGATGAAGAGGATGATCAGGACGAGCACGATGATCTTGCCGAGGACGGCGCCGGCATAGGGTTCGAGGAACTTGTTGAGCACGCCGAGGCTCATCGCCCCGACCAGCGTGCCCCACAGATTGCCGACCCCGCCGAACACCACGACCATGAAGCTGTCGATGATGTAGCCCTGGCCGAGGCTCGGCGAGACATTGTCGATCTGGCTGAGCGCGACACCGGCGACACCGGCTATGCCCGAGCCGAGTGCGAAGGTCATGGCATCGACCCAGGGGGTACGGATGCCCATGGCCGAGGCCATCTTGCGGTTCTGGGTGACGGCGCGCATCTGCAGGCCGAGCGGTGTGCGGTTGAGGACGGCGAGCAAGGCCAGGAAGACGACCAGCGCGAAGACGATGATCCACAGCCGGTTCCAGGTGATCGACATCAACCCGACATCGAAGGCGCCGGACATCCAGTCGGGATTGCCGACCTCGCGATTGGTCGGGCCGAAGACGGTGCGCACCGCCTGCTGCAGGATCAGCGAGACGCCGAAGGTCGCCAGCAGCGTTTCCAGCGGCCGGCCGTAGAGAAAGCGGATCAGGCCGCGCTCCATGACGAGACCGACGAAGCCGGAGACGAGGAAGGCCAGCGGCAGGGCGATGGTCAGCGACCAGGGAAACAGCCAGGGCGCCGAACCGCGGATCGCCTCCTGCACCACGAAGGTCGTGTAGGCGCCCAGCATGACCATCTCGCCATGGGCCATGTTGATGACGCCCATCACACCGAAGGTGATGGCCAGCCCGATGGCCGCGAGCAGCAGCACCGAGCCGAGCGACAGGCCGTACCAGACATTCTGCATCTGGTTCCAGAAGGCGATGTTGGCCTCGATGCCGGCGATGGATTCGCGCGCCGCCTCGCGGGCCACCGGATCGTCGGTGGCATCGGCGAAGATGCGCAGCATGTTCAGCGCCTCGCGGTCGCCGCGCGTCTGCAGCGCCTTGGCGGCCTCGGCCTTCTCGGCGGCCGGACGGTCGGAGGCGAGGATCGCGGCAGCGCGCGCCTCTTCCAGCCGGGCCAGGACGCCGGCGTCGGTCTCGGCGGCAATCGCCGCTTCCAGCGGGGCAATCATCTCGGGGTCGGCGTCGGAAAACACAGTGCTGGCGGCCCGCAGCCGCTGGGCCGGATCGGCGGCGCGCAGGGTCAGGGTGCCGAGGGCGGCGGTGACCGCGTTGCGGATCGAATTCTTGATGCGGACCTTGGTGACGTCCGCCTTGGCGACTATACCGGCAGCCTCGCCGGTGATCGGATCGGTGAGGACCATCTCGTCGCCGCGCGCCGCGCCGACGAAGACGGCCTCGTCGCTCTTGCGCCAGTAGAGGTCGCCGTCACGCAGGGCCTTGAGGGCGGGCGCCAGGGCGGCATCGCCGCTGGCCGCCGCTTCCGCGATCACCGCCTCGGTTTCGCTGAAGCTCTGCTTGCCGCCGAATTTCTGGACGATCGTGGCCGGGTCGGCGCCCTGGGCCCATGCAGGCTGCGCCGCCAGAAGTCCCGCCGCCAGCAGGAGACCCGCGACCAGCATGAGACCGGTCCGGCATCGCTCGAAGAACTGTTGCATCACATCCCACCTGAGGGCCGCTGGGGACGGGGACGGTCGCCTGGGACCGCCCCCGTCGGGTTCGTCTTGGGAGGACGAAGCTGTCGGACCCGCTTACTTGGCTTCCGCCGAAGCACCGCCGCAGGTCTCGGTCTCGGTGTTGTAGTTCCCGCAATTGATCGGGTCGGTCCAGTCGGCGGTCAGCTTCTTGGATTCCGGCAGGAAGTCGGACCAGGCGTCGCCCGGCACCAGTTCCTCGGTCTCCGAGACGATGTCGAACTGGCCCTCGTCGTTGATCTCGCCGATCAGCACGGGCTTGGTGATGTGGTGGTTGGCCAGCATGGTTGACATGCCGCCGGTGAGGTTCGGCACCTCGACGCCCGGCAGGGCGGCGATGACCGCGTCGGCCTCGGTCGTGCCAGCGGCCTCGACCGCCTTCACCCACATGTTGAAGCCGATATAGTGGGCTTCCATCGGGTCATTGGTGACGCGCTTGTCGTCACCGATGAAGGTCTTCCACTTCTCGATGAACTCGGCATTCTCGGGCGTATCGACCGACTGGAAATAGTTCCAGGCGGCGAGATGGCCGACCAGCGGGCCGGTGTCGATGCCGGCCAGTTCTTCCTCGCCGACGGAGAAGGCGACGACCGGAATGTCGGTCGCGGCGATGCCCTGGTTGGCGAGCTCCTTGTAGAACGGCACGTTGGCGTCGCCGTTCACGGTCGAGACAACGGCGGTCTTCTTGCCGGTCGAACCGAATTCCTTGATGGCCGACACCTCGGTCTGCCAGTCGGAGAAGCCGAAGGGCGTGTAGTTGACCTTGATGTCCTCGGCGGCGACGCCCTTGTCCTTTAGATACTGCTCGAGGATCTTGTTGGTGGTGCGCGGATAGACGTAGTCGGTGCCTTCCAGCACCCAGCGCTCGACGCCTTCCTCCATCAGATAGTCGACGGCGGGGATTGCCTGCTGGTTGGGCGCGGCACCGGTGTAGAAGATGTTGCGCGAGGATTCCTCACCCTCGTACTGGACCGGGTAGAAGACGACCGTGTTGAGCTCTTCGGCCACCGGCAGGATCGACTTGCGCGACACCGAGGTCCAGCAACAGAACACCGCCGCGACGTCCTGGGCCGAGACGAGGTCGCGCATCTTCTCGGCGAAGAGCGGCCAGTCGGAGGCCGGATCGACCACGACACCTTCGAGCGGACGCCCGAGCAGACCGCCCTTGGCGTTCTGCTCCTCGATGAGCATCAGCATGGCGTCCTTCAGGGTGGTCTCGGAAATCGCCATCGTGCCCGACAGCGAATGCAGGATGCCGACCTTGATCGGATCGCCGGACGGCGCGTCCTGCGCCACGGCACCGGTCAGTGCGACGCCGCTCATCGCGGTCGCGGCGACGGCGCCACGAAGCCAATTGATAGGTGATGTCATTCACGCTCTCCAGTTGACAGGTCCCGCTCTCAGCGACGGGCTCCGGTCACACAGGGAGCAATCCCCGTGCCAGACTGGCGATGCGCGAAGGACTGGCGGGGAACGCGGCCATCCGGCGGGTGAAGCCACCGGTTGCGCGACTACCCTGACCCTGGGTCAGATCAAATCTGCCTGTATTTTGTTCAATGCCTAGTTTTTCACCGCAGTGAGCAGCGCGGCAGCAGACGGTGCTGTCCGCTCAGATCGCTTCCTTGCGATCTTCCGGCCAGTGGCACTTCCAGCTCTTGATCGTCCATTGCGGATGATCGCCGGCCCAGGCCGCGACATAGGGCGTCGACAGCATCATGCATTGCGCCAGCGAGCCGCGGCTCTGGTAGGTCAGCCGCTCTTCCCGGCAGTTCGACGGGTCGCTCACCATGCAGACGGTCAAAATCAGGTCAATCATCGTCTCGGCCGTTTCCTTCCTGGGGGATCAGACGGTGCCCGGTCGAACTGGGATACGCTCTTCACATACGCAGCGATGCTGCATCCGGATGCAGAACTAGCGGCGCCCTCCGGCAAGTCAGCAGAGCGGCGGCGCCGTGTCGCATGGCAATTGTGCAGTCTCGCCGCCTTACAACGGCAGGAAGATCTCGCCCATGCCGAGCACCGCCGTGTCGCCGCCGAACCGGCGCATGGGCGCGCCATCGAAGGGCACCGGGCCGGCGGGCCCCGCGGCGATATCCCGGGCCATCAGCTTCAGGATCAGGAGGTCGGCCGGGCCGTTGTCGAGGAAGGTCGGCGTCAGGCGCTCGACCCCGCCGGGCAGGATCAGCGTGCCGCGCTTCATCAGGCGGCCGGGCACGCCCGCGGCGCGGCCGCCGGCAATCAGCGTGCCGGCGATCATCCGGCTGGCGGCGTTGGCGCCGAGCGTGCCCGCGACGACGATGGTGCCACGCCGCATGCGATCGGCCGCCCGTTCGCCGGCCGCGCCGCCGACGCGGATCGTGCCACCCGACATGCCCGCCATCTCGCCGGCCAGCGGACCGCCGAGAAAATCGCCCGCATCGCCCTCGATGTGCAGCTCGCCGCCGCTCATGGCCGAACCGGCGAAGCCGCCGGCCGAGCCCGTCACCGTCAGCCGTCCGGCGCTCATCACCCGGCCGGTCCGCCAGCCGGCATCGCCCTCGACATGGATCTCACCGCCATCGAGCCCTTCGCCGATCCGGTCGAAGCGGTGCGAGCCACCCTCGAAGCGCAATTGCGCAGGATCGCCGCCCGACACGTCGAAGAGGTCGCCGACCGTGACCAGCCAGCGGGTCGTGCCGACCGGCAGGGAGGCGATCTGCGCAATGGTGAGGCCGGCAAGGCGCGACGGGATCAGGGCCGACAGGTCGATGCGCTGATCCGGTTCGGCCCGCTTGCGGAAGGTGAGCCCGCTCATGGCGCCAGCTCCTTCAGATGGAAGTGATGCGGTCCGAGATTGCCGCCGTAATTGCCGGCGCCGATCCGCAGGGCGCCCTTGTCGGGTCCGAGATCGACCGCCGCCTTCAGCCCGGCGCGCATGGCATCGGCGACCGCCTCCTTCGACAGGCCGTCGATGACGATCTCCAGCACCGAACCGATATCGGGCGTCAGAGCCGATGGGGTGACGCCCTTCAGGGTCGGGCAATAGGCATCGTTGGTGGAGGCCATCATGCCCTTGTACTTGCCGCCGACCTTGGAACCGGAGCGCACGATCCCGCCGGGAAACGGCATGATCGCACCGGGCACCTCACGCATCGCCTCGAGCGCCGCCTCGGCAGCCGCCAGCGCCTGTGCGCTGGTGCGAGCCATGAACAGGAGATTGCCGCCGCCGACGCCGTCGCCGGTCATGCCGGTCGTCGCCTCGCAGAGGAATTCGCCCTCCATCACCGGCATGCGCCAGAAATGCCGGCCGGCGAATTTCTTCGATATCTGCCAGCCATCGGCGAAATAGCGGATGGCCGAGCCGAGATCGATCTGCGTCTCGCTGTCGAAATCGGCGTAGCAGGCCGAGGACGGGCTGGTGAGAATGCACTGGCCGAGCCGGGTGCCGAGCTGCTTGGCGAGCCCGTCCTTGTCCATCGAGAACAGGAGAATGCGCACGCCCGGCCGCCCGTCGCGGGTCTCGCTGGCGGGCACAACGCGGTCGATGCCGGCCTCGCAGCCGCAGGCGATCACCGAGGTGGCAAAGCCGGTGAAGGAGCGCGCGGCCTCCATCGCCCATTTCTCGGAATCGGCGGTGACCTGGATGGCCGTTCCGCTCATCGGAAACGCTTCGGCGAAGGTGTCGTCAATGACGACGCCATTGCGGGTCATCGCCGTGGACGGCGCGTCCTGTGTCACGTCCGGCATGGCATCACCTTGAACGGATCCTCTTGGCCGATGGCAAAGTCCGGCACCTCGAACCAGCGCGACGGCAGACCGAAGCGTTCGTCGAAATAGCGGTCGAGGCGTTTCGCCATCGCCTTGTCCGCCTCGGGCCGGACCGTCAGCGTGCGGCCCTTGGTGCGGTTGACGACGGTGCCGTCCTTCACCACCAGCGTCCCGTCCTTGAAGACATAGGCTGCGCGGCCGAACATCTCGGCCTTGTCGTGGCCGGGACGATAGATCGCCACGTCGCCCACGGCCCCCGCCCCCAGATGGCCGCGATCGGACGTGCCGAGCAGGCGGGCCGGGGCGGCGCGGGTCATCGTCGCGATCTCCCGCAGCGTGTATTCGCGGGTGATCTCCGGCAGGCTGGTCATCCGCACCACCGATTTCGGCAGCGCGTCGAGCCATAGCTGGCGCACGCCGCGGTCCATCAGCAGCGCGAAGATGTCGGGGTAGCTGGTGAACGGCGCGCCATTGGGATGGTCGGTGGTGAAGAACACCTGCGAGGGGTCCTCGATCAGGAGGAACAGCTCCAGCCCGATCGCCCATTGGAGCGCGTTGAAGAAGCTCTTCTGCTTGTATTCCATCGGCACCACGCCGCCGCCATTGGCCTCGTGGTCGAAGATGATCGTCTTGCCGGGGCTGGCCTGCGGCCGACCGGCAAACTGGCGCATCTCGTCCGAGGAGATCGTCACGGTCTGGCCGAACATCACCTGGCCGATATCGACCGTGACCTCCGGCGTCCGGTTGACGAGGTCGGCCAGCCGCTGCCCGACCGAGGAAAAGCCGCGCTTGCCCTCGGTGCCGTAGCCGTAGAACTGGATGTGGGCGAGATGCATCGGCAGGCCCTCGGCCGCGCCGATGGTCGCCTCGGCCGACGAGGCGGAATCGCCGGGCACGCCGAGATTGTTGCAATGGACATGCAGCGGATGCGGGATGCTGAGCCCGTTCACGGCGCCCTGCAGCGTCTTGACGATCTTGCGCGACGACACGCCGTAATCGGGCACGATGTCATCGAAGTCGAACTTGCGGACATTCTCCTTGAAGGCCGCGGAGCCGCCGGCATTGATGCATTTGACGCCGAGCGCCCGCGACGCCGAGACCGTCCAGGCGACATAGTCGGCGATGGCGCTCTCGCTCTCGCCGTCGCGGATCATCGCCATCAGGAAATCGTCATTGCCAAGGACGACGAGCGTTGCCTTGTCGATGATCGGGATGTCGGCGAGTTCGAGATGGGAATGCAGCGCCGAGGACGGCGCCATGGCGGGCTCGACCACGGTGGTGAACCCCATTTCGGCGTAGCGCAGGCCGGTTTCCTCGGTGGTCCAGCCGACCTTGGACAGGCCGGTCGAGCCCGGCCGTGACTGGAAGGCCCGGTGATATTCCGGCAGCAGCAGCCGCGCCGTGTTCACGTGACCGCTGGCGATGTGGGAATGAATGTCGATGGCGCCCGCCATGACGATCAGCCCCTTGCAGTCGATCGTCTCGTCGGGCCGGCGCCCGTCCGTCGGCGCATCGACGACGACGCCGTCGGCGAGATACAGATCCGCCACGCCATCCCGGTCGTTGGCCGGGTCGACGACATGGCCGTTCTTCAAATGCGTCAGCATGCAGACGCCCCTTTCCGTCCGACGATCATGCCGTCGCTTCCGTCGTCGTCTGTCCCAGATGCGCGGCGATCGCCGCAAGGACGGCCGCCGCCGTCATGCGCCCGCCGGCGTCCTCGCCCGCCTGCGACGCCGCGACCGGGACGAAGCCGCCGAAGCGGTTGTCGTAGAGGACGCTGTCGTGATCGCGGCCGGCCGTCGCCACGGCGAAGGCGATCTTCGGCGGATGGCTCCAGTCGGTCGCCTCGCCGCACAAGGCGACGACCGGCACCGTCGCCGACCACTCCGGCTCGATTTCGTCCTGGCCGTCCAGCGCGGCGACATGCACCGCCAGATCCGCCTCGCCGTCGGCGATCAGCCGCTCGCCGCGATACAGATGCGGATCATGGTCGGGATAGCCGCGGCCGAAACCGCTGCGCAGCGGAAAGCCGGTCGTCCAGGTGGTCGCCTGCGCCGCGGCAAAGGCCTGGTCGGCGCGCAACATCGGCAGGCTGGTGAAACGGGTCTCGGCATTCAGGTCGAAGACCAGGCCGGCGAGCATCTCGATGGTGAGGCTGTCGAGGTTGGCGGGTGCAAAGATGGCGCAGCCGAACGCCGCCTCCTTCAGCCATTCGGCGACGAATTGCACGGTTGGCGCGGGCAGCGGCCCGGCGCCGTGCTGGTGCCCGGCCAACTCGGCGCGGATCGCCGACAGCGCGTCGAGGAGATCGTCGCCGGCGCAGTCGATGCCGTGCAGCGCGACCGATTCCGGAAGGTCCGGCATGTCGTCGCCGGCGCCCAGCCACAGGACCTGTCGCTCGACGCCGCGGGTCGCTTCGCCGAGATCGGGCGTCTCGTAGAACAGGTAATCCGGCATGTCCGGCGCGTCTTCGAACGCGTCGTCACCGACCACCAGCACGCGGTCGGCACGGCGCCGGATCTCGGACGGTGCGGCCAGCATCATGCCGCTGTCGCGCATCGCCGAGATCAGCGGATAGATGCCGTTCGAGGCGGCATGATCGATCGCCCCGCCGGCGATCTGCGCCAGGGCGACCGCGGCCTTGATGCCTGCGACATCGGTCGAAAGTCCGGTCACGAGAGGCAGGCGGCTTCGGCCGATCAGCTCCGCCGCTGCGGACACAGCCTCCTGTGTGGACGCCGGTTTCCCGTCGATCCATGCGTTCTGCAAAACCATTCGCTTTCTGTGCCCGTGATGCAAACTACAGCCTTGGCGGCGAAGATCAAATCCCCGCCGGCAGGTCTCAGCTCTTGTCGTATTTGATATAGGCGAAGCGCGGATCGTCCGGCGTGCCCGACAGCGGCCCGTCCTCCTTGCCCGGCTGCCACATGACCACCTGCTCGATCATCTTCGCCAGGGCGAAGTCCGAATCGGTGATCCCCTTGGCGGCGTGATTCACCAGCCGCACCTCGACCCAGGCATAGGAGGCAGTGATGTCGGGATGGTGGAATGCGGCCTCGGCGAGATGGCCGACGGCATTGATCACCATCAGCGTGCCCTTCCAGCCCGCGGTCTTGTAGGTGCGGCGAATCCAGCCGTCCTCGAGCCGCCATGTGGGCAGCTCCGCTTCCAGTCGCTTGGTCACCTCGGCGTCGGAATAGGTCTTCGCTGCCATGGTTTTCTCCTCCACTACGCTTGCCCCATCGGTATTCGCCGCAATAATAGGGTGCGGGCACGCAAGTTCAGGGGACAAAGTGACAGACGACGTCGTCAACGTCTCGGCGCCCGCTCGCCTGCATCTGGGATTTCTCGATCCCGGCGGCCAGTCCGCGCGCCGGTTCGGCGGAATCGGCATGGCGCTGGAAGAACCAGCAACGCGGCTTTCCATCCGGCGGGCCCGGCAGGACCATGTCGACGGTCCGGAAGCGGGTCGCGCAGCCGCCTATCTCGACGACATGCGCCGGCATCTGGGCATCGGCGTCCGCCACGAGCTGACGATTTCGGAGGCGATTCCGGCCCATTCGGGCCTCGGATCGGGCACCCAGCTGGCGCTGGCCGTGGCGACCGCTCTGCGTGCCCTGGAGGGGCTGCCAGCCGACGTCGCCGGCGACGCCGCGCGGCTCGGCCGCGGCAACCGGTCGGGCCTCGGCGCCGCCTTCGTCACCGGCGGCGGCGTGGCGGTGGACGGCGGCAAGGGCGACAGCGACCTGCCGCCGCCGCTGATCGCGCGGCTGCCGTTTCCGCACGACTGGCGCGTCATCCTCGTCCTCGACCCGAGCGATACGGGCTTTCACGGCGCCGACGAAGTCGCCGCCTTCGCGACGCTGCCGGCCTTTCCCGAGGCGCAGATCGCGGAAATCTGCCGGCTGGTGCTGATGCAGGCGCTGCCCTCGCTGGCCGAGACCGACATTGCCGGCTTCGGCGCCGCCATCGCCACCATCCAGCAGATGGTCGGCGAGCATTTCGCCCCCGCCCAGGGCGGCGTCTTCACCAGCCCGGCGGTGGCCGGGGCCTGTGAGGCGCTGGCGGCGGCCGGAGCCCATGGCATCGGCCAGAGCTCTTGGGGCCCGACCGGCTTCGCCTTCGCCCCCTCGGCTCCGGAAGCCCGGCGTCTCGTCACGGCGATCGGCGAGGCCGCCGCGGGGCTCGACATCCGCATCCTTGCGGGACGCAATCATGGAGCCGGCGTCGAACGTCGCGGGTTCCGACTGACGGGCACCGGCTAGCGGCGACAAGCCCTGGCACCGTCGCGGCCGACCGGCCCGGCGAACGCACATGCAGACCGGAGACTTTCCATGGCGCACAAGAACATCCTGCACATGATCACGCCGCAGAAGCACATCAGCCCCTTCGACGTGAACATGGCGCTCGACGCCGGCTACGATGCGGTGCTGCCCTATGAGAGCGTCGAGATGGCGGAGGTCGCCGACCTGGTGCAGGACGTGATCTTCTCGCGCCCGCCGGATCGCGGCGTGCGCTCGGCGGTGTTCTTCGGCGGCAATGATTCGGTGCTGGCGCTGGACATGATCGCGGCGGCCAAGGACGCGCTCGTGCCGCCCTTCGGCTGCAACATCATGGCCGATCCCTCGGGCTCCTTCACCACGGCCGCCGCCATGGTCGCCTGCATCGAGCGCACCCTGAAGAACCGCAAGCAGACGGCGCTGAAGGACGTTACCATCGCCGTCTTCGGCGCCACCGGCGTCGTCGGCTATTGCGCCGCCGTCATCGCCGCGCTGGAGGGCGCCACGGTGAAAGTGGTCGGCTATGACGGGATCGAGCGGATCTCCAAGCGCGCGGCCGAGATGAAGGAGCGCTTCGGCGTCGAGGTCGAGCCGGTCGACGGCTCGTCAGACGACAAGAACACCGCGATCATCGAGGACGTCCACGTCATCATCGCCGCCGCCAAGGCCGGCGTGCAGGTGCTCGGCAAGGACCAGATCCAGGGCGCGCCGAAGCTTCTCGTCGCCGCCGACGCCAATGCGGTGCCGCCGCTCGGCCTCGAGGGCATCGACGTGATGGACGACGAGGAGCAGATCGACGGCACCGAGGCCTTCGGCATCGGCGCGCTGGCGGTCGGCCCGTTGAAGTCGAAGACCGAATCCGGCCTCCTGCAGCGCATGATCGAGGCGGAGGAGCCGCAGGTGCTCGACTTCCGCGATGCCTTCGCGCTGGCCCGCACCCTGGTCTCGTAACCCGATGGCATCGCGCCCCAGCATTCTCTGTGCCGCCTTTTCGGCGCGTCAGATCGCCGAGAGCGCCCGCCGCTCCGGCATCGACGCGCTGGCGGTCGACTTCTTCGGCGACCTCGACCTGAAGCAGTCGGCGCGGGCGGCCGAGGTGCTGCATGGCGACTATCCCGACGGCTTCGACGGCGAGGAACTGCTGGCGATCCTCGGCCGCCTGGCCGACGGCCATGCGCCGATCGGCTTCGTTCCGGGCGCCGGCTTCGAGGACCGCACCGAACTCTTGGAGCGGATCGGCGCGCGCTGGCCGATCCTCGGGACCGACGCTGCCACGACCCGCCTGCTCAAAGACCCCGAGGCCTTCGCCGCGCTCTGCGTAAAGGCCGAAATCGCCCACCCCGAGACCCGGCGCAGCGTTGTCGGCGATCCCGCCGGCTGGGTGTCCAAGAAGATCGGCGGCGCTGGCGGCAGCCATGTCCGCCCGGCAGACGGCACGGCGCCCGACGCCGATCGCTATGTCCAGCGCAGGGTGACGGGCGAGAAATGGTCGGCGGCCTTCCTCGCGGCGGGTGGCCGGATCGCGATGCTCGGCTTCACCCGGCAATGGGCGGCGCCCTCGGCCGACGAGCCGTTCCGCTATGGCGGCGCGGTGGGCCCGCTGGACCCGCCCGGCGACAGCGCCCCGGCCATGGTCGCGGCGCTGGAGCGGCTGGCGCGCGAGGTGCCGCTCGCCGGCATCGCCAGCGGCGATTTCGTGCTGACGCCGGACGGGCCGGTGCTGCTCGAAATCAACGCCCGTTTCGGCGCGACCGTCGACATCTATGACCGCGACGACGCCCCGCTCCTGGCGCTGCATCTCGACGCGTGCCGGGGGCGCCTGCCAACGAGCATTCCGCCCGCCGGCACCGTCCGCGCCTCGGGCCTTGCCTGGACCGACGTCGCTGTAACCCTGCCGGCCGACTTCGACTGGCCGGAATGGAGCTGCGACCGCACCCATCCGCCGGCCGCGTTCGGTCCCGGTCAGCCGCTGTGCACAGTCGTTGCCGAAGCGGCCGACGCTGCGGCCGCCGAGGCCCTGTTCCACGCCCGCGTGGACGCACTGCATGAACGAACCGGGAGGATGGCCGCATGAGCCGTGCATCGCAATTGTCGGTCAACGGAGGCGTTCTCCCCCTGATCGAGACCCTGCAGCGTCGCGCGGCGGAACTGCGGATCGGCGTTTCCACCGGACCGGCCGGCGAAACCCTGATCGATGCCGGCGCCTCGGTCACCGGCAGCCTCGAGGCCGGCCGGCTGATGACCGAGATTTGCCTTGGCGGGCTCGGCGAGGTGACGCTCGGCTCGTCGCCCTACCTGCCCAACTGGCCGTTCACCCTGACGACGCGCACCTCGCAGCCGGTCGTCGCCTGCCTCGGAAGCCAGTATGCCGGCTGGCAGCTGACCAGCGGCGAAGGCGACGCAGCCTATTTCGCCATGGGCTCGGGCCCCGGCCGGGCGCTGGCCGGCAAGGAGGCGCTGTTCAAGGACATCGCCTATGCCGATCAAAGCGACACGGCGACGCTGGTGCTGGAATCCGGCAGTCCGCCGCCGGAAGACCTCGTCCGGCAGATCGCCGCCGATTGCGGTGTGGCGCCCGAGGCGCTGACCATCATCTACGCGCCGACCCAGAGTCTTGCCGGCTCGGTGCAGATCGTCGGCCGCGTGGTCGAGGTGGCGCTGCACAAGGCGCATGAGCTGAAATTCGACCTGTCGCGCATCGTCGAGGGCACCGGCACGGCGCCGCTCAGCCCGCCGCATCCCGACTTCATCACCGCCATGGGCCGCACCAACGACGCCGTCATCTATGGCGGGCGCATTCTCCTGCACGTCACCGGCCCGGCCGCCGACGCCAAAGCGCTGGCCGAGAAGCTGCCGAGCTCGACCGCCAATGACTACGGCACGCCCTTTGCCGAGATCTTCCGCCGCTACGAGGGCGATTTCTACAAGATCGACCCGATGCTGTTCTCGCCCGCCGAAGTGGCGGTCGTGGCGCTGGAGACCGGCGAGACCTTCCGCGGCGGTGCGGTCGATCCCGAGCTGATCGACGCCTCCTTTGGCTGAACCGGCGGCTCCCGGCGCATCCGGCGCTCCGCGCATTCTCCTGGTCTCGGCCGACCGGGACCGGCATGCCCGCGACCTGATCGCGGCCTTCGGTGCACTTGGCGCGACGGTCGTGCTGGCCGGCCTGTCGGAGATCGGCTTCGACACCGGCGCGGCAAGCGGCCTGCGCATTCCGCAATTCGGCGACGAACTGCCGGACGCGGTCTGCCTGCGCACGATGGATGCGGGCAGCTTCGAGCAGGTGACCCGACGGCTCGGCGTCCTCCACGCCCTGGCGCGCAGCGGCGTGCCGGTTTCAAACGGCCCGCGCGCCGTCGAGAACTGCGTCGACAAGTCGATGACCAGCTTCCTCCTTCACCGGGCGGGCCTGCCAAGCCCGCGCAGCTACGCAGTCGAGAGCCGCGCCGAGGCCGCGCGCATCCTCGCCGCCGAGCCCGGCCCGATGGTGCTGAAGCCGCTGTTCGGGGCGCAGGGCAAGGGGCTGAAGCTGGTACGCGGCGCGGACGACCTGCCGCCTGCCGGCGAGATCGCAGGCGGCGTCTATTATCTGCAGCGTTATGCCGGGGTCGAGACCGGCGGGCGCTGGAGCGACGTCAGGGTGCTCGTCTCGGCCGGCCGCGCCGTCGCTTCGATGCGGCGCGAGGCGGCGAACTGGATCACCAACGTCAAGCAGGGCGCCAACGCCGTCGCCATGCCGGCCGACCGCGAGATGGAAGAGCTCGCGATCGCCGCCACGGCCGCCGTCGAGGGGGATTTCTGCGGCGTCGACCTGCTGCGCGACGAGAGCGGCCGCGCCGCGATCATCGAGGTCAATTCCATGCCCGCCTGGACCGGACTGCAGCGGGCCACCGGCAGCGACATCGCAGCCATCCGCGCCCGCGACGTGGTGGCGCTGGCCGAGGCCCGCCGCCGTCAGCTCCTGTCGCAGCCGCTGCCTCACGCCGTATGAGCCTGCCACCCGACCGGATCGCCGCGGCCTTCCTCGCCGCCTGCCGGGCCGAGCTCGACGCGGCCAAGCCCGGCAATGTCCACCGCTTTGCCGGCGGCCACGGCATGCACGCCGACACCTTCGAGGCCGCCGCAAGGGCGACCGCGCCGTGGATCGCCCGGCACGATCTCGGCGTCGGCGCCCGCATCCTCGGCGCGACACGCGCCAGCTGGGAGGCCGTCGGCCTGAACGCCAATCTCGGCATCGTCCTCCTCTGCGCGCCCCTGGCGGCGGCCGCCGAGCATCACGCAGCTGGCGGCCTCGATCTGCGCGAGGCGGTGGCGGATGTCCTCGCCCGCCTCGATGCGCAGGACGCGCATGACACCTTCGCAGCCATCGCGCTGGCGACGCCCGGCGGGCTCGGCGAGGCCGCCGAACAGGACGTGCGCTCGCCGCCGACCATCGGCCTCGTCGAAGCCATGCGGCTTGCCGCCGACCGGGACCTCGTCGCCCGGCAATATGCCGACGGGTTTCGCGAGATCTTCGAGATCGGCCTGCCGGCCCTCGCCGCTCCGGACACCGCAGTGCAGGCGCCGGGAACCGGCCCGGCGCTCGCCGCCTATCTCGCCTTCGCATCGGTCTTTCCCGACAGTCATCTCCAGCGCAAATACCGGCTGGAGGTCGCCGAGACGGTGCGCCGGCAGATGGCCGATCTCGCCGGCGATCTCGCCCGCACGCGGGATCCGGACGCCCGTCTCGCCCTGGCGCTTCGCCTCGATGCCGCGCTCAAGCGCGACGGCCGCAATCCCGGCACATCGGCCGATCTGACGGTGGCCAGCCTTTTCGCGCAGAACCTTGCGGAAGCGCAACGGGAGTGATTGACTATCGGCCGTAAGGGTCCATGTGACACCTTGACTATCTGGCTAACCGGTCCCGCGGGGGACGCCGCTAACAAGGATAGACGTATGCCGGTCGGGAGGCCGTCCGGTGACCGGGAGGGAGACGCGGTCGCGCACTATTGGAGGGCGCTGCCGAACATGCCTTTCGGGATCGTAAGTTCTTAGAGCCGGGCCGGCGGCAAGCCGCGTCAGGTTGGCACATTTGGAGGAATTGCTCATGGCAACAATCAACAAGGTCATGGTCGGCGAGTCGCTCGTCGGCGAAGGCAACGAAGTCGCCCATATCGATCTCATCATCGGACCCCGCGGGTCCGCCGCCGAGTCGGCGTTCTGTAACTCGCTGACCAACAACAAGGACGGCTTTACGACGCTGCTCGCCGTCGTCGCGCCGAACCTGCCGTGCAAGCCGAACACGGTCATGTTCAACAAGGTCACCATCAAGGGCGCCAAGCAGGCCGTCCAGATGTTCGGGCCGGCGCAGACCGCCGTTGCGCGCGCCGTCGCCGATTCGGTCGAGAAGGGCATCATCCCGCAGGCCGAAGCCGACGATTTGTTCATCTGCGTCGGTGTCTTCATCCACTGGGAAGCCGAGGACGACGCCAAGATCCGCGACTACAACTACCAGGCGACGATGGAATCCATCGAGCGCGCCATCAAGGGCACGCCGACCGCCGCGGAAGTGGTCTCCAAGAAAGGCTCGGCGGCTCACCCGTTCGCCGGCGCTTAGACAAGGAACCATCCCGGGGGAGACGACAAGCCGGCGATGCCCGCCGGCCTCCTCCGGCGATTGGCCGCCAAGTTCGGTTTCCAATAGGAAGCCAGTTCCCGCGGGAACGAGGACGACAGACGGAAAAGGGGCCCTTGCGGCCCCTTTTTTCTTGCGCGTTTGACCGGGCGACAACACGCCGGCCGCAGCGTTTCGAGATCAGACGAGGCGCTGCAGGTCCGCCGGGGCCAGCCGGCCGTCATGCAGGGCCGTCGACACCAGCGCACCGGCGATCCCTGCCTTCGCCAGGACGGCGACGTCGTTCACGCCGCGCACGCCGCCGGCGGCAAAGATCGCCCGATCCCCGGCCCGCGCCGCCACGCTCGCCAGCCGCTCCAGATCCGGACCGGCGCCGCTGCCCACCCGCGCCAGGGTCATGACGATCAGGCGCCGCGGCCAGAGGGATGCATCCGTCAGAAGCTCCGCCGGCCCGAGAAAGTCGTCGCCGCGAAAATCCAGTGACAGCACCGCCCGTGTCTCGTCCGCAAGCTCGCGGGCAACGCCGGCGCCGTCGATCGATTCCGAGCCGACCACCGCGACATGGCGGGGCCCGGCCAGAACGCGCTGCGCATCCGCCGTCGTGTGGACGCCGGCATCGATCCAGATCTCCGTCGCCGGAAACGCCGCCCCGAGCCGGGCGATGGCTGAGTCGTTGGTGGGCCGTCCCTCGATGGCGTCGAGATCGGCGATGTAGAGGCTGCGGAACGGCGCCAGCGTCATCAGCCCCCGCGCCACCGCCACCGGATCGGCACTATCCGCCAGCGGCGTCTCGATCGGCCGATAGTTGGCGCGATCCCCCATGACGCCGCGCACGACGCGGCCGTCCTTGAGGTCGAGTACCGGGATGATCTGCATGGGGCCCTCGGCTCGCGCCGCCGCGCTGTTCGGTGGTATAGGATGCCCCGTATCAGAAACGAGCGGACATGGCATGACGAGAACGCTGGGTTGGGACGTCGGTGGCGCGCATCTGAAGGCGGTGCTGGCGGAGGGAGAGCGTGTCCTCAAGGTCTGGCAGGAGCCGAGCCCGATCTGGCAGGGGCTGGAGCATCTGGATCGCGCGCTGACGACCATACTGGAGGGTATGCCGGAGGTGGACCGGCATGCCGTGACGATGACCGGCGAATTGTCGGACGTCTTCGAATCGCGCCGGGACGGTGTGGCGCAGCTCACCCGGATCTTCGCCGAGCGCCTGAGCGGCGACGTGCTGATCTATGCCGGCGCGTCCGGCTTTCTCTCCCCCGGCGACGCCCGGGGCCATGCCGACGCCATCGCCTCGGCGAACTGGCATGCGAGCGCGGCGCTGGCCGCGACCGCCATCGAGGAAGCCCTGTTCCTCGACATGGGCTCGACGACGACCGACCTCGTGCCGCTCGCCGGCGGCACGGCCAAGGCCCGCGGCTTCACCGACCGGCAGCGGCTGGTCGAGGGCGAACTGGTCTATCAGGGCTACACCCGCACGGCGCTGATGGCCGTGGAAAACCGCGTCCCCTTCGCCGGGCGTTCGATCCCGGTGATGAACGAGTTCTTTGCGACCATGGCCGACGTCCAGCGCATCGTCGGCACGCTCGACGAGGCGGATGATCTGCACCCGGCCGCCGATGGCCATGAGAAGACGCTGGAGGCCTCGCGCCGGCGCCTGGCGCGGATGGTCGGCATGGACGCCGCCGATGCCGGCGACGGCGCCTGGGAATGGCTGGCCCATGCCTTTGCCGAAGCGCAGGTTCGCCATGTCCACGACGCGGCGCTGCAGGTGCTGTCGCGCGAGGACGTGTCGGACGATGCGCCCGTGGTCGTCGCCGGCGCCGGCCGCCCGGTGCTGCGCCGCCTCGCCGCCCGGCTCGACCGGGGCGTCGTCGACTTCTCCGATTTATTCGACTGCCCCGGCGAAATGCGCGACGCCGTCTGCCGCGCCGCGCCCGCCGCGGCGCTGGCACTGCTGGCGGCGAAGCGCGCATAGCGCCCCGTACGAAAAAGGGGCCGGCGCGATGCCGACCCCTGTCTTTCTTCTCCGCCTTTGCGTGGCCTATGCGGCCGCGTCGATCTCCGGCGACATGCCGGCGAGCACCTTGTCCAGCGTCATCGGATAGTCGCGGACGCGGGCGCCGCAGGCATTGTAGATCGCGTTGGTCACCGCCGCGCCGACACCGGCCAGCGCCAGCTCGCCGATTCCCTTGCCGGCCAGCGGGCTGGCATGGGGATCGCGCTCGGGCAGCAGCACGACATCGAGCTGCGGCACGTCGGCATTCACCGGCACGTGGTATTCGGCGAGATCGTGGTTCACCAGGAGGCCGGTGCGCTCGTCGGTGACGAGTTCCTCGGTCAGGGCAGAACCGATGCCCCAGATCTGGCCGCCATAGCACTGCGACGTCGCCGTCTTCTCGTTGAGAATCCGGCCCGCCGCGGCCACCGTCAGAAGCCGGCGGACACGCGTCTCGCCGGTCACGGCATTGACCGCGACCTCGCAGAAATGCGCGCCGTAGCTCGCCTGATTGTAGTTCTGCGACGTCTCGCCCGGCTTGATAGTGCCGAGCTTCATCAGGCTCTTGCCGTCAAGGATCTCGGTGAACGGCACCTGCCGGTTGTTGGCGATGGCGTGGCCATCCTTCAGGGTCAGCCCGTCCGGCTCGACGCCGAGACGCTGGGCGATCTCCCCGATCAGCGCTTCGCAGGCGACATAGACCGACGAGCCGGCGCTGTTGGCGCCCCAGGAGCCGCCGGAACCGGACGAGGACGGCAACGACGTATCACCCAGCTCGACATCGATGCGGTCCAGCGGCAGGCCCAGCATCTCGCCGGCGATCTGCTGCAGGATCGTGTAGGTGCCGGTGCCGATATCGGTCATGGCGGTGCGCACAACCGCCCGGCCGTCCGGCGTCATCTCCACCTCGGCCGAGGACTTCATCAGCGAGTTGGCGCGCGAGGCCGCGGCCATGCCGTAGCCGATCAGCCATTCGCCCTCGCGGACGCTGCCCGGCTTGGCCGGACGCTTATCCCAGCCGAAGCGGCGGGCGCCTTCCTCGTAGCATTCCACCAGCTTGCGCGAGGAGAACGGCAGGTCGTCCTGCGGGGCCACCTCCGGCTCGTTCAGCTTGCGGAACTCGAGCGGATCGAGGCCGAGCTTCTCGGCCATCTCGTCCATGGCATTTTCCAGCGCCAGCATGCCGACGGCCTCGCCCGGCGCGCGCACGGCCGAGGTCATCAGGACGTCGGTCTCGGACAGGCGATGAGTGACGCTGCGGTCCTTGCCGGCATAGAGGAACACGCTGGAGATGCCAGCCGGCTCGAAGAAGCCGTTGCCCGGCGAATTGGCCGCGAAGGTCTCGTGGGAAAAGGCGGTGATGTGGCCGTCCTTCGTCGTGCCGATGCGGATGCGCTGGATGGTCTCGGACCGCCGCGACGTCGTCTGGAAGACGTGCGGCCGGCTCAGCGCCAGCTTGACCGGGCGACCGGCCGCGCGGGCGGCGAGAGCCGACAGCACGGCGTCCGGGCCGATGCCGAGCTTGGAGCCGAAGCCGCCGCCGATATAGGGGCTGAGCAGACGAACATTCTCGACCGGCACGCCGACACCGTTGGCGATCTGCTGGACGTTGGTCTCCAGCAGCTGGCAGGACGACCAGACGGTCAGCTTGTCGCCGTCCCACTTCGCCACGCTCGCATGGGGCTCCATGGCGGAGGAATGGTGGCTCGGCGTCGTGTAGGTCTGGTCGAACTGGATCTCGGCCTTGGCAAACGCCGTCTCGAAATCGCCGCGCTCCGTGTCGGCCGGCATCACGCCCTGGTCCGAGGCGCGGCCCTGATCCTTGACCTGCTCGAGAGAGTAGCGGCCGCCGCTCGCCGGAGCGTACTCGACCTCGACCAGCTTGGCGCCGTGACGCGCCGCCTCGAAGCTCGTGGCGACGACGACCGCGACCGGCTGGCCGTAATGGAAGACCTCGCCGTCGATCGTCTGGGCGGCCGGCGCCATCGGCTGCGAGGAGGCCCGCAGGATCTTGTCGCCGTCGACCACGGCGAGAACGCCCGGCGCCGAGAGTGCCTTGGAGCCGTCGACCTTGACGATCTTGCCCTTGCCGATGCTGGCGGTGACGATGAAGCCGTAGGCGACGTTCTTGTCGTCGGCCAGATACTCATAGGCATAGGTCGCCTTGCCGGAGACCTTCAGCGGGCCTTCGTAGCGGTCGACGGGTTTGCCGATGACGCCCTGCGTCTCGCGGTCGAGCCGCGTTTCGCCGATCTCCTTGTCCATGACATGGGTGTTCATCATGCGTCTCCCTTCGTCGCCTCGGCCAGCACGGCGGACAGCGTGCGGCGCGCCAGCGGGATCTTGAAGTCATTGCCGCCCTGCCCCCGGGCATCCTTCAGGAGGATGTCGGCAGCCTTGGCGAAGAGGTCCTTCGACGGCGCCTGGCCAATCAGCGCAGCCTCGACGGCCTCGTCGCGCCACGGCATGTGGGCGAGCCCGCCGAAGGCGAGACGCGCCGCCGAGATCGTGCCGTTCTCGACGGTGATCACGGCCGCGACCGAGACGAGCGCGAAGGCGTAGGACGCACGGTCGCGGACCTTGCGGTAGACATGGACGCCGCCGGCGGGCCTGGGCAGGCGCACCGCGGTGATCAGCTCGCCCGGCTCCAGATTGGTCTCGATCTCGGGCGTGTCGCCCGGCAGGCGGTAGAGGCCGTCGAAATCGAGCTCACGGGTCGAACCGTCCGGCAACACCGTCTCGACCATGGCGCCGAGGGCGCGCATAGCGACCGCCATGTCGGAGGGATGGGTGGCGATGCACTTGTCGCTGGCGCCGAGAATGGCGTGGATGCGGTTGAAGCCGCCGATGGCACCGCAGCCGGAGCCCGGCTCGCGCTTGTTGCAGGGCGACGTGGTGTCATAGAAATAATAGCACCGGGTGCGCTGCAGGAGATTGCCGCCGGTGGACGCCTTGTTGCGGAGCTGGCCGGAGGCGCCGGCGAGCAGCGCTCGCGACAGCACCGCGTAGTCGCGGCGGATGCGCGGATCGGCGGCCAGATCGGCATTGGTGACCAGCGCGCCGATGCGCAGGCCGCCATCCTCGGTTTCCTCGATGTCCTTCAGCGGCAGCCGGGTGATGTCGACGAGCCGGTCCGGCGCCTCGACTTCCAGCTTCATCAGGTCGAGCAGATTGGTGCCGCCGGCGATGAACCGGCCGGCAACCTGACCGGCTTCTGCAACCTCGGAGACGCGGGAATATTCGAACGGCTTCATGCCGGGCCTCCCGAGTTGTTCTTGGTGCTGGCGGTGCGGATCGCGTCGACGATGTTCGGATAGGCCGAGCAGCGGCAGATATTGCCGCTCATGCGCTCGGAAATCTCGGCATCGGTCAGTTCGACCTGGCCGTCGAGCTTGTCGGTCACATGGCTTGGCCAGCCATCCTTGACCTCGCCCAGCATGCCGGTGGCCGACATGATCTGGCCCGGCGTGCAATAGCCGCACTGGTAGCCGTCATGATGCAGGAAGCTTTCCTGCATGGTGTCGAGATTGCCGGGCTCGCCCAGTCCCTCGATGGTGGTCACATCGTCGCCCTCGTGCATGACGGCGAGGGTCAGGCAGGAATTGATGCGTCGGCCGTTGACGAGCACGGTGCAGGCGCCGCACTGGCCGTGGTCACAGCCCTTCTTGGTGCCGGTCATGGCAAGGTGGTCGCGCAGCGCGTCGAGCAGCGACGTCCGCACGTCGGCCTCGAGCTGATGCTCGGTTCCGTTGATGGTCAGATTGATCAAGGTGAAGGTCCCTTCGCTTCGCCCCGCCTGCGCGATCCCGGCCGCTGCAGGTTGGAATGGTTCGAAATCGAGAAGGGAACGACGCGAGAGGCGAATTGGTTCGCCGCTGCGACAGTCTGTTCAGTGGAGCCGCGTCATTTCTGTCGGCCGGGCAAGGCTCAGGCGGTCGGCTCGACCTCGGCCAGATGGGCGATGACCTTCTCCAGCAGCCAGTACCAGGCCTGCTCCTCGTCGGGTCCCGCCGTCTTGTCGATGGCGATCTTCAGATAGGCGATCTCGTCCTCGATCTTCTCGGTCGGCAACATCTTGAGCCGGCTGACAAGAATGGCAGCCTCCAGCACGGCGGCCTTGGCGCGGTTCATGCCGAGGAACGGCCGATGCTGGCCCGACGAGGCGACGCGGCAGTGGAAGCGCGGGCGGATGTCGTCGCCGGTCACCGAGACGACTTCGAGCACGTCGTGGCTGAGGGCGGCCTCAAGCCGCGGCACGGCGCAGCCCTCCACCGGCGCCAGCGGCCAGTCGCGCCGGCCGGTCAGGCAGCCGGCAAAGATCTTCGCCTCGTCGGTGTAATTGACGATGGCGACGCCCGTCGCCTCGATATTGGCAAGGGTGGTTGAGGGCCGGAACGGCGCGATCACCCAGCCGTCGCTATCCTGGATGATGCCGAGCGGCGCGATATGCACCACGCCGTCGGCCGAAGCCGTGGTCAGGATCGTCTCGCGGATATAGGGCATCGTCGGTCTCTCGCGCGTTGTCTCTGTCGGCCCGTCAGCCGGACGGGGTCTGCTTCTTCGCCTTCAGCGTATGGCCGGCTTCCTCCAGCCGGGTGCGGTCCTCCTCGCGCCGCGGCGCAGCACAGCCGAAGTCGAGCGGCGTGTCCTGCGCATAGCGCTTGCCGAGCCGCCAGGCGATCTCGGCCTTCTGCAGTTCGGCGCCAAGATAGAAGGCGTGGCCCGTGTCGCCCGCCACCTCCAGTTCGGGAAAGAACTCGAAGGCGTCGGTCTGAACGACATGGGTGTCGCGATTGTAGAGATGGACGCCATCTGCCGCCGTCTCGATGCGGTAATTGCGGTCGCGGATCGTCGCCGCCTGCTCGGCCAGTTCCTCAGGCGTCGCGGCATGGGGCTTCACGTCGTGGACCTGCAGCAACGCGCCGGAATAGCCGCGTGGCAGGGCGCCGTCGGCGCGGGCGGCAAACATCATCCGCCGCGCCGCGTCGTGCTCCTCGACCGTGCGCCGCGTATGCGGGCGGACATGCACGACCAGAAGGTTGCGGATCGCCAGTTCCGAACAGATGCCGAGCAGGGTTGCTGTGATGCCCGAGGTATCGGCGTCGGTCAGTTCGGTGAGATTGCCCGTCCCCATCAGGATCTCGACATCGGGAT
The DNA here is from genome assembly GCF_000421645.1 of Aurantimonas coralicida DSM 14790. Classification (GTDB taxonomy): domain Bacteria; phylum Pseudomonadota; class Alphaproteobacteria; order Rhizobiales; family Rhizobiaceae; genus Aurantimonas; species Aurantimonas coralicida. The sequence goes on along the minus strand of NZ_ATXK01000002.1, from coordinate 419,237 downwards.
AAGCTTCGCGCAGCCGGTGATAGCGCACCAGCGAGGCAGCGAAGCCGAAATGGATCGGGTCGAGGATCGGATCGGCGATAAAGGCGATGCCCATCTCGCGGGCGCGGTCGATGGCGCGTTCCAGCGAGGCGAAATCATGAGGCCTTGCCGGCACCAGGATCGGCACGGCCTCGCCTTCGCGGGCGATGTCGAGGGTCTCTTCGGTGAGGCTCAGAAGGAAGTCGGCGCCGGCACGCGTGGCCCGGGCGAGTTCGTCGGGATTGGCGGAATCGACGCTCACCCGGTGGCCGGCCGCCTTCAACGCGCGAACGGCCGTCTCCAGATGATCGAAGGGCGTGTCGGGCAGGCAGCCGAGATCGATCACGTCGGCCCCGGCCGCACGCATCGCCTCGGCGCGCCCGACGATGTCCTCGACGGTCAGCGCCGAGGCATCGACGATCTCGGCGAAGATCCGCATGTCGTGGCGCGACAGATCCGGCGGCGTGCCCTTGCGGCCGAGAAAGGCCGGCAGGTCGGCCAGCTCGTCGGGACCGCGCTGGAATGGCACGCCGAAGCTCTCCGACAGGCGATCGAGATCGGCGCGGCAGCGCCCCGGCAGGATCACCCTGTCGGCCGCAACGGGTCGCGCGAGGCGACGCTCGATGATGTCGCCGGTGGCCAGCGCCGCGACCTTCACGCCGATATCGGCAATCGCCCAGTCGAAATCGGTCTCGCCGAGCCCCGTCAGCACGCGTTCGAGCCGCGGACGCGCCAGATGACCAGTCAGAAAGAGCAGGGTTTCCTTCGCCATGGCCGGTTATGTCGGCCAGTGCGGGAGCGATGGGAAGCGCCGAAGCAACGCATGCGACGCAGACGCCATGGATCGTGACATGGGCGTCGTCTCAGGCCGGGGCCGAGGCGGCCGGCGCCGGCTGCCGCAGGATCCGGCGTCCGGGGATCGTCCCCTCGCCGAGATTGATGCCGGCCGCCGACAGGTCGGCGGGACCGGCGACATAGAGGTCCGTCGCCTCGCCCAGGACCCGCGAAAACGCCTCGTCGACGATTTCGGCGCCGGCCAGGGCCGCGAGGGTGGAATCGTCCGGCAGGTCGATCTGCTTGATCAGGCAGAGCCGCGCGCCGGAGATATGCCCGGCGAGCCAGGCGGCGAGACTGTCGGAGGTCACGGACCAGTCCCGGTCGATCTCCGGCGCCGCCAGCGCCATCTGCCGCGGCATCCAGACCGGGATGTCGCCGCGCTCCAGCGCCGCCGCGATGCCGGCATCGTCGCTCGCCCGCACCAGACGGCTGCCGAGGCCGACCAGCGCCAGCCCGAACTGCTCCATGGCCAGGATCGCCATCTCGTGGGCGGTCGCGTCGTCGAAGCCGATGCGCGGCTGGTAGCGCCGCACCGCCTCGGCGAAGGGGCCACCGCCCGGCACGATCACCACCGGCATCCGGGTCGCCTCGATCGCCTTCAGCCAGCGCAGGAGATCGGGCGTGGTCGCATAGCTGCCTCCGAACTTCACGACCAGGATGTTGTCCACGAAGCTGCCCCCTGCAACGCTCTGCCATTCACGCGGCCACCGTGTCACGGCGCGCCCGGCCATGCCACCCGCCCCGCGAGATTCTTGGATCGGAGCCCGGTTCAGCGTCCGCCGGCGCGGCGGCGCGTCAGTTCGATGCCGACGGCCTCGGGCCCGAGTTCGAGCTTCTCGACGCGCACCGTCACCTCCCGAATGCGGGCGTCGGCGAGCACCATTTCGGCGAGTTCCACCGCCAGCGTCTCGACCAGATCGGTGTGGCCGCGGGCGGCGAGCGCGCGGATGGCGTCGAGGATCAGATCGTAGGAATAGATGTCGGCCATCGACCGCGCATCGGCGCCGATCGGAGCGATCTCGGCCTCGACCGAAAAGCACACCTTCTGGGTCCGGCCGCGCTCGTGATCATAGGCGCCGATCTCCATCGGCACGGTGAAATCGCGCACCAGGATGCGGTCGCCGCGCCCGGCGACGGGCTCGATTCCATGGTCGGAATCCTCGGTTGCCGGCAGCAGCGCGCGGATCGTGCGCACGGCGCCAAGATCCACCGGCGCGTCGCGGGCGCCCGTCGTCAGCGCGCCGCGAAAGCCGAGATAGTCGGGCCGCAGGACGGCAAGGCGCGGCACGTCTGGCGGCTCCAGCGATCCGGCCAGACCACTCATCAGGCCGAGATCGCGTGCGTTCCGCACGAAGTCGCCGAGCGCGGTCATGGACAGATGCGCCATCAGCCGGCCGCTCGACTTGCCGATCGTGTCGATCATCGCGCCCCTGAAGCCGGCCTCCGCCAGCACCGGCAACAGGCTGAAATCCGGGTCGCCATCGGCGAAGAACACGGCGATGAGCCCGGTGCGGTCCGCCAGCGACCGCAGCGCCTCGATCACCGCGAGGCGCGCGTCGCGGCTGGCCGGAAACAGCCCGATCTTGACGAAATCGGCGGCGACACGGGCTTCGACCGCCTCGCGCACCGTGTCCGGCAGCATGGGCAGGTCGCCGGCGACGGCCGACACCGGCTTGCGGCCGGCTACCATGTCCATCGTCTCCGCAAGCACCTGCGGCGAGACGGCGCCGAGTGCGCCCTTCGCCGGGTCCTTCAGATCGACGAGATCGGCGCCGCCCTCGAGGACGATGCCGGCTTCGTGCGGCCCGGTGACGCTCGCCAGAAGCCTGATCAACGCGCGGCCTCGAACTGCGTCTCGAGGACGTTTTCCCAGAGGTAGTCGATGCCGCGCTGCCAGCTCTGGTCGGTGTTGGAGCGAATGTCGGCGCTGCCGCGGGCGATCGCCTCGCCGGTCTCGGCATCGAAGGCATAGGCGTTGATGTTGAGGATCAGGTTGGAGACCTTCTGCACCGTGCCGGTGACGGCGATGTCGGCGCCGATCTCGCGGGCGAAGGTCTGGCTGCAATTCCCGCAACTCTGCAGATACTGCTTCTTCGCCCGTTCGCGCACCGGCGCAATGTCGACGACGCTGTAGCCGGGCAGCGCCGCGATTGCCTCGCGCAGGTCCGGTGCCAGGCGGTCGAGCCGGGCCTGCTCGTCGGCGTTCTCACCCATCATCGAGCCTTCGAGGCTGGAATCGATCAGTTCGAAGTCGAAGATGGCGACGGTCCTGTCGGCGGCTGCGGCGGGCAGTGCCAGCGCCAGAAGGAAGGCGACAACGGGAAAAACTCTGCCTTGCCTTGGCGCGCGGCCTTGGGGAAACAATGGTAGGACGAACACTCTCGCTTCTCCGTGGAACGCGATGCCCACCGCGCTGGCGCTAGAACTAACGCCCTGAGCCTGTGGAGCAAACGATTTTCGCGGGGGGTGCGCGGGAGGCGGGTGGGAGCCCGCCGGGGGAATGGGAGGCAGATCATGTCGAAGACGGCGATGGCACGCGCGCTGACGGGGGCCGCGGCCCTGATGCTGGTGATGGTCGGCGCGGGACAGGCGCAGGAACCGGCTGCCGAGCCGGGCACGGAGGCTGCGGCTCCGGCAACCGAAGCGGCGCAGACCGTCAAGCTCGGCTATCTCAGGACCTGGGAGCCGACCCTCGCCCTCTCGGTGCTGAACATTCCGCCGGAGGATATCGGCGTCGCCGGCGCCGAGGTGGGGATCGCCGACAACAACACAACCGGCTCCTTCATGGGTCAGAACTTCACCATGGACGTGGTGACGCTGAAGCCGGGCGAGGACGTGGCCGCGGCGGCCCGGACCATGCTGGAGGCCGGCGTCCATTACATCGTCACCGACCTGTCCGGCCCCGACACGCTGGCGGTGGCCGAGCTGGCGGCCGCGGCCGATGCGCTGGTCTTGAACGCCGGCGCCACGGACGACAGCCTGCGCGGCGCGGACTGCCGTCCCAACATGCTGCACACCGCCCCCTCGCGGGCCATGCTGACCGACGGTCTGGCGCAATATCTGATGTGGAAGCAGTGGCGCGAATGGGCGCTGGTGGCCGGCGAACATCCCGACGACCAGACATTCGCCGACGCGCTGAAGCGTTCGGCCACCAAGTTCGGCGGCAAGATCGTCGCCGAGAAGCTGTTCGAGGACAAGGGCGGCGCCCGGGCGACCGATTCCGGCCAGGCGCTGGTGCAGCGCCAGATCCCGGTCTTCCTGCAGGATCTGCCCGATCACGACGTGCTGCTGGTCGCCGACGAAAGCGAGGTGTTCGGCAGCTATGTGCCATGGCGCAACTGGATCCCCCGTCCCGTCGCCGGCACGGCGGGCCTGACGCCGGGCTCCTGGCATCCGGCCAGCGAGCAATGGGGCGGGGCGCAGATCCAGAACCGCTTCGTGGACGCCGCCGGCCGGCGGATGGAATCCAAGGACATGCAGGCCTGGACGGCGGTGCGGGTCATCGGCGAAGCCGCCTCGCGCACCCAGTCGGTCGATCCAGCGACGATCGATGCCTTCATCAAGAGCCCCGACTTCACCGTCGCCGCCTTCAAGGGCCAGCGCCTGACCTTCCGCGACTGGGACTGGCAGCTGCGCCAGCCGGTGCTGCTCGGCACCGAGGCCTCGGTGGTGTCGTCGTCGCCGCAGGAAGGCTTCCTGCACCAGGTCTCCGAACTCGACACGCTGGGTATCGACGAGCCGGAGACGGCCTGCGATTTCGGCGGATAGCGCGACGGATCATCGGCGCGGCCGCCCTTGACGGGCGACCACGCCAGCGCGTCTGAATGAACGCGATCCGGGCCGCGGACGCACAGCCGCCGGGCCCGCCTTCCCGTCACCGCAACGATCGGCCGCCTTGTCCCTGAAAGCCCGCCTTGCCGCCACGCTCACCGCCGCCTTCCTCGCCATTCTGGTGATCGGCGGCCTTCTGGGCTTTCGGCAGGCCTCGTCCAACATCGAAGCCGAACTGACCGCGGCGCGCACCGTCGCATCGAATCGCGTTGCCCAGCTGATCGCCGAACTGCCCGCCTCCCGCGACACGCAGGGCGAGCTGGCCAGCTTCGTGCGCGCCTTCAACGGCGACCGCCATGTCCAGATGATGCTGATCGATGCCACCGGTGCCGTGCGCGCCGCCTCGCAACCCGCCGAGGCCTATGGCGGCCTGCCCGAATGGTTCGTCGATTTCCTGGCGCCGCCGCCCTCGACCATCATCATGCCGTTGTCGGGCAGCGCCCTGCCGATGACGGCGGCGGTCGTCTCCATCGACCCGCGCAACGAACTGGCCAGCAGCTGGATGGACCTCGCCACCAGCCTCGCCATCCTGATCGCCTTCCTCCTGATCGCCTTCGCCGCGATCTGGGTCGTCGCCGACCGGGCCCTGCGCCCCCTCGCCGACATCCAGGCGGCCTTCGCCCGGATCGGCGGCGGCGACTACGATATCGATCTGGCTCCCGCCGGCCCGCCGGAGATGCGGGCGCTGGCCGCCGGCTGCAACGACATGGCGAGGCGGCTCGACGAGATTTCGGCGCGCAACCGCCGGCTCTCCGAGCAATTGCTGCTGCTGCAGGACGAGGAACGCGCCGAACTGGCGCGCGATCTGCACGACGAGATCGGCCCGCTGCTCTTCGTCATCGACGTCGACGCCTCGGCGATCCGCCGGGCGTCGGCCAAGCTCGATGGCGGCGAAACGATCGCGTCGCGGGCCGAGGACATCAAGTCGGCGGCCCATCGCGCCCGCCAGGAGGTGCGCCGCATCCTCACCGATCTGCGGCCCGGCCTTATGCCCGGCCTCGGCCTCAAGGCATCGATCGAGGATCTCGTCGCCGACCTGTCCCGCCGCCATCCCGACATCGCCATCACCGCGGCGCTGGAAGACGGCGACTGGGGCGGCACGCTGGAGGTCCTGGTGCTGCGCGCGGTGCGCGAAGCGGTGCACAATGCGCTTCGCCATGGTCACCCGAGCCGCATCGCCATCCGGCTGGAGACCCGCGCACGACGGCTGGAATTTTCGGTGGTCGACGATGGCGGCGGCCTGCCCGCAACGGGCACGGCCGGCGGCTTCGGGCTGATCGGCATGCGCGAGCGGGTCGAGGCGGTCGGCGGGCGTCTCGACATCGCGCAGGTGCCCCTGCCGCCGGGGGTCCGGCTCGAAGGCTGGGTGCCGCTGCCGCGCGGAACCGGCCCCCATATCGACGGCGACGACAGGCAGGAGACGTCATGAAGATACTGATCGTCGACGATCATACGGTGGTGCGGGACGGCGTCCGGCGCCTCGTGGAAACGCTGGAGGTCAGCGAGATCGGCGAGGCCGAAACCCCGTCCGAGGCGCTGGCCGAGTTCCGCCGCCTGCGGCCCGACGTCGTCGTCCTCGACATCAACCTGAAGAACGGCAGCGGCCTCGACGTCCTGCGACGGCTGCGCGCCGACGATCCGAAAGCCCGGATCGTCGTGTTCTCCATGTATTCCGACATCGTCTATGCCGCCTCGGCGCGGCGCGAGGGCGCGCTCGGCTACGTCGCCAAGAGCGCGCCGTCGGACGAACTGGTCGAGGCGATCGAGATGGCGCTGAAGAACGAGCCCTATGTCGACAGCGAGACGGCGGCGCTGATGGCGACCCATGCGGGCCGCGGCGCCGGCCCCGACGACCTGACGCGGCGCGAATTGCAGATCCTGCACATGCTGGGCGAAGGCAAGAGCCTGACCGAGATCGCCGAGGGGTTGGGCGTCGCCTACAAGACGATCGCCAACACTTCGACGCGGATCAAGGAAAAGCTCGGCGTCGAACGGACGTCCGATCTCGTCCGCTTCGCCATCGAGACCAAGGGCGGCCGGATGCTCAATCGCTGACCGGCGGACGCGAAACGCCGACGACCGCTTGACGCATCGGAACGCGCGGGGCAGTCCTTGGACCGGCCCCTTGCCGCTGCCGAAGAAGGAACCGCCATGCCGCTCCTGCTGATCGTCCTGATCGCCATCCTGATTGCCCAGATCGGTTTCTGGGACACGTTCGGCGCGCTTCTCGGCGCGGCGGCGATGCTGGTCCTGTTCGTGGTCGTCGCGATCGTTGCGGCGGGGGTCGCCGGCTACATCTTCGTACGGCGCACGCGCCGGCGCTTCTGACCGGTCGTTCGTTCCGGCGAGCCTCGCTGACCGGCGTTACTCGTCCGGTCGCGGCTCCGGCCGGTTGGCGGCCAGATCGTTGCCCGCCTCTGCCCAGCCCTGGACACCGTCGGGATACCAGTAAACGGCCTCATAGCCGGCGCGGATCGCGCGTTTGGCGGCGTTGTAGCTCATCCAGCAATCGCGATCGCAATAGATGACGAGCGGGCGGCTCTTGTCGCCACCGGTCGCCGTGGCGAGGCCGTCGAGGAGATAGGCCTCCATTGCCGGCGTCAGCGCGCCATAGCCGGTATCCACCAGCCAGAGCGAGCCCGGAATGTCGTTGCGGGGTCGTTCGCGCCACAAGGTGCTGGCCGGCAGGTCCGGCCGTGGCGGACGCGGCAGCACGTCGACGAAGGCGACACCCTCGCCATGCAGGCGCTCCGCCGTCTCCGTATCGATGACGGTGCCGCCGGCAAGGGTGGCGGGCACCGGTGCCCGGTAGGCTTCGGTGCGGTAGTCTTCGGGCTCCGGAACCGCGACGTTGTCCACTGCCGCCGTCTGCGCCTGGGCGGTGAAACCGCCCGGCCCTTGGCCTGGGAAGACCACACCGCCGACCGCCAGCGCCAGCCAGGCCAGCGCCGGGATGATCCGCCGCATGGCCGGGCCCGGGCGGGTCACCCCTTCGGCTCGGGGCTGGCCGCGGTATCCGTCGCGTCGGCCGGAGCCGTCACGTCGGTAGCCTGCGCCTTCTGCGGCAACGGCAGGTCCTGGGCGGTCTTGCCCGATTGCGACAGGATCGGCTGGTCCGCCTCGTCGAGCAGCGGCACGCCATAGGCCAGCAGGATCTCGTTGATCTCGCCCTGATAGTCGCGGATCGCCCGGTTGAGCGTGCGCTTCCATTCCTGGTCGGAGGCCCGCACCCCCATGGTGATGCGATAGGCGAGGGCCGGGCCCGGACCTTCAGCCACCAGCGGCACGACGGTGTAATCGGCATCGGCGAGCTTGGCGTAATAGCCGGCCATCGGGCCCCAGAGCACGGCCGCGTCGATGTCGCCGGTGCCGAGATCGTCGATCATCGACTTGGCGGAATTGTCGACCCGCGTGTCGATCATCAGCTGGTAGGGCTTGGCCCGGCCGATCAGCCCGGCGCGGGCCAGATAGGTTGCCGGCGGCGTGCCCGCGACGATGCCGATCCGCTTGTCCTTGAGCTTGGGGTCGGCGATCGTCGTTACCCCGGCGAGGGCGCCATCCTCCGGATAAACCAGCGCGTAGGAGGTGCGGTAATAGGCATTGGTATTCTGGACGAGTTCGTCACCCTGCGGGTAGCTGATGATCACGTCGCAGAGATTGGAGCCGAGCGTCATCCGCACGAAGCCGGTGGCCTGCGGGAAGTAGGAATAGCTCACGGACTCGCGGTCGAGCTTGTCGGCCAGAAGCTCGGCGATTGCCTGCTCCATGCCCTGTTCGGCCTGGTTGGAGAAGGGCATGTTGTTCGGGTCGGCGCAGACCCGCAGGACGTTCGGATCGACGAGTTCGATCTCGCCGCCGAACTCGCGATCCTGCGCTGCCGCCGGAAACGACATCGCGAGCGCCAGAACGCTCGCGATGCCGGCAGATGTCCTCGACACTGCTGTCATGCCTTAAAATCCCAGACAGTCGTACTCTTCCTGCTGGGCCTCCTTGTTGTTGGCGATCCGCTTGGGCTCGCCCCGCCCGATGGTGCCGTCTGCGCGGCCCCGCAGGTAGATGTAGATCGAGTCCAGCGAGCACATCACGTTGGGATCCTCGCCCCAGGCCGGCATGATGGAGTTGCCGGCGCTCCACTTGTTCTGCTGGCCGCCGACGACGATGCCGGCATAATCGTAATAGGTCAGGTCCTGCAGGGACTCCGCCAGATTGGGGGCGAAGGACGAGCCCATGCCGTCCGGGCCGTGACACTGCATGCAATTGGCCATGTATTTCTTGTAGCCGCGCCAGGCGTACCAATCGACCTTGCCATCGGGTGCGACGACATAGGTCGGGTTGCCGGCCGGATCGGCATTCTTGCCGAGATCGCCTTCCGTCGGCGCATTGCCTTCGGTGGCCGTATCCTTGGACGGATGGGCGTCGGGCTTCATGTGCTCGGCGGATGCCATTTCGGCATCGCCGCTGGCCGGGGCCGTCTCGGCGGCAGCCGCCTCGGGGGCCTTGTCGGCGGCGGCGGGCGCAGCCGTTGCGGTCGCCGCGGCGGCACCGCCTGTCTCCGCGGCCGGCGCTGCTGCGGCAGGCGCCGCTTCGCCGGCGGGAACGACCGTGGTGCCACTGTCCTGCGCGATGGCCAGGGTGCTGGCCGACAGGAGGGCGGCGCCCATGATCGCGATCAACTTGCTGTTCATTCAAGGCCTCATGTTGACAACCGGGCCACTCAAGCGGCCCGAGCTTCGGACGATGCGCGCGGATGGCGCGCACCCTCCCCTCCCAAAAGCGAAGGCCCGAGGTCGAGGTCGATGCCTGACGACGGGCCCTCCAGTCATGCGGAGGGCCCCGCCCTGTTCAGAGCGAGGCCCCTTGTCAGCTTACTTGCTCGCGGTCTGGTCCGGGACGGTGAAGACCGTCAGCTGACCACCGAGCGCGGTGTACTTGGACAGGGCTGCATAGCCGCCGACCGCGCCGAGACCGGCGTTGGGATCGGTGAGGCCTGCCGCCAGGCCGATGCCGGCCCAGCCGCCGATGCCGGACAGGATGCCGACATACTGCTTGCCGTCGTTCTCGTAGGTCATCACGTTGCCGATGATGCCCGACGGGGTCTTGAACTTGTAGAGTTCCTCGCCCGTCTGCGCGTTCACCGCCTTCAGGTAACCCTCGAGCGTGCCGTAGAAGACGATGTCGCCTGCGGTCGCCAGAGCGCCGGACCACACCGAGAACTGCTCGGGCAGCGACCAGACGATCTCACCCTTGCCGGCGTCCCAGGCGATGAAGTTGCCCATGCCGCCATGGCTGTTCGGCGCCGGGTACATCGACAGGGTCGCACCGACGTAAGGCTGTCCGGCGGTGTAGGCCACGCGGAACGGCTCGTAGTCCATGCAGACGTGGTTGGTCGGCACGTAGAACAGCTTGGTCTCCGGCGAATAGGCCGCCGGCTGCTGGTCCTTGGTGCCGAGCGCGGCCGGGCAGATGCCGGTCGAGTTCACGTCTTCGCCGTTCTGCTCGGTCGAGTATTCGGCGACCACCTGCGGACGGCCGTACTGATCGGACTCCTTGTCCATGACGACTTCCGTCGCCCAGTTGACGGCCGGGTCGTACTTCTTGGCCACCAGGAGTTCGCCGGTCTCGCGGTCGAGGGTGTAGGCGAAGCCGTTGCGGTCGAAGTGGACGAGCGCCTTGCGCTCGGAACCGTCGACATCGATGTCCGCGAGGATCATCTCGTTGACGCCGTCGAAGTCCCACTCGTCATGCGGGGTCATCTGGTAGACCCACTTGGCCATGCCGCTGTCGGCATCGCGGGCCATGATGGTCATCGACCATTTGTTGTCGCCCGGGCGCTGGGCCGGGTTCCAGGTCGAGGGGTTGCCGGTGCCGTAGTAGATCAGGTTCAGGTCCGGATCATAGGCGAACCAGCCCCAGGTGGTGCCGCCACCGATCTGCCACTGGTCGCCTTCCCAGCTGTTGAGCGAGGAATCGGCGCCCACCGGCTCGCCGAGAGCCATGGTCTTCTCGGGGTCGAACAGCATCTCGTCGTCCGGACCGGTCGAGTAGGCACGCCATGCCTGCTTGCCGTCGGAGAGATTGTAGGCGGTGACCGAGCCACGTACGCCGAACTCGCCGCCGGAAATGCCGATCAGCACCTTGTCCTTGAAGACCATCGGCGCGGCCGTGCCGGTCTCGCCCTTGGACGGGTCGCCGTTCTGGACGGACCAGACCTGCTCGCCGGTCTTGGCGTCGAGCGCCACGACGGTGGTGTCGGCCTGGTGGAGGATGACCAGGTCCTTGCCGCCGTCACCCTGCGCCGGGGCATAGGCGACGCCGCGGTTGACGGTGTCGCAGCACATCACCGGGATGACGTTGGGGTCCTGCTTCGGCTCATACTTCCACGAGATCGAGCCGTCGTCGGACAGATCGAGGGCGTAGACCATGTTGGGGAACGGCGTGTGGACATACATCATGTCGCCGACGACCAGCGGGTTGCCCTCGTGACCGCGCAGCACGCCGGTCGAGAAGGTCCAGGCCGGGACCATGTCGCCGACATTGTCCTTGTTGATCTTGTCGAGCGTCGAATAGCGCTGGTTGGCGTAGTTGCCGGTCGGCATGACCCACTGCGCGGCATCGCCCTGCAGTTCCTGCAGTTTATCGTTGGCGGAGGCGGTGCCCCCGATACCAACGAGCAGGCTGGATGCAAGTGCAGCCTTCGTGATGAGCTTCAACATTCACTGTCCTCCCAAGGAACTGTGCCGGCGACGGCTGGCGGCAGGATTGCCGACATACGTCGAACCATCGGTAGCGTCGGGGGAAGGTTTCCGGCAGCGTGTCACGACCGCCAATAGGGGTCTTGGTGGGCACCGTTGATCAACGCCCTACCGTGGCCTTCGAGATTCGCAGCGCTCCCAACACTGCGACCTTGAAGCCGGAAACCATGGAAGGATGCTAGTTCGGGAAATTTTCCTGCGCAAGCGCCGAATGCCACTTTTCCTGTGTGCGCTGCAGCATTTCCTGGGTGCAGTGCAGTGGAAGCGCTGCATTCATCTCGCTATCCGGCACATAAGCCGACAAAATACCGTTGTTTTTGCGAGATATACTGTCCGAAGCGCCGAAAGTCGCGACGAGGCGCCGCAGGACTGCCCGGATGTTCTGCAACCCGATCGGGGAATGACCCCGCGCGCCGTCGGCAATTCACGCGTGATACTAAAGTGGCAGGACAGCCAATGGTCGAAACGCCGGAATCATCTCGCTCGGCGCTGCGATCAACGGCGCATGGGCAAGGTTTGTCGACCGCGCGGTCGTCGAACGGCCGGACGAAGCCCTCCCCGTCACGTCCAGTTGAAGCAGCGGCGCGCTTGCCCTGCGGCATCGCCGCGTGCCTGATACCGGGATGATCTGGACCTCGCCCTCCACCCTGCGCCGGCTGCCGGCGGCGCTGCTCGCTTCGATGCTGCTCCTCGGCGCGGCGCTGCCTGCTGCCGGCGAATCGGCACCCGGCTTCGAGGAGATCGCGCCGGGCATTCATGTGCGGGCCGGGCTCGTTGCCGAAACCACGCCAGACAATCACGGCGCCATCGCCAATCTCGGCTTTATCGTCGGCGCGGATGCCGTCGCGATGATCGACAGCGGCGGCAGCATCGCCGATGGCGAGGCCGCGCTGGCGGCGATCCGCGCCGTGACCGACAAGCCGGTCCGCTATCTGATCAATACCCACATGCATCCCGACCATGTGTTCGGAAATCAGGTCTTCGCGGCCGCGGGCGCGACGATCATCGGTCATGCCAAGCTGCCGGCCGCCCTCGGGGCCCGCGCCGAGCACTACAAGATGTCGATGCGCGAACAGCTCGGCCCCGAAGCCGCCGAGGCGGTGGCGGTCACCCTGCCCGACGAGACGGTGGCCGACACGCGCCGCCTCGATCTCGGCGGACGCATCATCGAACTGCGCGCCTGGCCGACCGCCCATACGGACAACGACCTGACCGTCTTCGACGAACAGACCGGCACGCTATTTGCCGGCGACCTGGTGTTCATCGCGCATGTGCCGGTGCTGGATGGCTCGCTGAAGGGCTGGCTCGCCCGGATCGCCGACCTTCGCGACCTGCCCGCCGAGCGGGTGGTGCCCGGCCATGGCCCCGCCAGCGCGCCGTGGCCGCAGGCACTCGAGGCCGAGACGGCCTATCTTGAGGCCCTGGCCGCCGACCTGCGGGCGGCCATCGCCGCCGGCGTGCCGCTGTCCGAGGCGGTGGAGACGGCGGGCGCGGGCGAGGCCGACCGATGGCAGGTGTTCGACGCCTTCAATGCCCGCAACGCCACGGCCGGCTTTGCCGAACTCGAATGGGAGTGACGGCGCCCGGCGGGCGCTGATCGTCAAGTGTTGATCGGTGCCGGCCTTGCCGTCGAAGCCACCGGCGGTCAGATTGACCGCAAGCGAACGGGCACTCGCAGGACATAACCGGGAGGTTCTCATGCCGAAGGCTCTATTCGGGGCGCTGCCGCATTCGACATCGGCGACCAGAGCGGGCCGCGCGGCCCGGCTCGGCGGCGTCGTGACGCTCGGACTGGCCGCGGCCTTCGGCGCCTTTTCCGCCGGCAGCACTGCGTGGGCGGCATCGCCGGAAGAGATCGCGGCAGCGGCGGATTCGGCCTGGCCCGGCCTGAAGGGCGACCTCTTCGGCGACCGCGAACTGGTCGAGGGCAGCGACGCGATCGCGCTGGACGCGCCGGCCCGGGCGACCGACCCGGCCATCGTGCCGATCAAGGTGACGCTCGATCCGGCCCGCGACATCCGCCGCGTCACCCTGGTCATCGACGAAAATCCCGCCCCGGTGGCGGCGACCTTCGAGATCGCGCCGGGCGCGGGTCTCACCGAGCTGTCCACCCGCGTGCGGGTGAATGCCTATACCGACATCCACGCCGTGGCCGAGGCGGCGGACGGCACGCTCTATGTGACGAAGCAGTTCGTGAAGGCGGCGGGCGGCTGTGCCGCGCCGGCGGCCAAGGATCCGGAAGTCGCGGCCCGCCAGATGGGCCAGATGAAGCTGCGGCAGTTCGCGGCGGCGGAGGACGCAGCCGACACCGCCCGCAACGAGGCGCAGCTGATGATCCGGCACCCGAACAATTCCGGGCTGCAGAAGGACCAGGTGACGCTGCTCTACATCCCGGCGCATTTCGTGTCGGAGCTGGCCGTCACCCACGGTGGCGAGCCGCTGTTCTCGATGACCGGCGGCATCTCGATCTCGGAAGATCCGAGCTTCCGCTTCGACTATGCGGGCGCTCCGGCACTGCCCTTCCATGCGAAGGCCACCGACACCGAGGGCAATATCTTCGAACAGACCTTCACCGCCGGCCAGTCCTGATCACGACCTGAACGCGGCGCTTGACGCGCCGGTCTTGCTGGACCGCCTGGCCGACGGGTGAAGGCAGGCGTCGCCGTCAGTTGAAGCAGCGGATCTCGGCTTCGGCCTGGGCGCGGCGCAGGTCGGCGACCGTCGCCTTGGCGTCCGCGCTGGAGCGGAACAACACCCCCTTCTCGCCGGTGACCTGGCCCATCGACAGATAGGTCGAGGCGTCGACATAGCGCTGATAGGGCAGCAGCGTTGCGACCACGTCGAAGGAGCAGGAACACTGCTCCAGCGCGGTGCGGGTGTTGCCGTTGCTGGACATGCAGCCGAACACGTAGTCGGCCGTCGCGGTCGTCGGGTAGTCCGCGGTGGCGGCGTTCGGCACGCTGCCGGTGACCGGCACCTTGGCCGACCCGGCTTCGCCGACGATCACCTGGGGCGGCTGCGGCGACTGTGCGGCGGCCGGCAGGGTGGCGAGCGCCGCAAGGCCGGCGGCGACCACTGCCATCGTCAGCCCCAGCGCGTTGATTCGTCCCATCTTGGCTCCTCCCGATTTTCCGTTCCCTACCCGGCAGGCGGGACCGAGCTCTCGCCTGCCTTATGCAGCCTTGTGCCGTCCGATGCCGCATGGGCGCCCTCCCGGTCGCCCTTGCCGGCCCGGCGTCGCAGCACCGCGACCGGCTAGAAATGCCGCCCGATCGTATTGCCGAAGCCGGCCCCGATCGCGATCCCGACGGCGATGCCGAGCGCCACATTGTCCAGGACGAAGGCGCCGAGCAGCGCCCCCAATCCGGTTCCGATTGCGGCACCGAAAGCGATGCCGCCATAGCGATTGTCCGTCATGGCATGTCTCCTTCGCGCGGGAATCTGGCGCAAGAGTCTGGCCATGATGTGATATCGTCAGGGCGCCTTGCCGATGAACTCCCCGAAGGCGCGCGGGCCGTCGCCGACCTCGACGCTGCCGACCACCTCCAGCGTGCCGGCATCGATCTTCGACAGCGTGTTGTCGAACCAGTTGGCGACATAGACGAAGCGCCCGTCGCTGCCGACATCGATGCCTTCGGGATATTCGCCGGTTTCCAGTTGCTCCAGACGCGTGCCGGTCGCCGCATCGAAGACGGTGACGGTGCTGCCATACTGGTCGGTGACGAACACCTTGCCGCGGCTTTCGGCCACCGCATAGGGGTGCGAGCCGACCGGGACCGTGGACGTGACCGCATGGGTCGCCACATCGATGATGCTCACGTCGTCGCTGCCGACATTGGCGGCATAGACCCTCTTGCCATCCGGCGAGATGGTCACGCCGAAGGGCCGTTCGCCGACCGCAACGCGGGCGATGGCCGCGCCGGTCGCCGTGTCGATGAAGGAGACCTGGTTGGAATCGCGGTCGGCGGTGACGACCATCTTGCCGTCGGCGCTGACGGCGACGCCGGAAGGCGATTCCCCGGTCTCGAAGGACCCCACCACCTTGCGCGTCCCGGGATCGAGAACCAGCAGCGAATGGGAAAACCAGTCGGCGACATAGACCGGTGCGCCGGACGGATGCACCGCGATGCCGAGCGGCCCGCCGCCGGTGGCGATCTCGCCGATCGTCTCGCCGCTTGCGGTGTCGACGATGCTGATCGCCTTGTCCTCGGGCCGCGAGACATAGGCGCGGCGGCCATCGCTGGAAACCGCGATCCCCGCCGGCTTGCCGGTCACGGCGATGGTCTTCGTCACGGCCATGGCGTCGAGATCGACGAAGGCGAGTTCTCCCGCCTCCTGGCTGGTGACATAGGCGATGTCGCCGGCCGCGGCCGGCAGCGACCAGAGCAGCGCGGCGACGAAGGCCGCCTTCGCCCCGCTCGCTGCGACGCGCCGCATCAGGAGCCCGATTCGACGGTCGCCTTCAGATTGTCGAGACCCTCGCGGATATAGGCGGTGACCCCTTCCACGGCGGCTTCGTCGTTCAGCTCGGCCGGCGGATCATTGTTCGGATAGCCGCGATAGAAGGCGGCGCGCCACTGCACCTCGGACCCGGCGCCGTCCTTGGCCGGCTTGACGGTGATGGTGGAGGAATAGTTCGTCGCCGGCAGCAGATCGACATTCACATGGCCGATGAAGGTCGAGTAGCTCATCTTGGTGGCGTCGTATTTCGACAGCTCCTCCTCCATCATGCCGCCGTCGGTGAAGCCGAGGGTGCGGATCGAGCCCTTCTCGTTGCCCTTGGGGGCGTCGGTCATGGCGATACGCGGATGCCAGGACATGTCGCCGAACTCGGCGATCTTGGCCCAGACCTTGTCCGGCGCTGCGTCGATCGTGACGGTTTCGCTCGCCTTCTGGCGGGTCGGGCCATGCGCGAGGGCCAGTCCCGGCAGGACGAAAAGCGCGACGATGAAGCTGATGATGCGTGCTGCCACGATCGGGGTCTCCCATTGAGTGTGACCGACCGGTCCGGTGCCCAAAACCGACGCGGATTGCGGCGAAACCTATTGCCATCGCGCTGGAAGGAAAAGGGACTTCGTCCCATGCGCGACGATTTTCCTATGCGCATCGCGAAAGCCGGCGGCGCGGCGCGGCTACAGTCCCAGCGCGCCGCGCACCGCTTCAGCCGTGCGCTTCAGCTTCGGCCCGACGTCGCTGCGCAGCCGCTCGGCCGGCAGCGCGAAGGCCGGGCCGCCGCAATTCAGCGCAAAGGCGAGACCGCCGGTACCGATGGCCAGCGGCACGCCGACGGCGTTGACCTCGCGCTTCCAGTCGCCGGCCGAGACGACGAAGCCCAGCGCCCGGAAATCCTCGAGCGCCGCGGTGATCCCCGCCTCCATCGCCGGCCAGGCCTCGCCCTCGCGGCTCGCCAGCTTCGCCATCAGATCGGCGCGATCGCGGTCCGGAAGGCCGGCGAGATAGGCTCGCCCGATGGCCGAGGTTGCGAGCTTCAGATGGCTGCCGACGTCGAGATCGACCCGGATGGCGCTCGATCCCCGGCAGGCCTCGACATAGAGCATCGCCATGCCGTCGCGGGTCGCCAGGGCGACCGAGCACTGGGTCTCGTCGGCCAGCGCCTGCATGAAGGGCCGCGCCACGTCGCGCACCCCGAGCGAGCCGAGCGTGGCGAAGCCGAGGGCGAGCGCGCCCGGCCCCAGCCGGTAATTCGCCGATTCGGGCAGATGCACGAGATAGCCGAGGCGGCTCAGCGTGTAGGTGAGGCGCGACACGGTCGCCTTGGGCAGGCCGGTGCGCCGGGCGATCTCCTGATTGCCGAGCGCGCCGTCGTCGCGGCGGAACGAGCGCAGGACGTCGAGGCCGCGCACCAGCGCGGTGACCATGCCGGGATCATCCTCCGGCGCTGGTCCCTCTGCCGTTGCGTCCGCGTCCCGCCTGCGCATCGCCGGGCCCTCCGCCGCGTTCTCAGGCGGCGCCGGTGAAGGAGCCGCCCTCGCGCACGATCCGCTCCAGCATCGGCGCCGGCGCGAAGTCCTCGCCGAAGCGCGCCTCAAATTCGCGCATCTTTTCGAGGATCACGTCGGGTCCGATCGTGTCGGCGGTGAACATCGGCCCGCCGCGATAGACCGGCCAGCCATAGCCGTTGATCCAGACCACATCGATATCCGAGGCGCGCTGGGCGATCCCCTCCTCGAGGATCTTCGCGCCCTCGTTGATCATCGGATAGACCAGCCGTTCCAGGATCTCGTCGTCACCGATGGCCCGGCGCTCGAAGCCCTCCTCGCGCGACTTTTCAAGGATGATCTCCTCGACCATGGCCGAGGGCGAGCCCTTGCGGTTCTCGTCATAGTCATAGAACCCGGCTGAGGTCTTCTGGCCACGGCGATCGGCCTCGCAGAGCCGTTCGCGGATGGTCTCGCCCCTCGACGTCTCACGGTTCCAGCCGAGATCGAGCCCGGCGAGATCGGCCATCTGGAACGGCCCCATCGGCAGGCCGAAATCGGTCAGCACCCGGTCGACGTCCCAGGGCATCGCCCCTTCCAGGATCAGCTTGTTGGCCTCGCGCTGGCGGGCCGACAGCATGCGGTTGCCGACGAAGCCATGGCAGACGCCGACGAGCACCGCGGTCTTGCCGATGTCGCGGCCGATCTTCATCGCCGTGGCGATGACGTCCTTCGCCGTCTCCCCGCCGCGCACGACCTCCAGCAGCTTCATGATGTTGGCGGGCGAGAAGAAGTGCATGCCGAGCACGTCTGCCGGCCGCTTCGTCACCGACGCGATCTCGTCGATGTCGAGATAGGAGGTGTTGGAGGCGAGGATCGCGCCGTCCCTGGCGATCGCGTCGAGGCGCGTGAAGATCTCCTTCTTCACCTCCATCTCCTCGAAGGCGGCCTCGATGATCAGGTCGCAATCGGCGAGATCGTCGAATTCCAGCGACGGCGTCAGGAGGGCGTTGGCCTTTTCGGCGTCCTCCGCGCGGATGCGGCCCCGCCGGACCGAGGCGGCGTAGTTCTTGGCGAGGGTGCCGGTGCCGCGGTCGAGCGCCGCCTGGGCCTGCTCGACGATGGTGACGGGAATGCCCGCCGACAGGAAGTTCATGGCGATGCCGCCGCCCATGGTGCCGGCGCCGATGATGCCGACGCGGCCGATCTTGCGCGTTGGCGTGTCGGCGGGAATGTCGGCGATCTTGGCAACGGCGCGGGTGGCGCCGAAGACGTAGCGCTGGGCCTTGGACTGGGTGCCGCCCAGCAGTTCGACGAAGATCTCGCGCTCGCGGGCCAGCCCTTCGTCGAAGGGCAGACGCGCGGCATTGGCGACGGCGTCCATCGCCTTCTCGAAGCTTTCGAAGCCGCGCATCTTGCGGCCATGGCGCTCGCGCGCATCCGCCAGCGCGGCGTCCACATCCTCGCCGTCGAGACGCTGCGCCTCGTCCCGGATCCGGCGCAACGGCCGGCCTTCGGCGACGATCGCCTTGGCGAAGCGCAGCGCCTCGGCGCGCAGGTCGCCGGCCGCCAGCTCGTCGACGATGCCGAGGGTCACCGCGCTCGCCGCGCCGACCGGCGTGCCGGTGAGGATCATGTCGAGGGCGCGGGGCAGGCCGACCAGCCGCGGCAGACGCTGGGTGCCGCCGGCGCCGGGGATGATGCCCAGCTTGATCTCGGGCAGGCCGACCTTGGCCGAGGGCGAGGCGATCCGGTAATGGCAGGCGAGCGCCAGCTCCAGCCCGCCGCCGAGCGCCGTGCCGTGCAGCGCCGCGATCACCGGCTTGTCGAGGGCCTCGATCTGGTCCTGCAGATCCTGCAGCGTGGGCGCCGCGATCGGCTTGCCGAACTCCTTGATGTCGGCCCCGGCGATGAAGGTGCGGCCAGCGCAGATCAGGACGATGGCCCGGACCGCCGGGTCCGCGGCGGCTGCCTCCAGCCCTGCCGCGACGCCTTCGCGCAGGATGTGCGACAGCGCGTTGACCGGCGGGTTGTCGAGCGTCAGCACTGCGATCTCTCCCTCGACGTCCAGCGTCGTGGCGGGATTGATTGTCGTCATGAAACGGTCCTGGATTAGCTGGCGGGCCGGGCCCTGCGGAGAAGGCAGCCGGGGTTGCGGGGGGCGGCAAACTGCCCGGACGGGAGCGCCGCGTCGTCGTTGACAGAGGCTAGGGCGATTTCTACCTTGCGGCAATTGCAAAACCGAATTCCACGATGCGGAATCCGGGGCGCGGATCGCAGGGCCACTTCTGCTCCACGAGGGACCGGAAGCGAAGCCCGCGGCGGGTCCGCCTGCCCCCGCATCGCCCTTCACCGACAAGGATGGACACAGATGGACCTTCGCTTCACCGACGAAGAGGTCGCGTTCCGCAACGAGGTCCGCAGCTTCATCCGCGAGAACGTGCCCGCCGACGTGACGGCGGCGCTGCGCGACGGGCGCCACGTGTCGAAGGACGGCATGGTGCGCTGGACCCGCATCCTCAACGCCAAGGGCTGGTCTGTGCCCCACTGGCCAGTGGAGCATGGCGGCACCGGTTGGTCGCCGATCCAGCAATACATCTTCCAGGACGAGATGCAGCAGGCGCCGGCGCCGCAGATGCTGCCCTTCGGCCACAACATGGTCGCCCCGGTGATCTACACCTTCGGCAACGACGCCCAGAAGGCGAAGTACCTGCCGCGCATCGCCAATCTGGACGACTGGTGGTGCCAGGGCTTCTCCGAGCCGGGTGCCGGCTCCGACCTCGCCAGCCTGACGACCCGCGCCGTGCGCGACGGCGACCATTACGTCGTCAACGGCCAGAAGACCTGGACGACCCTGGGCCAGCATGCCGACTGGATCTTCTGCCTGGTGCGCACCGATCCCGACGCGCCGAAGAAGCAGATGGGCATCTCCTTCCTGCTCATCGACATGACGACGCCCGGCGTCACCGTCCGGCCGATCCAGACCATCGACGGCGGCCACGAGGTCAACGAGGTGTTCTTCGACGACGTGCGCGTACCGGTCGAGAATCTCGTCGGCGAGGAGAACAAGGGCTGGGACTACGCCAAGTTCCTGCTCGGCCACGAGCGCGTCGGCATCGCCCGGGTCGGCGGCTCGAAGGAGCGGATCCGCCGCCTGAAGGAGATCGCCCGGCTGGAGTTTGCCGGCCAGATACCGGTCTGGGAGAACCGCCGGTTCCGCGAGAAGGTGGCCGCCGTCGAGGTCGAGCTGAAGGCGCTGGAGATGACCCAGCTGCGCGTCGTTTCGGCCGAGGCCAAGCGCGGCCATGACGGCAAGCCCGACCCCGCCTCCTCGATCCTGAAGATCAAGGGATCGGAGCTGCAGCAGGCGACGACCGAGCTCCTGATGGAGGCGATCGGCCCCTATGCCCTGCCCTACGAGGCGGAGCGCGAGGACGGCCGCAACGAGCCGCCGATCGGACCGGACTACGCCGCCTCGCTGGCGCCCGCCTATTTCAACTACCGCAAGGTGTCGATCTACGGCGGCTCCAACGAGATCCAGAAGAGCATCATCGCCAAGGCGATCCTCGGCCTCTGATCGCGCCGGCGCCCGCCGCGTCGGTCCTTCGCCCTTCCCTCATTCGCCGGCTCAGGCGCGCAATCGCGCCGCCGGCCCCGCCAGCAGCAGGACGCCTTGCAATGGATTTCGACCTTTCCGACGAACAGACCATGATCCGCGATTCGGTCGAGCGGCTGATCCAGGACCGCTACGGCTTCGAACAGCGCGGGCGCTACCGCGCCGAGGAGCCCGGCTTCAGCCCGGCCATGTGGTCCGCCTTCGCCGAGCTCGGCCTGACGGCGGTGCCCTTCGCCGAGGACGATGGCGGCTTCGGCGGCGGCCCGGTCGAGACGATGATCGTCATGGAGGCCTTCGGTCGCGGCCTCGTGGTTGAGCCCTATCTCGCCTCGGTGGTCATGGCCGGCGGCGCGATCCGCCATGCCGGATCGGACGCGCAGCGCGCAGCATGGGTGCCGGGCCTTGCCGACGGCTCGACCCGCCTCGCCTTTGCCTTTGCCGAGCGGAGCATGCGCTACGATCCGGCCGCCGCGGCCATGGCGGCGACGGCGTCCGGGGACGGCCACACGCTGACCGGCGAGAAGTCGCTGGTGCTGCACGGCGACAGCGCCGACGGCTTCGTCGTCCTCGCGCGCACCGGCGGGTCCGCCGGCGACCGCTCGGGCCTCGGCCTGTTCCTCGTCCCCGCCGATGCGCCGGGCCTGTCGCGCCGGGGCTACCCGACGCAGGACGGCATGCGGGCCGCCGAGCTGACCTTCGACGGCGTGTCTGTGCCCGCCGACAATGTCCTCGGCGATCCGGCGGGCGCGTTGCCGGTGGTCGAGCGGGTGATCGACGAGACCATCGCCGCGCTCTGTGCCGAGGCCGTCGGGTCGATGCAGCGCATGCACGAGCTGACCATCGCCTATCTGAAGGAGCGCAAGCAGTTCGGCGTGCCGATCGGCGGCTTCCAGGTGCTGCAGCATCGCGGCGCCGAGATGTACATGGCGCTGGAGCAGGCCCGCTCGATGATGCTCTACGCCACGATGAACGCCTCCGAGCCCGACGCCGCCACCCGGCGCGAGGCGATCTCCGCCGCCAAGGTGCAGATCGGCCGGTCGGCCAAGTTCATCCGCGAAAGCGCCGTGCAGCTCCATGGCGGCGTCGGCGTCACCATGGAATACGAGGTCGGCCACCACATGAAGCGCCTCGCCATGATCGACCTCGCCTTCGGCGACGCCGACCACCATCTGGAGCGGCTTGGCGAAAACGGCGGCCTCGCCGCGCTGTAGCGGGCTCAGCCGTCTCGGCGCACGACCTCTTTCAATGCGGCGTTGATCCGGGATTGCCATCCGGGCCCCGTCGCGCGGAAGTGTCGGACGATCTCGGGATCGAGCCTGAGCGTCAGCCGGGTCTTGGGGTCGCGGGACGGCGGACGGCCGCGGCCGCGCGTGACGGTGCCGGCTGCGGGTCGGATCACCCGCTCGCCGTCGGCGAGTTCGGCACGGTCCAGCATGTCATCGGACCATTCCGGCGCATCATCGGGGTCGTTCCAGACGGCTGCGGACTCTTCGGGCTTCACGGTCATGGCAATGCCTCATCGAAATCACGTGGCGCATCTCGCCGCGCGGCGTCCAGACGATCATCACGATCCGGTCGTCCAGAATACCGTAGGTCTGGAACCGGGCTTCGCCGTAGTCGCGCCGGTCGTCGGCGAGCGTCAGCGTTCGCCCTGCGAAAGCCTGCGCCGCGTCGTAGAAATCGAGGCCGCGTTCGCGAAGTGTCCGCGCGCGTTTCGCCGGGTCGCAGCTGATCTCCACATGAATTAATGTAGCGACGTTTATTCGCACGAGCAACGTCCGGAGCGGCGTCGATGATCGACGTGGTTGCGGAAATTTCCGTTCGCAGTCGCACGATTTGAACGCGGAGGCATGGGTCCTCGGGTCAAGCCCGAGGATGACGCGCGTTGGGATGATGGCGGCTTGCTGGCAACGTCGCCACCGTCCTTCAACGGCATCGCCGTCATCTGGCATTGCCTTCACCAGGCATCGCTGCGGTCGCCATCGCAGTCGGACACCAAGCAACGGCATTTGCGATAAGGCACCCCCATCAAACAAGGTCGTCATCCTCGGGCTTGACCCGAGGACCCATGCCAAATCGCCGCCACCGCTGCCGACGTGTGGATACCGTCGCCCCCTCCGACCTCGCCCTCGCACTACGCGACGTCGCCCCCATCCCGCGCCACCTCCCACACCCACCTTCCACCCCGCCCCGTCGCGCGCTAGCTTTCGACACCATCGGGAGGATCGCGCCATGCGTCGTTTACCGCTTGCCGGGCTGTGGCTCGGCGTCTGTCTTGCCATCACCGGATCGGCCTTCGCCCAGGAGCAGGCCGCCGATCGCGTCCAGCCGGAGATCGCGACCGAGGCGTCCGACAAGGCGCTGGTGCGGGCCGAGCGGCAGATGGTGGCGGCGGCCAATCCGCTGGCGGCAAAAGCCGGTCTCGCCATCCTGCGCGACGGCGGCAACGCCATCGACGCCATGGTGACGACGCAGCTCGTGCTCGGCCTGGTCGAGCCGCAATCCTCTGGGATCGGCGGCGGCGCCTTCCTGGTCTATTTCGACGCCGAGGCGGGCCGGCTGACCACTTTTGATGGCCGCGAGACCGCGCCGGCGGCGGCGACGCCGAAACTCTTCCTCGACGCGGCCGGCGAGCCGCTCGCCTTCTACGATGCCGTCGTCGGCGGCCGCTCGGTCGGCACGCCCGGCACGGTGCGGCTGCTGTTCGACACCCATGAGCGCTACGGCAGGCTTCCGTGGGCTGCCATCGTGCAGCCGGCGATCGACCTCGCCCGCAAGGGCTTCGCCGTCTCGCCGCGGCTCCACGAGCTGATCGCCGAGGATGCCGAGCGGCTGTCGCGCTATCCCGGCACGAAAGGCTATTTCTTCGGCGCCGACGGCGCGCCATTGCCGATCGGGACCATCCTGACGAATGCCGCCTATGCCGACACACTGGCGGCGATCGCCGAGAAGGGCGCGGGCGGCTTCTACGCCGGCCCGGTGGCGCAGGGCATCGTCGATACGGTGCGCAACGCCCCGGGCAATCCCGGCGTGCTCGCGCTTTCCGATCTCGCCAACTACGCCATCGTCGAGCGCGAGCCGGTCTGCGTCGTCTATCGCAGCGTCGATGTCTGCGGCATGGGGCCGCCCTCCTCCGGCGCGCTGACCATCGGCCAGATCCTCGGCGTGCTGGCGCCGCACGACATGGCCGCCCTCGGGCCCGACAGCGCCGAAGCCTGGCGGCTGATCGGCGACGCCTCGCGCCTCGCCTTCGCCGATCGCGGCCGCTACATGGCCGACAGCGACTTCGTGCCGATGCCGCAGCGGGGCCTGCTCGATCCCGATTATCTCTCCGGGCGGTCCGCGCTCCTGTCCGGCGATAGCGCGCTGGCGGACGATGCGGTCGCCCCCGGCATGCCGCCCTGGGACCACGCCATGCTGCTCGGCGACGACACGGCCATCGAGCTGCCGTCCACCAGCCATTTCGCCATCGTCGATCCGGACGGCAACGTCGTCTCCATAACGACGACCATCGAGAACGGCTTCGGATCGCGGCTGATGACCGGCGGCTTCCTGCTGAACAACGAACTGACCGACTTTTCCTTCGCCACCCATGACGCGGAGGGGCATGTCATCGCCAATGCCGTGGCGCCGGGCAAGCGGCCCCGCTCGTCCATGGCGCCGACCATCGTCATGCGCGACGGCGCGCCGGTGATCGCCATCGGCTCGCCCGGCGGCAGCCGCATCATCGGCTATGTGGCGCAGGCGCTGATCGCCATGCTCGACTGGGAGATGGACGTGCAGCAGGCGATCGCCATGCCGCATCTGGTCAATCGCTTCGGCACCTTCGACGTGGAGGCCGGCACCGGCGCCACGGCGCTGGCCGCCCCGCTGCGCGATCTCGGCTTCGAGGTGAACGAGACCGATCTCGATTCCGGCCTGCACGGCATCGTCATCACGGCCAACGGGCTGGAAGGCGGAGCCGATCCACGCCGCGAGGGCGTGGCGGTTGGCGACTGAGATTTCGCGGGCCGGGCGGCACCGGCGTGCCCGGTTCGGCTGGCCGTCAGCCGGCTGAGTTTTCCATTGGCCGGCCTTCCGCAAGTCTGGTAAAACCCAGCCGTTCGCTCCAATAGGAAACGCGTCGACCATGACGCCCCTGCGCCGGCTTGCAGCCATCCTGTCACTGGATGTCGAAGGCTTTTCCGGTCTGGTCGAGGCTGACGAAACCGCAGCCCTCGCCGCGGTCGAACGCGCCTACAAGCGGTTCGTGCGCCCCACCGTCGGCGAGTTCGGCGGCGACATCTTCAAGACCAGCGGCGACGGCGTGCTCATCGAATTCGGCAGCGCCGTCAACGCCGTCCAGTGGGCAGCGCGCTTCCAGCGAGCGCTGCTCGCCGACCGCCAGCAGCACAGGCCGGCGCTGCCGGTGCGGATCGGCATCGTTATCGGCGACGTCGTCGTCACCGAGCACGACCGCTTCGGCGAAGGCGTGGTGCTGGCAACCCGCGTGCAGCAGATCTCGCCGGCCGGCGGCATGGCCATCAGCCGCGGCGTGTTCGAATATCTGCAGGGCAAGACCGATCTCTATTTCACCGGCATCGGCCCCTGCGAACTGAAGGGCTACGCCCGGCACGAGCCGATCTGGGTGTGGACGCCCAAGGTGATCAGCGCCAGCCGGGCACGCCGCATCGCGGTCCCCGACCCGCACACCCAGCCGTCGGTGGCGGTCATGCCCTTCGACAATCTCAGCGGCGATCCGGGACGCGACAATTTCATCGACGGCATGGTGGAGGAGGTCACCGCCAGCCTTGCCCGGGTCCGCGAGTTCCTTGTCATCGCCCGCCAGTCCGCCGCCACCTACCGGGGCAAGTCCCTGGGAGCGAAGGAAATCGCGGCCGAGCTCGGCGTGCGCTACATCCTGCAGGGCAGCGTGCGCTTTTCCGACCGGCGCATGCGCGTGTCGCTGAATCTGGTGGATGGCGAGACCGCGCTGCAGATCTGGAGCGAACGGATCGACGCGGAGATCGACGATCTCTTCCAGGTCCAGGACTACATCGCCGAGACGGTCTCCGGCGCCCTGCATCCGACCATCCGCCGCGCCGAGATCGAACGCGCCCGGCGCCGGCCGCCGGACAATCTCGTCGCCTACGACCTCGTCATGCGGGCGCTGCCGCATCTGTGGGCGCATCGCCACGACGAGAACGACCTCGCCATCGGGCTGATCGACGAGGCCCTGACACTGGAGCCGGACAACGGGCGCGCGGCGGCGATCGGCGCCTGGGCCCATGCCCAGCACATCGCCTATAACTGGGCGAACGATATCGGCGAGCAGCGAACCCGCGGACGGGCGCTCCTGGACCGCACGCCGGGCCGCATCGACGACGACCCCCTGGCCCTCACCGCCGTGGCCACCGCCACCATGCTGATCGAGGCGGATCTGGAGCGGGCGAACGCGCTGTTGGACCGGGCGCTGGATCTCGACGTCAATCATGCCTGGGCATGGACGCGGCGGGGTTTCGCCCGCGTCTATGCCGGCCAGCCGGACGACGCCTTCGCCTGTTTCGAGCGGTCGCTGCGGCTGTCGCCGCTCGACCCGTTCGCCTTCAACTCGTTCATCGGCATCGGCCTGGCGCATTTCGCCTCCGACCGGCCCGATGAGGCTGCCCGCTGGACGCGGCGGGCGCTGGCGGAAAAGCCGGGCATGACCTGGCCGCATCGCGATCTGGCGGCCTTTCTCGGCGCCTGCGGCCAGGAGGCGGATGCGCGCCTGGCGCTGGACCGCTTCACCGCCAGCCGTGCCGGCACGAGCATCGCGACCGTGCGCGATGCGCTGCGCTTCATGAACGGGGCGCTTCTCGATCGCTATTGCGCCGGGCTTGCGGCCGCGGGACTGGACGAACGCGAGGATATCAGGCTGCGCGCCGCGACGTGACCTAGACCTTTCGGTCGGCGTACGACTTAAAGGCAGCGGACAGCAAAAGGCGGAGGCAACCGGGGCTGCCTCCGCCTTGCTTCAACGTCTCGGAGCGCCGCAGGGCGCTTCCTTCAGGCTCAGAGGAAGGTCAGCAGCTTGCGCGCGGCTTCTTCCGAGGAGGCCGGGTTCTGGCCGGTGACCAGCTTGCCGTCGGTGACCACGAAGGACGCCCAGTCGTCGCCCTTCTGGTAGTCGCCGCCATTGGCGGTCAGCATGTCCTGGACGAGGAACGGCACGACGTCGGTCAGGCCGACGCCCTCTTCCTCGGTGTTGGTGAAGCCGGTCACGGTGCGGCCCGCGACCAGCGGCTTGCCGTCGGCGGTCTGGGTGTGACGAAAGACGGCCGGGGCGTGGCAGACCGCGCCCACCGGACGATCGCTTCGCGCGAAGGTCTCGATCAGCCGGAGGCTGTCGGCGTCCTCGGCAAGATCCCAGAGCGGGCCGTGGCCGCCGGGAAAGAAGATCGCGTCGAAGCCGTCGGCATCGACCGAGGAGAGAACCTGGGTGCTCGCCAGATCCTGCTGCGCCGCCTTGTCGAGCTTGAAGCGCTTGGTCGCGTCGGTCTGCGCGTCTTCGGAATCGCTCATCGGATCGAGCGGCGGCTGGCCGCCCTTCGGCGAGGCCAGTGCGACGTCGGCGCCCGCGTCCTTGAAGACGTAATAGGGTGCAGCGAATTCCTCGAGCCAGAAGCCGGTCTTCTTGCCGGTGTCGCCGAGCTGGTCATGCGACGTCAGAACCATCAGAATTTTCATGGTTGGTACCCTTCGAATGTGTCGGTTTCAGTCAGCGAGGTGGATGACGCGCTTGCCGAACGCTTCACCCTTCAGGAGGCCAATGAACGCGCCCGACGCCTGTTCCAGCCCGGAGATCATCTCCTCGCGGTAGTGGATCTTCCCGTCCTTCACCCAGGCGCCCATCTGTTCGGCGAATTGCGGGTAGAGATGGCCGAAATCGTCGAAGACGATGAAGCCGCGCATGGTCATGCGCTTGCGCAGGATCTGGCCCATCAGATAGTTCATCCGGTCCGGGCCGTCGGGCAGCGAGGTGGCGTTGTACTGGGAGATCAGGCCGCACACCGGGATGCGGGCCGAGGGGTTGAGCAGCGGCAGCACCGCGTCGAAGACCGCCCCGCCGACATTCTCGAAATAGATGTCGATGCCGTCGGGCGCCGCGTCCTTCAGGGCGTCGGCGAAGCCGTCGGCCTTGTAGTCGACGCAGGCGTCGAAGCCGAGCGTCTCCACCACATGGGCGCATTTCTCCGCTCCGCCGGCAATGCCGACGACGCGGCAGCCGAGGATCTTGCCGATCTGCCCGACGGTGGCGCCGACCGGGCCGCTGGCACCGGCGACGACCAGCGTCTCACCCGGCTTCGGGGCGCCGATCTGCGTCAGGCCGGCCCAGGCCGTCAGGCCCGGCATGCCGAGGACGCCGAGCGCCCAGGACGGGTTCTCGGGATTCCTGCCCATGTTGATGACGCCCTTGCCGTCGGACAGGGCGTAATCCTGCCAGCCGCCGAAGGCGACCACCCAGTCACCCTCGCCAAAGCCGTCGACATTCGAGGTGACGACCTGCGCGACGGTGCCACCCACCATGACCTCGCCGATCTCCACCGGCGCGGCATAGGACGGCGCGTCGCTCATGCGGCCGCGCATATAGGGGTCGAGGGAGAGGTATTCGTTGCGCAGGAGCATCTGCCCGGCGCCGGCTTCCGGCCGCTCGACCGTTTCCAGGCGCAGCGTGTCGTCATTCGGCTCGCCCCTGGGGCGTTCGGCCAGCACATAGCGGCGATTGACTTCGGTCGACTGGGTCATGGTGTCCTTCCGGATAATGTGGATCGGTCGGGGCTCTCGCCCGCGACCGCCGACGACAACGGCCGACGGTGGCGAACCACGGCGTCGGCCGGCATCGGCAATGTCGGTCGGGACGTCCCGCGTCCCGTGATGCGCCTAAGCTGTGGTCCCGGTCGTCGAATGCAATCCCGACGCACCGTTCATCGGCAGGCGGACAGGCGCCCGGCTGGCGCGCCCTAACGGCACAGGCCGGCACCGCCGGAGACGATGCCGGCCTGCTCGTGCCGTAGGGCCCGGGGATCGGCCGGATCAGGCGTAGGCACCCGCCGAATAGGTCAGCTCGTAGCTGTGGCTGTAGATCTCGAAGACGATGCCGAAGGGGTCCTCGACATAGACCATCCGGTAGGGCTTCTCGCCGGGGAAATATTCGCGCACCGGCATGCGCTGGCGACCGCCCGCCGCGACGATCTTTGCCAGAAGCCCCTCCAGATCGGGGTCCTGGATGGCGAAATGGAACATGCCGTGCCGGCGGAACGGCAGATTGTCGTCGGGCGCCTCGTTGCCGTCGAATTCGAACAGCTCGAAGCCGATGCGGTCGGCCGTCGCCAGATGGGCGATGCGCAGCGACCGCCAGCCGGGGCCGAAGACGTCGGTGCACATCTGGCCGATGTCGCTGTCATCCTCGGTCACCGTGGTCGGCGCCATGATCGTGTAGAAGCCCATGACCTCCGTGTAGAATGTCACGGCCGCGTCGAGGTCGGGGACGGACAGGCCGATATGGGAAAAGCTGCGGGGTGTCGGGAGCATCGTGCGATCCTTCGCTGGAATTGGCTGATCCCGAGATAGGCCTTTGCTGTCCTTGCGTGAAATTATCGTTTGAACGGTTTTCCATAACATTTCACAATGAGCCATGCTGAACGCCCAATGGCTCGAGACCTTCACCACGCTTTGCGAGACCGGCCATTTCACCCGGACGGCCAGTCGGCTCGCCATGACCCAGCCGGGCGTGTCCCAGCATCTGCGCAAGCTGGAAGAGCAGCTCGGTCAGAGGCTGATCACCCGTGACGGCAAGAGTTTCAGCCTGACCCCGGCGGGCGAGGTCGTCCTAGCCATGGGGCGGGCGCGGCGCGCCGAGGAACAGGCCTTGCGCGCGGCCATCCTGCGCGACGATGCCGATGTCGGAGCGGTGGCGATCGCCTGTTCGGGCAGCTTCGCCATGCGGCTCTTCCCGCAGCTTCTGCCGCGCATGGCAGCGGCGCCGCAACTGACGATCCGGCTGGAGGCCGCGCCCCAGGAGCGGGTCCTTTCGGGCGTTGCCGACGGCGCCGTCGATCTCGGCATTGTCGATCATCCGCCGGGGCATGCGCGCCTCGCCGCGGAGCATCTGGGCCGCGAGGAGCTGTGCCTCGTCCTGCCGGCGGCCACGGAGAACCGTCCCGTCAGTTTCGCCGATCTGGACGCGCGTGGCTTCATCGCCCATCCCGACGGCTTCGCCTATGCCGACGAATTGTTCGCGCTGAACTTTCCGGAGGCCTTCAAGGGCGCCGATCGCCTCAAGGTCCGGGCGCATGTGAACCAGATCAACCAGATCCCGGCACCGGTTGCGGCAGGCATCGGCTACACGCTTCTGCCGCGCAGCGGTGTCGAGGCCTATCCCGGCCGCGACAGGCTGCGCATCGTGATGCTGCCGCAGCCCCGCCACCACGATCTCTGGCTGATCCAGCGCCGCGGCCGGGTGCTGCCGGCGCGGGTCAGTGCGGTCGCCGGCCAGATCCGGGCGACCGCCGCCAGCCTCTCGGGCGGCTGACGCGCAGCCTGGACAGGCGTCCCTGTGTCGATGCAGCGCCGGCGGTCTAATAACCCTGCTTATGATAAGCAATTCATAGCACGGCCGTCGACACGGATTTCCCCGCCGCCATCGGCGACAGGGTTATCGACCGGTCATGCCGGCCTGTTCAGACCGCCAGCGCGCGCTCGGCATAGGCGGCTTCGCCGAAGACCCGGTGGTAGCGCGCCACAGCCTCGGGATCGCCGCTGGTCTTGGCCGGATTATCGGAAAGCTTCACCGCCGGCCGGCCATTGGCGGACGTCACCTTGCAGACCAGCGAGATCGGGTCGAGCCCGGTGCTCGGCTCGGGCGAGGCGCCGCGGAAATCGTTGGTCAGATTGGTGCCCCAGCCGAAGCTCATGCGCACCCGGCCCTCGAAATGCCGGTAGGTCCGCTCGATCGTGTCGGAATCCATGCCGTCCGAGAACACCAGCAGCTTGTCCTTGGGGTCCTGCCCCATGCGCTTCCACCAGGCGATGATCTCCTCGCCGCCCTCGATGGGGGGCGCGGAATCCGGCCGGAAGCCGGTCCAGGAGGCCAGCCATTCCGGCGCATTCTGCAGGAAGGCGGAGGTGCCGAAGGTATCGGGCAGGACGATCAGCAGGTTGCCGCCATAGTAGCTCTGCCACTCGCGCAGCACCTCGTAGGGCGCCTGGCGCAGTTCGGCGTCGCTGCCGGCGAGCGCCCCCATCACCATGGGCAGTTCATGGGCGTTGGTGCCGATGGCCTCCAGATCCGTTTCCATGGCCAGGAGCACGTTGGAGGAGCCGAGGAAGCGGTCGCCGAGCCCTTCCTTCAGGGCCTCCACGCACCAGCGCTGCCACAGGAAGGAGTGCCGCCGGCGCGTGCCGAAATCGGAAATGCGCAGATTCGGCAGGGCCTGCAAGCGCTCGACCTTGCCCCACATCTTGGCCTTGGCGCGGGCATAGAGCACGTCGAGCTCGAAGCGGCCGAGATCCTTCATCGCGGCGCGCGAGCGCAGCTCGTTGATGATCGCCAGCGCCGGGATCTCCCACATCATGGTGTGGGTCCAGGGACCGTGGAAATCCAGCTCGAACTGGCCGTCGACCCGGCGCAGCTCGTATTCCGGCAGGCGGAAATCCTCCAGCCATTCGAGGAAGTCCGGCCGGAAGATCTGCCGCGTCCCGTAGAAGGTGTTGCCGGCGAGCCAGATCATCTCCCGCTTGGTGAAGGAGAGCGTGCGCACATAGTCGAGGTTTTCGCGCAGCTCCTGCTCGTCGACGATCTCGGCGAGGCGCACATGCTTCGAGCGGTTGTTCAGCGAGAAGGTCGCCTGCACGTCCGGGTGCTGCCCCCGGATCATCTGCAGCATCAGGAGCTTGTAGAAATCCGTGTCGAGCAGGCTGCGCACGATCGGGTCGAGCTTGAACGTGTGGCTCCAGACCCGGGTTGCGATATCCGTGGCCACCATGCCGGCCTCCTCAAAGTTCCCGGATGCCGCCGCCCATGCCTGCGGCACCCCCTCCGTGCGGGTCCATCGCCAAGCCGTTACATGACTTGCCCATCGGGATAAAGCGTGCGGATGAAGCGCCTGCCGCCCGGCCGCTCACTGGCGACGGCTCGGCATCGCGTCGGCGGCCAACGATGAACGCAGCGTCGTCCTTGCCTTCGGCCCCCTCTGTCACAGCATATGCGGTCGACAATCTGCCAATGGGGGACCTCGCACAGATGCTGAAATTCTACTTCCACCCGACGCCGAACCCGATGAAGGTCGCGCTCTTCCTCAAGGAAGCCGGCCTCGATTTCGAGCTTGCGCCGGTCGACACGCTGAAGGGCGAACAGCACGAGGCCGCGTTCCGGAAGATCAATCCCAACGGCAAGCTGCCGGCGATCGAGGACGACGGCAAGCGCGTCTTCGATTCCAACGCCATCCTGCTCTATCTCGCCGACAAGCACGGCAAGTTCGCCGGCAAGGCCGAGGATCGCGGCGAGCTCCTGTCTTGGCTGATGTTCATCGCCACCGGTGTCGGCCCCTATTCCGGCCAGTCGGTGCATTTCCGCACGGTCGGCAAGGACAAGTCCGACTATGCCGCCAACCGCTATCTGCGCGAGGCCCAGCGGCACTACCAGGTGCTGGACGACCATCTGGCCGGCCGCGAATTCTTCGTCGGCGACGACTACACCATCGTCGACATGGCGGCCTGGGGCTGGATCGACCGCGCGAAGATGGTGCTGGGCGAAGGCGAACTCGCCAATTACCCGAACCTGTCGCGCTGGTTCGCGGCCATCGATGCCCGGCCGGCCGTGGCCGAGGCCCGCAAGGTGGGCAGCGATGTCGGCTTCAAGTCGGAGCGCGACGAAGCCGCCCTGCGGGCGCTGTTCCCGCAGAACTACCCGGCCGGCTGATCCGGTCCGCCGGAGCGCCCCGGCGCTCCGGCCCTTGCTCGCCGGCTCCTGGCCGTTATCGTCGCGCCGGGGTGGGAATCGTCCTGTCCCGCATGCTGCAGGAACCGGCCATGAGCGATCCGAAGACCCTCCAGAGCGCCCTGAACACCGCCTTTACGGCCGGCGACACCGCCGCCGTCATCGGCGAGGTGCTGGCCGGGGAAGCCGCCGGCTCGGTGCTCGACATCGGCTGCGGACGCGGTGCGCTTGCCCGCAGCCTCGTGAAGCGCGGCTTCGCCGTGACCGGGATCGACCCCAGCGAGGCGGCCATCGCCGCGGCCCGCGACAACGTCCCCGAGGCCCGTTTCGAAGTGGCGGCGGCCGAAGCCCTCCCCTTCGACGATTCCGGCTTCGATGCCGCCGTGATCCTCAACGCCCTGCACCACGTGCCGGTCGCCGCCATGGCGACGGCGCTTGCGGAAGCTGCGCGCGTCACGAAGCCGGCCGGCACGGTGCTGATCGTCGAGCCCCTGGCGGAAGGCCCGTATTTCGAGGCGATGCGCCCGGTCGAGGACGAGAGCGAGATCCGCGAGGCAGCCGGCGTCGCGGTGGCCGATGCGGTGCGCAACGGCAGCTTCGTCCTGCGCGGCAACGTCGTCTATCAGCGCAGCGAACGCTTCCGCGACGTCGCCCAGTTCATCGAGCGGCTGGAAGCCGTCGATCCGCTGCGCGCGGCTGCCGTTGCGGACAATCGCAGCGCGGTGGAAGCCCGCTTCGAGGCTGAAGCCGAGACCGAGGACGGCATGCGCGTCCTGGCCCAGCCGCTCCGCGTCTACTGGCTGCGCACAACCGGCTGAGGCCGCGGGCGCCGTCATGCGCACCGGCCGCCCAGGGGCGTCCTCAATCTCGCCGGATTGAGCAGGCACATCTGCGTGCGGTCGGGTCGCAGCCGTCCTCGATGCAAGCGCGACTGAGCCATTCTATCCACGACAGGACGCACGGCACGTGTCCGAAACCAAGTCCCGCCACGATCTGACGCATGAGATACTTACAATTCTAAATACTGCCTGCACGGCTTCTTAGGACTGCAAGCAGGCATGATTGGATAAACTTCGTCGATCCTCATATATGCACGCCCAGCAAGGTTCGATGCAGGCAGGCATGCGGACGGGGTTCTCAGGAAGACAGCGGAATTTCGATGATACCCACGACGGATCTGGCCAGCCAGCTGGAGCAGATTGCCCGGCGTCTTCACTCGCAGGGATACGCGTCCAAGCTGTTCCCGGCGCAATGGGCGGCCCTGCGCTACATCCATTCCGCGCCCGTGCCGTTGCGCACGGCCATCGATCTCGCCCGCTTCCAGGGTCTCGCCTCGGGCGCCGTGGCCCGCACCGTGCGCACGCTGATCACCAAGGGCTACGTCACCAAGCTGGGCAGCGTCGGACGCGGCCGCGCCGAGGAGCTGGGCCTGACCGACCGCGGTCGCGCGCTGCTGAAGAAGGACCCCTTGCAGCGCATCTGCGAGGCCCTCGAGCCGCTCGACGAAGACAGTCGCAAGTGCCTTGCCGAAGGTCTTGACATCGTCATCCGCTCGACCCGCCCCGATCAGGCGGCGGACAAGACCGAGCCGTCCGGCTAGCCCCGCGCCTTCAGACCCTCTCCGGCCAGGCGAGATCCGCCGTGACCGCCAGATGATCGGACGCGGGCCGCGAGGCGTGCCCCGGTCCATGCGTGACCAGCGAGAACCCTTCCGAGGCGTAGATCCGGTCCAGCCGGAGCATCGGCCAGCGCGCCGGAAACGAGCGCGGCGCGGTGTGCACCGGCAGCCGCGGCGCCAGCGCGCCATGCAGCGCGCCCCCCAGCCTCAGATCGTTGCCGTCCCCCATCGCCAGCGTCGGCATGTCTCCCGCGTCGACGCGCTCGGCGAGGAACTGCGCCTGCGCCAGCCGCTGGCGCCGCAGCAGACCGAGATGGAAGGCCAGCACGCGCAGGTGCCCCGACGGCGCGGCGATCACGGCCTCGATGGCAGCGCGCGGCTCGACCCCGGGTTCGGGCAGGGCATGGATCGTCGCGCTGACGATCGGCCAGCGCGACCACAGCAGATGGCCATAGTCGCGATCCTCGCGCGGAACGGTGCGCGCTTCGACGATCTGCGATCCCGCCGTCTTCAGAAGCTCCTGCCCCAGCGTCTCGAAGGCGCGCTGCCGGCGGCCGAGATGCGAACGGCCGTCGACCTCCTGCAGTGCCAGAATATCCGGGCCGAGCCGCGCGATGGTCGCAAGGGTGCGCTCCGGGTCGCAGCGCCGATCGGCGCCGATCGAGCCGTGGCAGTTCCAGGTGACCGCCCGGATGACGCCGCGTTCGGAGGTTTCCGGTTCAGGCTGCGAAGCGGCCATCGGCAGCATCGAGTTCGGCCCGCATCCGGGTGACGAGCAGGCTCTCGTCGGGGGCGCAATTGTCGTGGGTCAGAAGCTCGCCGGCCCTGATCGGCTGCACCACCTTCGCCTTTTCGACGAGCCCGATCGGCAGCGCCCGGCGCGTGCGCCCGTCCTCCCAGGTCATGGCATAGCCGCGATAGTCGGCCTCGCCGATCCGGCCGAGCGTCTCGCCGGGCGTCAGGCCGCGCTTGGCCAGCGCGCCGCATTCGCCGACGGGGCGGTCGATCGGCACCATGTCGGGCCGCAGGTGGATGACCGCACGCACCGCCGAGAGCGGGGTCTCCAGGCTGGTCAGGTGGAACGGCCGGATCAGGCCGAAACAGGGGCCAGGACCGACCTTCAGATCGGCCATGCGCTCGATGGCGCGGGGATGGCGCGGCTTGACCACGCAGAAGACGCCGGGGGCCACGCCCTTGCCGATCGTGTAGTCGACGCAGCCCGACCGCGACAGGATTCCGCCATCCTCGGTGGTGCAGAGCACCTGCCCCAGATTCTCGCTGGTCGCCTCGGGTCCGTGCATGCCCGCGACATCCGGCGTCAGACCGGTGCAATTGGCGATGGCGGTCATCTCGACCATGGTCTTGGAGCCGTCGATGAACTCGACCAGCATGCGGGCATTCATGTTCCGCGCGCGGGCCTCCTCCTCGTATTCCTCGGGAATGGCGGAATGACGCAGCGGGTTGTTCTTGCCCTTGCCCGCCGCGACGATCTCCATGCCGAGGCTCTGGGCGAAGGCGATGAGCTCCAGCGTCGAGGCCGGCTCGTCGCCGGCCGAGCCCGTATAGACGAGGCCGGCTTCCTTCGCCTTGCGGGCCAGGAGGCGGCCGACGGTGATGTCCGCCTCGACATTCAGCATGACGATATGCTTGCCGTTGCGGATCGCCTCCAGCGCGAGGAAGGTGCCCACTTCCGGGCTTCCCGTCGCGTCGACCACGACGTCGATGCGTCCGGCGGCGCAGAGCGCCCCGAGATCGTCGGTGACGGCGATGCGGCCCGCCTCGATGGTCCGGTCGATGTCGGAGGCGTTCGCGGCGAAGCTGCCATGGTCGGCGGAATGGCCCGCCATGGCGATCGCTTCGGTCGGACGTCGCGGGCTGTTGGCGGCAATCGCCCCGATCCGCACGCCGGTCATCAGCGCCACCTGCACGACGATGTCCGTGCCCATCTGGCCGGCACCGGCGAGACCGATGGTCACCGGACCATGCCGGTCGGTATAGGCGGCGAGTTCGGCGGCGAAGCCGACGCGTTCGATCATGGAGCTGGCATCCTCGGATTGCTGGTGACGCGCATGCGGCGGGACGGATTGAAGCCCTCCCCGCTCCGCGCCGGACACCTAGCGGATTTCAGCGTGGTTGTAAGCCGCCGGCCTCAGCCGCGCACCCGGTCGCCGCGACCGCCGCCGGCCACCGTCTGCAGGATCAGCTTCAGATCGCCGAGGAAGCTGCGGTTGTTCACATAGTGCGCGTCGATCTCGGCGAGGCGCACCGGGTCGGACATGTCGACACCCTGCACTTGCGCCTCCCCGGTGATGCCGGGGCGCACCGAAAGGACGCCGCGCCGGCCGCGCTCCTCGATCAGCACGGTCTGCGACGGCAGGCAGGGCCGCGGGCCGACAAAGCTCATCTCGCCCTTCAGGACGTTCCAGAGCTGCGGCAACTCGTCGAGCTTCAGGGCGCGCAGCCTGCGACCCAGCCCGGTCACCGCCGAGGTTGGCGTCTCGTGCGAGGCGGCCGACACGGTGGTCCGGTGCATGGTGCGCAGCTTGTAGCAGGTGAAGACCGCGCCATCGCGGCCGATACGCGGCTGGGCATAGATGCCGGGGCCGTCGCTGTCCCGCCTCACCAGGATCGCGAGAAGGCCGATCAGCCAGCCCAGACAGACAAGGCCGACGAGGCTGGCGGTGAAATCGAAGAGGCGCTTCATGGCCCTTCCGCTACAGCATCGCCCGCGATTGGCAAATCGGTTTTCGCCCCGCCGGCGTTGCGCATGGGCCGCGGCTTCGCCAGAACCGGTTCGAACAGTTCCACGGAGTGTCCTCGCCTTGCGCATCCTTCTGACAGGCAGCAGCGGTTTCGTCGGGCGCCACCTTGAGGCCGCGCTCGCGGCTGACGGCCACGACATCGTCGTCCTGCGCCGCGGCGGGCCGGGCGGCGATGGCGTCTTCGCCGCGCCGGCCAACCTTGCCGACATCGAGACGGCGGCGGACTGGCCCCGGGGCATCGACGCCGTCGCGCATCTGGCCGCCGCCAATCCCGAGCGGGGCACGGCCGACGCCGCCGATGCCTCGGCCCTTGCGGCGGTCAATCGCGACGGCACCGCCGCGCTGGCCCGCCGTGCGGCGCAAGAGCGTGTCCGGCGGATGGTCTTCGTCAGTACGGCGAATGTCCACGCCGCCTCCCCCGACCCGGTCGACGAGGCATCCCCGATCGCGCCCCAGAGCGCCTATGCGCGCTCCAAGCACGAGGGCGAGCGCGCCTTCTGGCAGGCGCTGTCCGGCAGTGCGACGACGGGCTGCGTGCTGCGACCGGTGCCGGTGTTCGGCGCCGGAGGGCGGGGCGGCATCGCCGCGCTGGCGAAACTGGCCCGCACGCCGGCGCCGCTGCCGCTGGGCGGGTTTGCGGCGCCCCGCAGCCTCGTGGCCGTCAACGATCTCGTGCAGGCGATCGTGCTGGCGCTCACGGAGGAACAGGCCGCCAGCGAGACCTTCCTCGTCGCCGGCGATCCGCCGCTGTCGACCGCCGCGATCGTGACGGCCCTCCGCCACGGGCTCGGCCGCCCCCCTCGCCTGATCCGGGTGCCGCCCGCCTTGCTGCGAAAGCTCGCCGGACTGGCCGGGCGCGAGGCGATGGTGGCGACCCTCGACACGCCCTTCGTCGTGGATGCCGGGCATCTGCGACACACGCTCGGCTGGGCGCCGGCCCGGTCGACGCCGGACGCGCTTGCCGCCATGACGACTGACGCGCGCTGAGGCCCCGACGGAACCGTCACGCCGCGGATCGATTGACCAAGCCAGCCTGCCGATCGCCGCAACGATCGCGAACAAGGTGCAGACAGATGAGCCAGGACGACACCGGAAGCCCTCCGCCCAAACTCAGCCGGCAGGAACGGCTGGAGGCGCAATTGCGGGAGAATTTGCGCAAGCGCAAGGAACAGGCCCGCGCCCGCCGGCAGAGTGCGCAGGCATCGCAGACGGACGACAACGCGGACCCGGCAGGAGCGGGCGACGACTGACCGGGGACCCGCCGATCCGGTCACCATGGAAGCGCGACGGCACGGTCGGCAGAGGCGGCGTTATCGCCGCGCCCTGCGACATTTCCGCTGGGCCGCGAAACCGCCGCGCATCGCGCCGCTGCGATCCCCATCTGCGCAGCGGCGGCGAAGTCCCTGTTCGCGCTTCGCTTCCCGGCAAAACGACAATTGAACGCATGGTGCCCGAATGCCCGGCCGAAGATGGACTTTGACTGGAACGGCTCTTAGAAAGGTTCTGACAAGGAGTATGGGATGATCGATTATCAGGGCCAGTTCGAGTCTGCGATCGAGGCTTTGCATGCCGAGAAACGCTACCGGGTCTTTGCCGATCTCGAGCGCATTGCCGGCCGGTTTCCGAAGGCCATCTGGCGCCATGACGGCGAAGCCACCGAGATCACCGTGTGGTGCTCCAACGACTATCTCGGCATGGGCCAGCACGCGGATGTCATCTCGGCGATGACCTCGACCGTCTCGGCCATGGGCTCGGGCGCCGGCGGCACCCGCAACATTTCCGGCACCAACCACCCGCTGGTGGAACTGGAGAAGGAACTGGCGGATCTGCACGGCAAGGAAGCCGCGCTGGTCTTCACCTCCGGCTTCGTCTCCAACGAGGCGTCGATCTCGACCATCGCCAAGCTGCTGCCCGACTGCCTGATCCTGTCCGACGAGCTGAACCACGCCTCGATGATCGAGGGCGTGCGCAAGTCCGGCGTCAAGAAGCAGGTGTTCCGCCACAATGACCTCGCCCATCTGGAAGAGCTGTTGAAGGCGGCCGAGCCGAACCGGCCGAAGCTGATCGTCTTCGAGAGCGTCTATTCCATGGATGGCGACATCGCGCCGATCGCCGAGATCGCCGATCTGGCCGAGCGCTACAATGCCATGACCTATATCGACGAGGTCCATGCGGTCGGCATGTACGGCGCGCGCGGCGGCGGCATCTGCGAGCGCGACGACGTCGCGCACCGGATCGACGTGATCGAGGGCACGCTGGCCAAGGCCTTCGGCGTCCTCGGCGGCTACATCACCGGCACCCGGGCGCTGATCGATGCGGTCCGCTCCTATGCGCCGGGCTTCATCTTCACCACCGCCCTGCCGCCGGCTCTGGCCGCCGCGGCGGTCGCCTCCATCCGCCACCTGAAGACCAGCCAGGCCGAGCGCGACGCGCAGCAGCGCCAGGCGGCGCAGGCGAAGCTGGTGTTCGGCGAGGCCGATTTGCCGGTGATGCCGTCCGAGACCCACATCGTGCCGGTGCTCGTCGGCGATCCGGACCTGTGCAAGAAGGCCAGCGACCACCTCCTCCACGCCCACGGCATCTACATCCAGCCGATCAACTACCCGACCGTGCCGCGCGGCACCGAGCGCCTGCGCATCACGCCGACTCCGCTGCACGACGACGCGCTGATCGACACGCTGAAGGATGCCCTGGTCGAGACCTGGAACGCCATCGGCATTCCCTTCGCCAGCCAGCAGCCGGCCCAGGCCGAGCGGTCCACCAAGGTGACCCCGCTGGTCGTGTCGCAGGCCGGCGGCTGACACGTCCCACACCGGCCGCGCACGACGCGGCCGGGTGACGACCCGCGTCGAAAGGAGCGCTCCATGAAGATTTCGCTGGCGCAGCTTCTGGACAGATTTCCCCTGCCCGCGACCGAGCAATGGCCGGACGGCGTCTTCGCCGCCGAGGCCATCTCCCACGGTACCATGTCGCTGGAAGTGTTCGCGCCGCGCGGCACAGACCACCAGCGCCCGCATCTGCAGGACGAGCTCTACATCGTCGTGTCGGGCCGGGCCGCCTTCTGGCGCGAGGGCCAGACCGACGACGTGGCGGCGGGCGACGCGCTGTTCGTGCGCGCCGGACAGGACCACCGCTTCACCGACATGTCGGACGATTTCGTCACCTGGGTGATCTTCTGGGGACCGGAGGGCGGCGAGGCGCCCGCCCCGTCACCGTCGGTCTTCGCCGCCATCGACGCCTGATTCCTCCGGCGGCACCGCCACGGTGTCGCCCGGCCGCGCAATGTGCTTGGCCAGAAGCGGCACCATCAGGGCGATGCAGACGAAGCGCACGACGTGGTGGGCCGCGACATAGGCCGGATCGACGTCGAACTGGAACGCCAGAACGGTCAGCGCTTCCAGCGCGCCCGGCGCATAGGCCAGCGCCACCTTCCCGATCGAGATCTCCAGCACCAGCACCGCCACGGCGACCGAGATCGCCGAGACCACGATGCCGATGGCAAACGAGCCGATCGCCGCGGGCAGCAGCGCGAAGACGCCCCTGCGGTCCAGCCCCTGCAGCCGCGACCCGATCAGCGCCCCCAGAAGGATCAGGCTCGGCACGGCGAGAACCGGCGGAATGGCGACGGTGGCGAATTCGCCGACATGCATGAAGGCGCTGCCGATCAGCGCGCCCAACATCATGCCGCCCGGCAGCCGCACCAGATGGCCGAGCGCCGCCGCCGCGATGCAGACGAACAGCAGCAGCAGATATTCCGTCAGCGGCCCGTCGGTGCCGCGCGCGACCGCCACCACGTCCTCGCCGCCTTCGAACCAGCCCAGCACCGGCGTCAGCGCGCCGATCAGGATCAGCAGCCGCACGCTCTGGACGATGGTCACCCGCGGCAGGTCGGCCCTTGTTTCCGAGGCCGCCGCCAAGACGAAGGACAGCGCCCCCGGCAGCGAGGCGAACAGGGCGGTGTCCCGGTCCCAGCCGAGGCCGTGGCGCAGGAACGCGCGCGTCACGACGATGACGCCCAGAACGCCGAGCATCTGGACGGCGAAGGAGAGCGGCCAGATCGCCATCTGGTCGAGGACAGCGGGCGTCACGCCGGAACCGGCCTGCATCCCGAGAATGAAGAAGGCCAGTGTCCGCAGCGCCTGCGGCAGCCGCGTATCGAGACCGGCGACGCTGGCCGCCGAAACGGCGAGAACCGGGCCGAGCAGCCAGGCGACCGGCAGGCCGAACACCGCCGCCACGCCCCCGCCGAGGGTGGCCAGTGCCAGCGTGGCGGCGAGATTGCCGACCCGGCGCCGGTCCCAGCCTGTCACGCCGAACGGCCGATCCAGTCGGCCAGGCGATCCGCCGCCATCTCCACCTCGTCGAGCCGGCGATGGAAGCAGGCCCGGAACGAGCCCGGCGAGACCGGCCCGAAGGCGGTGCCGGGCGCAAGACCGACCTTGGCCTCGTCGACGATGCGGAAGGCCGTCTCGCGGGTCTCGGTGATGCCGTCGATGGCGAAGAAGGAATAGAAGGCGCCCGCCGGCTGGACGATGGCGACCCGGTTGGTCGCCGCCAGCCGCTCGGTGAAGATGTCGCGCGCCTTGTGGGCCCGCTCCACCTGCATCGCCACGAAGGGCTCGCCCTCGGTGATCGCGGCAATCGCGCCGCGCTGCATGAAAGGGGCGACGCCCGAGGTCGAATACTGGGTGAGATTGGCGATGACGGTGCCGATGGCCGGGGTGGTCTCGATCCAGCCGACCCGCCAGCCGGTCATCGCCCAGTTCTTGGAGAAGGAATTGACGAACAGGATCGCGTCGTCCGGCTCCATGATGTCGTGGAAGGACGGCGCCCGGTCGGCGGCGTAGTAGAAGCGGCTGTAGATCTCGTCGGCGATGATCGTCAGGCCGTGCTGGCGGGCCAGCGCCAGCAGTGCCTTCAGCGTCGCGTGGTCGGCAGTCCAGCCGGTCGGGTTCGCCGGCGTGTTGACGAAGATCGTGCGGGTCTTCGGACCGATGGCGGCGGCGACCTTGTCGAGGTCGAGCTGCCATCCGGCATCGGTCCAGTCGAGCGCGACCTCGCGGGGCACGGCGCCGCGCACGCCGCAGGCGGCGGCGAAGTTCGGCCAGGCCGGGCCGAAATAGATCAGCTCGTCGCCGGGCGAGGCGCTCGCCGCGATCGAGATCTGGATCGCCTGCATGCCCGAACCGGTGACGAAGAAGCGTTCCGGCGAGGATTCGATGCCGTAAAGCCGGGCGGTGTAGTCGCTCAGCGCCTGGCGCAGTTCCGGCAGGCCGCGCTGATAGGTGTAGAAGGTCTCGCCCGCCGAAAGGCTCGCGGTCACCGCGTCTGCGATGAAGCCCGGCGTCGGCAGGTCGCCCTCGCCGGCCCAGAGCGGGATCACCCCCTCATGGCCGCGGGCATAGTCGATGACGGCGACAATGCCGCTCGCCGGCGCTTCCACAGCCTCGCGGCTGAGCCGAAATCTGTCGCTCATCAGGGTGCCTTCCGGGGGAGACTCGAACGAAAACGGCGTCGCCTGACGCCGTGCCCAGCATCGCGCTTCGTCCCGGAAAATGCAAGCCCGCCGCTCTCGGCGGCGGGCGTCGTCATCGGTTCAGTGAGGCGTCAGACCCGGGTTTCGCGGTTCGAGGCGCTGGCCAGCAGGTCGCGGATTTCCTCCAGCAGCTTCTCGTTGCGCGGCACCTCGGACACCTCCGGCGGCTTGGCCTCTTCCTTGCGCTTCAGCCGGTTCATCGCCTTGACCACCATGAACAGGATGAAGGCGACGATCAGGAAGTTGATCGACAGGGTGACGAACTGGCCATAGGCGAGCACCGGTCCCTGCTCGCGCGCCGCTTCCAGGCTGGTGGCGGTGACGCCGTCGTCGAGACCGACGAACTTGTTGGTGAAGTCGACGCCGCCCGAGATCGCGGCGATGACCGGCATGAACAGGTCCTTCACCACCGAATTGACGAGGCCGGAAAACGCCGCGCCGATGATGATGCCGATCGCCAGATCGACCATGTTGCCCTTCAGGGCAAATTCCTTGAATTCCTTGAGCATCTCATGATTCCTCTGACGATGGGGTGTCCACTCTACAGTTGCGCGGCAGGGGCACAATCGCGCCACACGCGGAAAACCGGCGCCCGCGGCCGCTGGCGGTGTCGCGATCTGGACTTGCGCGGACACCGATGGTTGTGTCGAACACGCTGCGGCCTGAAGCGGCATCCCGGCTCACCTGACCCGCAGGGGCGCCGCTCCGCTCCCGTCAGGCCGCCGGGAGGATGAGAATTGCATAGCGGGATCATCGTCTTCACGGCGATCGTCTATCTGTTGCTGCTGTTCGCCGTGGCCTGGTGGGGAGACCGCCGGGCGGCGGCCGGCCGGGCGCGCATCAGCCGGCCGGGCGTCTATGCGCTCAGCCTCGCCGTCTATTGCACCTCCTGGACATTTTTCGGCTCGGTCGGCGTGGCGGCGCGCGACGGCCTGTCCTTCCTGGCGATCTATCTCGGCCCGATCCTCGTCTTCGTCTTCGCACCGGGCTTCATCGAGCGGCTGATCCGCCACGCCAAGGCCGAACGCATCACCACCGTCGCCGACTTCATCGGCTCGCGCTACGGCAAGAACCCGTCCGTCGCGGCGCTCGCCACCGTCATCGCCATCGTCGGCACGGT
Organism: Aurantimonas coralicida DSM 14790; assembly: GCF_000421645.1. Classification (GTDB taxonomy): domain Bacteria; phylum Pseudomonadota; class Alphaproteobacteria; order Rhizobiales; family Rhizobiaceae; genus Aurantimonas; species Aurantimonas coralicida. The sequence goes on along the minus strand of NZ_ATXK01000002.1, from coordinate 375,249 downwards.
GCCGTACATCGCCCTGCAGCTGAAGGCGATTTCCACCAGCGTCGCCAGCCTCGTCGCCCATTACAGCGCGACGCTGGAAATGCCGCCGCTGTTCGGCGACCTGGCGCTGCTCGTCGCCACCGTCCTCGGCATCTTCGCGGTGCTGTTCGGCACCCGCCACGCCGACGCCACCGAGCATCAGGACGGCCTCGTTCTCGCCGTCGCCATGGAATCGCTGGTCAAGCTCACCGCCTTCCTGGCGGTCGGCCTGTGGGCGACCTTCGTCCTGTTCGAGCCGGGCGAATTGTGGAATGCCGCGCTCGCCAGCCCGCGCGTCCTCGCCTCCTTCCAGGGCGGCATCGGCGGTCATTTCATCGCCTCGCTCGGCCTCAGCGCGCTGGTGATCCTGCTCCTGCCGCGGCAGTTCCACATGACCGTGGTGGAAAACCGCACCCGCCACGAGATCCGCCGCGCCCGCTGGCTGTTCCCGCTCTATCTCGTCGTCATCAACCTCTTCGTCGTGCCGATCGCCGTGGCCGGGCTGATCACCCTCGGCCCCAGCGTCGATGCCGATCTCTACGTCCTGTCGCTGCCGCTGTCGCAGGGCCAGGACGCGCTGTCGCTGGTCGCCTTCATCGGCGGCCTGTCGGCCGCCACCGCCATGGTGATCGTCGCCAGCGTCGCCCTGTCGATCATGATCTCCAACGACCTGGTCCTGCCGTGGCTGCTGAAGCGCCGCGACCATGCGGTCGACCCCACCCGCGACGAGACCCGGCTGATCCTCAATGTCCGGCGCTCGGCGATCTTTGTCGTCGTGTTTCTCGGCTACGGCTATTACCGCTACGCCGGGGCCGGCAGCGGTCTCGCCTCGATCGGGCTCCTGTCCTTCGCCGCCATCGCCCAGCTCGCGCCGCCCTTCCTCGCCGGGCTGTACTGGAAGGGCGCCAATGCCCGCGGCGCCACGGCGGGCCTCATCGCCGGCATCATCGGCTGGGCCTGGACGCTGCTGATGCCGGCGCTCCTACGTGGCCAGGCCATCGACGCGACGGCGGTCACCGCCGGTGCCGGTTCCGCCGCCGCGCCGCTGCTCGATCCGCTGCTCTATGGCTGTCTCGTCAGCCTGTCGGCCAATATCTTCTTCCTCGTCGTCGGCTCGCTCAGCCGCAAGGCGACGCCGCTGGAGCGCATCCAGGCGGCGGTCTTCGCCTCCAGCGACGTCGGTCCCGCAGCCGGTGTGCGGCGCACCCGCGCCGGGGTCAGCATCCGCGAACTCAAGGCGACCATCGCCCGCTATCTCGGCTCGGACCGCACCGAGCGCTCGTTCCGCAGCTTCGCCGAGGCCGAGCACCGGACCATCGACGACGACGACACGGCCGATTCCGCCACGATCCGCTTTTCCGAGCAGCTCCTGGCGGCGGCCATCGGCTCGGCCTCGTCGCGGCTCGTTCTGTCGCTGCTGTTCCAGCGCCACGCCGATTCCAGCCGCTCGGCGCTGCAGCTTCTCGACGACGCCTCCGAGGCGCTGCAATACAATCGCGATCTCCTGCGGATCGCGCTCGAACAGGTCGACCAGGGCCTCGCCATCTTCGATGCCGACTACCGCCTGACCTTCTGGAACCGGCAGTTCCGCGATCTCGTCGGCCTGTCCTCGGAATTCGGCCAGATCGGCACGCCGATGACCGTCGTCCTCGACGAGCTGATCGAGGCCGGCGAGATCGACCGGCCGGAATACGACACCAGCTTCGAGGTGCTGACCCGGCCGCCGGCGCTGCGCCAGATCAGCCTGCGGCGCTCCGGCCGCGTGCTGGAATTCCGCTCCAACCGCATGCCGGAAGGCGGCCTCGTCGCCACCGTCTCGGACATGACCGAGCGGGTGCGCCGCGCCGCCGCCCTGCGCGAGATGAACGAGAGCCTGGAAGAGCGGGTGCGCATGCGCACCGGCGAGCTGACGACGGCCAACGAAGAGCTCGGCAAGGCACGGCTGGCGGCCGACGCGGCCAATCTTGGCAAGACGCGCTTCCTGGCCGCCGCCGGCCACGACATCCTGCAGCCGCTCAATGCCGCCCGGCTCTACGCCGCGGCGCTGGAAGAGCGCAGCCTCGGCGGCCAGGAGACCGAGATCGCCGCCAATATCGGCTCGTCGCTGGAGGCCGTCGAAGCGATCATCGGTGCGGTGCTCGACATCTCGCGGCTGGAAGCCGGCGGCATGCAGGCCAAGATCGAGGATTTCCCGCTCGACCGGCTGCTGCGCCAGATCGAAACCGACATGAAGCCGCTGGCCGACGAAAAGGCCATCGCGCTGCGCTTCGTGCGCACCGGCGTGTCGGTCCGCTCGGACCGCAATCTGCTGCGCCGGCTGATCCAGAACCTCGTCTCCAACGCCATCAAATACACGCGTGCCGGCAAGGTCGTGGTCGGCGTGCGCCACCGTTCCGGCGGCCGGATCGACGTGGAGATCGCCGACAGCGGCATCGGCATTCCGGCCGACAAGCTGGAGGCGATCTATCACGAGTTCGTCCGTCTCGACGAAGGCAGCCGGACCGCCCGCGGGCTGGGTCTCGGCCTGTCCATCGTCGATCGCATCGCCCGGGTGCTCGACCATCCGATCGAGGCGACGTCGGAGCATGGCCGCGGCACCCGCTTCCGGGTGACGCTGCCGGTGGCCGACGTGACGCCCGTCACCGCGCCCCAGACCGCGCTGCTGCCCGCGCGGGCCGGGCTGGCGCTGGCCGGAACGCGGGTCCTGTGCATCGACAACGAGGTGGCCATCCGCGAGGGCATGCGGGTGCTCCTGGCCGGCTGGGGCTGCGAGGTCGAGGCCTATGGGTCCGCGTCGGAGGCGATCCCCGATCTCGGGCGACGCGGCATCGTGCCCGACATCGCCCTCGTCGACTATCATCTCGATGAAGGGACCGGCCTCGACGCGGTGACGGCGCTGCGCCGGGTGTTCGGCCCCGAGCTGCCGGTGATCCTCGTCACCGCCGACCGGTCGCCGGGTCTGCGCGAGCAGGCGGCGGGAATGGAAGTGGACATCCTGACCAAGCCGCTGAAGCCGGCCTCGCTGCGCGCCGCCATGGGCCGCAAGCATGGCCGCCGCGAAGCCGCGGAATAGGCGGCCCGGCAGCAGCGCCGCTTTATGGCGCGTGTCCTGGATGAGATGCGTCCGCGGCGCGCGGCTCAGCCGGCGAGGCCGCTTTCCAGATCGATGCCGAGCCGCGACAGGCGGATCACCGCCTGGGTGCGGCTGTCGACGCCCAGCTTCAGGAGCACCGCCGAGACATGCGCCTTGATGGTGGCTTCGGAGATGCCGAGCTCGTAGGCGATCTGCTTGTTCAGAAGCCCGCGTCCCAGCATGGTCAAGACCCGCGTCTGCTGCGGCGTCAGGGTGCGGATGCGCTGGATCAGCTCGGTGACCTCCGGGTCGCGCTCCGATTCCAGCGAGATGTCCGGCGGCAGGAAGACCTCGCCGGCCAGAAGCGCCAGGATCGCCTCGCGGATCTCGGCAAAGCCGGAGGATTTCGGGATGAAACCGGAGGCGCCGAGATCGAGGGCGCGCGCCACGATCGGCGCGTCCTCGCTGCCCGAGACGATGGCGATGGGCACCGAGGGATGGTCGGCGCGCAGGAGCGCCATGCCCGACAGGCCGCTGGTTCCCGGCATGTTCAGGTCGAGCAGCATCAGATCGGCCTCGGGATTGGCCGCCAGCGCCGCCGCCGCCTGGTCGAAATCCGCCGCCTCGACGATCTCGGCCGTGTCCGGCAGCGACGTCAGGATCTCCCGCAGCGCGCCGCGAAACAGCGGATGATCGTCGGCCACGATGAAGACGTAGCGCATGCCCCTGTTCTCCCCCCCTGCCTTTTCAACCGGATACCGGCTGCGACGCGCTCCCACTTCGTCGCGGCCCTTCTTGGCCCGGCTGCCCGGCGGGATCAACCCGCGGTCGTTCCGGCCTCAGCCCAGCGTACCGGAAAAGTGCAGCACGATCTCGCGCGAATGCGGGCGTGCCCGATGCTCGACGACATAGATGCCCTGCCAGGTGCCCAGCATCATGCGACCGCCCGACACCGGCACGGCGACGCTGGTTCCCGTCAGCACGGTCTTGATGTGGGCCGGCATGTCGTCCGGGCCCTCCATCGTATGGACATAGGGCGCATCGGCGGGCGCCAGCCGGTCGAGGGCGTTCAAGAGGTCGTGCTGGACGTCGGGATCGGCATTCTCCTGGATGGTCAGCGACGCCGAGGTATGGCGGATGAACACCGTCAGCAGCCCCTCGCGGGCGCCCGCCGCAATCAGCCGTTCGGCGATCGCGGCGCTGATGTCGGTCATCGAGCGCCCCTTCGTGGCAACGCTGAGGGTTTCGATATGCTGGTCCATCGCCCTTGCCCCGTTGTCGTTGGATGCGGCCCCGAGCCTTTGCCACACGCCGCGCCCTACACCTGTGGAGGCCATGTCCTAGCTTCTCCGGCGCAAACAGGGAAACGGCAATGACCAAGACGCGACTGACCATCGACCCCGCAGCATTCGACCCGGCGCAGGCGGACCCCGAGCTGGTCGCCCTGAACGAGAAGATCATCAGGGATCAGAAGGCGCTGCCAGATCCCTGGTCGCTGCCGGTGGAGACGGTCCGCAAGGCGCGGCGCGAGGGCCGCGGCATCCTGCCGATCGGACCGCGCGAGAAGAACGCCGAGGAGATCATCCATATCGGCGGCGCCGGCCGCGAGATCCCGGTGCGGGTGTTCCGCCCGCGCGACGGGCAGACCCGCGGCACCTTCCTGCATATCCATGGCGGTGGCTGGGTGTTCGGCGCCGCCGACGAGGCCGATCCGCGCCTGCGCCGGATGGCCGACAATACCGGGCTGACCGTCGCCTCGGTCGAATACCGGCTGGCGCCGGAGTTCCCGCATCCGGCGGCCCTGCACGACTGCACCGACATTGCGGTGGCGCTGGCCAACGGCCATCTCGACCTGCCGCGCGGCTTCCTGGCGATCGGCGGGGAATCGGCCGGGGCGCATCTCGCGGTCCTGACGATGCTGCGGCTGCGCGACGAATACGGCCTGACGCCGTTCCGCGCCGCCAATCTGGTCGCCGGCTGCTACGACCTCTCACTGACCCCGAGCGTGCGCAACTGGGGCAAGGAGCGGCTCGTCCTCAACACCGACGACGTCATGGAATTCGTCATGCGCCTGGTGCCGGAGAGCGTCTCGCTCAAGGACCCGGCGGTCTCGCCGCTCCATGCCGACCTGACCGGCCTGCCGCCGGCCCTGTTCAGCTGCGGCACGCGGGACCTTTTGATCGACGACACGCTGTTCATGGCGATGCGCTGGATGGGCAGCGGGATCGAGACGGAGGTGTCGCTGACCAATGGCGGCTGCCATGTCTTCGAAGTGTTTCCGACGGCCGCCGGCGAGCGCTCCCTCGACACGATGGAAGCCTATCTGAGGCGGCGGGTCAGCTTCCCGGTCTGACGCCAGCCCGTCCCTTCCGTGGCGCGTCAGGTCCGGCGGGGCATGTCCGTCTCGGCGTCCGCATCATCCGACGGGGTCTCGCCGCGAATGTCCTCGTCGAGCTCCCTGACGATGTCGGCGAAGCCGCGAAACAGCTTCTGCATCTGGTCGACGGCCCGATCGGCATCGTCGCTGTCGATCAGCGCCCGGCGGCCCTCTTCCAGTTCTTCCACCCGGGCTTCGAGATCGTCGAGGCGGGCGGCGAGTTCGCCGTCACCGCTGGCGCCGCTGCCCCCGCCGAGTGTCGCATCGGTGCAGACGATGGCGTCGCCCGCGACCCGGCAGAACTCGACTTCGCCGGTCACCGTGTCGAGCCGCGCGACACCGCCATCGATGGGTTGCATCTCGTAGCGTCCGCCGGCCGTGTCGATGAGCGACTGGGCGGCCGCCGGCGTTGCCAGCAGCGCGGTTGCGGTCAGGATCGTCAGTGCATATCCGGCCATGGCGGCCTCCCGTTGCTTGGGTGGATGGCCGGCACACTCCGGCCCTTTCGGCGACGCTAGACCGGGGACGTGACCACCTCGTGGCGGCAGACGGCCATTCGGCGCGATTGCTTTTTGCCGGTGCCTCTGGCAACCGATGAAACATGGTTGAGCCGATATACAAGATCGCGCCGCGGGCGCTTTGGGAGGCCGCGAAGGCCAAGGGCCGCTTCGACGGCGCACCGGTGGACGAGGCGGATGGCTACATCCATTTCTCGACCGGCCAGCAGGCACGCGAGACGGCGGCCCGGCACTTCGCCCGCCAGGACGATCTCCTGCTGATTGCGGTGGATCCGGCCCGGCTCGGCGAGGCCCTGCGCTTCGAGCCGTCGCGCGGTGGCGCGCTGTTCCCGCATCTCTACGGTCCGCTGCCGCTGGACGCGGTGCTGTGGGTCGAGGACCTGCCGCTCGGCGCCGACGGCAATCACCAGTTCCCCGGCTCCGTCAGGTGAGACGCCTCTACCGGCTGGCACGCCCGGCCATCTTCCGTCTCGATCCGGAGCGCAGCCATGGCCTGTCGATCGCCGCCCTGAAGAGCGGCCTCGTGCCGCGCGCCGACACCCCGGTGGACAATCGTCTGCGCGTAGCGGTCGCCGGCATCGGCTTTCCCAATCCGCTCGGCCTCGCCGCCGGTTACGACAAGAATGCCGAGGTGCCCGACGCCGCGCTGCGGCTCGGCTTCGGCTTTGCCGAGGTCGGCACGATCACGCCGAAGCCGCAGGAGGGCAACCCCAGGCCCCGGGTCTTCCGCATCACGACGAAAGAGGCGATCATCAACCGCCTCGGCTTCAACAACCAGGGCCATGCCGAAGCCTTCGCGCGGCTGTCCGCCCGCGCCCGCAAGCCGGGCATCGTCGGCGTCAATGTCGGGGCCAACAAGGACGCGATCGACCGGGTCGCCGACTATGTCGAGGGCATCAACGTCTTCGCCCCGGTGGCCAGCTACCTGACGATCAACATTTCCTCGCCCAACACGCCGGGCCTGCGCGCGCTGCAGAGCGGCTCGGAACTCGACCGGCTGCTGCGCTCGGCCGTGGCGGCGCGGGACGGCTACGCCGCCCTGTCGGGCACGGCGAAGACGCCGCTGTTCCTGAAGGTGGCGCCGGATCTGACCGAGGAGCAGATCGAGGAGATCGCCGGCGAGGTCACGCGGCGCGGCATCGACGGCATGATCGTCTCCAACACCACCCTGTCGCGCGAGGGGGTCACGGGGCTGCCGGACGCCACCGAGGCGGGCGGCCTGTCGGGAGCACCGCTGGCGGCGCGCGCGACCTATGTTCTGGCGCGGTTCCGCAAGGCGCTCGGCCCCGACATGCCGCTGATCGGCGTTGGCGGGATCGACAGCGCGGCGGAGGCGATCCGGCGGATCGAGGCGGGCGCCGACCTCGTGCAGCTCTACACGGCGCTGGTCTATCATGGCCCCGAGCTGCCGGGCGCCATTCTCAGGGGAATCCTGCGCTATCTCGACCGCGCGGGGATCGACAGCCTGCGCGAGTTGCGCGACCGCAGCGTCGATGCCGTTCTGGCCGATCCGCCTGCGAACTGAGCGGCAAGCGCTTCACAGCGTAGGGCGACGTCGCGGGCTCAGGCCCAGGCGAAAGCGAGGCCCGGCGAGGCGTGGAAGCTCGCCGGCGGCTTGCAGTGCGGCGGCGGGTTGGACATCCCCTCCTGCAGATACTGCATGATCCGGAAGACGTCATGGCGCACGAAGGGCTTGGGCAGGACGCCATGTCCACCGGCAAAATCCTCAGGCAGCTTGCGCGGATTGCCGGTCACGAAGACCACCATCGTCTCGGGCCAGATGCTGCGGATATGGGTGCAGACATCGATGCCGCTCGAATTCTCGGCCAGATGCAGGTCGACGAAGGCGACGTCCGGCGTCAGATCGCGGGGCAGCGCCTGCACCTCGCGCAGCGACGCGCATTCGCCGGCCACCTCGTAGCCCGCATCCTCGATCATGGCTTCCATGTCCATGGCGAGGAGCGCTTCGTCTTCGACGATCAGGAACTTGAGCGCGGGCATGTTCAGGCAGCTCCTGCTTCGTCCGGCTGGTGCAGCGGGAAGCGGATGGACACATGGGTTCCGGAGGCGGCGCCGTTCCACTCGGTTTCGGCGCCGATCTGGCGCGACAGACGCGCGATCAGCGAGCGGCCCACCGAGCCGGTGGTGATCCGGTCCGCGTCGAACCCCGGACCGTCGTCGCGCAGATCGATCATGGCGTGGCCGTCGAGCTGCCGGACCTCGAGGCGCAATTCGCCGCTCCGTCCGTCGGCATAGGCGTGCTTGACGGCATTGGTGATCAGCTCGTTGAGGATCAGCCCGACCGGTGCCGCCTTGCTGGCGGCGATTGCGACGGCCTCGCACTGGCTGTTCAAACGGATGTCCTCGCGACCGCTGGCGCCCAGCACGTCCGAGGCGAGGCTGTCGGCGAAGGCGCCCACGTCGAACCGGGTCACGTCGTCGGCCTGGTAGAGCCGGCGATGGACGGCTGCCAGCGCGTCGATGCGCTCCAGCATGGTCTCCAGCGTCTCGCGGAACTTCGGATCGGGGATCGAGCGCATCTGGAGCCGCAGCAGCGAGCCGATCATGGTCAGGTTGTTCTTGACCCGGTGGTCGACCTCGTTGAGCAGCAGCGTCTTGGCTTCCAGCGCCGCCTGCAGATCGCGGGTGCGGGCATGGACCTGCGCCTCGACATCCTCCTTGCGGCGGGCGAGCGCCTGCTCGGCCTCGACCCGATCGGTCATGTCGAGCTGCGAGGCGAAGAAGAACTGGACGTCGCCGTCCTCGCCCCGCACCGGACTGACATAGAGCGAATTCCAGAAGGCGCTGCCGTCCTTGCGGTAATTGCGCAACTGGACGTTCACCGCCTCTTCGCGCGCCACGGCCTGGCGCAGGCGATCCACCTCGGCGGGATCGGTGTCAGGCCCCTGCAGGAACCGGCAGTTGCGGCCGATGATCTCGTCACGCGCGTAGCCGGTGAGATCCTGGAAGGCCTTGTTGGCGAAGACGATCGGATTGTCGGGCTGCCGCGGATCGGTGATGATCATCGGCATGCGGGTTCCGCGAATGGCCGCCGCGAAGGGATCGCCCCGGCCCTGCTCGTGGCCGATGATCTCGGTAAGGTGCCAGTCGTCGCGCTGTCTCATGTCCTGCTGCCGTCGGTTCCCGTAAGTCCGGTCGGCGGCGAGGCGCAACCTGAGGGTGGGTAAAGATGGTCAGCTAACGGCAAGTCGCGGTTTCCGTTCCGTCGAACTTTCGTCTTGTCTGTGGACAACGTTACCGCACTGCAGCGCCTTCGCGTCCGCCCGGCCATGACGGCGCGGCGAAGGTCTCGGCGCGCCGCCGCGGCACCAGCGCCAGCAGGCTGAAGCCGCGAAAGCCGAGAAAGGCGAGGAGCGCCAGCCACAGGCCCGTATTGCCGTAGAACGGCGTCAGCGCGTAGGCGGCGGCCGCGAAAACGAGGAAGGCCGCGATCATCATGTTGCGCATGGTCCGCGACCATGTGGCGCCGATGAACACGCCGTCCATGATGAAGGCCAGCGCGCCGGCAACCGGCGTCAGCGCCGCGAACGGCAGATAGTCCGTGGCCATCTGCCGCACCGCCGGGTCCGTCGTCAGTCCGGCGATCAGCGCCTCGCCGGCGAAGAGGAACACCGCCGAGACCACCAGCGACACGGCCATGCCCCATAGGATGGTGAGGCGGACGGCGCGGTCGAAGGCCGGCCGGTAGCGCGCGCCGACCGAGCGCCCGACCAGTTGCTCGGTGGCCGTCGCCAGCCCGTCGAGAAAATAGCTGCCGACCGCGAAGAAGTTCATCAGGATGCCGTTGGCCGCCAGCACCAGCGTGCCGAACTGGGCGCCGAGCCGCGCGAACAGCATGAAGGCGCCGAGCAGGCAGAAGGAGCGGATCATGATGTCGCGATTGACCGCGATCATCCGCACGAAGCCGGCCCGCTCGAAGACCCGCGCACGGGACGGCCGGTCGGCGGCGCCGAAACGCCGCAAGACGACGAGGAAGCCGACAAGGGCGCCGATCGCCTCGCCGCAGACCGTGCCGACGGCAACACCGGCAATGCCGTATTCCATCACCAGGCCGAACAGGATCGACAGGGCGATGTTGGTCCCGTTGACGACGAATTGCAGCGCGAGCCCCAGCCCGCCCCGGCCGCAGCCCAGCACATGGCCGAGAATGGCGTAGTTGAGAAAGGCGAAGGGCGCCGAGAACATCCGCACGAAGACGTAGAGCCCGGTCGCGGCAACGACCCCCGGCCCCGGCGCGATGGCCAGAAGGCCGAGCCCGGTGATCAGCGGCTCGGCGGCGATCAGCCCGGCGCCGATCAGCAGCGACAGCACCACCGAGCGCCAGAACACCGCCTGCACCTCGCGGCCGTTCTCCTCGCCGGCCGCCTGCGCCGTCAGCCCGGTCGTGCCGGAGCGCAGGAAATTGAAGGTGGCGAAGGCGAAATCGAAGATCAGCGCGCCGACCGCCAGCCCGCCGAGTGCCGTCGCATCGCCGATCCGCCCGACTACCGCCGTATCGGTCAGCCCGATCAGCGGCGTGGTCAGGAAGGCCAGCGTCATCGGCAGGGTGATCTTCCAGACATCGCGATGGGTGACCGTGAAGGGGCGCGAGCGTGGCACCTGCCCGCCCGGCTCCGCGCCGCTGCCGCCGCCGCGTCTGTCGTCCTGATCGATCATCTCGTGCATGGGCGGCAGGTTGCACCGGCATCGCAGGCACGCAAGCGAAACCTTGCCGCGGTGAATCCCGGCGAGGCCGCCCTAGCTTGTCGCCGAATGCCCCTTCCGATCATCCATCACCCCGCCTTCGACGCGGATTTCGACGCCGCGCACCGGTTTCCGATGTCGAAGTTCTTGCGGCTCGCCGAAATCCTGGTGGAGGACGGGCTCGTCGCGCCCGGCGGCTACCATGAACCGGCCCCGGCGCCGCAGGACTGGCTGCGGCTGGCGCATGACCCGCTCTATGTCGACCAGGTGCTGTTTTCGGCCGTGCCGCCGGAGATGGAGAAGGCGATCGGCTTCCGGGTCGACGAGAAGGTGGCGCTGCGCTCGCGCTGCGCGACCGGCGGAACGGTGCTGACCGCCCATCTGGCGCTCGTCGAGGGGCTTGCCTGCAACACGGCCGGCGGCAGCCATCATGCGGCGCGGGACGGTGGCGCCGGCTTCTCGGTGTTCAACGACGTGGCGGTGGCGGCGTCGCTGCTCCTGGCCGACGGCGATGCCGGCCGCGTCCTGATCGTCGATTGCGACGTCCACCAAGGTGACGGCACGGCCCGTATCTTCGAGAACGAGCGGCGGGTCTTCACCCTGTCGCTGCATGGCGCGAAAAACTATCCGGTGCGCAAGGCGCAGTCCGATCTCGACGTGCCGCTGGCCGACGGCACCGGCGACGCCGACTATCTGGACGCCCTCGTGCCGGCGCTGGCCGAAGGTCTCCGCCGCTCGCTGCCCGATATCGTCTTCTACAATGCCGGCGTCGACCCGCACGAAAACGACCGGCTCGGCCGTCTGGCGCTGAGCGATGCCGGTCTAGCCCAGCGCGACCGCACGGTGATCGGAACCTGCCGCGACGCCGGCATCCCCGTCGCCTGCGTCATCGGCGGCGGCTATTCCCGCGACATCGACGCGCTGGCCCGCCGCCATTCGATCCTGCACCGGGTGGCCTGGGAGTTCGCCTGAGCGATCCGTGTCCCGCGATCACGAAAGCGCCAAGCCGATCTCTTGTCGGCACGACAGCAGGCAGGCATGATGCCAGATATTCCCTTACGGAATATCCTCCGCCCGAGGTGCCCTCGCCATGTATGGTTCAACCTTCCTGAAGTACACCGCATTCCTCTCAGCTTTGGCTCTGGTCGCGCTGACTGCGTGGTTTTTGAAGAATAAACCAGACTATTTCCCGCTGGCCCCCATCGAAACGGGCACGATCGTCGCCATCCTCGAACGGCTCGGCATCTTCGTCGTGCTGGCCTTGTTCGTGGAGCGGGCGACCGAGGTCTATGTGGCGGTGTTTCTCGAGCCCTACCAGCCCAAGGCGAACTTCGTCGGACCACTTGCGGAAACAGCGATGGACAGCGAAGCGATCAAGTTTCGCACCACGATCTTCTCGCTCATTCTGGGGCTTTTCATCGGTCTGGCCGGCGTCAGCATCCTCGGCGCCCTGCTACCGGCCAAAGCCGACATGAGCGTGATCCTGCGTCTGGCCGACATCGTGCTCGTCGGCGCCCTGTTGTCGGGCGGCGCCGAACCGATCCACCAGATCATGGAGGCGATCTCCGAGAGCGCCGCGGCGGTCAAGAAGCGCGCTAAGGCGCAGAAGGCCGCAGCGGCGGTCTGACCCCGCCCGCTCCGGATGCTTCGCGTCGAACCGCCTAGCGGCGGCCGATGGTCAGCAGGCGCGAGATGATGAAGATCGGGATGACGATGGCCGCGCCGAGCAGGAAATAGTCCAGCGCCCGGTCGAGCGAGCCGAAGATGTTGTACCAGAGCCAGTCGAACAGGCTGACGAACCAGTCGACCACGTCGGCAGGGCTCCAGGACAGCCAGGACAGGATCACGCCTACGACGATCGACAGCAGGATCAGCCGCATGATCACGCCGAGCGGCGAGCCACCGAGAAACCTGTTCACCCGTTCCGACATGTTGCACTGCTCCGCTGCGTCCCTGCCCGGCAGGTAGGCGGTCGCGCCGCGCGGCACAAGCCCGCAGCACTGGCCAGCCGGTGCACGGCCCTTCCCCGGCAGCCCTCCGGCGCCCTATTCCGGCATCGGCTCGGGCAGCATCGCCTGCAGCGTTTCCAGCCGGTCCGCCTCGAAGGCCGGCTTGTCCCATCTCAGTCGCGAGACGCGCGGGAAGCGCATGGCGACGCCGCTCTTGTGGCGGCTCGACCGGGCCAGCCCCTCGAAGGCGACTTCCAGGACGAGGCCGTGATCGGGCTCGGCCCGCACCGAGCGCACCGGACCGAAGCGCTCGATCGTGTTGTCGCGGACATATTTGTCGAGCTGCTTCAGCTCCTCGTCGGTGAAGCCGAAATAGGCCTTGCCGACCGGCACCAGTTCGGGATCGTCCATCGGCCCGGTCCAGACGCCGAACGTGTAGTCGGAATAGAAGCTCGACCGTTTGCCGTGGCCGCGCTGGGCATACATCAGCACCGCGTCGACCAGATGCGGGTCCTGCTTCCACTTGAACCACGGGCCCTTCGGCCGGCCCGGCACATAGGTGGAGTCCCAGCGCTTCAGCATCACGCCCTCGATCACCGGATGGGGCGGGCCGGCCCGCAGGCGTGCGAGTTCGTCGAAATCGGAAAAGGCCAGGAAAGGCGATACGTCGAAGCGGGTCGGCTCGAGGCCGGCGACAAAGCGGTCCAGCCGCTTGCGGCGCTCGGCAAAGGGCAGCGCCCGCAGATCCTCGTCGCCGTCCTGCAGCAGATCGTAGGTCCGCAGGAACACCGGATAGCGCTTCAGGACGGCCGCCGAGACCGTCTTGCGGTTCAGGCGTTGCTGCAAATCTGAGAAGGTGCCGACGACGATGTCGTCGCGTGGCGCCCCCTCATGCGCCTCCACCTTCGGCGTGCCGCCACTCTGGGACTGCGGCGTGGCGACCAGCAACTCGCCGTCAAGCGCGCCCTCATAGGTCATGAAGTCGAGAAGGTCGGGAAAGGCGTTGGAGATGTCGTCGCCGGTGCGCGAATACAGCCGCCGGGTGCCGTTCTCGGCCGTCGCCTGGACGCGGATGCCGTCCCATTTCCACTCGGCCGCATAGGTCTCGGGATCGATGCGGCCGTAATCCGGCTCCTCCAGCGCCTGCGACAGCATCACCGGGCGGAACGGCGAGGCCGCCGCCGAGACCGGCTTGGCGTCGCGGCCCTCCAGCCAGGCGAACAGGCTTTGATAGGGTAGTTCCAGCCCGTGCCAGAGCTCCTCGATCTCGGCAACCGGCCGGTCGCCGAATTCGGCCAGCGCCTGCTTGGCGAGGCGCGAGGAGACGCCGATGCGCATGGCGCCGGTGACGAGCTTCAGCAGCGCGTAGCGGCCCGAGGAATCCAGCCGGTCGAGCCAGGCCTCGACGAGTGCCGGGCCGTCCTTGCGGGTCGCGGCGTCCAGCGTCTCCACCACCTCCGCCAGCGTCGGCGGATCGGCCGGCCGGGCTGCGCCGTCCAGCGGCGACGGCCAGACCAGGGCTATGGTCTCGGCCAGATCGCCGACATAATCGTAGGAATAGCCGAACAGGACCTCGTCCATGCGGCTCGCCATCAATTCGCGCAGCATGGCCGGCTTGACGCTGCGCACGTCGAGATCGCCGGTGATCGCCGCCAGCGCATAGCCACGCACGGGATCGGGCACATGGCGGAAGAAATCCACCATCAGGCGCAGCTTGCCGTTGCGCGACGGGGTCAGGACCAGGCGGTCGAGGAGTTCGGCAAAGCGCTTCATGGGGTCCCGGAACGGCTGCGGATCGGCGATGCGGGGCACATAGGGCGCGGACGCCGGGCCGCATCGTCCCCCTGAGGCAGCGCACGCGCCTAGGCTCGGCTCAGACGGCGGCAGCCGGCATCTGGCGGGCGCCGCGCACGCTGCGCAGCCGCAGATGATGGCGGGCGGTGAAGACGGCGTCGGCTTCCATACCGGGTTCGCGCAGCAGCCATTCCAGATAGGCGTCCGGTACTTCGGCCAGGGCGACGCCCTTGTGGCGGCCGAAGCGCAACCGTGCCAGCAGCGCCGGTTCGTTCGAGACCCGCTCGGCCCGCTCCAGAAAATCGTCCACGTCGTGGCAGCGCGGCATCAGCGTCGCCGCGATGGTCCGCAGCAGCACCGCCGTGCAGACCGCATCGTAGAGCGCCCGGTGCGGATGCAGCCCCTCCAGCATCGGTCGCACTTCGGACAGGTCAAGCGGCACGTATTTGACAAGGCTCTGCAGGCCGTGCGCCCGCACCTGCGGAAAGGCCCGCAGCGCCAGCTTGTAGGTGCACAGCCAGCGCCCGGTCAGCCGCAGGCGCGAGCGATCGAAGCTGGCGCGCTGGGCAGCATAGAGCCCGGCCGACGCGAAGGGCCGGACCGCCTCCACGAATGGCGGCGCGCCTTCCAGCATGGCGTCGCTGATCTGGTGGACCTTGCGGGCATGCGGATTGATCGCGACGCCGGCGGGATCGCACAAGGTCTGCAGCGGGTTGCCGATCGCACCGGTTGCCAGATCCACATCGATCGAGCCGATCTCGATCACGGCGTCCTCGTCCAGCCGGTGGCCCGCCGTCTCTACGTCGATGACGCGGACGGTCGTGGGCCCGGGCTCGGCGAAGAGCGAGCGCGTAATGGGCACGGGCGGGAACAGGTCGGACATCGCCTGCCAAGATCGGTCGTCGCGGTCCGGCGCGCAAGATGGTGCGACCGCCTGTCCGGGAAAGCGGCGCCCTGCCCGACCGATGGCGCTATCGAACACGCGCCGGGCCATGGCGCGGCGGCCGATCTTTGCAGGGCCCGAGCGATCTGCTACGACCCCCTACTCTTACGTTTACGTCAAAATCATAGGTGTGATCCTGGCCCTCCCCACGCTTCTCGAAGGTCGCCTGCGGCTGCCGGTCATCGCCGCGCCGCTGTTCATCATTTCGCATCCGGCGCTGGTCATCGCCCAGGCCAAAGCCGGCATCGTCGGTGCCTTCCCGGCGCTGAACGCCCGGCCGGCGGCCCAGCTCGACGAATGGCTCTGCGAGATCGCGGAAGCGCTGGCCGCCCACGACCGCGCGCATCCCGAGCGGCCGGCCGCGCCCTTCGCCGTCAACCAGATCGTCCACCGCTCCAATACGCGGCTGGAGGAGGATCTGGCGGTCTGCGTCAAGCACAAGGTGCCGATCGTCATCACCTCGCTGGGCGCGCGGCCGGAAGTGAACGAGGCTGTGCATTCCTATGGCGGCATCGTGCTGCACGACGTGATCAACGACCGCTTCGCCCGCAAGGCGATCGAGAAGGGCGCCGACGGCCTGATCGCGGTGGCGGCCGGCGCCGGCGGCCATGCCGGCACGCTGTCGCCCTTCGCGCTGATCCAGGAAATCCGCGAATGGTTCGACGGGCCGGTGTTCCTGTCCGGGGCGATCGCCACCGGCGATGCGGTGCTCGCGGCCGAGGCCATGGGGGCCGATGGCGGCTATATCGGCTCGGCCTTCATCGCCACCGACGAGGCGCGCGCCGCCGAGGACTACAAGCAGGGCATCGCCCGCGGCCGGGCCAGCGACATCGTCTATACCGATCTCTTCACCGGCATCCACGGCAATTACCTGCGCGAATCCATCGTCGCCGCCGGCCTCGACCCGGACGCCCTGCCCGGCAGCGATCCCAGCCAGATGGATTTCGGCGGCAGCGCCAAGCCCAAGGCCTGGAAGGAGATCTGGGGCTCGGGCCAGGGCATCGGCGCGGTGCGCTCGGTGGGGCCGGCCAGCGCCCTGGTCGATCGCCTCGCGGCCGAATACGAGGCCGCCAGGCGCCGCATCTGCGGCTGACGCAGCCCGCCACACCCCACCGGCCGGCGGCGCATCGCACAATCGTGCCGCGCCGCCGTTCCATGTCGCTTTCCCGCTTGAACCCGACCGCGTTTCCCGCTATCAGGGCGCCGTCCGCGGATTTCGATCCGATCCGGACCGTGCCGCTTTAGCTCAGTTGGTAGAGCACGTCATTCGTAATGACGGGGTCGCGTGTTCGAGTCACGCAAGCGGCACCATTCTTTCCAATCACTTAGACGCATCTAACGTGAACAGCCGGGGAACACGTGAGACACCGTGAGACTTCAAAGCGTCTCACAGGTTCTTACGACGTTCTTGCTGGCCTGTCTCAGCGTCCAGGCACCTGCGCCTGCACTCTCATGCTGATGTCGCGGCTGCCGCATTCCGCGCATTTGAGTGGCGGCGCCCACTGCACGAAGACCTGATGCCTGCCCCACCGGCGGATCGCCTCATCGAGGGTCAGGCCAAGTGTGCGGTTGCAGTTGTTGCACGCCCATGCGAGCCCCATGCCGTTGTCGACGAGCTTGCCGAGCGTATCGATCTTGGTTGGGTCGTCTGACACTTGGCTGTCGCTTATTCTCACTGTCTTCCGGACGTACCCTAGCCCTCGTCATCGACGTCGTCGAACCATGCGACCATCTTGCCGATCGCGGTGTCGCCCATCTCGGGATGCTGCGCCAAGTAGTGCTTGAGGATGGTGTGGGCCGACTGCGCCGAGTGGCCCGTCACGGAACAGATCTGCGGGATCGTGGCGTCGGCGAAGCCCATCCAGGTCACGGCCGTGTCGCGCAGGTCCTGGTCGCGGAAGTCGGCCAGCGACGGGCAGGTCTCGGCCGCCTTGTCGCGGACCTTCGCGAAGGTGTGCCGATAATGGTACGGCCTGAACGGTCGCCAGTGGCGCTCGTCGAGGACGATCTGCGGATCGACGATGCCGGCGGCCTCGCGGCGCTTGCGGCTGGCGGCGAGGCGGCGCTTGAGTTCGGGCGCCTCGAAGATCTCGACGATGGCGCCGGTCTTCTTCTGGCGAAACAGGCGACGGCCGCGGGCCAGCTCAGCCTTGTGGGCGACCAGCGCCAGGCGATCGTTCTGGCGCTGGCCGGTCCATACGCCCAGCATCACCATGTCGCCGATCTCGGGCCGGCCCATCGCGTCGGCCGCCGCGACCAGGGCAGCGATCTCGTCGCGAGTGCCGAAGCGCACGCGCGGCGCCGGTGTCGACAGGCCGAGGCCGATGCAGGGATTGCCGGCCAACGTCACGCGGCCGCGCCGGCGGCCCCATGAGATCGCGGCCGACATGGTCGCGAGGACGGCCCGCGCCGACGACAGACCGCGCTGCTCCCACAGATCCTCGAACAGACCATAGGCGAGCTGCGGCGTCAGCACGGCGACGGCCGCATGATAGAATTCGGGATCGTGCGTCTCGAAGGTCTTCATCGCTTGGCGATAGTTGGCGCGGGTGTTGGCGGCATAGACCTTGAGATCGCGCTTGCCGATCGCGCTGGCCTCGCCCCATTTCGGGGAACGCTGCCAGTCCTCGAACAGACGGGCGAAGGAATAGACGACCGGCGCCTGGCGCAGCGGCTTCGCGCCCTTCGGCCGCCGGCGGTTGGCTTCCCTGGTGGCGGCCGCGCGCCGGGCTTCGATCTCGGCCGTGCGTGCCAGCGACCAGTCGGTCGCCTCGCCGATCGTGTACCAGGCGCCGTCATCATGCCGAAGATCCTCGCCCTTGTAGCCCAGCGCGCGCATGGACGCGCCCGGGACAAATCGCGGGCGA
The DNA here is from genome assembly GCF_000421645.1 of Aurantimonas coralicida DSM 14790. GTDB lineage: Bacteria > Pseudomonadota > Alphaproteobacteria > Rhizobiales > Rhizobiaceae > Aurantimonas > Aurantimonas coralicida. The sequence continues at coordinate 357,006 of NZ_ATXK01000002.1, read as the reverse complement.
CCATCGCGCCAAGCGATGAGCGGGATCTTCGGCGGCTTGGTCATCGGGTCAGCTCCTTTTCCGGCATGGCCGCCTCGGCGGCGGCGATCAGCCGCTCGAGGACGGCCAGCTGCTCGGCCATCAGCCGGGCGGCATAGTCGGCGGCGGTCACGACGGCACCTTTTCGCCGTGCGCCGGGCTCGCGAACCGGGCTTCGGCCCAGATGGCGCGCAGGATCGCCTCACGATCCTCGCGCGTTCCGCCGCAAGAGCCGGAGAGTTCCGGCATCATGCGCGCCAGCATGGCATTCGTCAGCCGAACCGGCGCGGGCCAGTAACCGCCGACGTCGTCTTCCGAGGTCGCCCTGCTCATCGTCTCTCTCCGTAACGTTCCTCGAGCGAGGCGCGCTGTCCAGCGACGAGGCGCAGCATGGGCTGCCCTCGCCGCGCGTCGGGCGTATCGACGTCCACGTCGTCGTTGTCCGGCGCATCGGGCACGCCGGCGGCGAGGATCCACGTCTCGACGGCGCAGCGCGACCAGCGCCAGCCGCAGCCTGGCAGTCGCGGCGGGAAGCCGCGGTCGCGATGCAGTCGCCATGACTTCGCCTTGAGCTGGTCGATCGTCAGGCCAAGTGCCGGCGCCAGTTCCTCGACGCCGATCAGCTTATCCGCGATCGACGGGCGGGAAATGTCCGGACTTTCGTTAAGTGTCGAAATGTCCGGTCTTTCGTTAAGTGCGCCTCCCGTCATCGCAGCTGCTCCCCCGACGCGGACCGGTAGGAGAAGAACGCCTCCTGTCCGTCGCGCTCCTCCTGGGCGAACCGATCGTCGAGGCGCTGCAGCGCGCCCACGGCGAGCGGGCCAAAAGTGGCGGTCAGAGCGACGGCGAGGCCGACGCCCTGCAGGAACCGCCGGATGGCGTCGTGGCGGTCACTGACCATCGATCGCCTCCCGCTGCTTGAGCCGGCGGCGGGCGCGTGCGGCGCGGATCATTTCCCGGACCTCAAGACCGAGGCCGGTTGCTTCGATCCGGTCGCGGCCGGTGCCCTGGCGAATGACCGCCAGATTGTGCTGCTTGAGTGTCGCGGCGACATCGAGGGAGATCGCCTGGTCGCTCGGCGTCTCCCAGCGATTGCGACCGCGCCGGTATCGATTGCGGCACAGCCGGTCGAGCGCTTTGCGCTGCACGTCGTTCAAGAGATTGGCCGGCGGCGGGTTGCCGTCGGTGGTGTAGGCAATGGACATGGTGGCCTCCGTCATTGAGAACGAAGCCAGAAAATCCGAAATGGTCTATTTTGTCAATACCAGAATGGATTATCGCCGCTCGACCCACCGGACGAGCCAGGCTGCCGAGATCACCGGATCGCTGATAAGCGGCGCGTTGAAGCTTTCCAGCGCGAGGCCGTCGCGAGTCCGACGGATGGTTTTGATGAGCTTGCGACCATCGGCCAGCTCGACGATGCACTCGCGGTTGATCAGCTCCTCGACTGAGCGGCTGATGCCCTCGAAGATGATCCGGTCGCCGTCGCGATAGACCGGGTACATCGAATCGCCACGCACCACGACTACCTCGACCGGCCCGCGCGCGTTGGGCGGAACCTCCACCCGATCGGCGTCGCCTCCAGCTTCCGAATAGACTGTCTGCCCCGCCCCGACATAGCCGACAATGGGTGCATAGGTGCGGCCAAGTTCCCCAAACATCAGCTCCTGCGGGGTCGCCTGCAGATGGGGCGCCAAGCGCTCCGCCCACTCGCGCGTGAGCTTGCGGTCGCCCGCCTCCAGCTTGTTGATCTGCGGCTGGCTCGTCTTGGCAAGCTCTGCCAGCTGCGCCTGACTGATTCCGGCTTGCTGCCGGTAGTGACGAAGGTTGCTCATCCCTCCGCCGTAGCTCGCTAGTCCGTTTCGGTCTAACACCGTAATGGATTTTTCTCCTTGACTTGAGAAACCATTTCGGACTTTCTTCGGGCGCATGACGCTCGATGATTTCCTCTCCGATACCAACGAAACCCAAAGCGCCTTCGCCCAGCGGATCGGCGTTCCCCAGGGTACCGTCGGTCGATATGTGCGCGGCGAACGCATCCCGCGGCCTCTCATCATGGGGCGGATCATTCACGCAACGAGCGGACGGGTTTCCGCTTCCGACTTCTACCCGTCCCCTGCCGTCGAACATCATAACAGCGCGTCTCCTTCCGTGTCTCACACTGACAGGAGGGGTCGACCATGTCCGACCGAAGTGCGGCCGTCGGCGGCCGGAAAGCATCCGGAGACGATTCCATGAGCCTGACCTGCGACGGGCTGGAGCCCGCCGTGGCGGAGGCGCGCGACCATGCGCGCCGCCTGCACCGGGCGGAGTATCGCGGCCCCGGCGACACCGATGAAGCGATCCGTGTTCGCCTCGAGCGCAAGCTTGGCGTGCCGGCGAGCTACTGGCTGCGGCTTCACAAGCGCGCGGCGGAAATGACCGACGTGTCGGGCAAGTATGCCCGGCTCCTGCGGCTGGCCTGCGAGGCGCTGGATGCCCGCACCGCCCGCGTCAACCAGCACACCAGCGAGATCGAGAATGAACTTGAGACGATCCGTCAGCGCCGCGCTGGCCGCCGAGGCGCGCCGCGTTCGCGCGCAGATCAGGCGTCTCTTTTCCAAGAGCTTTGACGCGGCCGAGCGGGCGATCGCCCGCCGGCGCAAGCACAGGAGAACGGGGCGATGAATGAGGCTGGCTGTTTCTATGATGGTTCGCCGTCGGAGCTGGGCGTGCGCGAGATCGTGCGTCATGGCGTCGGATACGAACTGACGCAGATGGCGCTCAATGCTGCGATGCGCGTCCACACACCGCACAGCTATCGCTGCTCAGTGCTTTTGGATGGTGCAAGCCCGCTGGCGATCGCCGTTGGGGCCCGGCAATGAGCCACGATTACACCCTCGCCGATCGCCAGGGCGACGAGCGCGACAGCCTCGACGCCATGGGGCAAGCCGCCTACCGGCGCTGCCGTGCCGGCGGAATGCCGCATTGGCAGGCGCTGCAGATCGGCCGCGACGACGTCGCGATCCGCGAGCGCGTCGCGCGCCGTCGCGTTGCGGCACCGCCGATGGCCTGTGACGATCTCGGAAGCCGGCCATGAAGATCGACCCACGCGTGATCCGCGATGCGGCAGCCGCGGCCAGCCGGCGCAATGCCAGCATCGTCGCCGATCTGCGGGCGGCCGAGCTGCGCGGCATTGCCGGTGCCAAAGACCAGGGCATGCCGCTCGGCGACAAGCACTGGCATGGCCGGCACCGCGCCGAGCTGCGGCTCAAGGCGAGCGACGCGATCCTCGCCGCGCTCGACGAGGTGCTGTCGTGAAAAACCGCCTTTCCGACCTGAACAACCACCTGTTCGCCCAACTCGAGCGTCTGTCCGACGAAGGACTGACAGCTGAGCAGGTCGATCAGGAGGTCGAGCGCGCCAAGGCAATCGTCGGCATCTCCGACCAGATTGTCGGGGCGGCCGCCCTGCAGTTCAAGGCGGCGGAGCTGATCGCCAGACACGGGCGCGGCGTCTCCGACATGATCCCGGAAAGCATGGCTGGGCGGCAGATCGAGCACCGCAAAACCGAAGGGCCAAAGTGCGACGAAGATCGCGAACGCGCTGACGCAAACGCCCGACGGCTCGCTCGCGAAGCCGAGGAAGAAGAACAGGAACGGGCGCGTCAGGAGGCAGCCCGATGAAAGGCCGCACCATACCCTACAGCACTGACGAAATGGCGTGGCTGGAAGCCAACCGCGCCATGGTCATCAGCGACTATCATGCAGCCTTCTGCGTCGCCTTCGGCCGCGACGATATTTCGGCTGCGAACCTTCACGGCTTGCGCAAGCGCAAAGGCTGGAAGGTCGGCCGCGAGCCTGAGCGCTACGTCGGTAGGGGACGAAAATACAGCGACGCCGAATTGGCTTGGCTGCGGGACAACTGCACCATGGAGGTCAACGCCTGGTGCGCCGCCTTCCGCGCCGCCTTCGGACGCGATGACGCAACCCCGGCCAAGCTCAACAGCCTGCGCAAGCGGATGGGCTGGAAAACCGGCCGAACCGGTCGGTTCGAGAAAGGCAGAACGTCGGCGAACAAGGGGAAACGCTGCCCCGACGGGGTCGGCGGTCGCCATCCCAACGCCCGCAGAACGCAGTTCCGCAAAGGCGATCAGCCGCACAACACCAAAGGTCCTGGGCATGAATCGATGGGTTCCGACGGCTATGTCTGGATCGTCACGGATCGGACCAATCCATGGACGGGCGCATCCACCTGGCGCGTACATAAACATCGCCTGTTGTGGGAGCGGACGAACGGTCCGGTGCCAGATGGGCATGCCCTCAAATGTCTCGACGGAAACCGGATCAACACGGCTCCGGCGAACTGGGAAGCGGTGCCGCAGGGCCTTCTGCCGCGCTTGAACGGCAAATCGGGCCGCGCCTACGACCAAGCTCCCCACGAACTGAAACCGACCATCATGGCTGTGGCGAAGCTTGAGCACGCCGCGCGGGCGCGCCGCGGGAGCGCGTCGTGACCCCGCGCGAGGTCTGCCTCTGCGACCGGCTGCCGACGGCGAAGTCCGACCAGGCGGCGGCCGTCGACAGCATCGTCGATGCGATCAACGCCGAATGGCACGGCGGCGGCGTGACGCTGATCGAAGCGGATCTCGCCGGCGGCGTCCTGTTGCTGCGCACCGGGCCCGGCCCCGAGCCGCTGACACGTGCGCGGGTGCGCACGTTCCTGAAAACGCGAGAGGACAAAGCGGCATGAACGCGCAATCGCCCCTGTTGCAGATCGAGGCGAAGCGCATCGCCGCGGGCGTCTCGCGTGAAACGCTGGCGGGCCATGCCGGCGTTTCCGAAAAGCATTATCGCCGCCTGCTGGACGGCGAAGGTTCACCCCGTCCCGGCACGCTCGCCAAGCTTCGCGCGGCCGCCGGTCGTCTCGGCCGGGCCAGCGGCGCAACCGACGCCCATTCGCGGCTGGTGCGCACCTGCTATTTCGCGGCGCTCACTCTGGTGTGCCAGCGCGCCGGCGCGGATCCGGCGGAAGTGCGCCGGCACGATCCCTCGCGCCGGGCGACCGGCGATCCGGCCTGGCTGCAGGCGGCAAATCTTCGCCGTCACGCAATCGTCGTCGTCAATCAGGGCCTGAACGTCGCGCAGGGCGAGATCGCGCGGGCGCTGGCGATGACGCCGGCGGCGATCTGCGTCGCCATGAAGGCGGTCGAGGATCAGCGCGACGCCGATCCGGATCTCGACGCGATGCTCGACGAGCTGACCGCCGCGATGAACGGGGGGGAGTGGTGATGATCGTAGCCAACGACAACATGCGTCGTCCGCGACGCTTCGCAATCCGCCACGGCGTTCGCCTTTGCGGGCGCGAGCTGCAGTTGTTCCGCATATTCTGGCGGCGGCCGGGCTACCAGGTGAAGCTCTCGGCGAAGATCCTACTGGATCCGCGCGACCTCTGGGTCGGCGCGTACTGGACAACTGACGAACGCTGGAAAACCAGCCGGATCGTCTTCGTCTGCATCGTTCCCTGCCTGCCTCTACGGCTGCATTACAAGCGCAGCGCGGGCGGCAACTATCCGGAGCTGGCGCGATGAAGGCGCTTCCTCGCAACGCCCGCGCGATCGCGCATCGGCGCACCGAACCCACGACCAGCCTGGACTTCTTCCCGACACCGCCGTGGGGCACGCGCGCCCTGGTCGAGCATGTCCTTGGCCGCCGTGCGCTCAAGCGCGCCCTCGTCCACGAACCGGCCTGCGGCGAAGGCCACATGGCGGCAGTGCTTGAGGAATATGCCGGCGAGGTCATCGCGTCCGACGTGTTCCCCTACGGTTTCGGAAGCTGCCGCGACTTCCTGGATGAAATGTTCCTCGATCCGATCGCTGCCGACTGGATCATCACCAATCCGCCCTTCAACCGGGCGCTTGAATTCACGCGGCTGGCGCTCGAGCGTGCCCGGTGCGGCGTCGCGATGCTGGTGCGGCCGACCTTCCTGCATGGCAAGGGGCGGTTCGCCAAGCTCTATCGCGACACGCCGCCGACGATCGTCGCCTTCTATGTCGAGCGCGTGCCGATGCACCGCGGCCGGTGGGAGCCCGACGGCGACACGGCGACCGACTATTGCTGGCTGGTCTGGAAGAAGGAAGCCGCCGGCACCCTGGCGCGGCCGCGTGCGCCGGTCTGGATCCCGCCGAGCCGCAAGTCGCTGACGCGGCGCGGCGACGTCGCCCGCTTCGGCGCGCCCCAGCCGGTGGCGGCCGTGCCGCTGCTCGAGGTGGCGTGATGGCAGGCGATCGGCGCGAGCTGGAGCTCGTCAAGGCGGGCCTGAAAGATCGGATCGTCGATCTGTGCGGCCAGCTGCTGCCCGATGGCCGCCGCGAGGGACGGCTGTGGGTCTCGCACAATCCGCAAACCGGCGATGCGGGGAGCCATCCCAAGGACCCGGCGCTCAAGGTGGCGCTCGATCGGGACATCGGCGCGTGGACGGACTGGAGGTCCGGCGACAAGGGCGACGTGATCGGCCTCGTCAGCCACTGCCTCGGCATGGACTTCAAGGCGGCGCTTGCCTGGTCGCGGCAGTGGCTGGGGCTCGGCGTGATGACGCCGCCGCAGCGGGCCGACTTCTCGGCACGGATCGAACGGCGCCGGAAGGATGCCGAGGCGCGCGCCGCCGACCAGCGCCAGGAGCGGCGCAAGGCGGTTTCCCGGCTGTGGAATGCCGCCGGTCCCGTCGCGGCCGACACGCCGGAAGCGTTCGCCGTCAATCGTTATCTGGCGCTCGGCCGGGGCGTGCCGCTGGGCGACGTGCCGAACCTCGACCCCGATACGTTCCGCGCACACCCGGCGCTGGAATGGTGGAAGGGCGCGCGCTGGGAACAGCACGACGGTCGCCGGCGCAAGGTCGCGCCCGGACCGACCTTCCCCGCCCTTGTCTCGGCGTTCCGTGCGCCGACCGGCCAGGTGACGGGGGTGCACTGCACCTTTCTGGATCCGCTCACGCCGGCCAAAGCACCCGTCGCCTCGCCGAAACTGATGTTCGGCGACACGCTCGGCGCGCCGATCCGGATCAGCGACGGCCCGTCCTGCGGACCCGACGGACCGCGCGATCCCGCGCCGGTCATCCTTTGCGAAGGCGTCGAGGACGGGCTGTCGCTGGCGATCGGCGCGCCCGAGGCCCGCGTGTGGGCCTGCGGCGCCCTCGTCCACATGGGCGCGGCGCCAGTCTGGCTCGACGAGGTCGAGACGATCTTTGTGGCGGCCGACAACGACTGGTCGTCGCGCCAGGCGCAGGACCAGCTCGACCAGGTGATCGCGCAGCTCGAGGCGAGCGGCAAGCCCGTCGCCATCATGCGCTCGGCGGTCGGCAAAGACTTCAACGACGGCATGGTGCCGTGATGCAAGGGAGAGATGACATGACGCAAGACTATTACGGGACCAAGCGGATAACCGCATGGCCCGCAACCGGCGAAGACGGTCAGGCGGAAGGTTACGCCGTCAAATATGCTGACGGATACACGTCCTGGTCGCCGAAGGATGTTTTCGAGGCGGCCTATCAGCCGCTCGGCTCTCTGTCCTTTGGGCACGCGCTCGTCGCGTTGAAGGCAGGCCACCGTGTCGCGCGCGCCGGCTGGAACGGCAAGGGCATGTGGCTCGCGATCCAGGAAGGATCGACGATCGCCGCCGAATATGCGCGTGGCGGCGCGACCAAGGGTCGGGCCAACGAGGGCGCCGCGGAAATCTCCATACTTCCGCACATCGACATGCGCGCCGCCGACGGATCCATCGTCGTCGGCTGGCTGGCCTCGCAGACCGACATGCTGGCGGACGACTGGACGATCGTCGGAGGGGAGATCTGACCGTGGCGAAACAATCAAAGGCTCTGGTGAAGGAAGCCGAAGCGCTCGGCATCGAGGTCGACGGCCGCTGGGGCGACGAAACCCTACAGGAACAGATCGACGAGGCGCGCGACGCGGCGTCCGCGAAACGTGCGGAGGCAGGAGAAAAGGCAAAGCAGGATGCGGACAAGCTCAACGCCGAGGCCGGCGACGATACAGCTGACGGATCTCCGGTCGCGGCGGATGGCGCGGCGGGCGAAGCGGCTGCGCTGGAAGACGGGGAGGCCTCCCTTCTCACGCCGTCTGACACACCGCCGGCGGGCGTGACGGCCGACGAATGGGCTGAGCTGACCGCCGATCCCTACAAGACGCTGCAGGAGGCGCTGGATCTCGCCACGGGTGCGCCGTCGGCGGCCTACGAAGCGGGGACGGCCGTTTACGAGGCGCTGACGCCGGCGTCGGAACCCGGCGGCGATCGCTGGTTCTGCAGCGACGAGACGGATGCGCTCGACGCCAACGTCGCGCTGGTCCTGGTCGCCGTGCCCTTCGTGCGGACCTGGCCGGAAGCGCCGATCGAAGCGCTCTACGGTCACACCGCCAGAAGCGCCCCTGCCCTCGGCCTGTCGAAGCCGTGGACGGCGCTCAATCGTCCGACGCAAGCGGCTTGGGAGACGTTCCACGACGTCTTGGTCAAGGTCGAGCGGATGAAGCGCGCGGACGCGGCTGCCCTGGCCGCGACGCGGACCGACACGCGGCCGCGCTTCACCGTGGCACACGACGAGACGACGCTCGAGGAGGTCGACGAGCCCGGCGCCCTGTCGGAGCTGGGCCGGATGGCGGCAGCGCGATCGTGAGCGAGGGTTTCGTCGTCGCCGATCGGATCCGGAGCTTCGTCGAGCGCATCGAACGCCTGGACGAGGAGAAGGCGACGATCGGCGACGACCTCAAGGATGTCTATGCCGAGGCCAAGGGCGAAGGCTTCGACCGCAAGGTGCTGCGCCGCGTGGTGTCGATCCGCAAGCAGGGGCTCGACGCGCATCGCGAGGAAGAAGCGATCCTCGAGCTGTATCTGCAGGCGCTCGGCATGGCGCCGGATCTGCCGGCGGATGAGCCGGCGCCGGCGGCACGGATGCGGGTATCCGAACCGGCCTGACTGACCGCCCGCGAATCCTCCCCGCGGGCCACCCTGGCGGCGTCTTTCGTATTGCGTGGCGCCGCCCTTTTTCCTTCTCGAGCATGAACCGGCGGCATGTCACAGACCACACCGACAGTTTCCAAGCGTGGCCGCCAGAATGTGCGGGCTGCCTTCGCTGACGCGCAGCGCCGGCTTGCCGACCAGGCCGTTTCTGAAAGCCCCGACCCGAACCTGCCGCGCCATATCGACGGCAAGCCGGTCAAGGCCGGCGAGTGGATCGGCGCGCCCTGGGACGCCATGCCGCCGGAATGTCCGGTAACGGTTCTCGGCCACAATGGCGGCGTGACCTATTGCGTCTCGGCTGCCGGCCAGATGCACGATGTCGAACGCTGGGATCAGACCGTGATCGCCAAGCTTTTCGCCCCGCATTTCAACTATGCCATGTGGGCGTGGCCGGGCTTCGGCAAGGTGGAAGCCGACGACGACGGCAATCCGCGCCCGCCCAAGGTCAAGCGCCTCGAGCGCGACAAGGCGGCGGTCTGTCTGATCCAGGAGGGCGCGCGCCGCGGCCTGTTCGATCCGTCTGACCGGGTGCGCGGCCGTGGCGGCTGGATCGACAAGTCCGGACGCTTCGTCTGGCACTCGGGCGAATATCTCTGGACGATCGAGGGCAAGAAGCTGATGGCGGCCCGGCCGGGCGAACTCGACGGCTATCTCTACACCCGCTCGCCCGACGTACAGCGTCCCTACGAGGACGCCGTCGACGCCGACACGTCGCCGGCGGGCAAACTGCTCGGCTATCTGCGCACCTGGTCATGGGAGCGGCCCGGCCTTGACCCGTTCCTGTTCCTTGGCTGGATCGTGACCGCCTATATGGGCGGCGCGCTGGCTTGGCGCCCGTCGGTGTTCACGACCGGCGGCGCCGGCGTCGGCAAGTCGACGCTGCACGGCGTCATTGCGCGAACGTTCGATCGGTCGTTGCACGCCACCGCCGACACGACGGCCGCCGGTATCTACCAGCGCGTCAAACAGGATTCGCTGCCGGTGACGGTCGACGAGCTGGAGAACAAGCCCGGCTCCAACAAGGCGCAGGCCGTTGTCGAGCTAGCGCGCCTGGCGGCTTCCGGCGCGGCGCTGTTTCGCGGCGGTGCCGACCATGAAGGCACTTCCTTCCAGGCGCGAAACTGCTTCCTGTTCTCCGCGATCAACCCGCCGCCCCTTGGCGCCCAGGACAAGAGCCGCATGGCAATTTTGAACCTGTCGAAGCTCGACCAGGAGAAGAAGGCGCTGTCGCTGGATCTGTCGGAAGCCGACGGCCCGATGATCCTGCGCCAGGTCATGCAAGGCTGGTCGCGGTTCGCCAGCGAGCTGCTGCCCGACTGGAAGCGGGCGCTGCACGACGCCGGCATGGATAGCCGGGCGCAGGACACATACGGCACGCTGCTGGCGGCGGCGCAGCTGGTCGTCGGCGACGAAGCAATGGCGTCGGATCTGCTGGACGTCACGGAAATGACCAGAACCGGTGTGGCGATCGCCAGGGAGACGACGGCCGAGCGAGCCGAGCAAATGGACAATTGGCAGCAATGCCTCGAGCATCTGTTCGGCTCGACGATCGACAACTGGAAAAGCGGCGAGCGGCCGACGATCGGCGCCGTCATCGAGGATCTGATGGCCGGCAGCGAGCCGCTGGATTACGACAATGCCCGCGCCCGGCTCGCCTCGGCCGGTCTGGGCCTGCGTAAGACCGGCGATCCCTGCGAGGGTTTTGCCCTGGCTGTGCCATCCTCGGGCCCGCAGCTGGCGAAGATCTTCGGCGAGACCGAATGGCGTGGTGGCGTGTGGACCGGCGCCCTGAAACAGGCGCCGCACGCGATCATCTGGCGCAATGGCGAGAAGCGGGTGCACAACGTCAAGATCAATGGCTCGACGAAATGGTGCGTCCTGGTGGACCTGAAGGCGTACCAGGCGCTAAGCACGGACGATTGATTTCTATCGTCGCTGTGGCAATATGAAAGGGGCAGCTTGCGCTGCCCCTTCCGTTCGCATTGGCCTATCTTTTGGCGAGGAAAACCAATGCGGTTGTTAGGATGAGAAAGACCCCAAGGATCGAGGCCGCCAGAACGGCGGTCTCCCCTTGGGCGACTATTTCACCGACAACTGACTTGATCGCAATCGAACTGGTCATCTGTTTCCTTTTCGAGGTTACCGGTCGGCTTGATTGCCGCAGCTTGCTCTTTCATCTTCGACTCCTCCGTCGGGCCGGTATGCGGCCGGTTTCGATGTCGCTCCTACTTAGTGCGACACCCTAACAAATAGTAAATAGCGTGTGGTTAAGCGACTCTGAATTGGGCGTTCGCGACCGGTATCGGCAGCTTATCCACCTATTCCCGATTGATCTGTGGATAGCGACACGATCGCCGAAACCTCCTTGCTGCAAGCGATAGCGCGCTATTTCCGGCGGGCGCTGCACAGGTTTTGCACAGGCTAATCCATAGGATCGCCTCCTCCGGGGCCGTTTAGCTTCCGAGCACAGACGCATTCTCCGCCCCTTAGTTGTTAGCGTTCCCGCGGTAGTGGCAAGTGCAGCACCTGCTTCCCTCGCCCTGAGCTGCGGCGCGAAAATTCCCCTCTGCCCCTGCCCGTTGATGTCGATGCGGAGCTTGTCGCGCGGAGCGCCAGCGAGACGCTACAGCCGCCGCTCCGCGCGACAAGCACTTAATGAGGCGGCGGCGCTCGTAGGGTGTGGCTTCGCCCGATCGGGTGCGGGGTTCCAACCCTGCCGGTTGAACTGGGTTGAACGCTGGTTGAACGTCATTCAACCGCATTTCTCTAATAAAATCCGAGGGTTGTCGCGCCGGTTGAACGGTTGACCATATATCTGCCTCGCATGTGCGCGCGCGCATGTGTGAGGGTTCATTCAACCATTCAACCGTCAACCCGAGGGATATAAACCTATGGAAAGACTGGCCGAACGGCGGTTGAACGGCGGTTGAACAGCGCCCGGCGACGACCTCGGCAGTCAACCGGAATAAAAAACGGGTCGAATAGTCGACCAGGGCGAAACCGCCGGAATAAGGGGCTTTCAGTGGCACACACACCGTCCGATCCGAACGCGAAACCGGCCGCCGGCGGCGGCGTCCGCGACTTGGTCGACGACGCGGCGCGAGACCTCGCCGAGCAGCTGGCCGCCGGCAACGACGGCGACGACCAGGCGGCGCTGTTCGATGCGCCGCTGTTCGGTGGGCCGGTCAGTCATGTGCGCGAAACTCTCGAGCGCAGCAAAGGGCGCGGGAGGCCGAAAGGCGCTGCCAACAAGCGCACCGCCGTCATGCGCGAATACCTGCTGGCGCGAGGCTACCGGCATCCGATGGAGAACCTGGCCGACTTGGCGAATGCGGATCCTGCTGAGCTGGCAGCCGAACTGTCGAAGGAACACTGGGACAAGGATCGCGATCGACCGGTCCTGGCGGGCTGCACGCCGCTGGAAGCGATGCAGCTGATCGTCAAGGCGAACGTCGAGCTGCTGCCGTACTTCGAGAGCAAGCGGCCGGTCGAGGTGGAGATTAACGAGAAGCGCCTCGGGGTGCTGCTGATCGGCGAGCTGGGCGCTGGCGCGGCGGCCGACGACGGCGTCATGAGCCTGACCGGTACGGTTCGCGAGGGCCAGCAAAATCAAGAGGATAGCGGCGGCGATCCGTGAGACGCTGGGCGAAGACGCCTCACGATATCGCCAAGGCTCTGGTATCACTGGCGTTTCCGGGCGACGGCACATCATTGAAAATGATCGAAGACGCGACGGCATCTGGCGACGGCATCGCCCTCGCCGGTCCACCGGCTAGCCGTCGCGGCGCCGGACCCCGCCCCCACCCCCCGCGCGCGCGCGCGGGCGCCCGCGCGAGGCTTCAAAACCGCGCGCGCGCACCCTCCCCTGGGGGGTCGGCTCTCACACACACAGCGATCCGGGTCTGTCCTCACTCAACGACGGCGGAAATTCATTAGCTTGGGAATCGGGCCGCGGGTGCAACCGTGCGTCTTGGGCAACGGGTTCGGGTCATGGGAATCGATATTCAGCGCTACAGGCCGCCAGGTCCGGTCGGGGCGAACTTCCTGCAGGCGCGCGGTCCTGTGGACATCATCATGGGGCCGGCAGGATCCGGCAAGACGGTCGCTTCGGTGTTCAAGGGGCCGCTCCTGGCAACGCGCTACATGCCGGTCTGCAAGGATGGCTGGGTGCGCGTTAAGATCGCCTGCATCCGCACGACCTATCGCGATTTCGCGCGCACGGCGCTCGCCTCCTGGCACGAAGCCTTTCCGGAGAACCATCCCTGGACGGTTGACTATTCCGGCGGCCAGGACCGTCCGGTGCGCCATCGCCTGCAATGGGAGACCCTGCGCGGCTCGGAAAAGGTCAAGGTCGACCTGCAGCTCGAGACCGGCGCGATCGGCGACCAGTCGATCGAGCAGTTCATCAAGGGCTACGAGATCTCGCTCGGCTGGATGAACGAGTGCGACGCGCTCGACGAGCGCGTAGCGGGGCTGTTCCTGCAGCGCACCGGGCGATACCCACCGGTGTCGCAGATCGCCGATTCCGAGCTCGAGCGCGTGTCCAAGGATTCAGAGGCGGCGTTCAAGCTCATGGGCCTGACGCCGACGCCTGGCGAGGTGATCCTGCCACGGATGATCTGGGGCGACATGAACCCTCCAGACATCAGCAACTGGACGCTGCGTTTCACCGGCTACGCCAAGAAGGCGGAGCAGTTGCCCGGCTACGTGCTGCACTCGCAGCCGTCCGGTCTGTCGCCCCAAGCGGAAAACCGCGCAGGCAAGCCGCGGTCATCCTACGAAATGGAAGCCCAGACGATGACGGAAAATGACGTCCGTCGATTCGTACACGGCAAGCCGGGCTATGCGACCGACGGCAAAGCCGTCTATCCGGAATTCAACATCGAGGTGCACCGCGCCGACCAGGTGCTGCAGCCGGTTCGAGGTCTGCCAATCGGCCTCGGCCTAGATGCCGGCGGCTCGCCCGCCTGTGGCATCGGCCAGTTCATGCCGAACGGCCAGATGCGCATGTTGCGCGAAATCTGCACCGATCCTGGCACCGGGCCGACACGCTTTGCCCAGATGATCCTCGAGGTGCTGCTCGCCGACTTCCCCGGCTTCCCGGTCAACGAAGCCTGGGCCGATCCATCGGCCTATTACGGTGCCGATCGTCAGGCCGGCGAGCTGGCCCACATGGAGATCGTCGCGCGAGCACTGAACATCTCAATCATGCCGGCGCCATCGAACGAGCCCGGCCTGCGCCACGACGCCGTGCGCTGGTACCTGTCGGGCATGATCGACGGGAACACGCCGCGGCTGCTGGTCTCGAACGGATGCGAGGTCACGACAGGCGGTTTCGCTGCGCACTACAAGCTGACCAAACAGGCCAGCGCCGGCGCAACCGATCGCCTGGCGGTGGCGAAGAACGAATATTCCCACATTCAGGACGCATGGCAGTATCTAGCGCTCGGCCATCGCACCCGGGCCGGCATGATCTCGGACGCGGCGCAGAATGGGCGTCCCGGAAAGGTCGTACCGATCTCGTCGCGGCGCGTGCGTTCAGACTTCGACGTATTCAGTGTGTAAGGAATTCGAAGTTCTTGCACCTGCGCCGATCCTCGACGTGCTGACCTTGGCGGCCGGCTCCTCCCGACGACGCGTGCTCGTCCTGCAGCACCGAAAGAGCCATTCCGTCTCCATCCGCCTGGCCGGGGCGCCGATCGCCGTGGCCTGGCTGTTTCCCGAGACGCCGGATCGCGTGGAACTCTGCACGCGATTCTCGCGCGCGGCACGCCCGCACATGCGGCGATTGATCCGGATCTGCCAGTTAATGCTGCGCCCGCTCGCCGATCATGGCGTCGTCATCCTTGCGCGTGTCGGCCCGGAAGATCGGACGCGCCGCCGGATGCACCGCCTGGCCGGGTTCGTCCCGACTGGCAAGGATGAAACCGAATTGAGGTGGATCGGCGATGGGCGATGTGGCGAAGATGATCTTCGGCGGCAATGACGATGCCAAGAAGGCGGCGGCAGAACAGCGCCAGCTCCAGGCCGTCGCCAACGACCGGCAGCTGGCGGCGCTGAACGAAGACGGCAAGGCGACCGGCGCGTCCCGTCGCGCGCCACGCGGCAAGCGCCTGCTCCTGTCGGACACGTCGAAAGGCGGCCTCGCCACGACGTTGGGCGGCTGATCGATGGAAGATCGGCACGTCGTCAGGCGCCGGCAAATCTGGTCGCGCCGCACACCGTGGGACGCGCTCTATCGGGACGCCTACGAATACGCGATCCCGCACCGTCGGCCAGGCGGCGAAGGCCAGACGAAGAATCCGATCGACCGGATCTTCGACATGACCGCGACCATGTCGTCGATGCATTTTGCGGGCTCGCTGCAGCAGGATTTGTTTCCTTCTGGTCAGGCGCCATTCACCCTGCAATCGGGCGCCCTGGCGCGGCTCAAGCTCGGCGCCGGCGCGGTGAAGCTCGACCGCGAACTCGAGAAGGTCGGCAGCGCTATGCACCCGTTCTTCCAGACGGGAGATTGGGACACGAGCCTGCACGAAACCTGCATCGATCTCGGCGTCGGCACCGGTGCGCTCCTGCCTATCAAGGGCGACGCGCAGAACCCGGTGCTGTTCGTCTCAATCCCGTTCGACGAGATCGCGATCGGCATCGACATGAGCGGTCGCACGAACTTCGTGTCCTGGAAACAGCAGCTCGAGCGTCAGCAGATCATCGACGCTTTTCCGGACGGCAAGTTCCCCGACGGCTTTAAGGATGCCAGCAAGGCTGGCCAAGTCGAGACGATCTATCAGGATTGGGTCAAGCTCACAGGTGGCAACAAGTTCGGCTGGACCTTTGCGGCGTTCATCGCCGAAAGCCCCGAGCCGATCGATACGAGCTGGTCGCGGACGCAGCCGATCGCGATTCCGCGATATTACCGCGTGCCGGGTGAACCCTATGGACGCGGGCCGGTGCTCTTGGCGCTGCCGTCGATCAAGACGCTGAACAAGGCGCAGGAGCTGGCGCTGAAGGCGGCGGCGATCCAGATGCTCGGGATCTGGGGCTACCGCGCGGGCGGAACGTTCAACCCCGACACGGTGCGCGTCGGCCCCGGCGAGTTCTGGCCGATGCAGTCGACAGGCGGCATTCTCGGTCCGGACGTCTCCCGCATCGATCCGGCCAGTGGGCGGCTCGATGTCGCGTCGATGATCATCGGCAATCTGCGCGACGACATCAAAATGGCGCTGTTCGACAACCGCATCGCCGACAAGAGCGGCACGCCACGCTCGGCGTCGGAGATCGTTGGGCAGCTGCGGCAGAAAGCCGAAACCCATATTGGCGCCTTTGGCCGTCTCTCAAACGAGATCATGCCCGTCATCGTGCCGCGTGTTGCCGAGATCCTTTACGACGCCGGCTTTCTGTCGATGCCGTTGAATGTCGACCAGTTCCTGATCGCGACGTCCGTGCAGTCGCCCATGCAGGCGGCGATGAATGCCGGACGGCTCGCCTCGATCGCCAACTACATCGAAATGGTCGGGGCGATCGCCGGGCCCGAGAGCATCGGGCTCTACGCCCACATCAACCTGGTACTCGAGAAGATCGGAGATGGGCTGCAAATCGACAAGGCGCTGATCCCGACCGACAAGGAGCGGGCAGAGATCGAAAATCAGCGACAACAGCAGCAGCTCCAGCTGATGGCCGCCGGCGCCATGCAGCAGGCAGCGCCCCAGATGATCGAACAAGCGATGGCAGAATGACCCAAGTAGCATACGGACCGCGCCAGGCGCGGTCGATGGACGCGCTCGAGCAGGCGACCGGCACCGGCTGGGAAGGGCTCGAGGAGATGTTCGCGCCGCGGCGGGAACAGCCGATCCATAACCAGCCATCCGACGACGTCGCGATGTACCTGGCGCAGGGGCTGAATTCGCCGAAGGGCCGCGAGGTCATCGAATGGCTCATGGACATCACCTTCCGGCAGCCGTTCCGCGCCACCGGCAAGAGTTTCGAGGAAACCGCGCTCCTGACCGCGAACCGGCAGGGCATCGAAGGCGTCGGCGAGGTTATCCTCGCGGCGATCCGGCGCGGGCAAGAGTTGATCGACAACCAGCGAGGCTGACATGAAGAACCTGCTCGAGCGCATCCTGCGCAGTCCGGACGATGGCACCGGTGGCGGCGCAGCAGCTGCGGATCCTGCCGCGGCCGCAGCTGATCCTGCTGCTGCTGCTGATCCAGCAGCGCAAGCGGCCGCTGCCGATGCTGGTGCCGCAGCTGCTGCAGCCGAGGGGCCCTACCGACCGGAGGGCCTTGCCGACAGCTACCACGGCAAGGATGATCGCGAGACGATCGACAAGCTGTTCAAGGCGGTCGACGGCTATCGCAAGCGCGACAGCGACAAGGGCGTGCCCGACGACATCGCCGCCTATCGCGAGTTCGGCGAGGTCGACGAGAAGGTCAGACCCTATTTCGACACGCTCGAAGGCGACGGCCTGTTCGATGACGTTGCCAGCAAGGCCAAGGAACTGGGCATATCCAAGTCCCAGCTGCACGGTCTGCTTGAGGTCTATATGGGCGGCGCCGCCGAGATGGGCCTGCTCGAGCCGGCGATCGACGTCGCTGCCGAGCGCGAGGCGCTACTGCCGGAGAATGCCGCGTCGATGCCGCAGCAGCAGCAGGATGCAGCCGTCGAGCGGCGTATCAACGACGCGCATGGCTGGGTCGAGAGCATGGTTGCGCGCGGACTCGACAAGGAATCGGCCGACCACATGACCATGATGCTCGGCGACAGCGCCAAGGGCATCAAGGCTATTGAGTTCTTCAAAGGCCAGATCGGCGGTTCCGGCCAAGCGCAGCCGACCAACGGCGACGGCGGCCAGGGCGGGTCAGGCGGCGACGCGCGCACCGAACTGGCGCGACGCTCGGCGCTGCCGGAGAACACCCCCGGCAATGCGAAGTTCGATCGCAAGAGCTACGAACAGCTCAACGCCGATTATCAGAAGACGCTGCCCGGCGACTGACGGCATTTAACGGGCTCCCGCCCGATGCATCATCTGGCTGCTACCGGACGGGAGCGACCTGGACAGAGCGACGGCTATCCTTCACCGGACCCGTTGCGGCTCCGGCTAATCGGCCCTCGGTGATTTCGTCCATCATCACACCAAGAGGGTTTTCCCCACATGACCGTTCTCGCTCCCCTGTGGTATCGCGAAAAAATTCGCGACATGGTCCGCGCCCGCTACCAGTCGAATGGCGGCTTCCTCGACGGCACAATGGCCCGCGGCGACGGCGGCGCCGGCGTCATCAAGTTCCCGGTGATCGGCCGCGTCGAGGCCTACGAGCTCTCCGGCTCCATCCAGAAGATCCAGAACACGAACCCGGATCTTTCCATGGTCCAGGTGTCGGTCCGCGATTTCGAGGCGTCTGCCTGGATGCGCGTCCAGGACGCTCGCCGGCAGGGTCCGAACGAGCAAGCTGCTGTCGGCACGATGCTGTCGAAGGCCATTCGTCGCAAGCGCGATAATCTCAAGTTCGAGGCGCTGAACACATTCGCCGTTGGCAATGCCGAGGTGAAGACGATCGGCGACGGCTCCGCAGCGATCGACCTCCTCGACGCGCTCGAGGCGCATTCGCAGATCCGCGGAGCTGGCGCCGAGGAAGACGTCTGGTGGCCGGTGACTGAAGCGCTGTTCGACCAGTTCATGATGATCAAGGAATTCGCCAACGCCGACTATATCGGCTCGGCAGATTTGCCCTTCGCCAAGTCTGCGGCGATCCGCAAGCGCACCTGGCGGGGCATCCACATCATGACGCTGCCCGATGAGCACTTCGTTTATGGCACCGGAGCATACGGCACCGGCAGCGCCGGCAACGGCTTCGATACCTCCGGCTACATCGACACGTTCATGTGGGCGACGGACGCCATGGGCAACGAAGCCGAGTGGGATCAGGAAACTCCCTCGATCACCACGCATGCCGACTACGAGGGTACGCCGATGCTCGCCAAGGTGGGCTTGTCCGGCAACTCGGTCGGCATTCTGCCCGAGGGCGTCAAGCGGATTCGCGTCAAGGCGCAGGTTCGCCCGACCCGCGTCGCCTAAGCGGTTCGAACTGATTGACCGGCGGCGAGTGCTGCCGGTCTCCCCTTCTCACCAGCAGGAGGCCAACCATGGCACTCAACGTCAAGGCAATGTCGCGCTACGCGACCAGTGATCGCGGATCCCGTAACCAAGCAAACCACTACGCCTACTCCACCCCGGATGCAGCAGCCACCCTTAACGCGGCGGGCTACTTCAACGACGCTGCGACGCGCTTCAACCTCAAGAAGGGCGACCGGATCTTCTGCTCCGTCGCTGTTGATGGCACGCCGGCGATGCTCGATCTGATCGTCACCAATGTTGCCTCCGGCGTCGTCACTGTCGACGACGGCGTCGCCTAAGCAGTCGAACAGGAGGAGACGCCGCCATGGCCGAGCAAACGATCGATAAGGCAACGGTGGTCAACCGTGCGCTGATCAAGCTCGGCCAGGCGGCGACCTTCTCAATCGACGACGAAAACCACATCTCCGGCAAGGTCGACGCGGTCTGGCCGGATCTTGTCGCGCATTGCTTCGGCCTGCACGACTGGACGTTCTGCCGCGTCACCTATCGCCTGGTCCGCGTCGATCTCATGCCGGAGAACGGCTGGTGCTACCGCTTCGGCCTGCCCGGCAACCGCATCGGCGAGCCGCTCAAAGTCCTGTCCGACCCGCGCCGCGACGTACCCTTGCGCGATTTCTCGATCGAAGGTGGCGAGCTGTTCGCCGACGTTGACGCGGTCTGGGCCCGCTGCAAGGTCGAGGTCGACCCGGCCGTCTGGGATCCGGCCTTCCGAGCCGCCTTCACCACGGCCCTCGCTGGCACGCTGGCCGTACCGATACAGGGCGACCAGGAGCTCGAGGCGACCTATTGGCAGCAGGCATTCGGCACGTCTAGCCAAGGCGGAACCGGCGGCCTGTTCGGACGGCTGATCAGCCAGAACGTCGCCAGTGATCCGCCGGATTCGGCCAATCGCTGGCGTGATCCTCTCTCCGACGCGCGGTTCGGCTGATGGTCGCACAGGCAGGAACCGGCCAGCAGTCGATGAATGCCGGCGAGCTGGCGAGGGATCTCGCGGGGCGCGTCGACATCAAGCAGTATTACTCGGCCGGGCTGCGCTATCTCAACGTCGAGCCGATCCCGCAGGCGGGCTATCGCAATCTGTTCGGCACGCGGCGCGTCACCCTGTCCGGCGCCAGCGCCGCGCCTCGCTTCTTCCGGCTGAAACGGTCGCGGACCGACAATTTCCATATCGGTATTTCGCCCGGCCGCCTCGAGATCTTCAAAGGGCTGACGCTCGTCGCGATGCTGTCGATCCCGACCATCACCGCGACGATTGCTGCGGAGGCCTCGCTCTATGCAGAAGGCGATACGATCGGGATCTTTCATCGCGATCTGAAATCGATCCGCGTTCTGCGACAATCGGATAGCGTATGGACCGTCGACGATTGGCCGTATGAGAGAATTCCCGAGGTCGACTACGGTGGATCTTATTCAAAGACCGCAGACGTTTGGGAGGTATTCTTTCGCTGGGCCGATGGAGTAAACTTCGTATCAATCAACATTATAGTCGATGGCGAAGAAACCGGATCTATCGATGCTGGCGTTCCGGGCAATATCGAAACATCAGGCTTTGCAGCCCTCGTTCAAGCGGCCATTGCCGGACTGCCGTCGCTTGGGCCCGGTGTAACTGTCACCAGCGCGGACGTCTCGGGCGAGAACACAAACAAGATCACCATCACGTTCGGCGGTGATCTCATTGGCACCGAGTATGATGTCAGCGCGCAGGTCGTAAGCACTTCCGAAGCCTCTGCCCTTGCTTCGCACAAAGTCACCGGAGAGACGAAGGGCGAGCCGGCGATCTCCGCATCGCGCGGCTGGCCCGGTTTTGCGACGATCATTCAAGATCGTCTGCTCTACGCCGCGCTTCGCGCAAAGCCGTCGGGCCTGCTGTTCAGTCGGACCGGAGAATATTTTAACGTCAACATCGAGTCGCAGCGCGCCGATGGGGCAAAGCTCGAAGCGATCCGCACCAATTCGGTCGAGGAAATCCTACATGTGGAGGATTCCAAGTATGTCCTGCTGTTCACCGACGAGCGGGAATACTTCATCACCGACCGAGTGATCGAGCGCGACAAGGCACTCAACGTCGTTAAGACGACGGAAAACGGTCTCGCCCGCGGTACGGTGCCGGTCGAGATCGAAAACCGCATCTATTATGTCGGCCAGCGCGGCGGCGTACTGTTCTCGACCGCCTACGACGACATCTCGTCGGCGTTCACCGCCCGGATGGAATCGCTCCTGGCGTCGCACCTGGTCGAAGGCATCGTCATGACCGCGCTGCAGCGTGGTTCGGAAAGCACCGATGCGACGCGGCTGTGGCTGCTGCGCGACGACGGCCGACTGATTGGCGCGACGGTCATCCGCGACCAGGAGATAACTGCTTTCTTCGAATATTCCGTCGGCGCGCCGGTGCGTTCGGTGGGCGTCGATGCGCAGAATCGGTTGTGGCTGACGGTGTCACGCGCCGACGGGCTCGCCTACGAGATCCTCTCGCCCGACACCTATCTAGTCTCGGCGACTATCAAGACCGCGAACTCGGCCGGAACGGTCAGCGGCCTACACCACGCCGACGGCGCCACGGTCTATGCCGAGACGGCGAGCGGCTACACGATCGGTCCTTTTACTGTCACTGCCGGCGTGATTTCGACGGACTGGCCCGGCGAAACGATGACGGTCGGCGAGTGGGTCGCACCGGTCTGGGAATCCATGCCGCGGATCAAGATCAATCGCGACGATACGATCGTGCGGCGGCCCGGTCGCATCCACACGCTGAAAGTCAATGTCATCGAGACGAGCTCGATCGCGATCGGCGCGAACGGCACGCCGCCCCGCGACGTACCGTTGCTGACGACGGCGGATCCTGTCGACGCGCCGCCGCCGGCCAAGACGCAGCTTGTAACGATGTCGGGCATTCCCGGCGTGACACTCGACACAACGGCGGTGATCACTCAATTGCGGCCGGGCCCCCTTAGAGTGCGTGACGTGACGTTCGAGGAGAAACTCTGATGGCCGAGCTCGCGACGGTTTTCATGTCGCTGTTCAGCGCCGGTGCTGGCACCGCTGCGACGGGCACCGCTGCCGCCGGTACGGCGGCGGCAGGAACAGCGGCGGCCGCAACGACCGGATCGACCATCGCCTCGATCCTACAGGGCACGGCGACGGCGCTGTCGGTCTTTGCCGGCATTGGTGCGGCCAACACCGAGGCCGACGCGCTCGAGATGGCCGCTGGCGACGCCGAGCGCGAAAAGGCGCTCGAGACGCTGCAGGGCGTCGAGCGGCGCAGCTCGATCAAGCGGGCGATGATGGACGCGATTGGCGAGCAGAATGTCGCGACGGCGGCGTCCGGCGTCGATCTATCCTTCGGCACGCCCGGCCAAGCGCGACGCGAAGCCTTCCGTGAGGCCGATCTTGGCCTTGAGACGGCGAATGGCACCGAGCAGACGCGGGTTTCTCGGCTGACTGAGCGCGCGGCCAATTACCGTTCGCGCGCACGGTCAACCCGCCGTGCCGGCCTGCTGACCGGGCTCGGCCAAGGCGCCGAGGGCGCATCGAACATTCTCCTGCGGGGCTGAGATCATGGCAAACCAGCGCACAGAGAGCGTCGGCTATCGCAAGTTCCAGGTCGACCCGCTGCTTGCCGACGGACTGCTCGGCGTTGAGCGCGACGATGGCGGGCTGCAGCGCCGCGTCGCGGCCGCCTTCGACCGGCTCGGCGCCCGCGCTGGACGGGTCGGCGACATGCTTGCCGAACAGGAAGGCACGGCGGCGGGCCTCGCGGCCGGGCTCGCCGGTTCTCCCGCCGGCGCGACGATCGACGGCAGCCTGCCGGCGTCGGTGGCGTCGAATGGATCGCCAATGGCTTACGCTCCCGCCGCCTCGACGGCAGCACCGGGCGATCTTAAGGCCCGCGCGCGCTATGTCCGCGATGGGCTCATCGCCCGCGGGCTTTCGCCGGTTGCCGCTGCCGCAGCGGCCGGGCACGGCCGCCAGGAATCGCAGTTGCTGGCCCACGGTCCGGACGGTGACGCCGGGACGTCCTCGGGCATCTGGCAGTGGCGCAATGAACGGCGCTCGGCGCTGCAGAACTTCGCCAAGGCCCCGCGCTATGCCGAGCAAGGCAAGAATTGGCGCGACACAGATGTGCAGATGGACTTTTTTGTCCATGAGTTGCAGACCCGCGAGAAGACCGCATGGACCGGCCTGCAACGCGCCGGGACGCTCGAGGCCGCCACCGAAGCGCTGATGCATTTCGAGCGGCCGCAGGGCTATTCGGCCCGCAATCCGCGCGGCGGGCATGGCTGGTCGAACCGCCTCGCCTATGCGCAGTGGGCCGCCGCTCTCGACGGCGGCTCGCCGGCGCCACAGAACGTGGCCGCGAACGTGACGGCGCTCGATGGTGCAGCGACAGCGCAGCAGGGCGCGGCCGGGGCGGTGACGGCGCTTGCCACGGGCGGCGACGCGGCTGTTCCTGGCGCCGACGTGACGGCGCCGGCGGAAGCCGTTGTCGAGATCTCCGGCTCCGGACGCGGCGGTTTCCGCCCGACCGGCGGCTTCACGATCCGCGAACGTGCCTATGACGCCGCCGGCACGCGGACCTATCTCGAGCGCCTCGACGCGACAATGCGCGCCGACATCGACGCCGTCTTCGCCAAGTTCGGCGAGGATCCTGCCGCTCTCGAAACTGGCCTTCAGGCGCTGCGCTCCGTCCACCGCGAAGATCACGTCTTTCCGGAGATCGCTGCCGATTACGAGACGGCTTTCGAGCGGATGGCGCAGCCCTATCGCCGGCAGGCATTGGCGGATCAGAAGCGTCGCCAGGAGATCGACACTCGGCTCGAGTTCCTGGAGCGCACGACGGATTTCGAAGAAGGCAAAGCCCGGCTCATCGAGACCTTTGATGCCAGCAATGAAGACGCCGGCGCGGCGCTCGCCTCGGCGCAACACGCCGTTGATGCTCATTATGACAGCGCCGTTGCCCGCGGCGTGATGGATGCCGACGACGCGTTCAAGGCGAAAGCCCGGTCGCGTCGAGAGGCAGCCGTCGGCTTCTACGGCAAACAGGGCGCGGCGCTAACGACGCCCGAAGACGTTGCGGCTCTCCGAGAGACAATGCGACAGGACTACGTGGACGGGACGCTTGCCGGTGTCGACGCCGACGGCTGGGCCGCCATCGAGGCGACACTCACCCGGCAGGAATCGTCCAAGCGCACGGAAGGCCGGCAGGCCGCGGCCGCCCTCGCCGATCGCGGCGACCAGCTGGCGGAGTTCGTCGCGCGCGGCATCGAGCCCGGTTCCGACGCGCTCGGCCGATTCATGCTCGACGGCAAGACGGCACCGGGCGGCACGGCGATCGTCGACGAGACCATGGAGAAGATCGGCGCCGCGCGGATCATCCGCGAACAAAGCCTCGACGAGGCAGATCGCTACGTCCGAAAGCTCGAGCAGGATCCGGCGGCGATCGCCAGCGGGGCGGCCGACTTTGCACGGCGCGAGCTGACGCGGATGGAAACCGACGTGAAGCGCGACCCGATAGGCGTCGCAATGGCGAAGGGCATCCTGCCGGAAGACGAATCGATCGTCGCCGCCGGTGGCGATCCTGCCGCAATCGCCGGCAAGGTGCGCGCGCGCATCGTCAAGGCCGAAACCGCGGCCGCGCATTTCGGGGTGGAACCGAAATATCTGCGGCCGGGGGAGGCCAGCGCGATCCGCGCGCTCGCGGAACAGGATCCGGACGCGGCCGCACAGCTGGCCGGCGGGCTGATCTCCGGGGCCGGTCGGCGCGCTGGTGCGCTGCTGGGCGAGTTGGGCGACGAGGCGCCGGCCATCATGCAGGCCGGTGCGATCCTGGCTGGCGGCGGATCCGCGACCGCGGCCCGCGACGTCATTGCCGGCCACGGCAAGGGTCCGGACGGCGGGGAATACCCGGCGGTCAAGGGAGATCTGCGCAGCCAGGTCGCGGCCGAGACGCTGGGCGACGCCTTTGTCGGCGTGCCGATGGACGGGCACCGGACGATCGAGGCCGCCCATGCGATCGCCAAGGCGCGCGCCGTGCAGCTCGGCGTCGACCCGAAATCGGATGACATCAAGCCGATCCTCGAGCGCGCGCTGCAGGAAGCCTCCGGCGCCGTCTTCGAGAAAGGCGTGCAGTATGGCGGGCTCGCCGATGTCAGCCGGTCGACCGGGTTCATTTCGTCGGAGACATCGCGGACGATCGTCCCGCCGACGATCCGGGCCGATCGCTTCGGTGAGCTGATCGAGGCCATCCGCGACCAGGATTTGGCGCCGCAGGACATGCAGCGGTCGCGTCCAGGTGCGCGGCCGTATTTCTCGGCGCCGCCGGTGCGCGAGAACGGCAAGCCCTATTCGGCCGCCGACATCAAGGCGGCGCGCCCCGTCGCCGTCGCCGGCGGCTATCGCTTCGCGGCGGGCGATCCCGCCTCCGACGATCCGCAGTGGATCCGCGGCGCCGACGGGCGGCCGTTCGTCCTGGCGCTCGACGGCATGCGCCGTGTGCTCGAGGCGCGCGTACCGGGAGCCTATCGATGACCCTGCTCCTGTCGGAAAGCCCCGACGGCGTCGGCGGCCGCGGCATGACGTTCGCGGGCGAGCGGCCGGGCCTTGGCGACGGCGCTGCCGGCTATCTGCCGTCGGTCTGGCTTGCCACGCAATACGGCAATCTCGCAAGCGACCTCCTCCACGACGAAACGCGCAGTCGGATGGGCGAGCTCTACTCGGCCACCGACGAGGCGCAGACCTTCATCGATAACACCTATTCGCGCGAGGATGCCGCGCTCGAGGCCTATGACCGGCGCATCGCGCAGATCCACGAAGCGACCGGCGTCCAGCTGCAGAACCCGCTGCAGGCCGCCAAGGCGGCGGCGATCACCAGCGGCCCTCTGACCGTGCCGATCGACCCGTTCGGCACGCGCCGGCGCATCCAGAGCGATGCGGCGGCGGCGCTGGCCGACTTCAACCGACAGCTGGGCGAGCTGTCCGGCAAGTTTCCCGGCCAGGCGGCGCTGTTCAATCCGGACTTCGCCGAGGAGACGAAGGCCGTCGTGACGGCTGCAGAGGCGCGCCTGACCGCGGCCGGGCAAGGCGACATGACCGGCGTGTCGCGCGTCGCGGCGACGCTCGCCGGTTCGTTTCGCGGCGCGCTGCGCGATCCGTTGCAGATCGCGACGATCTTTCTCGGTGGCGGCGCCGGCACGGCGCGGACGGTGCTCGGCCGGATCGGCCAGACCATCGCCACGGAAGCCATCATCAACGCCGGCGTCGAGGGCGTCGTGCAGACATCGGCGCAGCGCTGGCGCACCGAGAACGGTCTCGAGAGCGGCATCGTGCCGGCGCTGAAGCAAGTCGGCCTCGCCGGCCTGTTTGGCGGCGCGTTCGGCGGCCTAGTGCGCGGCGCCGGCGAGGCCGCGCGGGCGCTGAAGGTCACGGACGGACCCGGCCGCGAAGCGCTCGAGCGAGTGATCATCGGCGAGCCGCAGGCCGGCGATCTCCGCGTCGTCGCCGATCGGCTCGGCATCGACATGGACGATTTCGAAACCCGCGTCTTCGATGTCGCCCGCGAGCAGCAGGCGCTCGATGAGGCGAGTTTCGGCCCGGTGCCGGACGGCATCACGGCCGACGAGGCGTCGCGGCTGATCCGCGAGGGCATCGAGCGGCTCGAGGCGGATGGTCCGGCACCGGGCGGCGCGGTGCAGAAGCCGGCGCGACCGCCGGAGGAATTGCCGATCCTGTCCGAAGCGACGCCGGCGCCGGCGCGCTCGCTGTCAGTGCGCGACAAGCCGGTCGCCTTCGAGCGCTTCGATCCGGACGCGCTCGAGACGGACGCGGCAACTTATCAATACAAGGGCGGCGGCGACGAGGCCGGCGTGACCGACCGGCTGCGCGGCGTGAAGTCGTGGGATCCGACGGCGTCCGGCAAGGTGATCGTGCATGAACGCGCCGACGGCAAGCGCTATGTCGCCGACGGTCACCAGCGCATGGGCCTGGCGCGGCGCATCAAGGCGGAAGGCGACGAGACCGTGCGCCTCGACGGTTACCTGTTCCGCGAGGCCGATGGCTGGACGGCCGAGGACGTGCGGGCGCTGGCCGCCAAGAAGAACCTACAGGAAGGATCCGGCGAGGCGATCGACGCGGCCCGCATCATGCGCGATCGTCCGGAGATCCTCGACGACGCGTTGCCGACCACGGGGCCGATGATCCGCAAGGCGACGGGCCTGGCGCGTCTCTCCGATGACGCATGGGGCATGGCGGTCAACGGCGTGGTCGACGAGAATAAGGCGGCGCTGGTCGGCGAACTGATCGCCGATCCGACATTGCAAGCCGCGGCGATCTCGGATCTCGCGAAGTTCGATCCGGCGTCGGATCGCGCGGCACGGCTGTTGCTCGAGGAGATCGTCGCGTCGGGCGTCCGGCACGAAAGCCAGGTCGATATGTTCGGCAGCTTCGACCTGACGAAGACGCTGATCGGCGAGCGCGTCAAGGTGCTCGACCAGGCAATTCGGACGCTGAAGGCCGACAAGCGGCTGTTCGCCCTGCTCGCCGAGCGCGCCGACGTGATCGAGGCCGCCGGCAACGTCCTGGACAATACCGGCAATGCCAGCCGCGCGGTGACGGCCGAGACGGTCGGCGCGATCGTCGACAACCTCGCGCGCACACGCGGCCCGATCTCTGACGCGCTGAACGCGGCGGCGGTCCGCTTCGCACAGGGCTCTCCCGCGGCCAGGGAAGCCCGCCAGTTCGTTTCTGACGTCAGCGGGCTGATAGAGCGCGACGGACTGCGATCGCTGCTGTCGCCGCCAGAACCGCAGCTGAAGCCGGATGTGGCGCCAGAGCCCGCCACATCGCAGGCCGCAGATCTGGCCGGTGAAGCCCCCCCGACATCTGCAGAGCTTGAAGCCGACGGCCAGGTGTCGATCTGGGACGTCGTTCCTGATGGCAAGTCGGTCGATGGCGAGATCGCTTATGCAACCAGTGGAGATTTGCTTGCCCGCGCCGAACGCGATGGCGACTTTGCCGATCTCGTCGAAGCTTGCAGAGCGTGATGATGGCGTCCGTTCACCCATTCACTGGCAAGACGTGCCTCGACCTGTCGCCCGACCAGGTGCTTGAGCAGGCGGTGGGCAAGCTCGATACTGTCGTCGTGATCGGGCAAGACCGGATCACCGGCGAGATCTATGTTGCCGGATCGCAGCGCATTGCGGAGACAGTCCTGCAGATCGAGCGTGGCAAGCGTGCGCTCCTGGCCTTGATGGATAAATAGATGCCATTCATCGACTGCATCAACTCTGCGATTGACCAAGGCACAATCTCCCGAGACGAGGGCGAAGCGCTTAGTCGCGATTTCGAAACCAAGTTCGCACAAAAGCGGGCGCAGCTCGGCGACGACCAGGCGGCGAAGGCGGCACAGGACGAGCTGGCGGCCGAGCTGCGGGCGCAGGCGATCGAAAAGCGCCGGCGCGCGGTGCTGACGGAAAAGGCCCGCCAGCGGCTAAAGGGCCGGATCCTCGACTATCGCGACGAGAACGGCAACGCCGACGTGTACGAGGCGGCAGTGCAGACGCTGTCGCATTACGGCTACGCCGGCGCCAGCTCAGTGCGCGGCCGCCAGGAAGCGATCCTGTCGATGACCCACGGAAAGCTCACCGACCTGATGACGGCCGTGTCGCGCGACCTGGTGACGGGCCGTCGCACCGCCTCGGCCGGGCTGATCAAGGACGTGGTGCGCGAGCTGCACGGCCAGGCGTCGGGGGACGCCACGGCCAAGGGGCTCGCCGGATCGCTCTCGTCCGTGTTCGAGGATCTGCGCCAGCGCTTCAACAACGCCGGCGGCGCGATCGCCAAGCTCGACGAGTTCGGGTTGCCGCACTCGCACAACGGGCTCTCGATCCGGCAGGCCGGGCGCGACCAGTGGAAAGCGTTCATCCGGCCGCTGGTTGACCCCGACAAGATGCGGCATCCGCTGACTGGCCAGCCCGTCGGCGCGCACGGCATCGACCAGGCGCTCGATCATGTCTATGAGACGATCACGACCAACGGCTGGGCCCACCACACGCCGAAAATGTCCGGCGGCCGCGGCAAGGGCGCGCTCGCCTCGCAGCGCCAGGACCATCGCTTCATCGCCTTCAAGTCGGCCGACGACTGGCTGACCTATAACGGCAAGTTCGGCGACGGCGATCCGGTGCAGGCGATCTTCCGGCACGTCAACGGCATGGCGCGCGACATCGCCATGCTCGAGGAGTTCGGACCCAATCCGACTGCGATGCTCGACTGGATGATCCAGGGCGTGCGGTCCGAGATTGCCAAGGGCGACGTCGGCAAGGCGTCTCTGGCGAAGATCGCCGACGACGCCTCGCGCTGGGCCCGCGGCACCGAACCGGGCGTCTTCGCCGAATGGCGGCTCAATGCGCTGTTCGCCGAATTGCGCGGCCGTCCGACGGCCGCCTCGGGCGTCGCGACTGCAACGGCCAGCGTCAAGAACGTGATGAACTCGGCGCTGCTCGGCGCCGCCGGCGTCGTCGCCGCGACAACGGATCCGTTCATGGCGCAGGCAGCGCGGCGCCTGGCCGGACTGCCGATCACCAAGGATTTCGGCGGGATCCTGAAAATGATGTCGACGGCCAAGCGCGAGGAGATCGTGCGCGCCGGCGTGATCTGGGACGATTATCTGCACACGATCGAAGCGGAAGCCCGCTTCGTCGGCCCGATGCTGGGCCACAACTGGTCGCAATATCTGGTCGACCGCTCGATGATGGTGTTCGGCCTGAAACCTTTGACGACGGGCCGCAAGCTCGTCGAGGCGCGCGCCTGGCAGTCGACGCTCGCCGACGAGGCCGGCAAGGATTTCGCCACGCTGCCGGCGCGGCTGCGCGAGACGATGGAAGGCTTCGGCATCAACGCCGACGATTGGGAGATCATGCGGGCGAGCGTCGACGCCGCCGGCTTCGTCACCCCGACCGAGATCGCCCGCCGCGGCGGCGAGGTCCGCTATATAGACACCAGCCAGGCCGTCGTCGATCCGGCGGCGCAGGCCGAGCTGCGGGCGATCCGGCATCGCGAGGTCGCCGAGAAGCTGGCCGAGCTGACGTCGAGCTGGTCGGAACGCTCGGTGCCGTCCGGCACGCCGAACGCCCGGAGCTTCGTCACCGGCAACCTGCCGCGCGGCACGCCGGCGGGCGAGGCGATTGACTTCGCGCTGCAGTTCAAGAGCTTCGGCCTGTCCTTCACGACGCTGCAGGTGGAAGCCCTGCAGCAGATCCTTGCCAGCCAGTCAGGCGGCCGTGGCAGCGCGGCAAACTATGCCGGCGCCCTGGTGCTGACGGCGACGCTGGGCGGCGCCATGGCGATGCAGATCAAGTCGCTCGCCGACGGCAAGGATCTCGAGGACATGAGCGCCCCGAGCTTCTGGTTCAAGGCGATGGTGACGGGCGGCGGCTTCGGCCTGTTCGGCGACTTCGTCAATGGCTCGAGCAACCGTTTCGGCCAGGGCTTTGCCGGAACGCTGATCGGCCCGGCTGTCGCCTTCCTGGACGACGCGGCGCAGCTTACCGTCGGCAATGCCATCCAGTTCGCCACCGGAGAGGATACCAAGCTCGGCCGCGAGGCGGTGAATTTCGCTGGCCGCTATACGCCGGTCGCCTCGTCCTGGTGGGCGACGCGCGGTGCCTATCGCCGGCTGATGCTCGACCAGCTGCAATGGCTGGTCGATCCGGACGCCGACAAGAGCTTCAAGGCGAAGGCCTCACAGCTGAAATCGCGCACCGGCCAGGAATACTGGTGGCCGCCCGGCCAGGCGGAACCGTCCCGCGCGCCGGCGATGACGGACCGCTAGGCCGGCGGCAGTTAAGGGTCGCGCGCGCGGGTCATTCTGTCCGGACCGAAAAGCGAGGTCCGGCATGACGAACCCTTATCCGCTGCCGCGCGAAACGCGCGAGACGTCGACCATCGTCGGCGATGGTCGGTCGAATTATGGTCCGCTCAACTTTCCGATTTGGGACGTCCTCGACGTTGTCGCATTCGTATCGCGAGCTGACGGCGACTTCACTTTTGAAGCGGTCACGGCCGAGAAGGTTTCCGGACAACCATTCGATTATTTTACTGTCACATTCGCACCTGCGCTGGAGAATGGCGACCTCGCCTATGTCCAGGCGAAGCGTGTGCATGAGCGATCGACCGACGTGATCCGCGGTGGCGCGTTATCTGGCGCCGGGCTCGAGGCTGAACTGTCGAAACAGGCAACGGTCCTGCAAGAGCTGCGACGCGACATCGATCGAGCGATCGCACTTGGACCCGGCCAAAGCGCGCCTCTGCCAATGGGGCCACTCGAGGCAGGGCGGATCCTCACTGTAAACGCTGATGGTACGGGGGTCGTTTACGGTCTTTCGGAACTTGAATTGCTGGCGTTGGAAGCAGCTGTCGAGGCTGCGAGGGACGCCGCGCTGTTAGCCAACGGCTCGGGTGCCCGGTTCATCTTCTCGACACTCACCGCAGACGAGGATCCCGGCGACGGACGCATCCGACTCTCCAACGTCCAGCAGGACGCGGCCTTGGTTCTTCGGGCAGACACCCTAGACGCCGATGGCGTCGATATCTCAGAGACCCTTGCCTCCTTCGGGGCCAGCACCAGCGCCCTCAAAGGAAACCTTCGCCTCTACAGCACCAGCGACCCAAGGCAGCGGCTTAACTTCGATGTTACTGCCGTGATAGACGAAGGGGGCTATTTCAACCTCACCATCTCAAACACCGCTGCTAGCGACGAAAGCCCTTTCGCCGAGGGAGACATGATCCTTCTTGCCTTCTCGGCGGCAGGCGATAAAGGCGAACAGGGCCTCCCCGGCGACGGTCGGAGCTACGACACAGTCGCCGCGGCAGAGGCGGAGAACCTTCCGGCTCTCGCGACCTGGATTCAGACTGCGGGCTACACCGAGCCCGGCGACGGCGGCGGCGAGCTTTATGTCAAAACTGGCAACGATGGCGCAGACGTCCCTGCCCACAACGGCTACCTCCTTGACCTCGGGGGGCGGCATTTCGCCGTTACGAGCCGGACGGTTAACCTGGCATGGTTCGGGTATGACCAGACAGACACGTCGGGCGTTGCCAACACCGCAGCTTTCCTCAACGCCATCGCGTACCTCCGCGCCAAAGGCGGCGGCAAGATCATGGTTCCGGGCGATCCGTTCTGGCTTGCGACTAGCGTCGTGGACCGGAACCTCAACTTCGACCTCGACATCGAGGGCAAGCCGGGGAACAGGATTAAGGCCGTCACTGGCTTCACGTCCGCTTTGTTCAACCTCTACGCCCGCAACGTCTTTTACCAGACCGCCACCCCGGTCGCGCAGAGCCTCGATGACCTGTGGTTCAACGCCGCTGTTACGGACACGGCGCTCGGTACGGGGCACAGGTGGAACGGGTCCAGCTGGGTGGCAGACCCGTCGCTGACCGGCGCTGCAATTTATGCCGATGCTACGCTGCGAACTGACAACCTCCATGTCGATTGTTCGCGAGGAACCGACAGTGGCGGCGGACAGTTGGCCTCGGCCTTTGTCAGCGCGTACTTCCGCAACTGGTTCATGAATGAGTGTGACGGGTACGGCGGGGAACTTGCCACTAACCCGAATGCTGACAGCTTCGCATCCCCCATCGCCTGCTTCAACTTCTCCGCCGAAGAGAACAAGGTGCGGGGCTTCTCTGACGTGGCCTACTACGTCGGAGGCGACAACAAGATCGGTGGCGCTAGCGGCGACGGTGGCACGGCAAATATCCTAGGTGGCATCGTTGAGCGGTGCCAAGGCGTTGTTCAGACCAAACGCGAACTCACCAGCTGTCTCGTCAAGGGCCTCACCGCCATCAACTGTGTGTCGGGCTGCCTGTCCCTCGAAGTCGGCCCTGGGCTGGCTGGGGTCGGTCGGCGCCTTAACGTCGAAACCAGTATCTTCATCAACATGCAGTCTCGCGTGTTCGAGTTGAAGGCCGGCGCAAAGGGTTCCTTCCTGGGGAACTTTGTTCAGAATTTCGCGCTCGATTTGGTCAACGGCGGTGCTGTTGCTAACACCCACGCAGTCGTGCTTTCCGGCGCTTCGGGGGCGAAGGTCAAAGGCAACACCTTCGACCGCGGGGGTGTCCCGCTGGCAGATCAGCGAGGTGCTCTAATCTCTAACCTGACGCTGGACGGTGTTGACTACACAGGTGGACGTCATGCCTTTGAGGGTAACGACTACCGTAATTTCGGACGTGCTGTCGTGGAAGCCGCAGGGGTGGACGCCTCAACCTATCAGGATGAAATCCTCGATAACCTCGGCGCCACCCCTTACGTTCTCGCCCATCCGGGATCCGTGGCCCGCTATTTCATCGTTGGCGATCCGCTGGAACGCACCCTACGCGACGGTGTCACCTCTCGCGAGGCATTGCGCGGCCAGGCCAACAAGACCGCGAACCACAACATCAGTGCCAACGAGAACGGGATGCACTTCACTAACGCAGGACAGGGTTCGCAGACCACCTTCATCTTGCCGCCGGCAGAAGCGGGGCTTCGCTATACCTTCACCAACATGGTCGCAACCTCAGGCATCCGGGTGCTGGCCCAGGCCGGCGATGTCCCGCGCATGGGCGCTCAGGTCGGAACCACCAACCGCCAGGCAATCTCGACTGACGTTGGCGCCAGCATCACATTCGAGGCCGTCGACTCCACAAACTGGATTGCGGTGACAGCGGCGGCACCGGGAAACTGGACGCTGAATTAACGAACTCCGCCGCTCGCGAGTGCAAGGGTATCCCTGCACTCGTCGGCGGGCTGGGTCGGGCAATATCTGCTCAACTGGAAATTCGTGTAGCGTTCGTGGAACTTCACCACGACGACACCGTCGATGACCTGCACAGACCCCGGCGCGGGCCAGACTGGCATGGCGCCCGCGCGCTCCGCGATCTGGAGGCGTTCCGCGTTTGTCGCCGGTCGAAAGAACGGGTGGCCCATGATCTGGAATGCCCCAACTGCCCGCGAAGGCGACTCGCTATAGCGGAAGAAGGAATAGCCGAGTGTCGTCCGTGGCCCGATGTTGGGTATCCACTCGCTTCGTCGATCGTACCAGCCGACCATCTCGAATCCGGTTTTTTGGCCCGGCGTCAGGATAGTCGGGTCAATGGCAGCAACCCGCTCCATGATCCGGTTGGCAAGATGCTGGTCATCCTGCCAGCTAAGGGAGGCACCCCGGATCACCTGCATGGTCGCCTGAACGTAGAACAGCGCGAGCAGGGCCGACGCTGCCAGAACGGCCTTTCTCGCCCATCGAGCATCCCAGCAAGCCGCAACCGCCGCCATGCCTGCCATGGCGAACGGTGCTGACATCAGGGACCGATAGCGTACCGCGCCGCCCGTAATGGCGATGGACAGGAAGGGTGCCCCAACGGCCGCCAGCAGGAACAGGATCGCAAGAACGGTGCGAAGGGACCATCCGCCGCGCCGAAAGATGGCGCCGACGGCGGCGGCCAGGAGGGCGATCTGCAAGGCTCCAACGAAGGTTCCGCGGTCAACGAACAGGACGTCTTGGCCGGTGATGATTGCCCACAGGAAGCCGCCCGCGGCTGTCACCATCTGCCAGAACGAATTGATCAGCAGATCCGGGCGCAGAATATCGTTGACGAGTTGGAGCCGTATCCCAAGGGCCGACAGGAGTGCCGAGACGGTGGCCGAGTAGACGAGGGCGCAGACGGCGATCAATGCCAGAAAAGCGAGCGAGCCCTTGAGCGCCGCAGAGACGGTGCGCTCCCCTCTCATTAGCCCGACCGCTTGCCAGACGAGGAAGATCACCACGACGTTCGCGAGCAGCCCCTGGTAGGTGCCGATCGTCGCCAGAACGAGCAGGGCTGACAGGACGAAGCGCCCCGACGCGAAAAACCAAACGGCGCTCGCGGCGATAAGCATCCCAATGCCGAACACCATGTTGACCGTCGAAAAGGTGAACATATGGACCGTTGTCGGGAAGGACGCAGCGACCAAGGCGCCGGCAATCGCGGATGGTCCCTTGTCTAGGCCCCACACACGCAAAGCCACGACAGTCGCAGACGCGAAACCTGTAAGGCCGATGAGCAGATCCAGCGGGTGGATGTTCCCAGCCGGCGCAAGGATGCTCAGAAGCGCGTAGCTGGTCAGTCTTCCCTGTGACAGAACAACAGGCACGATCCCGGAAGGGATCGTTTCATTATCGGCGGTCGGAACGAAGCTGCCGAGGCTTTGCCAGAATGAAAGCGCCAGCACACCGAATGCGATCAGCCATAGGCCGCTGACTGACAGCCTGGCTCGGTCTTCGTTCATCATGTTCAGCACGTCAGATCTCGCGAAATTTGGGGTTTGCTTCCAACCACACTGGAATCTCTCAGACAACCTGCTTGCATCAAGAGAGGTGCGGCACTTGAGGGCCTTCGTTCGCCGCTACACTGCCAGAATCGCCACTACTGGCAGGTGAGGAGCCGCAGCATGACCCCCGAGCAGATCTTTCGCTCTAAGGCGCCGTGGATCATGGCAACGCTGATGCAGGATTTCCCGATCGGTGTCGACGATGCCGCTGCGGTCCTCGGCAATCTCGGACACGAATGCCTCGGCTTCACGAAGCTGCAGGAGATCTCGCCGACGGTCGCCGGCTCGCGCGGTGGCTATGGTTGGCCGCAATGGACAGGGCCTCGCAGGCGCGCCTATGAGGCATATTGCGCTCGCAACCGGCTCGATCCGGCTAGCGACCGGGCAAACTACGCCTATCTGTTCCTCGAACTGAAGGGGCCGGAGAAGAAGGCAATCGACAAGCTGGTCGCGGCCGACGGCCTCGACAGGAAGGTCGAGGCATTCGAGCTGGCGTTCGAGCGCGCCGGCTCGAAGCACTATTCGTCGCGCAAGCATTGGGCCCGCATAGCCCGCGAGGCCTGGTATGCGTCGACCGCTGAGCAGCGCCAGGCGCCGCACCTGCCGGCGCCTGCGACACTGCCTGAGTCGGGCATGGTACTCGAGCCGGAGATTCTGCCGCCAGCGGGGGATCAGACCGTGACAACGGAGAACCTGACGCCGATCGAGCAGATGAATAAGCCCGTTAAAGGCGCGATCGCCGGCATGGCGACAACGAGCGTAACCGGCGCCATCTTGTTCCTCGCAGCCTCGGCCGGATGGCTGCCGGACGCATGGGAATCGCCGGAGGCGCTGGTCGCGCTGGCGCTGGTGGCAACAAACCTGCCTACGCAGATCGCCAATTTCATCGCGTCCTATTGGGCGCGAGACAAGCGATATGCCGCCTGACGGCGGGAACTTACAATTGGCCTGACGGTTACAGAGAGTCTTCCCTTTATGTCGGACAGCAAGATGAACGCCCCGCACTGGCAGAACGTAATATCGGTCGGGAACCTGATCTCTGTCGCCGCGATGCTGTTCGCAGTCGGCGGATCCTATGCAACGATCACAGTGGGGATCTCGAACCTCGAGGAGAAGCGGGCCGCCCGCGAGGAGAAGGTCGACCAGCGGTTCGATCGCATCGAGCGGCAGACGGCGGATCTCCCGCAGATCGCCTATCGCATGACGAATGCGGAGTCGCAGATCCAAGCGTTCAACGACAGGCTGGACGCCTCGTTCCGCACGATCAGCGAACGGCTCGACCGCCTGGCGGAAGCGTCGGCGGCTGGCACTGCCGCGCTGTCTTCGCAGATCGGCGCGCTCGACACGAAGGTCGCCGTCATCACCCAACGGATTGAGCAGGTGACGCCTGGTCAGCGCACATTTCTCGACCGCAGCCAATATGCGAGCGGATTCGCAAGGCAATCGTCGCAGCCGTGAGACGTTGATCTGCATTGGATGACCAAGTGTCTGATATTGGCTGTTTTCCCGATCATTCGTAATGACGGGGTCGCGTGTTCGAGTCACGCAAGCGGCACCATTTCTTTCCTTCGACATCGATGATGCCTGATGTGCCGACGGTGCTGCTCGCGCCGCAGCAAGCCGCTGTCCGGCATCGGCGCCTCGGCGCTCCCACACAGCGCACCCCCTCGCGGCACCCCGCATGTCATTGATGCCGCTGTCCCGCCACGGCAATCCGCTCCCGCGCTGCAACGTCCCGTAAACGACTGTTGTGATATCGAACTGTCTTCGTCACAACGATCAGAATGGCTGATGCTGCGTCACACCGAGCCCGTCGAGGTCTACAAAGCTCTGGTCTCGGCGCTGGCCGACAATCTTCTGCCCACCGCTTCGATCGGCGTGACCTTCTTCATCATCGGGTTCTACGCCTATCTTGAAACCGGTGCGGTCGCGGCGCTCGCCATCACGGTCTTCGGGGTCGCGGCCTCGATCGGCAAGGCGCTGTTCATCCTTGTCCATCGCCGGACCATCGCCGGGCCGACGCCCGCGCCGGCTGACTTCCGCAAGGTCGAAGCCGGACACGCGATCACGAGCTGGTGCATGGCGGCGCCGATGGGCGCGCTGGGCGCGTTCCTGTTCTCGCAGCCGGACCTGTCGCTGCATATCGTGGCGACGGCGCTGCTGTTCGGCTATTGCGCCGGCGTCGCCACCCGGATCTCGGTGCGTCCGCGGATCGCGACGGGGGCGGTTCTCCTCGCGGCGGGACCGGCGATCGTGTCCGCGGCGTTCTACATCGAGGATGCGAGGCTTCTCACCGGCGCCGTGTTCCTGGTGTTCCTGATCAGCGCGCTGGAAACCATCGCGCATCTCCATCGCAGTGCCTGCCGCCTGATCACCATGCGCCTGCAGATGGCGACGTTGGCGCGGCGCGATCCGCTGACCGAACTCTTCAACCGTCTGGGCCTGCGCAAGGCGTTCGACGCACTGCCCCGGGAGGATCGCAGCCGGGTCGCCGTCCACGTCTTCGACCTCGACGGCTTCAAGGCGGTGAACGACACCTTCGGGCATGGCGTCGGGGACCGACTTCTCGAGGAGGTGGCGGGCCGCCTGCGCCGGATCGTCGGACCGGGAGACATCGTCGCCCGCATCGGCGGCGACGAGTTCGTGGTCGTCCAGCCGGGTATCGCGGATCCGGCCGCCCCGGACAGGCTCGCCCAGCGCATTCACGCCGGCCTGAGCGAAGTCTATGAGATCGATGACGGGCAGGAGATCCGCGTCGGCCTCAGCCTCGGCTACAGTATCGCATCGTCCGACACGGCGTCCCTCGACGCGCTGCTTCGCGACGCCGATGCGACCTCCTACGCGGTCAAGCGGGACGGCGGAGGGTTTCGCCCACATCGCCAGGGCTCCCGCGACACGCCGAAGACCTTGCCGACCGACGCCATGGCGGCCGGACCGCAGGCGGTCGCGACGGCCTGACGGAGCCCCGCTCACGCAGACCCATGTTCTACAGGCTTGGGGTCGCGCGATCACGGGCCGCGTCCATCTCATGGCCTGCCAGAAAGACCGCCACAGGCCTTTTCAAGTTCAACGCAGGTCATCACCCGCGCGGGACGATCAGCCCCGCGCACCGCCGCCGGCCGGCCGACCCTCGACCACGGGCACCGGGGACGGCTGGGCACGGCGCGACCAGCTGCGGGGCTTGGGGTTGGCCAGCCGCTGGCCGAACAATTCGGTGGAGAAGGGTTCCGGCGTCCACAGCGCACGGCGCAGGGCGTCGGCTTCGGCGCGCTCGGCCTCGATGCGGTTCCAGCGGGGTTCGTCCGCGGGCTCCGCCGCCGTCACCGGGTTGCGCGCGGCCATGATCCGGTTGGCCTCGGCCCAGTGCTCATGCTCGCGGCCGGTCGGGCGACCCTCGCGTTCCCAGATTTCGTAGGCCAGCCTGCGCACGGCCTCCGCGTCGTCGATCCTGACCATGTCTCGTCTCCAAACACTTTGAAACGGAACTAGGATTCGCATTCGGCGAGGCAGGAGACTGCGACGGGGAAATGACGTTAGCCGCACATTCATCCGACCTGCGACGCGGAACCTGCAACATCCGTCGAAACGTCCCGGGACCGCCGGACCCACAAAGGGTTCGACGCGCGGTCGCCGATAGAACCAAGATAGGGTCGCGAATGTCGCCGGGAAGCGCGGCCGCGCAGGATCCCTGCGCGGTCAGGCGTGCATCCCGTTTCTCGGGAGAGCGGTGTCAGGCCGGGGCGGACCGCAGGGTCGAGACGGCGGCGCCCAGCCCGTCGAGCCGGTCGATGACCGCATCCGCACCGAGATCGTCGGCGGCGATGCTCGTATAGCCGCCCCGCAGCACGACGACCGCCATGCCGGCGGCCTTGGCGGCGGCCACGTCGTTCTCGCTGTCGCCGACGAAGACGACCTGATCGACGGCAAGGCCCAGGCGCTCGCAGGCGAGGAGCAGAAGGCCCGGCTCGGGCTTCTTCGCCGGGCCGGCATCGCCGCCGGCCACCACCTGCATCAGCTCCGACAGACCGAAATGGCTGAGGATCTCGCGCGTTGCGGCCTCGGGCTTGTTGGTGACGACGCCGATCGGGATGCCGGCGTCGACCAGCGCGCGGGTCGCCTCGCTGGCGCCGGCGGTGAGTGTCGTCAGTTCGGTGGCGCGGGGCTCGTAGATCGCCAGGAAGCGCGCGACCATGCGGTCGCGCTCGGCCGGGTCGATGCTCTTGCCGAGACCCTCCCAGGCGCGCTCGATGAGCACCGGCACGCCGCGGCCGACCATGCGGGTCACCGCCTCCAGCGTGAAGGGCGGCTCGCCATAGCTTGCCAGCGTCTCGTTCAGCGCGGCGTGGATGTCGGGGGCGGAATCGACGAGGGTGCCGTCGAGATCGAAGAGGACCGCCTGCGGCCAGTTGCCGGCCATCAGGCGGTTTCCTTCCATTTGATCGAACAGCCGATGGAGGGGATCTGCTCGGCCGGCCCCTTGCCGGTCTCGGCGACCTGGCGCATGGCGTCGAAGAGGTCGCGCGCCGTGCCCTCGGGCGCGACGACCTTGCGCGAGGCATCGATGCGGCCGCGATATTGCAGGCCGAGATCGCCGTTGAAGCCGAAAAAATCGGGCGTGCAGACCGCGCCATAGGCCCGGGCGACGCTCTGGTCCTCGTCGTAGAGATACGGGAACGGGAATGCGTGCTGGCGCGCGAAATCCTGCATCCGCTCGAAGGAATCCTCCGGGAAGCGCTCGGCGTCGTTGGATGAGATCGCCACCGTGCCGATGCCCAGCTCCGCCAGTTCGGCCGCGTCGCGGACCAGCCGCTCGATCATCGCCTTCACATAGGGGCAGTGATTGCAGATGAAGGCCACCAGCAGGCCGTTCTCGCGCTTGTGGTCGAAGATGCGGTGCTGCTTGCCGTCGACGCCGGTGAGTTCGGCGTCGATCGCCTTCCAGCCGAAGTCGCAGATCGGTGGCTGTGCGGCCATGGTTCGTCCTTCTCGCTTCGGGCGCCCGCCCGAGACCTAGGGGAAACGCGCCGGAAAATCGAGCCGGACCGCCTCCCCGCGGTTCAGATCGCCGTCAGGCCGCCATCGACGGGAATGGCCGCGCCGGTCATGAAGCCGTTGGCCGGATCGGCCGCAAACAGCACGGCCGTCACCACCTCGTCGATCTCGGCAAGCCGGCGCATCGGAATGCCGCGGACGATCTTCTGCTCGGCCTCGCTCGCCTCCGTGGCCCCGGCCAGCGAACCCGGCGCGCCCAGCACCATGGCGGTGCGGGCAAAGGACGGGCAGACGGCGTTGATGCGCAGGCCGCGGCGGGCGTTCTCGGCGGCGGCGGATTTCGTCAGGCCGATCACCCCGTGCTTGGCGGCGGCATAGA
Organism: Aurantimonas coralicida DSM 14790; assembly: GCF_000421645.1. GTDB lineage: Bacteria > Pseudomonadota > Alphaproteobacteria > Rhizobiales > Rhizobiaceae > Aurantimonas > Aurantimonas coralicida. The sequence goes on along the minus strand of NZ_ATXK01000002.1, from coordinate 316,143 downwards.
CCGACAGAAGCGGCGCCCCGCCGAGCCCTGCGACCGAAGCGACATTGACGATCGCCGCCTTGGTGCCGTCGCGGGCAAAGCGCGCATTCATCGCCGCGATCTGGTGCTTCATGGCGAAGAACACGCCCATCAGGTCGACGGCGATCACCCGCTCGGCCTCTTCGGCGCTGATCTCCTGCAGGCGCTTGTAGTCATGGGCAATGCCGGCATTGTTGATGGCGATGTCGAGGCCGCCGAAGTGCTCGGTCGCCAGATCCACCAGTGCGGAGGCGGTCGCTTCGCGCGAGACGTCGCCGGCCAGTGTCGCAATCTCCGTGCCAGTCAGTTCGGCGGCGAGGGCTTCCAGCGAGCCCTCGTCCCGGTCGGTGAGGACCAGCCGCGCCCCTTCGGCGGCGAGCGCCGTGGCAATCGCCCGGCCGAAACCGCCGGCTGCTCCCGAAACGAGAACCGCCCTCCCCGCAAAGCGCGCCATCAGGCTTCCTTCTCGATCAGGTCGATGGCGAGCTGCGCCAGGACCGGCACGTTGCGGCCATAGACCTTGGCCTTCTCCGGATTGGAGGCGTTGCCCTGGGTGTAGCGCTTGAAGACGCCCTGCAGGATCGCCGCGAGCCGGAAGAAGGAGAAGGCGACATAGAACGGCCAGTGGTCGATGCCGTCGATGCCGCGCCGCTCGCAATAGCGCGCCACATACTGCTCCTCGGTCGGAATGCCGAGGGCGGCCCGGTCGAGGTCGCCCAGCCCCTTGAAGGAGCCGGCATTGGGCAGGCGCCACTGCATGCACTGGTAGGAGAGATCGGCCAGCGGATGGCCGAGAGTCGACAATTCCCAGTCCAGGACCGCCAGGATCGTCGGCTCCTTCTTGGCGAAGATCATGTTGTCGAGGCGGAAATCGCCATGGACGAGGCCGGACGCGCCATCATCGGGCGGCAGGTTCTTCTCCAGCCACGCGATCAGTTCGTCCATCGCCGGGATCGGGTCGATCTTCGACTGCCGGTACTGCTCTGTCCAGCGCGAGAGCTGGCGCTCGAAATAGCTTCCCGGCCGGCCGAAATCGGCCAGACCCACCGAATCCACATCCACCGAATGCAGCGCCGCCAGCGCGGCGTTCATGGCGTCGTAGATCGCCCCGCGTTCCTCAGGAGTGGCGATTTCCGGCAGGGCCGGGTCCCAGAAGATGCGGCCGTCGCAATGTTCCATGACGAAGAAGGTCCGGCCAAGCGGCGACTGGCTCTCGCTCGCCAGATGCAGCATGCGCGGCACCGGCACGTCGCTGCCGGCGAGCGCCTGCATGACGCGGAACTCCCGGTCCACCTGGTGGGCGGATTTCAGCAGTTCGCCCGGCGGCTTGGCGCGCAGGACATAGGTGCCGCTCTCGGCATCGAGCCGCCAGGTGGGGTTCGACTGCCCCGCCTGGAACTTGACCATGCGTTCGAGCCCGTGGAAGCCCTCCACATGCTCTTCCAGATACTGGCCGAGCGCCGCTTCGTCGATCGTCCGGTCGTCGCCGTCAGTCGTCATCGTGCGCCTTTCACAGGACCTCGAAGAGGCCGGCCGCGCCCATGCCGCCGCCGACGCACATGGTCACGACGACCCAGCGCACGCCGCGCCGCTTCCCCTCGATGAGGGCGTGGCCGGCCATGCGGGCGCCGGACATGCCGTAGGGATGGCCGATCGAGATCGCGCCGCCATCGACATTGAGGATCTCGCCGGAGATACCGAGCCGGTCGCGGCAATAGATCGCCTGGGAGGCGAAGGCCTCGTTCAGCTCCCACAGGCCGATGTCGCCGATCTTCAGGCCGTTCTTTTCCAGCAATTTCGGCACCGCGAAGACCGGGCCGATGCCCATCTCGTCGGGATCGCAGCCGGCCACCGCGATGCCGGCATAGCGGCCAAGCGGCTGCAGGCCGCGGCGCTCGGCGTCGCGCGCTTCCATCAGCACCGCGGCGGAGGCGCCGTCGGAGAGCTGCGAGGCGTTGCCTGCGGTGATGAAGCGCCCTTCGGCGACCTCCTGGCCGTCCTTGAAGACCGGGTTCAGCTTCTGAAGATCGGCGAGCGTCGTCTGCGGCCGGTTGCCCTCGTCGCGGTCGATGGTGACCTCGCGGTCGGAGATCTCGCCGGTCTCGCGATCCTTGACCTTCATGGTCACGGTCATCGGCACGATCTCGTTGTCGTAGCGGCCGGCCTGCTGCGCGGCGGCCGTGCGCTGCTGCGACTGCAGCGCGAAGGCGTCCTGGTCCTCGCGCGAGATGCCATAGCGGTCGGCGACGATCTCGGCGGTCTCCAGCATCGACATGTAGAGGTCGGGCCGGTGCTCGCGCAGCCAGGGATCGGCGGCGCGGAACATGTTCATCTTGTCGTTCTGGACCAGCGACACCGATTCCAGCCCGCCGCCGACCGCCACGGTCATGTTGTCCTGGACGATCTGCTTGGCGGCGATGGCGATGCCCATCAGGCCGGAGGCGCATTGCCGGTCGACCGACATGCCGGCGACCTGGGTCGGCAGGCCGGCGCGCAGCGCGCACTGGCGGGCGATGTTGGTGCCGGTGGAGCCCTGCTGCAGGGCCGCGCCCATCACCACGTCCTCGATCTCGGCCGGATCGACGCCGGCGCGCTCGACCGCGTGGCGGATGGCATGCCCGCCCAGCGCCTGGGCCTGGGTGTCGTTGAAGGCGCCGCGATAGGCCTTGCCGATCGGCGTGCGGGCCGTCGAGACGATGACCGCTTCTCTCATGGGTTAGGTGTTCCCTCGGTTGGTGCGCGCGTATGGCGGTGGGCGTCGGCTCAGTCGGTCGGCGGTTCCAGCACCGCCAGGGTGATCCACTGCGCGGTCAGGGCCGGCTTGGTGGCGCCCTCGATCTCGATCGAGGCGTCCCAGGTGGTCTGCAGGCTGACCGCGCGCTCGGCGAGCGCGACCATCTTGAAGACGCCGCGCACCCGCGCCCCGGCCTTGACCGGATTGAGAAAGCGCACGCGATCGAAGCCGTAATTGATGCCCATCCGGGTGGTCTTCACACCGGGCAGCGCGTCATAGGCGAGCGGCGACAGCAGCGAGATGGTCAGGAAGCCATGGGCGATCGTGCCGCCGAAGGGCGTTTCGGCCTTCGCCCGCTCCGGGTCCACATGGATGAACTGATAGTCGCGCGTCGCAGCCGCAAAGCCGTCGATCATCGTCTGGTCGACGGTCATCCAGTCGGAGGTGAGCGGCGCGCCATCGAGATGGGCGCGATAGGCCTCCATCGAGACCAGGCGGGCCTTCAGGGCCGCCTCGGTCGCGGCGACCGAATCCAGTTCCATCAGTGCTCCTCGAACAGTTCGTGACCGGTCTCGACCCCGATGCCGCCGTCCAGCGGCAGGATCGCGCCCGTGGTATATGCGCCGCCGCGGCCGCAAAGGAACAGGGCCGCCCCGGCAATATCGTCCGGCGCGCCGATCCGGCCCATCGGAACGCCGCGCCCGACTGCGGCGGCCTTTTCGTCCGTGCCCGTCGCGAAGGCCGTCATCTTCGACTGGAAGGGACCCGGCGCAAAGGCGTTGACGGTGATGTGGCGCGCGGCGAATTCCTTAGCGAGGCAGCGCGTCAGATGATGCACCGCCGCCTTGGAGGCCGCATAGGAATAGACGTTCTCGGCCAGGGGCGCGGCGCCCATCACCGAGCCGAGATTGACGATCCGGGCCGGGTCCTCGGCGCTGGCGGACTTCTCCAGCAGCGGCAGCAGCCGCTGGGTCACGGTGAAGAGGCCGGCGACATTCACCCCCATGACCTTCGCCCAGGCGCTGTAGGGAAACTCTTCCAGCGGCGCGCCCCAGGAGACGCCGGCATTGTTGAACAGGATGTCGAGCCGGTCGGTGCGGGCCTGCACCGCTTCGGCCAGCGCCGCGACACCGGCCTCGCTGGACACATCGCCGGCAAAGCCCTCGACCGCGCCCGGATGGCCCTCGGCATTGATCTCGGCCGCCGTCGCCTCGCAGGCCTCGGCCTTGCGGGAGGCGATGAGAACCCGCGCGCCGCCGCCGGCCAGCGCCGTCGCGATCATCCGGCCGATGCCCGTCGCACCGCCGGTCACGAGGGCGGTCTTGCCCTCGACGGAAAACAGGCGTTCCAGCATCGGCATGGTCATCGGCGGTCCCTCCCGGTCGCTTGCGTCGGCGCCCGTCCGGCGACGGCGCGACGCGAAATCCTTCGTGCCGCAATTGACATCATACTCGCGAGTATGTCCAGTGGCGACAGGATGACGAGCGCGAGAACCACAGGCGACACTCAGGAGACCGGGGCCCGGCCGCGCCGGGCGGCGGCGCCGTCGCGCTCGCGGCGCGACCGGGACTTCGTGGCGGCGCGCGGCGGCGATGGCGATCCGGACGGCGTGCGGGCGGCGATCCTGGCCGCCGCGGCCCGGGCTTTCGGCGAAAGCGGCTATGCGGCGGCGTCCATCGACGACGTCGCCCGCCGCATGGGCGCGACCAAGGGCATCGTCTATCATTACTACCGCTCGAAGAACGATCTGTTCTTCGACGTCTGCCAGCACGGCATGGCGCTGGATTTCGCCGCCGTCACCCCGCATGCCCAGTCGCGCGACCGGGCGGTGACGCGGCTGCGGGCCATGGCCGAGGCCCACATCATGACGATGATGCACGAGGTCCATTTCCAGCTGGTGATCCTGCAGGGCGTCTCGCGGCATCTCAACAACCCGACGACGCCGGAGGACAAGGCGTCGCTCGACACGCTGATCGCCGAGCGGGACCGCTACGAGGCACTGTTCCGCGGGGTGATCGCCGAGGCGCGGACCCAGGGCGACCTGCCGGCGACGAGCGACATCTCCCTGGCGGGCAAGACATTCCTGGCGGTGATCAACTCGCCGGTCTTCTGGTATCGGGAGCGGGACGGCGAGACGGCGGACGATCGCCGGACCATCGCCCGCGACCTGGCATTCTTTGCATTGCGCGGCGCCGGTGCCGACGACAGCATTCTTGAGGAGGAATTCGACCGATGAACCAACAGAACGGCGCGATGGCGCTGGGCATGACCGAGCGGCTGAAGCCGATCCATGCGGCGGTGCGCGACATGGTGCGCAACGAGATCACGCCGGCCGGCGAGGAATTCCTCGCCGAGGTGCCGAAGGAAGGCCGCTGGGTCTATACGGCGCGCCAGAAGGAAATCCTCGAAGGGCTGAAGGCGACGGCCAAGAGCCGCAAGCTGTGGAATTTCTGGCTGACGGATTCCGAGCGCGGCTACGGCCTGTCCACCGTCGAATACGCCTATCTCGCCGAGGAGATGGGCAAGACGCATCTGGGCGCCGAGACCTTCAACTGCTCGGCCCCCGACACCGGCAACATGGAAGTCTTCGAGCGCTATTGCACGCCCGAGCAGCAGGCGCCGTGGCTGCCCCGCCTGCTCGATGGCGAGATCCGCTCGGCCTATCTGATGACCGAGCCGGATGTCGCCTCCTCCGACGCAACCAACGTGTCGATGCCCTGCGTCGCCGACGGCGACGATTACGTGCTGAACGGCGAGAAATGGTGGTCGTCCGGCGCCGGCGATCCGCGCTGCGAGATCTACATCGTCATGGTCAAGACCGGCGGCGACGAGCTGCCCAAGCACAAGCGCCATTCGATGATCCTGGTGCCGGCCGACACGCCGGGCATCGAGATCCTGCGCGCCATGACCGTCTATGGCGACGACGACGCGCCGCATGGCCACATGCATATCCGCTTCACCGACGTGCGGGTGCCGAAATCGGCAATGATCCTGGAGGAAGGCCGCGGTTTCGAAGTGGCCCAGGGCCGGCTCGGACCCGGCCGCATCCACCATTGCATGCGCGCCATCGGCCATGCCGAGGCGGCGCTGGAGATGATGTGCGCCCGGTCGCTGCGCCGCGAGGCCTTTGGCAAGCCGCTGGCCCAGCTCGGCGCCAATTACGACATCATCGCCAAGTGCCGCATGGACATCGAGATGGCACGCCTGCTCTGCCTGAAGGCGGCCTGGATGATGGACCAGGGCGACCAGCGGGCCGCCGCGCCCTGGATCAGCCAGATCAAGGTCGTCGCCCCCAACGTCGCCCTGTCGGTGATCGACGAGGCGGTGCAGATGTTCGGCGGCGAAGGCATTTCCCAGGACACGCCGCTGGCCCGCATGTGGACCCATGTCCGCACCCTGCGGCTTGCCGACGGCCCCGACGCCGTGCACCGCCGTCAGGTGGCGCGCTGGGAACTGGCCAAGCACACCCAACAGAAGGTCTAACGCCGGATCAGCGAGACCGGGGCGGTCAGGCCGCCTCGGTCAGCATGGTGGAAAGGTATGGAAATTGCGCCGTTTCCATACCAATATGACCCATGCAGTTCGAGTACGATCCGAACAAGAGCACGGCGAACAAGGCCAAGCACGGTATCGACTTCGAGGACGCCCAGCGCATCTGGGACGATCCGTGGATGATCGAGGCGCCAGCCCGCACCGATGACGAACCCCGCTTCCTGGCGATTGGCCGGATCGGCGAGAAACACTGGGCGGCCATCTATGCCGTTCGCACCGGCAGGGTCCGGCTGATTTCCGTGCGGCGGGCCAGACAACAGGAGGTCGCATTCTATGAAAGCGCATGATCTCGATGCGGCATTCGACGCCGGCGAGGATGTGAGCGACCAGATCGACTGGTCGAAGGCCCGGCGGCCCAATGTCGAAACCCGGCGCGTCAATGTCGACTTCCCCGCCTGGGTCGTGACGGGTCTCGACCAGCAGGCCCGGCGCCTCGGCGTGACCCGCCAGGCGCTGATCAAGCTGTGGATCGCCGAACGCCTGTCCTGAAACCCTGCCGGCCCCGTCTGCGCAGCCCTCGCGCAACCGCGATGCCGTGACGGCGCCGGCCGCAAGCCCTTAGGAACTTCCATGAAAGCCATCGTCTGCGAAGACTTCGGTCCGATCGAAAACCTCGTCTACAAGGATGTCGACGAACCGTCGCCCACGGGCCGGGAGGTCGTCATCGAGGCCGAGGCGGTCGGCGTGAACTATCCGGACGGCCTGCTCGTCCAGGGACTGTATCAGGCCAAGCCCGATGTGCCGTTCATCCCGGGTATGGAAAGCGCTGGCACCGTCGTCGCGGTCGGCCCCGACGTGACGCGGCTGAAGGTCGGCGACCGGGTCGTCGCCTCGATGCAGCTCGGCGCCTTTGCCGAAAGGGTCGCCGTGGACGAGGCCGCGGCCATGCCCCTGCCCGACGGGTTCGATGCCGAAATCGCCTGCGCCCTCGTCTGCGGCTACGGCACCGCCCATCACGCGCTGAAGCAGCGTGCCGACCTCAAACCCGGCGAGACGCTGCTCGTCCTCGGCGCGGCCGGCGCCACGGGCCTTGCCGCCATCCAGATCGGCAAGACCATGGGCGCGCGGGTGATCGCCGTCGCCTCGTCGGCCGAAAAGCAGGCGCTGGCCAGGGCCGAGGGTGCCGACGAGGCGATCGGCTACGAGGATCTGCGCGGCGACATCAAGCGGCTGACAGACGGCGCCGGCGTCGATGTCGCCTTCGACCCCGTCGGCGGCGAGGCCTTCGACGCGCTGGCCCGGTCGATGGCCTGGAACGGCCGGTTACTGGTCATTGGCTTTGCCTCCGGCACCATCCCGAAACTCCCGGTCAATCTTGCCCTGGTGAAGGGCTACAGCCTCGTCGGCGTGTTCTGGGGCTCCTTCACCCGCAAGGAGCCGGAGGTCTTCGCCGACAATATGCGCGAGCTGATGGGCTGGGCCGTCAACGGCAGCGTCCGCCCGCATGTCTCGGAACGGGCGAAGCTCGCCGATGCCGCCGATGTCCTGCGCCGCATGCACGACCGCCAGACCACCGGCAAGATCGTCCTCGTTCCGTAAGATGCAGCCTCCGCCGGGCCGAAACCGACGGCCCGGTCACGCGTTCGCACACGAGACATCCCGTTTCCGGAGACATCCATGTCCGCCATTCCCGATACGATGCAGGCGCTCGTCCTCAAATATGACGGCTATTCCGGCACCGCCGAAGGCCCGACCATCGAGGACCTGAAGGACTGGGTCTCGCTGGAGGAGATCGCCGTGCCGAAGCCGGAAGGCCGGCAGGCGCTGGTCCGCATCGGCCTTGCCAACATCAACCCGTCCGATCTCCACTACATCAAGGGCGAATACGGACAGCCGCGGCGCAAGGGTGTCGCCGCCGGCTTCGAGGCGATGGGCGAGGTCGTGGCGGCCGGCGAGGACCCGGCGGCGGCCAAGCTGGTCGGCCAGCGTGTCGCCGTCTCGGTGGCGCGCACCGGGACCGGCGCCTGGGCGCAATATGCCCTCACCGATGCCGGTGCGGTCGTGCCGCTGGCCCCGCAGATGCGCGACGAGGATGCCGCGGCGCTGATCGTCAATCCGCTCAGCGCCTGGGCCATGGTGCATCTGGCCAAGGAGCACGGTGCGAATTCCTTCGTGATGACCGCCGGCGCCAGCCAGCTTTGCAAGCTGATGGCCTCGCTTGCCCGCGACCTGGGCATGCACGCCATCGCGGTCGTGCGACGCGAGGAGCATCGCAGCACGCTGGAAGGCCTCGGCGCGGGCACGGTGCTCAACACCGCCCGGGAGGATTTCGAGGACATGCTCCTGCAGGCGATGAAGCAGAACCAGCCGAAGATGCTGCTGGACGCCGTGGCGGACAATCACTCGGCAACGATCTTCTCGGCCATGCCGGCCGGGTCGCACTGGGTGATCTACGGCAAGCTCTCGCAGGAGGCGCCCCGCCTGCCGGCGCTGGGCCAGATGGTCTTCATGAAGAAGGTCATCGAGGGCTTCTGGCTGACCGAATGGCTCGGCCGCGCGACGCCCGAGCAGCGCGTCGAAGCCTTCACCGAAGTGCAGAAACGCTTCATCAGCGGTGCCTGGAAGACCGATGTCGCCGAGACCATTCCGCTCGCCGAGGCGCCGGACCGGCTCGCCGGGGCTCTCGAAGGCATGAACCGCGGCAAGGTCTTCCTGCGGCCCTGAGGGCGGCCTGCCGCGGCGCGATCTCGCTGCACCGCGGCAAAAACTCGGCCGCTTCGGTTCATGTCCGGCCGGCGCGGCCTATATGCCCGTTTCACCCGAGCGTCCGGCCGCATCGCAGGCGGGCGCCACGACGACGAGACAGGCTCTGGAGGCGACATGTGCGGAATTTGCGGTGAGATCCGGTTTGACGGAAATTCGGCGTCGCCGGAACGCATTTCCAGAATGTCCGCCTGCCTCGAGCGCCGCGGCCCCGACGGCTCCGGCCAGGTGGTGCGCGGTCGGGTCGGCCTCGGCCACCGCCGGCTGAAGATCATCGATCTGAGCGAGAAGGCCGAGCAGCCGATGGTCGACCCCGATCTCGGCCTGACCATCGCCTTCAACGGCTGCATCTACAATTATCCGGAACTGCGCCAGGAGCTGGAGGGCAAGGGCTACCGCTTCTTCTCCCATGGCGACACCGAGGTGATCCTGAAGGCGTACCACGCCTGGGGCCGCGACTGCGTCAAGCGCTTCCACGGCATGTTCGCCTTCGTCCTGCACGAGCGCGAGACCGGCCGGGTGCTGCTCGCCCGCGACCGCTTCGGCATCAAGCCGCTCTATCTCTCGCAGAACGACAAGCGCCTCTATGTCGGCTCGTCGCTGCAGGCGATCCTGCGCACCGGCGACGTCGACACCTCGATCGACCGCGAGGCGCTGCACCACTACATGACGTTTCACGCGGTGGTGCCGCCGCCGCTGACCATCGTCAAGGGCGTGCGCAAGCTGCCGCCGGCGACGACGCGGCTGATCGAGGCCGACGGCAGCTACAGCGACGAGATGTTCTGGGCGCCGAACTTCGCACCCCTGCCGGGCGACGAGAAGCTGTCCTCCAACGACTGGCGCGACCTCGTCATGGAGTCGCTGAAGACCGCCGTCGCGCGCCGCATGGTCGCCGACGTGCCGGTCGGCGTGCTGCTGTCGGGCGGCGTCGATTCCTCGCTGATCGTCGGGCTCCTCGCCGAGGCCGGCCAGAAGGACCTCAACACCTTCTCGATCGGCTTCGAGGACGCCAATGGCGAAGTCGGCAACGAGTTCGAGTTCTCCGACCTGATCGCCAATCACTACGGCACCGAGCACCACAAGATCTTCGTGCCGGGCTCGGAGCTGATGGAGCATCTGCCCGGCACCATCGCCGCGATGTCGGAGCCGATGGTCTCCTACGACAATGTTGGCTTCTACCTCCTGTCGCGCGAGGTCTCCAAGCACATCAAGGTGGTCCAGTCGGGCCAGGGCGCCGACGAGATCTTCGGCGGCTATCACTGGTACCCGCCGATGGTCGGCGCCAAGGATCCGCTGGCCGCCTACAGCCGCGCCTTCTTCGACCGCTCCGACGAGACGCTGCGCCGGCAAATCTCGCCGGAATGGCACGCCGAGAGCGACGTCAGCCGCGAATTCGTCGAGCGCCATTTCGCCATGGCCGGCGCCACCAACCCGGTCGACAAGGCGCTGCGGGTCGACGCCCACATCATGCTGGTGGACGATCCGGTCAAGCGCGTCGACAACATGACCATGGCCTGGGGCCTGGAGGCGCGGGTGCCGTTCCTCGACCACGAGCTGGTCGAGCTGGCCGCGCGCGTGCCGGCCGAGGAGAAGCTCAAGCAGGAGGGCAAGGGCGTCCTCAAGGAAGTCGCCCGGCAGGTCGTCCCGTCCGAGGTGATCGACCGCAAGAAGGGCTATTTCCCGGTCCCGCAGCTCAAATACATCTCCGGCCCCTATCTCGACATGGTGCAGGACACGCTGCGCTCCGACAGCGCCCGTTCGCGCGGCCTGTTCCGCGACGACTATCTCGACACGCTGTTCGCCAATCCGGCGGACCACATCACGCCGCTGCGCGGCTCGGAACTCTGGCAGGTCGCGCTTCTGGAAATGTGGCTTCAGCAGCAGGAGCTGTGATCGCGCCATGGCCGACATGAGAGACAAGCAGCAGCACGGGGTCGACAAGCACCGCCTGCGGCGGATGCATCGCGACGGCATGAAACCGCCGATCAACCAGCCGGGCGGTGCCGCCTACCAGGCGCAGGAAAACGCCATTCTCGATTGCGGCTGGGGCCGGCTGGTCTTCGGCCAGACCTTCGACGATCCCAAGGAACTGGTCAGCAGCCTGCGCGAGGAAGGCACGGCGCGGCGCGACATCGCCTTCTATGTGCGCGATCCCCATGTCCTGCTCAGCCACGCGCCGCAGGAGATCTTTCTCGACCCGTCCCACACCTACCGGCTGGATCTCGCGACCTATCGCAGCGATCCGCGCCGGCCGCGCGGCTATTTCATCCGCCGCATGTCGTCGGAACAGGATGCCAACGAGGTCAACCGCATCTACCAGAGCCGCGGCATGGTGCAGGTGCATCCCGGCTTCTTCTGGTCGAACCGCGACAACCGGGCGCTGACCTATTTCGTTGCAGAGGACGAGACCACCGGCGCGATCATCGGCACCGTCACCGGCGTCCACAATCGCCGCGCGTTCAACGACCCGGAGAACGGCTCCTCGCTCTGGTGCCTGGCCGTCGATCCGCAGGCCACCCAGCCCGGCATCGGCGAAGCGCTGGTGCGGCGCCTCGCCGAGCATTTCCAGGCGCGCGAATGCGCCTTCATGGATCTGTCGGTGATGCACGACAACGACAAGGCGATCGCCCTCTACGACAAGCTCGGCTTCTACCGGGTCCCGTATTTCGCCGTGAAGCGCAAGAACGAGATCAACGAGAAGCTGTTCACCGGCACCGACGACGATTACGACCATCTCAATCCCTACGCCCGGATCATCGTCGACGAGGCCCGGCGGCGCGGCATCCATGCCGAGGTCACCGACGCGCCGGGCGGCTTCTTCCGCCTGACCCAGGGCGGTCGCACGATCCATTGCCGCGAGAGCCTGTCGGAGCTCACCTCCGCCATCGCCATGTCGATCTGCGACGACAAGTCGGTCACCCGGCGCACCGTCGAGGCGGCCGGCGTCAAGGTGCCCGAACAGATGGACGCGGATGTCGGCGACGAGGCCATCGCCGCCTTCATCGAGACCCATAGCAGCATCGTGGTGAAGCCGGCGCGCGGCGAACAGGGCCGTGGCATCGCCGTCGGCATCGACAATCTGGAGGACGCGAAGACCGCCATAGCGGCGGCCCGCCAGCAATCCGACCGGGTGCTGCTGGAGGCCTGCTTCAACGGCGAGGATCTGCGGCTCATCGTCATCGACTACCGGCTGGTGGCCGCCGCGCTGCGCCGGCCGCCGCACATCACCGGCGACGGCCGCTCCAGCGTGCGCGAGCTGATCGAGCATCTGTCGCGACGCCGCGCGGCCGCCACCGGCGGCGAAAGCCGCATTCCCGACGACGCCGAGACGGCGCGCTGCGTGAAGAATGCCGGCTACGACATGGATTCCGTCCTGCCCAAGGGCGAATGGATCGCCGTGCGCAAGACGGCCAATCTGCACACTGGCGGGACCATCCACGACGTCACCGGCGAGGTGCATCCGACGCTGGTCCAGGCGGCCATCGCGGCGGCCCGCGCGATCGAGATCCCGGTGACCGGCATCGACCTGATGGTCAAGGATCCGCGCCGCCCCGACTACGTCTTCATCGAGGCCAATGAGCGGCCGGGTCTGGCCAATCACGAGCCGCAGCCGACGGCCGAGCGTTTCATCGACCTCTTGTTTCCCCTGTCGATACCGTTTTCAGTGCGCGCAGCCAGGAATCAGCAGCAGAAATCACGGAAGGACGAATAGTGCCGCGGCTTGCCATCGATGCCCAGTATCTGACGGACCAGCTCAAGGCGCTGCTCACCATCCCCAGTCCGACCGGTTACACGGACACCATCGTGCGCCATGTCGCCAAGGAGCTGGAGCGCCTCGGCCTGACCGCCGAGCTGACCCGCCGCGGCGCCATCTCGGCCGTCCGCCAGGGCTCGCGCCGGGCCTCGGCCCGCGCCATCGTCAGCCATCTCGACACGCTCGGCGCCCAGGTGAAGCAGCTCAAGGACAATGGCCGGCTGGAACTGGTGCCGATCGGCATGTGGTCGGCGCGCTTTGCCGAAGGCGCCCGCGCGACGCTGTTCACAGAGGCCGGCACCTATCGCGGCACCATCCTGCCGCTGAAGGCCTCGGGCCATACCTACAACATGGAAATCGACACCATGCCGGTGGGCTGGGACTATGTCGAAATGCGCGTCGACGCGCTGTCGCGCAATCGCGAGGAGCTCGACAAGCTGAAGATCGAGATCGGCGACACGGTCGCCATCGATCCGCAGCCCGAATTCATGGAAAACGGCTTCATCGTCTCCCGCCATCTCGACAACAAGGCCGGCGTCGCGGTGATGCTGGCGGCGATCGAGGCGATGGAGCGCGAGGGCGTGTCGACGCCGGTGGACATCCACTGGCTGTTCACCATCGCCGAGGAGGTGGGCGTCGGCGCCGCCTCGATCCTCACCCCCGACGTCGCCTCGATGATCGCCGTCGACAACGGCACCTCGGCGCCCGGCCAGAACTCGTCGGAATTCGGCGTGACCATCGGCATGTCCGACCAGTCCGGCCCGTTCGACTTCCATCTGACCAAGAAGCTGGTGCGGCTCTGCATCGACGAGGACATCAGCTACCAGAAGGACATCTTCAAGTTCTACCGCTCGGATTCGGCCTCGGCGATCGAGGCCGGCCACGACGTGCGCACCGCCCTCATCACCTTCGGCGTCGATGCCTCGCACGGCTACGAGCGCATCCACATGCACGCGCTGCGCTCGCTGTCGGAGCTGATCACCGCCTATGCCACCTCGCCGGTGGAGATCGAGCGCGACCGCAATCAGCATGCCGGCATCAAGGGCTTCACCCGCCAGCCGGCGATCGAGGCGGAACAGGAACTGGCCGAGGATTCCGAACCGGCGGAATGACCCGGGCGGACAGTCCGGGCGGCCGTCGAATCCCCTCCCCTCGCCCCCTCTAGCGGGCTAGGATGATCCTGCCCGCACAGGAGCGGCACGACGGGGGAACAGCGTGACGGCGCAGGCATCGATGGCGATCGCGATGGAATGGTCGGATGCGTGGATCGCGATCGCGGTGCGCCAGCCGGTCATCACCGCCGCGGGACTGGCGCTGGCGCTGCTGTCGCTGATCCTGACGCGCAGCGTCGTCATCTTCCTGGCGGCGGTGTTTCTCGCCCTGACCGCCGTCCTCGCCACCGCGCCGGTGGACGATCCGCTGCAGCGCAAGGTCCTGGCCTATGGGTGCCTGGCCGTGATCCTCGCGGTCTCGCTGGTCGCCATGGCCCTGCGCGTGCGGCTGCGCGACACGCGGGACCGGCTGCGCCAGTCGCAGGCCCGCGAGGCCGAACTCCAGGAGCTCTATGATGGCGAGGTGCGGTGGCGCCAGGCCGCCGGCGGCCGGCGCGAGACGCTGCCTCCGGGGCCGAGCGAGACATTCGGGGCCTGAGCCCCGGCGCCTCGCCTTCCGTCAGAAGCTCGCGTCGGACAGGAGCATCGGTCCCGACGGACGGCCCGCCGGCACCAGCCGCACCACCTTGAAGCCGCGCTCCTGCAGCGCCTGCAGGAAGTCCGGCAGCATCGCCGCCGTGCGCGACTGGATGTCGTGGAACAGCACGATGCCGCGGCCGTGCTTTTCCAGCGACAGAAGGGTGCGGTCGCGCACGATCGACGGCGCGTCGCGGAAATAGTCCTTGGAGTCGATGTCGACGTCGATCGCCACGACGCCCTCGCCCGACAGGCGCTCGCGCAGCGGCCGCGTATCGGCCAGATAGGGAAAGCGGAAGAACGGCGCCGGGCGCCGGCCGATCGGCGCGAGCGCCGCCGAGACGCTGCGCTGGCCGCGATGGATCTCGGCGATGGCCGCGTCGGCGCTGAGGGTGCGCAGATTGGCGTGGCCCTCGGTGTGGGTGCCGATCGTGTGGCCGTGCAGCGCCACGTCCTGGGCGATCTTCGGATAGGCGCGGGCCATCTGGCCGACCATCAGGAAGGTCGCGCCGACGCCGTATTCGTCGAGAGCGCGCAGGATCTTGTGGGTCTTCCCCGGAATTGGGCCGTCATCGAAGGTGAGGACCACCTCCTTGGGTTGCAGCACGATGTCGGAGATGTGGCTGACTTCCAGCGTGCGACCGTTCAGCGGCGAGGACGAGACCGGCGCGAAGGACTGGAACAGCGGGAAGGCGCCGTCTGAAGCATCGGGCGCGAAACCGAGCGCGGCGACCGAAGTCGTGGCGGTCGGGCCCTTCATCGCAAGGCTTCTCGCCTCGTTGTGGCCGCAGCCGGCAATGAGGGCGAGCGCCAGAATGGCGGCCCCGGCACGAAACAGTTTCATGACAGCGATCCGGAGAGTTTCGACGCTCCGGTTGTATCGCGCCATGGTTAACGCCCGGTTGCGCGCCTTGCCCGTTTCGATCCGCCGGCCGGGATCAGGCGCTCCGGGGCCGGGCCTCGCCACCTGCGCGATGCTTACCCAATGCCGCGTCGGCGCCCGCGATGCGCGCCGGATGGGTGAATATCTCGAAACCCTCGCCGCGCACCACCGCCACCAGCGTGATGCCGGTGGCCTGCGCCTCCGCGATGGCAAGCTCCGTGGGAGCCGAGATCGCCGCGATCAGACCGCAGCCCATTACCGCCGCCTTCTGGATCAGCTCCACCGAGACCCGGCTGGTGATGGTCAGGAAGCCGGCGGCGGGCTCTATGCCGGCCCCGGCCAGATGACCGGCCACCTTGTCCAGCGCATTGTGCCGGCCGACATCCTCGCGCAGCACCACCATGTCACCACCCGGCTGGTGAAACGCCGCCGCGTGGACGGCCCGCGTCAGCCGCGTCAGCTCCTGCTGCCGCGCCATCGCCGCCACCGCCTCGGTCAGTTCGGCGGGCGCGACGGAGAATCCTGCCGCTTCGACTGTCGGCAGGTCGCGGCCGGCGAGCTCCAGCGATTCCACGCCGCAGAGACCGCAGCCCACCGGCCCGGTCATCTGGCGTCGGCGGGCGGTGTAGGTCGCGGCGCGGGCCTCGCTCAGCCATAGCCGGCAGTCGATGCCGAGGTCGCTGTCGACGATCTCCATCCGTTCGATCTCGTCGGGACGGGTGACGATGCGCTCGTTCAGGGCCAGGCCGATGCCGAGGTCCCGGATATGGGAGGGCGTCGCCATCATCACCGCATGGGTCGAGCCGTTGACCGAGATCGCGACGGCGGTCTCCGCCGGCACCTGGCGCGTCACCGATGCGAAGGCGCCATCCCGAAAGACGATGCTCTGCGTGCCCGTCGACGGGTTGCGGGTCATGCCAGATCCTTCTTGCGGCAGGCGGCGCGGATCGACGTCCACGCCGGTCCCTGGCCAAGTGGAGCAGACCGGCGTCGCCGCAAGCGCCCTCGTCGCAACGACGTCTTCAAGCCTCGTCCGGCAGCGCGCTTTCCTCCCAGAAGGCGGTCAGGATCGGCGGACGCGGATCGCGCCGGGCCGTGACCAGCCCGATGCGGTAGCTGACGTCGCCATCGGTGATGGGGATCGCCACCATCGGCTCTGCCAGCCCCAGCGTATCGGCAAAGGGACAGGGCATGATCGTCGCCAGGTCCGCGGCCCGCACCTGCGCCAAGAGCGCGATCATCGAGTTCGATTCCATCACCGCCCGGAACGCCCGCCCCTCGGCCCCAAGATGCCGGTTGAGGATCTGCCGGTTCTGCATGTCGCCCGACAGGAGGCAGAGCGGGATCGAGGCCGCCTCCTCCCAGGTCACGCTCGCCTTGTCGGCCAGGCGGCTGCCGCGGGTCGTCACCAGGCAGTAGCGCTCGGCATAGAGCGGCCGTGTATCCAGCCGGCGCAGGCGCTCGTCGTCGAGATAGGTCAGGGCGACGTCGATCTCGAAATTCTCGACGCCCTGCACGATCTCGGTCGAGGTGTGGGACATGACCTCGAAGGACACATCGGCGTGCCGCGCCAGGAAGGGCGTCGTCAGCCGCGCCACCACCGGCAGCGCCGTCGGCACCGCGCCGATCCGCAGATGGCCGGAAAGGCCGGACCGGACGGTGCGGATCTCTTCGCGCATGGTGCGCAAATCGTCGGTGATCCGCCGCGCCCAGACGAGGACGCGTTCGCCCTCCTCGGTCATGCCCTGGAACCGCGAGCCGCGATTGACCAGCGTCACCTCGAGCCGCTCCTCCAGCTGGCGGAGGCCCGCCGACAGGGTCGGCTGGGTGATGCCCAGCCGTTCGGCGGCGCGGCCGAAATGCTTCTCGCCGGCCAGCATGATGAGATATTCGAGCTTGTCGATCATCGCGGCACCCTATCAATCGCCGGACCACGCTCCTACATGCATCGGCTTCGCGCCGCCGCTGTCCCCAGGAAGCGGCGCAGTCCTTCCGACGGCTTTACGGACGCTTCCATGGTTTCTCCCGACGATCTCTCCCAACTCGGCCGCGACGCTCGTCCCGCCGCCTCGCCCGAAGAGGCGGTGCTGGAAACGGTGCCCTACACGCGCGGCGACGGCGCCCCGGCCATCGTGCGCTTCACCTGCCCGGAATTCACCTCGCTCTGCCCGGTGACCGGCCAGCCCGACTTCGCCCATCTCGTCATCGACTACGCGCCGGACGAGCGGCTGGTGGAATCGAAGTCGCTGAAGCTGTTCCTGACGAGCTTCCGCAATCACGGCGCCTTCCACGAGGATTGCACGGTCTCGGTCGGCCGGCGCATCGTCGCCGCGACCAAGCCCCTGTGGCTGCGCATCGGCGGATACTGGTATCCGCGCGGCGGCATCCCGATCGACGTGTTCTGGCAGACCGGCCCCGCCCCCGAGGGCGCCTGGGTCCCGGAGACCGGCGTACCGCCCTATCGCGGTCGCGGCTGACCACTGCGTTCGGAGCGGCCGCATTGATCGCCGGGCGCCCCGCGCCTAAAGCATCGAGGAAGCAAGCGCGACGGCGCGGCGACGGCCCTTGCGGCTCGGCCGGCCGGGGTCGCGGAGACGAGGCGGCATGCCGGGGCGCATGACCTGCAATCGGAGCGGACGGACATGACGGACCAGGACACGCAGCTCGACAGCATCGAATCGGCCATCGCGGCCATCGCCGAGGGCGAGCTCGTCGTCGTCGTCGACGACACCGACCGCGAGAACGAGGGCGACCTGATCATGGCCGCGTCGAAGGCGACGCCGGAAAAGATGGCCTTCATGATCCGCCACACCAGCGGCATCATCTGCGTGCCGATGACCGCCGACCGCGCCGACCGGCTGAACCTGCCGCCGATGGTCGCCAACAATCTCGACCCGATGCGCACCGCCTTCACCGTCTCCGTCGACTACAAGGTCGGCATGACCACCGGCATTTCCGCCGAGGAACGCACCAATACGGTGCGGGCGCTGGCCAACGACAATTGCTCGGGCAGCGACTTCCTGAAGCCGGGCCACATCTTTCCGCTGATCGCCCGCGATGGCGGCGTCCTCACCCGCTCCGGCCACACCGAGGCGGGCACCGATCTCGCCAAGCTGGCCGGCCTGGAGCCGGCCGGCGTCCTGGCCGAGATCGTCAATGACGACGGCACGGTGAAACGGCTGCCGGAGCTGCTGGTCTTTGCCCGCGAGCACGGCCTGAAGATCATCTCCATCGAGGATCTGATCTCCCACCGCATCCGGCGCGAATCCTTCGTCACCTGCGTGCGCGAGGAGCCGATGAAGGTCGGCGGCGTGGATGCCATGCTGCGCATCTACGAGACGCCCTTCGACCAGATGCAGCACGTGGTGGCGGTGTTCGGCGACGTGCGCGACGGTGAGAAGGTGCCGACCCGCATCCATCGCGAGCAGCCGGTGCTCGACCTGTTCGGCCGCACACGGGAGACCAAGACCTGGGTGGAGATCGCGGTCGACCGGCTGAAGAGCCACGGCTCCGGTGTCCTGATGCTGCTGCGCACCCCCAATGTCGACGATTTCGAGACCGGCGAGACGATTGCCGACCATGCCGACGGCGAACGCCACGGCAGTGCCCTGAAGCGCCAGCAGCGCTGGCGCGAGATCGGCGTCGGGGCACAGATCCTGCGCGATCTCGGCGTGCGCTCGATCTCGGTCGTGGCGACGCATGAGCGCGCCTATGTCGGCCTCACCGGCTTCGGCATCGAGGTCGCCGGGACCATTCTCGTCGAGGACTGAGACCGGGCGGCGTCACCCGCTGGCAGCGTGCCGCGCATGGCGGCTGCCGCTCTGTCGCAACCCGACGGCAACCACAGGGCATACCGCAGAGGAACATGCGCGGATTTCCTCTGCCTTATGAACAACATGGGTCAGATGCGCCGTCCGTCGCGCCATAACAGCACAGATTTTGTCTCAACTTGGCACAACTCGCGCGGCGAAGCAAAAACTTCCCCTAAGTCATCATAATCCTGTTGATATTCGTCAGATATGATTCAATCCTCCCCTTGCGCTACATCAAAACAACGGAGGCGTTTTTTCCATGCGCAAGGTCCTGCTTAGCATTTCCGCTATCGCTGCGGTGCTCGCGTTTTCGGCGACCGTCGAAGCCAAAACATACAAGCGGCACATCGCCGAAAACAACGAGAAGGCATATTGCGTCGAGTACGTGCCTTCCACCTACATCTACAATACCCGTGGCAAGAAGGTCGTCGGCGAGAGCCGCTCCTGGGTCGGCGACTTCGTCGACGGCGCCACCATCGTCAAGCGCCGCAATCCGGCCGTGTACAAGACCACGCGGAAGCTCGTCGAGCAGGATCACTACACGCTCGTCGAAGGCGCCTGCTGACATCGCACGAAGGGGGAGCGAGCCGATGTGCCCGCTCCCCCTTCACCCTTGCCACGGAAGGAGCGGACGCCGATGACCGTCACCGCCAGCTTCACGGCAGCACTCGTCCTGGCCGCCGGCCTGACCATTCCCTTCGGGGAGAAATCTCCCCCCGCCACCGCGCCCGCTCCGCTGCCGGAATACGGGCTCGCCTTTGAATTCGTCGAAGAGGAGCGTGGCTATACGCTGAACGCCCTCGTCCAGGATCGCGCCACCCGCAAGGTGGAGAGCACCACCATCAACCGGTGCGATGCCATCGACATCGAGTCCTTTTCCGAAGGCCTGTTCGGGAGCCCCGTGCGTTGCGACGGGGTGAATTACGTTTTCGAGACCGAGGGCACGGCGATCGTCGTCGAATCCTCCGACACCAAGCCGTCGCGACGGGTCAAGATCCTGCCCCCCGGCCACGCCATCCTGAACGGCATTCCGCTGCTCATGGAGACAGCGCGCTAGAGATCGGGAAGCTCATCCCGTCAAACGCGTCCGGTCGGCGATAGCGGATTTCGCCGTCGATCGTATAGGCCTGCGGCAGCCGGTTCTCCGGCGCGCCGACGGGCGGCGCCGTGCGCGTCGGCGTCACCATCAATCCGGCATCCCAGAAGCGTTCGAGATCGTCCGCCGTCACGCCGTCCTCGTCGTCGGCAAAGGCGATGGCGAGGCCTTCCGTCCCGGTGACCGTCTGCCGCCAGGGTGTCTGGCCGGCGGCCGGCAGCGGCCAGGCGGGCGTCACGGCGGCGTCGGCCGCGCCATCTGCCGGCGCTTCCCAATCCGCGTCCGGACCGGCAGGCTCCCCGTCCGCATCCGCGTCGACGGCCGGCTCCCGGGGCACCAGGAATCCCTCATAGGACAGGGCCGCGATGACATAGGGCGGGACGTAATAGGCGGCGTTGGTCGGGGTGATCGGCCGCACGATGAGTTCCGGCCCGGTCTCGCAGGCCTCGGCGGTCGGGCCGCCGCCATTGTCGAGCGTCACATAGCAGCGCGAGGGGATGCTGGTGCATCCGCCGACGATGGCGAGCGTGAACAGGAGTGGCAGAGCTGGTCGCATCGGGTGTCCCTCGCTGCGACCTTCCACATTTATGGTTAGCGGGCCGTTAATGGCGGCTTGGGCCATCCCGAAGACCGCGTCGGACCGCCCGCGTGCGAGGCCGATCCCGCTGCCGCGTCAGCGAGCCAGCCCGTGCGCGGCCACCGTGGCGCGGATCGCGGCGATGAACAGCCGGAGCGCCGGCGACGGATCGCCCTCCCCGCGCATGGTCAGGCCGACCGGCCCCAGCGTCTCGGCCATGTCGACCGGCAGTTCGGCCAGCATGCCGTCGGCCACGTCCAGCGCCACCACGCCCGACGAAATGAACCAGACCGCATCGGTCTTGCGGACATAGGCGCGGCCGAAACTGTCGACGACGGTCTCGATGCGGTCGCGGCGGCGGGTCAGGCCGTGGGCGATGAAGTAGCGCTCGGCGATCGTCCGGATGGCGGCATCGGCATCGGGAAAGATCAGCGGATAGGCGGCGATCGACCCGGGATCGGCAGCGGTCAGCAGCGGATGGCCGGGGCGCACGACGAGACTGACCCGCTCGGAATAGAGCTGAGCGAAGCTGAAGCCGGCCATCGCATCGGGCTGTCCGAGCCGGCCGATCACCAGGTCGAGGGCGCCGGAGGCAAGCTGCGACAGGAGATAGGCGTTGGGCCCGGAAACGATGGTTAGCCCCGCCTCCGGGGCGGTCCGCGTCATCTCGATCGCCGCATCCGGCACGATGCGCGCGGCGACGCTCGGCAGCGCGCCGATGGCCAGGCGCAGCTGCGATGCGGCCAGCGTCTCGGCGACGCCCTCGATCCCCTGGCTGAGCGCCGCAAGGCTGGCCGAGGCATAGGAATGGAACATCCGCCCCACCGGCGTCAGCGTCGCCCCGCCCCGCCCGCGGCGGACGAGGCGTGCGCCCAGCATCTCCTCGAGTTCGGACAGGGTCTTGGAGACGGCGGGCTGCGATACGTTCAGCCGCACCGCCGCCTTGCCGAGACTGGCGGAGCGGGCTACCTCGATAAAGGTCTTCAGATGTCTCAGACGAACCCGTGGGTCGATTTCCATAATCTCACGGTTATGCGAACTGCGCTGGAATTCATTTTACATGAGTTTTCAGGCGGCTGATAGTGACCGGGTTGAGCTGACGGAGACCGGGAGGAACCATGCAGCAGGACCCCAGCGAGCGCTACCAGGCGGGCATGACGGTGCGCCGTGCCGTGCTCGGCGACGCCCATGTCGATCGCGCCCAGCGCCAGAGCGACGGGTTCGACGCCCCCTTCCAGAGCTTCATCACCGAGGGCGCCTGGGGCACCGTCTGGTCGCGGCCGCATTTCACCCATCGCGAACGCTCCATCGTCACCATCGCGCTGCTGGCCGCGCTCGGCCAGGACGACGAGGTCGCCATGCATGTGCGCGCCACGGCCAATACCGGCGCGACCCGCGAGGACGTCCTGGAAGCGCTGCTGCACGTCGCCGTCTATGCCGGCGTGCCGGCCGCCAACCACGCCATCAAGATCGCCAAGTCGGTCTATGCCGAGATCGACAAGGCCGCGGAGGCAGGCCCCGCATGAGCGGCGGATCCTTCTTCCAGCGCGACCGCAACTGGCACCCGGCCGCCTATACGCCCGGCTACAAGACGAGCGTGACGCGCTCGCCGCAGAAGGCGCCGATCTCGCTCGACAACACCGTCTCGGAGATGACCGGCCCGGTCTTCGGCCATGATCTGATCGGCGAGACCGACAACGACCTGCTGCGCAATTTCGCCCATGGCGGCGAGCCGATCGGCCAGCGCATCATCGTCCATGGCCGGGTGCTCGACGAGACCGGCAGGGGCGTTCCCGGCGCGCTGCTGGAATTCTGGCAGGCCAATGCCGGCGGGCGCTACCGGCACAAGAAGGAAACCTATCTGGCACCGCTCGATCCGAATTTCGGCGGCTGCGGACGCACCCTCACCGATGCCGACGGCAGCTACCGCCTGCGTACCATCAAGCCCGGCGCCTATCCCTGGCCGAACGGCGTCAATGACTGGCGGCCGGCCCATATCCATTTCTCGGTCTTCGGCCACGGCTTTGCCCAGCGGCTGATCACCCAGATGTATTTCGAGGGCGACCCGCTGATCTGGCGCTGCCCGATCGTCGCCACGATCCCCGACCGGGCCGCGGTCGAACGGCTGATCGCGCCGCTCGACATGAACAATGCCGTGCCGATGGACAGCCGCGCCTATCGCTTCGACATCGTCCTGCGCGGGCGCCGGTCGACCCTTTTCGAGAACCGGACGGAGGGCAATTGATGGTCCAGCCGCTTCCCTATCTGAAGGAATCGCCGTCGCAGACCGCCGGACCTTACGTCCATATCGGCTGCACGCCGAACTACAGCGGCATCGAGGGCGTCTATGCCGAGGATCTCGGCGCCCGCATGGTCGATGCGCAGACGCAAGGCGAGCGCATCCGCATCGTCGGCCGCGTCTTCGACGGCGTCGGCACCGCGCTGAAGGACGCCCTGGTCGAAATCTGGCAGGCCGATGCGCAAGGGCTCTATCCCGGCCCGTCCGAGACCCGCGGTACCGCCGATCCGCATTTTTCCGGCTTCGGCCGCTCGCCCGGCGACATGACCACCGGCGAGTTCGTCTTCGAGACGATCAAGCCGGGCCCGGTCCCGTTCAAGGACGGCCGCCCCCAGGCGCCGCATGTGACGGTCTGGATCGTGGCGCGCGGCATCAATCTCGGGCTTCACACCCGCATGTATTTCGGCGACGAGGAGACAGCCAACGCGGCCGATCCGGTGCTGGCGCGCATCGAGCACCGTGCGCGGGTCCAGACGCTGATCGCGCCGCGCACGCAGGAGGGCGACGTGCCGACCTACCGGTTCGACATCCACCTGCAGGGCGAGAACGAGACGATCTTCTTCGACATCTGACGGCTGCAAAGAGATCCATGGCACAGTTCAAGACACTGAAAGACGCCGTCGCCGACAATCTGCGGCCCGGCGACATCGCGGCCTTCGAGGGCTTCACCCATCTCATTCCCCATGCGGCCGCCCACGAGGTGATCCGCCAGGGGATCGGCGAGCTGACCCTCGTGCGGCTGACGCCCGACCTCGTCTACGACCAGCTCGTCGGCTGCGGCCTCGTGAAGAAGATGATCTTCTCCTATCTCGGCAATCCCGGCGTCGGCCTCCTGCGGCGCGTGCGCGACGCAGTGGAGAACGGCGTGCCGCAGCCGCTGGAACTGGAGGAACACTCCCACGCCGCCCTCGCCAATGCCTATGAGGCGGGCGCCGCCGGCCTGCCGATGGCGGTGTTCCGCGGCTACAAGGGCGCCGGGCTGAAGGCGGTCAATGCGAACATCCGCTCGGTCACCTGCCCCTTCACCGGCGAGGAACTGGCTGCCGTTCCGGCGATCCGGCCGGACGTCACCTTCATCCATGCCCAGAAGGCCGACCGGAAGGGCAATGTCCTGATCGAGGGCATTCTCGGCGTCCAGAAGGAGGCGGTGCTGGCGGCCAGGCGCGCCGTCATCACCGTGGAGGAGATCGTCGACGATTTCGACGACGCCCATCCGAACCTGACCATCCTGCCGCACTGGACGATCAGCGCGATTGCCCATGTGCCCGGCGGCGCCCATCCGTCCTATGCGCGGGGCTATTACGGCCGGGACAATGCGGCCTATGTCGAATGGGACGAGATCGCCGCCGACATGGACCGGTTCAGGGCCTGGATCGACACCCATGTCATGCAGGCCGGGCCGGAGGATTTCGCCGGCCGCGTCGAGACGCTGAAGGGGAAGATGTGATGGCGAACGCGGACTTCACGCCCGACGAGATGATGACCATCGCCGCCGCGCGGGCGCTGTCGAACGACGACGTCTGCTTCGTCGGCATCGGCGCGCCCTCGGCCGCCTGCAACGTCGCCCGGCTCACCCATGCGCCGGACATTACGCTGATCTACGAGAGCGGCACCATCGCCACGGCGCCGAGCGTCCTGCCCCTGTCCATCGGCGACGGCGAACTCTGCGAGACCGCGCTCACCACCGTCTCGGTGCCGGAGATGTTCCGCTACTGGCTGCAGGGCGGCCGCATCTCCATCGGCTTCCTCGGCGCGGCGCAGCTCGATCCCTTCGGCAACATCAACACCACGGTGATCGGCGACTACGCCCATCCGAAGACCCGCTTGCCCGGCGGCGGCGGCGCGCCGGAGATCGCCTCGTCCTGCGGCGAGGTGTTCATCACCATGAAGCAGACCAAGCGCGGCATGGTGAAGGCGATCGACTTCTTCACCTCCTTCGGTCACGGCAAGGGCGGCTCGGACCGCCAGGATCTCGGCATCACCACCAAGGGACCGACGCTGCTGGTCACCGACATGGCGGTCTGGCGGCCGAACCCGCAGACCAAGGAATTCGAGGTCAATTCCATCCATCCGGGTGCCTCGCGCGAGGCGATCGCGGCAAGCTGCGACTGGGACGTGGTCTATGCGGCCGATGTCGGCGAGACGCTGCCGCCGACCGAACTGGAGCTCTCCACCCTGCGAGCCATCAAGGCTCGCACCGCGGCCGCACATCGGCGGAACGCCGCGTGACGACGACCCGCACCCGCGTCGCCATCATTGGCGGTGGCCCCGCCGGCCTGCTGCTCGCACTCATCCTGCACCGCGCCGGGATCGAAAGCGTCGTCCTGGAGCGCAAGAGCCGCGACTACGTCCTTTCGCGCATCCGCGCCGGCGTCCTCGAACAGGGCACCACCGATCTCCTGCGCACCGTCGGCCTCGGCGCGCGGATGGACCGCGAGGGCCTCGTCCATGACGGCTTCGACATCGCCTGGCGCGGCGAGATGCTGCATGTCGACCTGCGCGAACTGACCGGCGGCAAGACCGTCACGGTCTATGGCCAGACCGAGGTGACCCACGATCTCTACGACGCCCTCGACGCGGCCGGCGTGCCAGTCATCCACGAGGTCGAGGACGTCGCGCCGCAGGACATCACTGGCAGCGCGCCCTTCGTCACCTACCGCACGCGCGACGGCGAACAGCGGCTGGAATGCGACTTCATCGCCGGCTGCGACGGCTTCCACGGCGTCTGCCGGCAGGCGATCCCAGCATCCAGCATCGAGACCTTCGAGCGGGTCTATCCCTTCGCCTGGCTCGGTGTCCTGTCCCGCACGCCGCCGATCCAGGAGGAGCTGATCTACGCCAATCACAGCCGCGGCTTCGCGCTGTGCTCGCTGCGCAATCCGCAGCTCTCGCGCTACTACATCCAGTGCGACGCCGACGACGACGTCGCCAACTGGCCGGACGAACGCTTCTTCGACGAACTGCAGGCGCGGCTGCCTTCCGCGGTCGCCGGCAATCTGGTGCGCGGGCCGTCGATCGAGAAGTCGCTGGCGCCGCTCCGCTCCTTCGTTGCCGAGCCGATGCGCTACGGCCGGATGTTCCTTGCCGGCGACGCCGCCCATATCGTGCCGCCGACCGGCGCGAAGGGGCTCAACCTGGCGGTCTCCGACATCCACTATTTGTCGCGCGCCCTGATC
This sequence comes from Aurantimonas coralicida DSM 14790, assembly GCF_000421645.1. Classification (GTDB taxonomy): domain Bacteria; phylum Pseudomonadota; class Alphaproteobacteria; order Rhizobiales; family Rhizobiaceae; genus Aurantimonas; species Aurantimonas coralicida. The sequence goes on along the minus strand of NZ_ATXK01000002.1, from coordinate 289,851 downwards.
GCCAATTATCTCGACAAGGACGACGGCCTTCTCGAAGCCTATTCGGAGACCGCGCTGGCGCGGGTGTGGAAGGCCGAGCGCTTCTCCTGGTGGTTCACCTCCATGATCCACCGCTTCGAGGAGCACGGCGCCTTTTCGCAGCGGATCCAGGAGGCGGAATTCGACTATCTGGCCGATTCCGAGGCAGCGCAGAGATCGCTCGCCGAGAATTATGTGGGGCTGCCCTTCTGACGGACGGCGGGCCGCTCAGTCGCGTCCCGCCTCCCGCATGATCTGGCGCTGGCGCTCGCGCAGCGACGCGGCCTTCTCCTCGGTCAGCCTGTCGATGCAATGGGCGCAGGAGACCCCCTCCTCGAAGGCCGGGTCAGCGCGCTCTTCCGGCGACAGCGGCTGGCCGCAGCCATAACAGGCGGTCCAGTCCGTCCGGGCCAGCCCGTGGCCGACGGCGACGCGGCCGTCGAAGACGTAGCAGTCGCCCTCCCAGCGGCTGTCTTCCTGCGGCACGTCCTCGAGATATTGCAGGATGCCGCCCTTGAGGTGGAAGACGCTCTCGAACCCCTTGGACAGCATGTAGGCCGAGGCCTTCTCGCAGCGGATGCCGCCGGTGCAGAACATCGCCACCTTGCGGTGTTCGGCCGGATCGAGCGCGGTCTCCACATAGGCCTTGAAGTCAGTGAAGCTGTCGATCGCCGGATCCACCGCCCCGGCAAAGCCGCCGACCTTGGTCTCGTAGCGGTTGCGGGTGTCGAGGACGAGCACCTCCGGATCGTCGATCAGGGCGTTCCAGTCGGAAGGGGCGACATAGGTGCCGACGCGCCGGGAGGGATCGGCCTCGGGCGCCCGCATGGTGATGATCTCGGGCCGGATGCGCACCTTGGTGCGGGCGAAAGGCCAGTCCTCGGCCGCCGAGAATTTCAACTCGCCGCGACCGATGCCGCAGCGCCGGTCGAGATGCGCGACCATCGTCGCCACGCCGTCCCGCGGGCCCGCCAGCGTGCCGTTGATCCCCTCCGGGGCAATGAGGATCGTGCCGCGCGTGCCGGTGTCGGCGCACAAGGCGGCAAGCTCGGCCTTCAGCGCGGGAAGGTCGTCGAGCGTGACAAAACGATAGAAGGTGGCGACGGTCAGGGGCATGGCGCGTCATACCGCCGGTCTGCCCGCCTGACAAACCCCCGCGCCCTGCGCCGCTCACCGATCCCCAGGCGACGATCCGGTGCAAATCTCGCCGGCGAGACGTGACGCGCCGCCCGGGAATGCTAAGACAGAGAGAGTTTCCCGCCGCCTTGTCCCTCCGCGGAGTTCGCAAGCGTTGATCGACCGTCTCATCGGTGTCGTTCTGATCGTCACGGGCGTCGCCATCCTTCTGCGCGAATGGGTGGGCAGCGCGGGCGCCGGGCTGGTCGCGGCCGGTGGCATCCTCGTCTTCCTGGTCCTCGCCACGCCGCGGGCGCCCTGGTCGCGCCAAGCCTTCGTGGCGCTCGGCCTCGGCCTCGTCGCCATCGCCCTCTTCACCCGTGCCGACTGGCTCGCCATCACGGTGAAGGGGCTCGAACAGGGCGGCTTCATCGCGGCCTTCTTCATCGCGCTCGCCTCGCTACGCGGCCCCGCCGCCGCCTCGCCGGCCATCGAGCGATGCGGGCAGTATCTCGCCAGCCAGCCGCCCGGCAAACGCTATCTGGCGCTGACCACCGGCGGCCATCTCTTCGCGCTGATCCTCAGCTACGGCGCGATCTCGCTTTTAGGCGGGCTGACCGAAAGCATCGCCAGCCGCGAGCCCAACGCCGAAATCCGCGAGATCCGCAACCGGCGCATGCTGCTGGCGATCCAGCGCGGCTTCGTCGCCTCGCTCACCTGGTCGCCGCTGGCCTTCGCCATGGCGATCTCCACCTCGGTCATTCCCGGCTCGTCATGGAGCGGGGCCGCCGTCTTCGCGATCTTCAACGCGGCTCTCGTCACCTTCATCGGCTGGGCGCTGGACACCTACTTCAAGCCGAAGCTGACCCAGCCGGCACCGGCACGGCGCGACCCGATCGGCGGCTGGCGCGACCTGAAGCCGCTTCTGGCGCTGCTCGTCCTGCTCTTTTCGGGCGTTGCGGTGCTGGAGCTCCTGACCGGGCTGCGGGTGATTGCCGTGGTGATGCTGCTGGTGCCGACCATCGCCATCGGCTGGATCGTCATCCAGTCCCGCGGCGAGACCGGAACGGCGGCGCGCACCGCCACGCGGCTGAAGCGGCTCGCCCTCATCGACATCCCCTCCTTCCAGTCCGAGCTGATCCTTCTGGTCATGGCCGGCTTTATCGGCGCCACCGGCGGCGAGTTGCTGCAGCCGCTGATCGCCGATCAGGCCCTGGCGCTGGACGCCATCCCGGTCTCGGTGATCCTCGTCGCCATCGTCTGGATCATCCCGCTGCTCGGCCAGCTCGGCATGAACCCGATCCTGTCGGTGTCGCTGCTGGCGCCCCTGCTGCCGTCGGCGGCCGCCATGGGCGTGTCGCCGAATGTCGTGGTCGTCGCGCTGACCGCCGGCTGGGCGCTCACCGGCGCCTCCTCGCCCTTCACGGCGACGACGCTGCTGATCGGCCGCCTCGGCCATACCAGCGCCTTCCGCGTCGGGGTGGTCTGGAACGGCGGCTTCATGGTGGCCGGCCTGCTGGCCCTGTCGGCTACAATCTTCCTGATAGCCCAGCTTTGAGCCGCGCGCGGCGTGCGACATCTGCTTGACGCGTTAACGACGGCTTAACCATCGAGTCGTCGCTGGACCGCGACTCACTCTGGCGCCGATTTGTTTCTGTCCTGTTCTTGTTTCATTCCGATTTCCATGCTTACCTAACGTCGCTTTCCGGCAAATGGGTGAGCCGGAGTTCATCACGAGGGGTGGTGGCATGGTATCGCGGGTCAAGACGGTGGCGTTTCAGGGCATCGAGGCGATTCCCGTCGACGTGCAGGTGATGGTGGCGCCGGGCAAGGTCGGCATCCAGATCGTCGGCCTGCCGGACAAGGCGGTGGCCGAAAGCCGCGAGCGCGTCCAGGCCGCCCTGCATGCCTCCGGCCTGTCGATGCCGCCGAAGAAGGTGACCGTCAATCTCGCCCCCGCCGACCTGCCCAAGGAGGGCAGCCATTACGACCTGCCGATCGCCCTCGGCCTGATGGCGGCACTCGGCGCGATCCCGTCCGATGCGCTGGCCGGCTATGTCGTCTTGGGCGAACTTTCCCTCGACGGCATGACCACCGCGGTCGCCGGGGCACTGCCGGCGGCAATGGGCGCCAACGCCATCGGCCTCGGCCTGATCTGCCCGGCCGAGAGCGGGGCGGAGGCGGCCTGGGCGAGCCAGGACATGGACATCGTCGCCGCCCGCAGCCTGATCCAGATCGCCAACCATTTCCGCGGCACGCAGATCATCGCCCGGCCGGAGCCGGCCATCCGGGCCGCGCCGTCCGACCTGCCGGACCTTGCCGAGATCAAGGGCCAGATCGTCGCCAAGCGGGCGCTGGAGATCAGCGCAGCGGGCGGCCACAACCTCTTGATGGTCGGCCCGCCCGGCTCGGGCAAGTCGATGCTGGCGCAGCGCCTGCCATCGATCCTGCCGGCGCTGACACCGCGTGAATTGCTCGAAGTCTCGATGATCGCCTCGATCGCCGGGGAATTGTCCGGCGGCAAGCTGTCGGATCGCCGGCCGTTCCGGGCGCCGCATCATTCGGCCTCGATGGCGGCGATGGTCGGCGGGGGCCTGCGGGCGCGACCCGGCGAGGTCTCGCTCGCCCATCGCGGCATCCTGTTCCTCGACGAGTTCCCCGAATTCTCGCCGGTCGTGCTGGATTCCCTGCGCCAGCCGCTGGAGGCCGGCGAAAGCGTCATCGCCCGGGCCAATCACCGGGTCACCTACCCGGCCAAGATGCAGCTCGTCGCCGCGATGAATCCCTGCCGGTGCGGCATGGCCGGCGAGCCCGGCCGCAGCTGTGCCCGCGGCCCGCGCTGCGCCGCCGACTACCAGGCCCGCATCTCCGGCCCGCTGATGGACCGGATCGACATCCGCGTCGATGTGCCGGCGGTCACGGCCGCCGATCTGATCAGGCCGCAGCCGGCGGAATCCTCAGCCGACGTCATGGCGCGCGTCGCTGCCGCCCACGCCCTGCAGACGGAGCGTTACGAGAGCCTCGGCCTGCCCGGCTCGACCCGCAATTCCCATTGTCCGGCCGCCCTGATCGAAAGCGTCGCCGAGCCCGACCGGGAGGGCCGGACACTGCTGCAGGAGGCGGCCGAGCAGATGCGCTTCTCCGCCCGCGCCTATCACCGCATCCTCAAGGTCGCGCGTACCCTCGCCGATCTCGACGGCGACGACATGGTCCGGCGCATCCATCTGGCCGAAGCGATCTCCTACCGCATGGCCGGCGAGCGGCTGGCCGCCGCGGCGTGACGGCAAGATGAGCGCGGAGCTTCACCCCGCCGTTGCGGGCTACGACCTCATCGCCGACCGCTTCGAGGCCGCGCGCCGGCTGAAGCCCTGGGAGCCGCCCTTCTACGTGCAACTGGCGGCGGCGCTGCCGTCCGGGGCGCGGCTCCTGGATTGCGGCTGCGGCACCGGTCACGCGGGGCTGGCGCATCTCGTGGAGGCCGGGATCTCGATCACCGCGCTGGACGGCTCGGCCGCCATGCTGGCGCATTTCCAGCGGGCCTACCCGCAGGTGCGGACCATCCTGTGCGACATGCGGGCCTATCTCCCGGCCGTGTCCTTCGATGCAATCATCGCCTGGGACAGCTTCTTCCATCTGGACCATGGCGACCAGACGGCGATGCTGGGCCGCTTCGCCGCCTGGCTGCGCCCCGGCGGCTGGCTGCTGTTCACCAGCGGGCCGTCCCATTCGAGCGTTCGCGATACGATGTTCGACGTGCCCTTCGCCTACGCCAGCTACAGCGACACCGGCTACCGGGTGCTCCTGGCAGAGGCCGGCTTCACCGTGCGCATGGCCGTCTTCGACGAGCCGCAGGGTGCCATCCACAAGGTCTGGATGGCACAGAAGAATTGACGCAGTCCGAGGTTTGTTCGCGCAGGGCCATTGGCACCCGCGAGGCGGCCGCAACACCACAGCCGCGGCCACAAAGCCGCCACGCCATCAGGCGGCCCCACTTACCCGCCCGCACAGTGGCGGACGGCACGCGCTTCTGTTCCGGGACGATGTGCCCCCCTCGACAGGCTACCCGCTCCATCAACGCGCGTCATCCTCGGGTTCAACCCGAGGACCCATGCCTCAGCGCCGATGCGGCCCGCTCCGCAGCAGAACCACACGCCACCATTAGGCAGCAACGCGCGCCGAGTACGCCCGCCGGATGCCCGGGCCGTTACGCCCGCAGCGTGCCGCCGGTGGCCTTCTCGACCTGGGCGACGATCTTGGCGGACACCGCCTCCAGATCCTCTTCGGTCAGGGTCCGCTCGACCGGATTGAGGGTGACTTCCAGCGCCACCGACTTGCGGTTCTCGCCGAGCGCCGCGCCGGTGAAGACGTCGAAGACGCGAACCTCCCCGACCAGCTTGCGGTCGGCGCCCTCGGCGGCGCGCACCAGCTTCAGCGCGTCCACGTCGCTATCGACGACGAAGGCGAAGTCGCGGCGCACCGGCTGGAAGGCCGACAGGGCCAGCACCGGCTTGGTGCGGGTCGCCTTGCGCTTGGGCGTCGGGATCGCATCGAGGAACACCTCGAAGCCGCAATGCGGTCCCGATGCGTCCAGGGTTTTCAGCGTCTTGGGGTGGAATTCACCGAACTCCGCCAACACCACCTTGGGCCCCAGCTTGATCCGGCCGGAGCGGCCCGGATGGTACCAGTCGCTCGCCGGCGCCTCGATCATCAGCCGGTCGACCGGCGCGCCGGCCGCCTCCAGCGCCGCGAGGGCGTCGGCCTTGGCGTCGTACACCGAGACGGCGGAGGCATTGCCGTTCCACGACCGGCCGCCGCCGGACATGATGGCGGTGCCGCGGCGCAGGCCGCCGGCGACGCGCAACTGGCCGTCCGGCTCGTCCGAGCGGTAGATCGCCGCCACCTCGAACAGCGCCGTATCGCCATGGCCGCGGGCGGCGTTGCGCGCCGCCGCCGCGATCAGGCCCGGCAGCAGCGAGGGCCGCATGTCCGACATGTCGGCCGAAATCGGGTTTTCCAGCTTCAGCGCGGCCGCGCCGCCGCCGAAGGCCGCCGCATGGCTCTCGGCGATGAAGCTGTAGCTCACCGTCTCCACCATGCCGCGGGCGGCCAGCGCCCGGCGCGCGGCGCGATCGCGGATTTGCGGCACGGTGAGGATACGTCCGCCGACGGCGCCCGCCGAAGGCAGCGGCTGTGGCGCGATGGTGTCGACGCCGACGAGGCGCATGACTTCCTCGACGAGATCGGCCTTGCCGTCGATATCCGGCCGCCAGCTCGGGCTGACGACGCTGGCGGTCTCGCCGTCCGGCGACACGGCAAAGCCGAGGCTCTCCAGAATGGCGACCTGCCGGTCGCGCTCCACCTGGATGCCGGTCAGGCGCTCGGTCTCGGTGAAGGGCAGGACGATGGGCGCCGGAGCCGGCGTGGTGCTCTCCACAACCACGCGGCGCGACGGCGTGCCGCCGCATAGATCGAGGACGAGATGCGTCGCCAGATCGAGGCCCGGCTCCATGAAGTCGGGATCGACGCCGCGCTCGAAGCGGTAGCGGGCATCGGTGATGATACCGAGGCTGCGGCCGGTGCGGGCGATGGCGCGCGGGTCCCACAACGCCGATTCGATCAGGACGTCGGTCGTCGCCGCATCGCAGCCCGAATGCTCGCCGCCCATGATACCGGCGATGGATTCGACGCCGTTGTCGTCGGCGATGACGCACATGCCGGCCGACAGGGTGTAGGTCCGTTCGTCGAGGGCCAGCACCTCCTCGCCGTCGCGGGCATCGCGCACGACGAGGCCGCCGGCGACCTTGGCGGCATCGAAGACGTGCAGCGGCCGGCCGCGGTCGAAGGTGACGTAATTGGTGATGTCGACGAGCGCGTTGATCGGGCGCAGGCCGATCGCCTTCAGCCGCTTCTGCATCCATTCCGGCGAGGCGCCATTGGCGACGCCCGACACCTTGCGCAGGGCAAAGCCGGTGCAGGTCGCGCTCTCCACCGACAGGGCGACGGGGCAGTCGCCCTCGCCCTCGATGCGCTCGGGCGCGGCGGTCTTCAGCCTGCCCATGCCCGAGGCGGCGAGATCGCGGGCGATGCCGGCCACACCGGTGGCGTCGGGCCGGTTCGGCGTCAGGTTGATCTCGATGACCGGGTCGGCGAGGTCCGCGTAATCGGCAAAGCGCGTGCCCACCGGCGCGTCCGCGGCGAGATCGATGATGCCGTCATGGCTGTCGGAGAGTTCCAGCTCGCGCTCCGAGCACATCATGCCGTGGGATTCGACACCCCGGATGCGGCCGATCGACAGGGTCGTGTCGATGCCCGGCACATAGGTGCCCGGCATCGCCAGAACGCCGACCATCCCGGCCCGCGCGTTGGGGGCGCCGCAGACCACCTGCAGCGGCTTGCCGTCATTGACCTCGGGGCCGGCGTCGACGCTCAGCACCTGCAGCTTGTCGGCGTCCGGGTGGCGCTCGGCGCTCAGCACCCGCGCGATGCGGAAGGGCGCGAAGACGGCGCGGTCGTCCACCGCCTCGACCTCGAGGCCGATCATGGTCAGGCGTTCGCAGATCTCGGCCAGCGAGGCGTCGGTGTCGAGATGGTCCTTGAGCCAGGAAAGCGTGAATTTCATCGGTTCGGTTCAGTCTCGTTGCGGACGGGCCGATCGGCCGTGGGAAATGCGCCGGATGGCTGCGGGGCCGCGGCGCGCGTGTCTTCGCCGGGGCGCCCGCGGGCGCTCCGGCCACGGGGCTCAGAAATCGTCGCGCCGCTTCGGCCCGGCGATGTCGTCGGCGACGCCCTGCGCCAGCGCCGTGGCATGGACGAAGCGATAGGTCAGCAGGGCGACGATGGCAAAGACGACGTAGAGGACGAGCAGCGTGCCCCAGGGCAGCAGCGAATCGAAGCCGAAGCGGTCGAGGATCGCCGGCAGGCCGACGCCGGTGAAGAACGAGGCCAGCGCCGCCGGGGTCTGGGACATGGAGCGGTAGTAGAAGGCGAAAAGGCCGACCGTCACCAGCGCCACGACGATGCGGCCGGGCGAGGCCAGCAGCGCGAAGAAGCTGGTGTCGGCAAACAGCCAGCTGGCGAAATCGAGCGCCAGAAGGCCGATGACCGCGCCGGCCACGACGGCAATCACTTCGAGGACGGTCATGCGTGCCGACATGGCGAAGGCTCCTGCTTGCGGGTGGACAGTCAACTCGGAACGACGCGCCGCAGGTCCGAAAAGGACACGGCGGCGGTCATCAATGTCACGTCGATAGGCCGCCGAACAGGGTCGGCATGTCGAGCGGGCGGAAGCCGTAATGCTCCAGCCAGCGCACGTCGGAATCGAAGAAGGCGCGCAGATCCGGCATGCCGTATTTCAGCATGGCGATGCGGTCGATACCCATGCCCCAGGCAAAGCCCTGATACTCGTCCGGGTCGAGCCCGCCATGGCGCAGCACGTTCGGATGCACCATGCCGCAGCCCAGGATCTCCATCCAGTCCGAGCCCTCGCCGAAGCGCACCTCGCCCGGGTTCGACCGGTCGCACTGGATGTCGACCTCGAGGCTCGGCTCGGTGAAGGGGAAGTAGGACGGCCGGAACCGCATGTTCAGCGACGGCACCTCGAAGAACGCCTTGCAGAACTCCTCCAGCACCCATTTCATGTTCGCCACATTGGCGGTCTTGTCGATGACGAGACCCTCGACCTGGTGGAACATCGGCGAATGGGTCGCGTCGGAATCCTGCCGGTAGGTGCGGCCGGGAATGACGATGCGCAGCGGCGGCTTCGTCGTTTCCATGGTGCGGATCTGCACCGGCGAGGTGTGGGTGCGCAGCACCTTGCGCTCGCCAGCGGCGTCCGGCTTCAGGAAGAAGGTGTCGTGCATCTCGCGGGCCGGATGGCCCTCGGGAAAGTTCAGCGCCGTAAAATTGTAGTGGTCGGTCTCGATGTCCGGCCCTTCGGCGATGGCAAAGCCCATATCGGCGAAGATCGCGGTGATCTCGTCGATGACCTGGCTGATCGGGTGAATGCGGCCGCGGGCGGCGGGGCTGGGGCGCACCGGCAGGGTCACGTCGACCCGCTCGGCGGCGAGGCGCACGGCGATCGCGGCGTCGGCGAGTTCCTCGCGGCGGGCGTTGATCAGCGCCTGGGCGCGATCGCGCAGGCCGTTCAGCTTCGGGCCTTCGACGCGGCGCTCGTCGGGGCTCATCTTGCCGAGACCCTTCAGGAGCTCGGAGATGCGGCCCTTCTTGCCGAGCTCGGCGACGCGGATCGCCTCGAGCTGCGCCTCGTCGGCGGCGGCCGCGACCTGTTCGGAGAGATGGGCTTCCAGTGCCTGAAGATCGCTCATCCGTTGCTCCCATACTGCTTGCGAAAGCCGGACGACCGTGCGCCGAAGGTCCCCGCGCGACACGCGCCCGGACCGCGGCCCGATCGGACCCGCCGACATGAAAAGGCCCGCGCGGCAGTGCGGCGCGGGCCCGTAAGCGTCAAGAGTTGCGCTGGCCTCAGGCCGCGCGCGTCTCGCCAACGGCGCGCTCGTAGGCACCGTCAAATTCGCTTTCCTTGAGATAGGCAAGCGCCGACTTGGCCTGCTCGCACAGCGCACCGAATGCCTCGGGCTCGTGGATGGCGATGTCGGACAGGACCTTGCGGTCGACCTCGATGCCGGCCTTGTTCAGGCCGTCGATGAAGCGGCCATAGGTCATGCCATGCTCGCGGACGGCGGCGTTGATGCGCTGGATCCACAAGGCGCGGAAATTCCGCTTCTTCACCCGGCGATCGCGGGTCGCATACTGCTTCGACCGGTCGACGGCGGCCTTGGCGGCGCGGATAGTGTTCTTGCGGCGACCGTAGAAACCGGCGGCCTGCTTCAGAATCTTCTTGTGCTTGGCGTGGGACGTAACGCCCCGTTTCACTCGTGCCATGATCTAAACTCCTGAATTCTCTAAAAAGCCCGGGCCGCTTAGCGGTTGTAGGGCATGTAGATCTTGACGATCCGCTCGTCGGGCTTGGACAGGATCATCGTGCCGCGCGCATCGCGCAGGAAGTCGTTGGAGCGTTTGATCATGCCGTGGCGCTTGCCGGCGGCGCCTGCCTTGACGCGGCCATTGGCCGTCATCCGGAAGCGCTTCTTGGCGCTGGCCTTGGTCTTCATCTTGGGCATTTTGCTCTCCTTGGTGAGGATCGCGACAATCCGCGGGCAATCGGAACTCCCGATTGCCGGGTCGCCTCTGTGACGATGTCGCGACAGCATTGAGAACCGCCACGGCATGCCCTGCCGGCCGGTTCGCATCTGAACGTCGCGCTTATAGGCAAATCCACGTCGCCGCGCAAGACGCCGCAACGGGGTTCCCCACAGCCCCGGATCCGCCCCGCAACCGACCGGGACAGCCGGCGGGCCGCCCGCCTCTCCCTACGGAATATTCTTGACTCCGGCTATTTCCTCACTGAGTTACTTGCCAGATCCCGGACACGATGGAATCATCCGGTGGGCATGGAAATGGACGGCAATGACCCTCATACGGTTTCCGCACGGTATCGACACGCTGCGCAAACAACTCCCATGTGCCGCTTTCAGCCGGGAAAACTGGGCCGGGGTCACACAGGCCATCGACGCGATGTTCGCCGGCGCGCGGACGACGCTCCTTCGGGTGGCGACCCAATGCACCGAGCGCCTCGAACTCGCCCTGCCGTTCGGCGGGCAACAGGCCGTCTTCCGCTTTGGTGAAACCGGCCCGCCTCCCGGCACGCCGAAACTCATTGCGGGCGCGGTGTTCGACAGCCGCCAGATCGAACCTTTCGGAATGCCCCGATCACAGGTCCCATGGGCGACCGGACTGGTCCTCCACCACGGCGCGCCATGGACCTGGCTCCTCCTCGTCGAAAGCCCCGACACCCCGACAGAACGCAATGCGACGGCCATCCACACGCTGCTGCGCCGCAATGCCGACGATCTGCGGCGCACCTTCCTGGTGTCCCACTGCCTCGGCACCCCGGACGAGCCGGACCGGGAGACGATCGAGGCAAGCTGGGACCCGCTGCCCTTCGGGATCGCGCTCCTGTCCGACCGCCGCACCATCCTTGCCGCCAACACGGCCGCGGAGGACATGATCTCGACGCGCCGCTTCTTCGTGCCGCCCGGTGACACCGATACCCTGCGCCCCGCGACAATGCGGGATCGACGCCAGCTCTACCGCGCGGTCGAACGCGTCGTCGGCGGCGACAGCGACAGCGAGGCCCTCGGCCTTCACGGCCTGCGCCACGGCGCGCCATTGCCGATTACGCTTCTGCCCTGCGGCCACGGCAACGGGCTCGAACCGTGCGGGGCACCGCCGCCAAGCCGTCTCGACCGGCTGATCGCCGTCATCGGCAAGAGCCAGCACGATCTGAGCGCCGGCTGCTGTGGCGGCTGAGGCGCACGGCACGCGTCGACGACATACGGGCCGGATTCCTGACGGCGCAAAGAAAAAGCCGGCTCCCCCGAGGGATGCCGGCTTTCTGCATGTCTACCGATCGACGATCGATCTCAGCCGCGCGGGGCGAGAACCATCATCATCTGCCGGCCTTCGAGCTTGGGCTCGGCCTCGACCTTGGCGATCTCGCCGGTCTCTTCGCGAACCCGGTTGAGCAGACGCATGCCCAGTTCCTGGTGCGCCATTTCGCGACCCCGGAAGCGCAGGGTGACCTTCACCTTGTCGCCCTCGTCGAAGAAGCGGCGGACCGACTTCATCTTGGTCTCGTAATCGTGCTCGTCGATGTTCGGCCGCATCTTGATCTCTTTGACCTCGATGGTCTTCTGGCGCCTGCGCGCCTCGGCCGACTTCTTCTGGGTCTCGTATTTCAGCTTGCCCAGGTCGAGAATCTTGCAGACAGGCGGGTTGGCCGTCGGCACGATCTCGACGAGATCGAGGCCGGCTTCCTCAGCCATGGCAAGCGCTTCAGAGGTCGCGGTCGGGCCGCGGTTTTCACCGTCGGCGTCGATCAACTGGACCTGAGGAACGCGAATATCCTTGTTGGAACGCGGTCCCGTGTTCTGGGTCGGTGGTGCACGGAATGGTCTGCGAATGGTCGTTGACTCCTGTTGTTGACGACGCAAGACGGCTCTGGGACAACACGCGGCGTCGGATCGGGTTCCTCGAACGAACGGCGGAACCGATCAACGATCACCCACGATGCGGGTCCTTCAGTGGGGCGTATATAGCATCGGCGGGGCCAATTGGCACGCCCCGCGGGTCGAGAAAATGCGCCGGGGGCCCCAAACGGGCGCGTCGGGCGCCGTAGAGTCACCAGAACGGATCATCTTCATGCGCGCCGAACCCTCTGCCGACACGCCCCGGACCCTGACCGTCGGCACGGACGCGCGGCGCATCGCCTACCGCACCCAGGCCGGCGCGGGGCCCACCCTCGTCTGGCTCGGCGGCTACCGTTCCGACATGCGCGGCACGAAGGCAGAGTATCTCGCCGAACTGGCGCAGCGCGAGGGTCTCGGCTTCTGCCGGCTCGACTATTCCGGCCATGGCGAATCCGGCGGTCGCTTCGAGGACGGCACGATCAGCCGCTGGGTCGAGGACGCGAAGGCGGTGATCGACGCCGCGGTCGACGGGCCGGCCATCCTCGTCGGCTCGTCCATGGGGGCATGGGTCGCCCTGCGGCTGACGCAGATGGCGCGAGCGGCCGGCGACCGCAAACGGATCGCCGGGTTGCTGCTGCTGGCCCCGGCCCCCGACTTCACCGAGAAGCTGATGATGCCGAAGCTCGACGCCGCCCAGCGCGAGGCGCTGGCGCGCGACGGTGTGCTGACCAAGCCGTCCGACTATTCACCCGAGCCCGACCTCTACACCCGCGCCCTGTTCGAGGACGGCCGGGACAATCTCGTGATGACCGACCTGATCGAGACGGGCTGCCCGGTGACCATCATCCAGGGCATGGCCGACAAGGACGTGCCGTTCTCCCATGCGATGGAGCTGGTCACCCACCTACCCTTCTCCGGAACGATCATGACGCTGGTCAAGGACGGCGATCACCGCCTGTCCCGGCCGCAGGATCTGGCGCTGATCGGCCGCGCGGTGTCCGATCTCGTGACCGCATTCCGCGACGGCGCGTAAAGGTTCCACCGATTCTGCACCCGCGAAGGCGTTCGCCTCCCGGCTGTTGTGAATTTGTCACAAAGCCAGCGGCCGGATCGAGAAACTCCCATGGTTTCCGTCGATTAGCCTGCTACGGGTCGCACCCAAATGCCTGTTCGTGCTGTCGTTTCCATGCGGAAACCGGCCGCAGCTTGTGCGTGGCTGGAAAATGATGCGCCGCAGCAACGCCGGTCGCGTTGACAGTTTTCCGCATCCCCAACACCATCAAGACCAGAGAGGGTTGTTCGTCCGAGCGGGGTACGGATGGGGTCTATACGCGCAATTGGCGCCACGATACTGCTTTGCCTGACAGTACAGACCGGATCGGTCATGGCGGAAGCACGCGGGCCGTTCATGGTGGTCGGGGTCACCACGACGCCGCCGGTCGGACACCGGCTGTTCTGCCATACCCATCCCGACGAATGCCGACCCGCCAGCGACCGTGTGGCCGGCCAGACCGTCGAGCCGGTCAAGCTGACCCCCGAGCTGATCAGCGCCGTGGCCGAGACCAATGCCGAGATCAACCGCCGCATCACCGCCAAGTCGGATCACGAGCTCTACGGTGTCGAAGAGCGCTGGACCTATCCCCCGGAGAGCAACGAGGGCGACTGCGAGGACTACGCCCTGTTGAAGCGCAAGATCCTGCACGAGCGCACGGGGATCGATCTGGGCAATCTGCTCCTCACCGTCGTGCGCAAGCGCGATGGCGAAGGCCACGCCATCCTGACGCTCAGGACCCAGCGCGGCGAGTTCATCCTCGACAATCTCGATCGCCGGGTCGTGGCCTGGCGGGACACGCCCTACCGCTTCCTGAAGCGCCAGAGCGTTGCCGATCCCGGCCGCTGGAACCGCGTCGAGGACGGCAATGCCGTGCTGGTGGGATCGGTCAAGGACTAGGGATCGCCGGCCCGTTCCGTCCGGCTTCGGCCATCGTCACGGCGACGCGCGCCGCCGTCAGTTCTCTTCGCCGGTATCCGGCGCCGAGGGCTCTTCCTCGGTCCCTGGGATCACGTAGCTGCCGCTCAGCCAGCGATTGAGGTCGATCGCCTTGCAGCGCGGCGAGCAGAACGGATAGCTCGCCCGATCAGACGGATTGCCGCATTCGGGGCATTGCCGCTTGGGACGAAGCGGCGTCACCTTCGCACCGATCGCGTTCATGCCGTTTCCGTCTGGCCCGCTGCGGCCTTCCACCGGTTGTGGATGTCGTAGCCTTCGCCGGCGAGCAGCGCGAGCGTCTCGTAGAGCGGCAGGCCGACGACGCTGGTGTAGGAGCCGATCAGGCGCACCACGAAGCTGCCGGCCAGACCCTGGATGGCATAGCCACCGGCCTTGCCGCGCCATTCATCCGAGGCGATGTAGCAATCGATGTCCTCGCGCGACAGCCGCTTGAAGCGGACGCGCGTCTCGATCAGGCGCTGGCGCAGCGAGCCGCTCGGGCCGACCAGCGCAACGCCGGTATAGACGCGGTGCGTGCGTCCCGACAGCGTGCGCAGATTGGCGATCGCGTCGTCGGCCAGTTCGGCCTTGGGCATGATCTGCCGGCCCACCGACACCACCGTGTCGGCCGCCAGGACGAAGCGCGGACCGGGCACGTCGAGCTCGCGCAGGGCGCGCACGGCCAGTTCGGCCTTCGCCTTGGCCAGGCGCTTGGCCAGCGAACGCGGATGCTCGTTGCGCAGCGGCGACTCGTCCATATCGGCCGGCAGCAGGCGGTCCGGCTCGATACCGGCCTGCGCAAGCAGCTCCAGCCGCCGGGGCGAACCCGAGGCGAGAACGAGCACGGGGCGCGCCGCTTTGGTACTCATGCCCTTGCCGACTTACTTGAAGCGGTAGGTGATGCGACCCTTGGTCAGGTCGTAGGGCGTCATCTCGACGAGCACCTTGTCGCCGGTCAGGACGCGAATGCGGTTCTTGCGCATACGGCCCGCCGTATGGGCGATGATCTCGTGCTCGTTCTCGAGTTTGATCCGGAACGTCGCGTTGGGTAACAGCTCTGTCACCGTGCCCGGAAACTCGAGAACTTCTTCTTTTGCCATATGATGTCGTGCCTTGATCGTGTGTGAGGGCGCGAAGCGTCAGGCTTCGCGACGAGACGAACCGCCGCACTGACGCGGCGACGGAATGGGGATCGGTGCCTTAGATCGGGGCAAACGCGAAAAAAAGCAATATGCGCCGGTCGAGGACGGCCGCCAAGGGGACCGCCGACGGCGTCGGATCGACCCTCGCCCGGCCCCCGATCCTCAACCGGCCGAGACGCGTTCGATGTCGGCGCCGCAGGCGCTCAGCTTTTCTTCCAGCCGCTCGAAGCCGCGATCCAGATGATAGACGCGGTTGATCGTCGTCTCGCCCTCGGCGACGAGGCCGGCGATCACCAGCGACACGGAGGCGCGCAGATCTGTCGCCATGACCGGTGCGCCGACGAGGCGGTTGACGCCCTCGATCGTCGCGACCTGCCCGGACAAGGTGATCCGGGCGCCGAGCCGGACCAGTTCCTGCACATGCATGAAGCGGTTCTCGAAGATCGTCTCGGTGATGTGCGAGGTGCCCTCGGCGCGGGTCATCAGCGCCATCATCTGCGCCTGCAGATCGGTCGGGAAGCCCGGATAGGGGTCGGTGACGACGTCGACCGGCGCGATGCCGCCGCCATTGCGATAGACCCGGATGCCGTCCTCAACCGGATCGACGGTGACGCCGGCGCCCTTCAGGCTGCCGAGCGCGGTCTGCAGGAGCTGGGCATTGGTGCCGGTCAGGGTCACGTCGCCGCCGGTCATCGCCACGGCCATGGCATAGGTGCCGGTCTCGATGCGGTCCGGCAGCACCCGGTGGCGGGCGCCCGACAGGGCCGGCACGCCCTCGATGGTGATGGTGCCGGTGCCGGCGCCCTCGATCCTGGCGCCCATGGCCGAGAGGCAGGTGGCGAGGTCGACGACTTCCGGCTCGCGCGCGGCGTTTTCCAGAACCGTCTGACCCTTGGCGAGCGTCGCGGCCATCAACAGGACGTGGGTCGCGCCGACCGAGACCTTCGGGAAGACATAGCGCGCGCCGACAAGGCCGCCCTTGGCCTCGGCCACGGCATAGCCGGCATCGATGTCGATGGTGGCGCCGAGCGCCCGCAGGCCGTCGATGAACAGGTCGACCGGCCGTGTGCCGATGGCGCAGCCGCCCGGCAGCGAGACCTTGGCCTTGTGCATGCGCGCCAGAAGCGGGCCGATGACCCAGAAGCTTGCCCGCATCTTGGAGACGAGTTCGTAGGGCGCGGTGGTGTCGACGATGTTGCGCGCGTCGAAATGGATGGTGCGGCCGAGACCCGGCTGCTGCCGGAAGCGCTTGCCGATCACCGAATAATCGACGCCGTGATTGCCGAGAATGCGGATCAGCTGCTCGACATCGGCGAGATGCGGCACGTTTTCCAGCGTCAGCGTGTCGTCGGTGAGCAGCGACGCGATCATCAGCGGCAACGCCGCGTTCTTGGCGCCCGAGATGGGTATCGTCCCGTTGAGCTCGTTGCCGCCGCGAATGCGAATGCGATCCATGATGTCCGGCCTTGCCTGCTATCGTCCCGAAGGCGGGTCTCTACACCAGCCGGCACCCGGTATCAAACAGCGGCACGCAGAGCCGGCCCGCCCGGCCCCGCTCAGATGTGGATGGCGTGGCCCAGCGCCTTGAAGGCGGCCTCCTGAAATCCTTCCCCTTGGGTCGGATGGGCGTGAATTGTCCCGGCGATGTCTTCGAGGCAGGCGCCCATCTCCAGCGCCAGCGCAAAGGCGGCCGACAATTCGGAGATACCGGCGCCGACGGCCTGAATGCCGAGCACCAGGTGATTGTCGGCCCGCGCCACCACCCGCACGAAGCCGTCGTCGCGGGCAAGGGTCATCGCCCGGCCATTGGCCTGGAAGGGGAAGAGCCCGATCTTGGTCTCATGGCCCTGCCGCTTCGCCTCTTCCGGCGACAGGCCGACGGTGACGATCTCCGGATCGGTGAAGCAAATCGCCGGGATGGCGCGCTTGTCCCAGGCGAGCCGCGCGCCGGCGACGATCTCGGCGACCATCTCGCCCTCGGCCATCGCCTTGTGGGCCAGCATCGGCTCGCCGCAGACATCGCCGATGGCATAGACGCCGCGCATGGCGGTGCGGCGCTGTTCGTCGACCCGCAGGAAGGGCCCGTCCATCTCCAGCACCAGTTCCTCGCGGCCCCAGCCGTCGGTGAGCGGCCTGCGCCCGACCGTGACGAGCACCCGGTCGGCGGCAAGCCGGCGCTCGCTGCCATCGGCACCTTCCACGAGGAGGTCGCCCCCCTCGCCGGCCAGCCCCATGGCTTTCGCCTCGGTCAGGATCTCGACGCCGAGCGCCTCGAGCCGCGCCCGCACCGGCCGGACGAGCTCGGCATCGTAGAGCGGCAGGATCTGCGCCGTCGCCTCGACGATGGTCACAGTCGAGCCGGCCTTGGCGAAGGCGGTGCCGAGTTCGACGCCGATATAGCCGCCGCCGACCACCACCAGACGCTCCGGCGGCGCGGCGAGACTCAGCGCCTCGGCCGAGGAGATCACCTTGCCGCCGAAAGGCAGCGAGGGCAGTTCGACCGGCACCGAGCCGGTGGCGATGACGACATTCTCGGCGGCGATCCGCTGGGTGCCCGTCTCGCCCGTCACCTCGACCGTCTTGCCGTCGAGAAAGCGGGCGCGGCCGGAAACGAGCTTCACCTTGGCCCGCTTCAGGAGGCCGGTGACGCCGTTGTTCAGGCGGTTGACGATGCCGTCCTTCCAGTCGACGATCTCGCCCCAGTCGAGGCCCGGCTCGGCGGCCGTGATGCCGGGGATCGCGACGCCACGGGCCGCCTCGCGCAGCAGGAAATATTCGTCGGCGGCATGGATCAGCGCCTTGGACGGGATGCAGCCGATATTCAGGCAGGTGCCGCCGGGCTTGCGGTCGTCGACGATCACCGTGTCGAGGCCGAGCTGGCCGGCGCGGATGGCGGCGACATAGCCGCCGGGGCCGGCGCCGATCACCAGGAGCTGGCAGGAAATGTCGGTCATGGCCGCTCCTCGACGAAGATCATCGCGGGGGTTTCCAGAAGTGCCTTGATGCGCTGGACGAAGCGGGCGGCGTCCCAGCCGTCGATCACCCGGTGGTCGAAGCTGGAGGAGAGATTCATGCGCCGGCGCGGCACGAAGCGGGTGCCGTCCCAGACCGGACGGATTTCGATCTTGTTGACGCCGACGATGGCGACTTCCGGATGGTTGATCACCGGAGTCGTGACGATGCCGCCCATGGCCCCGAGGGAGGTGATGGTGATGGTCGAGCCGGACAGTTCCTCGCGCTTGGCGGTGCCGGACTTCGCCGCCTCGCCGAGCCGGCCCAGTTCGCCGGCGCAGTTCCACAGGTCGCGCGCCTCGGCATGGCGGACCACCGGCACGACCAGCCCGGCGCCGGTCTGGGCCGCGATGCCGATATGCACGCCGCCATGCTGGTGCAGGATGTTGGCCTCGTCGTCATAGAGCGCGTTCAGCGCCGGCTGCTCGCGGATGGCGATGACCATGGCCCGCATCAGGAAGGGCAGAAGCGTCAGTTTCGGCCGGTCGTCGCGGCGGTCGCGGTTCATCGCGGCGCGCAGATCCTCCAGCGCCTCGACGTCGATCTCCTCGACATAGGTGATGTGGGCGATGCGGCTCTTGGCCAGCGCCATCTTCTCGGCGATGCGCCGCCTGAGGCCGACCACCTTGATCTCGGTGACCGAACTGTCGGCCTGCAGTCCGCCGCCCGCGGACGGCTCGGCGGCGCCACCGTCGAGATAGGCATCGAGATCGTCCTGGCCGATCCGGCCCGCCGGACCGCTGCCGGCGACCCGGCGCAGATCGATTCCGGCCTCCATGGCCCGGCGCCGCACCGCCGGCGAGGCCAGCGGACGCTCGCCCGGCTTGCGCGCCGGCGAGGCGGACGCGGGTCGTTGCGCCTTCGGCCGGGCCGGGGTAGCCGGCGATGCGCCAGAGGAACCGCTACTCAACGGCTTTGCCGGCTTATCTGCGGACACTTCGTTCGCTTTGGCGGCATCGTCGTCGCTGGTCGCGGCCTTGCGGTCGGCCGGTCCGGGCGCCCGTTCGGCCGAGGGCGAACGCGGCGCGTCCTCGCTTGTCGCGACCAATTCGTCGGGGTTCTCATCGGGCTCGTTGGTGCCGCCCTCCCCGTCGACGGTGAGCTTCACCAGCGGCGATCCGACGGCCAGCGTCTCGCCGATCTCGCCGCCCATCCAGGCGACGGTGCCGTCCACCGGCGAGGGAATGTCGACCGTCGCCTTGTCGGTCATCACGGCGGCAAGGACCGCGTCCTCGCGCACCACATCGCCGATCTTCACGTGCCATTCGACGAGCTCGGCCTCGGCGACGCCCTCGCCCACATCCGGCAGCTTGATCGTGTAGGTGCCCATGATCAGCCCTCCATGACCTGTCTGAGGGCCGCCCCGACCCGCGCCGGACCGGGAAAATAGTCCCATTCCTGGGCGTGCGGATAGGGCGTGTCCCAGCCGGCGACCCTGAGGATCGGCGCCTCGAGGTGATAGAAGCAATTCTCCTCGACGAGGGCGCAGAGCTCGGCGCCGAAGCCCGAGGTCAGCGTCGCCTCGTGGACGACGACGCAGCGGCCGGTCTTTTCCACCGATTGCCGGATCAGGTCGAGATCGAGGGGCACGAGGGTGCGCAGGTCGAGGATCTCGGCATCGACGCCGACCATTTCGGCCGCCGCGATGGCGACATGCACCATGGTCCCATAGGCCAGAACGGTGACCCCGGCGCCCTCGCGGCGCACCACGCCCTTGCCGAGCGGCACGGTGTAGCGGCCCTCCGGCACCTCGCCCAGCGGGTGCTTCGACCAGGGCGTCACCGGCCGGTCGTGATGGCCGTCGAAGGGGCCGTTATAGAGCCGCTTGGGCTCCAGGAAGATCACCGGGTCGTTGTCCTCGATGGCGGCGATCAGCAGGCCCTTGGCGTCGTAGGGGTTGGACGGCACCACCGTCTTCAGGCCGGCGACATGGGTGAACAGCGCCTCGGGCGACTGGGAGTGGGTCTGGCCGCCGAAGATGCCGCCGCCGGTCGGCATGCGCACCACCATCGGCGCGGTGAAGTCGCTGGCCGAGCGATAGCGCAGCCGCGCCGCCTCCGAGACGATCTGGTCGTAGGCCGGATAGACGTAATCGGCGAACTGCATCTCCACGACCGGCCGCAAGCCATAGGCGGCCATGCCGATGGCGGTGCCGACGATGCCGCTCTCGTTGATCGGCGCGTCGAAGCAGCGGTTCTTGCCGAAGCGCTCCTGCAGCCCGGCGGTGCAGCGGAAGACGCCGCCGAAATAGCCGACGTCCTCGCCGAAGACGACGACATTGTCGTCCTCCGCCATCTTCACCGCATGGGCGTCGCGGATCGCCTCGATCATGGTCATGCGCGCCATGGCGTCAGCAACCTTTCCTGCGTTCGCCGCCGGGGCCTGCCCGGCCGTTCCGCCCTGCCGTGCGCATCGTCAGTACCCCGCCTGCTGGCGCTGGCGGCGCAGATGCGGCGGCATCTCCTCGTAGACGCCCTCGAACATGTCGCGCACCGAGGGCCGCGGACCGGTGTGGAGCGTGCCGTGGGTCTCGGCCTCGCGCTGGGCGGCGAGGATCTCGGCGTCGATCTCGGCCTCGGCCTGGACGTGGCGCTCCTCGCTCCAGACCTCTTTTAGGATCAGATGATTCTTCAGCCGCTTCACCGGATCGCCAAGCGGCCAGGCGTCGCTCTCCTCCTTGGGACGATAGGCGGAGGGATCGTCCGAGGTGGAATGGGCGGCGGCGCGATAGGTGACCCATTCGATCAGCGTCGGGCCGAGATTGCGGCGGGCCCGCTCGACGGCCCATTTGGACGCCGCGTGGACGGCCAGATAGTCGTTGCCGTCGACCCGCAGCGAGGGAATGCCGAAACCGAGACCGCGGGCCGCAAAGGTGCCCGAGCCGCCGCGGGCAATGCCCTGATAGGTCGAGATGGCCCATTGGTTGTTGACGATATTGAGGACCACCGGCGCCTTGTAGGTCGAGGCGAAGACCATGGCCGAGTGGAAGTCGCTCTCAGCCGTCGAGCCGTCGCCGATCCAGGCCGCGGCGATGCGGTGATCGCCCTTGATCGCCGAGGCCATCGCCCAGCCGACGCCTTGCACGAACTGGGTCGCCAGATTGCCCGAGATCGAGAAGAAGCCGTGTTCCTTCGACGAATACATGATCGGCAGCTGGCGGCCCTTCAGCGGGTCGCGGCGGTTGGAATAGATCTGGCACATCATGTCGACGAGCGGATAATCGTCGGCGATCAGCAGCCCCTGCTGGCGATAGGTCGGAAAGTTCATGTCGCCGGGGCCGAGCGCCTTGCGGAAGGCGCAGGCGATCGCCTCCTCGCCGAGGCACTGCATGTAGAACGAGGTCTTGCCCTGGCGCTGGGCCATCAGCATGCGGCGGTCGAAGGCGCGCACCCGCATCATCGTCTTCAGCCCGGCCAGGACCTCCTCGTCGCTCAGCGTGCCGGCCCATTCGCCCACCGCCTCGCCGGAGCGGTTGAGGACGCGGATGATCGAATAGGCGAGATCGCGGATCTCGGCCGGATCGACGTCGACCGGCGGGCGGCGCACCGTGCCGGCCCGGGCGATCTTCACGCCGCTGAAATCGGGGGTTCCGCCGGGCCGGACCTCGGGCTCGGGCACATGCAGGCTGAGCGGCTGATCGTCCGGCAAGGTCCACCCCCTTCGTCGCGATACATGCGCGACGTTGCGACCGCGCCGAGGCATCCGTCAAGGTGGCGTGTGGGGACGGCCGCGTTTGTCTGCCGGGGGTCTGCCGGCGCGGCGCGACTATTGCGGCCGGATCAGCACCGTCGCCATGAAGGCGAAGATGCCCAGAAGCGCCAGCTTCCAGAAATCGCCGCGCTTGCGCAGCCCCGGCACGCCGAAGGGCCGGATCAGATGGGCGATCATCAAAAGCAGGAAGATGACGGAAAAGAGCTTGCTCATCGGGGCAGCGTTACCGCATCGGCCGACCCCGCGCCATGGCTGATCGACCGGCTTACAAAGACCGCGAACAGCGCCCGCCGCGCCAACCTTGCGTCAGGCTCCGGGCAAATCGAAAGCAACCGCGGCGCGTTCGCACATTGTTAAGTGCTGTTGATCAAATTCCTGTGTGCCGATGATCATTTCCCGACGCCGCGACACTACCGGCAGGCGTCAGACCCGCGAAAGAAGTTCGAGACGATGAAGACCAAGGCCGAGGTCGCACGACCGCTCTGGATCCGCATTACCGCCTACGGGTTTGCCGCCGTCCTGTTTGCCAGCTGCATGATCGGTGGCCTCGCCTGGTATCGCCAGGCGGTGATGAACGACGCCAATATCCATGCCGAGATGGCCAATGATCTGTCCTTCGTGATGGCCGACATCGAGGCCCAGAAGCGCGCCGCCTCGGCCCTTGCGCTGGCGCTGGCTGCCGATCCCGGCGTCGCCGACCTCGTGATGGCGAACGACCGCGATGCGCTGCTGGCGCGCTACGGCGGCAATTACGAAGAGATCGTCGAAAAGGGCGCGATGCAGCTCATCACCTTCAGCCAGGCCGATACTACCGTCGTGGCGCGCATCCACGAGCCCGGCAAGTTCGGCGACAAGCTCGCCGGCCGGCGCAAGATGGTGGAAGCGGCGATCGCCGGCGGCCAGATGACGGCCGGCATCGAGCCGGGCCGCACCGCCGTCAGCATGTTCGCCTCGGCTCCGGTGATCCGCAACGGCGTCGTCGTCGGTATCGTCGATATCGGCACCAAGCTGACCGAGCAGTATTTCGCGCGCCTTGCCGAGAGCCGCAACGCCGCGCTCACCGTCAAGATCTTCACCGACGAGGGCTTCGTCACCCAGGCTTCGACCATGGCGTCGGAAGGCCTGCTCGACCTGTCGGAAGTGCAGACGGTCTATGGCGGCACCACGGTGGAGAAGATCGCCGATGTCGGCAATGTCAGCTATGCGGCCACCGCGATCCCGCTGACGAACTATTCCGGCACCAATATCGGCGTCTTGGAAGTCGCCTCCGACGTCAGCGCCATGGCCGCGGGCCGCAGCGCCGCGCTCTGGTCCACCATCGTCGGCACGCTGGTCGTGTCGCTCCTGTCGCTTCTCGGCTTCATGCTGTTCGCCCGTTCCCTCGGCGGCGCCATCCAGCGCCTGACCGCGACCATGGGCACGCTGGCGACCGGCGACCATTCGGTCGAGGTCCACGGCCAGGAACGCGCCGACGAGATCGGCGCGATGGCCCGCGCCGTGCAGGTCTTCAAGCAGACCGCCATCGACCAGGAGCGTCTGGAGGAGGAAGCCGAGGCCACCCGCATCAGCCAGGAAGAGGCCAAGAAGCGTCAGGCGGCCCTCGACAACGCCAAGGCTGAGGATCTGCGGGCCTTTGTCGGCGTCGTCGAGGTGGGCTTCGAGCGTCTGTCGGCCGGCGACCTGACCGTGCGCATGCAGGACAGGGTGGCCGAGGAGTTCGAGCCGATCCGCGCCAAGTTCAACGCCAGCGTCGCCTCGCTGGAAGAGGCCATCGGCCATGTCGTGACCTCCATCGCCTCGATCCGTACCGGTCTCGGTGAGATCAACACCGCGTCGAACGATCTGGCGCATCGCACCGAACAGCAGGCGGCCAGCCTCGAAGAGACTGTTGCAGCCCTTGGCGAAGTCACCCAGGCGGTCAACGAGACCGCCGAGGGTGCCGGCAAGGCCCAGCAGGTGGCGTCGGGGGCCCGCGAGAAGGCGCAGAAGGGCGGCGAGGTCGTCGGCAAGGCGGTCGCGGCCATGGGCCAGATCGAGCAGTCGTCCGAGAAGATCAACTCGATCATTTCCGTCATCGACGAGATCGCCTTCCAGACCAACCTGCTTGCCCTGAATGCCGGTGTCGAGGCGGCACGGGCCGGCGAGGCGGGCAAGGGCTTTGCGGTCGTCGCCCAGGAAGTGCGCGGGCTCGCCCAGCGCTCGGCGGAAGCCGCCAAGGAGATCAAGACGCTGATCGCCACGTCCCGCGAGCAGGTCGGCACCGGCGTCGAGCTGGTCACCGCGTCCGGCAAGTCGCTGGAGGAGATCGTCACCGAGGTCAGCGCCATGGCCGAAGTGATCTCGACCATTGCATCGAGCGCCCGTGAACAGGCGACGAGCCTGCGGGAAGTCTCGGGGGCCGCCGACCAGATGGACAAGGTGACCCAGCAGAACGCCGCGATGGTCGAGGAAGCGACGGCGGCCAGCCAGACGCTGGCCAACGAGACCGACGAGTTGGCCCATGCCATGGCCAAGTTCAGCACCAGTGCCGGCAATGCCGGCGCCCGCCGCGGTTCGCCGGCGCCTCAGGCCTCGCATCGCCACGGGGCGCCGTCGCGCGGCGTCACGCAGCTGCGGACCATCGACGGCGGTGCGGCACCGAAGCCGGTCGCCGACAGCTGGGACGAGTTCTGAGAAACAATAGCCCGGCGCGTTCGCGTGCCCGGCCACCGGACCGACTGACTGAGCCGGGAAACCAACGGTCCGACGCTTCCGATCACATGCAGACAGGCCGGTCGATCTCTCGCGAGGTCGACCGGCCTGTTCCGTTCCTGTCAGGCGATCAGATCGAATGCAGCGGGCCGGAGGCGACGACGGGTCCCGTCGGCAGGCCGGTGGGTGAACCACCCTCGGGCTCCATGGAAACCGCGAGCGCGGCATCGGTGGCGCCATATTCGGGATCGCTGAGAACCAGCCGCAGCGGATGAGTCATGTCGATCAGGCCGAGCGAGCGCGGCGCACCGCCGGCCGGCGGCACCAGCCAGAGCTCGGGCACCCGGCCCGCCTCCTGCGCCGCGACGACGGGGATCAGCGTCGCCTCGGCAGTGCCGGTATCGATCACCACCGTCAGGAGCGGCGTGCCGTCATCGGCGCTGAGCGTCGCGGTCAGCGTCCCGCCCGGCGCCTGGGGCGGTGCGGCGAGGTCGCGCCCGGCGACCAGAATGAGCATGGCCAGGCTGGTGACGGCGAGCCCCATGCCGCCGAGCCCCAGCCATTGCCAGATCGGCGACACCCTGCGGCCGCGCGGCGCCGCCGGGGTCGCGGCACGGCGCGTCGTCCAGTCGATCTCACCGGCAATGCGGGACCAGACGCTGGCGGGCGGCACCACCGCCGGCACCGTCTGCGCCAAAGGTCCGAGGCGCTCGGCCCAGGCATCGATCTCCTGCGCGAAGGCGGCATCCGTCGCCGCCCGGCGCTCGACCGCACGACGCTCCGCGCCATCCAGGACGCCGAGCACATACTCGGCGGCCAGATCCGCATCGTCCCGTTCGTGGTCTTGCGCCGCGGTCATTGCGACAGGCATCCCTTCAGTTTCTGCAGTCCGCGCCGGATCAGGCTCTTCATGGTGCCGAGCGGCACCCCGGCATGTCCGGCCAGCGTTTCATAGGTGGCGCCGCCGAAAAAGGCCGCGGTGATCGCACTGCGGGCGCGCTCCTCCAGCGTGTCCAGGCATACGGCGAGTTGCTGCCCCTCCTGCGCGCGATGCAGCAGCTCGAAGGCGTCGGGCGTGCCATCGGCAAGATCCAGCGCAGCGTCCACCGGCCGGTCGGCGCGGCGGGGGCCGACCTGGCGCAGCCGGTCGATCGACCGGTTGCGGGCGATCGTCGCCAGCCAGGTGATCGGGCTCGCCCGCCCCGCATCGAAGCTCTCGGCCTTGCGCCATATGATCAGATACACATCCTGCAACACGTCCTCGGCTTCCTCGCGGTCCCCCAAGATACGCAGGCAGATGCCGAAAAGCTTCGCCGATGTCAGATCATAGACGGCCTGCAGGGCCCCGCGGTCGCCCGCGGCGACGGCGCGCAGGCGTTCCACGAGCACAGCCCGGCCTTCCTCCGCACTTGTCGCCATCAGGGCCGGGTTCTCGCTGCTTCGCCGCACATGCAGACAGCCGAACAATGGCGGCGGGCGAAAGTCAACGCCTGCACCCTGACGGTCCCGTGACCGGCCCCCACCACGTCAGTAGGGCGCTTCGCTGGTGCCCATCTCGACATAGACGGACTTGACCTGGCTGTAGTGCTCCAGCGCCGCCCGTCCGTTCTCTCGCCCGATGCCGGAGCGCTTGAAGCCGCCGAAGGGCATTTCCACTGGGGTCAGATTGTAGGCGTTGATCCAGCAGGTGCCGGCCTGCAGCTTCGCCACGACCCGGTGGCCGCGCTGGATGTCGCGGGTGTAGACGCCCGCCGCCAAGCCGAACTCGCTGGCATTGGCCCGGGCGATCGCCTCCTCCTCGTCGTCGAAATCGAGGACGCACATGACCGGGCCGAAGATCTCCTCGCCGGCGATGCGCATGTCGTCGGTCACGTCGGTGAAGACCGTCGGCTCGACGAAGACGCCGTCGGGAAAGCCGTCGACCTTCGCACTGCCGCCGCCGCAGGCGACCGTCGCGCCTTCCTGCCGGCCGATCTCCAGATAGGAGAGCACCTTCTCGTACTGGGCGCGCGAGACCAGCGGGCCGAGATCGGTGGTCACCCGCATCGGGTCGCCGAGGGTGATCGCCCTGGTGCGCGCCACCAGCTTCTCGACGAAGGCGGCCCGCACCGAGCGCTCGACGAAGACGCGGGTGCCGTTCGAGCAGATCTGGCCGGTGGAGTAGAAATTGCCGAGGATCGCGCCGGAAACCGCCGCATCGAGATCGGCATCGGCGAAGACCACGATCGGCGACTTGCCGCCGAGCTCCAGGGTCACGTGCTTGGTCGTCTGCGACGCCGCCTGCATCACCCGCGCGCCGGTCGGCACCGAGCCGGTGACCGACACCTTGGCGATCTGCGGATGCCCGGCGAGTGCCGCACCGACCGGGCCCATGCCCTGCACGACGTTGAAGACGCCGGCCGGCAGGCCCGCCTCGGACAGGATCTCGGCGAGTTTCAGCGCCGTCAGCGGCGTCACTTCAGAGGGCTTGAAGATCATCGCATTGCCGCAGGCCAGCGCCGGCGCGGCCTTCCAGGATGCGATCTGGATCGGGTAGTTCCAGGCGCCGATGCCGGCGCAGACGCCCAGCGGTTCGCGGCGCGTATAGGCGAAGGAGCCGCCGAGATCGATGTAGTCGCCGGTGATGTCGGCGGCCAGCGCGCCGAAATATTCCAGCGCGTCGGCGCCCGAGGCGGCATCCGCCACCAGCGTCTCGGACAGCGCCTTGCCGGTGTCCAGCGTCTCCAGCTCCGACAGCGCCTCGTTGCGGTCGCGCATGATCGCCGCGGCCCGGCGCAGGATGCGGCCGCGCTCGGCGCCGGTCATTGCCGCCCAGACGGCCTGCCCCTTCTGCGCCGCGGCAATGGCGCGCTCGATCAGGGCCGGGGTGGCCGCATGCAGTTCGGCGATGGTCTCGCCGGTGGCCGGATAGATGCTGGCGAAGGCCTCGCCGCTCTCGTCC
Organism: Aurantimonas coralicida DSM 14790; assembly: GCF_000421645.1. Lineage (GTDB taxonomy): Bacteria > Pseudomonadota > Alphaproteobacteria > Rhizobiales > Rhizobiaceae > Aurantimonas > Aurantimonas coralicida. The sequence goes on along the minus strand of NZ_ATXK01000002.1, from coordinate 262,182 downwards.
TCGACATAGCCGCCGTCGATGTAATGGGATCCGTTGGGCTGGGCGCGCATGGCTTCGTCCTCTTCCTTCGTTGCCGCTTCTGTAACGCCGCCGGCCGCCGCGCGCCACCATGGCGGGTCCGCCGATGCCGCCGACACCGCCGCGCTTGACGTTGCGACCGCAACCCTCCATCTGTGCTGCGGGCCGAGGGAGCCTGCCGCTCGCGGGCGAAAGCCGTGGTGAATCCCCTTTCCGATCATCCGTGACGCCAATCGTGTTGGCATGCGGCCTGACGGCAATCGCGAGCCCCGACTTCAAGACGCCGCATGCGACGACCTCGAAAGGTTCAGCAGATGACCGGCATGCCCCACACCCAGACCGCCACCGACTACAAGGCCCAGGCCAGGCGCCTGCGCGCCGGACTGGCGGACACGGGCCACGACCTCACCCACAGCGCCGCCCTGGAACTGGTGGCGCGCCAGCATGGCGTGCGCGACTGGAACACGCTGAATGCGCTGGCCGCACGCGGTCGCTCCGTCGCCGATCTCACCATCGGCTCGACGGTGGCCGGCCGCTATCTCGGCCACGACTTCACCGGCGAACTCGTCGCGTTGCACGCTCTGTCCAAGAGCGGGCGCTACCGGGCCTCGATCCAGTTCGACACCCCGGTGGACGTCGTCTCCTTCGACAGTTTCTCGGCGTTCCGGCGGCGGGTGACCGTCACCGTGGATGCGACCGGCGCAACGGCCGAGAAGACCTCGGACGGCCGGCCACATCTGCAACTCGCGCTCTAGGCGCGGCCAAAACTCCGTGCCGGGCGCCCGTCCCGGCACGGCAGCGATCCGGACGCTTCGCCGCAGCCGGGGAACAGCTTGGCCACGGTCCCCTTTCCCTTGCCAATCACTGCAATTGGAGAAGCCCGATGACCACAGACATGGAACAGCGCACCCGCGAACGGATTCGCATCGAGCCGGCAACCGGCCCGGTGATCGTCAATTTCCATGGCGCGATCCTCGCCTCCACCAATGAGGCTCTGGTGCTGCACGAGACCGGCTACGACCCGGTCTACTACATCCCGAAGGACCGGGTGGAGATGGCCTATCTGCGCGAGAGCGACCGGCGCACGACCTGCCCGTTCAAGGGCGAGGCCCGCTACTGGTCGATCACCGCCGAGGCGCAGGCGGCCGACGATGCGGTCTGGGCCTATGACACGCCCCATGCCGGCGTCGGCGAGATCGCCGGCCATGTCGCCTTCGATCCGAGCAAGGTGACCGTCGCCGTCGATTGATCCGGCCGGGCCTTTCATCCTGCGCGGGGCCGGCAGCGGCCCCGCCGCGTCAGCGGTCGTTGTGGCCGAGGTCGCGAGCCGGATCGAGCCGGTCGCGCACCCGCTGCTTCAGGACCTTGGCCTCGGGAAAACCGCCATCGGCCTTGCGCTCCCAGATCGTCTCGCCCTCATAGCGGATCTCGAAGACGCCGCCGGTGCCCGGCACCAGCGCCACCTCGCCCAGATCCGGGCCGAACGTCGAGAGCAGCTCCTGCGCCATCCAGGCCGCCCGCAGCAGCCACTGGCACTGGGTGCAATAGGTGATCGCGATCCTCGGGGCCGCCACGTCGTCGCTCATTGCCTGTACTCCTGAAGCCTGCCGCGCTACCTCGGACATCGGAGCGGCATTCCGGCCGATCCGCGACGCGCCCTCCCGGACCCAACGATCGGCCGCAATGCTGCAATCCGCCCGTCCTGCACATGGCAGGCACCGCCGCCGGCTCAAGACCCGGATCGCCCGCGCCAGGGTCCGCCTGCGCCGGCTCTATCACGGCCACACCCGCAACGCCCTGCGCTTCCAGATGGCGGTGCTCCTCGTCGACATGGCGATCATCGCCTTCTTCGTCTTCAGCCCGATCCTGCGCGACGACCCGTCCTTCCTCTTCGTCGACTACTCGGTCGCCGCGATCCTGGCCGCCGACGTCGCCGCCCGGTGCTTTGCCGCCCGCAACCCGCTCAAATGGCTGCGCCAGCCCTTCGTGCTGCTCGACCTGGTGATCCTGGCGACGCTGCTGTTTCCCTACACCTTCATCAATTTCGGCTTCCTGCGGATCGTCCGCCTGTGGTCGATCTCCCAGAGCGGCGTCCTGTGGCGGCCGCTGCGGCGCTGGGGCCACAAGGACTGGGAACAGCTCGCCCGCGCGGTGGTGAATCTGATCACCTTCCTCTTCCTGGCGACGGGCTTCGTCTACACGACCTTCTTCCGCAAGGGCTCCGGCCTCGAAGGCTATCTCGACGCCCTCTATTTCACCGTCGCCTCGGTGACGACGACGGGCTACGGCGACATCACCCTGCCGGGCAGCTGGGGCAAGCTGACCTCGGTGGTCATCATGATCATCGGCATCTCGCTGTTCGTGCGGCTGGCGCAGGCGATCTTCCGGCCGCGCAAGGTGGATTACCCCTGCCCCAATTGCGGCCTGCAGCGCCACGACCCCGACGCCGTCCACTGCAAGGCCTGCGGCCAGCTCCTGAAGATTCCCGACCCCGGCGACTGACCGGACTGCCGCCGCAAACGGCCGTCTCCGGACGACGCCGTGACGGGCACCGCGCGCCGGGCGGCGGCATCGCCGCACTTGCATACTACAAATATCCTTGTAGTATTGCAGCATGGATGAAGACAGAGCCGTCGCGGCGCTCGCCGCCCTTGCCCATGCCGACCGCCTCGCCGCCTTCCGCGCCCTCGTGCAGGCCGGCCCCGAGGGACTGCCCTCCGGCGTGATCGCGGAGCGTCTCGGCGCGGCCCCCACCCGGATGAGCTTTCATCTCGCCGCCCTCGAGCGCGGCGGGCTGATCGGCTCGCGGCGGGACGGACGGCGCATCCTCTATGCCGTCCGCTACGACGAGATGCGCGGCCTGCTGGGCTTCCTCACCGAGGATTGCTGCGGCGGCCGGCCCGAGCTTTGCGGCGATCTTGCCGCGCTGGTGCCCGCCTGCGGGACAGAGGAGGCCTGCCGATGACCCGGTCCGATCCGTTCAACGTGCTGTTCCTGTGTACGGGCAATTCCGCCCGCTCGATCCTCGCCGAAGCCATCCTGCGCAAGGAGGGCGGCGGGCGCTTCAACGCCTTTTCGGCGGGCAGCTTCCCCAGGCCCGACGTCCACCCGATGAGCCTCGAGCTCCTGGCCGAGCATGGCTATCCGACCGAGGGGCTGCGGTCGAAGACCTGGGACGAGTTCGCCGAGCCGGGCGCGCCGAAGATGGATTTCGTCTTCACCGTCTGCGACGACGCGGCCGGCGAATCCTGCCCGGTCTGGCCGGGCCAGCCGATGACCGGGCATTGGGGCATCGAGGATCCGGCGGCGGAAACACGCGGCGGAATGTGGCAGCGCGCTGCCTTTCTGCGTGCGCTGCATTACATGCGCAATCGCATCGCCGTCTTCACGGCGTTGCCGATTGAAACGCTCGAGCGCAGCAGCCTGACCGCCGAGATCCGTGCCATTGGCCGGTTGGAGGGGACGACGGCGACCGCTCCCCAGCCAGCAGAGGCCCCATGACCGTCACGATCTATCACAACCCCGACTGCGGCACTTCGCGCAACACCCTCGCCATGATCCGCCAGTCCGGCGAGGAGCCGCAGGTCATCGAATATCTGAGGAACCCGCCCAGCCGCGAGACGCTGATCGAGCTTCTCAACATGATGCAGATGAAGCCGCGCGACCTGCTGCGCGAAAAGGGCACGCCCTATGCCGAGCTCGGCCTCGATGATCCGAAGCTGTCGGACGAGGAGATCCTCGCCGCGATGATGCAGCACCCGATCCTGATCAACCGCCCGATCGTGGTGACCGACAAGGGCGCCCGGCTGTGCCGTCCGTCGGAGACCGTGCTGGAGATCCTGCCGGATCCCGAGATCGGCCTGTTCACCAAGGAGGATGGCGAAGTGGTGATCGAAGGAAGCGAACACTACCATGACGGATGAGCCTGCAACGCCGTTCGACCTGCCGAACATCGCCGCCGACCAGCTGGAACGGCCCGATGTCGCGGCGCTGGCCGGGTCGGACGGTCCGGCCCATGCGCCGCGGATCCTGGTCCTCTACGGCTCGATCCGCGAACGCTCCTATTCGCGCCTCGCCTCGGAGGAAGCAGGCCGGCTGCTGCGCTGGTTCGGCTGCGAGGTGAAGACCTTCGATCCGCGCGACCTGCCGCTGCCCGACGGTGCCGAGCCCTCCCATCCGAAGGTGAAGGAGCTGCGCGATCTCACCATGTGGGCCGAGGGCATGGTCTGGGTCAGCCCGGAGCGCCACGGCGCGATGACGGCGATCATGAAGGCGCAGATCGACTGGCTGCCGCTGTCGCTCGGCGGCGTGCGGCCGACCCAGGGCAAGACGCTGGCGGTCATGCAGGTGTCCGGCGGCTCGCAATCCTTCAACGCCGTCAACCAGATGCGCATTCTCGGCCGCTGGATGCGCATGGTCACCATCCCCAACCAGTCGTCGGTGGCCAAGGCCTTCAACGAATTCGACGAGGCCGGGCGGATGAAGCCGTCCGCCTATTACAACCGCATCGTCGATGTCTGCGAGGAGCTGGTGAAGTTCACCCATCTCGTGCGCGGCCGGTCGGACTATCTGACCGATCGCTATTCCGAGCGCGTGGAGAGCGCGGAAGCCGTCTCCCTCAGGGTCAACCAGCGCTCGATCTGAGCTTTCTTGCCTCCCCGTCCCGGACATTGCCATGCTCGCCTTCGCGATCTTCCTCGCCACCCTGATCCTCGTCATCTGGCAGCCGAAGGGCCTTGGCATCGGCTGGAGCGCGCTGGGCGGCGCGGCGGTGGCAATGGCCGTCGGGGTGGTCGATTTCACCGATCTCGGCGTCGTCTGGGATATCGTCTGGGACGCGACCTTCACCTTTGTCGGGCTGATCGTCATCTCGCTGATCCTCGACGAGGCGGGCTTCTTCCACTGGGCGGCGTTGCATGTAGCGCGCTGGGGCGGCGGCAACGGACGGCGGCTGTTCCCGCTCGTCGTGCTGCTCGGCGCGGTGATCGCGGCCTTCTTCGCCAATGACGGCGCGGCGCTGCTTCTGACGCCGATCGTGCTGGCGATCCTCCTGCGGCTCGACTTCCGGCCCGAGGCGGCGCTGGCCTTCATCGTCGCCACCGGCTTCGTCGCCGACACGACCAGCCTGCCGCTGGTCATCTCCAATCTCGTGAACATCGTCTCGGCGAATTATTTCGACATCAGCTTCAACCGCTACGCGCTGGTCATGGTGCCGGTCGACCTCGTCGCGCTGGCGGCGACGCTGGCGGTGCTGTGGGTCTATTACGGCCGGGCGATCCCGGCGGCCTATCCGGTGGAGGAACTGGAAGCGCCGCGTTCGGCGATCCGCGACCCGCTGGTGTTCCGCGCCGCCTTCCCGCTGCTCGGCCTCCTGCTGGTCGCCTATTTCGTCACCGGCCCGTTCGACGTGCCGATCGCCTTCGTCACCGGCGCCGCGGCCTTGCTGCTGCTGGCCATCGCCGGCCGCTGGATCGGCAAGGGCGCGGCGGTGGTGCCGATCGGCCGGGTCCTGCGCAATGCGCCCTGGCAGATCGTCCTGTTCTCGGTCGGCATGTATCTGGTGGTCTACGGCCTCGGCAATGCCGGCCTGACGGATCTGGCCGCCGGCCTCCTGGTCTGGCTCGGCCAGCAGGGCAATCTCGTGGCGACCGTCGGCAGCGGCTTTGCCGCCGCCATCCTCGCCTCGGTGATGAACAACATGCCGGCGACGCTGGTCGGGGCGCTGGCCATCGACCGGGCGGACGTCGCGCCGCTGACCCAGGAGCTGATGATCTACGCCAACGTCATCGGCAACGATCTCGGGCCGAAATTCACCCCGATCGGCAGCCTCGCCACGCTGCTCTGGCTGCATGTCCTGGCCACCAAGGGACATCGCATCACCTGGGGCCAGTACATGAAGGTCGGGCTGGTCATCACGCCGCCAGTGCTCCTGGCGACGCTTCTCGCGCTGGTCGTCTGGCTGCCTCTGGTGAACGGCAGCTAGGCCGGATCAGACCGCCGGCCAGCGATGGTGGAAGACACCGTCGCGGTCGAGCCGGTGGAAGGTGTGGGCCCCGAACAGGTCGCGCTGCGCCTGGGTCAGATTGGTGGTGCCGCGCGCCCGGCGATAATCGTCGAAATAGGCGAGCGCCGCCGACAGCGCCGGCACCGGGATGCCGGCCATGGACGCCTTGGCGACGACCTTGCGCAGCGCCGTCTGCCCCGCCTCGACCCGGCCGATGAAGGCCGGCGACTGCAACAAATTGACCACGCCGCCGGTCTCGTAGGCGCCGGCGATGTCGTCGAGGAACTGCGAGCGGATGATGCAGCCGGCGCGCCAAATCTCGGCGATGGTGCCGAGCGGCAGGTTCCAGCCGAACTCCTCCGAAGCCGAGGCCATGGTGGCATAGCCCTGGGCGTAGGCGATGATCTTGGCGGTCTCCAGCGCCTGCTCCAGCTCGGCGATGCCGGCGGCCTCGCCGGAGAAATCCGCCGCCTCGGTGGCGATGCCGGCATAGAGACGGCTCGCCTCGGCCCGCTCGGAGCGGCGCGAGGAGACGCCACGCGCCGAGACCGCGGCCTCGATGGTGGTGGCGCCGACGCCCAGCTTCTGCGCCTCGATGACCGCCCAGCGGCCGGTGCCCTTCTGGCCGGCCTCGTCGACGATCAGGTCGACCAGCGGCTTGCCCGTCTCCGGGTCCTTCTCGGCGAGATTCACCGCGGTGATCTCGATCAGATAGGAGGACAGGCCGCCCTTGTTCCACTCGGCGAAGATCGCCGCCATGGCGTCCGCCTGCATCCCCATGCCGTCGCGCATGATGCCGTAGATCTCGGCGATCATCTGCATGTCGGCATATTCGATGCCGTTGTGGATGGTCTTGACGAAATGGCCGGCTCCGTCCGGGCCGAGCCAGGCGACGCAGGGCGCGCCCTCGTATTTCGCCGCGATCTTGGTCAGGATCGGCTCGAGCTGCGGATAGGTGTCCTTGGCGCCGCCGACCATGATCGAGGGGCCGTGGCGCGCACCGAGCTCGCCGCCCGATACGCCCATGCCGACGAAGTTGAGGCCGGTGCCCTCGACGTCCCTGGAGCGGCGAACCGTGTCGTTGAAATCGGCATTGCCGGCGTCGATCATTACGTCGCCGGGCGACAGCAGCGGCGCCACCTCGGCCATCTCGTCATCGACGATCTTGCCGGCCGGGACCATGAACAGCACCAGCCGCGGGCTCTTCAGCGAGGCGACGAATTCCTTCAGCGTGGAGGCCGGCACGACATTGTCGCCGATGCCCGGATTGTCGTCGCGCAGGGCAAAGCCCTTCTCGACGGTGCGGTTGAAGACCGCCACCCTGAAGCCCTTCTCGGCGATGTTGAGCGCGAGATTGGCGCCCATCGTCCCGAGACCATAGACCCCGATATCGGCCGGCCGATCAACCATCTGACTTCTCCTGTCTTCCCCCGCCTCGGGCGATGCGCCACGCCGGACGGTCCGTCGAATTGCGTTTCGCGGCGGTCGCCGCGCGTGTCAGCTCTTCAGCCGCCAGCCGGTGCGGAAGATCCAGCCGATGACCAGCAGGCTGGCCACCAGAAAGACCAGCGTCATGGCAAGGCTCACCCCGATCGACACGTCCGACGTGCCGTAGAAGGCCCAGCGAAAGCCGCTGATCAGATAGACGACCGGATTGACCAGGCTGACGTCCTGCCAGAACTCCGGCAGCATCTTGATGGAATAGAAGCTGCCTCCCAGAAAGGCCAGTGGGGTGATGATCAGCAGCGGCACGAGCTGCAGTTTCTCGAAGCCGTCGGCCCAGATGCCGATGATGAAGCCGAACAGCGAGAAGGTGATCGCCGTCAGGACGAGGAAGGAGAGCATCCAGATCGGATGCTCGATCCGCAGATCGACGAAGAACCAGGCGGTGGCGAGGATGATCAGGCCGAGCATGGCCGATTTGGTGGCCGCCGCGCCGACATAGCCGAGCACGATCTCGAAGGCCGAGATCGGCGCCGACAGGATCTCGTAGATCGTGCCTACGAATTTGGGGAAATAGATGCCGAAGGCGGCATTGGTCAGGCTCTGCTGCAACAGCGACAGCATGATCAGGCCGGGCACGATGAAGGCGCCGTAGGAGACGCCGTCGATCTCCTCGATACGCGAGCCGATGGCCGCGCCGAAGACGACGAAATAGAGCGAGGTCGAGATGACCGGCGAGATCACGCTCTGCATGATGGTCCGCCAGGTGCGGGCCATCTCGAACTTGTAGATTGCGCGGACCGCAGCGAAATTCATGCCTCGTCCCTCACCAGGTTCACGAAGATTTCCTCCAGCGTGGACTGTTTGGTCGACAGGTCGCGGAAGCGGATGCCGGCGTCCGACAGGCGGCTCATCAGCGTGGCGATGCCGGTGCGCTCGGCCGTGGTGTCGTAGCTGTAGGTCAGGCTCTCCCCGTCCGGCGCCAGCGTGATGTCGTAGTCGTCGAGCCCGTCCGGCAGGCGCTGGATCGGCTCCTGCAGATGCAGGGTCAGTTCCTTGTGGCCGAGCTTGCGCATCAGCTCGGCCTTGTCCTCGACCAGGATCAGCTCGCCGCGCGAGATGACGCCGATACGGTCGGCCATCATCTCGGCTTCCTCGATATAGTGGGTGGTCAGGATGATGGTGACGCCGGATTCGCGCAGCTTGCGCACGACTTCCCACATCTCGCGGCGCAGGCCGACATCGACGCCGGCCGTCGGCTCGTCGAGGAACAGCACCTCCGGCTCGTGCGACAGCGCCTTGGCGATCAGGACGCGGCGCTTCATGCCGCCCGACAGGGTCATGATCTTGCTGTCGCGCTTGTCCCACAGCGACAGGTCGCGCAGCACCTTCTCGATATGGGCCGGATTGCGCTTCTTGCCGAACAGCCCGCGCGAGAAGGAGACGGTCGCCCAGACGCTCTCGAAGGCGTCGGTGGTCAGCTCCTGCGGGACCAGGCCGATCATCGAGCGGGCGGCGCGGAAGTCGCGGTCGATGTCGTGGCCGCCGACCGAGATCGAGCCCTCGGTCAGGCCGGCAATGCCGCAGATGATCGAAATCAGCGTCGTCTTGCCGGCGCCGTTGGGGCCGAGCAGCGCGAAGATCTCGCCCTTGTCGATGGACAGGTCGATGTTCTTCAGCGCCTGGAAGCCGCCCGCATAGGTCTTCGAGACGTTCTGGACGGAGAGGATCGGTGCCATGGAGAGATGCTACCGCTGCAGGAGACGGCCGGAGCGAGCGAATGTCGCCGGGCATTTCCACCCGACATAGCCGTTCGGCCAGCTTTGGCCAGAGGCAGTCGGACGGACGGATCGTCAACCGGCATACCCGCAGACGAGAACGCCCGCAAACGACGGGGCAGCGGGAAGCTGGCGCGTCGTTTGCGGGCGGTGAATCCGGCCCGTCGCGCGCAGGCCGTGCCTGCGCCGGGCAGATCGAGGCGGGAGAAGCCTCCCGCGCCCTGTCAGAAGGGGTAGCTACGTGCCGAGAAACGGCCCTGGTCGACCTCGCGGAGACGGCGCTCCAGGTCGGACATGGACACGGACTGGTCCAGATAGGCCCGAACCCGCTCCTGCTCGCGGTTGCGGCGGAAGGCGCCGCGGATCTTGTCGGTGATGTTCATGATCGGTCTCCTTTCCGCCCTTAGATGGAAGCTTTGCCGCAATGCAGCAATGCCGCGCGATGCAAGGCAGCCATGCCGTGGCGGCACGGCGGCGGAAAGGATTCGTTAACGATCCCGGCCCGCAGCCTCAGCCGACCGGGATGCGGCTCAGGCGGCTTCCTCGGAAATCGCCACGATCTCGGCATCGGCCGTGCCGGCGCGCACGACGTCACCGACGGTCCGGCCGATCAGGCTGCGGGCCAGCGGCGACAGATAGGAGATCAGCCCGGCGGACGGATCGGCCTCGTCGATCCCGACAATGGTGAATTGCTGGGTGCGGCCATCCTCGCGCTCGATCGACACGACGCTGCCGAACTGGGCGGTGCCGCCGGTGTCGCGCGGCCGGATCAACTCGGCGGTCGCCCGCCGGGCATTCCAGTAGCGCAGATCGCGATTGATGTTCGCGATGGCGATCTTGTCGTCGGCCTGCCGCGCCGCCTCCTTGCGCTCGTTCAGCGCGGCGACCTCGGCATCGATCAGCGACAGCCCGCGCGGCGTGACGAGATTGGGCTCGGTGCCCAGATCGCGATCCGGCAGCACCTCGACCTGGTCGTCATTGGGTTCCTTGACGAAAGCGACACTCATCGGACGACATCCTGTTGTTGTACAAGGGATGTAGGGTCGCCGACGACGCGCTCAACCGGCCCGGCAAGGCGGGCGCATCCGACAAACGGACGCCCACCCCGCCAAGCGGTCTGTTCCATGGAAACCATCAGACGCGAAACGCGACCGGTGCAACACCGGTCCGCGGACCCTCAGATATCCAGGTTGGCAACCTGCAAAGCGTGTTCCTGGATGAACTCGCGGCGCGGCTCGACCTCGTCGCCCATCAGCCGCGAGAACAGCTGGTCGGCGTCGGTGGCGTCGTTGATCTTGACCATCACCAGGGTGCGGGCTTCCGGGTCCAGCGTGGTTTCCCAGAGCTGCTCCGGGTTCATCTCGCCCAGCCCCTTGTAGCGCTGCAGGGTCAGGCCCTTGCGGCCGACCTCGAAGACCGCGGTCAGAAGCTCCAGCGGGCCGGTGAGCTCGCGCTCGGTGTCGCGCCGGCGCAGCACCGGCAGGCCCTGATAGATCTCGGCCAGCCGTCCCGCGAGGCGGTTGAGCTGCAGGCCGTCGCCGGAATTGATCAGCGCCGCGTCGATCGTCTGCACCTCGGAAACGCCGCGCACGGTGCGCATCAGGCGATAGCCGCCATCGACCGCCTCGCCGGACCAGCCGCGCTCGGTTTCCTCGGCGACGTCGTCCAGTCGCTCGGCGATCCGCTGGGCCATCTGCGGGCCCTTGGCCGCGTCGTCGGCCATCTCCGGCGACAGGGCGCCGACGACGGCCGCCTGCTCGATGACGCTGCGATCGTAGCGCGAATGTAGGCTGCTCATCACCTGGCGCACCTGCAGCGCGTCCTCGACGACGCCGCGCAGATCGCGGCCGGTGCGGACCTCGCCATGGGCGAGGGTCAGCCCGGCATCGTCGAGACCACCCTCGATCAGATAGTTCTCGAGCGCCTTCTCGTCCTTCAGATACTGGCTCTGCTTGCCGCGCGTCACCTTATAGAGCGGCGGCTGGGCGATGTAGATGTAGCCGCGCTCGATCAGCTCCGGCATCTGCCGGAAGAAGAAGGTCAGCAGGAGGGTGCGGATATGGGCGCCGTCGACGTCGGCGTCCGTCATGATGATGATCTTGTGGTAGCGCAGCTTCTCGATGTTGAACTCGTCCTTGCCGATGGACGTGCCCAGCGCCGTGATCAGCGTGCCGATCTGGTCGGAGCCCAGCATGCGGTCGAAGCGGGCGCGCTCGACATTCAGGATCTTGCCGCGCAGGGGCAGGATCGCCTGGTTCTTGCGCGAGCGCGCGCCCTTGGCCGAGCCGCCGGCCGAGTCGCCCTCGACGATGAAGATCTCGGATTTCGCCGGATCGCGCTCCTGGCAGTCGGCCAGCTTGCCGGGCAGCGAGGTGATGTCCAGGGCGCCCTTGCGCCGGGTCAGGTCGCGCGCCTTGCGGGCGGCCTCGCGGGCCGAGGCGGCTTCCACCACCTTGGCGATGACGATCTTGGCTTCCTGCGGATGCTCCTCGAACCAGGTCGAGAGGGTCTCGTTGACGAGGCCCTCGACCACCGGTCGCACCTCGGAGGAGACCAGCTTGTCCTTGGTCTGCGACGAGAATTTCGGGTCCGGCACCTTCACCGACAAAACACAGGACAGGCCCTCGCGGCAATCGTCGCCGGTCAGCGTCACCTTCTCGCGCTTCAGCGCGCCGGAGGTCTCCGCATAGCCGGTTACCTGCCGGGTCAGGCCGCCGCGGAAGCCCGCCATATGCGTGCCGCCGTCGCGCTGCGGGATGTTGTTGGTGAAGCAGAGGACGGATTCATTGTAGCTGTCGTTCCACCACAGCGCCGCCTCGACGACGATGCCGTCCTTCTCGCCATGCAGCACGATCGGCTCGGGGATCAGCGGCTTGCGGGCGCGGTCGAGATAGCGGACGAAGGCTTCCAGACCGCCCTCGTAGAACAGCTCGGTGACCTTCTCGTCGGCATGGCGCTTGTCGGTGAGGATGATCCGCACGCCGGAATTCAGGAAGGCCAGCTCGCGCAGCCGGTGCTCCAGCGTGCCGTAGTCGAACTCGGTGACGCCCTGGAAGGTGTCGGTCGACGGCAGGAAGGTGATCGCCGTGCCGGTCTCGTCGCCGGCGTCCCCGGTCACCTCCAGCGAGCCGTCCGGCACGCCGTGGGTGAAGGACATCTCGTGGATCTTGCCCTTGCGCCGGATCTTCATCGACAGCTTGACCGACAGCGCGTTGACTACCGAGACGCCGACGCCGTGCAGGCCGCCTGAGACCTTGTAGGAATTCTGGTCGAACTTACCGCCGGCATGCAGCTGGGTCATGATGACCTCGGCCGCCGAGACGCCCTCGCCGGTGTGGATGTCGGTCGGGATGCCGCGGCCATTGTCGGTGACGGTGCACGAACCGTCCGGGTTCAGCGTCACGGTGACATGGGTGGCGTGCCCGGCCAGCGCCTCGTCGATGGCGTTGTCCACCACCTCGTAGACCATGTGGTGCAGGCCCGAGCCGTCATCGGTGTCGCCGATATACATGCCGGGACGCTTGCGCACGGCGTCCAGCCCCTTCAGGACCTTGATCGAGTCGGCACCATATTCGGGATTGGCAAGCGGATCGGTCTCGGGGATAGCTGACATGATGGTCCTTGGTCTCGGGCCGAGCACCCGGGGAGGGCGAATCGGCCAAAATTCACTCTTTTATATAGGGTCTCTCCTTCATTGACGAAAGCGCCTGCCGGCCCTACCCCCAGCAGCGGGCCGGAATGCGGCGCGAACGCAACGCCTGGCCGGCCGCGCGACCCGTGCCGCGCCTCCGCTTCCGCTGCAATTTTCGCCGTGAGAGACCGATCCATGCCTTCCAACGACCCGACTCGGGACGACTTCCCGTTCTGGACCCGCGACAAGCTGCGCTACGGCGACACCGACCGTCAGGGCCATGTGAACAACGCCGTCTATGCGACCTTCTTCGAGACCGGCCGGGTGGAAGTGCTGCATGCCGGCGAGGCGCCGCCACCGGCCGGAACCGCCTTCGTCCTGGCGCAGATCACCATCGACTTCCGGCGCGAGATGAACTGGCCGGGCGAGGTGGAGATCGGCACGGCGGTCGAGGGCCTGGGCAACAGCTCGATCCGCCTGCGCCAGGCCGTGTTCCAGAATGGCGTCCTGTGCGCCAGCGCCGCCGCGGTGATCGTCCTGATGGACGAGACCACCCGCCGCTCGACGCCGCTGCCCGACGACATGCGCGGCCGGCTCGCGGCCCATGTCCGGTCGAGCCCCGCCGAGGCCTGACCGGACGCCCTGCCTTGCCGGCAGCCGCCGGTGGCAGGGCAACGGCGCCCGACGCCACCCGCGACGATTGCGCCGCTCGACGCGGCAATCCTCGCCACCCATATGGAATCGCGGTTCCTCTCCTGCGGCGAGTCGCATTTCATGTCCGATACACTGACCGCTCCAGCCCAGGCCGCGTCCGCCACGCCCGTGCGGCCGTTCCGCGCCCCGGCCCCGGTGCCCAACGCGACGCCGCTCGGCTTCTTCGGCTTCCTGACGACGGCCTCGCGCAATCCCATCGAGATCTGGGGCACGCGAGCGTTCAAGGAGCCCTATATCGTCGGCAAGTGGCTGGGCGTGCCGAACATCGTCATCAACGATCCGGCCGGCGTCCGGCACTGTCTGGTGGAGAACGCGAAAAACTACGTCATGCAGCCGCTGCGCCAGCGCATTCTGCGGCCGCTCCTGCGCGACGGGCTGCTGACCGCCGAGGGCGCCCTGTGGCGCCGCACCCGCAAGGCCATCGCGCCGGTGTTCACGCCGCGCCACACGGCCGGCTTCTCCGAAACCATGCAGGACCGGTCGGAACGCTTCGCCGACGGGCTCGCCGCGCGGGCCGGCGGCATGGTGGACGGCAGCCACGAGATGACGCTGCTGACCTTCGACATCCTGCAGGCGACCCTGTTCACCGACGACATCGCCGATGACGGCGAGACATTCGCCCGCTCGACCCGCGACTTCCTCGGCTCCATGGGCCGGGTCGATCCGCTCGACCTTCTCGGCGCGCCGGCCTTCCTGCCGCGCCTGCGCCGGATGCGCGGCCGCAAGTCGATGGATTATTTCCGCGGCCTCATCGCCCGCACCATCACCCGCCGCCGCGAGCAGATCGCCCGCGATCCCGACGGCGCGCCGAACGATCTCCTGACCCTCCTGGTCAAGACCGACGGCCTGTCGGCCAGCGAGATCGAGGACAACATCATCACCTTCATCGGCGCCGGCCACGAGACCACCGCGCGGTCGCTGGCCTGGACCCTGTATCTCCTCAGCCAGGCGCCCGCCGAGCGCGCCGCCGTCGAGGCCGAGCTCGACACGATCCTGCCGACCCTGTCGCACCCCAGCGAATGGCTGGAGCGCCTGCCCTACACGCGGGCCGTCTTCGAGGAATCGCTGCGGCTCTATCCGCCGGCGCCGTCGCTGAACCGCACCGCGCTGGCGCCGGACCGGGTCGGCGACGTGGCGATTCCCGCCGGCGCGACGGTGCTGGTCATGCCCTGGCTGATCCATCGCCACGAGATGCTCTGGGACCGGCCCGACCATTTCATTCCGAGCCGGTTCCTGCCGGGCAATCGCGAGGCGCTCGACCGCTATCAGTATCTGCCCTTCGGGGTCGGCCCGCGGGTCTGCATCGGGGCCAGCTTCGCCCTGATGGAGGGCGTCATCGCCCTCGCCTGCCTCCTGCGGGGGCTGCGTTTCGACTATGAGGAGGCCGCGCCTCCGGAGGTGGTCCAGCGCATCACCGTGCAGCCGAATGGCGGGCTGCCGCTCAGGGTCAGCCGCCGGACGCCGGCGCCCCTGGCGGGCTGACGGGACAAGTTGCGGCCGGGACGATTCCGGTCGCGGAGGCCTGCCTCGCAGGGGCTTGCGGGCTGCCGACGGGGCGGTGCAGGCCCATTCGGGCGACAGTGCGCTTGCGTTCGGGCGCGTGAAAGCCCATACTATCAGTTCGGGTATTTGCAGACCCGGAGTCTGGCAGACGTTCCGCCACCGTAAAACGGCGGTTCGCTTGGTAGCGCATTAACGCGACCAGCGCGACGAGAACCAAACCTTTCGCCGTAACCCTTGTGAAGTTCCGAATCTCCGGCCGCGGCGGCATGCCGTGTCCACACCACTCAAGAAGTCAATCGCGTCGCGAGAACACTTCAGACGATCGCCCACAGGGCAGCGACGAAAGGTAATACCATGAGCCAGACCGGCACCGTAAAGTTCTTCAACGAAGCCAAGGGTTTCGGATTTGTCACCCCGGAAGGCGGCGCGAAGGATGTCTTCCTTCACGTCTCCGCTCTCGAGCGCGCGGGCATCTCCTCCCTGAACGAAGGCGACAAGATCAGCTTCGACACCGAGCCGGACACCCGCGGCAAGGGCCCGAAGGCTGTCAACGTTCAGCGCGCCTGATTGCATGATGTGACCGGCGGGCTTCTGGCCTGCCGGTCTCTACTGTTTCGCATGGGTTCGCGGCGTTTGGTGGCGAACAACGGCGGAAGAAGGTGACGATGGAAAATTCCAGGAAGGCGCGTGAACGCGCCGAAGCGGCACTGTCCGGACCGCCGGAACGACCGGCCAAGGGCTCCGCGATTGGAATCATCGCCGCCGAAAGCCTGGCCGTCCAGGAAAAGACGGCACGATTGAAGAAGCTCCGCATGGAGCGGGATGCGGCCGAAGCGCCTGAGCCGACCAAGGCAGAGGCGAAGGCGTCGAAGGCGAAGGCCAAGACGACAAAGCCGACGGCGCGCGCTAAATAGCCGGTTGGCAGACCGACTCGGTCGCCAATCAATTCCGAGGCCCGGCCACCACCTGCCCCGCAAGGCAGGGAAATGGCCCGTGGCCCATCAACTGATGGAAGGAGTCGTTTTGAAAGTCGACGTCAGAGACAACAATGTCGATCAGGCCCTGCGGGCGCTGAAGAAGAAATTGCAGCGCGAAGGCGTCTTCCGTGAGATGAAGGCGCGTCGCGCCTACGAGAAGCCGTCCGAGCGACGCGCTCGGCAGAAGCAGGAGGCGATCCGCCGCTCCCGCAAGCTTGCTCGCAAGCAAGCGCAGCGCGAAGGCCTCGTGCCCGGTCCGAAGCGCAAGATCCGTCCCGGCGCACCTCGCCCGGGCGCACCGAGCACAGGCGCCAGTGCCAACGGCGCAGCCGGTGCACCGCGTCCGGCTTCCGCGACCTCGCAGTACTGATACGACCCATTCGCTCCTCGAGAGCAGAAAAAGCCCGGCGGATCCGATCCGCCGGGCTTTTTCGTGTCTGGGCCGCCTCAGCTGCCTGACAGGTCACCGGACTGTGGCGGCCGCCCGTCGGGCTTCGGCTCCAACCAGCGGCGGTATTCATCAGAGACCTCGCACATGTCGGCATAGAGCCAGACCATGCGGTCGACGAACCAGATCTTGCCGCCCTCCGCAATGATCAGTCCCGCAACCGTGGCGGTCGCCTCGCCCCGGATCAGGCCATAGGCCAGGACGGCGACCCCGATGGCGGTGACCAAGGTGAGGATCGTCGCGGCGCGGCGATGGTGGTCCGGGACCGGCACCGCCTTCCGGTTCAGATAGACCCGCTCGCCGAAGGTCGCCCGCGACGCCCAATTGTCGGGATTGCGGGGCGGCGGAAACAGCCGTGGATTGACCATGGCGAAGACCATGAGGGCCGCGACCGGCGCGAGCGCCCACCAGCCGATCCAGAAGCGGCTCCAGATCGCCAGAACCAGGAGCGGCAGGATCGCCGCCCGGGTCCAGACGCTCCAGGGATTGGCATGGCGGGCCCAGCTCTCCTCGTCCATGCGCATCGCCCGCTCGGCCAGCGCGAAGACATCCATGGCGCCCTCCCGTCGACCGAACGGCCGGAGAAGTCCGGCGCTATTTCGCGCCGTCCTCGTCGCCCAGGCCGTCGAACAGCGCCGTCGACAGATAGCGCTCGGCGAAGGACGGGATGATCACCACGATGTTCTTGCCCGCCATCTCCGGGCGCTGGCCGACCGCGATCGCCGCCGAGAGCGCCGCACCCGAGGAAATGCCCACCGGCACGCCCTCGATGCGGGCGACGAGACGGGCGATCTCGAAGGCGTCGTCATTGGTGACCTGCACGACCTCGTCATAGACCTCGCGGTCGAGGATCGCCGGGGCGAAGCCCGCACCGATGCCCTGGATCTTGTGCGGGCCGGGATCGCCGCCCGACAGGACATGCGAGGCTTCCGGCTCGACCGCGACGATGCGGACGCCGGGCTTGCGCTGCTTCAGCACCTGGCCGGCGCCGGTGATCGTGCCGCCGGTGCCGATGCCGGACACCAGCACGTCGATTTCGCCCTTGGTGTCGTTCCAGATTTCCTCGGCGGTGGTGACGCGGTGGATTTCCGGGTTGGCCGGGTTCTCGAACTGCTGCGGCATCACCGCATCGGGGATCTCGGCCACCAGCTCGCCGGCCTTGGCGATGGCGCCCTTCATGCCCTTGGCGCCCTCGGTGAGCACCAGGTCCGCGCCGAGCAGGCGCAGCATCTTGCGGCGCTCGATCGACATGGTCTCCGGCATGGTCAGGATCAGGCGGTAGCCCTTGGCAGCGGCCGCAAAGGCGAGCCCGATGCCGGTGTTGCCCGATGTCGGCTCGATCAGCGTCGTCTTGCCCGGCGTGATCCGGCCGTCGGCCTCGAGCTTCTCGATCATGGCGACGCCGATGCGGTCCTTGACGCTGGCGATCGGGTTGAAGAATTCGAGCTTGGCGAGAAGGTTGGCCTTCACGCCCTTTTCCTTCGCCAGCTTGTCCAGCCGGACGATCGGCGTGTCACCGATGGTGTCGGCGATGGAATCGTAGATGCGTCCACGCCCGTGGGTCCGTGCGGCGCCCTCTTTCACTACCTTGTCCATGATGGTCTCCTTCCCTGTCGCGGCCCGGCGTTCATTCATTTCGCGCCCGGTCATCGTTCCTAACCTATGCCGGATCGGTCGCGGTTTTGAGGTCTGACAATCCAAAGCCGGCGGTCTGGCTGGAATAGCTTGCTAGGCCGGCGCCGGCCGATCCATGCAATTTGCAACCAATTCTTTACCCTCTCTTAGGCCGCCCCCACCAGTATGGCGGATCACGGCGGGTCCCTCGCGCCCTTTGCACGAAACGAGATTGCGCATGGCACGCTCCTTCCAGCACATTCGCACCATTTTCGGCGAGTTCGTCCTGTTGCTCCTGGCCATGACGCTGCTGTCGGTGGTCGCCGCCTTCCACATCTTCGACGGTGTCGGCCAGGCCGCGCTGAACCGTGCGCTGGGCTTTGCCGTCGTGGTGCCGATGCTGAGCGCCGTGCCCTATGCGATCTATTTCGTCGTCCGCCTGACCGGGCTGATGCAGCACAATGACGGCCTGCAGCGCGCCGCGACGACCGATCGTCTCACCGGCGTCCTGAACCGTCCGGGCTTCGACACTGTCATCCGCCGGCACATGGCCGCCCTCGGCGACCACCAGTATGCGGGCCTGATGCTGCTCATCGTCGATGCCGACCATTTCAAGCGGATCAACGACCGCCTCGGCCATCCGACCGGCGACAAGGCGCTGAAGGCCATCGCAGGGGCGCTGAAGCGGTCGATGCGCGGCTCCGATGCGGTCGGGCGTCTGGGCGGCGAGGAATTCGCCATCTCCTTCCCCTGCACCAGCCTCGAACAGGGCAAGGCCGTCGCCGAGCGCCTGCGGCTGAGCATCGGCAAGCTGAGTGTCAGCGACGGCAAGCAGAGCGCCCGCCTGTCGGTCAGCATCGGCGGCGCCTTCTATACGACGCCGCAGCTCTTCGACCGGGTCTATGGCGCGGCCGACGTCAATCTCTATCATTCGAAGCGCACCGGCCGGAACCGCACGACCATCACCTCGGTCGCCGCCCATGGCCGCCGCTATCTGCAGGCCGACGGGCAGCAGCAGAACCAGCAGGCCGCCCGGCTGACCGCCCTGCCCGCCCGCTGACGCTGACCCGCCCCACCTAGCTGCGGCCGGTCGAGCCGAAGCCGCCGGCGCCGCGGGCGCTGTCCGACAGGCTCGCCTGTTCGGTGAAGGTCGCCTGCACCACCGGCGCGACGACCATCTGGGCAATCCGGTCGCCCCGCGCGATGGCGAAGGCTTCGCTGCCCAGATTGACCAGCACCACCTGCACCTCGCCGCGATAGTCGCTGTCGATCGTGCCCGGCGTGTTCAGCACGGTGACGCCGTGCTTCACAGCGAGACCGGAGCGCGGCCGGATCTGCACTTCGAACCCTTCGGGAATCTCGAAGGCGAGGCCCGTCGGCACCAGCCGGCGTTCGCCCGGCCCCAGCACCAGTTCCCCCGTCACCGCCGCGCGCAGGTCGGCGCCCGCCGCCCCGGCGCTCTCATAGGCCGGCAGCGGCAGATCGGGATTGTGGGGCAGGCGCAGGATCGCGATGGCCGGCACGCTCATGAGGCCGCTCCCGTCAGGCGGTCGGCCACCCAAGCGGCCAGGCGCCTCGCCACTTCCGTCTTGTCCATTTTCGGCCATTCCTCGACACCTGCCGCCGTCACGATGTGGACCGTATTGGCGCTGCCGCCCATGACGCCGGTCCCGGCCGACACGTCGTTGGCGACGATCGCGTCGGCACCCTTGCGGGCGAGCTTGCCGCGGGCATTGGCGAGGAGATCGTCGGTCTCGGCGGCAAAGCCGACGACCAGCTTCGGCCGATCCGGCGCATGGCCGATGGTCGCCAGGATGTCCGGGTTCTCGGTCAGGGCAAGCGCCGGCGGTCCACCACCGGTCTTCTTGATCTTGCGCGCCGTCTCGGCCTCGGCCCGCCAGTCGGCGACGGCGGCCACGAAGATCGCCGCATCGGCGGGCAGCGCGGCCTCGACCGCGCCCAGCATCTCGCGGGCGGTCTCGACATGGGCAACGCTCACGCCGGCCGGATCGGGAAGCGTCACCGGGCCGCTGACCAGCGTCACCTCGGCGCCCAGTTCGGCCAGCGCCGCGGCAATGGCGTGGCCCTGGCGTCCCGAGGAACGGTTGGCGATGTAGCGGACGGGGTCGATCGGCTCGTGGGTTGGCCCGGAGGTGACGACGATCCGCCGGCCGGCCAGCGGCTTCGGCCCGGCGTCCAGCATGGCTTCCAGCGCGTCGGCGATCTCGGTCGGCTCGGCCATGCGGCCGGTGCCGGCCTCGCCTGCTTCGGCCATCTCGCCGGCATTCGGCCCGACGAAGCGCACGCCGTCGGCGATCAGCGTCGCATGATTGCGGCGGGTCGCGGCGTGGTTCCACATGGCCGGGTTCATCGCCGGCGCCATCAGGATCGGCGCGCGGGCGGCGAGCAGGATCGCCGTCGCCAGATCGTCAACAAGCCCGTTGGCGGCGCGGGCCATCAGATTGGCCGTGGCCGGCGCGACGAGGATCGCATCGGCCTCTCGGGCGAGCCGGATATGGCCGACATCGTGCTCGTCCTCGCGGTCGAAGAGATCGGAGAAGACCTTGGCGGCGGCCAAGGCCCCGACGGCGAGCGGGGTAACGAATTCGCCGGCAGACGCGGTCATCACCGGCGTCACCGCGGCGCCGCGCTCGCGCAGGCGGCGGATCAGGTCGAGCGACTTGTAGGCCGCGATGCCGCCGCCGATGATCAGCAGTACCCGTTTGCCCGAAAGGCCGCTCATGCCGGCTCCGCCTGAATGATCCCGATCGTCGCGGTCGCCATGCCTGCCTCGCGAAAGACGCTGTTCCACGGCCCCGTGTCTAGCGGCCGCCGCTTACCGGAGCAACAAAGGCGCCGCCGGGCGAGATCCCGGCGTGCCGGTCTCAGCCGAAGGTGTAGCCGAGCGCGATGGTCATCAGCGACAAGGCGATGATCCACTGGGCGATCAGGCGCAGGATCACGCTGGAGCGCTTGTCCGTCGCCAGGTTGTTCAGCGTCTCGTCGTCGAGGCGGATGCCCTTCTCGATGAGGTCCGGCATCTGCCGGGCGAGGATTTCCAGCCCGCCGGCAAACTCCGGCGTGCGCCGCAGGAGATGGAACAGCGAATCGACGCCGCGGCGCGCCTCGCGCAGCTTGGCCGCGGGCCCGAGCTCGGTGAGGATGTATTCCGACACGACCGGCTCGGCCGCCACCCACATGTTGAACTTCGGATCGAAGGAGCGCGCGACGCCCTCGACCACCACCATGGTCTTCTGCAGAAGCACGAGTTCCGGACGCGCCCGCATGTCGAAGAGCTCGGTCACCTCGAACAGCAGCGACAGGAGATGGCCCATGGAGATGGTCTCGGCCGGCTGGCCGTAGATCGGCTCGCCGATCGCCCGCAGCGCCTGGGCGAAGCTCGCCACGTCCTGGCCGCGCGGCACGTAGCCCGCCTCGAAATGCAGCTCGGCGACGCGGCGATAGTCGCGCCGGATGAAGCCGTAGAGGATTTCGGCGAGGAACCGCTTGGACTCGTCCGACAGGCGCCCGACGATGCCCATGTCGACGGCGACGACGGCGCCGTCCGGCGCCACGAACAGGTTTCCCTGGTGCATGTCGGCATGAAAAAAGCCGTCGCGCATGGCGTGGCGCAGGAAGGACTGCACGATAAGCACGCCGAGCTGCTTGGTGTCGTGGCCGGCCTCGACGATGCCGGCGACATCGCTCATCTTGATGCCGTCGATCCATTCCATCGTAAGGACGTCGCGGCCGGTGCGCTCCCAGTCGATGCGCGGCACGCGGAAGCCGGGATCGTCGGCGGTGTTCTCGGCCATTTCGGACGAGGCCGCCGCCTCCAGCCGCAGGTCCATCTCGATGCGGGTGGACTGGGCCAGCGTCTCGACCACGGCGACCGGCCGCAGCCGGCGCGACGAGCGCACGTAGCGCTCCAGGAACTGGGCGATGAAGGCGAAGGTCTCGAGCTGGCGCAGGAAGCGGATGCGCACGCCCGGCCGCACCACCTTGACCGCGGCGAAGCGCTCGCTGCCGTCCTCGTTGCGGATGCGGGCCTTGTAGACCTGCGCGATCGAGGCGGCGCCCACCACCTCGCCGAGATCGATGAACAGGTCGTCGATCCGCCGGCCGAGGGTCGTCTCGATCTCCGCGACGGCCTGGTCGCGCGGGAACGGCGGCACCTTGTCCTGCAACTGGCCGAGTTCCTGGGCCGTCGCCGCCCCCACGAGGTCGGGCCGCGTCGCCAGGAACTGGCCGAGCTTGACGTAGGAGGGGCCGAGCCGGTTCAGGGCCCGCGACAAGTTGTCGGAGCGCGGACGGTTCTCGGCCGAGCCGCGCTCGATCAGCCGAGCGAAGCGGTGCAGCAGCGCCGGGCCGGGCGGCAGGCCCTCGCCCGGAAACGAGCCGACGACGCCTTCGCGGGCCAGAACATAGACGGCCCGGATAAGCGCAAGGGTGCCGGTGACGGGATTGGCCAAGAGAGGCTCCGTTCGTTCAGATCAGAGCTTCCAGCCGGAATGGATGGCCGCGATGCCGCCCGACAGGTTGCGATAGGAGACACGCTCGAAGCCGGCCGCGCGGATCGCGGAGGCGAAATTGGCCTGGTTCGGGAAGCGGCGGATCGACTCGACCAGATATTCGTAGGATTCGCGGTCGCGCGCGACGGTCTCGCCGATGCGCGGAATGACCTTGAACGACCATTGCTCGTAGATCTTATCGAGGATCGGCATGTCGACTTCCGAGAATTCCAGGCACATGAAGCGCCCGCCCGGCTTGAGCACCCGGTAGGCCTCCGACAGCGCCGCGTCGATGCGCGGCACGTTGCGGATGCCGAAGGCGATCGTATAGGCGTCGAAGCTGGCGTCGGGCAGCTTCAGCTCCTCGGCATTGCCCTCCACGAAGACGAGATTCTCGTCGAGGCCGCGCTTGACCGCCCGCTCGGCGCCGACGCCCAGCATCGAGGCATTGATGTCGAGAACCGTGCCGGTGGCCCGCCGGCGCGAGGCCTCGGTGATGCGGAAGGCGACGTCGCCGGTGCCGCCGGCCACGTCGATGAAGTTCCAGCCGGCCCGGTGCGGCGGCGACAGCCAGGACACCATGGCGCTCTTCCAGACGCGGTGGAGGCCGCCCGACATCAGGTCGTTCATCAGGTCGTAGCGCTCGGCGACCCGATGGAAGACGTCATTGACCCGGGCCTGCTTCTCTTCCCGGCCGGTGACCGTGGAAAAGCCGTAGGCCGTCTCCATCGCTTCGGCTCCGGTCACACGCGTTCGCGACATGGGGCGGCACCTTCATTGCATCGCATCGCTTCGATGCGGATATAGGGACGGACGATCCCGGCATGCGACGCGTCCTCCGCGAAGCAGGCTGGGTTCGCCGGGCGCATCGCTCGGATGGCCCAACGGTTCGGGACTTAATCGAATATGCCGGAATTGCCAGAGGTAGAGACGGTCCGCCGCGGCCTGCAGCCCGTCCTGGAAGGTGCGCGCATCACCCATCTGCATCTGGCGCGGCCGGATTTACGGTTTGCGCTGCCCGAACGCTTCGCCGAACGGGTCACCGGCCGGCGCATCACGGCCCTCGGCCGGCGGGCGAAATATCTCGTTGCCGAGCTGGAGGGCGACCTCCTCCTCGCCATGCATCTGGGCATGTCCGGCTCGTTCCGCATCGAGGGTCCGGACGGCGACAGCCTGCCGGGCGTCTTCCAGCATCCACGCTCCACCGCCCGCCTCCACGATCACGTGCGTTTCGAGGTCACGACCGGAGACGGCCAGCCGGCCGCGGTGATCTACAACGACCCGCGGCGCTTCGGCTACATGACGCTGATCGCGCGGGCCGAGATGGAGACCCATCCGCATTTTTCCGGCCTCGGCATCGAGCCGACGGGCAATAGCCTGTCCGGCGCGGCGCTGGCCCCGGCCTTCGCCGGGCGCGCGGCGCCGCTCAAGGCGGTGCTCCTCGATCAGCGCATCATCGCCGGGCTCGGCAATATCTATGTCTGCGAGGCGCTGTGGCGCTCGCGCCTGTCGCCGCGGCGCGCGGCGGGAACGCTGGTGAAGAAGGACGGCCGCCCGAGCCAGCGCCTCGACCTCCTGGCGCTCAACATCCGCGAGACCATTGCCGACGCCATCGCCGCCGGCGGTTCGTCGCTGCGCGACTACCGGCAGGCCGATGGCTCGCTCGGCTATTTCCAGCACAGCTTCGCCGCCTATGACCGCGAGCACGAGCCGTGCCGGCATGCGGGCTGCCGCGGAGTCATCCGGCGGATCGTCCAGTCGGGACGCTCGACCTTCTTCTGCCCGGCCTGCCAACGCTAGGACCGCGTCCGTAACGGTGCGGCGGCGCGAAGAGGAATGCCCGACGGGGCCCGCACTTTGTCTTGACGCGCCGAACGCTCTTGCCTATAGAGGCTCTGAATTCGGCGGCACCCATGGTGCGGCCCGTTTCTTCGTGCTGCAGCGTGCACCTCTTGCCGCCCGGCACGATCAAACCGCAGTTTACCGACACAAGCGCATCGTCGCGACAGACAGAGAGAGACGAACATGGCCAACACCCCTTCGGCCAAGAAAGCGGCGCGGAAGATCGCGCGACGCACTGCCGTCAACACCGCTCGCCGCAGCCGGGTCCGCACCTATCTGCGCCGCGTCGAGGAAGCCATCGCATCGGGCGACAAGACCGCCGCGATGACCGCCTTCCTCGCCGCCGAGCCGGTGATGATGAGCGCGACCTCGAAGGGGATCTTCCACAAGAATACGGCATCGCGGAAGATCTCCCGTCTGTCGCATCGCGTGAAGGCCCTCGGCGAAGCCTGAGGCTCGCTCGATCCACTGACAGGGGCGCATCGCGCCCCGTTCAGACCCTTTTGAAAGGCCTGGCTTAACCGCCGGGCCTTTTTGATTCCGCGCCCCGCCATGGCGACCCGGGGTGATTCCCGGCGCCTTTGCAGGACCTTCGGCGAGCCCGTCATCGATTCGACACACGCAAACCTCCCGATCGCCCGCCGCGATTCCATCGTGTGGTTTTGGCGAATGATTCCAGTGACTTGCAGAAGGTCAGTGAGCATCATAAAACAGCCGGCTAAGGCCGGTTTCAGCGGCCCTTGAGTCAAGCGGACCGCCTTATTTTTTTCATTTTTATCTTTTGCCCAATGCGCTCAAAAGCTGCTTGGGAGCCAAGTCACCAGAACCACTGGTGTTTACCCTGACGGGCAATGATTCACGCGGGACGAGTCTGCCACACTGGGGGTGCTCGCATTGCGATTCACGGTTTGCGAGCCTTGCCCGAAGCTGTCGCGTTTCGTATTTTCCTCCTCGAAACAAGTGCGGGGAAAGACGAAGTGCGGGGACAACCGAACTTATCCAGAACATTCGGTCACGGTTCGAGTTGCCAGCGGCGCGGCCCCATCTCGCCTAGAGTCTAAATCCGTCCTTCCACAATTTATTCGTAGTCGATCCCGGCGCTCCCACGCCGCGGGTGCGGCTGACTTCTGCCCAAGCATGGGCCGGAGCGCAGGAGAGCTTTTGCATGAACGGTGAATACAAGGGCGATGTCACGCCGAAGGAATGCTGGGCGACGCTCGCCGACACGCCGGACGCGGTCCTGGTCGATGTGCGCACGGTGGCCGAATGGAGCTATGTCGGCGTCCCGCAGCTCGCTCCCCTCGGCAAGGCGGCGATCCTGCAGGAATGGCAGAGCTTCCCCTCCATGGCCGTCGATCCGGATTTCGCCGCCAAGCTCGCCCGGCGCATCGAGAGCGAAGGCGGAACCCGCGACACGCCGGTCTTCTTTCTCTGCCGTTCGGGCGTCCGCTCCATCGCCAGCGCCGTGGCGCTGACCGGGGCGGGCTACAGCAACTGCTTCAACGTCCTGGACGGCTTCGAGGGCCCGCCGGACGAGGAAGCCCATCGCGGACGCAAGGCCGGCTGGAAAGCGGAGGGTCTCCCGTGGGTGCAGAAGTGATGCAGCAGGGCGCAGGACGATCGGCGGACACGCTGCCGATCTGGTCCGGACGGCATGACGCCGCCCGGGTGACGAAAGACAACACGAACGATTTCGGGGGCGGCATGGCGAGCGGCGGCACAGGTACTGCGGACATCATGGAGCGGGTGAATGCCCGTCTGAAGGCGCAGCTTGGGCAGGACATCTTCGCCAGCTGGTTCCAGCGCATGAAGCTCGAGGCGCCGGGCAAGGGCGTCTGCCGCATCACCGTGCCGACCGCCTTCCTGCGCAGCTGGATCCAGTCGCACTATCATGAGCTCCTGACCGAGATCTTCCGCGAGGAAGTGCCGGGCACCCTGCGCGTCGACATCGCCGTGCGCAGCGCCGTGCGCGGCGGCGGCGTGACCATCCGCCAGCCCCGTGTCGCCGAGCCGGAGAGCGTGCCGGCCAGCGTGGTCTCCGCCCGTCCCGCCGCGCAGATCGGCGAAAGCCGCGCCGCGCGCAGCGCCGCCCCGGCCGAAGCCCGGCAGATGTTCGATGCGGCGCCCGCCCCGACGCCCACCTTCGGCTCGCCCCTCGACCCGCGCTATGTCTTCGACACCCTCGTCGAGGGCAGCTCCAACCGCGTCGCCCTCGCCGCCGGCCGCGCCATCGCCGAGAACGGCCCCCAGTCGGTGCGCTTCAACCCGCTGTTCATCCACGCCGCCGTGGGCCTGGGCAAGACGCATCTCCTGCAGGCAATCGCCAACGCCGCGATCCGCCGCGAGGACAAGCCGCGCGTCGTCTATCTGACGGCAGAATATTTCATGTGGCGCTTCGCCACCGCGATCCGCGACAACCGCGCGCTCGACCTCAAGGAGACCCTGCGCGGCATCGACATCCTGATCATCGACGACACCCAGTTCCTGCAGGGCAAGTCGATCCAGCAGGAGTTCTGCCATCTCCTCAACGCGCTGATCGATTCCGCCAAGCAGGTGATCTGCGCCGCCGATCGCCCGGCCATGGAGCTGGAATCGCTGGATCCGCGGGTCCGCTCGCGCCTGTCCAACGGCATCACGCTGGAACTGGCGGCGCCGGACTACGAGATGCGCCGCTCGATCATCCGCACCCGCGCCGCGGCCATGCGGGCCGAGGATTCCTCCTTCGACATGCCCGACGGCGTCATCGACACGATCGCCCAGCGCGTCGCCGGTTCGGGCCGCGACCTGGAAGGCGCTTTCAACCAGATCGCCTTCCGCCATTCACTCGGCCAGCCGCTGTCGGCCGAGCATCTGGACGATCTCCTCAGCCAGCTCACCCGCGCCAACAGCGAGCGTCGGGTGCGTATCGAGGACATCCTCAAATTCGTCTCGCGCCACTACAACGTGACGCGCACGGACATCCTGTCGGCCCGGCGTACGCGGACCATCGTGCGGCCCCGCCAGATCGCGATGTATCTGGCCAAGACCATGACGCCCCGCTCGCTGCCGGAAATCGGCCGGCGCTTCGGCGGCCGCGACCACACGACGGTGCTTCATGCCGTTCGCAAAATTGAGGGCGAGCGGGCCAAGGACGACAAGCTGTCCGAGGAGCTCGACATCATCCGGCGTATGATCGAGGAGTAGGCCGCCCCGGCGCGGCGCCGTCAAGCGGCGCCGCCGGTCGGCGGGCCTCTCCCGCCGTGGCTCGCCCAGCCTCGCGCGGTCCGGCCTTTCCAAGCGGCCTCCAAATCTCTAAGACCATCGGACCCCGGAACGGGTGCCGTGTCCTGCGGCGCCTGCCCGAACCAAACGGCTTCGTCATGCGCATCATCATCGAACGTTCGAACCTCCTCAAGTCCCTGGCGCACGTTCATCGTGTCGTGGAACGCCGCAACACCATCCCGATCCTCTCCAACGTCCTGTTGAAGACGGAAGGCGAAGGCCTGCGGCTGAAGGCGACCGATCTCGACCTTGAGATCACCGAGAGCGCACCGGCGACGGGCGAGCAGGAGGGCGCGACGACGGTGCCGGCGCATCTGCTCTACGACATCGTCCGCAAGCTGCCGGACGGGGCCGAGGTGAGCCTGGCCACCAATGCCGAAGGCACCCAGATGACGGTCTCGTCGGGCCGCTCGAACTTCCGGCTGCAGTGCCTGCCGGAATCGGACTTCCCCGACATCACCGCCGGCACCCTCAGCCATGCCTTCAAGCTCAAGGCCGCCGAGCTCGGCCGGCTGATCGAGCGCACCCAGTTCGCCATCTCCACCGAGGAGACGCGCTATTATCTGAATGGCATCTACCTGCACACGATCGAGGCCGACGGCGACCTGCAGCTGCGCGCCGTCGCCACCGACGGCCACCGGCTGGCACGGGCCGACCAGAAGGCCCCGGCCGGCTCGGAAGGCATGCCGGGCATCATCATTCCGCGCAAGACCGTCGGCGAGTTGCAGAAGCTCCTCGGCGACAGCGACGACGAGGCCGAGATCTCGGTCGAGCTGTCGGACGCCAAGATCCGCTTCACCATCGGCGCGGTGGTGATGACCTCCAAGCTGATCGACGGCACCTTCCCGGACTATCAGCGGGTCATTCCGCAGAACAACGACAAGGCGCTGACGCTGGACCGGCAGACCTTCTCGGCCGCCGTCGACCGCGTCTCCACCATCTCGTCGGAACGCGGCCGGGCGGTGAAGCTCGCCGTCGCCGATTCGCAGCTGGTGCTGACCGTCAACTCGCCGGATTCCGGCACGGCGACCGAGGAACTGGCCGTCGGCTACGATTCGGACGAGATCGAGATCGGCTTCAACGCCAAATATCTCCTCGACATCACCAACCAGCTGTCGGGCGACGAGACCGTCTTCATGCTCGCCGATCCGGGCTCCCCGACCCTCATCAAGGACGGCGGCGACGATGCGACGCTCTACGTCCTGATGCCGATGCGGGTCTGACCGCCGCAACGCGCTTGGACCAGAGCCCGGACGCCGCCGTTTCCCCCTCCACCGACAGCCGGACGCCGCCCGCGGTGCGGCTCGACGAACTGCGTCTGGCCGATTTCCGCAATTACGAGACGCTGTCGCTGCGCTTCACCCGCGGATTCGTCGTCTTCGTCGGCGACAATGGTGCCGGCAAGACCAATCTCCTGGAAGCCATCTCGCTGCTGACGCCCGGCCGCGGCCTGCGCCGCGCGCCCTATCAGGACGTCGCGCGCAAGGGCGGCAGCGGCGGCTTCTCCGTCCGCGCCAGCGCCGTCTCCCACGGCGTCGAGACCATCGTCTCCACCAAGATGATGCCCGACCCGACGGGCGCGGCGGCCCGCAGCGTGCGGATCGACGAGACCGCGGCGAAATCGGCCGACGAACTGCTCGATCTCCTGCGCATTCTGTGGCTGACGCCGGCCATGGACGGGCTCTTCACCGGCCCGGCCGGCGACCGGCGCCGCTTCCTCGACCGCATGGTGCTGGCCGTCGATCCGACCCATGGCCGCCGGGCCGCCGATTACGAGCGCGCCATGCGCTCGCGCAACCGCCTCCTCGCCGACAACCGGCTGGATGATCCCTGGCTGTCGGGCATCGAGGCGCAGATGGCCGAACTCGGCATCGCCATGGCGCTGGCCCGCTCCGAACTCGTCGGCATGCTGGCCGGCATGATCGCCCGGACCGGCGCCGGCTCGCCCTTCCCCAGTGCCGGGCTCGAGCTGACGTCGGGCTATGACGGTCTCGACCTTGCCCGTCCCTCGGCCGATGTCGAGGACGAGGCGCGCATGCGGCTGCGGTCGGCCCGCTACGGCGACCGGGCCGCCGGCCGCACGCTGGAGGGCGCCCACCGGGCCGAGCTCTCCGTCACCCATCTCGCCAAGGCGATGCCGGCGGCCCTGTCCTCCACCGGCGAGCAGAAGGCGCTGCTGATCGGCCTCGTCCTGGCCCATGCGCGGCTGGTCGCGGCCATGTCGTCGCTGCCGCCGCTGCTGCTCCTCGACGAGATCGCGGCGCATCTCGATCCCGGCCGCCGCGCCGCCCTGTTCGACCTGATCGCCGAGCTCGGCGTGCAGGCCTTCATGACCGGGACCGACGCCAGCCTGTTTGCGGCCCTGGGCGATCGGGCCCAGATCATGGAAGTGTCGGGCGCCACGGTCCGCCCGGCCGATCCCGCACGCATCGAAGGCGCATCACCGGAGACGTCGCCATGAGCCAGGCTCCCCTCGCCCCCGAAGAGCTGGAACGCTACGCCCGCCACATCGTGCTGCCGGAAGTCGGCGGTGCCGGCCAGCAGGCGCTGAAGCGCGCCAGAGTGCTGGTGATCGGCGCCGGCGGCCTCGGCTCGCCGATCATCCTCTATCTGGCTGCCGCGGGTGTCGGCACCATCGGCATTGCCGACGACGACACGGTCTCGCTGTCCAATCTGCAGCGGCAGGTGCTGCACGGCACCGCCGATGTCGGCCGCTCCAAGCTCGACAGCGCCGCGGACGCCGTGGCGGCGATCAATCCGCATGTCACGGTCGTGCCCCATGCGCTGCGCCTCGACATGGCGAATGGCCCGGCGATCGTTGCCGGCTACGATCTCGTCATCGACGGCTCCGACAATTTCGCCACCCGCTACGCCATGGCCGATCTCTGCGAGGCGGCGGCAACCCCGCTCGTCACGGCGGCGGTGAACCGCTTTTCCGGCTCGCTGACCGTGCTGAAGCCGTATGAGACCGGCGCGGACGGGCGCCGCCATCCGGGCTATCGCGATCTCTTCCCCGAGGCCCCGCCGGCCGGCATGGTGCCCTCCTGCGCCGAGGCCGGCATTCTCGGCGTCACCACCGGCGTCCTCGGCACCCTCGCCGCTTCCGAAGCGATCAAGCTGATCTGCGGCATGGGCGAGCCGCTGGTCGGCCGCTTCTTGATGGTCGATCTCCTGACCATGCGGATCGAGGAAATCCGCTACCGCCGGCCGAAATCCGGCTGAGCCTGCCGATCCGGGCCGGCCTCAGGCCGGCTGCACCGGGCTTTCTGCGGTGGAGGGCTCCGCCACCGCGTCGTCCCCTTCCGGGATCACCAGCGACAGGATGATCGCCGACAGGCCGCTCAGCGTGATCGGCGTCGCGAAGACCTGGCGGATGAAGTCCGGCAGGTGCTGGGTCGCGTCCGGCACCAGCGTCACGCCGAGGCCGAGCCCGAAGGACACGGCCATGATGTAGGCCTTGCGCCGGTCGATCGGCTCGGAGGCGAGGATGCGGATGCCGGCCACGGCGATGGTGCCGAACAGCACCAGCGTCGCCCCACCCAAAACGGGTTTCGGCACCAGCAGGAAGGCGTTGCCGATCACCGGGAAGAACCCCAGGACAATCAGGATCACGGCGATGATCATGCCGACGTGGCGGCTGGCGACGCCGGTCATCTGGATGACGCCGTTATTCTGAGAGAAGGTCGTGTTGGGAAAGGTGTTGAACACCGCCGCAAGGCCGGAATTGACGCCGTCGGCCAGGATGCCGCCCTTGATCCGCGCCATGTAGAGATCGCCGCGCACCGGCTCGCCGGCGATGATCGAATTGGCGGTCAGGTCGCCCGTCGTCTCGATGGCGGTGATCAGGTAGATGAAGGCGATCGGCAGGAACAGCGCCAGGTCGAAGTCGATGCCGTAGCGAAACGGGATCGGCAGGGCGATCAGCGGCCCGCTGCCGGCGCTGGAGAAGTCCACCTTGCCCAGCAGCGCGGCGACGACGAAGCCGATGACGAGCCCGGCCATGATCGCCGAGATCCGCACGGTCGGATTGCGCTGGAACGTCAAAACGAGGATCGCGGCGACGACAATGAAGCCGAGCAGCAGATTGACCGGCTCGCCCAGCGCTTCGCCGGCCGTCGCGCCGCCGGCAAAGTCGGTGAAGCCGACCTTGACCAGGCTGAGGCCGATGATGGTGATGACGATGCCGGTTACCGTCGGGGTGATGATGCGCCGCAGCCGGCCGACGAACTGGCTGAGGCCGATCTCGACCAGGCAGCCGACGAGGCACAGGCCGAAGATCATCGCCAGGATGTCTTCCGGCGTGCCGCCCCGCCCCTTCACCGCGAAGCCGGCCGCCAGGATCGCGCCGACGAAGGCGAAGCTGGTGCCCTGCACCGACAGGAGCCCCGAGCCGACCGGGCCGAAGCGGCGGCACTGGATGAAGGTGGCGACGCCCGACACGAACAGCGACATGGCGACGAGATAGGGGATGTGCTCGCCCAGGCCGAGGACGCCGCCGATGACCAGCGCCGGCGTGACGATGCCGACGATCGAGGCGAGGATATGCTGGATGGCGGCGAGGATGGCCGGGCCGTTCGGCGGCCGGTCCTCCAGCCGGTAGATCATGCCTGAAAGAGGGGCTGCCGTTTTCTGCGTCATCGCGCTGCTCCGGTCATCATTCCCCTGTCTCCCGCAACAGTGCCGAGGGGCATGGGGAGAGCAATGCAGGAAGCATGCCACGGGCGCGGCGCAAGGCCCATGGCCTAGACGCAGAAAGGGCGGCGCCCGTCACGGACACCGCCCTTTCAGATCGATGGATGCCGGCGCCTTGTGGCGCGGCGGGTCTAGATCGAACGTCGGCGGAAGCCGCCGAAGATCAGCGACAGGACGAAGAGCACGATCGCGATGAAGAAGATGATCTTCGCGATGCCCATCGCGGTGCCGGCGATGCCACCAAAGCCCAGAACGGCGGCGATCAGCGCGATGATGAGAAACGTAACAGCCCAACCCAGCATGGCTGGCACTCCTTTGATGTTTGCCTGGCTTACTAACGCGGATCGACCGAAAAAGTTCGGCGCGTCGCAGCCGCCATCGCCGGAGGGTTAAGCCTTCCTTCTGCCCGTCACTCCCGCTCGCCGTGCCAGATGCGCTCAGCGGCCGAGATGGTGAACCTCCTGCAGCCCGTAGACCGGCGTCGGAATGCCCTCCTGCCGGGCCTTGATCTGCAGCGCCAGATACAGCGAATAATGCCGCGACTGGTGCAGATTGCCGCCGTGGAACCACAGGTTCTCCACCTGGGTCGGCTTCCACATGTTGCGCTGCTCGCCCTCCCAGGGACCCGGGTCCTTGGGCGTGTCGGAGCCCAGGCCCCAGACCTTGCCGACCTTGTCGGCCACCTCCAGGCTGATCAGGTCGGCGGCCCAACCGTTCATCGAGCCGTAGCCGGTGGCATAGACGATCAGGTCGGCCGGCAGTTCGCTGCCGTCGTCGAGCTTCACGCCGGTCTCGGTGATCTCCTCCACCTGCCCG
The DNA here is from genome assembly GCF_000421645.1 of Aurantimonas coralicida DSM 14790. Lineage (GTDB taxonomy): Bacteria > Pseudomonadota > Alphaproteobacteria > Rhizobiales > Rhizobiaceae > Aurantimonas > Aurantimonas coralicida. The sequence continues at coordinate 228,930 of NZ_ATXK01000002.1, read as the reverse complement.
GCCTTCAGCTTGATCTTGCCGTCGATGATCAGCTGCGAGGCGCCGACATCGATGTAATAGCCCGAGCCGCGGCGCAGATATTTCATGAACAGGCCGGATTCGTCGGCGCCGAAATCGAGCTGGAACCCGGCCTTCTCCAGATCCCGGTAGAAGTCGGCATCGACCTCCCGGATCTTGTCGTAGATGGGGATCTGGAACTCGTGCAGGATCCGGTAGGGCAGCGAGGCGAAGATCATGTCCGCCTTGTGGGTTGTGATGCCGTTGGCCACCGCCTGTTCGGAATAGAGCGCCCCGAGGCCATGCTCCATCAGCGGATCGGAGCGCACGATATGGGTGGTCGAGCGCTGCACCATGGTGACGTCGGCGCCGGCCTCCCAGAGGGCCGCGCAGATGTCGTGGGCCGAATTGTTGGAGCCGATGACGACGACCTTGCGGTCCTTGTAGGCGTCGGGGCCCGGATGCTGCGAGGAATGGTGCTGCTCGCCGCGAAACCGCTCCATGCCCTTGAACTTCGGCACATTCGCCTTGCCCGACATGCCGGTCGCCATGATCAGCTGCCGGGGCCGCAGCGTCACTTCCTCGCCGTCGCGGTCGACGACCAGCTCCCACTCGCCCTTCGCCGCGTCGTAGCGGGCGCTCCTGGCCGTGGTCTTCGCCCAGTAATTGAGCTCCATGACCTTGGTGTACATTTCCAGCCAGTCGCCGATCTTGTCCTTCGGCGCGAAGACCGGCCAGTTCTTCGGAAAGTCGATATAGGGCAGGTGGTCGTACCAGACCGGATCGTGCAGGCAGAGCGACTTGTAGCGCTTGCGCCAGCTGTCGCCGGGCCGGTCGTTTTTCTCGACGATGATGGTCGGCACGCCGAGCTGGCGCAGCCGCGCGCCGAGCGCGATACCGCCCTGGCCGCCGCCGACGATCACCGCATAGGGCTGGGTCTCGTAGCCCAGCGTGCGCGCTTCCTCCTCGCGCTTTTCCAGCCAGCTCTTGCGGTTCTTCGCCGCCCCGTGCTCGGCGCCGGCCGGCCGGCGCTCGTGGGACGGCTCCTCGAAGCCCTTCAGCTCGGTCATCGCGGTCAGCAGTGTCCAGGCCTTGCCGTCCTTCAGCCGCAAGACGCCCTCGCCGCGGGCGACCTCGGTCTCGAAGACGAACCAGGCGGTGGTCACGCCGCCGTCCTCGGTCGGCTCCTCCGACAGGGTGAAGCCGCGCGGGCCGGTCGCATCCAGCTGCGTGGCCAGCATGTCGCGCACGCCCGCCGGCCCCTCCACCGTCTTGATGTTCCAGGTGAAGGTGACGAGGTCGCGCCAGAAGCTGGTTTCGGCGAACAGCTTGGCGGCGGCGTCGATGTCGCCCGCCGACAGGGCCGTCTCGAAGGCCGACAGCCAGCCTTCGGCGGCGGCACGGGCAACGCTCGGTTCGGCCGTCACCGGCCGTTCAATGGTCTCGCTCATGGTTCCTCCCCTTGCGCGGTGCTCGAGGAGAGGATTGCCGCGCGACCCCGGCTTGTCCATCATGCGGCTGCGAAACGCAGGCGCAGCAAAAACCGCAGTTCCGTACCGACTTTCGACCGCGTGCGATGCAGCCAATTGCCGTCAGATTTGGCCGGGCAGGATGCGGTCCGGCGGGCGGTGGCCGTCCATCAGCGTGCGGATGTTGATGATCACCTTCTCGCCCATCTCGATGCGCGCCTCGATCGTGGCCGATCCCATATGGGGCAGCAGCACGACCTTGTTGTCGCGGGCCAGCTTCATCAGCTTGCGGTCGACGGCCGGCTCCTCCTCGAAGACGTCGAGCCCGGCGCCGGCAATGCGCTCCTGTTCGATCAGCTTCACCAGCGCCTTCTCGTCGATGATCTCGCCGCGGGCGGTGTTGACGATGAAGGCATGCGGCTGGATCAGCGCCAGCCGCCGCGCCGACAGGAGATGATAGGTCGCCGGCGTGTAGGGGCAGTTGACCGAGATGATGTCCATGCGGGCCAGCATCTGGTCGAGGCTCTCCCAGTAGGTGGCGCCGAACTCGGCTTCGGTCTTGGGGCTCACCCGGCCGCGATTGTGATAGTGGATCTCCAGCCCGAAAGCCTTGGCCCGCCGGGCGACGGCGGTGCCGATCCGGCCCATGCCGAGAATGCCGAGCTTCTTGCCGGAGATGCGGCTTCCCAGCATCCATGTCGGCGACCAGCCCGGCCATTTCTCGTCGCCCAGGAGCCGCATGCCGCCTTCCACCAGCCGCCGCGGCACCGCCAGGATCAGCGCCATGGTCATGTCGGCGGTGTCCTCGTTGAGGACGTTGGGCGTGTTGGTGACGAGGAGATTGCGGTTCAGCGCCGCCTGGATGTCGATATTGTCGACGCCGTTGCCGTAGTTGGCGATCATCTTCAGCCGCGGGCCGGCCTGCTCGATCACCGCCCGGTCGATGCGGTCGGTGACGGTCGGTACCAGGACGTCGGCCTCGCGCACGGCGGCGACGAGGGCCGGCTGCTCCATCGGCCGGTCGGTCTCGTTGAACCGCACGTCGAACAGCTCGGCCATGCGCCGTTCGATCGGCGCCGGCAATTTGCGGGTAATGATCACAAGCGGCTTTTCGCGTGACGCCATCGGCCGCGCTCCTCCCCAAATCAAGACGATATTAACCGAAACGAACGATCATTCGACCCCGGAGCCGAGGGCCCTCCCTAGCAAGGCGGCAGGCGAAAACAAAGCGCTGCGCCTGCCGGGGTCCCGGCCGTTGGAAGACCCCGGCGCCGCCTGACCGCGCGCGCCCCGTGCATCTTGTCGTCTGGAGTTTGCGATGCCGTTCTTCGCCCGTTTTCGCCGTCCGCTGCTGGCGCTTGCCGGCGCCGCCGTGCTCTTCACCGGCGCCGCCCCCCTGCCCGTTGCCCATGCCGTCGAGCTGGGGCCGGTCTCCAAGCTGCCGCTGCCGCGTTATGTCAGCCTCAAGGCCAGCCGCGTGAATCTGCGGATCGGTCCGGGACGCGACTATCCGGTGACCTGGCTGTATCTCAAGGAAGGCCTGCCGGTGGAGGTCATCCAGGAATACGAGCTGTGGCGCCGCATCCGCGATTCCGAGGGCACCGAGGGCTGGGTCTATCACTCGCTCCTGTCCGGCGACCGCACCTCGATCGCCGCCCCCTGGCTGCGCGGCAAGGCGACGATGATCGACATTCACAACAGCCCCGCCACCGATGCGCCGCTGGTGGCACGGATCGAACCGGGCGTCGTCGCGGGCGTGAAGACCTGCACGGCCGGCTGGTGCGAACTCAAGGTCGCCGACCGCGACGGCTATGTCCGCCAGCAGGAGATCTGGGGCGTCTATCCGGACGAGCGCTTCGAGTAGCAGCAATCCTCTTGCGTCAGCGCCGGCTGCGGCCGGCGCCAGACATCAAAAAAGCCCGGATCGCGACCGCGATCCGGGCTTTTGTCGTTACTGGGGATGGACCTGTCGTCGGCGCCTATTCGGCGGCCTGGTCCAGCGCCTTCTTGCGGCGCAGGCGCACCACCACGTCGACATTGACGATCTCCATGCCCTCCGGCGCCTCCGGCAGCCGGTCGAGCCGCAGCCCGCCATCGGGAATGTCGATCATCGAATTGTCGTCCTCGACGAAGAAGTGATGATGATCGGAGGTGTTGGTGTCGAAATAGGTGCGCTGGCCCTCTGCCGAGAGCGGCCGCACAAGGCCCGCATCGGTGAACTGGTGCAGCGTGTTGTACACGGTCGCCAGCGAGACGGGATCACCGGCCTTGTGGGCTTCCTCGTGCAGTTCCTCGGCCGAGAGATGGCGGTCGCCGGCGCCGAACATCAGGTTGCACAGGGCCACCCGCTGCCGCGTCGGGCGCAGACCCACCGAGCGAAGGCGCTCGAATACACAGAAGCTCTGGGCGCGCGTCCGGTTTTCCATTGCTGAATGCCACCAGTCTCTTGTTCGTGCGATAAGTGTCCGCAGGCTTACCGAAGGGCCTGCACGACCGCAATATACGTCATCGGCATCGCGGTCACAAATGCCGCCCCGCAGAACCCGCCATAACGGTTGATGGCAGGGCCTAGCCGCAGCCCTTGGTGAAGGCCGCCAGCGCGTCGCCCGACCCTGTCAGCGGCAGGCTGTAGCGCCCGACCGGCCCCGCCACCTCTACGCTGCGGCCCTTGCGCAGGGCCTCGATGAAGCCGGCGCGGGCCGCCAGCGTGCCCTCCGCCACCAGAATCGAACCGCTGCCGGCGTCGCGCGCGATCGTGTCCAGCACGAAGGCCGTGTCGTCGACCGTCGCCACCACCGTATGGGGCTGGCCCGCCTGCAGCCGTCCCGGAAAGCCGGAAAAACGCATCGTCACGCGGCCGGCACTCGCGCAGCGGAAGGTCAGCCCGGTAAATCCCGACCCCGCCGTGAAGCCCGCGACCGCGCCGTCGCTGCGCCAGGACTGTCCAAGGGCCGGCGCGGCCGCGGCGAGCAGCAGCGCGGCGGCACCCCACAGGGCGAGAGCGCTGCAGCGCGAAGGGGTGAAAACGGCGGTCAAGGCGGTGCTGCATCCTGTCGAGGGCGGCGGTCACGGTGCGCGCTGAGGCGGCTTCCTTCGCCCGGTGCTATCGAAATTGCGCGCCATGTACCACAGATAGGCTGGCGAGGACGGCGATTGCCGGTCGCCATCCTGGCGCGCCGGATACGCCGGGCCCAGCCAAACGGTTTCACCTGTGCGGGTGGCGTGGTATGGGCGCAGCCGACAAGGGCCCATGGCAGGGTCGGGAGAACAGGGCGGACACAAGCGATCATGGCGACGAAGAAGACCTCCTACGATTACGACGACCTCATCGCCTGCGGTCATGGCCAGTTGTTCGGCGCCGGCAATGCGCAATTGCCGCTGCCGCCGATGCTGATGTTCAACCGCATTACCGAGGTCGACGAGACGGGCGGCGAGAACGGCAAGGGCATCATCCGGGCCGAGTTCGACGTGAACCCGGACCTGTGGTTCTTCGATTGCCATTTCGAAGGCGATCCGGTGATGCCGGGCTGCCTCGGCCTCGATGCGCTGTGGCAGCTTACCGGCTTCTATCTCGGCTGGCTGGGCGAACCCGGCCGCGGCCGGGCGCTCGGCGTCGGCGAGGTCAAGTTCAGCGGCCAGGTGACGCCGAAGGTCAAGCTGGTCGAATACGGCGTGGAGTTCCGCCGCGTGATGCGCTCGCGCCTGAAGCTCGGCATCGCCAATGGCTGGATGAAGGCCGATGGCGAGGTCATCTACAAGGCCAGCGATCTGCGCGTTGGCCTGTTCACCGACGAGGAAGCGGCTCAGGCCGCCGTCTGATGACGGCGCGGATCCTGGAATCTGGAAGGAGCGGACGATGAAGCGGGTCGTCGTGACGGGTATGGGGATCGTGTCCTCGATCGGCAACAATGTCGACGAGGTGACCGCCTCTCTGAGGGATGCGCGCTCGGGCATCAGCTTTGCCGAGGAATACAAGGAACTGGGGTTCCGCAGCCACGTCCACGGCAAGCCGACGCTGGACCCCACGACCATTCTCGACCGGCGCGCCATGCGCTTCCATGGCGGCGGCACGGCCTGGAACCACATCGCCATGGACCAGGCGATCGCCGATGCGGGCCTCGAGGCCGCCGACATCTCCAACGAGCGCACCGGCATCATCATGGGCTCGGGGGGCGCCTCGACCCAGACCATCGTCCAGGCGGCCGAGACCGCCCGCGAAAAGGGCCCGAAGCGCATCGGACCGACGGCCGTGCCGAAGGCGATGTCCTCCACCGCCTCGGCGACGCTGGCCACCTGGTTCAAGATCAAGGGCGTCAACTACTCGATCTCGTCGGCCTGCTCGACCTCGAGCCATTGCATCGGCAATGCCTACGAGACCATCCAGATGGGCAAGCAGGATGTGATGTTCGCCGGCGGCTGCGAGGATCTGCACTGGACCCTGTCGGTGCTGTTCGACGCGATGGGCGCCCTGTCCTCGGACTTCAACGACCGCCCGGAGATCGCCTCGCGCGCCTATGACAACGCCCGCGACGGCTTCGTCATCGCTGGCGGCGCTGGTGTCCTGGTGCTGGAGGAATACGAGCGGGCCAAGGCGCGCGGCGCCAACATCGTCGCCGAGCTGGTCGGCTACGGCGCCACCTCCGACGGCGCCGACATGGTCGCCCCGTCCGGCGAGGGCGCGGTGCGCTGCATGCGCCAGGCGATCGGCCATCTCGACGGCCCGATCGACTACATCAACCCCCATGCCACCTCGACCCCGGTCGGCGACCGCATGGAGGTCCAGGCGATCCGCGAGGTCTTCGGCGACAACATCCCGCCGATCTCCGGCACCAAGTCGCTGACCGGCCACAGCCAGGGCGCCACCGGCGTGCACGAGGCGATCTACTCGCTCCTGATGATGAAGCACGGCTTCCTCGCCAAAAGCGCCCATATCGACGAACTCGATCCCGAGTTCGAGGGCATGCCGATCCTGCGCGAGCGGGTCGACGATGCGAAGATCGACCGGGTCCTGTCGAATTCCTTCGGCTTCGGTGGCACCAATGCCTGCCTCGCCTTCCAACGCGTGACGGATTGAGGTTGAAGGGCACATGACCGATCTGATGAAAGGCAAACGCGGGCTCATCATGGGCGTCGCGAACCACAATTCCATCGCATGGGGCGCCGCCAAGGCGCTGGCGGCCCAGGGCGCGGAGATCGCGCTGACCTATCAGGGCGAGGCCTTCGGACGGCGCGTGCGCCCGCTTGCCGAGGAGATCGGCAGCAAGCTGGTCATTCCCTGCGATGTCGAGGACACCGAATCGCTCGACCAGGTCTTCGCGACGCTGAAGGAAGAATGGGGCACGATCGACTTCGTCCTCCACGCCATCGCGTTCTCCGACAAGAGCGAGCTGAAGGGCCTCTACGCCGACACGACGCGGGAGAACTTCACCCGCACCATGCTGATCTCCTGCTTCTCCTTCACGGAGGTCGCCAAGCGCGCGGCGGAGATCATGACCAATGGCGGCTCCATGGTGACCATGAGCTACGGCGGCGCCGTGCGGGTCATGCCGAACTACAATGTCATGGGCGTCGCCAAGGCCGCGCTCGAAGCCTCGGTGCGCTATCTCGCCGCCGATTTCGGGCCGCGCAACATCCGGGTGAACAGCGTCTCGGCCGGACCGGTGCGCACGCTGGCCGGCGCCGGCGTCTCCGACGCGCGGCTGATGTTCAACTTCCAGCGCCGCAACGCGCCGATGCGCCGCAACACCTCGATCGAGGAAGTCGGCGGCGCGGTGCTCTACCTGATGTCGGAGCTGTCGAACGGCGTCACCGGCGAGATCCACTATGTGGATTCGGGCTACAACATCATGTCGATGCCCTCGCTCGAAGAGCTGAAGGCCCAGGAACACCGCAAGGCGGTGGTCGAGGGCGAGGACGAGAGCGGCGGCAAGTAGCCGCCCTCCCGCTCACAGCCTCAAAGCCTATCGCCGGTAGGGCGCAGTCGCCGCGAGCCATTCGCGCGCCCGCGCCTCCGGATCCGCGGCCCGTGTCACGTCCGTGACCACCGCGGCGCTGTCGGCGCCCTGCGCGAAGACCTGCGGCAGCCGCTCCACGGTGATGCCGCCGATCGCCACCAGCGGCAGATCGCCGATACGCTGGCGCCAGACGCCGAGACGCTCGGGCGTCTGCGGTGCCCATTTCATCACCTTCAGCTTGGTCTGCCAGACCGGCCCCAGCGCGACGTAATCCGGCTCGGCGGCCAGCGCCACGGCGAGCTCGGCGCTGTCATGGGTGCTGATGCCGAGCTTCAGGCCGGCAGCTTTGATCGCGACCCGGTCCGCCGCGGCCAGGTCCTCCTGCCCCAGATGGACGACATCGCAGCCCTCCTCGATCGCCAGACGCCAGAAATCATTGATCACCAGCAGGCAGCCATGGGCGGCGCAGACATCGCGCGTGCGGCGGATTTCCTGCCGCAGTCTCGCCGCGTCCATGTCCTTGGCGCGCAATTGCAGGAGCTTCACCCCGACCGGCACCAGCCGCTCCGCCATCTCGGCATCGTCGACGATCAGGTAGAACGGATCGAGCCGCAGCCCCGTCCCCGGCCGCTCCTCGGCACCGCGCTCCCCACTCCAATGTCCCTCCGCCCGGCTCATCGCGAACCTCCCGGTCCGCCGACATCACCGAGCATCGCCTGCCCCAGCATCGGGGTCGAGGGCGCGGCCATGTCGCGCGGCGCCATCGGGTCCGCCTCGAAGGCCAGCCGGCCGGCCTCGACCGCCAGGGCAAAGCCCCGCGCCATCGCCACCGGGTCGCCGGCCTTGGCGACCGCCGTGTTCAGGAGCACGCCGTCATAGCCGAGCTCCATGGCGGCGGCCGCCTGCGACGGCAGGCCGAGCCCGGCATCGACCACCAGCGTCACGTCGGGAAAATGCGCTCGCAGCTGGCGCAGGCCGTAGCGATTGTTCAGCCCGAGCCCCGAGCCGATCGGCGCGCCCCAGGGCATCAGCACCCGGCAGCCGGCCTCGACCAGCCGGTCGGCCACCGACAGATCCTCCACCGTATAGGGCAACACCTTGAAGCCCTCGCCGGTCAGGATGCGGGCCGCCTCCACCAAGCCGAACACGTCGGGCTGCAGCGTCTCGGCATCGCGCACCACCTCCAGCTTGATCCAGTCCGTGCCGAAGATCTCGCGGGCCATCTGCGCCGTCGTCGCCGCCTCGCGGGCCGTATGGCAGCCGGCCGTGTTGGGCAGGATGTCGAGGCCGAGGCCTTGGATCAGCTCCCAGAAGGCCTGGCCGGCCCGCGCCTCGCCGGATTCACGGCGCAGCGAGACGGTGACGATGCCGGCCCCGGAGGCCTTGATCGCGTCGGTCATCATCTGCGGCGAGGGATAGAGCGAGGTGCCGAGCATCAGCCGCGAGGCGATGCGGCGGCCATAGATGTCCATGCCGGTCACGGCGTTCGCCGTGTCGGTGTCGATCGTGTCCATGCTCAGCCTCCCTTCATCGGGGCGATGATCTCGATGGCGTCGCCTTCGGCGAGGCGCACCGTCCCGCGTTCGGCCTTCGGCACGAAGTCGCGGTTCAGGGCCGTGGCGACCACGGCGCCCTCGTAACCCAGTTCGATGAGCGCCCGGTCGAGGGTGGCGGCCTCGACGCTGCGCTCCTCGCCATTGACGGAAATTCTCATGATGCGTCCTTCAGCGTCTCTGCGAAGATTTCGGCGGCGGCCTCCGCCGCCATGGCCGGCGACAGCAGGAAGCCGTGGCGGTACAGCCCGTTCAGGCTGACCACCCGGCCGTTCCGCGTCACCTTTGGCAGATTGTCGGCATAGGAGGGCCGCAGGCCGGCGCCGGTCTCCACCAGCTCCGCCTCGGCAAAGGCCGGATGCAGCGCATAGGCGGCGTTGAGCAGCTCGACGGTGCCGCGCAGGGTGATGCCGCGATCGTCGTCGCTTTCCAGCATGGTCGCCCCCACCATGAACAGCCCGTCCGCGCGCGGCACGACATAGATCGGCGAGCGCGGATGCAGGAGCCGCACCGGCCGCGCCAGCGACACCTCCCTTGTGCGCAGCAACACCATCTCGCCGCGCACCGCGCGCAGCCGCGGCAGCTCCGGTCGTGCCGCGATGCCGCGCGCATCGACGATGCGATCATGGTCGAGATCGGCGGCCGTGACGCGCCGGCCGAAATGCAGCGTGACGCCGCGTTCGCGCAGCCGTTCGGCCAGCGCCTCCAGCGTCCGGCGCGGATCGAGATGGGCTTCCTCGGCAAAGAACAGGCCCTCGGCGAAGCGGCCGGCGAGATCGGGCTCCAGCGCCGCGATCCGCTCGGCGTCGAGCCGCTTGTGGCCGCGCGTGCGGCGGGCGAAGCGGGCAAGGTCCGCGCGGTCGCGCCAAGGCGCCAGCACCAGCGTACCGTGGCGCGCGACGTCCGGCACATGCCGCGACCACCAGTCGATCCCCGCCAGACCCGGCGCGACGATGGCCGGATCGGCGCTCTCGGCCTCGCAGCGCGGCGCCAGCATGCCGCCGGCCAGCCACGACGCCGCGGCCACGCCCAGTTCCGGTGCGGCCTCGTACAGCGCGACGTCGGCGCCCCGCTTGGCGAGTTCCAGCGCGGTGACGAGCCCGGCAACGCCGGCCCCGATGACGGCAACCCGCATGGTCAGGCCCCGCCGATGCGGCAGGCGGGGTGCAAACAGGCGGCCCGGTCGGCCATTGTCTCGATCCTCCTCGACGCGTCTCGGAGATCCGGCTGATGGACAGGGGAAAGATCGGCGGCGCGGCGCTCGCCTGCGGTGAGCCGCAGGCCAAGGGCCCCCGCATTCCATCCCTCCGCCGGTCTCAACCGGATCAGGTTCGAAGGGTCGCCACGCGCTCACGCCTTTCGGCGGCCGATGGCCTCTCAGTTCCCTGCCGGAACTCCCCTTGGATGGACGGAATCTGTGCTTCCCGGGCGGCCCTGTCAACGCCGCCGCGCCAAGATCGCGCGCGCCGGCTCAGCTCGACGCCAGCCGACGCTCGCGGCGACGCCGGCGCATGCGCGCGGCGCCATGGCCGCCGGCCCCGATCGCCCAGCCGAGGGCGAAACCCGCAACGGCCAGGAGCAATCCCTCGACGGTGATCGGCAGGGCCGGGCGATAGTCGGCGGCGGCGCGCTCGGCGATCTCCCAGTCCGGATCGCCCGCCGCGACGAAGGGCCGGAACAGGGGCGCCGATTCGGCAACGCTGCGATAGCGCCGCTCCACCGCGTCATAGCGGGCAATGGTCTGTTCGGCATCCGCCCCCTGGCGCGCGACGAAGGCGTCGCGGTTCTCGCGCAACCGCGCCACCGCCTCGCTGCGCGACAGGTCGGAGGCCGCCGCGCTGGCGTCGAAACGCTCCACGACCTTGCGCAATTCGTCGACGGCGCCGCCGAGACGCTGCAGATATTGCTGGGTGAATTCCAGCGACTGGCTGGAGACGAGCCCGAGAAACAGCGCCGCCACGACGCGGATGATCAGCCCCGGCATTCCCTCATCCTCCCTCAAGGCTTCTCCGGCGCACCGGTCGCACAGACGATCGCCGGCCTCGCGTCAGACGACGCGCCCCCGGCCACGATACGCCTGCTGCCTGATCATACCAGTCCCCGCGTCCGTCAGGCGAACAGGCGGGTGCCGCGTTCGGCGATGGCGCAGAAGCTGGCGGTCACATGGGCGGCCAGCGCATCGGCGACCGGGCCGGCGCCGTCGCGGCGGGCCAGCGTCATGCGGTAATTGCCCAGCGGCGGCAGGCCGCGTTCGGCGCCCAGCTGCACGATGTCGTCCGACACGACGCTGATCGGCAGCGGCGCGATGGCGAGGTCGGCGGCGACGGCCGCAAGCTGGCCGGTGCAGAACTCGCTGGTATAGGCGACGCGATAGTCGATATCGCGAGCGTCCAGCGCCGCCAGCGCCATGCCGCGCCAGGCGCAGCCGGCATCTGCAAGGGCGAGCGGCAGCGGCGTCTCGGCGACGGCGAGCCCGCCGCGCGCCCCCACCCAGACCAGCGGCTCGGAATGGATGTAGTCCGGCCCGTCGAGGCGTTCGTCGTGACTGTACACGGCGAGATCGAGCTCCCCGGACCAGCAGCGCCGCCGCAATTCCTCGGTGCGGTCCAGCCGCACCTCCACCTCGACCTTGGGATGGGTCCGCGCGAAGCGCCGGAGGATTTCCGGCATGGCGACCACGCCATTGTCGTTGGGCACGCCCAACCGCACGCTACCCTCGCAGCAGGGCGACAGGAAGCGCGAGAAGGCCTCGTCGTTCAGCTTCAAAAGGCGACGGGCATAGCCGAGGAAGATCTCGCCATCGGCGGTCAGCGCCACGCTGCGCGCATCGCGGCGGAACAGGTCGCGGCCGACCATGTCTTCCAGCTTCTTCACCTGAAGGCTGATCGCCGACGCGCTGCGATGCACCCGCTCGGCGGCGCGCGAGAAATTGCCGGTGTCGGCAATCGCCACCATCGTGCGGGCGAGGTCCATGTCGAGATTGGGCAGAGTGGGCGTCAGCACAGGCGGAGCCTCCTGTTAGCGAAACTTGCCGCTAGGCTTACTCCTTCTCGTTTGTCTCATCAATGAGAAACCCTCACATTTTGTCTATCGGCAATTGGAGGTTCTCATGCTGCATCATTCGGCCCTGCCCCAGCCCATCCGGCTCGACGAAGCACACCACAGTCAGCCCGGCCTTGTCGGCTGGCTGCATAACTGGACGGTGGAGAAGCGCCGGCAGCGGCTTTGCCGCGACGCCTTCAACACCCTTTTGCGCGTCGACGACCACATCCTGGAAGACGTCACCGGCCTGACCCGTCCGCAGGTCGAGGAGGTCGCGCGGCTGCCGCTCACGGTGGACGCGCTCGACGCGATCGCCCGGCTGCAGAAGCGTTCGTCGCGACGCCCGCGCCAGCGGTCCGTCTGACGCGCACGTACCGACCGGGAGCCAGAGCCCCGGCCTCACCCCAACGAAAAAGGCGCGCCCCGAGGGACGCGCCTTTCTTTCTGTCAGCGAAGAGACGGCCTGATCAGGCGGCGTCTTCCTCGCCCTTCTTGATCTCCTGGCCGGTCTCCTGGTCGACGACCTTCATCGACAGGCGAACCTTGCCGCGCTCGTCGAAGCCCATCAGCTTGACCCAGACCTTGTCGCCTTCCTTGACGATGTCGGTCGTCTTGGCGACGCGATCGGCGGCGAGCTGCGAGATGTGGACGAGACCGTCACGCGAACCGAAGAAGTTCACGAAGGCGCCGAACTCGACGGTCTTGACGACCGTACCCTCGTAGACTTCGCCGACTTCCGGCTCGGCCACGATCGAGTGGATCCACTTCTTGGCCGCCTCGATCTCCTTGCCGGAGGACGACGCGATCTTCACCGTGCCGTCATCCTCGATGTTGATCTTGGCGCCGGTCTTCTCGACGATCTCACGGATGATCTTGCCGCCGGCGCCGATGACGTCGCGGATCTTGTCGGTCGGGATCTGCATGACCTCGATGCGCGGGGCGAACTCGCCCAGCTCGGCGCGGCTTTCCGACAGCGCCTGGCCCATCTCCTGCAGGATGTGCAGGCGGCCGCCCTTGGCCTGGTCGAGGGCGATCTGCATGATCTCCTCGGTGATGCCCTGGATCTTGATGTCCATCTGCAGCGAGGTGATGCCCTCGGAGGTGCCGGCGACCTTGAAATCCATGTCGCCGAGATGGTCCTCGTCGCCAAGGATGTCCGACAGCACCGCGAAGCGCTCGTCTTCCTTGATCAGGCCCATGGCGATACCCGCCACCGAACGCTTCAGCGGAACGCCCGCATCCATCAGCGCCAGCGAGGTGCCGCAGACGGTCGCCATCGAGGACGAGCCGTTCGACTCGGTGACCTCGGAGACGGCACGGATCGTGTAGGGGAACTGCTCCGGTGCCGGCAGCATCGGACGCAGGGCGCGCCATGCCAGCTTGCCGTGGCCGATCTCGCGGCGACCGGGCGAACCCATGCGGCCGGTCTCGCCGACCGAGTAGGGAGGGAAGTTGTAATGGAGCAGGAAGCGCTCCTTGTAGGTGCCGGTCAGGGCGTCGACGAACTGCTCGTCCTCGCCGGTGCCGAGCGTGGCGACGACCAGCGCCTGGGTCTCGCCGCGGGTGAACAGCGCCGAACCGTGGGCGCGCGGCAGGATGCCGGCCTCCGAGACGATCTTGCGGACCGTCTTCAGGTCACGGCCGTCGATGCGGCCGCCGGTGTCGAGGATGTTCCAGCGGACGATCTTGGCCTGCAGCGACTTGAAGACGGTGCCGACCTGCTCCTTGGAATACTTGGTGTCCTCGACGCCTTCCGGCAGGAAGTGCGCGGTGACCTTGGCCTTCACCGCGTCGACGGCGTTGTAGCGCTCGGTCTTGTCGGTGATCTTGTAGGCGTCGCGCAGCTCGCCCTCGACCAGCTGCAGCATCTCGGCCTCGAGCGCCGAATAGTCGGCGACGACGTGCTCGCGCGGCTCCTTGGCGGCGTGCTCGGCCAGCTTGATGATCGCGTCGATCACCGGCTGGAAGCCGCGATGGCCGAACATGACGGCGCCCAGCATGATGTCTTCGGCCAGCTCGTGAGCTTCCGATTCCACCATCAGGACGGCGCCCTCGGTGCCGGCGACGACCAGGTCGAGCTGCGACTCGGCCATCTCGTCGACATGCGGGTTCAGCTTGTACTCGCCGTTGATGTAGCCGACGCGCGCGCCGCCGATCGGGCCCATGAAGGGCACGCCCGACAGGGTCAGCGCGGCCGAAGCGGCGACCATCGCCAGCACGTCCGGATCGTTCTCCAGGTCATGCTGCAGGACGGTGACGACGACCTGGGTCTCGTTCTTGTAGCCCTGGGCGAAGAGCGGGCGGATCGGACGGTCGATCAGGCGGGAGACCAGCGTCTCCTTCTCGCTCGGACGGCCTTCGCGCTTGAAGAAGCCACCCGGGATCTTGCCGGCGGCGAAGGTCTTTTCCTGGTAGTTCACGGTCAGCGGGAAGAAGTCGAGGCCCGGCTTGGGCTGCTTGGCCGACACGACGGTCGCCAGAACGACGGTCTCGCCGTAGGTCGCCAGCACGGCGCCGTCGGCCTGACGGGCGATCTTGCCGGTCTCGAGGGTGAGCGGACGTCCCGCCCAGTCGATTTCCACCTTATGGGTATCGAACATGTTCTTGCCTTTTCATCCTGCGCGCCGAAACCGCTTTCTCGTGGTCATGGGCGGCGCGCGTTGCGGTGCCGAAACGCATCACGGGCAAGACGACGGGAGGCTTCGCTTGTGGCACGCGGCGGGGCGACCCGCATTCGCACCGGAAGCATCCGGCAATCCTGCCCCGTGACCGTTCGAAGGGTCGGACCTGCGAGCCTTGCGGGCGCGCCGGATACCGGGGCATGACCGCCTCCGACGTGCGGAAGCGGCATAAGCGGCGGGCCGGAAGCGTATCGCCCCCGGCCCGCCGGAAAACTGACTAGCGGCGCAGTCCGAGACGGCCGATCAGGGTCGTGTAGCGCTGCTCTTCCTTGGACTTCAGATAGTCGAGGAGGCGGCGGCGCTGGGAGACCATCTTCAGAAGGCCACGACGCGAGTGGTTGTCCTTCTTGTGGTCCTTGAAATGCTCGGTAAGGTTGGTGATCCGCTCGGTCAGGATCGCAACCTGGACTTCCGGCGAACCGGTGTCGCCGTCCTTGGTGGCGTATTCCTTCATGAGCTCGGCCTTGCGCTCAAGCGTAATCGACATCGGATTCCCTTTCTTGGAAAATGTGAGGGTTGGTCGCCCTGGCCGGGATGTCGTCCAGCGAGGGCCATGAACAGCGCGGGGCAGGCAAACCGCCCGGCGCTGCGGCGCATATACGCGATCTCGGCCCACAATGCTAGCCGCGACCGGCCAGCGCCCGTTTCGCGCCGCCGCCGCCGTCGATCTGACCTCATATACATTGCCGGCTAAGCAAGCATTGCGCCATCACGATCGCGTCAACCGAATATCAACAGGGTAACCGGTAACAATGCTGCACGAAACGGGCGACCCTGATCCCATGCCAGCAGCATCAGACGATCACGACCTGCGTATCGCCTGCGAGAAGAGCTTCGACTTTTCTGGCCCGGACTATGCCCGTCTCTTCGAAGCCGCGGCCACCGGCGCCTTCGCCCATCCGCTCTGGCTGGGCACATTCTACGCGATGCTGGCGCCGGCGCGGGGCGCGGCGCCCGTCATCGTCACCGGCCGCCAGCCAAACGGCCGCCTCGTCTTCGTCTTGCCGCTGATCCTGCGCCGCGTTCAGGGCATCCGGCTCCTGGAAGCCACCGATCTCGGCGTCAGCGACTACGCCGCGCCGGTGATCGACCCGGCGAGCCGCCCGGCGCTTGCCGCCGACACGCGGCTTACCGCCCGCATCCGCGCCGTCCTGCCGGGCCACGACATGCTGCGCCTGCGCCCGGTCCGGCCCGAATCCGTCGCCGACTGGCGGCTGTTCCTGGCCGCCGAACCGCAGCCCGCCGATTTCAGCGCCCATGCCGCCACCCTGACGGCGCCCTATGCCGACTGGCGCCGGACGGCCTTTTCGCGCAGCTTCCAGAAATATCTCGACCGCCGCAAGAAACGCCTGCTGAAGAACCCGGCGGTGCGGCTCGACAGACTGGAGGGCGCCGCCGCCGCCGAAGCCGTCCACCGGCTGCGCGATTTGCGCAGCGGCCGCTTCGACGGCGACCCGATCCAGACGCCGGACGTCGCCCGGTTCTACGCCGCCATCGCCGAGCGCGGCAGCGGCGCCGGCTTCTGCGCCCTCTACCACCTGTCGGAGGGCGACACGCCCATCGCCTATGTCTTCGCCCTCACCCAAGGCGAGCGGCTGCTCTACCTGCTGATCGGCGCCGACTACGACAATTTCGGCCGCCATTCCCCCGGCCTCGTCCTCTACGACCTGATGATGGAGGACTGGCTGGCGCGCGGCGGCCGCATCTTCGACTTCACCATCGGCGACGAAGACTTCAAGGCCGATTTCGGCACCGCGCCGACACCGATGTTCATCCTCACCGGCACACCCACTGTACTGGGACGGGCCGCCCGGCTAGTCTTTGCGATACGCGAAAAACTTCGCCGTCTGCGCGGGGTCATGCTGCGCCGCACAGTATCGACGAAGACCAGCGAGACATAAATGCCTGCCAGGCCCGACTTCCTGACCAATTCCATGATCATCGGCGCGCATCCCGACGACGAGATGCTGTGGTTCAACGCCATCGTCGGCAAGGTGGACAAGGTCGTCATCGTGTTTCGAGACTTCTGGGCCGCGCCCCGGCTCGGCCCGGCGCGGGCGGCGGCCATGGCGGCGCTGCCTCTGCGCGACGTCACCTGCCTCAACATCGCCGAGCCCGGCAGCTATGGCTGCGCCGACTGGCAGAACCCGGTGCTGACCGATTACGGCATGCGGCTCGGGCCCGAGGAGACCCGCCGCGAGGTCACGCGCCTGGCCAAGCGCGCCCTCGGCAAGGTCTCGCCGCTGTCGCCGGTCACCTCGCCCGAGCGGGTCGACCAGACCTACCGGGACAATTTCACCCGCATCTGCGACGCGCTGGCGCCGATGCTGACCCCCGACATGAACGTCTTCACCCACAATCCCTGGGGCGAATACGGCCATGAGGACCATGTCCAGGTCTTCCGCGCCCTCGATCATCTGCGCCGCAGGATCGGCTTCACTTTGTGGATGTCGAACT
Organism: Aurantimonas coralicida DSM 14790; assembly: GCF_000421645.1. Taxonomy (GTDB): domain Bacteria; phylum Pseudomonadota; class Alphaproteobacteria; order Rhizobiales; family Rhizobiaceae; genus Aurantimonas; species Aurantimonas coralicida. Next base: position 211,777 of record NZ_ATXK01000002.1, on the reverse strand, counting down.
ACTGCACCGAGCGCTCGCTGCCGCTGGCCATGCGCTATCTGCGCTCGGACCCGGCGCCCTATGTGCGGCTGCCGACCGACAAGGCGCTGGCCGAGGCGATCGCCGACGTTTACCGCGAGCATGATTGCTGGACCTGGACCGACGACTGGGCCTGGTTCGACGACGAATGCTACATCGAGGCGCCCCGCGGCGAGGCCGGCGGCAACCAGAACCGCCTGATGCCGCTCAACTTCTTCAGCGGCGAAACCGCGCCCCGCAAGCCCCTGCCCCTCAAGACCTCCTCCGCCCTCATCCTCTCCGCCCTCGCCGGCGCAGCCCTGGCGGAGCTGTGGTAGGGGGGACGGCTCCGGTTGCTGCCATCGGCAAGCTGCGCGGACGAAACAAAGCCGTTCGGCTTGCGCGGAAGTGTGATCGATAACGGACTCCCTCGCCTAATATAACGGAAGAGTCTGGCCGCCATGGCCCGGATGGCGCTTGGCACGCCGACAAACAGCGGCTGCGGCTTCGTTCGCTGCAGATGAATCAGCGACTCCTAATCGCCCAAGGGAACGGCATCGGCGCCTCTGACATTATTCGCGACGTCAGGAGGCTGGACCGTATTCGGTCGCCGCGGAGGGTTGTTGGGTCGAAACCGAGCTCGGAAGTTATCTTGGTCGTTCAGCCGAATCAAAACGGGATTCTCTGAAGAAGAAGCCTTCCCGAACACGACCGCGTGCCGAGGCTGCATCGAAGATAGAATGGCAGCATAATCTGAACCGATGTAATTGCCGAGGAAATCCTTTCCTGTGTCATCGAATGTTCGCATAGCGAAAATCGTATTGCACTGGTTCAGGATGGTCTTGGTCACATTAGCTGTACGCTGCGTAATGAGAAGGCAGCCAAGGCCATATTTTCTCCCCTGAAGGATGGCCCGGGCGCTTTTCGCCGTGGCCACCTTGTCTCCCTCGGCCGCCACGCTATTCCACTCGGGAACAAGTGTATGCGCCTCTTCGTATACGAGACAAAGGCGTGCGTGGTCGGTCATACCGCGCTCCTGACAAATGAGCAGTGCAGCGTCCGAAAATATCGCCGTTATTTCCGAAGCAGTAAGCCTAAGAAACGCTGCCGTATCCGCGTTCCAACCCGACACCTGTTTTGTAACGCGAAATTGCGCTGGGTTGTATATCCTGAGATAGTGGTCATCATCTTCCTCGAGAAACGCCCTCAACTGGTCGACAACGGCGTTAACAAAATTATTTCGTGAACCACCATGCTCCTTGTTCTGATGTGCATTTCCACCTGCACCAGCAGCCATCAATTCCGCTTTCCTCGCGTCCTCGAATGCCGGATCTAGGAAATCACCTAGGAGAGTTTCGTATTGGTTAGTGAGGTCGAGGCACAGGACCTTTATACCCTGTGCAATCATCCGTTCGACCAGTTCAATAGCAAGGTAGCTTTTTCCGACCCCCAGAATTCCTAAGATCGCAGTATTGTGCGTAACGCACTCCGATGGATCCAGGCGGACGCCATACGGCGTGGCCGGGAAATGCCCAATGCAGTCGTCGCCCGGGCCGTCCTCTAGCTTCTCGAGCAAAAACACCGGCGCGTTCATTCGAGGCATCCAAGGGACCGGGCGGAATCTACGATCGCCATCATCCCACATGCCTATCTTGCGAGCCTTAGCGCGCGCGTAGCCGTACTTGTTTTTCTGCTGAACAATCTCGTCTCGGGTCACGCCATCTACTACTTGGTAGATGACCCGCTGGCTGTCCCCCACCCGTACCTCAGCAAGCGAACCTTCGGCTAGTCCGGCTTCGTTAATGACTTCGAATTGCAGATATTCCGGACTGGTCTCCGTATCGACGATACCGCACAATCGGTCGATCCATTGAAGGGCTCGAATGTCGGCCTTATCCTCCTCCGTGACGGCAATCGAGATAGCCACGCCGCTCGTTGCTTTCGCACTGCTATCAAGGTTTGACGCCAGTCGCTTCGGCAACGATGCTGTAAGGACCCGCAACAGATTGCCTTCGTCACGTCCTACATAGTTGAGTGCCACACCGAGCAACGGCGGGCCATGCTCATCTGAAATCACCATCGGAGTGCCTCTAGCAATATTCTTCGCTTCGGCTTGTCGGACAAGGACGATTCCGGGTGATTGATGCGCGACTACCGAACCGATGAGATCGTCTCGACTGATGGGCTTCGGCATGTCTAGGAAGAATAGTATGTATTTAGCTAGCGCTTCTAAAGGCTGGAATACCGTAATGACGGTGAACGTAGCTAAAATAGAAAACACTTCTACAGGTGTATCCCTGTGAAATAACCAGACCGCCGCGGTAATAACCACTCCGAAAAGAATGTTAGGACTACCCAAGCCAACCACCGCCCGCTCGGCCAATCGCCATGCAGTTGACGGCTCCTCCCCCAGAGGCGGGCGCAAAATAAGGAGAAGGATCGAGACAAACGCGATAGTCGCGCAAAATCCTATCGTTGCGCCGAGCACATATGCATCGGTAGTCCACGGGGTCACCACCGGCAACGCGGATAACAACGCCAGCAATGCCGTGACACCGTTTATAAGTGCGCCGGATGGCGGTGTGAAGTATGGATTAAGGATGCGACTGCCGAAAAGGAGGCTCGCTACTCCGCCATACAACCAAACTGCGTTCTCGTTCGGCCACAACCCCGTGTCTACAATCACGCCTTGAACAATAAGTAAGCCTGCAATGTATATGACGAGGGCAGCTGCCCTGATTTTAGCCTCCGGAATCAACACAAACCCCTAAGAATCGCCGCTACTCCATGTATGCAGCTTATTCGCTTACAATTCTATGGCAGCGCGCACGCCGTAGATAATTGACTACGAAATAACACGTGACCGCTCAGGTATGTAAGAACCGTCGATCGTCGTCTCACGTGCGGTAAGAGCCTCACAGTCCGAAAACTTATCCCCGCCCCTCGCCACCGCCTGCACACTGCCCTCACCGCGTCCCCGACGGGACGGACGATCGCCGGGATCGTTCGGGGAGGCGGGCGGCGTCCGCGACGCCTGGCCCTTCCGGAGGGTCGGGCGGCCCGGACGGATGCGTGGCCCCGCCGGACCCTGCCCACTAGGAGGCGGCGCGGAACGGTCCGCATGCGGGGCAACCCGCACCGAGCCGGCAGCCACCCACCCCGATGCCAGCACCGCGCCAATGCGGCGCCGGCAAACGGGCGGGTGAAACGCATTCGCTAGACGCCGTGCGGAGCGCCGGAGGCGAGCCGATATACAAAACAGTCGGAAGGTTCGCCTCCGGCGCTCCGCTGCCCATCGGCAGCCGGACGAGATCCGCCGGGGCAGGCCCGGCGCGGAACGGGCCACAGCCGGGGCGCATCGCGCCGCCGGGCGCGGCCGCGCGCCTAGCCGAGGAAATCCGCGATGCGGGCGCGCAGATCGGCGGCGCGGGCGATCCAGCCATCCATCTGCAGGAATGCGTGGATCATGCCCGCCTCGCGATGGGCGGTGACCGCGACGCCGGCTTCGCCGAGGCGCGCGGCAAACCCCTCGCCCTCGTCGCGCAGCGGATCGTGCTCGCAGGTGATCACCAGCGCCCGCGGCAGGTCGGCGAGGTCCGCCGCCAGAAAGGGCGAGGCGCGCGGCGTGTGGCGCTCGGCGACATCGGGCACGAAGAGGTCGTTCTCATAGGCGAGCGAGCCTCGCGTCATCACATGGCCGCTCTCGGTGCCAAGCGACGGCCATGGGCGGTCCGGCCGCAGATCGGTGTTGGGATAGACCAGCACCATCGCTTCGGGGGCCCGCTCGCCCGCCTCGCGCAGCGCCAGCGCCACGTCGGCGGCAAACAGCCCACCGATGGAATCGCCGCCGATGGCAAGGCGCGCCGGGTCGCAGCCGAGCGTTTTGGCCGCATCGCGCAGGGCGCGCGTGGCGGCGAGGCAATCGTCCTGGGGTGCGGGATGGGGATGTTCGGGCGCCAGCCGGTAATCGACCGAGGCGATCGCCCAGCCGGTCGCTGCGGTCAGCTGGCGCAGCGGCACGTCGTGGCCCTCCAGCGAGCCCGCCATGGCGCCGCCGCCGTGATACCAGACCATCAGCGGCGGCGATGCTGCGCCGTCTGGCCGGGTCAGGCGCACGCGGATCGGCCCGGCCGGGCCCGGCACGTCGATGTCGCGGGCGCCGACGCCGACGGGCGCCTCGCCGGAATAATCCGCCATGGCGCCGGTCATGGCGCGGGCCTGGGCGAGCTTCTGGGCGGCATCGCGCGGCGCCACCTGCACGGCGGCCTTGCGCGCCAGATCGGCGAGAACGGCCTTGGCTTCAGGGTCGAGCATGATCAGATCCAGCGCCGTTTGCGGAAATAGACCAGCAGGCCCAGCGCCAGCGCCAGCATGAAGGCGAGCGCGATCGGGTAGCCGAGCGGATGCTGGGTCAGCGGCATGTTCCAGTCGGAGATCTCCGGGTTGAAATTCATGCCCCAGAGACCGGCGAGAAAGCCGAGCGGAATGAAGATGGTCGAGATGATGGTCAAAAGGTTGATCACCTCGCTCGTCTTGGCCGCCGACAGGGTCATGTGCAGATCGATCAGCCCCGAGGCGGTGTCGCGATAGGTCTCGTTGGTGTCAATCAGCTGGTCGGCATGGTCCTGCACGTCGGTGAAATAGACCCGCGTCTCGGCCCGCAGCCACGGCCGGTCGAGCCGCAGGATGACGCCCAGCGCGTCGCGGGTCGGCCGCAGCCAGCGCTTCAGGCCGAGGAGCTCGCGGCGCAGGCCATGCAGATCGTGCACCTGGTCGCCGTCGACGCCGGCCAGGATGTCGTCCTCGAGCTGCTCGATCCTCGCGATCTGGGCGTCCACCACCGGGAAATAGGCGTCGATCACCGCATCGATCAGGGCATAGGCGAGATAGTCGGCATGGCCGGCCAGGAGCCGCGGCGCGCCCTTGGCGATGCGCTGGCGCACCGGCTCGAAACTGTCGCCGCCACGCTCCTGGAAGGTCAGGACGAAGCCCTCGCCGAAGAACAGCGACAGCTGCTCGCTGCCGCCCTCGCGGTCGAGCATCCGCATGACGACGAAGGCGTGATCCGCCTGCACCTCGCATTTCGGCCGCTGGGCGGTATCGAGCACGTCTTCCAGCGCCAGCGGATGCAGGCCGAAGGCAGCGCCGATGGCGCGGATCGCCTCGATGTCGGCAAGGCCCGAACAGTCGATCCAGACGAGCGGCCACGCCTCGCGCAGCGCCAGGGCGACTTCGACCGTCACGCCGGTCTGGCGCAGGCTCTCGCCGCCGCCGATGGCGACGACGCTGATGACGGTGGGGGCGGCCTGCGGGTCGGCCTCGAGGGTTCCGGGCGGCGCACCAACGGCCAAACGCCGCGCCTTCTCCTTGCGCCGTGCCCGCCGCTTCTTTCCGGGTATGCTCGCCAGTCTCATCGCGCCCCTGATGCCCTGCTGCCATCCGGAGGTTTATCCGGGCGGCTCACTCGCAGCGAGATAAGGCGCGCCGACAGGATCGACAGGCGCGAACGGGATCAGCGGTGGTTCAGCCCTTGCCGCCGAACACCCGCTTGGGACGGAAGGAGCCCTCTTCGACCGAACCCAGCGCGATCAGCCGGCCATGGCCGGTGGCATAGGCCTCGTCGCAGAAGGCCGGCGCATCGCGCCCGCGCAGCAGCACCGGATTGCCGGAGAGAACGCGGCTCGCCTGCTCGTCGCTGAGCATCACCTCGTAGAGATCCGACAGGGCCGATTCCGGGCTGACGAGATATTCGTCCAGCGGCTCGAAATCGACGACGCGCGGTTTGGCACCGGATTCGATCGCCTCGGCGTCGAGCTCTTCCATGCCCTCCTCGGCCGCCGCCTCCAGCTCGCTCAGCGGCACCAGATCATCTTCCCCGAAGGCGCCGACGGAAACCCGGCGCAGCTCGACCACATGGCCGTAACAGCCCAGATCGCGGCCGAGGTCGCGGGCGATGGCGCGCACATAGGTGCCCTTGCCGCACTCGGCCTCGAAGACCGTCGTCTCGGCATCGGGCATCTCGACGATGTCGAGGCGATGAACGGAGACCGTGCGCGGAGCGATCTCCACGGTCTCCCCCTCGCGCGCCAGGTCATAGGCCCGCTCGCCGGCGATCTTGATGGCCGAGAAGTTCGGCGGCACCTGGGTGATCTCGCCGGTATAGTCGGCCAGCAGGTCCTCGATGTCGGCCCGCGACGGGCGCGCTTCGGAAGAATTGACCACCGGCCCCTCGGTGTCGTCGGTCGTCGTCTCGGCGCCCCAACGGACGCTGAAGCGGTAGACCTTGCGGCCGTCCATGACGAAGGGAACGGTCTTGGTCGCGTCGCCCAGCGCGATCGGCAGCATGCCGGAGGCCAGCGGGTCCAGCGTGCCCGCATGGCCGGCCTTCTGGGCGAAGAACATCCATTTCATCTTCGACACGGCCTCGGTGGAGCCCATGCCCTTGGGCTTGTCGAAGATGATCCAGCCATTGATCGGCCGACCCTTGGGCTTCTTGCCACGGCGTGCCATCAGCCGTTGTCCTTGTCGTCGTCCTCGTCATCGAGGTCGCGCGCGACCTCCGGCGATTTGAGGAGCGCGTCGATGCGCGCGAAATTGTCGAAGGAGGTATCGGTGCGAAACCGCACCTCCGGCATGTATTTCATCTGTCGCAGCGCCGGCGTCAGCCGGCCGCGGATGAAGCGGGCATTGCGGTTCAGCGCGTCGACGAAGGGCTTGGTCTCGGTCTGACCGAGGATCGTCACATAGGCCGTCGCGAGTTTGAGATCCGACGACATGCGCACCTCGGTCACCGAGACGAGCGCCTTCTCCAGCATCGGATCGTTGATCTCGCCGCGCTGCATCACCTCGGTAAGGGCGTGCCTGACCTTCTCGCCGACGCTCAACTGGCGCTGCGAGGGTCCGGAGGATGAGGTTCGGGCCATATCCGAATCGTCCCGTCATATCGGTGGATGGGCAAAGGGTGCTCGCCGTTTCCGGCCAGCGTGACGCGCAAGGCTCGGCGGGCGAGGATCGCTCCCCGCCCGCCGATTGAGCCCTGTTGTTTCCGCGTCGCCCTAGAGCGTGCGGGCCACGTGCTCGACGCGGAAGCACTCGATGACGTCGCCCTGGCGAATGTCCTCGTAGCGCTCGAAGGCCATACCGCATTCCTGGCCGCTGATGACCTTCGGCACTTCGTCCTTGAAGCGCTTAAGCGTCTTGAGCGTGCCTTCGTGGATGACGACGTTGTCGCGGATAAGGCGCACGCCGGCACCGCGCTCGACTTCGCCCTCGGTGACGAGACAACCCGCGACCTTGCCGATCTTGGTGATGTTGAACACTTCCCGGATCTCGGCATTGCCGAGGAAGGTCTCGCGACGCTCCGGCGACAGCAGGCCGGACATCGCATCCTTCACGTCATCCACGAGGTCGTAGATGATGTTGTAGTAGCGGATCTCGATCCCGTCGCGGGCCGAGGCGTCGCGGGCCTGCTTGTTGGCGCGGACATTGAAGCCGATGATCGCGGCATTGGATGCCGCGGCGAGCGCCACGTCCGACTCGGTGATCGCACCGGCGCCCGAATGGACGATCCGGGCACGAACCTCGTCGGTGCCCAGTGCGTCGAGCGCGCCGACAATGGCTTCGATCGAGCCCTGCACGTCGCCCTTGATCAGCAGCGGGAACTCCTTGAGCCCCGTATCCTGAAGCTGCGACATCATCTGCTCGAGCGAACCGCGCTGGCCGGCATTCTTGGCGACCTGCTTCTCGCGGGCCACGCGCTGGCGGTAGTCGGCGATCTCGCGGGCCTTGCCCTCGTTCTCGACGACGGCCATGCGGTCGCCGGCAAGCGGCGTTCCCTGCATGCCCAGCACCTCGACGGGCGTCGACGGCGCGGCTTCCTTGATCTGCTCGCCCTTGTCGTTGATCAGGGCGCGCACGCGGCCCCATTCGTCGCCGGCGACGACAATGTCGCCGATCTTGAGCGTGCCGGTCTGGACGAGAACGGTCGCGACCGGACCGCGGCCCTTGTCGAGCTGCGCCTCGATGACGGAACCCTCGGCGGTGCGCTCCGGGTCGGCCTTCAGGTCGAGCAGTTCGGCCTGCAGCAGGATCGCCTCGAGCAGCTTGTCGAGGTTGAGCCCCTTGGTGGCCGAGACCTCGACGTCGAGGACCTCACCGCCCATGGATTCCACGAAGACCTCGTGCTGCAGGAGGCCCGTGCGGACCTTCGAGGCATCGGCGCCCGGCTTGTCGATCTTGTTGATCGCCACGATGATCGGGACACCCGCCGACTTGGCGTGATTGATGGATTCGATCGTCTGCGGCATGACGCTGTCGTCGGCCGCCACCACCAGAACGGCAATGTCGGTCGCTTCGGCGCCACGGGCACGCATCGCCGTGAAGGCGGCGTGGCCCGGCGTGTCGATGAAGGTGATCTTCTGACCATCCTGCTCGACCTGGTAGGCGCCGATATGCTGGGTGATGCCGCCGGACTCGCCGGACACCACGGACGTCTTGCGGATCGCGTCGAGCAGCGAGGTCTTGCCGTGATCGACATGGCCCATGATCGTCACGACCGGAGGGCGCGACTGCAGCTTCTCGACATTATCCTCGACGTTGAAGATGCCTTCCTCGACGTCGGATTCCGCCACGCGGCGAACCGTGTGTCCGAATTCCGACGCGATGAGCTCGGCCAGATCCGCTTCGATGATGTCGCCCGGCTTCATCATCTGTCCCTGCTGCATGAGGAACTTGATGACGTCGACGGAACGCTCCGACATGCGGTTGGCGAGTTCCTGAATGCTGATCGTCTCTGGAATGGTCACTTCGCGTGCAATTTTCTCCCGCGGCGTATTCTGCTGCGAGCGTTTGAACTTCTCCTGGCGGCGCCGGATCGACGACAGGGACCGGCCCCGTGCGCCATCATCGGCGGTCAGCGCCTTGTCGAGCGTCAACTTGCCGCGACGGCGCCCGGCATCGCGATCCGGACGGGCCGGCTTCGGCGCCTCGGCCCCCTTGACCGGACGACGGACGCCCGGACGGGCGCGCGCATCGTCTTCCTCGCCGGGCCGGCGACGGGCGTCACCGCGACCACGTGCAGCGGCAGCTTCCGCCGCCTCTGCGTCGGCTGGGCTCGGCGCCGGCGCGTTGGCGTCGGCCTTGCCCTGCGGAGCGCGGCGTTCCGCATCGGCCTCGGCCTTGCGGCGGGCCTCGGCCTCGAGCTCGAGCCGGGCGTTCTCCTCGGCCTGACGGCGCTCGGATTCCTCACGCTCGCGCTGACGGCGCTCGTCCTCGGCAATGCGGCGGGCTTCCTGCTCCTGGAACAGGCGACGGTCTTCGGCCTCGCGCTGCTTGGCGAGTTCGAGCGCACGGCGGCGGGCATCCATCTCACGCGATGACAGGTCGCTGAGAACGGCGCCGCGTGGCTGCCGACCCGTGGCCGGTGCCGCGGGACGACGCTCGTCGCGACCGCCCGGTCGTCCACCACCCTGCGCCGGACGACCACCAGCACCAGCCTGGCCGGGACGGCCCTGCGGTGCGGCACCCGTACGGCCGGCAGCCGGACGTGCAGTCGGCGCGGCAGGCGTGCTGGCGACCGGCGCGGCCGGCTTTGCGGCAGCCGGTTTCTCGGCGGCAGGCTTCTCTGCAGCGGGGGCCGCAGCGTCAACCTTCGGCGCATCCGGCTTGGCCGCGGGGGCCTCCGGTGCCGGTACTTCCGCGGCCGGTATCTCGGGCGCAGCCGGAGCGGTCGCTTCGGCCTTCGCCGCGACCGGAGCTTCCGGCTCGCTCGGTGCCGGTGCCTTGGCAGCCGGCTCCTCGCCGGGCTTGGGACCGAGCTGAATCTGCTGCGGCCGACCGCCGGCCTGGGGCGGGGTCGGCGGCGGCGTTGTCGGCGCGACGCGTGGCGACGTCGCCTCTGCCGGCGTTTCGGCCGGCTTGGCGGGTGCAGCCGGCTGCGGCGCACGCGGCTTCAGGCCGGCGGCGACCGCAGGCGATGCCTCGCGCTCCTCCGGCTTGGCGATGCGCCGCTTCTTGGTCTCGACAACGACGTTGTTGGTGCGCCCATGCGAGAAACTCTGGCGCACCGTCGACTGCTCGACGCCGCTCCGCTTCAGGGTCAGGGTCTTCTTCGTGCTGACGCTCAGCGTCTTGTCGTCGCCGGACTTGGTATCGCTCATCTACGCTTCCGCTTCCTGCGCGGGATCGAGCCCGCGCCCTTCATCTTGCCCGGAGCGTCGCTGTAAAGGCGCTCCCATGTCGTTCCCAGTATCGGTCACGTGGCCGGCGGACCCTGCGGGCGCGCCTGAAACCGATCCGGAGCCTTCGCCCCGATATGTCGCGAGTGCTCGAAGGCACGTCGCCGCAGCCGAGCCCGCGCCACCGGCAAGGATCGCTGCATGTATCACATTCCCCTGGCCAAAGGCCAAACCCAATTCGTCCGCATCGAGCAGACGCAGGGATGAAATCTCAGTTCCGCCGGTCGCCGCGACCGCGCGTCGTGCGGCGTCCAGCTTGCGTATCCCGTCCGGCGCCGCATCGCTGGCATGGATCACCATGAGCGCGCGTCCCGACCGGATGGCCGTATCCACCTTGGTCGCGCCGGTCACCAATTGTCCGGCCTTGCGAGCCAGCCCGAGGGCGCCCAGTGCAGCCTTGGCCAGAAGCCCGTCCACCTGATCGCCGAGATCGGCGGGTCCGGTGACCTGCGCCCGGAACGCCCGGGCGAAGAGCTTGCGGCGAACCGCCTCGTCGACCAGCGTCCGGTCGAGGGAGACATGGGCTCCCCGACCGGGAAGTCGACGCCGCAGATCCGGCACGACGGCCCCGTCGGGGCCACGCACGAAGCGGATGAGATCGGCAGGATCGCACGTCCGACGTGAAACGATGCACGTACGATCGTTCAATTCAACCTCCGCTTCGTCGCCCGCGTCCTCCGTCATGCCGATTCCCGGCCCGTCCTTCGACTCAGACCGCCTGGCCTTCCTCGGCCTCGTCGGTCATCTCTTCCTCTTCCGGTCCGGCAAGATCCGCTTCGGTGATCCAGCCGGCAATCAGACGCGCCTGCAGCACCATCTGGTCGGCGTCGGCACGCGACACCTCGAAGGCAGACAGTGCCCCCGGGAAACGCGTCGTCTCGCCGTTCTTGCGCTCGGTCCAGCCGATCAGATCGTCGGCGGCGCAGCCGGCGAAGTCTTCCATCGTCTTCACGCCGTCCTCGCCCAGCGCCACCAGCATCGGCGTGGTCACGCCGTTGATCTGGCGCAGATCGTCGCTGACGCCCAACTCGACGCGCTTGGCGTCGAACTCCGCCTCGCGGCGCTCCAGGAATTCGCGTGCGCGCTCCTGGATCTCGGAAGCCGTCTCGTCGTCGAAGCCTTCGATCGCGGCGACCTCGTCCTGGTCGACATAGGCGATTTCCTCGACGGTGGCGAAGCCTTCCGACGCCAACACCTGACCGACCATCTCGTCGACATTCAGGGCGTTCATGAAGGTCTCCGAACGCTCGGCGAATTCCTTCTGGCGCCGCTCGGATTCTTCCTGCTCGGTCAGGATGTCGATGTCCCAGCCGGTGAGCTGCGAGGCAAGCCGGACATTCTGTCCGCGACGACCGATCGCCAATGACAATTGGTCATCGGGGACCACGACTTCAATACGCTCGGCGTCCTCGTCGAGCACCACCTTGGCGACTTCCGCCGGCTGCAGCGCGTTGACGAGGAAGGATGCGGCGTCCGGCGACCAGGGGATGATGTCGATCTTTTCGCCCTGCAGCTCGCCGACCACAGCCTGCACGCGCGAACCGCGCATGCCGACGCAGGCGCCGACCGGATCGACGGAGGAATCGCTCGAGGTCACCGCGATCTTGGCGCGCGAACCCGGGTCACGGGCGACGGCCTTGATGGTGATGATGCCGTCGTAGATCTCCGGCACTTCCATGGTGAAGAGCTTCGCCATGAACTGCGGATGGGTGCGCGACAGGAAGATCTGCGGACCGCGCTGCTCGCGGCGCACATCGTAGACGAAGGCGCGGACGCGATCGCCATAGCGGAACAGCTCCCGCGGGATCTGCTCGTCGCGGCGGATGATGCCCTCGCCGCGGCCGAGATCGACGATGACGTTGCCGTATTCGACCCGCTTGACGGTGCCGTTGACGATCTCGCCGACGCGGTCCTTGTATTCGTCATACTGGCGGTCGCGCTCTGCGTCGCGCACCTTCTGGACGATGACCTGCTTGGCGGACTGGGCCGCGATGCGACCGAAATCCATCGGCGGCAGTTGCTCGGCGATGAAGTCGCCCGGCTCGGCGTCGGGGTTCTTGTCCCGGGCAAGGTCGAGATAGATCTGGGTGTTCGGATCCTCGACCTCGTCGACGACCTCGAGCAGCCGCTGCAGCTTCATCTCACCGGTCTTCTGGTTGATGTCGACGCGGATGTTGGTTTCCTGGCCGTAGCGCGAACGTGCCGCCTTCTGGATGGCGTCGGCCATCGCCCCGATGACGATCTCCCGATCGATCGACTTTTCCCGCGCGACAGCGTCCGCAATCTGCAGAAGCTCCAGCCGGTTCGCACTGACTGCCATTGTCTCTTCTCCTGACTTCGAACCGTCCGCCGCTCAGCCGCAGTCGGTCCCATCATCGCTTCCGGCCGTCCACCCTTGAGGTGGCTTGTGGCGCCTGGCGTCCAGTCGGCTTACCGACCGGGTCACACCGCAGCGTCCGGCTTGTCGTTCGTCATAAGGCGGCGGGCGCTGGCGCCCGCTGCGCCATTCTAGTGCTCGGAGGCTCCCGCCTCGTCGTCGTCGCCGGCATCCGGATCGACGTCGCCGCGCGCCTTGCGGGCAGCCTTGTCGGCCTTCAGGGCCGCGGCGATCAGATCGTCGGTCAGGATCAGCCGCGCTTCGCCGATGGCATCGAAGGGAATCTCGACCGCGCCCGGCTCGCCTTCGGCAGGCTGGTCGCGTTCGACGGTGATCGCCTCGTCGCCGACGGCCACGATCTTGCCGCGATAACGCTTGCGCTCGTTGATCAGCCGGTTGGTCTCGAGCTTCATCAGGAAACCGGCCCAGGTCTCGAAGTCGCCCTTGCGCACGAGGGGACGGTCGATGCCCGGCGAGGACACTTCCAGATGATACGCCTTGTCGATCGGATCGTCGACATCGAGAACCGGAGAGACCGCGCGCGACACCGCTTCGCAATCCTCGACGGTCATCGTGCCGTCCGGCCGCTCCGCCATGATCTGCAGCGTCATGCCGTTGAGGCCCGATGTGCGCACGCGCACCAACCGGTAGCCGATCTGCTCGATCGCCGGCTCGACGATCTCAGCGACGCGGCCTTCCAGGCCCTGTTCCTTCACGATGCGGTCTGTAGCGGTCGTCACGGTACTCCGAGAGAAGTGTTGCGGGCCGGCGTCCGACCCGGCCCAATTGATCGATCCGCGACATGGATCGGCGCCTTGACGCGTGATCACTGGAGATACCGTACCCCCGGTAATAAAAAAGAGCGGGACCGGCAGGACCCACTCTCTCGACCACATCGCAGAGAATTTGGGAGGGGTATACGCCGTTTTGCCCGATCCTTCAAGCATCTTCACGTCGGCCCCGGCCACGCCGCGGCAAAACCGCCTCAGCGGCGACGGAAAGTCAGGTAGGCCGGCGGGCGTCCCTCGCGGATCGCCTTCGCCTCGTAGCGGGTGCCGGGCCACGCCTCATAGGGTGTGTGCCAGTCGGCCGCGCGCTCGGCCGTCCATTCGAATTCGGCATGATCGCGGCAGTGGCGCAGCGTCCAGTCGACATAGGTGTCGATGTCGGACGCGAAGCGAAAGCTCGATCCGGGCGCCAGCACCCGCGCGATCCGGTCCAGATTGCGCGCATTGACGAACCGCCGCTTGAAATGGCGGCGCTTGGGCCAGGGGTCGGGATAGAACAGATCGACGCCGGCAAGGCTTGCCGCAGGCAGCCAGTCGAGGAGACGGGTGGCGTCGTCATCGTAGAGCCTGAGGTTGGGCCGCGGCGCATCCTGGATAGCGCTGAGCAGCTTCGCCATGCCGTTGACGAAGGGCTCGACACCGATGAAGCCGACGTTCGGAAAGCGTCCGCTTTCGTGCAGGAGATGCTCGCCGCCGCCAAAGCCGATCTCCAGCCGCACCGCCTCGACGGGCACCGGAAACAGATCGGCCAGAGATTCGGGGGCAGGCTGGGTGAGGTCCGGCCGCAACTGCGGCAGAACCTCTTCGATCAATGCGGTCTGGCCGGGCCGGAGCTTCGGCCCCTTGAGCCGGCCGAAGAACGCCTCGCGCGAGCGCTCGGGATGTCCTTCGGCCGTCATCGATCAGCTGGCCAGCGCGGCCTTCAGCTTCGGCGCGAGATCGGTCTTCTCCCAGGAGAAGGAACCGTCACGGCCGGGCTTGCGGCCGAAATGCCCGTAGGCTGCGGTCTTGGCATAGATCGGCTTGTTGAGGTCGAGATGACGACGGATGCCCGTCGGCGACAGATCCATCACCGCGCGGATCGCCTTCTCGATGGCCACTTCGTCGACATTCTTGCCGGTCTCGTGGAGGTCGACATAGACCGCCAGCGGCTGGGCGATGCCGATCGCGTAGGCGAGCTGGATCGTGCAGCGGTCGGCGAGCTTGGCCGCCACGACATTCTTGGCGAGGTAGCGCGCGGCATAGGCGGCAGAACGGTCGACCTTGGTCGTGTCCTTGCCGGAGAACGCGCCACCGCCGTGGGGCGCCGCACCGCCATAGGTGTCGACGATGATCTTGCGGCCGGTGAGGCCGGCGTCGCCGTCCGGGCCGCCAATGACGAACTTGCCGGTCGGGTTGATGTACCAAGCGCAATCGTCGGCGATCGCGATATCGCTCAGGGCTTCGCGGATATAGGGCTCGACGACCGTCCGCACCTTGGCGGAATCCCAGCTGTCATCTGTGTGCTGGGTGGACAGGACGATCGAGCTAACTTCGAATGGCATGCCGTCCTTGTAACGCACGGTCACCTGGCTCTTGGCGTCCGGGCCGAGATGCGCCGCATCGCCCTCGCCCTTCTTGCGGGCGGCCGCCAGGATCTCGAGGATCTTGTGCGCATAGAAGATCGGCGCCGGCATCAGGTCCGGCGTCTCGCGGCAGGCGTAGCCGAACATGATGCCCTGATCGCCCGCGCCTTCGGCCTGGTTGGCGCCGTCCTCGGCGTCAGACGCCTTGTCCACGCCCTGGGCGATGTCGGCCGACTGCGAATGCAGCAGGATGTCGACCTTGGCGTTCTTCCAGTGGAAGCCGTCCTGCTCGTAGCCGATATCGCGGATCGCGCGACGCGCGGCAGACCGGAAACGACCGGCATTGATGACTTCGTTGCCGTTCTTGTCGGTCTTCATCAGGCTGGCCGGCAGGCGAACCTCGCCGGCGATGACGACGCGATTCGTGGTCGCCAGGGTCTCGCAGGCGATGCGAACCGACCAAGGGTCAACGCCAGTCTTCTTGGCCTCTCGATAGATCAGATCGACGATCTCATCGGAGATCCGGTCGCAGACCTTGTCGGGATGGCCCTCCGACACGCTTTCGCTGGTGAAGACATAGTCAGAACGCGCCATCGATTCCTCTTTCCGTTTCTGGAGAATCCCGCTCGGGGCAGTCAGACGCGAGAGCTTGTCGTGCCGTTGAGCACCACAACAGGAACTTACGCCCGGCTTGAATCTTGCGGAATGCGGTTTGGGGCAATGGCAGCGCGGCGTCAAGTGCGCCCGGGGCTCACGTCTGACGCGAGTCGCTCAGAACCTAGCTGTCGGTCTCGCCCGAGTCGGCCAGGGTGCGGACCAGATCGATGACGCGGCGGCGGACCTTCGGATCGGAGATGCGCACGAAGGCCCGGTTCAGTTGCAGGCCTTCGGAAGAAGAAAGGAAGTCGACGACATAGTCCGGGCTCGATGGTTCCTGCAGACTTTCGCTGCCGGTCATGCCCGTGGGCGCGTCCTCGAAGAAGAAGGACACCGGGACGGTCATCACTTCTGAAATCCGCTGCAACCGGCTGGCACCGATCCGGTTGGTGCCCTTCTCGTATTTCTGGATCTGCTGAAAGGTGATCCCGAGGCTTTCGCCCAATTTTTCCTGGCTCATGCCGAGCATGGTCCGACGAAGACGAACCCGCGACCCGACGTGGATATCCACCGGATTGGGCTTCTTCTTGTTGTCGACCATGGCGGGTGCCTCTTCTCTCAGCATCATCGACATCGCAACTTCCATCCGATGCGGCGGGCCGTCATCCCCATCGGCGGTGCGCCTCCGGGCCCCAGAAAATTGTCGCAATCAATTTCGGCCTTCGGGTTAGGCAGCGCGTGTCGCGCATGTCAATCAATCAGAGCGCGCATCTTTAACCGCATTGCTATCGGGATCATCCATATTATGAAAAATGCAATCCAGAATGGGGTGTTGCCCCAGCGGGCGTAGATCGTGGCGGGGGCGGCCTTGGGCAGCGGTGTCTCGATGCTTCCCGTCGCCCCGAGCGCCAGCCCGTCGAGCCGCCGTCCATAGGCGTCCGTGACGACCGAGATGCCGGTGTTGGCGCTGCGCACGAGCGGCAGTCCGAAGGCGACCGACGTCAGTTCGGCCAGCCGCGGATGCTGGTAGGGGCCGGGCGTGTCGCCATACCATGCGTCATTGGTATCGTTCACGAAAAAGCCCGGACGGTCGTCGGGCGCGCCGGCCTCGATCTCGGAAGGAAAGATGATTTCGTAGCAGATCAGCGGCAGGAAGGACGGTGCGCCTTTGAGCGGAACCGGACTGCGCACGGTGCCTGCCGAGAAGCCGCCGGGCATCTCGGCGAGTTGCGACAGACCGAACCCTTCGAGAAATTCCTGGAACGGCAGATATTCGCCGAAGGGGACCAGATGCGTCTTGTCCCGCGCATCCACGATCTGGCCTTCGTCGTCGATGACGTAGACCGAGTTATACACACGCGAAGAGGTGATATCGGTGCCTTCGAGCCGTGCCGCGCCAGCGATCAGCGTCTCGCCGGGCTGCAGCGCCTCGGCGATTCGCGCGATGGCGTCGGGTCGCTCGGTCAACAGGAACGGAAAGGCGGATTCGGGCCAGACGACAAGGGTGCGCGTCGCAGGGTCGGCGGGAGCATCCGGGGCAGCACCTCCGGCTGCCGAGGGATCGACGCTCGCCGCGACGGAGTCGGCTCCGGTCAGCGACAGGTGGCGCTCGAAGATCCGCTCCGCTTCGTTCTCGTCCCATTTCAGCGATTGCAGGATATTGGGCTGCACCACCCGGACCCGGACATTCTCGACCAGTTCGGTCGGATGGGCCTGCAGCCGCCAGGCCCCGTATCCCACATGCAGGACGAGCAGGGTCGCCGCGGTCGCCAGCATTGCCGCCCGCCCCCGCCGGTCGACAAGGACAGCCGGGCTGGCAAAGACGATGACGGCCAGAAGCGTCAGCCCGTGCACGCCGACGAGGCTGCTCGTCTGCATCAACAGCGGCAGCGGCGCGGCCATGACGCCGATCTCGTTCCAGGGAAAGCCCGTGAACAGGATTTCGCGCAGATATTCGAACAGCGCCAGCGAGCCGGCCAGCGCCAGGATTCGATACGCGCTGTCGGTCCACACGCAACGCGCCAGCGCGGCCGCCAGCCCGAAATAGATGGCGAGGATCGCCGGCAGGCCGAGCACCGCGAGCGGGATGAAGATCGCAAAGCTCGCCGCGTCGACCATCATGGCGGCGCCCAGCCACCACAGGCCGGCGACGAAATAGCCGAAGCCGAACAGCCAGCCCGTGACGAAGGCCGGCGCCATGCGGCGCAGGGCCGAGCGGCCCGGCTCGGCGGCCGCGCCGTCAAGGAGCCAGACGAGCAGCGGGAAACCGATGAAGCCGACGGCGGGGAAATTGTAGGGCGGCAGGGCGAAGGTACAGATCGCCCCCGCCGACAGCGCCAGCACCATGCGGCGCCAGCCTTCGGCGAGCGACACCCAACCAGCAATCCGGTCGAGAATATTGTCGTCGCGGATGCGGTCGTCGCCGCGGGAAATAACGCTCACAGGGCCCCCTGCAGGATTCGGTCGGGCCGGCATCCTACGCCGGGCGCCGATGATATGCAGAACATTCCCGCGACTGCGGCTGCCGAAGACGGCCAGCGGTCACCGACGCCCCCTCAGGCGTCGGCCAGTCCTTCCACGAAGCGGCGGCGCTTCTCGCCCTGGCGGAAGCGGACAATCCGGACACGGCGAACCCGGCGCGGGTCGGCATCCAGTACCTGGAACTCGAAGCCGGGAACAGCCTGCACCACCTCGCCGCGCGCGGGTACACGGCCCAGCTCGGAGAACAGGAGACCGCCGATCGTGTCGGCCTCGTCCTCGTATTCGCTGATGTCGAAATCCTCGCCGACCAGCTTGCGGACCTCGTCGAGGTCGGCGCGGGCGTCGGCGTAATAGATGCCGTCGCCGCTTTCGGTGATCATCGGGGCGTCGTCGTCGTGCTCGTCCTCGATGTTGCCGACGACCATCTCGATGATGTCCTCCAGCGACACCAGTCCGTCGGTGCCGCCG
The DNA here is from genome assembly GCF_000421645.1 of Aurantimonas coralicida DSM 14790. GTDB lineage: Bacteria > Pseudomonadota > Alphaproteobacteria > Rhizobiales > Rhizobiaceae > Aurantimonas > Aurantimonas coralicida. Next base: position 193,269 of record NZ_ATXK01000002.1, on the reverse strand, counting down.
TATTCGTCGATCACCAGCGCCATCTGGGTGCGGGTGGCCTGCATGCGCGCCATCAGATCGGTCGCGAGCATCGAGGGCGGCACAAAGAGAACCTTTCGGATGATACCGAGGTCGGAAACCTTCCGCGCCAGGTTGATCTGGCGCAGGTCGAGGCCGGCCCGGGTCCGCGCGGCCGGCTCCTTGGCGCCCTGCCCGTTGGCCGGTCGCGCGACGCGGGTGATGTGGCCGACGACGTCGCGGATGTGGATCATGCCGCGCGGGTCGTCGAGGCTTTCGCCATAGACCGGCATGCGCGAATGGCCGCTCGATTCGAACTGCTTCATCAGTTCGCCGAGGGTGGTGGTGATGTCGACGGCCTGGATGTCGGCGCGTGGCACCATCACATCCTCGACGCGCAGTTCGCGCAGCCGCAGGATGTTGTTGAGCATCGCGCGTTCCTCGGGCGAGAAGGCCCCCTCGCCGGGATCGTGATGCAGGAGGGCCTGGGTCAGGTCCTCGCGCATCAGGCGGGGCATGCGCGGACGCACCCGCTGGATCAGGCCGCCAAAGAAGCCGTCACTGCGGTTTGCGCCGCGCCGACTTCGGTCGTCGCCGGCTGCGTGGTCGTCGCCATTCTCGGCGCCGGCCGGTCCGCGGTTGCCGTCAGCCGCCGCGTCTGTGTCGAAGGTCATCGTCTCGCTCTTGGTTCGCCGGAACATCCTGTTCGGCTTCGTTCAAGGGACCGGGTTCGTCGCCATAGGGATCGGCGATACCAAACTCGGCAAGAATGGCGATCTCCGCCGCCTCCATGTCGTCGGCCTCGGTGTCGACCATGTGATCGAGGCCCATCAGATGCAGGAAGCCGTGCACGAGAAGATGGCGGAAATGGTCCGCAAAGGCCTTGGCCTCCTCATCCGCCTCGCGCGCGACCGTTTCGAAGGCGACCAGGAGATCGCCCAGAAGCGGGCCCGGCCGTTCGCCCGACGCCAGATCGGCCATGGGGAAGGACAGAATGTTGGTCGGCTTGTCCTTGTTCCGCCATTCGGCGTTGACGGCGCGTACCGTCTCGTCGTCGGCCAGCGTCAGGGATATCTCGCTGACGAGATCGCCGGGCAGGCCCAGCCGCGCCGCCGCGACCGAAAAGGTCTCCACCGCCATCGCCGGAATGTCGCCAAGGCCGGCATCGTCCCAGCGCGGATCCTCGACGGTCAGGGCGACGGTCAGGCCATCATAGGTCGGCATGCCGAAGGCGGCACGCGGTTGCGATCCAGACATTACCGGGCCGCGGGGATGCCCGGCGCACGGGCGCGCGTCGCATCCTCCTCATAGGCCTCGACGATCGCCTGGACCAGCGGATGGCGGACGACGTCCTTGGCGGCAAAGCGAACCGTCACGGCCTGCGGCACCGTCTCCAGAATGCGCATCGCCTCGACGAGACCGGATTTCTGACCGGGCGGCAGATCGACTTGGGACGGGTCCCCGGTCACCACCATCCGGGCATTCTCGCCCAGGCGGGTCAGGAACATCTTCATCTGCATGGTGGTGGTGTTCTGCGCCTCGTCGAGGATCACCGCCGCATTCGCCAGCGTCCGGCCACGCATGAAGGCCAGCGGCGCGATCTCGATGGCGCCCGCGGCCAGCGCCCGTTCGACCTTCTCGGCCGGGATCATGTCGTAGAGCGCGTCGTAGAGCGGCCGCAGATAGGGATCGACCTTTTCCTTCATGTCGCCGGGCAGGAAGCCGAGCCGCTCGCCGGCCTCGACGGCCGGACGCGACAGGATGATCCGCTCGACCTGCCCGCGCTCCAGCAGCATCGCGGCATGGGCAACGGCGAGATAGGTCTTGCCGGTGCCGGCCGGCCCGACGCCGAAGACGAGCTCGGAGCGCTCCAGCGCCCGCATATAGGCGTCCTGCGTCGGCGTGCGGGCATGGATGGTCCGGCGCCGCGTCGAAATCTGCGCGAGCGACATGCGGCCCTTCTTCTCCAGCGTCGGCAGATAGAGCTGGTCGTCCGCCGCGATCGCCATGCGGATGGCGCCCTCGACATCCTTGATGCCGATCTCGGTGCCGGCCTGCAGCCGCTCATACAGATAGTCCAGCGCCCGCCGAGCCTGCTCGCAGCTCGCCGAATCGCCGCGGATCTCGACCTTGTTGCCGCGCGCCCGCGCATCGACCTTCAGCTTCTGCTCGAGCAGTGCGAGGTGCTCGTCGAACTGGCCGAAGAGCGAGCCGGCCAGGCGGTTATCCTCGAAGGTCAGGACGATGTGAGCCATGTCGGATGCACCCGACGCAGGGGCTGCGGTACTACGCTCCGTCCTCAAGCGATCTTCCTTATCGGTTCGGCAGGCACTGCGTTGCGATGCCGCGCCTCGGCGGCCGGAACGGCACCGCCGGTCGCCAGCAGCGAATTCGGCAGGGTCGATTCGATCCGCACGGTCACGATATCGCCGATCTCGCCGGCGGCCGCGTCCAACACAACGGGCTGCAGGAACGGCGAGCGTCCGACCCGCTGGTGGGGATAGCGCCCCGGCTTTTCGACCAGAACGTCGATGTCACGGCCGACGAGGCTTTCGGCGAAATCGACCTGATGCTCGCGAAGCAAGGCCTGCAGCCGCTGCAGACGCTCCGACTTCACCGCTTCGTCCACGTGATCATCCATCGTCGCGCCAGGCGTGCCTGGACGGGCCGAGTACTTGAAGCTGAAGGCCGAGGCGTAGCGCACCTCGGAGACCAGTTTCATGGTGTCCTCGAAATCGGCGTCCGTCTCGCCGGGAAAGCCGACGATGAAGTCGCCGGACAGGGCGATATCGGGGCGTGCCTGACGAATGCGGTCGAGAAGCCGCAGATAGTCGGCGCCCGTATGGCGACGGTTCATCGCCTTGAGAATGCGGTCGGAGCCCGACTGCACCGGGAGATGCAGATAGGGCATCAGCGCCGGCAGATCGCGATGAGCGGCGATCAGGTCATCGTCCATGTCGCGGGGATGAGAGGTGGTGTAGCGCAGACGCGCGAAGCCGGGGATCTCCGCCAGCGCCCGCAACAATCCACCGAGGCCGATGTCACGGCCCGCCTCGTCCTGCCCAGACCAGGCATTGACGTTCTGGCCGAGCAGCGTGACCTCGCGCACGCCGGCCGCCGCCAGCGCGCGGGCCTCGCCCATGATCTGGGCCAGCGGACGCGAGACTTCGGAGCCACGCGTATAGGGCACCACGCAGAAGGTGCAGAACTTGTCGCAGCCTTCCTGCACGGTGAGGAAAGCGGTCACGCCGCGCGTCCGGATCTGCGGCGCCGTCACCTTCGGCAGATGCCGGAACTTGTCCTCGACGGCGTAGTCGGTCTCCACGACCTTGTCGCCGCGCGCGACCCGGGCCAGCGCCTCGGGCAGCCGGTGATAGGTCTGCGGTCCGATGACGAGATCGACGACCGGCGCGCGGTCGATGATCTCCTGGCCCTCTGCCTGGGCGACGCAGCCGGCCACGGCGACGCGCATCTCGACACCCCGCTCGGCCTTTTCGGCCTTCAGCAGCTTGATGCGGCCCAGCTCGGAATAGATCTTCTCGGCGGCCCGCTCGCGGATATGACAGGTGTTGAGCAGAACGAGATCGGCGTCCTCGATCACTTCGGTCGGCTCGTAGCCATCGCGCGCCAAGGCATCGCCCATACGCTGCGAATCGTAGACGTTCATCTGGCAGCCATAGGTCTTGATGAAGACCTTGCGGGTATTGATGCCGGTCTCGTCCGGTCGTGTTGCTGCAGTCGTGTCGGTCATGCGCCCTTCTGATCGGCCCTCGTGTGCTGCCGGCGCGCGCCGCCGGAAACGAGTGACCTATCCCTCTATATCGACAGCATCGTGACGCGGTGCAAGCGTCGGCTCGCGTCGCGATACCACAGCCGCCTGCTTTGCAGGCAGATTGTGGCCGCAAAGGCTCGCCGCCAGCATCGCCCGAACGCTGTCCTCGGCGGCCCGCGCGACATGCTTGCGGTTGGAATCGGCGGCGAAGACGATCGGCTCGCCGAACGAGATCTCGACGTCGATGGCCCCTTCCTTCAGGACGCCGAGCAGATGCGGCCCCAGCGCCACGTCCCCCGGCCAGGCCACGAGCGGGCGGAACCGCCGGCCCAGCGGCACGCCGTTGGCATGGGTATAGGCGATTGCCACCGGCTGAACCCGGACCTGCGCCGTATGCGACGAGACGAGCGCCGCCTGGGCCGCGCCGAACAGCGCCGTCTTGAACGGCAGCACCTCGTTGCCGTCCGAGGTCGTGCCTTCCGCAAACAGCACCATGGCGTCGCCTTCGCTCAACCGCTGGGCGATCGCGCCGGCCTGATGGCCGGTGCGGTGGCGGGCGCCGCGTTCGACGAAGACCGTGCGCTGCAGCTTTGCCAGAAGCCCGAAGGCAGGCCAGCCCTCGACCTCCGACTTGGCGATGAAGGACAGGGGCATGACCCGGCCGAGCACCATGATGTCCGACCAGGACTGGTGGTTGGCGGCGATCAACAAGGGATGGTCGGAGCATGGCTGGCCGACGATGCGCACCCGCAAGCCCACCACCCGGCAGGCGATCCGGTGCCACAGCACCGGCAAGGTCCTTGCCAGGGACCATCCACGGGCGATGGCGACAGCCTGAACCGGCCACAGGATCAGGGTCAGTGCGACGAGAATGACGCTGACGGCCGCGACGCGCAGCGTTCCGATCATGGCCGCGCCACCCGGGCCGGGCACGCCTGCATCTGCTTGCTCCGCATGATCATGCGCCTAGCGGAGCGCCCGCTTCAGCGTCAATGCGCTCGTCCGGTGACCTTCCGGGTGGCGGTAATAGGCCGGCCGTCGTCCGACTTCCTCGAACCGCAGGCGCCCATAGAGCTTGCGCGCCGCCGTGTTCTCCTCGTCGACTTCGAGGAAGAGGGATTCGGCCCGGGCAGCGTGGAGGAGTTGCAGGATCTCGTCCATCAGAAGACGGCCGACGCCGGCGCCGCGGGCGCGCTTGGCAACAGCGATGGTGAGGATCTCCGCTTCGCCTTCGGTGTTGCGTGCCAGCACGAAGCCCAGCGGCGGATCATCGGGCAAGCCGATCCGGCGGGCGACTACGCCGAAGGTGCCATCCTGCGCGAGGATCGCGGCCAGTTCGTCGCCCGTCCATGCCTGATCGAAGGCCTGGCTGTGAATCTCGGCCGCGGCGTCGATGTCCCCCTCGGACAGCGGCGCAGCGACCACTTCCTGGCCGCCGAAGAGGCCTTCGAGAAATGAGACGGTCCAGACCCAGGGCAGAAACCAGTACATGAGCCCTCACTCGCTCCAGCGTGCCGACGATCGGTGTATCTCGGCCCTGCAGGAAGACCAGAGCCGACCACCCTCGATCCTAACCCTATTCCGCTAGGCTTGCGGAGCGCTTTCGCCGGGAATGGCAAATAGTCCGGTCGCGGCTGCCGGTTTGGCGTCGGCGCCCCGCAGATAGAGCGGGCGCGGAGCCTCGCCGGTCGCGCGGCCGGCGGCCAGACGACACAGCGTCGCAATGTCGGGTGCGGCCATCTCGGACAGGATGGCGACATCGCGCCCGGCCAGCGCCTGGCGGGCGATCAGGGCACCGGTTCCAACGACTGCGAGTGACGCGCCTTTCGGCGCGTGCGCCACGACGCCGAGGAGGTCGTCGGGCGCCAAGGCCACTGGCTCCGTCAGCGCGGTGCCGTCGGCACCGTAGAGGGCCGCATAGACCTCCCCGCGCTTGGCGTCGAGAACGCTGAGAACCGCCCGGTCGGTGGCAAGATGCGGGGCTGCGAGCACCTCCAGCGTCGTGACGCCGATGGCGGGTACCCCGAGCGTCAGCGCCAGACCGCGCACCGCCGACACACCGACCCGGAGACCGGTGAACGAGCCCGGCCCGACCGTGACGGCGATCCTGCGCAGCGAACCGTAATCGGCACCGGCTGCGTTCAGGACGTCGTCGATGATGCCGAACAGCTGCTCGGCATGGCCCTTGCCGATCTCCGGCTCGTCCCGTGCCAGCATGACGCCGGCATCCATGTCGAAGAGCCCCACCGAGCACCGCGCAAAGGCGGTGTCGACGGCCAGAAGCAGTCCAACCATCGGCTCAGACAGGCCCGGCGCTCAGCGGCATCAGGCGGCCTCGACCGCTTCCACCGCCTCGACCTCGGGCACGAAATGGCGCAGCAGGTTCTGGATGCCGTGCTTCAGCGTCGCCGTGGACGACGGGCAACCGGCGCAGGCGCCGCGCATGTTCAGATAGACGGTGCCGTCACGGTAGCCGCGGAAGGTGATGTCGCCACCGTCCTGGGCCACGGCCGGGCGCACGCGGGTCTCGAGCAGTTCCTTGATGGTGGCGACAGTGCCCTCGTCGCCGGCCTCGAAGAACTCTTCGCCGTCCGGCATCGCGGCGTTGGAGCCCTGCGCCGTCATCACCGGCTCATTGCCCATGAAGTGCTCCATCAGGCCGGCAAGGATCGCCGGCTTGAGGTGCTGCCAGTCCGGCCCGTCCTTGCTGACGGTGACGAAATCATAGCCGAAGAAGACGCCGGTCACGCCCGGCACGTCCATCAGCCTTGCGGCCAGCGGCGAACGGTTGGCGGCGTCTTCCTTGGACAGGAACTCTTCGGTGCCACTCTCCAGCACGACACGGCCGGGCAGAAACTTCAGCGTGGCGGGGTTCGGGGTGACTTCGGTCTGGATGAACATCTCGCATCCTCTCTTGCGACCTCGGGGTCGCGCATAATCTGGAATCGTTCTAAACTTATCTCAGAACGACGATCGGGGCAACATAAGGGGTCTGCCGCCGGGGCGACAGGGCCTGCCGTGACGGTCGGTCGTCGCGCGTCAGCAGAGGCTCTGGATATCCTCGTCGGTGAGGGTCGCCGGGACGATGGTGACCGGGATCGGAAAGGCCGCGCCCTTGCCCGCCACCGCGGAGACCAGCGGGCCGGGACCTTCATTGGCCTCGCCAGCCGCCAGCACCAGGATCGCGATCTCGCGGTCGGCCTCGATCAGGGCGTGGATCTGCTCGATGACAGTGCCCTCGCGGACGACGCCCTCGGGCTCGATGCCGACGGCCTCGCGCAATTCGTCGGCGACCTTGCCGAGCCGCGCCTCGGCTTCCTCGTTGGCCTCGGCCCGCATGATCTTCTCGACGCCGAGCCAGTGCTGGAAGTCGCCGGGCTCGATGACATACAAGAGCACAGCGCCGCCGCCGCTTGCCTTGGCGCGCTGCGCCGCATAGGCCGCAGCGCGCATGCACTCGGGCGTGTCGTCGATAATCGCGAGGAACTTGCGTTTGCCGCCGGCGTCCCGACCGATGCGTTTCGATACCATGGCGGCAAGATGGCAGCGGCGGTGCCCCGCGACAAGGTGACGGGACGCACTGTCACCGCCGCTTCGCCATAAACCGTTGCAGAATCAGTCCCGCAGCAGGCCGATGATGTCCTTGACGTCGTTCATCGTCGTCGCGGCAATGGCGCCGGCGCGCTCGCCGCCATCCTTCAGAACCGCGTCGATATGATCGGGTGCCGCCAGCAGGCGCCGCATCTCGCCGCTGACCGGGGCGAGCTTCTCCACCGCCAGCTCGGCCATGGCCGGCTTGAACTCGGAGAACTGCCGGCCACCGAACTCGGCGAGGATCTCGGCCTTGGACCGCTCGGCGAGCGCGGCGTAGATGCCGATCAGATTGTCGGCCTCCGGCCGGCCCGTCAGCCCGCCGACCTCGGACGGCAGGGCGTCCGGGTCGGTGCGCGCCTTGCGGATCTTGCGCGAGATCGCGTCGGCGTCGTCGGTCAGGTTGATGCGCGACAGGTCCGACGGATCGGATTTCGACATCTTCTTAGAGCCGTCCTTCAGGCTCATCACCCGGGTCGCCGGCCCCTCGATCAGCGGCTCGGTGATCGGGAAATAGCCGTTCACCGTCTCGTCGCCCATCTGGATCGCCTGCCCGAGCCCGGCGGCGGCGATCTTGTCGGAGAAGTCGTTATTGAACTTGGCGGCGATGTCGCGGGTCAGTTCCAGATGCTGCTTCTGGTCGTCGCCGACGGGGACGTGGGTCGCCCGGTAGAGCAGGATGTCGGCTGCCATGAGGCTCGGATAGGCGAGCAGGCCCAGCGAGGCGTTCTCGCGGTCCTTGCCGGCCTTTTCCTTGAACTGCGTCATGCGGTTCATCCAGCCGATGCGCGCGACGCAGTTGAACACCCAGGCCAGCTCGGCGTGGCCCGGAACGCGGCTCTGGTTGAAGACGATGTGCTGCTTCGGGTCGATGCCGGCAGCCAGGAACGCGGCGGTGATCGACCGGGTCTGCTCCCGCAGGTCGTCATGGACGAGCTGGGCCGTGATCGAGTGCAGGTCGACGACGCAGTAGATGCAGTCGTGGCTCTCCTGCAGGGCCACGAACTTGCGGATCGCGCCGAGATAATTGCCGAGATGCAGATTGCCCGTGGGCTGCACGCCGGAAAAGACGCGGGGGGTGATGTCGCTCATGGTCGGCGGCTCCGGAATTGGCAGCGCGGGCGGGAATTGCCGCGCGTTATGGCCGAGGGCACGGGCACGATCAAGCGCCCTGCCCCGGCTCAGGATGCAGCGGGCGGCGGCGGCGGTCGCTTGCGCTTCAGGACGGCGAGGAACAGCCTGCGATCAGCGGCCCCGGTGGCCAGCGCCAAGGCGAAATAGATCGCCATGGCGGAGGCGACGAGAATGCCGATCGCCAGGATCTGCGTCGTCAACGCGCTCGACGGCTGCAGCCAGTCGCCGAGCTCGATCATCTCGAGGATCAGGACGCCGCCCATCAGGAGCGAGCAGACGAGCACCAGCGCGGTCCGCTTCAACAGCTCCCGATCGATCTGCCACTGGCCCTTGCGGTAGAGGCCGGCAAACAGCAGGCCGGCATTCAGCCAGCCGGCCAGCGTCGTCGCCAGCGCGATGCCCCGCTCGGCGATCAGCCAGAACAGGATCAGCGACAGGACGATGTTCGCCCCGGCGGAGGCGAGCGTCGCCTTCATCGGCGTCTTGGTGTCCTCGCGGGCGAAATAGCCGGGCGAGAACACCTTGATCATCACGAAGGCCGGCAGCCCGAGGGCGTAGAGGCCGAGGACGGAGGCGACGACGGGCGTCACCGACGGATCGAAGGCGCCGCGCTCGTAGATCACCCGGATGATCGGCTCGGGAATGATGAACAGAGCGACCGCGGCGGGCAGCGTCAGGAACAGGGCGAATTCCAGGCTGCGGTTCTGGGTGTGCTGGGCCTCGCGCAGATGGCCCGCCTTCAGGGCGCGAGCGAGTTCGGGCAGGAGCACGACGCCGATCGCCACGCCGATCATGCCGAGCGGCAGCTGATAGGGCCGGTCGGCATATTGCAGGATCGATACCGCCCCCGGCTTGAAGGAGGCGATGGCCTGGCCGACGAAGAGGTTGATCTGGGTGATGCCGCCGATCAGGGCGGCCGGCCCGGCCAGCACCAGGAGCCGCTTCAGGCCCTTGGTCCAGCGCGGACGCCTGAGCGCGACGCCGAAGCCGGCCATGCGCATGGCGACGACCACCATGGCGAGCTGCGCCAGCCCGGCGATCATCACGCCCCAACTCATCAGGAAACCGATGGTCGGCTTGTCGGCCTCGGTCCACAGGCACCAGGACAGGACACCGATGAGGATGAAGTTGAGCAGCGTCGGCGCGGCAGCCGCCGCGAAGAAGCGGCGGAAGGCGTTGAGGATGCCGCAAACCATCGCCATCAGGGACATGCAGGCGAGATAGGGGAACATGATGCGCGAGAAGGTGACTGTGATGTCGTAGCGCGCCGCGCAGGAGATCACGTCACCGCCCGCCGACGGGTCGTCGACGCATACGGCAAGGCCCGGCGCGATGATCGTCTTGACCAGCACCGGCATGAACACCAGCGCCAGCACCGTCAGGACGACGAGCGCGGTGAACAGCGTCGAGAAGATCTCGTTGGCGAAACGCCGGGCGCCCTCTTCACCCTCCTCTTCCAGCGAGCGCGAGAACAGCGGAATGAAGGCGGCGTTGAACGCGCCCTCGGCAAAGAGCCGCCGGAACAGGTTCGGAAAGCGGAACGCCAGGTTGAAGGCGTCGGCCACCGGTCCGACGCCCAGCGCCGAGGCCATCATCATTTCGCGGCCGAAACCGAAGATGCGGGAGACCAGCGTCGCCCCGCCGACCGTGGCGAACTTGGACAGGAGGCTCATCGATGGGGGATGCCGAATGCGCGCTGCGAGGACATGACGACAGGTGAGGACATTTCGCCCTCCGGGCTCTCGAAGACGCGCTTCAGCCGGACCTCGATCCGCTCGATGCGGGTCTCGCTGGTGATCTTCGTGCCGATCAGGTCGGTCACGTAGAAGACGTCGACGACCTTCTCGCCATAGGTCGAGATGTGGGCCGAGCGGATGTCGAGATTGAGGTCGGAGATCGCACCGGTGACGTCCGACAGGAGGCCGGGCCGGTCGAGCCCCTCCACCTCGATGACGGTCAACTGGTTCGACAGGGTGTTGTCGACGCTGACACGCGGCTTGACGGCGAAGAGTTCGGTACTGCGTGGCGGCCGGCGATTGGCCAGGAGGCTGGCCGGCATCTCGCGGCCCTGCAGCAGCTTGCCGATATTGGCACAGATGCGCTCGGCGCGGCGGAGCTCGTCCTCGTCGGATTCGAACTCGCGGTTGAGCAGCATCACGTCCAGCGCACGGCCGTCCGACATGGTGAAGATCTGGGCGTCGGCGATGTTGGCGCCGGTGCCGGCGCAGGCTCCGGCAATCAGCGACAGAAGCCGCGGATGGTCGGGCGCCAACACCATGATCTCCGTCACTTCGCGGAAGCGGTCGGTGCGCGTCTGCGTCGCCAGGGCGCCGGCATCGCGCGATTCGCGGATGAACTCCGCGTGGCGAAGCTGGTCGTCCAGCGGCGCGGTGAGGAAATAGTTCGGATAATGCAGGTCGAGATAGCCGGTGCGCTCGGCTTCCGGCCAAGCGCCCAGCCGCTCGGCGAGACGCTCGCGCGCCTGCCCGATGCGCTCGCTGCGCGAGGTCTGGGTGAAGCCGCCGGTCAGGGTCGGCTCGGTCTCCATGTAGAGGGTCCGGATGAGCTGGCCCTTCCAGCCGTTCCAGACGCCGGGACCGACCGCGCGGATGTCGCAGACGGTCAGGATCGTCAGGAGCTTCAGGCGGTCGAGCGTGCGCACGCGTTCGGCGAAGTCGAGAATGGTCTTGCGGTCGGTGAGGTCACGCTGCTGCGCCGTCATCGACATGACGAGATGGTCCTCGACCAGCCATGCGACGAGATCGGTCTCGCGCTCGTCGAGGCCGAAGCGCGGGCACAGTTCGCGGGCAATCTCGGCGCCGGCGATGGAATGGTCCACCGGCCGGCCCTTGGCGATGTCGTGCAGGAGCAGCGCCAGGTAGAGCGGCACCCGGTCCTTCTGGAGCGGCATGAAGCCGCTCGACAGCGGCACCTCCTCGACCAGCTCGCCATGCTCGATGCGCGACAGCGTCGAGATCGACCGCAGCAGGTGCTCGTCCACCGTGTAGTGGTGGTACATGTTGAACTGCATCATCGCGACGATCCGACCGAAATCGGGGATGAAGCGACCGAGGACGCCGGCCTCGTTCATCCGCCGCAGATGCAGCTCGGGGTCCTTGCGATCGGTCAGAACGTCGATGAAGAGGCTGTTGGCCTCCGGATTGTCCCGCAATTCGGCATCGACCAGGCGCAGGGACCGGCGGATCAGCTTCAGCGCATCGGGGTGGTATTCCAGCTCGTGCAGCGCGGCGAGGCGGAAGATGCGGATCAGATTGACCGGATCGTCGCGGAAGACGGTGGCACGGCTGATATTGATGCGGTTGTTGTCGATGTGGAAATCGAGCGTGCCGGGGATCTTCTTGGCCCGGGCGCGCAGGGTGCGCACGAAGCCGCGGATGCCGGGGGCGTCCTTGGCATGCTGCTCTTCCAGCGCCGCGCAGAAGATGCGCGTCAGATCGCCGACATCCTTGGCGATCAGGAAGTAGTGCTTCATGAAGCGCTCGACGTCCTTCAGGCCCGGATGGGCATTGTAGCCGAGCCGCTTGGCGATCTCCGGCTGCAGGTCGAAGGACAGCCGCTCCTCGGCCTTGCCGGTGGCGAAATGCATGTGGCAGCGCACGGCCCAGAGGAAGTCCTCGGCCTTGGCAAAGAGCTTGGCTTCGCGCCGGGAGAACACGCCGGCTTCGACCAGCGCCTCGGTCGTGTTCACCCGGTAATGGTACTTGGCGATCCAGAACAAGGTGTTGAGGTCGCGCAGACCGCCCTTGCCCTCCTTGATGTTGGGCTCGACCAGATAGCGCGTGTTGCCGGTCTTGGCGTGGCGCGCGGACCGCTCCTCGAGCTTGGCGGCGATGAAGGCCTCACTCGTTCCGGCCACCACTTCGGCCTCGAAGCGTGTGTCGAGCTCGGCCAGAAGCTCCTCGTCACCGGCGATGAGCCAGCGTTCGAGAATCGCGGTGCGGATGGTGAAGTCGGCGCGCGCCAGCTTGATGCATTCGTCGACGGTGCGGGACGCGTGACCGACCTTGAAGCCCAGATCCCACAGGAGATACAGGAGATATTCCACCACCTGCTCGCCAAGCGCCGACTGCTTGTAGGGGAGGAGAAACAGGAGATCGATGTCGGAGCCCGGCGCCAGGGTGCCGCGGCCATAGCCGCCGACCGCCAGGACCGTCATGCGCTCGCCGGCCGACAGGTTGGCGGCATTGAAGACGAAGCGCAGGGCGTAATCGTGGATCGCGTGGATCACCGCGTCCTGCAGCCGGGCGAGACGACGCGCGCACAGGCTGCCGCTGCCATCCTCGAACAGCATTTCCTCGATGGTGGCGCGGCCGTCGCGAATCATGTCCCGCACCAGCGCCAGAACCTCGCTGCGCGCCGTGTTCGAGGCCCCGCCAGCGCTGTCTTTCTCGGCGATCGCGGCCAGCCTCGCGCGCAGGCCATCCAGGTCGAGGATGCCGACAAGGCTTTCCCCCTTGGGCAGGGAAGCGGGGCTCGACAAGGCGGCGGAGGCCTCCAGCATCGTCATCGGCAATCCTGATCGATCGAATTCGCGTTCGGCGGCAGGCTATATCCCATTCGCCAGCGCGAAGCGAGAAAGCCGGCAGATCATCACGTGCAGGAAGCGTGCGAGGGGTCAGGCGCATAAAAAAAGGGCCGCCCCGCGGGACGACCCTTGATCGGCGGAAGATGAACTCCGCCCCGTGCAATACCGGATTAGCGCTGGGTGGCGCCACGCTCGGCTTCGTTTGCCTCGGTGCGATAGAAGTCGCTGCCCGGAACAACCGACGTGTCGTTGGTTGCCGCGGTCGTGTTGCCCTGGGCATAGCCATAGGCACGCGCGTCGGTCTGCGTGGTGGCAGCGGCGACGCCGCCGTCAGCGGTGACCTGGCGCTGGGCTTCCTCGTTGCGGGTCTCGTAGAATTCCGAACCCGGGATGATCGACTGTGCGACAGCCGGAGCGGCGATCGAAAGACCGATGACTGCTGCCGAAATAGCGATTACATTCTTCATTGTATTACCGTTCACTTAGATGATTTCAATTCTCTGCGTCGCCGGATACAAGAAATATCCCGTGGCGCCGATTGATCCCGATGTAAGCACTGCATGGCTCGACAAAAGTGCCGGATTGTGAACAGTCCGTGGTCGAAAATCATGCCCAATGAAATGGAACCCGATCTTTGTCACGCCGGTGTGAACGAATGACCTGACGAGCCTGCGGAACGCAGAAAAGGGCCGCCCCTTTCGGGACGACCCTTTCAATGTGCTGCCCGCCAGAGTGCGGACGAAGCAGATTACTTGATGACGTTGGTGTTCGAACCGTCCTGCAGCGCCTCACCCTTCTGGGTCTTGGCACCTTCCTCGGGCGAGAAGGTCGCGCCCGAACCCGGGATCAGCACATCATCGCCGTTCTCCGGCGTGGTGGACGACGTGGTCATGCCGTTGTCCTCGGCGACATCGTTGCGCTCCTGCGCTTCGGCCGTCTCGGACTGCGTCTCGCTACCCGGCACGATGGTGGCCTGGGTGTCGTTGGCTTCCGGCGCCATGCCGGTCATGCCGTCGCTCTCGGCGACGTCGTTGCGCTCGGCAGCGTTGTTCTGCTCGATCACGGTTTCCGAACCGGGGATCTTCGGCGTGGCGTCCTGCGCTAGTGCACCAAAGCTGAACACCGAGGTACCAAGAAGGGCGGCGGTAAAGATAGCAGTCGTCTTCATAAGAAATGCCTTTCGTATGAGTATCATTGTGAACACATCCGACGATGGCGCCGGTAAATTCACGATCGGCACAACAACGGCGCCCATCCCTGCTGGTTCCACATAAATCGACAGACCCGCCTGGACCCGGATCACGAAGATGAGATGAGGCTGTCATGAGCGACGGGTGGGTGCAGCGGGCCGAACGCCCGCTGGGTCGGGGCGCACGGGGTCTCCCGCAGCTCTGCACCCGGAGGCACGGGGCTGCCTGAGCCATGGCCCCATGCGTCAATCTGTCATGCAACAGGCGAACTCAGCCTTGCGGCTTCGCCAATCCCTTCAGCCGGTAAAGCTCTTCCAACGCCTCGCGGGGCGACAGGCTGTCCGGGTCGACCTCGGCCAGGGCGTCACGCAGGGCCGTATCGGCCGGCCGCTCCGGCGGCTCGCTCCGGCGCACGACCGCCGAGAACAGCGGCAGGTCGTCGACGAAGGCACTGCGCTTCTCGCCCTGCTCGCCGCGCTCGAGCTGGATCAGCACCTGCCGTGCCCGCTCCACCGCCTGCGTCGGCAGTCCGGCGAGCTTGGCCACCTGGATGCCGTAGGAGCGGTCGGCAACGCCGGGCTTCACCTCGTGCAGGAAGATGACCTCCCCTTCCCACTCCTTCACCCGCATGGTGGCATTCTTCATCCGGCCAAGCCGGGCCGCCAGGGCCGTCATCTCGTGGAAATGGGTGGCGAAGAGCGCCCGGCAGCGATTGACCTCGTGCAGGTGCTCGACGGCGGCAAATGCGATGGACAGGCCGTCATAGGTCGCCGTGCCACGGCCGATCTCGTCGAGGATGACCAGAGCCCGTTCGCCGGACTGGTTGAGGATCGCTGCCGTCTCGACCATCTCGACCATGAAGGTCGAGCGCCCTTCGGCGAGATCGTCGGAAGCCCCCACCCGGCTGAACAGCCGGTCGACGATCCCGATATGGGCACGGGTCGCCGGTACGTAGGAACCGATCTGGGCGAGAACGGCCACGAGGGCGTTCTGGCGCAGGAAGGTCGACTTGCCGCCCATGTTCGGCCCGGTCAGCAGCCAGATCGCGCCGGCGTCGGCATCGTCGGGCGGCGACAGATCGCAGTCATTGGCGACGAACGGGTCGCCGCTTCCCGCCTTCAGCGCAGCCTCGACCACCGGATGCCGGCCGCATTCGACGTGAAACGCCAGGCTGTCGTCGACGAGCGGCGCGGTCCAGTCTTCGGCCACCGCAAGCTCCGCGAGAGCCGCGGAGACGTCGAGCACCGCCAGCGCCTCGGCGCCGCGCTGGATCGCCTCGGCGCAGCCGACGACGGTGTCGGCGAGACGGTCGAAGGTCGCCAGTTCGATGCGCAGCGCCTCGGAGGCCGCGCCCGCGATCCGGCTTTCGAGCTCCGACAGCTCGGTCGTCGTGAAGCGCATGGCGGAGGCCATGGTCTGGCGGTGGATAAAGCGGGCGACGCCCTCGCCTTCGGTGAGGGCCTTCGCCTGTCCGTCGCTGACCTCGACGAAATAGCCGAGTACGTTGTTGTGCTTGATCCGCAGATTGCGGACCCCGGTCTCGGCGGCGTAGCGCCCCTGCAGTTCGGCGATCACCCGGCGGGAATTCTCGCGCAGGGCGCGGGCCTCGTCGAGTTCGGCAATGGCGCCCTCGCGCACGAAGCCACCGTCGCGCTTGAGAAGCGGCATATCGTCGGCCAGCGTCGCGGCCAGCGGCTCCAGGCAGTGGCGCGGCAGCGCCGCCAGCGCGGCGGTGGCGCGGGCAAGTTCGGCCGGCAGATCGCTGTCGAGGCTGGCGGCGATCGCCAGTCCCGCCTCCAGCCCGTCGCGGATCGCGGCAAGGTCGCGCGGACCGCCGCGGCCCAGCGACAGCCGGGACAGCGCCCGTTCCGTGTCCGGCAGTCCGCCCAACGTCGCGCGCAGGCGCTGGCGGGCGGTCATGTCGGCGATGAAATGCGCCACCGAGGCCTGGCGCTCGCGGATCGCCGCCGGATCGGTCAGCGGCCCGGCCAGGCGTCCGGCAAGAAGCCGCCCGCCGGCCCCGGTCACCGTCCGGTCGATGGTGGCGAGAAGACTGCCCTGCCGCTTGCCCGAAATGGTGCGGGTGAGCTCCAGCGAGGCGCGGGTCGCCGGATCGATCTGCATGAGCGAGCCGGGCGCGATGCGCTCGGGCCGCTGCAGGGCGGGGCGCGCCGCCAGCTGGGTCTTGCCGAGATAGGCGATCAGCGCCGCGCCGGCGGCCAGCTCGACCCGCGAGAAACCGCCGAAACCTTCCAGCGTCGCCACGCCGAAGAACCTGCACAGTCGCTCTTCGGCCGTGGCGCCATCGAATAGCGCCTGGGGCTCGGGCCGGGCCGTGCGGCCGAAGCGGCGCAGCAGCGGCTGCAGGGCCTCGTCGTGGAACACGGGATCGGCGACGACCAGTTCGCTCGGCTCGATGGCGGCGATGTCCGTGGACAGCCGCGCCATGTCGGTCTCGGCCAGGCGAAAGCTGCCGGTGGACAGGTCCGTCCAGGCCAAAGCGAAGGTCGCGCCCGGTCCGGAGCCACCGAGCCGCGCCAGTGCCATCAGGTAATTCGGCCGGCCGGGCTCGAGCAGCGTCTCCTCGGTGATCGTGCCGGGGGTGACCAGCCGCACCACGTCGCGCCGCACGACGGACTTGGCGCCGCGCTTGCGCGCCTCGGCCGGGTCCTCAACCTGTTCGCAGACGGCGACCCGGTGGCCGAGGGCAATCAGCTTGTGGAGATAGTCGTCGGCCGAGACCACCGGGACGCCGGCCATCGGAATGTCGTCGCCCAGATGCTTGCCGCGCTTGGTCAGCGTGATGCCGAGGGCGCGCGATGCCTCGACGGCGTCGTCGAAAAACAGCTCGTAGAAATCGCCCATCCGGTAGAACAGGAGACAGTCGGGATTGGCCGACTTGATCTCGATGTACTGCGCCATCATCGGCGTCGGAGGCGGGGTCGCCGCGGCGTCCGTTTGCGCTGTCATCGCTTCGATCGTTCTCTTGCGTCCTTGTCGTCCGGTCGGTGGCAGAGGGGCCGTCTGGGGCGCGGGAACACGTCCCGCGCCGGCCGCCAAGCTTCCCTTGGCATAGCTTTGCGGGTATCGCGATGGAAGAGGAGACACCAACAATCCCAAAGGGAGGGGCACCAGCATGCTTGATAAACCGGGCCAGCGTCCGCCATCCGTGACCGATCAGGAAGCCCTGGACTTCCACTCGCAAGGCCGTCCCGGCAAGCTCGAGATCAACCCGACCAAGCCGATGGCGACCCAGCGCGACCTGTCGCTGGCCTATTCGCCCGGCGTCGCGGTTCCGGTCCGCAAGATCGCCGAAGACCCGGAAACGGCCTTCGACTACACGGCCCGCGGCAACATGGTCGCCGTCATCTCCAACGGCACGGCGATTCTCGGCCTCGGCAATCTCGGCGCGCTGGCCTCCAAGCCGGTGATGGAAGGCAAGGCCGTGCTGTTCAAGCGCTTCGCCGACGTCGATTCCATCGACCTGGAGGTGGACACGGAGAATGTCGAGGAGTTCATCAATTGCGTGCGGCTTTTGGGGCCGTCCTTCGGCGGCATCAATCTGGAAGACATCCGGGCGCCCGACTGCTTCGTCATCGAGGAGCGGCTGCGCGAGCTCATGGACATCCCGGTGTTCCATGACGACCAGCACGGCACCGCGATCATCGCCGCCGCCGGCCTGATCAACGCGCTGCACCTGACCGGTCGCGACCTGACCTCCACCCGGCTGGTGGTCAACGGCGCCGGCTCGGCCGCGATCGCCTGCGTCGACCTTTTGAAGGCGATGGGCTTTGCCGCCCGCAACATCATCGTCTGCGACACCAAGGGCGTCATCCATCGCGGTCGCGAAAGCGGCATGAACCAGTGGAAATCGGCCCATGCGGTGGACACCGACCTGCGCACCCTCGCCGAGGCGATGGACGGGGCCGATGTGGTGTTCGGCCTGTCGGCCAAGGGCGCGCTGACGCCGGCGATGGTCGCCTCGATGGCCAAGAACCCGGTGATCTTTGCCATGGCCAACCCCGATCCGGAGATCACCCCCGAGGAGGTCGCCGAGATCCGCTCCGACGCGATCATGGCGACGGGCCGGTCCGACTATCCCAACCAGGTCAACAACGTCCTCGGCTTTCCCTACATCTTCCGCGGCGCGCTGGACGTGCGGGCCACCACTATCAACGAGGAGATGAAGGTCGCGGCGGCCGAAGCGCTGGCGGCGCTTGCCCGCGAGGACGTGCCCGACGACGTGGTGGCGGCCTATCGCGGCCAGCGCCCGCAATTCGGGCCGCGCTACATCATCCCGGTGCCGTTCGATCCGCGGCTGATCTCGGCGATCCCCCAGGCCGTGGCGAAGGCCGCCATGGACACCGGCGTCGCCCGCCGCGCGATCGGCGACTTCGAGGCCTATGACAAGGAGCTGCGCTCGCGCCGCGACCCGATCGTCTCAACCCTGCAGCGCATCTATGACGGCGTGCGCCGGGACCCCAAGCGCGTCGTCTTCGCCGAGGGCGAGGAGCCGCAGGTGATGCGGGCCGCCCTTGCCTATGTGAACCAGAATCTGGGCACCGCCATCCTGCTCGGCCGCGAGGCCGAGATGCGCGAGACCGCCCGCGAGGCCGGCATCGACCTGGAGCGGCCGGGGCTGGAGATCATCAATGCGCGGCTGTCCAACCGGGTGGAGGCCTATACCGACCTTCTCTACAGCCGGCTGCAGCGCAAGGGCTATCTGCATCGCGACTGCGTGCGGATGATGCGCAACGACCGCAACCATTTCGCCAGCGCCATGGTCGCCACCGGCGATGCCGACGCGATGGTCTCGGGCGTGACGCGCAACTACCAGACGGTGCTTGCGGACGTGACCCGCGTCCTCGACGTCGAGCCGGGCCATTGCATGATCGGCGTCTCCATCGCCCTGTGCCGCGGGCGCACCGTGCTGGTCGCCGACACGGCGGTGCATGACATGCCGAATGCCGAGGAACTCGCCGACATCGCGGTGGAGGCCGCGGCCATGGCCCGCAAGATGGGCTACGAGCCGCGGGTGGCGATGCTGGCCTATTCGACCTTCGGCAATCCGCCGGGAGACCGGGCGCAGAAGGTGCAGGACGCGGTCCGCATCCTCGACAGCCGGAATGTCGATTTCGAGTATGACGGCGAAATGAACGCCGACGTGGCGCTGAATGCCGAGCTTATGGAGCAGTACCCGTTCTGCCGCCTGTCCGGCCCGGCCAATGTCCTGGTCATGCCGGCCTTCCACTCGGCCTCGATCGCCACGAAGATGCTGCAGGAGCTCGGCGGCTCCAAGGTGATCGGACCGCTGCTGGTCGGGCTCGAGCGGCCGGTGCAGATCGTCTCGCTCGGCGCCCGCGACTCCGACATCGTCAACATGGCGGCCATCGCCGCCTATGACGCGATCGGCTGATCGCCGCCACGGGCCGGGGGCGGACCGGATGCGGCCCCGGCACCAATGCGTTCACCCCTTGGCGCGTTGTACAGCCGACCGGTTCGGGCCATTTGCGGATTGTCAGCCTGCGTTCATCGAAGGCATGCTAGTTCGGGCATCTTGCAGGCGGAGATTACTCGGCCGAAGATGTCACCGTCGGCTGACGGGGAACGGAACGGCGCCTGCGGGCGCTGCCGCTCCGTGACAATGCCGTTCACCTGCCGATCGTACCCGGCAGGCCATCGCCTGAGGAAGTCGAGTCATGCCGAACACCATGCAGATCGCAGTCGCAGCTCTCCTGGCGATGACGCTGGGCGCCGCCGCGCAGGGCAGTGACGAAAAGGTCAATGTGCTACAATACGCGCTGTCGCATCCGTCGGACAACGCCCAGATGCAGCGCCCCCCGGCGCTTGGCGATTCCGTGCCGGCAAGCGTCAACCTGCAGCAGGCCAACGGCAATACGAGCTTTGCCTATTTCTACTATGCCGGCCAGCCGGTCATCGTCGACCTGAAGACGCGCAGCATCGTGCGCATCGGCGAGTAGCAGCGCCCCCGTCGAAACGCGGCGGGAAGACACCAGGGCCCGGGTCGCCGCTCAGGCGGCGAAGCGGCCCGCATCGGCGCCGTAATGGCCGATATAGCGCGGATTGATCCGTTCGCGCGGCAACACGACGAGCACGTCGGTGGTGCCGAACTGGTGGTCGACCACCGCCCCTTCCCCGATATAGCCCCCGAGGCGGAGATAGCCCTTCAGGAGCGGCGGCATCTGCGCCAGCGCCGATCGCATGTCGGCGATCTCGCCCATGTCCGGGAAGAACGTGCCGCGATGGGCATGGGCGCGCACGGCCCATTCGGCCGGGGCCGGGGCGTTCTGCTTCAGGAAGGCCAGCGGCAGCGCCAGCGCCTCGGTGTCGGTGCCGGCCAGCGAGGCGCAGCCGAACAACACGTCGATGTCGTGGGCGAGGACATAGCTCCAGATCCCCTGCCAGAGCAGTTCGACCGTGCGCTTGCCGCGATAGTCCTTGAGGACGCAGGAGCGTCCGAGTTCGAGAAAGCGCTTGCCGGAATGGCGGGCGATCATCGGCGCGATGTCGAATTCCTGCGCCGTGTAGAAACCACCGGCGAGTTCCGCCATCTCCGCCCGCATCAGGCGGTAGGTGCCGACGATCCGATTGGTCGTCGAGCCGCCGCGCTTGTGATCGATCACCAGGAGATGGTCGCAATAGCGATCGAAACCGTCGCTGTCGCGCCGCGTCATCTTCTGGAATTTCGACGGCTGGGCGCTCATCTCCTCGTAGAAGACGCGATAGCGCAGCTGCTGGGCTGCCTTGACCTCGGCCGAGCTGCGCGCGAGCCGCACCTCAAGCTCGCCGATGCGGCCGAGGATCGGGGTCGCTGGGTCGAAGCTGATCGGCACCCGGCGCATCTTGGCGGGTACGAACCGCAGGGCCACATTGCCGAAATCGAACGCCGCAGGACGCGGGGTCACGGCGGATACATGTCGGGTCCCGTCCACGGTCATCGCAACTCTCCCTCGATCCCCATGCCATTCACGCGGTACAAAGCTTCGGCGACGTTTTGATGACCGGCGCCCTCGCCCGTCACCTCTCTCGCGCCTTGGAGAGACGCCCGAAGGTACCCTCCCGGGACAAATCGCACGGGTTCCGGTCACCCGTTGCCTCTGCCGTCGGACCACCAACGGCGCGGCGATCCGCGAAAATGGCGTCGCCGCGGGCTCTTATCAACTCATGTCGACGACGACACGCCCGCGGATCTGGCCGTCGATGATCTTCCCGGCGGCGTCCACGATACCATCAAAGTCGATGTCGGTCGCGATCGCTCGCAGTTTGGCCGGATCGAGATCTTCGGCCAGCCGCTTCCAGGCCTGCATCCGCCGTGGTTTCGGCGCCATGACGGAATCGATGCCGAGCAGCGAAACCCCGCGCAGGATGAACGGCGCGACCGATGCCGGCAGATCCATTCCCTGGGCAAGGCCGCAACAGGTGACGACGCCGCCGTAACGGGTCGCCGCCAGGACGTTGGCGAGGGTGTGGCTGCCGACCGCATCGACGCCGCCAGCCCAGCGCTCCTTGGCAAGCGGCTTGCCCGGCTCAGACAGTTCGGCGCGGTCGATGATCTCGCTCGCGCCCAGATCGCGCAGCCAGCCGGCTTCCTCGGGGCGACCGGTCGAGGCGATGACGGTCCAGCCGAGCTTTGACAGCAGCGCAACCGCGACCGAGCCCACTCCTCCGGAGGCACCGGTGACGACCACCGGCCCGGCCTCGGGGCGCAGGCCCGCATCTTCCAGCGCCATCACCGACAGCATGGCGGTGTAGCCGGCGGTGCCGATGGCCATGGCGTCCTTGGCCGAGAAGTTCTCGGGCAGCGGCACCAGCCAGTCGCCGTTTAGCCGTGCGCGCCCGGCAAAGGCGCCGTGATGGGTTTCGCCGACACCCCAGCCGTTGAGGACGACCTTGTCGCCCTCCTTCCAGTCGGCATGGGTGGAGCGCAGCACGCTCCCGGCGAGGTCGATTCCGGGGATCAGGGGCCAGCGGCGAACCACCGGGCCCCGGCCGGTGATTGCCAGCCCGTCCTTGTAATTGACCGTCGTGGCCTCGACCGCGACGTCCACGTCGCCGTCCATCAACTCGTCCATCGACATCTCGACGATATCGACCGACTGCTTCTTTGCCTCGTCCCGCGATACGCGGATCGCCCGGAATGTCTCGCTCATCCTGCGCTCTTTCCGTTCCCTGTGATCGCCCGCCCTGCCTTATCTGACAAAGGGCGCACGTCGGGGTTGTCAATCGGCGGCGCCATCCGTCCCAGCCTTCGCCCGATCGCGGCGCGGCTGCAGCACGAACTCGTCAAAGAGGATCACCATCGCGCCGACGGTGATGCAGGCATCCGCCAGGTTGAAGATGGCGAAGGCCCAGACCGGCGTGTGGAAATAGACGTAGTCGACCACATAGCCGAGCAGGACGCGGTCGATGAGATTGCCGATCGCGCCGCCGACGATGATGGCGAGGCCGAAATGGGTCAGCCGCCGGTCCGCCGGGGTTTTGATCCAGAGGATCATCACCACGACCAGAACCACGCCGGCCAGAGCGGCGAGCCCGACATCGCCCACCCCGGAGAACATCGAGAAGGCGATGCCATCGTTGCGGGCGTGGTAGATCGCCAGGAACGGCAGCAACTCGATCGCCTCGCCGAGGGCCATATTGGCGACCACCAGCGCCTTGATCATCTGGTCCGCCATGACGGCCAGCACGACGATCAGGATGTTGAACAGAACGAGATTGCGGCTCACAGCGTCAGCGCTCCACGCCGTGCCTCGAACAGCATCACACCCGTCGCGACCGCCAGGTTGAGGCTGTCGGCGCGGCCGGACTGGGGAATGCGCACCAGCACGTCGCAGCTGCGCGCGAGCGACGGCGTCAGGCCGGCCTGCTCGTTGCCCATCAGCAGGATCGTCGGCTGGGCGCCGTATTCGGGTTTGCGGTAGTCGACGGCGCCTTCCATGTGGGTGCCGGCGACGAGGCCGGAAAAGCCCTTGCGCCATTCCAGGAACTCGGCCTCGCTCGCCTTGGCCAGCGGCACGGCGAAGATCGAGCCCATGGTCGCCCGCACGGTTTCCAGCGAGAACGGATCGACCGTCTCGCCGATCAGGACGACGCCCGACGCCCCCGCGGCATCGGCGGTCCGCAGGACTGTGCCGAGATTGCCCGGATCGCGGACGCGGTCGAGCGCGACGATGACATTGCGGCCCGACACGTCGAGCTTGGCCAGCGGCGTCAGCCGGCGACGGAACACGCCGACGGCATTCTGCGGGTTGTCGCGGCGGGTGATCGCCTCCAGCACCTTGGCGTTGGCTTCAAGGACGTCGCCGCCCAGCGATACGGTCCGCGCGGCGGTCTTCTCCAGGAATTCGTGCCCGGCGGCGGCACGGGCGATGACCAGCGTCTGGATCTCCCAGCCCGCGTCGAGCGCGTCGCCGACGAGCTTCAGCCCTTCGGCGAGGAACAGGCCGGTCTCGTCGCGATGGCGCTTCTGGGCCAGCGCTCGGATGTCCTTGACGATGGGGTTGGAGACGCTGGACACCTCCTTGACCCGGCCGGGGGCGCGGGTCGGGGCAAAGTGCCGGCCGTCACCGGTCTCGGGCGGGCGCGAGCGGTCAGACATCGGGGGCACTCCAGCGGGAAAACAGGGATGTGGACAGGACCCGCGGCTCGGCGCCGTCCTCGCGAATGACGAGTTCGCCGGATGCGAGGTCGCCGCCGAGACCGCGCATGGTCTCTCCCATCAGCGCCGACAGGGAATAGAACGAGGCGCGGATGGAATAGGCGGTCAGGATCACGAAGAGCGGCTTGTCGGACAGAAGCGCCCGGGTCAGCGACAGAAGATACGGCAGATCCTCGAAGAGCTGCCAGACCTCGCCCTTGGGACCGCGGCCGAATTTCGGCGGATCGAGCAGGATCGCGTCGTACTGGCTGCCGCGCTTGATCTCGCGCTCGGCATAGCGGACGGCGTCCTCGCAGATCCAGCGGACCGGCTTGTCGCCGAGCCCGGCCATCTCCTGGTTCTCGCGCGCCCAGCCGATCGCCTTCTTGGAGGCGTCGACATGGGTCACATCGGCCCCGGCCCGGGCCGCCACCAGCGAGGCGACGCCGGTATAGCCGAACATGTTGAGCAGCCGGACCGGCGTCTGGCGCGCACGGTTGGCCTTGCGGATCGCGTCCTCGGCGAAGGACCAATGGGCCGCCTGCTCGGGAAACACGCCGACATGGCGGAACGAGGTGAAGCGGCCCTGATAGGACAGCCCGTCATAGGTCAGCGGCCATGTCTCGCCGAGCGGCTCCTTGGGGAAACGCCAGCGGCCGGTGCCTTCCTCGTCCGTGTCGCCGGTGAACTCGGCGTCGGCATCCTGCCACCGGGCCGGGTCGCGCGGCTCCCAGATCGCCTGGTTCTCCGGACGGCGCACCAGCAGCGGCCCGTAGCGCTCGAGCTTCTCGCCGCGCCCCGAATCCAGCAGCGCATAGTCCGGCGTCGCCGCCACCGTCAGGATCAGCGGGCCGGATTCCGGCGGCCGTTCGCCGGTCGGCGCCGGCAGGTCCAGCCGGGCCACCGCAGGCGGCTCGACGCGCGGGGCCTTAGTCTCGGCCGTCTGGCCGTCGGGCGATGGCGCGCGCGTGCGCTGCCGTCCGGCGCCGGTGTCCTTGACCTGCGCGGAGCCCGATTTTGCCGCGGCCTTGCGGCCCATCCGCCGTGCTCGCGCCAAGACGAGCCTCCCTGCCTGTTTGTGTAAACGCGCTCCTTAGCGGTTCCGCCCCATCTTGGCAAAGCGATGCAAAACGTGGTCGTTAAGGACGGCATCAAGCTGACGGGGCCTTCGCACGCCCCACCCACCAGGGAGGAACTGTCGATGGATCTCAAGGGCGAATACCGGCTCCCGGCCCGGCGCGAAGCGGTGTGGGCGGCGCTGAACGACACCGACGTTCTGCGCGACTGCATTCCCGGCTGCCAGAGCCTGGAAATGACCGGCGAGAACGAAATGGCCGCGACGGTGGTGACCAAGATCGGCCCGGTGAAGGCGAAGTTCGAGGGTCAGGTCCGCCTCGAGAACATCGAGGCTCCGCAGAGCTATTCGATCGTCGGCGAAGGCAAGGGCGGGATCGCCGGCTTCGCCAAGGGCGGTGCCGACGTGCATCTTGCCGAAGACGGCGACGAGACGATCCTGACCTACGACGTCAAGGCGCAGGTGGGCGGCAAGATCGCCCAGCTCGGTGGCCGGCTGATCGATTCCACCGCCAAGAAGTTGGCCGGCCAGTTCTTCGACTGCTTCGCCGAGAAGGTGTCAGGTGGCGCCAGTTCCGCGGAAGGCACGACCGAGGCCGTCTGAGGGCGGACCGGGCCCGTATTTGCACGGGACAATAGCGAGGCTGATCTCGATCGGCCTCGCATGCGCCGGCGGTCGCCGCCCGATCAGGCGGCGCGGGAGGTGACCAGCGAGGTCGACGTGCCGGAGGCCCTGGCGCGCTCGTCCTGAAGATGCCGCAGCTTGGCCTCGTTCTCGCTCGCCTCACGGCGCAGCCGCTCGACCTCGTATTTCCGTTTCCAGGATTTGCGCCGGTAATGGGACTGGGTCAGCCAGGTGCCGATGCCGCCGAGCACCACGCCGAGGATCACCGCGCCCAGAAGCAGGATGAAGAGCGGCGCCGAGAAGGCGAGCTGCGGCAGCGTGCCGATCGGGTCGAGCGAGACCGGAACCGCCTGTCGATTGGCCACGCAGAAGACGATCAGCACGATCGCGATCGGCACGAGAATGATGAAGGACAGGATTTTCGAGATCATCAGACGTCGCCCCAGATGCTGTTTTGTCGTGCGCCCGGATCGAACGGAATCGATCTCCCGTCCGACGCAGGCCATTGCCAGTGACTGAAGATGGGCCGCGGCCCGGTCGCGTCAATCACCGAAAAGGCTCGCCGCATGCCGAGAGAGGCCTCACCAGACCCGTCGCGGCCGCGAGACACGGATCGCCTAGTCTGACCTTCGACAGTTTCGGCCTGGCGGATCGCCCTCGCCCCCACGAGGTTCCGCCGACCGAACGCCGCATCAGTCGGCGTTGAGGCGCTCGCGCAGTTCCTTGCCGGCCTTGAAGAACGGCACCCATTTCTCTTCGACGGCGACGGCTTCGCCGGTGCGCGGATTGCGGCCCGAGCGCGGCGGGCGATGCTTGACCGAGAAGGCGCCGAAGCCGCGCAGCTCGACCCGGTTGGATTCGCACAGCGCACCGGTGATCTCGTCGAAGATCGCGTTGACGATCGTTTCCACGTCGCGCTGGTAGAGATGTGGATTACGCGTGGCGATGGCCTGCACGAGTTCCGACTTGATCAAGCGACTGCTCCCCCTGAGCACGATTTGAGATGCCCGTCTCCGCTCGACCCCAATCGGAACGGTGGGCAGTGCGCGACAATCCAGTTGTTTCCGCCACTTAACGCAGCGAGGACGCACCGCCCAAAGGCTGCCAGAGCGACACGAGACCGTCAAGGTGACCAGCCTTGCGAAGCACGGCGGTGGTCAGCGAGCCCGACCGGGGATCGAGGCCGAAAACGCCGTAGATCGCTGCACGGGCACCGGCGAACATCGAGAAGTCGAAACCGTCATCCTTGGGCTCGCGGTCGACGATGACCAGATCCCTGGCAATGCCGCGATCCTCTTCGAACCAGCGGCGCACCTCGTTCTCGCCGCCCAGCGCGTCGACCAGCCGGTTCTTCAGGCCCTGCTGGCCGCTGAAGATCGAACCGTCGGCGAGGGCCTTCGCCTCCGCCATGCTCATGTCGCGGCGTTCGGCGACCAGCGCGACGAACCACTCATAGGTGTCCATCACCAGCCGGTTGATCATCTCCTTGGCCGCCTCCGGCGCGGGAGCGAAGGGCGAGGGTTCCGCCTTCAGCGGCGCCGACTTGATGGCGTTGACCTCGACCCCGACCGTCTCGAGCAGCTGCGAAGCATCGACATACTGGAAGATGACGCCGATCGAGCCGACGATGGAGGTGCGACGGGCCACGATGTGATCGGCGCCCGAGGCGATCATGTAGCCGGCCGAGGCCGCCAGCGTGCCGACTTCGGCCGCCACGGGCTTCACTTCGGCGATGGCCCGCACCGCCTCGTAGATGGATTCGCCGCCGACCGTCGTACCGCCCGGGGAATCGATGCGCAGGACCACCGCCTTCACGGCGTCCTCGTCCTTCAGCCGATCGAGAAGGTCGAGCAGCTTTTGGTCCTCGAGGATCATTCCCTCGATCGAGACGCGGGCAATCTGGTCCTTGGAGCTTGCCATGCGGTCGGCCGACAGGGCGTAGGCGCCCGCAGCGATGGCAATGGCGACGATCACGATGGCGGCGACGCGCCAGAAACTAAGCTTGCGGCGCAGCCGGCGACGGTCGATCAGATCCTCGATCGCGGACATGGTGCTCTCCGTGCGAGCGGACGCCCAGTCGCCCGCGCCGCGAGGGTTACAGCATCACTTGTGAAGATGGAATCGGTTTTCCGGGCGCAAAGCTGCTGTCCGGCGACCGGGGTATGCCTCGACGGCCCGCCGGACCGTCCCCATATGGCGGCGACCGGCGTCCCGGCATACGAACAATTCACATTTTACGGATACTGCTGGACGCGTATCTCGGCCGGACGCAAAAACCCCGTATTGCTGTGCAGGATGCGCGAACCGCCCTCGCGGCGCCGCAACGGCAGGCAGGGAGCGATGGCACGCAGAGGACGAAATCGATGGTAGACAGCGACCATCCCCAGTTGCGTGCGGCCCAGCTCGGGGATCGCGCCCGCACACCTCCCGCGTCACGGGCCTTGCACGAATTCGCGCGGGCCCGGCGGCATTCGCGGCTCGTGCG
Source organism: Aurantimonas coralicida DSM 14790 (assembly GCF_000421645.1). GTDB lineage: Bacteria > Pseudomonadota > Alphaproteobacteria > Rhizobiales > Rhizobiaceae > Aurantimonas > Aurantimonas coralicida. The sequence goes on along the minus strand of NZ_ATXK01000002.1, from coordinate 165,197 downwards.
CATTCTGAAGATCGGTTTGCCGGCCCTCGCCGCGATCATCGTCGTCGGCGGCATTGCCGTGACCTGGGTGGCGCGCAGCCTGCCGGAGGATTTCTCCGTCACCGGCACCTCCATCGAGGACGGTCGCATCGTCATGCAGGATCCGCGGATGTCGGGAATCGACGGCAAGAACCGCCCCTATGAACTGGTCGCAGAACGGGCGATCCAGGCACTGGGTGGCGGCGGAGTCGATCTGGAGACGATCGCGGCCAAGATCGCCATCGACGACGAGACGTCGGCCAATATCGAGGCCGCCTCCGGCAAATACGATCCGAACGCGGAAACCCTCGCCCTTGACGGCGGCGTGCGGGTCGAGACCACCAACGGGATCACCATCAGCCTGGCGGCGGCCGACATCGACATTGCCAGCGGCGCTCTGCAAGGCAAGGGCCCGGTCCGGATCGAAACCCCGGAACAGACCATCGAGGCGAGCTCCCTGAACCTGACAAATGGCGGCGACGTCATTACCTTCGGCGGACGGGTGAAGATGTTGCTGCGCCCGGACAAGTCGTCGCAAGCCCTGCAACAAGCGTCAACCAGCGAGTAGTTCATGCCAAGCATCATTCCCCGCAGCGCGAACATCGCCGGCGCCGTCCTCCTCGTCGGGCTTGCGCTCGGTGCGCTGGCCCCCGCGCAGGCACAGCAGACCGAGCCCGGCCTCGGCAAGAGTTTCGGTGGCCTGCAGGTCGATGGCGACCAGCCGATCTCCATCGAATCGAACCAGCTCGTCGTCGACGACGCGAAGGCGGTCGCGACCTTCACCGGCAATGTCCAGGTCGAACAGGGCGAGACGGAGCTGCGCACCGGCCGCCTCGTCGTCACCTACAAGAAGGACGAGACCGGCGGCAGCCAGCCCGCCGGTGGCGGCGGCCTGCCGGGCGGCTCGAACCAGATCGAGCGGCTGGAAGCCAGCGAGAAGGTCTATGTGAAGTCGGCCGATCAGGTCGCCACGGCCGACCAGGCCGATTTCGACATGGGAACACAGGTCGTGGTGATGCGCGGCAATGTCGTTCTCACCCAGGGCCAGAACGTCGCCGAGGGTTGCCGGCTCACCATCCAGATGGACACCGGGCTCGCCCGGCTGGAAAGCGCCTGCGACGGCGGCGCCGAGACCGGCGGCCGCGTGCGGCTGATGCTGACGCCCGGCGCCGGGCAGGCAACGAATTGAGGCTGGCGTTGAAACGGCAGCCCGCCGCCGCGGCCATGGCCAATGCCGAGCCGGGCCCGCATCCGGCCGCGCCGACCTATGGCCTGCCGCACGGGATGGGCGACCTTGAAGGTCTCCATCCGGATGCGGCCGAGGGCACGCTGGCGGCCGCCGGCCTGACCAAGAGCTATCGCGGCCGGCGGGTCGTCGACGATGTCGGCCTGCTGGTCCGGCGCGGCGAGGCGGTCGGCCTGCTCGGCCCGAACGGCGCCGGCAAGACCACCTGCTTCTACATGATCACCGGGCTCGTCCCCGTCGATCAGGGCCGCATCATGCTCGACGGCCACGACATCACCACCGTGCCGATGTATCGGCGCTCGCGTCTCGGCATCGGCTATCTGCCCCAGGAAGCGTCGATCTTCCGCGGCCTGTCGGTCGAGGACAACATCCGCGCCGTGCTCGAGGTGGTGGAGCCGGATCGCGACGTGCGCGAAGAGGAACTGACGGCGCTGCTCAGCGAGTTTCACATCGACCATCTGCGCAAGCAGGCCTCGACCTCGCTGTCGGGCGGCGAGCGGCGGCGCTGCGAGATCGCCCGGGCGCTCGCCTCGAAACCCACCTTCATGCTGCTGGACGAGCCTTTCGCCGGCGTCGATCCGATCGCCGTCTCCGACATCCAGCAACTGGTCCGGCATCTGACCAAACGCGGCATCGGCGTGCTCGTCACCGACCACAATGTGCGCGAGACGCTGGGTCTGATCGACCGCGCCTACATCATGCATGCCGGCGCGGTGCTGACCCACGGCAAGCCGCAGGAAATCGTCGACAATCCGGATGTACGCCGGTTCTATCTCGGCGACGAATTCAGCTTCTAGCCGGTCCCTGCACAATCTCTGCGCAACCGCCTCCCGGCGATTGCGCCGGGCGGCGGGCCGTCGATTCCGGAACCACCGGGACGCGCGCAATCGCACGCCGCAACCGCGCCGCGCGACGCCATGGCGCGATCGAACTCACATTGACAACGAATGCGGCAAGCCGCTTTGATGGCCGGTAACGGGCCGCGTGATCGATGCGGTCCCGACCGGGGGCGCCAATCGTCCCCGCCAGCAGTCCGCACTGGGGAGTGTCTCGGCGTCCATGGCTCTTTCCGCCAAACTGCAGATGCGGCAATCGCAATCGCTGGTGATGACGCCCCAGCTGCTGCAATCGATTCGGCTGCTGCAGTACTCCAATGTCGAGCTGGCGGCCTATGTCGACGGCGAGATGGAGCGCAATCCGCTGCTTGCCGCGGGCACCGCGGAGGCCTCCGGGCGCCCGGCGGCGGAGATGGACACACCGACCGATTCGCCCGTGCCGCTCCAGCCTCGCGAGGAAGCGGCCGCCGGCACGCAGATCACCGGATCGGAAAGCGACAGCGCGGCCTTCGAGAGCGGCTTCGCCGGGCGCGAGGACGCCGGCGACCGGCCTGAGCGAACCGCCCCGATTGCCCGCGGCGAAGGCCGCATCGCAGCGTCCGATCATGATTTCAGCGTCGAGGATCTGGCCGAGCGGCGGCCGTCGCTCAACGCCCATGCCCTTTCGGAGGTGCGCGACGCAGTGTCGGCCGGCCCCGCCCAGAAGATCGGCGAAGCGATGGTCGAGCATCTCGACGAGAGCGGCTATCTGCGCCTGTCCTGCGACCAGCTTGCCACCGATCTCGGCGTGACGGTCGCCGAGGTCGAGGCGGTGCTGACGACCATCCAGAGCGAGGCGACGCCGGCGGGCCTCTTCGCCCGCGACCTTGCCGAATGCCTTGCCATCCAGCTGCGCCGCCGCAACCGCTTCGACCCGATCATCGCCGCCGTGATCGACAATCTCGACCTTCTCGCGCGGCGGGACTTCGCCGCGCTCAGGCGGCTGACCGGCGAGGACGAATCCGGCCTGATGGACATCCTGGCCGAGATCCGCGGCCTTGACCCCAAGCCCGGCCATGCCTTCGACCACGAGGGCTTCGAGTCGATCGTGCCCGACGTCCTCGTCACCGAAGCGCCGGACGGCGGCTGGCAGGTGGAGCTCAATCCCGACGCCCTGCCCCGGGTGCTCGTCGACAACAATTATCTGCGCACGGTGCGCAGCGGCGGCCTGTCCGACGACGACCGCGCCTTCATCGGCGAATGCCAGCAATCGGCCAACTGGCTGGTGCGGGCGCTCGACCAGCGGGCCAAGACCATCGTCAAGGTCGCCAGCGAGATCGTGCGGCGGCAGGACGGCTTCCTGACCCACGGCATCGGCGGATTGAAGCCGATGACGCTGATGGCCGTCGCCGAGGCGATCGGCATGCACGAATCGACCGTCAGCCGGGTGACGGCGACCAAGTTCATCGCCACGCCCCGCGGCACCTTCGAGATGCGCTTCTTCTTCACGGTGGCGATCGCCTCGGCCAATGGCGGCGACGCCCATTCGGCCGAAAGCGTGAAGCACCGCATCAAGCTGCTGATCGATGCCGAGAGCCAAGGCAAGGTGATGTCCGACGACGACATCGCCGCCATCCTGAAGAAGGAAGGCATCGATCTGGCACGCCGCACCGTGGCCAAGTATCGCGAGGCGCTGGGCATTCCCTCTTCGATCCAGCGTCGACGCGAGATGAACGCACGGCGGCTGGCCTCCTGATGGCGGTTCGCCCCCCGGACTCAGCGGCCCGACGAGACCCCTGCGCAGGTGCCTGCGACGGGTCCGTGGGGGCTGCGTTGACACTCCAGGCGATCCTCCCTAGAAGGCGCCACTTCTTGAGCCCGGAGGGCAAGATGCCCGCTCATCCCGCAATTGCGACGACCGGACGGCATCCAACTCCGGCCCGGCGCGTTTCTGTCGACCGGTTCACGAAACCGGGTCAACTGTCATTGCAAGGGAGTTTCCAGCCATGACACTGCGTATTTCGGGAAAGCACATGGACATCGGCGACGCGTTCCGCACGCGGATCGGTGATCGTCTGAACGAAGCGGTCGACAAATATTTCGACGGAAATTTTTCCGGCACGGTCGTCGTGTCGAAGAACGGTTCGCGTTTCTCGACCGATTGCGTGGTGCATCTCGATACCGGTGTCGTCTTCCAGGCCGCGGGCCAGGCCCACGAGCCCGATGTCAGCTTCGCCGAGGCCGCCGAGCGGATCGAGAAGCGGCTGCGCCGCTACAAGCGGCGCCTGAAGGACCACAAGGCGTCCTCGACCGAGCATCGCGACATGGCCTATTCGGTGATGGCGGCGATCCCGGAAGAGGAAGAGGAACTTCCCGAGGATTTCTCCCCGGCGATCATCGCCGAAACCACGCTGAAGGTCGGCACCCTGTCGGTCGCCGGCGCGGTGATGGAACTCGACCGCCAGGACAGCCCGGTGGTGGTGTTCCGCAATGCCAAGTCCGGCGACCTGAATCTCGTGTTCAGGCGTGCGGACGGCAATTACGGCTGGGTTGATCCGTCGACCTACGCAGAGCGGGCGTGAGCGCCACACAAGGTTCGGCGCTCACATTCACGCGCTACGCAGGATAAGGCATCGCAGCGATGGACTTCGAAACGCTCATCGAACCGGCGGCGATTCTGCCCGGCTTGCGAGCCAATTCCAAGAAGCAGGTGCTTCAGGAATTGGCCGAGAAGGCCGCGGAGATCACCGGACTCACCGAGCGTGAGATCTTCGAGACGATCCTGCAGCGCGAGAAGCTGGGCTCGACGGGCGTCGGCAACGGCATCGCCATCCCGCATGGCAAGCTGCCGACGCTCGACCGGATCGTGGGGGTGTTCGCGCGCCTCAGCCGTCCGGTGGAGTTCGATGCTCTCGACGATCAGCCGGTGGACCTCGTCTTCCTGCTTCTGGCACCCGAGGGTTCGGGCGCCGACCATCTGAAGGCCCTGTCCAAGGTGGCCCGGCTGCTGCGCAATCCGGACACCGTGGCCAATATCCGCGGCTCGCGGGATGCCGGCTCGATCTATTCGCTGATGACGGCGGCGGCCACCCAGAACGCCGCCTGAAGCGGACAGGTCCGGCTTTTATCCTCGACAACGAAAAGGCGGGCCTGCACATGCAGACCCGCCTTTTTGGTTTTCAGCGTGACGCGCTGCTGTCAGTGGGTGCTGACGGTCTGCAGCTCGTTCTCGTCGGCGCTCGCCAGGATGCTGCCGCGGTCGTCGGAGACTGCCAGCGGCGTGCCGTCGGCGGAGAACAGCGCCCACAGGTTCAGGCCCGGCTCGATCGACTTGGCAGCAGGGAAACGGGCGCGCATGTCGTCGGAGGACATGCGGCGCAGATAGGCTAGGTGTCCCTCGCCAACGGCCGCTAGGTCGGTCTCGCTCATGGTCGAAGCGATGTCATGGGTCATGGGACGTCTCCTTTCTAGGCAAACGTAGGCAGTTCGGGTCAGTCGGCGACCGCGATCTGGATCTTCTTGACGACTCGCTCGGGTTCCGGCTTGGCCAGATCCACGAGCAGGAGGCCGTTCTTCAGGGTTGCGCCGGTGATCCGCATGCCGTCTGCGAGCAGGAAGCATTTCTGGAACTGCCGCGCCGCGATGCCGCGATGCAGATATTCGCGCTCCGCATCGTCGGTCTGACGACCGCGGATCATCAACTGGTTCTCTTCCGTCGTGACCTCCAGATCCTCGGGGCTGAACCCCGCCACCGCCAGGGTGATGCGGATCAGGTCCTCGCTCTTGGCGTCGGTCGGCTTCGGACGGATGCGTTCGATGTTGTAGGGCGGATATCCGTCGCCGCCCTTGGCAATCCTCTCCAGCGTCTTTTCGACACTGTCGAAGCCAAGCAGCAACGGGCTGGAAAACGGCGTCATTCGGCTCATCGGTCGTGAAGTCCTTCGGAAAGCGACTTTCGGTGGCAGCGGCCCTGACAGGCACCGCTCCGGCCAATGCACTCCATATGGCGTCGCCCCCCGCTCCATTCAATCGTTCGCCGTTCCGCATCCGGTTCGCCGGTTGACGCGCATCGTCGCACCGCTTCCTTGCCAAACGAAAAACGGCGGCCCGCTCGCGCGAACCGCCGTTCCGTCAATCCGCCACGAACCGGTCAGGAGGCCGTGGTCGGACCGGGTCGGAAGTTCAGCGCCACGCCGTTCAGGCAATGCCGCTTGCCGGTCGGTGCGGGGCCATCGTCGAAGATATGGCCGAAATGACCGCCGCAGGTGGCGCAATGGACTTCGGTCCGCGTGTAGATCAGCCGGAAATCCTCGCGGGTGCCGATCACGTCGTCGGACAGCGGCGCCCAGAAACTCGGCCAGCCGGTACCGGAATCGAACTTGGTCTCGGACGAATAGGCCGGCGTGTCGCAGCCGGCGCAGGCGTAGAGACCGGATTTCTTGTTGTCGTTGAGCTGGCTGGAGAAGGGCCGCTCGGTCGCCTCCTCGCGCAGCACTGCGAACTGGTCCGGGGTCAGCAGCTTGCGCCACTCCTCCTCGGTCCTGGTAACGGGGAAGGTTTCGTCCTTGGCGTGGGCGCCGGCGCGAAAGAACAGGCTTCCGCCGATCGCCGTCACTGCCAGGGCGGCCGTGCTTGCCAGGAAGTTTCGTCTGCGCATGGGACATCTCCTTCTGTGGGCCGGCTGATGTGATCCGCGCGGCGGGCGCGCCGCAGCGATCCCTTGCCGATCGCCGCCATTCACCGGATATGGCTTGCTTCGCTGCCGCATGCCAGCTTGTTACGCAGAAGTGACAAACGACGTATCCCGCGCCGGTGACGGCGCGGGAGATCGGTTGGCGGGACCGCCGCAATCGGGGAAGGTCGGCGGCCCGCCGGAGCCGATTACATGGACGGCATCAGGACCGTGTCGATAACGTGCACGACGCCGTTCGACTGCATGACGTCGGCCTGGATCACCGTTGCGGTGTTGCCGGCGGCGTCCATGACGACGATGTTGTCGCCGTCCATGCCGAGCGTGATGTTCTCGCCGGCGACGGTCGGTGCCGGGTGCTTGCCGCCATCATCCTCGATCATCTTCATCGCCGCTTCCGACGACGCCTTGGCCGGGACCACGTGATAGGTCAGGATCTTGGCCAGCTTTTCCTTGTTCTCCGGCTTCAGGAGATCATCGACGGTGCCGTCGGGAAGCTTCTCGAAAGCCTCGTTGGTCGGCGCAAAGACGGTGAACGGGCCTTCGCCGGAGAGCGTCTCGGCCAGACCGGCGGCCTTCACGGCGGCGACCAGCGTCGTCAGGTTGGAGGCGGCGGAAGCGTTCTCGACGATGGTCTTTTCCGGGCTCATCTCGGCGCCGCCGACCGTCGGCATGTCCTGCGCGAAGCTGCCGGCGCTGAAGCCGACGGTGCCTGCTGCAACGAGCGAGGCGATGGCGGCCGAACGGATAAGGGTCTTGATCATATCAATAGTCTCCCAGTGAAACTTGGATTTCCGCGGAAATCTCGGTTCCTCCCGGTCAGGAGGATACGGGAGATACGAAGGGTCGGGCCGCGCGGCTTCGAAAGATGCGATCACGGCTGCGTCAGTCGAACTTGACCGGCAGACGGCCGGTCCGCCCCGGGTTTCGCCGGTTCAGTCGTCGACCCGTCCGCGCAGGTTCTTGATCTGGGAGCGGCCCTTCTTGGCCTTCAGGCGCCGCTCGACCGAGCCCTTGGTCGGGCGGGTCTTGCGCCGCGGCGGCAGGGGCGGCTTCAGGGCTTCGCGGATGAGCGCGGCCAGCCGCTCGCGCGCATCCTCGCGGTTGCGCTCCTGGCTGCGGAAGCGTGACGCCTCGATCAGGACGTCGCCGTCCTTGGTCGCCCGTTGTCCGGCAAGCCGCAGCAACCGGCGCAACGTATCGGGATAGAGCGCGGCCGACTGGGCGGCGGCAAAGCGCAGCTGGACCGCGGTCGAGACCTTGTTGACGTTCTGTCCGCCCGGTCCGCCGGCACGGATGAACTGCTCCTGCAGATCCCCGCCGGAAATCGTCACGCGCTCGTTGATGATCAGATCGTGATCGCCGGCCATGCCCTGCCCCGTCTGCGACCGGCGGCCGCGTCCCGATGGGCATCGATAGCGCTGCCGGCTCCGGGCGGCAATGCGGCGGCGCGCGAATGGGTTCCGGAAGGTCGGTGGAGGCCCGCCGGCGCCGCGCAGTCTGGCGGCGCCGGTAGGGAACGACGGTGCTATTCGGCGGCGAGCGCCTGGGCCGGGGCCGCCTGCATCACTTCGACATCGACGTGATCCTCGAACTTGGCGAAGTTCGACCGGAACATCGACACCAGCCGTGCGGCCTGCGCGTCATAGGCGGCCTTGTCCGTCCAGGTGGCGCGCGGGTCGAGAATGGTCGTATCGACCCCCTCCACCGCGACCGGCACCTGGAAGCCGAAATTCGGATCGGCGCGGAACTCGGCATCCTTCAGGCTGCCGTCGAGCGCCGCCGAGAGCAGTGCGCGGGTCACCTTGATCGGCATGCGGTGGCCGGTGCCGTAGGCGCCGCCGGTCCAGCCGGTGTTGACCAGCCAGCAATCGACCTGATGCTGGGCGATGAGGTCGCGGAGCAGATTGCCGTATTCGGCGGGATGGCGCGGCATGAACGGCGCACCGAAGCAGGTCGAGAAGGTCGCCTCCGGCTCGGTCACGCCGTTTTCGGTGCCCGCCACCTTGGCGGTGTAGCCCGACAGGAAGTGGTACATGGCCTCGGCCGGGGTCAGCCGGGCGATCGGCGGCAGCACGCCGAAGGCGTCTGCCGTCAGCATGATGATGTTGCGCGGATGGCCGTCGACGCCGGTGTCGCTGGCATTGGGGATGAAGTGCAGCGGATAGGCGGCGCGGGTGTTCTCGGTCAGCGATCCGTCGTCGAAATCGGGCACGCGGTTCTCGTCGAGAACGACGTTCTCCAGGACGGTGCCGAAGCGGCGGGTGGTCGCGAAGATTTCCGGCTCGGCTTCGGGCGACAGGCGGATGGTCTTGGCGTAGCAGCCGCCCTCGAAGTTGAAGATGCCGTTTTCGCCCCAGCCATGCTCGTCGTCGCCGATCAGCGTGCGACGCGGGTCGGCGGAGAGCGTGGTCTTGCCCGTGCCTGACAGGCCGAAGAACACGGCGCCATCGCCGTCCGGCCCGACATTGGCCGAGCAGTGCATCGGCATCACGCCCTTCTCCGGCAGGATGAAGTTTAGCGCGGTGAACACCGACTTCTTCATCTCGCCGGCATAGGAGGTGCCGCCGATCAACACGATCTTGCGGGACAGATCGACGCCGATGACGGTCTCGGTGCGGCAGCCGTGGCGCTCGGGATCGGCGCGGAAGGACGGCAGGTCGATGATGGTCATCTCCGGCACGAAGTCGCGCAGCTCGTCCTGCGACGGCCGGATCAGGAGATTGCGGATGAACAGCGAGTGCCAGGCATATTCCGTGACGACGCGCACCCGGATGGCGTTCTCGGGGTCCGCGCCGCCGATCAGATCCTGCACGAACAGATCACGGCCGGCGGCCGCGGCCTGAAAATCCTCGCGCAGCCGTTCGAAGGCCTCGGGCTCCATGGCGGCGTTGTTGTCCCACCAGACGGCCGGGTCGGTCATCTCGTCGCGGACGATGAACTTGTCCTTGGCCGAGCGGCCGGTGTGCTTGCCGGTGGTCGCCACGAAGGCGCCATGCGCCGTAAGCCGGCCTTCGCCACGGCGGATAGCGGTTTCGATCAGTTCCGCTTCGCCGAGGTTCCAGCGCACGGAGGACAGGCCATCGAGCCCGGTCGTCTCGATTCCGCAGTCAGGATTTCTCGTGCCGATCTCGTCCACTGTCGTCTCCTTGCCGGAAGCCCGCGTCTGCCAGGCCAGCGCCCACCATGTTTGCCGCGCGTCCACTAACTACCCAGCGGCTTCCAACAAGCAAGCCCTCCGGGCGGAAAATCGACAATCAGAACAGTCACTTAATCGATTAAATCCGGACGCCTCCCGATATGATCGATTTAAATCGCGGCGGGAGAGCGGCGCCATGGCGCGGTCGCGGCGGCATGGCGGACCTGTCCGTCCGGACGCCTCTTCCGGGCTCGCATGATCAGCGCGACCGCCGCGATCGCGCTGGCACCTTTCCCGGTCCGCTGCATTGTCCCATTGGAGAGCACCGGTTCCGGTGCAGGAAGAATGCGACAGGAGAACGCCATGACCACCAGCGACACCGACAAGTTCTGGGAGACGATCGGCAATTTCGACACCTGCATGGTGGTGACGCGCGACGGCGGCCGGATGCGGGCGCGCCCCATGGCGCTGCGCCTGCGCGGCGACGACCGGAAGCTCTATTTCCTGACCGAGCGCATGACTCACAAAGTCGAGGAGATCGCGCTCGACGACGATGTCGCCTGCACCTTCTCCAAGCATGGGCAGTACATGTCGCTGTCGGGACGCGCGGAAGTGGTGGGCGACCGGTCGCTCGTCGCCGATCTGTGGGATGCCTCCGCCGAAGCGTGGCTGCCGGAGGGCAAGAACGATCCCGACGTGGTCGTTCTCGTCGTCGATCCGGACTCGGCGGAAATCTGGGATGTGAAAGCCAGCAAGATCACTCAGGCCTGGGAGTTCGCCAGGGCCTATGTCGGCGGCAAGGAGCGGCCGCAGATCGGCGAGCAGCGCAAGGTCGATCTCTAGAGCCGCCGAGCCACCACCCCGCGACCGGCAGGTCCCCGGGATGGTGCCGGACACAGGACGAAGCCGCCGCGCGGGATGCCGGCCGGCCGAAAACTTCCGCTACGTCTTTGTAATTTTCCAATCCCGCCACATTTATCGCTGATTGGCGCTGCCGATGGCGCGTTCCCTGTTGCGGAACGCATCAGCAGAAGGGACATCTGCCTCGACGGCCGCGACCAGTGATCCTGCCGGGCGCGGCCGAGCCCCTCTCGCGACACGCACGTCGCTGCGAGGGACGGAAACTGGAGAAGATCGCAATGCCAACCATCGCCCTTGTCGACGACGACAGGAACATTCTCGCGTCGGTCTCGATCGCGCTGGAGAATGAGGGCTACCGGGTCGAGACCTACACCGACGGCGCGTCCGCGCTGGAGGGCCTGCAGTCCCGACCGCCGAATCTCGCCATCTTCGACATCAAGATGCCGCGCATGGACGGGATGGAGCTGCTGCGGCGCCTGCGCCAGAAATCCGATATTCCGGTCATCTTCCTCACCTCCAAGGACGAGGAGATCGACGAATTGTTCGGCCTGAAGATGGGGGCCGACGATTATATCCGCAAACCGTTCTCGCAGCGCCTGCTGGTCGAGCGGGTGCGGGCGATCCTGCGGCGCGGCGCGCCGCGCGAGGCGGCAAAGCCCGGCGGCCCGGTGCCCGAATCCTCGCTGGAGCGGGGCCAGCTCGTGATGGACCAGGAACGCCACACCTGCACCTGGACCGGCCATCCCGTGACGCTGACCGTCACCGAGTTCCTCATCCTGCACTCCCTCGCCCAGCGGCCCGGCGTGGTGAAGAGCCGTGACGCCCTGATGGACGCGGCCTATGACGAGCAGGTCTATGTCGACGACCGCACCATCGACAGCCACATCAAGCGGCTGCGCAAGAAGTTCAAGGCGATCGACGACGACTTCGACATGATCGAGACCCTCTACGGGGTCGGCTACCGCTTCCGGGAAGCGTGAGCGGGCCCTAGAAAGGTCGATGGTGTCCATCAGCGAAACAGAAGCCGGCGATGGCGGTTCGGAGCGGCGCAACCGACGGCGGCGCGAGGCGATCGTGCGCGGCCGCCTGCGTCGGCTGCCGTTCATCCGCCGGGTGCTCTACCGCACGCGCTGGCTGCTCGGGCACACGATCTTCTCGTCGCTGACGCGGCGCATCGTCTTCCTCAATCTCGTCGCGCTGATCGTCCTCGTCTCGGGCATCCTGTATCTCAACCAGTTCCGCGCCGGGCTGATCGACGCCCGGGTGGAGAGCCTCCTGACCCAGGGCGAGATCATCGCCAGCGCCATCGCCTCGTCGGCGACGGTGGAGACCAACTCGATCACCCTCGATCCGGAGCGTCTCCTGGAGCTCCAGGCCGGCGACACGCTGGCGCCGAGTGCCGATTCCACCGACAGCCTCGACTTTCCGATCAATCCGGAGCGGGTCGCCCCGCTGCTCAGACGATTGATCTCCCCGACCCGCACCCGGGCGCGTCTTTACGACCGCGACGCCAATCTCATCCTCGATTCCCGGCATCTGTATTCGCGCGGCCAGATCCTGCGCTACGACCTGCCGCCGGTCGCGGTCGATGAGGAGCCCGGCTTCGGCGAGATGCTGGCCGACTGGTTCCAGCAATTGTTCCAGCGCCGCGACCTGCCGGTCTATCGCGAGACGCCGGGCGGCTCGGGCGCCGCCTATCCGGAGGTGATGAACGCCCTGACCGGCGGCCCGGCCACGGTGGTGCGGGCGACCGAGGGCGGCGAGCTCATCGTCTCCGTCGCCGTGCCGATCCAGCGCTTCCGGGCGGTGCTCGGCGTTCTGATGCTGTCCACCCAGGGCGGCGACATCGACAAGATCGTGCAGGCCGAGCGGACCGCCATCGTGCGGACCTTCGCCGTCGCCTCGCTGGTGACCATCGTCCTGTCGATCCTGCTCGCCTCGACCATTGCGACACCATTGCGGCGGCTGTCGGCGGCCGCGATCCGGGTGCGGCGCGGCGTCAACGAACGCACCGCGATCCCCGATTTCGGCGACCGTGCCGACGAGGTCGGCAATCTGGCCACCGCGCTGCGCGACATGACCAATTCGCTCTATGCCCGGATGGACGCGATCGAGACCTTCGCCGCCGATGTCAGCCACGAGCTGAAGAACCCGCTGACCTCGTTGCGGAGCGCCGTCGAGACGCTGCCGCTGGCCCGCACCGACGCCTCGCGCGAGCGCCTGCTCGACATCATCCAGCACGATGTGCGCCGGCTCGACCGGCTGATCACCGACATTTCGGACGCCTCGCGCCTCGATGCGGAGCTCGCCCGCCAGATCGCCAGCAAGGTTGACCTCTCCCAGCTCCTGCGCGCCGTGGTGGAGGGCGCCCGCAGCCAGTCCAAGCCCGACCGGCAGGTCTCGATCACCTTCGACAAGCAGGCGCTGCCCGGCTCGATCAAGGACGGCTACGTGGTGACCGGCCACGATCTGCGGCTGAGCCAGGTCTTCACCAACCTGATCGAGAACGCCCGCTCCTTCGTCCCCGAAACCAACGGCCGCATCGACGTCCTCCTGCGCCGCCGCAACAGCCGCGTCGTCATTGTGGTCGAGGACAACGGCCCCGGCATCCAGGCCGAGATCATCGACCGGATCTTCGAGCGCTTCTATACCGACCGGCCCTCGGCCGAGGCCTTCGGCCAGAATTCAGGCCTCGGCCTGTCGATCAGCCGGCAGATCGTCGAAGCCCATGGCGGGACGATCCGGGCGGAGAACATCGCCGACAGCGACGCGCCGAACGGCGTCGCGGGTGCGCGGTTCATCGTGTCATTCCCGGCCGAATGAGCGAACCGGCCAATCTCCACGGCTGCGCGATCCGGATCGGCGATCTCGGCATTCTGATCCGCGGCCCGGCGCGCAGCGGCAAGTCCTCCCTGGCGCTGTCGACTTTGCGCCGCTGCAGTGCGTTGAACCTCGAAGCGCTGCTGGTGGCCGACGACCGCGTCGTCGTCGCACAGGAAGGCGGCAACGCCGTCTCGATGTCGGCGCCGGCCACGCTCGCCGGGCTGATCGAGGTCTCCGGCATCGGCATCCTGCGGGAGCCTTTCGCGGCCTCCGCCCGCCTCGGCCTCGTCGTCGATCTGGTCGATCCGGCCGGCATCGAACGGTTGCCGGAGCCCCGGACGGCCGAGATTCTCGGGCAGGCGATCCGGCGGGTGGAACTGCCGGCACGCGAGGCCGGTTTCGGCGCCGACATCCTTGCCTCGCTGGTGCTTTCACCGCCCGTCAACGACGTCTGAGACAATGGTGACCGGCAAGTACGCAGCGCGTGATCATTTAACTTGCGTATCCGCCGAAGGATGGCGAGGATGCGCGCCCGTGGAGGTCGGCTTTGCCGCATCTCCCGCAGCAGATATGCGGCCGAACGGCCCAGCAGTTCAGGGAGGCCGCCGCGATGCCGGGCCAGACTAGCGTGAGGGACGGCGTATGATCGGTCTGGTACTCGTGACCCATGGCCGGCTTGCCGATGAATTCCGTCACGCGGTCGAGCACGTCGTCGGCCCGCAGGACGCCTTCGAGACAATCTCGATCGGCCCCGAGGACGACATGGAGCAGCGACGCGTCGATATCGTCGAGGCCGTCGCCCGGGCGGAACGCGGCGCCGGCGTGATCATTCTCACCGACATGTTCGGTGGAACGCCCTCCAACCTCGCCATCTCCGTCATGGACGGCAATCGCGTCGACGTCCTGGCCGGCGTCAACCTGCCGATGCTGATCAAGCTGGCCAGTGTGCGCGAGGAAAAACCGCTGGCGGTCGCCCTCGTCGAGGCGCAGGAAGCCGGCCGCAAATACATCAACGTCGCCAGCCGGGTGCTGAGCGGCAAGTGAGCACCAATGCCGGCACTCCGAGCGATACCAATTGCCCTGCCCCGGCCGATGCCGGCAGGCCCAGCCTGATGACCCGGTCCGCCACCCCGCCACCCCGCACCCTGACCATCGTCAACAAGCGCGGCCTGCATGCCCGCGCCTCGGCGCGTTTCGTGCAGACGGCCGAGGCGTTCGATGCCGAGCTGACGATCTCGCGCGACGGCATGACCGTCGGCGGCCAGTCGATCATGGGGCTGATGATGCTGGCGGCCAGCAAGGGCACGACCATCGAGGTCGCCGCCACCGGCAATGACGCGGACGCCGCGCTCGATGCGATCGAGAACCTCGTCGCCAACCGTTTCGGCGAGGACAGCTAGCCGCGTTGCCCCTGCGCCCGGTCAGTCGGCCGGCGGCACTGCGTTGCCGGGCGCGCTCGCGGCTGTGTCTTCCTCGCGGGTGTCCGGCCTGGGGACAGCGTTCGTGCCCTCTTCGCCCGTGCTGCCTTCTTCAGCGTCTCCGTTTCCGGCCTGACCGGCCTCCGGGGGAGCAGCGGGCATCTCCGCGCCCTCCGTCCCGGTCGCTTCGCCGCTGTCCGGCGCCGGTTCGGCGCCTGCGGCATCTGGTGCCTCGGCAATCAGCAGCTTCCACAGATCGGCGGTGGCGGCCTTGGCGCGCTCCATCGGCAGGATGAAGCGGCCGGAATTCACCGCCGCCACGAGATCGTCACGCAGGCCCGCGGCAATGCGGTCGCCGCCGGCCGCCGCGATGGTCGCCCAGCCATAGGCACGCATGCCGTTGCGCGGCGTCTCGATGCCTTCATAGTAGCCGAAGGCCAGCCGCCGGATCGCCGCCCAGTCACGCTGGCCGAAGGCGGCGACTTCCGCCGCGTGACGGGCTTCGCCGGCGGGCGTCCGGCGCCAGCGCAGCTGTGCATCGTCCTCGGCGGCTGCCACCTCTTCCGGGCTGAGACGCCCCTGGACCGCCGCGAGACTGTCGTCGGCGATGGCGATCCCGTCGGCCCGCGCCAGCAGCAGCGCCACATAGGCACCGCGCAGTCCGTCCTGCGGAATCGCGACGCGCGGGTTCAGTGCCAGCGCACGGGCGAGGAGCCCGATGGCCGCCCGGTTATCCTTTTCCACCGCCGGCAGGAGGATCGTCACCGCCCGCACGATGTCCTGTGGCACGCCGCGGCCGGCGATCAGAGCGTCAGCCGTCGTCAGCACCGCGGCGAGGTCCGCATCGGGTCCCGACACGAGGGTATCGGGATCGAGGAGCGCGATGGCCGGCGCCGGCCCGGCGGCGACCGACGGTGCGAGCGCCACGATCTCGGCGGCGCCCACCGGTGCATCCCCGGTCAGGCGGGCGAGATCGAAGGGCGCGGCGGGCTGCAGCCGCAGGCTCAGCCGGTCCGGCTTTGCCAGGAACGCCTGCACGCTTGCCGACCACTCGCGGGCCATGGCCTGCAGCTGCGGATCGGGCGCACCCGGCATGTCGGCAAACACCGCCGCGACGCCGATGCCGGCCATCATGCCGGCGGTGCCGCGGGCCTGATCGGCGGTCATGCCCTGCATCGCGCCGACGACATGGTAGAGCGCCTCCACCAGCCCGGCGTCGGTAAAGCTCGCTTCCGCCGATTGCAGGCGGCCTGCCAGCACCGGATCGTCGCTTCCCGTGCCCCCCTCGAAGTCGTCCAGGGGTAGGAGGATGTGGAAGCCGCGAAGGTCGGCGGACAGGTCGAGGGTTCCCACGCCGTCGATCGCGACCGACGCCTGCAGGTCGTAGTCGGCTGCCGCGACGTCGGTGCGGCCGGCCACGACGATGTCGCCGGTCAGGACTTCCCGGACGAGCTGCTGCAGGACAGCCCGCACGGGCGGGTCGAGCGGCAGGGCGCGTGTGTCGACGGCGACGGATTCATAGACCGCCTGTTCGGCCGACAGGCGCATCTGGCCGATTTCCGCGGTGAAATCGTCACGGCGGATCTTCAGACCGGTCACGATCAGCGCCTGTGTCACATCGTCGTAACGGCGCGCGTCGTAGGTAATCTCGGCGACGCCCCGGCCCGCATAGAGGGCGAGGTCGAACAGATAGGGCGAATAGGGCAGCGCGAACTCGAACAGGCTGCCCGCAAGCGCGCCCTCGCTGCCACCGGCCGCCTCGGCGGGGCCGTTCGCCACAAGGAGCCCGCACAGGCCCGCAGCCAGCATGCCACACCTCAGGCCCATCACCGTCTCCTCCTCCCGCGCATTGCCGCGGCAGGCTATCCCCAAAACCGGCGCGGGCAAAGCGCGGCGCATCCAATCAAGACATAAGCAAATGTTTATGTCCCCTTGTCCGAAAGGCGCAAGACTGGTAGATCGCTGCTAATGCGACCGGGGGAAACCCCGGCCGACCACCCAATTTCCCACCGTACGAATGGATTGCACATGGCCAACGCACAGGATTACGTTGTCAAGGATATCTCCCTCGCCGCCTACGGCCGCAAGGAACTCGACATCGCCGAGACCGAGATGCCGGGCCTGATGGCCTGCCGCGAGGAGTTCGGCAACGACAAGCCGCTCAAGGGCGCGCGCATCACCGGCTCGCTCCACATGACGATCCAGACCGCCGTCCTCATCGAGACGCTGCGCGATCTCGGCGCCGACCTGCGCTGGGCTTCCTGCAACATCTTCTCGACCCAGGACCATGCCGCCGCGGCGATCGCCGAGGCCGGCATCCCGGTCTTCGCCATCAAGGGCGAGAGCCTCGAGGAATACTGGACCTACACCGACGCCATCTTCCAGTGGCCGGATGGTGAGCCGTCCAACATGATCCTCGACGATGGCGGCGACGCCACGATGTACATCCTGCTCGGCGCCCGCGCCGAAGCCGGCGAGGACGTGCTGTCCAACCCGGGCAACGAGGAGGAGCAGATCCTCTTCGCGCAGATCAAGAAGCGCATGGCCGCCACCCCGGGCTTCTTCACCAAGCAGCGCGACGCCATCAAGGGCGTGACCGAAGAGACCACGACGGGCGTCAACCGCCTGTACCAGCTGCAGAAGAAGGGCCTGCTGCCCTTCCCGGCGATCAACGTCAACGACTCGGTCACCAAGTCGAAGTTCGACAACAAGTATGGCTGCAAGGAATCGCTGGTCGACGGCATCCGTCGCGCCACCGACGTGATGATGGCTGGCAAGGTCGCCGTCGTCTGCGGTTACGGTGACGTCGGCAAGGGCTCGGCCGCCTCGCTGCAGGGCGCCGGCGCCCGCGTGAAGGTCACGGAAGTCGACCCGATCTGCGCGCTGCAGGCCGCTATGGACGGCTTCGAGGTCGTTCAGCTCGAGGACGTCGTCTCCAGCGCCGACATCTTCATCACGACGACCGGCAACAAGGACGTCATCCGCATCGAGCACATGCGCGAGATGAAGGACATGGCGATCGTCGGCAACATCGGCCACTTCGACAACGAGATTCAGATCGACGCGCTGAAGAATCTCAAGTGGACGAACATCAAGCCGCAGGTCGACATGATCGAGTTCGCCAAGGGCAACCGCATGCTGCTGCTGTCGGAAGGCCGTCTGCTGAACCTCGGCAACGCCACCGGCCACCCGTCCTTCGTGATGTCGGCGTCCTTCACCAACCAGGTGCTGGCGCAGATCGAGCTGTTCACCAAGGGCGAGAAGTACGGCAACGAGGTCTATGTCCTGCCGAAGCATCTCGACGAGCGTGTTGCCCGTCTGCATCTCGCCAAGCTTGGCGCAAGGCTGAGCGAGCTGTCCGCCGAGCAGGCCTCCTACATCGGCGTGGAACAGCAGGGCCCATACAAGCCCGAGCATTACCGCTACTGATCCCGTCCGGACACCGGGCCCGAATCAGACGAACCGCCGGGGCGCAAGCCGTCCCGGCGGTTTTTCTTTTCCGCCCGCCGCGTTGTTGTGGATTGCGCAGGATTCCGCAGTGGCTACTATGTCCGAATCGCGGCTGCCGGTGGGTGGACCGGTCGCTGCGTCAGCGTTTCTTTGCGTCTCGTCAGGGCACTTCCGGTGTTCTGGCTTCGGCCCCGGCTGACTGCGAATCCGACATTCGCACTGCCATTCCGGGCCACCGGCAGCGGCGGTGCGTGCGGTATGGCGCCTGCGGCCGGGACAAGGACGCCGGGATACGCTGGCTGACACGAACGGGGACTGACGGAATGAACGAGGGGTGTGGATCCGGGCGCGGCGGCGCTTTCCGGACACGAATGGATTCTTGCGACGGGCGCCGTACCGCAACGGCAGACCGGCACGCGCACACACCCGCATCGCCATCCCGGCGGCGGGCCATCGGCTCCGGCCTCGCAATCCTGGCACTGGCTCCCACGCCGGCCTCGGCCCAGCTCCTGTCGCTGGCGGGCGGCGTCGATACCATGCTGGGACCGGCCGACATTCTCTACCTGGCCCTCGTCGCCATGCTGATCGGCGCCTCGATGCTGAGCGCGGTCTTTCTGATCCGCCAGCGCGCCGCGACCGCCACAGAGAACGACATGCTGCGCGCCAGCCTCGCCGAAAGCCGGGCCGAGGCCGAAGCCCGCACCATGCTCCTGACCGCCGGCGAAGAGCGGCTTCTGGTCTATTCCGGCCCCGGCGCACCGGAAATCCTCGGTGCCCTGCCCGGTCCTGCCGGCGCCCCGGTCGAGGAAAAGCGCTTCCTGTCCTTCGGCGACTGGATGGCCGCCGACGTCGCGCTGCGGCTGCAGACCGCCATCACCGCGCTGCGCCATGACGCCGAGCCCTTCAGCATCGAGATCGACCTGCCCCATGGCCGCCTGATCGAAGCCTCGGGCAAGACCATCGGCGGCCTTGCCGTCGTCCGCTTCGTCGCCCTGGAGGGCCTGCGCGAGCGCGTCCGCGAGGCCGAGATCGCCAGCGCCGATGCGCTCGCGATGATCGAGACGATGCAGAATCTGTTCAATGCCGCGCCGATCCCGGTCTGGCTGCGCGACCGCAACGGCCGCCTCGGCTGGGTGAACAACGCCTATGCAGCTTCGGTCGACGCAAAGGAAGCTGCCGACACGCTGGAGCGGCAGGTGGAGTTCCTGTCGGAGCAGGATCGCCTGACGATCGCCGCGCGCCTGTCGGAACAGGCCGTCTTCTCCGACAAGCTCTCGACCGTGGTCGCGGCCGACCGCCGCAATTTCGCGGTGGTGGAAGCCACCGGCCCGCTCGGATCGGCCGGCCTTGCCATCGACGTGTCGGAGACCGAGCAGGTCCGCATGGAGCTGCGCCAGACGATCAACAGCCAGTCCGAGACCCTCGACCAGCTGACCACGGCGGTCGCTCGCTTCGACGACAAGACGCGCCTCACCTATCACAACGCCGCCTTCCAGCGCCTGTTCGACCTGACCAATTCCTATCTGGAATCGGAGCCCGACCATCTGGCGCTGCTCGACCATCTGCGCACCCGCGGCATCCTGCCGGTGGAGAAGCTGTTCCGCAGCGAGATCCAGGACCAGGACCTCGCCGCCTACCGGGCGACCGAGCCGACCGAGACGATGTGGCACCTCGCCGATGCCCGCACGCTGCGCGTCATCGCCACGCCGCAGCCCCAGGGCGGCGCCACCTGGATCTTCGAGGACATCACCGAGAAGCTCGATCTGGAAAGCCAGGTGAAGGCCACGGTCCAGCTGCAGCGCGAGACCATCGACTATCTGTCGGAGGCCGTCGCGGTGTTCGGCAGCGATGGTCGCCTGCGGCTGTCCAACCCGTCCTTCGCCGAGCTGTTCGGGCTCAAGCCGGACTATCTCCTGTCGCGGCCGCGCATCCACACCCTGTCGGATCTCGCCAGCGTCGCGATCCGCCGCACGATCTCCTCCGCCGACACCGATGGCACGGCGTCCGCCGTCGGCGGCTGGCCGCTGTTCTGCCAGTCGGTCACCGCCTTCGACGAAACCCGCCGCGATACCGAGACCGGCGAGATGACCCTGTCCTCCGGCCGCACCATCGCCTTCGCCATCGTGCCGCTGCCCAACGGCCAGACCATGCTGACCTTCTCCGACATCTCCGACGCGCGTCAGGCCGAACGGATGCTGCGCGAGAAGAACGAGGCCCTGGAACAGGCCAACCAGATCAAGAACGACTTCGTCCAGCACGTGAACTACGAGCTGCGTTCGCCGCTGACCAACATCATCGGCTTCTCGGCGCTGCTGCGCTCCACTGAGACCGGGCCGCTCAACGAACGCCAGAGCGAGTATCTCGACTACATCGCCGTCTCCACCAGCTCGCTCCTGACCATCGTCAACGACATTCTGGACCTCGCCACGGTCGATGCCGGCATCATGGAGCTCGACCTGTCCGAAGTGGACATCGTCAGCACCGTCGAGCACGCGGCCGACGGCATCAGGGAGCGGCTGGAGGAGGCCGAGGTCACGCTGCGGATCGACCTCGACAAGGCCGGCGAGACCTTCATGGCCGACAGCCACCGGCTCACCCAGATCCTCTTCAACCTCCTGTCGAACGCGGCGAATTTCGCACCGGCCGGGACCGCCGTCGACGTCGTCGCCACCCGCGGCCCACGCGCCATCTCCTTTGCCGTCACCGATCGCGGCCCCGGCATTCCGGCGGACCAGATCGACCGGGTCTTCGAGCGCTTCGAATCCAATCCGGCCGGCGGGCGCCATTCCGGCGCCGGGCTGGGCCTGTCCATCGTCAAGAGCTTCGTCGAACTGCATCGCGGCACGATCTGCATCCAGTCCGCGCCGGACGAGGGAACGACGGTGATCTGCGACTTCCCGCTCGACCCGGCCGCCCCGCTGCGCCACGATGGCGACGATCAGGCCTTCGAGGACGCCGCCGAATGAGCGCCACACGCCCGGCAACGATCGCGAGCGACGCGCCGGACGCGCTCGTGGAGATCGCCCGTATTCCGCTTGCCGACGAAGCCGCCACGCTGCGGCTCGGCGGCGACCTGGCGCTGGCGCTGGCGGCGGGCGACGTGGTCGCGTTGATCGGTGATCTGGGCGCCGGCAAGTCGACGCTGGCACGCGCCGCGATCCGCACCCTGGCCGACGACCCGGAGCTCGAGGTGCCGTCGCCGACCTACACGCTGGTGCAGCCCTACGAGACGAGCCCGCCGGCGGCGCATCTCGATCTCTACCGCCTGTCGGGCGACGACGAACTGGACGAGCTCGGCTTCGAGGAGATGGCGCGGGACGGCATCGTCTTCGTCGAATGGCCGCAGAACGCGCCGTCGGCGCTGGCCGCGGCCTCGGTGACAGTCACGCTGGACAATGCCCCCGGCGGCGGCCGGACCGCCCATGTGAGCGCCGATGCCGAGGCGGCGCCCCGCATCCTGCGTTCGCTGGCAATCCGCAGCTTCCTCGCCGAAGCCGGCTGCGCCGAACAGCCCCGCCGCCGCTTCAGCGGCGATGCCTCCAGCCGCCGCTACGAGACGGTGGACAGGGACGGCGAGACGCTGGTGGTCATGGACGCTCCGCGCCAGCCCGACGGCCCGCCCATCCGCGACGGCCTGCCCTACAGCCGCATCGCCCATCTCGCCGAGGACGTGGCGCCTTTCGTGGCCGTGGCCAATGCGCTGTCCGCTGTGGGCTTCGCGGCGCCGCGGATCCACCGTGCCGATCTGGACGCCGGCCTCCTGCTGATCGAGCATCTGGGTAGCGAGACCCTGCTCGACGCCGATGGGCATCCGGTCCCCGAACGCTACGAGGCTGCGGCAGCCGCGCTCGCTGCCCTGCACGGGACCCGCTGGGACCCGGTCATGCCGGTGACGGTTGGCGTTCGTCACACGGTGCCACCCTATGATCGCCGTGCCATGCGCATGGAAGTCGACCTCCTGCCCGACTGGTATCTGCCCCACGCCCGGCATCGATCGGCCAGTCCCGACGAGACGGCGCGCTTCGCGCAGATCTGGAACGGCCTCTTCGATGCGCTGGACAGCGCCGAGACCAGTCTGGTGCTGCGCGACTTCCATTCGCCAAACATCATCTGGCGCCCGGCTGAAGAGGGTCTCGCCCGGATCGGGCTCATCGACTTCCAGGACGCGCTGATCGGCCCGGCCGCCTACGATCTCGCCTCCCTGGCGCAGGATGCCCGCGTCGACGTACCGGCCGAACTCGAGGCGCGGCTCACCGCGCACTATCTCTCGCTGCGCGCCGGAGACGCGGGTTTCGACGCAGCCGGTTTCGAGCGCGCCTATGCCATCATGGCGGCCCAGCGCGGATCCAAGATCCTCGGTATTTTCGTGCGATTGCTGGAACGCGATGGCAAGCCGCAATATCTCCGTCACATCCCACGGATTAAAGCCTATCTGGCGCGCACGCTCGACCACCCGTCCCTGACAGCCCTGCGCGATCTGTACCAAGACTGGGGCGTCCTCGACGAGGCACCGACGCAGCGCCCCCTTTGAGCCCGGACAAGAGCCGCATGACCCTGTCGACCACCCCGTCCTTCAAGCCCAAGACCGCCATGGTTCTGGCCGCCGGCCTCGGCAAGCGCATGCGGCCGATCACCTCGACCATTCCCAAGCCCCTCGTCGAGATCCGGGGCAAGGCGCTGATCGATTACGGGCTCGACGCGCTGGCCCGCAACGGCGTCGAGCGCGTCGTCGTCAACGTGCATTACATGGCCGATCTGATGCGGGCGCATCTGCGCAAGCGCAAGGACATGGAGATCATCGTCTCCGACGAGCAGGACGAGTTGCTGGATTCGGGCGGCGGCATCGTCAAGGCCCTGCCGGAGCTCGGATCCGAGCCCTTCTACGTGATCAATTCCGACACGTTCTGGATCGACGGCTACCGCGACAATCTCGACCTGATGGCGCATCTGTGGAACCCGGCGCGCATGGACATGTCGCTGCTGATCGCCGACATGCAGCAGGCCACCGGCTACGACGGCAAGGGCGATTTCGTCATGGATGTCGAGGGCCGGCTGACCCGCGTCGAGGAGCGCGACATGTCGCCCTTCATCTATGCCGGCGTCGCGATCATGAAGCCCGAGATCTTCGCCGGCATGAAGCCGGAGAAATTCTCGCTGAACCGCGTTTTCGACGATCTGATCGACGCCGACCGCCTCTATGGCGTAAGGCTCGGCGGCCTGTGGATCACGGTCGGAACGCCCGGCGCCATCCCGCTTGCGGAGGCCGCCTTCATCGCCAGCGCCGCCGCCTGACAACGTGCGCAGTCATCAGCGGTTTACCGTTGCAAAACAAACAGATCGCCTCGCTGAACACTTATTTGTGTTTGCATTGCGAGGTCTGCCGTTGAGCCTTTTCTAACGCACCGGCCCGCAGTGTGCTGTCTGAGCACAGGACGGGTGGACTCGATGCGGACAGACGGTCATTTCGCGCTGCAGCAGTTGCAGACCGAAATCCTCGAGGCGATTGCCCTGGGTTCGCAATTCGACGTCATCGCCAATCTGCTGTGCACGCGCGTCGAGAGTCTGGCGCCCGGCGTGACCTGCTCCATTCTCCTCGTCGATGAGAACCGCCGGCTGCACTCGCTGGCCGCTCCGTCGCTGCCGGCGCATTACTGCAAGGCGCTGAACGGCCTGGAGATCGGGCCCGGCGTCGGCTCCTGCGGCAGCGCTGCGTTCAGGGGCGAGCCGGTCGAGGTCACCGACATCGCCACCGATCCGCTCTGGTCCAGCTTTGCCCGGCTTGCCCTGCCGCTGGGCCTGAGGGCCTGCTGGTCGAGCCCGATCTCGGATTCCTCCGGCCGCGTGGCCGCGACCTTCGCCTTCTATTATCCGGTCCAGCGCGGACCGAGCGCGTTCGAGCGCCAGATCGTCGATGCCTGCGTGCATTTGTGCACGATCTCCATCGCCCACACGCAGATGCAGCAGCACAACCATCACCTTGCCTATTTCGACCAGCTGACGAACCTGCCCAACCGCCGCTGTTTCGACGAGGCGATCACCACGCTGGCGCTCGGCGCCGCGCCGAGCTTTGCGCTGATCCTCGTCGATATCGACCATCTGAAGTCGATCAACGATTCCATGGGCCACATGGTCGGCGATCGGCTGATCCGCGAGGTCGCCCAGCGCCTGCGTGACAGCGACTCCGCGGGCGTCAGTGCCGCCTACCGGCTAAGCGGCGACGAGTTCGCGGTGGTCTGCGATCGCTGCCGGGACCATGACGAACTCGCGCAGATCGCCCATACGATCCGCCAGCGCATGAGCGCGCCCTTCGAGTGCAACGGCAACATGATGGTGCCGCAGGTGACGCTCGGCGGCGTCGTCTACGGTCCGGACGGAAGCGACGCCGAAACGCTGCGGCAGAACGCCGATTTCGCGCTCTACCATGCCAAGGAGACCAACCGCGGCAGCTACGTCGCCTTCGACGCCGGCTTGCGGACGACGATCATGCAGCGGGTCGAAACCATCCGCGAGGTGGACCAGGCGCTGTCTGAAGACCGGATCCTGACCTACTACCAGCCCGTCGTCCGGCTCGACACGGCCGAGATCGTCGGTCTCGAAGCGCTGGCGCGCATGGTCATGCCCGATGGGCGGATCGTCGCCGCGGGCGCCTTCTCGGCGGCCTTCTCCGACAACAAGGTCGCCTCGCGCATCAGCGAGCGCATGTTCGCGCAGATCGCCCGCGATCTGGCGACGTGGATCGCCCGCGGCCTGCCGATCCAGCATGTCGGCATCAATCTCGCCCCGGCCGATTTCGAATCCGGCGATCTGGAAGCGCGGTTCCTCGCTCCCTTCAAGGCGGCCGGCGTGCCGTATCATCACCTCGTCGTCGAGGTGACCGAGAACGTCTTCCTCGACGGGCTCGGCGAGGATGTCGCCAAAAGCCTGGCGCGGCTTCGCAACCTCGGCATCCTTGTCTCGCTGGACGATTTCGGCACCGGCTTTGCCTCCCTCACCCACCTGCTCAAGCTGCCCGTCGACATCATCAAGATCGACCGCTCCTTCGTTGACCAGATGCTCACCGATGCGCCGAGCAGCGCGATCGTCGAGGGGCTGATGGGCATCGCCAACAAGCTGGGGATGCGGGTCGTGGCCGAGGGGATCGAGAATGCCGGGCAGGCCGAACGGCTGAACGAGCTCGGCTATGTTCTCGGCCAAGGCTACCATTTCGCCCGCCCCGCCGATTTCAACAGCACCACCGACCTCTTGCAGCTCTTCGCCCAGCGCCAGTCGCAATCGCCGGTCGTCGCGAAGGGCTGGGCCGAGGCGTCCTGAAGCGGGCACCACGCGCCGCAAGGAACCGCCGCGAACGCCGCTCGCCCCGCTGCGAATTCCCACGCGTATTCGCGCCGCGCCGGCAACTGGCCCGTGCGAATCGTCAGGGCTTGGCCTAGACTCGGTCCATGACCGCCAACCTGTTTTCGATCCCGCCGGGACGGCCCTTCCTTGCCACGCTTGCCGAAGGCCTGCTCGAGGGTCGCATCGTGCCGTCCTTCCGCTACACGGGAGATCCAATGGCCTTGGCCGGCGCGACGATCTACGTGCCGACCCGACGCGCCGCGCGCGCGCTCGCCGGCGAATTCGCCCGGCTTCTGGGTACCGGCAGCGCCATTCTTCCGGCCATTCGGCCGATTGGCGAAAGCGACGAGGCCAGCCAGTTCGCGCCCGAGGGCGAGCGGCCGTCGCTGGAACCGACCATGGGCGAACTGGAACGGCGTCTGCAGCTCGCGCGCCTCGCCCGGCAATGGCGCTCGGTCACGCGCGGCCGTGAATTCGAGGCGCTGATCGGCGAAGAGGCCGTGTTGCCGGCCTCCGCCGCCGACGCGCTGTGGCTCGCCGCCGATCTCGGCGCGCTGCTCGACGAGGTCGAGACCGAGGGCACCAGCCTCGGCAAGCTCGCCGGCCTTGCTCCCGATGCCCTGTCCGACTGGTGGCAGCTCACCGTCACCTTCCTGTCGATCGTCACGGAGACCTGGCCGCAGGCGCTGGCCGAGGCCGGCCGGGTCAGCGAGGCGACGGCCAAGAATGTCTGGTTGCGGGCCGAGGGCGAGCGGCTGCGGCGCGATCCCGGCACCGGCCCGGTGATCCTCGCCGGTTCCACCGCCACCGCCCCCGCGACCATCGAACTGATGCACGCCATCGCCCATCTCGAGCATGGCGCCCTGGTGCTGCCCGGTCTCGACCGGCATCTCGATCCGGAGGCCTTCGCCGCAATCTCTCGCGAGGGGGCGATCTCGGCGCCCGGCCATCCGCAATACGGCCTGAAGACCATCCTTGCCCGCTTCGCCCTGCCACCGGAGGCGGTGTCGCATCTGGCCCCGAACGAAGAGCCTGTCCTCACCGCCCGCGAGGCCTTCGTCGCCGATGCGCTGCGCCCGGCCGAAACCACCCATCGCTGGCGCGAGACGGCGCGCGATCACGGCGCAGAGGCCCTGGACGGCCTCGCTCTCGTCGAGGCGAACGACGAACGCGAGGAGGCCCTCGCGATCGCCTGCGCGATGCGCGCGGCGCTGGCCGATCCGGATGCGACGACGGCGCTGATCACCCCGGACCGCAATCTCGCCCGCCGGGTCGTCTCGGAACTCGCGCGCTTCGGCATCGCCGCCAATGATTCCGGCGGCCGGCCGCTGGCGGCCACGCCGCCCGGCACGCTGCTGACCACCCTCGCCGCCGTTGCCCTGCAGCCGGGCGATCCGATCGCGCTGATCGCGCTTCTGAAGCATCCGCTGACCCGGCTCGGCATGCCGGCCGCCGAGGCCCGCCGCGCCGCCCGCGCCATCGAGATGCTGGCCCTGCGCGGTTCGGTCGGCATTCCCGACGGCGCCCGCCTCGGGACCATCGTCGCCGAGCGGCGCAGGACGCTGGAAACCGCGACCCACATGCCGCGGCCTGTCCGCATCCTGCCCGAGGCCGAGCGCGAACTGGCCCAGACCATGGCCGACCGTCTGGAGGTCGCATTGGAGCCGCTGTCGGCCCTGCGCGACGGGACCGAACGCGAGATCGCGGCCTATGCGACTGCGCTGACACGCTGTCTCGAAGCCGTGGCGGCGGATGCCGACGGGGACGCCTCCGAGGTCTATGCCGAGGAGGCCGGCCGGGCGATGGTCGAGTTCCTGAGCGACATCGTGCGGGCGCCCGACACCGGCTTTGGCTTCGCGTCCCGCGAACTCGGCGACGTCATCGACGCGCTGGTCGCCGGCGTCACGGTCAAGCCGCGCGGCGGCCTCTCCGCCCGGGCCTTCGTCTGGGGCACGCTGGAGGCGCGGCTGCAGAGCGTCGACATGGCGATCCTTGGCGGCCTCAACGAAGGCACATGGCCCGGCGGCACCAGGAGCGGCGCCTTCCTGTCGCGGCTGATGCGCCGCGAGATCGCCCTCGACCCGCCGGAGCGACGCATCGGCCTGGCCGCCCACGATTTCTGGATGGCGATGGGCGCCCGCAAGGTCGTCATCACCCGTTCGCGGCGGGCCGGCGGCGCCCCGGCGATCGCCTCGCGCTGGCTGCAACGGCTGACGACGCTGGCCGGCGAGGACGGCACGGCCCACCTGCGGGCCGCCGGCCAGACCTATCTCGACCATGCCCGCCGGCTCGACGACGCGCCCGCCGATGCCGGACCGGACATTCGCGCGGCCCGCCCCGAGCCGCGCCCGCCACTGGAGCGCCGGCCGACCTCCTATTCGATTACCGACGTCGAGACGCTGATCCGCGATCCCTACGCGATCCATGCCCGCAAGATCATGAATCTCGAACCGCTGCCCGAGCTGATGCGCGATCCGCACGCCGCCGAACGCGGCAATCTCTTCCACGACATTCTCGGCCGCTTCGTCCAGCGTGGCCACGATCCCGACGCGGGCGATGCCGAAGCGGAGATCCTCGCCATCGCCCGCGAGCGCTTCGACGAGGAGATGCTGCCGCCGGACATCGAGGCGGTGTGGTGGCCGCGCGCCGAAGCGCTGTGCGCCAACTTCATTGCCTGGGAGCGCGAGCGCGGGTCCCGTGTGGCCGCGCGCCATGCCGAGATCGGCGGCGCTTACGACTTCACCGACCTGGCGACGACGCTGCGCGGCCGGGCTGACCGCGTCGACGTCATGACCGACGGCTCGACCGAGATTCTCGACTTCAAGACCGGCACGACGCCCTCGGTCTCGCAGGCCCGCGCGCTGCTGGCCCCGCAGCTGCCGCTGGAAGGCGCCATGGCCAAGCTCGGCGCCTTTGCCGACGCCGGCACCGCCTCGGCGATTTCCGACCTCGTCTATGTCCGCCTGCGCGAACGCACGCTCTATGAGGACCATCTCGCCAGCGACGGCGGCCGCAAGGGCGAGCCCGTCGATCCCGACGCGCTCAGCGATGAAGCCCTGTCCAAGTTCCGCGGCCTGGTGGCGAATTTCCGCAACGCGGCGACCCCGTTCCGCTCGCGCACACGGCCCTTTGTCGCCGGCGATTTCTCCGGCGCCTACGATCATCTGGCCCGGGCGCAGGAATGGTCGATTGGCGCCGACGAGGGCGGCGACGGCAGCGAAGGGAGCGCGGCATGAGCGGCTTTACCGGCATTGCCGAAACGACGCGGCTGCAGGCCATCGCCGCCGATCCGGAGCGCTCGGTCTTCGTGTCGGCCAATGCCGGCTCCGGCAAGACCCATGTCCTGACCGAACGCGTCGTGCGGCTGCTCCTGTCGAAGGTGGAGCCGTCGAAGATCCTCTGCCTGACCTACACCAAGGCGGCCGCGGCCGAAATGTCGGGCCGCGTCTTTGCACGGCTGGCGAAATGGGCGACCGCCGAGGATGCCGATCTCGCGGCGGAGATCGCACGGCTCGACGACAGGCCGCCTACGCCGGAGCGGATGATCGTCGCGCGCCGGCTTTTCGCGGAAGCGCTGGAGACGCCGGGCGGGCTGAAGATCCAGACCATCCACGCCTTCTGCGAGGCGATCCTCCACCAGTTTCCGCTGGAAGCGAACGTTCCGGGGCATTTCGAGGTTCTGGACGACGCCGAGAGCATGGCGTTGCTGGCCGAAGCCCGCCGCCTGCTGATTACCGGCGCGGCGCGGAAGGCACCGGGCGAAGCCGCCTCGGCGCTGGCGGAGGCCTTTGCCTCGGCCCTCACGCTGGCCGGCGAATGGGGCCTCGACCAGCTCATCGGCGAAATCGTCAACCGGCGCGACGCCATACGGCGGCATCTCGACGAGGCCGGCGGGATCGATGCGGCGGTCGCGCTTCTGCGCCACGCCCTCGGGCTGGAGCCCGGCGAGGACGAGGCCGCGATCGTCGCTGCGGCAGACGATGCGCCCGGCTTCGACTCGGCCTTCTGCGACAGCGCCATGAGCCTTGCCGCCGCCAGTTCCAAGCCGACCGACGCCAAGTTCCACGACCGCCTGCAGGCCCTCCGGGACGCCGGGACGCCCGACGCGCGGCTCGCCGCGTTGAAGGCGCTGTGCCTGACGGCCAAGGGCACGCCCTACAAGCCATCGAGCGTAGCCACCAAGGCGGTGGCCGACGCCCTGCCCGACTTCCCCGAGCGGCTGCAGCAGCTGGCCGACCACGTCCAGGCGATCGACGAGCGCCTGGCCAGCCTGCGGCTGTTCCGCGCCAGCGCCGCGGCGCTGGTGATCGCCGACGCCTTCGAGCGCGACTACGCCATCCTCAAGCGCCGGCGCGGGCGGCTGGATTTCGAGGATCTGATCGTGCGGACCGCCGAGCTCCTGACCCGCTCGGCCGCCTCCGCCTGGGTCCATTACAAGCTCGACCAGGGCATCGATCATGTGCTGATCGACGAGGCGCAGGACACCAGTCCGCGGCAATGGCAGGTGATGCGCCAGCTGGTAGAGGAGTTCTTCGCCGGGGCCGGAGCCCGCGACGTCACCCGCACGGTCTTCGCCGTCGGCGACGAGAAGCAGTCGATCTACTCCTTCCAGGGCGCCTCGCCGCGCATGTTCGCCGACGAGCAGCGGGCCATGCGGCAGCGTGCCGAGGCCGCCGAGGCGCGTTTCGAAGAGGTGCGGCTGACCCAGTCCTTCCGCACCGCCGCCGACGTCCTGCGGGCGGTGGACACCGTCTTTGCCGACGCCGAGAACCGCAAGGGCCTGTCGTCGGGCGACGAGCCGCCGGCGCACCAAACCGCGCGGGGCGAGGCGCCGGGCCTCGTAGAGATCTGGCCGGTCTACCAGGCCGAGGAGCAGCCGCAGTCGCGCGACTGGCTGCAGGCAATCGACTACGAGCCGGCCAATTCCCCGGCCAACCGGCTGGCACGGCGGATCGCCGCCCAGATCGGCGACTGGATCGGCGACCCCATCGCCCACAAGGGCGAGGTGCGCCCGCTTGCGGCGGGTGACGTCATCGTCCTGGTGCGCAAGCGCTCCGGCTTCGTCGCCGCCATGGCCAAGGCGCTGCGCGACGCCGGCATCCCGGTCGCCGGCGCCGACCGGCTGGTCATCACCGACCATATCGCGGTGAAGGACCTGATGGCGCTCGGCCGGACGGTGGCCAATTTCGAGGACGATCTGTCCTTCGCCGCCGTCCTGAAGTCCCCCTTCTTCGATTTCACCGACGACGACCTCATGGGGCTGGCCCTGTCCCGCGAGCGCCATGAGCCGCTGTCGCTCGGCCTGCGGCGGATCTGCGGGCCGGAGGGTCTCGCCCGCGTGCCGGAATTCGTGCCCGACGAAACGACCGAGGCGTTTCTGGCCAAATGCCGCTACGCGCTGACGCGGCTCGACGAATTGCGTGCCCGTTCGGGCTTCGAGACCATCTTCGCCTTCTATGCCCGCATTCTCGGCCCCGAGGGGGGACGGGCCCGGCTGACGCGCCGGCTCGGCTCGGATTCCGGCGAGGTGATCGATGCCTTCCTCGATCTGGCGCTGGCCGACGAGGAAGCGGGCGAGCCCGGCCTCGACGCCTTCCTCGCGCGGCTGGCCGCCGCCCCGCCCTCGATCAAACGCGAGATGGAGCAGGGCCGCGGCGAGGTGCGGATCATGACCACCCACGCCTCCAAGGGGCTGGAGGCGCCGGTCGTCTTCCTCGTCGATCCCGGTTCGGCCCCGTTCAGCCACGCCCATGGCGCCCGACTGATGGAATGGCCCGACATGCCCGGTCTCGTGCCCGGCATGTCGCCGGGCTTCCTGTGGCGTGCCGCCAAGGATCTGGAGAACGACGCCATCGCCGCCCTCAAGGAGGCGGAGAAGGCGCGGGCCGAGGAGGAGTATCGCCGGCTGCTCTATGTCGGCATGACCCGCGCCGCCGACCGGCTGGTCGTGTGCGGCGTCTCGGGCGTGCGCGGCCCGAACGAGAATTCCTGGCTGCAGCGGGCCCAACTTGCCCTGTCGGCAGAGTGCCAGCCGGTGACCGACTCCGACGGCGCGACCATCGCCTGGCGCTTCGGCGCGGCCGGGAGGGGCGACAAGCTGGCTGCCGCGATCCAGCCGCAGCCCGACGCGCCCGCGCCGCTCGATCTGTCGCCGCTGCCGCCGGAAATCCTGCCGCCGCGGCCGCTGTCGCCGTCCTCTGCCGGCGAGGGCACCGAGATCGCCGAAGACGACGCGATCCCGCCCGAGGCCGCCCCGGCCTTCGTCTCGCCGGTGCTCAGCCAGACGGGCGATCCGTCCTTCGCCATCCGGCGCGGCCTTGCGGTCCACAAGCTCCTGCAGGTCTTGCCGGAGATGGCCGCGGACGCACGAGAGGCGGCCGCACGGCGCTATCTGGCGACGGCCGCGCCGGAGATGCGTCCGGGCGATCACGATGCGCTGGTGGCCTCGGCGCTGGCCGTCATGGACGATCCGGCCTTCGCCCCGATCTTCGCCGCCGGCAGCCGGGCCGAGGTGCCGGTCGCCGGCGAGATCACGCTTGCGGGCCGCAGCTACCGCGTCAACGGCACGATCGACCGTCTCGCGGTCACCGCAACGCGGGTGCTGATCGTCGACTACAAGACCAACCGGCCACCGCCCGCCTCGCTGGCGGAGGTGTCGCCGGCCTACATCATGCAGCTGGCGCTCTACCGCGAGATGCTGAAGCCGCTCTATCCG
Source organism: Aurantimonas coralicida DSM 14790 (assembly GCF_000421645.1). GTDB lineage: Bacteria > Pseudomonadota > Alphaproteobacteria > Rhizobiales > Rhizobiaceae > Aurantimonas > Aurantimonas coralicida. Next base: position 132,687 of record NZ_ATXK01000002.1, on the reverse strand, counting down.
GACCGGCCGATCGAGGCGGCGCTGCTGTTCACCGAAGCGCCGCGGCTGATCGCCCTGTCGGAAGCAGTGATGGAGCAAGCGGTCGCGCGCCGCCGGGCGTCCACCCAATCGGCAACGGAGCGTCAAGAGAACGGCGCCGTCGCTTGATTTGGCGCCAAGCGACTTCTACGTAACGAGACGAACAGGATTTAGGAGCCGACCATGGCCACGACAAAGATCGACACCAGCAATTTCCAGACCGACGTCCTCGGCAGCGACAAGCCCGTCGTCGTCGATTTCTGGGCCGAGTGGTGCGGGCCCTGCAAGATGATCGCGCCAAGCCTCGAGGAAATCTCCAACGAGATGGATAATGTCCGGATCGCCAAGGTGAATATCGACGAGAACCCGGACATCGCCGCCCAGTTCGGCGTGCGTTCGATCCCGACGCTGATGATCTTCAAGAATGGCGAGCATGCCGACACGATGGTCGGCGCGCAGTCCAAGTCGAAGCTCGTCGACTGGATCAACAAGGGCGCTGCCTGAACGGCTCAGCGTCCAGCGTCATCGCGATGAATTGAAAAGGCCCGGGTCGATCGCCCGGGCCTTTTTCTTGTGATGGCCTTAAAGCACGCAGGAGTTCAGCGCGGGGCGAGACCGCTGCTGGAGAGCACGTCGCCGACCAGGTAGAGCGAACCGCAGATCAGGAAGCGCGGCGCGCGGCTGTCGTCCCAGCTGCTGGAGACCAGCCGGATCGCCTCCTCGACACTGTCGCAGGGCTCGGCGTCGAGACCCGCGTCGATCGCCGCCTCGGCCAGATCGTCGGGGTCGATGCCCGCGTCCGACGAGCCGACGGGCACGGTGAAGACATGCCGCGCAATGCCGGCAAAGGATGCGAAGAAGCCGGTCGGATCCTTGGTGTTGATCATTCCGACGATGAGGAACAGCGGCCGCGAGACCCGCTCCTCCAGATCGGCCAGCGTCTCGGCGATGGCGGCGCCCGCACCGGGATTGTGGCCGCCGTCGAGCCACAGCTCGGAGCCCGGAAACGCCGCCCGGTAGAGCGGACCCGAGGCGATCTGCTGCATCCGTCCCGGCCATTCGACATGGGAAAGACCCGCCTCGATCGCCTTGTCGGCCGGCGCGAAGCCCCCATGGCGCAAAGCGGCGATGGCGGTCGCGGCATTGGTCAGCTGATGGCGTCCCGGCAGTCGCGGCATCGGCAGGTCGAGCAGGCCGGATTCGTCCTGATAGACCAGCCGTCCATGTTCCTCGTAGGCGAAGAAGTCCTGGCCGTAGACCAGCAGCGGCGCCCCGGCGCGGTCGGCCATGGAGGTCAGCACTTCCAGCGCGATCGACTCGTTCTGCTGGCCCAGCACCACCGGCACGCCGCGCTTGATGATGCCGCCCTTCTCCGCCGCGATCAGTTCCACGCGGTCGCCGAGATAGGACTGGTGATCGAGCGAGATCGCGGTGATGACCGTGACGGCCGGCCTCTCGATGACGTTGGTGGCGTCGAAGCGACCGCCCAGCCCGACTTCCAGAAGCACCGCGTCGGCGGGATTTTCCGAAAACAGCAGGAACGTCACCGCGGTGAGAATCTCGAATACGGTGATCGGCGCACCGGCATTGGCCTTCGCCGCGCGGGCCACGGCCTCGGCCAGCATCGCGTCGTCGACCAGGGCCCCGGGCTCGCCCTTGCGGCCGATGCGGTAGCGCTCGTGCCAGTTGACGAGATGCGGCGAGGTATGGGCGTGGACCGCCTGCCCGTCGGCCTCCAGAATGGCCCGGCAGAACGCCGTGACGGAGCCCTTGCCGTTGGTGCCGGCAATGTGGATCTGAGGCGGCAGCTTGCGCTGCGGCTCACCGAGTTCGGTCAGAAGCCGGCGGATGCGGTCGAGCGACAGGTCGAAGCCCTTCGGATGCTTCAGCATCAGGGCGTCGATTTCGGCGGCGGCCAGCGAGGTCGTTGTCATCGGAAAGAATTACGCCAGTGCGGGGAGCGATGCAAAAAGGTCGCTCAGCCCGCGGCCTGCGATTCCGGCGCCTGGACTGGCTCGGACCCCATGGCCTCGACCGGCTCGGCCACGACCGCCTCCTCCTCGACGGCCTCGGCCGGCTGCCTGGTCAGCAGCTTCAGGAGATTGGCGATGGTCGGGCGCAATTCGTGGCGATGCACGACCATGTCGACCATGCCATGGGCCATCAGATACTCGGCGCGCTGGAAGCCCTCGGGCAGCTTTTCGCGGATCGTTTGCTCGATGACGCGGGCGCCGGCAAAACCGATCACCGCGCCCGGCTCGGCAATGTGGACATCGCCCAGCATCGCATAGGAAGCCGACACGCCGCCGGCCGTCGGATTGGTCAGGACGACCATATAGGGCAGTCCCGCCTCCTTGAGCATCTCAACCGCCACCGTGGTGCGCGGCAGCTGCATCAGCGACAGGATGCCCTCCTGCATGCGCGCGCCGCCGGAGGCCGCGAACAGTACCACCGGGCGTCGCTCGGCGATGGCGGTCTCGAAGCCCTTGATGATCGCCTCGCCGGCGGCCATGCCGAGCGAGCCGCCCATGAAGGCGAAATCCTGGACGATGGCCATCACCGGCACGCCCTCGAGGCTGCCGCGCGCCGCCAGCACGGCGTCGTCCATCTCGGCCTTCGCCTTGTATTCCTTCAGCCGGTCGACATAGCGCTTGGAGTCGCGGAACTTCAGCGGATCGACCGCGACCTTCGGCAGTTCGATCGTCTCGAAGGCGCCGTCATCGAAGAACGCCTTCAGCCGGTCGCGTGCCCGGATGCGCATGTGGAAGCCGGAGGACGGCACCACCCACTGATTGGCTTCCAGATCCTTGTGGAAGACCATCTCGCCGGTCTCTGGACATTTGATCCAGAGGTTTTCGGGCACTTCGCGCGTGGCGAGGAGGCTCGAGATCTTCGGGCGAACGTAGTTGGTGATCCAGTTCAAGGCACTTGTCCCGTGGCAAAATCGGTCCGGCAGCCGGTGCCGGCGAGGGGCGGCAGCGCAATCGCTGCCGCAGGAATTAGGCGGTCACGCATCCCCGTCGACGGGACGCGTCACGCCCCGGACATGGTCGCCCGCTCAGGACTTGGCAAGATGGGCGGCACGCACGCCGCCGGCGATCTCGCCGACGAGGTCGCGCACGTCGCTCACCGTGCGGGCGGTGGCGCGGCCGTTCTCCAACGACTGCTCGATCGCCTTGACGATCGCCGAGCCGACGACGACGCCGTCGGCGCCCTTGCCGATCTCGCGCGCCTGGTCGGCAGAGGTGACGCCGAAGCCGACGCAGACCGGCAGGTCGGTGTGCTTCTTGATGCGGCCGACCGCGGCGGCGACCTTGTCCGCATCGGGAGCGGCCGAGCCGGTGATGCCGGTGATCGAGACGTAATAGACGAAGCCGGAGGTGTTCTTCAGCACTGCCGGCAGGCGCTTGTCGTCAGTCGTCGGGGTGGCCAGGCGGATGAAGTTCAGTCCCTTGTCGAGCGCCGGCAGGCAGAGCTCGTCATCCATCTCCGGGGGCAGATCGACGACGATCAGCCCGTCGACGCCGGCCTCCAGCGCATCGGCGACGAAGGCCTCGACGCCGTAGATGTAGATCGGGTTGAAATAGCCCATCAGCACGATCGGCGTCGTCTGGTCGCCCTCGCGGAAGGCGCGGACCAGCGACAGGGTCTTCTTCAGGCTGGCGCCCGCCTGCAGCGCCCGCAGACCGGCCTTCTGGATCGCCGGCCCGTCGGCCATGGGATCGGAGAAGGGCATGCCGAGTTCGATGATGTCGGCGCCGGCCGCCGGCAGCGCCCGGGCGATCTCCAGCGCCGTCTCGTGGTCGGGATCGCCGGCCATGACGAAGGTCACGAAGGCGGGGCGACCCTCTTCCTTCAGCGCGCGGAACCGGTCTTCGATGCGTGTCGTCATGTCAGGCTTTCGTCACCTCGGCGACCCAGTCTGCGGTCGCCGCGTCCACGTGATCGACCTTGAAGCCGAAGATCGCGGGCGTGTCATAGGGATGGTGTTCGCGGATCGCCGCCGCGCAGGCGTCGAACCGGTCCGCCGTGGTCTTGATCGTCAGCGGCCACTCGTCGTGGCGCTCCTTGCTGCCCTGCCAGACATAGCGGCTGTCGACTTCCTTGCCGATATTGACGCAGGCCGCAAAGCGACCGTCGATCAGGACATGCGACAGTTCCCGCGCTTCATCGAGCGACGGGCAGGTGACGTGGATTTCGACGATGTCGGTCATGCAGGCTCGCTTCGCTCGCTGGCTTCTCCAGCGTTGTCAGCTTGGTTTTTCGGACATTCCGCTTCCCGGGCCGCCAATCGCTGCGGCCCATCCGGCAGTCTAGAGCTCGACCCCGAGATGCTTGGCGGCGGTGAAGACGTCCTTGTCGCCGCGCCCGCAGAGATTCATAACGATGATCTGGTCCTTGCCCATGGTCGGGGCGCGCTTGACCACTTCGGCCAGCGCATGGGCCGGCTCCAGCGCCGGGATGATGCCCTCGGTGCGGGTCAGGAGCTGGAAAGCCTCGAGCGCTTCGGTATCCATGATCGGCACATATTCGACCCGGCCTGAATCCTTCAGCCAGGAATGCTCCGGCCCGATGCCCGGATAGTCGAGGCCGGCCGAGATCGAATGGCCTTCCTTGATCTGGCCGTCATCGTCCTGGAGCAGATAGGTGCGGTTGCCGTGGAGAACGCCGGGGGAGCCTGCGGTCAGCGAGGCACAATGCTCCTCGCCCTCAAGGCCCTTGCCGCCCGCCTCGACGCCGACGATGGCGACATCCTTGTCGTCGAGGAACGGATGGAACAGGCCGATGGCGTTGGAGCCGCCGCCGACGGCCGCCACCAGCATGTCCGGCAGGCGCCCTTCGGCGGCCATCATCTGCTCGCGGGTTTCCTTGCCGATCACCGACTGGAACTCGCGCACCAGCTCCGGATAGGGATGCGGGCCGGCGGCGGTGCCGATCAGGTAATAGGTGGAATCGACATTCGTCACCCAGTCGCGCAGCGCCTCGTTCATGGCGTCCTTCAGCGTACCGTGGCCGGCGGTGACCGGCACGATCTCGGCGCCGAGAAGCTTCATGCGGAAGACGTTGGGCGACTGCCGCTCGACGTCGGTCGCGCCCATGTAGATGACGCAGGGCAGGCCGAAGCGGGCGCAGACCGTGGCGGTCGCCACGCCATGCTGGCCGGCGCCGGTCTCGGCGATGATCCGGGTCTTGCCCATCTTGCGGGCGAGCAGGATCTGGCCGAGGCAGTTGTTGATCTTGTGCGAGCCGGTGTGGTTCAGCTCGTCGCGCTTGAAGTAGATCTTGGCGCCGCCGAGCTTCTCGGTCAGCCGCTCGGCGAAATAGAGCGGCGACGGCCGTCCGGTGTAATGGGTGTTCAGCCCGTCTAGCTCGGCCTTGAACGCCGGATCGACGCGGGCCGTCTCCCAGGCTTCCTGCAGGTCGAGGATCAGCGGCATCAGCGTTTCGGCGACGAAGCGGCCGCCGAAGATGCCGAAGCGGCCTTCCTCGTCGGGGCCGGCGCGGAAGGAATTCGGGGTCAGCGGCTGGTTCACGAGACTCGTGCCTTTCTCGCCGGCTCGCCCAGGCGATCCAGCGCATCGAAGAAGCTGTGCATGCGGCCGGCATCCTTGACGCCGGGGGCGCTCTCGACGCCCGACGACACGTCGATGCCGGACGGATCGGCGATCCTGACGGCCTCGGCGACGTTGTCGGCGTCGATCCCTCCGGAGAGCATATAGGCCATTTGCGGGTCAAGGCCCGACCCGGCGGCCGAAAGCAGCGTCCAGTCGAAGGAGACGCCGTTTCCTCCCGGCAGATCGGAGCCCTTGGGGCGCTTGGAATCGAGCAGGATGCGGTCGGCGACGCCGGCATAGGGCGCGACCGCGGCGAGATCCTCGGCGGCAGAAATCGGCAGCGCCTTCATCACCTTCAGCCCGGTGCGCGCCTGGATGTCGCGCACCCGCTCCGGCGTCTCGCGGCCATGCAGCTGCAGCCAATCCGGCTTCACGTCGCTGGCGAAACGGTCAAGCAGCGCATCATCGGGATCGACGGTGACGATCACGGTCTCGGCGCGGCCTTCGACCTTTGCGACGAGGTCGGCCATCGGCTCCACGTCCATATGCCGCGGGCTTTTCGCGAAATGCACGAAGCCGACATGGCTTGCGCCACGCTCCAGCGCCACCGCGAGGGTCTCGGGCGTGGACAGTCCGCAGATCTTGACGTCGAAGGCTCGCAAAAGCCGTACTCCCGAAGGTCGGATCGCACTCTTGGCGCCCTTATCGCGCCTCTCGCCCCGGCCTGTAAAGGATGCGGCAAAACCGCGGGTCAGGCGCCGGAACAATCGATGGCGTGGAGGCCCGCCCCGTGGCGCTTCAGCCAGTCGCGGCCGTGGTCCATGCCCGGGCAGAGCTCGCGGCAGAGCGCCCAGAACGACGCGCCGTGGTTCATCTCGCGAAAATGCGCCACCTCATGGGCGGCGAGATAGTCGAGCACCTCCGGCGGCGCCATGACGATGCGCCAGGAAAAGGCCAGTCGCCGGTCAATGGTGCAGGAGCCCCAGCGGCTGCGGGTGTCCTTCAGCGCCATCGAACGCGGACGCAGGCCGACAGTCGCCGCATGGCGATCCACCGCCGCCTGCAGATCCTGCCGCGCCTCGCGCTTCAGCGTATCGACGACACGGCGCACGAAGTGCTCCGGCGCGCCGCCGACCACCAGGCACGCCTCCCCATCGACCGTCTCGAAGCGCGACGCCCGGCGCTCCGGCGCCGACACGAGGCGCAGCGTGCCGCCGCGAAACGGAATGGTCGCGCCGTCGGCGACGACCACCTGCCCCGGCGCCCGCGCCACGCGCTCCTCGACCCAGCCGCGATGACGCTCCAGGAATTCGGCGATCGCCCGGCCCGACACCTGGCGCGGCGCGGTCACCACAACGCCCGAGGCGCCGGGGGCCAGCCGCAGGATCATGCGCTTGGCGCGGGGGTTGCGCCGGACCGTCACGGCGACCGGGCCGCCGGCGAGATCGAGCCGTTCGGGGATCGCCGAGACGCGCGGCTTGGCATGGGGAAAGAGGAAGGACATCGGCAGCCGGATAGGGATGGGCGGCGATACGCCGCCGTTCGAATCGCAGTCTACACCCTCAAGACACGAAAAACGGCGACGCCCGGGGGACGCCGCCGCCTTTTTCATGGGTGCCCGGCCCCAGGCCGGGCGCCGTCGTCACAGTCAGGCCGGCTGGCCGTCGACCACCGGGCCATCGTCGCGGCGCTTGCCGCGCTCGGCCATGAAGCGGTCGAACTCCTGCTGGTCCTTGGCCCGGCGCAGTTCGCGCGCATAGGCGGCGAATTCGGCCTCGGCCTCGTGCAGGCGGCGGCGCTCCTCGTCGAGGCGGCTGAGTTCCTTCTCCCGCCAGTCGTCGAAGGCGACATTGCCGGTCCGCGGGGCGCCGAAGGGGCTGCCCCCGCCGGCGCGCTTCAGGCCGCCGAACAGGCGGTCCGTCGTCTCATTGACGTCCCGCTTGAAGCCGTCCAAACGGTCACCCCAGAGGATGTAGGCCAGCATCGCCAGGCCGAGAGGCCAGAAGATCATGAAACCGCCAACCATCAGGGCAATCGTGGCCGGCGTCCATGCCGGACGAATCAAAGCTCGCGAAGTCATCGCAGTCACGTTCCTTTCGAAAATGGCCGCGACGCTGAGGCATCGCGGGGGCTTCGACATGTCTTGCTGCAGTATCCACAACATGGTGACTGGCGAAACGGCGTTCAATCTCCCGCGCGCGAAAATTGGCCGGTGCGAGCGTTTTTCGGTTCGCCCGGCGGCCCCGCGATGACGCTGTTCGCCGCCTGTGCGGGCCTGTTCTGGAGTGCCTTCCTCGCCGCGACGCTCCTGCCCGGCGCCTCGGAGATCGTGCTGGTCGCGCTGCTTGCCGAAGGCATCGGCGAGCCCTGGCTGCTGGTCGTCGTCGCCGGTGTCGGCAACACGCTCGGCTCGGTGGTCAACTGGGTGTGCGGCCGCTTCCTCCTGCACTATGCCGACCGCCGATGGTTTCCGGTGCCGCCGCGCCATCTCGACAGGGCCACGGGGTTCTTCAACCGCTACGGCGTCTGGACGCTGCTGCTTGCGTGGTGGCCGCTCGGCGGCGACGCGCTGACGGTGATCGCCGGCGTGCTGCGGGTGCCGCTCCTGCGCTTCACCATCCTCGTCGCGATCGGCAAGTTCGCCCGCTACGCGGTGGTCGCCGGCGCAACGCTCGCCTGGCCCGGGCTCTGACACCGGAGCGCTCGGCCGCGGCATCGCGTCGAGGGGTGTGAAGTTTTGATGACCCGGATCGCGAAACGCGATTACGATGCTATCCTCGTCGCAAGGGAGGAGCCGCGATGCCATCGACCGTCATTCCCACCATTCGCTACGAGAATTGCCGCAAGATGATCACCTGGCTCTGCGATACACTCGGCTTCAGCCGCCACGCCGTCCACGAGGATACAGACGGCAGTATCCTGCATGCCGAACTCGTCCATGGCGACGGCATGGTGATGGTCGGCGACGCCCGGGACGACGCGTTCGGCGCCTTGCAGACCACGGCGAAGGCCGGCGCGCCCGTGTCCCAGAGCCCCTATCTCGTCGTCAAGGATGTCGACCATCTCTACGAGGCGGTGCAGGCGGCCGGCGCGACCATCGTCGTGGATCTGCAGGAGAAGAGCTACGGCTCGAAGGAATTCGCCTGCCGCGATCCGGAGGGCCAACTCTGGAACTTCGGCACCTACGATCCCTGGCGCACCGGACAGTAGCCCCGGCGCAACGGCGCGGTCATGGACTGGACGCAACCGATCGACGCCTATTGCGAGCGACTGGGAGCCGGCTTCTGGGCCGAGCCGCTAAACGCGATCTCGAATCTCGCCTTCCTCGTCGCGGCCGCAGCCGGCTTCGCGCTGTGGCGCCGGGCCGGCGGACGGGACCGGCCGGTGTGCCTGCTCGCCGGCCTCGTCGCCATCATCGGCATCGGCTCGTTCCTGTTCCACACCTTCGCCAACCGCTGGTCGAGCCTTGCCGACGTCCTGCCGATCGCGCTGTTCATCTACGCCTATTTCTTCCTGGCGCTGCATCGCCTCGTCGGGCTCGGCCGCTGGGCGGCGGGCCTCGGCACGGCCGCCTTCCTGGGCGCCTCGATCCTCTCGGAGCCGCTCTTCGCAGGAATGGTCGGATCCTCGGCGGGCTACGTGCCAGCGCTTCTCGCCATGCTCGGCATCGGCGGCTACCTGCTCGCGGCCGGCCACCGCGCAGGTCCCGCGGTTCTTGCGGCGGGAACGGTCTTTGCCCTCTCGCTGGGCCTGCGCATGGCGGACGCCCCGCTCTGTGCGGACTGGCCGCTCGGCACGCACTTCCTCTGGCATGTGCTCAACGCGGTGACCCTGGGACTGCTGCTAGCCGCCGCCTTGAGAGGCCGCCAACCGGAGACCGAGGCCGCAAGAGCGAGCGCAGGCTGAGGCGCGGCGGGATCGATCATCCAGCTCGATAACGCAGGACAAAAAAAGGCCGGACGCCTCCCCCGAAGCATCCGGCCCTGGCGGTCCCCCGCCCTGTAAACTGGTGTCCGGCGACAGATCGCCGGAGACAGCGCCTCTGCTCAGCGAGCGGCGAGGCGCTCCTTGCCCTGCTTGACCACGACGCGCGCATCCATCGGAACGCGCTCGTACAGGTCGATGATGTCCTGGTTCATCAGACGGATGCAGCCCGACGAGGCGGCGGTGCCGATGGTCCACCATTCCGGCGTGCCGTGCAGGCGGAACAGCGTGTCCTTGCCGTTCTGGTAGAGATACAGCGCGCGGGCGCCGAGCGGATTGGTCAGGCCGGGCTCCATGCCGTCGCGATAGGGCTCGAGATCCGGCTTGCGGTCGATCATCTCGGCCGGCGGAAACCATTTCGGCCAGGAGCGCTTGGCGCGGATGTTGGCGTCGCCAGCCCAGGAGAAGCCGGCGCGGCCGACACCGATGCCGTAGCGCATCGCCATGCCGTCGGCCTCGACCACGTAGAGGAAGCGGTTCGGCGTATCGACCACGACCGTGCCCAGCTCGTATTCGCGGCCTTCCGGGAAGGACACGCGCTGGCGCAGATACTGCGGATCGATCTTCTCGGTCGGAATCGCCGGCAGCGCATAGCCGTCATCGACGACGGCCGAATAGCCGAGCGCCGAAGTGGCGCCGAGGCTGCCTTCGTTCGGCAGGTTGGTCGGTGCGGTGTAGGCAGAGACCCCGGACGGCGCCAACGATGCGCGCTGGTTACTCGCGCAACCGGCAGCCACGGCCAGCGAAAGGACCGCAGCACCAAGGAGAAGGGAACGTTTGCTCGTCATCGAAAATGCCATGTTCGGGGTGGGATGGGATCAGTTCGCCGAACGAACCGCGCACCGGAGGAGCGCCGACCATCTGTAGCCGTCTCCTCGTTAGTCCGCGTCCATCCGTCAGGCAATACGGGATGGAAGCACGGTGTTGGTTAACGAAGGCTTTGTTGCCGCTTGGTGACAGTTGACGGCGGCGGCCGCCGCGACATCTCAGGCGCACTCTGGGACGTTCGCAACCTGAGCTACGAGGGCTTTTTGATGAACATCGGAGAGGCGGCCCGGCTGTCCGGCCTCCCCCCCAAGACGATCCGCTATTACGAGGAAGTCGGGCTGGTCAAACCCTCCCGGGCCATCAACGGCTATCGCAATTACGGCGATCGCGATGTGCATCTCCTGCGGTTCCTCCAGCGCTCGCGCTCGCTCGGCTTCACCATCGAGGAAGCGCGGCGGCTGATCTCGCTCTACGAGGACGAGGGGCGGCGCAGCGAGGACGTGAAGTCCATGGCCAGTTCCCGCATGGCCGAGATCGACCGCAAGATCGCCGAGCTGCAATCGCTGAAACGCGCCCTCGCCGATCTCAGCGAGCGCTGCCACGGCGACGACGGCCCGGACTGCCCGATCCTCGAGGAGATCTCCGGGGACCGCACCGGCCGCTGACCACGCCTTCGCATCGTCGGCGTATCGGTACCGCGGCGCGCGGTTGCGACGTTCTGCCGCGTTTCTGGTTTGTTCGCGTTTTTGCTTGCCGAAAGCGCCGCGGCTCGGCTAGGTCTCGACCATGCCGATCGTATCCCCCTTCCGCGTCGACCCGCTGGTCGACGGCCGCCAGTCCGAGCGCGCCATGATGGTGCGCCGGGGCGTGCAGCGCCTGATGCTGGCGCGCAAGGTGTCGCTGCTGCCGGAAATGGCGCTGGCGTCCGGCCGCCGGGCCGACCTCGTCTGCCTGTCGGAAAAGGGCGAGATCACCATCATCGAGATCAAGACCTCGATCGAGGATTTCCGGGTGGACCGGAAGTGGCCGGATTATCTGCAGCATTGCGACCGGCTGTTCTTCGCCACCCATCCCGGCGTGCCGGCGCACATCTTTCCCGAAAGCTGCGGGCTGATCGTGTCGGATGGCTACGGCGCCGAAATCCTGCGCGAAGCGCCGGAAGACCGGATCGCGCCAGCCACGCGAAAAGCGATGACGCTGCGTTTCGCGCGGTTGGCCGCCGACCGCCTGGTACAGGCGGAATGGGCGGCCAATCCGTTCATGACCGGGATGGCGGGAGAGACGGAGGCGGACTGACCGCCGCCGCGGGGTGCGACCTCAGCGCGGTGCGCGCTTGGCGAGGATCCGCTGCAGGGTCCGGCGGTGCATCGACAGCCGGCGGGCAGTCTCGGAGACGTTGCGATCGCACAATTCATAGACGCGCTGGATATGCTCCCAGCGGACCCGGTCGGCCGACATCGGATTCTCCGGCGGCGCGGCGCGGTCACCCGCCTTGCGGCTGAGCGCGGCGATCACTTCGTCGGCATCGGCGGGCTTGGCGAGATAGTCGATGGCGCCAAGCTTCACGGCGGTCACGGCGGTGGCGATGTTGCCGTAGCCGGTCAGCACCACGACCCGGGCATCCTCGCGGGCCCGCTGCAGCGCCTCGATCACGTCGAGCCCATTGCCGTCGGCCAGCCGCATGTCGACGACGGCGCAGGCCGGTGCCGAGCGTTTCAGGGCGGCAAGCCCTTCCTCGACGCTTTCGGCGGTCACCACATCGAAACCGCGCTGCTCGAGCGCCCGGCTCATGCGCTGCAGGAACGGGCGGTCGTCATCGACCAGAAGCAGCGATCGATCACCCTGCGGCAGAAACGACTGCTCAGGAGCAGTCCCTACAGTTTCGGTCAACATCGGCGTTCCTTTCCTTTGTCCGGGAAATGGAGCGCCGGGCAGACGCCTTCAACGGCTTGCACCCGCCAGAACCGGCAATCGGCATGCGACCGAAGTACGCATCCGGCGTTCGCTGCCTCTGCTCTGCCGCTGCGTCAGTCGCGATTGGCGGGCCGGTTCGACAGGAAGACGTCCCGCGGCCAGGAGATCACCACCACCGCGCCATTGGCGACGCGGCCGCGGCTTGCCCGGTTGGCGAAACTGATCGAGGCGCCCGAGCGTTCGAGCAGCGTCTTGGCGATGAACAGGCCGAGGCCGAGACCGCCGCCGGTATTGCGCTCCGTCGAATCGCGGTCCGACATGTAAGGGTCGCCGATCCGGTCGAGGATTTCGGGCGCAAAGCCCGGCCCGTCGTCCAGCACCTCGATATAGACCTGGCTCTCGCTCCAGCCGGCGCGGATGATCACCTCGCCATCGGCAAAGTCCACCGCGTTCTCGACGATGTTGCCGAGGCCGTAGACGATGCCGGCATTGCGGCGGGCGACCGGCTCGGCGCCGTCGCGCTCGACCGTCTCGACCTTCAGCGCGACACCGAAATTGCGGTGCGGCTCGGCCACCTCGTCGATCAGCGACATCACTGACAGACGTGCCAGATGGGTCTCGCTGGACGAGGACAGGGAGCTGAGCTGGCGCAGGATCGTGCGGCAGCGCTCCGATTGCTCGACCAGCAGATCCACGTCCTCGCGCTGCGGATCGTCGGCCGGCACCGAACGACCCATTTCCTTGGCGACGAGGGCGATGGTGGCGAGCGGCGTGCCGAGCTCATGGGCGGCGGCGGCGGCCAGCCCGTCGAGCGCCGACAGATGCTGCTCGCGCTGCAGGACGAGTTCGGTGGCGCTCAGCGCATCGGCGAGCGCCCGCGATTCCGCCGCCACGCGGTAGATGTAGATCGAGGAGAAGACGAGGGTCGTGACGATCGCGAACCACAGGCCGCCGACATAGGAGATCGGCAGTTCCAGCGACATGCCGTGGGGCCAGGGCACCGGCATGTGGAAGAAGGCCAGCGCCGTCGTGCAGACCACCGCCAGGAGCCCCACCCCCACCGTCGTCAGCGGCGGCTGCGTCGCCGAGGCGATGATCGAGGGCACCACGAGGAACACCGTGAATGGGTTCTCGATGCCGCCGGTGAGGAACAGGAGGCCCGTCGGCTGCAGGATGTCGAAGGTCAGCACGCCGGCCGCCGCCGTCGAGGACAGCCGCCGGCTCGCCGGGAAGCTGATCGACAGATAGATGTTCAGCGCCACAGAGGCGGCGATCAGCGCAAGGCAGGTGCCGATCGGAAACGGCCACCACAGCCCCCAGGCCACGAAGACGCAGGCCGCGGTCTGGCCGGCGACGGAAAGCCAGCGCAGCCGCACCAGCGTCGCCAGGCGCAGCCGCTGGCTCTCGCGCATCATGGTCACGAAGGCCGGCAGGCGGAGGTCGAAACTGGAACGGGTCGCCTGGTCCATGATCGGCTTCAACTATTCTTGAAAGGAAATCGGAGACTTACCGTCTAGCCCGTCATCCGCATCGCCGAAAGTGGTCAAAGCCGCGCGGGGTGTCCGGGCAGCCGGGACCAAGTGCCGCGCCGGTTCCCGTCATGGAACACCCGGCCGTCCTTTGCCCTTTACCGTCCCGAAGCGCCAAGGCGCACAGGATCAAGACGGAAGGGACGCATCATGGCTCTCGCCAATCTCAAGGACATCTATATCGATCAGCTGCAGGACATTCACAGCGCCTGCAACCAGTCCGCCAAGGTCACCCGCGAGCTCGCCGGCGTCGCCACCGACGGCGACCTGAAGAGCGCGCTGGACGCCGGCGTCGCCGGCATCGAGGACGGCATCGCCACGCTGAAGGAGATCATCACCGCCCATGGCGCCGATCCCTCGGGAGAATTCTGCAAGGGCATGGAAGGCCTCGTCAAGGAAGCCCGTTCGCACGGCATCGAGGAGGACATCACCGATCCCGACGCCCGCGATGCGATGATCATCACCCAGTATCAGCGCATGGCCCATTACGCGATCGCCGGCTATGGCTGCCTGGAAGCCTTCGCCAAGCGTCTCGACCTGAAGGATGATGCCCAGAAGCTGCAGAAGTGCCTGGACGCCACCTATCACGGTGACAAGACGATGACGCAGATCGCCACCGGCGGCATCAACAAGGCCGCCGCGTAAGCATCGCGACAGAGCCGGTATCAGGGCCGTCGGCGCATCCGCGCCGGCGGTCTTTTTCGTGCGGCGCTTCAGCCTACAGCACCTGGAAACCGTGCCGGAACGGGTCGCGGTCGTCGATGAAGATCGTGTTGATGCCGGTCAGCCGCGCCCAGCCGGCGATGGACGGCACGATCGCCGACTTGCCACCGATCTCGGCCGCGGCTTCGACCCGGCCGTGGAACAGCGAGCCGATGATGCTCTCGTGGACGAAGTCGTCGCCGGGCGCGAGGCGCCCCTTGGCCGCCCATTGCGCCATGCGCGCCGACGTGCCGGTACCGCAGGGGCTGCGGTCGATCGCCTTGTCGCCATAGAACACCGCATTGCGGGCCGTGGCCCCCTCCATCGTCGGCTCGCCGGCCCACAGCACATGGCGCAGGCCGCGGATCGCCGGGGTCTCCGGGTGCACGAACTCATGGGCGTCGTTCAGCGCCGCGCGTAAGGGGCCGGACAGGGCGACAAGCTGGGAAGCGGTGAAGTCGGCCATGTCGCGGAAGTTCGGCTGCGGATCGACGATGGCGTAGAAATTGCCGCCATAGGCGATGTCGACCGTGAGCGCGCCGAGACCGGGGCAGTCCACCGCGATGCCTTCAGCGTGCAGGAAGGCCGGCACATTGGTCAGCCGGACCTCCTCGACGAAGCCGTTCTCCTTGCGATAGCGGCAGGTGACCACGCCGGCCGGCGTGTCGAGCCGCAGGATCCCGGGCTCCTTCGGCCGGACGAGCCCGTGCTCCAGCGCCATGGTCACCGTGCCGATGGTGCCGTGGCCGCACATGGGCAGGCAGCCGGAGGTCTCGATGTAGAGCACGGCCACGTCGCAATCGTCGCGGGTCGGCGGGTAGAGGATCGCGCCGGACATCATGTCGTGGCCGCGCGGCTCGAACATCAGCCCGGTGCGGATCCAGTCGTATTCGGCCATGAAATGCGCCCGCTTCTCGATCATCGTCGCCCCGTCGAGGAATGGGCCGCCGCCGGCAACGAGGCGGACGGGATTTCCGCAGGTGTGACCGTCGAGGCAGAAGAAGCTGTGGCGTGCCATGTGGATCTCCGGTGGCAGGTCAGGCGAAACGGCGTGGCGAGAACGCCGCGAGATTGATCGGCGCCGGCGTGCCGGTGACGAGATCGGCGAGAATACGCGCCGTCGCCGCCGACTGGGTCAGGCCGAGATGGCCGTGGCCGAAGGCATAGAACACGCGGTCGGTCGTGGACGCGGGACCGATGACCGGGAGCGAGTCCGGCATGGACGGCCGAAACCCCATCCACTGCCGGCCGCCCGTGATGTCGAGTGCGGGCAGGAAGCGTTTCGCCTTCTCCAGCATGGTCGCCGACCGGCGATAGTCCGGCGGGCGGTGCAGGCCGCCGAGCTCGACGGCGCCGCCCACCCGGATGCCGGATGTCAGCCGGCTTACCACGAAGCCGTGGCCGGGAAAGGTCAGTTGCCGCTTCAGGTCGAAGGCGCCCGGCGGCAGGGTGGTGTTGTAGCCCCGCTCGGTCTCCAGCGGCAGGGTGTCGCCGAGGGCGGCTGCCAGCGGCTTCGACCATGCGCCGCCCGCAACGATGGCATGTCGTGCCAGAAGGTCCGACCCGCCCGCCAGCTTCAGGCACACCGCGTCGCGGGCCGGCGCCAGGCCACGCACCTCGGCGTGGACGATCCGCCCGCCCCGCTCGGCGACGCGGTCGGCCAATGCCTTGGCATAATCATAGGGATCGGCGATCGACTGCCATCCGGGCACGAAGGTCCCGTGGGTGAAGCGCGGCGACAGGCCCGGTTGCAATTGCGCGATGCCGGCGGCGTCCAGATGGCGACAGGCGATGCCGGCGGCCTCGCGCGCCTGCCAGGCCTCCAGCGACGCCTCGAACTCGGCGCGGCTTTCGTAGAGTTCCAGCGCACCGTCGGAGCGCAGCATCGCGTCGAGCCCTGCCGCCGCGATCAGCCGGCGGGTCTCGGTGCTCGCCAGTTCCATCATCGCCACCTGGGCGGCGAAGCTGGTCGCGAAGGCGGCGGGCCGGCTGGCGCGCCAGAACCGGAACAGCCACGGCGCAATGGTCGGCAGATAGGCCGGCGGCACGCTCAAGGGACCCAGCGGATCGAGCAGCCAGCGCGGTGCCTTGCGCAGGATGCCTGGCGAGGCCAGCGGCATGACGTCGCTGAACGCGAAGGCCCCGGCATTGCCGAAGCTGGCGCCGTGGGCGACCTCGCCCCGCTCGATCAGGACGACGCTTTGCCCGCGCTCCTGCAGGGCGAAGGCGGCGGTGATGCCGACGATGCCCGCGCCGACGATCGCGACATCCGCGTCGATTGTCCTGCCGTCACTGGTGGACGCCATCGCCTGTCCCCGCCACTGGTTCCTCGCAGCGATGCCGCAAGAACGACCGATGCACAAGGGGCGCGGCGGACGGCCTCCACACGCCGTTCCGTCGGGACGGCGGCGCGACCGTTGTCAGTCCGTGCGGCCGGCCCGGCAGCGGCGATAGGCGGCCTCGCCCTGGTCGAGCGCCCGCTGGCGGGTCAGCGCGCGCACGCCGAACCCGTCCTCCCCGCGATCGATGCGGTTCTCGTAGCTGTTGCCGGCGGTCTGACGGGCATACTGGCGGCAGAAGGCTTCGGAACCGCGGGGGTTCTCATTGGCCGACACCCGCGCGCCGACGATGGGCGAGCCGTTGGGATAGGGGGCGGTGCTGTTGCAGCCGGCAATGCCGGCAAGGACGGCAACCAGAAGAAGGGCGGATCGCATCCTGGATCTCCGAATCAGAGGCAAGCTGGCCGGATAGATGGCGCCGATGGGCCGCCGCGCCAGTGGCCCGGTCCGAAGCCGGACGAGCTGCGACAGGGCGGCCGGGTCGAGGCCGCGAAACCGGTTTGACGGCGCGCCGGAGATCAGGGCATCTGCCGGGGATGGTGTATGACGAGATCGCTCCCCTTGCGCCGCAGATCGCAGCGGCCCGGCTGAGGTCCCTCGGCGGCCTGGCGTTTCTCGACAGCGCCATGCGCCACGAAACGCTGGGGCGCTATTCCTATGTCGCCGCCGCGCCCTTCGCCGCGTTCACGGTGGATGCGGGCGGTGCGATGCTCGATGGGCACCGCCTCGACGGCCCGCCCCTGGCGGCACTCGACGCGGTCCTCGCCGCGCATCGCCAGGAAACGCATCCCGATCTGCCGCCTTTCCAGGGCGGTGCCATCGGCTTCATCGGTTACGAATTCGCCCGGCATCTGGAAACGCTCGCCGCGCCGGCCGATCTCGACCCAGCCAAGCCCAGCCTGCGCTTCGATCTCTACGATACGGTTCTCGCCTTCGACCACGAAGCCGACCGCGCCTTCGTGATCGGCGCGCGCCGGGCCGGCGAAAGCGACGACGCCCCGGCCCGGGCGCGCATCGCCCGCTTCCGGGCCGCGCTGGAGACCGAGGCGCCGGCGCTCGGCACAGGCGCACGGCCGGGCGGCCTCGACTGGCGCTCCAATTTCTTTGCCGACGACTACCGGGCGGCGATCCAGAAGGTGCGCGACTACATCCTGGCCGGCGACATCTACCAGGCCAATGTCGCCCAGACCTTCACCGCCGGGCTCCCCGACGCCTTCGATCCCTTCGCCCTTTATCTGCGGCTGCGCCGGACCAATGCCGCGCCCTTCGGCGCCTATCTGGAGCATGAGGGCCTCGCCATCGCGTCCTCCTCGCCGGAGCGCTTCCTGAAACGCGACGGTGACACGGTGGAAACCCGCCCGATCAAGGGCACGGCGAAGCGCTCCGCTGACCCGGAGGAAGACCGCGCCCTGGCAGAGGCGTTGCTGGCCTCGGAGAAGGACCGGGCCGAGAACGTCATGATCGTCGATCTCCTGCGCAACGACATCTCCCGCGTCTGCACGGCCGAATCCGTGGAGGTGCCGGTGCTGTGCGGCCTCGAAAGCTATGCTTCGGTCCATCACCTCGTTTCGGTGGTGACCGGAACACTTCGGCCGGGCCGGTCCGCCGGCGACCTCATTGCGGCGACCTTTCCGGGCGGCTCGATCACCGGCGCGCCGAAAATCCGGGCCATGGACATCATCACCGAGATCGAGAACACCGCCCGTGGCCCCTATTGCGGCGCCATCGGCTATCTCGGCTTCGACGGGGCGATGGACCTCAACATCGCCATCCGCACCGTCAGCTTCGAGGCCGGCACGGCGCGGCTGTCGGCCGGTGGCGGCATCACCGTCCTGTCGGACCCTGCGGCCGAATACGAGGAGACCTTCACCAAGGCGACCCGCGTCTTCGCGGCCTTCGACGCGGACGACGGGAACGGTGCGAAGGACAATCCGCGATGATCCTCGTCGTCGACAATTACGACAGCTTCGTCTTCAACGTCGCCCGCTATCTCGAACGGCTGGGCGGCGCCATCGAGGTCGTGCGCAACGATGCCGTCACACTGCCGGAGATCGACGCGCTCGCGCCATCGGCGGTGATCATCTCGCCAGGGCCCTGTTCGCCGCGCGAGGCCGGCATCTCGCTCGACCTGGTGCGGCAATTGTCCGGCCGCGTGCCGATCCTCGGCGTCTGCCTCGGCCATCAGGTCATCGGCGAGGCCTTTGGCGGCACCGTGACCCGGGCCCTCAAGCCCATGCACGGCCGCGCCTCGCGGATCGCCCATGACGCGGCGAACCTCTTCGACGGATTGCCACAACCGACCATGGTCGGGCGCTATCATTCGCTGATCGTCGAGGAAACGCCGGCGATGCGCGATCACCTCGCCATCGACGCCCGTTCGGACGAGGGCGAGATCATGGCCCTGTCGCACCACACGCACCCGACCTGGGGCATCCAGTTCCACCCCGAATCCGTTTTGACCGATCGCGGCGAGCGGATCTTCGAGAATTTCCTGTCCCTGGCGGAGCGTTGGCGTGGACGAGATCTGGATTGACGGCGGCTTTGCGCCGGCCCCCGGTGCCGTTGCCGCGAACGACCGCGGCCTGACCCTTGCCGACGGGGTGTTCGACACGTCGCTGGTTCTCGGCGGCAGGGTGTTTCGCCAACAGGCTCATCTCGACCGGCTGATGGCCGCAGCGGCCAGCCTCGCCATTCCGGCGGACCGCGCGGCGCTTGAACTGGCGATGACGGCGCTGGCCGAGCGACGCGGCGACGGGGCGATCCGCCTGACGCTGACCCGCGGCCCCGGCGCACGCGGCCTCGCCTTTCCCGCCGATCCGCAGCCGACGCTGATCGGCACCACGGCGCCGCTCGCCGCCGCGATGATGTTCGCGCCGCTGCGGCTTCAGGTCTCTGATATCCGCCGCAACGAGACCTCGCCGACGGCGCGGGTCAAATCGCTGGCCTATCTCGACAGCGTCCTTGCCAACCATGCCGCAAGGCAGGCCGGCGCCGACGAGGCGCTGTTCCTCAACGGGGCGGCCCGTGTCGCCTGTTCGGCGCTGGCGAATGTCTTCGTCCTGGCGGGGACCGAGATCGTCACGCCGCCACGCGACGACGGCGTCCTCGACGGCATCGTGCGGGGCTGGATCCTCGACAATGCCGGCGCGTTCGGCATGTCGGCGGTCGAAAGGCCCCTGACGCTCCCCGATCTCGCGGCGGGTCAGATCGTCCTCACCAACAGCCTGCGCCTCGTCGCGCCGGCCAGCCTCGATGGGCCGGCGCCGGCCATGCCGGCCCCGATATTGCGCGCGCTGATGGAAGGGCTCTGCGCTGCCATCGCGGAGGAATGCGGCGTCGATCCGCGCGAGCGCGGAGCGGTGCTGCCCGGCTGAACCGAGCCGCCCGCCTCAGCGCTGCGTGGTACCGCCGGCCAGGAGCCAGGCCGGATCGAACCAGGTATCGGCCTCGCCGTCATAGGGCAGCGTGTTGATGTCCCAGTGGCGCACATAGCGCGCATAGACGTCCCAGACCGCCGGGCCGCCGCCGATATAGACCACCCGCTCGCCGAAGCTCTCCAGTACCGTCTGGGGATCGTCGGCCGAGCGGATTTCCACGATGGTGCGGTCCTTGCGGGCGAAGTCCGGGAAGGAGGCAACGGTCTTCGGCCCGGCGATCAGCACATGACCGCGGGTGATCTCGAAAAAGCGCTCGACATCCTCGGTGTAGACGCGCTCGGGACGCCCCTCCCACGGCATGCCGCCATCGAGGCCGAGTTGTCCGCTCCGGCCGATCGCGCAGATGACCCTGACGTCGGGCATGCGTCCCGCTCCTCTGTGCCGCACGTCGACCGACGACGCGCTCCGGTTGTGGACTGATGCCCGATTCGGCGTGGCGAGACCATTGTTCACCGGGAACCGATCGCGGAATTTCTCGTTCGAGAAACACCGCGGACCCCGCGTCAGCAACGTTCGGGCCGTGCCGGCCGCCCGTCGCGCGCCACGAACTGCCAGCCTTGCGGATACTATGTATGGCTGTCTTTTTCGTGCGAAGAATATAGCAGTTTAAGGACCGGCCCTCGGCTAACGGTTAACCGGGATCATGGATACGAACACACAGACAACAGCATCGGTCCACACCGATCCTTCGACGATGATGACGCCGGTGATCGTGCCGTCGCTCCTGTCGATCGCCAAGTCCACCCGGGCCTTTCTCGCCCTGCTTCTTGCCGATATCGGACTGCACCCCGGCCAGGACCAGCTCCTCGACCGTCTCGATCCCCTTGCCCCGGTCAGCGTGTCGGCGCTGGCCGAACAGCTTTCGGTGCGACCCTCGACGGTGTCCAAGATGCTGGACCGGTTGATCGAGAAGGGGCTCGTCGCCCGCTCGGCCAACAGTGCCGATGCGCGCCGCACGATGGTGCAGCTGACCCCGGATGGCGAGCGGGTGCAGGCGACCGTACGGAACGTCTGGCAGCGGCTCGAGATCGACCTCGCCCAGTCCCTGACGCAGGACGAGTTGCAGGTGCTGCAGAGTTCCTTGACGCGCACCGGCGATATCCTCACCCAGAAGCTGCGACGCCTGCGCTAGGCGCGCGGCTGCCACGCGGGCGCTCGATTGACGCGCGCCCCGGCACTGCCTATTCCGCGATCGCCGGCTTGCGGCAGCGGAGGGGACAATGCCGATGAGCGAGTTCGTGACGATTGCCGGCGGCGGCCTCAGCGCCGAGATCGCGACAGCCGGCGCAGCGGTCCGGGCCGTTCACCTCGACGGATTTGCCCATTCGCTGGTCGTCGGCGCCGCCGACCCCGAGCATTACACCGCCGGCAACCGCGAATATCTCGGCGCCACCATCGGCCGCTTCGCCAATCGGATCGGCGAAGGTCGCTTCACCATTGACGGCCGGGGCTCCCAGCTTGCCCGCAACGACCCGCCCAATCATCTGCATGGCGGTCCGAAGGGCTTCTCGACGCGCATCTGGACCATCGTCGAGCGCGCCCCGGACGCGCTGACCCTGAGCCTCGTGTCGGCCGATGGCGACGAGGGCTATCCCGGGACCGTCGACATCACCGCCCGCTTCGCGATCCTGCCGGACCAGACGCTGTCGGTGAGCTACGAGGCGACCAGCGATCGCCCGACCCCGGTGAATCTGACGACGCATTTCTACTTCAATCTCGACGGCAGCGACGACATTCGCGGCCACCGGCTGACGCTGACGGCGGATCGCTATCTGCCGATCGACGCCGCGGCGCTTCCAACCGGGGCGATTGCACCGGTGGCGGACACACCGTTCGACTTCGGCGCGGGCCGGCTGGTGGGCGAGGCCCCCGATCCGCTCGACCACAATTTCTGCCTGGCCGATGCGCCGGAGGCCGCGCCGCGCCTTGCCGCCCGGCTCGCGGGCGCGGCGAGCGGCATCACCCTGGCGCTCTCTACCACCGAGCCCGGCCTGCAGGTCTATGACGGCGCCAAGCTGGATGGCTCGATCATGGGCCATGGCGGGGTGCCGATCGGCAGCCGCTCGGCCCTGGCGCTGGAGCCGCAGGGCTGGCCGGATTCGCCCAATCGGCCCGAGTTTCCCCAGACGATCCTGCGGCCGAGCGAGACCTATCGCCATCACAGCCTCTACCGTTTTTCCGCCGGCTGACACACGCCCTGCCCTCGTCAGGAAGCGTTCATCATCCGGGCCTACAAGCCTGTGCGCGGCGGCTATGTAATCGCCGCAATTGTGCCTATGCTCACGCCTTCGTGTCTGTTCTCAAACTCACAAGCAGCCCGTGAATCACAAGAGTTTTGCGTCCCGCCGTACCGCGCTGAAGACAGGTGTGGCCCTCACCCTCGCAGCGCTTCTGCCCCGTCCGGGCTTTGCCCAGGAGACGGAGGCTCCCACGCCGCCGGCCCGCCAGCCGGCAACCGTCGGCGCGCCCGATGCGCCGTTCACCTTCGATGAGCTGGCCGCGCGCATGCAGCAGCGCGCCGGGGAATCCTACAGCGCGCCGGCCAACGAGCTGCCGCAGGAAATCCTCGACCTCAATTACGACGAGCACCGGGCGATCCGCTTCCGGCCGGACCACGCCCTGTGGCGCGCCGAGCCGGTGGAGTTCCACCTGCAGGCCTTCTATCCAGGCTGGGTGTTCAAGGAGACAACCAAGGTCTTCGTCGGGCAGAATGGCGTCTACAATCGCCACGATTTCGCGCCGTCGGACTTCGAATACCGGCCGCCGCTGGATCCCTCGAAATTCCAGGACCTGCCGCTGGACGGCGTCGCCGGGTTCCGGATCCATGCGCCGATCGAACGGCCGGACTATTTCGACGAGCTGGTGACCTTCCTGGGCGCGAGCTATTTCCGCGCGCTGGGCACCGGCACCCGCTACGGGCTGTCGGCGCGCGGCCTCGCCATCAACACGGCGACCAGCGAGACCGAGGAATTCCCGCGTTTCAGCGCCTTCTACATCGACGCGCCGAAGCCGGGCGATTCGCGCATCCGGCTGATGGCGGAGCTCGACAGCCCGAGCCTCACCGGCGCCTATTCCTTCCTGATCACGCCGGGCCCGCAGACCACCATCGACGTGACCACCCGGCTGTTCTTCCGCACCGACGTCAACCGCGTCGGCATCGCGCCGCTGACATCCATGTACACTTTCGGCGAGAACGACCGCTTCGGTCGCGACGACTTCCGCCCCGAGGTCCATGACAGCGACGGCCTGTGCATTCGCCGGGCCGATGGCGAGAAGCTGTGGCGGCCGCTGAAGAACCCCGAAAACCTGGCGATGTCCTATTTCCAGGAGACCAGTCCGCGCGGCTTCGGCCTCCTGCAGCGCGATCGCGACTTCTCCCATTACGAGGACATCGAGGCCCGGTACGAACTGCGGCCGTCGCTGATGATCGAGCCGCTGGGCGACTGGGGCAAGGGTACCGTCGAGCTCGTCGAGATCCCGACGGATTCGGAAGCCAACGACAACATCGTCGCCTTCTGGGTGCCCGAGGCCAAGGCCGAAGCCGGCGGCGCGATGGAGTTCAGCTACCGGATGCACTGGGGCCTCGACGTCGAGCCCGAGGACAACCAGGCCAAGGTCACCGGCACCTTCATCGGCGTCGGCGGCAACGCGGCGGATGCCGACCTGTCGACCCATCGCATCGCCATCAATTTCGAGGGCGGCAGCATTGCCAAGCTGCCCGCTGATGCCCAGATCGAGCCCCTGATCGACGTGCCGGACAACACCCGGCTGATCCATTCGGGAATCGCGCGGCTGCCCAATGGCGGCTGGCGCGTCGCCCTGGAACTCGAGAAGACCGATTCACAGCCTGCTGAACTTCGCGTGAAACTTTCGATGCTGCAGCGCATTGTCAGTGAGACGTGGCTCTATCAATGGACGAACAGGACATGACCGTTTTTGCAACGGAAGACCGCCGCTCCATGCAGGAGACCAATGCCGGCCGGCTGATCGGCCGGGCCGATCTGGACGACGATGTCGTACTGGACGCCGTGCGCACGCGCCTTGCCGCGAGCGGACGCGCCGACGATGCCGAACGCGTGCTGGCCGCTGCCATGCAGGGCGATGCGGCGTCGCTGGCCTTCGTGCGCACGGTCGCCGTCCCGCCGCCCGTGGCGCGGCTGACAATGCCGATCCAGCCGCTGACTGGCCGGCCGCTGCGCTTCCCGACGATCTCGCTCGGCCGCCTTTCCGCCGACCGCAATTGATCACCATGCCTGAACGGCCCGGTGTGATCCGGGCCGTGGCACCATCTCACCGACGGACACCGCGTTGATCACGGCTCAGCGTCTTCTCTTCGCCCTGGCCTCCGTCGTGCTGGCGGCGATCGCAGCTTCGCTGTTCTTCATCGTCGTGACGGTGAACGGGGTGACCTATCTGCACATCGTGCAGATCAGCCTGCTCGTGCTGTGCTGCCTCTGGCTCGCCTGGGGCTTCAACATGGCGCTGGCCGGCATCATGTCGTCCGGCGCGCCGCCGCGCCGCCGGGCGCTGCCCGGCCATGTCAGCCGCACCGCCATCCTTGTTCCCGTCTACAACGAGGACGCGGAGGCTGTGCTGGCGCGCGTCGGTGCCATGTATGAGGGCCTGCGCAGCATCGGCGGGCTCGATGCCTTCGACTTCTACATCCTCAGCGATTCCACCCGGGCCGAGAACGTCGCCGCCGAACGGCGCGGCGTCGATATGCTGCTATCCGAACTCGGCGCGGCCGGCCGCCTCTACTACCGCAACCGCGAGAAGAATGTCGGCCGCAAGGCCGGCAACATCGCCGACTTCGTCACCACCAGCGGCGGCGCCTACGACTACATGCTGGTGCTCGACGCCGACAGCCTGATGCGGCCGGAGACCATGGTGGAGATGGCCGCCCGGATGGATGGCGACCCCGAACTCGGCCTGTTGCAGACCCAGCCGCTGATCATCGGCCGGCGCACCCTGTTCGGCCGTGCGCTACAGTTTTCCGCAGCCCTGTTCTCGCCGGTCTTCTCGCGCGGCATCGCGGTGCTGCAGGGCCGCGAGGGGCCGTTCTGGGGCCACAACGCCATCCTGCGCGTGCGTGCCTTCGCGGCGTCATGCGGCCTGCCCGACCTGCACGGCCGTCCGCCCTTCGGCGGCCATATCCTTAGCCATGATTCCGTCGAGGCGGCGCTCTTGGCGCGGGCCGGCTACAAGGTGCAGGTCGATCCGGACCTCGAAGGCTCCTACGAGGAAGCCCCGGCCAACATCATCGAATATGCCAAGCGCGACCGCCGCTGGTGCCAGGGCAATCTGCAGCACGGCAAGCTCCTCGCCGCGCCGGGGCTGAAGCTGTGGAGCTGTGTCTCCCTCGCCAGCGGGATCATGGCCTATGCCGCCTCGCCGATCTGGCTGATGTTCCTGATCGTCAGCCTGCTCGACCCGATCCTGGCGCCGGAGCCGAACTATTTCCCGGCCGATTCCCTGTTCCCGGTGTTCCCGCGGCCCGAGACCGGCAAGGCGCTGCTCCTGCTCTTCGGCATCTTCGTGCTGCTGCTTCTGCCCAAGACGCTGATCGCGGTCGGCAGCGCCTTCACCGCCCGGCGCCGGCGGTTCGGCGGGACGCTCGCTGTGCTGGCCGGCGCGACGGCGGAGCTGGTGATGACCAGCATCCTCGCCCCGGTGATGATGATGTTCCAGTCGAAGGCCGTGGCCGAGATCCTGATCGGCGCCGATGCCGGCTGGCCCTCGACCGAGCGCGCTGACGGCAGCCTGCCGCTCGACGCCGCCTTCAAGGCGAGCTGGTGGATGGTGCTGGCCGGCGGCCTCGTGCTCTTCGCCACGATCAACTACGCCCCGAACCTCGTCCTGTGGACCCTGCCGATCGCGCTGCCGCTCGTCGCGGCCCCGGTCCTGATCAGCGCCACCGGCAATCCGGCGCTGGGCGACTGGGTGCGTCGCCAGCGCCTGTTCGAGACCCCCTTCGAGTCCGATCCCGAGCCGGTGATCCGCAGCTATGCCCTCTGGCAGGAGCGGCTGGCCCGTCTTTCGGCCGGCGGCGACCTTGAGAAAGCCACAGTGTCGGTGGCACCGGTGCTGCCCGATCCCGCATGAGGCTGCCCCCGAGACGATGACCGCTGTCACCCGTACTGCCTTGAAGTCACCCCGCGATTACCGGGTGGACTTCTGGCGCGGCATCGCGCTCGCGATGATCTTCGTCAACCACATCCCGGGCAATGTCTGGGAGAACTTCACCTCCCGCAATTTCGGCTTCTCCGACGCGGCCGAACTGTTCGTCTTTCTGGCGGGCTTCGCCTCGGCCTATGCCTATGCCCCGCTGTTCCTGGCGGGCGAACGGGTCGCGGCGACGCTGAAGGCGTGGCGCCGGGCGGGCGTGCTCTACCTCGTCCACATCACCCTGACCGTGGCTGCCATCGGCATCTTCTCCTGGGCGGCGCTGGCGCTCGGCTATGGCGACATGATGCGCACGATCGGGCTGCGCTCCTTCATCACCATGCCGATGGAGACGATGATCGGCGTTGCCGGCCTCGGCCACCAGCTCGGCTATGTGAACATCCTGCCGATGTATTGCGTGCTCCTGCTGATGCTGCCGCTGCATCTGGCGCTGGCGCAGATCAGCCGCGGCGCGATGCTCGCCGGCGCCGTCCTGATGTGGATCGTGGCCTATGTCTGGGCGATTGACGTGCCGGCCTTCCCGCTGCCCGGCGGCTGGTTCTTCAATCCGTTCTCCTGGCAGCTGATCTTCGCCTTCGGCCTTTATTGCGGCCTGAACCGCCGCGAGACCGGTGTCGCCGTGCCGTACCGGCCGTGGCTCTACGCGCTGGCGCTCGCCTATGCGCTGCTGGCCTTCCTGACCATCCGCTTCGGCCTGTGGTGGATCTGGGGCCAGAGCCCGCTGCCGGTGCTGATCACCGGCTTCGACAAGACCTATGTCAGCCTGACCCGGCTCCTGCACGTGATGGCGATCTGCTACCTCTTCGCCAATGCCGCGGCGACCTCGCCCTTCGCCAACATCTCGCGCGACAACATCTTCACCATGCTGGGGCGCCATTCGCTGCCGGTCTTCGCCGTCGGCACCGTTCTGTCACTGTGCGGCCAGGTGCTGAAGCATGGTTCGGAACCGTCGATCTGGTTCGACACGCCCATGGTGCTGGCCGGTCTCGCGATCCTCTTCGGCCTCGCGCGCTATCTCGACTGGTGGCGCGTTGCCCAGAAGGTCACGGTGCGCAGCAGCGAGGCGGCCGCCGAGAGCGCACGCGGCGCCATGGCCACGCCGGACGAGCCGCTGACGCCGATCCTCAAGACACGCCGCCCGGTCTGACAGTCTTTCCCGACATGCGAAAACGGGCGCCGATGGCGCCCGTTCTGCATTCTGTCGTCTGGATCGGTCCTTACCGCATGACCGGCATGGCGAACTCGGCACCGTCCTTGATGCCCGACGGCCAGCGGCTCGTGACCGTCTTGGTGCGGGTGTAGAAGCGGAAGGCGTCCGGGCCGTGCTGGTTGAGGTCGCCGAAGCCCGAGGCCTTCCAGCCGCCGAAGGTGTAGTAGGCCAGCGGCACCGGGATCGGCACGTTGACGCCAACCATGCCGATATTGATGCGGCTGGCGAAGTCGCGGGCGGCGTCGCCGTCACGGGTGTAGATCGAGACGCCATTGCCGTATTCGTGGCTCATCGGCAGGTCGATCGCTTCCTCATAGTCCTTGGCGCGCACCACCGACAGGACCGGGCCGAAGATCTCGGTCTTGTAGATGTCCATGTCCTTGGTGACGTCGTCGAACAGGCAGGCGCCGACGAAGAAGCCGTTCTCGTAGCCCTGCATCTTGAAGCCGCGGCCGTCGACGGCAAGCTTGGCGCCCTCCTCGACACCCCGGTCGATGAGTCCCAGCACGCGCTGCTGCGCCTCGCGGGTGACCAGCGGTCCCATGTCGACGTCGTCGCCGGCCGTATAGGGCGCGATCTTCAGCGCCTCGACCCGCGGGATCAGCTTCTCCATCAGGCGGTCGGCGGTCTCCTTGCCGACCGGAACGGCCACGGACACGGCCATGCAGCGCTCGCCGGCCGCGCCGTAGCCGGCACCGATCAGGGCGTCGGCCGCCTTGTCGATGTCGGCGTCCGGCATGATGATCATGTGGTTCTTGGCGCCGCCGAAACACTGGACGCGCTTGCCGTTCGCGCAACCGCGCGAATAGATGTACTGGGCGATCGGCGTCGAGCCGACGAAGCCGATGGCCTGGATGTCCGGATCGTCGAGGATCGCGTCCACCGCGCCCTTGTCGCCGTTGACAACGTTGAGGATGCCTTCCGGCAGGCCGGCCTCAATCATCAGCTCGGCCAGCATGATCGGCACCGACGGGTCACGCTCGGACGGCTTCAGGATGAAGGCGTTGCCGGCGGCGATCGCCGGGGCGAACTTCCACATCGGGATCATCGCCGGGAAGTTGAACGGCGTGATGCCGGCCACGACGCCCAGCGCCTGGCGGATCGAATAGAGGTCGATGCCGGGGCCGGCACCCTCGCTGAACTCGCCCTTCAGGAGATGCGGCGCGCCGATGCAGAACTCGGCGACCTCCAGGCCGCGCTGCACGTCGCCCTTGGCGTCGGGAATGGTCTTGCCGTGCTCGCGCGACAGCACCTCGGCCAGCTTGTCCATGTCGCGGTTCAGAAGCTCGACGAACTTCATCATCACGCGGGCGCGGCGCTGCGGGTTGGTCGCCGCCCAGGCCGGCTGCGCCGCCTTGGCATTCGCGACCGCCGCGGTCAGCTCGTCGGCGCTTGCCAGCGCGACCTGGGCCTGGACCTCGCCGGTAGCCGGATTGAAGACGTCGGCCGTGCGGCCGCTCGTGCCGGCGACGCGCTTGCCGCCGATGAAATGTCCGATCTGTTCCATCCGGTTTCCTCCTGTTGCGGGTATTGCCCTCAGTCTTCGCGCAGGCGGCAGTGAAAGCCAATCCTTCGCTTTGCGCATCCGTTGTGCGTAGATTGAAGTCCTGGGCGCGGATTGGAGAGGAACGGACGTGAACTGGGACGATGTCAGGCTGTTTCTCGCGGTGGCGCGGGCCGGCCAGATCCTGGCAGCCGCGCGGCGGCTGGAACTCAATCACGCGACCGTTGGCCGGCGGCTGACGGCGCTCGAAACGGCCCTCGGCGCCCGGCTTCTCGACCGGCGTCCGAATGGCTGCGAGCTGACGCCCACCGGCCGCGACTTCCTCGAACAGGCCGAGCGCATGGAAGCGGTCATGCTGGCGGCGCGTGCCGATATCGGCGCCACCGAACTGGCGCTTTCCGGCACCGTGCGGGTGGGAACGCCCGACGGTTTCGGCACGGCGTTCCTCGCCCCCCGCCTCTGGCGGCTGACCGAACGCCATCCCGACCTCACCGTCCAGCTCGTGCCGGTGCCGCGCGCCTTCTCGATCTCGCGCCGCGAAGCCGACATCGCGATCACCGTCGCCCGCCCCGAGGCCGGGCGGCTCGTCGCCGGCAAGCTCACCGACTATGCGCTCGGTCTCTATGCCTCACGCGGCTACATCGCTGCCCATGGCGCCCCGGCCTCGCTGGCCGAGCTCGGCCGGCACCGTCTCGTCGGCGCGGTGGAGGACCTCCTCTACAGCCCACGGCTCGCCTACCACACCGACATCGTCGCCCACTGGCCGGCGCATTACGAGGTGTCGAGCGCGATCGGCCAGACCGAGGCCGTGGCGGCCGGCGCCGGGATCGGCATCCTGCACGGCTTCATGGCCGCCGACCGCCCCCAGCTCACGCGCATCCTGCCGGAGGAGACGATCCATCGCAGCTACTGGCTGGTCTATCACGAGAGCGTCCGCGACATCCGGCGGATCGCCGCCGTCGCCGACTTCATCCGCGACTGTGTCAGCGCCGAGCGGGCCGCCTTCGCCGCCGGCTGACAGAGCCATCGTCCCCGAGGGTTCGACGCGACGGCCGAGGGTCTTATGTGACCTTGGACCAGCGGACGCACGTCCGGGTCATCGCGAGCACCCGGACGGACACTTGATCGCCGTCAATCCTTCGGCCGCCGCGCCATGCGCATATCGGTCGGAGCCCGAACGCGAAGGAGACCGCCATGTATGCCAGGATCATGATCCCCGTGGACCTCACCCATGTCGACAAGCTCGACAAGGCGCTGAAGACGGCCGCCGGTCTCGCCAGCCTCTACAATATCCCCGTGCACTATGTCGGCGTGACCTCCAACGCGCCGTCCGGCGTCGCCCATACGCCGGAGGAATATGCCGGCAAGCTGGAGGCCTTCGCGGCGGGCCAGGCCCGCGACCACGGCGTCGAGCAGACGTCGAAGGCCTATGTCCGCCACGATCCGAGCGTCGAGCTGGGCCGCACCCTTCTGGACGCGATCGACGAATGCGGCGCGGATCTCGTGGTCATGGCCTCGCATGTTCCGGGGCTGCCGGACCATCTCTTCACATCCCATGCGGGCCATCTGGCCACGCACACCTCCGCATCCGTCTTCGTGGTGCGCTGACCGGGGCGACCTGGGCGCCGCATCCGCTGCAAGCCGCCGCCGCAGTTTTGTGCAGTGGCCGCGCGTCGCACCGCCGATGCCGACACGTTCAGGGAAGAGTTCCGGGCGCCGGCCGGCACGACGGCCATCGCGCCTGACCACCTGTCATTACTGTCAATTTTACATTTCCTTCACGGAAGGGAGGGCAAAGTCCGGCCGTCTTAGTTTCAGCGTCGTGATCGGTTTGCCGATCCAAACGGCCGGATATCGGCGACAGGTGTTTCCTTGGCCGCATTTGGGCAGAACTTTCTCGTCGACCATTCCCTTGGTTTCGTCGCGACGGCACTCGTCGTCTGCGCCATCATGGCCGCGATCGTCCTGACCATTCTCGACCGCGCCAGTTCGGTCGAAGGCGGCCGGCGCTACAAATGGATGGCGGTGAGCGCCGCGGTCGCCGGCCTCGGCGTCTGGACGACCCATTTCGTGGCGATGCTCGGCTTCCGGCCCGACGTCATTCTCGGCTACGATCCCATGGTCACGATCGTGTCGGTGTTCGTCGGCATCCTGTTCGTCGGCCTGCCCCTGGCGGCGACCGTCCTCGTGCATTCGCGGGCCGCCCGGATGGCGCTCGGCGCAATCGCCGGCCTCGGGGTCGGTGCCATGCACTTCACCGGCATGAGCGCGTTGCAGGGGTGCCTCGCCGCCTACGATCCACTGGTCACGCTGATCTCGCTCTTCGCCGGCGCCGGGTTCTTTGCCGCGGCGATGTCGATGCCGCCCCGTGGCAAGCAGCGCCTCGCCGTCGCCACGCTGATGGTGCTGGGCGTCTGCTTCCTGCATTTCATCGCGATTGCGGGCCTGACCCTCAGCGCCGCCCCGGCCGCCGAGGTCTGGATCGTCGAACCGGTGACGCTGTCGGCCTTCGTCGCGCTCGCTGCGCTGATGATCTTCATCACCGCCTTCATCCTGGCCGTGAACGGCGAGAAGCTGGACGCCTCCTCGCGGGCGGCGGCAGCTGACGCGGCGGAGCATCTGCGCGTCCTGTCGGCGGCGCTCCAGAACATGTCGAACGGCCTCGTCATGGTCGGGCCGGACGGGATCATCACGTTGCACAACGAGCGCGCCTACGAGCTGCTCGGCATCGGCCCGAACGAATTGCGCTCAGGGCTGGCCCTGTCGTCCTTCCTCGACAATTTCGGCCACAAGGCGGGCTGGGACGCCGCGCGGATCGACCGAGTGATCGACAACCACACCGTCTGGATGCGCCGCTCCACCATCACCCGGGTCGAACACCACCTCGCCGACGGCCGGGTCATCGGGGTGGCCTGCTGCCCGATGGCCGACGGCGGCGCGATCCTGACCTATGACGACATGACAGAGGCCCGGCAGGTCCAGGCCACGATCACGCACATGGCCTATCACGATGCGCTGACCGGACTGCCGAACCGCCGCAGCTTCCAGGACGAGCTGAAGGCGCGCTTCGATTCGGCCAAGCCGACCACCATCGTGATGATCGACCTCGATCGCTTCAAGGCGGTCAACGACACGCTCGGCCATCCGGTCGGCGACGCGCTGCTCATCCAGGTCGCGGACCGGCTGCGGGCCTGCTGCGATCCGAACGATCTGATCTTCCGCCTCGGTGGCGACGAGCTGGCGATCCTGCCGGGCGACGACGAACACAGCGATACGCTGGCGCGCCGCGTGGTCGAGGGCTTCGAGCGCCCCTTCACGGCCGACAAGCACCGCATCAGCATCGGCTGCAGCGTCGGCCTCGCCACGGCCGACGACGTGGACGACCCGGACCTGGTCGTCCGTCAGGCGGATCTTGCCCTCTACAAGGCCAAGAAGAACGGCCGCAACCGCATCGAGCGCTACGAAAGCGGCATGATGGAGGATGCGGTCAAGCGCCGGGACCTGGAAATGGACATGGTCCGGGCGCTGAAGGAGGGCCAGTTCTCGCTGAATTATCAGCCGCTGTTCAACCTGCCGACGCGCGAACTCGTCGGCTTCGAAGCGCTGATCCGCTGGACCCATCCGACCCTCGGCCTGATCTCGCCCGTCGACTTCATCCCCTTGGCCGAGGAGACCGGGCTGATCACCGAGATCGGCGAATGGGTGCTGAACGAAGCCTGCCGCGAGGCCAGTCGCTGGCCCGGCGAACTCTACGTGTCCGTCAACGTCTCCCCGGTCCAGCTGCACAAGACCGACATGCTGCGGCAGGTGACGAGGGCGCTGGCCGAGCACGGCCTGACGGCGCAGCGCCTGGAGCTGGAGCTGACCGAGACGGCCATGGTCGACGACGGCCGCCGGATCAATGCGACCCTGACCGCCCTGCGCAGCCTCGGCGTGCGCATCGCGATGGACGATTTCGGCACCGGCTATTCGTCGCTGGCGCATCTGCGCGAATTCGATCTCGACCGGATCAAGATCGACCGCAGCTTCATCGATTCCGCGCCCGACGATGTCAGTTCGCTGGCGGTGCTGCGGGCCGTCACCATGATGGCGAAAGACCTGTCGATCGCCACCACCGGCGAAGGCGTGGAAAGCGAGGAGCAGCTGGCCCGCCTGCTCGACCTCGGCTGCGGAACGGCCCAGGGCTATCTCCTCGGCCGCCCCATGACGGCCGAGGCCGCCCGGGCTCTCATGCAAACCAGCGACGCCATACAACAGGCCGTCGCCGGGATCGGCCCCGGCGAGCTGGCGCGCGCCTAGACCCGGTTCGAGACCGCCGCCTGCTCGAAGGTCGCCATGCCGGAATGGCATTCCGCCGCCGCCTTGACGATGCCGGCGGCCAGCGCCGCCCCGGTGCCCTCTCCGAGCCGCATGCCGAGGGCGAGCAGCGGCACCTTGTTCATGGTCTCCAGCGCCCGGATATGTCCCGGCTCGGCCGAGACATGGCCGAACAGGCAATGATCGAGGGCCTGCGGGTCCATGGCGTGGAGCACCGCCGCCGCCGCCGTCGAGACGAAACCGTCGACGATCACCGGCACCTTCTGCATGCGCGCGGCGAGGATCGCACCGGCCATCGCAGCGATCTCGCGTCCGCCGAGGCGCCGCAGCACCTCCAGCGGATCCGACAGATGCCCCGCGTGGCATGCCAGGGCCCGGGCCACGACCTCGGCCTTCTTTTCCACCCCGGCCGAATCCTGTCCCGCGCCGGGGCCGACCCAATCGCGCGGTTCGCCGCCGAACAGCGCCGTGAAGATCGCCGCCGCGACGGTGGTGTTGCCGATGCCCATCTCGCCGATGCACAGGAGGTCGGGCTCGCCGGCCAGCACCTCCATGCCGAAGGCCATGGTGGCGGCGCAGGTGCGCTCGTCCATCGCCGCCTCTTCGGTGATGTCCTTCGTCGGCACTTCCAGCGCCAGGTCGAAGACCTTCAGGCCGAGATCGTAGGCCGCGCAGATCTGGTTGATCGCCGCGCCGCCGGCCGCGAAGTTCGACACCATCTGGGCCGTCACCTCGGGCGGGAAGGGCGACACGCCCTGCCGGGTGACGCCGTGATTGCCGGCAAAGACCGCGACCAGCGGGCGCCGCACCGCCGGCTGGCGCCCCTGCCAGGCGGCCAGCCACTCCGACAGCTCCTCCATGCGGCCGAGCGCGCCGGCCGGCTTGGTCAATTGCGCCTCGCGCTCGCGCTTGGCGTTCACCGCAGCCACGTCGGGGCCGGGCATACGGCGCACCAGATCGCGAATGTCGTCGAAGGGCAGTCCGGTGGTGGACATGGAGCGAATCCTCTAGGTTCCGGAACGTTGACGGCGCGCGGCGCCGCTCGGGAATGGAAAGCGTTGCCGCCGCAATGGCGCAGCCGCGCGCGGGGAGCAAGGGCCGCCATGGAGCGATATGTCGCCGCGACGCTGCGCAGCCTCGCTTTCCTCACCCGCATGCCGCCGGTCCCATGGGCCTTCACCGGCCATCATCCCCTCGGCGACGACACCCACGCCTTTCCCGTGGCGGGCGTCATCGCCGCGCTGCCGGCGGCTGTGGTTCTGATGCTTGCCGCCGCGCTCGGCCTGTCGCCGCTGGTCGCCGCAACGCTCGCCGTCGCCGCGCTGGTGTTCACCACCGGCGCCCTGCACGAGGACGGGCTGGGCGACGTGGCCGACGGGCTCGGCGGCCATCACGAGCGCGAACGCGCACTGGCGATCATGAAGGACAGCCGGGTCGGCAGCTATGGCGCGCTGGCTCTCGTCCTGTCGGTTGTCCTGCGCATCGCCCTCTTCGCCGAACTCGCCGGCACCTACGGAGCCCCCAGCGCGGCGCTGGCGCTCGTCGCCGTCGCGGCGGTCAGTCGCGGCGCCATGGCCTGGCTGTGGTCGTCGCTCGTCTCGGCCGATCCCGGCGGCCTCGCCGACCGCGTCGGCCGCCCCGACACCCGCACCGGCCGGCTGTCGCTCGTGATTGGCACGATCCTCTATCTGGGCGGCGGTCTCATCGCCTGTGGCATCGGGACGACACTGGCCGGCTACGTCTTCGGGGCGTTGACCCTTTTCGGCTTCCGTCGTTTCATCACACGCCGGCTCGGCGGCCAGACCGGCGATTGCCTCGGCGCCGCGCAGCAGCTCGTCGAGCTTTCGGCGCTGACGGGCCTTGCGATCTCCATCGGCTGACAGGCTCACAGGCCAAGGGTCCAGGCTGCGAGCGCGAGGATCGCTGCGATCGACAGGAGAAGATTGGCCATCCCGCCGAACAGGCCGATCGCCGCCGCGATGTCCGTCACATTTGCGGCGCGCCGTCCCGCCGGATTGAGCATCGGCGCATCGACCACGAGTTCGCCGTAGCTTCGCGGGCCGCCCAGCGACAGATCGAGGGAAGCCGCGACCGCCGCCTCGGGCCAGCCGGCATTGGGCGAGCGATGCCGCGGCGCGTCGCGCCGGGCAATCGCCATGACCGATCCGACGAGAGACAGGCTGCGGGCATGAAATGCGGCGACAAGGGCGAAGAGCAGCGCCGTGAGCCGCGCCGCCGGCCAGTTCATGGCGTCGTCGAGCTTCGCCGAGGCGAAACCGAAGGCGCGGTAGCGGGCATTCATGTGGCCGATCATCGAATCGGCAGTGTTGACCGCCTTGTAGGCCAGCAGCCCCGGCAGGCCGAAGACCAGATACCAGAGGAACGGCGCCACCACCCCGTCCGAGGCGTTTTCGGCAAGACTTTCGATGGCCGCCCGGCAGACGCCGGCCTCGTCGAGCGCATCGGGATCGCGGCCGACGATCATCGCCACCGCCCGCCGACCTCCGGCGAGCCCCTCCCCCTCCAGCGCGTCGGCGACGGCGCGCACATGGTCGACAAGGCTCTTCTGGGCGAGAAACACCGCCAGAACGAGGATTTCCAGCACCCAGCCGAGCGGACCCGCCATGGCGAAGACGCGTGACAGAGCGAAGCCGATCGCGGCCGCTCCGACGACGAGGATCGCAGCGGCGACAAAGCCGTTCCGTCGCCGGCGGGCCTGGGAATAGCCCTCGCGGTTGAGCCTCGCATCCAGCGCATCGACGGCCTTGCCGAACAGCACCACCGGATGCGGCAGACGGCGCCAGAGCCAATCCGGGTCGCCCACCAGCCGGTCCAGCCCCGTCCCGGCAAGAAGCAGGGCGAAATGCAGGCTCATGGCGCGCCGTCGATTTCGGCGAGCGCCGCGCGCAACGCCGTTTCGAGACGCGCGGCCTCTGCTCCATCCGCCGGATTGCCGAAGCGTAGCCAGTCGCCGGGCGTCTGGAACGGACGGGTGAGAATGCGGCGCCGACAGAGTGCAGCAAAGAGATCGTGGGCGCGCGGATGCGCGACGGTGGCGAACAGGCCGGTGCCGCCCACCAGGGGCAGGCCGACGGCGCCGAGCGTGGCCCTCAGGAGCCCTTGCTGCCGCAGGATGCCGGCCCGCGTCTCTGCCACCAGTGCGTCATCGCCCAGCAGCGCCGCGCCGATGGCAAGCGCCGGTCCGGAGACGGCCCAGGTGCCGAGCCTCTCCCCGAGCTGCGCTTCCAGGGTCGGCGTCGTCAGGGCGAAACCGAGGCGCAGCCCCGCCAGACCGAAGAACTTGCCAAAGGAGCGATAGACAAGCAGCCCGTCGCGACCCGTGCAGGGCGCGAGCGAGCGGGCCCCATCGACATCGGCAAAGGCTTCGTCGACGATCAGAAGGCCGTCCCGCGCCGCCAGCCGATCGGCGAGGACAAGTAGCTCCGCCGGCTCGAAGACACGGCCATCGGGATTGTTCGGGTTCACGACCACCACGATCCGCGCCTCGACCGACACCGCCTCCAGCCCCGCGAAGCGGGTGACCCGGTGGCCAGCGGCGGCGAAGGTCAGGGCGTGCTCGGAATAGGTCGGCGCGAGGATCGCGACATCCGTCGGCGCGAAGAGATGCGGAAGCGCCGCAATCAGCGCCTGCGTCCCTGGGGCGGCGACGACGCCGGCCATGTCGGGCGCGCCGTAGCAGCGTCGCGCCGCCGCCAACGCGGCGCGCTCGAGCCCGGCCTCGGGGAGCCGCTGCCAGAGCTCCGGATCGAGTTCCGGCAGGCGGGGCGGCGTCGGATTGATGCCGGTCGACAGGTCGAGCCAGTCGGCCCGCGCGCCGCCATGGCGTGCGATCGCTGCATCCAGTGCCCCGCCATGCTGGAGCGCCTTCGGATCAGGCGACGCCATCACGCCTCCCCGTCGATGAGATGAAGGAAGGAGCCGAAGACGCTTCCCCGCCGCAGGCCGTAATCGCCCAGTGCCTCGCCGCGCGCATCCTCGGCGGTGAACAGCGGGTCGCCCGGCCCTTCCGAGACGATGGCCGTGTAGTGAAACTCATGCGCCCGCAGCGGTCCGGCCCAGGGACCCGGGCCGCACGGCGTCAGGCGCCGATAGCCGAGATGCAGCCGGCGCTCGCGAAAGCTCGTGCGCAGCGGCAGGAGGCCGAGCATCGGATGGGTGTCGCCCTCCGCATCGGTCAGCGCCTCGCCCAGCACCATGTAGCCGCCGCACTCGCCATAGATCGCAACGCCCCTTGCCGCCGCCGCCGCCAGCAGGGCCGCCTTGAAGCGGCCGGCCCCGGCGATCTGTCCGGCATGGAGCTCCGGATAACCGCCCGGCAGATAGATCGCGTCGGCCCGGTCGTCGGGCGCCTCGTCGGCCAGCGGCGAGAAGAAGGACAGCGCGGCCCCGGCCCGGCGCCAGCTATCCAAGAGATGCGGATAGGCAAAGGCGAAGGCCGCGTCGCGGGCGATCGCCATATGGCGGCCGAGCGGGGCGAGCGGTGTCGCCGCAACAAGGCTGCGCTCCGGATCGTCGCCGCCGGCCAGAGCGGCAAGGGCCGGCACGTCGCAACCGGCTTCGATCCAGTCGGAGGCCCGGTCGAGAAACGCGTCGAGATCGGCGTGCTCGCCCGCCTGCACCAGCCCCAGATGGCGCTCGGGCAGGGCAAGATCGTCCTGTCGCGGCAGCACGCCCAGCACCGGAATGCGAAGCGGTGCCAGCGCCTCGGTCAGCAGCGCGGCATGACGCGGCGAGCCGACACGGTTGAGGATCAGGCCCGCGATCCGGATATCCCCGCGATGGCTGGCGAAGCCCCGCACCAGCGCCGCCACCGAATGGGACTGGCGGGCGCAATCGACGACCAGCACGATCTTCAGGTCGAGCCCTGCGGCGAGATCGGCGGCCGAACCACTGCCGTCGGCCGCGCCATCGAAGAGGCCCATCATCGCCTCGACGACAAGACCGCCCGTCGCGCGGGCCTCTGCTGCCAGTCCGGCGAGCAGCGCCGGCCGCATCGCCCAGGGGTCGAGATTGACGCAGGGCGCGCCGCTGGCGGCGGCATGGAAGGCGGGGTCGATATAGTCCGGCCCGGCCTTGGCCGATCCGACCGAGATGGCGCGGCGCCGCAGTGCTCGCAGGAGCCCGAGGGTCACGCTGGTCTTGCCGGCGCCCGAATGGGGCGCGGCGATCATCAGTCCGCTCATCGCCCGGCCCCCGGCCCCGCATCGGCAACCGGACGCTTTCCGCCGGCCCCCGCCCCGCCTATAAGGCGCCGATGGGCTTCAATCTCGGCGACGACAGGACGGACGGGTCCCGCGACAAGGGCGAAAGCCTGCGCCGCGGCTGGACCACTGGCGCCTGCGCCACCGCAGCCACCAAGGCGGCCCTCACGGCGCTTCTGACCGGCGACTTCCCCGATCCGGTGACGATCACCCTGCCCAAGGGCGAGACGCCGGCCTTCGCGCTGAACCGTACCGAACTGACCGACGATCGCGCCGTGGCGGCGATCATCAAGGATGCCGGCGACGATCCCGACGTCACCCATCTCGCCGAGATCGTCGCGACGCTCCGCTTCGGCGCCCCCGGCTCCGGCATCGTCTTTCGCGCCGGGCCCGGCGTCGGCACGGTGACCCGCGAGGGCCTGCCCATCGCGGTCGGCGAAGCGGCGATCAATCCGGTGCCGCGGCAGATGATGCGCGACGTCGTTGCAGCGCTCTGCGGCGAACACGGCCGATCGGCGGATGTCGAGATCACCCTGTCGGTCACCGATGGCGAGGCGCTGGCGGCGAAAACCTGGAACCCGCGCCTCGGTATTCTCGGCGGCCTGTCGATCCTCGGCACGACCGGGATCGTCCACCCCTTCTCCTGCTCGGCCTGGATTCACTCCATCCACCGCGGCATCGACGTGGCGCGGGCGGCCGGGCTCGACCATGTCGTGGGCGCCACCGGCTCGGCCAGCGAGGATGCCGCGCGGGCGCTGTATCCGGAGCTGCCCGAGATTGCCTATCTCGACATGGGCGATTTCGCCGGCGGTCTGCTCAAATATCTGCGCGCCCATCCGGTGCCCCGCGTCACCATCGCCGGCGGCTTCGCCAAGCTGACCAAGCTGGCCCAGGGCGCGATGGATTTGCATTCGGGCCGCAGCCAGGTGGACTTCGCTTTCCTCGCCGGCCTGGCCGAGACGATCGCGCCCGGGCGCGGTGCCGCGCTGCGCGAGACGATCCTCGGCGCCAACACCGCCAAGGCCGTGCTGGACCTGTGCGCAGCCGAGAACATCGATCTTGCGGACGCGATCGCCGTGCGAGCGCAGGGCAACGCCGCCGCGATCCTGCGCGGCGCCCCCGTCACGCCGCACATCATCGTCGTCGACCGGGCCGGAGGCGTGGTTGCCCGCACCGGCTGAGACGATCCTGATCCTCGGCGGCACCGCAGAGGCGAACGCGCTGGTAAGCCGGCTCTGCGCGAGCGAGCCCGCGCTGCGGATCCTGCTGTCGCTCGCCGGCCGCACGGCCCGGCCGATCCTTCCTGCGGGCTGCGAGATCCGCATCGGCGGCTTCGGCGGCGCAGACGGGCTTGCAGCCTTCCTGCGTGAGTCTGGCGTGAGCTGGCTGGTGGATGCCACCCATCCCTTCGCCGCCGGCATCTCGCGCAACGCCGCCAGGGCCGCCGCGCTTGCCGGCGTCCAGCGGATCGCGTTCGTCCGCCCAGCCTGGGACAAGCAGGCGGACGACACCTGGATCGACGTCGATTGCCTTGGCTCTGCGCGGGACGCCCTGCCCATGGGCGCAAGGCCGTTCCTTGCGCTGGGGCGACAGCATCTCGCGCCCTTCGCCCATCGCCCGGACCTGACGCCCGTCGTGCGGATGATCGATCCGCCGGATCCGCCACTGGCGTTTGCCGCCGAGATCGTCCTCGGCCGGCCATCCTCCGACGCAGAGACCGAAGCCGCGCTGCTGCGCCGGCTCGGCGTCACCCATCTCGTCTGCCGCAATTCCGGTGGCGCGACGTCATACGCCAAGATCGAGGCGGCCCGCCGGTTGGGTCTGCCGGTGGTGATGATCGCGCGGCCCCCGGCCCCACCGCCGCCGCTGGCCGGCTCGCTCGGCGCGGTTCTCGCGCTCCTCGGCATCGCCGCCTAGACCGCGGCCTGCTTGCGCCTCGGCCGCAGCACATGGACATGGCCGGCGTCGTAGAGCTTGGAATCGATGAAGTCCTCGGCGCCCAGTGCCCGGCCCACGAAGATCAGCGCGGTGCGGGTCAGCTTGGCCTCGCGCGCCTTGCGGTGAATGTCGCCCAGCGTGCCGTGGATGAACGCCTCGTCGGGCCAGCCGACGCGATAGGCGATCACCGCCGGGCAATCCTCGCCATAGGCCGGCAGCGGCAGGAGCTCGCGCTGGATATGGGGGATATTGCGCACCGACAGGTGGATCGCCAGCGTCGCGCCGCTCTGGCCCAGCGTCGACAGCTCCTCGCCTTCCGGCATCTTCGACGATTTCATCGCCGTGCGCGTCAGGATCACCGTCTGGCAGATTTCCGGAACCGTGAGCTCCGTCTGCAGCGCTGCCGCGGCGGCGGCGAAGGCCGGCACGCCGGGGGTGATGTCGAAGGGAATATCGAGCGCCTTCAGGCGGCGGATCTGTTCGGCAATGGCGCCGTAGAGCGACGGGTCGCCGGAATGCACCCGGGCCACGTCCTCGCCGCGTTCATGCGCCGCCGCCATCTCGTCGACGATCTCGTCCAGCGTCATCGGCGCCGTGTCGAGCACCTTCGCCCCCTCGGGTGCGGCCTTGACCACCGCCTCGGGCACCAGCGAGCCGGCATAGAGGCAGACCGGGCAGGATTCGATCAGGCGCAGGCCGCGCACGGTGATCAGGTCGGGCGCGCCGGGTCCGGCTCCGATGAAATGGACGGTCATGCCGCGTTGTCCTTTCGAGGGCTTTCCGCCATGCCGGTACCGGCCTTCCCGGCATAGCCGCGGGGCGTGTAGACCCACTCCCGCCCGTCGCCGGTGGTGACGGTGCGCGTGTCGGACGAGCCGACGATCACCACGGTCAGCATGTCGACATCATCGACGTCGAGGGCGCTCAGCGGCACGACACTCAGGCGTTCGCCCGTGCGGCCGAGATTGGTGGCGAGGATCACGGGGGTGTCGGCGGGGCGATGCTTCAAGAGTTCGTCGCGGGCGAAGGCGAGCTGGGTGCGGCGCTTGCGCGAGACGGGATTGTAGAAGGCGATGACGAAGTCGCCCTCCCCCGCGGCGCGCACCCGGCGCTGGATGTCGTCCCAGGGCGTCAGCAGGTCGGAGAGGGAGATAGTGCAGAAATCGTGGCCGAGCGGCGCCCCGGCACGCGCCGCTGCGCCCTGCAGCGCCGAGATGCCCGGCGAGCATTCGATGGCGATGCGTTTGGCGTCAGCGGACACGCCGTCCTTGTCGAGGAGCTCGAAGACCAGCGTCGCCATGGCGTAGATGCCGGCATCGCCCGAGCAGACCAGCGCCACGTCGCGGCCCTCGCCGGCCAGTTCCATGGCGTGACGCACCCGCGCCTCCTCCTCGCCAAGGTCGAAATCGTGACGCGTCTTGCCGCCGGCCAGCGGACCGAGCAGGTCGAGATAGAGCGAATAGCCGACGAGATCGCTGGCCGCGGCGACCATGTCGCTGACCTCCGGCGAGCGCCATTCGGCGCCGCCCGGGCCGATGCCGACCACCGAGAGCCTGCCCCGCGCCCGGCCGATGCGGCCTGCGTCCAGCGGCCGTGGCGCCTCAGCGAGTGCGGCGGTGACCCGGCGGCTCTTGCGCTTGGCGAGCCGCAGGCGCCCGTTGGCGCCGACGGATGCCAGCGCCGCCCCTTCGGCGACGCCGTGGCAGCCGGTCTCGGCGAAGACGATGTCGGAGGGCGTGGCGAGGCGCGGCGCCTCGGCCTCTAGTGCGGCGGCCGTGAAGAACCGCGCGGGCACGCCGAAATGCGCGGCCACCGCATGAACCGCCGGTTCGTCAGCCTTCAGGTCGATGGAGGCGATGGCGGCCAACGCCAGCGGGCTGACGCCGGCTTCGGCAAGGGTCGCCTCGGCCAGCGCGATGGCCTCCTCGGCGGGCGCATGGCGCTCGCTGCCGATGCCGAGAACGAGGCTCTGCGGCCGATAGAGCAGTTCGCCGGCGTTCGGTCCCCCTGCTTCCATGCTGGCGCGCAGGCGCACCGCGCCGTCCGCGGCAAAGGGAATCCGCGAGGCGGTCAGCCAACCGGCAGCAGGCGCGGCTTCGCCGTCCAGCCTGGCATGGGCACCGGCCACGAGCGCCGCCATGGCGGGCTTGGCATCCTGCGGGTTGTCAAGCCGCCAGCCGGCCGGCGGCGCATCGAGCGCAACGCCGAAGCGCAGGTCGCCGGCGGTGGTGACGGCGGCGACGCCGCCGAGTTCGGCCGCGATCGCCCGGGCGAGATCATTGGCGCCGTGATGACCACCGAGCAGCGGCACGGCGGCCGAGCCGTCCTCGGCGACGGCGACGACGGGCGGCTCGGCGGATTTGTCCGACAGCAGCGGCGCGAGGATGCGGATCAGCGCGCCCGCCGCCATCACGGCAACGATCGGCCGCCCCTCCCGGAACAGCGCCTGCAGATGCGGACCGGCGGCCTCGAAGCGAACGGGCGCGTCAAGGCAGCGACCGGCAGCGGCGTGAATCTCACCGCCAAGATGCGTCGCCAAGCGATCCGCGAGCGGCCGGGCGGCATCGGACAGGATGATGATGGCCGGGTTCGTCATTGCGCGGTCTCCCGGCGCTGGATGACCGCGTCCCGAATGCCGGGCTCGGCACCGCGATAGCCGAGGATCATCGAGAAATAGGGGGTGTCGCCCGTCACGTCGGCCAGCGGCATGATGCGCTCCTCGGGCAGGGTCACGCGCTCGCAATAGGCGCAGCCGTCGGTCAGCTTCATCGCGCCGAGCAGCGCCTTCACGCGGCCGAAATGCCGCCCGAGCTTCATGATGGCGAAGGCGTCGGACGCCTCGATCCGCTGGCGCAGGGCGTCGTCGTCGAGGGGCCCGGGGATCACCGTCAGTATGTCGTTGCGGGCGGCCAGCGGGCGGCGCGACGCGGCGGTGGCGGCCATCACCGAGGAAACACCGGGTACGATCTCGACCGGAAAGCGGCCCGACAGGCGCTCGAAGAGATACATGAAGGAGCCGTAGAAGAACGGATCGCCCTCGCAGAACACCGCCACGTCCTGGCCACCGGCCAGCCGGTCGCCGATCCGTGCCGCGGCCTCGTCGTAGATGGCGGCGGCGGGAAAGCGCTCGGTGCGCATTGGCACGACGATGGCGATCTCTTCCTGCGCGCCGGTCAGATAGCCTTCGACGATGGCGCGGGCAAAGCTCGTGCCGTGATCGGGCGCGGGATAGGCGATCACCGGCGCGGCCTTCAGGATGCGCAGCGCCTTCAGCGTCAGGAGTTCGGGATCGCCCGGCCCGACGCCGAGCCCGTAGAGGGTACCGGGCGCGCTC
This sequence comes from Aurantimonas coralicida DSM 14790, assembly GCF_000421645.1. Lineage (GTDB taxonomy): Bacteria > Pseudomonadota > Alphaproteobacteria > Rhizobiales > Rhizobiaceae > Aurantimonas > Aurantimonas coralicida. Next base: position 88,733 of record NZ_ATXK01000002.1, on the reverse strand, counting down.
ACGGGCGGTCGCTCTTGGTCACATGCCAGTGGATGACCGGCATGGCCGGTCGGAAGCCGCGATAGGGGCCGACCTTCTCGGCCCGGTCGACCTGGATGCGCATCAGCTCGCCGCCAAGCCGCGCATGCAGGTCGAGAAGGATCGCTTCGGATTCGAGAGTGACAGCGTGGGCGACCATCCGCCCACCGAGCTTCAGCGCCTCCCAGGCAGCGTCGAACACGCCGTCGGTCAGACCGCCACCGATGAAGATCGCGTCCGGGGCCGGCAGATCGGCGTAGGCGTCCGGAGCGGTTCCCTCGACGATGCGGAGTTCGGGCACGCCCAGCGCGTCGGCATTCTCGCGGATCATGGCGAGACGGTCCTCGACCGGTTCGATGGCGATTGCCGCCATGCCGGGCGCCGTGCGCAGCCATTCCACCGAAATCGAGCCCGAGCCGGCGCCGACATCCCACAGGAGATGGCCCGGCAGCGGCTGCAATGCCGAGATGGCGAGGCCGCGCAGGACCCGCTTGGTCATCTTGCCGTCATTGACGAAAGCGTCGTCGGCAAGCCCCGGCACCAGCGGCCGCGGTTCGGCGGCCCGGCCGGCGACGCATTCCACCGCGACGGTGTTGAGGTCGGCGATGCCCGTCAGGTCGAAATCGGCCGCGACCGTCGCGCGAATGCGCTCGCGGGTGCCGCCCAGATGCTCGCAGACGACGATCCGGCTGGGCCCGTAGCCGCGCCCGGTGAGGAGCCGCGCAAGAGCCTGCGGCGAGCTCCCGTCCGCCGAATAGATCAGCAGCCGGGCGTCCGGCGCCAGATGCCGCGAGACGGTCTCAAGCGGGCGTCCGTGCACCGTCAGGCACTGGCAGTCGGCCAGCGGCCAGCAGAGGGCAGCGGCGGTCAGCTGGAAGGCCGAGGGCGACGGCAGCACCCGCATTTCGGCCGGGTCGACATGGCGCGTCAGCGTCGCGCCGACGCCGAACCACATCGGATCGCCGGTTGCCAGCACCACGGTCGGCGAGCCGGCACAGGCCTGCAGCGCGATCATGGAATCGCCGAAGGGCTTTTCCCAGGCGATCTGCTGGGCGCTGAAATCGTCCAGCATCGCCAGATGGCGCTCGCCGCCGAAGATCGTCCGGGCGGCGCGCAGCGCGTCCAGCGCTTCCGAGGACAGCGAGTCGAGCCCGCCATCGCCGATCCCCACCACCGTCAGCCAGGGCTGGGCCGCGTCGGTCATGGCCTATTCGAGCCCCTGTGCCAGCGCGTTGACCGCCGCGGCCGCCATGGCGCTGCCGCCGCGCCGGCCGGTCAGTGTCACGAAGGGAATGCCGCGCGGATCGCGCACCAGCTCGGCCTTGGATTCGGCCGCGCCGACGAAGCCGACTGGCAGGCCGACGATCAGCGCCGGCCGTGCCGCGCCCTCGTCGATGCGCTCCAGCAGGCGGAACAGCGCCGTCGGCGCGTTGCCGATGGCGACGATGGCGCCGTCCATGACGTCGTTCCACAGATCGACCTGCGCCGCCGACCGGGTCGTGCTCTCGCGCTCGGCGATGCGGCGCGTGCGCGGATCGTTGAGCCGGCAAACGATCTTGTTCTGCTGGCGCAGCCGCGACGAGATGATGCCGTGGGACACCATCTCGGCGTCGCAGAGGATCGGCGCGCCCCGGTCGAGCGCCGCGCGTCCGGCCTCGATCGCGTCCTCCGACAGGACGAGGTCGGAAACGATATCGGGCATGCCGCAGGCATGGATCAGCCGGATGGCCAGGTCGTGAGCGTTTTCCGGCAGGTTCGACAGGTCGGTCTCGGCGCGGATCTGCCGGAAGCTCTCGGCATAGATCGCGGCGGGATCGCGCAGATAGTTCAGCCGCGAGCCCGGCGCAACATAGGCGTCCGGCTCCTCGGCCGCCGTCTCGGCCAGCCGGTGGCCAAGCCCGGCGATCCAGCCTTCCTCGGTCAGGACGCTGCCGCGCTCGGCCTCGGAGAGGTCGGTCGGCGCCGCCAGGAGCTCGCCGAAGCGGCCCTCGGCGTCGAAGCGGGCGAAGATGTCCGCCAGCCCTTCCACCTGCGCCTCGTCGAGACAGGACTTCTCGCCCTTCTCGATCGCGGCGAGGCTCGGATAGATCTCGGCGAGCACGATCGGCGCGCCGAGATCGTCGGCAAAGCGCGTCTCGAAGGGCCAGACCGACACGTGCTCGGCAAATTCGGGATCGCGGCGCAGATGCTCGAGCCGGGCAATGCCGGTGATCGCCTGGCTGCCGACGCTGCCGGCGAAGGCCAGCTTCCAGACCGGCTGCGCCTTGACGGTCCGCTGTTCGGCGAGGCGCTTTTCGGGCAGCGCCGTCGGATAGGGCTCGGGTCGCGCGACCGGCAGGCCCGGCACCTCCTGGTGCATGGGACGGCCCCAGTACATCGGCGCGAAGGCCAGCGCCTCGCGGTTCAGCCGGCCGGTGACCTCGAAGCGGTTGGAGAAATTGTCGTCGCGGTCCTGCATCGCCTCAGCGAGGAAATGCCACAGAGCGCGCCAGTCCGGCGTGCCGGCGATCGCCGCGGCCGCGCCGGCGGGATAGCCGAAGGGGAAGTCGAAGCCGGCGAAGACGCGCTTGTTCTCGGCCAAGGAGTCCCGGAAGAACTGCCGCAGCATCGCCATCGCCGCCGAGCGGGTCGACGGGTTGGCCGTTTCCAGGAGACGCGTCTCGGCACCCTCGCGCTCGGCAAAGGCGATCCAGATGGAATCCTTGCCGGTGGTCGGCGTGTTCGATGCGGACCAGTCGACGATCGCGTAGCGGTCGAACAGCGGCGTCATCCGATCCTCGTGAAGCTGGAGTGCGGCACTCCGTCAGCCCTTGCGCATGGAGCGCGGGCCGAGCGGGTGGTCGGCATGGGGATAGGGGTGGTGATGGTGGTCGGCACCGCCATGACCATGCGAATGGCCGTGACCGTGCCCGTGAGCATGATCGTGCGCCGCGTGGTGATGGTGGCCGTGGGAATCGGCGTGGGAATGGTCATGCCCATGGCCGTGCCCGTGATCGGCGGCTGTTTTATGGTCATGCGCGTGGTCGTGGCCATGATCGTGGCCGTGGGCATGCCCCGCCCCCGAAGCCGCGGCGGCGGCGGTGCGGCAGGCGCCGGTGCAGACCGTGTCGCAGAGCGTGCAGTCGGCCGACGAGCCGACGCCCTCGACGTGATGGTGATGGCTCTCCTGCGCCAGGCCCACTTCCGCCTCGAAGCCCAGCACCTGCTCGCGGTACTTGCACATCTGGCAGTTCATGTTGTTGGTGCCCTCGAGGATCTCGCCGAGGCGGTCGACGAAGGTCTCCACCACCAGATCATGGGCGCCGAGATAGGGCGCCTTGAGGAAGCTGATCTCGGGATGGGCGGCGGCGACGATGTCGGTCTGGTCGTAGATCCGCCGCACCAGGACACCGGTGAACAGGAAATACGGGAAGACGACGATGCGGCTGTAGCCGAGGCGGCTCGCATGTTCGAGGCCCGGCTCAACCAGCGGGAAGGTGACGCCCGAATAGACCGTCTCGCCCCAGCCGAAGCCGAGGCCCTCCCACAGCATCCGCATGACCTTGGCGACGTTGGAATTGGCGTCGGGGTCCGAGGCGCCGCGGCCGACCACCACCAGCATGGTGTCGTGCAGCGGCTCGCCGTCCTGCCAGCCATCGGCGCGCAGGCATTCCTTGATGCGCTCGCCGGCGGCGCGGATCATCTTCAGGTCGACGCCGAGCTCGCGGCCATATTCGATGCGCAGGCCATTGGCCGCGGCATAGGTGTTGAGGACGGAGGGAATGTCGTTCTTGGCGTGGCCGGCGGCAAACAGCATGCCCGGCAGCGCCAGCACCGTCTCGGCGCCCGATGCCTTCAGCTTGTCGAGGCCGTCGCGGATGACCGGCTTGGCAAATTCCAGATAGCCATGCTCGACCGACCAGTCGGGCAGCCTTGTGCGCAGCTTCTCGGCGAGGCCGCCGAACTCGATCATGGCGCCCTGGTCGCGGCTGCCATGGCCGCACAGCATCAAAGCCTTCATCGCCCCCGTTCCTCTCATCTCGAAGCCGGAGGAGCCGCGGCGGCCGGAGCCGGTCTGCGGTTCGGTCCGACAGCTCCGTCTTGGCCCCCTGCTTGGGTCGGCCGCACCGGAATGATTTCAGCCCGTCACGCGGGCACCGTCAGTTCAAGCCATGGCCTAGACCGCAAGCCGCCCCGCCGTCAAACGAAGTGTTCGCGAGCCCGGGCGAAGGGCCCGGCAACGGTGCTTGGGTCGGCGGTCGCAGCAATGCTATTGCGGGGCAGAGACACAGCTTTCGTTCCTGCCGCCTGCCCGCCCTGCCAAGGATCTGCCGCATGCCCCGGACCCCCGCCATCATGCTCCAGGGCACCGGATCCGATGTTGGCAAGACCGTGCTGGTCGCCGGCCTCTGCCGGCTGTTTGCCCGGCGCGGCCTGAAGGTGCGGCCGTTCAAGCCGCAGAACATGTCGAACAATGCCGCCGTGGCGCTGATTCCGGAGAGCGGCGGCTTCGGCGAGATCGGCCGCGGGCAATGGCTGCAGGCCCTCGCCTGCGGCACGCCGCCGACGGTCGACATGAACCCGGTGCTCCTGAAGCCACAATCGGAGACCGGCAGCCAGATCGTCCTGCGGGGCCGGGTCGCCGGCGAGGCGAAGGGCCGCGACTACCAGCGGCTGAAGGCCGGCTTTCTCGACACGGTGCTCGACAGCTTCGCACGGCTTTCCGCCGATGCCGATCTCGTCATCGTGGAAGGGGCCGGGTCGCCGGCCGAGATCAATCTGCGCGCCAACGACATCGCGAATATGGGATTTGCCACCGCCGCCGACGTGCCGGTGATCCTCGTCGGCGACATCGACCGCGGCGGCGTCATCGCCTCGCTGGCCGGCACCCACGCCATCCTGCCCGAGGCCGACCGGCGGCAGATCGCCGGCTATCTGATCAACAAGTTTCGCGGCGACGTTTCGTTGTTCGACGACGGGCTCGCCGCCATCACCGATTTCACCGGCTGGCCAAGCCTCGGCGTGGTGCCGCATCTGGCGGCCGCGACGAAGCTCCCGGCCGAGGATTCGGTGGCGCTGGAACGGTTGTCGGCGCCAGGCGCCGGACGGAAGCTCACCGTCGCCGTGCCGCTGCTCGGCCGGATCGCCAATTTCGACGATCTGGACCCGCTGAAAGCCGAGCCGGATGTCGAAGTCGTCTTCGTGCGGCCCGGCGACCGGCTGCCGGAGCATGCCGCGCTGGTGCTGATCCCCGGCTCGAAATCCACCATCGGCGATCTGGCCGCCTTCCGGGCGAATGGCTGGGATCAGGATATTGCCGCCCATCACGCGCGCGGCGGCCATGTCGTGGGCCTGTGCGGCGGCTACCAGATGCTTGGCCGCACGGTGCGCGATCCGCATGGCATCGAGGGACCGGTGCGCGAGGCCGAGGGGCTGGGGCTGCTGGATGTCGAAACGGTCATGGAGCCGGAAAAGACCGTACGCGAGGCGCGGGTCACCGCCCCCGACGGGGCGCCGCTCGACGGCTACGAGATCCATCTCGGCCGCACCGCCGGTCCCGACTGCGCCCGGCCGGTCTGCCTCATCGACGGATCGCCGGACGGAGCGACATCGCTCGACGGCCGGGTCTTCGGCACCTATCTGCACGGGCTGTTCGGCGCCGATGGCTGGCGCCGCAGCTTCCTCGCCCGCTTCGGCCTCGAGGCCGCCGAAACCGGCTACCGGGCCGGGGTCGAAGCGGCGCTGGATGCGATCGCGGACGAGCTGGAGCAGTTGATCGCCGTCGATCGCCTGCTCGCCCTCGCCCGCAACCGCGAATGAACCCGGCGCCTTAGCGGCCCGCGGCCCAGGCCTTGAACTTCTCGGCCCAGTCGCTGTGCCAGCGCGACAGCGGCGGCCGGTTCTCGACGATGTCGCCCGCCGCCCAGGCGATGCGCTTCTCGTCCATCTCGCGGGTCACCTCGCCATCCGGGCAGAGGATGTAGAAATCCTCGGCGCCAAGCTTCTCCAGCATGAAGTCGGCGGTCTGTTCCGGCGTCCAGGCGCCGTCGGGCTTCTCGACCCGCTCGCCCCGCGTCAGCGGGGTGAAGACGAAGCCCGGGATCATCAGCCGCGCCTCGACCCGGCAGCCCTCGCGGTTGCGCAGATCGTGCTGCAGCGCCTCGGTGAAGGCCTTCAGCCCGGCCTTGGAGACGTTGTAGGCCGGGTCTCCCGGGGGCGTGGTGATGCCCTGCTTGGAGCCGCTGACGACGATCAGGCCAGGCTCGCCGCCGGCGACCATGCGCTCGCCGAAGATCTGGGCGACTTGAATGGCGCCGTGCAGATTGACCCGCAGCACCGCGTCCCAGTTGGCCTGCGGCCCGAAGATGCTGCTGCCCGGCTGGATGCCGGCATTGTCGAACAGAAGATGGATCGTGCCGAAGCGGCCGAAGAGGTTCTTGGCCAGCGCCTCGACCGCGGCGCGGTCGCCGACATCGGTGTTCGACGTCAGAACCGTGCCCGACGGGCTTTCGGCGGCCACGGCCTCCTTGGCGGCGGCGAGCCGCTCCTCGAGCCGGTCGACCAGGCAGACGGTCATGCCGGCGGCGGCAAAGCGCTTGGCGGCGGCAAGGCCGATGCCGGACGCGCCACCGGTGACGACGGCGACATTGCCGTCCGCAATGACGGGATGGGTCATTGTTGGTTCCTTCTCACGGGGCATGGCTTGTGGAAATGATCCGACGCCGGGGGCGTGCGACGGACTAACATCGGCATTTCACGTCGATCCGCAAGGGGTCGGCGCACCGCTCGCCGCCAAGGGAGAGCGACGGGCGGCGGGTTCAGCCGTGCAGCTTCAATGCGGGCCCGCGCGCCGGGCTGATCACGTCGGCGACGATCGCCACCGTGCCCCTGAGCGGCCCCAGCACCGCCCATTGATGCTGGCGCTGCAGGGCGTGATAGGCGGCGGTAGCGAACTGGCCGGCGACGTAGAAATCGTCCTTGCGGGCAAAGCCGATCAGGCCCACCGAACCGGCCCGGCCCAGCGACACCAGCTTTCCCTTGTCGCGGAAGACGAAGGGGCCCGGCGTTTCGCCGGCCAGTGCCTTCGGAATCGCCGAGGCGAGATAATCGGCCTGCTGGCTGGCGCATTGCGCCGTCGGCGGCAGCGGCATCGCGGCACCGGCCGGCGTATGGCTGGCCGCGTCACCCAAGACGTAGATCGCCGGATCGACGGTGGTGCGCAGCCGGTCGTCGACGACGATGCGGCCCTTGCGGTCCATCTCGAAGTCGGCGAGCCCCTTCAGGCAGGGATGGCCGACCAGCCCGGCCGCCCAGACGGCGATGTCGGCGGGCCAGCTCTTGCCGTCGGCGGAGCGGACCTCGCTAGCCATGACCGCCGCGACCCTGGCGCCGGTCTCGACCGAGACGTCGAGCGCCTTCAGCCGGTCGGCGACCCCGGTCCGCAGTTCGCCATTCGCCCCCGGCATCAGTTCGGGCGCCGCCTCCAAGATCGTCAGGTCGAGCAGCTTGCGGCGCGCGTGCTCGTCCTCGGGTTCGAAGAAGGCCTGTTCGGACAGGCGCAGATGGGCGGCCAGCTCGGTGCCGGTCGCGCCGGAGCCGATGATGACGATCCGCGCCGGATCGGCGCCCGCCCGCGCGGCGATCATCGCTGCGATGAACAATTCGCGGAATTCGTCGGCATCGGTCTTGGTGTCGAGCCGGATGGCGTGTTCGGCGACACCCTCGGTGCCGAAATCGGTGGTGACGCCGCCCAGCGCGACGACGCAGACATCGTAGGAGAGGTGGCGCGCCGGGGTCAGGAGCCGGCCGTCCTGGTCGTGCATGTCGCCGAGCCGCACCGTCTTCGCCGCCCGGTCGATCGCCTCCACCCGGCCCTGCTCGAAGCGGAAGCCGCGCATCTTGGCGAGCATGTAGAAGCTGATCTCGGCAAGCGTCGAATTCACCGTGCCGGCGGCGAATTCATGCAGCCGCGGCTTCCACAGATGGGTGCTGACCGCGTCGACCAGCGTCACGGCACAGCTCTTGTCGGCGGCGAGTTCCGCCGCCAGTTCCAGCCCGCCGGCACCGCCGCCGAGGATCAGGACGCGTTTGCGTTGCGCCTGCATGTCAGCCGGCCAGCCGGGCCAGCACATCCGGGAACAGCCCCGTCAGACCGATGAAGATCAGATAGAGCGCCACGATGATGTTCAGAAGCCGCGGGATGACGAGGATGAGAACCCCCGCGATCAGTGCGACGATCGGCTGGATACTGATGATTTCCATGATGCTGTCCCTTCCATGGCGGATGATCCGCGACGGGAGATAGGACCGGCATCGCGTCAGGCCATGTACCAGCCGTGGCTGGGGACAATCGACTGGCCGGTCAGCGCATTGGAGCGGAAACCGGCGAGGAACACCGCGATCTCGGCGACGTCCTCCAGGGTGGTGAATTCCTGGTCGACGGTGCCGCCCAGCATGACCCGGTCGACCACCTCCTTCTCGGAAATGCTCAGCCTGGCCGCCTGTTCGGGGATCTGCTTCTCGACCAGCGGCGTCTTCACGAAGCCGGGGCAGATCGTGTTGGCGCGCACGCCGTGCTTCGCGCCCTCCTTGGCCATTACCCGGGACAGGCCGAGAATGCCGTGCTTGGCGGCGACATAGGCCGATTTCAGCGCCGAGGCCTCATGGCTGTGCACCGAGCCCATATAGATCAGCGAGCCGGATTTCTGCGGATACATGTGCTTCACGCAGGCCTTTGTCAGCAGGAACGAGCCGTCGAGATGGATGGCCAGCACCCTGCGAAAATCGGCATAGGGAAAGTCCTCGATCGGATGCACGATCTGGATGCCGGCATTGGAGACCATGGTGTCGATCCGGCCGAAGCGGCGCGCCACCGCATCGACTCCGCTGTTCACCGCCTCCTCGCTGGTCACGTCCATCTCCACCGCCATCGCCTCGGCGCCGGCCTCTTCCAGTTCGCCGACGACGCGACCGGCAGCCACCGTGTCGATGTCGCAGATCGCCAGACGCGCGCCCTCGCGGGCGAAACTCAATGCGATCTGCCTGCCGATCCCCGATCCGGCGCCTGTGACGACCGCGACATTGCCCTGCATCTGCATGTGATCTCTCCACCGTTGTCGCGGCAGTTAAGAGAGGCAACGCGTGCAGTGCAACACAAACGATCGATCCGGCTTCGGGAACCGTTTCCGACGCCTGAACGCCAGAGCCCGAAGCAGTCTCCTGCCCCGGGCTCCGTCTGCGCGTTCATTATTTTCGGATCCGCTGTGGCGCGGCTCCGAATGGCGTCCCCTCGGGTCAGGCTGCGCGGCGGGGCGAAGCCGGACGACCTGCATGATGCATGCGGTCGTCCCACCGGGCGCCGGCATTGCCTGCACCGGTGCTGAACTTCGCCATGGCATGGGCCAGCTCGTCGGTCTCGTTGGCCAGCGTCTGGCTGGCCGCGGTGGCCTCTTCCACCATCGCGGCGTTCTGCTGGGTGACCTTGTCCATCTGGTCGGCGGCGCCCGAGACTTCCCGCAGGCTCGTCGCCTGTTCGCGGGCCGAGGAGGCAATGGTCGAGATGACCTCCGCCATGGCGCTGACTTCGGTGACGATCTCTTCCAGCGACTTGCCGGAGGCCGTGACCAGCTCGACGCCGGTGCCGACCTGTTCGCGGGAGGTCGCGATCAGGGTCTTGATCTCCTTGGCGGCTTCCGCCGAGCGCTGGGCGAGGCCGCGCACTTCCTGGGCGACGACCGCAAAGCCCTTGCCCGCTTCGCCGGCCCGTGCCGCCTCAACGCCGGCATTCAGCGCCAGGAGGTTGGTCTGGAAGGCGATCTCGTCGATGACCGAGATGATCGAGTTGATCTTCTCCGAGGACTGCTCGATCTGGCCCATGGCCGCGACCGCCTTGCCGACGACCTCGCCGCCCTTCTGGGCCTTCTCGCGGGCACCGGACGCGACCTGCTGGGCCCTGCCGGCGCCCTCGGCGGTCTCGTTGACGGCCTGGGTCACTTCACCCAAAGCCGCAACGGTTTCCTCGAGGCTGGCCGCCTGCTGCTCGGTGCGGTGGGCGAGATCGTTGGAGGCGGTGTTGATCTCGCCGAGACCGGTGCGGATCGAGGCGATGGAGGTCACGACGTGGCCGATGGCCTCTTCCAGCGAGGCGACGCTGGCATTGAACTTGGCGCGGATCGGCTCGAATTCCTCGGCCACCCTGTCCTGCATGCGCACGGTGAGGTCACCGGCCGACAGGCGCTCGAAGCCCACTTCGACGACGCCGACAAAGGCGCGCAGGTCCTCGGCCTTGGCATTGTCGAGTGCGGCGCGCCGGGCTTCCTTCTGGGCGTCGGCGTCGCGCAGTTCGGCCGCCTGCCGGTTCAGCCGCTCGGCCCGTTCCTGCTCCTCGCGGGCCGCGATGCTTGCGGCGGAGACCGCGGCGAACATGCCGCTCACCTTGATCGCCAGCCAGGTGAGGATGCCGGCCTCGACCAGGAGGATCACCGCATGCAGGCTGACCCGGCCGAGATCGGTGCCGCCGGGATAGATCGCCGCTGGAAGAAGGAAGTTCAGAAGGATGTGATGCAGCGCGGTGGCCACGGTCGCACCGGCGATCACCCGCCAGTCGAACAGGGCGCCGATCACCGCCAGGCCGGCGAAATAGGCCATGTGCATGTCGACCTGCAGATAGCTGCCCGACATGGTCGCTACGACGATGGAGATGTTGGCGACCAGCGCCACCGCGACCGCCATGCGGGCCGCTGCCGCAAATTCCGGCCGGGCCGACAGGACGAGGCAGACGATGCCGAGACCCGCCGACGTCAGCGCCGGAATGAAGGCCACACCGCTGCCCGAGGCCAGCGAAATCAGCAGCAGCAGCGGCGCAACGGCCAGCTGCACCAGCGCCAGGAGACGGACGAGACGGCTACGATGACGGTCGAGATCGACGAGGGCATCCATCAAAAACTCCTGTTGGGCGGTGGCGCGCAGCCGATCGTGGCGGCGTCGACGAGAAGGATCGCGCCGGCATTTCGCAGGCGGCGCGCAAGATCGGGGTCGGAAAAGGCGAACACGGCGACGGACGACCATCCGCCGACGTCGAGCAGGCTGCCGGCGGAGGCGGCTGTACGGATCACGCGGGCCTGCGACCACCAGGGCGGGAAGAAGGCCGCAACGCTCCGTGAGCCGGCGAAGCTCGGCTCCGGCAGGCTCGCCACGATGCCGGCCAGCGCGATGACCATCGCCCCGATCCAGACAGTGAGCTGAGAGTTGAGGACCACGACAATGCCCGATCAGGTGCGCGAGGGCCGTGGCGCGTTCGCCGATGACCGTTGCCGGGACTATGGTGGTGGTCGTTTACGAGACGGTTAAACTACGTGAACCATAGGGTTCACAGGGGCGTGAGACGGTCGCTTCCCGCGACCGGTTCGGGCCCCGGCGCGCTCCCGCAATGTCTCGATCCGGCCCCGATCGCGAGCGGACGAACGCCCCCCTCAAACAGACATGCCGGCCCGAAGGCCGGCATGAAGCATTTCAGCGGTGGAAGCCGGGATCAGAACTCTTCCCAGCTCTCCTCCTGGGCGCGCGGGGCGCGGGCCGCACCGCCCGCACCGGTCGGGCGAAGCTGGGTCACTGCGGCACTGCGACGCGGCGCCTGCGCAGGGCGGGCCGGGCTGCGATTCAGGTCGCCGGCACTGGTGCGGAACTGCGCCATGGCATGGGCCAGCTCGTCGGTCTCGTTGGCCAGCGTCTGGCTGGCCGCCGTCGCCTCTTCCACCATCGCGGCGTTCTGCTGGGTGATCTTGTCCATCTGGTCGGCGGCGCCGGACACTTCGCGCAGGCTGGTCGCCTGTTCGCGGGCCGAGGAGGCAATGGTCGAGATGACCTCGGCCATGGCGCTGACCTCGGTGACGATCTCTTCCAGCGACTTGCCGGACGCCGTGACCAGCTCGACGCCGGTGCCGACCTGTTCGCGGGAGGTGGCGATCAGCGTCTTGATCTCCTTCGCCGCTTCCGCCGAACGCTGGGCGAGGCCCCGCACTTCCTGGGCGACGACCGCAAAGCCCTTGCCTGCCTCGCCGGCCCGTGCCGCCTCGACACCGGCATTCAGCGCCAGCAGGTTGGTCTGGAAGGCGATCTCGTCGATGACCGAGATGATCGAGTTGATCTTCTCTGAGGACTGCTCGATCTGGCCCATGGCCGCGACCGCCTTGCCGACGACCTCGCCGCCCTTCTGGGCCTTCTCACGGGCCCCGGACGCCACCTGCTGCGCCTTGCCGGCGCCCTCGGCGGTCTCGTTGACGGCCTGGGTCACTTCGCCCAAAGCCGCGACGGTTTCCTCGAGGCTCGCCGCCTGCTGCTCGGTGCGGTGAGCGAGATCGTTCGACGCCGTGTTGATCTCGCCGAGACCGGTACGGATCGAGGCGATCGAGGTCACGACGCCGGAGAAGGCGGTCTCGAGCTTGGCGATGGCATCGTTGAAGAGGCCGCGGACGCCCTCGTAATCCTTGGTGAATTCCTGGTCGAGACGCGCGGTCAGGTCGCCGCTGGCCAGTCGCTCGAAGCCTTCGGTCATCTCGGCCATGAAGAATGCATGCGCCTTGACGTAGCCCTCGCCCAGCTCGGCCTGGCGGATCCGCTCGGCCTCCTCGTCGGCGGCAGCGGTGGCGGCCTGCTGCTTCAACTGATGCTGCTCGATGACCGCGTGTCGCAGATGCTCCACCGAATTGGCCATCCGGCCGATCTCGTCGGAGCGATCGAGCCCGACGACCTCGACGTCGGTCTTGCCGTCGGCCACTTCGGCGACGGTTTCGGTCAGCTTCTGCAGCGGTGCGAACATGCGCTTGGAGATCCACAGGACCGCCAGGCCGATCAGCACGGCGCCGATGACGGAGATGACGCCAAGCCGGATTTCCAGCGCCTTGACGGCGGTGAAGAACTCGGCCTCGGGCACGCCGACATAGAGGACGCCGATGGTCTTGCCGGCGGCATTCTTGATCGGGTCGTAGGCGGTGAAGAAGGAGGTGCCCAGAATGTCCGCCTGCCCGCGGAACGGCCGACCCTCGATGAACAGCGCATCATGCACCGGGCCACGGGCGAGAACCGTGCCAACGGCGCGGCCACCATCGGGCTTCATGACGTTGGTGGAGACGCGGGTGTCGTTCATGAACACGGTGGCGGTGCCGCCGACCAGCGCCTTGACCTTGTCCACCGGCTCGAAGAAATCGTTCAGCGGCTGGTTGCCGGCGTAAAGCGTGTCACCCTCGAGACGGAACTCGCCGCCATAATTGCGCAGAACCTCCCATGCGACCCGCATGTTGCTTTCCTGACGCTCGACCGCGCGCTGACGTCCTTCTTCCTGCAGGAGAACGACACCGGCGATGCCGAACATGGCGGTCAGGATCGCCAGGCAGGCGACCACCATCAGAGAGACTTTTGCTGGAAGGGACATTCGCGACAACATCGGCATCGAACCTTAGCTGGGATGCGTCGCCACCGCCGGGCGAACGCCAGTATCCGCGCAATCGGCGGGGTTTCGTGACGGACAGAGGGCCTTGTCGCGGAACGGTTTCCGGAAGGGCCAATCGGGCCGTCAGAAATTTCTAGCCGCGGCTGCTGAAATTTCCGTTACCGCGAAGTCCCTCGCGCCGGATAGTCCACGCCAAAGCTTGCGCGACGCCGGATCAGCACTTCTGCATGGCAGGCTTATTACTTCTCACGCATGTACAGCGGTATTCCGGCCAGTATCGCCGTCCGCACGGGATGCCGCGCGATACCTGCCAATGTCGTCCAGACCGACGCAGAACGGCCCGGGGCGGCATCCCGCCCCGGGCCGTTCTGATCATGCTGCTTCGCCGATTGCCGTGAGGGCGCCGGCGGGGCCGGTCAGAATTCTTCCCAACCATCTTCCTGTGCCTGCGGCGCGCGGGCGGCGCCGCCCGAACCGGTCGTGCGCATCTGCGTCACGCCGCGGGGCGGAGCATGGCGCTGCGGCTGCGCCCGGCCTTCGCTGCGCCGGGCACCGGCATTGCCGGCACTGGTGCTGAACTTGGCCATGGCATGGGCCAGTTCATCGGTCTCGTTGGCCAGCGTCTGGCTGGCCGCCGTCGCCTCTTCCACCATGGCGGCGTTCTGCTGGGTCACCTTGTCCATCTGGTCGGCGGCGCCCGAGACTTCCCGCAGGCTCGTCGCCTGTTCGCGAGCGCTCGAGGCAATGGTTGAGATGACCTCTGCCATGGCGCTGACTTCGGTGACGATCTCCTCCAGCGACTTGCCGGAGGCCGTGACCAGCTCGACGCCGGTGCCGACCTGTTCGCGGGACGTCGCGATCAGCGTCTTGATCTCCTTGGCCGCTTCCGCCGAGCGCTGGGCCAGCCCGCGCACTTCCTGGGCGACGACGGCGAAGCCCTTGCCCGCTTCGCCGGCCCGTGCCGCCTCGACACCGGCATTCAGGGCGAGGAGATTGGTCTGGAAGGCGATCTCGTCGATGACCGAGATGATCGAATTGATCTTCTCGGAGGACTGCTCGATCTGGCCCATCGCCGCGACCGCCTTGCCGACGACCTCTCCGCCCTTCTGGGCCTTCTCACGGGCACCGGACGCGACCTGCTGCGCCTTGCCGGCACCCTCGGCGGTCTCGTTGACCGCCTGGGTGACTTCGCCCAAAGCCGCGACGGTTTCCTCGAGGCTCGCCGCCTGCTGCTCGGTGCGGTGGGCCAGATCGTTCGACGCCGTGTTGATCTCGCCGAGACCGGTGCGGATCGACGCGATCGAGGTCACCACATGGCCGATCGCCTCTTCCAGCGAGGCGACGCTGGCGTTGAACTTGGCGCGGATCGGCTCGAACTCCTCGGCAACCTTGTCCTGCATGCGCACGGTCAGGTCACCGGCCGACAGACGCTCGAAGCCCACCTCGACGACACCGACAAAGGCGCGCAGGTCCTCGGCCTTGGCATTGTCGAGGGCGGCCTGGCGCTTCTTGGCCTCGTCCTGGCTGATACGGGTGGCTTCGGCTTCCTGAGCCAGCTCATCGCGCTCGATCGCGGCCTTCTTGAAGGCCTCGACGGCCCCGGCCATCTCGCCGATCTCGTCCTGGCGCCCGGCGCCGGGGATCGCCACGGTCTTGTCGCCGGCGGCGAGCGAACGCATGGCTGCGGTCATCTGGGTCAGCGGACGGGAGATGCTGCGGGCCAGCGGCCAGGCGCAGGCGATCAGCAGGCCGAGCAGCGGCAGCGACCAGGCCAGCGACTTGGCGACTTCGCTCATGAAGATCGCGTTGAGATCGTCGACATAGACGCCGGTACCGATCACCCAGCCCCACTGCGGCACGGAGGCCGAATAGCTCAGCTTGGCGATCGGCTCCTCGCCCTTGGTGCGCGGCCACAGATAGGGGGTGATGCCGCCGCCCTGGGCGGCCCTGGCGATGATTTCCTGGAACAGCGGGAAGCCGCTCGGGTCGCGGCTGTCCCAGAAGTTCTTGCCGACCAGCGCCGTGTTCGGGTGAACCAGCATGTTGGCCTTGGTATCGGTGACGAAGAAATAGTCGTCCTTGCCGTAACGCATGGACTCGACCACTGCCGCCGCCTGGGCGCGTGCCGCATCCTCGGTGAGGACGCCATCGGCGACCATCGTCTGGTAGCGCTCGACGATCGCGACGGCCGATTCCACCTGCGTCTTGATGAGTTCGCCGCGTTGGGCTTCCACGACGTTGCGCAGCGACAGGAGCTGCGCGCCGGTAACGACGAGGCAGATGACGATCGACAGCGCGATCAGCGCGGCCAGTTTCTTCGATATGGTCAGAGGCATGTGAACGATCCCAAAAACGTGATCGTTCGAATTGACACGAAATCCTTTAACGGAACCTATCCGTGTGCCGCACGTTCGCGATTTCGCGACATACGCGACCGATATACTTCCATTCCCCTGCCAGAGTTCCCGCCGCCGGCCCGGTGATCGCAAGGACCGGGCCGACGGCGATGGCGATTGCTGCGTAACTACCGCGGCTTAGGGCCGGCCGTAGCCGCCCGGCGTCGGCGTCGTGACGATCACCGCCTCGCCGGCCTGCAGCACGGTCTGGTCGCAACCTTCGAGCCGTTCGACGCTGCCATCCGCGCGGCGGATCTCGGTCTTCCCCATCTGGCCGTCGTCGCCGCCGGCGATGCCCCGTGGCGGCAGGGTCCGGTGCGAGGACAGGATGGCGCAGTCCATCTCCTGCAGGAAGCGGATGGTGCGTTCGGTGCCGTCGCCGCCGGCCTTCTCGCCGCCGCCGCCGGAACCGGCACGGATATGGAAATCCTCCAGCACGACCGGATAGCGCATCTCCAGGATTTCCGGATCGGTGAGGCGCGAATTGGTCATGTGGACATGGACGCCCGACGTGCCGGCAAAGCTGGTGCCGTCATTCATGCGGCCGGCCGGCGAGCCCGAGCAGATGGTCTCGTAATACTGGTAGCGCGCATCCCCGAAGGTCAGATTGTTCATCGTGCCCTCCGAGTTCGACAGCGCGCCGAAGGCGCCGAACAGCGCATTGGTGACATGCTGCGAGGTCTCGACATTGCCGGCGACGACGGCGGCCGGATAGACCGGCTTGAGCATCGAACCGTCCGGCACGACGATGCGGATCGGGCGCAGGCACCCGGCATTCATCGGGATCGGCTTTTCCACCATCACGCGGAAGACGTAGAGGACCGCGGCCCGCGTCACCGGCTCGGGCGCATTGAAATTGTTGGCCATGGACGGCGAGGTGCCGGTGAAGTCGACGGTCGCCTCGCGGGCCTCCCGGTCGATGGTGATCGCCACCTTGATGATCTGGCCGGAATCGGTTGGATATTCGTAGGAACAATCCTCCAGCCCGTCGATGAGCTGGCGCACCGCCTCGGCGGCGTTGTCCTGGACGAAGCCCATATAGGCGCGGGCGGTGTCGAGGCCGAAGGTCTCGACCATCTTGCGCAATTCGGCGACGCCCTTCTCGTTGGCCGCGATCTGCGCCTTCAGATCGGCGACGTTCTGGTCGGGATTGCGGGCCGGATAGGGATGGTCGGTCAGCACCCGGCGCAGCTCCTCCTCCTGGAAGATTCCGCCATCGACGAGGCGCAGATTGTCGATGAGGACGCCCTCCTCGTCGACCCTGGTGGCGCGCGGGGTCATCGAGCCCGGGGCGATGCCGCCGACATCGGCATGGTGGCCGCGCGAGGCGACGTAGAAGAGGATCGTCCGCTTCGCGTCGTCGAAGACCGGGGTGACGACGGTGATGTCCGGCAGATGGGTGCCGCCATTATAGGGGGCGTTCAGGGCGAAGACGTCGCCCGGCCGGATCGCGTCCTTGTTCAGCGCGATGATCGTCTCGACCGAGCGGTCCATGGAGCCCAGATGCACCGGCATGTGCGGCGCGTTGGCGACGAGCGCGCCGGTGGCGTCGAAGACTGCGCAGGAGAAGTCCAGCCGCTCCTTGATGTTCACCGAGGAGGCGGTGTTCTGCAGCGTCACGCCCATCTGTTCGGCGATCGACATGAACAGGTTGTTGAACACCTCCAGCAGCACCGGATCGGCGCCGGCCTCGCCGGAGCCGGCCCTCGCCGTGCCGAGCGCGGCATGGCGGGCCTTCTTCTCGGTGCGGGTCAGGAGGACGTCGTTGTGGACGGTGATCCCCGCCGACCAGCCCGGCTCGACGACGATGGTCTGGTTCGGCTCGACGATCAGCGCCGGTCCGGCGATGCGGGCGCCCAGTTCCAGCGCCTCGCGGCGGAAGATACCGGCCTCGCGCTCGGCCCCGCCGGTGTAGATGCGGCCGGTCTCGGAGGCTTCGGCGTCATAAGCCGCGACATTGCCCTCGCTCGCGTCGACGACCGTCTCGCGGCGCTCGGCGCCCTCGACCGAGACGTTCTCGACAACGATCGGGCGATCCTCGTAGACGAAGCCGAACTGCGCCCGGTGGGCGTCCTCGAAGGCCGTGCGCGCGGCCGCGAAATCGCCGGTATGGACGACCGGCAGCGTCGTGTCGGTGCCGTCGTAGCGCAGCTGCAGCAGCAGCGTCGTGTCAACGCTCTCGTCGGCGACGCCCTGGGCCGCGAGTTCGCCGGCCACGGCCTTTCCGAGCTCCGCCGCCAGCGCGTCGATGGCATCGCGGGACGCCTCTTCCAACGGCGCGACCAGCGCCTGGCTGCGCGAGGAGAACAGCGAGGACAGGCCGATGCCGTAGGCCGACAGGAGGCCGGACATGGGGTGGATCAGCACCCGCTCCATGGACAGGGCATCGGCGACGAGGCAGGCATGCTGGCCGCCGGCACCGCCGAAGGAATTCAGAAGGTAGCGCGAGACGTCGTAGCCGCGCTGCACCGAGATCTTCTTGATGGCATTGGCCATGTTCTCGACGGCGATGGTCAGGAAGCCCTCGGCCATCTGCCGCGGATCGCGATCCTCGCCGAGCGTCGCCGCCATGGCCTTGAACTTCTCGGCGACGATGCCGGCGTCCAGCGGCTGGTCGCGGCCCGGCCCGAACACGGCCGGGAACAGCTCCGGCTTCAGCTTGCCGAGCATGACGTTGGCGTCGGTCACCGTCAGCGGCCCACCCTTGCCGTAGGCCGCCGGCCCCGGATGCGCGCCGGCCGAATCCGGGCCGACCTGGAAGCGGCCCTGGTCGAGATGCAGGATCGAGCCGCCGCCGGCAGCCACCGTGTGGATGCGCATCATTGGCGCGCGAATGCGCACGCCCGCGACTTCCGAATCCAGCGCCCGCTCGTAGGAGCCGGCATAGTGGGTCACGTCGGTCGAGGTGCCGCCCATGTCGAAGCCGATGACCTTTTCCTCGCCGGCCAGCCGAGCGGTTTCGGCCATGCCGACGACGCCGCCGGCGGGGCCCGACAGGATCGCATCCTTGCCCTGGAAGAGATCGGCGGCGGTGAGCCCACCCGACGACATCATGAACTGCAGGGACGGCGCGGCGGCATCCTGCGTACTGGCGCCGAGCGCGCCGGCGACGCGGCTGACATAGCGCGACAGGATCGGCGTCAGATAGGCGTCGACCACCGTGGTGTCGCCGCGCCCGACGATCTTGACCAGCGGTGAGACCTCGTGGCTGACCGAGATCTGCGAGAAACCGGCTTCCTCTGCCAAAGCGCGCGCGCGCTGCTCGTGGGCCGGATAGCGCCAGGAATGCATGAAGACGATGGCGACGGCGTCGATGCCGTCGGCCCTGGCGGTCGCCAGCGCGTCGCGGGTGCCGGCCTCGTCCAGTTCGCGCTCCAGCGTGCCGTCGGCCAGCACCCGCTCGCCGACTTCCGCCACCCGCTCGTAGAGCTGCTCGGGCAGGATGATCTCCTTGGCGAAGATGTCGGGCCGGGCCTGGTAGGCGATCTTCAGCGCGTCGCGGAAACCTCGGGTAATGAGCAGCAGCGTGCGGTCGCCCTTGCGCTCGAGCAGCGCATTGGTCGCCACCGTCGTGCCCATGCGCACCGTGCCAACGCGGTCCGAGACGATCGGCGCGTCGCTGGCGAGGCCCAGGAGGTCGCGGATGCCTTCGAGGGCGGCGTCCTCGTAAACGCCGGGATTTTCGGAGAGCAGCTTGCGCGGATGCAGGCCCCCGTCGGGATCGCGGCCGATGATGTCGGTGAAGGTGCCGCCCCGGTCGATCCAGAAGTCCCACTTGCCGCTGTTGACTGCACTCATCTTCGGCACTCCGCTCAAGATTTCATCTTTATCGGCGATTTATCGACAGATTATCAGTGTGTTTGACGGAGGGCAATTTTCGTGGAAGTCTTTCTTCCGGAAACAGCCATGGAGACTGCGATGAAGCATCTGTCGACGATTACGCTTGCCGCCACTCTGGTTCTGCCGGGCGCGGCCCTTGCCCAGACGGCCTGGGACATGCCGACCCCCTATGCGGAAGGCAATTTCCACGAAAAAAACATCGCCACCTTCATCGAGGAGGTGAACGGCGCCGCCGGCGATGCGGTCCAGATCACCCAGCACCCGAACCAGTCGCTGATCAAGCATCCTGACATCAAGAACTCGGTCCGTGACGGCATCGTGCCGATCGGCGAGCTGCTGGTCTCGCGGCTCGAGAACGAGAACCCGATCTACGGCGCCGATTCCGTGCCGTTCCTGGCCACCAGCTACGACGAGGCGAAGAAACTCTACGACGCCCAGAAGCCGATGATGGAAGAGGCGCTGGCCAAGGACGGCCTGAAGCTTCTGTTCTCGGTGCCTTGGCCGCCGCAGGGCCTCTACACCAAGCAGGCGGTGGATTCCGTCGCCGAGCTCGGCGGCAAGTCGTTCCGTGCCTACAACACCTCGACCGAGGCGATCGCCAACGAGGCCGGCATGGTGCCGACCCAGATCGAGGCCTCGGACGTGCCGACGGCATTCTCGACCGGCCGCGTCGAGGCGATGATGACCTCGCCCTCCACCGGTGTCGACACCAAGGCCTGGGACTTCCTGTCGAACTACTACGTCCTCAACGCCTGGCTGCCGCGCAACATGGTGATCGTCAACCAGGCCGCCTTCGACGCCCTGCCGCCGGAGGCCCAGACCGCCATCACCGAGGCGGCGGCGGCCGCCGAGACCCGCGGCTGGGAGGCCTCGGTGGCCGAGACCGAAAGCGCCACCAAGACGCTGTCGGAGAACGGCATCACGGTCGAAGAGCCGTCCGAGCAGATGAAGGCGGACTTCCAGAAGATCGGCGAGACGCTGACCGAATCCTGGAAGCAGTCGGCGGGCGAGGCCGGCGCGGCCCTGATCGAGGCCTATCGCAACTGATCATCGCTCCCATGAGACGGGCGGCGGCCATCGCCGCCCGTCGTCTGCCCCGAGCCTGCCCGTCAACCCGCCCGGAGCACCGATGCGTCGCGTTCTCGATACGATCTACAGCGTGGCCGGCGGCATCGCCGCCCTCTGCCTCGTCGCCATTCTCGTCCTCGTCGCGCTGCAGGTGGGCGCCCGGCTCCTCGATTTCCTGCTGATCAGCCTCGGGGCGACGCCGACCCGCTTCGCCGTGCCCTCGCTCGCCGAGATCGCCGGCTTCCTCCTGGCGGGCGCCACCTTCCTGGCGCTGGCCGACACGCTGGCCAGGAACGTCCACATCCGCGTCGACCTCGTCACCCAGCGCCTGCCCGAGCGGGCACGCCAGAATGTCGACGGCATCGTCGCGCTGCTCGGCGCCGGGATCGCCCTGTTCGGCGCCTATGCCACCGGCGGACTGGCGCTGAAGAGCTTCAGCTACGGCGACGTCTCCTACGGCATGATCGCCGTGCCGCTCGCTTTGCCGCAGGCGACGCTGGCGCTGGGCCTGTTCATCCTCGCCATCGCCCTCGTCGACGAAGCCGTGCTGGCCTTTCGCGGCATGGATCGCATCGCCGGCAGCGGAGGCAGCGTCTGATGGGCGTGTTCGAAGTCTCGCTGCTGCTCGTCGTCGTCCTCTTCGGCGCGCTGGCCTCGGGCCTGTGGGTCGCACTTGCGCTGACGCTGACGGCACTCGCGGCGCTGCTCACCCGGCCGGCACTGCCCGACGCGCAGATCCTCGCCACCTCCTTCTGGTCGGCCTCGACGTCCTGGGACCTCACCGCCCTGCCGATGTTCATCTGGATGGGCGAGATCCTGTTCCGCTCGAAACTGTCGGAGGACCTCTTTGCCGGGCTTGCGCCGCTGATGCGTCGGCTGCCGGGCCGGCTGATCCACGTCAACATCGTCGGCTGCGCCATCTTCGCGGCGATCTCCGGCTCCTCGGCCGCCACCACCCAGACCATCGGCAAGATCTCGCTGCCGGAACTGAAGGAGCGGGGCTATGACGAGCGCATCGCCATGGGCTCTCTGGCCGGCTCGGGCACGCTCGGCCTGCTGATCCCGCCCTCGATCATCCTCATCGTCTATGGCGCGGCGGTGGAGGAATCGATCGCCCGACTGTTCATCGCCGGCGTCGTGCCGGGCATCGTGCTGGCGCTGTTGTTCATGGGCTATGTGGCGCTCATCACCACGCTGAAGCCCTCGCTGATCCCGGCCGCGGCCGACGTCATCGTCGAGGAAAGCGCCTTCCGCTCGCTCGGCCGCATCCTGCCGACCATCCTGCTGATCGCCGGCGTCATCGGCTCGATCTATGGCGGCATCGCCTCGCCGACCGAGGCGGCGGTGATCGGCGTCATCCTGGCGCTGGTCATCGCAAGGGCCCAGAATGCACTGAACTGGCAGAGCTTCCGCGAGGGCCTGATGGCGGCGACGCGGGTGTCGGCAATGATCGCCTTCATCCTCGCCGGCGCGGCGGTGGTCACCACCGCCATGGGCTTCACCGGCCTGCCGCGGGAACTCGCCACCTGGATCGGCTCGCTCGACCTGTCCCCCTTCGCGCTGCTGGCGGCGCTGACGGTGTTCTTCATGGTGCTCGGCTGCTTCCTCGACGGCATCTCCATGGTGGTGCTGACCACTTCGGTGATCATGCCGCTGGTGACCCAGGCCGGCTTCGACCTCGTATGGTTCGGCATTTATCTCGTCATCGTCGTGGAGATGGCGCAGATCACGCCGCCGGTCGGCTTCAACCTCTTCGTCATCCAGGGCCTGACGGGACAGAACATCTTCAGGATCGCCGCCGCCACGGCGCCCTTCTTCGGCCTTCTGGCGCTGATGGTGGTGCTGCTGGCGGTGTTCCCCGATCTTGCGCTCTACCTGCCCCGCACGATGTTCTCCGGAGGCTGAGCATGGCCGGCGGGACCGACGACACCAACCCCGAAGCCCGACCGCCCGCAGGACCGGGAGGCTTCGGCCCCATCGTCTCCTCGGCGCATCTGGCCGACGGCGCCATGCCGGCGCTGTCGGAGGTCGAGTTCGGGATGATCCTCGCCAACCATGCCTTCGAGCGCTGGATGATCCGCTGCATGACGGCGGCCGGACAGCCCGGCCTGACGGCGACGGAGATCCTCGTCCTCCATACGGTGACCCATCGCGGCAAGCCCAAGCGCCTCGCCGACATCTGCCTCGTGCTGGGCATCGAGGACACGCATCTGGCGACCTATGCGATCCGCAAGCTGGAGGCGAAGGGGCTGGTGGCGCGTGAGAAATCCGGCAAGGAACGGCTGATCGCGATCACCTCCGAGGGCGAGACCGCCTGTCGCCTCTACAAGGACCTGCGCGAACGCATCCTCGTCTCCGGCGCCGAGGAACTCGGCATATCGCCTGAGGCCATGACCAACGTCGCCCGCCTCCTGCGCGTCCTGTCGGGCCATTACGACCAGGCGGCCCGCACCGCGGCGAGTTTGTAGAAGGACCGAAGACCGGTCTCGGCTCGGCGTTCACCGCTTGCCAATGCGATAGACATCGCCGCCGGACTGGACTGCTCGCGCCGCACCGCGGGACGCGTGCAGCGATGCGGGCCTTTTCCCATCGCTGCCTTCTGCCATAAGAGACCCTGACGGCACCGCGGACAGGAAGGATACGGCACCATGGCCGAAGCACGGCGGATCGACGGCAAGGCGCGCGCGGCGCGGATCATCGAGGAGGTCACGGCGGCAACGACGTCCCTGACCGCCGAGACGGGCCTTCAGCCCGGACTGGCCGTGGTGATCGTCGGCGAGGACCCGGCCAGCCAGGTCTATGTCGGCTCCAAGGCCAAGCGCGCGGTCGAATGCGGCTTCAAGTCGGTCAAGCACGTGCTCGATACCGACACGTCCGAAGCGGCGCTGCTCGAGCTGATCGCCGAGCTCAACGCCGATCCCGAGATCCACGGCATTCTCGTGCAGCTGCCGCTGCCGCAGCAGATCGACGAGGGCAAGGTGATCCAGGCCATCGACGCCGACAAGGACGTCGACGGTTTCCACCTCGTCAATGTCGGGCGGCTGTCCACCGGCGCGATCGACGAGGCCTTCGTGCCCTGCACGCCGGCCGGCTCGATGATCCTGATCCGCGACGTTCTCGGCGACGATCTGTCGGGCCTCAACGTGGTGATCGTCGGCCGCTCCAACATCGTCGGCAAGCCGATGGCGCAGCTTCTCCTCGCCGCCAACGCCACCGTGACCATCGCCCATTCGCGCACGAAGGACCTGCCCGCCCTTTGCCGGAACGCGGATATCCTGGTCGCAGCCGTCGGCCGGCCCGAGATGATCGGCGCGGACTATGTGAAGGAGGGTGCCGTGGTCATCGATGTCGGCATCAACCGGATTGATGCCCCCGAGAAGGGCAACAATCCGGACGGCTCGGCGAAGACCCGGCTGGTGGGCGATGTGGCGTTCGAGGCCGCCTCGCAGAAGGCCGCGGCGATCACGCCGGTGCCGGGCGGCGTCGGGCCGATGACCATCGCCATGCTGATGGCCAACACGCTGGTGGCGGCCTGCCGCGCCGCCGGTCGCACGCCGCCGCGCTTCTGAGCCGGGCCACCAGGATCAGGCGCGACGCCCTGTCCTGTCAGAAATTGGCGGCCGGTCAGCGGGCGCCGACAGCCTGATAGACGGTCGGACCGCCTTCGCCGCCGAAGCCGTAGACGTCGTAGCGGGCATCCGGATCGTCGCCCATGCCGGGCGAGCCCATCGGCATGCCCGGCGCCGACAGGCCGGCCAGGGCGGGACGCTCGGCGAGGAGCCGGTCGATCGCATCCATCGGCACATGGCCCTCGATGACATAGCCGTCGATCCTGGCCGTGTGGCACCCTTCCATCGCCGCCGGTACCTTCGCCGCACGCTTGATCGGGGTCAGTTCGTCGGTGTTCGTGACGGTAACGTCGAAGCCATGGGCGCGGGCAATGTCCGTCCAGGCCTCGCAGCAGCCGCAGCTCGGCGACTTCCAGACCGACATATGCCGATCGGCGTGATCGGCCTTGGCCGCCAGCGTGCCGAGCACGAGCAGTCCGGCCGAAACCGCGAGCGGGAGGATCGTCTTCGTCATAAGTCGCCTGTTCTTGCCTGGCATCCGTATCGCGAACTGGTCCCCGCGATACGGAAAAGCGTCGGCGGGCTTTGTGGCGATCAGATGGTGTCGCCGGCGTCCTGCGGGGCGGCGTCCGCCTCGGCCTTGGCGGCAGAGGCCTTCGGCCCGCCCTTGGAGACGCCGACCATGGCCGGGCGCAGCACGCGCTCGCCAATGGCATAGCCCGCCTGCACGACCTGCAGGACGGTGCCGTTCGGCACTTCGGTGTTCGGAATCTCGAACATCGCCTGATGGAAATTCGGGTCGAAGCGCTGGCCTTCCGGGTCGAGCTTCTTGACGCCGTGCTTCTCCAGCGTGCTGAGCAGCGACCGCTCGGTCACCTCGACGCCGTCGATGAGACCGGCCAGACCACCCTCGCCATCGGCCTTGGCTTCGGCCGGCACGGCTTCCAGCGCGCGGCGCAGATTGTCGGCGACCGACAGGATCTCGCGGGCAAAGCCGGTCACCGCATAGGTGCGCGCATCCTTGACCTCGCGCTCGGTCCGCCGGCGCAGGTTTTCCATGTCGGCGGCCAGCCGCAGCAGGCGATCCTTGACGTCGGCGTTCTCGGCTTCCAGCGCGGCGATGCGTTCGGCATCGGCGCTGGCGGCCGCATCGGCGTCGGCAAAGCCGCTGGCGGCGTCCGCATAGCCGCTGCCCTCGGCATTGGCATTGGCCGCCGCGCGCCGCGCCTCGGCCTCGCTCGCCGGGTCGGCGCGATCGCGGGCGGCCGGGTCAGCCGCCCGGTTGCGGGCTTCGTCGTGTTCGCGCTTGCCGGTATCGCTCATGCGTCATCACCTCGTGTCGGGGCCTGGCTGCGCAAGTCCGGCGGTGGGAGTTCCCACGCGAACCGCGCAGCGCGGCGGAAAATCGTTGTCGCGCCGCATATCGAATTGACGGGACGGAAAATCAAGCCTCGCGGGCAGCCGCGCCCGAGGTCAGAAGCCGCGATACGATGCGCGCGGTATAGTCCACCATCGGCACGATCCGCTTGTAGTTGAGCCGGGTCGGACCGATCACGCCCACCGCGCCGATGACGCTCTCGCCGCCGCCCTGATAGGGGGCGACCACCAGCGAGGATCCGGACAGCGAGAAAAGCTTGTTCTCCGATCCGATGAAGATCCGCACGCCATTGCCCTTCTCGGCAAGGCCCAGAAGCTCGATGATGCCGCTCTTGGTTTCGAGGTCGTCGAAAAGCAGGCGCAGCCGCTCGATGTCCTCGGAGGCGGTGACATTTTCCAGGAGGTTGGCCCGGCCGCGCACGATCAGCCGCGCCGGCTGGTCGGCCGAGGCGCCGGACCAGACCGCGAGCCCCTTTTCGACGAGCTGGCGCGACAGGAGATCGAGGGCGCTGGAGGTGTCGTCCTTCAGCCGGGCGATCTCCTCGCTCGCCTCGCCCAGCGTACGGCCGACGATATGGGCGTTGAGGAAGTTTCCGGCCTCGACGAGCTGCGAGGCGGTGACACCGGCCGGCAGGTCGAGAATGCGATTCTCCACCTCGCCATTGGCGCCGACCAGCACCGCCAGCGCCCGCGTCGGCTCCAGACGGATGAACTCGATATGCTTGAGGCGCAGATCGGCCTTGGAGGTGAGCACGATGCCGGCGCCGCGAGAGAGGCCGGACAGGAGCTGGCTCGCCTCGGTCAGAAGCGATTCGAACGGGCGGCCGTCGCCCGACACGCGCACCTTTTCCTCGATCTCCTCGCGCTCGGAGGAGCCGAGATCGCCGACTTCCAGAAAGGCGTCGACGAAGAAGCGCAGGCCCAGTTCAGTCGGCATGCGTCCGGCGCTGACATGCGGCGCATAGATCAGGCCGAGCGCTTCCAGATCGCTCATCACATTGCGGATCGAGGCCGGCGAAAGCGCGTTGGTCAGGAGCCGCGACAGCATGCGCGAGCCCACCGGCTCGCCGATGTCGAGATAGCTTTCGACGATCAGCCGGAAGATCTCCCGCGAGCGCTCGTCCAGCGGCAGTGCTCCGGAAGCCAAATCGCTGACAGGCAAACGGAATTCAGTCATGGCGTCGCATCGTTTCCCGCATGACCGGACTATAGGGAATGCTCGGGCCCTCGCCAAGCCGTCCGGCCGCGATAGCCCTCGCCGCAAGCACCTTTCCGGCCGATCTTCTGCCATCGCGCGGCGCCCCGCCATGACGGCGACGCGAAAATCTTTGATCCGTCGGGTCATCGCCGATACAAGCCCGGCGCAACCCGAAGCATCTATTCCCTTCTCCAGGACCGATTGTCAGGACCTCATCATGCGGCCATCCAAACGCGCCTTCGACGAATTGCGGCCCGTCAGCCTCGAGCGGAACTACTCCCGTCACGCCGAAGGCTCGTGCCTCGTCCGGTTCGGCGACACCCATGTCCTGTGCACGGCGAGCCTTGAAGAGCGCGTGCCGGGCTGGCTGAAAAATTCCGGCAAGGGCTGGGTGACGGCCGAATACGGCATGCTGCCGCGCGCCACGGGCGACCGGATGCGCCGCGAGGCGGCGTCCGGCAAGCAGTCGGGCCGCACCCAGGAAATCCAGCGCCTCGTCGGTCGCAGCCTGCGCGCCGTTGTCGACCTGCAGGCGCTGGGCGAGCGCCAGATCACCGTGGATTGCGACGTCATCCAGGCCGATGGCGGCACCCGCACGGCGGCGATCACCGGCGGCTACGTGGCACTGGCCGACTGCCTCGCCTGGATGGGCCAGCGCGCCATGGTCGACCCGGCCAAGGTGCTGAAGGACCATGTCGCGGCGATCTCCTGCGGCATCTACAAGGGCGAGCCGGTGCTCGACCTCGACTACCCGGAGGATTCCGCCGCCGAGACCGACGCCAATTTCGTCATGACAGGCTCCGGCGGCATCGTCGAGATCCAGGGCACCGCCGAGGGCACGCCGTTCTCGCAGGACGAGTTCCTCAAGCTCCTTGATCTCGCCCGCAAGGGGATCAACGATCTCGTCGGCATGCAGCGCCAAGCCATCGAGGCCGCGCCATGAAACGTCTCGACCCGAAGGACGGCCCGCTTCTGGTCGCCAGCCACAACATCGGAAAGATCTGGGAAATCCGCGAGCTGATGGAGCCCTTCGGCTTCGAGGTGACCTCGGCGAAGGACAAGGGCCTCGAGGATCCCGAGGAGACCGGCACGACCTTCGAGGCCAATGCCGAGCTCAAGGCGCTGGCCGCCATGCGCGCCACCGGCCTCGTGTCGCTGTCGGACGATTCCGGCATCGCCATCGACGCGCTGAACGGCGATCCCGGCATCTATTCGGCGCGCTGGGGCGGTCCGGATCGCGATTTCGCCATGGCGATGCGCAATGTCGAGGAAAAGCTGCAGGCGGCCGGCGCCACGACGCCGGAGCAGCGCCGGGCGAAATTCGTCGCGGTTCTGTGCCTTGCGGATCCGGCCGGCGGCACGCATCTCTTCCGGGGCGAGGTCGAGGGGACCATCGTCTGGCCGCCGCGCGGCGAACTCGGCTTCGGCTACGATCCGATCTTCCTGCCCGACGGCAGCGACCGGACCTTCGGCGAGATGATGTCGGCGGAAAAACACGCCTGGAAGCCCGGCCAGCCGACCGCCATGTCGCATCGGGCGCGGGCCTTCCAGAAATTCGCGCGCGACGCACTCGGAGTCGAATGACGATCCATTCCCGCCCAGGCCGCGACGTCCTCGCCTTCGAGCCGCAATCGCGCGCGCCGGGGTTCGGCGTCTATGTGCATTGGCCGTTCTGCGCGGCCAAATGCCCGTATTGCGACTTCAACAGCCATGTCCGCCACAAGCCGGTGGACCAGGAGCGCTATGCGGCGGCCTTCGAGCGGGAACTGGCCGAGATGGCCCGCCGCTCGGCGGGTGAAACGGTCACCTCGGTCTTCTTGGGCGGTGGTACGCCGTCGCTGATGGAGCCAGCGACTGTCGGCCGGATCCTCGATGCCGTGGCCGCCAACTGGACGATCGCCGACGGCGCCGAGATCACGCTGGAGGCCAATCCCTCAAGCGTCGAGGCGGAGCGGTTCCGCGGCTATCGCGAGGCCGGCGTCAACCGCGTGTCGCTCGGCGTTCAGGCCTTGAACGACCGCGACCTTCGGCTTCTCGGCCGGCTGCACAGCGTCGACCAGGCGCTGCACGCCATCGGCCTTGCCCGCGAAATCTTCCCGCGCCTGTCCTTCGACCTGATCTATGCCCGGCCCGACCAGACCGTCGCCGCCTGGGAGAGCGAACTGAACCAGGCGATCGATCTGGCCGCCGACCATCTGTCGCTCTACCAGCTGACCATCGAGGAAGGCACGCCCTTCTACGCGCTGCACAAGGCGGGCAAGCTGATCGTGCCGGATGGCGACCTGTCTGCCGATCTCTACGAATCCACCCAGCGGATCACCGCCGAACGCGGCCTGCCGGCCTACGAGATCTCCAACCACGCCGTCCCTGGCGCCGAATCCCGTCACAACCTGACCTACTGGCGCTACGGGCTTTATGCCGGTGTCGGCCCCGGCGCCCATGGCCGGCTGATGGGGCCGGGCGGCCGCCACGCCATCTCCAACGAGCCGCTGCCGGAAACCTGGCTGAAGATGGTCGAATCCTGGGACAGCGGGGCGGTGGTCGATGAATTGCTGAGCCCGACCGAGCAGGCGGACGAATTGCTGCTGATGGGCCTGCGCCTGACCGAGGGCATCGACCTGAAGCGCTGGCGCAAGCTGACCGGCCGCGATCTCGATCCGGTCAGCGAGGCCGACCTGATGGCTCACGGCATGGTGGAACGCCTCGGGCCCGACCGGCTGCGGGCGACGCCCGCCGGCATGCTCGTCCTCGACGCGGTGGTCGCCGACCTCGCCTGAGACGGATTTCGTCGACGCCCCCGGCGCCCTATATAGTGGATGGCGACCGTCACGTGCCGGAGCCGTCGCGCATTGGATTTCGACCCCGCCAAGGATGCCGCGAATATCGCCAAGCACGGCGTCTCTTTGGCAAGAGCGGCGGATATGGATCTGCGGCTGGTCATCAGGGATGACCGCCACGACTATGGTGAGGCGCGGTTTCGTGGTTTCGGCTTCATCGACGGCCAGCCTTTCTGTGTTGCCTTCACCGTCCGCGCCGGCTCAGTGCGTCCGATCAGTCTCCGCCGCGCCCATCGAAAGGAGTTCGAACGCTATGTCGGACAATAGCCAAGACCCTGTCATCGACAGCGACAATCCCGAATGGACGCAGGCAGATTTTCGCGAGGCCCGGGCGGCGGACGCGACGCTTCCGCCCGAAATTCTTGCGCAGTTCGGCCAAAGTGGCCGCCAGTCCCGAACCTCGCCGTCCGGAAAGATTCCGGTCGCGCTCGAGCTCAGCCCCGAGGTCCTTTCCCATTTCAAGGCAACAGGGCCCGGCTGGCAGGAACGGATCGACGAAGCGCTGAAGCGGTCGATCGCCAAGTGATGCCCGAAGAGTTGCAGGCGCAGAAAGACGAGCAGGCCACCGCCCGCCGCTATCGCATTCGGGATGTGGCGCACACGGCGCCGAAGCCGGAGCCGGGCCTCTATCTGGTGGCGACGCCCATCGGCAATCTCGGCGACGTGACCCTGCGCGGGCTGGAGCTCATCGCCGGGGCCGATCGCCTCGCCTGCGAGGATACGCGCGTCACCGCCAAGCTGCTGCATCGCTTCGGCATCGAGCGGCGAATGTTCGCCTATCACGAGCACAATGCCGAAAATGCCGGCGCTGCGCTCCTCGCCGATCTCAAGGCCGGCCTGTCGGTGGCGCTGGTCTCGGACGCCGGGACTCCGCTGGTGTCGGACCCCGGCTACCGGATCGTGCAGGAGGCGATCGCGGCCGGGATTCCAGTGGTGCCGATCCCCGGCGCCTCGGCGGCCCTCGCCGCGCTGCTCGCCTCGGGCCTGCCGTCGGACGCCTTCTTCTTTGCCGGCTTCCTGCCGCAGAAGGAGCAGGCGCGCGCGCAGCGGCTGGAGGAACTCGCCCGCATTCCCGGCACGCTGGTCTTCTTCGAGGCGCCGCACCGGATCGCCGACAGTCTCGCGGCCATGGACCAGGCTCTCGGCGCGCGTCAGGCGGCCGTCTGCCGCGAACTGACCAAGGCGTACGAGACGATCTATCGCGGCACGCTTGGCGATCTTGCCGCCCAGTTCGCCGCCATGGAACGGGTGCGCGGCGAGATCGTCGTCTGCATCGCGCCGCCCGATGCGCCGCCGGTCGCGAGCGAGGCCGACGCCGACGCGATCCTGTCGGGTCTGCTGGCGGAGATGAAGCCCACCAAAGCGGCGCAGGAAGCGGCCCGGCTGACCGGCCTCGGGCGACGCGACCTCTATCAGCGCGCCCTTGCCCTCAAGGACCGACAGTGACCTCTGCGGACGCGGCCCGCGCCCGGCGGCGGCAGGGCTTTCGCAAGGGCCATCGCGGCGAGTGGCTGGCGGCCATGGCGCTGCGGCTGAAGGGCTACCGCATCCTCGCCGTCCGGCACCGCACGAAAGCCGGCGAAATCGACCTGATCGCCCGCCGCGGCGATCTCGTCGCTTTCGTCGAGGTCAAGGGCCGCGCGACGCTCGCCGAGGCGATGGATGCGGTCGGCCCGCAGACCCAGCGCCGGATCGAGGCCGCGGCCGATCTGTGGATCGGGCGCCGGGCCGATTTCGCCCGGCTCTCGCGCCGCTTCGACATCGTCGCCGTGCTGCCATGGCGCTGGCCGGTCCATGTCACCGGCGCGTGGCAGGGTCGCGGCTAGGCTCCGAGGCATCCCGACCGTTGCCGATCGGCCAGTGCCGGCGGATTTCCGACGCGGCGCCCGCCCGGCCCCGATAGGCACCGGACGCATGAGCCTCTATAGGACGTCGCGATGAGCAAGAAAACGACAGCCGGGCAGGCCGCCGGCGCGACGACGAAGAAGCGGATCTCCCTGAAGGAGCCGGGCGAGCGCGGTCTCGTGCTGCGGCTCCTGAAGCGGATCATCCAGGAGAACGGCCGGCAGTTCCTGCGCCAGTACGTGATGGCGATCGTCTGCCTCGTGCTGGTCGCGGCCTCGACGGCGTTTCTCGCCTGGATCATGCGCAGCGTGATCGACGACATCTTCGTCAACCAGAACCGCGCCGCCATCGTCACGCTTCCGATCGTCGTCTTCCTGGCCTTCGCCACGCGCGGCCTTGCCACCTACGGCCAGGGCGTGATCCTCGCCCGCATCGGCAACCACATCGTCGCGCGCTACCAGCGACGGCTGTTCGCCCATCTGATGGCCCTGTCGGTGGACTTCTTCGGCGAGAACCGCTCGGCGCATCTGGCGGCCCGGATCAACCAGAATGTCGCCGGCATCCGCGACACGCTGAACCTGACGGTCACCTCGATCGCCCGCGATCTCCTGACGCTGATCTTCCTGGTCTTCGTGATGATCTACCAGGACCCGCTCCTGTCGATGATCGCGCTGATCGCCGGGCCGCCGATCGCGCTGATGATCGGCATCCTGGCCCGCAAGCTGCGGGTGGTCACCCGCCAGTCGATCGACCTCAATGCGCGGGTGCTCGGCTCGATCCAGGAGGCGGCGCAGGGCATTACCGTGGTGAAGGCCTTCACCATGGAAAAGCCGCTACGCGCACGCATCGAGACGCTGATCCTCGGTGCCGAGGAACGCTCCAACCGCATCGCCGTCATCACCGAGCGCACCACGCCGGTCACCGAGATCGTCGCCGGCCTCGCGATCGCCGGGGTGATCGCCTATTCGGGCTACCGCGCCATCGTCTACGGCTATTCGCCGGGCGCCATGTTCGCCTTCATCACGGCGCTGCTGCTCGCCTATGATCCGGCCCGCCGTCTCGCCAAGCTGCAGGTGCAACTCGAGCGGGCGCTCGTCAACGCCCAGATGATCTACGAGATCCTCGATCTTGAGCCGGGCCAGGCCGACAAGCCGGGCGCGCCGGCGCTGAAGGTCGACCGGGCCGAGATCGTCTTCGAGAATGTCGGCTTCGGCTATCATCCGGGCGAACCCGTCCTGAAGGGCATGAGCTTCACCGCCCGGCCCGGCCGCACCACCGCCCTGATCGGCGCGTCCGGCGGCGGCAAGTCCACCGTGATCTCGCTGCTGCAACGCTTCTACGACGTCTCCGAGGGTGCCATCCGCATCGACGGCCAGGACATCCGCGACGTGGCGACCGCCTCGCTGCGCGCCCAGATCGCCTACGTTCCGCAGACGCCGTATCTCTTCGAGGGCACGATCCGCGAGAACATCCGCCTCGGCCGGCCCGATGCGACCGATGAGGAGATCGCCGAGGCTGCGCGGCAGGCACAGGCCGAGGAGTTCATCCTCGCCCAGCCCCAGGGCTACGACACGCCGCTCGGCGAAAACGGCATCTCGCTGTCGGGCGGCCAGCGCCAGCGGCTGTCGATCGCCCGGGCGCTGGTGCGCAACGCGCCGATCCTGCTTCTCGACGAGGCCACATCGGCCCTCGACACGCGCTCCGAGACCCTGGTGCAGGCGGCGCTGGACGAGGCGATGAAGAACCGCACCGTCCTCGTCGTCGCGCATCGCCTGTCGACCATCGTCGGCGCCGACCAGATTCTCGTCGTCGATGGCGGCGAGATCGTCGAGCGCGGCAGCCACGAGGAACTTGTCGGACGCCGCGACGGCCTCTATGCCCGGTTCCACGGCCTGCAGTCGAGCGATCGCCGCAGCGGCACGGCAACGCGGCCCGAGGAAATCGCCGCATCCGTGCGGAGCTGACGCGCCAGGCCGCGCAACGAGGGAGAGACGCGATGGCACCGATGAAGCTGGTCGTCCTGGGCGCCGCCGGTCGCATGGGCCGAACGCTGGTCACCGTGATCGCCGAGACCGAAGGCGCCGTCCTGTCCGGCGCGGTCGAACGCGAGGGCTCGGAGGCGATCGGCCAGGATGCGGGCCTCCTCGCCGGCATCGGAACGTCGGGCGTCCTCATCACCGACGATATCGACGCGGCGCTCGCCGGCGCCGACGGCATCATCGACTTCACCGCGCCGGCGGCCTCCGTCGCCATGGCCGAGCGCGCCGCCAACGGCTCGCTGGTCCATGTCGTCGGCACCACCGGCTGCTCGCCCGATCAGGACGCGGCGATCGCAGCCAGCGCCGAGCGCACCCCGATCGTCAAGTCCGGCAATATGAGCCTGGGCGTCAATCTTCTCGCCGGCCTCGTCGAGAAGGCCGCCCGGGCGCTCGGCCCCGACGCCTTCGACATCGAGATCCTGGAAATGCACCACAAGCACAAGGTGGATGCGCCGTCCGGCACCGCCCTGCTTCTCGGCGAGGCCGCCGCGAAGGGTCGCGGCATTTCGCTTGCCGACAACAGCGTGCGGGTGCGCGACGGCCATACCGGACCGCGCCCCGAGGGCACGATCGGCTTCGCCACGCTGCGCGGCGGCTCGGTCACCGGCGAGCATTCGGTGATCCTGGCCGGCGAAGGCGAGCGCATCGAGATCTCGCATCTGGCGACCGACCGGGCGATCTTTGCCCGCGGCGCCGTCCGCGCCGCCCTCTGGGCGAAGGACCGGGCGCCCGGCCTCTACACCATGGCCGACGTCCTCGGCCTCTGACGGCTGGCGCCCCGCCCGCCCCGATGCTTCATCCGACCCACATGAAAGGTCCGCCGCGATGTCCAGAACCCTCGTCCTCGTCCGCCACGGCCAGAGCGACTGGAACCTCAAGAACCTCTTCACCGGCTGGAAGGACCCCGACCTCACCGAGAAGGGTGTCGAGGAAGCCAAGGATGCCGGGCGCCGCCTGAAGGCCGCCGGCCTGACCTTCCACATCGCCTTCACCAGCGAGCTCTCCCGCGCCCAGCGCACGCTGACGCTGGCGCTCGACGAACTCGGCCAGCCGGACCTTCAGACGATCCGCAACGTCGCCCTCAACGAGCGCGACTACGGCGACCTGTCCGGCCTCAACAAGGACGACGCCCGCGCCAAATGGGGCGAGGAGCAGGTGCATATCTGGCGCCGCTCCTACGACGTGCCGCCGCCGGGCGGCGAGAGCCTGAAGGACACCGGCGCCCGCGTCTGGCCCTATTACATCCACGACATCCTGCCGAAGGTGATGAACGACGGCACGGTGCTGGTCGCCGCCCACGGCAATTCGCTGCGCGCCATGGTGATGGCGCTGGACGGGCTGACCGGCGAGGAGATCGTCGGCCAGGAGATCGCCACCGGCGTGCCGATCGTCTACCGGCTCAACGCCGATACCAGCGTCGCCGAAAAGACCATCCTCGAAGGCTGACGGCGCTCCGGTTTCGCACAAACCCGCGCCGCCTTGGCGCGGGTTTGAGTGCGCCGGCGGAAGCTGCTAGGCCGCAGCGGGCGCCGGAAACCAGCGAGAGAATGCCATCATGACCGACCGTATCGTCCTGCGCAGCGGCGAAGCCCTTGTCGCCGGCGGCCCTCCGGGCACAGCCGCCGAACCGGAAGTCGTCATCGGCGAGCTCGACGGGCCGGTCGGCACCGCGCTCGCCACCCTCACCGGCGACCAGGTGAAGGGCCATAGCCGCGTCTTCGCCCTGCTCAACACCGACATCATGGTCCGCCCGGTCACGCTCTGCGTGTCGAAGGTCACCGTCGACGATCCCAAATACACCAACATCCTGATGGGCACGGTGCAGTTCGCCATCGCCAATGGCGTGCTCGACGCCGTGCGCGAGGGCATCCTGCCGAAGGACCGGGTCAACGACCTCGGCATCATCTGCTCGGTCTGGCTCGCCCCGACCATCGTCGACGTGCCGGATCTCGACCACAAGGTGCTGTTCGACATCCATCGCAAGGGCATGACCCAGGCGATCCGCAAGGCGATGGCGAACGAGCCCTCGATCGACTGGCTCCTGGAGAACCAGGACAAGATCGTCCACAAATACTACCAGATGGGCCTCGACGGTAAGATCTGAGGCCGTCACGGCGACCGCCGCTCAGGGGGCGGCGGCGTCCCGGTTGGCGGCGAACCAGAGGCAGAGATCGGTGAGCATGCAGGCCTCGCAGCGGGGCCTGCGCGCCACGCAGACCGCCTTGCCGAACTGGATCAGCCAGAAATGCCCGTCGCCCTGCGCCCAGTCCGGGGCGCGGGCGGCGAGCTGGTCGGCGGTGGCGTCGGCCCCACGCGCCGCTGTCAGGCCGATGCGGTTGGCAACCCGGTGGACATGAGTGTCGACGGCGATGACGTCCTCTCCGAAGGTGAAGCTGAGAACGATGTCGGCACATTTGCGCCCGACGCCCGGCAGCGCCATCAGCCCGGCCCGATCCTGCGGGACGACCCCGCCATGGGTCTCGAGCAGCGTCTGGCAGAGCCGCGTCAGATTGCGCGCCTTCATGTTGTAGAGGCCGCAGGGTTTGATCGCCCGGGCAATCGCCTCCTCACCCAGCATCAGCATCGCCGGCGGGGTCGTGGCCAGCGCAAATAGCGCCTCGGCCGCCGCGGCCGTGTTGCGGTCGAGGCTCTGGGCCGAGAGGACGCAGGAGACCAGCGAGCGGAACGGGTCGGGCTGATCCTTCGGCCCCTTGGCCGTCGCCGTGCGCCCCGGCATCTCGGCGGCAAGGCGTCGGAACACCGTCTCCACCGACGCCTCCGGCAAAACCGCCATGTCGCTCATCCGTCCGGGCACCGGCCTCGTCCTCCCCTGATCGGGAAGTTCAGATAGGGCCGTGTGCGATCCTGCGAATGCGACCGCTTGCCCCGGCACGGGTCATCGCCAGGACAGCGCACCTCATCCGTTGTCGCGGGCCAGAAGTCCGCTTTCCCAGCCGAGCATCGCCCGCTTGCGGGTGATGCCCCAGTGATAGCCGGTGAGCGCGCCGGACTTGCCGACCACTCGGTGGCAGGGCACCACGAAGGAGATCGGGTTGCGCCCGACCGCCGCGCCGACGGCCCGGGCCGCCTTCGGCGCGCCGATGCGCCCGGCGACGCTGGCATAGGTGGTCGCCTGTCCCACCGGGATCGTCAGCAAAGTCTCCCAGACCCGGATCTCGAAATCCGTGCCAATCAACACCACCCGCAACGGCCGCTCGCTCTGCCAGTGGCCGGGCTCGAAAATGCGCCGGGCGAGCGGGGCGGTCCGGTCGGGCGCCGGCCGGAAGCTCGCCTTCGGCCAGCGCCGGCGCATGTCGTCCAGCGCCGCCGCCTCGCCGCCATCGCCGGGTTCCGCAAAGCCGATGCCGGCGAGGCCCCGTTCGGTGGCCACGACCAGCGCCAGGCCGAAGGGCGTCGCGTGAAAGCCGTAGTCGAAGGCGATGCCCGCGCCCTTGGCCTTGTAAGCGCCCGGCGACTGGGCCTCGTGCTTGACGAAGAGATCGTGCAGCCGCGATGGCCCGGAGAGCCCAACCTCGAAGGCGGCATCCAGCAGCGACGCCCCGCCGTCGAGCAGGCGGCGGGCATGATCCATGGTGACGGCCTGCAGGAACGCCTTCGGCGTCAGCCCGGCCCAGCGGCGGAACACGGCGGTCAACGCCTCTTCCGAGCGGCCGAGCGCGGCGGCAATCTCGCCGAGGCTCGGCTGCTCGCTGTAATGGGTCGAGATGAACTCGATGGCGCGGCGGACCGTCTCGTAATCGCCGAGGCTCTCCTGGCTGGCGGATGGCGTGATCACGGCGGGGTCGGTTCGAACCGTGTCGGGTGCGATCGACAACATGGCAATTCTCCCTTGCTGGCCGATCATCGCCTCCGCGGGCGGCGTCCGCCACCCGTTTTCCGACAATCGGCCAGAGCGAGACGCCAGCCGGTCAGCGGCCCTTGGCGGTCAGCAGCGCGCGGTTGAATTCGCGGGCAAAGCTCTCACGGTCGTCGGGATTGAGAAACTCGCCGATCTCGGTGGAGGCGGCCTTGGAATCGACGCTCATCCGGGTGATGCCGATCTCGTCATGCCGGTCCACCTTGAACCGTGCCCAGAACGGGTTGTGATGGGTCTCGCGGACCTCGCCGCGCGGCGAGATCTTGCGGATGGCCAGGTCGGTCCGGGACACGGTGACCAGTTCGCGTGCCCTGGCCGAGCGGTAGCTGGCGCGAAAGGCCCACCAGATCAGCAGCACGTCGACGCCGAAGAAGCCGAAGACCGGCCAGGCGCCCTTGGCGACGAAGGCGATGCCGGTGACGAGGCTGACCCCGCCGACAAAGGCCATGAGGATGTTGAAGCCGCGCCGGCCAAGCGAGCGGTAGGGCGTCAGCAAGGCCTCGAAGATCGGCCGTTCCGACGCGGCGTCGGCCTGACCTGTGCCATCGCGATTGTCAGTCACGGCGTCGTCTCGCTATAGGGCAACGATGAGCGACAAGATTGGACCATCCGGCCAAGGGGTCAAGCGCAGCAAAAGCGACGCATCGCCTCGCGCGACCAGTGCCAAGCGTCCGGCCAAGGCGGCGACGCGGCGCCCGGCCCGGCCGCGCCGCGTGAAGATCCCCTATTCGGACGAGGAGATCACCGAGATCTTCCGGCGCTTCTCGGTGCAGCGGCCCGAGCCCGTGTCGGAACTCGCCTACACCAATCCGTTCACCCTGCTCGTCGCCGTCGTCCTGTCGGCGCAGGCGACCGATGCCGGCGTCAACAAGGCGACGCGCGAACTGTTTCGCGTCGCCGACGATGCTGCCGCCATGGCGGCGCTGGGCGAGGATGCGATCCGCGAGCATATCCGCACCATCGGGCTCTATCGCAACAAAGCCAAGAACGTCGCCGCCCTCGCCGAGACGCTGGTGGCGCAGCATGGCGGCGAAGTGCCCGGCGAGCGCGCCGCGCTGGAGGCCCTGCCCGGGGTCGGCCGCAAGACCGCCAGCGTCGTTCTCAACGTTGCCTTCGGCGAGGAGACGCTGGCCGTCGACACCCACATCTTCCGGATCGGCAACCGGCTGAAGCTGGCGCCCGGCGCAACGCCCGAGGCGGTGGAGCAGGGCCTCTTGCGGATCATTCCGCAGCCCTATCGCCGCCATGCCCATCACTGGCTGATCCTGCACGGCCGCTATGTCTGCAAGGCCCGCAAGCCGGACTGCGAGGCCTGCGTCATCGCCGATCTCTGCAAGGCCGAGATCAAGACGAACGACGTTCCGGCGCCGCTGCATCCGATCCCCTGACGCGGCGCGCGGTCCGGTCCGCCTGGACCGGCAGGCCGCCGGTCTTTGCCGCGATGCGCTGGTGCAGATGCACCATCAGCGCCGCCGCAAAGAGCGGCGTCAGCAGATTGACGATCGGGATCGCCAGGAAGCCAGCGATCAGGAGGCCCGCCATGAACACCGTGCCGCCATGGCGCGAGCGGATCGCCTTGGCCTCGTCCTCCGACCGGTAGCGCATGGCCGCGAACTCGAAATATTCGCGGCCGAGCAGATAGCCGTTGACCAGGAAGAAGGCGGCGATGTTGACGCCGGGCACGAGCAGCAGCACCAGCGCCAGCAGATTGCCCAAAATGACGACGCCGAAGAACTTCACCGACAGGACGAGCCCCGGCAGGAAGGCCATTGCCGTGCCGGTCGGGGCATCCGGGTAGCTCTCGCGCTCGACCACCACCGCCACGTCGTCGAGGAACAGGCTGGCGATGACCGCGCTGATCGGGCCGATCAGGAAGGCCAGGAGCACCGCCAGAAGCAGGCCGGCGGCCCAGCCGGCCAGCGTGCCGGCCTGATCGAGCCAGCTCAGATCGTCCGGGAAGAGGTTGGACAGGAACGGGACGGCGAATATCTCGGCGATGGCGCCGATGCCGAACCAGAGCGCCACGAGCACCACGGCCGTCAGCCCCAGGGTCTTCCAGAGGGCGGCCCGGAAGGGCGGCGAGAAGATGTCGGCGAGCGCAAGCCGGGCGGCGGTGAAGATCATCGGGCGTCCTTTCCGTCCAGCCGAGATAGGCATGCCGCCGCGCCCCCGCAACGCGGGCCGTGCTTGCCCCGCTGGCCATTTCGGCCGCCGCGGGTTAACCAGACGGCACGCTTCAACGACAGGATGGACCATGGCAGAATACGACGTTCTGACGATCGGCAATGCGATCGTCGACATCATCGCGCGGGCCGACGACGCCTTTCTGGAACGCGAAGGCGTGCAGAAGGCCGGCATGACGCTGATCGACGCCGAACGCGCCGAGCATCTCTACGACGCCATGGGTCCGGGCACCGAGACCTCGGGCGGCAGCGCCGGCAACACCATCGCCGGGCTGGTCAGCCTCGGCGGCACGGGTGCCTATATCGGCAAGGTCGCCAACGACCAGCTCGGCCGGATCTTCACCCACGACATCCGCGCGCTTGGCGTCAAGTTCGACACCACGCCGCTGGACACCACGCCGCCGACGGCGCGCTGCATGGTGCTGGTCACGCCGGACGGCGAGCGTTCGATGAGCACCTTCCTCGGCGCCTGCACCGAGCTCGGACCGCAGGACATCGACGCTTCGCTCGTGGCCGCTGCCAAGGTCACCTATTTCGAAGGCTATCTGTGGGATCCGCCCCGCGCCAAGGAAGCCATCGTCGCCGCCGCGAAGATCGCCCATGAGAACGGCCGCGAGGTCGCCATGACCCTGTCGGATTCCTTCTGCGTGCATCGCTACCGCGCCGAGTTCCTCGACCTGATCCGCTCGGGCACGGTCGACATCGTCTTTGCCAACGAGGCCGAGGCCAAGGCGCTCTACGAGACCGAGGACATGGACGCGGCGATCGACGCGCTGGCCAAGGACGTCAAGCGCTTCACCGCGGTTACCCGCAGCGAGAAGGGCTGCATCGTGGCCGAAGGCGAGCAGCGGATCACGGTGCCTGCGACGGCGGTCGACAAGGTGGTCGACGCGACCGGTGCGGGCGACCTCTTCGCCGCCGGTTTCCTGCGCGGCTATACGATGGGCCTCGACCACGAGAAATCGGCCCGGCTCGGTGTCGCGTCGGCCGGCCACATCATCGGCCAGATCGGCCCGCGCCCGCAGCTGCCGCTGACCGAGCTGGACACCGTGAAGGCCGTCCTGAACGGCTGACGGGATCTGCGACCGGCCGCCTGGCGAGGGGCGGCCGGTCGCGGCAAGGACAATGACGACGAACGACCACAAGGGGGGAACCGGCATGCTCAGATGGGGAATTCTGTCCACCGCCAAGATTGGGCGGGAACATGTGATGCCCGCGATCGCCAAGGCGACCAACGGCCGGCTGGCGGCGATCGCCAGCCGTGACGGGGAGCGGGCGCGCGAAGTCGCCGAGATGTTCAGCATCCCGCGCGCCTATGGCAGCTACAACGAGCTCCTGGCCTCCGACGAGGTCGACGTGATCTACGTCCCGCTGCCGACGTCCCAGCACGCCGAATGGACGCTGAAGGCGATCGAGGCCGGCAAGCACGTCCTGTGCGAAAAGCCGATGGGCATGACCGCCGCGGAGATCGCGACGATCGCCGATGCGGCGAAGGCGGCCGGCGTCACGGTGTCCGAGGCCTTCATGGTCACCTATCACCCGCAATGGGCCAAGGTGCAGCAGCTCATTGCCGACGGCGCCATCGGCCGGCTGATGCATATCGAGGCGGCCTTCAGCTACTACAATGTCGACGCCGCCAACATGCGCAACCGGCCCGAACTGGGCGGCGGCGCGCTGCGCGACATCGGCGTCTATCCCATGGTCACCAGCCGCTTCGCGACCGGCATGGAGCCGGTGCGGGTGCGCGCCAAGGTGGTCACCGATGCCGAATTCGGCACCGATTCCTTCGTCACCGGCACGGTGGATTTCGGCGACTTCGAGATGAGCCTGTATCTGGGCACCCGCATGGCCAACCGGCAGGGCATCGTCTTCCACGGCCAGGACGGCTTCATCGAGATCGCCGCGCCGTTCAACGCCAGCCTCTATGACGGCGACAAGGTGTTCCTGCACGACCGCACGCACCGCCACACCGAGACCTTCCGCTTCCCCGGCATCGACCAGTACCGGCTGCAGGTGGAGAGCTTCGCCGACGCGATCGCCGGCAAGGACACCGAACTGTTCTCGCTGGAATCCAGCCGCCGCAACCAGGCGGCGATCGACGCCCTGTTCGAGGCCGGCCGGACCGGCGACTGGGTCGAGGTTTCCGGCTGACGGCCACGAAAACGGCATAAGCCTGCGGCAGTCTTCGCATGACGATCCGGGCCGGCGTCTCGCCGCGCCCGGGCGCCTTCCCGCAAGCCTCGGCCCAACTGCGCCCGATAGGCTCGCGGACGCGACGACGGGGGACGACGAGGCTGATGACGGCAACGGGCAAGACGCGGACACGCACGGCGGCGGGCGCGCTTCTGGTCGCGGCGATGATGGCATGCACGGCCGTCGCGGCCGAGCCGACCGCCAAGCAGATCTTCGGCAGCCAGCATGCGGCGGCGGCCCTGCCCTCGGCCAGCCACGGCTTCTACTCCAAGGGCTGCCTTGCCGGCGCGGCGCAACTGCCCGCCGACGGCCCGGCATGGCAGGCGATGCGCCTGTCGCGCGATCGCCGCTACGGCCACCCCAACACCATTTCCTTCCTCGAGCGCCTCTCCCGTGAGGCGGCGGCGCGCGGCGTCTGGCCCGGCCTTCTCGTCGGCGACATCTCGCAGGCCCGCGGCGGCCCGATGCCGTCCGGCCATGCCTCGCACCAGATCGGCCTCGACGCCGACATCTGGCTGCAGCCGATGCCGGCCGCCCGGCTGACGCCGGAGGCCCGCGAGGATTTTCCGTTCCGCTCGGTGCTGAAGCCCGGCACCTTCCAGGTCGACGACCGGGTCTGGACCTCGAACTATCGCGACCTTATCCGCATGGCCGCCGAGGACCCCAAGGTGCAGCGCATCTTCGTCCATCCGGGCATCAAGAAGAAGCTGTGCGAGACCACAGGGCGCGAACGCGCCTGGCTGAACAAGGTCCGCCCTTACTACGGCCATCACGAACATTTTCACGTGCGGCTGTTCTGCCAGCCCGGCTCGCCCGGCTGCACGGCCCAGCGCTCCACCGGCAGCGGCGACGGCTGCGGCGATCTCGACTGGTGGTTCGACGTGGCGCTGCAGCCGCCCAAGCCCGGCGGCAAGCCGGCCAAGCCAAAGCCGCCGATGATGCTGGCCGACATGCCTGACGCCTGCCGTCAGGTCGCCAACGCGCCGGCCCGCTTCGACGGCGGCGGCGGCGTGGTGGCCGCCAGCATGGCCGCCCCGGCCGGGGCGCTGGGCTATGCGCCCGAAGTGCGGGTTCCGATCCCGACCAACCGCCCGATCCGCTGAACCGCATCGGTCCGTCCTGCGGGCCGCTGCCGGCCCCGCGGGTGGGGGCGGAGCCGGCGCGCGCGGCGGATCGGCGTTTTGCCTTCGTCACGGCAATGGCCTATGTGGCAGTCATACGAATCGATTGAAGCGGGCATTCCCATGGCAGGCAAGCGCGACGAAAACGACGCGTTGAAGTTTCCGGTCCTGATCGGCGATATCGGCGGC
Source organism: Aurantimonas coralicida DSM 14790 (assembly GCF_000421645.1). Classification (GTDB taxonomy): domain Bacteria; phylum Pseudomonadota; class Alphaproteobacteria; order Rhizobiales; family Rhizobiaceae; genus Aurantimonas; species Aurantimonas coralicida. Next base: position 45,557 of record NZ_ATXK01000002.1, on the reverse strand, counting down.
ACCAATGCGCGCTTTTCCCTGCTGGTCGACGCCTTCGCCGATCCCAAGCCGTTCCCGGTGATCCAGACCGCGGATTTCGAGACGATCGACGATGCGATCCAGGCGACGGTTCTGGACAAGACTTCCATCCAGCCGAAATCGGCGGTCCTGGCGGTCGCCGGCCCGGTGGACGGCGACGAGATCGACCTGACCAACTGCCCCTGGGTGGTGCGGCCGCGCAAGATGCTGGCCGAGCTGGGGATCGAGGAGGTCATCGTCCTGAACGACTTCGAGGCGCAGGCGCTGGCGATCTCCGCGCTGGGCGACGCCTCGCGCTCGCAGATCGGCGGCGGCACCGTCCATGAAGGCGCCAGCCGCGCCGTGCTCGGCCCCGGCACCGGCCTCGGCGTCGCCGGGCTGGTGCGCGCCCGCAGCATGTGGATCCCGGTCGCCGGCGAAGGTGGTCATATCGATCTCGGCCCGCGTACGCCCCGCGACTACGCGATCTGGCCGCATCTGAAGACCATCGAGGGACGGGTGTCGGGCGAGCAGGTCCTGTGCGGCCGCGGCCTCGTCAATCTCTACGAGGCGATCTGCGCCGCCGACGGCGTCGACCCGGTCCACAGCTCGCCCGCCGAGATCACCGAGGCGGCCGTCAACCGCAAGGATGCGCCGTCGAGCGAAGCCGTCGACCTCTTCGCCACCTATCTCGGCCGTGTCGCCGGCGACATCGCGCTTCTCTTCATGGCCCGCGGCGGCGTCTACATCGCCGGCGGCATCTTCCAGCGCATCATCCCGATCCTGAAGGCCGACCAGGTCCGCGCCGCCTTCGAGGACAAGGCGCCGCACAGCGCGCTGATGCGCGAGATCCCGCTCTTCGTGGTGACCGAGCCGCTGGCCGCGCTGGCCGGCCTCGCCGCCTTTGCCCGCACGCCGCGCTTCTTCGGGCTGGAGACCACCGGACGCCGCTGGGTCGCCTGACCAGGGCCCCGCCCCGGGGCCTTGCCGGCGACGATCCGTCCATTGCCATTGCGCATGCCGCCGCTCGGCGCTACGTCGCAGCGCGGTCGTACCCGTTCCCAGGCGAAGGAAACCCCATGGCGCTCAAAGTCGCGGTCCAGATGGACCATGTCTCCTCGATCTCGATCAAGGGCGATTCCACCTTCGCCCTCTGCCTGGAAGCGCAGAACCGCGGCCACAGCCTGTTCCACTACACGCCCGACCGGCTGTCGCTGCGCGACGGCCGCGCCACGGCCCGCGGCGAGGTGCTGGAACTGCGCGAGGAAGAGGGCAACCATTTCAGCCTCGGGCCCCAGGAAAAGGTCGATCTGGCCGAGATGGACGTCGTCCTCCTGCGCCAGGACCCGCCCTTCGACATGGCCTACATCACCTCGACCCACATTCTCGACCGCATCCACCCGAAGACGCTGGTCGTCAACGACCCGACCTCGGTGCGCAACGCGCCGGAAAAGATCTTCGTCACCGAATTCGCCGATCTGATGCCGGAGACGCTGATCACCAAGGACCCGGAAGAGGTCATGGCCTTTCGCGCCGAATTCGGCGACATCGTCATGAAGCCGCTCTACGGCAATGGCGGCGCCGGCGTCTTCCACATCACCCCGGACGACCGCAACCTGACCTCCTTCCTGGAGACCTTCGGCCTGCTTTTCCGCGAGCCGTTCATCGTGCAGCGCTACCTGAAGGACGTGCGCAAGGGCGACAAGCGGATCATCCTGGTCGACGGCGAGTTCGCCGGTGCGATCAACCGCGTGCCCGCCGAGACCGACACCCGCTCCAACATGCATGTCGGCGGCCAGGCGACCCCGACCGAGCTGACACCCCGCGAACGCGAGATCTGCGAGCGCATCGGACCGGCGCTGCGCGAGCGCGGCCTGATCTTCGTCGGCATCGACGTGATCGGCGATCTCCTGACCGAAATCAACGTCACCTCCCCGACCGGCATCCGCGAGGTGAAGCGCTTCGGCGGCGCCGATATCGCCGCGGTCCTGTGGGACGCGATCGAGGCGAAGCGCTGACCCTCCTGCCGTTGCGGAAGATGAACGCCGGATAACAGGTGCGTTCGGGAACCGTTCGGACTGACTGTGGCTTACTGCAGCAAGAGAACCGGAGAGGTTCCGGCTCAGTCCGAGGGAACGCCATGAACAAGATGCTCTTTGCAGCGCTCGCGGTCGCGAGCGCCATCACGCTGCCGGCGAGCGCACAGGCGCAGTCGCGTGCGATCGCCACCACCGACGTCAATCTGCGCGCCGGCCCGTCGACCTCCTATCCTGCCGTCAACGTCGTCGGCGCCGGCGACCGGGTCCGCGTCTTCGGCTGCCTCGACACCCGCGCCTGGTGCGATGTCGGCTATGACGGCCAGCGCGGCTGGATGTCGTCCAACTATCTCGCCGACGCCCGCGAGCGCCGCTATACCGGCCCGCGCTATGTCGACCGGATGGACGCGCCGGTCATCTCCTTCTCCATCGGCCGCTACTGGGATGACCATTATCGCAGCCGCAATTTCTATCGCGACCGGGACCGCTACGACGATCGCCGGGGCCGCGACCGCCGCGACTTCGATCGCCGCGACGACCGGCGCGATGCCCGTCGCGATGCCCGCCGGGACTTCCGCGAAGACCGGCGTGACGACCGGCGCGAATTCCGCGAGGACCGGCGGGACGATCGTCGCAACTATCGCGAGGAGCGCCGCGACGAACGGCCGGTGCCCCTCTACCGGGTGGACTGAGGCCTCCCCACATTGAACGATGATCGAGGCGCGGGCGCCCCCCCGCGCCTCGATGCTTTTGCGGCCATTGAACCCTGGCCGCCGTGCCGCCGAGGACCGCCTTGCCACCGATCGATCCCGCCACCAGCGCCCCTGTCCTGCCGGAGAACGGCGTCGCCATCTGGCTGACCTTCCTGGCCGATATCGGCGACAGCGAGCGCGCGGCCTATCGCAAGCTCCTCGACCCGCACGAGGTCGAGCGCCACGACCGCTACAAGGTGGCGGGCGCCCGCGACGAGTTCCTGGTCGGGCGGGCGCTGGTCCGCACCACCCTGTCGCGCTACCGCGACACCGCGCCCGCCGACTGGCGCTTCGAGACCAACCGCCATGGCCGGCCCTCGATCGTCGGCGAGGCGGCGGGCGGCCTCGTGTTCAACCTTTCCCATACGCGCGGCCTCGTCGCCCTGGCCGTCTCCAGGGGCTGCGAGATCGGCGTCGACGTGGAGGCAGTCGGCCGGGAAAGCGCCACCTTCGATCTGGCAGGGCGCTATTTCTCGCCGTCTGAAGCCGAGTGGGTGCGCGCGGCGACCGGTCCGGCTCTGGCCGAGCGGTTCTTTGCGGTCTGGACCCTGAAGGAAGCCTATATCAAGGCCCGCGGCATGGGGCTGGCCCTGCCGCTGGACGGCTTCTCCTTCGCCCTCGACGACGCCACCGAGCGGCCGACCATCGCCTTCGATGAAGGCTGCCCCGACGATCCGGCCCGCTGGGCCTTCCTGCGCCGGCGCGTGTCGAACGACCATCGCCTGGCCTTCGCGGCCTCGCCGCCGGACCGGATTGACACCGTGCGATTCCTGCGCACCGTTCCGCTGTCGGGCTCCGTTACCGATATCGATGCCACGGACGTCGCGTCGTGAAGCTCTTCGCCGTCGCCGACCTGCATCTCGGCCACCCGGCCAATCGCGAGGCGATCCACGAGATTGCCGCGCATCCGGACGACTGGCTGATCCTCGCCGGCGACGTCGGCGAGACCGAGCGCCATCTGGATCTGGCCCTCGACGTCCTGCAGCCGAAATACCGGCAGGTGGTCTGGGTACCGGGCAATCACGAACTCTGGGCCGTGGCCAGCGAAGGCGTGCCGCTGCGCGGCGAGGCGCGCTACCGCCACTTCGTCGAGCGCTGCCGGGCCCGCGGCGTGCTGACGCCCGAGGACGCCTATCCGGTCGTCGCCATCGACGGGCAGGACGTGCGCATCGTGCCGATGTTCCTGCTCTACGACTATTCCTTCCGGCCCTCCGATGTCGCCCATGAGGACGCCGTCGCCTGGGCCCGCGAGGGCGGGCCGGTCTGCTCCGACGAGCAGTTCCTGCCGGCCGATCCCCATGCCAGTCGCAGCGCCTGGTGCGCGGCGCGCGTGTCGGCGACCGCGGCCCGCCTCGACGGGCTCGACGACGGCGTGCCCAACATCCTCGTCAATCACTGGCCGCTGCGCCGCGATCTGGCCCGCCTGCCGCGCATTCCGCGCTTCTCGATCTGGTGCGGCACCACCCGCACCGAGGACTGGCACACCCGCTACAACGCTCGGGCCGTGATCTCCGGCCATCTGCACATGCCCTCGTCCAGGACCATCGACGGCGTCGCCTTCGAGGAGGTCTCCTTCGGCTATCCCAAGCAATGGCGCGGTCGCCGCGAACCGGCCGACGCGCTGCGCCGCATCCGGATGTAGCCGGCTCACGAAAGCCTCGCGGCGCCCGAGATGATGCGCTTGGCGCGGATCGGCCTTTGCGGGGAACAATCTTCGCCTCCCGCTGCCGGGCGGAGCATGCTGTGCGTCGTCGGCCCCGCAGCCCGACCCTATCTGTCGTCGCAACAGCCTGCATTTCCACGGAGACATCCATGTCGCAGATCACCATGGCGGGCCGCGCCCCCGGCAGCGGCGCCGTGAGCCCGGCCGCCTGGGTCGCGCTCGGCCTCGCCCTCATCGGCGCGCTGGGTCTCGCCTTCGGCCAGAGCCCGCGCATCGCCGCGCTCTTCGTCGTCGGCGGCGCCTTCGGCCTCGTCCTCTACCATGCCGCCTTCGGCTTCACCTCGGCCTGGCGCAACTTCATCCGCGACGGTCGCGGCCGGGGCCTGCGCGCCCAGATGGTGATGCTCGCCATCGCCGTCGCGCTGTTCTTCCCGGCGCTGGCCGCAGGCAGCCTGTTCGGCCAGGAAGTCTCGGGATTCGTCTCGCCGGTCGGCACCTCGGTGCTGGTCGGGGCGTTCATCTTCGGCATCGGCATGCAGCTGGGAGGCGGCTGCGCCTCCGGCACGCTCTACACCGCCGGCGGCGGCAATGCCCGCATGCTGATCACGCTGGCCTTCTTCATCATCGGCTCGCTGCTGGCGACGATCCATTTCGACTGGTGGATGGCGCTGCCGGCCTTCGAGCCGGTCTCGGTCGTCGACAGTGTCGGCGCGCCGCTGGGCATCGTCCTGTCCTTCGCCCTCTTCGCGGCCATCGCGGCCGTGACGATCCTCGTTGAAAAGCGCCGCCATGGCGGGCTGGAGCAGGCCGACGCACCGAAGCGCCACGGTCTGGCACGCTTTGCCCGCGGGCCGTGGCCGCTGGTCGCCGGCGCCATCGCGCTGGCGCTGCTCAACTTCGTCACGCTGGCGCTGGCCGGGCGCCCCTGGGGCATCACCTCGGCCTTCGCCCTGTGGGGCGCCAAGCTGTCGGAACTCGGCGGCGTCGATCCCTCCGCCTGGTCCTACTGGCAGAAGCCGGGCAATGCGACGGCGCTGTCCTCCAGCATCTTCGCCGACATCACCTCGGTGATGAATTTCGGCATCATCCTCGGTGCCCTCCTCGCCGCGGCCCTCGCCGGCCGGCTGGCGCCGAACTTCGCCATTCCGCTGCGCTCCATCCTGGCCGCGGCGATCGGCGGACTGCTGCTGGGCTATGGCGCGCGAATCGCCTTCGGCTGCAATATCGGCGCCTATTTCGGCGGCATCGCCTCGGGCAGCCTGCATGGCTGGCTGTGGCTGGTCGCCGCCTATGCCGGCTCGGTTCTCGGCGTACGCCTGCGGCCGTTCTTCTTCGTCGGCGAACGGCCGCACGTCACCAAGGACACCTGACTGCACCCATCATCCACAGACCTTTCGAAAGGCCGTCGCGACACCCTCGCGACGGCCTTTTTGCGTGGTTGTCGCAAGACAGGGGATTAGGAATCCTGCCCTTTCCGGAAACGGCGCTCGGGCCCTGAGCAGACTCGGCTTGACTCTCCAGGGCCGCTCTGGAATCCATAGGAACATATCAGGAACAAACCTCTTGGTGAGGCGGAGCGATCGCGAATCCCTTGTGATCGAAGGAGAATCCTATGGCCTCAACCGATCCCGCCGCGCTGACCGCCTCCCGGCGCGCGGCCCCGCCCGCGCCCGTTCGCCTGTATGGCACGGACCGGGATTTTGCTAGGAATCGTGCCCTGTCGGAGCTACGCGAGCGCATCGCGCAGATCGAGGGCGAGCCGGTCTGCCGGATGGAAAACACCGCTGCGGACACCCGCCACCAGGGCGATGCGGCAGCCGTGCGGCGCGCGATGCCGAAGCTCCTGTCGCTCGGCGACGCAGCGGCCGATGCGGCGCTCGGCGGCGGCTTTCCGGCGGCGGGACTGGCCGAAATCCATCTCGACGAGACCCGCGACGGCGGCTCGCTCGCCGGCTTCGCGCTGGCGCTGGCGATCCGCTTCGGCGCCCGCCCGGACCGGCCGCTCCTGTGGATCGGCGACATGATGGCGTTTTCCGAGGCCGGGCTTCCCTATCTGCCGGGGCTTGCGAGCTTCGGCCTCGACCCCGCCGCGCTCTGCCTCGTCAAGACCCGCAAGCTCGACGAGGCGGCCTGGGCCGGCGAGGAGGCCGCCACCTCGCGGGCGCTGGCCATGGCGATCCTGGAAGTGCGCGGCAATCCCGCCCGGCTCGGCCTCGACGGCACCCGGAGGCTGCATCTGCGCGCCCGCGACGCCGGCCTGCCTCTGCTGTTGCTGCGCCAGAGCGCCTGTCCCGAGGCCACCGCCGCGCCGCTGCGACTGCGGATCCGGCCGGGGCCGGCGAGCCACGTCGCCGACCTGGCCGATCGCGACAAGCTCATCGGCCACCCGGTCTTCGACGTCACGGTGGAGAAATCCCGCGACGGTCGCCCGCAGCATGTAGTCCTGGAGTGGAATTCCCATGAGCGACGTTTCGGCCCCCCGGCCCGTTCCGAACCGCTATCTCGCCCTGTCGTTTCCACGGCTGTCGACGGACCGGATCCGGCGCGAGCGGATGGGACGGTCGTGGCGCTCCGACGCGCCTCGTAAGGGAGCGGCCGACGACGGCGATGGCGAAAGCGGCCGCCCGGCGCCGCTGGCGCTCTACGAGACCGTCGGCAACGCCAACCGCATCGTGGCGACCTGCGAGGCAGCCGAGGCCATGGGGCTTGCGGCGGGCAGCGGCCTGGCCGAGGCGAAGGCGCGGTTTCCGGACATGGAGGTCATGCTTGCCGACCCGGCGGCCGACCGGCGGCTTCTGGAGGCGGTCGCCGACTGGTGCGACCGCTACACGCCGCTCGTCGCCCTCGACGCGCCGCACGGTCTCGTCCTCGACATTTCCGGCTGCGCCCATCTCTTCGGCGGCGAGAAGGCGCTGATGGACGATCTCCTGGTGCGGCTGTTCCATCAGGGCCTCGCCGCGCTTGCAGCGATCGCCAGCCATGCCGGCACGGCCCTGGCGCTGGTCGGCGGCGGCAAGGGGCGCGGCGGCGCCATCGTCGCCGAGAATGACGAGCTGGCCGCCGTTTCGCCGCTGCCCGTCGCCGCGCTGCGGCTGGAGCCGCCGGTCGCGGCGATGTTTCGCCGTCTCGGCCTGAAGACCATCGACGCGCTGCTGGCGCTGCCCCGCGCCGGGCTGGCGCGGCGCTTCGGCGAAGATCTCCTCGCCCGCCTCGACACCGCGCTCGGCCGCGCCTCCCGGCCGATCAGCCCGCGCCGGCCGGTACCGGACCTGACCGCCGAGCGGCGATTGTTCGAGCCGATCAGCCTGACCGACGACGTCGAGCGCATCCTCCTGTTGCTGGCGGCGCGGATGAAGGGCGATCTGGAGCGGCGCGGCGTCGGGGCGCGGCAGCTCGAACTGTCGCTGTTTCGCGTCGACGGCGCGGTCAACCGGCTGGTGGTCGGCGCCTCGCGGCCGGTGCGCGAGCCCGCCGCCATCCAGCGCCTGTTCCGCGAGCGCATGAAGGGGCTCGGCGAGGAGTTCGACGCCGGCTTCGGCTACGATCTCGTCAAGCTCGCCATCTACGCCACCGAGCCGATGCCAGACCTGCAGACCGACCTGTCCGGCGAGACCGTCGGCAGCGACGCCTTCGGCAGCCTCGTCGACAGGCTCGGGGCGCGGCTCGGCGAGGCCAGCGTCCTGCGGCTCGACGCCGTCGCCAGCCACTGGCCCGAGCGGGCCGAGCGCTGGCGGCCGATGGTGGCGGGCTCGGCCGCGCTGGCAAGGCCGGCACCGGTCGCCGCGCCGCAGACGGCGCCGCGGCCGCTGCGGCTGCTCGCCATGCCGGAAGCGATCGAGGCGAGCTTCGAGGTGCCGGACGGCGCGCCGCTGAAATTTCGCTGGCGCCGGGCGCTGCACGTGGTGCGCCGCGCCGAGGGGCCGGAGCGCATCGCCGGCGAATGGTGGCGCCAGCCCGACGCGGCGGCCCGCGACTATTACCGCGTCGAGGACGAGGCCGGCCGCCGCTTCTGGCTGTTTCGTGAGGGCTGCGCCGATCCGGCCGTCGACCCCGAACTGCAGGTGCCGGACGGGCGCCCGGCCTGGTTCCTGCACGGCATCTTCGCATGAGGATCGAGCCTTATCGCGAGCCCCGGGCCTTTCCCGAGATCGGCGTCGCCAGCTGCTTTTCCTTCCTTGCCGGCGCGTCGCAGCCGGAGGAGCTGGTGGTCACCGCCCATCGGCTGGGGCTCGCCGGCCTCGGCATTGCCGACCGCAACACCGTGGCCGGCGTCGTGCGCGCCCATCAGGCCGCCCGCGAGGCGGAACTGCCCTATGCACCCGGCGCCCGGCTGGTGTTTTCCGACGCGACGCCCGACATCTTCGCCTATCCGCGCGACCGCGCCGGCTGGGGCAGGCTCTGCCGGCTTCTGAGCCGCGGCAATCTGCGGGCGACCAAGGGCAGCTGCATCCTAACCCTTGCCGACCTTCTGGAATGGGGCGAGGGGCTGAACCTCGCGATGATCGCGCCGCAGGCGCTCGGCTGCGGCCAGGACGGCGACGCCGCGGCAATGGAGGCCGGCCTCGCCGACCCGCTGCACCGGCTGCGCGAGGCCTTCGGCGGCGCCGTCCGCCTGGCCGTCGCGCCGGCCCATGACGGGCTCGACCAACGCCGCATGGCGCGGGCGGCGCACCTGGCCGCGCGGTGCCGCACGCCGATGCTGGCCACCAACGACGCCTTCCACCACGCGCCCGGCCGGCGGCGGCTGCAGGACGTGATGACCGCGATCCGCGAGCATGTACCGCTGGCCGAGGCCGGCTTCCTTCTGGCGCGCAATGCCGAGCGGCATCTGAAGGCGCCGCACGAGATGGAGCGGCTGTTCCGCCATTATCCCGAGGCGATCGCCGAGACCGGCCGGTTCTTCGCCGAGCTGCAATTCGACCTGAAGAGCCTCGCCTACGAATATCCCGACGAGGCGCTGAAGCTGTCGCGCTCGCCGGCCGAGGAGTTGCGCCATCTCGCCCATGAGGGCGCCCGCTGGCGCTATCCGGAGGGTGTGCCGGCCAGCGTGACGACGCGGATCGACTACGAGCTGAAGATCATCGGCGAGTTGCAGTACGAGCCGTATTTTCTCACCGTCCACCACATCGTCAAGGGCGCCCGCGAGAAGGGCATCCTGTGCCAGGGCCGCGGCTCGGCGGCCAATTCCGTCGTCTGCTTCTGCATCGGCGTCACCGAGGTCTCGCCGGAGCGGGCCGGCCTGCTGTTCGAGCGCTTCATCTCCTCGGACCGGCGCGAGCCGCCGGACATCGACATCGACTTCGAGCACGAGCGCCGCGAGGAGGTGATCCAATACATCTACGAGCATTACGGCCGCGACAACGCCGCCATCGCCGCCACCGTCATCACCTACCGGGCGCGTTCGGCCGCCCGCGAGGTCGGCAAGGCGTTCGGCCTGTCGGAAGATGCGGTCTCGGCCCTGTCCGGCTCGGTCTGGGGCTATTCCTCCGCCGATCTCGGCGAGCGCGAAGCCGCGGCCGCGGGCCTGTCGGCCAAGGACGCCACCACCGCCAACGTCCTGTCCTTCTCCGCCGAGCTCGCCGGCTTTCCGCGGCATCTGTCCCAGCATGTCGGCGGCTTCGTCATCACCAAGGGCCGCATCGACGAGGTGGTCCCGATCCTCAACACCGGCATGGAGGGGCGCACCATCGTCGAGTGGGACAAGGACGATCTCGACGAGCTCGGCATCCTGAAGATCGACATCCTGGCGCTGGGCATGCTGTCCTGCCTGCGCCGGGCCTTCGATCTCCTGCAGCAGCATTACGACCTGCCGCTGACGCTGGCCGATCTGTCGAAGGCCCAGGACGACCAGCCCACCTATGCGATGATCCAGCGCGCCGACACGCTCGGCGTCTTCCAGATCGAGAGCCGGGCGCAGATGACCATGCTGCCCAAGCTGCGGCCCGACTGTTTCTACGATCTGGTCATCGAGGTGGCGATCGTGCGGCCCGGGCCGATCCAGGGCGACATGGTCCACCCCTATCTGCGCCGCAAGATGGGGCTGGAGCCGGTCACCTTCCCCAAGGAGGAACTGCGCGAGGTGCTCGGCCGCACCCTCGGCGTGCCGCTGTTCCAGGAACAGGCGATGAAGATCGCCATCGTCGCGGCCGGCTTCACGCCCAACGAGGCCGACCGGCTGCGCCGCGCCATGGCGACCTTCCGGCGGGTCGGCACCATCCACACCTTCCAGAAGAAGATGGTCGAGGGCATGGTGGCGCGCGGCTACGAACGCGACTTCGCCGAGCGCTGCTTCAAGCAGATCGAGGGCTTCGGCGAATACGGCTTTCCCGAAAGCCACGCCGCCTCCTTCGCGCTGCTGGTCTATGCCTCCTGCTGGCTGAAATGCCATTATCCGGACGTCTTCGCCGCCGCCCTCCTGAACGCCCAGCCGATGGGCTTCTACGCCCCGGCGCAGATCGTGCGCGACGCCCGCGAGCACGGCGTCGAGATGCGGCCGGTCGACATCAATCGCTCCGACTGGGACCAGACGCTGGAGGCGGCCGACTTCGACCCCGGGCGGATGAAGGCGCGCAATGCCGGCATGCGCGACCATATCCGCACGCGCCACGCGGTCCGTCTCGGCTTCCGGCAGGTGAAGGGCCTCGGCGAGGCCGACATGCGCACGCTGGTGGCGGCGCGGGGCGCGGGCTACGATTCCGTGCGCGACCTGTGGCTGCGCTCGGGGCTGAAGCGCGCGACCATCGAGCGGCTGGCCGATGCCGACGCCTTCGCCTCGCTGGGCTACAGCCGCCGCGACGCGCTGTGGGCCTGCCGGGCGCTCGACGCCAAGGGCTCGTCGGAGCGGCTGCCGCTGTTCGAGCAGGCGGCGACCCGCGACCTGCAGGCCGAGCCCGATGCGACGCTGCCGCCGATGCCGGTCGGCGAGGAGGTGATCAACGATTATCGCTTCCTGTCGCTGTCCTTGAAGGCGCATCCGGTGAGCTTCGTGCGCCGCGACCTCGAGGCCCTGCGGGTCATCCCCGACGAACGGCTGGAGCGCCTGCGCTCGGGTAGCTGGGTCACGGTCGCCGGCCTCGTCCTGATCCGCCAGCGGCCCGGCTCGGCCAAGGGCGTCATCTTCATGACCATCGAGGACGAGACCGGCACCGCCAATATCATCGTCTGGCCGAAGGTTTTCGAAAGCCACCGCGCCCTCGTCCTGGGGGCCCGTTTCGTCAAGGTGACCGGCCGGATGCAGTCCGACCACGGCGTCATCCATGTCGTCGCCCAGACCATCGAGGACCTGACGCCGCTCCTGATGTGCGTTGCCGATGGCGGCGCGACGACGGACTACGCCCTGGCCCCTGCCGACCACGTGAAGAGCCCGCTGCGGCGCCCCTCCAGCCGTCCGCCCGGCCTTTCGCACGACGCGGCGAAGGCCGGCGACGTGGACGCGGCGGAGCTCGCCGTCTCGCTCGGCGCCGCCCTTGCCCGCGCCGACGAGGTGCGCCGACCGATCGACGAGAAGCGGCTGGCCCACCGGCACCTGCGCATGGTGGCGGCGAGCGACGGCCCGATCCAGCGCAGCATGGCCGAACGCCAGAGCCGGGAGGTGCTGCCCAAGGGCCGCAATTTCCAATGATCCGGCTCGCTGAGAGCGATGTGGGCGCGGTCGTCACTTTCGTTCTGGCCGAAGCCTGGACGGCGCCTATCTGCCGATAAGGGCGCCACGAGGGGCGTCCGGAAATCCGGCGACCGCGCCATATCGAAAGGATGACGATGCCGGCATCGCGGCCGCTCACGACCGGGACCTCCAGCCGTCGCAGATTGCCCGCCGCCTTGCGGCCGGGCCGGGTCGCGCGTCTCGCCGCCCCGGCCGGACTGGCACTCCTGGCCGGCTGCGCCGGACCGCAATCGGTCTTCGAGGGCGCCGGCGCCGAGGCCACCGACGTCGCCTTCCTGTTCTGGGTCATGCTGGTCGGATCGGTCGCGATCTGGCTGTTCGTCATCGGGCTCGGCATCTACGCCACCAAGACCCGGCCCCGTGCCCACAGCGAACGCACCGGCCTCTACCTGATCATCTGGGGCGGCGGTGTCTTTCCGGTCGTCGTCCTCGCCGGCCTCCTGATCTGGGGGCTCGCCATGATGCCGGAGCTGCGCCGCCCCGCAAACGGGCCGACCATCGCGGTTTCGGGCGAGCGCTTCTGGTGGCGCATCTCCTATGATGTCGAGGGCGAGCCGGGCGCGGTGCGCAGCCTGCCCGCCGGCGGCGTCGAAAGCGCCAACGAGCTCTGGCTGCCGCTTGGCCGACGCACGGAGATCCTGCTCGGCAGTCCCGACGTGATCCATTCCTTCTGGGTTCCCGCCATTGCCGGCAAGACCGACGCCATTCCCGGCCGGGTCAACCGGCTGGTGCTCGAGCCGACCCGCGAAGGCATCTATAACGGCGTCTGCGCCGAATTCTGCGGCGACGCCCATACCCAGATGGGGCTGCGCGTCGTGGTGGTGCCGCAGGCCGAGTACGACGCGCGCGTCGCGGCCCTGGCCCAGCCGGCAGCCGTCACCGACGATCCCGGCGCGGCGCTGTTCCTCAAGAATGGCTGCGGCGCCTGCCATACGGTCCGCGGCACCGAGGCCGACGGCCGCGTCGGCCCGGACCTGACCCACATCGCCTCGCGCCAGACCATCGCCGCCGGCCTGCTGCCGACGAATGTCGCCAATATCGCCCGCTTCATCCACTCCACCGATCACGTCAAGCCGGGCGTCGAGATGCCGTCCTTCGGCGTCCTGCCGGACGCCGAGATCGACGCGATCGCCCAATGGCTCGGACGCCTCGAATGAGCGAGATACCCTTCGACAACCCGGCGATCACCGGCGCGAGCGATCGCGACCAGGAGGACCCGGCCGTCCGCCGCGAGCAGGAGGACCGGCTGCGCACGGTCTGGGCCGCCCCCAAGGGCTGGCGCTACTGGTCGGCGGTCAACAACACCGAAGTCGGCATCTGGTACACCGCGACCTCCTTCGCCTTCATGCTGTTTGCCGGCGTTCTCGGCCTGATGATCCGCAGCCAGCTGGCGGTGCCAGACAACGACTTTTTGACCGCGTCCTTCTACAACCAGGTCTACACGCTGCACGGCACCGTGATGATGTTCCTGTTCGCGGTACCGATCTTCGAGGCCGTGGCGATCATCCTGTTGCCGCAGATGCTGGGGGCGCGCGACCTGCCGTTCCCGCGCCTGTCGGCCTTCGGCTACTGGTGCTTCCTGATCGGCGGCGTCTTCGTCTGCGGCTCGATCTTCTTCGATTCGGCCCCCGAGGGCGGCTGGTTCATGTATCCGCCGATGACGACGCAGGAGCGGTTCTCGCCCGGCTACGGCCCGGACATCTGGCTCTTGGGCCTGTCCTTCATCGAGGTCGCCTCGATCGCCGCGGCGGTGGAGCTGATCGTCGGCACGCTCAAATGCCGGCCGCCCGGCATGCGGCTCAACCTGATGCCGCTCTATGGCTGGTACGTGCTGGTCGTCGCCGGGATGATCCTCTTCGCCTTCCCGCCGCTGATTGCCGGCGACATCCTGTTCGAGCTGGAACGGCTGTTCAACTGGCCGTTCTTCGACCCGACGCGGGGCGGCGACCCGATGCTGTGGCAGCATCTGTTCTGGATCTTCGGCCATCCGGAGGTCTACATCGTCTTCCTGCCGGCCATCGCGCTGCTGGCGATGATCGTGCCGACCTTCGCCCAGCGCCCGATCCTCGGCTATTCCTGGATCGTGCTGGCGGCCGTCGGCACCGGCTTCTTGTCCTTCGGCCTGTGGGTCCACCACATGTACGCCACGGGCTTGCCGTCGATCTCGCTCGGCTTCTTCTCGGCGGCCTCGGAAGCCGTGGCGATCCCCACCGGCGTGCAGATCTTCGTCTTCCTGGCGACGCTTCTGACCGGCCGGGTGATCTATTCGGTGCCGATGCTGTTCGTTTCCGGCTTCCTGGCGATCTTCGTCATCGGCGGGCTGACCGGCGTGATGATCGCGCTGGCGCCCTTCGACTGGCAGGCCCACGACACCTATTTCATCGTCGCCCACCTCCATTACGTCTTGATCGGCGGCATGCTGTTTCCGCTGATGGCCGGCGTCTATTATTACTGGCCGCTGATCGGTGGGCGGAAAATGTCCGACCGCTTCGGCAAGATCGCCTTCTGGCTGATGTTCGTCGGCTTCAACGTCGCCTTCATGCCGATGCACTGGTCCGGCCTGATGGGCATGCCGCGGCGGGTCTGGACCTATCCGGAAGCGCTGGGGCTCGGGATCCCCAACCTGATCTCGACCATCGGCGCCTTCGTCTTCGCCGCCGGTTTCCTGGTGGTCGTGGCCGACGTCCTGCGGCCGCGCGGCAAGGAGCCCTATGCCAAGCGCAATCCCTGGAACGCCGGCACGCTGGAATGGCTCGGCGAGATGCCCGGCGAAGCCTGGGGCGTGCGCTCGATCCCGCTGGTGCGCACCCGCTATCCGATCTGGGACCAGCCGAACTTCATCGACGACGTCGATAAGGGCCGGTTCTATCTGCCCGACGCCGTCGAGATGAAGCGCGAGACCATCGTCACCAGCGTCCTCGACGGCCGGCCGATCCAGTGCCTGCGGGTGCCGGGGCCGACCTTCATGACCTTCTGGGCGGCGGTCTTCCTCGGCGCGGTCTTCATCCTCGCCACCTTCCACTACTGGTACGCCACCATCGCCGCGATGGTGCTGGCGACGGCGGCGATCATCCTCTGGCTGTGGCGCGGCACCGCCGTCGTCCCGGAGAAGATGGAGAAGGACGTCGGACGCGGCCTGTCGCTGCCGCTCTATACGTCGGGCCCGCATTCGGTCGGCTGGTGGGCGATGTTCATCACCATGATCGGCGACGGCACCGCCTTTGCCGGGCTCGCCTTCGGCTATTACTTCTTCTTCACCATCCATGCCGACTTCCCGCCGCCGGTCTCGGAAGGGCCGGGATTGCTCTGGCCGCTGGTGTCGCTGGGGCTGTTCGCGGCGGCCTGGATCGGCGCGCAAGCGGCGCTCGTCGCCAACAGCCGCGCGCATGTCGGCCTGTCGCGGCTCCTGATGGGCGGTGCGGCGGCGATCAGCCTGGCGGCCGCGGCGGCCCTGGTCTGGGCGCCCTACGCCACCAACATGGACCCGACAGTCCATGTCCATCCGGCGATCGTCTGGACCCTGGTCATCTGGACCGCCGCCCATGGTGCGGTCGGCGCGCTGATGCTGGCCTACTGCCTTGCCCGTTCGCTGGCCGGCAGGCTGACGCCGGTCTTCGACATCGATATCCACAATGTCGCGCTCTACTGGCATTTCATGGCCGCAACCGCGTTGGCAACCGTGGTGACGATCTCGCTCTTCCCGCTCTTGGTCTAGGAGGCGAACATGTCGGTCGACAAACGCACCTATGACGATCTGTGGACGCTGATCGCGGCACCGCTGGTCTGGGCGCTGCACTTCCTGTTCAGCTACACGGTGGCGGCCTATGCCTGCGCGCCCCAGAGCTGGCTGTTCAAGGATCTGGCGACGGCGCGGATCGCCATCGGCGTCGTCACCCTCCTGTCGCTGCTGGCCATCGCTTATGGTTTTCGCCGCGCCTGGCGGGACTGGTCGGCCGGGGGCGGCGGCCATCGCCACGATCGCGACACGCCGGAGGATCGCGAGCGGTTTCTGGAATTCTCGACGCTGCTGCTCGCCGCCCTGTCCTTCGTCGGCGTCATCTTCGACGTCCTGCCCGTCATCATGATCGCGGACTGCCGGTAATGCGCAAGCGGATCGATTTCATCCTGACCTGGAAGCGGATCGGCGCCGCCGCGGCCGCCGTCGTCGTTGCCGCCTTCGCCCTCGGCTGGTCCGGCATGGTGCCGATCTCCGCCTCCTCCGGGCATTTCCCGCCCTTCGGCTGGTTCCTCCACTGGGTCATGGGCAACGCCGCCGAGAAGCAGTCGCTGGCGGTCAGCATTCCCGACGATCTCGACCTGTCCGACCCGGCGCTGGTCAAGCGCGGCGCCGGGCATTTCGCCACCGGCTGCGCCGTCTGCCATGGCAGCCCGACCGAGGCCCAGTCGCCGGTCGTCCTGTCGATGACGCCGCACCCGCCACGCCTCGAGGGACGTGTGCCGGAATGGTCGGACCGCGAGCTGTTCTGGATCGTCCAGCACGGCATCAAATATACCGGCATGCCGGCCTGGCCGACGCAGGCCCGCGCCGACGAGGTCTGGGCGCAGGTGGCCTTCCTGCGCGCCCTGCCCGGCATGTCGCCGGCCGCCTATGACGATCTGGCGCTGGCGAGCGGCGCCGATGGCCGGCTCGACGGCGGCAATGGCGCGCAGAACGCCGTCCTGTCCAACGGCGCCGAACTCGCCTTCGAGGACGCGCTGGCCGATTGCGCCCGCTGCCACGGCCGCGACGGCTATGGCCGCGGACCTGACGGTGCCTTTCCGGTTCTGGCCGGACAGCCGGCCGATTATCTTCTGGCCAGCCTGCAAGCCTATTCCAACGGCGACCGCGCCAGCGGGTTCATGCAGCCGCCGGCCCGGCGCTACGATGCCGAGATGCTGGCGCGGCTCGCCGAGCATTTCGCCGCCGTCGAAGGACCCGGCAGCCCGGCGGCGACCGGTGGGGTCGGAACAGACGCAGCCGCCGCGACGCCACCTGCCGAAGCGCCGAAGACCGAGACCGAACGCGCCGTGCCGGAGGAAGCGGCATCGGGCCCGCCGAATACGCGAGAGGGGCTCCTGGGGCTGGGCCGACGGCTTGCCGAAGACGGCCTGCCGGAGCGCAAGCTGCCGGCCTGCGAAAGCTGCCACGGCGCCGATGGCGCCAATCGCGAGCCGGCTCGCAACGCCGTCTATCCGCGGCTGGCCGGCCAGCCCGAATGGTATCTGAAGACCCAGTTGCATCTGTGGAAGGAGGGGGAGCGCGGCGGCACCGCCTATGCCCATGTCATGACCAACATCGCCAAGCACCTCACCGAGGAGCAGATCGAGGCCGCCGCGGCCTGGTACGGCCAGACCGCGCCCGGCGACGGCCAGCATCAGGAAATCCGCCCATGAACGGCGCGACGCCCGCGGATTGGGAGGGGCGGATGGCGCCGGGCCTCGACGTGATCGAGGCCATCGCCATCAAGGCCTATGACGAGCTGCCGGCCGAGTTCCGGGCCCTGTCGGGCGAGATCCGCTTCCTCATCGCCGAGTTTCCCGACGACGACGTCGTCAAGGAGATGGCGCTCGACAGCCCCTTCGACATTCTCGGCCTGTTCGAGGGCCGCGGCATCGGCGATCTTGGCAGCCCGGTCACCGGCGAACTGCCGAACCGGATCCTGCTCTATCGCCGGCCGATCCTCGATTACTGGGCCGAGCACGAGGGGACGCTCGGCAGCCTCGTCTCACATGTCCTGATCCACGAGATCGGCCATCATTTCGGCCTGTCGGACGAGGACATGGAGGCACTGGAGGATTCGGTCGCCTGACGCCGGCGCCGCTTGCGCCAGCCCAGAAACGCCAGCACGCCCAGCGCGCCGGTGACGATCGAGACGGTCATCGGCATGGCCAGCGCCAGCAGCGCGAAGACCGTCAGGCAGGCGGCGCCGAACAGGCCGAGGACGGCACAGCCGATGCCGTAGCCGACAGCCGATTCCAGATGGCGTTTCGTTGCGTCCGGCATGGCGGTCCCGCGATCCGGGCGTACACGCCGAACCGCTTCCTTGCAGAATGTCGGTTATTGCTCGCCGAGCTTCATCGCCGGGTCGTAGTCGCGGCCCTCGACGATCTTGGTCACCGCCTGGCCGCAGCGCATCGCGCCAGCCGCCGCGTCGAAGGCGTAGGTCGGCGAGCCGTGCAATTCCCAGCCCTTGGAAAGGGCCAGCGAGACCTTGTGGCAGAAGCTGGAATCGTCCGGCCCGGAGAGGAAGCGGTAGAGTTTCATGCCGTCGTCCCGCGTTCGGCGATCTTGTCGCGCATCTGGAGAAGTGCCTGCGCTTGGGTCAGATGCAGCCGCTCGACCATGCGGCCATCGATCTGCAGGACGCCCTTGTCCCGGTTTTCCGGCTCTGCGAAGGCGGCGACGATCCGCTCGGCCCAGGCGACCGCCTCCGGATCGGGCGAGAAGGCCTGATTGGCCGCCGCGATCTGGCTCGGATGGATCAGCGTCTTGCCGTCGAAGCCCATGCGCCGGCCGGCCGCGCATTCGGCGGCAAAGCCCTCCGCATTGCGGAAATCGGCATAGACGCCGTCGAGAACGGCAAGGTCGTAGGCTTTCGCCGCGACGACGATCTGCATCATCCAGGGCATCAGTTCGGCCCGGTCCGGTCCCGGTTCGATACCCGTCGACAGGGCGATGTCGTTGGGTCCGACGATGAGCGCGCCGAGCCGGTTCCGGCTGCCCTCGCGGGCGATCGTGCCGACATCGAGAATGCCGAGCGGCGTCTCGATCATCGCCCAGAGCTTCAGCCTGTCCGGCGCGTCGGTTTCGGCCAGCGCGACGGCGGCCTCCTCCAGCATCGCAATGCTCTCGACCTTGGGCAGCAGGATCGCATCGACCCCGGCGCCGCGCGCCATCAGCAGGTCTTCGGTGCCCCATTGCGTGTCGAGCGTGTTGATCCGCACGATCCGCTCGCCCTTGAAGGAGGTGTCCTGCAGATGCGTGCGCAGGCGCTCGCGCGCCGCGTCCTTCTCGTGCGGGGCGGCGGAATCCTCAAGGTCGTAGATCAGGCCGTCGGCGGCGAGACCGTCGGATTTCTCCAGCGCGCGGGCATTGGCGCCGGGAACGAAGAGCAACGAGCGGCGGGGGCGAAATGGCGTGGTCATGGCCGATGTCATGGCCGATTCAGCCGCGCGAGGCAATCGCCCGGCCGGCAGCGCACGACGCCTCGGTTTGCGCCTCGGCGGTGCCATGCTATCTCCCCGGGCGAGGAACATCCGCCGACACCATCGGCGAGCCAAGGGGATGGAGCCATGCAGAAATTCGACCGCCTGACCGGGATCGCGGCGCCACTGCCGATCATCAACATCGACACCGACATGATCATCCCCAAGGACTATCTGAAGACGATCAAGCGCACCGGCCTCGGCGCCGGCCTGTTCGCCGAGTCGCGCTTCAACCGGGACGGCTCGGAGAACCCGGACTTCGTCCTCAACAAGCCGGCTTACCGCAATGCAGAGATCCTCGTGGCGGGCGACAATTTCGGCTGCGGTTCGTCGCGCGAGCATGCGCCCTGGGCGCTGCTCGACTTCGGCATCCGCTGCGTGATCTCCACGTCCTTCGCCGACATCTTCTACAACAACTGCTTCAAGAACGGCATTCTGCCCATCAAGGTGACGCCCGAGCAGCTCGAACTCTTGATGGACGACGCCGAGCGCGGCGCCAATGCCCGCCTGACCATCGATCTGGAAGCCCAGACCATCTCCGGCCCCGACGGCGGCGAGATCACCTTCGAGATCGACCCGTTCCGCAAGCACTGCCTGCTCAACGGTCTCGACGACATCGGCCTGACCATGGAGAAGGCCGAGACCATCGGCTCCTACGAACAGGATCTGGCCGAGCGCCGTCCCTGGGCCTGAGCCTGAGCCTGATCCCCAGCCGTCGATGAGGCGCTCGACGGCCAGCGGTCGATAGACGGCGGATCAATCGGCCAGTTGCCGCGCGCTCCGGCCGCTTCAGTTAGGCGGAGCATCGCCGCTGCGACCGCCGTTTGGGTCGCCCCTCGGGGGTCGCAGCGCAGAACCGGAAGGATCGGTCGGCATGCTCACCTGGATGTCCGAGAACAGCGGCGCGCTCAACGTCGTCCTGAACGCCGCCATGCTCGGCGTCTGGGGTGTCTATCTGCAGATCATGGTGACCAGCTACCGGCGCCAGCGCCGGTCTTCCATCCTGATCACCCGCGGCGCCGGCCACGGCATCCGCTCGCGCTGCCTGATCACAAACATGGGCGCCGAACAGGTCTATGTGACGAGCCTGCTGGCCACGGTCACCGCGGGCGACGAGACGCGCGAATACACCCTCACCGATCTGCGAGACCTGCCGGAAGACCTGGGCGAGGATCCGCACTCCGCCATGCGCCAGGGCAGCCTCGGCACCGGGCGCTACATGGATCTGGGGCATTTCGACGAGTTGCTGAAGGAGATCACCAGCACCGATCCGGATTTCACCCGCAACGCCACGATCGACACCTTCGTGCTGACCGTGGTGGCGCTCTACGGCACCGAGCGGATGCCGGTCGGTGCGACGCGCAGTTTCGCCATCAAGAAGGACGGCGACGGCAACCGGCAGATCGTGCCGCATTCGGTGGAGACGCGGCAGATGCGCGGCCGCCGCGATCGCAAGACGCTGCGCAACAAGCTGATGAAGCACATGTAGGCTTCGCCGCCACGGCGCTTTTCAACATCCTGAACGAGAAACGGCCGCCCTCTCGCGAGGCCGGCCGTCTTCATGTCGTCGCCCATCTGTTCGACCGACGGGGTCAGGTCAGGCCCGGCGCGGTGCCCGGCGGGGCTCTTCGCCGCGGCCGAGGAACTTCTTGGCCACCCAGCCGACGATGACTGCCTTGAGAATGCTCTTGATCATCCTGCGCTCCTGTCGAAGTTATCTTGCGCAAACAACGCAGATGTCCCCGAGCGGTTGCGTCCCAGTCACGCGAGGATGATCGTTCTTGCCGTTGCTGGCCCCGTTCAGGCGGCCTTGGCGAGCGTCTCGCGGAAGCGCGCGGCCACCGCGTCGCCCATCTCCTCGGTGCCGACCTGGCGGCAGCCCTCGCCCATGATGTCGCTGGTGCGCACGCCCGATTCCAGGACGTCGGCGACCGCGCCCTCCAGTGCATCGGCCTCGGCGACCATCTGGAAGGAATAGCGCAGGCACATGGCGAAGGAGGCGATCATCGCCAGAGGGTTGGCGACGCCCTTGCCGGCGATGTCCGGCGCCGAGCCGTGCACCGGCTCGTAGAGCGCCCGGCGCGTGCCGGTCTTCTCGTCGGCCGCACCCAGCGAGGCCGAGGGCAGCATGCCGAGCGAGCCGGTCAGCATCGCCGCGATGTCGGATAGCATGTCGCCGAACAGATTGTCGGTGACGATAACGTCGAACTGCTTGGGCGCGCGCACCAGCTGCATGCCGCCGGCATCGGCCAGCATGTGCTCCAGCTCCAGATCGGCATATTCGTCGCGATGGATGCGCGTGACGACCTCGTTCCAGTAGAGGCCCGACTTCATGACGTTGCGCTTTTCCATCGACGTCACCTTGCCGCGACGGGTGCGGGCGAGGTCGAAGGCGGCCCGGGCGATGCGCTCGATCTCGTAGGTATCGTAGACCTGCGTGTCGATGGCGCGCTTCTGGCCGTTGCCCAGATCGATGATCTCCTTGGGCTCGCCGAAATAGACGCCGCCGGTCAGCTCGCGCAGGATCAGGATGTCGAGACCTTCGATCACCTCGCGCTTCAGCGAGGACGAGCCGGCCAGCGCCGGGTAGCAGATCGCCGGGCGCAGATTGGCGAAGAGCTCCATGTCCTTGCGCAGTCGCAGAAGCCCGGCCTCGGGGCGCTTGTCGTAATCGACGCCATCCCATTTCGGCCCACCGACGGCCCCGAACAGCACCGCGTCGCTGGCCATGGCAAGCTCCATGGTCGCGTCGGAAATCGGCGCGCCTTCCGCGTCATAGGCGCAGCCGCCGACAAGCGCGGTCTCGGTCTCGAAGCCGGCGCCGACCATCTCGTTCATCAGGGCGGTGAGCTTCTCCACCTGTGCCGTCGTCTCGGGGCCGATCCCGTCGCCGGGCAAAAGCAGGAGCTTGCGGGTCGTCATCTTGGCGTATCCTCCATGGTGCCAGTCATCGTGCCGGCTTTACACCAAAGGACGCCGCTGGACACCCTGCCGATCCGGCGCCCGGTCCTCAGATTGTGGCCGAGCCGGCAGGGGCGCCCCGACAAATGCCGCCAAATGGCCTTGTTCCGTCAAGGCGCCGTTAACCGCGCGGGACCATAAGCGGGCGATACGAAGGAAGCGTCGGCGCATGTCTGGCAGCCGGCCCGCAAGGGTCCGGCCCGGCAACGCCATGGAGAGTTGCGTGCCGTTCTTCATCCCGACCCCGATCGCCGACAATCTGATGTGGAGCCTCGCGATCCTCGTGGCGACATTCGGCCTGCGCTGGGCCGGGGAATGGTTCGCCACCCGCAACACGGATCCGATCGAGGCCCGCCAGCGCCGCTTCACCATCCGCGCCATCACCAATGCCGTCGTTGCCGTGGCGCTGCTCGGTATCTGGCTGAGCGAGATCCAGAACCTCCTGTTCTCGCTGGCCGCCGTCATGGTGGCGCTGGTCGTAGCGACCAAGGAGCTGATCATGTGCATCGCCGGTTCGGTGCTGCGCTTCGGCGGTCATCTCTTCAAGGTCGGCGACCGCATCGACATCAACGGCATCCATGGCGAGGTAATCGATCACGGCCTGTTCTCCACGACGATCATGGAGCTGCCGCCCCATCATCTCGGCCATTCGGGTACCGGCCGCGTGGTGATGCTGCCGAACGCGATCCTTTTGACCGGGCCGGTGCGCGTCGGCGCCCAGCCCCGGCACTTCTTCCCGCACCGCTTCACCCTGACGCTGGAAGGCCCGGTGCCGGTGCGCGAGACCAAGGCGCGGATCGAGGCCGCCGCCGAAGCTGCGCTCGCCGACGATCTCGACCGGGCAACGCGCTTCCACCGGCTGGCGGCCGGCAAGGCTGGCGCCGAGATCGCCGGGCCGGGCTACGAGGTGACGGTCGGCACCTCCGACATCGGCAAGTTGCAGTTCCACGTCATGCTCTATTGCCTCGTCCAGGATGCGGGCGCCCTGCAGCAGGCGATCACGCTGGAGGCGCTCGAGGGCCTCGGCGCCGCCCGCACGGTCAAGCCCGGCGAGCAGCGGGCCTGGGACGAGATCGCCCGGCAGCTCAGGGAAGCGGCGCGACCGCGCGAGGCCGCCGCCTGAGCGGCGACGAAGCCCTGCCACGCAGGGGCCGGAGCGGGATCCGCGGGCTTGATATCGGGGCGCGTCGGGTGGGCCGAACCCGGCCCGCGCAATTGACAAGCCCCGTGCATCCGCGCATATCGCGCCTCATGTCCGTACGCTGCACCGTCAAACCGTCGACTCTGTGACGCCGCCTGCCCCGCTGGTCTCCCCCGGGGCAGAGACGCGAGCGTGCGAAGAGTGAGCGGGGAGAGCGAAGGATTGCATCCCATGGGTTACAAGGTCGCCGTCGTCGGCGCTACCGGCAATGTCGGGCGCGAAATGCTGGAAATCCTGGCCGAGCGCGGATTTCCCGCCGACGAGGTCGTGGCGCTGGCCTCGCGCCGCAGCCAGGGAACCGAGGTCTCGTTCGGCGACAAGACGCTGAAGATCGTCGCGCTGGACCAGTATGATTTCAACGGCACCGACATCTGCCTGATGTCGGCGGGCGGCGACATCTCCAAGGAATGGTCGCCGAAGATCGCCGCCACCGGCTGCGTCGTCATCGATAATTCCTCGGCCTATCGCTACGATCCGGACGTGCCGCTGGTCGTGCCGGAAGTGAACGCCGATGCCGTCGAGGGCTTCCGCAAGAAGAACATCATCGCCAATCCGAATTGCTCGACGGCGCAGCTCGTCGTGGCGCTGAAGCCCCTGCACGACGTCGCGACGATCAAGCGGATCGTGGTGTCGACCTACCAGTCGGTGTCCGGCGCCGGCAAGGAGGGCATGGACGAGCTGTTCAAGCAGAGCCGCGCGGTCTTCGTCGCCGACGAGATCGAGCGCAAGAAGTTCACCAAGCGCATAGCCTTCAACGTCATCCCCCATATCGACGTCTTCATGGAAGACGGTTCCACCAAGGAAGAGTGGAAGGTGATGGCCGAGACCAAGAAGATGCTCGACCCGAAGATCAAGGTCACCTGCACCGCCGTTCGCGTGCCGGTCTTCATCGGCCATGCCGAAGCGGTGAACATCGAGTTCGAGAAGCCGATCACCGCCGACGAGGCGCGCGACATCCTGCGCGAGGCACCGGGTTGCCTCGTCATCGACAAGCATGAGGACGGTGGCTACATCACCCCCTACGAGTCGGCCGGCGAGGACGCGACCTACATCTCGCGCATCCGCGAGGACCAGACACTCGACAACGGCCTGAACATCTGGGTCGTCGCCGACAATCTGCGCAAGGGTGCGGCCCTGAACACGGTTCAGATCGCCGAATTGCTGGTCAATCGCGGTCTCCTGAAGCAGCGCGACGCCGCCTGAGGCCCCGTTCCGCGATCGCCCGGTCCACCGGGCGATCGCTGACGCGCGGCCCTCGTGCCGCGCCCGTTTCGCCCCCCTTCTCTACCGGTCTGCGGCCGGCCCCGGCACCCGTGTCGGCAACGCCGCCGCATCTGTGGCCGTGCCGCAACGTTCCAGCCACACTCCAGACATCTGTGCTGTCTAACGGCCATCGGACCGGGACATTTCGTGCGGGCTTCGCCCCGCCTCACACATCTGGACTTTCGCTGATGAAGAAGCTCGCTTTCGTTCTCGCCCTCACCGTGGCCTTCGCCGGCTGCACGACCGACCCCTATACCGGCGAGCAGAAGCTCTCCAACACCGTGGGCGGTGCCGGCATCGGCGCCGGCGTCGGCGCGCTCGGCGGCTATCTGGTCGGCCGCGCCGCCGGCGTAGATTCCGGCCGCGCCGCACTGATCGGTGCCGGCATCGGCACGCTCGGCGGCGGCG
Source organism: Aurantimonas coralicida DSM 14790 (assembly GCF_000421645.1). GTDB lineage: Bacteria > Pseudomonadota > Alphaproteobacteria > Rhizobiales > Rhizobiaceae > Aurantimonas > Aurantimonas coralicida. The sequence goes on along the minus strand of NZ_ATXK01000002.1, from coordinate 20,407 downwards.
CCGTCGGCGCCTATATGGACAACCAGGAAGCCAAGCTGCGCGACCAACTGCGCGGCACCGGCGTTTCGGTCACCCGCGTCGGCGACCGCATCATCCTGAACATGCCGTCCAACATCACCTTCCCGACCGACCAGTCGTCGATCCTGCCGGCCTTCTACCCGACCCTGAACTCGGTCGCGCTGGTCCTGAAGGAATACGACAAGTCGATCGTCAACGTGTACGGCCACACCGACAGCCAGGGCTCCGACGGCTACAATTTCACCCTGTCGCAGCAGCGCGCCTCCTCGGTCAGCCAGCTTCTGGCGTCGCAGGGCGTCGATCCGCGCCGCCTGAACACCCAGGGCTTCGGCGAGAGCCAGCCGGTCGCCTCCAACGACACCGAGTCCGGCCGCGCCCAGAACCGCCGCGTCGAGATCGCGATCTCGCCGCTCACCGCGGGCTGAATGCCGCGCGCCCATCCGGCGCGACCCATCATCGACGAACATGCAAGGCCGTCCGGGATATCCCGGGCGGCCTTTCCGTCTCTTCGGCGCCTGCGGTGGACCGATGTCAGGCCGCCCGGAATTGCCGCGAACATGGCGTACAAAGCGTTGCGGGAGATCAATCTCCGGTCGCCTTAACCCCATGCGGGATCAGGCTTTCTCGCTCCGGTTGCGGCCGCTGTTCAGCATAAATTAAGAGCCGGCCCCTAACACTTCGCCGGTGTGCCTGAAACCAGCCCGCTGCGGGCGGTAGGATGGATCGATTTGTTCAGGGCCCTGGCCTCCTATCTGATCGACATGGATCGCAAGCCCCGCCGGCTGGAGCTGCAACTTCAGGAGCGGGTCCGCGTCGAGCAGCTGGACTTTGCCCTCCGCCTCGCACCCTTCACCGTCATCACCAGTATCAGCGTCGTCCAGGTCGTCTCCTACCTGTTCTGGCGGTCCGAGCTGGCCGGCTATCTTGTGCTCCTGCAGTGCCTTGCGATCCCCGCGACGGTCATCGCACTGGAGCGCTGCTGGCGCTGGCGCAGCTCGGCCAAGCCGCAGCGGGTCGACAGCAGCTATGTCGAATGGTTCGCCCGGCTGGCGCTGTTCGCCGGCACGCTTCTGGGATCCATTCCGCTGGTGCTGTTCGCGCAGGCCGGCGCCGACGGGCGGCTGCTCATCGCATCGACCTGCGCCGGCCTGATCGCCACCGGCATCGGCCTCGCCGTCGTGCCGCGTGCGGCGATCAGCTTCACCGGTCCGATCGTGGCGGGGAGCTTCGTGGCGCTGGCGACCACCGGTGAAGCCTTCTACATCTTCGTGGCCGTGCTCCTGGCCATTTATTCGGGCTTCATCTTCGCCACGATCGTGCATCTCAGTCGGCTCGTGACCATGCGGGCCGCCTCGCAGGTCGAGCTCGAACGCCAGCAGGAACTGACCAATCTCCTCCTCAACGATTTCGAGGAGAATGCCAGCGACTGGCTGTGGGAGACCGACGGCGATCTGCGGCTGCGCCATGTCTCGGCCCGCTTCGGCGAGGTCGCCAATACCCGCATCGAGGATCTGCAGGACCGCCCGCTCGGCGAATTGCTGCCGCCGCCGGTCCGCACCGGCGAGGCCCATGCGGCGGCCATGCTGTGGTCGTCGATCGGCGCGCGCCTGCCCTTCCACAAGATCGTCCTGCCGGTGGATGTCTCGGGCAGCGACCGCTGGTGGGCGCTGAGCGGCAAGCCGATCATCGACACCGCCGGCCGGTTCTCGGGCTATCGCGGCGTCGGCTCCGACGTGACGCAGAAGAAGACCACCGACGACCGCCTCGCCTATCTGGCCAGCCACGATGCCCTGACGGAGCTGCCCAACCGCTCGCTCTTCCAGGAAAAGCTCGCCGAGGCGCGCAACGGCGATCCGGACCAAGTCCGCTTTGCCGTGCTGCGGCTCGACCTCGATGCGTTCAAGAGCGTCAACGACACCTTCGGCCACGGCATCGGCGACGCGCTGCTGCGCAATGTCGCCGGACGCCTCCTGAGCTTCGCCGACCCGGCCCGGACCATCGCGCGGCTGGCCGGCGACGAATTCGCCATCGTCGCCAACGGCCACGACCGCGAGGCGGCGGCCGAGCTTGCCGGTCACCTCGTGGACCGGATCAGCGCGCCCTACCGGATCGGCGACCTGAGGATCTCCGTCGGCGTCAGCATCGGCATCGCCACCGCCCCGGAGAACGGCTCGGAAGAGGTGATGCGCCGCGCCGACGTCGCGCTCTACCGCATGAAGCAGGAGGGCGGTCGCAGCTTCCGCTTCTACGAAGCGCAGATGGACGAGCAGATCGAGGAATGCCGCGCCCTGACCGGGGAGCTGCGCGGCGCCCTTGAGCGGCGCGAATTCATCCTCCACTTCCAGCCGCTGGTCTCGGCGCGGGCCGCGACCATCGAGGGCTTCGAAGTGCTTCTTCGCTGGCAGCACCCGACCCGCGGGCTGGTGCCGCCGGACGAATTCATTCCGCTGGCCGAGCAGAGCGGCGCGATCATCCCGCTGGGCCAGTGGGTGATCCGCGAAGCCTGCCGCATCGCCGCCGCCTGGCCGTCGAAGCTGACGGTCGCCGTCAACCTGTCGCCCATCCAGTTCCGCCACAGCGATGTCGTCGCCATCGTCCGCGACGCGCTGCAGGAGAGCGGGCTCGCCGCCGAACGGCTGGAGCTGGAGATCACCGAATCGGTGTTCCTGGAGGCCACGCAGGAAATCCTCGACATCCTGCGGACCCTGCGCGGCATGGGCGTCAGCCTGTCGCTCGACGATTTCGGCACCGGCTATTCGAGCCTCAGCTATCTGCGCCGCGCGCCCTTCACCAAGATCAAGATCGACCGCAATTTCGTCCGTGACCTGCCCGACGCCAAGACCGACGTCGCCATCGTCCGGGCGGTGGTGCAACTGGGCACCAGCCTCGGCATGACGGTGACGGCCGAAGGGGTCGAGACCCTCGCCCAGCAGACCTGCCTCGCCGAACAGGGCTGCCACCAGTTCCAGGGCTATCTCTACAGCCGCCCGGTCCCGGCCGAAGAGGCCGAGGCCCTGATCCGCAAGCCGCGGCTGAACCTCGTAAACCCGCACGCGGCATGAGCGCCGCGCGCCTGCGCCTCTCGGTCGCCGTTCAGATGCTGTTCTGGGCCGCCCGCGTCGGCAGGCCGGCGACATCCGGCGTCTCGCCCAGATGCGGCGATTCCTTCGGCCAATAGGGCAGGAAGCCGCTGATGATGTCGCGCGGAATGTCCAGCGGCCGGTATTGCTCGGTATCGACGAACATCAGCGATTGCTCGCCGCGTCCGAGCAGACCCTGGCTTTCGCTGTGGATCTCATGGGCGAGCGTGACGAACTTGCGGTTGTGGCGGGCGATCCTGATGCGCACCGTCACCGGATCGAACTCGCTCGCCTCGCGGCGGAAGTCGTGGTTGAACGACTTGGTCAGCACGTAATAGCTCGTCGTCTTCAGGTCGAAATCCGGCATGCAGATGTTGAAGAACAGCTCGCGCGCCTTGCCGACCCAGCGCACGTAATTGGCGAAATAGACGTTGCCGACCGAATTGGTGTCGTCATAGGTCGGCATCAGCTTCATCACGAAGGTCTGGCCGTCGAAGCCGTGGGACAGGCTCGTATTTGTCGACGGGCTCGGCACGTTCTCGTTGCGCGGGACGAGCTCGACCCGCGTCGGGATCGGCCCGGACGGCATCGGCGCGAGCCCGGTGGCCACTTCCGGCGGCGCGCCGAAGAGCAATTGCCCCAGCATCGGGAAGGCGCCGATCAGCGCCAGCAGCGGCGCCCCGGCGACGAAGGCCGGGATCGGGGCCACATGGCCGATCAGGAAGATCAGCATGGCGGCCAGCCCGATCAGATAGCACAGCACCGGATCGTAACGCCGTGTCGCGCCCAGCACCTCGCCGACGAGGCAGGCCGCGCCGCCCACCAGCAGCGTGGCGAAGGGCAGCATCAGGGCGATCTGGGAGAGCTGCGCCGACAGGGCAAGACCGGCGACGCCGGCAGCGGCCGCCAGAAGCCACAGCGGCGACGACACCAGCCCGGCCGGAACGAAGGCAAGCAGCGGGCTGAGGCTGCGCTCCGTCAGCGCTCCCAGATGCCAGCGCGTTGCCACATAGAAACTGTCGATGGTGGTCAAGGCCGCGACCACCGACCAGACCAGATAGGCGAGGATCGCCAGACCCGAGCCGCTACCGGCCAGCGCCAGCGCCACGGCGGGCTGCGCCTGGGCGACGCCATCGGCCGAGGTGAAGGTGATCAGCCCCGCGGCCCCGGCGAGAACCGCGTTGAGGCACAACAGCCCGAGGAACAGGAGCGATCCCGCACCATAGGCGACGCGGACCGAGCCGCCCTCACGGTGGATTTCCAGAACCCGCTGCCATTGCTGCACGTCCATCCAGGGCCCGAGCAGGAAGCCGACAAGGGTCGGGATGACGAGGCCGTAGAAGGTGGCATCGAGCGAGGCCAGCGGCACGTCGGGCAGGTTGGCGTTCACCGGCAGGCCGGTCAGGGCGACGCCGGCCGCGGTTATGCCGACCAGGAGCATCGCCACATGCAGGAGCTTCAGCCGGACGAGCGGCAGGGCGTGGCCGATGGCGCAGCCCATCAGGACGAGCAGCCCCACCATGATCGCCGCATCGCCGCCGAAGAGCGGCTGCCACACATAGGCGACGAAGCCGAAGATGGTCAGCGCCACGGCGCCGAGCTGGCACAGGAGGAAAATACCGCCATAGGCGCTCTGGACCTGCCGGAAGATGGCGGCGGGGTCCCTGTTCGGAGCGCCGAGGACCCAGCCGAACAGGAACAGTCCGGTGATGTTGGCGGTGGCGAAGGCGGCAAAGGCCAGCCAGCCATGGGTCAGGGTGACGTGGATCGCGTAGAAGAAGCCGAGGCCCCACAGCCAGGACATCGCGATGGTCGGCGCCCAGAGAACGGATCTGAGAATCGAAAACTGGGTCATTGCGCACCATGTTCCTGAGAATCGCGGCTGGCGCGACGGCGCCCGGATGTTAACCTTCGATTAACAAAACCCACACTGCAATCAAAGACTACGGACACAAGTCCACGAGGGGCGACGGCGCTACGGCATGTCGCATCCCCAAGCGAAGACGACGCCGTCACAGTCGGCGAAACGACAGATCCATGGCATTTTGTCGCGGGATCGCAGGAAGAAGGATGATGGAGCCGAATGCCAGACGCACATCCCGGCGCCGTCCGCTGGAGCTATTCCGTCAGTGAGCTGCGCGCCGACGCGGCCGTTCACGCCGTCGGCGTCCTCGCGGCGCTGAGCGGCAGCCTCGTCTTCCTGATCGCCATGGTCGGCGAGGTGTCGGCGGGGGTCTTTGCAGCGGTGACGATCTATCTCGCCACGCTGCTGTTCTCGATCGGCATTTCGGCCGCCTACAATGTCTGGCCGGTGTCGCGGATCAAGTGGATGCTGCGCCGGCTCGACCATTCGGCGATCTACCTGCTGATCGCCGGCACCTACACGCCCTTCCTGGTGCGCAGCCAGACCTGGTGGCTGCTCACCGGCGTGTGGAGCATCGCGGCGGTGGGCATCACGCTGAAGATCGCCCGGCCGGGACAGTTCGACCGGCTGTCGATCCTCCTCTATCTCGCCATGGGCTGGAGCGGGATCGTCGCCTACGACCACCTGTCGACGCAGCTGCCGCCTCAGGTGCTCTGGCTGATCGTCGCCGGCGGGCTGGTCTATTCGATCGGCGTCATCTTCCATCTGATGGAACGGCTGCGATTCCAGAACGCCATCTGGCACGCCTTTGTCGTGGCCGCCGCGGCGATCCATTTCGTCGCCGTGTGGGATTCCACCCTGATCACCGTCTAGCCGGCCCCGGTCCGCACAGTCGTCCCGGTCGCGCCCTGCTAGCGCCCCGGCAGGGCCGCGATCTCGGCGGGCAGTTGCAGGGCGCCGTTGGCCGCCGCGACGATCGCCTCGGCATCGAGCCCGAAATGGCGGTAGAGATCGCCGATCGTGCCGGTCTGGCCGAAGCGTTCGACGCCGAGGGGGATCGTGCGGTGGCCACCGACGCCGCCGAGCCACGACAGGGTGGTCGGATGGCCGTCGATGACGGTCACGATCCGGCAATGCGGCGGCAGGCGTGCGAACAGCCGCTCGGCATGGCTGGTCGCCCGGCGATCTCCCTGCCGGCGGGCCCGCTGCGCGGCGCTCCAGCCGGCATGCAGCCGGTCGGCCGAGGTGACCGCCAGAACACCGATGTCGCGATGGCGCTGGCCGAGCCTTCCGGTGGCGGCGATGGCCTCGTTCGCCACGGCGCCCTGATAGGCAATGACCAGTTCGCAGTTCGGCCCCGGCTCGCGCATCCAGTAGGCGCCGTCGACGACGCCCTGCTCGAAATCGGCGTTGGAACGGCGGCCCGGCTGTTCCAGCGGGTTGGTCGTCAGCCGCAGATAGACCGATCCGCCCGCCGCATCGGCGAGGCTCGTGCGAGGATCGGGCGTCGGGTCCCCGTCCCGCTGCATATGGGCGAAGCCCCAGCCCATGATGATCGCCAGCTCGTCGACGAAACCCGGCTCGAAGGCGGCGAGACCATCCTGCGTCATGCCGATCAGCGGCGAACCGATCGACTGGTGGGCGCCGCCCTCGGGCGCCAGGGTCACGCCGGAGGGCGTGCCGACCACCATGAAGCGGGCATCCTGGTAGCAGGCGTAGTTCAGGGCATCGAGGCCGCGCGCCACGAAGGGATCGTAGACGGTGCCGATCGGCAGCAGGCGCCGGCCGTTCAGCGAATGGGACAGGCCCGCCGCGCCGAGCAGCAGGAAGAGGTTCATCTCGGCAATGCCGAGCTCGATATGCTGGCCCTCCGGCGTGAACTCCCATTTCGCCGTGGACGGGATCTTCTCGGAGATGAAGGTGTCGGTCTGGACCTTGCGGGCGAACAGCTTGCGGCGGTTCACCCAGGGGCCGAGGCTGGTCGTGCCGGTCACGTCCGGCGACATGGTGACGATGCGCGCGGCGAGCTCGGTGTCGGTTCTGGAGATGTCGTCGAGGATGCGGCCGAAGCCGGCCTGGGTGGAGGTCTCGCGCTCGGCCCGCGTGGCGATCGCCGGAACGGCAATCGGCCGATCGGCATGCCGGCGGGTGCCCTCGGCGAAGAACGGCACGTCGGCGAGAAAGGCGCGCAGGGCGTCCGGGTCCTCGACAGTGGCCCAGGGGTCCCATTCGGCGCCCTCCGCGACGCCCATATGGGCCTGCCATTCGACCATCTGGGCCTTGTTCATCAGGCCGCCGTGATTGTCCTTGTGGCCGGCGATCGGCGTGCCCCAGCCCTTGATCGTATAGGCGAGGAAGCAGACCGGCCGGTCGTGATCGACCGCACGGAACGTCTCGGCCATGGTGTGCACGCAATTGCCGCCGAGATTTTCCATCAGCTCGGCCAGTTCGTCGTCGCTGCGCCGGTCGATCAGCGCGGTGACGTCGCCCTGGTCGCCGAGCGCGTCCATCAGGCGGGCCCGCCAGACCGCGCCGCCCATGAAGGTCAGCGCCGCATAGAGCTGGTTCGGGCAGGCATCGATCCACGCCTTGAGCGTCTGGCCGCCCGGCTCCTCGAAGGCGGCGCGCTGCAGCCGGCCATACTTGATCCGCACCACGTCCCAGCCAAAGGCGTCGAAGATCTTCTCGACCCGCTGGAACAGCCCCTCGCGCACGATGCCGTCGAGGGACTGGCGGTTGTAGTCGATGACCCACCAGGTGTTGCGCAGGTCGTTCTTCCAGCCTTCCTGCAGGCATTCATAGACATTGCCCTCGTCGAGCTCGGCGTCGCCGACGAGGGCGATCATCCGGCCGAGCGGGATGTCGGCGCCCCAGGACTTGGCCTGGACATAGTCCTGGACGAGCGAGGCAAAGGAGGTGATGGCGACGCCAAGACCGACCGAACCGGTGGAGAAGTCGACGTCGTCCACGTCCTTGGTCCGCGACGGATAGGACTGGACGCCGCCATAGCCGCGGAAATTCTCCATTCGCTCGCGGGTCTGGTGGCCCATCAAATATTGCATCGCGTGGAAGACCGGCGAGGCATGGGGCTTGACCGCCACCCGGTCCTGCGGCCGCAGGGCCGAGAAATAGAGCGCCGTCATGATCGAGACGAGCGAGGCCGAAGAGGCCTGGTGGCCGCCGACCTTGATGCCATCGACCTTCGGCCGGATGTGGTTGGCATGGTGGATCATCCAGTGCGACAGCCACAAGAGGCGCTGCTCGACGGTTTTCAGATGGTCCATTTCGCTCGACATCGGCAGCTCTCCCGGCAGTCTCTCCCTCCCCGGCGGGGCGCAGCGGCGCAGGCCGCGACTGCCGGAGACCCTGCGAACGCTATCACCGGGCGCGAAGCGCTTTCTTGCGAAGAGCAGCGCATGAGGGTAGCGATACAGCAGCTTTCCACTTCTCGAGAGGCTGATCGTGGTGAATACCCCCAAGATCGACGAGATCGACCTGCGCATCCTGCGCGCCTTGCGAGTAGACGGGCGGATGTCGGCGGCCGATCTCAGCCAGCGGGTCGGCCTCAGCGCGACGCCGGTCATCCGCCGGCTGCGCCAGCTCGAGGAGAGCGGGGTGATCACCGGCTATGCGGCGCTGATCGACGAGGTGGCGCTGGGCTTTGCCCTGTCGATCTTCGTCTCGGTCAAGCTCGACCGCCAGGTCGACGTGGCGCTGCGCAGCTTCGAGGCCGCAATCCTGCGCTTTCCCGAGGTCGTCGATTGCTGGCTGATGACCGGCAATCGCGATTATCTGCTGCGCATCGCCGTGACCGGGCTGAAGGAGTTCGAGACGCTGATGATCGAGCGTCTCGTCAAGATCGACGGCGTTGCGTCGATCGAATCCTCGATCCCGCTGCGGCGCATCAAGTCGGGCATCTCGCGCACGCCCTGACGCTCCGGCTTCTCAGCAGGACGGTCAGAAACCGACGGCCTGCCCGTCCTTGCGCGGATCGGAGCCGGCGACATAGCCGCCCTCGACCCGGTGGACGAGCTGCGCCCCGCCGAAGCCATAGGAGGTGTCGGGCATCTCGCGGCTGATGCGGTGGCCCATCGCCTCGAGCTGCGCGATCACGCCGTCGCCGGCCGCCGCCTCCACCGCGACGTCCAGTCCCTCGACGATGCGCCAGCGCGGCGCGTCGACGGCGGTCTGCGGATCCTGGCCCCAGAGCTGGGTCCGCAGCACCATCTGCACATGGCCCTGCGCCTGGATCGGGCCGCCCATGACGCCGAAGCTCATCAACGGCTGGCCGTCCTTCATCAGGAAGCCGGGAATGATGGTGTGGAAGGGCCGCTTGCCGCCGGCAACCTCGTTGGGATGGCCCTTTTCCAGCGAGAAGCCGGCGCCGCGATTCTGCAGGCTGATGCCGGTGCCCGGCACGACGACGCCCGAGCCGAAGCCGGCATAGTTCGACTGGATGAAGGAGATCATCATGCCGTCGGCATCGGCGGCCGACAGATACACGGTGCCGCCCTGCTTCGGCGCGCCGGCCTTGAAGTCCTGCGCCTTTTGCGGATCGACCAGCCTGGCGCGGCGTTCCAGATAGGCCGGATCGAGCAGATGCGTCTCCTCGACCTCGCGCATGTGCTCGCGATCGGCGACGAAGGTCCACATGTCGCGAAAGGCGAGCTTCATCGCCTCGATCTGCAGATGCAGCGCCTCGGCACTGTCCGGCGCGTAGCGTTCGAGGCCGAGATGCTTGAGGATGCCCAGCGCCATCAGCGCCGCGATGCCCTGCCCGTTCGGCGGGATCTCGTGCAGATCGACCCCGCCGAAATCCTGGCTGATGGTGCCGCACCATTCGTTCTCGTGGGCGGCAAGGTCCGCCTCGGTCATGGCGCCGCCGGTCTCGCTGGCGAAGGCGGCGATGCGCGCGGCCAGTTCGCCGCGATAGAAGGCCTCGCCCCGGGTCTCGGCGATCAGGCGGAGCGAGCGGGCGAGATCGGCACTGCGATAGAGCGTGCCGGCGGCGGGCGTCGCGCCACCCGGCATGAAATGCTCGGCGAAACCGGGCTGCGCCGAGAGGATGTCGGCCCCCCGCGCCCACAATTCGGCGATGATCGGCGACACCAGAAAGCCGTCCTCGGCATAGGCGATGGCGGGCGCCAGCAGGTCGGCGAAGGGCAGCTTGCCGAAGCGCTCCGACAGGTCGCGCCAGGCGGAGACGGCGCCGGGCACTGTCGCACTGTCCCAGCCGCGCTGGGGCATGGCGGCCTTGCCGGCAAAGCGCTCCGGGCTCCAGGCCATCGGCGCGCGGCCCGAGGCGTTGAGGCCATGCAGCTCGCTGCCGTCCCAGACGATGGCGAAGGCGTCGCTGCCGAGGCCGTTGCCGGTGGGTTCGACCAGCACCAGGACGGCCGCCGCCGCGATCGCCGCGTCGACGGCATTGCCGCCCTTGGCGATCATCGACAGGCCGGCCTGCGAGGCCAGCGGCTGCGAGGTGGAGACGATATTGCGGGCAAAGACGGGCGAGCGACGGGACGCGTAGAGCGTGTCGTGACGAAAGCGCATGCGGGACTATTCCTCCTGAGAACCGGCGAGCCGGACCCCTCCCGAGTCCTGCGCGGCGAGAATGCGCCGCGTCCGGCACCGATGGCAACCGGCATGCCAGCGCCACGGGATGGACAGCCGCCCAACGATCTTACCGGCCCGCCTCCCGGGCACCGGAGAGACGTTGTCGCAGGTTGCATACAATCATGCAGGGGGCTACGCCGTGTCGGGGGAAATCGCGCGCCGGCCGGTTTCGAGGTCTCGACTGCCGGCCGCAGACAGCATTCAGGGAGAATCATCGCCGTGCCAGCCACAATGATCGACCGCGACAGTCGCGGCGTCTTCATCATCGCCGCAACGCCCTTCACCGACGACGGCGCGCTCGATCTCGCCAGCACCGACACGCTGGTCGACTTCTATCTCGACAGCGGCGTCAACGGCATGACGATCCTCGGGATCATGGGTGAGTCGAACAAGCTCACCCCCGAGGAATCCCGGACCTTCGCCAAGCGCGTGCTCGACCGGATCGACGGCCGCATCCCGGTGATCGTCGGCGCCTCGGGTGCCGGCATCGACAACATGAAGCGCTCGGTCGATTCCGTCATGGAAGCGGGCGCGGCCGGCGTGATGATCGCCCCGACGCCGGGACCGGCGGTCGAGGACCGGATCATCAATTATTTCGGACAGGTCTGCGAGGCGCTCGGCCCCGACGTGCCGATCTGCTTCCAGGACTTCCCGCAGACCACCGGCGTGCCGGTCTCCTCGGCGACGATCCTGACCCTGACCCGCAACCACAAGCAGATCGTCATGCTCAAGCATGAGGATTCGCCGGGTCTGGCCAAGATCACCGCGGTGCGCACCAAGTCCGGCACCGCCGACACGCCGCGCATGTCGATCCTGTGCGGCAATGGCGGGCTCTATTTGCCGCAGGAGCTGCAGCGCGGCGCCGACGGCGCGATGACCGGCTTTGCCTATCCGGAAATGCTGGTCGAGGTGGTGCGTCGCCACCATGCCGGCGACGTGGACGGCGCCGAGGATCTGTTCGACGCCTATCTGCCGATCCTGCGCTACGAGCAGCAGCTGGTCTTCGGCCTCGCCGCCCGCAAGGAAGTGCTGCGTCGCCGCGGCGCCATCGCCTCGGCCCGCGTGCGCGCGCCGGGACCGAAACTCTCACCTGCCGATCACACCGATATCGACCGGCTGATGAAACGCACCGAAATCAAACTGGAAAGGCTCGGCCATGGATCTTGATCTCAACGGCAAGCGCGCCCTCGTCCTCGCCTCCTCGCGCGGCCTCGGCCTCGGCATCGCCGAGGCGCTGGCCGCCGAAGGCGCCAACGTCCTCCTGTGCGGGCGCAGCGCCGACAAGCTGGCGGCCAATTGCGAGGCGATCAACGCCCGCGGCGCCGGCAAGGCCGACTACATCGCCGCCGACCTCGCCGATGCGAGCTTCGTCGAGACGCTGCATCAGGCGGCGCTCGACAAGCTCGGCGGCATCGACATCCTGGTCAACAACACCGGTGGCCCGCCTCCGGGCGGCGCCGTCGGCATGGATGTCGCCGTGCTCGAGAAGCAGTTCCAGATGATGGTACAGCGGGTCATCGACCTGACCAACCGCGTGCTGCCGGGCATGCGCGAGGCAGGCTGGGGCCGGATCCTGACCATCGCCTCCTCGGGCGTCATCCAGCCGATCCCGAACCTCGCCCTGTCCAACACCCTACGCTCGGCGCTGGTGGGCTGGTCGAAGTCGCTGTCGAACGAGGTTGCCGGCGACGGCGTCTGCGTGAACATGCTGCTGCCTGGCCGCATCCACACCGAGCGCGTCGATGAACTCGACAACGCCAATGCCTCCAAGTCCGGCAAGGCCGTGGAGGACGTGCGTGAGGCCTCGCGGCTGGCCATTCCGGCCAAGCGCTATGGCGACGTGTCGGAATTCGCCGCGGTGGCGGCGTTCCTCGTTTCCGGCAAGGCCAGCTACGTCACCGGCTCGGTGATCCGCTGCGACGGCGGCGCCACCAAGTCCGTCTGACGCCGATCGGGTGTATTGCGGGCGGGGCCGACAGGTCCCGCCCGCCGCGCACCGCCGTCGCATCCCTGCCCGACAGCTCGAAAACTCCTGCCTGCCACCTGTCCGCCGACGGCCCAAAGGGTTGTTGCGGCTGCATTTCCGGCTGCCGCGTTGCATGCGGCGTCGCGACGGGCCATAGACGGTCAGGGACATATCAGGACAGGCAAGGCACGAAATGGCGAGCGAAACGACGACGACGGCGTCTCTTCTGCAGGACGAATTCGAGAAGATCCTCTCGGCCTGGATGAAGGCCCAGGCCAAGGAAGGCGTCAAGCGGACCGATCTGGTCTCGGCGAAAGAGACCGAGCGTCAGAGCCGGGACCTCCTGACCGCGCTGGCCCGGTCCAGCCAGACGGCGGCCACCGACGCCAGCTTCGACTTCGCCAATCCGGGCTGGGACCCGGTGCGCGACGCGATCGAGGAGATCACCGAGAGCCGCACCCAGCGCGGCGTGACGCCCTCGGAGATGGGCTGGTTCATTGCCTCCCTGAAGCAGCCGCTGTTCGACCATCTGGCCGCCGATCTGGCCGAGAAGCCGAAGCAGATGAGCGCGGAGCTGTGGAACACCACCCGCATGGTCGACCAGATCGTGCTGCAGGCGATCGAGTCGCTGGTGTCGAAGCGCGAAGCCGTCATCGAGCGCCAGCGGGAGGAAATGACCGAGGTTTCGGCGCCGGTGGTCAAGATCTGGGACCGCATCGTCACGGTGCCACTGATCGGTACGCTGGATTCCTTCCGCGCCCAGACGGTGATGGAAAACCTCCTCGACGCCATCGTCCAGTGGGAAGCCGAGGTCGCGATCATCGACATCACGGGCGTGTCCACCGTCGACACGCTGGTCGCCCAGCATCTGCTGAAGACCGCCGCGGCCGTCCGCCTGATGGGCGCCCATTGCGTGATCTGCGGCATCCGCCCGAAGATCGCCCAGACGGTCGTCAATCTCGGCGTCGAACTGCCGAACATCACCACCCGGGTCGATCTGCAGAGCGGACTCGCCTACGCCTTCGAGCGGATCGGCGTCTCCCCCAAGGAGCAGTGACGGGTGGAAGCCTCGGTTGGAACCACCCCGATCGTCACGATCACCGGCTGCGTCATCGTGGCGATCCGCGATGACCTGGACGATCACGACATCCTGGCCCTGCAGGACCAGCTGGTCGAGGAGGTGTCCCGCAAGAACGCCGTCGGCGTGATCATCGACATCGGCAGCCTGGAGATCGTCGACACCTTTGCCGGCCGGATGCTGGGCGCCATGGCGCAGATGGCGCGGATGATGAACGCCCGCACCGTCGTCGTCGGCATGCGCCCGGCGGTCGCCATGACGCTGGTCGAGCTCGGCATGACGCTCGAGGGCGTCGAGACGGCGCTGAACGCCGATCGGGCGATCAACCTGATCCTGGGCGAGCGGAACTAGGCGCCGTTTCTTGGCTGAGAGCGATCTGACCGTCACGCTGTCGCGCCCGAGCGACGTCGCCTACGCGCGCCAGGCCGCGATGCAGGCGATGACGTCGATCGGCGCGAGCGCGATCAAGAGGACGAAATTCGTGACCGCGGTGTCGGAGATCGCGCGCAATGCGATCGTCTACGGCCATGGCGGCAGAATCTCTTTCGAGATCGTGGGGAACGGCTCGCAGCGCCGCGTCGTTGCGGAGTGCACGGACAGGGGGCCCGGCATCGCCGACGTCAATCAAGCTTTGAAAGACGGCTTCAGCACCGGCAAGGGCCTCGGCCTGGGCCTCAGCGGAGCGCGGCGCCTGGTCGACCGGTTCAAGATCACGTCGTCGCCCGATACGGGCACGACCGTCATATTGGAGTGCGCGTGTCGATGATCTCACTGCCGATCCTGGAAACCAGTCAGATCGGCGCCGCGCGCAGACGAGCCCTGCAGGAAGCCGAGACGATCGGCCTGGCCGAGGACGATCGCGACCGGCTGGCGCTGGTGGTCACCGAAGCGGGCACCAATCTCCTGCGCCATGCCACCGGCGGCGAGATCCTCCTGTGCCCGCACCAGGGCAAGACCACGGCCGGCATGGATGTCATCGCCCTCGACGACGGCCCGGGCCTGCCGAATGTCGAGGCGGCCATGGCCGACGGCTTCACCACGGCCGAGGAAGGCGAGCGCAGCCTCGGCAGCGGGCTGGGCGCCATCGCCCGCATGTCGGACGGCCTCGACATCTACAGCGACAGCCGCGGCACCACCCTGACGGTCAGCATCGGCAAGACCGGCCGCCCGGCCAGGGGGCCGATGGAAACTGCCGGGCTGATCGTGCCCAAGCCCGGCTTCGATGCCGGCGGCGACATCTACGGCATCCGCAAGGATGGCGGCGCCACGATGATCATGCTGATGGACGTGCTCGGCCATGGGCCGACCGCCGCCAAGGACGCCGAGACCGGCCTGGCCGCGTTCCTCGCCGCCAAGGGCAAGTCGCTGGAAGACACCGAGATCTTCGTCGCCGACGCCATGGCCGGCAGCCGCGGGGCGGCGTCGCTGATCGTCGAACTGCCCCATGGCGGCGACAGGCTGCGGGCCCTCGGCCTCGGCAACGTCAAGGGCGAGATCATCTCGGCCGATGGCAGCCGCCACGGTATCCCCTCCTCGCCCGGGATCGTCGGCGCCTCGACCCGCCGGCCCCGGGTCACCGAACATGCATGGGGAAAGGGCGCCATGCTGCTCCTCACCACCGACGGCCTGAAGGGCGGCGAGCGCTTCCCCGAACCGTCCGCCCTGTTCTTCCGCGACGTCCTGACCATCGCGGCAACGCTCTACAAGCGGCGCCGGCGCGGGAGCGACGACAGCGGTGTCGTCATCGCGCGGGCCCGCCAATGAAAGCCGTCGTCACCTCGATCAATCTCGAGCAGGATGCGGATGTCTCGCATACCCGCCGCACCGCCCGGCTGATCGCCAAGGTCGCCGGGGCGCCGGCCCGCGACCAGATCCGCTTCGCCACGGCCGTGTCCGAGATTTCCCGCAACGCCCTGCAATATGCCAAGGGCGGCGTGACGGAATTCGCCTTCGACCGCAGCGCCAAGATCACGCGGCTGATGGCGCGGGTGCAGGACAAGGGCGGCGGCATCGCCGCGGTCGAGACCATGCTGCGCGGCCGCCACCAGTCCCATACGGGCCTCGGCCTCGGCCTCAGCGGCTCGCAGAAGCTCGTCGACGATTTCGACCTAAAGACAGGGTCGGGCGGCACCGTCATCACGCTGGGCCTGCAGCTGGCAACGACCAAGCGGCCCGAGGAACTGGCGGTGGCCACCGCCTCGGCGCTGGTGGAGGCGAGCCACGGTTCGCCGATGGAGGAACTGGCCGAGCAGAACCGTGCGCTGCGCGATTCGCTCGCCGAGCAGCAGTTCCTGCTGCGCGAACTGCATCACCGCACCAAGAACAACCTCGCCATCATCCAGTCACTGGCGATCATGCAGGCGCGACAGGCCACCACCGAGGAGACGCAGGACGCGCTGTCGGTGCTGACCAACCGCATCCAGGCCTTCGCCAACGCCCACAATTTCCTGCACCGGGCCGAAGACGTCACCCAGGTCGATCTGCAGCAGCATCTGGAAAGCCTGACCGACCGGCTGGCGTCGGCGATGGGCGATCACCAGCTCACCATCACCTGCAAGGTCGATGCCGTGCCGGTCGCCTTCGACACGGCCACCGAGCTCGCCCTCATCGTCAACGAGCTTGTCACCAACGTCACCAAGCACGCCATGCAGGCGGGCCAGACCAAGGGGCGCGTCACCATCGAGGCGCATCAGTCGGACGGCACGCTGCATCTGCGCATCGCCGACGACGGCGAGGGTCTGGCCGATGCCGAGACGGTGCTGCGCAATTCCAAGTCGCTCGGCTGGCGGATCGTCGAGGGCTGCGTGCGCAAGCTCAACGGCACGATCGACGTAGATGGCAGCGACGGGCTCGCCATCTCCCTGACCTTCCCGATCTGACCCCGCGCCAGGGAACGGGCGGCACGCCGAGTGCCGCCCTGCCCGTCGGTCAGTGCTTGCCGGAATCCGGCAGGTCGATGCCCGGGAACACCTTGATGACCGCGCTGTCGTCCCACTGGCCGTAACCGGCGTTGCTAGCCGTGGCGAACATCGAATAGGCGGTGGTGGCCAGCGGCAGCGGGAACTTCATCGCCAGGCCGGTCTCGGTGACGAGGCCGAGATCCTTGACGAAGATGTCGACCATCGAGGTCGGCGTGTAGTCGCCATCGACCACGTGGCGCATCCGGTTCTCGAACATCCAGGAATTGCCGGCGGCGTTGGTGACGACGTCGTACATCGTCTCGAGCGGGATGTTCGCCTTGGCGGCCAGGGCCATCGCCTCGGCGCCGGCGGCGATGTGCACGCCGGCCAGAAGCTGGTGGATGATCTTCACCGTGGCGCCGTCGCCGATCTTCTCGGAGATCCGGTAAACCTTGCCGGCCACCGCATCGAGCACCGGCTGGAGCTGGTCGAAGACGGCAGCCGGACCGGCGGCCATGACCGTCATTTCGCCCGACGCCGCCTTGGCGGCGCCGCCCGAGACCGGCGCGTCGAGCATGGTCAGGCCGGCGGCCTCCAGTTCGGCGGCGATGGCCTTGGCGTCGGCGACCGAGATCGTGGCGGAGACCATGACCGGCGTTCCCGCCTTCAGATGCGCGGCAAGGCCCTTCTCGCCGAACAGCGCATCACGGCACTGGGCGGCGTTGACGGTGAGCAGGATAACGGCATCGAGGTCGCCCGCGAAGTCGCGCCCGTCGCTGGCCGCACCGGCTCCGCCAGCCTTGACGAAGGCCTCGCAGGCGGTGTCGCGCGGGTCGATGCCGTAGGTGGTCAGGCCCGCCGCGACGCAGGAGGTCGCCGCGCCCATGCCCATCGATCCCAGGCCGACCACGGCGACGCGCATCGACCCGCCTGTTGCGCCTGCGGCGGTGTTGTCCTCGTTACCCATCGTCGTCTTCCCCTTTTGGTCGATTCCCGCACGGCGGCGCGTGACATCATCATCGGTCATGCTGACATAGTCGTGCGAGCCCCCGGCAGTCTACCGCCCCGCCCGATCGCGCGCCGCCGGACCACAGGATTGGCCGCGCGCTGGCGTGTTCGTGATCGTCGCGGGATTGCCCTGCGGCCAAGGGGATGCTTGGCGACAGATCAGGACCGGGCGGCGCTGCCGCCCTTGCGAACGGAGCCAAGCCCCTGCCCGAGACCCACAGCGGCCGACGCAAGCATCTGGTGCTTCTGGGCGCCGGCCATTCCCATGTCGCGGTCCTGAAGGCCTTCGGCGAGCGGCCGCATCCCGATGTCGACCTGATGCTGGTGACGCGAGACGTCGCCACGCCCTATTCCGGCATGCTGCCGGGCTTCGTGTCCGGGCAATACACCCATGCCGACCTGCATATCGACGCCGGCGGGCTCGCCCGCTTTGCCGGCGCGACGCTGGTGACCGGCGACGCGACGGGCCTCGACACCGCCGCCCGGACGCTGAGCATCGCCGGCCGGCCGCCGCTCGCCTACGATCTCCTGTCGATCGACATCGGTTCCGCGCCCAGCCGGCCCACCGGAATGCCGGGCATTCCGGTCAAGCCGATCGGCGGGTTCGTCGAACGGCTGGAAAATCTGTCGGCGGAGCTGGCCGCAAGCCCGGACCCCGTCCGCATCGCCGTGATCGGCACCGGACCGGCCGGGGTCGAACTGGCCCTGGCGCTGCATCGGCGCCTGTCGGGCGCCGGCCTGCAGAACGGGGAACGCAACGCGGCGAAGGTCGCGATCCGATTGCTCGGTCGCGCCGACACAATTCTTCCCGAACGCAGCCGGCGCACCCAGCGCCGCATCGCCGCCACGCTCGCGCGCCGGGGGATCGACCTGCGGACCGGCTTCGACGTCACGGACTTCGAGAACGGCACGGTGCGGGCGGCCGACGGCCGTACGGTCGGGGCAGACATGCTGCTCTGGGCCACCAACAGCGCCGCCGCGCCCTGGCTTCGGGAGACGGGCCTTGCCTTGGACGAACAGGGCTTCGTGCGGGTGGATGCCTGCTTGCGATCGCTCTCGCATCCCGAGATCTTCGCGGCCGGCGACATCGCCGCGCTGCCCGATCCGCGGCCCAAGGCCGGCGTCTTCGCAGTCAGGCAAGGCCCGGTACTGGCAGAGAATTTGCGCCGCGCGATCGACGGCGAAGCGCTGCAACCCTACCGGCCCCAGAAACACTGGCTGACGCTGCTCTCCACTGCCGACGGCCGGGCGGTCGCCGACAAATGGGGCCTGTCGCTGGAAGGACGCTGGGTCTGGCGCTGGAAGAACTGGAACGACCGCCGCTTCGTCGACGGCTACAACGCCCTCGCCGCATCCGCCGGCCAAAAGCCCGTCGACGCCGTTCGCAACAGTGCCGGACGCCGCTAGCGGGTCAGGGAGAGACCCGGCAGCCCGGCCATGGTGCCGGATGCAGGGCCGAGATACTGGTCGATCAGCGCCTCGACCTTGGCATTGCGCTCACGCCCGGTGCGGCCGCCCATTACGACGACGATGATCCGCCGGCCGCGGCGGGTGGCGGTGGCGGCCAGGTGGAAACCGGCATCGCGGATATAGCCGGTCTTCAGGCCATCGACGCCCTCGACGCTGCCGAGCAGCTTGTTGGTGGCGTTGTAGCGGCGGCCATTATAGTCGAAGCCGGTCCGGGTGAAGAGCGAGGCATAGGCCGGAAAGCGGTTCAGCAGGGCCCGGCCGAGGGTCGCCATGTCGCGGGCCGTCGAGATCTGCCCCTCGTCCGGCAGGCCGGAGGCATTGACGAAGCGCGTCCGGCTCATGCCGAGCGCGCGGGCCTTGGCGGTCATGGCATTGGCGAAATTGGCCTCGCTGCCACCGAGATTCTCCGCGATCACCGTGGCGACGTCATTGGCCGATTTCACCGCGATCGCCTGGGCGGCGTCGGCGACCCGGATCGTCTCGCCGGCCTTGAGGCCCAGCTTGGAGGGCGGCTGCGACGCGGCGTTCTCGCTGACCCGCAACTCGCTGCTCATCGACAGCCGGCCGGCCTCGATCGTCTCGAACAGGAGATACAGCGTCATCATCTTGGTGAGCGAGGCGGGATAACGCAGGCCGTCGGCCGCATCCTCGTAGAGCGTGCGCCCGCTGGCAAAGTCGAGCACCAGCGTCGATTCCCCGCGCACTTCCGCAACGCCAGGCGACGCCGTGGCCGCGCCGACCCGGGCATAGGGCAAGAGCCCGGCGGTCGTCAGCTCGGTCGACTGGCAGGCGACGAGCGTCAGCGCCAGGAGCGCGGCAAGCGCGGCCTTGAGGGATGCGAGCGGGCGAAGCCGGAACGACAGGCGCTGGGTCAAGATCATCTCGTCTGGATCGGATGGCCGAAAGCTAAGTCGTCCCGGCACGGCCCTGTCAAATAACAGTCCCGCCTTCATGATCGCTTAACGCTGGTTGTGCTTTCGCGACCACACCTTCCCGGGGTGGCAGAAGACACGCCTCCGTGTCGCGGCGCCGCGCCGGGGGTGGAAGGCGACGGTGGCGTTCCCATGTTGCGGCGGTCTAGAGCGTCCGGTAATAAGTGTGAATCGGATGGTTCCGCTTGGCCGCGTATTCTGATTCCTTGCGTGCGGGAGGATACGCACCATGGGAAGATCGGTTTCATCGGACTTGCGGCTTCGGATAGTTCGTGGTGTTGCGGCTGGCGAGACGCGGCGTGCGGCGGCGGCGCGGCTTCAGGTTGCGCCATCGACCGCGGTGAGAGTTCAGGCCCGTTACGCCCGCACGGGTTCCGTGGAGCCGGCCAAACAGGGTCGTCCTGCTGGATCTGGCAAGCTCGGGCCGCATCGGCTCGCCATCGTCGAGAAGGTGAAGGCCAGACCCGACATCACCATG
>NZ_ATXK01000001.1 GCF_000421645.1 Aurantimonas coralicida DSM 14790 | reverse complement strand
GGTGATGTCGGGTCTGGCCTTCACCTTCTCGACGATGGCGAGCCGATGCGGCCCGAGCTTGCCAGATCCAGCAGGACGACCCTGTTTGGCCGGCTCCACGGAACCCGTGCGGGCGTAACGGGCCTGAACTCTCACCGCGGTCGATGGCGCAACCTGAAGCCGCGCCGCCGCCGCACGCCGCGTCTCGCCAGCCGCAACACCACGAACTATCCGAAGCCGCAAGTCCGATGAAACCGATCTTCCCATGGTGCGTATCCTCCCGCACGCAAGGAATCAGAATACGCGGCCAAGCGGAACCATCCGATTCACACTTATTACCGGACGCTCTAAGTTGTCTTTGGCTGCAACGCGCCCAAGCAGACGGACGCCGCCACTCTTTGTAACCTCATATGCCCTTCGAAATCCCGACCAAAGCTTCCGCATCGCCTGAGATCCGACGCGCCGGCGCGGGTGCATGAGAGTTATGCAATTTAATAGAGCAACGTTTTCGGCCTAGAATTTCAGTTAATTTAAAATACAAATTGCTTCAAATTATCAATGTTAAGCATCCAGAGCGTTTCTTGAGCCTAGCATCTATGATTTTTGATCTTGCTGCCATACGTTGTCGCTATCGGTGGCAATTCCGTCACCGACCACTATGGTCTACTGCGTGGCGACCGCTGAGGCGGCCACCGAGGGAGTTGGCGCTCCCCCAGCAGCCTGACCATCTGACTCGAGTAAGGAGATCAGAATGGCTGACGCGTTTCTCGCGTGCACGAAGGATTCGTGCAAGGAAAATTCCACCAACAACATCCCCAACGGCGTCTCGCCGCCCACCGATCGCCTGGTAGCCGGCGGTCTGCCGCCGGTCGCATTCGGTCCGACGCGCCCCCGCGCGCTGGTCATCGACGGTTCGATGTACATCGCGGGCCTCGCGCCCGCAGTGCCGATCGCCAGTATCCCCGATCTGCCGGATGATCTCAGGGATCGGTTCAGGGGAGCTGCGGAGCGTCGTATTGCGTCCGCCGAGGGAAGCCGTAAGGCCGCTGCGACGCACACCAACGATGCTGACCTTCCCGGCTCCGCCTTCCCCGATTCGACCGCCGGTAAGCCGGAGACTGAAAAGGCCAACGAGTCGTACACGGCCGGGCCGGTCTTCTGCCCTGCGGAAGTGACTGCGGCACGCAAGCTCCTCGAACGTTTGGAGAAGCGCCGGTTCATCCTGGTTCGACCGGAGGGGCTTCGGATGGCGGCCGGTGTGACCGTTCGTCCCGAGGTCTGCAGAAAGCTTTCGGCCATCGGCATGATCGATGTCACGGAATGGCGGGGCGGCGTGGTTGTCCGCCGAGCGCCTGACTCCGATCTGACCGGTCCGCGCGGCTGACGCCTACACGGAAGCGGGGCAAACCTCAGAATTTCGGGCTGCCATGAGTGCCGCTCGAACTTCCCTGTCCACGTCTCCTATCCCTGTTTTCCCTACAAATTTGGGCTGGCTCGTCGCCGGCAGGAGAATTGTATGCCTTCACTGAGCAGCGGGACCCCGCGGCCTTCGCGGAACCGCACCCGCAACGCCTCCGAGACCAACGCGGAGTTTCCCGGTTCGAATTACGTCCACTTGACCGAGCATCATCGTCATCGTCCTGGTGCGGCGGGGGACGTGGATCCGATCGCGACCTACATCGACCGTCTTGCTGATACCATCGTCGCGAATGCGCTGGCGGCGGCAGACGCAACGGAAACGGATGCGACGCTGGGCGATCTGTCGCGTCTTGGCAGCGCGCTTCGGTCGACGATTATTCGAGTCGGCCAGTCTATTCCCGATGTTATCGCGCAGGCACTCGCCCACGACGATCGCCTGTTCGTACTCCGCGAGTACCAGCTGCCGCTGACCCGCCCCGCAGCCGAAATTGTCGACAACAACAGAAGCTCCTCGGGCGTCGAACTTGCACATGATCGATATACAATGGGCTCTTATCGCGCAGATCTCGTCGTGATCGATAATGAGACACGGCATGCAACTGTCATCGAATGCCGGCGCGGAAGTGTCGCTCTCTCGACCCCGAAATGTGGAGCAACCGTCCGGCTCTTGCGCATCGCCGGGCTCACCGCGAGGCGAGCGCTGGAAGCTGACAATTACCGCATTTCGACCATGTCGTGCGGCATCATCGATCGATATGGCAACGGCGGCTACGCCACGACGATGACGGTGGGGCCAGATAGGCTCGACGACTTTTTCGGCGTACCGATCGTCGCTTATCTCGACAGGCTTGATGATCAGATTCGTCAAAAGCTGATCCACTCTCTGATGCCGGCCTTGTCCGCCTTGGCGGCCGGTTTCGTGCCGGCGAGCATCGAAGAGAGCAACGATCCGCACGGGCGGAAGCAGGTTCCGGACGACCAATACGGCACCGACGGGGACAGCATTCCCGGTTTCCGGGCGGGTGGCCGCGGGCCGGTTCGGCTCGACTTGTCGCGAATGATTGGCCCCGTCGAACGCAGGACTGCCGCTAACAGACCCGCCGGCAGTGCAGCGCCGAGTCGTGTCTCTGTTAGTGGGACCATTTGCGATCGCCCGCCTGTGGAGCCGGGGCGGCCGCGCTTCTGAGCAAACTCCTGCCTGGTTCGAGGCGCCGTCACGCCGCCCCTGTTGGCGGTCGATCTGCCGAGCGCTTTCCATTGGTTCGACATTAAACGCACCGACCCTCAGTTCCGAGAAAGGACCGACTTATGCCTCGCGTTCCTGGTAACTTTGACTTGTCCGACGGGCGCCCCCAGCATCCATCGACGGCTACCGTGCTTCACATCGATACCGCGACTCTGGTCGGAGCAACCTTGAGGCTCGGGAAGCGGCAGTTGAGAAAGGAAGAGCTCCGCCAGCTCTCGGATAATCTGAATAGGCGGGCGGCTGGGGGAGACCAGGCCGCGCGCATGGCTTTGAGATGGCTTGCTCTTCGGACTGCCCCGACGGAGGTAACCCGATGACGGTGAAGCGAGGCAAGTTCTCCAGCCTGACGGCCGGGGCGAAGGCAGACTCCCCGGAGGTCGATGCAGCAGAAGAAGAGGCCCGTATCGACAACGAGATTGCGGATCGCCTGAAGGCGATGCCGCCCTCGAGTCGAATGATGTTCAACCGGGTCTGCGATTCGGTCCCTGTCGCTGTTGTTAGTCGGTTGCATGCGCGGAAGTCGACGTTTGTTGTCGTCCGTATCGCGTCTCATGAATGGCGCGAGGCCGCGTTCCAAGCCGTATGGATGGCGCTGGACCACGCCGTGCGTACTGACTTCATGCTGTACGGCGTTCAGCACCACCATATTCCCGCGGACGAGATCGCGAACAGGGCATGGCAGCGAAAGAGCCAGCGCGAGCGGACGCTACATGTACTCTCTACGCTTGCGAGCGGCATCACGATCGTCGCTTTATCGCCCGGCGAGGAGCTTGATCGGGCAGCGCTGGTGATTGCTGACATGGAATGCGATCTCACGACTATCGACGTGACCGACTTCGACGCCATCATGGCACATGCTTTTCCCGGATCGTCTTACACTTGGTCCAGCGAACTTGTGATGTCGACGGTCGAACCGCGCTGGATCGATCTGGCCATCGGACGATCGACCACTGCGGACGAGGCGCTTCAGATGATCGCCGCAATCCATGACCGGCCACCTGAAAATTCCGAAGGTCCGGGCTTGGAGGACCTGCACGGATATGGTCTGGCCAGAGAATGGGGCGAAAGGCTCGTCGCAGCTCTCAAGGATTTCCGGGCCGGCCAACTGACCTGGGACGACGTGGATGCGGGCGCGCTATTGGTTGGGCCGCCGGGAACCGGCAAGACGCTTTTTGCAAGCGCACTTGCCCGCTCGTCAGGTCTCTCTTTCTTCCCGACCTCATATGCAGCATGGCAAAGCGCCGGAGAAGGTCATCTCGGTTCGGTCTTGAAATCGATGCGCCGCGTCTTTTCCGAAGCATCGGCCGCCACGCCAGCGCTGATCTTCATTGACGAGATCGACACCCTGTTGGCGCGCGGCGCAAGTCAGCGAAACGACGATTGGTGGAGGACGATCAACAATGCCCTCCTCGAAGCGCTGGATGGCACAGCGCGTCGTGAAGGCGTCATTGTAATCGCGGCATGCAATGACGATGCCAACCTGGATCCGGCGCTCGTTCGGTCGGGCCGTCTCGATCGGAAATTCGTGGTCGGTTTGCCGGATGAGGCCGATCTTTCCAAGATTCTGGTGCACCACCTTCCGTCCGTTTCCGAAGTCGATATCCAGCCAATCGCGGTCACACTAGCTGGTTCAGCTTCGGGTGCGGATGCTGCTCGTATTGCTCGCGATGCCCGTCAGCGTGCTCGGACTGAGGGCCGGTCTGTGACTGGGTCGGATCTTCTTGCTGTGGCCCTACCTGCGGATGATCGGCCGCAGATCATCCGGCGCCGAATTGCAGTCCACGAAGCCGGGCACGCGGTCGCGATCTTGTCTCGGGGCAGCGTGCCGACCAGTCTGTCGGTTGCGGCGGCCTCCGGTGGAAGAGTTACGTATGATCGGCACCAAACGGAGTTGCTATTGCCGGATTTCTCGGCGCAGCTTTCTATTCAGCTGGCCGGCAGAGCTGCCGAAGAAGTAGTGCTCGGTTCGGTGTCCGCGGGAGCGGGCGGTCCCGCGCAATCGGATCTCGGCAAGGCCACAGGTCTTGCCGAGATGATTGAAGGGCGGCTCGGATTGGGCTCTAGGATCGGCGTCGTCGAATCTGCCGATGAAGCGGCGGTCGAACGTCGGCTGCGCATGGCTTATGCAGACGCGCTGCTCGCCGCGATTCAACATCGGCATGCAATCGAAGCGCTCGCCGACTTGGCGCTTGAGAAGCGGGTTCTAGGGAAGGCGGCCCTGGCGGAATTCTGGCACTCGTTCAAGCCAACGAAATTGCCGATTATCAATATGAAAGGAGGGAGATGAGCGCGGTCGTAAGACTAGTCCGAACGGTTCCCACCAGGAGTGGATCGATCACCCGATCGTGCTGGCATCGATCGAGGGTGTTGATGCAGGCGCCGTCCGGTCTCCAGAACAGCTTGTACCAATTCAGCTTCCCGGTGGAGACGACGACATGATCGTCGTCGTCTCCGATTTCGACGGGCGGCAGGATTACTACAGCCTAGGAGTTTATTGGCGGCGTAGATACGGGACGACATTGGTCCTGTCGATTAACCGACTGACCGAGGGTCCCTATACCGCATAGGGCAGGCCAACCGGAAGGCTAGCTGCGGATATCGCCAGACCTGCGACCCTGCTACGCTGGCCTCCACCTCCGCACCGAGGAGCACGGCATGGCGCGCATCAAAAAGATTCGCCGGGCTTGGCCCCCGCCAAGATGGTGAATAACGTCGAATGGCGTAATGCTCATCGCAAATCCGTCACTGACGACTGCCCAGCTGGACACCGTCCCGTCCGTGATCGCAACAAATCTCCGCATGCGATCGCCGGGTCGACCGATCTGCCGTTTTCCCCTCGGAGCTTTCGACACTGTCCCGTAGCCTCAAGCTGTCGTGTAACGGGAGGGGGTGCCATGTCATGGTCGGATGAGATCGCAATCTGCGAGGCCTTGCAGATCGATTGGGGTGACGACGCAGACAGCTCAAATCGACGCAGCTTGCAGACTGTCGAACGCTATCGATATCAAGCCAAATGCCTGATGCGTCGTGCAGGAACGACAGAGACTCCAGGCACGATTGGGGACGCTATAGATCTGCTTGTCGCGATGGCCCCAACACTGCGCCATTCCACGTGTCGGCAATATCGTGCGGCGCTGCTGCAAACGCTTCGCGACCTTTACGACGGCGGCAAGTTGGTGATCACGAGAGCGGCTCAGTATTTGCGTAGACTAGGCCTCCTTGATGCTGCTCCCTTGGCACATGGAAGTCGCAATCTGCCGATCCGATGTGGCGCCGGCCGGCGTCGCGGTCTGTCGCAGAAGTTGCGCCGAGAAACCGTCCTGTGTTTGGCAGAATCCCGAAAGCCCATGGCAAAAACGCTGGCCAGAATCTTAGCGATTGGCGATATGGTCGGATTACGACCGTCAGAATGGGCCAACTCTTGGGTTCAAAACGACGTGCTTTTCATCTCGTCTGCAAAGATGAGCGATCGCATGATGCGGGGCCTCGTGCCAGTTCGCGAACTCAATCTAAGGCCTCTCGGCCGAAAGTGCATCGAAACGATCAAGTTGATCTGCGACGATTTGCAGAAGAACCTGAGGCACTATGGGAGTGAGGAAAAGGTCGTGGCTCGCTGCGCGAAACTGCTCCAGATCCATCGTACCGATCCACTCATGACACTGCGGTCCCTTCGGCACCAGTTTCGGAAAAACGCGCAGTCTGCAGGATGGAATTCGGCCCAGATCGCGGTCGCGATGAATCACCGGTCCGCAGCGTCGCAGCATGCTTATGGACGCGATGCGAAAGGACGCCGGGGAATCAAACTCCCGGGCATTGACCATTCCTTGACGATATTCGTGCGCCCCGCCCGCGCCGACCCGGAAGCGAGGTATCGAATGGGGCAGGATGAAACCCCAGCTTTCGATCTCGCCGGAGATGCATACATATCCGGCCCTGCCCCTCTGGCTCGATGAAGGTCGCTTCTTCGCTGATGTCGAACTGCGACGCGGACACAATTTGACGAGCTGAAATAGCACGAATCGCATACAATGCAGATGTTCGAACCCCAATTCGCTCGTCGCGCGGGGGATCGGACCGCTCGGGGAAGGTGAGGAAAATGTCCGCACCGGTCGGCGGCCACCCCCAAGTCGTAGGCTGTCGGCTGGTGCGGGCGGATTTCTGTCATGCCTTCTCACTCGACTGTCCGGGCGCGGTCACCTGCGGTCCGTGGACAGCCGTCACGCGCGGTAGCCGGCGCACATAAGCCAACCGGGACGGAGCACGTTCCTGACGTGTCGCGACTGGCGTCGCAACACGATGCTTGCGTTTCCGGAAAAGAATCCGACACGGGGCCCGGGTCTGACCGTGGTCGGCCAAACTGCAAACCGGTCGACGACGATTGGCCATTGATCGTCCCGGTCACTCCGAACGAAGTCGCCGCTGTCGAGCTCTACCTCGGTCATTGGCTCGATGAGCTTTTGAATGAGACATCTGGTAAGCTCTGACCGATGCCCCGAACGAGGCCGCCGAGGGAAGGCCTCGTATGATGCGGCGCAAAAATACCCGCTAGTCGTAGTCGATGCCCACAAGAGCTACATTTTGCAGGCCAGACTGCTCTTCGTCACAGCTGACAAATCCGAGAGGAGGGGCATTCGTTTCCACCTGCGCAGAAGGGGACAGGTATATGAACATCGCGGCTGGGCAGAGCGGGAAAGAGCACGAAAGTGCGCGACCACTGCGTGTCTGCGCGTATCTACGAGTATCAACTGGACGGCAAGCTGAGAGCGATCTTTCGATTCCTGATCAGCGCCGGCAGATTGCTGCGTTCTGCTCGCAGAAGAATTGGCCGATGGTTACCGAGTACGTCGAGCCGGGCGCTTCGGCGACAGATGACGCGCGTCCGGTATTCCAGGCTATGATCGAGCGCGCAACAGATAGCGACAAGCCGTTCGACGCGATTCTCGTGCACTCGTATTCGAGATTTTTCCGCGATAGCTTTGGACTTGAGCTCTACATTCGCCGGTTGGCGAAATCGGGTGTTCGATTGCTGTCCATCACTCAGGAACTCGGCGATGACCCGGCGCAGGTAATGATGCGCCAGGTGATCTCCATGTTTGACGAATATCAGAGTCGCGAGAACGCGAAGCATGTCCTGAGGGCGATGAAGGAGAATGCTCGGCAAGGCTACTATAATGGTTCGCCTGTACCCCTCGGCTATCGTGCCGAAGAGGTCGAAAGGCGTGGCACGAAGGTGAAAAAGAAGCTCGTCGTCGACGCAGTCGAAGCCGAGACGATCAGGCTAATCTTTCGGTGGTACGCCCAGGGAGATGGACGATCCGGTCCGATCGGAATCAAGGAGATCACTAAACGCTTGAACAGCGAAGGATATCGTACCAAGCGCAATGCCCGTTTTGGCGTGGGGACTCTCCATGGCATTCTGACGAACAGCATTTACGCTGGCGAATGGATTTTCAACCGTCGCGACTCGAAGACACTGAAGCAGAAGCCTGCGACTGAGCACATCGTGGTCCAGGTGCCTGCCATCATTCCGCGCGCCGAGTTCGACGCTGTTCAGGCGCAGTTGAAGGCCCGCAGCCCGCGCGTCGAGTCACCGCGTGTCATCACCGGTCCTATTCTGCTGACCGGCCTCGCTACCTGTGCAGATTGTCGCGGCGGCATGACATTGAGGACCGGGACTTCTCGCAACGGGGTCGTCCATCGCTACTACACCTGCTCGAGCAACGCCCGATCTGGAAAAACAGCCTGTAAGGGCCGTTCAATCCGGATGGATACTCTCGATGAATTGGTTATTGATCACCTGTCGGAACGACTGTTCACGACCGAGCGATTGACCGAGATGCTGGCGTCTGTTGCGGCAGGTCGGCTTGAGAAGGCAGCCGAGGTCGACGGCCGCGTTGTTGCTCTCCAGCGGGAAGCGACGGAGGCAGAAGAGAAGCTGAAGCGCCTCTACCGGTTGGTGGAGGATGGAGTGGTCGAACTGGATGATTTGCTCAAGGGCCGGATTGCCTCCTTGAGAAGAGATCGCGAGCGAACGCAGGCAGCGCTGACGCACATCAAGACGCGGGTGGTATCATCGACCACCATCCCGCTCGAAGTTGTGGAACGGTTTGGTCGTGCAATGCGGGAGAACATTCGCTTGGGGGAGGTGCCCTTTCGCAAGGCCTACCTGCGTTCGGTCATCGATCGCATCGAGGTCGATGACGATGCGATTCGGATCGTAGGTCAGAAAGCCATGCTCGAGCAGGTGATCGTCGGCAACGTTATCGATGGCACTGATCGTGTTCGCAGTTCTGTACGGAAGTGGTGCGCCCGAAAGGATTCGAACCTCTGACCCCCAGATTCGTAGTCTGGTGCTCTATCCAGCTGAGCTACGGGCGCATCCAGAAGGGGCCGCGTCTGCCGCCCGCTCTTGAGGGGTTCCTAACGGCTCGGTTCGCGGAATGCAAGCCGTCCACCGAGGCATTTTTTCGTCGTCGCTGCATGGCCTGTCTATCCGGCGTTCGTGACGCTCGGGTGACGGGAGTTGCGGGCCTTTCAGGGCGCGTCGGGTGTCGCCGGTGCCTCTGCTCCATTGCGCGGCGGGCGCCCGGGGGCCGGGCGGGCCGGGGCGGCGGTG
This sequence comes from Aurantimonas coralicida DSM 14790, assembly GCF_000421645.1. GTDB lineage: Bacteria > Pseudomonadota > Alphaproteobacteria > Rhizobiales > Rhizobiaceae > Aurantimonas > Aurantimonas coralicida. Next base: position 993,733 of record NZ_ATXK01000001.1, on the reverse strand, counting down.
CCGGGAAGGGCGATCTCGAACCGGGTTCCCGAGGCATTGGTCTCGGCCAGGCGAATCGTTCCGCCATGGGCCTCGATGATCTCCGCAGCGATGGCGAGGCCGAGGCCGGTTCCGCCGGTCCGGGCCGAGCCCCGGAAGGCGCGGAACAGATTGTCGCGGGCGCGGGCCGGCAGGCCGGGGCCGGTGTCGTCCACGGCGATGACGAGGCCCTCGGTCGGCCCGCCGGTGGCCGACACGGTGACGCGCCGCACCAGCGAGGACAGATCGTCGTCCTCGGCCTCCAGCGCCTGCGCGGCGTTGCGACACAGATTGAGGAGGACACGGTGCAGCTGGTCGAGATCGGCATCCAGCTCCATGCCTGCGTCTACCGCGTTGACGAGTTCGATCGGCGATTGCGGCGAGATCGTCAGCATCTGGAAGACGTCGTCGACGAGCTGTCTGAGGCGGATGCGGCGCTTGACCGGGACCGTCTCGACGGCGCGGCCATAGGCCAGCACCGACTGGGTATAGTGCAGCGCCCGGTCGAGGCTGCGCAGCAGCATCGGGGCGACCCGCTGGACGCGCGGATCGTTCACGGTGGACAGGCGGTCGGAGATCATCTGCGCCGAGGCGAGAATGTTGCGCAGATCGTGATTGATCTTGGAAACGGCGAGGCCGAGATCGGCGAGATGGCGCTGTTCGCGCAGGGTCTCGGCGAGCCGCGACTGGACGTCGGCAAGCTCGGCCTCGGCGACGCCGATCTCGTCGTCGCGGCCGCTCGGCCGCAGGATCCGCCGGGGGTCGGACGGCTGCTCGGCAAAGCGCACCATCGCCGTCGTCATCGCCTGGATCGGCCGCACCAGATAGACGCTGATGGCCGCATAGACCAGGAGCGCGGCAAAGCTGGCGATGGCCAGTGAGAGCAGCAGGATGTTGCGCGAATAGACCAGCATGTCGCGGCGCAGCGGCGCTTCCGACATCACCATCTCGGCCAGCATGGAGCGGTCGCCGACCGGGCCGGAAATCCGCATGATGCGATCGCCCCCGAAGAAAAGGGTGTCGAAGGCGCCGGTGACCGCGCTCCATGGGCCGCGATTGCCCAGATCGATCTGCAGGTCGACGGCATCCAGTCGCGGGTCGCGGGCCAGCAACCGCGAGGCGTCGCCCTCGATGATGGCGACGAGCAGGGCGTCGAGCGCCCGCAGGAGGCCGGCCTCCTCGTCCGGGCTCAGCGGCGCGGCGTCCTCGCTGTCGCGGCCCCGCGAGGCGAGGCCCGCCACCGCGACAGTTGCGATCCTGTCGGACAACCATTCCTCGCGAAAATTGGCGATGGACGGGACGAAGATCAGCACCTCCGCCAGCATGACGGCCAGCATGGTGATGATCAGGAGGCGGTTGGAAATGCGGTGCCGCACAGTCGGCACGCTGGCGCGCGTCGTCGCGCCGTCCGCGGGTCTGTCGGGCGTCAGCGGCAAGTCGCAGTCTGTCCTTTCGCTGCCATCCACAGCCATCCGTGCGGTCCGCTGCCGGAGCGCCTGCCGATCCGGTCAGCCGAACCGCTGCAGGAAGGCAACGGCGCGGCGCACCAGGGAACGCCGCGTATAGGGCTGATAGTAGGCGGTGGCCGCCCGTTTGCCAATTTCCGACAAGGTGGGGTAGGGCGAAACGAAGTCACGCAGGGCCGCGACCGTCAGGCCCCGGCCGACCACCAGCGCCAGGAGATTGGTGATCTCGCCGGCCTGGGCGCCGGCGACGCCGGCGCCGACGATCTTGCCGCGCCGGCCGACCACGAGCTTGACGAGACCTTCGGTCCGGCGCTCGGCCTGGGCACGGTCGTTTTCGGCATAGGGCCAGCGCAGGATCTCGACGGCGAGGCCGTGCTCCTTCGCCTGCGCTTCGGTCAGCCCGACCTGGCCGACCTCCGGATCGGTGAAGGTGACATGGGGCAGATTGTCGTGGTTCGTGCGGACCGGCAGCCGGAACAGCAGCGCCCGCATGACGAGGCCGGCATGATAATTCGCCACATGGGTGAATTGCGGCCCGCCGGCGATGTCGCCGATGGCATAGGCGCGCCGGTTGCTGGTGCGCAGATCCGCGCCGACCGTGATGCCGCGCTTGTCATAAGCGATGCCGGCCGCTTCCAGCCCAAGCCCGTCGAGATTGGGCGACCGCCCGACCGCCAGGAGAAGATGGCTGCCCTCGATCGTCCGGCGGTCGCCATCGGCGGGGTCGATGGTCAGACGAATGGCGCCGTCATTACCTTCGGCCCGCACCACTTTGGTGCTCTCCATGAGGGTCACACCGTCGCGGCGCAGCGCGGCGAGCGCCACTTCGGTCAGTTCGGGATCGTCGCGGCCCAGCGCCTTGCTGCCCTCGACCACCGTCACCCGCGATCCGAGCCGGCGATGGGCCTGTGCCATTTCCATGCCGATCGGCCCGCCGCCAATAATAAGGAGATGTTCGGGCCGCTCGCGCAGGCCGAAGATCGTCTCGTTGGTCAGATACGGCGTCGCGGCAATGCCGTCGATCGGCGGCACCAGTGCCGACGAGCCCGTGGCGATGACGAAGCGCCGGGGGCGGATGAGCTGGCCGCCCGCCGAGATCGTCCTCGGGTCGACGAAGGTCGCATCGGCCTTGATGACGGTCACGCCGAGGCCCTCGAAGCGCTCGACCGAATCGTTCGGCGCGATGGCCGCGATGACGGCGTCGACATGATCCTTGACCGCCGGAAAATCGACGAGCGGGTCGCCAGTCGACACGCCGAAGGCCGGCGCCTCGCGGATCGCGGCGGCGTGCTTGCCGGCCGCGATCAGGGCCTTGGACGGCACGCAGCCATAATTGAGACAGTCGCCGCCCATCCTGCCGCGTTCGACCAGGACGACGGGCACGCCGAAGGCGGCCGCGGCCGCCGCCGTGGTCAGGCCGCCGGAGCCGGCGCCGATGACGCAGATGTCGGGTGTGAGGATCTCGGCCATTCAGCGCTCGCCGTTCTTGTTCTCCGCGGACGCGGCGCGCCGGCGAAAGAAGGTCTTCTTCAGGACCAGGCCGAGGATCGCGAGTGCCGCCAGTCCCGCAAGGCCGATGGTCATTTCCATGGTCACGAGGTCGGCGATCTCGACATCGCCGCTGCCCACATTGACCAGCGTCTGGTTCAGGCCGCTGCCGAGGAAGGCATAGACCATGGCACCGGGAATGATGCCGAGGAAGGTGGTGACGACATAGGTGCGCAGCGAGACCTCGAAGAAGGCCGGCGCGACGTTGACCGCCAGGAAAGGCAGGATCGGCGTCAGCCGCAGGACGAGGAGATAGGCGAAGGCATCGTCGCGGAAACCCTCGGCGAAACGCCGGATGGCGCCGCCGGCCCGCCGCCGCAGAACATCACCGAAAGCGTGCCGCGCGGCCAGGAAGAGCGCCGTCGCGCCGATGGTCGCGCCGATCACCGTCAGGGCGCCGCCGAGAAGCCAGCCGAACAGGAAGCCGCCGGCGATCGTCACCACCGAGGCCGCCGGGAAGGCAAAGGCGACGAGCAGGGCATAGAGCGTGACGAAGCCGAGCGAGGCGAGGACAATATGGCCGGCGACGAAGTCGCGCAGGCGCTCGCGGCTGTCGAGGAAGACGTCGAGGGAGAGATAAAGGTGCAGTTCGAGCGCGTAGGCCAAGGCGAGGCCCGCGACGATCACCGCGACGGGAAGATAGCGCACCAGCGGCGGCGGCCCGGTTTTGGTGTCGAGATGCGGTCTCATGCGGCGTCCGATTTTTCTGCTGGCGCGGCCGGGGTCGCCCGCGCCGCCGTCTGGCGTGGCCCGCAACATCGCGCGGGGCGCGGCAAACCGAAAGGGCGGCGGCGCAAAACGGAGCCAGATCACGCCATGTTGCGCAAAATCCGGAATCGATCCGTTCGCCGTGACCTGCGCGTCGGTGATTGACTTTTCCCGCTCTTCCTTCCTATAAGCCGCGCACACGAGCGGGCAGCGTTCCGCGCGACGGATAGTTGCGTGCAGCGTCTTGTACCGCGAACCCAGTTTCCGGAACACATGAAGGGCCCGTGCCGCAAGGTGCGGGGGTGAAACGATGAAGCGCACTTATCAGCCGTCCCGGCTCGTCCGCAAACGCCGCCACGGTTTCCGCTCGCGCATGGCGACCAAGGGTGGCCAGAAGGTCATCGCCGCTCGCCGCGCACGCGGCCGCAAGCGGCTGTCGGCCTGACACCAGACGTGAGCAGGTCGCGGCCAGGCGAGATGCCGAAGGCTGTCGGCCGCATGACAAAGCGCGCGGAGTTTCTCGCCGCGCGCCGGGGCCGTCGTCTGAACGGCCCGTCCTTCTTCATCGAGGCGCTGGACCGCGGCGACGCGGCTCCACCTCGTGTCGGGCTCACTGTGACCAAGAAAGTCGGCAATGCCGTGGTCCGCAACCGGATCCGGCGGCGGCTGCGCGAGGCGATTCGTCTCGATGTGCAGGCTGACATGGCCCCGGGGATCGACTATGTGGTCGTCGCCCGCCGCGATGTGCTGACGCTGCCTTTCGAGCAGCTCAAGGACGAGTTGTCGCGTCGGGTCGCCAGGATGAAGCAGCCGCAGCGAGAGCCGGCCACAACGGAACGGCGCCCGTCGAAGCGTCCATCGGGGTCTGACTGATGCAAAACAACCGCAACTTCCTGATCGCCATGATCCTGTCGATCGGGGTGCTGGTCGGGTGGCAGTTTCTGGTCGTCAGCCCGCGCATGGAAGCCCAGCGGCTCGAGAACGAGGCCGCGCAGTCCAACGTTGCGCAGAACGACGGCTCGCTGCAGACGCCGCAGACGCCCGCCGGAACGCCGCAGGACAATGTCGCCGCACCGTCGGGCCGCGAAAGCGTCGTGCCGGATCGGGGTGCTCTGCCGACGACCGGCGAGACCCGCGAGCAGGCCATCGCCGCCGGCAACCGAATCGCCATCGACACGCCGGCCCTGTCCGGCTCGATCAATCTGACCGGTGCGCGGCTCGATGATCTGCGCCTGAAGAACTACCACGAGACCGTCGACGATTCGTCCCCGACGATCGTGCTCCTGTCGCCGGAGCGTCTGCCGTCGGGCTATTTCGCGGAATTCGGCTATCTCGGCCGCGATGCCGGCGAGCTTCCCGGGCCGAGCACGGTCTGGCAGGCCGAAGGCGGCCAGTCCCTGACGCCCGACAGCCCGGTCACGCTGACCGCGACGAACGGCGCGGGCGTCACCTTCGAGCGGACCATCTCCGTCGACGACCGGTTCATGTTCACCTACGAGGACACGATCCGCAACGAGGGCTCGGCGCCGCTGACCCTGTCGTCCTACGGCCGGGTCACCCGCTATGCGAAGCCGGAAGTCGCCTCGGTCTACGTCCTGTTCGAAGGCCTGATCGGCGTCTTCGGCGATGACGGCCTGTCGGAGATCTCGTACTCCACCATCGAGGACGACCTGCGCTACACGCCGCCGAAATCCTCCAGCGGCTGGCTCGGCATCACCGACAAGTACTGGGCGACGACGCTGGTCCCGGAGGCAGGCCGCCCGTTCCAGTCGCGCTTTCTCTACATGACCGACGGCCGCGCGCATTATCAGACCGAATACGTCGCCGACCCGGTGACGGTCGAGCCGGGCGCCACCGCGACCAACGTCTCGCGCACCTTCGCCGGCGCCAAGGTCGTCAGCGACATCGACAGCTATGAAGAGCGCTACAACATCCGCCAGTTCGGCCAGTTGATCGACTGGGGCTGGTTCTATTTCATCACCCGGCCGATGTTCCATGCGCTAGACTGGTTCTACAGCATGATCGGCAATTTCGGTGTCGCAATCCTCGCGGTCACCGTCGTGCTGAAGCTCATCTTCTTCCCGCTGGCCAACAAGTCGTACAAGTCGATGGCGCGCATGAAGAACATGCAGCCGAAGATCATGGAGATGCGCGAGCGCTTCAAGGACGACAAGCAGAAGCAGCAGCAGGAGATGATGCGCATCTACCGGGAGGAGAAGATCAACCCGGCCGCAGGCTGCTGGCCGATCCTGATCCAGATCCCGGTGTTCTTCGCGCTCTACAAGGTGCTGTATGTGACGATCGAGATGCGGCACGCGCCGTTCTTCGGCTGGATCCAGGATCTGGCCGCGCCCGATCCGACCAGCATCTTCAATCTGTTCGGCCTGATCCCGCTGGAGATGCCGCAGCTTCTGATGGTCGGCGTCTGGCCGATCCTGATGGGCATCACGATGTTCATCCAGATGCGCCTCAACCCGACGCCGCCGGACCCGACGCAGCAGATGATCTTCACCTGGATGCCGGTGGTCTTCACCTTCATGCTGGCCTCGTTCCCGGCCGGACTGGTGATCTACTGGACCTGGAACAACCTGCTTTCGGTGATCCAGCAGTCGGTGATCATGAAGCGCAACGGCACCAAGATCGAACTCTGGGACAATCTGCGCGGGATGTTCCGACGAAAGGAAAAGCCCTCCGAGGGCTGAGCAGACGTCCCGTGCGATGCGGCCTTCGGGTCGCGCCGCGCGGGACGACGCCGTTCGGGGGTGCCGTCCTCAAAAAGGACCGAGCATGCACGGACCCGACCCGACCGATCCGCACCCCCTGGCCGGGCATCCGCGTGTCGGCTTCCTGAAGCCGCTGGTCGACAACCCGCAGATCGAGATCGGCGACTACACCTATTACGACGACCCGGCCGGACCTGAGCGCTTCGTCGAGGCCTGCGTCGGTCATCTCTATCCGTTCATCGAGGACCGGCTGATCATCGGCCGGTTCTGCGCCATCGCCTGCGGCGTGTCCTTCGTGATGAACGGCGCCAATCACGCGATGGGCGGAATCTCGACCTACCCCTTCCAGATCTTCGGCAAGGGCTGGGAAGCCGGTTTCGATTTCCAGACCATCCTCGACGGGGTGAAGGGCGATACGCGGATCGGCAACGATGTGTGGATCGGCGAGAAGGCGACCATCATGCCGGGGGTCACCGTCGGCGACGGGGCGGTGATCGCAGCCCATGCGGTGGTCACGAAGGACGTTCCGGCCTATGCCGTGGTCGGGGGCAATCCGGCCAGAACGATCCGCATGCGCTTTCCCGACGACGCCGTCCGGCGCCTCCTGGAAATCGCGTGGTGGAACTGGCCGGCCGACAGGATCAGCCGCAATCTCGGTGCGATCCGGGGCGGCGACATAGACGCGCTGGAAGAGGCGAAATGACGATGGATCAGGACATGACCGACGACGCCAACACGCCGCCGCCGCCGGCCGCCGCGCATTTCTTCGGCCAGCCCTGGGTCTTCGTGCGCGGTGTCCCGGCGATGAAGTTCCTGCCGCCGGAAGGCCCGCCCGAGATCGCCTTCGCCGGTCGCTCCAATGTCGGCAAGTCGTCGCTGATCAATGCGCTTCTCGCCCAGAAGGGCCTGGCGCGCACCTCGAATACGCCGGGCCGGACGCAGGAGCTGAACTTCTTCGTGCCGGACGGCTATGGCGGCGAGACCGCCGAGCTGCCGCCGATCGCGGTGGTGGACATGCCGGGCTATGGCTATGCCAAGGCCCCGAAGGACCATGTCGACGCCTGGACCAAGCTGGTCTTCTCGTATCTGCGGGGCCGCGCCAGCCTGAAGCGGGTCTTCCTGCTGATCGATGCCCGGCACGGGATCAAGAAGAACGACGAGGAGGTCATGGGCCTGCTCGACAAGGCGGCCGTCTCCTACCAGATCGTCCTGACCAAGACCGACAAGATCAAGGCGACCGGCGTGCCGAAGCTGATCGAGGCGACGGCGCTCGGCATCAAGCGGCACCCGGCGGCGTTTCCGCGGATTCTCTCGACATCGTCGGAAAAGGGTGTCGGGCTCGACGAATTGAAGGCCGAAATCGCCGCACTAGCCGAATAGGGCAGGGCGCCTCCGGCGTTCGGCCGCGGTCCGCGTCAGTCCTTCGGTGCGGCTGGCGTCGCCTGATCCTGCAGCAGGCGCTTGCGGATGTGGTCGTCGATACGGCTGCACACGGCGCGATAGGCTTCCAGGATCTGCTCGCGGCTGCCGGTGGCGACCGACGGGTCGGGCATCGGCCAGAACTCGACATCCACCGAGGCTGTGCCGGTGGCGTCGAGGACCGCGTGATGGGCTTCCGGCGCCATGGTGACGATCAGGTCGAAATAGCTGTCCTCGAGATCCTCCAGCCGCTGCGGCCGCCGATCGCCGAGGCTGAGCCCCTTTTCCGCCAGGACGCTGTCGACGAACGGGTCACGCTGTCCGTCGCGCACGCCCGCGGAGGCGACATAAACCGACTGGGGAAGCAGTGAGCGCGCCAGCGCCTCGGCCATGGGCGAGCGGATCGCGTTCATGCCGCAGACGAACAGCACCGAGGAAATGCGCCGTTTGTCGCCGCCTTCGCCGGCCGGGCTCATGGGCAGGGCCTCCCGGCAAAAGCGGAACGGTGCCGGGTCCCACCGGACCCCGCATCCCGATCTCGCCCCGATGCCGTCACTCGCCACGCCATGGCCGGGGTCAGCTCCGCCAGTGGAGAACGCAGATAAGGGTGAACAGCCGCCGCGCCGTATCCAGATCGACGTCGATCTTGCCCTTCAGCCGTTCCATGAGGGTCTGGGAGCCGTCATTGTGAATCCCGCGCCGGCCCATGTCGATGGCCTCGATATGCTGGGGCGTGGCCGAGCGGATCGCCTCGTAATAACTGTCGCAGATCAGGAAATAGTCCTTGATGACCCGGCGAAACGGGGTCAGCGACAGGATATGGGCGACCAGCGGCGCATCGTTCTCGTCGCGGATGTCGAAGACCAGACGCTTGTCGGCCAGGGAGAGCTTCAGCTTGAAGCGGCCGCCCTGAGGCGCGCCAACCGGATTGAAGACGTTCTCTTCGATCAGGTCGAAGATCGCCACGGCACGCTCGTGCTCGACGTCGGGCGTCGCCCGGCCGATCGTGTCGTCGAGCTCGACGTCGATCAGATGGCCATCGCCCGTGCCGTCCGCTTCGCTCATGCCATCCTCAAAGGTTCAGCCGGATCGCGACCGACCGGCCATGGGCGTCGAGCCCTTCGACGCGGGCGAGTTCGATCGCCGCCGGGCCGAGCTCGCGCAACTGGTCCGGGCCGAGCTTGAGGATCGACGTGCGCTTGACGAAGTCGAGCACCGACAGGCCGGAGGAGAAGCGCGCCGAGCGGGCGGTCGGCAGAACATGGTTCGAGCCGCCGACATAGTCGCCGATCACTTCCGGCGTATGCCGGCCGAGGAAGACCGCGCCGGCGTGGCGCAGCCTGGCGAACAGGGCTTCGGGATCGTCGACTGCCAGTTCCAGATGCTCCGGCGCGATCCGGTCGGACAGGGCCGGGGCCTCGTCGAGCGAGCCGACGAGGATGATGGCGCCGTGGTCGCGCCAGCTCGCGGCCGCCGTCGTACCGCGCGACAGGGTCTTGAGCTGCCGCTCGACGGCGGCCTCGACCGCGTCGGCAAAGTCCGCGTCGTCGGTGATCAGGATCGACTGGGCGGCGGCATCATGCTCGGCCTGGCTGAGCAGATCGGCGGCGATCCAGTCCGGATCGTTCCGGCCGTCGGCGATGACGAGGATTTCCGACGGGCCGGCGATCATGTCGATGCCGACCGTGCCGAAGACCTGCCGCTTGGCGGCAGCCACGAAGGCGTTGCCCGGACCGACGATCTTGGCGACGGGCGCGATGGTCTCGGTGCCGTAGGCAAACGCCGCCACGGCCTGCGCTCCGCCCAGCCGGTAGATTTCGCTGACGCCGCAGATCTTCGCCGCGGCAAGGACCAGCGGGTTGAGGACGCCGCGCATGGCGGGCACCGTCATGGCGATGCGCTCGACGCCTGCGACCTTCGCCGGCACGGCGTTCATCAGCACGGAAGAGGGGTAGCTCGCCTGACCGCCGGGAACGTAGAGGCCGACCGAATCCACCGCCGTCCAGCGACTGCCCAGCTCGACGCCGATCGCGTCGACATAGCGGTCATCCTTGGGCATCTGCCGGGCATGGTGGCTGGAGATGCGATCATGGGCCGTGGTCAGCGCCGCCAGCGTCTCGTCGGGCGTCGCGGCATGGGCGGCGTCGATCTCGTCCTGGCCGACCCGCAGCACTTCGGGTGTCAGGTCGAGCCCGTCGAACTGGCGCGTCAGATCGATCAGGGCGGCGTCGCCCTCTTCGCGCACCCGCGCGATGATGTGGCGGACCGCGGAATCGACGTCGTCCGCCTGCTCGCGCTTGGCGCCGAGCAGAGCGCGAAACTCCGCCTCGAAACCGGAATCGTCGGTATTGAGCCTCGACGGCACTCTGCGAACCCCTTCCGTCACTCTCGTCGGACGCCGTCGGGCCGTCGCGGTTCCACCTGCCTTGCGGCAGGGCGCGCCAGCCATGCGGCCGTCAGCTGATCCGGTCTGGCCGGTTGTGGTCCGGCTTCGACCCGGTGCTCCAGGAGCCGCCGATATCGGCGAGCTGCGCCTCGATCACCTCGACGGTCAGCCTTATCGCGGAGCCGCCGGCGAAGACAAGCTCGACAATCCCCGAGGGCGCTTCCGTCACAGTGAAGCGGATGGCGAGGAGGACGAGCACGTCGTCGGAGGCGGGCGCGAGGCCGGTATGCTTGACCTCGGTGACCCGGTCGAAATGCAGCACCGCGCGGCGGCGCTCATATTCGGCCTTCTTGAACAGGCGGAAGCGGGACACGCCCTGCGAGGTCTCCCAGACGAAGCGGTTCATCTCGACGATGAACTGGCCGGCGGCGGCCCGGTGCTGGCAGTCCTTCGGCTTGACCACCGCGTCCTGGCAATAGGCTGAGATGATCGCCAGGTCGTCGGTGTCGACGGCGAGGAGGCGCAGGCGGTCGGTCATGCGAAGGGTTCTTTCCGTGTTGGCAGCGCGGAACCTAGGGCGCGCCGGCACCGACCGCAACGGCATCTCGGCCCGACATCCGGCGCATCGCCGCGCCCTGCACCGAGGCATGACCAAAAGCTTAACGTTTCTGGCCCAATCTGGCCCGGTCCAACGACCGCGAGAGCCGACGGCGCCGCCGATCGGCGCGGGCATCCGGGGGGATTGCCATGCACGACGAACAGCGCGAGGCCGCCGTTCAGGATCGCAGCCAGCCGGCGCGGTTCGAAGCGCTGGATGGCTGGCGCGGTATCTGCGCGCTGCTGGTCGTCCTGTTCCACGCCCCGGTCGCCGGCATCGTCCACGAGACCGCCTTCTTCCGGCACGGCTATCTCTTCGTCGACTTCTTCTTCGTCCTGTCGGGCTTCGTCATTGCCCACGCCTTTTACGACCGGCTGCGCGGGGAGCAAAATTTCGGCCGCTTCTTCGGCTTGCGGCTGTTCCGGGTCTATCCGCTGCATCTCTTCATGCTGGCGCTGTTCGTCGCCTTCGAGTGCCTGATGCTGGTGACCCGGGGCCCGTCGGAGGCCTTCGTCGGCGGCAATTCGGTGGTGGCCCTCGTCCACAATCTCCTGATGAGCCATTCCTTCGGCACCGTGGATTCGCTCGGCTGGAACTATCCGAGCTGGAGCATCTCGGCCGAGCTTCTGGCCTATGGCCTGTTCGCGCTCATGGTCATCCGCGCGCCGCGCGCAATGCTGCCGCTGATGGCGGTGACCATCGTCGGCGGGCTCGTCGTCATCGCGCTGGTCGAGGGCACGATGGACACGACGGTTCGCTTCGGCTGGCTGCGCTGTCTCGCCGGCTTCTCGCTCGGCGCCGTCCTGCGGCTGGTGATCTGGCCACGGGCCGGGGGGCGGGTGGCCGTCGGGGGCACCGCCTGGACGCTGGCCGAGCTCGCCTGCGTCCTGCTGGTCGTGGTCTTCGTCAGCGAACTTGGCGGATCGGTGCTGTCGGTGGCCGCGCCCCTGGTCTTCGCCTTCGCGATCTATGTCTTCGGCCATGAGGGCGGCGCGGTGAGCCGCCTCCTGAAGGCCGGGCCGATCGCCTTTCTCGGGGCGATCTCCTACTCGGTCTACATGACCCACGCCTTCGTCATCTCGCGCACCGAGAACGTCGCGACAGTTCTCGGCGAGAGGACCGGCTGGCCGATCTTCTCGGCGGCGGCGGACGGCAAGCGCCTGATGGGCAGCACGGAATGGCAGTCGCTGACGGCGCTGGCGATCATCCTGGCCGGCACGATCGTCATGAGCGCGATCACCTGGCGGCTCATCGAGCGACCGGGCATGGCCTATGGCCAGAAGCGCCTGTCACGCAAGCCTGCTCCGGTCTCCGGACATCCGGCAGACAAGCCTGTCGCGGACGGCTCTACGCCCTGACCGAGTGACGTGACAAAAGCCGCAGGCCGATGACCGCGAAACAGACTGCCATCCAGATCGGGTTCGCCCGGTCGAACAGGAAGCTCTCCAGAAACGCGTTCAGCAGCAGATAGGCCAGGACCATCAGGAAGAGCTGGCCGAGCCGCTGGCTCTCGCGATCGCGTCCGACACGGGTGAAATCCCACAGGGGCAGGACGACCAGCACGATCACGGCGAGGACGAGGCCGGGCAGGCCCATCGAGATGGCGATGTCGAGATAGCCATTATGGGCATTGGGGCTGCCGCGCGGATCCCAGGACAGTTCGAAATTGCGCTCGGTGCCGTAGACGACCTGGCTCTGCCAGAAGGCGTTGAGGCCGAAGCCGGTCCATTCATGCCCTTCGAAGACTTCCAAGGCAAAGCGCCACAGATCCATGCGGCCGGTGAAGGTGGTGCCCGGCACCACCGCCTGGACGATCTGGTCGAACAGCGGCGACAGGACCGTGCCGATCGTCAGGAACGCCATGACGGTCAAGGTCAGGGCGATGCCGATGGTCAGCAGCCAGCGGCCGGTGAGAGACCCGAGGATGACGATGGCGGCGACCACGGGCAGCAGCGTGATCGACGTCTTGGAGCCGGTCTTCAGAACGAAGAAGGCGGCCAGAAGCGCAATGGCGAAACCGGACCAGCGCTGGCCGCAGCGAAACAGATAGACACCGCAGAAGAACACCACGGCGAACACCGCGCCGGCGACGTTCTTGTGGGAATAGGCGCCGCGCCACAAGCCCGCATGCTGGGGCTCCGAGCCCGAGCCGTCGTGCAGGGCAAGGCCCGGCATGGCGATGACGCCGAAATAGGACAGCGCCAGCACGGCCAGCATGGCAAGCGTCAGCGCGGTGCGGAAGGCGCGTACATCCTTGGGGAAGCACAGGATGGCGCTGACGGTCGCCATCGCCAGCAGCGTGAAGGCGGCGCCGCGCAGGGCGTTTTCCGGACTGTCCGCCCACAGGGCGCTGACGAGCAGCCACGCCGCCATGATGAGCCACATGGGGCGGGCCAGCGCCAGCAGCGTCGTGCGGTCGGTGAGGAGGGCGTGGCCGGCGAAGACGACCAGCGCCATGGAGGCGTAGCCCAGCTGGTTGGCCAGGCTGCCGGCGTCCTGATCGCCGGTGAAGGTGACGGCAAAGGGCGTGACGGTGACCAGCAGCGCCGTAAAGATCCCGGCACCCAGCAGCATGCGGACGGTATCCGTCCACCACTGGGTGTCGCCGAAGGAGCGAAAGTCAGTTCTGTTCTGGACGGCGATATTGCTCATTCACCCATCCGAATTCCGCCATCAGCCGGCCGATGGCGACCTGCATGTGATAAAGCCCGATCACCGGCGAGCGCGTGCGCAGGGCCAGCCCTGCCGAGCGCAGCGGCGAGGCCGCCAGCAGCGCGGCGCTCTTGGCAACGCGGCGCAGCCCGTTGCGACGGCCCGCGGTCTGCCGGCGCTCGATGATCGAGGATATGGCGCCATTGCGCAGGCCGCGGGCGTTCAGCCACGAAAACTCGGTGCGGCGCGCTGGCGTCGTCTCCAGAACCGGCGCCTCGGCACACCATCCGAAGGAAAAGCCGCGCTGTCGGCACCGCGTATAGAAGTCGCTGTCACCGCCGCCGATGAAGTTGAAGGCTGTGTCGAGAAAGGGTGCGCCGATCGTCTCGAGCACCTTGCGGCGGATCGCGACATTGCCCGAGGAATAGAGGATCGGGACGGCCCCGGTCTCGCTGTAATGCGGCGTGAAGACGGGATGGCGCGCGTAGCGGGTGCTGGCCCCGTCCTCGAAGACCGGCACCTGCGGCCCGCCGACGATATCGACATCGAGCCTGTCGGAGGTTGCCACGAGACGGTCGATCCAGTCCGGATCGGCGATCTCGTCGTCGTCGATGACCAGAAGATGGCGCATCGCCGGAAACCGCGTCAGGGCGGTCTGCCAGCCGGCATTGTAGGCGGCGCAATTGCCACGTTCATGGGCGATCAGGACCAGACCGTTCAGCTGACCGTCGGCAAACAGCGGGCGGGCGGCATCGAGCCCGGCACGGCCCTCGGCATCGTTCTCCATGACGATCACGGCGAAGGGACGGGTGGTCCGCTGCGCGGCCAGGGAGGCGAGCGTCTTCAGGAGGTGCTCGGGCCGGCGGAAGGTCGGAAGGGTGACGACGATCGCGAAGGCGTCGCCATCGAGGCCGGGCGATTCACATGCGATGGTGATGGCGTCGGTCATCGATCTCGCTCGGGCGATTGTCCGCGGTTCGGCGCGAGCAGACCAGAGAAAGGTGAAGAAAGGATCGATTTCCCTCAGATCGCGCGCCGCCGTGCCGGGAAATCCTCGTTTTCGGCACGAACCTGCCGGGTTTGATCCGGCGGATTGATATTCCTTCAATCCTTCCGTGCCAGCATTCCGCTCCTTGCAGCGCACACCCCTGGTTTGTCGGATGCATCTTCTGTTTCTCTCCTCGCTGCTGCCGGACGGCCGGCCGTCGACCGGATTCGAGATCGCCAATCACGCGATCGCGCAGTCCTACCGGCGGCAGGGCGTGCGGCTGAGCTTCGCGGGCTTTCGCCGGCCCGGCAGCCGGCAGCCGGGCGCGGACGAGATCTGTCTCGGCGAACTGGCCATCGAGAACGCCGCTGCGTCGCTGTCGCAGAAGATCGGCTGGGTGGGCGCCGCGACGCTGCGCAACCTGCCGGTGTCGGCCGCCAAGGTGGCCGGGCTGACGCGGGACGGGCTGCGCGCGCGGCTGGCCGAGGCCGGCCCGGTGGACGGCTACGTGCTGAGCTCGGTGCAGATGCCCGCTGCCTATCCGTTTCTGGCGCGGGACAAGCCGTCGATCTTCATCGCCCACAATGTCGAGCATCGCTCGGCCGCCGAGAATGCCCGCAATGCCGGTCGTCTCCACACGCGGGCGCTCTATGCCCGCGAGGCCGCGCTCTTGCGCCGGGTCGAACACCGCATCTGCCGCGATGCGGCGGTCATCCACACGCTGAGCGAGGAGGATCTCGCCGCGCTGGGTCTCGCCGGAACCGCCCGTTGCCGGCCGCTGGCCCTGACGACGGGACGCTCGCCTCGTGTCGACGACGGCGTGCGGACCCATGACGTCGGGCTGATCGGCACCTGGAGTTGGGCGCCCAACCGCGTCGGTCTCGACTGGTTCCTGGCGCATGTCGTGCCGCGCCTGCCGTCCGACATCCGCGTCGCCATCGCCGGCAACTTCGACGGCACGCCGCCGGCGCTGCCCGGCAACGTCTCCTTCCTCGGCCGGGTCGCTGACGCACAGGCCTTCGTCGGCGCCTCGCGGGTGCTGGCGCTGGCGACGAGGGGCGGCACCGGCATCCAGCTCAAGACCATCGAGACCTTCGAGGAGGGCATGCCGGCCGTCGCGACACCGCAGGCGCTGCGCGGGGTCGGTGCCGTGCCGGCAAATGTCCGCACCGCCGACGATCCGCAGGATTTCGCCGACCGGCTGGTCGAGCTGGTGGCAGCCGAGCGCGCCGGGGAGACCGTGCGCATGGATGGCGCCGACTTCGTGCGGTCGCAGACCGCCGCGCTGGATGCCGGCATCGCCGCCGGTCTCGATATGCTGCGCACGGCATTGACCCGCCAGGCAGATTGCACGGGGCAGCGGGACACTGCGCGCGTGGCCGACGAAGCCGGGCCGGTCGCCCTGGCCGGCCGGGATCCGGCCTGATGGACGGCGGACAGCACCTGCCCCAAGAGGCATCCCCGCAGGCGGCGATGCCCGAGCGCCGGATCGCCGGGATCGCGGTGGCAGATATCACCGGAGCGGACGCCATTCGCCGGCTGGACGCGGCCTTGAGCAGCGAGAGCGGGCCGACGCGGATTGCCTTCCTCAACGCCCATTGCGTCAATCTGGTGCGCGCGAAGCCTGACTACTGGAAGGCGCTGGCCGCCTGTCTGGTGCTGCCGGACGGGATCGGCGTCGACATCGCCGCGCGGCTTCTCTACGGCGCGCGCTTTCGCGAAAACCTCAACGGCACCGACTTCGTCCCGCGGCTTCTGTCAGCGCTGGATCGACCGCTGCGGGTGGCGCTAATCGGTGGCGCGCCGGGCGTTGCCGAACGCGCGGCAGGGCGATTCGGCGAGATCGCGCCCCGCCACGATTATGTGACCATCTCCGACGGCTATTTCGATGCGGCGGGACAGGCCGTCGTCCTGACCGCGCTCGAGCATGCGGATGCGGACATCGTGCTGGTGGCGATGGGCGTGCCGGCGCAGGAGCTCTTCCTGGTCAACACATTGAATTCGCGGCACGGTCGCCTGTTCGTCGGGGTCGGTGCGCTGTTCGACTTCTACGCCGGAAACGTGTCGCGCGCCCCGGCGCTCGTGCGGCGGTTGCGCATGGAATGGGTGTGGCGTCTGGCGCTCGAGCCGGCGCGGTTGTGGCGGCGCTACATTCTGGGCAATCCAGCCTTTCTCCTCGGGATTCTGCGCGATAGGTTCGCGCCGCGTCACCCGATCGGCTGATGTTTTGAGGCCCGCGGGACGGAGACGATGACCTTGCAGTCGGCCATTGTGACGTCGAGCTATCGCGGCGATTTCGAGCGCTGTCGCCTGCTGTGCGAGAGCATGGACCAGCGCGTCACCGGCCATCGCCGTCATCTGATCATGGTCGAGGGGGCCGATGTCGCCCTGTTCCGGCAACTGGCCGGCCCGCGCCGGGAGATCGTCGACGAACGCGATCTGCTGCCGCGATGGCTGCGGCCGTTTCCCGATCCGTTGTCGCTCGGGCGTCGCCGCATCTGGCTGACGCCCAAGGGTCCGCCGCTGCGGGGCTGGCACGTGCAGCAACTGCGCCGTCTCGCCATTTCCGCGCTCCTCGACGAGGAGGTCGTCGTGTCGGTGGATTCCGACGTCGTCTTCCTGCGGCCCTTCGATCTCGGCTGGTTTCACCGCAACGGGGGTGTCGACTTCTTCCGGCGTCCCGGCGCCGTGGCCTTTCTCGACGAACCGGCCCGCAGCGAACACCGCGCCTGGTCGCGCCGGGCCGGGGCCATGCTCGGGATCGACGCGCCGGCAACGACCGACGAGGGCTATATCGGGACATTGCTTCCGTGGCGCACGGACACGGTGCGCGAGATGAAGACCCGCATGGAGACGGTCGGCGGCCGTTCGTGGATGAGCACCCTGGTCGGCGGGCGGGCGCTGTCGGAATGCACGCTCTATGGCCGCTTCGTCGCCGAGCTGGAGAACCGGCCCGACCGGCATGCCCCGACCGATGTCGAACTCTGCCACATGTACTGGAACGGCGCGGCGCTGGATTCCGAGGCGCTGGCCGATTTCTCGCGCGGGCTCGCACCGCATCAGGTCGCGGCGGGCATCCAGTCCTTCACCGGGACGGACCCGGCGCTCATTCGCCGGGCTGTGGGGCTGATCTGAGCCAGCGGCGCGACCGGCGGCGGCGCGGGCGCGACCAGTCGAAGGCGGCGTAGGTCGAGGACGCCGAGACGATCCACAGCACCAGGAACAGCCCGTTCAGGCCGAGGATCCAGCGTTCGGTGTCGGGCGCGGCGCGCAGCAGCACCACCAGAAGCCCCGCCTTGATCAGGCCGACGATGGCCAGGATCAGCGCGCGCAGACCGGTCTTGCCGCGGGCATAGAGCAGCTCGCTCTCGTATTCGATGAGATTGCGGAAGGCCGGGACGAAAAGCGCGACGAGGACCAGCGGCGCGGCGTCGGCGACATTGCGGCCGAGGAGCGTGGGGTAGAGGTGCAGGATGCCGCCGAGGACCGCGAGCCCGGCGACCGAGACGACCGCGACGATCGCTTCCAGCCCCCAGCGCCTCTTCCAGTCGGAGATCCAGCCCGGGCTCTTCATCAGCTTCTGCACGATCATCGTGTTGGCCGAGCGGATCGGCAGCGCCGTCAGGTCGATCAGGCGCATCAGGATGGCGTAGATGCCGGCCATCTGCGGTCCGCCCAGCGACAGGACCAGCAGCTTGTCGAGCTCGGACTGCAGATAGAAGATGATCTCGGCGCCGGCGACCGACAGGCTGTCGCGCCAGCGCCCCAGATAGAGTGCCGGCCGGAAGCGCAGCCGCTGGCGCGGGTAGAAGCCGACAATGGCGAAGAGCGCGGCGACGGCATTGGCCGTCATGTAGATCCAGGACCATTCCAGCAGGGTGCCGCTGCCGACAAGGACGAAGCCGACCGCGGCGGCGGCACGGATCGCCGAACCGGCGATGACGATGCTGGCGCCCCGTCCGAAGCGGCCGAGGCCGTTATTGACGATGACCACCACTTCCAGCGCCCGCCAGAAGAGGATTTCCGCGGTGACCACGGCGACGAAGGCGGCAATGCCCATCTCGCCGTCGAAGAAGGCGGCATAGAAGCCGGCGGCGGCAATGGCGACGACGGGTAGCGACAGGAGGAAGGCGACGATGAGGCCGGCCGTGTAGGTGCCGACCAGACGCTGGCGCACCGTCGCCACCCGGTAGAGCGGCGAGACGAAGCCGAAGCCGCCGATGCGCGACAGGACGATGCCGGTGGCCGACGCGGTGGCGAACAGGCCGAAATCGCCGACGGACAGGCCATTGGCGATGCTGACGAAATAGGCGAGCGACAGGACCAGCCGGCCGGCGGATCCGCTGAGCAACCAGGCGTAATCGCGGATCACGCTTAGGTTGCCCTTAAAGCTTTCGATCCAGACTGCTGTGCGTGGCATGCTCCAACCTTCGGGAGAGCGATAGGCAGATGACGATACACCACCGCGGGCGCGATGCACGTTCCAAGCTGCGAAGCGTGCACCAGCCGGAAGCGGCGGCGCCCGGCGGCTCGTCCCCGACTAGCGCGGGAAGTTTAACGCGCCGTTCCCTTCTGGGTGCCGGGGCCGCGCTGGCCTTGGCGCCGGGTGCGGCATCGGCCGCCGGAACGGGTGCGCGAGCGGCCGGCGGCGTGCCGCTGGGCGGCGCCATCCAGGCCGAGTTCATGGAGGTCGACCCCGGCTACAAGCAGGCGTTTCTCGATCATTGCGACCTGATCATGCCGATGAACGGGCTGAAGTTCAGCCTCGTCCATCCCGCGCCCGACCAGTGGAATTTCGAGCCCGCCGACCGGGTGGTCGATTTCGCCCTTCAGAACACCCGGCTCAGCCGGGGCACCTGCCATGTCTGGTGGGGCGCGACCCCGGACTGGGTGGAGCGGCTCGACACGCCGGCCGCGGCGGAGGCCGCGCTGGTCGACCACATCGAACGGATCGGCGACCGCTACAAGGGCCGGCTGACCGGATGGGATGTCGTCAACGAGGTCATCGCCAACGATCCGGCGACCGAAGGCCCGCTGCGCCAGACCGTCTGGCTGGACAAGCTGGGGCCCAAGCATATCCCCATCGCCTTTGCGGCCTCGGCCCGGGCCGATCCGCAGGCGCGGCTGGTGATCAACGACTACGATCTGGAATTCGTCGGCCCGCGCTTCGACGCCCGTCGGGAAATCATGCTCGGCATCGTGCGCCAGCTGCAGGACGGCAATGTGCCGGTCCACAGCGTCGGCATGCAGGGGCATCTGTATGCGGGCCGTCAGATCGACAAGGAGGGGCTCGAACGCTTCCACAAGGAGCTTGACCGGCTCGGCGTCGGGCTGATGGTCACCGAGCTGGATATCATCGACTGGGAAACCCCGCCGAGCAACGCGGCGCAGGACGAGACCGCCTATGGGCTGGTCTCCGACCTTCTCGACGCGATCTTCGCCTGGAAGCCGCCCCAGGCGGTGACGGTTTGGGGCATCACCGACCGCTACAGCTGGGTGCCGGATGTGCTGCCGCGGCCGGACGGCCATCCCGACCGGCCGCTTCCGCTCGACCGCGACCTGCGCCCGAAACCATGGATGGAACTGCTGAAATCGCGCCTGCGGGCCGGCTGACCGACGGAAAGTTCCGCTAGGGACGTGCGTCTTAACCGTTCATTAGCCATGATTGCCCAGAGTCGGTCGGCAAGCTCCGGCACTTGATCCGGACGGCTATTCTGCGGATCGATATGGCTATGTTCTCATCCGAGACGAACCCGAACGCACCGTATGCCGCGCGCCCGTCAGGACCGCAGATGCAGGATTCCAACGGCTCGCTGATCGACCCGGTGCATGTCTTCCAGTCGGTCTGGTCGGCGCGGCGGCTGATCATCCTGACGACCATCTTCGGGCTGTTGCTCGGCGTCGCCTTCGCGCTGTCGATGCCGAAGAAATACACCGCCTATTCGCAGATCTTCGCCGATCCCCGCGACATCAAGGTGGTGCAGAACGAGGTCACGCCGAACGGCCTGCCGACGGAGGCGACGCTCGCCCTGATCGAGAGCCAGATCGCGGTGATCAATTCCAACGACATGATGGCCAAGATCGTCGAGAGCGCCGACCTGACGTCGGATCCCGAGTTCAACGGCCAGGGCGAATCGCTGCTGCCGTCGCTGGAAAGCCTCGGCCTCACCACCCCCACCACCGCATCGACCAACGAACGCTTCCTGCAGACGATGGAGAATCTGCGCGAGGTCACCGGCGTCTCGCGCGATGCCAAGAGCTTCATCCTCAACATCTCGGTGACGACCGAAAACCCCGAGAAATCCGCCCGGCTGTCGCGTCTGGTCGCCAATACCTTCATCGACCATCTGGCCGAGGTCCAGTCGGATACGGCGGGGCGGGCGACCAACGCGCTTTCCTCGCGCCTGGCCGAACTGCGCGAGAAGGTCTCGGCCGCCGAACGGGCGGTAGAGGACTACAAGTCCGAGAACGAGCTCGTCGGCGTCGGCGGGCAGCTCGTCGACGACAGCTACATCCTGCGGATCAACGACGAACTGTCGCGCGGCCGGGCCAATGTGACCGCCCTCAGGGTCAAGGCCGAGCAGATGTCCAGGGCCAGTGTCGACGACGTGGTCGAAGGCGCGTTTCCCGAAGAGCTGACCTCGGATGCGTTGACGCGTCTGCGCGCCACCTATTCGGACCTCGCCCAGAAGACCGCATCGCTGGCGGCCACTCTCGGCCCCCGGCATCCGCAGCTCATCGCCAGCCGCCAGTCGCTGGCCTCGGCGCGCGACGCCATCCGCTCCGAGCTCGCCCGGATCGTTGCCGGGGCGCAGACCGATCTTGCCCGCGCCGAGCGCACCAATAGCGATCTCACCCGGCAGCTCGACGAGCTGAAGTCCGATCAGGTGGCGACGAGCGGCTCCTTCGTTCGGCTACGCGAATTGCAGCGCGAGGTCGAGGCGTCGCGGGCAGTCTATGAATCCTACCTGCTGCGCGCCCGGGAAACCGGTGAACAGCAGGGCATCAACACGGCCAATGTCCGGGTGATCTCGGAAGCCACCCCGCCGCTGCGGCCCTCCAGCCTGTCGCGGCGCCTGGTGGTCGGGGCCGGCGGCATGCTGGGCTTCCTGGTCGGCGTGTTCCTGGCCGGTGTCGGTGCGATCTCCGAGCAGTATCGCAACGCCATGCGGATGCGGGCGGAGATGGCCGCACGGCCACGCCCAACGGGCTTCAGCACGTCCTACGGCTCGGCCGCGACCGGTCATTTCGGCAATGGCGGCGGCTATTCCACGGCCATCGTTCTGGCCCCCGGGGAGGGCGCCATGACCGCCGGCACAGAGACTGCGGACGACGACTTCCGTCCATCGGTCCATGCGAGCGCGCAAGATCAACGGCGCATGGCCGAGGCGATGCCGGTTGCCGAAGAGCCCGTGTCCGACGAGGCCGACCCGGCACCGGTCGGGACCGATGCGTCGGAGGATCGGCCGGTCCCGGCGAATGACGCAGAGGATGCCGCGGCTCCGACGCAAAACGCGTCGGAAGCGGACAGTGCGGGCGAAGACGAGGCCCTGCCGCCGGCCGCGCGGCGCCGGACGCTGCGCGAGCGCATTCGTGCGCTGGGCGGCGATCTTCCCGATCCCGCCGACAGCGAGATGCCGCAGGCGGGCGACGACGAGGAAGTCGTGCGGCTGCAGAACGACATCGCCGCGGTGAAGAAGCACATCGCCGACATTCGCGGCCGCCGTCAGGCGCTGTAGTCCCGGCGCGCGGTCCGCGGCGGATCGACGACGTGGGGGGCGAGCGCGCGCTGTCGCCAGCGCAGGCCGTTCAGCCAGCGTCCCGCGATGGTGTTGCGATGAGGATCAGGCCGGTGCCGGCGGTGTCGGCTGTGCCAGACGCGCCGGGTCGGCGCCTGTATCGTCGTCGATGATGGCCGGCTGGTATTCCGGCACGATGCGCCTGAGGATCTCCAGCGCGCGCTCGGCATCGCCGGCTGCGACCGCACCCTCGATATTGGCGAAGCTGCGCGACAGGAGCTTCACGTCGCTGACGCGAGAGCCGGCGATGAGCAGGCCGGCGCGGCCGGTCTCCTCGCGCGTCTCGCCCTCGCCGAACAGTTCCTCGTAGAGCTTCTCGCCCTTGCGCAAGCCGACGAAGCGGATGTCGATGTCGATATGCGGCTTCAGCCCGGCCAGCTGGATCACCCGCTCGGCGAGTTCGGCGACGCGGATCGGCTTGCCCATGTCGAGCACGAAGATCTGGCCCTTGGCGCGGGTGTCGGTCATGCCGTGGCCCGCCGCGTGCAGGATCAGCCGCGACGCCTCGGGAATGGTCATGAAGAAGCGGGTGATGTGCGGGTGGGTGACCGTCAGCGGCCCGCCCTTTTCCAGCTGCGAGCGGAACAGCGGGATCACCGAGCCGGTTGAGCCGAGGACGTTGCCGAAGCGCACCGTGATGAAGCGGGTCGCGTCCTGATCGAGATCCAGTGCCTGGCAATAGGCTTCGGCGGCCCGCTTGGTCGCGCCCATGACGTTGGACGGGTTCACCGCCTTGTCGGTCGAGATCATCACGAAGGCCGAGGCGCCGGCGGCAAGGGTGGCATCAGCGACGTTGCGGGTGCCCAGGAGGTTGGTGTCGATCCCCTCGACCGGATTGTCCTCGACGATGGGCACGTGCTTGAGGGCGGCGGCGTGGAAGACGACGTCGGGCCCGACTTCGGCGAACAGCGCCCGGATGCGGTTGCCGTGGCGCACGTCGACGATCCGCGGCAGGATCGGGACGCCGGGGAATTCATCGGAAATCTGCCGGGTGACCGACCAGAGATTGAATTCGGAATTGTCGACGAGGACGAGACGGCGCGGCGCGAAGCGCGCGATCTGGCGCACGAGTTCGGAACCGATCGACCCGCCGGCGCCGGTGACGATGACCAGCCGGTCCTTGATCAGCCGCTCGACCTCGGCGATGTCGAGATCCACCTCCTGGCGCCCCAGAAGATCTTCCAGCGCGATCGGAAGCGGCTCGATCGGCCGGTTCTCGTCGACGATGCCCGTCTGGCTGATGTCGGGCAGCCGCTTGACTGTCACGCCAAGCGGCGCGCAGGTGGCGACGATGCGCGACAGCCGCGCGGCCGGAATGTCGACCTCGGTGACCACCAGTTCGCCGACCGGCGTGCCCCGCTTCTCGGCCCAGGCGATGGTCTGTTCCAGTTCCGCCAGCGTGCCGAGCACGCGGATGCCATGCAATTGCCGGCGCCGGTTCTTGGACTTCTCGTCGATGATGCCGACGATGGCGTCCTGCCGGCGGTTGCGGCGGCTGTTGCGGATGAACAGGTCGGCATTGTCGTTGAAGCCGTAGAGCAGGAGGTCGCGCTTGGTGCCGGCGATGGCCGAGGCGGCGAGGCTGCGGCGGTCGAGGCGGCGCTCCTTCATCAGCCGGTAGGCGAGGCGGGGGCCGCCCAGGCCGACGATCATGATGAACCAGGAGATCACGATCGTGGAGCGGGGCAGGAAGGCGCCGCGAAACAGCAGGAAATGCAGCAGCAGGAAGGCGAGGTTGATGAAGGTGACCGCCTTGACGATCGACAGCACGTCGAGCAGCGAGGCGTAGCGCCAGGCGCCGCTGTTGAGCGAGAAGAACGGAAAGCAGACCGCGCTCAGTGCCGTATAGGCACCGATCAGAAGCCAGATCTGCCAGACGCTGAACAGCGGCTGCCATCCCCAGGCGATCGACATGGCGATGGTCATCGATACCGCGGCGATCAGGATGTCGTGGACGATACCGAGCTGTCGCAGGGAGATGGCCAGCATGCTCTTGGCGAAATTCATCAACAGGAATCCATGGTTCCGCCTCCTCGGGCAGACCATTTAGTGCGCTATCATGCGAACGCGCGCTGCGGAAGCCGTCAAAAGACGCTGGCGCCTGCGTCGGCCGTGCCCACTGCCGCCCGGAAGGTGGCGAACAATTCCCGGCCCATGCCGAATTCGTTGCCGCTGAGATCGGGGTCGGCGAGGGGCCGCGCTGCCAGTTCGTCGGCGTCCACGAGGATTTCCAGCGTGCCGCCATCGGCATCGAGGCGCACCATGTCGCCATCGACCAGCCTGGCGATCATCCCGCCTGCCTTGGCTTCCGGCGTGACGTGGATCGCCGCCGGCACCTTGCCGCTGGCCCCCGACATCCGCCCATCGGTGACCAGCGCCACCTTGTGGCCGCGGTCGAGGAGGACGCCGAGCAGCGGCGTCAGCTTGTGCAGTTCCGGCATGCCGTTGGATTTGGGGCCCTGGAAGCGGACCACGGCGACGAAGTCGCGGTTGAGCTCGCCGGAATCGAAGGCGGCCTTCATGTCGTTCTGGTCGTGGAAGATCTTCGCCGGCGCCTCGACGATGCGGCGTTCGGGCCGGACGGCGGAAACCTTGATGACGGCCTTGCCGAGATTGCCCTTGAGCATGCGCAAGCCGCCATTGGACGAGAAGGGCTGGTCGGCGGTGGTCAGCACCTTGGGATCGCCGCTGTGGGCGGGGGCGGCTTCGCGCAGCACGGTCTCGCCGTCCGGCGCCAGCCGCGCCTCGACCGTATAGGCGCGCAGGCCATGGCCCCATGCGGTCCGCACATCCTCGTGCAGGAGGCCGCAATCGAGCAGTTCGCGGATCAGGAAGCCCATGCCGCCGGCCGCCTGGAAATGGTTCACGTCGGCGAGGCCGTTCGGATAGACGCGGGCCAGCAGCGGCGTGATGTCCGACAGGTCGGAAATGTCCTGCCAGGTCAGCCTGATGCCGGCGGCCGCGGCCATCGCGACCAGATGCATGGTGTGGTTGGTCGAGCCGCCCGTGGCGTGCAGCCCGACGACGCCGTTGACCACGGCGCGCTCGTCCACCACCAGACCGGCCGGCGTGTATTCGTTGCCCAGCGCGGTGATCGACAGGGCGCGCCTAGCCGCTTCCCGCGTCAGCGCATCGCGCAGCGGCGTGTTCGGATTGACGAAGGACGAGCCCGGCGTGTGCAGGCCCATGATCTCCATCAGCATCTGGTTGGAATTGGCGGTGCCGTAGAAGGTGCAGGTGCCGGGGCCGTGATAGGACTGGGATTCGGCGGCGAGCAGTTCCTCGCGCCCGACCTTGCCTTCGGCGTAGAGCTGGCGGATGCGGCTCTTCTCGTCATTGGGCAGGCCCGAGGTCATCGGCCCGGCCGGCACGAAGATCGCCGGCAGATGGCCGAAGGTCAAAGCAGCGATGGTCAGGCCCGGCACGATCTTGTCGCAGACGCCCAGATAGACTGCGGCGTCGAACATGTCGTGGGAGAGGCCGACGGCGGTCGCCATGGCGATCACGTCGCGCGAGAACAGCGACAGCTCCATGCCGGCCTGGCCTTGCGTGACGCCGTCGCACATGGCCGGAACGCCGGACGCCACCTGCGCGGTGCCGCCCATGGCGCGGGCCGCCTCGCGGATCAGTTCGGGATAGCGCTCGAAGGGCTGATGGGCCGAGAGCATGTCGTTATAGGCGGTGATGATGCCGAGATTGGGCGTCTGGTCGCCCGACAGCCGGGACTTGTCCAGCGGGCCGCAGGCGGCGAAGCCATGGGCGAGGTTGCCGCAGGTCAGGGTCGAGCGCTTCGGTCCCTCGGCGCCCTTGGCCATGATGCGCGCCACATAGGGTTCGCGCGTCGGCGCGGAACGCTCTCGGATGCGGTCGGTGATCTCTGCAATGCGCGGATCGACGGTCATGGGATTGACCTCCTGGACGGTGAAAGGGGCGTCAGGGACACCAGAAGACGTTGGCCGGGTCCTTGCGCGGTGCTTCGAGGACCGCGCGTATCGGCAGCTCCTCGACGGGGCCGCCGGCCAATGCCTTTTCGTAGACGGCGAGCTTCTCCTCGCCCTCGATGTGGATCGCCAGGAGCCGCGCTTCCACCAGCATCGGCAGGGTCAGGGTGACGCGGGGCTCGCCGGCCCCGGGCGCACGCATGGCGACGACCGGCTCGGTGGTCTGCGGGTCGATGGCGGCATCGAGATTGTCGCCGCCCGGAAAGAAGGAGGCGGTATGGCCGTCCGTGCCCATGCCGAGCACGGCGGCGTCGAGCGGGCGGGCCAGCCGCCGGAAGCGCTCGGCGAGATCCTCGCGCGCGTCCTCCGGCGTTTCGGCGTCGAGATAGAAGGGAATGAAATGCGCCGCCGCGGCGAGGTTCTTCAAGAGCTTGTCGGCGACCAGCGCGGCGTTCGAGCGATCGCTCGTTGCCGGCACCCAGCGTTCGTCCACCAGGAGCACGTTGACATTCGGCCAGTCGATCTCGGCCTGCGACAGACGCTCGAAGAAGCGCTTCGGCGTCGAGCCCCCGGAGACCGCCAGGGTCGCCGTGCCGCGGGTAGCGATGGCGCCGGCGAGGACGGCGGCCACGCCGACCGCGAGGGCCTCGGCCAAAGCGTCGCCATCGCGGTAGCGGTGCAGGACGGGGGCTGTGCTCATTCCGGATCGCCTCAGTCGGGTTCGTGCCAGGTGCGGCCGTCGCGCTCGATCAGCGCCACGCCGGAGGAGGGGCCCCAGGTACCGGCCGTGTAGCCCTGCGGCTTCATGGATTTCTCGGCCCAGGCCTGCGGGATCGGGTCGATCCAGTTCCAGGCCGCCTCGACCTCGTCGCGGCGCATGAACAGGGTCTGGTTGCCGCGGATGACGTCCATCAGCAGCCGCTCATAGGCGTCCGGGTTCCGCACCCGGAAGGATTCGGCAAAGCTCATGTCCAGCGGGACGTGGCGCAGGCGCATGCCGCCGGGACCGGGGTCCTTGATCATCACCCATTGCTTGACGCCCTCATTGGGCTGCAGCCGCATGACCAGCTGGTTCTGCTGGATGCTGCCCGAGAGGCCGGCGAAGATCGAATGCGGGATCGGCCGGAAGGTGACGACGATCTCCGACATGCGCTCGGACAGGCGCTT
This sequence comes from Aurantimonas coralicida DSM 14790, assembly GCF_000421645.1. Taxonomy (GTDB): domain Bacteria; phylum Pseudomonadota; class Alphaproteobacteria; order Rhizobiales; family Rhizobiaceae; genus Aurantimonas; species Aurantimonas coralicida. The sequence continues at coordinate 966,320 of NZ_ATXK01000001.1, read as the reverse complement.
GCCGGTCCGCAGGTAGAAGGGCACGCCGGCCCAGCGCCAGTTGCCGATCTCGGCCTTGATGGCGACGAAGGTCTCGGTGTCGCTCTGGGCCTCGCCGAGATCGTCGAGATAGCTGCGCACGGCGGCGCCATCGGAGGCGCCGGCCTTATACTGGCCGCGCACGGTGCGGCTTTCGACATTCGAGGCATCGATCGGGGTGAGGGCGCGCAGCACCTTCAGCTTTTCGTCGCGCAGGGCGTCGGCGTCCAGCGTCGGGGGCGGCTCGAGGGCGACCAGGCACATCAGCTGCAGGATGTGGTTCTGCACCATGTCGCGCAGCGCGCCGGCCTTGTCGTAATAGCCGGCGCGGCCTTCCAGCCCGACCGATTCCGCCACGGTGATCTGGACGTGGTCGATATGGGCGGAGTTCCAGATCGGCTCGTACAGCGCATTGGCGAAGCGCAGCGCCATCAGGTTCTGCACCGTCTCCTTGCCGAGATAATGGTCGATACGGAAGACCTGATCCTCGGTGAAGTAGCGGCCGATGATGTCGTTCAGTTCACGGGCCGATTCCAAATCGCGGCCGACGGGCTTCTCGACGACCAGCCGCGTGTTGGCGTGGACCAGACCCTTCTCGCCGATACGGCAGGCGAGATCGGCGAACAGCGCCGGGCCGACCGCCAGGTAGAAGGCGCGCACGCGCGTGCCGTTGCCATCCTCGGCGCCTTCCAGAAGAGCCTTCAGCTCGTCCCAGCCCTCGTCGGCGCGGGCATCCACCTGGCGGTAGTGCAGGCGCGAGACGAAACGCTCGACGGACGTCGTGTGAGTGTCCTCGGGCTTGACGTGCTTGGCGATCGCCTCGCGGGCAAAGGCCCGGTATTCCTCGTCGGAGATATGGGTGCGCGAGGCGCCGATGATCCGCGAATCCTGCGGCATCTGCCCGTCATGATCGCGATGATAGAGCGCCGGCAGCAGCTTGCGTTCGGCAAGGTCGCCATTGCCGCCGAAGACGACATAGTCGAACGGGTCGACGGGAATGATCTGGCTGGACATGTATCGTCCCTCTGCAAGACAATGAGCGGGGGAAGCCGTTCCGTCCGCTGTGTAATCTAATCGATTGAATTATTCCATAGCCGCGGCGGGCCGGCGAAAATCATTCGCGCCGGGCGCTCAGGCCGCGGCCTCGCGCCTGGCAAAGGCCCGTGTGACCGCCTCCAGCATGCGGACGTCGTCATAGGGCTTGTTGATCGCTTCGCTGGCGCCGGCCTCCGGCGGCAGATCGAGATTCTCGCCGTAGCCGGTGACGAAGATGTAGGGCACGCTCCGCGCATTCAGCGGCGCGATCAGCGCAAAACTGGTTTCCGAGCCGAGATTGACGTCGAGCAGCGCGACATCGATCGTTTCAGCCTCGATCAGACGCAGGGCCTCTGCGACATTCGCGGCGGTCAGGATCCGCGCCATGCCGTTGTCGAGCAGCAGTTGCTCGGCATCGAGCGCGATGATCATGTTGTCCTCGACGATCAGCCCCGTGCGGCCCTTGAGAATGTCGAGATCTGGCATCGTGTCGTCTGCTCCTGGGGCCGTCATGGTGCGTCGGTTGGGCTGCCTGCCTGCCGGTTGCGGGCGATGGGTCCTGCCGCGCACGATCCGAATATGTCGCGCGGGCCGGGTTTTAGAAGCGGTCGCGCAGGGAAAACCAGGTCATTGCAAGGAAAAGCAGTGGTGCGCGCAGTCGCCGCCCCCCCGGAAAGGCGGGAATGCGCAGCGCCTCGAAGTCGGCGAGGCGGTCGCGATTGCCGTTGACGCGCTCGGCATAGAGGCGGCCGGCGAAGTTCGCGAGCATGACGCCATGTCCGGAAAACCCGCCGATGGTGGTGATCCCCGGTGCCAGGCTGCGCACATAGGGCAGGCGCTCCATGGTGATGCCCACAGAGCCGCCCCAGGCATGGCTGAGGCGCACATCGGCCAGATGCGGATAGACCTCGGCGATCTGCTTGCGGATGTGCCGGCCGATGTCGCCGGTGGCGGAGGTGTAGGCCTCGCGGCCGCCGAAGAGCAGGCGGCCGTCGCGGCTCTTGCGGAAATAGCGCACGACGAAGCGGGAATCGTCGCAGGATTCGCCGCCGGGCAGCACCGCGTCGGGATCGGCCAGCGGCTCGGTCGCGCCGATGAAGGAGCCGATCGGCATGACATGGGCGTCGACCTGCGGATCGAGGCCCCCGCCATAGGCATTGGTGGCGATCAGCACGCGCTCGGCGCTGACCTCGCCATGGGCGGTGACGGCGACGATCCGGCCATCACGCCGGTCGAGCCGCTCGACATGGCTGTTCTCGAAGAGCTGCGCCCCGGCCTCGGCCGCGACCCGGGCGCTGCCGACGACCAGCTTCATCGGGTTGATATGGCCGGTGCCGGTGTCGCGAATGCCGCCGAGATAGCGGCGCGAGCCGAGCCGGTCGGCGGTCTCGTCGGCGTCCATGAAGCTGACATGGGGATAGGCGTAGCGGGTCGTCAGCTCCTCGACCTGGGCGCGGTAATCCTTCAGGTAGCGGCGCTTGTGGACGACCGAAAGCTGGCCTTCGCGGTAGTCGGCGTCGATGCCGTTGGCGGTGATGAACTCGGTCAGATGGGCCTTGGCTTCCTCGGCGAGATCGAACAGGGCCTTGGATCGCTCGAAGCCGTAGGCCGCCTCGATCTCCATCGGCCAGAGCCGCTGGCCGGTGCCCATCTGTCCGCCATTGCGCCCCGAGGCGCCATCGCCGAAGCGATGCGCTTCCAGCACCGCCACGTCGACGCCGGTGCGGGCGAGATGCAGCGCCGCCGACAGGCCGGTGAAGCCGCCGCCGACGACCAGCACGTCTGCCTTGCGGCTGCCGTCCAGAGCCGGATAGCTCGGCCGATCGATGCTGTCCTCGTACCAGGAGCGGCCGGGGGCGATGGGAGACTGATAGGCGGGCAAGGCTCAGACCTGCAGGAGCAGGAACTCGCGTTCCCAGGGACTGATCACCTGCATGAAGGTCTCGTGCTCGCCGCGCTTGATGCCGGCATAGGTGCCGACGAATTCCGGGCTGAAGACAGTGTCGAAATCCTTCTCGGCCTCGAAGATCGCCAGGGCTTCCAGGAGCCCGCGGGGCAGCGAGATGACGCCGTCCTCATTAACGGTCCGGTCGGTCGGGCCCTCGGGCGTGAGGTTGTTGACCATGCCCAGATAGCCGCAGGCGAGCGAGGCCGCGATGGCGAGATAGGGATTGGTATCGGAGGAAGGCAGGCGGTTCTCGACGCGGCGGCCGGCAGCGTCCGAGGTCGGCACCCGGAAGGCGGTGGTGCGGTTGTCGTAGCCCCAGGCGGTGTTGGTCGGCGCGGCCATGCCGTAGGTCAGGCGGCGATAGGAGTTCACATAGGGCGCCATCATGATCAGCGCCGCCGGCACGTAGCGCTGCATGCCGCCGAGAAAGGCGAAGAACAGGTCGGAGGCCGAGCCGTCCTCGTTGGAGAAGACGTTGCGGCCGGTTTCCTTGTCGATCACCGACTGGTGGATGTGCATGGCCGAGCCCGGCTGGCCCTGAATGGGCTTGGCCATGAAGGTGGCGTAGATGTCCTGGCCGAGCGCCGCCTCGCGGATGGTGCGCTTGAACATGAAGACCTGGTCGGCGAGCTCCAGCGGGTCGCCATGGCGCAGATTGATCTCGAGCTGGGCGGCGCCCTCCTCGTGGATCAGCGTGTCGATCTCCAGCCCCTGCGCGTCGGAATAGTCGTAGATGTCGTCGATCAGCTCGTCGAATTCGTTGACGCCGCCGATGGAATAGGACTGGCCCGACTGGATCTGCCGGCCGGAGCGGCCGATCGGCGGCACCAGCGGGTAGTCCGGGTCGACATTCTTGGAGACGAGGTAGAATTCGATCTCCGGTGCGACGACCGGCTTCCAGCCTTTGGCGTCATAAAGCGCCATCACCCGCTTCAGAACGTTGCGCGGCGTGTAGCCGACGGCGACGCCGTTCTGGTCGACGAGATCGCAGATCACCTGGGCGGTCGGGTCGCTCTCCCAGGGCACCCGGCACAGGGTGGAGAGGTCGGGCACGAGCTTGAGGTCGCCGTCGCCGGGCGAATAGCGGAACTCGCCGCTTTCCTCGGGATATTCGCCGGAGATCGTGTGCATGAACAGCGCCGACGGCAGCGCCAGCGAGGTGTTGGCGGTGAACTTCTTGGCCGGCATCATCTTGCCGCGGGCGACGCCCGCCAGATCCGGGGTGATGCATTCCAGATCGTCGATGCCGCGTGCGGCGAGCCAGCCCGAGGCCTCGTGCATGGAGGCGACGCCGCGCTTGGATTCCAGATGGGCGCCGTCATTCGCCGGCACCTTGACCGGCGCGGGATCGCGCTTGGCGTTCGGCGCGCCCTTGACGGCGCTGGCCTCGTTGCCGCCGACGCGGCCGGTCTTGCGGCCGTAATCGATCCGTGCGGGTCCGCTCGGACGCGGCGATTTCGGAGGTTTCGTGCTGGTCATGCCATCCTGCGGGGAAGCGCCTCTCGGGCGGATTGGGCCGGAGTGTAGCGTGCCGGACGGGGGTGAGGGAAGGCGGGGCCCGCGCCGGGATGCGCCGTCTTGGCGATGATCAGCCCCGCATCCCCGACGCAAAGCGCCCGCTCCCCGGCTGTGCAGGGAACGGGCGTCGCTTGCGTGATCTCGGCCGACACCGTTCGGCGGGCGTCCGCCGGGTACTCAGCCCCCGGTCTTGACCACGACCGGGATCAGCAGGTCGCCCCAATTGCCGTTGCCGGAATGGTGGCGGGCGGAGCGCACGAGTTCGACAGAGACGCCGGCCTCGACCGCCTTCATCACGGACTGGTTCAGCCGGTGAAGGTCATTGGCCAGCATGCGGATCGCGGCCTGCTGGGCCTCGTCCATGGAAGAGGACTGCTCCTCCGCCCGCTCCTTGACGCGGGTGCGGGGGCGGCTTTCGTCGATAGCGACTGCACTCATCGTCTGTCTCCTTGGTTGGTCGTCATGTCGGTGTCGTGGGGTCCCGGAACGCCGCTCGGGGGAGCGTTCCGGGGGAGCGGGAGACTGGGGGCCGCGGAAGCGGGAAGAGAAACTCCCGCGCGTGTCCCGCTCCGTTTGCGCAAGTGGCCGGAGGTTGGCCAACCGACTTGCGCGAGGGGGCTACTCGGCTGCCACGCTGAGATGCTGGTCCTTCTTGAACTGCGCGCTCTCGGTGGATTCGCCCATGGCGGTCGTCGAGGACTGGCCGCCGGTGATGGCCATGGAGACGGCGTCGAAATAGCCGGTGCCGACCTCGCGCTGGTGCTTCGTCGCCGTATAGCCGTCGGCCTCGGAGGCGAACTCGGCTTCCTGCAGCTCCGAATAGGCGGCCATCTGCCGGTCCTTGTAGCCGCGGGCCAGTTCGAACATGCCGTGGTTCAGCTGATGGAAGCCGGCCAGGGTGATGAACTGGAACTTGTAGCCCATGGCTCCCAGCTCGCGCTGGAACTTGGCGATGGTCGCGTCGTCGAGGTTCTTCTTCCAGTTGAAGGACGGCGAACAATTGTAGGCCAGGAGCTGGTTCGGATGCTCCTTCCTCACCGCCTCGGCGAAGCGCCGGGCCTGTTCGAGGTCGGGCTTGGAGGTCTCGCACCAGATCAGGTCCGAATAGGGCGCGCAGGCGATCGCCCGGGCGATGCAGGGCTCGAGGCCGTTCTTGACCCGGTAGAAGCCTTCCGGCGTGCGGCCGCCGTCATAATCGACATAGGGCTGGTCGCGCTCGTCGATGTCCGAGGTGATCAGCTTGGCCGCCTCGGCGTCGGTGCGGCAGATCACCAGCGAGGGCACGCCCATCACGTCGGCCGCCAGCCGCGCCGCGGTCAGGTTGCGGATATGCGCCTGGGTGGGGATCAGCACCTTGCCGCCGAGATGGCCGCACTTCTTCTCGGAAGCGAGCTGGTCCTCGAAATGCACGCCCGCCGCGCCGGCCTCGATGAAGGCCTTCATGATCTCGAAGGCGTTGAGCGGGCCGCCGAAGCCGGCCTCGGCGTCGGCGACAATCGGGGCGAACCAGGTGTCGACGGACTTCGCGCCTTCGGCATGCTCGATCTGGTCGGCACGCTGCAGGGTGCGGTTGATGCGGCGGCAGAGCTCGGGCGCGGCATTGGCCGGGTAGAGCGACTGGTCCGGATACATCGACGAGGCGGTGTTGGAATCGGCGGCGACCTGCCAGCCGGAGAGGTAGATCGCCTTCAGGCCGGCGCGGACCTGCTGCATGGCCTGGTTGCCGGTCATCGCGCCGAGCGAATTGACGAAGTCTTCCGAGTGGATCAGCTCCCAGAGCCGGTTGGCGCCGTTCTCGGCAAGCGTGTAGCGGATCTGGACCGAACCGCGCAGGCGCTGGACGTCCTCGGGCGTGTAGTTGCGCTCGACATTGTCGAAGCGGCCTTCGGGGGCAGACGGGACGAGATTGTAAAAATCGGTCATGGCGGTCGATCCTCTCCTGAATTCCGGCTGCCGATGCGACTGTGACAAGCCACTGGCAGCGCCTGGGGAGAGACATGACATCGCCAGTATGTGCTGAGAAGCGCCCGGCGGTCGGATCGCAGGCTTATTCGGGTCGTCTTGTCAGGACCTTCACAGGCTGCGATTGTCACGATGTAAAAATTGTCATAGGCCGGGATGGCGCATTGCGGTCGCCCGCGGCCGTCGGCGCGGGGCGCTCAAGGCCGTTGCTGTGGCGTCACAGGGGTATGGATTTTCGTGAAAGACATGATCCACCAACACAATATCGCCTTGGATTCCATCAATCGAAACCTTTCCCGGTCATGCTGCCAATTGTCGGCGGACGACCGGTCGAGATTTGGAGCGGACGATGAGTGCGGTGCGTGTGGTTTTGCGTCTTCTGGGCCTGAGCAACGCTTTGGCGGCCTACCATCCCGAGCGTCACTACATGCGCGGACCGGGCCCTGCCTGCCTGCGTCGCATGCAGGGCGGCGGCACGCATCTGGGCGCCTGAACGGCCGTTCCGCACCCGGTGGCCGGTGCACCCGGCCGCACCCCTTCCACTCCCTTACCCCTGACGATTCCTTGGCCCCTGACGATCCGGCGCGCTCTTTCTTCCCGGGAGGCGCCTGATGGCCGAGAACAAGATCTTCGCCGGACCGCGCATCCGCCGCATCCGCAACGGTCTCGGCCTGACCCAGACCGCGATGGCCGAGGAACTCGGCATCTCGCCGTCCTATCTGAACCTCATCGAACGCAACCAGCGCCCGCTGACAGTGCAGCTCATCCTCAAGCTGTCGCAGACCTACGAGGTCGATATCGGCGATCTGCGGGGCGAGCAGCAGGGCTCCGTCGCCGAATTGCGCGGGGTCTTCTCCGACCCGCTGCTCGCCGGCGAACTTCCCGGCGAGCAGGAACTCTTGGAGATCGCCGAAGCCGCGCCGAACGCGGCGGCCGGCGTGATCAAGCTCTATCGCGCCTATCGCGAGCAGCATGGGCGGCTCTCCGACCTGTCCGACCTCCTGGCGCGGGAGGGGCGCGGCACCGGGCTGGCCGGCGCGCGGCTGCCGATCGACGAGGTCCGCGAGGTGTTCGAGACCCGGCCGAACTATTTCGCCGCGCTGGAAAGTGCCGCGGAGGCCCTGCACCAGACACTGACCGCCGGCGACGACCTGATGGGAGCGCTGAAGACCTGGCTGCGCAAGGAGCACGACATTTCCGTGCGGGTGCTGCCGGTGCAGACCATGCCGAACTGGCGCCGCCGCTTCGACCGGCACTCGCGCCGGCTGTTCCTGTCCGAGCGTCTCGCCCCGGCCGACCGGCTGCGCGAGGTGGCGCTGGAATCCTGCCTCCTGGCCTTCGGTGAGGTGATCTCGGCGGAGGCCGCGACCTTCGCCTTTTCGAGCGACGAGGCGCGCCGGCTGGCACGGTTCGAGCTGCTGCGCTACGCCGCCCATGCGCTGATGATGCCCTATGCCGCCTTCCAGGCCGCCGCCGAGCGCTCGGCCTACGACATCGACGTCCTGCGCGGCCGCTTCCAGGTGTCCTTCGAGCAGGCCGCCAACCGGCTGACCATGCTGCAGCGCCAGGGCGCGCCGGGCGTGCCGTTCTTCCTGCTCGAGGTGGACAATGCCGGCAACCGGTTCCGGCGGGCCGGCGCCCGCGGCTTTCCGGTGCAGCGCTTTGGCGGCGGCTGTCCCAAGCTGCCGATCCACGCGGCCTTCGCCCAGCCGGGGCAGATCCTGGTCGAGAGCGCCGAAATGCCCGACGGCGCCGAGTTCCTGCTCGTCGCTCGGACGCTGGAAGGGCTGCAGGCCGGATTTGCCGAGCGTCCGCGGCGGACGGCCATCCTGATCGGCTGCGACATTGGCTACAAGGACGAGACGGTCTATGGCCGGCATCTGGGAACCAAGCCCGCCACGGTCGGCATCGGCCCGGCCTGCCGGCTGTGCGAGCGGCAGGCGTGCCTTGCCCGCGCCGAGCCGCCGCTGACCCGCCCGCTGGGTCTCGACGAAATGGTCACCGGCCTGTCGGCATTTGATTTCCAGTGAACAGGGGCCAGATGCAGCGCGACGCGCCCTTGCAGGTGTCAGCGTACCGTCACAATTAGCGGGCGAGCGCGGGGACCTGCGGCGAAGGCGGACATCGCCCGGCGGTGGCCGGCGGGAATGCGAACACAACGAAAGACAAGCCTGTGAGCCAGCAGAAGCAGAAGACCGAAGGTCTGGACGATACGATGACCCGCGACGGCTTCGTCGCACGCTCGGTGCAGCGGCTCGTCGATGGCGCCGAGAAGCTCAATCTGAAGCATTCGGCCGTCGGCAATCCGCCGGTCTTCGAGACCGACGACTTTCCATGGGCGCGCGAGGTCGAGGCCGAGTGGAAGGCGATCCGCGCCGAGCTCGACAATGTCCTGGTGCGCAAGGGCGAACTGCCGGCGTTCCACGAGATCTCGTCGGAAGTGCGCTCGATCTCGTCGGACCAGAACTGGAAGACCTTCTTCCTGTGCGGCTACGGCATCAAGTCGGAGGAGGCGATCCGCCAGTGTCCCGAGACCTGGCGCATCCTGCAGAAGATCCCCGGCATGAAATCGGCGATGTTCTCGATCTTCGAGCCGGGCAAGCACCTGCCGCCGCATCGCGGTCCGTATAACGGCGTCCTGCGTTTCCATCTCGGCCTGCTGGTCCCCGACGAGCCGGACAAGATCGGCATCCGGGTCGCCGACCGCACCTGCCACTGGGAAGAGGGCAAGGCGCTGATCTTCGACGACGCCTATGAGCACGAGGCCTGGAACCACTCGGACAAGGTGCGGGTGGTGCTGTTCGTCGATTTTGAGAAGCCGCTGAAGCAGCCGGCCAAGACGACCAACAAGGCGGTCCTCAACATGGCGGTCTTCACGCCCTTCATCCGCGAGGGCTACAAGGCCCACAAGGCTTGGGAAAAGCTGTTCTACGGCGAGGGCACGAAGCACCGCTGACCGGCGGTCGGCTGTAGGACGGGACGGCATGCGGATGACGGCGCGGAACGACACGGCCCGGTGGCGCCCCATGGCGCGCTCCGATCTGCGCGCCGCGATCGCGCTGGCCGACCGGGTCCACCCCGGATTGCCGGAGGAGGAGGCGGTCTTCACCGACCGCCTGAATCTCTGTCCGGCAGGCTGCCTCGTTCTCGCCGACCCGGCCGGCATCGTCTGCGGCTACACGCTCGCCCATCCCTGGACGAAGGGCCCGCCACCCAAGCTGAACACGCTGCTCGGCACGTTGCCGACGCCCGCCGACCGGTTCTTCATCCACGACGTGGTGGTGGCGCCCGAAATGCGCGGGCAGGGCCTGGCCGCGCCGGGTGTCGAACTGCTGCTCGAACAGGCCGCGTCCTATCCGTCGGCGGCGCTGGTCTCGGTCTATGGCACGGTGCCCTTCTGGGCCCGCTTCGGCTTCATCGATGCGTCGGACACGCTGCCGGCCGGGGCCCTTGCGGACTATGGCAGCGACGCCCGCTTCATGATCCGCCCACGGGAAAGCTGAAGCGGCCCGGCAACACGCCGGAAGGGCGCGCAAGGGCTAGGAATTGGCGCGCCGATGTTCTTAACTTGGCGCCGACACCCGGCGGGGACGATGCCCGCTTCCGATACACATCTTATGGAGGTCCTGACCGAATGACACGACTGATCGCGATGCTGGGGGCTGCTGCCGCAACCCTCGCCATAGGCGCCGGAACGGCGACCGCTCAGGAAGAGAAGGTCGTCAATGTCTACAACTGGTCGGACTATATCGACGATTCCATCCTGGCGGACTTCACCGAGGAGACCGGGATCAAGGTCGTCTACGACGTCTATGATTCCAACGACATCCTCGACACCAAGCTGTTTGCCGGCGGCAGCGGCTACGACGTCGTCGTGCCGTCCTCCGAATATCTGGTCCGCCAGATCGAGGCCGGCCTGATCCAGAAGCTCGACAAGTCGAAGCTGAGCAATCTCGACAAGATGTGGGACGTGATCAGCGACCGCGTCGGCGAATATGGCGACGCCAACGACTATTCGGTCAACTACATGTGGGGCACCACCGGGATCGGCTACAACAAGAAGATGGTCGCGGAGCGGATCGACAATCCGCCGACCGATTCCTGGGACCTGATCTTCGATCCGCAATATGCCAAGAAGCTGGCAGATTGCGGCATCATGATGCTCGACGCACCAACCGAGGTGATGCCGGCGGCGCTCAACCATCTCGGCCTCGATCCGAACTCGACCGATCCGGGCGAGATCGAGCAGGCCAAGGAGATGCTGCTGAAGGTGCGCCCCTTCGTGCGCAAGTTCCACTCGTCGGAATACATCAACGCGCTGGCCAATGGCGACATCTGCGTCGGTTACGGCTATTCGGGCGACATCTTCCAGGCCCGCGACCGCGCGGCCGAAGCCGGGCAGGGCGTCGAGATCGCCTATTCGATTCCCAAGGAGGGCGCCCGCATGTGGTTCGACCAGCTGGCGATCCCGGCCGACGCGCCGCATCCGGAGAACGCCCACGCCTTCATCGACTATCTGATGCGCCCCGAGGTCATCGCCAAGGCGACCAATTACGTCGTCTACGCCAATGGCAACAAGGCCAGCCAGGAATTCGTCGATGACGCGATCATCAACGATCCGGCGGTGTATCCGAGCGACGAGGTTCTCGCCAATCTCTACACCAAGGAAGCCTACGACGCCCGCACGCAGCGGCTCATCAACCGCGCCTTCACGACGGTCCAGACCGGTCAGTAAGGCGCTTCGCCCGACATGAGCGCACCCGCTTCCGGCCTCTGGCCGGGAGCGGGCCATCGCCATGATCACCGGGCGGTGCAACGGGTCGATTCACGGACGAGGTGGCGACGGTGCAGAAATCCCTCGGCAACATCCGTCGCAGCTTCGCGCCCTGGGCCGACGCGACGCAGTCGCCGGTTATCGAGTTCGATCGCGTCACCAAGCGCTTCGGCGAGTTCAAGGCTGTCGACGACCTGTCGCTCGGCATCTACCGGCGCGAGTTCCACGCGCTGCTGGGGCCGTCCGGCTGCGGCAAGTCCACCCTGTTGCGCATGCTCGGCGGCTTCGAGGAACCGAGCGAGGGCGACGTGCGCCTCGACGGCCAGAGCCTGATCGGCATCCCGCCGCATCGCAGGCCCGTCAACATGATGTTCCAGAGCTACGCGCTGTTTCCCCATATGGACGTTGCCGGCAACATCGCCTTCGGCCTGAAGCAGGACGGGATGGCGAAGTCGGAGCGCGACGACCGCGTCGCCGAGATGCTGAAATTGGTCAAGCTCGACGGTTTCGCCGCGCGCAAGCCGCAGCAATTGTCCGGCGGCCAGCAGCAGCGCGTGGCGCTCGCCCGCTCGCTGGCCAAACGGCCGAAGGTGCTGCTCCTCGACGAGCCGCTGGGCGCGCTCGACAAGAAGCTGCGCGAAGAGACCCAGTTCGAGCTGATGGATCTGCAGCAGGAAATGGGCCTGACCTTCCTGATCGTGACCCACGACCAGGAAGAGGCCATGACCATGGCCGACCGGATTTCCGTCATGGACCAGGGGCGCATCGTCCAGGTCGCCACTCCCGAGATCATCTACGAGGCGCCGGCCACCCGCTATGTGGCGGATTTCATCGGCTCGGTGAACATCCTCGCCGGCACGATCGAGAGCAGTGCCGGCGGCACCACCCGGATCGCCACCACCAGCGGCGTGACCATCGAGGCGGAGACCGCCGGCGATCTCGCCACCGGGAGCGAGGCGTTCTTCGCCATTCGCCCCGAGAAGATGCGGCTGTCCCGGCAGAAGCCGGCGGACGTGTCGATCAACGCGCTCCACGGCGAAATCTGGGACATCGCCTATCTCGGCGACATGACCCTGTTCAACGTCCGGCTGGAGAGCGGCGACATCGTGCGCGCCGCGACGCTCAATTCGGTGCGCGGGGCGTCCGAGCAGATCGGCTACGACGAGGCGGTCTGGCTGACCTTCGCGCCGGATTCCGGCATCGTCCTGGCCGGCTAGCCATGGCGGTAGAACCCCTGATCCCGGCCGACGCGCCACCGGAACCTGCACGGGACAAGCTGCGCAGCCGCGGCGCGCGGCTCTATCGCAGCCTCGTCGTCGGCGTTCCCTTCGTCTGGCTGCTGGTGTTCTTCCTGGCGCCGTTCCTGATCGTCTTCAAGATTTCGCTGTCGCAGATCGCGCTGGCGCAGCCGCCCTATGTGCCGTCCTTCTCGCTGGAGAACCTGTCGACCTTCTGGGACAATCTCCAGCAGTTCACGATCGACAATTATGTCTGGCTGACGTCGGACCCGCTCTACATCAATTCCTATCTGTCGAGCCTGCAGATCGCCGGGATCGCCACGGCGATCACGCTGCTGATCGGTTATCCGCTGGCCTATGGCATCGCGCGGGCGCCGGGCGGCCTGCGGCCGGTGCTGATCCTTTTGACCATCCTGCCGTTCTGGACGAGCTTCCTGATCCGCGTCTATGCCTGGATCGGCATCCTGAAGACCGACGGGCTCCTGAACCAGTTCCTGATGTGGCTCGGCGTGATCTCCGATCCGCTGGTCATCATGAACACCAATATCGCCGTCTATATCGGCATCGTCTATTCCTACCTGCCCTTCATGGTGCTGCCGATCTACGCCTCGCTGGAGCGGATGGACTACCGCCTGATCGAGGCGGCCAACGATCTCGGCTGTCCGCCGGTGAAGGCGTTCTGGACGATCACCTTCCCGCTGTCGCGGCCGGGCGTCCTGGCCGGGATCATGCTGGTCTTCATTCCGGCGGTGGGCGAGTTCGTGATTCCCGATCTCCTCGGCGGCTCGCGCACGCTGATGATCGGGCGCACCCTTTGGAACGAGTTCTTCTCCAATCGCGACTGGCCGGTCTCGTCGGCGGTGGCGATCCTTCTGCTGATCGTGCTGGTGCTGCCGATCGTCTGGTTCCAGCGGGCACAGGCCAAGACAACGGGGAACGGCTGACGTGACGCGGAACTGGTCGCCCTTTAACATCGTCTCGGTCGTGTTCGGCTTCGCCTTCCTGTACCTGCCGATCCTTCTCCTGGTGATCTACTCCTTCAACGCCTCGCGGCTGGTCACGGTCTGGGCCGGTTTCTCGACCGTCTGGTACCGCGAATTGTGGAACGACCAGGCGCTGCTCGACGCGGCCTGGGTGACGCTGCGCGTGGCGCTGCTGTCGGCCAGCGTCGCGACGATCCTCGGCACGTTGGCGGCGACGACGCTGGTGCGCTTCTTCGATTTCCGCGGCCGGCTGCTCTTTGCCGGCATGGTCTATGCGCCGCTGGTCATGCCGGAGGTGATCACCGGCCTGTCGCTGCTGCTCCTGTTCGTGGCGATGGATTTCGACCGCGGCTTCTGGACCGTCACCATCGCCCACATCACCTTCTCGATGTGCTTCGTCGCGGTGGTCGTGCAGTCGCGGCTGATCAGCTTCGACCGCAGCCTCGAGGAAGCGGCGCAGGATCTCGGCTGCCCGCCCTGGAAGACCTTCTTCCTAATCACCATGCCGGTGATCTGGCCGGCCGTCGCCGCCGGCTGGATGCTCGCTTTCACCCTGTCGCTGGACGACCTGGTCATCGCCAGCTTCACCTCGGGGCCGGGCGCAACGACGCTGCCGATGAAGATCTACAGCCAGGTGCGGCTGGGCGTGACGCCGAAGATCAACGCCGTCTGCACCTTGCTGATCGCCGTGGTCTCGGTCGGCGTCATCATCGCGGCGATCCTCAACAAGCGCCGCGAGGTGCAGAAGGCCCGCGACGCCCATCTGGCGGCGACCGCCGGCTGATCTGCCGGCAGTCCTGGCGACGGTTCGACAGGCTCAGCGGTTCGCCGATGCCGTGCCAGCAGTGGCGGCGGCCATGTTGGCGCCGGTGCAGTCGCAGGCTTCGCCATGCGCCGTGGTGATCGCGTCCATCGTGGCGGCGATGGCGGCGAGCATCGGGTCGTAGCCGCCGCGCGGGCGGTGGGCGAGATGGTCGAGCGCCTCGATATCGGCGAAGGCTTCGGTCAGGGCGCTGCGCACCAGCGCGTCGCCGATCTCGGCGGAGCGGCCGACGACCCGCGGCTGCAGCGCTTCCAGACGGGCCAGAACCGGGCGTTTCGCGCGTTCGCCACCGATGGCGCCGGTGATCGCCGGATCGGCCTTCAGCCGGGCGCCCGCAACCGGTTCGGCGGCCGTCTCGGCGACGGCGGAAGGGCCGGCCAGGAAGCCGTTGGTCCGGGCAGTGTCGATCAGCATATCGAGGACGGCCAGCCGGTCGGCGTCGGTCTCAAGGGCCGGACGCGCGGTCTCCGCCATCGCCAGCGGCGGCAGCGCTGGATCGAAATGCGGGCCGAAGGCGACGGCCTGCGCGGACCGTTCGAGGCCCTTGGACTGCCGCAGGTCGAAGACCAGCGGATGACCGCGCAGCGGCGGCGCGAAGCGGGGCGTGGGCACCGGACCCATGGCGACCAATGCGGCCCGGACGCTGTCCTGCGTCGCCGCCGTCTGGACAGCGCGGTGTCCGGCAGCCTTGGCCGGGCTGGTCGCGATGCGGTCCATGTAGCTCTTCAGCGTCTCGAGATAGTTGGCGACGCCGCTGCACAGATAGGGCGAGGGGCCCTGGCTCACATATTCGCCGAGATCGGTGACGATGCGATCGGCGATCCAGCGGTCGTTGGCGCTGCCGACCCAGCTTGCGCGGCCGCGGTTGCGGGCAATGCCGGAGGCTTCCGCCAGTGCCTTCGCCTCGGCCGAGCCACGCCTGGCGGAGGCGCGGAAAATCGGGCCCTCGGGGAGCGAATCGTCGCCCTTGAACGCAATGGCGCGGGCCGGCTTGATCGCCGCGAAGGCGCCGGTCCGGATGGTCTGCAGGGCCGAATGATAGCGCATCGCACAGTCCGGGCGGTCGCCCGCCCCGGCATCCGCGGCGGGCGCGGCATGGGCGGCCGCGGACAGCATCAGGGCGGCGGCGAGGGGCAGAAGCGGCCCCCAGCAGCGGGTTGCGGAAATGAGGATGAGCGGTGCGCGAAGCATGTCGGAGCGTCCGTTGCTGGCCGAGCGCGGACCCGCGGATCGCCGCCACCGGTGCCTCATACGCCTTGTCGGCGGACCGGGGAGGGCTCTACCGCGTCGTGACGCTCGGGTTGGGCCATTGCCCCTGCAGGATGAACGCAACCGGTTTCGATGTGGTGAATTCGCGCTCAGCCGAGGCGGTCTGCTGCGCATCCGCATTGTAGGTGCCGCGCAGACTGATCTCCTCGTCATGGAGGGCGACGCTGCCGACGGCGGTCAGAAGGCCGGCGCCGTTGGCGATCGCCAGATCGTCGATCCGCAGTCGCGGGCCCGCGGCCGACAGACCCAGTTCCATGGTGTCGAAGGGCACCGTCGCCCCCGCCGTGCCGGCAAGCAGGGGCCGCGCTTCGGGGGTCGCGAAGACCTGTGGAGCGAGGCCCCTTATGGCGCCGCCCCGGGCGCTGATCTGCCCCTCCAGGCGGACATGGCGGATGATCGTCTCCCAGTCGCTGACCGGCGTCTTCATGCTGACGGAGAGATCCGACCGGCCGCCGACGCCGAGGGTGGTGACGTCGAGGGCGCCGAGAAACGCGTCGGTGTCGATCCCGCTGAGGGTCAGGCTGCCCGTCGCCGTCGGGCGTTCGGAGGTGGAGTGGAAGGTCAGGCTGGCCTGGCCGCGGCCACCGAAAACCTGCGCGTCGCCGATGTCGAGCTTGGCGATCCCGTCGTCGAGGGCAACGACCGCCGCGATCTCGGACATCGGCACATGCGCGAAATTCGCCTGCGCCGCCGACAGCCGCACGTCGAGGTCGATCTCGTCGGCAAAGGCGAGGTCGATGGGACGGTTGAAGTCGAGGACGTTGCGCGGCAATGGCGCGATGGATCGGGTGAAGGGATCGAAATCCAGCGTCTGGAAGGCCAGCGTGCCCCGCACCCGTGGCTTGTCGCCGCCGAACTCGGCTTCCATCACACCCTGGCCGCGGCTGCCGGCAATGGTGATGCGGGTGTCCTGCAGATTGGCGCGGCTGCCGGCCAGAAGCAGCGTGCCGTCGAGGGCGACCGGGCCGATATCGGGCGTGTCGGGTCGCGACTCGCCGAGCCATTCGATGCTGCGGCTGAGCGACGGCGCATCGATGCGCAGTGCGCCCGAGATGGTCGCGTTGCGATCGAGGGTCGCCTCGCCGTCGAAGCTGGCGGTGAGAGGCGGAGACGACAGGGCGATCCGGACCTCGCTCGGGTCCCCGGACAGCAGCGCTTTGGGCGCGGCAAGGCGGAGATCGAGCTCGCTTGGCTGGCCGTTCCAGATGAAGGAACCGGACACATAGATCGCCGACGTGGAGGAGGCCTGCGCCACGATCAGATTGGCGTTGCTGATGCCGGCGCGGCTGTCGCCGGCCCGCGGCCGGTACACGCCGGAACGGATTTCCAGCGTTTCCAGATCGTGAAACCGCTCGAGCAGCGTGCGCACCAAACGTCGCGGGCCGTCCAGCGGCCCGCCCTGGTGCGGCGCCGCCATGCCGTTGGCGGCCGGAACAAGCACAGGCTCGGCAGTTTCGAGCGCCGGCTCGGTCTCGGGAAGCGGGCGCCACTCAGGCCGCACCAGAACGACGCGCGCGATCGAGGCGGTGCCGATCAGGGCATCCACCGCATCGAGATCGGCAACGACGGTGTCGATGGTAAAGGCGTTGGCCGTGCCGATCCGCACATGACGTGCCACGAGCCGGGTGCGTGGCAGGAGTGAAAAGGTGACGTCGCCCTCGACCGTGACGGTCTCGCCGGTCATGGTCTGGAGCCGCGCGACGAGATCGTCGCGCGCCGCATCGGTGTCGATCGCCAGCTGCGGGAGGGTCAGAAACGCCGTCAGAAGCAGCGTGACGAGAATGACGCCGGCAGCGGCCAGTCGTTTCGTTCCCCGCCGTCTCCCGCCGGGAGCATCAGCCCGTTTCGCGAGCCGGTCCAGGGAGAAATTGCGCGCCACCGATTTCCTTTCAGATTTTCGAGCCGTTCTAGTCCAAGGCGTCGCGCGAAACCAGAGGGAGCGCGCCCTTACGGAACGTTCGGATGTGGATACGGGCGGTGGACGGGCGGGCGCCGGCGGCGAATTCGCCAGCGTTGCCAATGGCAAGGCGGTGTGGCACCAGCAAGGCACGATCACTGGGAGGCGGGAATGGCTGGACGGCTGCTTTGGAAACCGGACGCGGCGCGGGTGGCGCAGCATCCGCTCACGCGCTTCGCACAGGAAGCCGGCGCGCGGACCGGCCGGGACTTTGCCGATTACACGGCGCTGCACCGCTGGTCCGTCGATGACCGAGCGACCTTCTGGGACGTTCTGTGGGATGTCACCGGCGTCGTCGGCGACAAGGCCGGACCGAGCCTCGTGGCTGGTGACACGATGCGCGACGACCGGTTCTTCCCCGAAGCGCGGCTGAACTTTGCCGAGAACCTCCTGGCCCACGCCAGGGACCGGCCCGACGCCGATGCGCTGGTCTTTCGCGGCGAAGACAAGGTGCGCCGGCGGCTGAGCTGGCGCGAGCTCGAGGCGCTGGTGTCACGGCTTGCTCAGGCGTTCCGCGCCGAGGGCATCGTCGCCGGCGACCGGATCGCGGCGATGATGCCGAACATGCCCGAGACCATCGCGGCCATGCTCGCGGCGACCTCCATCGGCGCCGTCTGGTCGTCCTGCTCGCCCGATTTCGGCGAGCGCGGCGTGCTCGACCGCTTCGGCCAGATCGAACCCAAGCTGCTGATCGCCTGCGACGGGTACTACTACGCCGGCAAGACCATCGAGATCGCCGACAAGCTGGCCGCCATCGCCGGCAAGCTGGGCGCCGCGAAAACCATCGTCGTGCCGTATCTCGGCAAGGCCGAGGAGGTGGCCGGGGCGACGCCGGGCGGGGTTTCGCTGGACGCGTTCATCGCGCCCTACGCGCCAAGGGAGATCGCCTATGAGCGGCTGCCCTTCTCGCATCCGCTGTACATCCTGTTTTCCTCCGGCACGACCGGCGTGCCCAAATGCATCGTCCATTGCGCGGGTGGGCTGCTGGTCCAGCATCTGAAGGAGCATCAGCTGCATTGCGGCGTGCGGCCGGGGGCGCGGTTCTTCTACTTCACCACCTGCGGCTGGATGATGTGGAACTGGCTGGTCACCGCGCTCGCCTCGGGCGCGACGCTGCTGCTCTACGACGGCTCGCCCTTCCATCCGAAGCCGGAGGTGATCTTCGACTACATGGCCGAGGAGAAGGCTACCTTCTTCGGCACCAGCGCCAAGTTCATCGACGCCTCGCGCAAGCTCGGCCTGAAGCCGGCCGAGACCCACGATCTGTCGGTGGTCGAGGTGCTGTCCTCGACCGGCTCGCCGCTGTCGCCGGAAGGCTTCGAATATGTCTATTCCGACATCAGCCCCGATCTGCATCTCGCCTCGGTCTCCGGCGGCACCGACATCGCCGCCTGCTTCGTGATGGGCGTGCCCTGGCTGCCGGTCTATGTCGGCGAGATCCAGGGACCGGCGCTGGCGATGGCCACCGACGTCTGGAACGACGACGGCGAGCCGGTGCGCGGCGAAAAGGGCGACCTCGTCTGCACGAAGGCCTTCCCGTCGATGCCGATCGGCTTCTGGAACGATGCGGACGGCTCGCGCTATCACGACGCCTATTTCGCGCGCTTCCCCGGCATCTGGTGCCATGGCGATTTCGCCGAATGGACCGAGCATGGCGGCATGATCATCCACGGCCGCTCGGACGCCACGCTCAATCCCCAGGGCGTGCGGATCGGCACGGCCGAGATCTACAATGTCGTCGAGCAGATGGACGAGGTGATCGAGGCGATCTGCATCGGCCAGCCCTGGGACGACGACGTGCGCGTCGTGCTGTTCGTGCGCCTGGCGGAGGGGCTGACCCTCGACGAGGATCTGATCAAGCGGATCAAGAGCGTCGTTCGGGAGGGGGCGTCGCCCCGCCATGTGCCGGCCAAGGTGCTGCAGGTGCAGGACATCCCGCGCACGAAATCCGGCAAGATCGTCGAACTCGCGGTGCGCGAAGTCGTCGAGGGCCGGCCGGTGAAGAACAAGGAAGCGCTCGCCAACCCCGAAGCGCTGGAGGAATTTGCGGGGCGGGAAGAGCTGACGACCTGAGGCGCGGCAGTCATAGCAATTTTGCGCGTGCCATGAAAAAGGGCGCCGGCAG
The DNA here is from genome assembly GCF_000421645.1 of Aurantimonas coralicida DSM 14790. GTDB lineage: Bacteria > Pseudomonadota > Alphaproteobacteria > Rhizobiales > Rhizobiaceae > Aurantimonas > Aurantimonas coralicida. The sequence goes on along the minus strand of NZ_ATXK01000001.1, from coordinate 946,670 downwards.
CGATGCCGGCGCCCTCGTCATGTGCAGGAGGCCAGATTACTGCGCCTTGGCAGCCTTGGCTTCCTCGATCGCGGCCATGCAGGCTTCCTCGTCGCCCTTGGCCAGCGCCATCTCGGCCCGCTCCAGCGGCGTGCCGCTTGCGGAGGCGTCGGCGGTCATAGAGGACTCGCCCGCAGCCTGGTCGGTGCCGGCCGCGGCATTGGCCGCGGTCTCGGCACCGTCCTGCTGCGACGCGCTGTCCTGGCCGGACATGGCGGTGTCGCCGCTGGTCTCGCTCTCCATCGGCATGGTCGAGCCGTCCTTGGCAATCGCGCCACCGGATGCACTGCCGGAAGCCCCGGCCTGACCGGATGCGGCCGAACTCGTGGATTCAGCGCTCGCAGCGCCGCCGGTCCCGGTCCCGGTTGTGGCCGAAGCGTCCGCGTCGCTCTGCAGCGGCGCCATGCTGCCGTCCTTGGTCACCTCGCCATCGCCGGTGTCGAGGCCGGCGCCGGTTTCGAAGTTCGTGGTCTTGCCGTCGGCCGTGCCGGAGGCACTGGCCGAGCCGGCCATATCGCCTGCGGAGCCGGAGATGGAAGCCGTCGTGCCGGTCCCACCGAGCATGGCGATTTCCTCGCGACAGTCGGCCGAGGCCGCGCTGATCGGCAGGGCTATAAGGGCGGCGCTTCCGAGCAGAAGAGACATGCGTTTCATGACTTGTTTCCTCCTATTGTTGGCAACTGGCGGAGAGAACGTGAGCGCCGGGGCGCAGGTTCCGTAAGGAATGATCGTTTTTTATCATGCCGTTACGGAATTCCGTCAGGAAGCCGAAACAGATTGGAGGCGTTGCGCGGCGCGCTATCCGCGCTCGGTTTCGCGCACGATCGAGCGGTTGAGGATCACCACCGGCAGGATCCCCACGAGCACGATGAGGAGGGCCGCGATGGCGCCGTCCTCGAAGGCGGCGCGCGAGGTCTGGGCATAGACGAAGGTCGCCAGGGTCTCGAAGTCGAAGGGCCGCAGGAGGATCGTCGCCGACAGCTCCTTGCTGGCATCCACGAAGACCAGCAGGAAGGCGGTCAGCAGCGCCGGCTGCATCAGCGGCAGCAGCACCTGTCGTAAAGCGCCGCCGGGGCCGCGGCCCAGGGTGCGGGCCGCCATGTCGAGATGCGGCGACAGCTTGGAAAAGCCGCTTTCCAGCGCGCCGTGGCCCATCGCCATGAAGCGCACGAAGCAGGCATAGACGATGGCGAAGCCCGATCCGGACAGAAGCAGGCCAGTGGAGATGCCGAACCATTCGCGCATGCGCGCATCGACGGCATTGTCGAAGGCGGCGAGCGGGATGAGGATGCCGATGGCCAGCACCGTGCCGGGCACCGCATAGCCGAGGGCAGCGACCCGCACGAGGCTGGCGAGACGGTTCGAGCCAGTCAGGCGGATGCCGTAGGCCATGGCGAAGCCGGCGGCCACGGTGACGACGCCGGTGGCGGCGGCGATGGACACCGTATGGCGCAGGGCCCGCCAGAGCTGCGGATCGGCGAGCTGGTCCAGCCGGTTGATCGCGAAATCGCCGAGGACGAGCAGCGGCACGCCGAAGCCGGCGGCAATCGGCACGAAGCAGGCGAGCATCGCCAGCGCCGCCTTCCAGCCGGCCAGATGCTCGCGGCCGGTCTGCGGCCGGTCGGCCCGCTGGATGCTGAAGCGCTGCTGGCGCCGGGCGTAGCGTTCGACCAGCACGAGGGCGACGATGACCAGGAGCATGAACAGAGCGATCTGGGTCGCGCCGGCGAGATCGCCGCGGTTCAGCCAGGTCGAATAGACCGCGAAGGTGAGGGTGCGCACACCCAGAAACTCCACGGCGCCGATGTCGTTGACGGCTTCCATCAGCGCCAGTGCGACGCCGATGGCGATCGCCGGCCGCGCCATGGGCAACAGCACCTTGCCGAAGACCGCGGCGGGCGAGGCGCCCAGTGTACGGGCGACGTCGCCGGCCTTGCGGCCCTGCATGACGAAGACCATGCGCACGGTCAGGAACACATAGGGGTAGAGGACCGAGGAGAGAATGACGATGGCGCCGGGCAGGGAGCGAACCTCGGGAAACCAGTAGTCGCGCGAGGACTGGAAGCCGAAGACCGAGCGGATGGCGGTCTGGATCGGGCCGGCGAAATGCAGGAATTCCACGAAGCAATAGGCGGCGATGTAGGTCGGCACCGCCAGCGGCAGCACTAGCGCCCAGGAGAAGATCCGCCGGCCGGGAAACTGGAAGGTCGCCACCAGCCAGGCCGTGACGACGCCGACCGAACCGGCAAGCATCGCGATGCCCGCCATCAGGAGCAGCGTCACGCGGCTGGCTTCCGGCAGGATGGTCTCGGCCAGATGCCGCCAGTTGGCCGATGTGCCCGACAGGGCGATGACCAGAAGCGCAATCAGCGGCAGGATCACCGTCAGCGCGACCACCGACGCGCCCACCAGATAGCCACGGTCGCGCCCCCGCCGAAGGCGGAACCGGGCCCGGATGCCGGGTCTCAGGAGCGGGGCGGTGGCGGACATGGCGGGCTTGACGCGATGAGGCCCGGTCTCGCGAATGCACCTGGATGAAGGCGCGTCGCGGCCGGGCCATGTGGAGACAACGGAGCGGCGCCCGCAGCGGAAAACCCGCCCGGGCGCCGTCCTGTTAGCATGTCAGATGGGCTCAGCTCTGCGGCCCGTTGTCGTAGCCGACCTCGTCGATCATCTCGGAGGCCTTGGTGCGGAACTTGGCGATCTCGTCGAGCGGCAGCGTGTCGGGCTTCAGGTCGCCGAAGGACTTCACCAGTTCGGACGCCTCGATGCCCGGCTCCAGCGGATATTCGTAGTTCAGCTCGGCGTAGATCTTCTGCGCCTCGTCGCCGGACAGGAATTCCATCAGCTTGACGGCATTGTCCCGGTTCGGCGCGTTCTTGGCCAGCGCGACGCCGGAGATGTTGACGTGGGTCAGGCCGTTCTCGAAGGTCGGCATGATCACCTTGATGGCGTCCGCCCACTCCTTCTGCTCCGGCTCCTTCTCGTTGGTCGCCATTTTGCCGACATAGTAGGTGTTGCCCAGCGCGACGTCGCATTCGCCGGCGAAGATCGCCTTGGCCTGGTCGCGGTCGCCTCCTTCGGGCCGGCGGGCGAGATTGTCGCGCAGGCCCGTCACCCATTCGCGCGCCGCCTCTTCGCCGTTATGGGCGATATAGGCCGCGATCAGGGCGATGTTGTACTGGTGCTGGCCCGAGCGGGTGCACAGCCGGCCCTTCCACTTTGGATCGGCCAGTTCCTCGTAGGTCAGTGCATCGGCATCGACGCGCTCCTTGGAGGCGTAGACGACGCGGCCGCGGGCGGTGAGGCCGAACCATTCCTTCTCGCTGTCGCGATAGGCTTCCGGAATGTTCTTCTCGAGGATCTCGTCCTCGACCGGCTGGACGACGCCGGCCTGCTTGGCGGCGTCGAGGCGGCCGATGTCGACGGTCATGATCACGTCGGCCGGCGAATTGGCGCCCTCGGCCGCGATCCGCTCTTCCAGGCCCTTGTCGATGAAGATGGTCGCGGTGGTGAGGCCGCTCTCCTCGGTGAAGGCGTCGAGCAGCGGCTGGATCAGTTCGGGCTGGCGCGAGGTGTAGATGTTGACGTCGGCGGCGCTGGCGACAGCCGGCGCGAAGGCCGAGGCCAGAACGGCCGTCGACAGGGCGAGGCGGCGGGAGATGCTGGGCATCATGAAAATCTCTTCCCATGCTGCGCGATGCCGATAGGCGGCGAACGCGACGTTGACAGGCAGGCGATCCGGAGATCGTTGAATGGCGATGGCCGCTAAATCTTGCGGCAGCCACTCACCTATGCCGGATGGCGCCGGCCAGCGCAACACCCTGCCGATCGATAGGCCAGTAAAATCAATGTATTAGAAGAATTCTAAACTAGGCTGTCGGCGACGGCCCGGTTCCGGCGGCCGGTCGCGGAGGCGTCAGTCGGTGAGAACCCGCTGGGACGGAAACGAAATTTCCACCAGCGTGCCTTCGCCCGGCGTCGAGGACATGGCGAAGCCGGCGCGGTTGGCTTCGGCCAGCGCCTTGGTCAGCGGCAGGCCGAGACCGGTCCCTTCGCCGCGTCGCCGGTTACCCGGATTGACCTGCTGGAACGGCATCATCGCAATCTCGATCTCGTCCTCGCTCATGCCGATGCCGCTGTCGCGGAAGCGCACCACCACGTCGCCCTCGGGCGAATAGCTGGTCGAGACGATGATCTGCCCGCCGGCCGGGGTGAAGCGCACCGCGTTGGAGACGAGATTGAGGGCGATCTGCCGCATCGAACGGCGGTCGGCGACGACCGGCGGCACCGAGGAGGGCAGGTTGGAGCGCACGATGACCTGTTCGCGATTGGCCTGGGGCTGCATCAGCGCGACGACCTCGCCGATCACCTCGTTCAGCGACACCGCCTCGAAGGCGAGTTCGAGCTTGCCGGCCTCAATCTTGGAGATGTCGAGAAGGTCGTTGACCAGATCAAGCACGTGATGGCCCGATCGCTTGATGTCGTCGAGATATTCCAGGTAGCGCTCGTTGCCGATGGGGCCGAAGCACTCGGTGGCGATCACGTCGGCAAAGCCGATGATGGCGTTGAGCGGCGTGCGCAGTTCGTGGCTGACATTGGCCAGGAACTGGCTCTTCTGCAGACTGGCCGCCTCGGCCTCGCTGCGCGCCTTGATCAGCTCCTGCTCGACGCGCTTGGCTCTCGAGATGTCGCGGATGACGGCGCACCAGCCGCGCTCTTCCGGCAGCCGGCCGAAGCTGACCGACAGGGGCACGAAGCCGCCTTCGGCGACGCGGCCGATGACTTCGCGTCCCTCGTCGCGCGGCGCCGTGGCGCCGGCGGTGCGCAGCGTCTCGATGTGCTCCAGCGTCGGCTTCTGGCTTTCATGGGCAAGCAGCGTGACGAACGGCCGGCCGGCCGCATCGTCCGCACCGATGCCGAACAGGGCGTGCGCCGCCCGGTTCATGGAGCGGATCATGCCCTCCCGATCGACCAGGACGACCCCGTCGGTGGCCGCCGACAGGACCGCCTGCAGCTCTTCCACCTCGGCAACCAGGCCGGCGTCCGTCTCGACCGCGTCGGCGGTCTGCGGCGGGGCATCCTGCTCGGAACGCAGCGCCGCGGCGCTGAGGCTGGGCGAGGCGAAGAAGGACATGACCAGGCAGGAACGGCCGGCGATGGTGGAGCGCTGCATGTGGCTGCGCGCCGCCAGCGTCTCGCCCGTGACCCGGCGGATCGCGACCTCGCCCGAACCCGCCGCCCGGTCGTCGCCGTCGAACAAGCGGGCGAGACCGCCGGCCTCGGCAAGGGCGGGGATGTCGTCATAGCCGGTCAGGTCGAAAAATTCGCGATTGCCGTAGACCAGGGTCTCGCGGATCTGGACGAGAACCGGCAGCGGCAGGCAGCCATAGACGGTGGCGAGATCGGCCAGGAGCTGGGCGTGATCGGGCAGTTCAGGCTCGTCCGTGTCGTCCTCGTCTGCGTCGACCGGGTCGGCCGGCTCGTCCGCGCCCTCGGTGACGGTGGGCTCCGCGGCCGCCTCATCGGCGGGCTGCGCCGAGGCTTCGACGGGGGCGACCAAAGCTGGCTCGTTGTCGTCGGCCTGCGCGGCGACATCCGGCAGGGACGGCTGTTCGGCCGGTGCGATGCCGCGCGGCGCTTCGGGCAGCGGCGCGGACGCGTCCGCGTCCTCCTGCTCCGGCGCACTGGCGGCATCGTGGGACTGATCGCCGGAATCGGCGTTCAACGCCGCGTCCTCGGTCTCGGCAGTCGGCGCGTCATCGTCGCCTGCCGAGATTGCGTCGGGTGCGTCGATCGATTCGAGATCGTCATTCGAATCCAAGGCAGCTTCTATGGGCTCGGCGTCGCGGGCCTCGTCCTCGAACTCGCCGATGCGGCGGCTGGCGGTGCGGATCGCGCCTTCCAGCCCGCCGATGCGGTCCTCGTCGCCGAGGGTTTCGCCGATGGCGCGGAACGCCGCTTCCTCGGACTGGCTGAGATGGCTGTCCTTGGAGCGGCGGCGCTCCTCGAGACGAATGATCTTCTCGGCACGGTCGCCGGTCTCCGGCGTCGGTCGGGCGTCGGGATCGCGGCGCCCGAAGGGTGCCGGCGGCTCCTCCGCCGAGATGCGCTTCAGGAGAGCCCGGGCCCCGCCCTCCAGCGTCAGATCCTGTCGCTCCTGCGCGGCCTCTTCGACGCGCTCTTCCTGCGCCACCGCAACGGGTGCCTCGACCGCGTCGGCAAGGCGCACAATCCCGAAGCCGCGGAAACCATCGAAACTGCGGTCGCGGGCATAGACGGGCAGGGCGGCCAGCTCGACCGGGACGCGCCGGGTCGAATTCTCCACCGGCCATTCCAGCGTGCGCCCGGACCAAGTGTCGCGCTTGGCCAGCAGCCGGCGAATGTCGCCATCCGCATCGAGCCCGTATTCTTCCGCGACTTCCTCGAAACGGCGGTCGATCACGTCGGCAAAGCGCGGCCCGACGGCGGCGGCGAATTCCGGCGAGAGCGAGCGGAAGCGGCCTTCGCTGTCGATGCGCCAGACGAAGCGCACCGGCGCCACGTCGAAACGCGGCTCGAAGGCGGGGCCGGAACCGTCCGCCGCGCTCCCGGTGTCGGGATAGGAGCGGAAATCGGAGGCCAGCACCGGCCGGGCCCCGCGGGGGGCGGGCGGGCTTGGCGCCGCATCCTCATCGGCCGTGTCGTCTTCGACGTCGGGCATTGCCGGCTCCGCCGCGTCGTCTTCTGTGTCGGGAATGGCCGGCGCCGCGGCGTCGGGCGCATCAATGGCCACAGCCTCGGAGTGGGGCTCAGTCGCCATCGGGGCCGACTCCGTAACCTCCGACTCCACATCGTCCGGTCCCTCGGCTGCAGGCGCCAGCGTCTCTGGCGTTTCCTGTGCCTCGGTCGGCGTCCCGCTTTCGCGCTCGTCGGTCGGCGGCGTCGGCGCGGGGCCCCAGATGGAGCGCATGCGGCGGGGCTCGGACGGGGCCGCGTCCGCCGGGCGGTCGATGGACCCGCTGTGGCCGGAGCGCGCGCCGTAGGGCTGCTGCGGGCCGGGGCCGGGCGTCTCGGCGGGCGTCGCCATACGATCGTCGCCGGATGGCATGGATTCGCTTTCTCCGGGAGACCCGGACTGTTCGGCCTGTTCGGCGGCTTGCGTGCGCTCCGCATCGGCTGCGCCGGTGTTGCGGAAGTACCAGCGCTGCAGGATCGCGCTCATACCGATCTTGCGGTCGTGCTCGGGAGACTGGAGCTCGCGCTCCGGTGCAGCGGCCTCCGGCGGGTCGGCGACCGGCTGGGTCATCTCGGCAGCGTCGGCGTCGGCGGACGAAGCGCCGGAAGCCGAAGCCTCGGACGGGCTCTGCGTCCAGGCCAGAACATGGCCGCCGGCAAGGCGTGCGAGGACGGTGCTGCTCCCGTCGCTCGCAGCAATGGTGCGGTGGTCGTCCGCCGAGGCGAGGAATTCGGCGATCTGCGAGGCGTCAATCGCGACGGCCGCAGCGTCGTCTCCGGCCGCGGCGACGTCACCCCTGGCCGAGAGAACCGTCGCGTTGGTCATGCCGCTTTCATACAGAAGGTCGCGGGCGGTCTCTGCCGCGTTTCGGGGCGTCGCGGACGGATCGGCGATCGTTACCAGCACGGCCTCGCCGAAGGTGTCGTCGGTGATTGCGACGAGTTCGGCGTTCAGCGGACGGCCCAGTCCGGACCGCGCCGGCGAGGTGACCCGCGCTTTCGCCGCGCCGGTGCGGGCGAGCATGCGGCCGGAGGCGCGGATCTGGCGGATGATGGCGGTATTCGGCATGGCGTCGGAGGATTGCGGCCCGGCCGCGGACAGGCCCAGTAGCTCGGCCGCGGTGGTGTTCACCCACAGGAGACGGATCAGGTCGGACGTGAAGACAGCAAGCGGCATGCCCGCGTCACTGGCCTCGCGCAGCGTCCGATGGGCCATGATCGCCACTGCGATTGGCACCGTTGATGTCGCCATAAGCAACGCTTCCAAACATTCTTCACGCTCATATGTTGAGTCGTGAGGGACGGTTCCAGAGCCGATCTTAAGAATGGATTCATAATAGCCGGCTTCCGACGAATCCAGATTCTTCCGGCTTGCGGGGCGAGGAGTTGCGATTGAGGGTTAACGAGTGGGCAGTTTGCGGAATATCCGGACGCTGAATGTTGCACTGCACAAAAATAGTGATTAAGTAAAAGGCAGTCGCAGGCGTTTTGGGACGCAGCGGCCAAATGATAGTTACCCAGATAGAGGAGACACCCAGATGGCCGACGCCAAGAATTCCCAGGATCCTTTCGCCATGCCGAACCCGCAGATGATGGGCATGGATCCCTCGCAGATGAACGAGACCTTCCGCGCCATGACGCAGAAGTCGATGGAGCAGTCCAAGGAAGCCTACAGCCGCATGAAGTCGGCGGCCGACGAGGCGACCAAGGCACTGGAATCGACCATGGAGAACGCCCATCAGGGTTCGCTCCAGCTGTCGAAGAAGGCCATCGACGCGATGCGCTCGAACGCCGAGGCCGGCTTCCAGCATCTCGACAAGATGATGTCCGCCAAGTCCTTCGCCGAAGTGATCGAGATGCAGACGGCCTATGTCCGCAAGCAGATCGAGATGGCGACGGATCAGTCCAAGGACATGCAGGCGCTGACCCAGTCGGTCGCCAAGGACATGATGAAGCCGGGCCGCGATGCCTTCGAGAAGGCCTCGAAGAACGCCCGCTGATTCTTCGCCATGGGCCGGCGGGGCATCTGCCTTCCGCCGGCTGAGCGATGAAGCCGGGCCTCGTCCCGGCGACAGGCGCCCGACGTCTTCATAGGCACCGGGCGCTCGATAATGCCTACCCCGCGGCCACATGCGGGTCAGGAAAGCCGGTCTGTCCCATTGGCGAAAACCGATGACGGACTTTTCCGACCTTCGCTCCGATCCGGGCTTGCACCGCGGGGCGAAAGATTTTATCTCGTCACTGCGCGGGCGAAATCCCGTTGTGCGGTTGTAGCTCAGTTGGTTAGAGCGTCGGATTGTGGCTCCGGAGGTCGGTGGTTCGAGACCACCCAACCGTACCATCCCTTTTCCACATTGATATCGGTTCGGTGACGCAGCGAATGGCTGCGTCTCGGCGCAGCAGGCCTGCGCGCGCTGCCTTCCATGGCGGCGGCGAGAGTGCGTGCGCCTATCCGGCCCGGGCTGCACGCCCGGCGGAGTTTGCCTCCCGCGCCGCCTGCTGCAGGCGGTAGAAGCAGCAGAAGCCGAAGCCGGCCGCGACCAGCATGAAGGATTCGCCGATCGCCAGCCGGTTGTTGGAATTGGTCAGCATGGTCAGGGCGAAGAACGCCGTCGCCGTCACGTAGAGCACCAACGCCGATGACGGGATCAGGCCGCGGGCGCGGCAGGCAAAGGCCTGGCGGAGGCTCCAGACCATGAGAACGGCATAGAAGCCGAGGCCGACGAGGCCGTAGCGCACGGCCACCTCCAGATAGCCATTGTGCATGAGGTGGTAGCCGACGCCCGCGTAGCTTGTTGTCTCCCAGAGCGCTTCCCAGGCGATCCCGGTTCCCAGGACGAGGTTCGTGCGCCAGATCTCCCAGCCATTCATCCAGATCATCAGCCGCTCGTGGAGACTGAACGGGACATTGCCCGAGGCGATCAGTGCGTCCACCGCGGCTAGCGGATCGCCGCTGCCGGTCGCCCCGGCGACGAACGCGACGGCGGTGGCGATGTTCGGCGCGATCAGGGCCGAGATCTCCGGATAGAACAGCACCGACGGGATCGCCGCGGCGACCATGACCGCGGCCAGGAGCAGCCAGTGCCGCAATTGCGTGCGCTCGGTGAAGACCATGGCGAACAGGACCGGAAGGGCACCCAGCAGCGCCAGCCAGACGCCCTTGGAAAACGCGCCGGCGATGCCGAGGAAGCACAGGCCGGCGACGATGACGCAAAGGGCGATGCCGCCGATCCGCAGGCCCCGGTGGCGCGGTCCCGGCCGCGCGAGATAGAGGCCGAAGCAGATGGCGGCCAGCGCGATCAGGCCGGCGCCGACCGAGGCATGGATGGGATTGCCGTGGAAGAGCAGCGGCGCGCGATCGCCCGACAGCATCGTTTGCGGCTCGAGGCTCGCCAGAAGGGCGATGAGGCTGATCACCAGGAACGCCCAGGCCGTCGCGGGCATCCGCTGCCAGTTCAGGAAGAAGGCGTAGCCCAGCGTCGGGTAGATCAGCGGGAAGAGATAGATCCCCTCGGCCGAGCCCCCCGCCATGTCGGGGGTCATCACGAAGACGGCGGCATTGCGCAGGAGGATGTAGACCACCCAGGCGATGCACAGCCAGCCCATGATCCCGATTGCCGGCCGCTGGTCGGTTCTGACGAAGGTGACAAGGGCCTGGAGCAGGAGAAACGGCGCGCAATAGCGATAGAGGTCGCTCTCCACCCAGACGGCCGAGACCAGGCCGAGCATCAGTAGAACCGTGAGCGTCGGCATCGCCGCCTGCGCTGCCCGTGTCAGGCCGTCGCTCATCTCAAGGCGTAGGCCGCGCGGCGCACATAATCCACGGCGCGGAACAGGAGGGTGGGCGTGCGCTGGAAGAGGGGGATCTTCGAGCTCTTGTAGTCGGAACTCCGGCTGGTGGTGATGGTCGAGCCGCGGCTCAGCTTGCTGAAGCCGATGACCTTGCGCGGAACCGTGTAAATCCGTGCGTTCAGCGCCCAGCCCCGCTCGAAGGCGATGTCCCAGGGAAGCCACATGGTCTGGAGGGCGTCGTGCAGGATCCGGGCGCCCTCGCGGGTGACGGCGTAGCAGGCGGCCGATCCCTGCGGGCCGTGAACGCAACGTCCGAATTTCCCGATGCCCTCGCCACCATGGGAGACGAAGCCGCGGATGCGATGATTGGCGAGCTTGAGGACGTGCAGGTCCGGCTTCTGTTCGAGGATGGCGGCGACGGCGGCAGGCGTCTCGGGCTTCAGGACGATGTCGTCCTCGCAGATCACCGCGACCGCTTCGCCGGAATCGATCACCGCCTGCAGGGCCGCAAGGTGGCTGCGATAGCAGCCATATTCGCCCGGAAGGATGATCCGTCCATGGCTGCGTCGGAAGCGGTCGTGATCGACATCGCGCCATTCGGCCACCGGAATGGCCGCGCCGTCGGTGCCGGGAACCCGGGTCACGTCAACGCCGATGTCAGCGGCCGACTGGGCGATCTCGTGCCATCGCTCGGTCGACCGGTCGAGATTGATAACGAAAAACCGCAGTGCCTTCGCCTCGATTGTATGCTGGGACCGGCATCCGGTGGATCGCATCCGACCGCCCTGCCGGGTCCCGTGCCGCTTCAGAGCATGTTCCGTGCTAGCGCGAAAAGGTGTTGGAACCGTTTGCCGCCGCGCCGCAAGCCTCGGGGCGTGGAAAAGCAGATTCCGGCTGATGAATCCAGAGCCGGAGCGCCCGACCCGGCGGCGTCCTGTTCCTCGGGCCGTTGTTGCGCCAAGCGCTCCGGCCCGGCCTCAGAACAGCGTGCCCTGATCCTCTTCGGCGGCTTTGGCGGCCGGACGTCGCTTCGCCCGCAGTTTTGGCGGTTCCGTTTCCGCTGCCGCGGGCTCTGGTGCCGCATCGCCCGGACCGATCGGCGCGACAATTGCACCGGACTCGCCGGTCGCCACCGCGCTGCGCCGCTGGTCATGGGCGAACTGCACCTCGAAGGCCATGCCCGGCTCCAGCCCCGACGCCCGCACGATCGGCTCGCCGTCCGGTCCGCGCACGATGGTGTAGCCGCGCTCCAGCACCCGCATCGGGTTGAGGCTGTCGGCGACCCGCCATGCGGAGGCGAGGGCCTGGCGCCGTCCGGTGGCGGCCAAGGCTTGCGCGGCGGTCAGCCGCTCGCCGAGCGTGCCGAGACGCAGGCGCGCGGCCTCGGCCCGGGCATTGATGCGGTGCGGCTGCAGGTCGGCGGCAATGCGTTCGAAACGCTGACGCTTGCGCTGCACGAGCCCGGTCACGGCATGGGCCGCATGGCTCTGGTGATGGCGCAGATCGGCGCGCTTTTCGCGCAGCAGCGCCTCGAGGCTGGACGGCGCCAGCCGGGTCGCGACCTCGCCATAGGCCCGGCGCTTCTCCGACAGGTTCACCCGCAGGCACTGGCCGAGCGAGGTCGATGCCTCGTCCAGCCGGCGGCGCGGCAACGCGAGCAGCATGTCGGGCGAGGGCAGGGCGCGGGCGGTAGCGGCGACGGCGCGGCGGTCCTGGTCGAGCCGGCGGGAGATCGCGCCCGAATGACGGGCGGCGAGCGCTGCGACCGCCGCGACGAGATCGGCGCGCACGGGCACCGCCATCTCGGCGGCACCGGTCGGCGTCGGCGCGCGCATGTCGGCGGCATGGTCGATCAACGTCCAGTCGGTCTCGTGGCCGACGGCAGAAATCAGCGGGATCGCCGAGGCCGCGGCGGCCCGCACCACCACCTCGTCGTTGAAACCCCAGAGATCCTCCAGGCTGCCGCCGCCGCGCGCGACGATGATCAGGTCCGGTCGGGCGATGGCTCCGCCTTCGGGAAAGGTGTTGAAGCCCTCGATGGCGCGGGCGACCTCCTCGCCGGAGGTCTCGCCCTGCACCCGCACCGGCCAGACGAGGAGATGCACCGGAAAGCGGTCGGCGATGCGGTGGTGGATGTCGCGGATGACGGCGCCGGTCGGAGAGGTGACGACGCCGATGACGCGGGGCATGAAGGGCAGGGGCCGCTTGCGCTCGGCGGCGAACAGGCCTTCGGCTTCGAGCTTGCGCCGGCGTTCGTTGAGCAGCGCCATCAGCGCGCCGGCGCCGGCCGGCTCGATCTGCTCGATGACGATCTGGTATTTCGACGAGCCCGGATAGGTGGTCAGCTTGCCGGTGGCGACGACCTCCAGCCCTTCCTCGGGCTTGAAGGCGAGCTTGGAAAAGGCAGTGCGCCAGATCACGGCGTCGATCCGGGCGCGGTCGTCCTTCAGCGAGAAATAGGCGTGGCCGGACGAATGCGGACCGCGATAGCCGGAGACCTCGCCGCGCAGGCGGACATGGCCGAAGCGCTCCTCGACGGTCCGTTTCAGCGCGCCGGAGATTTCCGAGACGCTGTATTCGGCGACGTTCGACATGGGGGCGGATTCGGGGCTGCGGCTCATGCCTCCAGTGTCAGGACCACGGCGCCCGGGTCAAGCGAATGTGCCGAGAATGCCCGATGCCAAGCCTGGCTGATCACCGCGATGCGCTTTGACCCTGGGGCAGGTCGGGTGTCAGGGTCGTCTGACGATCTGGCCGATTGGGAGCACATGATGGAACGGCCCGGTGCGACGGAGCGGCGGCGGCGCCATGTGCGTCCGGCCGTCTTCTCCCTGATTCTCTTCATTCTCCTGGCGGTGTCGCTGCTGGTGGTGCCGGCCTCGGGGCAGGACATGATGCGGGGTCTCGACCTGACCTCGCCGCGCATGACCGAAGCCGCGATGACCCGCGCCGAGGTCGAGGCGCTACTGGCGAGGGCGACGAAAGCCGAGCCCGCCGATCTCAGCCGGGCCGAACTGAATGGCCTCGATCTCTCAAGGCTCGATCTGGCCGGCGCCGACCTGACCAGCGCCTATCTCAACGGCACGGATCTCTCGAACGCCGGTCTCGCCGGGGCCAAGCTCGACCAGGCCTGGGGCCTTGGGGCGAATTTCACCGGGGCGGATCTGTCCGGCGCCAGCCTGTTCCAGTCGCAGATGCAGGACGCGACATTCGACGGCGCCGATCTGTCGGCGGCGCGGATCGCCGGCGATTTCAGTCGCGCCTCCTTCGTGCGGGCGAACATGAGCGGCGCGGATTTTTCCGCCGACATGCGCAACCAGTCGATGGGCCTGATGCGCGGCGTCCTCAACTCCGCCGATCTGACCGAAGCGGACCTTTCCGGCGCCAATCTGTCGCGCGCCGCGGCCGAGTTTGCCGACTTCACCGACGCCGATCTGTCGGGCGCGGATCTGACGCGTTTCGAAGCCTCGGGCGCCAATTTCAACGGCACGATGGTCGAAGGCGCCGACTTTGCCGATGCCGAACTGCGATCGGCAAAGCTGGACGAAATTCGCGGCACGGCGAAGAATCTGCGCCGCTAGGCGGCCCCCGTTCGTGCCGTTCTGCTCTGCCGTCAGCCGGCGACCTTCAGCCGGCCATTCCCCAGCGCCGGACGCATGGGGCGCAGTTCCGGCAGGCGTGACGGGCGGGCCTTGCCGTCGGGCGGCGACAGATTGGCGAGGCTCTCGCGGATATGCTCGACCAGCGCGGTGATCACCGGCCCGTCGGCATTGCGCGACTTCACGACGCCGATCTCGGTGTCGAGCAGGGTTGGGAAGCCCTCATATTCGCCCAGCACCCGCATGCCGGGTCGCAGCGCGCATTCGGGCAGCACGCTGACCGCCAGGCCGGAGAGGACGGCCGAGGTGACGATCTGCGCCGACCAGGAGGTGAACAGCACCTTGTAGCGCCGGCCGATCCGGCCGAGGGCTTCGCAGCCCTCACGGCGCCAGACGCAGTCCGGCCGGCCGAGCGCCAGGGGCAGGATCTCCTCGTTATGGGTGTCGTGCGAGGCCGAGGTCACGAAATGCAGCGGCTCGCGGCGCACGATCTCCGGCAGTGACGCACCGGGGTAGCAGTCCGACACCAAAGCCACGTCGAGGCGGCCCTTGTCGATATGTTCGGCCAGGTTGGAGGAGGGCTCGCAGGCGATCTGCAGTTCCACCAGCGGGTTCGAACGCGAGAACCGCGCGAGGATTTCCGGCAGGAAGCGCTCGGCATAATCGTCCGGCAGGCCGATCCGGACATGACCCTGCATGGCCTCGTCGTCAAAGGCCGACAGGGTTTCCTGGCTCAGCGCCAGCATGCGCCTTGCATAGGTCAGCAGCCGGGCGCCCTCGCTGGTGATGCGGATGGTGCGGCCGTTGCGCTCGAACAGGCTGACGCCAAGGCGCTCTTCCAGCCGCCGCATCTGCATCGACACGGCCGACTGGGTCTTGAACACGTCGTCCGCCGCACGGGTGAAGCTGCCGGCGTCGACGATGGCGACGAAGGTGCGCAGATGGTCGAGATCGAGGGGCGTGCTCATGGCTTTTCCCATCACCGATGATGATGGCTGAGATTATTAACATTCGTTGGTCTGATCAATAGCGGGCGCATATCTTCGTCGCTGTCAGGAAGAACTTGGGAGCGCCGGTCCGTCGCATGCGGAGGGCCTCCCGCCTTTTTCCCGATCCCCCGATGGCACGAAAGGAGACACGGCCATGGCGATCACAACGAAGACGCGGCTCAGCCCGACCCTTGCTCACCCGGCGCAGGCAGCCAAGCTGCTCGTCGTGGCGGCCCGTGCGATCGTCAAAACCATGCTCAATCGCCGCAAGGTCCGCGCGATGAGCGAGATGTCCGACTATATGCTGAAGGATATCGGCCTGCGGCGCGACGATATTCACGACGCCCTCCATACCGACTGGCGCGAGGACCCGACGTGGCGGCTGGCGGTCGCGGCCGCGCGGCGCCGTCGCGGCGGCTACGACTGGGAATAGGGCCAAGCCCCGCCCGATATTCTTCGAGACATTTACGCGGCGGCCGGCCAGTCCGGTCGCCGCGTTTTGCGTTCAGCCCGCCAGTGCAGGCGGGCGAGGATCAGCCCTCGGTCGGCCTGGCCGGTGCCTGGTCGGTTGCCATCATCAGGAGCTTGTCGATGCGGTGCCCGTCCATGTCGACAACCTCGATGCGCCAGCCCTTCCACTGGAAGTGTTCGCCGACTTCGGGGATGCGGCCCAGCCGGTCCAGCACGAGCCCGGCCATGGTCTCGTAATCCCGCTTCTTGGGGAATTCGAGTTCCGGGATGGCGCTTTCCAGGAGGTGGATCGGGATCGCGGCGTCGATCAGGCGCGAGCCGTCCTCGCGCTCGACGACATGCGGGTCGTGGTCGTCGCCCTCGGGCAGCGAGCCGGCGATGGCCGCCAGAATGTCGGTCGGCGTGGCGACGCCTTCGAAGGAGCCATATTCGTCGAGAACGATGGCCATGTGGATCTGCGCCGCGCGGAAGCGCTCCAGAAGCTGCAAGATCGGCATCGTCTCGTGGACATAGAGCGGTTCGCGCATCACCGAGGCGACATCGACCGTGCCGGTCTCCTGCTGCTGCTCCAGCATGTCCTTGGTCTGGACGACGCCGACGACGTCGTCGGTCTCCGTGTCGATCACCGGATAGCGGGAATGGTTGGCCTCCAGGATCTTTTCGAAGACCGCCGCGGGACCATCGTCCACCGCCACCCACACGACGCCCGGCCGCGGCACCATGATCGAACGCACATTGCGGTCGGCCATGCGGATCACGCCTTCCAGAAGCTCGCGCTCCTTCGGCTTGAAGACGCCGATCTGCGTGCCCTCGGCGATCATCGCCCGCACGTCCTCCTCGGTGACGCCATCGTCGCGCTCGCCGTCGCTGAAGATACTGGTGATGGCGTTGGTCGAGACCCGCAGGAGCCAGACGATGGGTGCACCGACCTTGGCGATGACCGCCATGATCGGGGCGACCTTGATGGCGATCGCCTCGGCCCGGCTGAGGGCGAAACGCTTGGGCGCCAGTTCGCCGACCACCAGCGACAGATAGGTGATGACCATGACCACTGCGACGAAGGCGACGGTGCCGGCATAGGGGCCGATCAACGGCCAGTCCTCGATGATCCCGGCCAGCGGCCCGGCAAAGGTCGAACCGCCGAAGGCGCCGGCGAAGATGCCGACAAGGGTGATGCCGATCTGGACGGTCGACAGGAAGCCGGTCGGGTCCTCGATCAGCTTGAGGGCGCTGGCGGCGCCGCGCCGACCCTCGTCGCGCATCTGCTCGACACGCGACTTTCGCGCCGAGACCACGGCGAGCTCCGACATGGCGAAGAAGCCGTTGATGAGAACCAGGAGGACGATGATGAAGGCGTAGAAGATGAGCAAGGAGATGGCCGTGTTGTCGGGGCAGGCCGCCGGACGGGCGGCCCTGGACGCTGTGACCTAGCGCGCCGCGGCGCGAGGGAAACGCAGCGCCCGGCTCGGCCCTCCCGCCGGCTAGGTCTTGCGGCTGTCGCCGGAGGCCGGTCCGTCGCTGGCGTCGTCGGCGGGTTTTTCCGATCCGGTGCCCTGGAACAGGTCGAGCATCTGCCGCGCGAACTCTTCCTGCATGGTCATGCCGGCCCGGGCGAGATCGTCGAAGCCACCAGCTGCCTCGTCCGACGCCTTGGCCTCGCTCGTCGCTTCGGGCGCCGGCTCCTGCGCCGGCGTACGGGCCTCGGGTTCGGTGGGCTGCGAGCCTGCGCTGCCGCTCGTATCCGCGCCCGACATGCCGCTGGCGAAATGCGCCATCATGGCGTCGAAGGGCTGGAAGGGGTCGAAGGCCGCCGGCGTCTCGTTCGTGCGGTCCGCAGGCCTGGCGCGGGCGCCGGTCTCGCCGGTGCTCGGCGGCAGCCAGGGCAGGCGGCCATTGAGCGCGTCGGAAAACAGGCCAGTGAGATAGTCCGAGCCCATGGTGCCGGGGCCGCTGCGCCGATGCGGTTCGTCGGAGGGCCGGCCTATGGCTTCCATGGCGTTGGCGCTGCGCCGCATCATCTCGGCCATGGCGACCGGGTAGTTGCCTTCGGCAAATCCGGCCGGCTGCTGGCGCGCCATGTTGGCCAGCATCATCTGCATCATCGTCTGGATGCTCATCACCGAGAGGCTGCGCATCAGCTTCTCGACCGTGTCGGGCGCGATGTCGCTCATGGTCGAGACCTTGCGCGCCACCTCCAGAAAGATGTCGCGCGAGCCGAACAGATTGTCGGCAAGGTTCTTGGCCGCCGGGCTGCGGGCGGTCTCCGGCCCGGGCGTGCCGACGGCGTTCATGAAGGGCAGGAAGTGCCGGGACACCTCGGACCAGGCATTCGGGTCCGACATCGCCCGCTGCAGCGCCAGGGTGAAGGCGGGGGCGAGGGCTTCCGTGGTCTGGCGGATCTCCTTGCGGCTCAGCTTGAAGGCATCGGCGAGCCTGTCGGTGCCGAGACCGCCGTCATTCACCGTCAACCAGTCGAAAAAGTCCGTCATGGCGACCTCGCTCGCAGGCGTGCCCAGGCAGAACGGGGCACAGACCGATCATCCTGTCAAACCGCCGGGGGAAAGCCAATCACAAAGCAAGACCGCCTGTTGCAGCGTCGGACTGCAACAGGCGGGAACAGTCGAAGGGCGGGGCTGCGGCCGCTCGGCCGGCAGGCGCTCAGTAGGTCAGATGCTTGAAGACGCGCTCCATCGAACCGTCCCACTGTTCCTCGAACAGCCGGACCAGCTCTTCGCCCGACGTGGTGCCGCGAGCGACGACCTCTTCGAGCGGGGCGAGGAAATGGCTCTCGTCATTGCCTTCCTCGTTGCGCCGGTTGCGGGCAACGAGGCCCTGGCGCGACAGCCGGACCGTCTCGCGGGCCAGTTCCAGGACGCTGGAATCGCGGAACGGGGTGCGGAAGCCGTCGCGCGGTACCGCTTCGCGCATCGCCGAGACTTCCTCGAAGGTCCAGTCCTTCGTCAGGGCCTCGGCGGCGTCGAGCGTCGCCTCGTCGTAGAGCAGGCCGACCCAATAGGCGGGCAGGGCGCAGATGCGCCGCCACGGTCCACCATCGGCGCCGCGCATTTCCAGGAAGGTCTTCAGCCGCACATCGGGGAACAGCGTCGACAGATGGTTGGTCCAGTCGCCGAGCTGCGGCTCGGGATCGGGAATGCGCCCCTTCAGGGCGCCGTCCATGAACTGGCGGAAGGTGACGTCGGTGACGTCGGTGTAGCGGCCGTCGCGGGTGACGAAATACATCGGCACGTCGAGCGCCCATTCGGCATAGTCGCGATAGGAGAAATTCTCCTCGAAGACGAAGGGCAGAAGGCCGGAGCGCTGGTTGTCGACGTCGGACCAGACGTCGGAGCGCCAGGAGCAGAGGCCGTTCGGTTTGCCCTCGGTGAAGGGCGAGTTGGCGAAGAGCGCCGTCGCGATCGGCTGCAGCTTCATGCTGGTCTGCATCTTGCGACGCATGTCGGCTTCCGACGAGAAGTCGAGATTGACCTGGATGGTCGCCGTGCGGAACATCATGTCGAGACCGCGGGTGCCGACCTTGGGCATGTAGCGGCGCATGATCTCGTAGCGCGACTTCGGCATGACCGGGGTCTCGTCGAGGGTCCAAGTCGGCGACGAGCCGATGCCGAGGAAGCCGATGCCGAGCTCCTTGGCGACCGAGCGGACCTGGGCGAGATGCGCGTTGGATTCGCGGCAGGTCTCGTGGATCGTCTCCAGCGGCGCGCCGGACAGCTCGAACTGGCCGCCGGGCTCCAGCGAGATCGCGCCCTGGCCGGCGCTGCCGAACAGGCCGATGATGCGGCCGTCGTCGATGATCGCTTCCCAGCCAGACAGCGCCTGCATGCGCTCCAGAAGCTTGCCGATGCCGCGCTCGCCCTCGTAGGGCACCGGCGACAGATCCTCGGTGTAGAAGCCGAATTTCTCGTGCTCGGTCCCGATGCGGAACTGCGAGGCCGGCTTTTCGCCTGTCGCCAGATGAGCGGTCAGATCCTCGACCGAGGTGACCGGCGTCAGATCGGTCGTATCGCGCGCCATGCTCGTCCTTCGAATGGTTCAGCCGGTCCTGCCGGCAAGCGGAGTCCCGCCACGGGAATATCGGCACTGCCGATTTTCCCCTCGGACCGCAACATAATTCGTGTTGACGGTGTGGCCAGTGCGGCGTGCCTCAACCTTGCCGCCAGTCGCCGATGGCGGCCTGCAGCACCGCCATGGCGGCCACCGCCGCCGTGTCGGCCCGCAGGATGCGGGGGCCGAGCGAGATGGCGGTGACGAAGTCGGCGGCGTTCAGCCGCTCGCGCTCGTCGGCCGAAAAGCCGCCTTCCGGGCCGATCACCAGGGCGTGCAGGCCTTCGGGCAGCGCACGCAACGTATCGATGGGGCTCGCCGCATCGGCCCGTTCGTCGCAGAAGATCAGCCGCCGGCCGCTGTCCCAGCGGTCGAGCATGTCGTTGAACTTGACCGGCTCACGGCATTCGGGGATCGACAGGATGCCGCATTGCTCGGCCGCCTCGATCGCATTGGCGCGCATGCGCTCGGTGTTGAGGCGGGTCGCCTGCACATGCTGGGTCATCACAGGCTGCAACACGCCGGCCCCCATCTCCACGGCCTTCTGGACCATGTAGTCGAGACGGGCGTGCTTGAGCGGTGCGAAGAGGTAATGCAGGTCGGCCGGCGGGGTCTGGTCCCGCACCTTTTTGCGCGGGACGAGGTCGAGCTTCTTCTTGGCCGCCTTGACCAGATCGCAGCGCCATTCGCCGTCGCGGCCGTTGAAGGCCAGCACCTTCGCGCCCTCGCCGAGCCGCATGACGTTGAGGAGGTAGTTGGCCTGCACCGGCGTTGCCGGCACCGGGGTCTTGGCGACCAGATCCGCGTCGAGATACAGGCGCGGGCTCTTGAAGTCGTGGTTGGGCATGTCTCGAATCGTCCTTCCCTCGGGCCGTGGCACGGCCCGGATGCGGCATCGTGTCCGCATGGCGGCGAAACCTAATCTCCCCGCAGTCATTGTCACGCGAAACCCTCAGACACAAAGCAAGGACACCGCATGGATCTCCAGATCAAGGATCGCGTCGCGCTGATCACCGGCGCCACCGACGGCATGGGCTTCGAAACCGCCCGCATCCTCGCCGCGGAAGGCTGCAAGCTGGTGCTCTCCGACAAGGAGATCACGCGGCTCGAAAAGGACGCCGCCTCCCTCGACGCGGACTATATCTGCGTGGCCGCCGACGTGACCGACCAGGCCGCGGTCGATGCGATGGCCAGGCAGGCGCTGGATCGCTTCGGCCGGATCGACATCGTCCTGCATACGGCCGGCATCACCGGCGCCAAGGGGCATCCGCTGGAGGTCGCCGACGCCGATTACCTGGAAGCCTGGGAGATCGACTTCATGTCGGCGGTGCGCGTCGCCCGGGCGACCTTCCCGACCATGCGCGCGAATGGCTGGGGCCGCTTCGTCTGCATCACCTCGGAAAACGCCGTGCAGCCCTATTGGGATGAGGCGACCTACAACACCGCCAAGGCAGCGCTGGCGGCCTTCGTGAAGAACCTCTCCTACAAGGAAGCCGAGCACGGTATCCTCTGCAACACCGTCTCGCCGGCCTTCATCGAGACCCAGATGACCGACGGCATGATGGAGAAGCGCTCCAAGGAACTGGGGGTCTCCTTCGAGGAAGCCGTCGAGAGCTTCCTGGAGGAGGAGCGTCCGGGCATCGCGCTGAAGCGTCGCGGCCGGGCCGAGGAGGTCGCCGCCGCGATCGCGCTGATCGTCTCGGAGCGGGGCTCCTTCATCAACGGCTCGAACATGCGGGTCGATGGCGGCTCGGTGCAGGCCGTCCAGAACTGACCGGACCGACAAAGGCCGGCGGGATCGCTCCCGCCGGCCTTTGTCTGTTTTCGCAAATGAAAAGCGCCGCGCAGCCCTCGAGGTGGCGCGGCGCTTGTCTGCGTCTGTTGGTGTTACGGCTTGATCGGACCGTCGATGCGGCTCGGCGCGACCGGATCGGAGGCCGGGAAGGTCTCATCCAGCGCCTCGTCGAGTTCTTCCTCGTCGGTCATCGGCCGATCGCCGCCACCGGAGGCCGCGTTGTCTTTCGCATCCTTGTCCTCGGCGCGGTCGCGCGGGCCTGCGTGCATGGCATTGTCCATGGCGGATTCGTTCAGCGTCTTCATCTCGGATGCTCCATTCGGAATTGCCAACGAAACGGCGTCACCGGCACCCTGTTCCACGCGGGAGCGAATTCTGCCGGGGCGGGCGGCGCGTCAGACCGGCCGGGCGACCAGTGCCGCGGCGATGCCGGCGCCCATCAGGCAGGAGCCGCCGATGCGGACCACGAAGCGCATCACCGACGGGCGTCGGATGAGATCGCGGGCCCGCACGGCGAGCTGCGCATAGAGAAAGGCGTTGCCGGCTGCCAGGAGCACGAAGAGCGTAACGAGGATGCTGGCCTGTGGCCAGTAAGGCCGGGCGGGATCGAGAAACTGCGGCACGAAGGCCACGAAGAACACGATCCCCTTGGGATTGAAGACGGTGACCAGAAAGGCGTCGCGGAAGATGTGGCTGGGCCGCACCGTACCTGTCTCCGGCAGTCCCGCGGCGACGGGATCGAAATCGTTCGGCGCCTGCGAAGCGCGCGACAGGGTGCTGCGCCACATGCGCAGGCCCATCCAGACCAGATAGAGCGCCCCCGCCCATTTCAGGGCGACGAAGGCCGTGGCCGACGCCGAAAGAAGCGCGCCGACGCCGATCAGCGACAGGCTGGCCGCCACGAGATCGCCAAGTCCCACACCCAGCACGCTGGCCAGCGCGACGTTGCGGCCATGCGCCAGTGCCTGGCCGACGACCATGATGATCGTCGGTCCGGGGATCACGAGAAGGATCAACGAGGCCAGCGCAAAGGCGGCAAGCGTGGCGGGATCAATGGGCATGAACGCTCCGCTGGCGACCGGGATGCGGAAGAGAGCCACCCGGCCGCGCCGCGGTCAAGCGGGGCTGCGCCTGCGCGGGGCTGGCCCCCTGGAATTTGGGCCGTCGCCCGGTTCCACCGCTCTAGAAGCGTCAGTCGCCGCCGCTGCCGTCCGAAGGGACCGTGATGTCGAAGCGTTGCGCGTCGCGGCGTCCGGGCATGAAGATCTCGATGCAATTGCCGGGGCCGTCGGTCAGCATCCAGGGATGGGTGCGATAGGTCTCGACCCGGAAGCTCTCGCCGGGATTGAGGTTGGCGTAACTGACCGGCTGTCCGTCGAAGTCGAGCCAGTCGACGCTGCGATATTCCTCGGTGCGGTTTACGAAGGTCACCGTGACCGACCGTGCCGATTCCTGCGAGCGCAGGCCGGGAAAGTCCCGGCAGGACGCCGCGCTGGCGGATCCCATGGGAAGCGCTGCCGTGACCGCGATTGCCGCAAGGCCCGTCCATGTCCATCCGGTCATCGCCGCCTCCCCTGGCCGCGCCCGGTACGGGCGCGGGAGGGAAAGCCTAGCCCGGTTTGTGTCAAAGCTCATCCCGTCCGGCGGAAATATTTCCCCAGCGT
Source organism: Aurantimonas coralicida DSM 14790 (assembly GCF_000421645.1). Lineage (GTDB taxonomy): Bacteria > Pseudomonadota > Alphaproteobacteria > Rhizobiales > Rhizobiaceae > Aurantimonas > Aurantimonas coralicida. The sequence continues at coordinate 923,542 of NZ_ATXK01000001.1, read as the reverse complement.
CATGCACGGTCGGTGCAAACCGCCGCGCGCCGCGTCAGTCGACGATGACGATGTGCAAAGCGCGCGGGCCATGGGCGCCCAGAAGCAGCGTCTGCTCGATGTCGCCGGAGCGCGACGGGCCGGTGACGAAATTCAGCGACCGCGGCATCTCGCCCTTGCCGTAGCGCGCGCGCAGCATGGGGAAGACGGCTTCCATCTCGCCGCCGATGCTGTCGGCCTTCACCACGACGATGTGGTTTTCCGGCAGGAAGTTGAGGCTCGTCGGGTTCTCAGGACCGGAGACGAGCACCAGCGTGCCGGTTTCGGCGATGGCGGTTTCGGCATGGGAGAGGCCATTGAGATCGTCGCCGTCGCTGACGCCCTTGCGGATGGTGAGGGACGTGGCGTCGAAATCGGCGTCGGCGAAGCGCGGGTCTTCGGACATTCTGAGATCGGCGGGGAAATTGTTCTCGCGCAGCCAGCGGGAGACCTCCCCGGCCAAGTCGCCATAGCCGGCGATCCGCGCGGTGGTGGCGTTGGCCCGCTCGGCCATGCGGATGAACAGCGCCACCTGCTCGTCCTGGGGCAGCTGGCCGCGCTGGGGCACGATGCCGACGGGTGCGCCGGCCATGCGCTCCTCGACGATGCGCCTGCGCTCGGGGTCGTTGGGACGGGCGCCGTTGGAGCGGCGGATCCGGCCGAGGACGGCTTCGCGGGTGGATGCGCTCATCGTTTGTCCCCCGTCGTCGCATGGGATTTCTGGGCGTATTGCTGCATGAAGGTCCGCCCTTCGGGCGCCGGCAGGTCGCGCCATTTGGTCCAGCCGCCGGCCAGCGGCAGCGAGGCGAAGCGCCGCTTGCGGCCCGCCGCCAGCTTCAGGAGCGGCATCGCCATCGACACCGCTGCCCGGTAGAGCGCCGGCCGCCGGGCGAAGAACGCCCAGACGCCGAGCCCGGTGCGCTGGGTCCTGGGCTGCAGATGGCTCTCGAACTCCTTCTCGCGCCAGTGCCGCATCATCTTGGGCAGCGGAATGCGCATCGGGCAGACGCTCTCGCAGCGGCCGCAGAAGGTCGAGGCGTTCGGCAGATGGCCGGACTTGTCGACACCGATCAGCGACGGCGTCAGCACCGCGCCCATCGGGCCGGGATAGACCCAGCCATAGGAGTGGCCGCCGACGGCGTGATAGACCGGGCAATGGTTCATGCAGGCGCCGCAGCGGATGCAGCGCAGCATCTCCTCGAACTCGGTGCCCAGCATGTTGGAGCGGCCGTTGTCGAGGAGGATGACGTGGTATTCCTCCGGCCCGTCGAGATCGGCGTCCCGCTTCGGCCCCGTCGAGAGCGTCGTGTAGACGCTCATGTCCTGGCCGGTGGCCGATCGCGCCAAGATGCGCAGGATCTGGGCGGTGTCCTCCAGCGTCGGTACCAGCTTCTCGATCGAGGCCAGCACGACGTGGCACTTGCCCAGAAGCTGGGTGAGGTCGCCATTGCCCTCGTTGGTGACGATGACCGACGAGCCGGTCTCGGCGATCAGGAAGTTCGCACCGGTCACGCCGATGTCGGCCTCGACATATTTGCGGCGCAGGATCTGGCGGGCCTCGCCAAGCAGCGTCTCCGGCTCGACCAGATTGCGGTTCGGGTCGAGATCGACATGGACGCGGCGGAAATCCGCCTCGACCTGGTCGCGGGTCACGTGGACGGCCGGGGCGATGATGTGGCTCGGATGCTCGCCGCGCAGCTGGATGATGTATTCGCCGAGATCGGTCTCGACCGGCACGATGCCGTTCTCTTCCAAGAAGGCGTTGAGGCCGATCTCCTCGGAGATCATTGTCTTGCCCTTGGTGACGGTCTTGGCGTTCCGCTTGCGGGCGATGTCGAGGAAGATCTTGCGGGCGTGGTCCGCATCCTCGGCGAAATGCACGATGCCGCCCGAGGCTTCGACCTTGGCCACATAGGCCTCGATATAGAGGTCGAGATGCTTCAGCGTGTGATTCTTGATGGCGACGGCGTTGTCGCGCAGGGCGTCGAATTCGGGCAGGGCGTCGACGGCGGTCTGGCGCTTGTCGATGAAGCCCTTCTCGACATGGCCGAGAGCCCGCTGCAGCTCGACATCGGCGAGCGCCTTGACGGTATTGGCCTTGAACGTATGCGAAGTGATCTGCATGGGGCGGAGCCTATTCGGGCATGAAGTCTGGGGCGCGACGCTGCGCGGCCGTCCACGGGGCGGCGGCCGCCACCGGGACGAGCGTTCTGCCGCTTTGCTGCAGGCGTTGACGCCTCACAGCTTGCCGCCGATCGGCGGAGCGTCGGTCATGCCGGCGAGGACTTCGGCCACGTGACGGACCTCGACGCCGATATTCTCGCGCTTCAGCTTGCCGTCCATGTTCATCAGGCAGCCGAGGTCGCCGGCAAGCAGCATGTCGGCGCCGGTCATGCCGACATTGCGCGCCTTCTTGGTGACGATGGCATTGGAGACGTCGGGATATTTGATGCAGAAGGTGCCGCCGAAACCGCAGCAGACTTCCGAATCGCGCAGTTCCGTCAGTTCCAGCCCCTCGACGCTGTCGAGCAGCATGCGCGGCTGCGCCTTGACGCCGAGCTCGCGCAGGCCCGAGCAGGAATCGTGATAGGTGGCGGTGCCCTCGACCCTGGCGGTGACGCCGGTCATGCCGCGCACGTCCGCCAGGAAGCTGACGAGTTCGAACACCTTGTCGGAAAAGGCGAGGGCGCGCGCCTCCCACTCGGCATCGCCGGCGAAGAGCTCGGGATAATGCTTCTTCAGCATGGCGCCGCACGATCCCGACGGGGCGACCACATAGTCGAACCCCTCGAAGGTGGCGATCACCTGTTCGGCGATGGCTCTCGTGTCGGCCCGGTCGCCGGAATTGTAGGCCGGCTGGCCGCAGCAGGTCTGGGCCGTCGGGACGACGACGTCGCAGCCCGATTCTTCCAGAAGCTTGATGGCCGCGAAGCCGACGCTCGGACGGAACAGATCGACCAGACAGGTAACGAACAGCGCGACTTGCGGACGGGTCTCGCTGCGAACGGCATTCTCGCTCAATGGCTTCTCCTCGTACGTCCTTCGTCGCACATTGGCGGCGGCGTCGGCAACGTTGCAGTTTGGAAACGTTCTGAGCCGGTTTGTCGACAATCGCAATTCCTGCTTGGACCGGACTTGGCCGATCGGGTAGCAAGAGCGGCACCACAAAGGGGAAAAGATGGGCCGCATCACGTTACGCCAGGCGTCGCTCGACCGCTTTCCCACCGATCCGCGCCGGGCCGCCGTCCTCGGCGAACTGCATGCCAGGCCGTTTCCGCTGATCGAGCTGCCGCGGGCGCTCGTGGTGCTGGCCTTCATGAACGAGGATCACGGCGAAAGCGATCTGGCGATCCTCGCCGAAATGTCGGTGCGCCGCGGCGTGCCGCCGCCGGCCAAGGACGCCCGGACCCATTCCTTCGCCTTCGGCAAGGGCAAGCTGCGCTGGGAGCGGCACACCGAATTCTGCACCTATTCCTGGGAAGGGCCGCCGCCCGAACATTTCGGCGACCCGGTCGAGGGCCATCCCTTCGGCGCCGAGTTCCAGGCGCCGGGACCCTTCATCGCCGGTGTCCATCTGGAGTTGCGGCCGAACGACGCTGCCGGCCAGGCGGCGCTCGAGAGCTTCGACAAGTCCAGCTACTGCCATTCGATCATGGAGAGCGGGCTCGCCCATGCGGCGACGGATTTTCGCCAGGACGGCGACGGCATGACGCGCATGCTGGTGCTGGACGACGGGCTGCCACCGCAACGCGCCGGCGCGCTCGCCATGCGCCTGGTGGAAGTCGAGATCTACCGCACTTTGGCGCTGCTCGGCCTGCCGCTCGCCCATTCGGTGGGGCCGATGGTGGCCTCGCTCGAAAGCCGGCTGATGTCGATCACCGAGGAGATGAAGGGCGGCAACGAGGACAGTCGGCAACTGCTTCAGGAGATCACCCTGGCGGCGGCCGAGGTCGAGGCCTCCGCGGCCTCGGTGCTCTACCGGTTCGGGGCCAGCCGGGCCTATGACGAGATCGTCAGCGAGCGCCTCGTCTCCGTGGGCGAGCAGCCGATCGCCGGGCAGGAGAGCTGGAGCGCCTTCCTGAAGCGCCGGATGGGGCCGGCCATGCGCACCTGCCGCGCCATCGAGGAGCGGCAGGCCAATCTGTCGGAGAAGCTCAGCCGCGCCGCAAACCTTTTGCGCACCCGCATCGACGTGGAACTGGAGCACCAGAACCGCGACCTGCTGGCCTCCATGGACCGGCGGGCGCGGCTGCAATTGCGCCTGCAGCAGACCGTCGAGGGCCTGTCGGTCGCGGCGATCGGCTACTACGTCGTCGGGCTGTTCGGCTATGTCGCCAAGGCGTTGGAATATCAGGGACTGCCGGTCTCCGCGACGGTGCTGGTCGCCGGTTTCGTGCCGATCGCGCTGCTCGGGGTCTGGCTGGTCGTGCGCAGTATCCGCAAGCATCACATGCAGGGCGGCGAGGACGGTCATTGAGCCGCAGACGCCTATCGTTCCTTCTGTGGACGCCGGCCCGTGCGGCGCCTAGTTTCGCCTCTCTAATGGGAGTGAGCCGATGTCCGTGATGATGCCCAAGCCGTCCGAGGCGATCCTCGGCCGCCGCCAGTCGATCGTCGACGCCCTGCGCGCGATCGTGCCGGGCGAGGGCGTGGTCGATGCCGCCAACGAGATGGCCGTGTTCGAATCCGACGGCCTGACCGCCTATCGCCAGATGCCGCTGGTGGTCGTGCTGCCGTCGACGGTGGAGCAGGTCGCCCGGGTCCTGCAATATTGTCACGCCAACGAGATCCCGGTGGTGCCGCGCGGCTCCGGCACCTCGCTGTCCGGCGGCGCCCTGCCGCTCGAGGACGGCGTGCTCCTGGTCCTGTCGAAGTTCAACCGGGTGCTGGAGATCGACTACGACAATCGCTGCGCCGTGGTGCAGCCGGGCGTGACCAATCTCGGCATCACCAAGGCGGTGGAAGGCGAGGGGTTCTACTACGCGCCCGATCCGTCCTCGCAGATCGCCTGCTCGATCGGCGGCAATGTCGCGGAGAATTCCGGCGGCGTGCACTGCCTGAAATACGGACTCACCGCCAACAACGTCCTCGGCATCGAGTTCGTCACCATCGAGGGCGAGGTGGTGCGCCTCGGCGGCAAGCATCTGGAGGCCGAGGGCTACGATTTCCTCGGCCTGATGACCGGCTCGGAAGGCCTGCTCGGCGTCGTGACCGAGGTCACGGTCCGCATCCTGCAGAAGCCGGAGACGGCGCGGGCGGTGCTGATCGGCTTTCCCACCTCCGAACAGGCGGGCGAGTGCGTGGCCGCGATCATCGCCAAGGGCATCATACCGGCGGGTATGGAGATGATGGACCGGCCGGCCATCCATGCGGCGGAAGACTTCGTCCATGCCGGCTATCCGCGCGACGTGGAGGCGCTGCTGATCGTCGAGCTCGACGGGCCGGGCGCTGAGGTCGATCATCTCCTGGCCGAGGTTGCGGCAATTGCCGACGCCAATGGCGCCACCGTCACCAAGGTCTCGAATTCGGAAGAACAGCGTGCGTCGTTCTGGGCGGGGCGCAAGGCGGCGTTCCCGGCGGTCGGCCGCATCTCGCCGGATTATTACTGCATGGACGGCACCATTCCGCGCAAGGAGCTGCCGCGGGTGCTGGCCGGCATGAAGGCGTTCTCGGAAAAATACGATCTGCGCGTCGCCAATGTCTTCCATGCCGGCGACGGCAACCTGCATCCGCTGATCCTCTACGACGCCAACAAGGAGGGCGAGCTGCACCGGGCCGAGGAGTTCGGCAACGACATCCTGCGCCTGTGCGTGGAGGTCGGCGGCGTTCTGACCGGCGAGCACGGCGTCGGCGTGGAAAAGCGCGACCTGATGCCGGAAATGTTCAGCGAGGACGATCTGCGCCACCAGCAGCGGGTCAAATGCGCCTTCGACGACAAGCATCTGCTCAATCCCGGCAAGGTCTTCCCGCAGCTCCATCGCTGCGCCGAACTCGGCCGGATGCATGTCCACAAGGGGCAGGTGGCTTTTCCCGACCTGCCGAGGTTCTGACCATGAGCGAGTTGCGTTCAACCGGCGCGGCCGGCCCCGCCGCGTCCATCCTGCGCCCCGAGACCGCGATCCAGCTCCGCGACATCGTCGCGGCGGCGGTGTCGCAGGAAGAGCCGCTGGCGGTCGAGGGCACCGGCTCCAAGCGCGGTCTTGGACGGCCGGTGCAGGCGGCGTGCACCCTGTCGCTGTCGGCGATGGCCGGCGTGACCCTGTACGAACCCGAAGAGCTGGTCCTGTCGGCACGCGTCGGCACGCCCATCGCCGAGATCGAGAGGCTTCTGGACGAGGCCGGCCAGCGCCTGGAATTCGAGCCGCTCGACTACGGTCCGCTGCATGGGCTGGAGCCGGGCCTCGGCACGATCGGCGGCGTCGTCGCCTGCAATCTCGCCGGGCCGCGGCGGCTGAAGCACGGCGCGGCCCGCGATCACATCCTCGGCGTCCATGCAGTGTCCGGCCGTGGCGAGATGTTCAAGTCCGGCGGCCGGGTGGTGAAGAACGTCACCGGCTACGATCTCTCCAAGGGGCTCACCGGCTCTTTCGGCACGCTGGCGGTGATGACCGACGTGACGCTGAAGGTGCTGCCGAAGACCGAGACCGAGACGACGATCGTGCTGCGCGGTCTCGCCGACGACGCGGCGACCGGCGCCATGGCGGCGGCGATGGGCTCGTCGGCGGAGGCCTCGGGCGCGGCGCATCTGCCGATGTATGTCGCCTCGCGCGTTGCCGACGGCCATCTCGGCAACGACGCGGCGACGCTGATCCGGCTGGAGGGCTTCGGCCCGTCCGTCGCGGCGCGTTCGGCCTATCTCAGCGCCGCGCTCGAGAAGGTCGGCAAGGTCGAACATCTGGAGGGTGAGGCATCGCGGGCGGTCTGGCGCGACGTGCGCGACATCCGGCCCTTCGTCGACGGCACCGACAAGCCGGTCTGGCGCCTGTCCGTCACCCCGACCCGCGGCCACGAGATCGTCATGAGCCTGCGCATGCAGGCAGCGATCGACGCCTTCTATGACTGGCAGGGCGGTCTCGTCTGGCTGCGCATGGAAGGCGAGCCGGAGGCCGAACTGGTGCGCGAGACGATCCGGCGCTTCGGCGGCGGCCATGCGACGCTGGTGCGCGCCTCCGAAAGCGTGCGGGCGGCGACCGCCGTCTTCCAGCCGCAGCCGGGGCCGCTGGCGGGCCTCGCCAGCCGGCTGAAGCAGCAGTTCGACCCCGCCGGCGTGCTCAATCCGGGGCGGATGGGCTAGGCGGGCTGCCGCGCCGGCGGTTCGCATCGACGACGTTTCCAGACTCTTTCATGGGCCAGACCTTTGCAAACCACCTTCTCCCCCGCGCAGCTCGCCGATCCCGAGACCGCGCATTCCGAGCAGATCATCCGAAAATGCGTGCATTGCGGCTTCTGCACCGCGACCTGCCCGACCTATGTCACCCTCGGCAACGAGCTCGACAGCCCGCGCGGGCGCATCTACCTGATCAAGGAGATGCTGGAGAACGACCGGCCGGCCGACGAGAAGACCGTCACCCATATCGACCGCTGCCTGTCCTGCCTCGCCTGCATGACGACCTGCCCGTCGGGCGTGAACTACATGCATCTCGTTGACCATGCCCGCGCCCATATCGAGCGGACCTATGAGCGGCCGCTGGCCGACCGGATGATCCGCCGGATCCTGGCGATGACGCTGCCCTATCCCGAGCGGTTCCGCGCGAGCCTCGTCATGGCGCGCATCGGCCGGCCCTTCGCCGGGCTGTTCGATGCGATCAAGCCGCTGAAGCCGCTGGCCGCGATGCTGAAGCTGGCGCCGGGCGCCGTGCCGGCGAAGTCGCAGGTCAACGCGCCGGGCGTGCGGCCGGCCGAGGGGGCGCGCAGGAAGCGGGTGGCGCTGCTGCGCGGCTGCGCCCAGTCGGTGCTCGATCCGAAGATCAACGAGGCGACGGTGCGGCTTCTGAACCGGCTCGGTGTCGAGGTGGTGGTGCCGGAAGGGGAGGGCTGCTGCGGCGCGCTGGTCCATCACATGGGCCAGGAAGAGCCGGCGCTGGATTTCGCCCGCCGCAACATCGACGTCTGGTCGCGCACGGCAGACGCCGACGGCCTCGACGCGATCATCATCACCGCGTCGGGCTGCGGCACGACGATCAAGGATTACGGCCATATGCTGCGGCTGGACCCGGCCTATGCCGAGAAGGCGGCACGGGTCTCAGGGCTGGCCAAGGACGTCACCGAGTTCCTCTCCGAGCTGGAACTGCCGCTGCCGGTCAACGCAACCGATCTGGTGGTGGCCTATCATTCGGCCTGCTCGATGCAGCACGGCCAGAAGATCACGAAAGCTCCGAAAGTGCTCTTGGCGCAGGCCGGCTTCACCGTTCGCGACGTGCCCGAGGGCCATATCTGCTGCGGTTCGGCCGGCACCTACAACATCCTGCAGCCCGAGATCGCCGCCACCCTGCGCGACCGCAAGGTGAAGAACATCGAGAGCATCGCGCCGCAGGCGATCGCCACCGGCAATATCGGTTGCATGACGCAGATCGGTTCGGGCACCGGCATTCCGATCCTGCACACGATCGAGCTCCTCGACTGGGCCTTTGGCGGCGAGAAGCCGGCAAGCCTCGCTGCCGTCCAGCCCCGCGGCGAGCCCGGCCTCGTCGCGGCGGAGTAGCCCTAACGCAAAACGACCCGCCGTCGCCGGCGGGCCGTGATGTCGAAGCGACCGGGCGCTGGACTCAGCCGCCGAAGATCGAGGCGATGACGTTTTCGCGCACGACGCCGACTTCGGTATAGACGTTCTTCGGGCCCTGGCCGCTGGGGCCGATGACGATGACCTTGGTGCCGTTCGGCACGCGCTCATACAGGTGCTCGACGTCCTGGTTCATCATGCGGATGCAGCCCGAGGACATGTTCTGGCCGATGGTCCAGGGCTGGTTGGTGCCGTGGATCCGGAACAGCGAATCGCGACCGCCGCGATACAGATACATCGCGCGTGCACCCAGCGGGTTGGCCGGGCCACCCTTCATGTGGGCCGGCAGAATGCGGCCCTTGGCGCGCTCGCGCTTGATCATCGACGGCGGCGGCGTCCAGCCCGGCCACTCGGCCTTGCGGCCGACGCTCATCCGGCCCGACCAGCCGAAGCCTTCGCGGCCGACGCCGACGCCGTAGCGGGTCGCCATGCCGTTGCCCTCGACGAAGTAGAGATATTTGCGCTGGGAATCGACGATGATGGTGCCCGGCTTCTCGCGCGTCTCGATGCGCACCTGCCGGCGGTGATACTGGGCCGCCGGGCCGCGCTGGGCGAGGGCCCGGTGCTGCGTGCGGGCGGCAACGCGCTCGGCGCTGACCGTCACCCACTTGTTGGTCGCGTGGTCGTAGCGGCGCACGTCTTCGGCGCTGGCCTGTCCGGTCACCGCCAGGGCCATGATCGCCGTCAGGCCGGCTCCGGCCCATCGTGTCCAGTTCTGCATGGGAGGCTCCTCTCGTTTGGCGGGGCGGAGCAAAGCCCACCGTGTCCCGCGCCTCGTTGTCGTCATTGTGCCATGGTTTGAACGCATTCTCGCCGCGTTGGTCGCATCGAGTTCCGCATTCCGTTGAGGAAAGTCGGGGCTGTTGCCGTTAGAGCACAACGACCCTCGTTCCGACCTTCACCTGTTCGTAGAGATCCATCACGTCCTGGTTGCGCATGCGGATGCAGCCCGAGGACACGGCGCGGCCGATGGTCCAGGGCTGGTTGGTGCCGTGGATCCGGTAGAGTGTGGAGCCGAGATAGAGCGCGCGGGCGCCCAGCGGGTTGGCTTCGCCACCCTTCATGTGGGCCGGCAGGATCCGCCCCTTCTTGCGTTCGCGGGCGATCATCGCCTTGGGCGGCGTCCAGCTCGGCCATTCGGCCTTGCGGGTGATCGGATGCCGGCCCTTCCAGCCGAAGCCGGGCTTGCCGACACCGACGCCGTAGCGGCGCGCCGTGCCGTCGCGGCCGACATGGTAGAGGAACTTCGCCCTGGTATCGACGACGATGGTGCCGGGCGCCTCCTTGCCGCGGTACGGCACGGTCTGGGGCAGGAATTGCGGGTCGATGGCGTTCGGAGCCGGAAGATTGCGGGTCGCCAGCGCGGCCTGCTGGCGTCCGGTCACCGGTGCGGCGCTGCGCGTTCCGGGCAGATAGCCGCCCCGCACGCCGGGCGCCTGGCCGAGGACGCGCTGCTGCGCGGAGCCCGGACGCACGACGACGCGGGCGCCGGCCGAGGGCGCCGCAGCGCCGCGGCGGCCGCCGAGGACGACACCCGACGCGGCGGCCCGCTGATAGCTGCGGGCGACGCCGTCACCGGGCGACAGTTGCAGTAGCCAGCGGTCGGCCAGATCGGGCGCGATCTCGACCGGCGGCAAGCTGCGGTATCGCTCCTGCGCCTCGCTCGCCGCGGGGCATGCCAGGATCGCCAGCAGGCCGACGAGTGCGCGCCGGGCGGATATCGGTATCGCCATGATGTCCCTCGATTGCCGGATCGGGGCCGGCTTGCGCCTGCCGCCTCGACACCGAGCCTCGCTGCAAAGGGCAAGGGAATGGTAAACGCGCCGGTCCGAAACGCCCTCGAAAACGGAAACAGTTTCATAAGGTTAAGCAGCGGTTTCGGAGCGTGGTTAAGGGCGCGTTGTGAGGCCGGCGCGGGGGCGGCGCGCCGAGGTGATGCAGCACGCCTGCCACACTGTGCCGAATTAAAGCGCACGCCGAAATTTCAGGCATTGTGCAATGCAGCATTCTTGCTAGATTCGATACCGGCGTCCAAAGGTCGTCATGACGGGCACCAGAACCCGGATGCGGGACGAACGCACGCAATGGCATGAACCGGTCGCACAAGGCTGCGATCGCAACCCCTTCGCCATGGCCGCTGGACCGGCCATAGGAGCCCTGCCATGATCGCTCTGACCCTGATCGTCTGCCTCAACTCCGCCCCTGCCGACTGCCGCCCCGAGCAGGTCGCCTTCGACGGTTCCATCATGCAATGCGCCCTGTTCGGCCAGGCTGCCGCCGTCGAGCATCTGAAGGCGCGGCCGAAATGGCATTTGAAGCGCTATCGCTGCGCGTCGGGCCGCTCGACCAACGCCTGAAGCCGGCGGGCGGCGCATCGCTGCGGTAGCTTGCCACTTCGACGGGCGCCTGCGAAAACATGCGCCATGGACCCATCGATGCAAGACGCGCCGCCGCCGGACGGCCTGATCCGCGGCCCGGACGGCCTGCTGCGCTGCGCCTGGCACGGCGGCGACGATCTCTATCGTCGCTACCATGACGAGGAATGGGGCCGGCCGACCGCTGACGACGACCGGCTCTATGAAAAGCTTTGCCTGGAAGGATTTCAGGCGGGGCTTTCCTGGCTGACCATCCTGCGCAAGCGCGAGGCCTTCCGCGAACTGTTCCATGGCTTCACGATCGCGCGGGTGGCGGCGATGGACGAGGCGGACGTGGAGCGGATCGTCCTCGACGCCCGCATCATCCGGCATCGCGGCAAGATCGTCTCGGCGATCAACAATGCCCGGCGCGCCGATGCGCTGCGCGCCGAGCACGGCTCGCTGGCACGATTCCTCTGGCGCCACGCGCCGGATGCGGACGAGCGGCCGGCGACGGTGACCGCCGAATGGCTGCGCGCCAACCCCGTCACCCCCGCCTCGACACGCCTGTCGAAGGCGCTGAAGAAGGCCGGTTTCACTTTCGTAGGCCCGACAACCGTCTACGCCTTCATGCAATCGCTGGGCTTCGTCAACGACCACATCGACGGCTGCTGCATGCGCGATGACTGCGAGACGGCTCGGGATGCGTTCACGGCGCCGGGGTGAGGGGGGGGCGTGGGCATAAGCGGCGTTGCGTTAGTGGTGAACGTCGCGGTAGCGGTGGTTACGGTATCACGGCAGGCTAACGCGGTGAGCCTCACCGGAGCGGAAGTTGAGATGGCGAGGCATGGGTCCTCGGGTCAAGCCCGAGGATGACGCCGAGATTTTAGCGATGCCGCCAACCGCCACCGTCTGTGTAGTCGCCAGAACCGGTGGCATCAAAAGGCCCGCAGCCGCTGCAAAGGTCACAGCCGCTGAAGCCTAGCAAAAACCTCCAACAAGGTCGTCATCCTCGGGCTTGACCCGAGGACCCATGCCAAGCCGGTTCCGCCGCCACATACGCCTCAGAACCCTCACCCGCTTGACGCCGCCGCTGTGACCATCGACGCTCCACCCCATGGCCGGCACCGTCTACATCATGGCGTCGCAGAAGAACGGCACGCTCTATATCGGAGTCACGTCGGACCTGTCGCGGCGGGTGTATGAGCACAAGAGCGGCCTGACCCGAGGCTTCGTGAAGGCTCATGGGGTGACGCGGCTGGTCTGGTACGAGGACCATGTCGACATCGGCAGCGCGATCCAGCGGGAGAAATCCCTCAAGCGCTGGCGGCGGCAATGGAAGATCGACCTGATCGAGGCGATGAACCCCGAGTGGAACGAACTCTATCGCGGCATGGGGTGGTGAGGCGTTGCGCGGGGGTGCGTTGGTGGTTTTCACCGGAGCGGAAGCTGAGATGGCGAGGCATGGGTCCTCGGGTCAAGCCCGAGGATGACGCCGAGATTTGAGCTTTGCTGCCAATCGCCACCGTCTGTGCACGCGCCGAAACCGGTGGCACCGAAAGGTCCTCAGCCCCTGCAAAGGTCACAGCCGCTGAAGTGTAGCGAAGACCTCCAACAAGGTCGTCATCCTCGGGCTTGACCCGAGGACCCATGCCAAATCGTTGACGTTGCCCTCCACTTCTCCGATCTGCCGTCTCGCCGCGCTTACGCCGTCCCCCGCCACCACGCGCCTTGCAAAACCGCCTTGCCTTGCCGAAATCGGGCGCACGGGGTAGGGGATCGCCCGCAGGAAAGGGTGCATCCGAGCGCCCGTCAAACCGTTTGGACGCAGCGCATTCATGGCCGACAAGAAGAAGAAACCGTCGAGGGTCCAGGCACGGGTGCCGCGCGGCTTCGTCGATCGCGACGCCAGCGATCTGCGCGCCCAGGACGCCATGCTGGCGAAGATCCGCCGGGTCTACGAGACCTACGGCTTCGAGCCGGTGGAGACGCCGGTGTTCGAATATACCGACGCGCTGGGCAAGTTCCTGCCGGATGCCGACCGGCCGAATGCCGGCGTGTTCTCGCTGCAGGACGACGACGAGGCGTGGATGAGCCTGCGCTACGACCTGACGGCGCCGCTCGCCCGCTATGTGGCGGAGAACTACGAGAGCCTGCCCAAGCCCTATCGCAGCTACCGTGCCGGCTACGTCTTCCGCAACGAAAAGCCGGGGCCGGGCCGCTTCCGCCAGTTCATGCAGTTCGACGCCGACATCGTCGGTGCACCGAACGTCTCGGCGGATGCCGAGATGGCGATGATGATGGCCGACACGATGGAGGCGCTGGGCATCCCGCGCGGCCAGTATGTCATCCGCGTCAACAACCGGAAGGTGCTCGACGGTGTCCTCGAGGCGATCGGCCTTGGCGGCGACGAGAATGCCGGCCGCCGCCTGACGGTGCTGCGGGCGATCGACAAGCTGGACAAGTTCGGCCCCGATGGCGTCAAGCTGCTGCTCGGCAAGGGACGCTGGGACGGCGGGCAGGAAGGCGAGGGCGATTTCACGCCGGGCGCCGGGCTGGACGACGCGCAGACGGGAAAGATCCTCGGCTTTGTCGGCGCATCGAAGATCGATGAGCTCGCCGGCATATTCCCCGGTGAGGCCGGCGAAGGACGGATGGGCGAGGGCATTGCCGAGCTGAACGATATCCAGGCGTATCTGGACGGTGCTGGCTATCTGGGCCGGGTCTCGATCGACCCCTCCGTCGTGCGCGGTCTCGAATATTACACCGGGCCTGTCTTCGAGGCGGAGCTGCTGTTCGACGTCACCAACGAGAAGGGCCAGAAGGTCCAGTTCGGCTCGGTCGGCGGCGGCGGGCGCTATGACGGGCTGGTGTCGCGCTTCATGAGCCAGCCGGTGCCGGCGACGGGCTTTTCCATCGGCGTTTCCCGCCTGATGACGGCGCTGAAGAATCTCGGCCGCCTGGATGCTGCCGAGCGGACCGGGCCGGTGGTGGTCACCGTGATGGACCGCGACCGGATGGCCGACTACCAGGCCATGGCGACGACGCTGCGCGCGGCACTGAACACCGACGAGAACGGCAATCCGACGGCGACGCCGGTGCCGGTCGAGGTGTTCCAGGGCAACCCCAAGCAGTTCGGCAAGCAGCTGCAATATGCTGACCGGCGCAACGCTCCCGTGGTGGTCATCCAGGGCGGCGACGAGAAGGCGGCCGGCAAGGTGCAGGTCAAGGATCTGGCGCTCGGCAAGGAACTGTCCGCCGAGATCACCGACAATGCCGAATGGCGCGAGGCGCGGGCCGGTCAGGAAATGGTCGACGAGGCCGACATGGTCGCGGCGGTGAAGGCGATCCTGGCGCGTCAGAATGGCCGTTCCGGCGGCGATGCCGGCAGCGGAGCCTGAGACCGTGAGCGCCGAGACACGCGCCGGAACGGGCGCGCCCTACGAAGCCGAGCTCGGCGCTCTGTTCGCCGCACGCGGCGCGGCGCGCGTCGATGTGCCGATCATCCAGCCGGCCGACCCCTATCTCGACACGGCCGGCGAGGCGCTGCGCCGGCGCATCTTCCTGACCCGGGGCGAGGCCGGCGAGACCCTGTGCCTGCGGCCCGACTTCACCATCCCCGTCTGCCGCGACCATGTCGGCCACGGCGCGACGCTGCCGCGCCGCTACAGCTATGTCGGGCTGGTGTTCCGCCAGCGGCCGACCGGACCGGGCGAGTTCTACCAGGCCGGGATCGAGGATCTGGGCGAAGAGAACGCCGCGACCGCCGATGCGCGGGCGTTGGCCGACGCCCTGGCGGGGCTGGAGACCTGCGGTCTCGAAGCCGGCGAGCTCGATCTCGTTCTCGGCGACCAAGGCCTGTTCGAGGCGTTCCTGCGGGCGCTCGGCCTGCCGGAGGGCTGGCAGCGCCGTCTGGTGCGCACCTTCGGCCATGACGATCAGCTGGAAGCGGCGCTCGCCGCGCTCGCACGTGGCGGCAGCGGCGCGCTGGACACGCTCGATCCGGAATTTGCCGAACTCGCCCGTCTCGGCGAGCAGGGCGCGCTGACTTTCAAAATTCGCGAACGCATGGAGGAAGCGGGGCTGCCGCCCCATTCCGGGCGCTCGCCGGGCGAGGTCGCGGCGCGGCTGATCGAGAAGGTAGCGATCGCCGAGGCCCGGCTCAGCGAGGGCTCGTTGCAGCTCCTGCGCCGGTTCCTGGCCATCGACGCCCCCCTGTCGGAGGCCGGCACGGTGATCGGCGATCTTGCCGGCGCGGCCGGGCTCGATCTCGGCCGGGCGCTGACCTTCTTCGAGACCCGCAATCTCGCGCTGCGGGCGGCCGGCGTCGATCTCGCCGCAGTGCGCTATCGCGCCGCCTTCGGTCGGCCGATCGATTATTACACCGGCCTCGTCTTCGAGGCGCGCCGCAAGGGGTCGGACGAGCCGCTGGCAGGCGGCGGGCGCTATGACCGGCTGTTGAGCATTCTCGGCGCCGAGCGGCCGGTGCCGGCCGTCGGCTTTTCGCTCTGGCTCGACCGCATCGCCAGCCGGACGGGAGACGCGGCATGACGCTCACCCTCGCGATCCCGTCCAAGGGGCGGTTGAAGGACAAGGCCGTCGCGGCGCTGGCCGGGGCCGGCATCCATGTGGCGTCGGCCGAGGATTCGCGCAGCTACCGCACCAGCGTCACCGGTGCGCCGGGACTGGAAGTACTGCTGCTGTCGGCCTCGGAGATCGCCCGCGAATTGCGCGACGGGGCGATCGATTTCGGCATCACGGGCGAGGATCTGATCCGCGAGACCATCGCCGAGCCCGACCAAATGGTGGAAACGGTGGCCCGCCTCGGCTTCGGTCATGCCGACGTGGTCGTGGCCGTGCCCGATGCCTGGGTCGACGTGGAGACGATGGAAGACCTGAACGACGTGGCCGGCGGCTATCGGGCCCGGCACGGGCGCCGCCTGCGGGTGGCAACGAAATACTGGCGGCTGACCCAGAGCTTCTTCACGCGGCGCAACGGGATCCAGAGCTACCGTATCGTGGAGAGCCTCGGCGCGACCGAGGGCACCCCCGCTGCGGGCTCGGCGGATGTCATCGTCGACATCACCTCGACCGGCTCCACCCTGACCGCGAACCATCTCAAGATCCTGTCCGACGGGGTGATTTTGCGGTCGCAGGCCTGCCTGATCCGCTCGCTGGTTGCGCGCGACCGCCAGGATGTGGCCGAAGCGGACGCCCTGGCCGCCCGGTTCGGTTCGGCGCCGGACTGACATCAGCCCGGTGGCACCGTCGCTCCCGGTAGGGAAGCGGCGGTCTGTTCTGATCAAGACTATCCGGGTCTGTGGCCGCCCGTCGCCTGCAGGCATTCTACGAAGAGATCGAGAACATATTTCCGGTCAGGACTGTTGCGTCTGATGTCGGCCTCCGAATGGATGACCTTTTCCATCAACATCCAGGCGACGTATTCCCGGCTGACCTGACCGGAATTGATACTGACACGTTCCGTCATATTTCCCCCATCGAACCTGCTGGCTCACGTGGCGAATCTCACGCGCCGCGATGCTATAAGAAGAGAATTCTATAAGGCAACAGAACTTACGTAAAGGAATCCCCGTTCGGCGGATGCCGGTTTTGGGGCGTGCGCACGAAAAAGCCGCCCCGGCGCGTTGGCGACCGGAGCGGCTGGGCCGTTCTTCGGACCTTTGGGCTCGTCAGGCGTAGCGGCTTTCGCGCTTCGGCTTGTCGACGGCCAGCGCGCCGGCACCGGCGCCGGCAAGGGCGAGGAAGCCGCCGGCGAGGGCAATGTTCTTGAGCAGCGCGGTCTGGTCGTCGATATGGGCGAGGAGACCGGTGGCGACGCAGAAGGCGGCCAGCGCGATCGCCACGGCCCGCGTCTGGAAGCCGACGAGGACCGCGATGCCGGCCAGAAGCTCGAAGGCGCCGACGACATAGGCCATCACGAGCGGTGCGGGCACGCCGAGGCTGGACAGATAGCCGGAGAAGCCTGCGGCACCGGCGAGCTTGCCGAAGCCCGACAAGATGAAGATGATCGACAGGAGAACCCTGCCGAGAAGGATGAGATTGGCGTTCATGGCGATGTCTCCTGGGCGGCGTCGTTGCGGTGGATGATGTTCCGCAGTGCCTTTGTCGGTTGAACCGATGCACAGGTAAACTGCCGCGCCGGAACTTGCATCCCGGCCCGGCGCCGACAATTCGTCAACCAAAAACGATACAATCGCAGTTCTGGTGGCGACGACCGATAGGCAGGCATCGATCGTCGCCGTCTGTCACCCGGATCAGCCCGGCGCGATCATGGTGCGCGGATCGACGATCCGGTCGTAATCCGCCTCGGAGACGAGGCCGCTCGCGACGGCTTCCTCGCGAAGGGTCGTGCCGTTCTGATGCGCCGTCTTGGCGATCTTGGCGGCCGCATCGTAGCCAATGGTCGGCGCCAGCGCGGTCACCAGCATCAGCGACTGCTCCATCAAGCTCTGGATGCGCTCCTCGTTCGCCTCGATACCGTCGACGCAATGTTCGGCGAAGCTGACCATGGAATCGGCCAGGAGCCGGATCGAGGACAGGACGGCATTGGCAATGACCGGCTTGAAGACGTTCAGCTCGAAATGGCCCTGCGACGCCGCCACCGTCACGGTGGTGTCGTGGCCGAAGATCTCGGTGGCGACCATGGTGATGGCCTCGGCCTGGGTCGGGTTGACCTTGCCCGGCATGATCGACGAGCCGGGCTCGTTGGCCGGCAGGTTGAGTTCGCCGAGACCGGAGCGCGGGCCGGAGCCGAGGAAGCGGATGTCGTTGGCGATCTTCATCAGATCGGCGGCCAGCGAGTTGAGCGCGCCGTGGAAGAAGGTCAGTGCGCCGTGCGAGGCCAGCGCCTCGAACTTGTTGGTCGCGGTGCGGAACGCCTCGCCGGTGAGCTTGGCGACCTCGGCGGCGACCGCCGTATCGAAGCCCTCGGGCGCGTTGAGGCCGGTGCCGACAGCGGTGCCGCCCTGGGCCAGCGCCAGGACACCGTCGAGAGCGTCGTTGATGCGCTTCTTGGAGAGTTCCAGCGCCGCGGCGTAGCCGGAGAATTCCTGGCCGAGCGTCACCGGCGTGGCGTCCTGGGTGTGGGTGCGGCCGATCTTGATGATCGACGCATACTGCTTCGCCTTGGCGTCCAGCGAGCCGTGCAGCCGGTCGAGCGCCGGCAGCAGCAGGCGGCGGGTCTCCAGGACGGTCGCGACATGCATGGCCGTCGGGAAGACGTCGTTGGACGACTGGCTCATGTTGACGTGGTCGTTGGGATGCACCGGCTTCTTGCTGCCCATGGTGCCGCCGAGCATCTCGATCGCCCGGTTCGAGATGACCTCGTTGACATTCATGTTGGTCTGGGTGCCCGAGCCGGTCTGCCAGACGACGAGGGGGAAGTGGTCGTCGAGCTTGCCCGCGACGATCTCGTCGGCGGCGCTCTCGATGGCGTCGGCGATCTGGCCGTCGAGGCGGCCCATCGAGGTGTTCACCCGGGCCACAGCCTTCTTGACGAGGGCGAGGGCGTGGATCAGCGGCAACGGCTGGCGGTCCCCGCCAATGCGGAAATTGTTGCGCGACCGTTCGGTCTGGGCGCCCCAGTAGCGGTCGGCCTCGACTTCGATGGCGCCGATGGAATCGGTTTCGGTACGGGTGCTCATCTTCTGCCCTTCGCAGCTCGTGTACAGGTCGGGCATGGCTTACCGGGCGCGCCGCCGGATCGGAAGGGGCGGACGCAGGGTAAAATCGGTTTAGGCCGGCGGCGAAGCCCCAAACGAAACAGGCGGGCCCTGGGGACCCGCCTGCAAGATCTCGTCATGGATGCTGGCCGGTCAGCCGGCCGGGCAATGGGCCCCGGTCGCGGCCCAGGCCTCGTAGAGCGCGCCGAACTGCTCCTGCGTGCCCGGCACCTTCTCGCGGCCTTGGCCCGGATTCCAGCCCCAGCCGACCAGATCGTCGGCGGCCATGTGCTCGACGAGCTCGGCCAGGGTCTTGCCGCCATTGCGGTCCTGATCCTTGATCTGCACGCAGATCTCGGCCAGCGAACGGCCCTCCCAGGCCATCTCGATCGGCGCGACATGCCAGTTCGGATTGCCGGGGATCGAGCGGATGCCCTCGGCCTGCGCCACCACCTCGACATTCTCGGGACCATGGCAGGTGTTGCACATCATGCCGGGGGCGCCGAAATTGGAATCGCCGCGCACGACGGGCGGCTGATGCTCGCGCATCTCCATGCCCTGGAGCGGCGAATTGCCCGCCGGATGGCAGTTCACGCAGCGCGGATGCAGGAGCACCTTGCCGGTTTCCTCGAAGATGGCGATCGAGCGCTGGGTCTCGTCGGCGATCCCGTCGAAGGCCGAGACCGGCTTCAGGGTCCGCTCGGGATCGGCCTGGGGCGCGACGGCAGGCGTCGAGGGTTCGGGCGCCGCGGGCGCGCGTTCCTGCGCACCGGCCGGACCCATGACGAGGCCAGCGGCGACGAGGATGCCGGCGAAGCGGCCGGCCAGGGATGTCATTGACGTCACAGATGCTGTCCTGTCGTTCACGAGACGAGATTGCCGACGATCGGCAGGCGGCGCACCGGCTGGCCGGTCAGGCGACGCCAGGCATTGGCGACGGCCGGTCCGATCGGCGGAGTGCCGGGTTCGCCGACACCCGTCGGCGGCTCGCTGGAAGGGATGATGGCGACCTCGACCTCGGGCATCTCGTTGATGCGCAGCGAGCGATAGTCGTGGAAGTTGGACTGGACGACGCGGCCGCCGTCGCCGAGCGTGATCTGGTCGTAGAGGATCGCGCCGAGGCCGTAGCCGATGCCGCCCTCCATCTGGGCCCGGATGATGTTCGGATTGACGGCAACGCCGCAATCGACCGCGCACCAGACCTTGTGGACCTTGGGAGCCCCGTCCTCGCCGATGGAGACCTCGGCGATCTCCGCGACATAAGTGTTGAAGCTCTTGTGGACCGCGACGCCGCGCTGACGGCCTTCCGGCGCGGGCGTGCCCCAGCCGGCGATCTCGGCGACCTTCTTCAGGACGGCCGTGTGGCGCGGGTGTTCGCCGAGCAGCGCCAGGCGCCCCTCGACGGGATCCTTGCCGGCCTTTTCCAGCATCTCGTCGAGGAAGGTCTCGACGGCGAAGGCGGTGTGGGTGTGGCCTACCGAGCGCCACCACAGGATCGGCACCGGCAGCTCGGTCTGATGGGCGTAGACCCGGCGATTGGGGATCGCATAGGGCAGGTCCGAGGCGCCCTCGACCGTCGTCTCGTCGAGCTCGGTCTTGTTCATGATCGACTGGCCGGCGATCTTGTGGTCCCAGGCGACGATGTTGCCCTCAGCATCGATGGCGCCCTTGATCGCGTGAACGTAGATCGGACGGTAGAAGCCGCCGCGAATGTCGTCCTCGCGGGTCCACATGTGCTTGATCGGACGGTCCATGCCGGACGCCTTGAAGGCGGCTGCCGCCTCGCGCATGTAGGGCGAGCCGAACTGGGCGCGGCGGCCGAAGCTGCCGCCGGCAAGCTGCATGTTCACCCGCACCTTCGACGCGTCGACGCCGCAGACCTCGGCGATCGCGGCCTTGTCCTGGCCGGGGAACTGCGAGCCGTTGTAGCAGTCGATCGAGCCGTCCTCCTGCTTGATCAGCACCGCATCTAGCGGCTCCATCGGGGCATGGGCGAGGAAGGGGAAGACGAGGTCGGAGTGCATCGTGGTGATGCCGTTCGCCGAGGAGGCGCCGTCGACATCGCCTTCATTGGCCGCCTCGAGCCCTTCGCCGGAGAACAGCGCGCGGTAATCCTCGTAGATCTCCTCGCTGGAGCGCGACTCGGCGGTGGTCAGGTCCCAGACGATCTTCAGCGCATCGCGCGCCTTCAGGGCGGCATAGGTGTTCTCGGCATAGACCGCGATGCCCTGCGGAATCTGCTGGATGTCCACGACGCCGGGGATCTGGCGAGCCGCAGTATCGTCGAAACTCTGCACCGTGGCGCCGAAATGGGCCGGATGCGCGACCATGGCGATCATCATGTTGTCGGCGAGGACGTCGAGGGTGAAGACCGCCTTGCCATTGGTCTTTTCCGGCGTGTCGAGCTTCGGCCGGTCGGTGCCGATCAGGACGAAGTCCTTCGGATCCTTGAGGACCGGATCGGAAGGTGCATCCATGGTGGCGGCCTTGTCGGCGAGTTCGCCGAAGCCGGATTCCTTGCCGGAGGCCGCATGGGCGATGCGACCCTTGGAGACGGTGATCTCCTCGGCCGGTACGCCCCATTCCTCGGCCGCCGCGGCGACCAGCATGGCCCGTGCGGTGGCGCCGGCCTTGCGCATCTGCTCGTAGGAATTGGCAATCGACGTCGAGCCGCCGGTGCCCTGCAGGCCGAAGGCGAGGTTCTTGTAGGTCTCGTCCGCGGGCGCCGCGGCGGCGCGCATCTGGCTCCAGTCGGCGTCGAGTTCCTCGGCGACCAGCGTGGTCAGGCCCGTATAGGGACCCTGGCCGAACTCGATATGCTTCGACAGGACCGTGACCGTGCTGTCCGGGGCGATGCGCACGAAGGCGTTGAATTCGCTGGCCGGGCCGGCGGGACCGGCCGGTGCGCCCTGGATCAGGGCAGCGGCGGCCTTGGTCCGCGAGGCCAGCGCCACGCCGATGACGAGACCGGTGCCGATCAGAAAGTTGCGGCGGGTCGGGTTGATGGTCTGGATACCCATGGGATCAGCCCTCCAGCGTGTCGGAGGCGTCGTGGATCGCCTGGCGGATGCGTTGATAGGTGGCACAGCGGCAGATGTTGCCGGCCATGGCGTTGTCGATGTCCTCGTCGCTCGGCGTCGGATTGAACTGCAGCAACGAGACCGCCGACATGATCTGGCCGGACTGGCAATAGCCGCATTGCGGCACGTCGATGGCGGTCCAGGCGGCCTGCACGGCCTCCGCTTCCGCGCCCTCGACGCCCTCGATGGTGGTGACGCTGGAGCCGTCGACGGTGGAGATCGGCGTGATGCAGGAGCGCCGGGTCATGCCGTCGAGATGCACGGTGCAGGCGCCGCACTGGGCGATGCCGCAGCCATATTTGGTGCCGGTCAGGCGCTCGGCGTCACGGATGACCCAGAGCAGGGGCGTGTCGGGATCGCCGTCGAACGTCTTCTGTTCGCCGTTGAGTGTGAAACTGATCAAGGGAAGCCTCCTTCAGGGCGGCCGGTCAGGCAGGTGCCGCCACGCGGCTCCGTCATGATTTGGATTGATTCCAAAATAGCCGAACAGCGGGAAACGGCAACCACAATCGGGTGGCCGCACCGTCGTCGAGAGGGGAGGAGGGTTCGGAATTGCTGCGGCGCACACAGTGCGTCACGCGGGGCCCAATGGTGGACGTGCGGCGGGGTCTGCACATGAAAAAGGCCGCCCCATGGGGACGGCCTCTC
Organism: Aurantimonas coralicida DSM 14790; assembly: GCF_000421645.1. Classification (GTDB taxonomy): domain Bacteria; phylum Pseudomonadota; class Alphaproteobacteria; order Rhizobiales; family Rhizobiaceae; genus Aurantimonas; species Aurantimonas coralicida. The sequence continues at coordinate 900,981 of NZ_ATXK01000001.1, read as the reverse complement.
GAAACGTCTGCGGCTCGTAGCGCGATCAGCTGGTCTGGTCGTTCACCGCGTCCTTGACCTTGCCGTAATTCTTCTGGGTCTTGCCTTCGATTTCGTCGGCCGCACCCTCGCCCTTCAGGCGCTCGTTGCCGGTCAGGTCGCCGGCAGCCTGCTTGAGCTTGCCACCGGCTTCGGTGGCGGCACCCTTGACTTCGTTCTTGTCGACCATTGGACATTCCTTTGCTTCGTTGCCGGCAGTGTCTGCCAAGCTTCGATATCCAAACGGTTTTCGGGTGCGGTTGTTCCGGGAAAACTGCGGCAAGTTCAGCGGATGAGGCCGACGATCTGGGTGATGGCCAAGCCGCAGACGAGAAGACCGACGATGCGCAACAGCGCCGTCTCCGGGATCCGGCGCACGATCACGCCGGCGAAGGGCGCCGCCGCGACGCCGCCGACGATCAGGCCGAGAATGGCGAGGCCGTGGGTCGTCAGGTCGCCGGCCTCCTCCCAATGTCCGGTGACGAGCGCGAAGACGAAGGTCAGCGAGACCGAGAGGGTGACGAGGAACTCGGCCGTGTTGACCGTGCCGATGACGTAGCGCGGCTGGCCGCCGGCGCCGAGCAGGCCGGAGGTCACGATCGGTCCCCAGCCGCCGCCGCCGACCGCGTCGAGGAAGCCGCCGCAGGCGGCCAGCGGCATGGAGGTCGCGGGCGAGACCGGCCTGCTGGGGATCTTCCGGAACGAGCGGACGAGGAGATAGACGCCGATCACCGCCAGATAGGCGCCGACATAGGGGCGCAGAATACTGCCGGAGATGCTGGTCAGGACGTAGGTGCCGAGAACGCCGCCGAGAATGCCGAGGGGCACGAGGCGCCAGAACAGCTTCCAGTCGACATTGCGGTTGGCGAGATGCGCGGTGCCCGACGCCGCGGTGGTGAAGAGTTCGGCCGTGTGGACCGAGGCCGAGGCCGCGGCGGGCGCGACGCCGAAGGACAGGAGCACGGTGGAGGAGACGATGCCGTAGGCCATGCCGAGCGCGCCATCGACGAGCTGGGCGAGGAAGCCGACGGCAAGAAACAGGAGGAAGTCGCTCATGGAAGACCCGGTCGTTGGAGACCGGATCAGGCTATCTTATTCCTATCTCGTGGATAGGAATAGAAGTTCGGCGGAGGGCCTGCCGCGCGCACATCCTGTGCGTATTTCGCCGACCCATGAGATCGGACATCTTCGACGCCTGCGGGGCGGTGGTGTGACTGCACATGCCAGGGCGGATGCCCGGGCGGACGGGGCGCGTCCCGGACTAGGCAGGATCGTCGGCCCGCTCCCCTTCGCCGAAATGCCGGGCTTCCAGAATGGCGGCGGTGGCGTCGCGCACCGCCAGAAGCGCGGTGCGGGTCTCGCAGGTCTCCACGTCGCGGCAATCCTCGCAGCGGCGATAGGCGGTGCGGGACGCGCAAGGGGCGAGCGCCAGCGGACCGTCCACGACGCGGAGGACATCGGCGAAGCTGATCTGGTCGCCGGGCCGCGCCAGTCGGTAGCCGCCACGCGCCCCCCGCAGACTGACGAGGAGGCCGGCCTGTTTCAGTTCGGCCAGGATCGCTTCGAGGAACTTGCGCGGAATCTGCTCTTCGGCGGCGATGACGGCGGCCGATACGGGCGCGGCCCGCGGCGCGATGTTCCTCAGGGAGCGGATGGCGTAGCGGGCGCGCTGCGAGATCATGGCATGTCTATCGCAAGGCGGGCGCGGCCGGGCAAGCCGGTGCTGCCGCAGGCGGGCAGGGCACATGAAAAAGGGGCCCGGCGATGCCGAGCCCCTCGATAGTCCGGATGAATGTCCGGCCGGTTCGGACTTCTTAGAAGTCCATACCGCCCATGCCACCCATGCCGCCCATGCCGCCGGGCATGCCGCCGCCGCCACCGCCGGCCGACTCCTTCTTCGGAGCCTCCGAGATCATGGCTTCGGTGGTGACCAGCAGGCCGGCGACCGATGCCGCGTCCTGGAGAGCCGAGCGAACGACCTTGACCGGATCGACGATGCCCATCTGGATCATGTCGCCATACTCGCCCGTCGCGGCGTTGTAGCCGAAGGACAGGGACTCGTTCTCGAGGATCTTGCCCACGATGATCGAGCCTTCCGCGCCGGCGTTCTGGACGATCTGACGGATCGGAGCCTGAAGCGCCTTGCGGACGATGGCGATGCCGGCGTCCTGGTCGGCATTGATGCCCTTGATGGTGACGGCGTTGGAAGCGCGCAGCAGCGCGACGCCACCACCGGCCACGATGCCTTCTTCGACGGCCGCACGGGTCGCGTTGAGGGCGTCGTCGACGCGGTCCTTCTTCTCCTTGACTTCGACTTCCGTCGCACCGCCGACGCGGATGACGGCGACGCCGCCTGCGAGCTTGGCGAGACGCTCCTGGAGCTTCTCGCGGTCGTAGTCCGAGGTGGTCTCCTCGATCTGACCCTTGATCTGGCCAACGCGGGCTTCGATCTGGGTCTTCTCACCGGCACCATCGACGATGGTGGTGTTTTCCTTGGTGATCGAGACCTTCTTGGCGCGGCCGAGCATGTCGAGGGTGACGTTCTCGAGCTTGATGCCGACGTCCTCGGAGATGACCGTACCGCCGGTCAGGACGGCGATGTCCTCGAGCATGGCCTTGCGGCGATCGCCGAAGCCCGGTGCCTTGACGGCCGCGATCTTCAGGCCGCCACGCAGCTTGTTGACGACCAGCGTGGCCAGGGCCTCGCCCTCGACGTCCTCGGCGATGATGAGGAGCGGCTTGGAGGACTGCACGACGGACTCGAGGACCGGCAGCAGCGCCTGGAGGTTGGAGAGCTTCTTCTCGTGCAGGAGGATGTAGCAATCCTCGAGCTCGGCGACCATCTTCTCCGGGTTGGTCACGAAGTACGGCGACAGGTAGCCGCGGTCGAACTGCATGCCTTCGACGACTTCGAGCTCGGTCTCGGCGGTCTTGGCTTCCTCGACGGTGATGACACCCTCGTTGCCGACCTTCTGCATGGCCGAGGCGATCATCTCGCCGATTTCCTTCTCGCCATTGGCGGAGATGGTGCCGACCTGGGCGACTTCGTCCGAGGTGTCGATCGAGCGGGCGGCAACGCCGAGCGCCTCGACGACCTTCAGAACGGCCGCGTCGATGCCGCGCTTGACGTCCATCGGGTTCATGCCGGCGGCAACGGCCTTGGCACCCTCGCGGACGATCGCCTGGGCGAGAACCGTCGCGGTGGTCGTGCCGTCACCGGCCTTGTCGTTGGTCTTCGAGGCCACTTCGCGCACCATCTGGGCGCCCATGTTCTCGAACTTGTCCTCGAGCTCGATCTCCTTGGCGACCGAGACACCGTCCTTGGTGATGCGCGGGGCGCCGAAGGACTTGTCGATGACGACGTTGCGGCCCTTCGGGCCGAGGGTCACCTTGACCGCGTCGGCAAGAATGTCGACGCCACGCAGCATGCGCTCACGTGCGTCGCGGCCGAACTTTACTTCTTTAGCTGCCATGTTCGTATTCTCCCGGGCGCGCCATCTGATCAGGCCGCGCCGTTTCGAAGTTTCGTGGAATTACGGAAATCGCAGGCGCCTGATCAGGCGACGACGCCCATGATGTCGGATTCCTTCATGATCAGGAAGTCTTCGCCGTTCAGCTTGACCTCGGTGCCCGACCACTTGCCGAAGAGGACGCGATCGCCCGCCTTCACGTCCAGCGGCACGACCTTGCCCGAATCGTCACGAGCACCGGAACCGACGGCGACGATCTCGCCTTCCTGCGGCTTCTCCTTGGCGGTGTCCGGAATGATGATGCCGCCAGCCGTCTTGGCTTCGGATTCCACCCGACGGACCACGACGCGGTCGTGCAGAGGACGGAAATTCACAGCTGCCATGTTCGTTGAACCCTTCGTTGACGGATATGGCCGGACCCGCTTTTCGGCATCCGGCGTGAACAACTGGCACTCACCTGGGGCGAGTGCTAACGACGATGGAGATAGTGTCGCAGCCGGCGCGGTGTCAAGCGGTCGGCGCATCGCGTCATCGAAGTTTCGTTAATCGCCGTCCGGGATCGGCCCGGCATCCCTGGGCGGGGTTGACGCGGCAGGTGCGGGCGCTTGCGACAGCGCTTCGCCTTGACCGGTCGGCAGGCCGCCTCTATCGGCACGGGACAGGCAATGGCAGCGTGGACACCGATGGAAACTTCTCTCTCCGACACCGGCCGCGGGACGGATACCGTCCGACCGCCGCAGGACGTCCGGCCGATCGCCGCGCTGGCCGAGATCGCCGGCGACTACGACGCGATCTTCTGCGACGTCTGGGGCGTCGTCCACAATGGCGTCGTCAAGCATCCGGCCGCCGAGGCGGCGCTGACGGCGGCGCGTGCGGCGGGCGTCAAGGTGGTGCTCCTGACCAACTCGCCGCGCCCGTCGGCCGGGGTGGTCGCGCAGCTCGGCACGATGGATTTCTCCCACGACGCCTATGACGCCATCGTCACCTCCGGCGACGCGACGCGCGCCCTGATCGCCGATGTCGCGGGTCCGGTCTTCCATATCGGGCCGGAGCGTGACTACGACCTCTTCGCCGGCATCGACGTCGATCTGGTCGGCGAGGCCGAGGCGAGGGCGGTGATCGTCACGGGCCTCTACAACGACGAGGTCGAGACGCCGGCAGACTATGCCGACATGCTGGCCCGGCTGCAGGCGCTCGACCTGCCGATGATCTGCGCCAATCCGGACATCGTCGTGCATCGCGGCGAACGGCTGATCCCGTGTTCCGGGGCGCTGGCGCGCGACTACGGCCTGATCGGCGGCACGGTGCGCCTTGCCGGCAAGCCGCACCGGCCGATCTACGACGTCGCGTCGCGCGTCCTCGATCTCGGGGCGTCGTCGCGGGTGCTGGCGATCGGCGACGGGCTGATGACCGACGTGAAGGGCGCCAATGATTTCGGCGCCGACGCACTGCTGATCACCGACGGCATCCATGGCGAGGAACTGGCGTCGGCGGATTCGGCGACGCAGACCGTCGCCGCCGTCCTGTCGGAACGCGGCCTGACGGCGCGCTACTTCATGGCTGCCCTGACATGATGCCAGACGCGATCGCGCGTCTCGGCTCGGTCGCGGACGTGCCGGCGGATCTGCGCGGCGCCGTGGTGGCGGTGGGCAATTTCGACGGCGTGCATCGCGGCCATCAGGCCGTCCTGGGAGAGGCCCGGACCATCGCGGCGGCCGAAGGACGACCGCTCGTCTGCCTGACCTTCGAGCCGCATCCGCGCTCGGTGTTCCGGCCCGACCAGCCTGTCGCGCGGCTGACACCGGCACCGATGAAGGCGCGCCTTCTGGAGATGCTCGGCTTCGACGCGGTGGTCGAACAGGGGTTCACCCGCGAGTTTGCCGGCCTCGCGCCGGAAGCCTTCGTCGAGACCGTGCTGGTCGAGGCGATGGGCGCCCATCACGTGGTCGCCGGCTTCGACTTCCATTATGGCGCCAAGCGTGGCGGCACGCCCGAGACGCTGGCCGGGGCGGGTCGGATGCATGGCTTCGGCGCCACCCTTGTGCCGGCCTTCGTCGACGAGGGCGGCGAGACGGTGTCGTCGAGCCGGATCCGCGACCGCCTCGGGGAGGGCGCCGTCGCCGAGGCCGCGGGGCTGCTCGGCTACCGCTGGACGATTGCCGGCGAGGTGGTCGGCGGTGCCAGGCTCGGCCGCACGCTGGGCTATCCGACCGCAAACATGGTGATCGAGCCGGACAGCCTGTTGAAGCACGGCATCTACGCGGTGCGCCTGCGCCGTGCCGACGGCACGCTGCATGACGGCGTGGCGAGCTTCGGCCGCCGCCCGACCTTCGACAATGGCGCGGCGCTGTTCGAGACCTTCCTGTTCGACTTTTCGGGCGATCTTTATGGCGAGACCGTTTCGGTGTCGCTGTTCGGTTTCCTGCGCGGCGAGGAGCGCTTCGACGGCGCCGAGGCGCTGATTGCCCAGATGGATCGCGACGCGGAAGAAGCCCGCGCGATGCTCGCCGGCGTCGCGCCGCTCGGCGGCCTCGACCGCCGCATGGCGTTCTGAGCCTTCACCCTCGCCCAGGGGCGGCGACGCCCGCCCTGCGGCGGCGCGTTCTTTCCATCTGGGCGCGGAGTTGCTAAAGCCACGCCATGTTGGATCCACGCGCAATACTCCGTCCGGGCCGAATTAGTCGCCCGGCCTTCTGACCGGCCAGGCCGGAGAAGGTCCGGGTTGCCGGCCATTTGCGCCACCACGCCTCCTTTTCTCGCGCCGCCGTCACGACCGCGGCAGACGACATGGCTGAATTCATGAGCGACACCAAGAACGACACTGCGGCCGGTTCCGCCACCGGGATCGACTACGCCAAAACGCTGTTCCTGCCCGAAACGCCGTTTCCCATGCGCGCCGGCCTGCCCAAGGCCGAGCCGGAATGGATCGGCAAGTGGGACGCGATGGACCTCTACGGCACCCTGCGCCGGGAATCGGCCGGCCGGCCGAAATACGTGCTGCATGACGGGCCGCCCTACGCCAACGGCAACCTCCATATCGGCCACGCCCTGAACAAGGTGCTGAAGGACGTCATCACCCGCTCGTTCCAGATGCGCGGCTACGACGCCAATTACGTGCCGGGCTGGGACTGCCACGGCCTGCCGATCGAGTGGAAGATCGAGGAGCAGTACCGGGCCAAGGGCAAGAACAAGGACGAGGTGCCGGTCAACGAGTTCCGCAAGGAATGCCGCGACTTCGCCGCCCATTGGGTGGGCGTGCAGACCGAGGAGTTCCGCCGCCTCGGCGTCGAGGGCGACTTCAAGGACCCGTATCTGACCATGGCCTACGGGGCGGAGTCGGTGATCGCCGGCGAGCTCCTGAAATTCGCCATGTCGGGCCAGCTCTATCGCGGCTCCAAGCCGATCATGTGGTCGGTGGTGGAAAAGACCGCGCTGGCCGAGGCCGAGGTCGAGTATCACGACCATGAGTCCGACACGATCTGGACCAAGTTCCCGGTGCGCGGCAGCGAGGCGCTTGCCGGTGCGGCCGTGGTCATCTGGACGACCACCCCCTGGACGATCCCGGGCAACCGGGCGATCGCCTATTCGCCGCGCATCGCCTACGGCCTCTACGAGGTGACGGCCGGGGAAGACGCGGAGAATCCGCGCTGGGCGAAGGCCGGCGACCGGCTGGTGCTGGCCGACGCACTGGCCGCCGACGTCCTGTCCAAGGCGCGGGTGCCGGAGGACGGCTATCGCCGCGTGGCGGACGTTCCGGCCGGCGATCTCGCGGGCCTCGTCTGCGATCATCCGCTGAAGGGTGTCGGCGGCGGCTACGATTTCGCCGTGCCGCTGCTCGAGGGTGACCATGTCACCGACGATGCCGGTACCGGCTTCGTCCACACCGCGCCGGGGCATGGCCGCGAGGATTTCGACGCCTGGATGGATGCGCGCCGCGACCTCGAAAAGCGCGGCATCGACACAACCATCCCCTTCACCGTCGACGACGACGGCTTCTACACCAAGGACGCGCCGGGCTTCGGCCCGGACGCCGAGGGCGGGCCTGCACGGGTCATCGACGACAAGGGCAAGAAGGGCGACGCCAACAAGCGGATCATCGCCGCGCTGATCGAGGCCGGAAATCTGCTCGCTCGCGGGCGGCTGAAGCATTCCTATCCGCATAGCTGGCGGTCCAAGAAGCCGGTGATCTTCCGCAACACGCCGCAATGGTTCGTCCATATGGACAAGGACCTCGGCGGCTACGGCCTCGACGGCCAGTCGGCAAACGCTGGCACCGAGGACACGTTGCGCAACCGTGCGCTCGGCGCCATCGACGCGACGCGCTTCGTGCCGGCGTCGGGCCAGAACCGGCTGCGCGGCATGATCGCCGACCGGCCGGACTGGGTGTTGTCGCGCCAGCGCGCCTGGGGCGTGCCGATCTGCGTCTTCGCCGACGAGAATGGCGAGGTGCTGAAGGACGAGGCGGTCAACGCCCGCATCCTCGAAGCCTTCGCGGCCGAGGGCGCCGACGCCTGGTTCGCCGACGGCGCCAAGGAGCGCTTCCTCGGCAACGAGCACGATGCCGACAAGTGGACCATGGTCCGCGACATCCTCGACGTGTGGTTCGATTCCGGCTCCACCCACGCCTTCTGCCTGGAGAAGCGGCCCGACCTGAAATGGCCGGCCGACCTCTATCTGGAAGGCTCGGACCAGCATCGCGGCTGGTTCCATTCCTCGCTGCTGGAATCCTGCGGCACCCGCGGCCGGGCGCCCTATAACGCCGTCCTCACCCATGGCTTCGTCATGGACGAGGAAGGGCGCAAGATGTCGAAGTCGCTCGGCAACGTCGTCACCCCGCAGGATGTCATCAAGCAGTCCGGCGCCGACATCCTGCGGCTTTGGGTGGTCAGCTCCGACTATTCGGAGGATCTGAGGCTCGGCAAGACGATCCTGCAGACCAACATCGACAGCTACCGCAAGCTGCGCAACACGCTGCGCTGGATGCTGGGCACGCTCTCCCACGACGAGGGGGAGACGGTGCCGCTGGCCGAGATGCCGGAGTTGGAGCGGCTGATGCTCAACCGGCTGGCCGAGATCGACGAGATCGTGCGCAAGGGCTACGATTCCTTCGACTTCAAGCGGATCAGCCGGACGCTGCTCGACTTCGTGGTGGTGGAGCTGTCGGCGTTCTATTTCGACATCCGCAAGGACGCGCTCTATTGCGATCCGCTGTCCTCGACGCGCCGCAAGGCGTCGTTGCAGGTGGTCCGCATCCTGTTCGACCACCTGGTGACCTGGATGGCGCCGATGCTACCCTTCACCATGGAGGAGGCGTGGCTGTCGCGCTATCCGGAGGCGAAGTCCGTGCATCTGGAAAGCTTCCGCGACGTCGATCCGGCCTGGCGCGACGGCGAGCTGGCCGCCCGCTGGCAGAAGCTGCGCCGGGTGCGCCGCGTCGTCATGGGCGCGCTGGAGGAAAAGCGCCGCGAGAAGGTGATCGGCTCGTCGCTGGAAGCCTCGCCGGTGGTCCATGTCGAGGATGCCGAATTGCGGGCAGAGGCGGCCTCGGTCGACTTCGCCGAGATCGCCATCACCTCGGGTGTCGTCATCTCGGCCGAGCCGGCCCCGGCGGATGCCTTCCGTCTGGCCGACACGCCGGGCGTCGCCGTCGTCTTTCGCAAGGCGGAGGGCACCAAATGCGCCCGCTCGTGGAAGATCACCGGCGATGTCGGTTCCGACCCGGCCTTCCCGGACGTGTCGGCGCGCGATGCGGCGGCGCTGCACGAGCTGAAGGCGGCGCGGCGGCTGACGGCGGCCTGAACGCGGCGGTCAATCACAGCGTGCGGCGGCCCCGGCGGTGGCCGCACGCTTGCAGAACCCATTGCAGCAGCCTAGAACTGCGCCCGGAATTCGCCAGATTTCCGTGACATGCGCAGGGTCTGCCCGACCGGCCGCATGCCGGTATGGGGGGCGGAAATGATCGGCTAGGGGGCCGTACCGGATGACATCGAAGACAGTCCGCAATGCGCTTCGCGCTACGGCTATCGGAGCGGCCAGCCTGGCGCTGACCGGCTGTCTGGGACCGACCTACGGCACCGGCAAGTCGCAGGGCGAGACGCTGTTCGACGATCTCAACAACGTCGTCAGCCTCGGCGGCGACAACAAGAGCGCCGAGATCGCCTATGCGCCGCGCCCCGAGCTGGTGAAGCCCGAGAACACCGGTGTCCTTCCGGCGCCGCAGACGGCGCGCAACACGACCGGTGATCCGAACTGGCCGGAATCGCCCGAACAGCGCAGCGCCCGCCTGCAGGCCGCCGCCTATCAGGGCGATGGACCGATCCCGGCGGATGTCGCGACCGCCCGCAAGGAAGGCGTGACGCAGGCCTATCTCGATCGCACCAGCAGCGACGGCTTCGATTTCGGTAAGAACAACGACGACGCGCCCTTGTTGACGCCGCAGCAGCTGCGCAGTCGCGGCGAACTCGTGCGTGCCCGCCTCAAGGAGCGCGCACAGGGCAGCCCGGCCCAGCGCAAATATCTGAGCGAGCCGCCGGTCGCCTATCGCCAGCCCGCGGCCACCGCCCCGGTCGGCGATCCGGGCGTCGACGAGAGCGTCAAGGAACGGCGCCTGCGCGGCAGCGGCGAGGGCCTCGGCTCGAAGATCCGCGACCTCCTGCCGTTCTGATCACGCCCGTTCGCCGGGCGGTTCGTTCCTGAGACACGCGCATGCGGTGTCGCCGGTAGGCGGGCGCGGTCAGGACCGCCGCGCTCGAAAGAAACCGCGCAGAAGCTCGGCGCTCTCGCGGGCCGCGATGTCGGAATAGACCTCGGGCGCGTGGTGGCAGGTGGGCTGGCTGAAGAAGCGCGGCCCGGCATCGACGCCGCCGCCCTTGGGATCGGCCGCGCCGTAATAGAGCCGCCGGATGCGCGCAAAGGAGATCGCCGCCGCACACATGGCGCAGGGCTCCAGCGTCACGTAGAGATCGCAGTCCGGCAGGCGTTCGGAACCGAGGCGGGCACCCGCCGCACGGATCGCGACGATCTCGGCATGGGCGGTGGGATCGTTGCGCTGGCGGGTCTCGTTGCCGCCGCGGGCGATGACCTCGTCGCCGCGCACGATGACCGCACCGACGGGCGTCTCGTTCCGCGCCGCGGCCAGACGGGCTTCCTCGAGGGCGATGTCCATGAAGGTCGGGCGGGGCAGAGGCGGCTCCTTGGTCTGTCGATCCGGCCGCATGGCGCGGTCCGAATCCCGTTCCCCTTTGACGGGCGATGCTGTAGAGCCACCTGCTAATCCATTCGCGGGTCGGCGCAAGCGTTCCAGCTCCTCAGGGGCGAACCGCGCCACCGATCCTTTCACCATCTCGACGGTGGTGAGCCGGCGCCGAGCGCCGGTCCGAGCAGATAGCCGCCGCATGAGAGGCAGTTGCATGAGCGATACGACGAACGGCGACGACGGAAAAGGTCGCGGACGCGGACCCGGTGGCAAACGGGGCGCAGGTGGCGGTGACCGCGAGCGCGGTGACCGGCCGAAGCCGCGCGAGGGTGGCAAGCCCTTCACGCCGAAGAGCCGCGGCATGTTCTCCCATGGCGGCGCGCGCGACGACAAGGGCGAGGGGGCGAAGCCCCGCAGCTTCGGACGGCTGCAGCATGATGCGCCGAGAGGCGATCGCACGGAGCGGCCCGGCGGCGAGCGCCGCCCGGTGCGTGACGACCGGCCGAAGCGGGCGCCGCGCGACGATCGTGCGCCGCGCGCCGAGACCGAATCCGCCGTTGGCGAGATGCGGATCGCCAAGCGCCTGGCGCGTGCGGGCATCGCCTCGCGCCGCGACGCCGAAGGCATGATCGCCGATGGCCGCGTCAAGCTGAACGGCAAGGTCCTCGACACGCCGGCCGTCGTCGTCACGGCCTCCGACCGGATCGAGATCGACAATGCGCCGCTGCCGGCTATCGAGCGGACACGGCTGTGGCTGTTCCACAAGGCCGCGGGCACGGTGACCACCAACCGCGACCCGGAGGGCCGGCCGACGATCTTCGACCGCCTGCCCGGCGACATGCCGCGGGTGCTCACCGTCGGACGCCTCGACATCAACACCGAGGGGCTGCTGCTCCTGACCAATGATGGCGGGCTCGCCCGGATCCTGGAGCTGCCGGCGACCGGCTGGCTGCGGCGCTACCGCGTGCGCGCCCATGGCGCGATCACCCAGGCGCGCCTCGACGAGCTGCGCCAGGGCATCGCCATCGACGGGGTCTTCTACGGCGCCATCGAGGCGACGATGGACCGCGAGCAGGGCTCCAATGTCTGGCTGACGCTCGGTCTGCGCGAGGGCAAGAACCGCGAGGTCAAGAAGGTGCTGGCGCATCTCGGCCTCGAGGTGAACAGGCTGATCCGGCTGTCCTTCGGCCCGTTCCAGCTCGGCGACCTCAAGGAAGGGTCGGTGCAGGAGATCAAGGGCCGCATGCTGCGCGACCAGCTCGGCGAGCGGCTGATCGAGGAATCAGGCGCCGATTTCGACGCGCCCGTGGCCAAGCCCTTCTCCAACCGCCCGGTCGAGGCCGAGCGCACGGAGCGGCCGAAGAAGGCCGACGAGTGGATTTCCGCCAGCGAGACCGCGCCGAACAAGAAGCGGGTCCGCGAGGCCAAGCGCGAGGATGCGCTGGGCCGGCTCGATACCCGTGCCGGACGGCCCGAGCGTAACGATCGCGGCGACCGCAAGCCGTTCGGCGAGCGTCCGGGCAAGCGCTTCGAGGGGCCGAAGAAGCCCTATGGCGATCGCGACGCAGCCAGCGGCCGCGACGACGCGGCCAGCCCGCCCAAGCGGCCGATCGATGCGCCCAAGCGCAGCGCCAATGTCTGGATGGCGCCGGGCGCACGGCCGCAGGGAACCAAGAAAGCGCTGGGCTCGCAGGCTGGCCGGCCCGACCGGGGCCCGTCCCGCGGCGAACGGCCGTCCGGCCCGTCGGCGCCGCGTGGTGGGGCTGGCAAGCCCGCCGGTCGTCCGCCGCGCTCCGGCGGCGATGCCCCGCAGCGTCCGGGGCGCCCGCCGCGTCCGCCGCGCAAGGGCTGATCCGGCATGCGCATCGTCGGGGGTGAACTGAAGGGGCGGCGGCTGGCCGTCCCGAAGACCGATACGATCCGGCCGACTACGGACCGCAACCGCGAGACCCTGTTCAACATCCTGACGCACCGGGCAGGCTTCCAGCTCGACGGCGCCCGGGTGCTGGACCTGTTCTCCGGCACCGGGGCGCTCGGCATCGAGGCGCTGTCGCGCGGCGCCCGCTTCTGCCTGTTCGTCGAGGAGGGCGTCGAGGGCCGCGGTCTCATCCGCGAGAACATCGAGGCCTTCGGCTTGCAGGGGCGGTCCAAGATCTTCCGGCGCGACGCCACCAGCCTCGGCATCGTGGGAACGATGGAGCCGTTCGACTGCGTCGTGGCCGATCCGCCCTATGGGCGCGGGCTCGGCACGGCGGCGCTCGTCTCGGCGCGCGACGGCGGCTGGCTGAAGCCGGGGGCGCTGGTGATCGTCGAGGAAGCGCTGGCCGCGCCGTTCGAGGTGCCGGGCGGGTTCGAGCAGACCGACGAACGCGCCATGGGCGAGACGGTGCTGCGCTTTCTTGTCGCCCCGGGCCGCTGACCGCCATCCTCACGGCGACCTAAACAAACCTTAATTGGCAAGGATTCTCGGCATCCGGCATAGTCGCGAGGCTTGCAACAGGGTGCAACAACGAGGATCAGACCGAACGATGACGCATCACTTCCGCCCCATCGGCCTGCCGGCGCTCGCCGTCGCTTTCGTGCTGCCCCTGACGCTGTCGGCCGGTGCCCAGACAGAGCCGGCCCCGGCGCAGGCCGAGGTGACCGATCCGTCCGACACGGCGCCGACGACGCCCGAGACCGCGGCGCGCGAAAACGGGCCGGATCTCACCACCTTCACCCTCGACAACGGCCTGCAGGTCGTAGTGCTGCCCGACAATCGGGCGCCGATCGTCACCCAGATGGTCTATTACCATGTCGGCTCGGCGGACGAGGCGCCCGGCAAGAGCGGCATCGCGCATTTCCTCGAACACCTCATGTTCAAGGGCACGAAGAATCACCCCACCGCCGAGTACTCGCGCCGTGTCGCCGATATCGGCGGCCAGGAGAACGCCTTCACCACCTCCGACTATACCGGCTACTACCAGCAGGTGCCGGCCGACGCGCTGGCGATGGTGATGGAGATGGAAGCCGACCGGATGGAGAACCTCGTACTCTCCGAGGAGGCGGTCCTGCCGGAACGCGACGTCATCCTGGAGGAGCGCCGCATGCGGATCGACAACGATCCGGGCTCGCAGCTCTCGGAAGCCGTGCAGGCGGCGTTGTTCCAGAACAGCCCCTACGGCACGCCGGTGATCGGCTGGCGGCAGGAGATGGAAGGCCTGACGCGCGACGACGCGATCGCCTTCTACGACAAATATTATACGCCGAACAACGCGACCCTTTTGATCGCCGGTGACGTCGACGTCGCCGAGGTCCGCGATCTCGTCGCGGAGACCTACGGCAAGGTCGAGCGGCGGGCCGATCCGGGCGACCGGGTTCGTCCGGTCGAGCCGGAGCCGCTGGCTGAGCGCACCGTGACGCTGACCGATCCGCGCGTCACACAGCCGTCGCTGCAGACCGCCTATCTGGTGCCGTCGGAAACGACGGACGAGAACGGCGAGGCCGAGGCGCTGGACATTCTGGCGGACATTCTGGGCGGCGGCACCACCAGTCGCCTCTATCGCGGGCTGGTCGTCGACCGGGCGCTGGCGGCCGCCACCGGCACCTATTACGGCGGCACCGCGCTCAAAGAGGCCCAGTTCGTCGTCTACGGCACGCCGCGCGACGGCGCTTCCCTCGATGCCGTCGAGGCGGCGCTCGACGAGGAAATCGCAACGCTGATCGAAGACGGCGTTACCGAGGCGGAACTGGACCGGGCCAAGAACCGGGTGCGCAAGAACATGATCTATCTGCGCGACAGCCAGACCTCCATGGCCCGCCGCTATGCCGCGGCCCTGGCCACCGGCCGCACCATCGAGGATGTCGAGGCATGGCCCGAGCGCATCGAGGCGGTGACCGTCGAGGACGTCAACGCCGTCGCCCGCAAATATCTGCGGCCGCAGCGCTCGGTCACCGGCTATCTCAGACCCGAGGCCCAGCCGGATGCCGACACGCGCTCCTGATCTTCCCCTTCGCAGAAGGAATCTCCCGTTGAAGTCATTCGTCCCCGCGCTCGGTGGCACGATCGCCGCCCTGGCCCTGTCGTTCAGCCTGTCCTTCGCATCGGTCGGCACCGCCGAGGCCGTCGATATCCAGACGGTCACCAGTCCCGGTGGCATCAAGGCGCTGCTCGTCGAGGATCACACCAATCCGCTGATCGCGATGAAATTCGCCTTCAAGGGCGGCGGCTCGACCCAGGACGATCCCGGCAAGGAAGGCACTGCGAACCTGATGTCCGGTCTCCTCGACGAGGGGGCCGGCGACATCGACAGCCAGGAATTCCAGGCGCGGCTCGACGATCTCGGCGTGTCGCTGAGCTACGACGCCAGCCTGGACAATTTCTCGGGCAGCTTCCGGACCATCACCGAGGTCAATGACGACGCCTTCGCCCTGTTGAAGGCATCGATCAACGATCCGCGCTTCGACGAGGAGCCGGTGGCGCGGATCCGCGGCCAGATCATGGCCGGGATCCTCGCCGAGCAGAACGATCCCGGCGAGCTCGCCGGCAAGGCCTTCTCGCGCACGGTCTTCGCCGATCATCCCTATGCGCGGCCGACCAAGGGCACGCTGGAGACGCTGGCAACCGTCGGCGCCGCCGACCTCGAGGCATTCAGAAAGCGCATCTTCGCGCGCGACAATCTCTATGTCGGCGTCGTCGGCGACATCACGCCGGACGAACTCGGCAAGCGGCTCGACGAAGTCTTCGGCGCGCTGCCCGAAACGCCCGAGCTGAAGCCCGTGGCCGATATCCAGCCGGTCCTCGGCAAGACCGAGGCCGTCGACCTGGCGGTGCCGCAGACGACGATCCAGATGGCCCTGCCGGGCGTGATGCGCGACGATGACGAGTTCTTCGCCGCCTATCTGATGAACCACATCCTGGGCGGCGGCTCCTTCACGTCGCGGCTTTACGAGGAAATCCGCGAGAAGCGCGGCCTCGCCTATGGCGCCGGTTCGTTCCTGGCCAGCTACGACCATGCGGCGGTGCTCGGCATCAGCACCGCGACCCGGGCGGAAAAGGCCGAGGAAAGCATCGCGATCATCCGCGAGCAGCTGGCCGATCTCGCCGAAAACGGCCCGACGGCCGAGGAGCTGGCGAAGGCGAAAGCCTATGTGAAGGGCGCCTACGCCATCCGCAATCTGGATTCCTCGGCGGCGATCGCCTCGACGCTGCTCGGCATCCAGCTCGACGATCTCGGCATCGACTATATCGACAAGCGCCAGGACCTGATTGACGCGGTCACGCTCGATGACGTCAAGGCGCAGGCCGAGGCGCTGTTGTCGGCGCCGCCGACGATCATCACCGTCGGTCCCGCGGGAGCCTGACGGCGTGACGACGCTCGGGCTCGCCCTAGGGGGCGGCGGCGCGCGCGGGCTCGCCCATATCCATGTGCTCGAAGCCTTCGACGAACTCGGGCTCGTGCCGGATCGCATCGTCGGTTCATCGATCGGCGCCATCATGGGGGCCGGCCGCGCCTCCGGCATGAGCGGCCGCGACGTCCGCGACTTCGTCCTCGACTGCTTTGCCGGCAAGAGCCTCGTCTTCGGCCGGCTCTGGCGCACCCGTCCGGGCAGCTTCCAGGAATTCCTTGCCGATGGTGGGCTGCGCCTCGGCCAGCTCAATGCCGAGCGCGTGGTGCGGGCCTTCCTGCCGCTCGATCTGCCGCTGCATTTCAGCGAGCTGAAGATTCCGCTCGGGGTGATGGCCACCGATTTCTACGGCAAGCTGGAGTGCGAGATCGATTCCGGCGAACTGTTCAGCGCGCTGGCCGCGACGGCCGCCCTGCCGGCGGTGTTCCGGCCGGTGCGCCGGGACGGGCGGATCCTGATCGATGGCGGCATCTTCAACCCGCTGCCCTTCGACCGGCTGCAGGGCAAGGTGGACAAGGTCATCGCCGTGGACGTCAATGGCGGCCCGAAGGGCGGGCCGGACATCATGCCGACGCCGCTGGAGGCGCTGTTCGGGGCCTCGCAATTGATGATGCAGTCGATCATCGACACCAAGGTCCACATGCATCCGCCGGACCTCCTGATCTGCCCGCCGGTGTCGCATTACGGCGTCCTCGACTTCCTGCGCACCAAACAGATCCTCGACGAGACCAGCCCGGTGAAGGAAGAGACCAAGCGGTCGCTCGACGCGCTGCTCTCGTCCAGGAACAGCGGTCGGCGTCAGCACGGGATCACGTCGGTCAAGGCCGGATAGGCCACACTGTCGGCGGCCGCCTACTCGGCGGCTTCGAGGACCCGCTCGTCCAGCCGACCGGTTTGTGGCGGCGTTTCCGCTGCCTCGTTCAGGGTCTCGTTCTGCCCGGCCGTGACCGGCTTGCGCGCTGCCTGTTCGAGGAAGCGCATCAGCCCGGTCTCGACGCGGGTGAGCCCCTCGCGGCAGCGACCCTTCAGGAGGTCGGGCGACAATTCGCCGGCCTCGAAGGCGGCGACGATCTGCGGGTGGACATAGGACGCGCGGGCAACGGCCGGCGTGTTGCGCAGCACCGTGGAGACCGAGCGCATGGCCGCGGCCACGGCGCGCTTGCGCTTCGACTTGCTGTTCACCTTGTCCCCGGCATCCTCGACCAGATAGCGCAGCGCCTCGGCCGAGCCGTGGAATGTGCGGAAGTCCTTGGCCGAGACCGGCGCGTCGGCGGCCTCGTGCAGATAGTCGTTGAGGAGGTTGGCGGTCAGCTCGCGCTGCTCCTTGCGGGCATCGGGGAAGCGGAACAGGCGCTTGCCCTTGCCCTTGCGGACCCGCTTGAGCGACTTGACCATCGGCCGGTCGACGATCTCGATGCGCTGCGGCTTGTTGGACTTGGCGACGAACTTCAGCACCGCCGCCTTCTTGACGATACGCAGATTGTCCTTGCGCAGGGACGCGACGCCGCGCCCGCCATCGCTGGCATATTTCTCGTGGCCGGGCCGCATGGCGGTCAGGTCGATCAGCCGGGTGGCGATCGCCGAGGTGGTCAGGCGGTCGAGCTTGCGGCGGCGCATGTCCTTCTCGACGCGGCGGCGCAGCCGGGGGAGGGCATGGCCGAAGCGCAGCAGCCGCTCGGTCTTTACCGCGTCGCGTACATTCACCCATTCGTCGTGATAGCGATATTGCAGCCGGCCCTTCTCGTCGCGACCGATCGCCTGGATGTGGCCGCTCTCGTCCATGCAGATCTTCACCTCGGTCCAGGCCGGGGGAATGGCGAGGGCCTTCACCCGCTTGCGCAGGCGTTTGTCGGCGATGGGCTCGCCGTTGGAAAAGCAGATCTTGAACCCCTTGCCGCATTTGCGGCGCTCGACCTCGAACCGGTGCGGATCGGTGAGGGCGAGGCCGAATTGTTCGGCGTGATAGGCAAGGCGAGGGTTCATGACGGGGCCGATGGATGGAAGGCCGCAAGGCCGGGACGAGTCTGCAAACGGCGGCCTTCGGATTCCGGTTCCGCGCCCGCTCTGCGGCGATTTGGCCGGCCCGGACGCAAAGCCCTGCGGGAACGCATCCGCCGCGAGATCGCTTCGCGCCTATCCAATCAACAGGAGGCGAGCCGATGGCCAAGTACCGCAAGGGCGAATGGGTCGAATGGAACTGGGGAGCCGGGACCGGCACCGGGAAGGTCAGCGACACCTTCACCGAAAAGGTCACCCGCACCATCGAGGGCAGCGAGATCACCCGCAATGCCGACGCGGACAACCCCGCCTACATGATCGAGCAGGAGGATGGCAGCCGGGTGCTGAAGTCGGAATCGGAGCTGTCCAAGCCGGACTGAGCTCCGGCTTTCCGGCGCCATCATAGCGCCGCCCTCGGTGGATGACGCTGCGGCCGTCGCGCGTCAGCGCGACTGGATCTTGCCGAAGTCGCGACGGCGCCCGCGAAAGGGGCGTCCGCGGCGGCGCTTGATCGGCGCCCCGTCTTCCGGGCTCGCGCCGGCGTCATCATCGGTTGGCGAGCGCTCGATGTCCTTGAGGGCCGGGCGCGGCTTGACCAGCGGCTCAGGCGTGACGACGCGGTTCGTGATCATGTCGGTGCCAGCATAGAAGCCCTCGGCCTCCTGCAGCTTGAGACGGGCGAGATCGCGCCGGCGCACATCCTCGGTGATCCGGTCGGCCAGCTCGTCCTCGATGCCCAGGGCGTCGAGCGTCGCCCGCCCGAAGGCGAGGGCGGATTCCACCGTCTCGCGGATCTCGTAGTCGACGCCGCGGGCGCGCAGCGACAAAGCGTGGCTGCGGTCATAGGCGCGGACATAGAGCCGGACATTGGGAAAATCGGCGCGGATCAGGTCGACGATCCGGTCGGTGGTTTCGCGCTTGTTGGTACAGATGGCGACCAGCCGCGTCTTGCGGATGCCGGCCGCTTCCAGGACGTCCTTGCGCAGCCCCGACCCGAAATAGATGCGGAAGCCGAAGGCCTCCGCCGTGCGGATGCGTTCGGCCGAGGAATCGATGATGGTCACGTCGGTACCGCTCGACAGCAGCACCTGTGCCGTCATCTGCCCGAAGCGCGAGAAGCCGATCATCAGGACCGAGGCGCCGGCGCCGGCAAAATCCTCGTCCAGCACCTCCTCGTCGCCATTCGCCTCGGTGCTGAGCCGGCGTCCGAGCCAGGTGGTCAGCGGCGTCAGCATCATCGACAGGGTGACGATGGCGATGAGGAACGAGGCCGTCGCCTCGGAGATGAGCAGCCCCGCCGAGGCCGCGGTGAACAGCACGAAGCCGAACTCGCCGCCCTGGGCCAGCAGGCCGGAGACGCGAGTGGCGGTGTTGCCGGTCTCGCCGAAGGCCCGCGACAGAAGATAGATGATCGCCGCCTTCGCCAGCATCAGCGCCGGCGTCAGGGCGAGGATCGCCAGCCAGTCGCGCATCACGACGGCCAGGTCGAGCGACAGCCCGACCCCCATGAAGAACAGGCCCAGCAGCAGGCCTCGGAACGGCTCGATATTGGCTTCGAGCTCGTGGCGATAGGTGGATTCGGCCAGGAGCACGCCGGCTATGAAGGCGCCCATGGCCATGGAGAAGCCCGCCGCCTCCATCAGCATGGCCGATCCCAGTACCACGAAGAGCGCGGCGCCGAGCATCACCTCGCGGGCGCCGGAGGTGGCCATGAGGCGGAACAGCGGATTGAGCAGATAGCGGCCGCCGACCACCAGGGCCGCGACGGCACCGACCGAGATGGCGATCTCGACCGGGTCGATCGCCGTGTCGCCCGAGGCCGGCGCCAGGAACGGGATCGCGGCCAGAAGCGGTACGACGGCCAGATCCTGGAACAGGAGGATCGAAAAGGCCGACTGGCCGTGGCGGGTATTGGTCTCGCCGGCCTCGTCGAGCAATTGCAGGCCGAAGGCGGTAGAGGACAGAGCGAGGCCGAAGCCGATCAGGACGCTCGCCTGCCACGAGAAGTCGAACAGGAAGGCGACGCCCGCCAGCACCAGGCCGGACAGCACCACCTGGGCAAGGCCGAGGCCGAAGATCTGGCGCCGCATCGCCCACAGGCGGCCGACCTTCAGTTCCAGTCCGATGATGAACAGCAGGAAAACGACGCCGAGCTCACCGATATGCAGGATCTCCTCGCCATCGGCGACGACGCGGAAGACCGGGCCGAGCAGAATGCCGGCAAACAGATAGCCCAGAACCGTGCCGAGCCCGATGCGCTGGAACAGCGTACCTGCGACGATTCCGCCGCCCAGAAGCAGCACGACTTCCAGAAAGATCGAGGTTGTGTGCTCCACCGAAGCTCCCGTTCCCGGTTGCTGCACGCGCGGCCGGCTGCAATCGCGTGCAATGACGCCTTGATGGCTATGGCATCGCACAATAAATGGTTCGGTGACGAACACCAGCAGGCAGGTTCATGGACGACGACAGCACGCGGCTCCTTTCGGTCGCCGAGCGGCTCATCGAGACCGCACGAAAGGCCGGGGCCGACGCCTGCGACGTGGCGGTGGTCCGCTCCTTCGGGCGATCGGTTTCGGTCCGGCTCGGCGCAGTCGAGGACACGGAGAATTCCGAGAGCGAGGACATGTCGCTCCGCGTCTTCGTCGGTCGGCGCGTCGCCACCGTCTCGGGCGACATCCACAGCGATCCGCAGCCGCTGGTCGAGCGAGCGATCGCCATGGCGAAGGTCTCGCCGGAGGATCCTTTCGCGCGGCTCGCCGATGCCGACCGCCTGGCCGACGGCCGCGACGATCCTGGTCTCGATCTCTACGACGACACCGATCTGGCCACGACGGCGATGATCGACGAGGCGCTGGCGATGGAAGAGGCCGCGCGCGGCGTTGCCGGCGTGACCAATTCCGGTGGGGCCTCGGTCTCGGCAGGCGCGGCCGGCCTCGTGCTGGCGACCTCTTCGGGCTTTGCCGGCCACCGCATGCGCTCGGGCTTTTCGCGCTCGATCAGCGTCATCGCCGGCACCGGCGTCGGCATGCAGCGGGACTATGATTTCGATTCCCGCATCCATTACGCCGATCTCGACGACCCCGAGGCCATCGGCCGGCGCGCCGGCGAGCGGACCGTGCGGCGCCTCAACCCCGGCACGGCGGCCACCGGCCGCATGCCGATCCTCTACGATCCGCGCATCGCGCGGGGGCTGATCGGCAGCATCGTGGCCGCGGTCAACGGCGCCGCGATCGCCCGCGGCACGAGCTTCCTGAAGGACCGCATGGGGCAGGCGATCCTGCCGGAAAGCTTCACGCTGACCGACAACCCGCTTTTACCGCGGCGGCCGGGCTCGCGCCCCTTCGACGGCGAGGGCGTGCGCGGCGCGCCGATGGCGCTGGTCGAGAACGGCATCCTGCGCAACTGGCTGCTCGACACGGCGACGGCGACGGAGCTTGGCCTTCAGAGCAACGGCCGCGCGGCACGCGGCGGCAACGGCGTGTCGCCCTCGTCGAGCAACGTCCTCCTGTCGCCCGGGCGGATGTCGCGCGAGGCGCTGATCCACGAGACCGGCACCGGGCTCTATATCGACGAGCTGATCGGCCACGGCACCAATCTGGTGACCGGCGACTACAGCTGCGGCGCCTCGGGCTATCTCATCGAGAATGGCGAGCTGACCACGCCGGTATCCGAGCTGACCATCGCCGGCAACCTCACCGACATGCTGGCCTCGCTGACGGCGGCCGACGATCTCGACGAACGGTTCTCCACCGTGGTGCCGACCCTGCGGATCGGCTCCATGACCGTGGCGGGCGCGTGATCTTGTCGGGCTACCAGGACGATCTGGAACTGGTGAAGGCG
Source organism: Aurantimonas coralicida DSM 14790 (assembly GCF_000421645.1). Lineage (GTDB taxonomy): Bacteria > Pseudomonadota > Alphaproteobacteria > Rhizobiales > Rhizobiaceae > Aurantimonas > Aurantimonas coralicida. The sequence goes on along the minus strand of NZ_ATXK01000001.1, from coordinate 879,072 downwards.
GCGGCCGTCGAGGCCGGCGAGATCGCGCTCGGCTTCTTTCGCCGCGACCCCAAGGTCTGGTGGAAGGAGGGCAATTCCCCGGTCAGCGAGGCGGATTTCGCCGTCGATCTGATGCTGCGCAACACGCTGGTGGGCGCCCGGCCGGACTATGGCTGGGTGTCGGAGGAGATGCAGCCGGGCGACGCACGGACGGGCACCGGCAGCCGCTTCTTCGTGGTCGATCCGATCGACGGCACGCGGGCCTATCTGCGCGGCGAGGACACCTGGTGCGTGTCGATCGCCGTGGTCGAGAACGGCCGTCCGGTGGTCGGCGTCATCGTGGCGCCCTCGATGGGCGAGATCTTCGAAGTGACCGCCGACGGCACGCCGCTGATGAACGGGGCCCCTTGCGCCGTTGCCGAGCCGGGGCCGGGCGAGCGGATGCGGCTGGCGATGCCCGATTCCATGCGCAAGCGCGTCGAGGCCTCCGATGGCGAAGCCTTCGCCAGCGAGAAGGCCGTGCCGTCGCTGGCCTACCGGCTGGCGCTGGTGGCCTGCGGGCGGCTCGACGGGACGCTGATCCGGCCGCGCGCCAGCGACTGGGACATCGCCGCCGCCGATCTCCTGATCGAGCGGGCGGGCGGCCTCCTGTGCGGCCGGGCCGGCCTGCCGACCGTCTATCGCAGCGAGGGGCGGCGGCACGAGATCCTGATGGCCGCCTCGCTGGCGGCGATGCCGCGGCTGCAAAGGCTCGCCGAGGCCGTTCCCGACTGAACGGCGCCGCCGCCTTGGAGCGGACGGTATTTTGGTGCAGGACAAGGCTGCACCCGGTAACAACACCCCAGTCTGCGCCGCGCGCGGCGCGGTGCAGGACGAAAGAGGACATGATGGAAGAGCAGAAACCCAAGCAGCTTCTTCACCTGGTCTTCGGTGGCGAACTGGACGATCTCCAGAGCGTCGATTTCAAGGACCTCGACAATCTCGACATCGTCGGCATCTTTCCCGACTACGCCTCGGCCCTGACGGCCTGGCGGTCGAAGGCGCAGCAGACCGTGGACAACGCCGCCATGCGGTATTTCATCGTCCACATGCACCGGCTGATGGACCCGGACAAGCAGTGAGGCCGGTCTGTCCCCGGACAGGCGGTCAGGCTGACGTCGATGTCGGATGAATTGATGGCACAGGCTCGAACCGGCGAGGACGGCGCTCCGCCGAAACGCCCGCGGGGGACCCTGCGCGCGTGGCGCAAGCGCGTCCGGCGCCTGCTCCGCAGCCCGGCGACCATGGCGGTCGGCGGCAGCGCGATCTATCGCGGTCTGCGCCTCGTCCATGCGACCCAGAGGGAAGCGCCTGGCTCGACCGACTGGCGGGCCCGGCTGACCGCCGAGCATCCGGCGATCGTCGGCCTGTGGCACGGGCAGCATCTTCTGGCGCCGTTCTTCCGGCCGGCCGAACTGCCCTATGTCGCGCTCCTGTCGCGCAATGCCGACGCGGAGATGAACGCCGCCGTGGTCGCGCGCTTCGGCATTGAGACGGTGCGCGGCTCGGGCGGACGCGCCGGACCGGTGCGGGCCCAGAAGGGCGGGGCCAAGGCGCTGATCGCGCTGCGCCGCTATCTCGCCCGCGGCTTCGGCGTCTGCATGATCGCCGACGTGCCGAAGGGCGTGCCGCGCGACGCGGGGCTCGGCATCGTCACGCTGGCGCGGATTTCCGGCCGGCCGGTCCTGCCGTCGGCGGCGGTCACCAGCCGGCGCTACGTGGTCGAGAGTTCCTGGGACAAGACGACGGTGCCGCTGCCCTTCGGCCGCATTGCGGTGGTGGTCGGCGAACCGATCCATGTGGCGGCCGATGCCGACGCGGAGGAGATGGAGGCCAAGCGGCGCGAGATCACGCTGGCGATCGAGGCGGCGAATGTCGCGGCCGAGCGGCTGGTCGGGAGGGTTGCGTGAGCGATTTCCTGGCCCGCGCCGCACTCGCCTCCTACCGGGCGGCCGGCACGCTCGTCTATCCGCTGCTCGGCCCCTATGTCGGCTACCGCACCTCGCGGGGCAAGGAAGACCCCTTGCGCCGCCGCGAACGCTACGGTCATGCCAGTGTCGAGCGCCCGGCCGGTCCGCTGGTCTGGGTGCATGCGGCGAGCGTCGGCGAAAGCGCCGCGGTCACGCCGCTGGTGCGGGCGATCGCGGCCGACGGCATCTCCGTCCTGATGACCACCGGCACGATGACCTCGGCGACGCTGGTCGCCGAACGGCTCGGCGACTGCGTCATCCACCAATATGTGCCGCTCGATCTCGGCCCCTCCATCCATCGCTTCCTCGACCATTGGTGCCCGGACGTGGCGATCGTGGCGGAAAGCGAGATCTGGCCGACGACGCTGATGGAGCTGAACCGGCGGCGCATTCCGCAGGTGCTGGTCAATGCGCGCCTGTCGGACCGCTCGTTCAAGCGCTGGAAGTCGGCGCCGTGGCTCGCCGAGGCGCTGATGGAAACACTGGCGCATGTGGTCGCCCAGTCGGATGTGGACGGCGAGCGCTTCCATCTCCTGGGCGCGCGGGCCGTTTCGGTGGCGGGCAATCTGAAGGCCGATACCGCTCCGCCGCCAAGCCCCGGCGCGGCGCTGGACGAGATGATCGCGGCGCTGGGCGAGCGGCCCCGCTGGGCGGCGCTCTCCACCCATGCCGGCGAGGAGACGCTGGCCGGCGAGGTGCATCGCAAGCTGGCCGCAAGCCATCCCGGCCTTCTGACGATTGTGGTGCCGCGCCACACGACGCGCGGCGACGAGATCGAGGCCGAGCTGACCGGCGCCGGCCTCAAGGTCGCGCGGCGCAGCCGGGGCGACCTTCCCGATGCGGAAACCGATATCCTGCTCGGCGACACGATGGGCGAGATGGGGCTCTATCTGCGGCTCACCGACATCGCCTTTCTCGGCAAGTCGGTGACCGGCGAGGGCGGCCAGAACCCGCTCGAGGCGGCGATGCTGGGCACCGCGATCCTGTCGGGCCGCTATGTCCAGAATTTCCGCGACGCCTATCAGCGGCTGTTGAAGAATGGCGGCGCCAAGATCGTGCGCGACGGCGACACGCTGGCCGCCTGCCTTGTGCAGATCCTCGACGATCCCGCCGCGCTTGCCCGCATGAAGCGGGCCTCGGCGACGACGGTGGAGGAGATGCGCGGCGCGCTGCCGCGGACCATGCAGGCACTGCAGCCGTTCCTGCATCCGCTGAAGCTGTCGGTGGGCCTTGACCGCTGCAACCGTCCGGCGGCGCCGCGATGATGCGGGCCGAGACGCCGCCCTTCTGGTGGCGGCCGAAAGCCTGGCAGAGCCTGATGCTGGCACCGGCGGCGGCGGTCTACGGGCGCGTGGCCCGGCGCAATCTGGAGCACGGCGAGCGCGCCGATGTCGGGGTGCCAGTACTGTGCGTCGGAAACTTTACCGTCGGGGGAGGCGGCAAGACGCCGACCGCCATGGCGCTCGGGCGCGCCGCGCTCGCCGAGGGGCTGCGCCCCGGCTTCGTGTCGCGCGGCCACGGGCGGGCCAGCCGCGGCGCCGTGCTGGTCGATCCGGCCCATCACAGCGCGGCCGAGGTCGGCGACGAGCCGCTGCTCCTGGCGAGCGTCGCGCCGACCTGCGTCGCGGTGAACCGCCGGCAGGCCGCGCAGAAGCTGCTCGCCGAGCGCGGCGTCGACTTCATCATCATGGATGACGGCTTCCAGAGCGCCCGGCTGGCGATCGACTTCGCGCTGATCGCGGTGGATGCGCGGCGTGGTCTCGGCAATGGCGCCGTGGTGCCGGCCGGGCCTGTACGCGCGCCGCTCATCGACCAGATCCGCTATGCCGACGCACTATTGGTGATCGGCGAGGGCAGCGCCGGCGATGCCGTCATCCGGCAGACGGCGCGGGGCAACAAGCCGATCTTCGAGGCGGCACTGGAGCCGGAGAACGGCGCCCGCTTCGCCGGGCTGCGGGTGCTGGCCTTCGCCGGCATCGCCGATCCGGCGAAATTCTACGCCAGCCTGACCGCGCTCGGCGCCGAGATCGTCGAGACCCGCGACTTTCCCGACCACCATGTCTTTTCCAGCGACGACATGGACGATCTGTCGGCCTCGGCCTGGCGCGAAGGCCTGCAGATGGTGACGACGCGCAAGGATGCGGTGCGGCTGGCAACGGGATCCGCCGCGATGCAGCTGTTCCTGAAGGAATGCGAGGTGCTCGACGTGGCGCTCGGCTTCGCGCCGCAGAGCCTCGGCGCCCGCATCATCCGCGATACGCGGCGCGCCTTCCGTCGTCGCAAATTCGGCTGAGCGGCCGGAGCGGTCCGTCTCAGCCCTTGCTGGCGACTTCCTTTTCGCGGCGGAACGAGGCCTCGCCGTCGACATAGGCTTCCTGGCGCTCGACGCTCCAGTAGCGCAACAGGTCGAGCGGGATCGCCTCGCCGGTCACGGCGCAGCGCACATAGGCGCCGGGCCGCACGACCTGAAAATCGGGCGTGCCGTAGCGCAGCTTCGCCTCGCCGCCATTCTCCATGCGGTTCATGGATGTCTCCGCTGTCGGTGGACCGGCATTGCCAGCCGGTCGGTCGGCTTCTGACTAACGCCGGGCCGGGGAGCCGTCAAATGGCACCGCCTCGCCTTCAGCGGCGGCCGAACATCTTCTCGATGTCGGCGAGCTTCAGCTCGATGAAGGTCGGCCGGCCGTGATTGCACTGGCCTGAGCCGGGCGTCGCCTCCATGTCGCGCAGGAGCGCGTTCATCTCTTCCGGCTTCATCAGCCGTCCCGAGCGCACCGAGCCGTGGCAGGCGATGGTCGCGGCGACATGGTCAATGCGGCCGCGCACGGCGTCGGCGGTGCCGGCCTCGGCGAGCTCGTCGGCGAGGTCGCGCACCAGACGCTGGCAATCGACGCTGCCGAGGATCGCCGGCGTCTCGCGCACGGCCACCGCGCCGGGACCGAAGCGCTCGATGCCGAGGCCGAGCCGGGCGAAGGTCTCCGCCTGCTCGGCGAGGCGATCGACGTCGTCCTCCGGCAGATCGACGATCTCCGGGATCAGCAGCAGCTGCGAGGCGAGGGGGCGGCCGTGCAGGGCCGTCTTCAACGCCTCGTAGACGAGGCGCTCATGGGCGGCGTGCTGGTCGACGATGACGATGCCGTCCTCGGTCTCGGACACGATGAAGTTGCGGTGGAACTGCGCCTTGGCCGCACCCAGCGGATGGTCGGCCCCGTTCGCCCCGTCCTCGGTGGGCTCGGTGTTGGCGGCAGCGTAGGCGGCGGGCGCCGGCGTGGCGGCGGAGCCGGCGTCAGCTGCGCGGTCGAGGGTCGCGGCATCGGCGCCCATATCGAGGGGCCGGTAGGGCGAGGCCTCGGCGGCATAAGCGGCCTGGCGCGGCGCGGCGAAGCCGCCGGGCGCGAAGCCGTCGAAACGGCGCGGGGCCGGCGTCACCGGTGCCGGCTCGGCGGGGGCGGCGCCCCGGAAGCGGGCCATCAGACCGGAGGCGTTGGTGGTCGCCGAACGCAGGCCGGCCTCGTTGAAGGCCTGGCGCAGCGAGCCGACGATCAGGCCGCGCACCAGCCCTGGATCGCGGAACCGCACATCGGCCTTGGCCGGATGGACATTGACGTCGACGAGGGCCGGGTCGAGGTCGAGAAACAGGACCGCGACGGGATGGCGGTCGCGGGCCAGAACGTCGGCATAGGCGCCGCGCAGGGCCGAATGCAGCGTCTTGTCGCGGACCGGCCGGCCATTGACGTAGAAGAATTGCTGCTGGCCATTGCCGCGATTGTAGGTCGGGATCCCGGCAAAGCCGCGCAGCCGCACGTCCTCGCGCATGGCGTCCACCGGGATGGCATTGTCGGCGAAGTCCTGCGTCAGCACGTCGGCGATGCGCGGCAGCGGTGCGTCGCCGGGCACCGCCTCGAACACCGTCGTCGTGCGGTCGGGGCCGGACAGCTCGAAGCGGACGCCCGGAAAGGCGATGGCGATGCGCCGGACGATCTCGGTGATCGCGCTGGATTCGGCCCGGTCGCTCTTCAGGAATTTCAGCCGGGCGGGCACGGCGTGGAAGAGATCGCGGACCTCGATCACCGTGCCCCGGGACAGGGCGGTGGGGCGCAGCTCGGAGGGGCGGCCCGCCTCGACGCAGATCTCGTAGGCTTCGTCGCTGCCGGCGGCCCGGGACTTCAGGCTGAGCCGGCCGACCGAGCCGATCGAGGGCAGGGCCTCGCCGCGAAAGCCGAGGGTGCCGATAGCGTCGAGGCCGCCGGCGAGCTTGGAGGTGCAATGGCGGCGCACCGCCAGCGGCATCTCGGCGGCCGGAATGCCGCAGCCGTCGTCGCTGATCCGGATGAGATTCTTGCCGCCGCCGGCCGTGGCGATCTCGATGCGCCTTGCGCCGGCATCGAGGGCGTTCTCGACCAGCTCCTTGACGACGCTGGCCGGCCGCTCGACGACTTCGCCGGCAGCGATCTGGTCAATCAGGGCATCGGAGAGCTGCTGGATGGGCATGGGATACGGGCCCGGTTCGCGGTCAAGGGGGCGCGGAGCATCGCCGCGCGCCTGCCGTTCTTACCGGCTCGCCGGGGCCGCAGCAAACCGGTCCGGTGCCACGCCTGTGGACGGCGCGGCGATCAGAGCCGCTCCTCGAGGATGACGAACACCGAACGGGACTGGACGATGAGCCCGTCCGCCGCGTCGATGCGCCGGGGTTCGAGCTGCGGCCAGTCCGACTGGAGATGCAGGCAATAGGCGTGGTCGGGGCGCGGCGGCGGCAGCGTGACCGCGATGTCGGCGTCGCCGGCATTGAGATAGATCACCGCCCGCTCGCTCTCGATGTCGTCTTCGCCGCGCGGCGCATAGACCGACATGCCGAGGAAGCGCCTTTCCGGATCGGACCAGTCGCCGGGCTCCATGGGGGCGCCATCCTCGCGCAGCCAGACGACGTCCTCGACGTCGCCGCCCTCGACCGGGCGGCCGGTGAGGAAGCGGTCGGCGTTGAGGGCCGGATGGGCACGGCGCAGTTGCGACAGCCGGGCGACGAAGGCGGCGAGATCCGTGTCGGCCCGCGCCCAGTCGAGCCAGGTGATCTCGTTGTCCTGGGCATAGCCATTGTTGTTGCCGCCCTGGCTGCGGCCGAATTCGTCGCCGGCCACCAGCATCGGCGTGCCGCGCGCGACCATCAGCGTCGCCAGCATGGCGCGGATGTCCTTGCCGCGCGCGTCGAGGATGGCCGGATCGTCGGTCTCACCCTCGACGCCGTTGTTCCAGGAGTGGTTGTCGTTGTGGCCGTCGCGATTGCCCTCGCAATTGGCCGCGTTGTGCTTCTCGGCATAGGCGGCGATATCGGCCAGCGAGAAGCCGTCATGGGCGGCGATGAAATTGACGCCGCTCGACGGGCGGCGGCCGTCGCGGTCGTAGAGATCGGCCGAGCCGGCGAGGCGCGTCGCCAGCGCCCCGACCATGCCGGCATCGCCGCGCCAGAAGCGGCGGACATCGTCGCGGAACTTGTCCTGCCATTCGAACCAGGGCTTGGGAAACCGGCCGACCTGGTAGCCGCCGGGACCGATGTCCCAGGGTTCGGCGACATGGATGCGGTGCTTCAGGACGGGATCGGCGGCGAGCATGCGGAAGAACGGCGCGTCGGCTGAGAAGCCGTCGTCCAGCCGTCCCATCACCGGGGCGAGATCGTAGCGGAAGCCGTCGAGGCCGGTCGCCTCGACCCAGGTTCGCAGTGCGTCGATGCACAGCCGCGCCACCGGTTCGCGGTGGGTGGCAAGGGTGTTGCCGGTGCCGGTGTCGTTGACGAGCAGGCCCGGCTCGTCCTCGGCGTGGCGGTAGTAGAGGAGATTGTCGAGGCCGCGATAGCAGACCGTCGGCCCGTTCTCGTCGCCCTCGCCGGAATGGTTCAGCACGACGTCGAGCAGCACCTTGATGCCGCGCGCATGGAGCGCATCGACCACCCGGCGGATCTCGGCAAAGCCGCCCGGCGCAAGCCGCGGGTCGGGCGCCATGTGGGTGATCGGATTGTAGCCCCAGGCATTGGTCAGGCCGTGTGCCGAGAGATGGCCCTCGTCGATCCAGGCGGCGAGGGGCATCAGCTCAACGGTCTCGACGCCGAGCTTCTCCATGTGATCGAGGAAGACGGGTTCGGCGAGGGCGGCGACGGTACCGCGGATCTCGGCCGGGACATCCGGATGGCGCTGGGAATAGGCGCGGACCAGCACCTCGTAGGTCAGGCCGGGGGCGGCAAAGGGCAGGGGCGCGGCGCTGCGATCGAGCGCAGTGACGAGCGCCCGCGGCATGTAGGGCGCACTGTCGAGCTGGCGCTCGGGCGGGGCTGCGAGCACCGGATGATAGAGGAAGGGGCGGTCGAGTTGCACCGCATAGGGATCGGCGAGGAGCTTGGACGGGTCGAAGCGATGGCCGTCCTTCGGTCGGTAGGGGCCAAGCGCACGAAGGCCGTAGCGGGCGCCGGCCGCAAGGCCCGGCACGAAGCCGTAGTGCCGGCCGTCCTTTTCGCCGGGCAGGACGAGCCGCGCGGTTTCCCGCGTGCCGGTCGGGTCGAAGAGGCAGAGCTGGATGGCGTCGGCATTCTCGGAGTGGACGGCGAAATGGACGCCGTCGCCGTCGAGCGTCGCGCCGAGCGCGGCGGGCCTGCCGCGCTCGGCCGTGATTGCGTAGGTCATGCCGTCCCTGCGGTCAGGTGATGACGTCCGGCGCCGTGCGGCCGGTGCGCTTGCCGATCTCGCCGATCGCCGAGGCCGTGTCGATGAGCTCGGCCAGCGCCTGTTCGGGGGCAATGTCGTGGCGGGTGCGGTCGGGCTCGTAGCGCTCGATATAGACGCGCAGGGTAGCGCCCTTGGTGCCGGTGCCCGACAGGCGGTAGACGATGCGCGAGCCGCCGGAGAAGACGATCCGCACGCCCTGGCCGGTGGCGACCGAGCCGTCGACCGGGTCCTTGTAGGAAAAATCGTCGGCCTCGGAAACGACAAGCGTGCCGAAGCGCTGGCCGGCCATGGAGGCGAGGCGATCATGCAGCGAGCCCATCAGCCCCTCGGCCGCCTTGGCGTCGACCTCCTCGTAGTCGTGGCGCTGGTAGTAATTGCGCCCGAACTCGGCCCAGTGGCTTTCCAGGATCGCCTGCACGCTCTCGCGGCGCACGGCCAGGATGTTGAGCCACAAGAGCACCGCCCACAGGCCGTCCTTCTCGCGGACATGGTCGGAGCCGGTGCCGGCGCTCTCCTCGCCGCAGATGGTCACCTTGCCGGCATCGAGCAGCGTGCCGAAGAACTTCCAGCCGGTGGGCGTCTCGTACATGCCGATGCCGCGCTTGGCGGCGACCCGGTCGGCGGCCTGGCTGGTCGGCATGGAGCGGGCGATGCCGGCGATACCGTCCGTGTAGGCCGGCGCCAGATGGGCGTTGGCGGCCAAGACCGCCAGCGAATCCGAGGGCGAAACGACGATGCCCTTGCCGACGATCAGGTTGCGGTCACCGTCGCCGTCGGAAGCCGCACCGAAATCCGGTCCGTTGGGCGCCATCAGCTGGTTGATCAGCGTCGCGGCGTGGACCGCGTTGGGATCGGGATGTCCGCCACCGAAATCCTCCAGCGGCTCGCCATTGATCACCGTGCCGAGCGGTGCGCCGAGCCGGTTCTCCAGTATTTCCTTGGCATAGGGGCCGGTCACGGCGTGCATGGCGTCGAAGCGCAGGGTGAAGCCGGAGGCGATGAGGTCGCGGATCTGGCCGAAATCGAACAGCTTTTCCATCAGCGCGGCATAGTCGGCGACCGGGTCGATGACCTCGACCACCATGTCGCCAAGCTTTGTCTCGCCAAGTTCGGCAAGGCTCGGGGCGTCGCCGGACCAGATGCGGTACTGCGACATCGTCCGCGTGCGCTCGAAGATCGCGGAGGTGATCTTCTCCGGCGCCGGACCGCCATTGGCGACATTGTACTTGATGCCGAAATCGCCCTTCGGGCCGCCGGGATTGTGGCTGGCCGACAGGATGATGCCGCCGGCCGCCTTGCGGATGCGGATCAGGTTGGAGGCGGCTGGCGTCGACAGGATGCCGCCGCGGCCGACGACGACGCGGCCATAGCCGTTGCCGGCAGCCATGCGGATCGCGGTCTGGATCACCTCGCGATTGTAGAAGCGGCCGTCGCCGCCGATCACCAGGGTCTCGCCGTCATGGCTGTCGGCGGCGTCGAAGATCGCCTGGATGAAATTCTCGGCGTAATTGGCCTGGCGGAAGTGCGGGACGCTCTTGCGCAGGCCCGAGGTGCCGGGCTTCTGGTCGTTGAAGGGCTTGGTGGCGATCGTCTCGATCATGGCCGCTGGTCTCCGATAAGATCGCGGAAGAGTTGGGCGTAGTGCCCGGCGCTGCTGCGCCAGGATACGTCGGATTGCATCGCGCTGAGCTGTAGCTGGCGCCAGGCGGCCGGGTCGGCATACAGCCGCTGCATCCGGTCGACGGCGTCGATGAGGTCGTCGCGCGTGGGCGGCGCGAAGATGAAGCCGGTGGCAACGCCGGCGGTGATGGCGGCGTGGTTGGCGTCGATCACCGTGTCGGCGAGGCCGCCGACCTTGGCGACCACCGGAATGCAGCCATAGCGCAGGCCGTAGAGCTGGGTGAGGCCGCAGGGCTCGAAGCGCGACGGCACGAGGATCGCGTCGGCGCCGGCCTGGACCCGGTGGGACAAGGCCTCGTCATAGCCGATGCGCACGCCGATCTTGTTCGGATGCCGGGTATGGGCGGCCTGGAAACTGCCCTCGATCATCGGCTCGCCGGAGCCGACCACGACCATGCGCACGCCGCGTTCGACAAGGTCGTCGCAGGCGTCGGCGACGAGGTCGAGGCCCTTCTGCCAGGTCAGGCGGCTGACCACGGCGACGATCGGGCCGTCCTCATGGGCGAGGCCGAACTCGGTCTCCAGCGCCCGCTTGTTGCGCTGGCGCGCCTTGGGCGAGCGGGCGCTGTAATGATGCGGGATGTCGGGATCGGTCTTGGGGTTCCAGACCTCGGTGTCGATGCCGTTGACGATGCCGACCAGCCGCTCGCCGCGCCCGCGCAACAGGCCGTCGAGCCCCATGCCGCCGCCCGGCGTCAGGATCTCCTCGGCATAGGTCGGGCTGACGGTGGTGACCGCGTCGGCAGCGTGCAGGCCGCCCTTCAGATAGCCGACATTGCCGTAATATTCGACGCCCTCGATCGACCAGGCGGATGGCGGCAGGCCAAGGCGCGGGAAGATCTGATAGGGGAAATTGCCCTGGAAGGCGAGGTTGTGGATGGTCACCACGGTGCGCGGCCGCGGCTTGCCGGACACCGCCAGATAGACCGGCGTCAGCGCCGCCTGCCAGTCATGGGCATGGACGATCGCCGGTGCGAAGCCCGGGATCGCACCCTGGCCGATCTCGGCGCCGGCCTTCGACAGCGCCGCGAAGCGGGCCCAGTTGTCGGCGTGGTCGTGGCCGGCGCTCGACACATAGGGACCGCCGGTCCGGTCGAAGAGATGCGGCGCGTCGAGGACGAGAAGGTCGAGCCCGCCGGCGGTCGCCGCAAGGACGCGCGCCGGCCCGCCGAAGAGATCGTCGAAACGGCAGGCGATGTCGGCGTTGTCGATCTGCCGCATGACATCGGGATAGCCCGGCATCAGCGTGCGCACGGCAAAGTCGTGGGCCGCCAGCGAGGCGGGAAGCGCCCCCGCCACGTCCGCCAGCCCGCCGGTCTTGATCAGCGGGAAGACTTCCGAGGCGACGGAGAGCACGCCGGTGGTCATCAGTAGGTGAGCCTGTCGATCATCGGCTTGGTGACGAGGCAAATGCCGTTCGCCGTGCGGCGGAACCGCTTGGCGTCGAGCTCGGGATCCTCGCCGATCACCAGGCCGTCGGGGATTTCCACGCCGCGGTCGAGCACCGCCCTGGTGATGCGGGCGTGGCGGCCGATACGGCACTGGGGCAACACGACCGCGTGGTCGAGCATGGAATAGGAGCGCTGGCGCACCCCGGTGAACAGCAGCGAGCGGTGCAGCTGACCGCCGGAGATGATGCAGTCGCCCGAGACCAGCGAGGAGATCGCCGAGCCCCGGCGGCCGTCCTCGTCATGGACGAACTTGGCCGGCGGCACCACGTCGGCATAGGTCCAGATCGGCCAGTCGCGGTCGTAGATGTCGAGCGGCGGGATGATGTCGGTCAGGTCGATATTGGCCTGCCAGTAGGCGTCTACCGTGCCGACGTCGCGCCAGTAGGCCTCGTCGTCCGGCTCGTTCTCCGAGCGCACCACCGACAGGTTGAAGCGATGGGCGACGGCGCGGCCGTGCTTGACGATATGCGGGATGATGTTCTTGCCGAAGTCGCGGCTCGATCCGGGATCGGCGGCGTCGCGGCGCAGCTGGTCCATCAGGAAGTTGGTCTCGAAGACATAGATGCCCATCGAGGCCAGCGCCGTGTCGGGACGGCCCGGAATGGCGGGGGGATCGGCCGGCTTCTCGACGAAATCGGTGATGTTGTAGTTCTCGTCGACATGCATGACGCCGAAGGCGACAGCCTCCATGCGCGGCACTTCGAGGCAGCCGACCGTCACGTCCGCACCCGAATCCACATGCTGCTGGAGCATGATCTCGTAGTCCATCTTGTAGACGTGGTCGCCGGCCAGGATGACGATGTAGCGCGGCGCGTAGGATTCGATGATGTCGATATTCTGGTACACGGCGTCGGCGGTGCCGGCGTACCACTGGTCCTCGGACACGCGCTGGCTGGCGGGCAGGATGTCGAAGCTCTCGTTGCGGCCCGGCCGCAGGAAGTTCCAGCCGTTCTGCAGGTGCCGGATCAGGCTGTGGGCCTTGTACTGGGTGGCGACGCCGATGCGGCGGATACCGGAATTGATGGCGTTGGAGAGCGCGAAGTCGATGATCCGCGTCTTGCCGCCGAAGAAGACGGCCGGCTTGGCGCGGCTGTCGGTCATCTCCATCAGCCGACTGCCGCGTCCGCCGGCCAGTACGTAGGCCATCGTCTCGCGGGCCAGCGGTCCGGCGCGTCTGTTCTCTGCCATGAACTCCTCCCTGGATCATCCATGGGGCAGACGGCTCTCCGGATGGCCGGCTGACTGGCCCGGCACCCGATCGTTCTTCCCCCACGCATGTCGAACATAGCGCAGACGCGGCCCGACGCCATGCCGGATCGCGATCAATCGCCTCAGCTATGGGAATCAGGCGTCCGGACCGGCCTTCCAGATGTCGCGGGCATATTCGCGGATCGAACGGTCGGAGGAGAACCAGCCCATGCGCGCGGTGTTGCGCACGGCCTTGGCCTGCCACTCGTCCTGGTCCTGCCAGAGCACGTCCAGACGGCGCTGGGTGTCCCAATAGGCCTGGAAGTCGGCGCAGGTCATCCACCAGTCGTTGTTGTAGAGGTTCGAGACCAGGTTGTGGTAGCGCGCCGGGTCCTCCGGCGAGAAGACGCCCGAGGAGATGGCGTCCAGCGCCTCGCGCAGCAGCGGAAGCTCGGCGATGATCGAGCGGCCGCTATGGGCCTCGCGCCGCCGCTGGGCGACTTCCTCGGCGGTCAGGCCGAAGATGAAGATGTTGTCCTCGCCGACATGCTCCAGCATCTCGACATTGGCGCCGTCGAGGGTGCCGATGGTCAGCGCGCCGTTCATGGCGAACTTCATGTTGCCGGTGCCGGACGCCTCGAGGCCGGCTGTCGAGATCTGCTCCGACAGGTCGGCCGCCGGCATGATGATCTCGGCGAGGCTGACATTGTAGTTCGGGATGAACACCACCTTCAGGAGGTCGCGGACCGCCGGATCGCTGTTGATCGTGCGGGCGACGTCGTTGGCGAGGTGGATGATCTCCTTGGCCTGGGCGTAGCTCGGCGCCGCCTTGCCGGCGAAGATCTTGACGCGGGGCGACCAGTCGCGCTCGGGATGCGAGCGGATCTGGTCGTAGAGGGCGATCGCCTCGATGATGTTCAGGAACTGGCGCTTGTATTCGTGGATGCGCTTGACCTGGATGTCGAAGATCGCGCCCGGATCGACCTGCGTCGCCATGCGCTCGCCGATGAGGTTGGAGAGCTGCTCCTTGTTGCGGCGCTTGACCGCCGCGAAGCGCTCGCGGAAGGCGGCATCGTCGGCCAGCGGATCGAGATCGGCTATCTTCTCGATATCGTCGAGGAAGGCCGGGCCGATCGCATCGGTCACGAGTTCGGTGAGGCCGGGGTTGGCCTGCATGATCCAGCGGCGCGGGGTCACGCCATTGGTCTTGTTCTCGATGCGGTCGGGATAGAGCAGGTGGAGATGGTGGAACACCGTCTCCTTCATCAGTTCGGTGTGCAGGGCCGAGACGCCGTTGACGGCATGGCTGCCGACGAAGGCGAGCTGGCCCATGCGCACGCGCCGGCCATTGCCCTCGTCGATCAGCGAGATCGCGGCGATCCGGGAGTCGTCGAAGCCCTTTTCCTGCGCCGCCTCGCGGATGACGCCGGCATTGATGGCGTAGATGATCTGCATCTGGCGCGGCAGGAGCCGCTCGAACAGATGGATCGGCCAGTGCTCCAGCGCCTCGGGCAGCAGCGTGTGGTTGGTATAGGAGAAGGTGTTGCGGGTGATCTCCCAGGCCTCGGCCCATTCATGGCCGTGCACGTCGATCAGGAGCCGCATCAGCTCGGCGACCGAGACCGCCGGATGGGTGTCGTTGAGCTGGATCGAGAACTTGTCGGCGAGGTTCGACAGATTCTCGTTGGCGTGGAGATGGCGCCGGATGATGTCCTGCAGCGAGGCGGAGGAGAAGAAATACTCCTGCCGCAGGCGCAGTTCCTGGCCAGCCTGGTGGGAGTCGGCCGGATAGAGGATGCGGGTGATCGCCTCGGCCTTGTTGGATTCGACCAGGGCGCCGATGTGATCGCCGGAATTGAAGGCGTCGAGCAGGATCGGGTCGAGCGGCTGGGCGCTCCACAGGCGCAGCGTGTTCACGCGGCGTCCGCGCCAGCCGACGATCGGCGTGTCGTAGGCGACGGCGAGAACGCGCTCGGCCGGGCGCCAGACCTGCCGGGCCGGGCGGCCGGGCTCCTGGATGGTGGTGACCTTGCCGCCGAAGCCGATCTCGTAGGCGAGTTCGCGGCGCTCGAACTCCCAGGGATTGCCATGGGCGAGCCAGGTTTCGGGCAACTCCACCTGCGCACCGTCGGCGATTTCCTGGCGGAAGAAGCCGTGGACGTAGCGGATGCCGTAGCCGAAGCCGGGAATGTCGGTGGAGGCCATCGACTCCATGAAGCAGGCGGCGAGGCGGCCGAGGCCGCCATTGCCGAGCGCGGCGTCGGGCTCCAGCAGTTCGACGAGATCGAGATCGACGCCGTAGCGCGACAGCGCCTCGCGGATCGGCTCGGTCAGGTTGAGATTGTTGATCGCATCGCGCAGCAGGCGGCCGATCAGGAATTCCATCGACAGGTAGCAGACGCGCTTCTCGCCGCTGGTCTTGGCGCGCTGGGAGGATTCCATCCACTGGTCGATGATCCGGTCGCGGATGACCAGTGTCGTCGCTTCGAGCCAGTCGTAGCGCCGCGCCTCGGCCGGGGTCTTGCCGACGGCGTAGGTCAGCTTCTCGACGATCTGCCGGGCCAGCGTCTCCGGGTCGTTCTTGCGGGGTGCAGGTGTCGGGGCACCGGTTCCGTCCAGGGCGGAATCGACCTCGTTCGTCATGTCGGCCATCATGACCCCCTCAGTTTGTGGATTGCTGCAACGAGACCGGCGGTGGAGCTGTCGCGCCCCTCTGCCGAGGTCTCGCCGGTGATGACGGGAACCAGCCGGTTGGCCAGTTCCTTGCCGAGTTCGACGCCCCATTGATCGAAGGCGTTGATGCCGTAGAGCTGGGCCTCGACGAAGACCCGGTGCTCGTAGAGCGCGATCAGGCGGCCGAGCGTGGCCGGGTCGAGCTGGCGGTAGAGCAGGGTGATCGACGGCCGGTCGCCCGGGAATACGCGATGCGGCGCGATCCGCTCGGCCTGCTCGGGCTCCATGCCGCCGTCGAGAAGCTGCCGGCGCGCCTCGTCGAGCGTGCGGCCGCGCATCAGCGCCTCGCTCTGGGCCAGGCAATTGGCCAGCAGCAGATCCTGATGGACCCGCATCTCGGCCGGCTCGTGGGCATTGGCGCCGACCAGAAACTCGACGGGAATGATGTCGGTGCCCTGGTGGATGAGCTGGAAGAAGGCGTGCTGGCCGTTGGTGCCGGGCTCGCCCCAGACCACCGGACCGCTCACGGGAACGGTTTCGCCGTCGAGGCCGACGCGCTTGCCGTTCGATTCCATGTCGAGCTGCTGGAGATAGGCGGGGAAGCGCGAGAGCCGCTGGTCGTAGGGGATGACAGCGCGGGTCGGATAGTCGCAGAGCGCCCGGTGCCAATAGCCGACGAGCCCGAGCAGGACCGGCAGGTTCTGGTCCAGCGGCGCAGTGCGGAAATGGGTGTCCATCTCGCGGGCACCGGCGAGGAAGTCGCGGAAGCCAGATGCGCCGATGGCGATCATCAGCGGCAGGCCGATCGCCGACCAGATCGAGTAGCGACCGCCGACCCAGTCCCAGAAGCCGAAGATGCGCTCCGAGGCGATGCCGAAATCGGCGACCTTGTCCAGCGCGGTGGAGACGGCGACGAAATGCTCGCCCACCGCGTCCTCGCCCAGCGCGTCGCTGATCCAGCGGCGCGCAGCGGCGGCGTTGGTCATGGTCTCGATGGTGGTGAAGGTCTTCGACGCGATGATGAAGAGCGTGGAGGCGGGGTCCAGGGTCTTCAGCGTGTCGGCGATATGCGCGCCGTCGACATTGGAGACGAAATGCGTGCGCGGCCCGTCGTGATAGGGCGCCAGCGCCAGGGTCGCCATGGCCGGGCCGAGATCGGAGCCGCCGATGCCGATATTGACCACGTCGGTGATCTGCGTGTCGCGGGCGCCGGTGATGGTGCCGTTGCGCACGCCCTCGGCGAAGGCGCTCATCGCCTTCAGAACGTCCGCCACGGCGCCGCTGACCGGGTTGCCGGCGGCGCGGAAGCCGTCCATCGGCTCGGCGCGCAGCGCCATGTGCAGCACCGAGCGGTCTTCGGTGAAGTTGATCGGCTCGCCGGCGAACATGGCGTCGCGCCGGACCTCGACACCGCGGCTGCGGGCCAATGCGATCAGGGCGTCACGGGTATCGTCGTCGATGGCCGTCTTGGAATAGTCGAGGACGAGATCGCCCAGCGCGGCGGAAAATTCCGAATAGCGGCTCGGATCGTCGGAAAACAGCGAGCGGATGCCGCGATCGGCGGCCTGCCGGGCCATGCCGGTCAGTTCCGCAGCCGCAGGAGGAGCGCCGGAATCGGACGTCTGGCTCATGAATTGCCCTGCCATGATGTGTGATGCGGTCGTCGCAAGAAAGCGCCTGCCTGCGGCCTTTTATGCCGGTTGTGGATAGGAGGCAAACGCCGGGTCGGCGCCGCTCATGGCCTGATGTGCCCTATTATAGGGCACATTTTGGCGATGCTGCAATTCGCGGCGCTCGATTTCGTGAAAGAAGGGCCGGCAGCTGCGAAACCTGCCGACCCCTTCCGCTGTCGTCTCAGTCGATCGTGACGGTCTTCACATTCATGAATTCCAGCATGCCTTCGTGCGCCAGTTCGCGGCCGTAGCCGGAGCGCTTGACGCCGCCGAAGGGCAGGCGCTGGTCGGATGCGGTCATGCGGTTGATGTGGGTGCCGCCCTGGTCGAGCTCGCGGATGAAGCGTTCCTGCTCTGCCGGCTCGGTGGTCCAGGCCGAACCGCCGAGACCGAATTCGGAATCATTGGCGAGGCCGATGGCCTCGTCGATCGACTTGACCTTGAACATGATCGCGCAGGGGCCGAACAGCTCTTCGCGATAGGCCGGCGCGCTCTCCGGCACGTCGGCGAGGATCGACGGCTGGAAGAAATAGCCCGGACCCTCCGGCGCCTTGCCGCCTGTCACGAGCTTGGCTCCGGCGCTGACCGATCTGTCGATCTGGTCCTTCAGGTCGTCGACGCCGGCCTTCATGGCCAGCGGGCCCATGCCGGTGTCGTCGGCCATCGGGTCGCCGAGCTTGATGGCTTCGACGGCCTCGGTGTAGCGGCCGAGATAATCCTCGTAGACGTCCTCATGGACGATGAAGCGCTTGGCGGCGATGCAGCTCTGGCCGTTGTTCTGCATGCGGGCGGTGACGCCCACCTCGACCGCCTTGGCGATGTCGGCGGAGGGCATGACTATGAAGGGGTCGGAGCCGCCAAGTTCGAGCACGGTCTTCTTGATCTCGGAGCCGGCCGTGGACGCGACGGCCGAGCCGGCGCCCTCGCTGCCAGTCAGGGTGGCAGCGCGCACGCGGCTGTCCTTGAGGATCCCCTCGACCTTGGAGGAGGAGATCAGAAGGGTCTGGAAGACGCCCTGCGGCGCGTCGGCGTCGAGGAAGATGCGCTCGATCTCCAGCGCGCACTGGCTGACATTGGAGGCGTGCTTCAGGATGCCGACATTGCCGGCCATGATCGCCGGGGCGGCAAAGCGCATGCACTGCCAGTAGGGGAAGTTCCACGGCATGACCGCCAGAACCGGGCCGATCGGCAGATAGGTCACGAAATTGCGGCCGGCGGGACCGTCCCGCACATCGTCGGCGACGAATTTCTCGGCGTTCTCGGCATAGAAGCGCAGGGCGTTGGCGCATTTGCCGACCTCGGCCTCGGCCTCCTTCAGCCGCTTGCCCATCTCCATGGTGGCGATGCGGGCGAGCTCGGTCTTGCGTTTGTCCATCTGGTCGGCAGCCCGCATCAGGACCTCGGCGCGCCGGGCGAAGGAGGTCTTGCGCCAGTCGCGGAAGGCCAGATCGGCATTGGCGAGGGTGCGCTCGATATCGGCGTCGGTGTGCGCGGCGAATTCCTCAATGGTCTCGCCCGTCGCCGGATTGATGCTCGTGGGCATGGTCTCTCCTGATGGTCACGCGTCGTTTCATGCACCGGTCCGCGCCGTCCGGCCGGGCCGCTTCGCTAGTTAGCACGAAGCCGGCGCCCGGACAGAGGCGCGGATCGGACCGTCGGGCGAAGCCGACGGCGACGGATCAGGTGCGTGCGGCCGACAGCTTCTCGATCGCGGCATCGAGGGACTCGCTGGTGGCCTTCACCTCGGGCACGTTCGGGTCGTTCTTCAGGATCTGCTGCAGCGAGGAGCGCCATTCCGACAGGATGGTTTCCTTCTCGCCGTCGGACAGCCGGTCGTCCTTCAGGACGTCCTCGGGCTTGTCGTACGAGCCATGGGTCGGGTGATCGAATTTCGACGACATCATTGTCGGTCTCCTGCCTGTCGTTTCGGGGCGGGCGCGGCGGGCCGGACATGCCGGCGCGCTCGTGCCTTCTGGGTCCCCAACGGGCCGACGGCGAGAAAGGTTCATCCGAGAATGTCGTCGCGAGACGCCTGGCGGCGGCGACACTGCGTCACCGCGATCCGGGTCGGACGTCTAGAACTCGCCTTCGTAGAAGACGCCGACCTCGCCGCCGCCGGAGGAGGTCACCGCGCCGCGGGCGCTGAGGCCCGAGCCGAGATCGAGATCGATGGTCACCCGGCCGCTCGTGTCGACGCCGACATAGGTGTTCTCGTTCAGATACTTGCCGACACCCACCGCGGTGGTGCCGTCGGCTGCGGTGCGGATGTCGAGATCGTCGACGCCGAGCTGCGAGCGCAGATTCTCCAGAAGGCCGCTGCTGCCGCCGACGCCGGCGAGCGAGGCCGCGGCTTCGGCGAGCTGGGCGATCTGCAGCGGCGACAGGTCGGAGGTGCCCTGGCCGAAGATCAGCCGTGCCAGCACCTCGTCCTGGGGCAGGGTCGGCTCGGAGGAGAAGTTGAAGCTCGGATCGTCGGCCGGACCGGTGACGGTGATGAATACGGTGGCGTCGCCGGCGGTGGAGCGGGCCACGAGGTCGAGATAGGGCGTCAGGCCGCCGGTGAAGCTCAGCCGACCGCGGTCGAAATCGAGGCGCTTGCCGAGGATGGAGAAGCGGCCGCGCTGCAGGTCGAAGCCGCCGACGACATTCGGGAAGGCGGCCGAGCCGGTGATGGAGATCCGGCCGCCGAGTTCGACGTCGAGGCCGCGGCCGCGCACGAACACCCGATTGGGCGCGTTGAAGGTCAGGTCGAGATCGATGCCGCCGCCGCTGTTGCCGCCATCGGCGCGCTCGGGCGAGATCTCGCGCTGCTGCTCGTAGACGGCGGGGGCGGCGTTGCGATGGGTCACGTCGATGCGGGCGAGCGAGCTCGGCAGGTTTTCCGGCACGAGGACGTTGATCTCCTCGGCATTGATGGTGCCGGCCAGACGCGGCGTGCCCGTCAGCGGCCCGGTGATGGTCAGTTCGGCGTCGAGCCTGGCGGTGACGAGTTCGCCCTTGTTGTAGCGGCCGCCGTCGAGCCGGATCGTGATGTCGGCCGGGAAACCGCCGTCGAGACCAACCGTGCCGGATACGTCGAGCGTGCCGCCGGCGGACAGGTTCGCGTCGAAGGCGCGGATCGTCGCGGTGCGTCCGTCGAGCGAAATGGTCGTCGAGATGTCGTTGAGGGCGAGGTTGGCGCCGGTGTCGATGAAGCGGGCGCCGGTGGTCGAGACCGTGCCGACGATCGCGGGCTGGGACACGGGGCCGGTCACGCGGGCATCGACGAGGACGGTGCCCTGCACGGAGCGGCCGCCTTCGGCGAGGATCCGGTTGGCGAGCGACAGCGGCGCCGAGCCGTTCAGCGACAGGTCGAGCTGCGGCCCGCCGGCAAGGTTCACCGAACCACTGGCGCTGAAGTCGAGGCCGTCGCCGGTCAGGCTGGTGTCGGTGGTGACCACCTGGTCGGCGAAGCGGCCGCTGGTGGTGACGGCCAGGGCGCCGACGCCGGCGGCGCGGGTCTGCTGGATCGACACGCCGCTGGCATTGATGTCGTAGGTGACCGACGGGTTGGACGGGGCGCCGGTGGCGCGGATTGTGCCGTTGATGGTGCCCTGCGGGGCGATGCCGGCCGCCGCGGCGCTGGCGATCGAGGCGGGCAGGGCGCTGATCTCGGCGGTGATGTCGAGGGCATTGGCGCCGGCCGAACCGGTGACGGTGATGGCGCCGCCGCCAACGTCGATACGGGCATTGCCGAGGTTCAGCGTGCCGCCGGCATAGCGGCCTTCCGCGACCGCCTGCAGCGCCGGCGCGCCGGCGGCGCGGCTCTGGGCGACAGACACGTCGGAGGCGGTGATGTCGAAGCTGGCGTCGGGATCGGTGAGCGAGCCCGTGGCCGAGGCCGAGCCGGAGATGGTGCCGCGGGCGCCGAGGCCGTCGACGAAGCCGTTGGCAAGCCCAACGGGCAAGGCGTCGATGGCGACATCGATGTCCAGTTGCTCACCGACCGTGCCGGTGGCCCGGAGCGAGCCGTCACCCACGGTGACGTCGGCGCGCTCGATGGTGGCCGTCCCATCGGCATAGGAGCCGGCGGCGTCGAGGACGAGGGGCGCGACGCCGGACTGGGCGATCTGGCGGGTGGTGATGTCGCTGCCGGCGAGATCGAAGCGAGCCTGCGGATCGGACAGGGAGCCGGTGGCCGTGGCCGAACCGGTGATCGTGCCTTCGGCGTCGAGGCCGTCGACGAAGCCGTTGGCAAGGCCGACCGGCAGGGCGTCGATGGCAAGGCGGAGGTCGAGCTGCTCGCCGACGGTGCCGGTGGCCTTGAGCGAGCCGTCGCCGACGGTCAGGTCGGCGCGCTCGATGGTGGCGGTACCGTTCGCATAGGCGCCGGCGGCGTCGAGGGCGAAGGGCGCGACGCCCGACTGGGCGATCTGGCGAGTCGTGATGCCAGAGCCAGTGAGGTCGAAGCGGGCCTGCGGATCGGCAAGCGAACCGGTGGCGGTCGCGGTGCCGGAGATCGTGCCCTCGGCGCCGAGATCGGGGGCGATGCCATTGGCGAGCCCGACCGGAATGGCATTGACGGCAACGCGCAGGTCGAGGGTCTCGCCTACGGTGCCCTCGGCGGTCAGCGAGCCGTCACCGACGGCGATCTCGGCTTCCGAGAGGGTCAGCGTGCCGTCGGCATAGCGGCCGGCGGCGTCCACCGTCAGCGGGTCGATGCCGCTCTCGGCGATGGCGTCGGCGGTGATGCCCGTGCCGGTCAGGTCGAAGCTGGCGGTCGGATTGTCGAGCGTGCCGGTGGCCGTTCCCTTGCCGGAGACCGTGCCGCGGGCGGCCAAGCCATCGACGAAGCCGTTGGCGAGCCCGACCGGCAGATTGGTCATGGTCACGTCGAGGTCGAGATTCTGGCCGACGCGGCCGGTGGCAACCAACGAACCGTCGCCGACATTGATGACGGCGGTTTCCAGCGCGGCGGTGGCGTCGGCGTAGGTGCCGGTCAGGCGCAGGGCCAGCGGCGCAACGCCGGAGCGGGCGATCTGCCGGGTGGTGATGCCGGTGCCCGAGACGTCGAAGACGGCTTCGGGCTCGATGGTCGAACCCGACGCCGAGGCGGTGCCGGACAGGGTGCCGCTGGCGTCGAGGCCGGGGACGAAACCGTTGACCAGGCCGACCGGCAGGCGGCGCATGGCCAGTTCGATGTCGAGCTGTTCGCCGATTGTGCCGGAGGCGCTGAGCGAGCCATCGCCGACGATCAGTTCGGCGCGGTCGAGGGTCGTGGTGCCGTCGGCATAGGCGCCGGCAACATCGAGGGTCAGCGGATCGATGCCGGCCGCGGCGATCTCCTCGGCGGTGATGCCGGTTCCGGACAGGGCGAAGGTCGCCTGGGGATCACTGCGCGGACCGGTGGCGGTCGCCGTGCCGGTCAGCGTGCCTTCGGCGTCGAGCCCGTCGACGAAGCCGTTGGCCAGCGCCACCGGGACGGCATCCATCGCGACCTCAAGATCGAGCTGGTCACCGATCGTGCCGGACGCGTCGAGCGAGCCGTCGCCGAGATCGAGCCTTGCGGTCTGCAGGGTCAGGGTGCCGCCGGCATAGCTGCCGGTGAGGTTCGCCTGGATCGCGGGTACGCTGGCGGCGCGCGAACTGGCGACGGCGAGGTCGGTGCCGATAATGGCGAAGGTCGCGGCGGGATCGTTTGCCGCGCCGGAGACGGTGGCGGTGCCGCCGATGGTGCCGGCGGCGGCAAGGCCCGGCACGAAGGGATTGGCGGCGGCGGCCGGCACGTCGGTCAGGCGCAGCGCGAGGTCGAGGGTTTCGCCGGCGCTGCCATCCAGGGAAAGGTCGCCGTCCCCGACATCGACGCGGATGCCGGAAAGGGTCGTCACGCCGTCCTCGATCCGAACGATGGCCTCTTCGGCGAGACGGATCGCGGCGTCCTCGATGTCGGCGGTCAAGCGGGTCAGGCGGACCAGCGTCGTGTCGGGCTCGAACAGCACGTTGCCGGCCAGGGCGAAGGGCACGGCGTTGACCTTCGCCTCGGCGACGAGATCGGTGCCCTGTTCGTCTTCGCGCAGCGCCACCTCGAGGTCGCTGACGGCAATGCCGGGTGCTGCAATAGTGCGGGCGGTGACAGTGCCGGTCGGGCGCGGAATGCCGAGATAGTCCTTCACCGACAGGTCGATGCGGGCGCCGTCGAGCGTGTTGCCGGCAACGGAGAGGCGCTCGCCGGTCAGGTCGATGGCGGCGACGGGCATGCCGTCGTTCTCGACAGTGAGGTCGACCTGACCGACGACGTCGCCGGACGCGTCGAGGCTGCCGAGCGCTGCCAGCGGGCCGATGTCGCTGACGTCGATGGCGAGGGTGCCGACCGGGGCGAAGGCGTCGGTCAGGCGCAGATCGCCGGTGATGCTGTTGGGACCCTGGCGGATGGCGAGGTCGGTGATCCGGCGGTCGCCATTGTCCAGCGTCTCGACGGTGGCGTTGCCCGACAGAGGCTGGCCGTCGAGGGTGCCGGTGATGGCGACGCTGCCCGAGGGCGAGGCCGGGTTGAGCGTGCCGCGGGCCTCGACCTTCAGGTCGGCGAGTTCGCGGCCATTGATCGACAGGCCGTTGCCGGAGATCTGCAGATCGAGGTCGGGTTTTTCGACCGGGCCGGAGGCGGTCAGGCTGAATGTCGCGGCACCGGCGAGGGCACCGCTGACGGAGCCGGCCTCGTTGAGGGAACCGGAAATATCGGCGGAGACCGCATCATTTGTGAGGGCGGCGGTGCCATCGATCGTCAGGCCGTCGCCGCGCACGGTCAGCGCCTCGGCGCTCAGCGCGCCGTCCGGGGTGCGGGCGAAGCGGCCGCCGACGGCAAGTTCCTCGCCGGCCAGCGGCACCACGGCGGCCGAGAGGGCGCTGGTCTGGAAGCGCGACTGCACATCGAGGGCAAAGGTCGAGAAATTCAGCGCGGCCTGGCCTTCAATCTGCAGATTGGCGACATCGGTTACCGCCTCGCTCGGCCGGAAGGTCAGTCCCGTGTCGGTCAGGTCGCCGGCAAGCGCGATCTTCACCGGGCCGTTGAGGAAGCGCTGCTGGATGCCGTCGGGCGCCGCGACGGACTGGGCCTCCAGATCGGCATCGAAGGCCCCCCGGAAGCCGGTGAGGTCGAAGCCGGCGCTGGCGATCTTCGCGCTGATCCCCTGGGCCTGATATTCGCCGGAGCCGGCGCGCGGCAGGCGCAGCGTCAGGTCGAGCGCTGCGGCGGAGAGGGCGCCCTTCAGCGTGCCGTCGATGCCGGCAAGCTCGATCCTCGTCTCGCCCGGCGCCTCGCCGAACACGAAGGGGATCGGATCACTGTCGCGCGAGGCGACCGACAGATTCAGGTCGTTGGCGGTGCCCGACAGGTCCAGCGTGCCGCCGGCCGTTGCCGACAGTGCGTCGGAGGAGAGGACCGCCTGCTCGATGGCGTAGGTGCCGTCGTCGCGGATCACCATCTGCAGGTCGAGCGCCGTGCCGCCGGCGACGTAGCGCTGGAACTGTTCGGGTACGAAGCGTTCGGCGGCGACGTTGAGCGAGGCCGAGACGCGCAGACCGGCATCGACATCGTCGGCGCGGGCGGTGAGGGTGGCCGCGGTCTCTGCGCCGACCTCCAGCGAGCCGTTGGCCATGAAGGCCGACAGCGGCCCGGAGCCGTTGATGGTCAGGTCGACGGCCGGGCGGTCGGGAATGTCGAGCAGCGTCGCGACGAGGCCGCCCGCCGGCTCGCTGGCCTTGACGTCGATCTTGAGCTGGTTCTCGGCCGGCGCATAGCCGATCTCCAGCGCGATCTGGCCGGGCTGATCAAGCCGCTCGATGTCGGCCTTCACGTTCAGATCGGTCGGATCGGCGGCAAGCTGCAGGCTGGCTTCGGCGCGCAGCCGGGCACGGGTTCCGGCGATCGCCTCGCCGAGCACGAATTCGTCGATCGCCAGGCGGCGGATATCGGCGGTGATCGAAGGCAGCGAGAAACCGCCGGATTCCTCGCCGGGCGCGGCTTCCGGCTGGCCGGTTGGCAGGCGTTCCAGGACGATGCTGCCGGCAGTCAGCGCGTCGATCGAGACGTTGGAGCGAACGAGAGACAGCGGCGACCAGTCCATGGCGAGGTCGCTGGCTGTCAGGAAGACGCCTTGCGGATCGGAGACGGTGACGTTCTCGATGCGGATGTCGCCGCTCAGCGCGCCCGACAGTCCCTCGATCTTCACCTGCATGGTGTCGGTCGAGACGAGGTTCTCGATCTGGGTCGCGAGGAACTGCTGGGCCTGCGCCGGGCGGCTCGGGGCAAGCGCCACGAAGCCACCCAGGACGAGGGTCGCCGCGATCTGCAGGAAGCGTCCGGCACGTATCATCAGAAGGCCTGTCCGATTCCGGCGTAGAACTGGAAGCTGGCGTCGCGCGGGCCCGGATCGAGCGGTACCGCGACGTCGACGCGGATCGGCCCGAAGCTGGTCAGGTAGCGCAGGCCGACGCCGGCGCCGAGCTTGAACTCGTTGAAGTCGGGCACGAGGTCGTCCGACACCGTGCCGCCGTCGACAAAGGGTACGATCTGGATCTTGTCGGTCACCGCCACGCGGGCTTCGAGCGAGGCTTCGAACAGCGACAGGCCGCCGGTGGGCGTGTCGGTGAAGTCGGGATTGAAGCCGCTGCCGGCCGGCACGCTGGACGGATAATAGGGGCCGATTGACTGGAATTCGTAGCCGCGGACCGAGCCGCCGCCGCCGGCGAAGAAGCGCCGGTCGTTGGGCACTTCGCCGAGATCGGCGCCGAAGATGGTGCCGTAGCCGACGCGGCCTGCGAGAACGAGCCTGTCGTTCTCGGTCAGTGACAGGTAGCTCGACGTATCGACGCGCGTCTTCACGAAGGCGGCGCCGTCGTCGACATTGTAGGTCGGCTCGGCGAAGGCCTTGGCGAAGATGCCCTCGGTGGGGTTCAACTCGTTGTCGCGGCTGTCGAAGGTGTAGGTGACCGGCACCGAGGCGAGGAGATAGTCCCGCTCGCCGAGGAAGTCGCCGATGGTCTCGTATTCGCCGCGCACCGTGGCGCTCAGCTTCTGCTGCTCGTCGATCTTGTATTCGACACCGCTGGTGACGGCGACGAATTCGCGGTCATAGGCCAGCGGCTGCTGCCGGCCGGCCTCGATCGAGCCGATATAGACCGAATCGGGACCGAGCACGCCGGGCTTCTTGAACACCAGCGAGGTGGCGTAGTCCGGGCCGCTGATCTCGCGGGCCTCGTCGCTGATCGCGGTGGCGCCGATGCGCGAGATCGAGGCGTCGAGGCGGATCGATTCCGCCCGGCCGAACAGGTTGCGATAGCCGACATAGCCCGAGGCGCCGGCGCCCTCGGTGTTGGAGTAGGTGGCGCCGAGGCCGTAGAAGCCGAACTTGCGCTCGGCCACCTCGACCTGCACCGGCAGGGTGCCGTCGGCGGCCTGGGCCGCGCCGGGCTTCACCGTCACGCTGGAAAACACACCGAGCTCGACGAGGCGCTTGCGGGCCGCGGCCAGTTCGTCGGGCGAGAAGACCTCGCCGGCCTTCACGCCGGCCATGTAGGCGACGAAGCCGGGATCGACGTCGGTGGTGCCGTCCACCCAGGTCTCGCCGAAGGGGACGATGTCGCCGGGCGACACGTCAAGGGAATAGTCCAGCTCGTCGGTGGCGGCGTCCGCCACGGTCTCGCGGCCGGTCACGGCGACGAAGGGGCGGCCCTGGTTGCGCAGGTCGCGCAGGAGCTTCGCCTCGCCTTCCAGGACATCGACGGAGTTCGCCGAGCCGCCGCGCACCAGGCCGTATTCGGCCGGATCGACGGGCAGGCCGCCGGTGGTGATCGCCACGCGGCCGAGTTCGTAGACCGGACCGGGCGTCACGCGGATCGTCACCGGCACGGGGCGCGAGGTGTCGAATTTCGTGTCCGGCGGCAGGTCGGCGAGGTTGCGGCCCTCGATGAAGATGTCGACGAGGCCGTCGTATCGGGCGTTCTCGTAGAGCGTCGCGACGAGGCGCTTGCGGTCGGTCTTCGCCTTGGCGATCAGGCCCAGCGAGCCGGAGACCGGATCGCTGGCGTCGGAGACGAGGACCGAGGCATCCTTCAGGGCGGTTTCGATGTCGCCGTCAGCGGTCACGCCCGGCGCCAGCGACAAGGATGCCGTGTAGGAGATCGGGTTGATGATATCGGTGGCGTCGTCGGTCTCGTCCTCGAAGAACTTGAATCCGAAGATTTCGAAGGCCGCGGCGCGCTGCGGAGCCGCCATGACGAGCACCGCCCCGAGGGCAGCGCGTGCAAGCATGTGGCTGGTGTGGAACCGATACCGCAAAGACGCCAGTTTCCCGTTGACCGCATTGACCGTTGGAGCGGCACCCGAAGCCGGCTTCACGATGTCCGGTGACGGCGCACGAAAGGCTGCCGCGACCCCTCCTCGGGCTGGCGGTCAGCATGCTGGGATTTGATGAAATAACAACCTACTGGCGGGGATATTTCGTCCGGTGACGTTAACGTGTAGCTGATTTCCGCCGGTCCCGTGCCGCCGGGGTCACACCTGTCGGAACGTCATTGCGACGCTTGGCCGCGAGGTCGGGCGGCAGACGATTTGAAGGGCAGGCGCCGGCCTCTCCGCACCGGTGGTTTCGGCTGCAACCAGACCCGCGCCGGCGACGCCGTACCATGGAACGATTCTGAAAAGCGCTTGAAGCGATCCCCGGCAAAGGGCAAGCTCGCGCCGGAGCCGTGGCGTGGGTAGTCGACGCCTCGCAGACATTCGCCCGTCCGGCAGCGATGCGGGACGATGCGATCAGACCCCCGGGGAGGATATCGATGAGTGACGTGACGATCACGGTGAACGGTCGGGAGATGAAGGGCGCGGTCGAAGACCGCACACTGCTCGTCACCTTCCTGCGCGAAAATCTCGGCCTGACCGGCACCCATGTCGGCTGCGACACCTCGCAGTGCGGGGCCTGCGTGGTCCATGTGGACGGCAAGGCCGTGAAGTCCTGCACCATGCTGGCCGTCCAGGCCTCGGGCGCCTCGGTGACGACGATCGAGGGACTGGCCGACGGCGCCGAGCTGCATCCGGTGCAGACGGCCTTCCGCGAGCATCACGGCCTGCAGTGCGGCTTCTGCACCCCGGGCATGATCATGACGGCGGTCGACCTGATCCGCCAGCACGGCAGCGCGCTCGACGAGAAGGCGGTGCGCGACGGCCTGGAGGGCAACATCTGTCGCTGCACCGGCTACCACAACATCGTCAAGGCGATCCTGGCCGCCGCCGGCGCATCGCAGCCGCAGCAGGTCGCGGCCGAATAGGGAGGCAGGGCGGCCTTCGGGTCGCCACGGATCAGGGCGGCCGCAGCGATCCCGACGGTGATCCCGGCCCCCGGCGAAAATTGGGAGGTTTTCTATGGGTATCGAAGGCATCGGCGCAAAGGTTCTGCGCAAGGAGGATCGCCGGTTCATCACCGGACGTGGCCGCTATGTCGACGACATGGTCGTGCCGGGCATGAAATACGCGGCGTTCGTGCGCTCGCCCCACGCCCATGCGACGATCTCCGGCATCGACATGGACGAGGCCAAGGGAATGCCGGGCGTCATCGGCATCCTGACCGGCGAGCAGCTGCAGGGCGACGGCATCGGCAATCTGATCTGCGGCTGGGCGGTGTCCTCCAAGGACGGCACGCCGATGAAGATGGGCGCCTGGCCGGCGCTGGCGGTGGAGAAGATCCGCCATGTGGGCCAGGCCGTCGCGGTGGTGGTCGCCGAAACCCAGATGCAGGCGCGCGACGCGGCCGAAGCGGTGATGGTCGACTATGACGAGCTGCCGGCCGTGGTCAGCGCCGTCGAGGCGCTGAAGGATGGCGCGCCGCAACTCCATCCGGAAGCCGAGAACAACCTGATCTTCGACTGGGAGCTGGGCGACAAGGGCGCGACCGACGCGGCCTTCACCAATGCCGCCCACGTCACCAGGCTGCACATCGTCAACAACCGGCTGGTGCCGAACCCGATGGAGCCGCGCGCGGCACTCGGCCATTACGACGCCGCCGACGACCACTACACCTGCTGGACCACCTCGCAGAATCCGCATGTCGCCCGGCTGGTGATGAGCGCCTTCTACAATGTCGCGCCGGAGCACAAGCTGCGGGTGATCGCGCCGGATGTGGGCGGCGGCTTCGGCTCCAAGATCTACATTTATCCCGAAGAGATCGTCTGCCTGTGGGCATCCAAGCGCACAGGCGTGCCGGTGAAGTGGACGTCCGATCGCACCGAGGCGTTCCTGACCGACGCCCACGGCCGCGACCACGTGACCGAAGTCGAGATGGCGCTGGACGCCGACAACAAGATCCTCGGCCTCAAGGTCGACACGGTGGCCAATCTGGGCGCCTACATGTCGCTGTTCTCGTCGGCGACCCCGACCTATCTCTACGCGACGCTGCTGTCGGGCCAGTACGACATCCCGGCGATCCACGCCAATGTCAGGGCCGTCTACACCAACACCGTGCCGGTGGACGCCTATCGGGGCGCCGGCCGGCCCGAGGCGACCTACGTCATCGAGCGGACTATGGAGACGGCAGCGCGCGAGCTCGGTGTTTCGCCGGCGGAACTGCGCCGCAAGAACTTCATCCGCTCCTTCCCGCACCAGACGCCGGTCATCATGGCGTATGACGCCGGCGATTTCGACGCGACGCTGGATGCCGGCATGCAGGCGGCGGACGTCGCCGGCTTCGAGGCCCGCCGGGCCGAGGCCCAGTCCCGCGGCAAGCTGCGCGGCCTCGGCATGAGCTGCTACATCGAGGCCTGCGGCATTGCGCCGTCGAAGGCGGTGGGCTCGCTCGGCGCCGGCGTCGGCCTGTGGGAATCGGCCGAGGTCCGGGTCAATCCGGTCGGCACGATCGAGATTCTCACCGGCTCGCACAGCCACGGCCAGGGCCACGAGACGACCTTCGCCCAGCTCGTCGCCGAGCGTTTCGGCCTGCCGGTCGACAACGTCCAGGTGATCCATGGCGACACCGACAAGGTGCAGTTCGGCATGGGCACCTATGGCTCGCGCTCCGGCGCGGTCGGCATGTCGGCGATCCACAAGGCGCTCGACAAGGTCGAGGCCAAGGCCAAGAAGATCGCCGCGCATCTCCTGGAAGCCGACGAGGGCGACATCGTCATCGAGAATGGCGAGGTGAAGGTCGCGGGCACCGACAAGTCGCTGGGCTGGCACGAGGTCTGTCTCGGCGCCTATACCGGCCACAATCTGCCGGACGGCATGGAGCCGGGCCTGAAGGAGGGCGCGTTCTACGATCCGACCAACTTCACCTTCCCGGCCGGCTGCTACATCTGCGAGGTCGAGGTGGATCCGGAGACCGGCACCACCGAGATCGTGCAGTTCGTCGCGGCCGACGATTTCGGCCGGGTTATCAATCCGATGATCGTCGAGGGACAGGTGCATGGCGGTCTCGCCCAGGGCATCGGCCAGGCTTTGCTGGAAGGCGCCCATTACGACGAGACCGGCCAGCTCGTGACGGCGTCCTACATGGACTATGCCATGCCGCGGGCCTGGGATCTGCCGATGTTCGACGTGTCGACCAACGAGACGCTGTGCCCCGGCAATCCGCTCGGCATGAAGGGCTGCGGCGAGGCCGGCGCGATCGGTTCGCCGCCGGCCGTCATCAACGCCATCACCGATGCCATCGGCAACAACGACCTGACCATGCCGGCGACGCCGCAGAAGGTGTGGCGGGCGCTCCACGCCGTCACCTGACGGCGGCCTGATCGTCCGGCGGCCGCAGACTGGCCGCCGGCAGCCTTCCGGGACCCCTGGTCCCATCGAGACAGCCGCGCCGCGCGGCCCGCGCCTGGACAGGACAGGCGCGACCCGGCGCCAAGGGAGACCTGAGATGTACGAGACCACCTATCATCGCCCCTCGACCCTCGACGAGGCCGTCCGGCTGGTCGGCGACAGCGGCGGGGAGGGCAAGTTCCTCTCCGGCGGGATGACGTTGATCCCGACCATGAAGCAACGCCTCGCCGCCCCGACGGCGCTGGTCGATCTGCGCCACGTCGCCGAGCTCAAGGGCATCAGCGTCGAGGGCCGCTCGATCCGCATCGGCGGTGGCACGACCCATGCCGAGATCGCTGCCCATGAGGGCATCAAGTCGACCTGTCCGGGCTTTGCCTCGCTGGCCGGGCTGATCGGCGACATTGCCGTGCGCCACATGGGCACGATCGGCGGCTCGGTCGCCAATTACGATCCGGCCGCCGATTATCCGGCCGCCCTGAAGGCGATGGGCGCGACGATCCACACCTCCAAGCGCGAAATGCCGGCGGACGAATTCTTCGTCAGCCTGTTCGAGACCGCGCTGGAAGAGGACGAGATCGTCACCGCGGTGTCCTTCGAGGCGCCGGACCAGTGCGGCTACGAGAAGTTTCGCAACCCGGCCTCGCGCTACGCCATGTGCGGCGTATTCGTCGCCAAGCGTGGCGATGGCGTGAAGGTCGGCGTCACCGGCGCGGGCTCGAACGGCACGTTCCGCTGGGAAGCCGCCGAGCAGGCGCTGTCGGCGAATTTCGACGGCTCCGCCATTGAGGGGCTGTCGGTCGATCCGAGCGACATGCTGGCCGATCTGCACGGCTCGTCGGATTACCGGGCCAACCTCGTCAAGGTCGTCACCAAGCGCGCGGTCGCCAAGGCGCAGTCGCACTAGGCTTCGGCAACCCTTCCATGATGCGACGGCCGGGCTTCAGCCCGGCCGTTTTCGTTTGTGGGCTCGTACAGGATGGCGCCTCGCATCTAGCGCAGCCCGAAGCGCTTGGAGCGGCTCCGGAGTGACCACCTGCGACAGCCTGTAGCAGGGCAATCCGGCCGCGACCGCTCGCAGGAACATTCCGAGAACCCTATACAGGCGGGATGGCCAAGACCACACTCATCGACAAGCTGGCGATCCTCTCGGACGCCGCCAAATACGACGCCTCCTGCGCGTCCAGCGGCTCGACCCGCCGCGACTCGTCGAAGTCCGGCGGCATCGGCTCGACCGAAGGCTCGGGCATCTGCCATGCCTACGCTCCGGACGGGCGCTGCATCTCGCTGCTCAAGATCCTGATGACGAATTTCTGCGTCTATGACTGCGTCTATTGCGTCAATCGCTCGTCGTCGAACGTGCCGCGGGCGCGTTTTTCGGTGCAGGAGGTCGTCGACCTGACGATGTCCTTCTACCGGCGCAACTACATCGAGGGGCTGTTTCTCTCCTCCGGCATCATCCGCAGCTCCGACTACACGATGGAGGAGATGGTGCGGATCGCCCGCAAGCTGCGGCTGGAGGAGAATTTCCGCGGCTACATCCACCTGAAGACGATCCCCGACGCCGCACCGGCGCTGATCGAGGAGGCGGGGCTGTTCGCCGACCGCCTGTCGATCAACATCGAGCTGCCGACCGACGTGACACTGGAAGCCTTCGCGCCGGAAAAGAACCCGCGCGATATCCGCAGGTCGATGGGGCATCTGCGCGCCAAGATCGAGGAGCACAAGGGCGAGAAGCGGGACCGTGCCAAGCCGAAGCGCTTTTCGCCCGGCGGCCAGTCGACCCAGATGATCATCGGCGCCGACGGATCGGACGACGACGCGATCCTTGGCCGGTCGGAAAATCTCTACGGCAATTATCATCTGAAGCGCGTCTATTACTCGGCCTTCTCGCCGATCCCCGACGCCTCGAGCCGGCTGCCGCTCTCCAAGCCGCCGCTGATGCGCGAGCACCGGCTTTACCAGGCCGACTGGCTGATGCGCTTCTACGGCTTCGACCGCGGCGAAATCGTCGCGGGCGGCGACGGGGGCATGCTGGATCTGGCGATCGACCCGAAGCTCGCCTGGGCGCTGAAGCATCGCGAGCGGTTTCCCGTCAACGTCAACCGTGCCGACCGCGAGATGCTCTTGCGGGTGCCGGGTCTCGGCACGCGGGCGGTGAACCGCATCCTGTCGACGCGGCGGCATCGCAGCCTGCGCCTCGACGACGTGGCGCGGCTCTGCCAGTCGGTGGACAAGGTTCGGCCGTTCATCGAGGCGCTCGACTGGTCGCCGGGCGCGGCGACGGACAGCGCCGGTTTGCGCGAACGCTTCGTGCCGAAGGTGCAGCGGACGGCCCAGCTCGAACTGTTCTGAGCGTCGCGCCTTACACAAGCCGCCGACCGGGCCGCGGGGCATCGGCGGGAACCGCGGCACCGTCATGCAGGTTTCATTTCGTCCCGCAGGCGAGCCCGATCCCATGTATGTTGCGTGTCTTTCCTTCTCCGCCGATTTCGACGCGTGGCGCCAGGCGGCGCGCACGGCGCTGGCGCTCGGCGTGCCGCCGGATGAGATGAGCTTCACGGTCGGTGACGAAACCGCGGGCCTCTTCGCCGAGCCGCTGCCCCCGGCGCCCGCCGGCGCGCCGCAGCCGACCGCGCCGAAGGCGTTTCCCGAACTGGCGGCCAAGCTGGTCTGCCATGCCGATGCCGACCGCTTCGTCTTCGCCTATCGCCTGCTGTGGCGCCTGCAACGCGAAAAGAAGCTCCTGGAGATCGCGTCGGACCCGGACATCCTGCGCGCCGCCGAGATGGAAAAGGCGGTCCGCCGCGACAGCCACAAGATGAAGGCCTTCGTGCGCTTTCGCGAGATCGAGGACGACGAAGGCCGCCGCCACTACGTCGCCTGGTTCGAGCCGTTCCACCACATCGTCGAACACACCGCGCCGTTCTTCGCCCGGCGCTTCGCCGGGATGGTCTGGACCATCCTGACGCCGGAGCGCAGCGCCCATTGGGACGGCAGCGAGCTGACCTTCCTGCCCGGCGCGACGAAGGACATGCGGCCGGAGGGCGACGACATGGAGGCGCTGTGGCTCACCTATTACGCGTCGATCTTCAACCCGGCGCGGCTCAAGGTGAACGCCATGCGCGCCGAGATGCCGAAGAAATACTGGGCGAACATGCCCGAGACGGCGCTGATCAAGCCGCTGATCGCCAGGGCCGAGGCCGCGTCGCGGCGAATGATCGAGACCGCGCCGACCTTGCCCAGCCTGCGGCACGAACGCCAGAAGGAGCGCGACATGGCACGACAACCCGAGCTGGCGGCGCAGCCTGCGGGCGAGCGCCCGACATCGATCGCCGCGGCGCGGGAGGCGGCCAGCCACTGCCGCGCCTGCCCGCTGTGGGAGCCGGCGACGCAGACGGTATTCGGGCGAGGGCCGGAGGATGCACCGGTCATCTTCGTCGGCGAGCAGCCGGGCGACCAGGAGGACATTGCCGGCGAGCCCTTCGTCGGGCCGGCGGGAAAGGTGTTCGACGCGGCGCTGAGCGAGGCCGGGATCGACCGCAGCCGCGCCTATGTGACCAATGCCGTGAAGCACTTCAAGTTCGCGCCGCGCGGCAAGCGGCGCATCCACGCCAAGCCGAATGGCGGCGAGGTGCGGGCCTGCCGCTGGTGGCTGGACCTCGAACGCGACCTGATCCGGCCGAAGCTGATCGTCGCGCTGGGCGCGACGGCGGCCTCCGCCGTCCTCGGCAAGACCGTGACGATCCGCGACACGCGGTCGAAGCTGATCGACCTCGACGAGGGGACCCGGGCGCTGGTCACCGTGCATCCGTCCTACATCCTGAGGCTGCCCGACAAGGCCACGCAGGAGCGAGAGCGCGAAGCCTTCCACGCGGACATGGCGCTGGTGCGCGAGACGGTGCCGGAACTGGCGCTCTAGCCGATCAGGACGAGACGGATGCCGTAGCCGACCGTGGCGACGGCGGCGACGCCGCCGAGCCACAGGAGCGCGAACCAGCCGAGCCGGCTTTTCAGGCTACCCGGCGCCGCGTCCCCGGTCTCCGGGCGGTCGCCGTGCCGCGCCGTCAATGGTGGTATCCTTCGCCCTCGCGGACTTTGCCGCGGAAGACCCAGTAGGAATAGCCGGTATAGGCGAGGATCAGCGGGATCAGCACCGTCGCCCCGACAAGGAGGAACATCAGCGAGGATTCCGGTGCGGCCGCCTCCCAGATGGTGACATGGGGCGGGATGATGTCGGGATAGAAGGTGATCCCGAGCCCGGCAAAGGACAGGACGAAGATCGCCAGCGCCGACAGGAACGGCCGGATCTCCTTGCCGGTCGCCAGCGACTGGAACAGGCTGAAGGTGGCCAGCGCGACAAGGATCGGCACCGGCGCCACGTAGAAGATCTGCGGGAAGGTGAACCAGCGCAGATAGAACTGGTCTTCCATGAACGGCATCCACAGGCTGACCACGCCGATCAGGACCATGGTGCCGACCGCCGAGATCCACGCGTAGCGGCGGGCGATGTCGTGCAGTTCGCCCTCGGTCTTCATGACCAGCCAGGTGGCGCCCAGCAGCGCGTAGCCGACCACGACGGCAACGCCGGTCATCAACGAGAAGGGCGTCAGCCAGTCGAACCAGCCGCCGGCATAGGCGCGGCCGTCGATGTCGATGCCCTGGACCAGCGTGCCGAGGGCAACGCCCTGGCTGAAGGCGGCGACGATCGAGCCGACGAAGAACGACACGTCCCACATCCAGCGACCGCGCACCGTCTTGAAGCGGAACTCGAAGGCCACCCCGCGGAAGATGAGCGCCAGGAGCATGGCGATGACCGGCGCGTAGATGGCCGGCATGATGATCGCGTAGGCCAGCGGGAAGACCGCGAACAGGCCGCCGCCGCCCAGCACCAGCCAGGTTTCGTTGCCGTCCCAGATCGGCGCCACCGTGTTCATGGCGGTGTCGCGGTTCTCGTGCCGGCCGAGCAGCGGGAACAGGATGCCGGTGCCCAGGTCGAAGCCGTCCAGAATGACATAGGCAATGACCGCAAAGGCGATGATGAAGGCCCAGAGTACAGCGAGATCCATCTGCGTCGGCCTCCTATTCCGCCGGTTCGGGTTTGTTGCGGCCTTCCAGCGAGAAGGCGGGCGTGATGCCGGCCGAGCGCGTCGGATGGTGATCCGGCGTGTCGTCCTCTGCCGGGCTGGGCAGCTTCGACATCAGGCGCATGATGTAGAATGTGCCGGCGCCGAACAGCACGAAATACACCACGATGAACGCCACCAGCGAGGTGCCTACCGCTTCGGCGGCGATCGGCGAATGGCTCTCGGCGGTGCGCAGCAGGCCGAAGACCGTGAAGGGCTGGCGCCCCATCTCGGTGGTGACCCAGCCGCAGATCACCGCGACGAAGCCCATCGGCCCCATGGCGATCATGGCGCGCTGAAGCCAGGGCGAATCGTAGAGCGAGCCGCGGAAGCGCTTGAACAGCGACCACAGGCCGATGCCGAGCATGGCGAAGCCGATGCCGACCATCACCCGGAAGGTCCAGAAGATCACCGTCGAGTTCGGCCAGTCCTCGCGCGGGAAGGCGTCGAGGCCCTGCACCTCGCCGTCGAGCGAATGGGTGAGGATCAGCGAGCCGAGATAGGGCACGTTGACGGCATAGTCGGTCCGGCCTTCCTCCATGTTCGGGATGCCGAACAGGGTGAGCGGCATCGCACCGTCGGAATTCGTCTCGAAATGCCCCTCGATCGCGGCGATCTTGGCGGGCTGGTGCTCCAGCGTGTTGGTGCCGTGCAGGTCGCCGGCAACGATCTGGATCGGCGCGACGATGGTCGCCATCCACAGCGCCATCGAGAACATCGTGCGGGCCATCTGGTTGCTGCGGTCGCGCAGCAGATGGAACGCCCCGACCGCGCCGACGATGAAGGCCGTGGTGAGATAGGCGGCCAGCACCATGTGCACCAGCCGGTAGGGGAAGGACGGGTTGAAGACGATCGCCCACCAGTCCTCCGGCACGAACTGGCCGGCGGCATTGTAGCTGAAGCCGGCCGGCGTCTGCATCCAGGAGTTCACCGAGAGGATCCAGAAGGCCGAGAACAGCGTGCCGAGGGCGACGACGACCGTGGCGGCGAAGTGCAGCTTGTCGCCGACGCGCTTGCGGCCGAACAGCATGATGCCGAGGAAGCCGGCTTCCAGGAAGAAGGCGGACAGCACCTCGTAGCCCATCATGGGGCCGAGGATCGGCCCGGTCTTGTCGGAGAAGACGGACCAGTTGGTGCCGAACTGGTAGCTCATCACGATGCCGGAGACGACACCCATGCCGAAGCTCAGGGCGAAGATCTTGATCCAGTAGTTGAAGGTGTCGATGTAGACCGACCGCCCGGTCGCCAGCCACAGGCCCTCGAGAACCGCGAGGAACGAGGCGAGGCCGATGGTGAAGGCCGGAAATATGATGTGGAACGAGATGGTGAAGGCGAACTGGAAGCGGGCGAGGGTGACCGGGTCGAAACCTTCGAACATGGTTTTGCCTTCAACATTTATCTGGCGCGTGGATGCACCCAAGATGGACGCTGCGACAAGGTCAGAGTAGGCCTCTGCGACCATTTTGCCAGCGTATGGGCGCGAGGCCGTGCGGCTTTTTCCGCGCGCCGTGACCCGATCTCGATCCCCACTTGTGCGGTTTCCCCGTGCCGTTCTTCTGGTATGGATGCCCCGGGACGATGCGGGGAGGGATTTGCATGAACACGACGGGATGGTCGGGGGACCTGACGACGATCTTCGAGGCGGCCGTTGCGGCGGCCCATCCGGCGAGCATTCTCGCCGCGCATCTGCCGCCGCCGCCGCCGGGGCGCATCGTCATCCTCGCCGCCGGCAAGGCCGCGGCCTCGATGGCCGCCGCCGCGGTCGCCCATTACACGCAGACGCACGGCGTGCCGGCCGACCGGCTCACCGGCATCGCGGTCACCCGCGACGGCTATGCGCTCGACGCCGGGCCGATCCCGGTGGTCGAAGCCGGGCATCCGCTGCCCAACGCGCATGGGCTGGAGGCGACGGCGAAGGTCGTCGCGCTGGCCGAAGCGGCCGGGCCGGACGACCTCGTGCTGGCACTGATCTCCGGCGGCGGCTCGGCCAACTGGCTGCTGCCGGCCGAGGGTATCTCGCTTGCCGACAAGCAGGCCGTGACGAAGGCGATGCTGCGCAGCGGCGCCGGCATCGGCGAGATCAACTGCGTGCGCAAGCATCTGTCGCAGATCAAGGGCGGGCGCCTCGCCCATGCCTGCGGCGACGCGCGGCTGATCACCCTGGCGATCTCCGACGTGCCCGGCGACGATCCGAGCGTCATCGCCTCCGGACCCACCGTGCCGGACGCAACGACGCTCGCTGATGCGCGGGCAATCATCGAAAAGCGCGGCATCGACCTGCCGGCCTCCTGCAAGGCCGCGCTGGACGATCCGGCCAACGAGACGCCGAAGCCGGGCAATCCGGTCTTCGAGCAGGCCGAATACAAGATCGTGGCGACCCCTGCGGCCTCGCTCGACGCCGCCGCGAAGACCGCCGAGCGGCTCGGCTACAGGGTGGTCAGCTTCGGCGCCGACGTGGAGGGCGAGGCGCGGGACGTGGCGGCCGAACATGCCCGCATCGCGCTGGAGGCCGTTGAGGCCGGCGACCGGGTCGCGATCCTGTCGGGCGGCGAACTGACGGTGACGATCCGCGGCGAGGGCCGCGGCGGGCCGAACCAGGAATATGCCCTGGCCCTGGCGCTGGCGCTTGGCGCCCATCCCGGCATCGCGGCGCTCTCCGGCGACACGGACGGCACCGATGGCGGGACCGGCCTTGCCAGCGATCCGGCCGGCGCCTTCGTCCTGCCGGACACGCTCGCCAAGGCGGCGGCCGCCGGGCTCGACGCCGAGGCGGCACTGGCGGCGAACGATTCGACCGGCTTCTTCGAGGCCATCGACGGCCTGTTCGTGCCGGGCCCGACCCACACCAATGTCAACGACTGCCGGATCATCCTCGTCGATCCGGCGGCGAGCTCCGAAGGGAGGCCGGCATGAAGCGTTCCCGCGTCAACGAAATCCTCAGGGAAGCGGATTCCTACATCCGTTCCTTCGGCTACGTCATGCCGCCCTTCGCCTATCTCTCCCCGAACGAGATGAAGGCGCGGCGGGCCGATCTGTCGACCATCGTGGAGCGCCGGCTCGGCTGGGACGTGACCGATTACGGCAAGGGCGATTTCGACCGGATGGGGCTGTTCCTGTTCACCACGCGCAACGGCGACGCGGCGGATCTGAAGGCCGGCGGCGGCATGCTCTATGCCGAGAAGATCATGATCTCCCGCCACGACCAGTATTCGCCGATGCACCGGCACATCGTCAAAGCCGAGGACATCATCAATCGCGGCGGCGCCAAGCTGGCGATCCAAATGCATGAAAGCGCGCCCGACGGCTCCGTCGACGAGAGCGCCGAGGTCACCGTCGTCACCGACGGGATCACTCGGCGGCTGCCGGCCGGCGGCGTCCTGATGCTGGAGCCCGGCGAAAGCGTGACGCTGCTGCCCGGCAACTGGCACGCCTTCTGGGGCGAGGGCGGCGACGTCCTGATCGGCGAGGTCTCCACCGTCAACGACGATCTGACCGACAATGTCTTCCGCGAGCCGCTCGGCCGGTTTTCCGAGATCGAGGAGGACGAGGACCCGATGCTGCTGCTGGTCTCCGACTACGACACATGGCTCTGAGCCTGCCACGGCTTCGTTGAAGCCTGCTTCGGCGCGGGACGCCGTCCGACAGTCGCGCCTTCCTGTGGACAGGTCCTCGCCGTCTCGACTCTCGCCGGGGCGGGCGTGATAGGTTCCGGCCACGTCCCCTCGACGACCGGACCGCGCCGCCAAGGCAGGCGGTCGTTCACGACATCGCCAGCACCGAAAGGCCTGCAATGACCGTTGCCGTCGATCTCGGCACGACCCAAACCGGCGAACCGGCGGAGCTCGATCTGGAGGAGCTGCTGTCGACGCGTCTGCTCGTCCAGGGCAATTCGGGCTCGGGCAAGTCGCATCTGCTGCGCCGCCTTCTGGAGCGCAGCGCGGACTGGGTGCAGCAGGCGGTGATCGATCCGGAAGGCGACTTCGTGTCGCTGGCCGAGCGCTACGGCCATGTGGTCGTCGACGCCAATCGCACGCCGGCCGAGCTGACCCGCATCGCGCGGCGCATCCGCGAGCATCGCGCCTCGGTGGTGCTCGATCTGGAAGGGCTCGACGCCGAGGTGCAGATGATGTGCTCGGCGGCCTTCCTGAACGGCCTGTTCGATGCCGACCGGGCGCACTGGTTCCCGATGCTGATCGCCGTCGACGAGGCGCATCTCTTCGCGCCGGCCATGTCCGGCGAGCATTCGGAAGAAGCCCGTCGCGCCTCGCTCGGCGCGATGACCAACCTGATGTGCCGCGGTCGCAAGCGCGGCCTGGCCGGGGTCATCGCCACCCAGCGCCTGGCCAAGCTCGCCAAGAACGTCGCTGCTGAGGCGTCGAACTTCCTGATGGGCCGGACCTTCCTCGACATCGACATGCAGCGCGCCGCCGACCTGCTGGGCATGGACCGGCGCGCCGCCGAACGTTTCCGCGATCTGGAGACCGGCAATTTCGTGGCGCTCGGACCGGCATTGTCGCGGCGGCCCATGCCGATCCGCATCGGTCCCGTCGAGACGGCGGGGCGCAGCGGGCGGCCGTCGCTGATGCCGCTGCCGGAGACGCCGCGCGAGGCGATGGAAGACCTGATCTTCACTGCCACGGAAGAGGACAAGGCGGCCGAACGGCGCGCCATCGAGCGCCCGCAATCCAACGCCGCGCCGCGCATCGAGGGCGCCGCCGCGGCGATCGCCACACGCGAGCTTCTGGAGCGGGTGGCCGCTGCCCCGTCCGTCTCGGAGCGGCACGAGCCGATCGACGACGATCCCCGCTCGCCGGAAGAGCGCGCCGCCGCCGTCGATGCGATCTTCGCCGAGATGCTGCAGGACCCGGACGCGGCCTTCCGGCCGGTGCCGGTGCTCTACCAGGACTTCCTCACCCATTGCCGGCTGAAGCGTCTGCGCGGTGCCGAGACCGATATGGCGGCCTTCCGCCGGCGCCTGTCGCTGGCACGGGCGGGCGTGTCCTGCGAGACCGACGACGAGGAATGGCAGGGGGTCGTCGACCGGGCCGCCGATCTGCCGGAGGAGATGCAGGGCGTCTTCATGATGCTGGCGCGCGCCGCCCGCGACGAGGCGGAATGCCCCGAGGATGCGGCGCTGGCCCGCGCCTATGGCAGCCATTCGCCGTCGCGCGGCCGGTTCCTGTTGTCCTTCATGGCCGAGCGCGGGCTGATCACCGCCGAAGCCGATTTCCGCGGCAACCGCGTCGTCGGCATCACCGGCACCGACTGGCGGACCAAGCTGCCGCAGGTCAAGCTGGATGCGGCCGACGAGGCGCGGGCCCGCCGGGCGGCGCGGCTGGCGCGCGGCTGACACCGGGACGGCCGCGCTCGCCTTGATACGCCGAGCCGCGGTCCTGCAATCATCACGCTGGGACCGGACGTCGCAGGGATGGCTCGGGACAGAAACGTGGTAGCAGACGGGGCAGCCGATCCTGCGGGTGCCGGTGCTCGGCCGGGCTGCAACGCGTCGCCGCATGTCTTTCGCCATTCACGCTGAACCGGACGCAATTCGCCGCCATGGCTCATTTCGCGCTGATCTGTCCGCCCTACTACAGCCATCTGCAGGTCTTCGCGGTGCTCGGCGCGGAACTGGTCCGGCGCGGACACCGGGCGAGCTTCGTCGTCAATGGCGGGGCGGGCGAGCTGCTCGCGGCTAAGGCGCCGGAGGGCATCGCGATCCACGAGGCCGGGGCGGGCGGCCCGGATCGCCTGGAGCGGATCATCGCCCGGGCGGCGCGGCCGAGCGGGCCGCTCGGCATCCTGCGTACGGTCTCCGACGCGGCCGGCCTGACCGACCAGCTCTGCCGCTTTGCCCCGGACATCCTGCGCCGGATCGGCGCGACGGCCATCCTCGGCGACCAGATGGAGCCGGCGGCCGGGCTTCTCGCCCGGCATCTCGGCCTGCCCTTCGTTTCGGTCGCCGCCGCCCTGCCGGTGCATGCCGATCCCGCCGTGCCGCTGCCCTTCCTGCCATGGCCCTATGATCCGAGCGAAAAGGGCCTGAAGCGCAATCGCGGCGGCGAACGCGTCGCCGACCTCCTGATGACCGCGCAGCGCCGAATGATCGCTGGCTGGGCGGAGCGGTTTGGTCTTGGACCCCACGCCGGGCATGCCGATTGCCTGTCCTCGCTGGCGCAGATTTCGCAGCTCGTACCAAGCTTCGACTTTCCGCGTCCCGACGACGCCCACCGCCACGCCGTCGGCCCGATCCGCCCGCCATCGGAAGGCGCGCCGGACCTGCCGGCCGAGCTTCAGGCGCGGCTCGACCCGGAACGGCAGCTCGTCTTCGCCTCGCTCGGCACGTTGCAGGGCCACCGCGCCGGCATCTTTCGCGCCGTGGCCGGCGCCTGCCGCGATCTGGGCGCGCAATGCGTCGTCGCCCATTGCGGCCGGCTGGATGCGCGGTCCGCGGCGCGCATCGATGCCGATATCGTCACCGATTTCGTGCCGCAGCGGGCGATGCTGTCGTGCGCTGCGGTCTGCGTGACCCATGCCGGCATGAACACGGTGCTGGATTCGCTGGAAGCCGGCGTGCCGATGCTGGCCCTGCCGATCGCTTTCGACCAGCCGGGGATCGGCGCGCGGATCGTCCATCACGGCGTCGGCGAGCGGCTGCCCCGCGTCCTTCTGTCCCGCGCGAAACTGCGCAATTCGCTTGAGCGGCTGCTGGCGGAGCCTAGGTTCCGCAACGCGGCGCAGCGGATCGGCCGGGACATCCGCATGTCCGGCGGCACGCGGCGCGCGGCGGACATCATCGAGGATGCGGTGGCCGGCAGATCTGCCGTCACCGGGTAGGAAGGCAACGCATGAACGGCGTCGAGCGCCACGACAGACCGATCGACGTGGCGTTCGTGGGCGGCGGCCTGGCCAATGGCCTTGCGGCATACCGGCTGGCGCGGGCGCGCCCGGAGCTGTCGATCCGCGTCTTCGAGGCCGGCGAGAAAGTCGGCGGCAACCACACATGGTCGTTTCATGCCGGCGACCTCAGCGCCGCCGAACATGACTGGCTGGCACCCTTCGTCCGCTATCGCTGGGATGCCTATGACGTGCGCTTTCCCCAGCGCCGACGCCGGATCGCAACGGGCTATCGCAGCGTGTCCTCGGAACAGTTCCGGGCGGAGATCGACGCAGAACTCGGCGACCGGATCGAGACGCAGGCCCCAGTGCGGGCGGTCACGCCGACGACGCTCAGCCTGGAGGACGGGCGCGAGATCGCCGCTGCTTGCGTCATCGACGGCCGCGGCCATGCGCCGAGCCCGCATCTGACCCTCGGCTTCCAGAAATTTCTCGGTCAGGAGATCGAACTCGCAGCGCCGCATGGCCTGTCGCGGCCGATCATCATGGACGCAACGGTGGCGCAGGAGGACGGCTATCGCTTCGTCTACGTGCTGCCGCTGACGGCGACGACGCTGCTCGTCGAGGACACCTATTACGCCGACGGGCCGGCATTGTCGGAGGACCGGTTGCGCGCGACCATCGCAGATTACCTCGCGACCCATGGCTGGACGGCGAAAGCGGTGCTGCGTGAGGAACGCGGCGTCCTGCCGATCGCGCTCGACGGCGACATCGAGGCCTTCTGGGCCGACAGAAAGGGTGTGCCGGCGACGGGCCTTGCGGCGGCGCTGTTCCATCCGACCACCGGCTATTCGCTGCCCGACGCGGTGCGTCTCGCCGACCGGCTCGCGGGCCTCACCGACCTGTCGGCCGGCGCGGTCTTTGCCGCGACGCGGGCGCATTCGATGGCGGCTTGGCGGGGGCGGGGCTTCTTTCGCCTGCTCAACCGTCTCCTGTTCTTCGCCGGTGTCCCGTCGAAGCGCTACGAGATCCTGCAGCATTTCCACCGGCTGCCCGACACGCTGATCGGCCGCTTCTACGCGGCGCGGCTCTCACGGCTGGACATGGTCCGCATCATGACGGGGCGGCCGCCCGTGCCCGTCGGCAACGCATTGAAGGTGCTGGCACGGCACCGCCTCACAGGGGAACTGGCATGAGCGCAACGATGAACGGCGCGGGAGCGGGCGAGCGCACGGCCATCGTCATCGGCTCCGGCTTCGGCGGGCTGGCGCTGGCCATTCGCCTGCAGGCGTCCGGCATCCAGACGACGCTTCTGGAGAAGCGCGACAAGCCGGGCGGCCGCGCCTATGTCTACGAGGATCAGGGCTTCGTCTTCGATGCCGGCCCGACGGTGATCACCGATCCCTCGGCGCTGGAAGAGCTGTTCACGGCCGCCGGCCGGAAGATGGCGGACTATGTCGAGCTCCTGCCGGTGAAGCCCTTCTACCGCCTGTGCTGGGAAGACGGCTACAGCTTCGACTATGCCAACGACCAAGACGAGCTGGATCGCCAGATCCATGCGAAGAACCCGGCGGACATCGAGGGCTATCGCAAGTTCCTGGCCTATTCGCGGGAGGTGTTCCGCGAGGGCTACGAGAAGCTCGGCACGGTGCCGTTCCTCAATTTCCGCGACATGGTCAAGGCCGGACCGCAGCTGGCGAAGCTGCAGGCGTGGCGCAGCGTCTATTCCAAGGTGGCGCAATATATCGAGGACGAGCAGCTTCGGCAGGCCTTCTCCTTCCACTCGCTGCTGGTCGGCGGCAATCCC
Organism: Aurantimonas coralicida DSM 14790; assembly: GCF_000421645.1. Taxonomy (GTDB): domain Bacteria; phylum Pseudomonadota; class Alphaproteobacteria; order Rhizobiales; family Rhizobiaceae; genus Aurantimonas; species Aurantimonas coralicida. The sequence goes on along the minus strand of NZ_ATXK01000001.1, from coordinate 834,165 downwards.
TTCGCCACCTCCTCGATCTACGCGCTGATCCATGCGCTGGAGCGCGAATGGGGCGTCTGGTTTCCGCGCGGCGGCACCGGCGCGCTGGTCCGCGGCCTCGTCAGGCTGTTCGAGGATATGGGCGGCCGGGTCGAACTGTCGGCCGAAGCGGCGCAGATCGAGGTGGAGGGCGACAGGGCGAAGGCCGTGGTGCTGAAGGACGGTCGCCGCTTCGAGGCCGACCGCATCGCCTCCAATGCCGACGTGGTCCATACCTACGGCACGCTGATGGCGGGCACCCGGCGCGGCGAGAAGGAGGCCAAGCGCCTCAAGGCGCGGCGCTTCTCCATGTCGCTCTTCGTGATCTATTTCGGCCTCAAGCGTCACCGGCCGGAGCTGCAGCACCACACGGTCTGCTTCGGGCCGCGCTATCGGCCGCTGATCGACGAGATCTTCAAGGGCGGGGAACTGCCGGGCGATTTCTCGCTCTATCTGCACAGCCCATGCGCCACCGATCCCTCGCTGGCCCCGGAGGGCGCGGGCAGCTATTATGTCCTCGCCCCGGTTCCGCATCTCGGCAATACCGACATCGACTGGGAGATCGAGGGGCCGAAATATCGGGACCGCATCCTCGACTATCTCGAAGAACGCTACATTCCCGATCTCAGGGCCGACCTCGTGACCAGCCGCATCTTCACGCCATTCGATTTCCGCGACGAGCTGAACGCCCATGTCGGCTCGGCCTTCTCGCTCGATCCGGTGCTGACCCAGAGCGCCTGGTTCCGGCCGCACAATCGCGATGCCGACATCCCCAATCTCTATTTCGTCGGCGCCGGCACCCATCCGGGCGCCGGCGTGCCGGGTGTCGTCGGGTCCGCCAAGGCGACGGCCGGGCTGATGATCGCCGATTCGAGAGCCTGAGATGCTCGCCTCCCAACCCATCGCCGTGCCGCTCGATCCGGCGGCGCGGGCCGATCTGGCGGCCATGGCCGAGGATACGATCGCCAAGGGCTCCAGGAGCTTCGCGGCGGCGGCCAGGCTGTTCGATGCCGAGACCCGGCGCAGCGCCATGATGCTCTATGCCTGGTGCCGGCATTGCGACGACACCATCGACGACCAGGTGCTGGGCTTTGCCCGGCGGCCGCTCGGCCCGCTCGGCTCGGGCGCGGAGCGGCTGGCGCTGCTGGAGGCGGAGACGCTGGCGGCCCTGCGCGGCGAGCCGACCTCGCATCCCAGCTTTCGTGCCGTCGCCGATGTCGTGGCCCGGCACGGCCTGCCGCAGGAGCTGCTGCTGCAGCATCTCGAAGGCTACCGGATGGATGTCGAGGAGCGGCATTATGCGACCGTCACCGATACGCTGACCTATTGCTACCATGTCGCAGGCGTCGTCGGCGTGATGATGAGCATGGTGATGGGGGCGAAGGACGAGATGACCCTCGACCGCGCCAGTGATCTCGGCATCGCCTTCCAGCTCACCAACATCGCCCGCGACATCGTCGAGGATGCCCGGGTCGGGCGGGTCTATCTGCCGGCGGAATGGCTGGCCGACGCCGATCTGAAACCCGGCGATCTCGCCGATCCGCGCCAGCGGCCGGTGGTGTCGCTGGTCGCCAACCGGCTGATCGATCTCGCCGAGCCCTATTACGCCTCGGCCTTCCACGGCCTGCGGGAACTGCCGCCACGCTCGGCCTGGGCGGTCGCGACGGCGCATGGCGTCTATCGCGAGATCGGCATGCAGGTGAAGGGGTTGGGCGCCCATGCCTGGGACGCACGCGTCTCCACCGGGCGGCGGCAGAAACTCGGCCATGTCGCCCGCGGCGCAGCCAAGGCGGCGCTGGCGCGGCGTGGCGGGCCGGCGGGTCGCTCCGAGGCGCTGTGGACCCGGCCGAGGCTGACGCGCCCCGCGAGTTAGGCCGGCTCAGCCCGGCGGACAGTTCTGCTGCACTGGCGCAGGCTTCGGACGCGAACGAGATCGGCGAGAGCGCATTCGGCGACGCGTGTCGGCCCAGCGAACGGGATCGTCAGCGCGCGCCGGCTTCGGGTTCGCGAAAACGCGTCTTGTCGCACGCCGTGTCGGCGGCGGCTCCGCCGGGCAGGGCAACGATCGCGTCGGTGAGGCGATGCAGCCGGCTCGACGCCCCGAACACCAGGGTCAGCTCGCCATGGGCAGCTTCCACATGCCGTTCGATCCGATGCTCCACCGAGGCACGGCCCAGCATCGAGACGATGGTCGACTTGCCGGCATCCTTGTTGACGTCCTTGCCGATCGTCGCGGCGCTCGGACCGCCATCGAGCAGATCGTCGAGAAGCTGGAAGGCGTGGCCGAGCTCGGTGGCAAAGCCGCGCAAATGCGCGCGGGTCGTCTCGCCGGCACCCGCCGCGATCGCGCCGATCTCCACGGCGGCCAGGAACAGCGCGCCGGTCTTGCGGCCGTTGGTGGCCGCGATCTCGTGGAGCGGCCGTTCGGCGCGGCCGCCGCGCAGGTCGGCGAACTGGCCACCGACGAGGCCTTCGACGCCGACGGCGCGGGTCAGCACCGTCACCGCCTCGAGCCGCGCGGCCGGCGACAGGCCCTCTACCCTGGCGAGCATCTCGTAGGCGCCGGACAGGATGGCGATCGCCGACAGGACGGCGACATCCTCGCCGTGGGTGACATGGGCGGCCGGTCTGCCGCGGCGCATCGTGGCGTCGTCCATGCAGGGCAGGTCGTCGAGAATCAGCGAGGAGGCATGCACCATCTCCACGGCGCAGCCGGCATCGACCGCCACGGCCTCGTCACCGCCGAGATCGCCTGCCGTCAGCGCCGCCATCATCGGCCGCAGGCGCTTGCCGGGCGCCAGCACGCTTTCGCGGATCGCCAGGTCGAGCCCGGTCTGGCCGGGCAGGGCGCGGGGCACCAGCACCGCCAGCCGCGCATCGATCCTGGCGATCAGGGCGGCAGCCTCGGTCCTGAAGCCGTCGGTTTCATTGCACGTCATGCCGGGAGGGTCGCCTTCGGTTCTGGCATTTTGTCACGGGTCATTCGCTACACGTAACGTTGCAACTGATGCTAACACGATCATTGGCAAACGCGACGACCGGGGAGCGTCCGGTTTCGCAATCTGCGACGATAGGACATAGGGTTACGTGAGCGTCTCAGGAGACACATCGGCCGCCGGCGACATCGCCGCGCGCAAGAGCGATCATCTCGACATCGTGCTGCATCCCTCGCTGGCGGCGCGGCGGGCCGACAGCGGCCTGTCGCAGATCGTCTTCGAACATGTCGCGCTGCCGGAGATCTCGCTGGCCGAGATCGACCTGTCGACGCAGTTTCTCGGCCGCCGGCTCGCAGCGCCGCTGCTGATCTCGTCGATGACCGGCGGGCCGGAACGGGCGGCGCGCATCAACCGCAATCTCGCCGAGGCGGCGCAGGCTCTCGGCATCGCCCTTGCGGTCGGCTCGCAGCGCATCGCCATCGAGGGCCGCGCCTCGGGCGGGCTCGACCGGCAGTTGCGCGATGCGGCGCCGGACGTGCCGATCCTCGCCAATGTCGGCGCGGCGCAACTGGTGCTCGGCTACGGCCTGACGGAGGTGCGGCGGGCCGTGGACATGATCGATGCCGACGCGCTGATCGTGCATCTCAACCCGCTGCAGGAAGCGGTGCAGTCGGGCGGCGACACGAACTGGCGCGGCGTCCTTGCGGCCATCGGCGAGCTGGCGCGCACGTTGCCGGTACCGATCGTGGTCAAGGAGGTCGGGGCCGGCATTTCGGCGACGGTCGCGCGGCGGCTGGTCGATGCGGGCGCCCACGCCATCGACGTTGCCGGGGCCGGCGGCACGAGCTGGGCGGCCGTCGAGGCCGAGCGTTCGCCGGACCCGGCGCAACGCGCCACGGCGCTGGCCTTCTCCGATTGGGGCATCTCCACGGCGCGGGCGATCGTCGACGTGCGGGCCGCTTGTCCTGAGACCGTCGTCATCGGCTCGGGCGGCATCCGCGACGGGCTGGACGCCGCCAAGGCGATCCGCCTCGGCGCCGATCTCGCCGGCCAGGCCGCCGCCTCGCTCGGCAGCGCGGACGCATCGCCGGAAGCCGCCGTGGCGCATTTCCGGCAGGTGATCGCACAATTGCGGATCGCCTGCTTCTGCACCGGATCGGCCGATCTGGCGGCGCTGCGGCGCGCCGTGCTGCTGTCGCCCGCTGGCCCGGGATCGCTCTGACCTGCCGGTCTTACGCGGGGGACGACGCCCCTGCGGTCTCGTCTGTTGCTGGCGGTGAAGCCGCATCGCCGGCCTCGGCGGGATAGAGCCGGTCGAGCAGCGGCAGATAGCTGGCGCCGCGCTGCATCAGGAAATTCTTGAAGGCGATGTCGGCGGGCGCCGGAATGCGCTCCTTGCGGCTGACGGCGAACCATTGCCGGCGGATCGGCATGTGCGACACGTCGAGGATCGCCAGCCGTCCGGTCTCCACCTCGAAGGCGATGGTGTGGGCCGAGATGAAGGCGATGCCGAGCCCGGCCATCACCGCCTGCTTGATGGTCTCGTTGGAGCCCATCTCGGCCGTGCGCGTCTCCAGCGCGTCGGGATGGTCGCCGAAGAAGATCGCCAGTGCCGCGCGCGTGCCCGAGCCGGGCTCGCGGATGATGATGGTCTCTTCGAGCAGGCGCTCGCGGGTGATCTCGCGGGCGGCGGCCAGCGGATGGTCGGGCGGCGCGATCATCACCAGCGGATGGTCGCCGAACACCGTCGCCTCGACCGGGAACTCGACCGGCGGGCGCCCCATCAGGGCGATGTCCAGCCGGTAGGCGCGCAATTGCTCGATGATCTCCAGCCGGTTGCCAACGATCAGCCGGATCTCGATGTCGGGATAGTCCCGCCGAAAGGCGGCGATCAGCCGGGGCGCGAAATATTTCGCGGTGGAGACGACGCCGAGCCGGATGGTGCCCGACCTGACGCCCTTGATCGCCTGGATCTCGTCGGCGAGCGCGCGCAGGGTCGTCTCGATGGCGTTGGCCGCGCCCAGCACCGCGGCGCCGGCGGCGGTGAGGCGCATGCCGTCATTCGTGCGGTCGAACAGCGCCAGGCCGAAATCGTCCTCCAGCTGCTTCACCTGCAGGGTCACGGCCGGCGGGGTCAGGCCCAACTGGCGCGCAGCCGCGGCGATGGTACGGTGCTCGTTGATCGCCTGGATCGATCGCAACTGGCGCAGTGTCAGGGTTCGCATGGCCTCTTCTAAAAGAATTTATTGATGCCGTAAAGAGAATGAATTTTACTTATGCGCTCGCAGAATCCACCATCCACCCATAGACGAGTGGACGGAGCCGAAGCGCTCGACGCCACTCAGGAGGAATGCATGTCATCGTCTCTCGACGCACATCTGGGATCCGAATGCGGGTCCGACCCGATCGGCCGGCAGGTCGCCGATACCATTCGCCAGCTGTGCGCCGCCTCGATCAAGCTTCGCAACACGATCATCGCGGGGGGCGTCGAAGCCCGGTCCGGCGGCGGCGACACCAATGCCGGCGGCGACGTGCAGAAGCCGCTCGACATCGTCGCCGACCAGATGTTCCTCGATGCCGCCAAGGCCTCGGCGATCGCCGTCTACGGCTCGGAGGAGCAGGACGCCGCGGTGGTGATCGACCCGGCCGCGCCGCTCGCCCTGGCGATCGACCCGCTGGACGGCTCGTCCAACATCGACACCAATGTCTCGATCGGCACGATCTTCTCGCTATTGCCGGTGGGCGATGAGCATCGCTCCGATCCGACCAGCGCGCTGCTGCAGCCGGGCAACCGGCAGCTTGCCGCCGGCTTCTTCATCTACGGGCCGCAGCTCCTGCTGGTGCTGTCGGTCGGCAAGGGAACGCGGGTGTTCCTGTTCTCGCCGAGCTTCGGCGGCTTCGTCGAGCATATCGGCTCGGTGGCGATCCCCGAGGAGACCAGCGAGTTCGCCACCAATGCCGCGAACTACCGCCATTGGGACCCGCAGATCCGCAGCTATATCGACGACTGCCTGGCCGGCGAGGAAGGCCCGCGCGAGCGCAATTTCAACATGCGCTGGATCGCCTCGATGGTGGCCGACTGCTACCGCATCTTCGTGCGCGGCGGCATCTTCCTGTATCTGGGCGACGGCCGGAAGGGCTACACCGAGGGGCGCCTGCGCCTCGTCTACGAGGCCAATCCGGTCGCCTTCTGCGTCGAGCAGGCCGGCGGCGCCGCCACCGACGGGTCGTCGCGCATTCTCGACATCGTGCCGCGTGACCTGCATGCGCGCACGCCGCTGGTCTTCGGCTCGAAGCACGAGGTGGACCGCGTCGCCCGCTACGTGGCCGATCCGTCGGCGCTGACCGATCGCTCGCCGCTGTTCGGCAAACGCAGCCTGTTCAGGACCTAGGCAGGAGGAATGGCCCGGCGCGAGGGAGCGTGTCGGGCCGGGGGGAGGACATCGCATGTCGACCAAGCATCCGATCATCGCGATCACCGGTTCGTCCGGAGCGGGCACGACGTCGGTCAAGAACATCTTCGACCAGATCTTCCGCCGCGAGCACGTCAAGGCGGCCTATATCGAGGGAGACGCGTTCCATCGCTACGACCGCCAGGCGATGAAGGAGAAGATGGCCGAGGAGGAGAGGAACGGAAACCGCAACTTCTCCCATTTCAGCCCCGAGGCGAACATCCTCGACAGGCTGCAGGAGGTGTTCTCGGAGTTCGGTCGCAAGGGGCGCGGCGAGACCCGGCACTACATCCACGACGAGGCGGAAGCGAAGATCTACGGCAGCGCGCCCGGCACCTTCTCGCAGTGGAGCTCGCTTGGCGAGGAGTCCGACCTACTTTTCTACGAGGGCCTGCATGGCTGCGTGAAGACCGATACAGTCGATCTCGCGCCGCTGGCCGATCTGAAGATCGGCGTGGTGCCCGTCATCAATCTGGAGTGGATCCAGAAGATCCACCGGGACAAGGCCAGCCGGGGCTATTCGACGGATGCGGTGATGGACGTCATCCTGCGTCGGATGCCCGACTATGTGAAATATATCTGCCCGCAATTCGCGCGGACCGATATCAACTTTCAACGGGTGCCCATCGTCGATACATCCGATCCGTTCATCGCTCGCTGGATTCCGACGGCCGACGAGTCGATGATCGTCATTCGCTTCGCCAACCCGCGCGGGATAGACTTTCCGTATCTGCTCTCGATGATCCACGGCAGTTTCATGTCCCGCGCCAACTCCATCGTCGCGCCTGGCAACAAGCTCGACATCGCCATGCAACTGATCCTGACGCCGCTGATCCTGCAGCTGATGGAAAGACGCCGACGGGCCTCCTGAGGCCTTCGACGAAAGGAATGCAAACCATGTCTTCGACCGCGAAACCATCGCCCGAAACCACCGACCGCAATCCCCGCGACATGGCCAACGCCATCCGCGCCCTCGCCATGGACGCCGTGCAGCGGGCGAAGTCCGGTCATCCCGGCATGCCGATGGGCATGGCCGACGTCGCCACCGTCCTGTTCCAGAAGTTCATCAACATCGACCCGTCGCGCCCCGACTGGCCGGACCGCGACCGCTTCGTCCTGTCGGCCGGCCACGGCTCGATGCTGCTCTACGCGCTGCACCATCTGGTCGGCTATGCCGACATGGACATCGAGCAGCTGAAGAATTTCCGCCAGCTCGGCAGCCGCACCGCCGGCCATCCCGAATACGGCCATGCGCTGGGCATCGAGACGACCACCGGGCCGCTCGGCCAGGGCCTGTCCACCGCCGTCGGCATGGCGCTCGCCGAGCGCATGATGCATTCCCGCTTCGGCGGTGACCTCGTCGACCACTACACCTACACCATCGTCGGCGATGGCTGCCTGATGGAGGGCATCAGCCACGAGGCCATCGATCTGGCCGGCACGCTGAAGCTGTCCAAGCTCGTGGTCCTGTGGGACGACAACGGCATCTCCATCGACGGCAAGGTCGACATCGCCACCGCCACCGACCAGATCGCCCGCTTCAAGGCGGCCGGCTGGAACACCTGGGCCGTCGACGGCCACGACGCGGACGCCGTCGAGGCGGCGATCGCCGAGGCGCGCAAGAGCGACAAGCCGGCCTTTATCGCCTGCAAGACCATCATCGGCTACGGCGCGCCCAATCGCGGCGGCACCGCCAAGGCTCATGGCGAGGCACTGGGCGACGAGGAGATCGCGCTGGCCCGCGAGCAGCTGGTCTGGAAGTCCGAGCCCTTCGAGCTGCCCGAGGCGGTCGTCAAGGGCTGGCGCGAGGTCGGCACCCGCGGCCGCGAGGCTCGCGAGATCTGGGAGAAGCGGCTGGCGTCGAGCGCCGATCGCGAGCGCTTCCAGTCCGCCGTCGCCACCACGCTGCCGTCGGGCCTGGCCGGTGAGCTCGCCTCCTTCCGGCAGGCCCTGTCGGCCGACGCGCCGAAGGTCGCCACCCGCAAGGCGTCCGAGATGGCGCTGGAGGTCATCAACCGCGTCACCGACATGACCATCGGCGGTTCGGCCGATCTGACCGGCTCCAACAACACCCTGACCAAGGGCATGCAGTCGATCACCCCGGACGACTTCTCCGGCCGCTACATCCATTACGGCGTGCGCGAGCACGGCATGGCCGCGGCGATGAACGGTCTGGCCCTGCATGGCGGCTTCGTGCCCTATGGCGGCACGTTCCTGGTCTTCGCCGACTATGCCCGCGGGGCGATCCGCCTGTCGGCACTGATGGGGCTGCGCGTCGTCTACGTGCTGACCCACGATTCCATCGGCCTTGGCGAGGACGGCCCGACCCATCAGCCGATCGAGCATCTGGCGATGCTGCGGGCGACGCCGAACCTTCTGGTCTTCCGTCCGGCCGACGCGATCGAGACCGCCGAGTGCTGGGAAATCGCGCTGACCGAGCGCCATCGCCCATCGGTGCTCGCGCTGACCCGCCAGGGCCTGCCGACGGTGCGCGCCGGCGATGTCGGCGAAAACCGCTCGGCCCGCGGCGGTTACGTCCTGAAGGAGGCCGACGGCCCGCGCGACGTGACCATCATGGCCACCGGTTCGGAAGTCGAGATCGCGCTCGCCGCGGCCAAGACGCTGGCCGAATCCGGCAAGCAGGCGGCGGTGCTGTCGATGCCCTGCCTCGATCTCTTCGAGGAGCAAGACGAGGCCTACCGCAAGTCGGTCCTCGGCACGGCGCCGCGCATCGCCATCGAGGCGGCCGCCCGGCTCGGCTGGGATCGCTGGATCGGCGAGAACGGCCGCTTCATCGGCATGACCGGCTTCGGCGCCTCGGCACCCGCGCCGCAGCTCTACGAGAAGTTCGGCATCACGCCGCAGGCCGTCGTCGACGCGGCGCTGGAGATCGCGTGATGGCACCGGACCGGTTCAGGAGGGACATCTAGACATGGCAAAGATCACACTGCGCCAGCTTCTCGATCACGCCGCCGAGAACGGCTACGGCGTGCCTGCCTTCAACATCAACAACATGGAGCAGGGTCTGGCGATCATGGAGGCGGCCGCGAAGAGCGACGCCCCCGTCATCATGCAGGCGTCGCGCGGCGCCCGGTCCTACGCCAAGGACATCATGCTGGAAAAGATGATGGAGGCCCTGGTGGAGATGTTCCCCCAGATCCCGGTCTGCATCCATCAGGACCATGGCAATGACGAGCAGACCTGCCTGACGGCGATCCGCCACGGCTTCACCTCGGTGATGATGGACGGCTCGCTCGAGGCCGACATGAAGACGCCGGCCTCCTACGAGTACAACGTCGCGATCACCGAACGGGTGACGCGCATGGCGCACTGGGTCGGCGCCTCGGTCGAGGGCGAGCTCGGCGTCCTCGGTTCGCTGGAAAGCGGCGAGGGCGAGAAGGAGGACGGCCACGGCTTCGAGGGCAAGCTGTCGGAAGACCAGCTGCTCACCGATCCGGACCAGGCGGTGGACTTCGTGCGGCAGACCCATGTGGACGCCCTGGCGATCGCCATGGGCACCTCGCACGGCGCCTACAAGTTCACCCGCAAGCCGGACGGCGACATCCTCGCCATGAACATCATCGAGGAGATTCACGCCAAGCTGCCGAACACGCATCTCGTCATGCACGGCTCGTCCTCGGTGCCGGAAGAGCTGCAGGCCATCATCAACCAGTATGGCGGCCGCATGCGCGAGACCTACGGCGTGCCGGTGGACGAGATCGTGCGCGGCATCAAGCACGGCGTGCGCAAGGTCAACATCGACACCGACTGCCGGATGGCGATGACCGGGCAGTTCCGCAAGGTGGCCATGGAGAAGCCGGAGGAGTTCGATCCGCGCAAGTTCATGATCCCCGCCATGGACGCGCTCAAGACCCTCTGCCTCGACCGTTACGAGCGCTTCGGCTGTGCCGGTCAGGCCTCGAAGATCCGCGTATTGTCGCTCGACGCCATGGCCGCCCGCTATGCCGGCGGCGAACTCGACCCGCGCATCGAAGCGCACGCCGCCGCCGCCTGAGGCGACAACTCTCCCGGCCGGTAACCTGACCGGCCGGGCCCTGCGGCACCGAAACTGACAGCATTGCCTGAATGGACGGCGCGAAACCCCTTTCGCGCCGAAGGGAGACGCTTGTCCGAAATCCGCCGGAAACGGCGCTGCGGACGCAACCGGGATCAACGAAGGAGGACCGTCATGGATCAGGGCTCGCAGACCATCAAGGGCAAGGACCGCTACAAGTCCGGTGTCATGGAATACCGCAAGATGGGCTACTGGGAGCCCGACTACGAACCCAAGGAGACGGACGTCATCGCCTGTTTCCGGATCACGCCCCAGGACGGCGTCGATCCGATCGAGGCGGCGGCGGCGGTGGCCGGCGAATCCTCCACCGCGACCTGGACCGTCGTGTGGACCGACCGGCTGACGGCGGCCGAGAAGTACCGGGCCAAGGCCTACCGCGTCGACCAGGTGCCGAACACCGGCGACCAGTATTTCGCCTATATCGCCTACGATCTCGACCTGTTCGAGAACGGCTCGATCGCCAATCTGACGGCCTCGATCATCGGCAATGTCTTCGGCTTCAAGCCGCTGAAGGGCCTGCGGCTGGAGGACATGCGCCTGCCCACCGCCTATGTGAAGACCTTCCAGGGGCCGGCGACGGGCATCGTCGTCGAGCGCGAACGGCTCGACAAGTTCGGCCGGCCGCTGCTCGGCGCCACGGTGAAGCCCAAGCTCGGCCTGTCGGGCCGCAATTACGGCCGCGTCGTCTACGAGGCGCTGAAGGGCGGGCTCGACTTCACCAAGGACGACGAGAACATCAACTCGCAGCCCTTCATGGATTGGCGCGAGCGGTTTCTCTACTGCATGGAGGCGGTGAACAAGGCCCAGGCCGCCACCGGCGAGATCAAGGGCACCTATCTCAATGTCACCGCCGCCACCATGGAGGACATGTACGAGCGCGCCGAGTTCGCCCGGGATCTCGGCTCAAACATCGTGATGATCGACCTCGTCATCGGCTGGACCGCCATGCAGTCCATGGCCAAATGGGCGCGGCGCAACAACATGATCCTGCATCTGCACCGGGCGGGCCACTCGACCTATACCCGCCAGAAGACCCACGGCGTGTCGTTCCGCGTGATCGCCAAATGGGCGCGGCTGGCCGGTGTCGACCACATCCATGCCGGCACGGTCGTCGGCAAGCTGGAAGGCGATCCGGCGACGACCAAGGGCTATTACGACATCTGCCGGGACGAGTTCACCCACCGGAAGCTCGAGAACGGCATCTTCTTCGACCAGCCCTGGGCCTCGCTGAACAAGATGATGCCGGTGGCCTCGGGCGGCATCCATGCCGGCCAGATGCACCAGCTCCTCGATCTTCTCGGCGAGGACACCGTGCTGCAGTTCGGCGGCGGCACGATCGGCCATCCCATGGGCATCGCCGCCGGCGCGACCGCCAACCGGGTGGCGCTGGAATGCATGGTTCTCGCCCGCAACGAGGGCCGGGACATCGTCAATGAGGGACCGGAGATCCTGCAGGAGGCGGCCCGAAGCTGCACGCCGCTGCAGCAGGCGCTCGAGACGTGGAAGGACGTGACCTTCAACTACACCTCGACCGATTCCCCCGACTACGCGGTGACGGCGACGGCCTCGGCCTGATCCATCCCGCGTCAGGACGGGGCGAGCCTCCCAACGCCCCGTCCTCCCCATCGTTCGAACCCGGCCGGCGCGGCTTGCGAAGCCCGGCGCCGCAACTCGAAGAGGATATCAACCATGCGCATCACCCAAGGGGCCTTCTCGTTCCTGCCCGACCTCACCGACACGCAGATCACCGCGCAGATCCAGTACTGCCTCGACAATGGCTGGGCGGTGAATCTGGAGCACACCGACGACCCGCATCCGCGCAATACCTACTGGGACATGTGGGGCCACCCGATGTTCGACATCGCCGATGCGGCCGGCGTGATGATGGAGTTCACCGAGTGCCGCAAGGTCCATGGCGACCGCTACATTCGCATGTCGGCCTTCGATTCCACCGCGGGATGGGAGTCGGTGAAGCTGTCCTTCATCGTCAACCGGCCGGCCAACGAACCGGGCTTCCGGCTTCGCCGCTCGGAAATGGAAGGCCGCACCATCCGCTACACGACGGAATCCTACGCTGCCGACAGGCCGGAAGGCGCCCGCTACGCCGAGTAGTCGTCGGTTGAGCCGCTCCCTCTCCCGGCGGGGAGAGGGAGGATGCGGGTAGAGCAGCAGACGGGGAGGGCGGCTTCGCCCGCCATTCCAGCCTGTGACCGCTGCGCGATGGATTGAGGAGCAGGACGATGGATGCAGAATCCGAGACCCAGGACGCGCCGGGCGAGGACACGCCCACGGCCATCGATCTCCGGCAGGAATATCGCGATGCCGGCGTGGCCGATGTTCTGGACGAGCTCGACCGCGAACTGATCGGCCTGGCGCCGGTCAAGAAGCGCATTCGCGAGACGGCGGCGCTGCTGCTCGTCGAGCGGGCCCGCAAGCGGCTGGGCCTCGCCCACGACACGCCGACGCTGCACATGAGCTTCACCGGCAATCCCGGCACCGGCAAGACCACGGTGGCGATGAAGATGGCGAACCTCCTCCACCGCCTCGGCTATATCCGCAAGGGGCATCTGGTGTCGGTGACCCGCGACGATCTGGTCGGCCAGTATATCGGCCATACGGCTCCCAAGACCCGCGACATCCTGAAGAAGGCGATGGGCGGCGTCCTGTTCATCGACGAGGCCTATTATCTCTACCGGCCGGAGAACGAGCGCGACTACGGCCAGGAGGCGATCGAGATCCTGCTGCAGGTGATGGAGAACCAGCGCGACGACCTCGTGGTGATCCTCGCCGGCTATGCCGACCGGATGGACACCTTCTTCGCGAGCAATCCCGGCTTCCGGTCGCGCATCGCCCACCACATCGACTTTCCGGACTATTCCGACGACGAATTGCTGGAGATCTCGGTCGGCATGCTGGAGCGCCAGAACTACCATCTCACCGGGGACGCGAAGGCGGTTCTCGCCCGCTATATCGCGCGGCGCCGGACGCAGCCGCATTTCGCCAATGCCCGCTCGATCCGCAACGCCCTCGACCGGGCGCGGCTGCGCCAGGCCAACCGATTGTTCGAGCTGGACGGGGGGCCCTTGAACGCAGAGGCGCTTTCGCGCATCGAAGCAGCTGACATCGCCGCCAGCCGCGTCTTCGCCGGCGCGGACCCGGAACCGGCCTCGGCGCCGGGCTGACAGAACAGGCAGGAGACTGAAATGGCCAAGCCCGTCATCATCGCCCCCTCGATCCTCTCGGCCGATTTCGCGCGCCTGGGCGAAGAGGTGGTGGCCGTCGACCAGGCCGGGGCGGACTGGATCCATCTCGACGTGATGGATGGCCATTTCGTGCCGAACATCACCTTCGGCCCGCCGGTCATCAAGGCGGTGCGCGGCGCCTCGCAGAAGATCTTCGACTGCCATCTGATGATCGAGCCGTGCGATCCGTATCTGGAAGCCTTCGCCGAAGCCGGCTGCGACTACATCACCGTCCATGCCGAGGCGACGAAGCATCTCGACCGGTCGCTCCAGGCGATCCGCAATCTCGGCAAGAAGGCCGGTGTCTCGCTCAACCCGTCGACTCCCGAGGACGTCATCGCCTATGTGCTCGACCGGCTCGACCTGGTGCTCTTGATGACCGTCAATCCGGGCTTCGGCGGCCAGGCCTTCATTCCTTCAGTCGTGGAAAAGGTGCGGCGTGTGAAGGCGATGATCGGCGACCGCGACATCCATATCGAGATCGACGGCGGCGTGACGCCGGAGACCGCGCCGCTGGTCGTCGAGGCCGGCGCGAACGTGCTGGTCGCCGGATCGGCGGTGTTCAAGGGCGGCACGCCCGAGCATTACCGCGCAAATATCGCGGCGATCCGCGCGGCGGGGAGCGGGGCCGTCGCCGCCTGAGCGGATGGCGAACGGAGGAGTTGTCTCGACTGCCAGCGTCGTTAGCCGGACAGTGATTTCGGCGAGTTTAGCAAGGGAACCGACAGGAATATTCTCTCGTTCCGTCCTTGGCTATATCCGGGATGGAGAGTTGATGATGCCTGTTCAGAAGCTGAGAAACGGAACCGGGCGGACGCGGCACCTCGACAATCTCGTCGATGTGACGGAAATCCTGCAGGTCGATATCGCCAGGCGGGAGATCACGGTGCGCGATGCCGCAGGCCCGCGGATCGTTCCGGTACGCGAGAGCTTCTTCATGCGCTCGATCCCGCGACCGGGCGACGTCCTGATCGCCTATGCCGACGGCCATCTGTCCCATGCGCGGACCTGGCCGAAGCCGATCGCCAATTCGAACCTGGTGCCGCCGGTGCAGCAGACCGAGCGGGTCGCCCGGGTCTGACACTCGGACCGCTGCAGCGCTCCCGCGATAAGCAGGAAGCGCCGACTTCTCTTCTCAGACCAGTTGGCCCGGATAGTTCGGGCTCTCGCGGGTGATGGTCACGTCATGGGCGTGGCTCTCGCGCAGGCCCGCATTGGAGATGCGCACGAAGCGCGCATCGCGCCGGAAATCCTCCAGCGTCGCCGCCCCGACATAGCCCATGGCCGCCCGCAGGCCGCCGGTCAGCTGATGCAGCACGGCCGCGACCTGCCCCTTGTAGGCAACCTGCCCCTCGATGCCCTCGGGCACCAGCTTCAGCGTGTCGCGCACTTCCGCCTGGAAGTAGCGGTCGGCCGAGCCGCGCGCCATGGCACCCACCGAGCCCATGCCGCGATAGGCTTTGTAGGAACGGCCCTGGTGCAGGTAGATCTCGCCGGGGCTCTCGTCGGTGCCGGCCAGCAGCGAGCCGATCATCGCGGCCGACGCACCGGCGGCCAGCGCCTTGGCCAGATCGCCCGAGAACTTGATGCCGCCATCGGCGATGACCGGGATGCCCGCCTTGTTGGCTTCCTCGGCGGCGCCCATGATGGCGGACAGCTGCGGCATGCCGACGCCGGCGACGATGCGGGTGGTGCAGATCGAGCCGGGGCCGATGCCGACTTTGACGCCGTCGGCGCCCGCGTCGATCAGCGCCTTGGTGCCGTCCGGGGTCGCCACGTTGCCGGCGAGGATCTGGACCTCGTTGGACATGCGCTTCACCCGCGCGACGGCGTCCAGCACCTTCTGGGAATGGCCATGGGCGGTGTCGATGACGAGCAGGTCGATGCCGGCGTCGATCAGCCGCTCGGCGCGCTCGAAGCCGTCGTCGCCAACGCTGGTGGCGGCTGCCGCGAGCAGCCGGCCATGGGCGTCCTTCGAGGCGCTCGGATTGAGCTGCGACTTCTCGATGTCCTTGACGGTGATCAGCCCGATGCAATGGTGCTGGTCGTCGACGACCAGCAGCTTCTCGATGCGGTGATGATGCAGGAGCCGCTTGGCCTCGTCCTGATCGACATTGTCGCGGACCGTGATCAGCTTTTCCTTGGTCATCAGCTCGTGGATCGGCTGGCGATCGTCGGAAGCGAAGCGCACGTCGCGATTGGTCAGGATGCCGACCAGCCTGCCGCGGTTCTGACCGCCCGAACCGCCATTCTCGACCACCGGAATGCCGGAGATGTTGTGTTGGGTCATCAGCGCGCGAGCATCGCCCAGCGTCGCGTCGGGCCCGATGGTGACCGGATTGACCACCATGCCGCTTTCGAACTTCTTGACCTGGCGAACCTCTTCGGCCTGCTCGACCGGGGTGAGATTGCGGTGGATGACGCCGATGCCGCCGGCCTGCGCCATCGCAATGGCCAGCCGCGCCTCGGTGACCGTGTCCATCGCCGCAGACAGGATCGGGATGTTGAGCTTCAGCGTGCGGGTGATCGCGGTGCGCACGTCGACCTGGCCCGGCATGACTTCCGAATGCCCCGGCTGCAGCAGGACGTCGTCGAAAGTCAGTGCTGTGCCGCCGGTTGCGGTGTCGATGATGCGGGCCATGCCAGTCCTCTTGAACGATGCGTCCGCCGGCAGGAGCGCGAGTCGGCGGGAGAAGGATTGGCAAGGGCTGCTAGCACGCCATCATGACATTGGAAAGCGGGGCTGACATTCGGCACCCCCGTCCGCTTGACGCGGTGTGCCGGCTCTGGGAGATGGTCGTAAGGACAGCTTAGGAACGGTATCTTCCAGACATGACCATCGGACAATTCCGCGCATTGGGGCTGGCAGCCCTGATGATTCTGGCGCTCGGCGCCGAAGCCCATGCCGCCAGTTGCAAGAGCTATCGAAGCTGCCGTGAAGCCGTGATCGCATGGTGCGCCGGCCAGCATCCGCGGGCCGACGGGGACAATGACGGCATCCCTTGCGAGAATGTCTGCCGGTCGCGTGCCGATGTCGTGGCGATCATGGCCGAGATCGGCTGTTCGCGCTGATTCTGAGCATCAAGGACCGGGGCGGAGCCGATGGCTCCGCCCCGGTCTGGAAACGTCGGATCGCCGATCAGGCGTCCGCGTCGACATCCAGCTGGTAGGTTTCCGGAATGAACCGGTAGCCTCCGCCGTCCAGCTTTTCGGCATAGCCGATGGCCGGGAAGGGCATGTGGTAGCCGATGAACGGAATGCGTTCCTCGGCGATCCGGTCGAAGACACGCTTGCGGGTTGCGGCCGCCGCGTCCTTGTCTTGGTCGAACTTGACCTCCCAGTCCGGCTTCTGGAGCGAGGCGACGAAATGGTTGGCGGTGTCGGCGGTCAGCCACAGGCGGCGGTCGCCGGACGCGATCTCGAAGATCAGGTGGCCGGGGGTGTGACCGAAGGCCTCTATGGCGGTGATGCCGGACACGACCTCGTCACCCTCGGCGACGAAGGTCATCTTGTCCTTGAGCGGCACGACCATCTGTTCGACCAGCTTGGCGCCACCGGCCCGATCGCCGTTCCTGGCTTCGTCCGACGTCCACCAGTCGAACTCGGCCTGGCCGGCGACATAGCGGGCATTGCGGAAGGTCGGCTCGCCGCCGGTCATCAGGCCCTGGATGTGGTCGCCGTGGAAATGCGTGAGGACCACGATGGTGACGTCGTCGGGGCCGTAGCCGGCTTCCGCCATCCGCTCGACCAGCTTGCCGAAGCCGTTCTCCTTGCCGGACTCGCCGAAACCGGTGTCGAACAGGACGAGATTGTCGTCGAGTTCGACGAGAACCGGGGTGAAGCCGTTCACGAACTGGGTCTCGGGCAGGTAGTTCGCCCGCATCAGCTCGGCCATCGCCTCCTGGCTCTGGTCGGCGCCGAAGGTGGGGTAGGGGCCTTCGCCGGGCCGCAGGCCGTCGAGGATGGTGGTGATGCGGGCATCGCCGAGTTCGATCCGGTGCCAGCCCGGCGACGGCATGCGCGCCCGTTCGCTGGCCGCCGCTGCGGCCGTCGACTGGTCCTGCGCATGGGCTTCGCGGCCCTGCATGATGCCGGTCATGGCCGCGCCGCCGGCGGCTGCGAGTTGCAGGGCCGTGCGGCGGCTGAAGAGAGATCGTGCATCGGTGGGCTTGCTCATGGAAACCTCGTATCGTCGAAGATCGGAATGAGAATGGGTGCACGCATGCCAACTGGCCCGTCGAAGACGGCCGGCAACCATTCGCACGGCTTGTTGAAGAGGCGCCGGGCGGACGGGCTGCCATTTCGCCGGCTTCGGCCTATGTCTTCCCAGCGTCCCTAAGCCCGCCTTACCCATACCCCGAGGACCGCAGTTGAACCGCATCGTTCCGGTCGTGCTCGCCGTCGCGCTGTTCATGGAGAACATGGACTCGACGGTCATCGCGACCTCGCTTCCGGCGATCGCCGCAGACATCGGCACGAGCCCGATCGCGCTCAAGCTCGCCCTGACCAGCTATTACGTGTCGCTGGCGGTGTTCATCCCGATCTCCGGGCGGATCGCCGATCACTGGGGACCGAAGCTCGTCTTCCGGCTGGCGATCGCGGTGTTCGTTCTCGGTTCGCTCGCCTGCGCCATGGCGGATTCGCTCGGCGCCTTCGTGGTCGCGCGCTTCCTGCAGGGCATGGGCGGCGCGATGATGACGCCGGTCGGGCGGCTGCTGCTGGTGCGGGCCGTGCCGAAATCCGACCTCGTCGGCGCCATGGCCTGGTTCACTATTCCGGCGCTGATGGGGCCGCTGATCGGACCGCCGGTGGGCGGCGCCATCGCGACCTATGCCGACTGGCGCTGGATCTTCCTGATCAATCTGCCGATCGGCGTTGTCGGCATCTGGCTGGCCGGGCGGTTCCTGCCCAAGGTCGACCGGGTGTCGGGCGTGCATTTCGACTGGCCGGGCTTCCTCCTGTCGGGCTTTGCCTGCGCCGGCATCGTTTTCGGCCTGTCGGTGGTGTCGCTGCCGGCACTGCCGCCGGCCTTCGGTGTCGCCATGGCGCTCGCCGGCGCGGTCGCGGCGGGCCTGTTCGTGCGCCATGCGCGCCGCATCGACCAGCCGGTGCTGCGGCTGTCGCTGCTCAGGATCACCACGCTGCGCGCGGCCGTCACCGGCGGTGCGCTGTTCCGCATCGGCTCGGGCGCGGTGCCCTTCCTCCTGCCGCTGATGCTGCAGCTCGGCTTCGGCTATACGCCGCTGGAATCGGGCCTCGTCACCTGCGTTGCCATCGGCGGCGCCATGGCCATGAAGCTCCTGGCCAAGCCGATCCTGCAGCGCTTCGGCTTCCGCACCACGCTGGTCGTGACGACCATCGTCGGCGGTGCGCTGACGGCGGCGCTGGGCCTTTACCGGCCCGACATATCGCTGGCCGTCCTGATCCCGCTGCTGCTCGTCGGCGGGTTCTTCCGCTCGCTGTTCTTCACCTCGATCAACGCGCTGGCCTTTGCCGACGTGCCGCGCGAATCGACGGGCGACGCCACCGCGATGATGGGCGCACTGCAGCAGGTGGCGATCGCCACGGGTGTCGCGCTGGCCGGAGCAGTCCTCGAGATCGGCATGGTGATGTCGGGCCGCGACATGGCCGCGCCGGTGGATTTCTCCGCCGCCTTCCTCGTCGTCGGGCTGGTCACCATGTCGGCGGCCTTCGCCTTCATCCCGATGGGGCGCGAGGCGGGCAGCGAGGTGTCGGGCCGCCGGGTGCCGGCCGAGTAGGGCGGCACGGCTCCCGACACGTCAGAAAGCTTCAGCCGAGCGGGCCGGCGTCCTCGTCGGCCTGGTCATGGATCCGGGGATCTTCGACCTCGTCGCCCAATTCCTCGGCTTCGGCGCGTTTGCCCTTGAAGCTCTTGGCGAGGATGTAGAGCTCCACCGAGCCCTCGCGGGAGGCGGGCGGCTTGACGTGATGGACGCTGACGAAGTGGCGCTTCAGCAGCGTCAGCAATTCGCGCTCGGTGCCGCCCTGGAAGGTCTTGGCGAGGAAGTGCCCGCCCGGCTTCAGGGTGCGGATGGCAAAGTCGGCGGCGACGTCGCAGAGATGCATGGTCCTGATGTGATCGGTCGGACGATGGCCGGTGGTCGGCGCGGCCAGATCCGACAGGACGATGTCCGGCGCCTCGCCGAGGGTTTCCATCAGCTTGTCGGGCGCTGCATCGTCGAGGAAGTCCATCAGCAGGATCGTCGCGCCGGCGACCGGCTCGACCGTCAGATAGTCTATGCCGACGACCCGCACGTCCGCGGCCGTCGAGCCGGTGCGATCGACGGCGACCTGGCACCAGCCGCCGGGCGCCGCGCCCAGATCGACGATCCGGTGGCCGGGCTTCAGCAGCTTGTAGCGGTCGTCCATCTCGATCAGCTTGTAGGCCGCGCGCGAGCGATAGCCGTCGGCCTTGGCGCGCCGCACATAGGGGTCGTTGAGCTGGCGCTCGAGCCAGCGCCGGGACGAGAGCTTGAGCCCGCGCTTCTTCTTGACCTTGACGGTCATGCCTCGACTGTCGCTGCGTCCGCCGCTCATGTCCCGGTATTCCTTGTCGGATCCCTGCGGCGCCAGACGCCGTCAGCGACCATCATTTCCATCAGAAGGCCCTCGCGCAGGCCGCGATCGGCCACGCGCAGCGTCGGGGCCGGCCAGACCCTGCGGATCGCCTGCAGGATCGCGCAGCCCGCCAGTACCAGATCGGCGCGATCGCTGCCGATGCAAGGGTTGGCGATGCGTTCCTCGAAGCTCCAGCCGGCAATGCGGGCGACCAGCTCGTCGGCTTCCAGATCCGTCAGCCAGAGGCCGTCGACCTGGCGCCGGTCGTAGCGCTCCAGCTTCAGATGCACGCCGGCCAGCGTCGTGACGGTACCGGAGGTGCCCAGGAGGTGGAAGCGATCGGTGCCGACCAGCGCGCCGAGCTTGTCGCGGCCCTTGAAGCCGCGGATCATCTCGACGGTTTCCTGGATCATCGCCTCGAAGATCTCGGGCGTCACATCGCGGCCGCCATGGCGTTCGGCCAGGGTCACCACGCCGACCGGCAGCGAGGTCCAGGCGACGATCTGCTTCGACAGCCGGCGGGTGTCGCGACCGCGCAGGTCGAGCAGCGCGATCTCCGACGAGCCGCCGCCGATGTCGAACAGCACCGCGCCGCGGGCCGAGCGCTCGATCAGCGATCCGCAGCCCGACACGGCCAGCCGCGCCTCGGTCTCGCGGGAGACGATCTCCAGTTCCAGCCCGGTCTCGCGCGCCACCTGCTCGATGAATTCGGCGCCGTTGGCCGCGGCGCGGCAGGCTTCCGTCGCGATCAGGCGGCAACGCACGACATCGCGCGCCGACAGTTTCTGGGCGCAGATCGCCAGCGCTGCGATCGCCCGGTCCATGGCGCCGCGCGACAGGCTGCCGGTGCGGCTGAGGCCTTCGCCGAGGCGCACGATGCGCGAGAAGGCGTCGATCACCCGGAACTGGCCGGGCCGGGTCGGAATGGCGATCAGGAGCCGGCAATTGTTGGTGCCGAGATCGAGGGCGGCATAGACCGGCGCCCGCCGCACGGGCGGCGGCATGGGCGCGGCAGGCACCGCGGGCGCCGCGTGGTCGTTGGCTGCGGGGCGGGGGGCAGGCTGACTGAGCGGCGCGGCTGGCGAGCCGGTATCTTCATGGGCCGGCGCGGGCGGTCCGCTGGCCCCGGCAAAGCGCCGCGACCGGCGCCGACGCGGCTTGCGCCCCGGCTTAGGCCGCGCGGGTGGATCCGCCGGCGCCTCGTTCGCGGCGGTGTCCGCAGGCGCGTCGACGCGGGCCGCGGGCGGGGCCGCAGCGTTCTTGCCAGCCTTGCGCCGCCGGCGGCGCTTGCGCTTGGTCAGCGGCGCGCCGTCGACGGTAGTCGAGGAGGCAGAATCAGCCTGCGCGCCCGTCGGTGGCGCATCGGCGGATGCTCCGCGAGGGGCGGCTTCATCCTTGCGGGCGTGCGGCGTCGCCGGCTCGCTCGACCCGGATGTCTCGGGCGCGGAGGCGCGCTGCCCGGACGCGGCTCCTTGGCCGGGGCGGGCCCGTTCCTTTCGCTGATCCTTCCGTCCGGAGCCGGACGGGCCGCGCGGACCATTGTCGCCCGGCCCATCGGCATTGCCGGGTTCAGGGGCAGGGCGGTCGTTCAGGGTGTCCGCCGTCCCGCGCTCATGCCCGTGCCGGGCTCCTTCGTCCGGTGCAGAAGCCGACCTGCCCGCGCTCCGCGCCGGGCTGTCGGCGCTGTCCGGCGCCTTCGCCGACGAATGCACCGCCGTGCGGCGTTCCGGACCCGTCGCGGCGTCGGGCGAGGGCGTCTCGGCATGCGGACGATAGGCCGGGGCTCTGGGCCTTCCGGCTGGAATCAACGATGGACGGTTTCTCCCACCGATTTCATGGTCACTCACACTGTCTCTCCGGCGCCGCGCTCGAACGGGCAACGCCTCAGGTTGCTTGGTTAAGGCGAGTGTACCAAGCCGGGGGTGAGGTGCAAGGGCAGGCGAAAAACGGGGCGACGATTGCCGCCGGAAGCCCCGGTGCCAGGCATCTGGAGGGCCGCCGAACGCGCGCATGACGCCGGATGCGAAATTTTCCCCGACAAAGGGTTCACAGCCGCCCCTCACATGAGTATATGGAGGCCGTCACGCCGCGGCGACGCTCGGCTGACCGTTGGGGAATAGGTTAACGGTAGACCCACGGACTCTGACTCCGTTAGTCCTGGTTCGAATCCAGGTTCCCCAGCCAGTCTATCTCAAGTCATTGTAATCGCTATTGTTTTTGGTCGCTGAGAATCCTCTCGGTGCCATCTGCGTGCTTTGGGCCCAAACCTGTAGCCCAGAGGTGATGCCCATGCGGCCGATCCCGGGCTCCAAGCTCAAGGGATCCGGGCAGTGGCTCGACGGCATGACATCAGCAATCTCGAACGACGCGGCCACTCAGCTTCGATGCGGAATGTCCCGCCCGCGCTTTGCTGTTGCGCCACGGCATTTCGGAGCGGCGCGTCATGATGCTCCATCGCGGGTAAGCCAGCGGTAGGCCCGGGGCAGGACGGCGACGGCGAAGAAGATGCGGTAGATGTGGTGCAGCGTGACGAAGGGCACGCTGAGATGCAGCGACAGGGCGACGAGGCTCATCTCGGCGAGGCCGCCCGGCGCGAAGGCGAGAATCAGCGTTTGGACGTCGCGGTCGACATAAGCGTGGATGGCGACGGCGACCGCGAAGGCCATGGCGAAGACCAGTGCGAAGGCGCCGAACGCCAGGCCGATGGCCCGCGCAATCTCGCCGCGCCCGATGCCGACGAAGCCGACACCGAGCGACGTGCCGACCATGAGCTGCGTCAGCGCAATCAGGATCTGCGGCAGCTGGCCGTCCGACCAGCCGGCGAGATGGACTATGGCGCTGGCGGCGATCGCGCCGGATATGTCGGGGGCCGGGAATCTCAGCCTGCGTCCGATCAGCGTTCCCGCCATGCCGGCGACAATCAGGATCAGGAGTTCGACGGGCGCAATGCTGCCGCGCGTCCCCATCGCCGTGCCGGAGGCACTGCCGACCGCATGGCCGCTTGCCCACCAGAACAGCAGCGGCACCAGCAGCACGATCAGCGACATGCGCAGGAAGTGCTGCACCAGGATGATGCGCTGGTTGCCGCCGGCTTCCGCACCCATCAGCGTCGCCTCGACGAAGCCGCCGGGGAAGGAGGCGAAGAACGCCGTCGGCAGATCGTAGCCGCCGATCCGCCGGAACATCGCAAAGACCAGCGCGTGCGCCACCACCAGGAAAACCGACAGCACGACGAGGCTCGGCCACCATTCCGGCACCTGGGCGAGGATCTCCATGGTGAAGGCGCTGCCGATCATCACGCCGAGGACGGGCAGGAAAATGTCGCGGCTGGCGCGGGGCCAGTGGGGCGGCGCGCCGAACAGCTCGATGCGCATCAGCGCGACGATGCAGAGCGCGAGCTGCGCGCCGATCAGCCACGGCAGCGGCAGCCCTGCAAGGCTTGCCAGCCAGCCGCCGGTCGCAGCGACGGCGAGCGTTGCGAGCGCCGTCTTCACGCCGCCCTTCGGCGCGTCCGGCTTCAGCTCGGATCCCGTCGGCGCCGAGCCGTCCGAAGCTTCGACACTGTCAGTCGAGCGCAATGTGGATGTTCTTCTCGCGGGTGAAATCGAGCATTTCGCCGATGCATTCCTCGCGGCCGATGCCCGACTGCTTCACGCCGCCGAAGGGGGCGCCGAGGAAATGCGGACCGGCCTTGTTGACCCAGACGAAGCCGGCTTCCGCCTGCCGTGCCAGACGATGCGCCCGGGCAAGATCCTTCGTGAAGATCGCGCAGGTCAGGCCGAACTCGACGGCGTTGATCGCTTCCATCATCGCCGCCTCGTCGCGCCATTTCAGGACGGAGAGGACCGGGCCGAAGATCTCCTCGCGGGCGATAGTCATGTCGGGCGTGACGTCGGCGAAGACGGTCGGCTCGACGAAGAAGCCGCTCCGAAGGCCCGGCACGTCCGGCACCTTGCCGCCGCAGACGAGGCGTGCGCCTTCGCGTCTGGCGATCTCGATATAGCGCAGCGTCTTTTCCTGCGCCGCCTTCGAGGCGAGGGCGCCCATATTGGTGGCGGGATCAGTCGGGTCGCCGGGCACAAAGTCGGCGCACAATTCCGCGACGCGAGCCAGAACCGCGTCGTGGATGTCCTCGTGCAGGAAGGCGCGACTGGTCGAGCCGCAGGACTGGCCGCACCAGGCGAAGTTCATGCCGGCGACGACGCCGCGCGCGGTGCGCTCGACATCGGCGTCCGGGCATCCGATCAGCGCGTTCTTGCCGCCGAGCTCCAGCATCACGCCCTTCAGCGTGTCCGAGGCAGCGCGCATGACGGCGCGGCCCGTGGCGACGCTGCCGATCAGCCCGACCTTGGCGATCCTGCCGTGGCTCGCGAGCCGCTGGCCGGCCGCGACGCCGCCATGCACCATATTGAACACGCCCGGCGGCAGCACGCCTTCGATCAGCTCGACGAAGCGCAGGACGGAGAGCGGCGCGAGCTCGGCCGGCTTGATGACGACCGTGTTGCCGGCGGCGAGCGGTGCCGCCATCTTCGCCGCGCAGAACATCAGCGGGTGGTTGTAGGCGACGATGCGACCGACCACGCCGACCGGTTCGCGGACGGTCAGGTTCAGGGCGTCCGGCCCCATCGGGATCGTATCGCCCTTCATCTCCGTGACGAGGCCGGCGAAGAAGTCGAGCTGCGACGTCGCGATGTCGATGTCCCTCGCCATGGCGGTGACCGGATTGCCGCTGTCGGCCGCGTCGATGAGGGCAAGCGCGTCGCGGTTCGCCCGCATGATGTCCGCGATCTTCCGCAGACACCGCGCGCGTTCGAGCGGGGCGGTGTCGCGCCAGGCGGGGAAGGCGGCGTGCGCGGCCTCGATCGCCGCGTCCATGTCGGCGGCTCCGCCATAGGCGACGGTGCAGAAACTCTCGCCTGTCGCGGGATTGATCGTGTCGCGCGTCTCGCCCGACAGCGCCGGCATCCAGCGCCCGCCGTAATAGAGATCGCGATGCTCCGGCAGTGTCACGGTCCGTCTCGCGGGGTTCGTTGCGGCGGTCATGAGGTGGCTTCCTGGGGGGCGCCGGCCGCTTGTGGCCGCAGGGGCCGGCTCAGATTGGATCGCAGGATGCGCCAGACCGAGAAGATCGTGAGCGCCACGAAGAACACCACGATCGGCCGGGTGAAGAGGTCGAGCGGCTGGTCCTTGAACAGGATGACCGACTGGCGCACCGACTGCTCGAAGGTTTCGCCGAGGGCGAAGCCGATGATGAAGGTGGCGAAGGAGAAGTCGAATTTGCGCATCAGATAGCCGAAGACGGCGGCCACCATCATGACCGCGACCGCGAACATCGAGTTGCCATTGGCATAGGCGCCGGCGATGCAGAGCAGAACGACGACCGGATGGATGACGGATTTCGGCACGCTGACGATCAGCGCGAAGAGCCGCAGGCCGAGATTGCCGATGACGAAATTGATCCAGTTCGCCATGAACATGGCCGCGAAGATGCCGTAGACGAGGCGGCCATGCTCGCGGAAGATCAGCGGCCCCGGATCGACGCCGTGCATCAGGAAGGCGCCGATCAGGATCGCCGCCGACAGGCTGCCGGGAATGCCGAGGGCGAGCAGCGGGATCAGATTGGCGCCGACCACCGCGCTGTTGGCGGCTTCCGTCGCGGCGACGCCCTCGAGCTTGCCGGTGCCGAATTCCTCGGGATTCCTGGAAGCGCGGCGCGCCGCGCCGTAGCCGAGGAAGCCCGCCACGATCGCGCCGATGCCGGGCATGGCGCCGACACCGGTGCCGATCACGGCAGAGCGGATGATGGTGCGCAGGCAACTGCGATATTCGGCCCAGCTGACGCGCTTGTCCTCCGGCGGGATGTCCTTGCCGAACACGTTGTAGGTGCCGACATTCTTCTCGCGGCCAAGGACGCGGGCTTCGACCTGGATGATGATCTCGGACAGCGCGAGAAGGCCGATCGTCAGCGGTATGATCGGCACGCCCTCAATCAGTTCGCCCATGCCGAAGGTCAGGCGCGGCTGGGCGGTCTCGATGTCGAGGCCGACGCAGGCGACGAAGGCGCCGAGGATCGCCGCGAGCAGGCCGCGGAGCATCGACTTGCCCGACAGGCCGGCGATGATCGTCAGCGAAAAGGCGAAGACGGCCGCCATTTCGGGCGGGCCCATGCGCAGCGCGACGAGAGCGAGCGGCGCGGCGACGGTGAACAGCACGAGGTCGGAGAAGATGTCACCGGTGACCGAGGAATAGAGCGCCATCTTCAGCGCCTTCATGCCCTTGCCCTTCTTGACGAGCGGGTAGCCGTCGAAGGCGGTCGAGGTGGATTCGGGCGAGCCCGGCGTATTGAGGAGGATTGCGGAGATCGAACCGCCGAAGGTGCCGCCCTTGTTGATGCCGATCAGGAAGGCGACGGCGGCGAGCGGGTCCATGTAGTAGGTCAGCGGCACGGCGACGGCGATCGCCATCGGCCCGTTGAGGCCGGGAATGGCACCCACCATGATGCCCATGAACACGCCGAAGGCGATGTAGGCGAAGTTCATCAGGGTGAAGGCGTCGCCAATGCCGGCGAGGATCGTGTCCATTGTCGTTCGCCTTCGAGATCAGCTGGGCAGATAGACGAGGAAGAGGTGCTTGAAGCCGTAGAAGATGACCGGCGGTGCGGCGAGCGTGACGAGGACGAGGCGCACCGGGTTGGACCGCAGGCTACCCATCAGCACGCCGACGACGCCCAGAACGAAAATGCCGGCCACGACGAAGCCGAAATGCACCATCAGCTGCCAGGTCACGGCGAGGAAGACCGAGATGCCGGTGATGAACATCCAGTCCGCACGCTTCATCGGTGCGGGGCCCTCGGTCTCGGGCCTGCCGCGCCAGGCGGTCCACGCCCTGTGGCCGACCAGAAGCACGGCGAACAGGACGAAGAGCCACATCAGGACGCGGGGGAAGAAGTCCGGCCCGAGGCCGTAGGCTGAACGGCCGCCGATCTCCGCCGGGATGACCACGTAGATCGCGATCAGCCCGGCGACGATCAGGAACACGCCGGCGAACATGTCGGCCTTGCGCACGGACTCCCCTCCCGTCTTTTCGTTCGTCAGGCCCGGCCGATCACTCGGCCGGCTTCTCGCCGCCCTCGGCCATCATCTTGTCGACGAAGGGCTTCACCTCATCGCGCTGCATGGTGAGATAGTCGTCGGTTTCCTGCGGCCCGCGATAGTCGGCCGACAGATACATCTTCTCGCGCAGTTCCTTGACGAGATCCGGCGACAGCGCGGTCTTCACGGCATCGGCGAGTTTCTTCTCGACGTCTTCCGGCAGGCCCTTGGGCGCCGACAGCATGAAGGTGTCGACGAAGGCATAGTCGATGCCGAGTTCCTTGGCGGTCGGGATGTCCTGGAAGTCGGCATTGCGCTCGTAGCCGAGCGAGAGGATCGGCTTCATCTCGCCGGCCTCGACCTGCGCGTGCCAGCCGGATGCGCCCCAGGTCATGTCGGTGTGGCCGCCGAGCACCTGCTGGATGCCGGCCGAGCCGCCCTTGACCGGGACCACCTCGATCTCGATGCCTTCCTTCTCCTCGATGGCGATGGCCATGAGGCGCGAGACGGAGACCTGGGACGACAGCGACAGCGCCTTGCCGTTGTCCTTGGCGTCCTTGACCAGATCCTCGTAGGTGTTCCAGGGCGCGTCCTTCTTCACGACGAGGGCGTCCTGCGGGATCGAGACGGTCGCGATATGGGCGAAGTCGTCGATCATGTCGTACTGGATGTCGGTGTTGAGCAGCGGGGCCAGCGCGTAGGCGGCGCTCGCGCCCATGCCGATGGTGTAGCCGTCGGCCTTCTGATGCATCAGCGTGGTCGCCATGACGGTGCCGCCGCCGCCGGGTTTCTGCACCGCGATCACCGGGACGCCGAGCGCTGCCTCCAGGTTCTTCTGCAGGAGCCGGGCGGTCGTATCGACGGCGCCGCCCGGGTTGAAGCCGATATACATGGTGATCGGCTTGTCCGGGAATTCCGCGAATGCCGGGCTTGCCGCAGCGACGATGGTCGCCGTAAGCGCCGCGGCTGCAAGCCGCTTCGTGATGTGTCTGCCGTTCATGGTCACCTCCCCTGGATGTTGTTGTCGATGCCGATCTTCTGGTTCGCCGGCTTCTGCGTTCGCTGCGTGCTCAAGGCCGGCAGCAATTCCTCCGTCTTCGGTGCCGGGCCCGGATCATTCGCCGAAGTCGCCGGCATAGCCGGGCTCGACACGGGCATCGATGATGACCCGGCCGCCGGATGCGACCGTCTTCGCGCCGGCCTGCAGCGCGTCGTCGAGTGCGGCGCGTGTGCGAACGGGGCCGATGGTCTGGAAGCCCTGCGCGCCGGCCATCGCCAGGACGTCGATCTCCGGATCGGTCAGGCGCTGGCCGATCCAGCGGTTTTCCGCCGGCCGCTCGCGGCTGTTGGCGACGCGCTCCTGATGCAGTTCGTCGTTGAAGTATGAGGCGTTGTTGGCGACCACGATCAGCAGCGGCAGGCCGAAATGGCTCGCCGTCCACAGGGCGTTGATGCCCATCAGCGTGTCGCCGTCGCCCAGCACCGCAGTGACGATGCGGCCGGTATCGCGCAGGGCGAGGGCGGCGCCGACCGCATGGCCCGGGCCGACGCCGACCGCCGCGCCGCCGTCCTTGCCGAGATAGGAGAGGGGATGGGTGAAATGGCTGGCAGCGCGCGGCCAGCCGAGCGGCAGGCGGACGAAGGTGACATCGTTGTCGATCCCGTGCCGGCGGATCGCCATGGCGAAGTCGCCGAGCGAGATGCAGCCGTCCCTGTCGCCGAGCGGTGCGGTGGGCAGGCGCGACGTCCAGTGCGGGCCGGAGAAATCCCAGTCGGTCGCGGGTGGCTGCGCCTCCTGCAGCATGTCGAGAAGGTCGGCGGCGAAGGCGTCCGGATGCGCCATCACCGAGATGTCGACCGCGGCGAGCGCCTGGTGGTCCATGCTCCAGCCATTGGTCATCGTGGCATCGAGCGAACAGCTGACGATGGTCGTTTCGATCGGCGCCTGGGTCTGGGCATTGTCGGTGCAACTGCGCAGATAGCCGGCGAGATCGAGCCAGTCGAAGCTGACGATCAGATCGGCTTCGGCGACAAGGGCGCGCTCGCGCGCCGAGCGCTGCTCCCCGCAGGGTGCAAGAAGATGCTGCCGGTGGTCGGTGGGGAAACAGGACGGGTTGTGGATGCTCGTCATCACCGCCGCACCGGTCGCTTCGGCCAGCGCGATGCGGGCGTCCCAGTCGGCCTGCGACCGGGACATGCGGCCGAACAGGAAGAGCGGCTTCTTGGCACCCGCCAGTGCCGCGACGACCGAACGCAGCGTGGTGCGCGAGGCCGAGGGCAGGTCCGGCGGCGCAAAGCGGCCCGGCGCCGGCACCTGCACCTCCCGGCCCAGCCGTTCCTCCTGCATCGATACGTCGAGGCAGACATAGGTCGGGCCGAAGGGGGCCGTTGTGGCGATCTGATGCGCGCGCAGCACCGCCTCCACGGCGGCCTCGGCGGAACCCGGCTGGTTGTCCCATTTGACGTAGGAGCGCACCAGCGCACCCTGGTCGGCGGCGGTGTGGACCCAGTCGATCCACGGCCGACGCTTGTGGGCATCGACGGGTCCGGTGGCCCCGAGGATCACCATCGGCACACGATCGCACCAGGCGTTGAAGACCGACATGGCCGCATGCATCAACCCGACATTGGCATGCAGCGCCACCGCCATCGGCCTGTCGGTCGCGCGGCCATAGCCGTCGGCGATCGCCACGGCATGCTCCTCGTGCAGGCAGAGCACGATCTGGGGGTCGCTGTTGCCGAGATAGTTGACGATGGAATCCTGCAGGCCGCGGAAGCTCGAGCCCGGCACCATGGCAACGTAGGGCAGGCCGAGCGCCCGCACGGTCGCGGCCACGACGTCGCTGCCCCATTCCGCAGGGCGATCCTCGTGTCCCGCCGGCCGCTCGATGAGGTCGCTCGCGTGCCGGGTTGCAGGCGTGTGTCGGCCGGCGTCGTCCATGAAGTCCGCATTCCCCCCGAGAACCGCGCGCTGTCGAAACGGGTTTGAAAGGCCCCGCGACGCTCGCTTGTCGTTGTCTTCTGTCGACACTGTGCGGCCGCAGCCGGCTGAGGGATAATGCCTTCTGCATTTCATCCATGCGAAACAGTTATAGCCAGATGTGCTGGCGATTTCCGCGATGCTACATCATTCTGAAAACAATGGCGGATCGGCATCAATCGGATGCACTTTCGGCTTGAGGGGAGGATCGGTTGGCGAAGCTGCGCAAGCTTCGGGTGGCGCTCGCAATCGCAGAGGGCGGGGCCATCGCCAATGCGGCGCGGCAGCTTGGGCTGTCGCAGCCGGCCGTTTCGCGCGCGCTCCAATCGCTGGAAGCCGAGCTCGGCATCACGCTGTTTCATCGCTCCTCGCGCCGCCTGGCCGCCAGCGAGGCCGGCATCCTGCTCGTCAGGCGTATCGGCCGGGCGCAGGAGCAATTGCGGATCGCAGAACTCGAACTGCCGGCGATGTCCGGCGAGGCGGCCCGTCCCCGGCCGTCGCTGACAATCCATGCCGCCGACCACGAATTTGCCGCCCTACTGGCTGTCGCCGCGCATGGCACCGTCAGCGCCGGCGCGCGCCATGCCGGCCTGTCCCAGCCGGCTCTCAACCGATCACTCCGGGCGCTGGAGAACCGTGCCGGCCTGCCGCTCTTTCACCGCGCGACCGCGGGCATGCGGCTGACCCCGCCCGGCGAGGCGCTGCTGCGCCGGGTGAAACTGTGCTTCTCCGAGATCCGACAGGGGCTGGAGGAAGTGGAGATCCTGAAAGGCGCGACCGGTGGGCAGATCCGCATCGGCGCGCTGCCGCTGACCCGTGTCCGCCTTGCGCCCGTCGCGGTCGAGCGCCTGCTGATGCGTTACCCGGAAGCCGAGATCGCGATCGTCGACGGGACCTATGGCTCACTGCTGATGGCGCTGCGCCAGGGCGACATCGACGTGCTGGTCGGCACGATCCGGCGCCCGGCGCCGGTCGAAGGCATCGTGTCGGAGGAACTGTTCGAGGACGACGTCGTGATGGTCGTCGGTGCGCGCCACCCGCTCGCCGGACGCCGCAGGGTGAACCTTGCCGACTGTCTGGGTTTTCCGTGGGTGCTGCCCTTCAAGGGTGTGCCGCTGCGTCTGCAGTTCGAGGCGGCGCTGCGCGCCTTCGGGCTGGACGCGCCCAAGCGGGTGATCGAGACCGATTCCGTCGTTGCCGTGCGCACACTGCTGATGAATGGCGAGCGGGTCGCGATCCTGTCGCGCCATCAGGTGCATCACGAGGTCGAGGCCGGCACGCTGACGATCCTGCCGGTCAGGATCGAGTGCACGAACCGGCAGGTCGGCCTGACCATGCGGGCCGATTATGTGCCGACCCCGCTGGCCGCGGCGTTGCTCGACGAATTGCGCGGGGTCGCCTCCGAGATCAGCGAGGCGCGGCCCCATGCTCCGGCCTGAGGTGTCACCCTCGAACGCGCGACGCCCAGTACTCCCAGGCGCGGGCGACGGGCGCGCCGTCATCGTGCTTGGCTGCGGCCTGCGTGATCTCGCCGGGCGTCAGATAGGACGGCCCGCCGAGCGCCAGCGCCTTGGCGAGAAGCTCCGCATTGTCGCGCATGCAGATCGAAACGAAGACCGCCTGGGCGATATCGCGCCCGACGCAGACGGCGCCGTGGCGCTTGAGCAGCACCGCCGGCCGATCGCCGAGCGCGGCCGCGAGAGAGGCGGCCATCGGCGTGTCGGAGACCAGAAGGCTCGTATCGCCGAACGCGTCCTGGCTGTCCCACACCGGCACCGTCTCGCCGGCGACGGCGCCGAGATGGAAGACCGGCCTGAGCCTTGTCTCCACCAGCGCGAAGGGCAGCACC
The DNA here is from genome assembly GCF_000421645.1 of Aurantimonas coralicida DSM 14790. Classification (GTDB taxonomy): domain Bacteria; phylum Pseudomonadota; class Alphaproteobacteria; order Rhizobiales; family Rhizobiaceae; genus Aurantimonas; species Aurantimonas coralicida. The sequence continues at coordinate 801,943 of NZ_ATXK01000001.1, read as the reverse complement.
GATGGCGCGTGATGGTGGACGACCGAGGCGACATCGGGCCGGGCCTTCAGGATCGCGCCGTGGATCACCCGCTCCAGATAGGGCTTGCCGTCGCCCTCCAGGATTTTGCCGTCGAGATCGAAGCGCATGATGTCGCCGGCCGCGACGAGGCCCGGGCTGCGCGAGCAGGAGAGATAGAAAGCGTTCGCGTCGTCGGGATCGCGCACGCTGACATGGCCGAACGCGTCGAGCACGCCTTCATGCGCGAGGATGCGGTTCGCCAGAACCAGTTCGTCGATCAGCACTGCCTTGTTCATCTGCCCGCCTCTCCGTCCCATGGCGCGGCAGGGGAGCCGATGCGACGCGCGAACGCAAGCGGCCGCACCTGCGCCATTCCCCAGCACAATCCGGAAACAACAGGAGGAATCCCCGCATGTCCAAGCTGAACCTGTCCGTCGCCGTCGGCGACTACGATCGCGCCCGGCCCATCGTCGACGGCCGCGTCCAGATCGACGGCGTCGAGCCGACCTGCATGGTGCTGTCGCCCGAAGAGATCTTCTTCCGCGCCTTCCGCCACGCCGAATTCGACATCTGCGAATTGTCGCTGTCGAGCTTCACGGTGAAGACGGCGAATGATGACTGCCCCTATGTCGGTGTGCCGGCGTTCCTCTCCCGCGCCTTCCGCCACACCTCGCTTTACGTCCGCACCGACCGGATCAAGTCTCCCGCCGACCTCAAGGGCAAGCGCATCGGCGTCGCCGAATATCAGCTCACCGCCAATGTCTGGGTGCGCGCCATTCTGCAGGAACATGGCGTCGAGCCGGAGGACGTGACCTGGGTGCGCGGCGGGCTGGAGCAGCCGGGGCGGCCGGAAAAGATCGCGCTGAAGCTGCCGGATGCGATCCGCATCGAAACGGCGCCGGAGGACAAGTCGCTGTCGCAGCTGCTGCTCGACGGCGAGATCGAGGCGATCATCACGCCGCGCATGCCGTCATGCCATGGGGCCGAGAACAATGTCGGCTGGCTGTTCCCGGATCCCACCGCCGCGGCGATGGACTGGTACGAGCGCACGCAGATCTTCCCGATCATGCACATTGTCGGGGTCCGCAAGGAACTTGCCGACGCGCATCCCTGGCTGCCGGGCGCGGTGCTCAAGGCGATGACCGAGGCGAAGGCACTGGCGCTGGTGCAGCTGGCTGACACCTCGGCCACCAAGGTGACGTTGCCCTTCGTGGAGGAGCAACTGGCGCGGGCGCGCGACCTGATGGGCGAGGATTTCTGGTCCTACGGCATCGCTGCCAATCGGCCGACGCTCGATGCCTTCCTGCAGCAGCACCACGCCCAGGGTCTGTCGAGCCGCCAGCTGACGCCGGAAGAGCTGTTCCACCCCTCCACGCATGAGGCATTCCTGATCTGAGCGCCTGGGCTGCGCCGGCTCCGATCGGCTAGCGCAGCAGGCGGTCTTCGACGGAGCGCAGATGGGTGCGCATGGCGTTCTGGGCGGCGTCGGGGCTGCGCTGGGCAATGGCGTCGACGACGCGGTCGTGTTCGGCAAAACTGCCGTGCTCGGCGGGCGGACGCGGGCCTTCGCGCACCACGCGGCCCCAGGACACCATGCGCCGCAGGGTGTTCAGCTGGTCGAACAGCGCCAGAAGCGTGGTCGAGCCGCTGGCCTCGGCGATCTGGCGGTGAAACTCGTTGTCCAGCGCCTCGTATTCCCGCCATGTCGCGGCCTGCCGCGTGCGGTCCGTGGTCAGTTGCAGCCGGCCGATTGCCGAGGCCGAGGCGTGCAGCGCCGCGTCGCGGGCGATCGCCGGCTCCAACGCCGCCCTGGCGCGCATCACGTCGGCGGGGCTGACCTTGCGGGCCAGCTGGTCGAAGGGGCCGGCAGCGTCATCGGGCTCCTGATCGGTCAGGAAGGTGCCCTTGCCGACATGCCGCCACAGCCGGTTTTCCTGCTCCAGCACGCCCAGCGCCTGGCGCAGATCGCTGCGCTTCAGTCCGAGTTCGACACACAGGACGCGTTCGGGCGGCAGGCGCTGGCCCGGCTGCAGCCTGCGGTCGGCGATGAAGGCGCGCAATTGCGCCAGTGCCGACTGGCCCGACAATTGCGCATCCGGGGCATCCGCACGCTGTGCCGGCGGGCTGGAATCGTCGAGCATGGCCAAAACGGTCTCTATTGGTTCGCTAAACGCGGATTGATTTCGATTGATTAGCCGGGTGGAATCTGGGATGCAAGGACATCGTTGCTTCAAGGAGAGCCGTCTTCATGCCGAACTACGCGATCAATCCGTCCCCGGTCGTCACCCTTCCGATCGAAGGGTCGGACGCGGAGTTCCCCGTTCGCCGCGTCTATTGCATCGGCCGCAACTACGCTGCCCATGCCATCGAGATGGGGCATGATCCGGACCGGGAGCCGCCGTTCTTCTTCCAGAAGAACCCGAACAATCTGACGGTCGGCGACAGTTTCCCGTATCCGCCCAAGTCCGAGGACGTGCACCACGAGATCGAAATGGTCGTGGCACTGAAGTCTGGCGGCGTGAACATCCCGGTGGATGCGGCGCTCGATCACGTCTGGGGCTATGGCGTTGGCCTCGACATGACGCGGCGCGACCTGCAGGGCGAGGCCAAGAAGATGGGCCGCCCCTGGGAAATCGGCAAGGCGTTCGAGGCATCGGCCCCGGTCAGCGCCCTGCGCCCGGTGTCGGAGGTCGGGCATCCCGCGTCCGGCCTGGTCGAGCTCAAGGTGAATGGCGAAGCGAAGCAGACCGGGGACCTCAACCAGATGATCTGGAAGGTGCCCGAGATGATCTCCTACCTGTCGGACTATTTCGAGCTCGCGGCCGGCGACGTCATCATGACCGGCACGCCCTCGGGCGTCGGCGCCGTGGTCAAGGGCGACGTCATGGAATGCCATGTCGCCGGCGTCGGCGATCTGAAAGTCACCGTCGTCTGATCATCGCTCAGACCGGCTGTCGGCCCGAAATGGCCGGCAGCACCCGGTCGCGCACGGAATCGAGATGGGCGCGCATGCACTGCGCGGCGCCATTGGCATCCCGGGCCTCGATGGCCGCGCAGATCGCGTCGTGTTCCGGGAAACTCTTGTGGTCGCGGGACGGCAGGCTGGTCGTGCGCGGCTGCCCCCAGACCGTGGACCGCCGCACAACGTTCAACATGTCGAACAGGTGGATCAGCAGCTTGTTGTGGGTCGCCTTGGCGACGGCGTGGTGGAGTTTGTTGTCCCATGCCTCGTAGCTGCGCCAGTCCGAAGCTGTACGACAGCGGACCCGGCAGGCATCGATTTCCTCGAAATCCGACCGTGTCCCGTGGACCGCCGCAAGCCGCGCCAGTTCCGGCTCGACCGCGAGGCGCGCGGCGATCACCTGGGCCGGGCTCGCCAGTTCACCCAGATAGGCCATGTCGGCGAGGTTCAGGACGGACCGCGCGCCGATGAAGGTGCCGCGGCCGACATGCCGCCAGATCAGGCCGTCGCTTTCCAGTTCGGCCAGGGCCTTGCGCAGCTCGCCGCGCGTGACGCCGAACTCCCGGCTCAGCTCGCGCTCCGGCGGCAGCCGTTCGTTGTGACGGAAGCGCCGCTCGGCGATGTACTGCTTGATCTGCTCGGCCAGGGACACGGTGATCATGGCGCGATGCTAGACCAATTGTCGCATTGGTTAAATGCGAAAACTATCCGGCGCCAGAAAACCTGCTAGCATCGCTTCGTCAAGTCAGACGCCCGCCGGGCCGGCCAACAGGGTCCGGCGCACTGTAATTGCTGTGTATTCGCCGTGACATGGCGCCTTTTCGTCCGGTGGTCGCCTGTCCGGCATCGTGACATCGCCAACTGCCTGTACGCCTTCAAAACGATGGACATCTGAACCAATGCGTCTTGCTACGATCAAGCTCTCTTCGGGACCGGCCTGCGCGGTGGAGATGCCTGCCGGAGGGTATCTGCCGGTGGCGGCGGCCGCCGCGGCGGCGGGATCGAGCGAGCCTGCGCTGCTGGACGGGCGCCTCCAGGCGCTGATCGAGGGCGGGGATGCGACGCTGGCGGCATTGGCCAGGCTGGTTTCCGCGGCCGAGGCCGGCGAGGCGGCGCTTGGCGCCCTGATCGTTGCGCCGGGCGATGCGGACCTCCTCGCGCCGCTGCCGCGTCCGGAAAAGAACGTCTTCTGCGTCGGGCGCAATTACGCCGAGCATATCGCCGAGGGCGCCCGGGCGCAGAACGCCGTCGTGAACGTCACCGAAGTGCCGGTCTTCTTCACCAAGCCGAGGACGGCGGTGATCGGGGAGGGCGCGACCATTCCGCTGTTTCCCCATGTCTCGACCCATATCGACTACGAGGTCGAGCTTGCGGTCATCATCGGCAAGGCGGGCCGCGACATCGCCAGGGACGACGCCTATGCGCATGTCTTCGGCTACACCATCCTCAACGACGTCACCGCGCGCGACGTGCAGCGCCGCCATGGCGGGCAGTACTTCAAGGGGAAGGGGCTCGACGGGTCCTGCCCGATGGGGCCGGTGGTGGTGACGAAGGACGCATTTCCCGACCCGCAGAACACCGGCCTGCGGCTGTTCGTGAATGGCGAGCGCCGCCAGGACAGCACGACGGCGCAGATGATCTTCGACATTCCCGCGCTGATCGCGTCGCTCTCGGAAGGGTTGACGCTGGAGCCGGGCGATGTCCTGGCGACCGGCACCCCGTCGGGCGTCGGCTATGCGATGGAGCCGCCCCGCTTCCTGACGGATGGCGACGAGGTGGTCTGCGAAATCGATGGAATCGGGCGTCTGACCAACACGGTCCGCCCTGCATGAACCAACCGGCCGACAGAGCTGGAGGTAGGAGACTGCGCATCTAACATTCTGGGAGGAATGACATGCTGAACAGACGAATCTTCACAGCGCTCTTGGCCGGGGCCATGGCGGCGACACCGCTGGCCATGGCAGGGCCCGCATCCGCACAGGACATGACGAAGGTCACCTTCGTCCAGCCCAGCCCCTCCGCCATCAACTCGTTCAACGTGTTCGTCGCCATCGGCGAAGGATATTTCGCGGAGGAAGGTCTCGACGTCTCGGTCGAGGCGATCAACGGCTCCGGCGCCGTCCTGCAGGCCCTGTCCTCGGGCCAGGCCCAGTTCGGCCGGCCGGGTCCGGGACCGGTCCTCGCCGCCCGCAGCCGCGGCGTCGACGTCGTGTTCATCTACAATTTCGCCGCCCGGTCCAATTTCGGCATCGTCGTGCCGGAAGCCAGCGAGATCCAGGCTCCGGAAGAGCTGAAGGGCAAGGTCGTCGGCACCGGCACCGCGGACGGGGCCGAGGTCGGATTTGCCCGCAACGTACTGTCGGGTTCGGGCCTGACCGAAGGCACTGACTACACCTTCCTGACCGTCGGCGATGGCGGCCCGGCCGTCGCGGCCTTTTCGCAGGATGCCATTGCCGCCTATTCGTCCTCGACCGCGGATGCCGCGATCCTGAACCAGCGCGGGCAGGCGGTGCGCGACATCACGCCGTCGGAATATGCGCGCTTCTTCGGCAACGGCTTCGCCACGACCGGCGAGCTGATCCGCGACGATCCGGAGCTGGTCGAGAAGTTCGTGCGGGCGATCCACAAGGGGCATGTCTTCGCCCTCGACGATGCCAATCGCGACAAGGTGCTGGAGCACATGGCGGCCGGCAATCCGCAGGAGAGCGAGGATCGCGACTTCGCCGCGGCCCTGTTCGATGCGGTGCGCAGCAAGACCGTCCCGGTCGACCAGTCCAAGGGCCTCGGTTACCAGCCGCCCGAAGTCTGGGAAGAATGGCAGGAGGTCCAGGTCACCGGTGGTGAAATGGCCGAGCCGCTGGCCGACCTGACCGAAGCGTACACCAATGACTTCACGATGAAGGTCAACGGGAGCGCACAGTAATGCAGGCTGCCGCAACCCTGATCGAGCCGACGGAGAGCCATAGCGAGCTCGTCTATCAGCTCCGAAACGTGGGCAAGACCTACGCCCGCAATGCGATCACGGCACTGGAAGGGGTCAATCTGACCCTGACCCGGGGCAGTTTCTCGGCCGTGATCGGGTCCAGTGGTTGCGGCAAGTCGACCTTGCTGAAGATCATGTCGGGGCTGATCCCGCCATCCACGGGGCGGGTGGTTCTCCAGGACCGCCCCGTGACCGGCCCACGCCGCGACATCGGCATGATGTTCCAGCAGGCGACGCTGTTTCCCTGGCGCACCACGCTGCAGAACATCGTGCTGCCGATCGAGATCCGTGACGGACGGGCGGCGGCCAAGGCCGCGCAGGAGCCGGCCCGCGAACTCCTCGAACTGGTCGGCCTGAAGGGGTTCGAGAATTCCTATCCGGGCGATCTGTCCGGCGGCATGGCGCAGCGCGCCTCGATCTGCCGGATGCTGATCACCGAGCCGGCCGTGTTGCTGCTCGACGAGCCGTTCAGTGCGCTGGACGAACTGACCCGCGACTTCATGAACATGGAGCTGCAGCGCATCTGCATGTCGCGCAACGCGACCGCCTTCCTGGTCACCCACTCGATCCAGGAAGCGGTGATCCTGTCGGACGTGGTCTATGTGATGAAGCCGCGCCCCGGCCGAATTGCCGAAGTGGTCGAGATCGACCTGCCCCGTCCCCGCACGCTCGACATGATGACGACGCCGAAATTCGGCGAGATCGTCGAACATATCCGGAGCCGTCTGGACAAGGAGGCATTCATATGACGGGTCTCGAACGGATCGCCGACCGGGCGCCGACGGCAGAAGACGATACGGTCTGGACGGTCCATGTCGGCTGGCTGGACAGCGTGCCGCGCAGCATCCAGATGCTGTTCGTGTTCGGGGTCTTCGTGCTGGTCTGGGACCTCATCACCCGTTTCGGTCTGGTCAGCCCGATCATCCTGCCGACGCCCGGCGAGACGCTGGCCGACATGATCTTCGTCGGCAAGAACATCCTGACCGGCGGCTACATGCTGCCGGCGCTCTGGATCACGCTGAAGGAGGTGTTCTACGGCTTCCTCCTCGCCATCGCGATCGGCTTCAGCCTCGGCGTGATCGTCGGCGAGACGGCTTTCGGGGAGCGGGCGATCATGCCTTATCTCGTGGCCATCGACACCATGCCCAAGGTCGCCTTCGCGCCGCTCTTCGTCGCCTGGCTCGGCTTCGACATCGACAGCAAGGTGGCGCTGGGTGCCTTCATCGCGACCTTCCCCATCGTGGTGGGAACCGCGGCCGGGCTGCATGCCGCCGACACCAACAGCCGCAACCTGTTCAAGACGATGGGCGCCACCCGCTGGCAGGCGCTGACCAAGATGAAGCTGCCGATGGCACTGCCGCAGATCTTCACCGGCCTGAAGATCGGCTCGGTCGGCGTGATGGCGGGGGCGATCACCGCCGAGTTTCTCGGCGGCGGCAAGGGGTTCGGCGAGCTGATCCGCATCGCGGCCAGCCAGTTGAACACGCCGCGGGTGTTCTCGCTGATCTTCTACCTGTCCTTCGTGGGGCTCGGCCTCTTCGCCTTCGTGAGCTGGGTCCAGCGCCGCTTCGTGTTCTGGCACAAGGAACGTGTCTCGACCGTCACGGAGGGCTAGGGCGTGACCGGGGCACCTGTTTCGGGGGCGGCGCTGGCGGATTTCGCCGCCCGTGCCTTCACCAGCCTCCGGGTTCCCGAAGCGGATGCCCGCTCGGTGGCCGAGCTGATGGTCGAGGCGGATCTTCTCGGCTACGACACCCATGGCCTGTTCCGTCTGCGCCAGTATGTGAACCGCCTGCGGGACGGCGGCTGCAACCCGGCCGCGAACCCGCATGTCCTGCGCGAGACCGTCGCCACGGCGCTGATCGATGGTGACAACGGCCTCGGCCAGCTGGCGATGGCGCAGGCCTGCGACATGGCGATTACCAAGGCGCGACAGGCGGGGATCGGCTGGGTGGGCGTGCGCGGCGGCAACCATGCCGGGCCCGCCGCCCTCTATGTGCGCCCCCAGGCAAAGGCCGGGATGATCGGCATCTGCGCCGCCGTCGGCAGCGCCAACCACGTCGCGCCCTATGGCGGTACCGACCTGCTTCTCGGCACCAACCCCATCGCCTTCGCCACGCCGGGCGGGGCGGACCCCTTCGTTCTGGACATGGCGACCACCGTCGCCGCGATGGGCAAGATCAAGACCCTTGCCCAGAAGGGCGAGCCGATGCCCGAGGGCTGGATGGTCGGCCGCGACGGCAAGCCCCTGACCGACCCGAACCGGAAGGACGAGGGGTTCCTCCTGCCGATCGGCGGACCCAAGGGCTACGGTCTCGCCATGGTCATAGGGCTTCTGGCGGGCGTCCTGAACGGTGCCGCCTTCGGGGGGGACGTGGTGGATTTCACCAAGGACACCGAGAGCCCGACCAATACGGGCCAGTTCGTCGCAGCCATCGACATTGCGGCCTTCGGCGACCTTGGCGACTTCACCGCGACGGCGAACCGCGTCTTTGCCGAGATGCGCGCCTCCACGCCGCTGCCGGGCTATCCGGCGGTTCGCGTGCCCGGCGACGGACGCGAGGCGGCGCGCACGCAGCGCGTGGCCGACGGCATCGCCCTGCACCCGGCGTTGCGGGGCGAGCTCGACCGCATCGCGCAGGATCTGGCCATCGCCTCGCTCTGAGGACGGTTGCTTCGACGCTTTTACCCAGCCTCCCCACGGCTGCGCCGACTGCCAATCGATCGGCACGCCGTTCGCGCGGTCCATCATTCGGAGCAATATGTCGCGGATCGTTTTGCCCTCCCGCCCGTTCGATGGTGCGGATTTTTCAAAGGGCGGGACATGCATCATTCGACGACGAGCCAGGATCGCAGGAGCGGGAACAAACGGGTCTTCCCGCTGCATCCCATCGGGGTCGTCGCCGCCATGATCGCAAGGCGGGTCTCGGACGACCGGCGCCCGCTGATCTACATCGCCGAGACCGGCCGGCGCCGGCACGACATCTTCGCCCTGGCCAGCATTCTGGCGGGTCCCGGCTCGGTCTGCGAGCTCGACGCGCCGGACGGGTTTCCGGGCGACGGCCTGCCGGTGACGGTGGCGACCGCCGGCAACAGGATGGCGATGCTGCGCTGGCTTCTCGACGAGGAGAAGCGTCCCTCCGTCCTGATCACCACCCCGGCGGCGCTGATCCGCAAGGTGCCGCCGAAGTCGGTCTGGGAGGGGCTGCATCTGGAAATCCGGGTCGGCGAGACGCTCGACCAGACGGCCCTCCAGGCGAAGCTGCAGCATCTCGGCTACTGGCTCGATGACCGGGTCGACGAGCCGGGCGAGGCGGCGTTTCGCGGCAAGGTGCTGGAGATCTTCCCTGCCGCGGCGCCGCGGCCGTGCCGGATCGAGCATGAGGACGGGGTGGTGACCGCGATCCGCTCCTATGATCCGGTCAGCCAGCGATCCGTCACCGAAACCGACTGCCTCATCGTCGATCCCGCCAGCGAGATCGTCGGAGCCGACGACGGCGCCACGGGCCGGCAGGAAATCGATGGCGAAACGCTCCAGACCGGCGCGGCCGACAGCGAACGGTTCCTCTGCCGGCAATACGAACGGGCTGAGACGGTCTTCGACTATCTGCAGGATGCGGACATGGTGCTGGAGACCGGCGCCGAGATCCGCGCCGACGAGGTCTTCGATGCCCTGCAGCGGATCGATGCGGACGATCCGCACCGGCACGCCGTTCACGCCGATCATCTGGATCGCGAGACATGGGACACGCTCGTCGCGGAGCGGGTGACGGCGCTCGTCGACGATTTGGAGGCGGATTATTCCGTGCCGGTCTTCGCGACGGAGCGCCAGCCCTACAAGGCACTGGCCTCCTTCGTGACGCCGCTGCGTGACGACGGCTACCGCATCGTTCTGGCGGGGCCGGACGGCCGCGTCATGCGATCGGCCGCCCGCAAGGCCGGCACGGCGCTCGACGGCGCCTTCGAGCCGGCCGCGGACTGGGATGCCATCTGCAACGCCGCGCCGTCGTCGCTGCTGCTCTTCGACGCACCGATCACGGAAGGGTTCGTCGCCGCCGAAAGCGGTGTCGCCGTCATCAGCCTCCGCAACCTCGAAGGCCAGAAGGCAGCTGCCGCGGTCGCCGGCCCGTCGGACGGGTTCGCGCCGCAGGTCGATACCTTCCTGACCGGCGACCGGGTCGTTCATATCGAACACGGGGTCGCGGTTCTCGACGGCCTCGTGCCCATCGATCCGAACGGCAATGGCGGCGATCCGGAAGGCGAGGCCCTGAGCCTGCGCTACCGCAATGACGAGGCGCTGCTGGTGCCAATGTCCGACATCGGCGCGGTCTGGCGCTATGGCGGTGCGTCCACCGACGTGACGCTCGACGATCTGAAGGGCCGGACGTGGCAGAAGCGCCGTGACGAGATCTTCGGGGCGATTTCGGTGACCGCCGACCGCATGGTCGAACGGCTGAAGGAAAAGGCCGAGGCGAAGGCGCCGAAGATCGTGCCCGACCGGGTCTCCTTCGAGCGGTTCTGTGCGCGCTTCGCCTACGAACTGACGGCGGACCAGAACAATGCGTGCCTGGACGTGCTCGACAATCTGGCCTCCGGCCGTCCGATGGACCGTCTGGTCTGCGGCGATGTCGGCTACGGCAAGACCGAGGTGGCGCTGCGCGCCGCCGCCGCCGCGGTGTTCTCCGGCAGGCAGGTTGCGGTGATCGCGCCGACGACGGTTCTGGCCCAGCAGCATTTTCGCGAGTTTTCTGTCCGCTTCGGTGCTCAGGGCGTCGAGATCGTCCGGCTGTCGCGCCTCGTCGGCAAGGACGAGGCCGATGCCGCCAAGGCCGCCATGCAGGACGGGACCGCGAAGATCATCGTCGGGACCCACGCCATCCTCGCCGATGATCTCGCCTTCGACGATCTGGCGCTGGTGATCATCGACGAGGAACAGCGCTTCGGCAGCGAGCAGAAGACCGCCATGCGTGGGCTGGCCGACGGCGTCCATATTCTCACGATGACGGCGACGCCCATTCCGCGCACCCTCCAGTCCGGTTTCGTCGGGCTGAGCGATCTCAGCATCATCGCGACCCCGCCCAACCGGCGAAGCCCGGTGAAGACGCGGGTCGGGCCGTTCGACGACGCCGCCGTTCGCGACGCCCTGGCGGCGGAGCGCGCGCGCGGTGGGCAGAGCTTCGTCGTCTGCCCGCGCATCGAGGATCTCGAGCCGATGGCGGCGAAGCTGCAGGCGCTGGTGCCGGAGCAGACGACGGTCACGCTGCACGGCAAGATGAAGCCCGACGAGGTGGAGGACGCGATGCTGGCCTTCGCCCATGGCGAGCACGACATTCTTCTGGCGACGGCCATCGTGGAAAGCGGGCTCGATGTCGCCAATGCCAACACCATGGTGGTGTGCCATGCCGACCGCTTCGGTCTGGCCGAACTGCACCAGTTGCGCGGCCGGGTCGGCCGGGGCGCCCGCCGCGGCCACGTCCTCCTGACCACCGAAGCTGGCAGGGAGCTCGGCGAGCACGCCCGAAGCCGGCTCGAGGCACTGGAGGAATTCAGCACGCTCGGTGCAGGCTTCGACATCGCCGCGCGCGACCTCGATCTGCGCGGGACGGGCGAACTCCTGGGCGACGAGCAGGCCGGTCACGTCCAGACGATCGGCATCGGGCTGTATCGCAAGATCCTGGAACGCGCCGTCGCGCTTGCGCAGGGCCGGCCGGAGCCGGACGATGTCCGGCCGGTGATTTCCCTTGGGCTGCCGGCGACGATCCCGTCCGACTACGTTCCCGAACCGGATATGCGGATCGAGCTGGCGCTGCTGCTCGAACGGGTCTCGGACGCGGCGACGCTCGACGCGTTGCGGGTGGAGATCGTGGACCGGTTCGGGCCGATGCCGGCAACGCTCCTGACCCATTTCGGGCTCGCGGAGCTCCGGCTTCGCTGCCGCGCGGCCGGGGTCGCGAAGCTCGACCATGGCCCGAAGGCGACGGCGTTGAGCTTTACGCCGGCAATGTCTGCGGCGCTGCAGGATGCCGGGATCGAAGACCGGCTCGACGATGCCGAATGGTCGAAGAGCCGGCTGATCTTCCCGGCGCCCGAGGACGACGAAGCCGACCCGCTGGCGCACGCGAACGATCTGCTGGATCGCCTGGCGGCAGCGATGCCGGCGGCCGAGGGATCGGACGAAGCGTAAGCCGGGCCGGGATTTCTCACCCCCCGGCGATATTCAGGGGAGCATACGATCTGATACTGTCTGCCGCCGCCGTTTGCTGTAATCGTTGCGGCCTGCGTCGGCGAATGACGGATTGCCCGAATGAACACCGCTCCTGCCATGTCCCTGAAGCCCCGGACCTACACGGGCGTTCTGGTCGTTCTGGGTGTCGCGCATCTCCTCAACGACCTCATGCAGTCGCTGATCCCGGCCATCTACCCGATCATCCAGCGCAGCTACGGGCTTGATTTCTGGCAGATCGGCATGATCACGCTGACCTTCCAGATCGCCGGATCGCTGCTGCAGCCGCTGGTCGGCTTCTATACGGACCGCCGACCGGCGCCCTATTCGCCGGTCATGGGGATGATGTTCACCCTGTCGGGCCTGCTCGGCCTCGCCTTCGCGACGAGCTACGGAGCCATTCTCTTCGCCGTGGCGCTGATCGGCATCGGCTCCTCGATCTTCCACCCGGAAGCGACGCGCATGGCCCGCTATGCGGCCGGCGGCCGGCAGGGGCTGGCACAGGGCATCTTCCAGGTCGGCGGGCAGGCGGGCGGTGCCCTCGGCCCGGTCTTCGCCGCGCTGATCATCGTGCCTCTGGGGCAGCCGAGCCTTGCCTGGTTCACCGCCGCGGCGCTGACGGCCATGCTGCTCCTGACCTGGATCGGCCGGCAGCAGGCGACGATCAGCCGGCATTTCTCCGAATTGCGCGCGTCGCTGGCCAGCCAGCAGGCCGACCTGCCGCGGCATGGCACGGCGACGATCGCCATCGGCCTGACGGTGCTGACGCTGCTGATGTTCTCCAAGAACGCCTATGCGGAGAGTTTCCGGTCGTTCTACACCTTCTACCTGATCGAGCGGTTCGGCCTGTCGATCCCGCAGTCGCAGATGATGCTGTTCATCTTCCTGATCTCGGCCGCCGCGGGCGCGCTGATCGGCGGGATCGTCGGCGACCGCATCGGCCGCTACCGGATCATCTGGATCTCGGTGCTCGGGCCGCTGCCTCTCACCCTGCTGTTGCCCTATGCCGACCTGTTCTGGACGGGCGTCCTGACCATCGCGATCAACCTCGTCATGGCCAGCGCCTTCGCCTCGATCCTGATCTACGCCATGGAGTTGCTGCCCAACCGGATCGGCCTCATCGGCGGCCTGTTCTACGGATTGAACTTCGGCCTGGGCGGCATCGCCGCGGCGATCCTCGGCGGCCTTGCCGACAGCTACGGCATCGAGACCGTCTACCGCATCTGCTCGTTCCTGCCGCTGGCGGGGCTCCTGGCCTGGTTCCTGCCAAGGCTCGACACCGACCGGTATCGACCCGCCGGCTGACGCTGGCCATCACTGCATCGGCAGGGCACGTCTGCCGGGCCGGCCTCAGGACGTCTGGCGCTGCCGCCATTGGCTGGGCAGCCCCCACCACGGCACCCAGGGTTCGGTATGGTGCTCGTGGTGGTAGCCGAAATGGAAGCAGGACAGCAGCGAGGCGATGTAGCCGAACTCGTTGGAGCGCGCATTGTGCGCGTCGACGAAACCGTCCTCTTCGTGCCGGTGCGGACGGAACGTGCCGAAATAGAAGAGCTGCAGCGACGAGAGCAGGGACGGAAGCCCGTAGAACAGGACGACGTTGAGCACGGGCGCACCCAGGACCAGGATGTAGACGGCGACCACTGTGCACACGAACAGGATCGAGCGCCGGCCGAAATAGCGCAGGAAGAAGGCGCGGAACCAGGGCCAGAAGCGGTCGGGCTCTTCGACGAAGAAATCCGGATCGTTGGCCGTGCCCGGCGCGTCGTGATGGGCCATATGCGCGCCCCGGACCCGGCGCCAGGCAAAGCCGGCATAGATCGTCAGGATGAAGGCGCCGATGGCGGCGTTCAGGCGCGGCCATCCGGGAGCGAGCGAGCCGTGCATGGCGTCATGCGCGACGATGAAGAGCCCGACGGTCAGCCAGCACTGCACGGCGATGAGGACGGGCACGAGGGGCAGCGTCCGCCATCCGACATCGAGAAAGAACACCGCGCCGACATGGATGGCGATCCATGCCGCCAGAACGCAGCCCGCCAGCGTCAGGCCGATCGCCGCCTGGAACGGTCGCAGCACCGGTTTGCGCGTGCGCGCGGAGGAGGGGGCCTGTCCGGCCGGGATGGCGACATCGTTCATCGGGGCAAAGCTAAACATCCGGTCGTCCATGGAAAGCGGACTGCGGCGTTTCGCCCTTGCTGCGGGACTCGGGCCGGGGTGCGCCTCCCAGCCGATCACGGGAGGTACAAGGCGGCCTCGCAGCCGAGATCCGGAGAATGACGCGTCCTTGAATGCGACACTGTCGCATCGGGCGTGACCATTGCGCCGAACCTCCCATATCCAGGCAGGCATGAAACTCGCCTATCCGAATGCCAGAGACAGTTCGCTCGATGCGCTCGCCACCACCGGACCCGGAGGTGCGGGCCGGCCATCGCTTGCGCTCTGCGTGCTGCTCTGCCTTGCCGCCAACGCCCTCGCGGCGCTGTCCCTCTGGCTGTTCGGGCGTCCGCTGGTGCCGGTGCAGGAGCCCTTGCGCCTCTGGTCATCGAGCTTCGAGCTGGTGGCGAATTCCCAGCATCTGACCGACCCCTATTCCTTCATGCATGTCCTGTTCGGGGCGGGACTCTATGTCTTCGTCGACGGGCTCAAGCCCGGATGGCCGGCTCGCTCCAAGCTGGTGGTCGTCGTTCTGGGAAGCGTTGTCTGGGAGATCGTCGAGAACACGCCGCCGGTCGTCCGGCTGTTCAACGAAACGAGCCAGCCCGGAGCCTATGCCGGCGATAGTATCGTCAATTCGCTGAGCGATACGGCCTGCGTGACCCTCGGCTTCTTCATCGCCCGGCTGCTGGGCTGGCGCGCCACGCTGCTGGCGGCCGTAATGGTCGAGATCGCGCTGGTCGTGTCGATCCATGACGGTCTGGTGCTCGGCACGCTGAGGGTGCTGGGCGCCGTCTGAGCCGTCCGCGCCATCGCCCTTGCGCGGTTTTTACGCGTCCGGCCGGTGCTTGGCAGCACGGTACCTCCTCGCCATATTGACAGCATGGGCGCGCGCCAGAGCGCGAGCCCGCAACCTGCAGAGCCGCCATGTTTTTCGAGATTCTCCTCTACGCCCTGATCGTGATCGCCACCGTGGCCGCGATGGAAGCGTTTGCCTGGGCGATGCACAAATTCGTCATGCACGGGCGCAGCGGATGGGGCTGGCACAAATCCCACCACGAGGAGACCGAAGGCTTCTTCGAGAAGAACGACCTCTACGCCGTCGTCTTCAGCCTCATGGCCGTCGCCCTGTTCTTCGTCGGACAGGCGCTTTCGCCCGTTCTCCTTGCGATCGCATGGGGCATCACGCTCTACGGGCTTCTCTATTTCGTCGCCCATGACGGGCTGGTGCACCAGCGCTGGCCGTTCCGCTACGTGCCGCATCGCGGCTATGCCAAGCGCCTCGTGCAGGCCCACCGGCTTCACCACGCGGTGGAGGGGCGCGACCATTGCGTCTCCTTCGGGTTTCTCTACGCCCCGCCGATCGACAAGCTGAAGGCGGAGCTGCGCGCCTCCGGCGTGCTGGATCGCGAGCGGATCGACCGCTCAGTGACGGCGCAGGGCTCGGCCCATGCACCCGTGCGCAACTAGGCACCCGACCATGCCGGATCGCGAGGCGCGGAGGGCTGCCATCGGCAGCCGGCGGTGTGTCCGGCACCTGCCCGTGGTGTCGTAATGGCGCAGAACGGCAAGGCCGCCGCGGCATCGGGCAAGACGTATCCGACCACGCCGGACGGACGCTATTTCGTCGTGCGGGGCCGGCTCTGGCGATCGAGCGACCCGTCGCTCGATCCCGAACGGCGCCAGCATCTCGTCAACGAACTGATGTCTGCCCGGCGTGCGGTCCGCGACGCCAAGGACGATGCCGCCCTGAAGGCGGAGGCGCGCCAACGCGTGGACGCGGCGAAGACGAGCCTCGGCGAACGCGGGCCCGTCTGGTGGACGGACGGCGCGCCCGACCTCAATCGGCGGATGGTGGCGGGGACCGCCTATGCCGAATGGTATGAGAGCCTTGGCGACGGGTAGCGAAGCCGGGTGCCGCCACCGTCTTGGTGGGCAGGGCTGCGGGCCTTTCGCGGCACGACCCGCCATGCGTTGTGACGATCGACGCCATGGATGACGCGCCGCTGATCCTGACACTGCGCTTCGATGCGGCGAGCTTTGCGCGTTTCGACCGGGAGCGGCGGCAGCATTTTCCGCCGGAGCGCAATCTGATCCCGGCGCATCTCACCCTGTTCCATCATCTGCCGGGCGGACAATACCGGGAGATCTGCGATGTGCTTGCCGCGCAGGCGGCGGAGCGACCGGCCTTTGCAATGCCTGTGACGTCGCTGCGGTTCCTCGGGCAGGGCACGGCCTATGCCATCGACAGCCCCGCCCTGGCCGGGCTCCGGCAGGATCTCGCACGGCTCTGGTCCGGGCATCTGACACGGCAGGACGCGCAGGGCTTTCGCCCGCATGTCACGATCCAGAACAAGGTCCGGGCTGCCGAAGCCAGGGCGCTTCATGCCGCGATGTCGGCGGCGTTCGAGCCGTTCGAGGTGACGGCCACCGGCCTGCTGCTGTGGCATTACCGGGGAGGGCCATGGGAGGCCGCCGGCGAGTTTGCCTTTGCGGGCTGACCGCGAACCGGGGCTGCGTCCCACAACGTCACCGTCGCCTCGCAGGCGTTCCGACCGAGGCCGATGCCAGCCGTAAGGTCGACGGACGATGCCGTTTCAAACGATACCATCTTGCGGTTGCGCCAAACTGCGCCGCCCGCGGCGGCCAACTCATCGGCGATGGACGTATTGCCGTTCCGGTATTCCCAAGGCAGACTGGTTCGCAAATCGGAAGAGAGCCGGTCAACGGCCAGTCGAGTGAACCGGGAGGACCGAGATGAACTATTCGACGACCAAGACGGTACTTGCAGCTGCAACTGCCTTGGCGGCCTTCGCCTGGCAGGCGCCGGCCCATGCCCAGACAACCCTGACGATTGGTACCGTCAATAACAGCGACATGGTCCGCATGCAGGGGCTGTCGTCGGAATTCGAGGCGGCCCATCCCGATATCAAGCTCGACTGGGTGACGCTGGAGGAGAACATCCTGCGCCAGCGCGTGACGACCGACATCGCCACCAATGGCGGCCAGTTCGACGTCATGACCATCGGCACCTACGAAGTGCCGATCTGGGCCAAGCAGGACTGGCTGAAGCCGCTGGACGGTCTCGGAGACGATTACGACGCGGACGATCTGATCCCGGCGATCCGCAACGCGCTGTCGGTCGACGGCACGCTCTACGCGGCACCCTTCTATGCCGAGAGCGTGCTGACGCTCTATCGCACCGACCTGTTCGAGAAGGCCGGGCTGGAGATGCCCGAGCAGCCGACCTGGGACTTCATCGCCGAGGCGGCCGAGAAGATCACCGATCAGGATGCCGGCGTCTACGGCCTCTGCCTGCGCGGCAAGCCCGGCTGGGGCGAGAATATGGGCTTCCTCGGCAACATGGCCCGCTCGTTCGGCGCGAATTATTTCGATGCCGACTGGCAGCCGCAATTCGAGGGCGAAGGCTGGACGAAGGCCATCACCCTCTATGTCGACCTGATGAACAAATACGGTCCTCCGGGCGCCGCCTCCAACGGCTTCAACGAGAATCTCTCGCTGTTCGGCCAGGGCAAATGCGGCATGTGGATGGACGCCTCGGTCGCCGCGTCCTTCGTGACCGACCCCAAGCAGAGCCAGGTGCCCGATCAGGTCGGTTTCGCGCCGGCGCCCTGCGGCATCGAGAACTGCCCGAACAACGGCTACAACTGGCTGTGGGCCTGGTCGCTGGCGGTCCCGGCATCGTCGGAAAAGGCCGACGCCGCGCAGACCTTCATCGGCTGGGCGACCTCCAAGGAATATCTCGCCCTCGTCGCCGAGAAGGAAGGCTGGGCCAACGTGCCTCCCGGCACCCGCACCTCGCTCTATGAGAACTCGGAATACACCGAGGCTGCGCCCTTCGCGGACGCAACCCTGACGGCGATCAACAATGCCGATCCGTCGATGACGGACGACAAGCCCTATGTCGGTCTGCAATTCGCCGCGATCCCCGAGTTCCAGGGGCTCGGCACGGCGGTCGGCCAGCAGATGGCCGCGGCCCTGTCGGGGGCATCGACCGTCGAGCAGGCGCTGCAGCAGTCGCAGGCGATCGCGGTCCGCGAGATGACCCGCGGCGGTTACATCAAGAACTGATCCCGGCGCGCGCGACGCCCGGCGGACGATCATGGGCAAGGGCGGCCGCCGAACGAGCCGCCCTGCCGACAGGGCCGCCGGTTCGCGGGCGATGACGGGAGCGCGAAACCGCCCCGACCGCGTCCGCAGATTTCTCCGTTGGCCCGCCCTGCAATATACGCGCGGCCCGACACCATCGCCGGGCCCGTGCGACCTGCCAGGAAAGCCGTGACGCCGTCCGCGTGGCCGGCGACCGGGTTCGAACTTCAGGCTCCGCATCACCCGGTGCGGCAGAGGGGGGAGTGTCATGGCCACCTTGCACACCAAAGCCGCGGCCCGCGCGATGATGGCGCCGGCGGTGATCGTCCTCCTGATCTGGATGATCGTGCCGCTGGCGATGACGCTGTACTTCTCGACGCTGAACTACACGCTCTACAACCCGCTCTCGCAGCCCTTTGTCGGCTTCGAGAACTACAGCTACTTCCTTACCGATCCGACCTTTCTCGCAGCCCTCGGCAACACGCTGGTGCTGGTGCTCGGCGTTCTCGCCATCACGGTGGGCGGCGGCATCCTCGTCGCCCTGCTGCTCGACCACGACGTCTACGGGGTGAACTTCGTCCGGCTTCTGGTGATTGCGCCGTTCTTCGTCATGCCGACCGTGGCGGCGCTGGTCTGGAAGAACATGATGATGAACCCGGTCTACGGGGTGATCGGCCAGTTCCTGACCGGCCTCGGCTTCACGCCGATCGACTGGATGACCGACGTGCCGCTTCTGTCGATCATCATCATCGTCGCCTGGCAGTGGCTGCCCTTCGCCACGCTGATCCTCCTGACCGCCCTGCAGTCCCTGTCGACCGACCAGAAGGAGGCGGCCGAGATGGACGGGGCGGGGGCGCTGTCGATCTTCTTCTACATCACCCTGCCGCATATGAGCCGGGCGATCACCGTGGTGATCCTCATCCAGACGATCTTCCTCCTGTCGATCTATGCCGAGATCCTGGTGACGACGCAGGGCGGGCCGGGATCGCAATCGACCAACATCACCTATCTCGTGGCGCAGCAGGCGACCTCCTACGGCGATATCGGCGCGGCCTCGGCCGGCGGCATCGTGGCGGTGATCCTTGCCAATATCGTCGCGATCTTCCTCGTCCGCCTGATCGGCAAGAATCTCGACGCCTGAGGAGGGCTGCCAGATGTCACGTCGCATGACCACGAGCCGCAAGATCTCGATGTCGGTACTCGCATGGTTCGTCGGGCTGGTGATCTTCTTCCCGATCCTGTGGACCTTCCTGACCTCGTTCAAGACCGAGCTGCAGGCGATCTCCACCCCGGCGGTCTTCGTCGGCTTCGAATGGACGCTGGAGAACTACCGGACCATCCAGACCCAGTCGAACTACCTCCACTACATGATGAACTCGATCTATTTGTCGCTCGGCTCGACGGCGCTGGGGCTGATCTTCGCCATTCCCGCGGCCTGGGCGATGGCCTTCTCGCCGACCAAGCGGACCAAGGACATCCTCCTGTGGATGCTGTCCACCAAGATGCTGCCGGCTGTCGGCGTGCTGATTCCGATCTACCTGCTGTTCGTGCGTTTCGGCCTTCTGGATTCCCGGCTCGGCCTGATCGTCGTCCTGTTCCTGATCAACCTGCCGATCATCGTCTGGATGCTCTACACCTACTTCAAGGAGATCCCCGGCGAGATCCTCGAGGCGGCCCGCATGGACGGCGCCAATCTGCGCAAGGAGATCACCCAGGTGCTGGCGCCGATGGCGGTGCCGGGCATCGCCTCGACGGTGCTTTTAAACATCATCCTGTCGTGGAACGAAGCGTTCTGGACGCTGAACCTGACGACCTCGAACGCGGCGCCGCTGACTGCCTTCATCGCCTCGTTCTCCAGCCCGCAGGGCAATTTCTACGCCAAGCTCTCCGCGGCCTCGATGCTTGCCATCGCGCCAATCCTCATCGTCGGATGGTTCTCGCAAAAACAGCTTGTGCGTGGCCTCACCTTCGGCGCCGTCAAGTAAGGAGCTTCCGCCATGGGACAGATCCACCTCGAAAAGGTTCGCAAGACCTTCGGCGACGTCGTCATCATTCCAGAACTCGACCTGAAGATCGAGGACGGCGAGTTCGTGGTCTTCGTCGGCCCGTCCGGCTGCGGCAAGTCCACCCTCCTGCGGCTGATCGCCGGGCTGGAGGATGTCACCGCCGGGCAGATCATGATCGACGGCCAGAACGCCACCGAGCTGCCGCCGGCCAGGCGCGGCCTCGCCATGGTGTTCCAGTCCTATGCGCTCTACCCGCATATGAGCGTGCGCAAGAACATCGCCTTTCCGCTGAAGATGGCCAATATGGACAAGTCGGAGATCGACCGGCGGGTGGACTACGCGGCGAAGACGCTCAATCTCGACGCCTATATCGACCGGCGGCCGGGGCAATTGTCCGGCGGTCAGCGCCAGCGCGTCGCCATCGGCCGGGCGATCGTGCGCGAGCCGGCGGCGTTCCTCTTCGACGAGCCGCTCTCCAATCTCGATGCGGCGCTGCGGGTCGGCATGCGGCTGGAGATCTCCGAACTGCACCAGCGGCTGAAGACGACGATGGTCTACGTGACCCACGACCAGGTCGAGGCGATGACCATGGCCGACAAGATCGTCGTCCTGCGCGCCGGCAAGGTCGAGCAGGTGGGCTCGCCGCTCGACCTCTACACGGCGCCGCAGAACACTTTCGTCGCCGGCTTCATTGGCTCGCCGAAGATGAATCTCGTGACGGGTGCGGAGGCGCAGCGCTACGGCGTCGAGACGATCGGCATCCGGCCGGAGCACGTCACGCTGTCGACCACGGAAGGAAGCTGGACGGGCACCGTGAAGGTCGCCGAACATCTGGGCTCCGACACCTTCCTGCACGTGGAATCGCCCATTCACCACGAGCCGCTGACCGTTCGCGCGGGCGGCGAGTTCCCTGTCCATCACGGCGACACGGTCTATCTGACCCCGCAGGAAGACAAGCTGCACCGCTTCGACGGCCAGGGTCTGGCCGTCCGCTAGGAGGAGGGCGGCCGGCGGGACCTCCGCCCCGCAACCGTTTGCGCCCGCACAATGTCCTGCCGTTCCTGCGCACGCCGAGCGTCTGGCAGCCACGACGATCAGCCCGAGGAGACCTGCCATGAGCGTCCGGCTTTGCGCCGCCAATCTTCCCGACATCGCCGGCAAGGCCGCGGTGCCGAGCTACGACCGCTCGGGCTTGCGTGCCGGCATCGTGCATTTCGGCATCGGCAATTTCCATCGCTCCCATCAGGCGGTCTATCTCGACGCCCTGTTCGAGATGGGGGAGGGGCACGATTTCGCGATCCTCGGCGCCGGCGTCATGCCCTCCGACCAGGCCATGCGCGACAGGCTGGCGGGGCAGGATTACCTGACCACCGTCGTCGAGCAGGACAATGCCAGCACCAGCGCCCGGGTGACCGGCGCGATGATCGACATGCTGCCGGTGGGCGACACGCCGGCGATCGTCGAAAAGCTCGCGGATCCGGCGATCCGGATCGTCTCCCTGACGGTGACCGAGGGCGGCTATTTCATCGACCCGGACGGCAAATTCGATCCGGCCCATCCGGCGATTGTCGCCGACGCGCAGAACCCCGAGGCGCCGACGACGGTGTTCGGCCTGATCTGCGCGGGGCTGAGGACGCGGCATGCGCGCGGCGTTCCGCCCTTCACGGTGATGTCCTGCGACAACATTCCCCATAACGGCAAGGTCTGCGCGGGCGCCGTCATCGGCATGGCGCGGCTGGTGGATGGCGCGCTGGCCGAATGGATCGCGGCGAATGTCGCCTTTCCGAACGGCATGGTGGACCGCATCACCCCGGCGACCAGCCAGCGCGAGATCGACCATTGCCGCGAGACATTGGGCATCGACGACGCCTGGCCGGTCTATTGCGAGGAATTCAAGCAATGGGTGCTGGAGGACGATTTTCCCGCCGGCCGCCCGGCGCTGGAGAAGGTCGGCGTGCAGTTCGTGCCCGACGTCACACCCTACGAGCATATGAAGATCCGCATCCTCAATGGCGGCCATGCGATCATCGCCTATCCGGCGGGGCTGCTGGATGTGCATTTCGTCCATGAGGCAATGCAGACCGATCTCGTCGCGCGCTTTCTCGACAAGGTCGAGACCGAGGACATCCTGCCGATCCTGCCGCCGGTGCCCGACACCGATCTCGGCGCCTATTACGCCCTGATCAAGCGCCGGTTCGGCAATCCGAAGATCGGCGATACCATCCGCCGCCTGTGCCTCGACGGCTCGAACCGCCAGCCGAAATTCATCGTGCCGTCGGTGCTCGACAATCTGCAGGCCGGGCGCAGCCCCACGGGCCTGGCGCTCGAAAGCGCGCTGTGGTGCCGCTACTGCCGGGGCGTGACCGATTCCGGCGCGGCGATCGCGCCGAACGATCCCGACTGGGATCACCTGACCGAACGGGCCCGGGCCGCCGAAACCGACCCGATGGCCTGGCTGTCGATGGAAGCCGTCTATGGCAGGCTGAAGGACGAGCCGCGCTTTGCCGAGCCCTTCGCGGAGTGGCTGCGCATGCTGGCGGCGAAAGGCACCGCCGACACGCTCCGGACTTATCTCGGGCAAAACTGACTGACGCGTTCCCCGCTTGCGGACGCGGACATGGGCGAGGATACGGACACGGGCGCCACCCCGTCGAGCTTCCCCATGCAGGTCGATCCGGTCGATCCGGTCGAACCCGTAGCCGGCGGATCGCTTCTTCATGCCGATTTCCGCATCCTTGGATCAGGTCGGCTACGCTGCCGGCCCGCAAGGTTTCGCAAGGATTACGGATCGCCGTGGCAGGGCGCCACGAGCGCGCTGGGCGATTAATCATGATCAAATTTGTCATGTTATGATCCGCGGTCGGCGATGGTCCATCGCCGACCGCGCTTGATGGTGCCCCGCGCAGAGCGCTGCCGGTATAGTCGCGGCCTACGCGAATATATTCCTCAGAGCTACTCGGATTCATTACCGGCTTGGAAGTTTAGTCGCGCATGCGCGCCAGCTCCGTAGGCACCTATCCGTCCCGCGGATGCCCTTTCCTTTAGCCGCACAAGCAACTCGGATGAAACGTTCGACGCGGTCACCGCCTTTCTCGGGTCAGGCAACGAGGAACGCTCGGCTGAGCGATCCGCGCATCAACCCGCCAGTTCGCAGGGTGAACCGCGCATGCGCCGACAAAGGAGACGATCATGGTTACGACAGTTGGAACAGAGACCGACATCAAGTCGCTGGTTCGCGATCTCATCATTCTCGAGCACGACGCCATCGCGGCATATGAAACCTGCATCGAGAATCTGAGCGACAAGAGCCTTGCGACGCAGGTTGCGGCCTTCCGCAAGGATCACCAGCAGCATCTCGACGTGCTGCATGAGATGGCCCGCGAACTCTCGTTCGATCCGCCGACCTCGGGCGACATGAAGCAGGTCCTGACCACGGGCAAGGTCGCGCTGGCCGGCCTCATGGGCGACGCCACGATCCTCAAGGCCATGAAGACCAACGAGGACGACACCGTCGCTGCCTATCAGCGCGCCGCCGACCATGGCGATGCGGTGCCGAAGTCCAAGGCGTTCTTCGCCAGCGCGCTGGCCGACGAGGAGCGTCACCGCGCCTGGATGGACAGCACGGCGGCCAGCCTCTGATCTCAGGATATCCCGGCATCCGCCGGCCCCACTGAACCAGATTCACTGAAACTGAAGGGACAGATCATGTTTCACCATTCGTCCAAGCTCCAGTACACCGTCCGCGTCGACAAGCCCGATCCGCAGTTCGCCAAGCTCCTGCAGCAGGCGATCGGCGGCATCGAGGGCGAGATCCGCGTCGCCATGCAGTATTTCTTCCAGGCCATGGGCGCGCGCGGTGACGACCGCATCCGCAATCTGTTGATGTCGACCGCGACGGAAGAGCTGTCCCATATCGAGTTCCTCGGCCATGCGGTCGCGCTGAACCTCGAGGGCGCCCCGGTGAGCGCGCAGGAGGAAGCGGCCAAGGATCCGGTGGTCCACGCCATTCTCGGCGGCGCCAATCCGCGCCATCTCCTGTCCTCGGGCCTGTCGGCCATGCCGGTGAACGCGAACGGCGTGCCCTTCGACCTCAGCCATGTTTATGCCACCGGCAACATCGCCGCCGACATGATGGCGAATGTCACCGCAGAGGCCGGCGGCCGCGTGCTGGCGTCGCGGCTCTACAACTGGACCGAGGATGCCGGCATGAAGGACATGCTGTCCTTCCTGATCGCCCGCGACACCATGCACCAGCAGCAGTGGCTGGCCGTGCTGGAAGAGATGGGCGGCCTGACGGCGTCGCTGCCGGTGCCGAACTCCACGCCGGAGAGCCACGAGGCGACCGAGCACTCCTACTACTACCTCAACACGCATCTCGACGAAGACGCCCCGCAGGGTCGCTGGGCCTCCGGTCCGTCCCTGGACGGCCGCGGCGAGTTCTCGGTCAAGGCGCAGCCGGAGCCGCTCGGCCAGAAGCCGACGCTCGGCAAGGCCAAGCCGAATTCCGGCGCCCAGACCGAACAGATCTGAGCCTGAAACGTGCCGGGCGGGACAATTCCCACCCGGCACTCCTTGATATCCGATGCGGCACGCGCCGGTCTCGTACCGCCCTTGGCGGCGACGGGGCCGGCGTTGTCGTTCGCGCGCTCTGGTTCAAAGCGGCAGGCTGAACTGCGTCGGCGTGTCGTCCGGCATACCCTCGCGTATGAGCGATGAGAGGGCGACGCCGAGGAGCCGCACCCCCTTGTCGAAGGGCATGGCCGCGCCGAGGAGAGCCAGGGCGATGCGCTCGAGATCGTCGCGCGAGGCAACCGGCTGGACCGCGGAGCGGGCGCGGGTGATCTGCTGGAAATCGGCAAACTTGACCTTCAGCGTGACCGTGCGGCCGCGAATGGTGCTGGTTTCGCAATAGCGCCAGACTTTGTCGAGGATTGGCTGCAGCGCCTCGCGCATCTCGTCGAAGGCGAAGAGATCGGCGCCGAAGGTGTTTTCCGCGCCGACCGACTTGCGGATGCGATTGGCGCGCACCGGGCGTTCGTCGACGCCGCGCGAGATGGAATAGTAATAGGGGCCGGTCTTGCCGAAATGCTCCTGCAGGAAGGGCAGCGATTTGTCGCGGAGGTCGCGCCCGGTGTGAATGCCGAAGCGCTGCATCTTGGCGGCCGTTGCCGGACCGACGCCATGGAATCGGCCGACCGGAAGATCCTCGACGAAGCCCGGACCCATGGCCGGCGTGACAACGAAGATCCCGTCCGGCTTGCGGTAGTCGGAGGCCAGCTTGGCGAGGAACTTGTTGTAGGACACGCCGGCCGAGGCGGTCAGCCCGGTCACCTCCCGGATGCGCGCGCGGATCATCTCCGCGATCTGCGTGGCGGAGGGGATGTCGTGGAGGTTCTCGGTGACGTCGAGATAAGCCTCATCCAGAGACAGTGGCTCGATGATCGGCGTGTGCTCGGCGAAGATCGCCCGGATCTCGGCCGAGATCGCCTTGTAGACCTCGAAGCGTGGCTTGACGAAGATCAGGTCGGGGCAGCGCCGCCGCGCGGTGACCGAGGGCATGGCGGAGCGCACGCCGTACACCCGCGCCTCGTAGCTTGCCGCCGCCACGACGCCGCGTTCGCGCGAGCCGCCGACCGCGACGGGGCGTCCGCGCAGGGACGGATCGTCCCGCTGCTCGACCGAGGCATAGAAGGCGTCCATGTCGATATGGATGATCTTGCGCTGCCTGACGGTCGCGACGGGCTGCGCGTCCGGCGCGTCGTCCACCGCCGGCATGTGCGTTTCCCGCACGATCGCGTTGTCTGGGGGCGCCTCGTCCATCCGCCTGCCGTCGTCACCACATCCGTCCGACATTCCGCCCTGCGCGGTCGCGCCGGCGGGCTAAGGCTCCGCGCGGCGCGCACCTGGGCGTGGCGGTTCGGCGTTTGTTCGACCTAGCAGAAACACGCCGGACTGGCTGCAGCAAAACCGTGACATCATGTCCTGCCGAACGCGTCGCCTCCGGCGATTGGCGCCACGGCACGCCGCACCTAGATAGCGCGCATGGCGGGGCAGAAGGGCAGGCGTGACGAGGCGGAGGAGTGCTGGCTGTGCGGCCGGCCGCTGGGCCGCCGCATCGAATGGCATCATCCGCAGCCCAAGAGCCGCGGCGGACGACAGGTCGTTCCGGTCCATCCGATCTGCCATCGCACCATCCATGCCAGCTTCACCAATGCGGAGCTCGACCGGATGACGGCGGACGGGATCCCCCTGTCGCAGCATCCCGACATTGCGCGGTTCCTCGGGTGGATCGCCGGCAAGCCGCCGGATTTCCACGCGCCGACCCGCAAGAAGAGCTGAGGACGGCGACAGCGGGCCGCACATCCGCGTGGAACCTAGCGCGCGCTGCATCGCTGTTGCCACGCGCCTTCGCCCGCAATCGAAAAACCCGGCCTGCCATGACCCAGCCCAGCATCAGCCTTGTCGGCAACGCCCCGCACGAGCGGGACCGCTCCGCCGCGATCGACGCCAGCGACAGCGTCATCCGCATCAACAATTGCTTCGGCCTCGGCGGGGTCAATGGCAGTCGCACGACCCATCTCTTCCTGATCAATTGCGGCGGGCAGATGCGGGAATGGCTGGACGATCCGGACTTTCTCGCACGTGCGGCGTTGGCGCAGGCCGGCGAAATCCTGCTGCCGATCCATCCGGCGAAGGACGATCTGATCGCGCCGCCCCTCACCGAGGCCGAACGCAAAGTCCCCGATGCGCGCAACTGGGCGCCGGAGGCGGAAGCGATGCTGCGTGCGGATGGCCGGGCCGTGACACCGGTCGGCGTCGACATTTTCCTGCGGGCATGCGGCGTCATCGGCTATACGCGGCCGCAACGCGACATGAGCGCACCGTCCACCGGTCTCATCGCGCTCCTCTGGGCGCTCGAGACGTTCGGCGGCCCGATCGACGTCTACGGCTTCGGCTTCGACGGCTGGGACGGACATCGCTGGAACCGCGAACGGGCGTTTTTCGAGCGGATGCAGGACGAGGGCCGGGCGCGGCTGCATCCGCTTTCCTGACCGCGACGCATCGTCGCTTTCGCGAAGTGTCCTGCCGTTGCGGCGGCATATTCGTGTTCTGGCTGCTCCCGCGATGCGGAATTTTCGTTTGCCGCGACCATGAATCGGCAGCCGTGCCGGGCCGCCGCGCTACCTGCCATGTCCTGTTTCCCATTGATCGAAAGCACGACATGGCAGCGTTCGACATCCATTTCGCGAGCCGCACCGACCCGCGGTCCCTCATCCAGCGGGAGGGCCGGGCATGACCAGGCCGATCGCGTTTTTCGTGCATCACCAGGGGCGCGGGCATGCCAACCGGACGATGGCGCTGGTCGAGGCGTTTTCGCGTACGCGGCCGGTCTCCGTGCTGACCGCGGGACCGCATCTGTTCGAGGGCTTCTCGCGGCACATCGAGCTGATCACGCTGCCGAACATGATCGGCGCCGGCGTGCCGACGGAGCGGCTCTATGCCGAGCCGACACCGCCGGCGCTGCACTGCGTGCCCTTGGGTCTGAAGGAAATGCGCGGCACGATGCGCGCCATTATCGATCATCTCGATGCACGTGACGTCGGGCTGTTCGTCGTGGACGTCTCGTCGGAGATCGCGCTCCTGTCGCGGATCGCCTCGGTCCCGGCGGTGCAGATCCGCATGCATGGCGACCGCTCGGATACCGGCCACATCGCCAGCTACGAATCCAGCGTCGGCATGCTGGCGCCTTTCGACGAGAGCCTCGAACAGGACGATTATCCGGCGCATCTGCGCGCCAAGACCTTCTATTCGGGCGGTCTCTGCACGACCCGCGATCCGGTGCCGACGCGCGAGGCGGCGCGGCGCAAGCTGGGCCTCGATCCGGAGCGCGAAACCATCGTCGTCCTGACCGGCGGCGGCGGCGCCGGCACGCCCTATGCGCCGCTCACCGTCGGCGCGCGCGCCCTGCCGGAGGCCGACTGGCTGGTGCTCGGGCCGACGCTCAAGGAGGGCCACGAGACCGACTTTTCCAATCTGCGCGAACTCGGCTGGGTGTCGAACGTCACCGACTATCTGGCGGCGGCCGATATCGTCGTGGCGTCGGCGGGGGACAATACGGTCACCGAAATCGCGCGGGTCGGCCGGCCGCTCGTGATCGCCCCGGAATGGCGCTACTTCAACGAGCAGACCCGCAAGGCCGAGGCGATGGCCGCGGTGGGCGCCGCCGTTCACGCACAGCGCTGGCCAGGCGATCTCGCCGGCTGGCAGGGCCTGATGGAGGAGGCGCGACAGCTCGACCCGGCGCGGATCGCACCGCTCTACCGCAAGGATGCCGCACAGAGAGCGGCAAACTGGCTGGAAAGCCTGACAGACGAATTGTGGGGCGAGGGCCAGCAGCCGCTGGCGGCCACCGGCTAGGACGCAGGAAGCCCCGTCCGGCGTCCGCTTCGTGCCCTAGCTGAAGCGGACGCTGTCCGGCTGGCGGGCGGCTGCCAACTCTTCGGGTGTCGGCCGGCGCCGCGCGACGATCTCGTCGCCGGCCGGGTCCCATTCGATCAGGCCCCGCTCGGCGAACTGGCCGAGCCAATAATCCATGCACCAGCGCCGATGCTTGGCGTGGAAGCGGCGGGCATTGGCCAGAATGGCGTCGAAATGCGGCAGCGGCGGCACATGGACCGTGTGGTGCTGATGATAGGCACGGGCCCCGGCCGTCCAGTAGAGCGGCACGCCGGCCGGATCGAGACGCGCGGCAAGGTCGGTCTCCTCGCCGCCATAGCCGACGAAGCGTTCGTCCATGCCGCCAAGCCGCGCCCAGGTGGCCTTGCGCACCGCGAAGGACAGACCCCAGAACTCGCCCGTATTCGCCTCGCGCCGCAGGCCGGTGCGAGGCATGTCGGGCTTGGACGGGTGCACGATGCCGACGGCGTCGAGCGCGTCGAAATCCAGCGCGCCGTCGATGGCGCCGCCCGGCAGATACAGGACCTCGCCGAGAAAGAAGCCGTCGGTCTCAGCGCAGGCATCGGTGAAGCGGTCGACGAGGCCGGGTGCGGCGACGCAGTCCACATCGAGGAAGATCAGCGTCTCGCCCGTCGCCGCCTCGGCGGCGCGATTGCGCGCGGCGGCCAGGGGCAGGTCGTCGCCCGGCACCGTGAACTGGCGCACAGGGATGCCGATCTCCGGCAGGTCCGGCTCGATCGCCGGTTGCATGCAGGCGATGACGAGTTCATCCGGCTTGCGGCTTTGCCGGCGCAGGCTCTCCATCAGGTTCAACAGATGCCGCCGCCGGTTGCGCGTCAGGGTGAGAAGGCTGGTCGTCACTGGATCGGCGCCCGTCCGGCGCGGCTCCGGAAATGGGTCACGCCCTCGATGATGCCGCGGGCATGGCTCTGCCGCGCGACATAGGAATGGGAAAGGTCCGACCGGCTGGCGAGACTGTCGGAATAGTTCGCCACGATGATCGACTGCGGCACCGAGCGCAGCATCTCGATATCGTTGCCGCTGTCGCCGGCCGCAAAGACCGCCTCGTCGGGCAGGGACAGGCGCTGGCGCAGATAGGTGATCGCCGCGCCCTTCGACGCGGTGACCGGCAGGATGTCGAGATAGCGGCCATGGCTGTGGATGACGGCGGCGGCCAGTCCGCGGCGCTGGAGATGCGCCCGGATGCCGGCGACGATGCTGCGGTCGCCCTCGGCCAGATAGCTCAGTTTGAAGGCGCGCTGCTCCAGCGGCGCCTGCGGAGCGATGCCCGGATAGTCGGCCAGCGCCGCGGCGATCCGCCGGCGCTGCCAGCCGGTGGCGATGCGCCGGCTCCAGTCGCGGTCGCGGCGGTAGGTGACGCCGTTCGGCTCGAGGAAATAGATCTCGGTGCCGACCGAGGAGATGATGATTTTGGGGTTCGGCGCGGCCTGCTGTTCGAGGATCGAGAGCGCGCTGTGCAGCGAGCGTCCGGTCGCGACCGCGAAGTCGAGCGCGGTCTCGCGGGCATGCCAGCGGGTGAAGGCCTGGATGCAGGCGTCCGAGCCGGTCAGCGTGTTGTCGATGTCGCAGACGAGCAGCTGCGGCTGGTGGATGATCTGCGCCGGCTTCGCACCGGCGACCAGCCGTTCGACCAGTTGCCGGCAGCGCTCGGCATGCCGCGTCCAGTCATAGGCATCTACGGCCCTGGCGCCGTTGGCGGCGTAGGTCGCGTGAAGCGCCGGTTCCTCGAGAATGGCGCGGCAGGCGCCGGCGATGGCGTCAGGTTCGTGCGGGTTGACGAGGCGGCCGTTGTTGCAGCGCTCGATGATGTCGTTCGGCCCGCCGCTGTCGGTGGCCACGAGCGGCAGCCCGCTTGCCGCCGCTTCGAGCAGCGTCAGGCCGAAGGGCTCGTTCAGCGCCGGATTGACGAAAATGCCGCCGCGGGCGCGGGCATGGGCGTAGAGGGCCGGGATGTCTGCCGGTCGATGTGTCTTGGGCACCGCGACGCGGCCATAGAGGTCGTGGCGATCGATGGCCTCGAGGATCGCCCGCATCTGGCCGGCGGCTTCCTCGCCGAGCTCGCAGAGATCGCCGCGGGTGCCGGCGACGATCACCAGATTGGCGTTCTCGCGCAGCCAGGGATCGCGGCCGAAGGCTTCGACGAGCATTGGCAGGTTCTTCTTGGCGACCGGGCGGGCGATCGCCAGGACGACCGGCTTGTCCGGTTCGCGCAGGAAGGGCGCGATCATCGCGTCGACGGCTTCGGTGGTGGTCGCGCCGCGATAGGCGTCGAGATCGCTGCCGGGCTCGATGATCCGGATCTTGCCCGGCTCGTAGCTGTCATAGGCGGCGTACTGGACCTCGGCCTCGTCGCGCGACGAGGCGATGACGAGGTCGGCGGCCGCGAAGGTCCGTTCCTCGATGGCAATGCGCCGGTCGAGGACGGCGGCGGTTTCCGCCGGGATCTCGCCGGTCCTCATCGCCGCGCGCTTGACGCGACCGAGCGAATGGCCGGTGAACAGGAACGGAATGCCGGTCTTCGCGCGCACCAGCTCGGCGACGGTCCCGGCATCGGCGTAATGGGCGTGCAGGCAGGTCGGCGCCTCGGGCTGATCGCCGAGCCATTCCAGCAGATGCTCGGCGAAGCTCGCGGTCTCGGTGAAGAGTTCTTCCTTCGCCAGATATTCGGGACGATCGGTCGGCAGCCGGAGGATCTCGACCTTGTCGTCGATCCGCTCCCAGCCCGGCCGGTACTCGTCGCCATACTCGCTGTCGAAGCCGCGCGTGGCGATGACGATACGGTCGATGCCGGGCGTCCTGGCCTGGGCCGCCACAAGCTCGAGCAGATATTTGATGTGGCCGCCCGTGTCCGGGGTCAGGCCATAGCTGACATCGGTTGCCCGGAGGCAGCCCTGAAGAGCGACGTGTACGACGAACAAGGCGCCTACCTCTTCCGTTTGGATACTGACGAATTGGTCTGACCGCCCATATGGCCGGCGATGAAACCGCTTCGAGTCGCTCAGGTCGCCCCTAACATTTTTCCTACGCCCCCGGATCTGTCCGGCGGGACGGAACGGATCGTTCACGATCTGTCCAAGGCGTTGGATTCACTGGGGGTCTCCGTCACCCTCTTCGCCCCCTCCGACAGCAGGTGCGACATTCCGCGCATCGGCACGCTGCCGAGCCTCAAGGGGCTGGAAGAGCGCCACGGGGCGGTGCCGCCCTCGATCCCGCAGGTTCTCGAGGCGGTCCAGATGGAGGAATTGCGCAGACGGCTAAGCGATTTCGACATCGTCCACTGCCATGGCGAGTTCTTCCATGCGGCGCTCTTGGGCGAGCGGCGGCGGCATTCGCTGACCACCATTCACTGGCGTGTCGACGAACTCGACCGGGAGCTGTTCTTCGCGGCCTTCCCCGACCTGCCTGTGGCCGGCATCTCGCAAAGCCAGCTCGACCGGATTCCGGCCGCCAACCGCGCCGGCGTGGTGCATCATGGCCTCGACGAGAGCCGCTATCGCGCAGGGCCGGGCGACGGGGGCTATGCCGCCTTCGTCGGCCGGATGACCGACCAGAAGCAGCCGGATGCCGCCATCCGCATCGCACAGGCTGCGGGCATGCCGATCCGGCTGGCCGGGGCCGTCGACGTCGGCAATCCCACCTATTTCGACGAGAGGGTCGCGCCGCTGCTCGGCGGGGACGCCCGGTTCGTCGGTCCGGTGGACGATGCGGGCAAGCAGGCACTGCTCGGGGCGGCGACGGCGTTGCTGTTTCCCATCGACTGGCCCGAACCCTTCGGCCTCGTGATGATCGAGGCAATGGCCTGCGGCACGCCGGTGATCGCCTTCGACCGGGGCTCGGTGCCCGAGATCGTCGAGGATGGCGTCACCGGCTTCGTGGTGCGTGACGAGGCCGAGGCGGCGGCGGCGCTGCGGAAAATCGGCACTCTCGACCGTGATGCGATCCGTGCGCGCTTCGAGGCGCGGTTCACCGCCAGGCGGATGGCGGAGGATTATCTGCGGCTCTATCGCGAGCTTCTGGCCCGATGAGCCGGCTTCGCACCGCGCTGATCGCCTGGGACTATCCGCCGAGCGCCAGCGGCCTTGCCGTCGCCGCCCGCGAGATCGCCGAAAGCCTCGCGGCGGCCGGCGCGGAGGCCCATGTCTACACGTTGGACCGGCAGGGCAGCGAAGTGATCGGGGGCGTGCGGGTGATCGGCTGCCTGCCGCCCGAAGGCGGGGCCGGCCCCTGGCTGCGGCGACGGGCAGCGATCGGCCATCTGGTGGCGCCGCGCTGGTTCGCGGCCCGCATCGCGGCGGATCATCGACAGAGGCCCTTCGACTGCCTGGAGGCGACGAACTGGTACGCGCCGGGGGCGTTCGCCAGCCGCATCCCGGACCTGCCCTTCGTCACCCGCCATTCCACCCCGGCGATCTCGACCGGGGCCATCTCCGGCGGCCTGCGCGATCGGTTCGACGGGCGCTATGCCTGCCGGCTGGAGGCGGCGACCGCCCGGCGCTCGGCCGGCCATATCTTCAACACGCAAAGCCATGGCGAGAAGGTGCGGGCCCTCTACGAGCTCGACGCGGCCTCGCCGCAGGCGGTCATCGGCCTGTCGCTGCCGCCGGAGCGTCTGGCGCGCGCGGCCGGGGCGCCCTATCCGCCGGCGGGAGAGGAGCTGCGCCTGCTCTTTGTCGGCCGCGTGGAGGCGCGCAAGGGCTTCGATTGCCTGATGGGGGCGCTGTCGATCCTTGCCGACGACGTCTCCACCGGAGCGTTGCCGCACTTCCGGCTCGATCTCGTCGGGATCGGCGCGGAAGAGCTGCCGCCTCTCGACGATCGCGCCCGGTCCTGCCTCATGCTGCACGGCCGGCTCGACGACGCTGCGCTCGATGCGGCCTACCGGGAGGCCGACCTGGTCGTCGCGCCATCGCGCTACGAATCCTTCGGCCTCGTCTACCAGGAGGCGCTGGCCTTCGGGCGACCGGTGATCGGGCTGTCCGCGGACCCATCCGCCCGTCAGGTCGTCGGCGACAGTGGGGCCGGTCTCCTGGCCGCCGACGCCTCCGGCGCGGCCCTTGCCGATGTCCTGCGCCCGGCCCTGGGCGATGCCGACCTGCGCCTGCAACTCCATCGCCGGGCGGTGGCGGCGGCGGGGCGCTTTACCCGCAAAACGCTCGGCAAGGAGACGCTGGCGCTCTACGAAGCGGCGAGGGCGTTCCGGCGTCAGTCGGCATAGGGCGTCAGCAGCGCGTCGCGCTCGAACAGGCGGCCCTTGCCGGGCTGCAACGCCTCGTAGCGCTCGGAGCGTCGTTCGACATGGGCCCGGGACAGATGGTGCTCGATGACGAGGTTCGGGGCGATGAAGCTGTCGCGCCAGCCGCCGGCGAGTGCCGGCCGTTCATGCACCTTGCCCGCGTAGCACACGGAGCGACGGTTCAGGCGGTACTGGATGTCGGGGAAGAGGTCGGCGAAGACTCCGTCCACCCGGTTGCGGCGCGCCAGCCCGACGGAGAGGCTACCGCCCGCGTCGGCAAGGGCCGCGACATGGCCGAGGGTCGCGAGCGCTTCCCCCTCCACGGTTTCGTCGGCGTCAAGCTGCAGCACCCAGTCGTGCCGGGCCATCTCCTGTCCGGCATTGCGCTGGGCCGCGAAATCGCCGGCGAGGGGTCGTTGCAGAATGCTGATCGTGTCGGGCCAGTCGGCCGGCGGCATGAGGTCGGCCGCGGCCGGTTCGTCGACGACGAGGCAGAGATCGTCGAGGACGCTGGCGACCGGGCCGAGCTGATCGCGCAGATTGCTCAAGTCGCCGGGACGGCAGATGACGACGAGCGAGACCGGGACCGCCGGAGACGCGGCGAGCGGACGGAGGTCGGCGATGGCCGGGCAGTCCGTATAGGGATTGCGCAGGGCTGCCCGCTGTTCGTCGCCTACGGGACTGGCGACGAACCCACGTGACAGCGCCAGTGTCCGTGCGCTGTAGCTTTCGACGAAGAACGGATCGTTCGGCGCAAGGATGAAGCGCTCGCCGCCCAGGCGGGCATCGATCAGGGCCGGCAACCGCCCCGATGCGAGGGCGTCCACGTCTGCGAGAAGACCGCAATGGCCGCATTCGCGCCAGGCCGCATCATGGCGGGCGGCGCGTTCGGTGACCCGCATGTCGCGGGCGCGGCAGACGGGACAACGCGGCAACCGTTTCTCTGGCGCAGCGGCCATCGGAACCGTGCCTCGTGTCCCGTCCGGGAGCGTCACGCCGTCAGGCCCCGACGATGTAGCCACCATTCGGGTGAAGGACCTGGCCGGTCATGTAGGAGGAGTCCTGGCAGGCGAGGAACAGCACGGACGGGGCGATCTCGTTGGGCTGCCCGGCCCGCTTCATCGGGGCCTGCTCGCCGAACCCCTCGACCTTGTCGGCCGGCATCGACATGGGAATGAACGGCGTCCAGACCGGCCCCGGCGCAACACCGTTCACGCGGATCTTGCGGTCGAGGAGGTTGCTGGCCATCGAACGGGTGAGGGCGGTGATCGCACCCTTGGTGGAGGAATAGGCGATCAGGGAATCGTTCCCCTTGTAGCTGTTCACCGAGGTCACGTTCACGATGGCCGCGCCGTCCGGCAGGTGATCCAGTGCCGCCTGCATCATGTAGACATAGCCGTAGACATTGGTCTCGAAATGCTTGGCGAGCTCGGCCTGCGAGAGGTTCTGCAGGTCGTTCTCCTCCATCTGGTGGGCGGCGTTGTTGACCAGCACGTCCAGCCCGCCGAACGCCTCGACGGTCCGCTTCACGGCGTCGGTGCAGAACGCCTTTTCGCGCACGTCGCCGCGGATCAGCAGGCACTCGGCGCCCTCCGCCTCGATGGCGTTCTTCGTCTCCTCGGCGTCCTCGTCCTCCTCAAGATAGAGGATTGCGACATTGGCCTTCTCGCGGGCGAACAGCACCGCCGAGGCGCGCCCGATGCCGCTGTCGCCGCCGGTGATCAGGGCCACCTTGCCGTCCAGCCGCCCGGAGCTCGGGTAGCGGGGCATGTAGTCCGGCGCCGGCGTCATCTCGGTCTCGCGGCCCGGCGTGGCGTCCTGGTGCTGGGCGGGAATGGAACTCGTCATCTGGCTATCCTTCTGTTCGACGTCCGCTTTTGGGGGGAAGACGCAGAAGGCCGGCGGTCCGTTCCCTCGTTGGTCTCTCGAACTTGACTATGAAAGTCATGTTATTATACCCGCCCTGACGGGGGCAAACACGGGGAACGGACATGACCGACATTCATCGGAGCGGCATCGGCTGGTCGAAACGGCCGTGCAGCATCCGCGTCCGGTCCTGTGCGGCGGTCCGGTTTCGAGGCCTCACATGGTGACGTCTCGCGTGCCCGACGGTGACGACGACCCCGCGCGCGACGCGGAAACCAAGTTCTGCGCCGCGGTGGAGATCGCCACCCAGACCCCCGCCGGCTTCCTCGATCATCTCGCCGGCATTCTCGCCGATCACATGCCGCCGTCCCGCCAGCCGGGCGACGGTCTGGCGCTGGACCTCTATGGCGCGCGGGCGCGGATCGAGGGCCGGGGCGAGGCGCTGGCCGCCTGCGCCGATGCCAGCGACCGCGGCGCGCTTGCCAACATGAAATATCTCATCGCCTGGAACATGCGCGAATTCTTCGGCCCCGATGTCGAGATCGCATGGTCGGGCGACGGCGAGGGCACGTCCGAGCTGCCGCAGTTCCGCGAAATGCGGGTCGTCGATGCGTGGCAGGTGACGCCGAAGCTGCGCCGGGTGCGCCTGACCGGCCATGATCTGGCGCGGTTCCAAAGCGGCGGGCTGCACATCCAGATCTTGATCCCGCCGAAGGGGCGCAAGCCGGTGTGGCCGAGTGCTGTGCCGTCGGGCATTCCGGCCTGGCCGGAAGGCGAGGACAAGCTGGTGCTGCGGACCTACACGATCCGTCACATCGACCCCGGTGCCGGCTTCGTCGACATCGATATCGTGCTGCATGACGGCGAAAGCCCTGGGTCCGACTGGGCCCGCACCGTCCGGCCCGGCGATCCGGTGGGAATGATCGGTCCGGGCGGCGGCGGCGCGGTCCCGGCCGAGCGCATGTTGCTGGCCGGCGACGAGACCGCCCTGCCGGCGATCGCCCGGATGCTGGAGGAAATGCCGGCCGATGCCGTCGGCACGGCGATCATCGAGGTCGAGGATGCCGGCGAGATCCAGCCGCTCGCCCATCCGGCGGGCTTCGAAGTGGTCTGGCTGAACCGCGAAGGCCGGGCTGCCGGGACGACAACGCTCCTGGAAGAGGCCGTCGTGGCGCTCGACTGGCCGTCGGAGGCCGGTACGTCGGTGTGGATCGGCTGCGAGTTCAAGGCGTTCAAGCGGCTGCGCCACCATTGCCGCCGCCATTGGGGCCTGAAGGCGCGCGACCATCTGGTCGTTGCCTACTGGCGCGGCGAGGCCGAGCCGGCGGCCGGCGGCGTGCATCGCTAGCCGTAGAGGCATCTTCCGAACGGCCTGAGAGGGGCGGGCCGCAGCCCGCCCGGACCTGTCATTCCGCTGCGAGGATCGCCGGCCGCAGGACGTCCTGTTCCTGCGCCAGCACCAGCCGGCGATACGCTCCGTCCTGCTGCAGCAAGGCGTCATGCGCCCCCTCCTCGACGATCCGGCCGGCCTCGACGACGACGATGCGGTCGGCGTGGCGGATGGTCGACAGGCGGTGGGCGACGACCAGCGTGGTGCGGCCCCTGGCGAGCTCGGCGAGCGCTGTCTGGATGGCGCGCTCCGTCGCCGTGTCGAGCGCCGAGGTCGCCTCGTCGAGGATCAGGATCGCCGGATCCTTGAGGAACATGCGGGCGATGGACAGCCGCTGCTTCTGGCCACCCGACAGCTTCAGGCCGCGCTCGCCGACGATGGTCTCAAGGCCGTCCGGCAGGCGCTTCACGGTGTCGGCGAGATGGGCGCGTTCCAGCGCCTCCCAGATCTGGGCGTCGCCGGCATCGAGCCGCCCATAGGCGACGTTGTCGCGGATGGTGCCGCCGAACAGGAAGACGTCCTGCTGCACGACGCCGATATGGCTGCGCAGCGCCGCAAGCTGCATGTCCCGGATGTCGATGCCGTCGATGGTGATGGCGCCCTCGACCAGATCGTAGAAGCGCGGCACCAGCGCGCAGATCGTCGTCTTGCCGGCGCCGGAGGGGCCGACGAAGGCGATCGTCTCGCCGGCCTTCACCGACAGGTCGATGCCGTTCAGCACCGGGTGGCCCGTCGAATAGGTGAAGTGGACGTTCGAGAAGCGGATGTCGCCGGCGAGCCTGTCGACGGCGCGGGCGCCGGGCCGGTCGACGATGTCGGGCTCGGTGTCGAGGAAGTCGCAATAGCGGCGGAAGCCGGCAATGCCCTTCGGATAGCTCTCCAGCACGGCGGCGATCTTCTCGACCGGGCGGAAGAACACGCCGACCAGAAGCAGGAAGCCGACGAAGCCGCCATTCGTCAGGTCGCCCTCGATGACGTAATAGGTGCCGGCGACCATGACGATCACCTGGGTCAGCCGCATCGACAGGTAGTTCAGCGACTGGCTGACCGACATGATGCGATAGGCGTCCAGCTTGCGGCCGCGATATTGTGCGTTGTCGCGGGCAAAGAGCGCGCGCTCGTGATCCTCGTTGGCGAAAGCCTGGACGACTCGAATGCCGCCGACATTCTCCTCGATGCGGGCGTTGAAGGCGCCGACGCTGCTGTAGATCGCGCGCCAGGTGTCGGTCATGCGGGCACCGTAGCGCACGGTCAGGATCGTGCCGACCGGCACGACGATGGCGGTGATCAGCGCCAGCTCGACATGGACGAACAGCATCAGGACGAAGGCGCCGAGGAAGGTCATCACCGCGATGAACAGGTCCTCGGGCCCGTGATGGGCGATCTCGCCGATCTCCTCCAGATCCTTGGTCAGCCGGCCGACCAGATGTCCGGTCTTCTGGTTGTCGAAATAGCCGAAGGAGAGCTTTTGCAGATGGTCGAAGGCGCGGCGGCGCATCTCCGTCTCGATATTGATGCCGAGCATGTGGCCCCAATAGGTGACGACGGCCATCAGGCCCGTATTGAGCAGATAGATCGCCAGGAGCCCGATCGCCGCGGCAATGATCAGGTTCCATTCGCCGCTGGGCAGCAGCGTGTCGATGAACACCTTCACCGCGATCGGGAAGGCGAGCTCCAGAAGGCCGGCCAGCACCGCGCAGCCGAAATCGAGAACGAACAGGCCGCGCCACGGGGCATAATAGGAAAAGAACCGCGCAAGCATCGGGGCCTCGTCTTCATCTCTGGAGCGCCGTGACGGACGACACGGCGGCTGCCGCGGCGCCCGTCCGGTCGCGTGTTTCTTCGATTGGGGCGGGCACGCCGGTCCGCGCGGCAATGCGAGCTTACCGGAAGCGGATCGGCACCGTCAGCGAAACCCCCTTGCCGCCGGGCGGCGCGGGGAACGGGCTGGCCCGTCGCAGCAGCGAGACCGCCGCATCGTCGAGGATACGACCCGCCGAACGGGCGACCCGCACCGAGGTGACGCGACCGTTGCCATCCATGCGGAAGGAAACCGTCACGGTGCCGGACCCGCCGCCGCGCGGGCTGCGCTTGTAGCGGTTGAGCCGGGCTTGCACCGCGTTGCGCCAGCTTGTCAGGGCCGAGCGCGAGACCGTCGCTCCTTGCGAGACCTGCCGCTGCTTGCGCCCCTTGGTGGCGGTCGAGGGCGGCGGCGCGGCCTTCTTCACCTGCCGTCGCTGCTTCTTGCGCTCGACCTTCTGGCGGGGCTTGCGCGGCTTGATCTCCTGCTTCTTCTCGCGCACGGCCTGCCGGACCTTGGGCGGCGGTGTCGGGCGGAAGGTGGGCACCGGCACGACATCCGGCGCCGCCTCGACGACGGGCTCCGGTTCGGGCGCGGGCTCAGGCGTCGGCTCGGGCTCCGAGACCTCCGGTTCCTCGACTTCGGGAGGGACAGGGTCGGGGGTCGGCTCGGGCTCGACCTGCTCTTCCGGCTCAGGCTCAGGCTCGATTTCGGGCTCCGGCTCCGGCTCGGGCGTCTCGACCTCGGGCGGCGGCTCGGTGGCTTCCGGCTCGGCGACGGCTTCGGTGGAGGCGATGTCGGGGGTTGCCGCGGGCGCAGCGAGTTCGATCAGGATCGGCGCCTGCTCGTTGCCGGCCGGCGGCTCGTCGGGAACCCGTGCGAGCACCGCATAGGCGACGACGCCATGGGCCGCGACCACGAGCAGCGCCGCCAGCGGCCAGCGCACGAGGCCGGCGCGCAGTGGCCGGGTGCCGTCGCCGAAGGGGATGCGATCGCCGTGGCGGGCCATGGGCTCAGGTCCGTCCCGCGGCTGCCGCCCCGGCGGCGCCGGCGCCTGCATCCTCGAGGCCGACGAGACCGATCTTCAGATAGCCGGCGGTCCGCAGCTGGTTCATCACCTCCATCAGGTCGCCATAGGCAATGGCGCCGTCGGCGCGCAGGAGAATGCGCTCGTCGCGATTGCCGCCGGTGGCGGCGTCCAGCCCTTGGGCCAGTGCCGCGGGATCGACCTCGTCGTCGCCGATCAGCAGCGTATTGTCGGCCTGGACCGTCAGATAGATCGGCTCGTCGGGCCGGTCCTGCGGCTCGGCGTTGGACAGCGGCAGGTCGACCGGCGCATCGACCGTGGAGAGCGGCGCGGCGACCATGAAGATGATCAGCAGCACCAGCACGACGTCGATGAAGGGTGTGACGTTGATCTCGGAGACTTCGCCGGCGCCGCCCAGATCGTCGCCGCCACCCTGGTTGAGGTTGATCCCCATCGGCCTACTCCGCGGCGGCCATCAACGGCGCCGCCTCCCGGGTCGTGTGACGACGGTCGAGGTCGCGCGACAGGTGCTGCAGGACCAGCGCCGAGCCGTCGGACAGGACGGCGCGATAGCCGGCGATGGAGCGGGCGAAGACGTTGTAGACGATGACCGCAGGAATGGCGGCGACGAGGCCGATGGCGGTGGCCAGGAGGGCCTCGGCGATGCCCGGCGCGACGACGGCGAGATTTGTGGTGTTGGCCTGACTGATGCCGATGAAGGAATTCATGATGCCCCAGACGGTGCCGAACAGGCCGACGAAGGGGGCGGTCGAGCCGATCGTCGCGAGAATGCCGGTGCCGCGGGAGATCGAGCGGCCGGCGCCGGCCTCGATGCGCGACAGCGCGACCGAGACGCGCTCCTTGATGCCCTCATCGGAGAGGTCAGCGGACCGTGCTAGCTCGGCCTCCGCGCTCTGGGCGAGGGCTGCCACGGGGCCGCGCCAGCGGCGGCGGTTCGCGGTCAGGGCCTCCTTCAGCGTCTCGGCGCGGGCGAGACGGCGCACGCCGACCCGTGCGCGGCGCTTGGCCAGCGCCAGTTCCATCGCCTTGGACAGGCCGATGGTCCAGGTGACCAGCGAGGCGAAGGCGAGGCCGATCATCACGGCCTTCACCACCCAGTCGGCGGCCATGAACATGCCCATGGGCGAAAGATCGTGGGGCAGCGCCGCGTTGCGTTCGCCGGGAGCGATCGGCGAAGCGGGTGCGAGGGCCGGCTCAGCCGACGGGGCGTCTGCGGCTGCTTCGGCGGGCTCGACCGGCGCTGTGCCGGCGGCCGGGACTGACGGCGCGGCTGTGGACGGAGCGGGCGCCGTGGCCTCATCCGTCATAGCGTTGTCCGGATCGGCCGCGGCGGGAGCGGCCGGCTGCGCTTCGGCAGGGGCTGCCGGCGTCGCTGGTATCGCCGGTGCTGCCGGTGCGGTTTGGGTTGCCTCGGTCTCTGCAGCGGGGGCCCCGGTCGGGGCTTCGGACGCGGCCCCGGGTGCTGCTTCAGGCGTTGCGGTCGGCGCCGGCTGGGTCGGCTCGGCCGCCGCGGGCGACTTGTCGAGGGCGTCCTGCGCCATGGCCCGATCCGCCACTTGCGGCGTCGCCACGACGGCGAGGGCCAGAGCGATTGCGATGGAAAGCCGGGGCAGGGCAGACCTGCGGGCAGAAAGATGGGTCATGATCGGCCGTTCGTCTTTCGGGCATTGCCCGGTCACTGTCCCGCCAGGACCGGCCGGACGCGGTCGGCTGCCGGGCACGGAAATGGGCGCGTTGCGCAGCGCTTAATATAATCTGATAGTAATAGTCAACTTTGCGCCCGGTGGTTGTCCACGGGTCTCCCACTCACCGTGCGAAGGCCAGTTTGCGGGTGCCGGAAGGCTCCGGCAGGACGTCCATCGGAATGCCGTAGATCGCCTCGAGGCAGGCCGGCGTCATGATCTGGGCCGGGGCGCCGCGGGCGACGAGATGTCCCTGTTTCAGCGCGATGATCTCGTCGCAGAAGCGCGCCGCCATGTTGATCTCGTGCAGGACGACGATGACGCCGACGCCGCGACGATCGCAGAGGTCGCGCACCAGCGACAGGACCTCGATCTGATGGGCGACGTCGAGGGCCGAGATCGGCTCGTCGAGCAGCAGATAGCCTGCATCCTGGGCGACCAGCATTGCCAGCCAGACGCGCTGGCGTTCGCCGCCCGACAGGCTTTCCACGAAGCGGTCGGCGAAGGCCGCGGTGTCGGTCAGCGCCATCGCCTCTTCGACCTTGTCCCGGTCGGCGGGGCCGAATCGGCCGAGGGCGCCGTGCCAGGGGTAACGGCCGAGCGCGACGAGTTCGCGCGCCAGCATGCCCGGCGCGAGCGGCGTGTGCTGGGGCAGATAGGCGATCCGGCGGGCAAGTTCCCGGTCACCCCATGCGTCGAGCGGGCGACCGTCGAAGCCGATGCCGCCGGTAGTGGGCCGAAGCTGGCGGGCAAGAAGTTTCAGGAGCGTCGACTTGCCGGAGCCGTTGTGACCGACGAGCCCGGTCACGGTGCCCTGGCCGAGTTCGAGGGACAGCGGCGCCAGCAGCGTGCGCGCTGGCACGCTGAGGCTGGCAGCGTCCAGGGTGAAGGCGGCGGTCATGATGTCGAACCTCTTCGGCCGAGAAGGATCAGCAAGACGGGGGCGCCGACGAGGGCGGCGACCAGCCCGGTCGGCAATTGGTAGGGAAAGGCGATGGTGCGGGCGAGGAAATCGGCGACCGCCATGATCGCGGC
This sequence comes from Aurantimonas coralicida DSM 14790, assembly GCF_000421645.1. Lineage (GTDB taxonomy): Bacteria > Pseudomonadota > Alphaproteobacteria > Rhizobiales > Rhizobiaceae > Aurantimonas > Aurantimonas coralicida. The sequence goes on along the minus strand of NZ_ATXK01000001.1, from coordinate 758,972 downwards.
GCCAGCCAGCGCCGCGACGAGCAGCGTCGGCAGGGGACGGCGAATCCCCAGCATGCGGACGACATGCGGCGCCATCAGGCCGACGAAGGTCAGCGGTCCGATGATCGGCGTGGCGGCGGCGGTCAGCAGCGCGGCCAGCACCAGAAGGCAGGGCCGCGCATAGGCCAGCGGCACGCCGAGCGCGGCCGCCTGCCGGTCGCCGAGCGGCAGGATCGCCAGCCAGCGCAACACCGGCAGGCTTGCTGCGACGAGAACGAGGGTGGCGATGGCGACCGGGATCGCGTCGGTCATGGTCAGGCCCTGCGTCGAGCCGCCCATCCAGTCCACCAGGATGAAGGCGCGCGGGTCGCCGCCGGCCGCCAGCACCCCGACAAAGGCGTCGAGAAGGGCATTGAGCGCGATGCCGGCGAGAAGGATCGTCTCCGGGGAAAAGCCGGTGCGCCGGGCATAGAAGATGATCGCCACGAGGACGGCGAGCCCGCCGAGGCTGGTCACCAGGCTTTCGCCGAGAAGGCCGAGATCATCGAAGATGAACAGCGACAGGGCGAAGGCGAAGGCGGCGCCGGCGCTGACGCCCAGAACCTCCGGGCTCGCCATCTCGTTGCCGGTGAGGCGCTGCAGGATGAAGCCCGCCACCGCGACCATGGCACCGGCGGCGGCCGCCGCGATGAGGCGCGGCGCGCGCCAAGGCAGGATCTCCGCCCAGGCGTCCGGAGGCAGGATCTGCCAGGCACCGGTCGCATCGCGTCCGAGAAAGAGGACTGCGACGAGAGAAAGCGCGAGGGTCACGCAGAGGGCGAGCCTGAGGGCAGGAGAGAAGCGGGCGGCCGCCTGCGGGACGGAGGCTTCGAAGGGAGGGCGGACGCTGGCGCGCAGGCGCGGCAGCAGAAAGAGCAGCAGCGGCGAGCCGAAGATCGCGGTCACCGCGCCGGTCGGCAGGAATTCCGCCGAGACCCCCGACAGCAGCGTGACCGCGCAATCGGTCGCCAGCAAGAGGAGGGCGCCGATGATGCTCGACCAGACGAGTCGCTCGCCGAACTGCCGGGCGCCGGCCAGCCGCGCCAGGATCGGGGCAACAAGGCCGATGAAGCCGATGACGCCGACGGCGCTGGTCACGAAGCCGGCGAGGAGTACGGCAAGGCCGATCGCGCCGATCCTGATCCGGGTGACGTTCAGGCCGAGCGAGGCGACGCTGGCATCGCCGAGTTCCAGAAGCGACAGTGGCCGCACCAGCAGCCACGCCGGGACGACGAGAACGGCGAGCCGCATCGCCAGGTCGATGGTCGGCTGCCAGCTCTGCTGCGCCAGCGAGCCGGCGCCCCAGATGAACAGGCTGACCAGATAGCGGTCCTTGATCATGATCAGGATCGCCGACAGCGCGCCGCAGTACAGGCTGACGACCAGGCCGGCGAGAATCAGCGAGACCGCGGAAAAATTGCGCCGCACCAACATGAAGACGATCAGCGTCGAGGCGGCACTGCCAGCGATCGCCACCAGGTCGCGTCCGAAGCCGAAGAGGGCCGGCGCGAACAAGGTCGCCAGGGCCAGCGCCAGTCGGGCACCGGCATCGATGCCAAGCGTCGTCGGGGCGGCGAGGGGATTGCGCAGCACCTGCTGCAGGATCGCGCCGGATGCCGACAGGGCGCCGCCGCACAGCACCGCCATCGCAAGCCGTGGCAGTTCGGCATGAAGGAACAGGATGCGGGCGGGATCGTAGCCGCCGGTCGGCGCGCCCGCCCATAATTGCGCGATCGGGCCGGCGACTACAGCGACCGTCAGCACGGCGGCAACGAGGGCCAGCGCCGCGCTGAAGCGGGCCGGGCCGGTCAGGCTCTGCGACAGGATCATGCGGGGGCGCCGTCCCCGGCCTGGCCCGCCGGACCGGCGAGCGCCTCGGTAAGAAGCTCGGCAAAGCGCAGCGCCGAGGGCAGTGCGCCGAACATCAGCGTGGGCGGCAGCACGGTGACCTGCCCGGCCTTTACGAAAGGAAGCTGCCGCCAGAGCGGGCTGGCGCCGAGCGTCTGCATCAAGGTCGGCGGCAGCGGCTCGAAGGCGAAGAGCCGCACGTCGCGGGCGGTGGCCAGCGTCTCGACACCGACTGTTGCAAACCCCCAGTAATTGGTCTCGCCTTCATAGGCGTTGGTCACGCCGAGGCGGTCGAGGACGGACTGGTAGAGGCCATGCCGGCCGAAGATCCGCGCATGGCGCGTGTCCATGAAGGCGACGAGATAGACCGGCGGCAGGGACAGCGCGGCCAGCCGGTCCGCGCAGGCCGCGAAGGTCGCGTCGATCTCCTCCAGGAAGGCGTCGGCCGCGTCCTGACGTCCGGTGCGTTCGGCCAGGGTGCGCGTCACGTCGCGGGCGCGCTGCAGGGGATCGGTGCCCTCCTGATAGATGGTCAGGCGCTCGACCGGCGCGATGCGGGAAAGCGCCGTCTCCTGGCGCGCGACATAGTCGGTGGTGAGGATCAGGTCCGGCTCGAGCAGCGCGAGGCGCTCGAAATTCACCTGCAGGCTGGAGCCGAGATCGGCGACCCCCGCCGGCAGCGCCGGTTCGACGACCCACTCGTCCCAGTCGCTTGCGGCGGTCTGGGCGATCGGCGGGTGGCCGAGCGCCAGCAGGGTCTCCGTCAGCGCGTAATCGAGGGAGGCGATACGGGGACCGGCAGCCGGCAGCATCGTCGCCCGGGCGGTGCGAATGGTGGCGGCCGTTGCGGCGATTCCCCCCAGAAGCGCACGTCTGTCGATCACCATCGGGCCGCGGCCTTCGGTGTATCGTATTGATTGGCCTCAGAGATTTTAATCATTCCAAATTCAGTGTCTTTTTCGACACAGCCGCGACACAGTTCGCCGGCCCGGCCCTTCGGCATGTCTGTTCCGGCACCCGTTCAACCGCCTGATGCGCAGTCCATTCGTGCCTGCGACGGCGGTTTCGGCCCGTTCGAGCCTCATTCGCTTAATGTTGACTCTGCAATTCATGTTTATCTATCGCTCGGTCCGTTCCGAGGGCAAGGGGTCCTCGACAGAATGGATGTGCGACATGCGTAACTCACCGGCCGACCGAGGCTTTTCATCGAACGCGACCCGCCGGCTGGCGCGGTTCCTGTCCCTGTCGGCCGCGGGTCTCGCCCTCGCTCCGGGGCTGGCGCAGGCGCAGGACGCGCCGGTGGTGCTGGACACGGTGACGATCGAGGCGGCGGGCGGCGAGGCGGACGGCATGTTGGGCGGCGCGATTGCCGGGGCGGCAGGGGCCGACTACGCCGTGGACGGCTACGTCGCCGACACCACCGCATCGGCCACCAAGACCGACCTGCCGATCGTCAAAGTGCCGCAGATGGTCGCGGTGATCACCGAAGAGCAGCTCGACGATCGCAACGTCCAGTCGCTGACCGAGGCGCTGACCTATTCGGCGTCGGCGCGGGCGGGCGCCTTCGGCCTCGATCCCCGCTTCGATTCCTTCTACATCCGCGGCTTCGACGCGACCTATACGGGCGTCTTCCGCGACGGGCTGCGGGACTTCTCCAACAGCTTCCTCCTGAGCCAGGTCGAGCCTTACGGCCTGCAGTCGCTGTCGGTTCTCAAGGGTCCCTCCTCGGGCCTCTACGGCTCGGCCAATGCCGGCGGCATCATCGACTTGACGTCGAAGCGGCCGACCACGGAGAGCTTCCGCGAGATCGGCGCCGAATACGGCACCAACAACCGCTACCAGGCGACCTTCGACGCCTCGGGGCCGCTCGGCGGGTCCGGCTCGACCTTCTACCGGATGACCGGTGTCGCGCGCGATTCGGACACCGACAACCCGTTCGTGTCGGACGACGAGCTGCTGATAGCACCGGCGATCACCTATGCGCCGGATGCCGACACCAGCCTCACGGTTCTCAGCGAGTTGCAGCGGGTCCACACCGGCGGCACCGCCGCCTATGTCCAGGGCAACCGGGACGTGACCGACGTGCCCTATGCCGATCCGAACTTCAACGATCTCGACCAGACCCAGGGCCGCATCGGCTACGAGTTCGAGCAGCGCCTGTCCGACGTCTTCACCTTCCGCCAGAAGGCCCGCTACCAGGGCATGGATATCTACGGCGAGTATCTCTACCCGTATGGGGCGGCGGTGAACGGGGTGCTTGCCCGCGGCTCGGGCGTCGTGGCGCAGACGTTGCACGGCGGCGTCGCCGACACCCAGCTCGAGGCCAAGTTCGACACCGGCATCCTGCGGCACACCATGACCGGCGGCATCGACGGCTACTACACCGAGTTCACCAACAAGGAAGGCTACGGCACCGCGCCGTCCCTGAACCTTGCCAGCCTCGACTACAGCCGCGGCATCGACCGCCCTGACTATACGGTCGCCGAGGAGCAGACCCAGCGCCAGCTCGGCCTGTATCTGCAGGACATCATCGAGATCGACCGCCTGACCGTCGCGCTGGGCGCGCGCCACGACTGGGTGAAGACCGAGACGGCGACCGGCGCCCCCGGCAATCTCGGCGATGCGGAAGACCAGAGCGACGATGCCTTCACGGGCCGCGTCGGCGTCAGCTACCTCTTCGACAACGGCATTGCGCCCTATGCCAGCTACTCGACGTCCTTCTCGCCCAATATCGGCCTGAACCCGGACGGATCGGCCTTCGTGCCGACGACGGCCGAGCAGTACGAGCTGGGCGTCAAGTATCAGGTGCCGGACGTCAATCTGCTGGTGTCGGCCGCGATCTACCAGATCGAGCAGGAGAAGGGCGTCTTCCTGCAGCCGAGCGCCGATTTCTCGACCAGCGTGCAGGTGCAGCTCGACAAGCTGCGCAGCCGCGGCTTCGAAATCGAAGCAGCGGCGGGCCTCGCCGACGGGCTGAACCTGACCCTGTCCTATGCCTATCTCGACATGGAGATCATCGAGGGCGTGCCCGGCACCGAGGGCAACACGCTGTCCTCGCGCCCGCAGCACACCGCCGCGGCCTGGCTCGACTACACGGTGCAGAACGGCTTCGCGAAGGGCTTCGGCATCGGCGGCGGCGTGCGCTTCGTCGGCGAGAGCTTCGGCAACGACCGCAACAGCTTCAAGAACGATGCCCGGGCCTATGTCGACGCGGCGCTGCATTACGACGCGCAGGCGGTCGAGGGGCTGCGCGTGCAGGTGAACGCCACCAACATCTTCGACGAGGATGCGGCGCTGTGCACCGAGGGCTTCTGCTATGCCGAGCAGGAGCGCCAGGTCATCGGTAGCGTGCGCTACCGGTTCTGAGAACTCCGGCAAACGCAGCACGATATGGAAAAGGGGCGGCCCGGCGGGCCGCCCCTTTTCGTTGCCGGATGGGGGCCAGGGTCCCGTCGAGGCCGGCGATCAGACCGAGACGTATTTGCGCCAGTCGTGCTCCTCCTTGAAGCCGAGGACCTCGCGGATCTTGCGGTTCGACAGCGGCGCCTCGTATTCGCCGAGCTCCCGGGTGATCGGGATCTGCGGGCAATAGGTCTTCAGGAATTCGGCCGTCGGCATGGTGGCGGTGATGGTGTCGTTGGTGGCGTTGAACGCCTGGAAGCCCAGCCCGTCCCTGGCGATCGCCAGATCCACCATCTGGCCGAGATCGCGGGCGTCGATATAGCTCCAGGCATTGCGCTTGCGCGACATCGGGTCGGCGAGGAAGGCGGGGAACATGTCGTATTCGTGGGGCTCGATGACGTTGCCGATGCGCAGGGCATAGATGTCGGCGCCCGAGCGCATGGCGAAGGCGCGGGCCGTCTTCTCGTTCAGGACCTTGGACAGGCCATAGCTGTCCATCGGGTCGATGTCGTAATCCTCTTCCAGCGGGAAGTGGTGGAAATCCTTGTCGCCCTCGGCGAAGCAGACGCCGTAGGTCGTCTCGCTGGAGGCGATGACGATCTTGCGGATGCCGAGCTTCACCGCCGCCTCGATGACATTGTAGGTGCCCATCGTGTTGACGCGGAAGGTCTCGTTGTCCGGCCGGATCAGCACGCGCGGGATTGCCGCGAAATGCACCACGGCGTCGATCGGCGCGGGCCCGGTGCCGGTGGCGAATTCGTCGAGCCCGAAATGGCTGGAGAGGGCGTTGTACATCTGCCCGCTGTCGGTGATGTCGGCATTCAGGTTCTCGACGCCCTCATGCTCGAAGGGCACGAGATCGACATTCAGCACCTTGTGGCCCTTGTCGACGAGATAGGGGACGACGTGGCGGCCGGCCTTGCCGGTGCCGCCGGTGAAGACGATGCGCTTGCTCATTTCTGGAACTCCCTGTCGAAATCTCTTGGCGCCGGACGGAGGGCCGCCTCCGCGGCCATGGCACCCGCAAGGCCGCCGGCGCGCCTTCCGCCGAGTTGGGGCGGATCGGTCCCGCGGCCAGTGCGCAGTCCCGTTCCGGCCGGCTATTCCCGCAGTCTGAGATTGCGGATGCGGTCGAACAGCACCGCCAGGATGATCGCCCCGCCGATGAAGGCGCCCTGCCAGAAGGCGTTGATGCCGAGGAGGCCGAGACTGTTGCGGATCACCTCGATCAGCGCCGCGCCGACCAGGGCGCCGAAGGCGGTGCCGACGCCGCCGGCAAGGTTGGCGCCGCCGATCACCGCCGCGGCGATGACCTGCAGTTCCATGCCGGCGCCGATATTGGTCGTCACGGCCCCGAGCCAGCCGGTCTGGATGATGCCGGCGATGCCCGCGGTCAGCGCCGAGATCATGTAGACCGCGACCTTGATCGGGCGCACCGGGACGCCGGTGAGGGTGGCGGCATGCTCGTTGCCGCCGATCGCGAAGACATGCCGGCCGAACCGCGTCCAGCGCAGGACGAAGCCGGTGATCAGCGCCAGCACGACCATGTAGATGACCGGGTTGGCAATGCCGAAGAAGAACGCCCCGCCGCCCAGCGCCAGAAGCTGGTCGTGGTCCGGGCCGAACTCGAAGACCACGGTGTTGTTCGACACGACCATGGCGAGGCTGCGGGCCAGCGACAGCATGCCGAGCGTGACTACGAAGGGTGGAAAATCGAGATAGGCGATTAGGACGCCGTTGAAGGCGCCGACGAGAAGCGCCGTGCCGATGGCCGCGGCGATGCCGATCTCGATGGAATAGCCCGCATGCATGACCACGGCGAGGACCATCGAACACAGGCAGAGGACCGAGCCCACCGACAGGTCGATGCCGCCGCTGATGATGACCAGCGTCATGCCCAGCGCGATGATCGCGGTGAAGGTGACGTTCCGGCTGATATTGTAGAGGTTCCTGCTGGTGGCGAAGGAATCCGTCGCGAGGGACAGATAGAGGCAGGCGGCCAGGAGCGCGACGACGACCCAGAAGGTCTGGCTCGCAACCATCGAACTCAGCCAGCTCGGCTGCTTGTGTTCGACGGGCTGTTCCAGCGTGAAAGCCATGGGCGGTGTCCTGCAGGTCGGCGATGGGTGGGGCGAGCGGCGGTCGGTGGGGTGTGTCAGCCCGCCTCAGGCATGTTCGATGGCGCCGGTGATGAGCCCGGTCACTTCCTCAGGGGAGCTGTCGGCGACGGGCTTGTCGGCGACCTTGCGACCACGGCGCATGACGATGACCCGGTCGGCGACGGTGAAGACGTCCGGCATGCGGTGGCTGATCAGGACGACGGTGATGCCCTGGTCGCGCAGCCGGCGGATGAGGCTGAGCACCTCGGCAACCTGGCGCACGGAGATCGCGGCGGTGGGCTCGTCCATCAGGACGATCTTGGCATCGGACAGCCGCGTGCGGGCGATCGCGACGGCCTGGCGCTGGCCGCCGGACATCTTCCGCACCAGGTCGCGCGGCCGGGTTTCCGATTTCAGCTCGGCGAAGATCTCGGCGGCGCGCCGGTACATGCCGGCATAGTCGAGAATGGTGAACGGCCACACGCCGCGCCGCAATTCCCGGCCGAGATAGACATTGGCGGCGGCGGTGAGATTGTCGCAGAGGGCGAGATCCTGATGGACGATCTCGATGCCGTGTTCGCGGGCCTCGACCGGCCGGTGCATGACCAGCGGCTTGTCGTTCATGCGCAGGGTGCCGTGGGTGGGACGGAAATTGCCGGCGATCATCTTGACCAGCGTCGACTTGCCGGCGCCGTTGTCGCCCATCAACCCGACGACCTCGCCCGGCATCAGGGAAAAGGACACGTCGTTGACGGCGTGAATGGCGCCGAAATGCTTCGATATGTTGCTGAGTTCGAGAACCGACACGTCAGACCATTCCCCCCGTTTCCCGGCCGCCGTCTCCGTCCGCCTGCCGCCCGCCAACACGGCGATGCACCTGTTGCGACATCGATATTCCGCTAGGGAATATGGGCGCATACGGCGCATCTGTGCCGCGTTTCGAGGGCGATAAGGCACGCTCGGGGCGTCTCCGTCAACGACGCGCCGTAGCAATTTTGGGCGGAATCCCAGTTTTTACTTCGTCAGGAAAAATGCGGTTGACCGGTTTTGCGCCGCGCGCTTAGATGACGTTAATTCGCCGCGAGCAAGTGCGGCGCAATAACTTTCATGGTGCGGTGCAGTTGTTTGTTTTGCTGCCGCCCGACGGTTGTCGTCGGGTCGGCGCGACGCGATCTGCCATGGTCCGTGTGTCGGGATGGGAGCCTGGTCTCGTGAACAGGCAGGCTTGCTTCGGCGCGGTGCAGGCCGGGGCGAATTCGTTTGCGACGTGACCTTCGCTGGCCGGACGGGCGGCGCGGACATCTTCAAGGGCGCACGCGGGAGGCGCGCCCCGGATCGGCGGCCACGGGCCGACTGCAGGGGCCATCCGTTCGGTCCGCCTTCGTCCCGGGGCTTTCATCACGCAGCAGGTACCGGATTGCGGACGCAGCGCCGCAGCCGAAAGGGAGCCGTTGTCCTTCTTGCGAGAGGCGCGGTCCATCACTGGGGAGGACGACATGAGGAAACTGACGTTACTGGCCGCGGCAGCGGTGACGGCGCTGGCCGTCGGGGCGGCACCGGCGCTGGCCAAGAAGCAGCTGGTCATCGTGGTGAAGGGTCTCGACAATCCGTTCTTCGAGGCGATCAACCAGGGCTGTCAGAAGTGGAACGGCGAGAACCCCGATTCCGAATATGAGTGCTTCTACACCGGTCCCGCCTCGACGTCGGACGAGGCCGGCGAGGCGCAGATCGTGCAGGACATGCTGGGCAAGGCCGACACGGCCGCCATGGCGATCTCGCCGTCCAACGCCAAGCTGATCGCCCAGACCATCAAGATCTCCAACCCGACCGTGCCGATCATGACCATCGACGCGGATCTGGCCGAGGAGGATGCCGGCCTGCGCATGACCTATCTGGGCACGGACAATTACCTGATGGGCAAGCGGATCGGCGAATACATCGCCGAGGCGAAGCCGGATGGTGGCACGATCTGCTCCATCCAGGGCAATCCGGGCGCCGACAACATCCTGCGCCGCGCCCAGGGCATGCGCGACGCGCTGTCGGGCGAGGAAGGTCTTCCGGCACTGGCCGGCGAGGGCGGCTGGACCGAGGTGGCCGGCTGTCCCGTCTTCACCAATGACGACGGCGCCAAGGGTGTCCAGGCGATGACCGACATCCTCGCCGCCAATCCCGACCTCGATGCCTTCGGCATCATGGGAGGCTGGCCGCTCTTCGGCGCCCCGCAGCCCTATCGCGATCTCATCGGCCCCTATGCCGAGCGGATCGCCAGCAACGACTTCGTCGTCGGCGCCGCCGACACGATCGGCGAAGAGGTGGCGATCGCCGGCGAAGGCCTCGTGACCGCGCTCGTCGGCCAACGGCCCTTCGAGATGGGCTATCTCGCGCCCTCGGTGATGATCGACCTGATCGAGGGCAAGGATGTCGATGACCCGGTCTTCACCGGCCTCGACGAATGCACCAAGGACACTGTCGACACCTGCATCCAGAAGTAACGCCGCACGGGAGGGCCGCTCGGGCCCTCCTTGTCGGTCCACTGGCCTGAGAGTCCGAACGGGCGCCTGCGAGTGATCGCGGATGCCCCGTTGCCTGTTGGGGCGAGCTTTTGCACCACGTGGAAAGCCTCGAACTCGCCTCAGATGTCCCGGGCGGCGTCGGTTCTGGCCTGTTCGCGCAAGGGGGCCTTCATCAGCTTGCCATTGGCGTTGCGGGGCAGGGGATCTGTGGTGAAGACGAAGCGGTCGGGGATCTTGTAGTCGGCGAGGCGCTCGCGGCAGAAGGCTGCTAGAATGGTTTCGTCGATGTCGGCGTCGCGGCGGTGGACGAAAGCCTGGACCTTCTCGCCGAGGACGGGGTCGGGGTAGGGCACGACGGCGACTTCGGCGACCCCGGGGTGGAAGGCGAGGACGTTCTCGACCTCGGCGCTGAACACCTTGTAGCCGCCGCGGTTGATCATGTCCTTCAGGCGGTCGTGGATGAACAGATAGCCGGCATCGTCGAGCCGGCCGACATCGCCGGACCGCCAAGCGCCGTCGATAAAGGATTCGGCTGTCTTCTCCGGCAGGTTCCAGTAGCCCGGCACGACCATCGGCCCGCCGATCCAGATCTCGCCGGACTGACCGCGCAGGACCTCGTGTCCCTCGCTGTCCATAATGCGGATGTCGGCGCCCGGCACGGGGGCGCCGACGCCGGCCGGGCGGGCGATCTGGCCGCCGGCCGGCATGATCGTTGCGGGCGAGGTGGTCTCGGTGGCGCCATAGGCCTGGACGAGATCGAGATTGGGCAGAAGCTGCGCCACCCGCTCGATGGTCGCGACCGGCATCGGCGCGCCGCCGAAGGAGCCGACCCGCCAGTGGCTGAGGTCGTGGCGGGTGAAATCGGCGCGCAGCAGGCAGAGATTGTACATGGCCGGCACCATCATGGTGAAGGTCATGCGCTCGGCCGTCGCCAATGCGAGAAAGGCATCGGCCTCGAACCGGGGCATCATGACCACGGCCCCGCCGACGCCGAGCAGGGCGAAGACATTGGCGATCAGCCCGGTGACGTGACTGGCCGGCACGGCGACGATGGTGCGGTCGGCCGCGGTCAGTCGCATGCAGTGGCGATAGACCAGGCAGGAATGAACGATGTTCAGATGCGTGAGCATCGCCCCCTTGGGGTTTCCGGTGGTGCCGGACGTGTAGAGGATGACTGCAAGATCCTCCTCGGCAAGCGGCACCGACGGCGCAGCTGTCGCGGGCGCCTGCGGGGCCGTGGCGAGGATCTCGGCGAAGGAGTCGCGGGCGTCGCCGGTGGCATTCGGTTCGGCGCCGATGGCCAGCCGGCGCGCGCCCTCCGGCAGGCGGTCGGCGAGCTCGGCCTCGCAGATGGTCAGCGCTGCGCCGCAATCGGTGAGGATGTAGGCGAGCTCCGGCGCGCTTGCCCTTGTGCTGAGAGGCACGATGACGATCCCGGCCCGCACCGCGCCGACGAGCGCGGCGACGAATTCCCAGCGATTGCCGACGAGAAGGCCGACCCGATCGCCACGCGACATGCCCTTGGCCGCCAGGAGCGATGCGACCTGATCCGCCATGGTGCGCAGGCGCGCGTGGGAGATGCGGACGCTGCCGCAGATGACGGCGTCGCCGTGCGGATTGGCGGCGGCGGCTGCCGCCAGCATGGCATCGAGGTCGCCGGGACGGTCGGCAAAGGCACTCAGGGTGCGATCGCCGAAATGCGGCTCCTGCCGCAGGGCCGGGGCGTCGGGCCAGAAGAAATCGTCCCGGCTCACGCGGCCGCGTCCATGGCGTTGGCACCCCGCTCGATCCCGAAGACATGGTCGAGGACAGTGTGCGAATGGGTCATCTCCGACATGCTCATGACGATGGAGAGCTTCTCGCTCTTCAGCGCCGAGATGACGTCGGACAGGCGCTGTGCCAGTGCCGGCGCGACACCCTCGAAGGGCTCGTCGAGCAGCAGCAGCCGGTGCCCGGCGGTCAATGCCCGGCCGAGCGCCACCATCTTCTGCTGGCCACCTGAAAGCTGCAGCGCCTTGCGCTTGGCCATGTCCTTCAGTTCGGGCATCACCTCGTAGACGAAGTCGAGCCGCGCCTTGCCGTCGAGGCCGGAAATGACCCAGCTCGGCAACAGCATGTTCTCTTCCACCGACAGTTCGGGGATCAGGCCGCGGGTCTCCGGCATGTAGCCGATGCCCTCGGCGGCGCGCGCGTGGACCGGCTGCTTGGCCATGTCCTGCCCGTTGAAGCGGATGCGGCCCCTGGAGACGGCGGCGATGCCCATGATGGCGCGCATGACGGTGGTCTTGCCGGCGCCGTTGCGGCCGGCCAGCCCGACCATGGCGCCGGGCTCGACACTCATCGAAAAGCCGCGCACGGCCTCGACGGGGCCGATCTTCACCTGGATGTTTTCTAAGGTCAGCATGGTCTACCTCGCCGTTCCGGTGACGAATTCCTGGACCTTCGGGTCGGCAAGAACGCGTTCGGGCGTGTCGTCGGCTATGATGTCGCCGGAATAGAAGGCGAGCACCCGGTCGGCGTAGCGGGTGACCACCTCCATGTCGTGTTCGACGAAGATCACCGCCGCCTTTTCGCCGGCGAGCGCCGCCATCACGCGGTCCATCAGCGGGAACTTCTCCTCCGAGGAGACGCCCGAGGTCGGCTCGTCGAGAAGCAGCACCCGCGGCTGGCTGACCAGCGCCATGGCGATGTCGATCAGCTTGCGCACGCCGCCGGGCAGTTGCTCGACCGGCTGGTCGGCATAGTCGGTGAGGCCGAAGCGGGCGAGCATCTCCAGGGCGCGATCGACGTTCTGCCGGTCGTGGACCGGGCGGAAGAAGGACGCCTTCTGTTTCGACGCGATGGTGCCGGCGACGATCAGATTGTCGACCGCGGTCATGGATTCGCACAATTGCGGGATCTGGAAGGAGCGGCAGACGCCCATCCGGCTGATGCGCCGCGGCGAGAAGCCGACGACATTGTCGCCGTAAAGCAGGATCTCGCCGGAATCCGGCTTCATGTAGCCGGTGACCATGTTGACGAAGGTGGTCTTGCCGGCACCGTTGGAGCCGATCAGCGACAGGCGGGCGGCGGCCGGAACCTGCACGTCGAGGTCGTCGGCGGCGATGACGGCGCCGAAGGCCTTTTTCAGCCCCTTCACGTGGAGGACGATCTCTTCGCTCATCGGGCTGCCTCGCCTTCGAGGGACGATACGGGCTTTGCGTTGCCGGGGCGCTGCGTCTCGGCGCGCTTGACCGGGCGGGCCCAGAGCGAGCCGAAACCCTTCGGCAGGAACAGGATCACCAGCAGCAGGAAGATGCCGAGGGCCATCTGCCAGCTGTCGGGGAAATACTGGTTGGCGAAGGAGCGCACGAGTTCGGTCAGGAGCGCGGCCCCGAAGACGGCGATGACGCTCATGTAGCCGCCGAGAATGGCGATGAAGACGACCTCGCCGGAGGTGGTCCAGTAGCTGAAGAACGGGTCGATATGGCCGAGCGCCAAGCCGTTCAGCGTGCCGCCGAGGCCGGCCAGCGTACCGGCGATGATGAAGTTGCGCTGGGTGACCGAGAACACCGAGGCGCCGAGATATTCGACCCGCAATTCGTTCTCGCGGGCGGCCAGCGCGACGAGGCCGGGACCGCTGTCGAAATACATCCGGCAGAGAGCGGCGGCCAGCGCCGCCACGCCGACGGCCACGCCGTAGAGGGCGAAGTCGGATGCCGCCTGCGCCGGGGCGAAGCCGAGGAAGGTCGGCTCGGGCACGTTGAAGCCGTCGGAGCCGCCGATGGCAGTGGACTTGGCGAGGACGCCGTAGAGCACCATCGACAGGGCCATGGTCAGCATGGCGAAGAAGATGCCGCGATAGCGTGCCACGAGCGGCGAGATGATCGCCGCGACGAGGCCGCCGGCCAGCCCGCCGACGGCGAGAAGCACGAAGACGTCCTCGATGCCGACATGCAGGGCGACGAGGCCGGCGACATAGGCGCCGACGCAGTAGAACATGCCCTGGCCGAAGGAGACGAGCCCGCCGCGCATGAGCGTGACGATGCCCAGCGCCACCAGCCCGAAGGCGGCGACCTTGGTCAGGGTGAAGAGGAGCCAGAGCGGCAGGACGGCGCCCAGTGCGATCAGGGCGATTGCGGCCACGAACGCGACGGCCAGGATACGGGTCGTGGTGGTCATATCTTGCGTGCCTGAACCGGAGTGAAGAGGCCCTCGGGCCGGAAGATCAGCACGATGACCATCACCAGATAGATGATGAAGATCTCCGCTTCCGGCGCCTCGTAGACGGCGAAGGATCGGGCCAGCCCGACGATGAGGGCGCCGATCGCCGCGCCGGGAATGGAGCCGAGACCGCCGATGATGACGACGGCGAAGCTGACGACGATGACGCTGACGCTGATGCCCGGCTGCACCGAGATGAGCGGGCTGGTGAAGGCGCCGCCGAGGGCCGCCAGGAACACGCCGAGGCCGAAGGCCAGGAGGTAGATGCGGGCGATGTTCACGCCCATCGCGGCGCTGACCTCGGGCTCGTTGATCACCGCGACGGTGACCTTGCCGATGCGGGTGCGGTGCAGGCCGAGCCAGACGCCGAGGCCGCAGACGATGGCCAGGCCGATCAGTGCGAGGTCGTAGCCGACATAGAAGAGGCTGCCGACCTCGACATTGCCGAGGAGGTTGCGCGGCTCGAAGACGTAATAGGGGTCGACGCCGAAGACCATCTTGGTGGCGTCCTCGAGGATCAGGAAGACGGCGTAGGTGACGAGCAGGATCAGGACTTCGTCGCGGCCGTAGAACAGCCGCAGCAGGCCGCGCTCGATGAGCGGAGCGATGACGATGGCGACCGCCAGGGCGGCGATGAACATGGCGATCAGGCTGAAGGCGGGCGGCAGGCCCCAGCTGGCGAAGAAGGGCACCGCGACGGCGGCGCTGTAGGCGCCGAGCGCGTAGAGCCCGCCATGGGCGAAGTTCAGGATGCGCAGGACGCCGAAGACCAAAGTCAGGCCGAGCGCGACGATGAACAGCCACGAGGCGTAGATCAGGCCGTCGAGAATGATGGTGAGGACGATGTCCATCCGGATGTACCCGCTGCTTTACGACGCTGGTATGCGGACCGGGGCGCGAGGCCCCGGTCCGGCGATGGTGGGCGCGAGGATCAGTCGCACTGGGCTCCCTCGAAGCCGCCATTGATCCAGTCGAGACCCTTGACGTCTTCCGGTGCGTTCACGCAGCGGGCGGGAAAGCGGATGACGTCGCCGAGGATGATGTCACCCTCGTCGTTCTTGACGGTGCGGCCGAAACCGATCTGCTGGATCGCCTGATGACCGTTGCCGTTGGTCATCTCGATCAGGCCGCCGGGGCTCTCCCAGCTCAGGCCCTTCATGGCGGCGGCCAGCTCGTCGCTGTTCGGCTTCTTGCCGCCATTCTCGGCCATCGCCTTTTCGACGGCGGCCTTCAGGCCAAGGATCGCCTGCGCCATGCGGTAGGGCGCCTGGACCGGGAAGACATCGTATTTGGTCTCGTAGATGTCCTTCCACCAGGTATCGAGTTCGCTCTCGGGGGCCATGTAGCCATAGGCGCCGCGGGCCCCGATGATGACGCCCTCGGGCATGGTGTTGCCGAGCGGCGGCAGCACGTGGTCTGAGGCCGACAGCACGGCCTGGCTGCGCTGGAACAGGCCGCGCGGCAGCGCCTGCAGGATCAGCGCCTGGAGGTCGCCGCCCCACAGCGAGGAGTGCACCACGTCGGCGCGTTTCTGCATCAGGGCCGAGATCTCGGTGCCGTACTGGCCGGCGCCGAAGGCCGGGAACAGCTCGGCGGTGACGGTCGCGTCCGGATAGACCTGGCTCATCGCCGCCTTGAAGTCGGCCCAGCTGTCCTGTCCGAAGGCATAGTCCTGGTTGATGCCGGAATAGGTCGAGACCTCTTCGCCGAGCGCCTTCAGGTAGAGGGCGAGGCCGACATTATCCATCGTCGCGTTGGCGGCGGTGCGGAAGACGTAGTCGTAGTCGTTCTCCTCGAAGATGCGGGGCGTGCCGCAATCGTAGAGGATGGTGAACTGCTTGAGCTCGTCGGCGACCGGCGCGACGGCGAGACAGTCGCCCGAACCGACATAGCCGACCACGGCGTCGACCTTCTCGCGCTGGACGAGATTGCGGTACTCCTGGACCTGGGTGGTGGCGCCGCCGGCCTCGTCGAGCACCACGGCCTCGATGGTCATGCCGCCGAAGCCCTTGGTCGCGTATGGCGCCGGGGCCTCGCCGGCATTCAGCTTCTCGATCAGCACCTGGCCGCCGTTCCAGGCGGGTACGCCGAAGCTCTGCGCAGCCTGGCCGGACAGGAAGGTCACGACGCCGATCTTGAACGTCTCCTCCTGCGCCGCGGACGGGGCCGCCCATCCGACGACGATGGCGGCGGACATGACGCCGGCGAGAAGCCGGGCCGTCCTGGATTTCGGGGTCTTCGACATGAACACTTTCCTCCCTTTGCTGCTTGTTTGCGCTCAAGGCCGGGCCGCAATGGTCCGGCCTATCGTCCCTGTGTGCCGTCCGCCGCGCTCTCCTCTCCGACCGGCGCGCCGGGATCGAGCCCGGCCACCAGCCATCCGCGGCGGAAGTCCTCGATATGCCGGCGCATCCACAGGACGGCGTCGGCGACGCTGCCGGCCTTCAGGGCGTCGAGGATCGCCGCATGGGCGGTCACCAGCCGATGACCGGCACCGGGCAGCTTCGGCAGCATCCGCTCATTGGCGGGGAACAGCAGCATCGCCGCCGGCTCGCGGGCGAGCTGCCATGCGATGTTGCCGGTCGCCTCGGCAACGAGCGCGTGGAACTCGATGTCCCAGGCGGTGAGGATCTCGCCCGCCTCGACCGCTGCCCGGGTGGCCTGCACATTGGCTTCCAGCGCGGCGATCTGATCGGGACCGATCGCCCGGGCCGCTTCCCCCGCGGCGGCCGGCTCGATGGCGTGCAGCAGCGCCCACAATTCGTCGAATGTGACGCGCTGCAGAAGAAGCGCGCGGCTGGCTCGGGTGCTCAGGTCGCCGGCCCGGGGCGCGGCGGCATAGAGCCGGCGCCCGTCACCGCGCTCGGCCAGGCCGCTTTGCTCCAGAAGGCGCAGGCCTTCCCGCGTGGTCGAGCGATGCACGCCGAACTGGGCGGACAATTCGCTCTCGGTCGGCAGGCGGTCGCCGAGGCGCAGACGGCCATCCAGAATGGCCCGCTCGATGCTCTCGAAGACCAGCCGATAGGTCGGCGTGCTCTCGACGGCCGAGAACCGGGTGTCCGTCTGCTGCGATCCGTCCGGCTCTCCCAGGCTGGACGGTCCGGCTGCGACGGATCGATGCGACGCGGGCGTCGTCAATCCAGTCTTCCTCCCTGTGGGCCTTTGAGCCCGGCGACGGTTTCCTCATCCGTCTTGTTTGTCGGACAATCCGTCTTTGCCACAGGTCGGTCAAGTAACCGTCAGTCATAAATCCGCATTGCACCGCACTTGCTGCGTTGCGAATTTGCGTTCGTAAGGAGTGGTATTCCCCTGACCGAAGAGGAAGTGCAGTTTCTGCTGCGACGCACTTGCGGCAGTGCACGCATGGCGTGATTTATGTTGTGGCGGACGGGGGCAGGCGCGGCGGCAGGGGCGGGCGAGGGGGCAGAGAGGCCCGGCGGTTCGCGTCAGCCGTGGATCCGCATCGCCGGAAAGCGCAGCCGGACGGTGAGGCCGCGTGCGCCGAATTCGCGACCGATCCGGCCGCCGAGCTCGCGCTCGATGTTCATGTTGATCAGGCGGGTGCCGAAGCCCTTGCGGGCCGGTTCGAAGGCGGTGAAATCCTTCTTGCCCTGCTCGATCCAGTCAATCGCGACCTCGTCGCCCTCGCGCCACCATTCGACCCGCAGCGCACCGTCCCCATCGGCGACCGAGCCGTATTTGAGGGCGTTGGTCGCCAGTTCGTGGAAGGTCAGGCCGAGCGACTGGGCCGCCGTCGCATCGACCTCGATGGTCGGGCCGGCAAGGGTGCAGTTGCGCATGTCCTCGCCGAAGACCTGGCCGAGTTCGGCCGCCAGAAGATCGCCGATGCGGGCGAGCTTCCTGTCGGATTCGGTGAGGAGTTCCTGCGAGGTCGTCATCGCCGCGAGCCGGGCGCTGAACGAGGCCATGAACGCGTCGAGATCGGCCGAGTAGCGCGCGGTCTGGCGGGCGATCGCCAGGATCCGCGTGATCGAGTTCTTGATACGATGGTTCATCTCGCGCAGCAGCAGATCCTTCTGATCGAGGCTGCGCGCGTTGGAATCCGCCAGGGCGGCAACGGCTTCGGCGCGCCGCGTCTGCGACAGGACAAGCAGCGCCATCAGCACCGACAGTGCCACGCCGACAAGCGCGAGCAGCAGGGCCGGCAGGTCCGAGGCGGTGCGGGGAAACGCCGTGCCGGGCGCAAGTTCGATGACCCAGCGGCGGCCGGCAAAATCGACCTCGCGGACCGTGGCGAAATCGGTCGCGAGGGTCGAGCTGCGCGCCTGGCCATAGGCGACGAGCAGCCGATCCGGCGCGACCTCGGTGTCGTAGACCTTGGCATGGACCGGCAGGTCGCGGCCGGCGGCAAGTGCAGCCGAGACCAGATCGCCCGCCCGGAACGGCGCATAGACGAAGCCGCCGGTGCGGCGGATGGCGTCGCCCTCGTCGTTGCCGTCCTCAGCCTCGCGCAGCGGCAGGTAGACGAGGAAGCCCGTCTGCCGGTTCTCGTCGATCTCCTGGACCAGCTGCACCGGCGCGGTGGCGGAGGGCCGGGACGTGCGGGCGGCGCGGCGCATGGCGTCCCGGCGCGTTGCATCGGAGAACATGTCGAAGCCGATCGCCGCGAAGTTGCGGCGGTCCTGCGGCTCCAGCAGCAGGATCGGGGTGCGGACCGCCTGGTCGGTCTCCACCGGCCAGACACCGCGGTCGAGGCCATAGCTCGCCGCGATGGTGCTGGCGGTCTCGCCGGTCTGGGCGACCGCGATGGCGTCGGCAAAGCCGATGCCCTGGATGCCGTCGTAGCGGCCATCGAGATCGAGCTCTCCAACGAAGGCGGCGAAGCTGTCGCGGTCCCGTCCGGCATTGGCGACGCCCATGTAGGCGCGGGTAGATTCCAGGAGCGAGACATGCAGGTCGAGGCGGCTCTCGATGCGACCGACCGCATCGTCGGCGAAGCTCTCGAAGCGCAGCCGGTCACTCTCCGTGCTCGACCGCCAGACGAGGGCCGCAAGCGCGAGCGCGAAAGCGCAGGAGACGACCAGAATGGCCGCCGGAACGAGATGCTTGCGCAAGAGGCGAGACCCGGATCGGAGCAGATCGGCTTCCCTATAGTGCAGCTCTCGCGGCGGGAAGTGTGATCCGGCCCCTTTTCGGCCAAAAAACGTCCTTCGTAAGGCTGAAAGCGGCGGTCGCCGGTGCGGCGGGGCTTTTCCCATGCTGGCGGGGCACCCAAGGAGGCGATGTTGCGGGGCGCGGGGCGTGGCCGACGCCTTGGCATGGGGCTGCCAACCGGTCAGAAGGAAGCCGGGCGGGGGACGGGAACCGAACGGATCCCGCGTCCATGATCATAGCAAGAGGGAGGAGCCGCAATGCTCTACGACGTTCGCACCTACAGCTGCCGGCCGGGCACCATCAAGAAGCATCTGGCGCTCTACGAGGCGCATGGCTACGGGCCGCAGAGCCGGCATCTGGGCGAGCCGCTGGCCTACATGGTCACCGAAACAGGCCCGGTGAATTCCTACACCCATATCTGGTGCTATGACGACGCGGCCGACCGCGAGGCCCGGCGCGCCGCGCTGCAGGCCGATCCGGACTGGCAGGCCTATCTCGGCAAGAGCGCCGAGGCGGGATATCTGGTGAGCCAGGAGAACAAGCTGATGACGCCGGTGGCCTTCGCCCCCGCCAAGCGCTGAGCCTGTCCCGTTGCCGGCCCTCACGCCGTGAGGAAGAGGGCCAGCAGCGGGATCGTCACCAGCGACAGGATGGTCGAGGCCAGCATCATGGTCGAGGTCCGGTCGATCGCCGTCCGGTAGGCGGCGGCCATCATCACGGCGTTGATGCCCGGCGGCAGGCCGGCTGCGACGACCAGCGGCGCCAGCACCTCCCGCGTCATGCCGAGGGCCGACCCGACGCCGAAGACGACCAGTGGCAGGAGAACCATCTTGCCTGCCACCCCTACGGCGCTCGTTGCGACATTGCCGCGGATTTCCTGGCCGTGAAGACCGGCGCCGATGATGATCAGCGCGATGGCCGGCATCGCCGCCTTGAGCATTCCCGTGAAAGCCTGCAGCCAGCCGGGAACCGGCAGGCCTGTGCCGCTGACCACGAGACCGACGACGATCGACAGGAGGATCGGGTTGGCAAGCTGGTTGCCGAGGGCGCCGAGAAGCGAGCGCCGCGGCCCGTCGGCGCGCTTCGTGCCTTCCATCAGCATCACCGTCGGGGTGATCAGGGCGGCCGCATGGATGGTGATCAGGGCGGTGAGGACGACCAGCCCGCGGTCGCCGAACAGGATGCCGATCACCGGAATGCCGACGATCGCCAGGTTCGAATAGACCGCCCCGAAGGCGAGGACGATGCGTTCGGCGCGCCCGGTTTCGGGCCGCAGCATCAGCGCCGCGTAGATGACCAGGGCGGTGACGGCGATGCTGCCGAAATAGACGCCCCAGACTTCCAGGTTCAGCACCTCGCCGACATGGATGGAGGACACCGTCAGGAACATCGTTCCCGGGATCAGCACCCAGAATGCGAGCTTGGTCAGCCCGTCGAGGCCGTCCGGCGTCAGGATGCCCCGGCGCACCAGCAGGTAGCCGACGGCAATCAGAAGGAAGATCGGGGCGAGCCGGTCGACGAGCGACAGGAGCATCGGGTTACCGTGTCTGGCCGGATATCCGGACCGCGGGGCGAACGACCGACGCCGCAGACCCGTGGTCCGCGGCGTTGGTGGTTGCGATGATCAAAATGGGGAGGCGAGTCAGGAGGCCGTTGCCGGCGTTCGGGGTGGCTTGATCACCATGAAGTAGAAGAAGAGCGCCGTCAGCACCAGAAAGAACAGGCTGTCCGGACTGGTGAGGAAGGTCGTCGGATCGCCCTTGGCCAGTTGCAGCGAGCGCCGCAGATATTGCTCGAGATCCGGCCCCAGAATGAATCCGAGCAGCAGGGTGACCGTCGGATAGCCCGCCGTGCGCAGGAAGAAGGCAATGATGCCGAAGACCAGCGCCAGCAGCATCTGGAAGCTGGAGAAGGTGGCGACATAGCTGCCGACCAGCGCGACGACGGCGATCGAGGAATAGAGCAGCGCTTTGCGGATCGAGACGATGCGGACGAAATACGGCCCGAGCAGATAGAGCGTCACCGGGATCAGGATCAGCGCGCTGACGAGGAGCGAGGCGAACATCGGCGCGATCATGTCGATCTGGTTGTCGAGCAGGCGGGGCCCAGGCTGCAGCCCGTTGATGATCAGGACGCCGAGAACGATGGCGGTGGTCGGGTCGCCGGGAATACCGAACATCAGCATCGGCACGAAGGCGCCGCCGCACATGGAATTGTTGGCGGTCTCAGCCGCGGCGATGCCCTCGCGGCTGCCCTTGCCGTAGAGCTCGGGCCGCTTGGAGCGGCGCATGGCGTCGGCATAGGACACGAAGGACGCCATCGAACCGCCGGCCCCGGGGAGAACGCCGATGAAGAAGCCGATGATGGCGCTCTTCAGATAGGTCCAGACGCCGATCTCGCGGATCTCGGCGAGGAAGGGCACGAAGTCGCGGCGCCTGATGGCGAGCCTGGCGACATGGTCCTTGTCCACGGTGCGGGCATGCATGACGTCGCGGGCCTGGATCAGCAGCTCGCTGATGGCGAAGGTGCCGATGACGACGGACATCAGCCCGATGCCCTCGACCAGCGTCGAGGTGCCGAAGGTGAAGCGTGCCACCGGCTGCATGACGTCGATGCCGATGGTGGCGATCATCACGCCGAGGGCGGTGGTGACGACGCTCTTGGCGATGGCGCCGCGCTGGGAGATGCCGATGACGACCAGCGCGAAGAGGATCAGCGAGAACTTGCCGGGCGTCTGGATGAGCAGAGCGAGGCTTGCGGCGACCGGCGTGAACAGGATCAGGAAGATCGCGCCGATGGTGCCGCCGATCATCGAGCCGAGGGCGGCATGGCCGAGCGCGTTGGCGCCGTGCCCCTGCTGCATCAGCGGATAGCCTTCGACGCCGGTCATCATGGAGGAGGGCGCGCCGGGGATGTTGATGGTCGTGGCAGTGATGCTGCCGGCATACATGCCGGACATGAAGATGCTGGCGCACATGACCAGCGCCGCGGTCACGTCGAGGCTGTAGGTGATCGGCAGGAGGAGGGCGATCGCCAGGACGGCGGTGAGCCCGGGGACGGCGCCGAAGAAGGTGCCGATCAGGAAGCCGACGATCATGTAGAACAGGACGGTCGGGTCGGTCAGCGCGGCGAAGCCGCCGAGAATATGGAGCGCGAATTCCATTACAGCCACTCCGTCAGGGTCGGCAGCCGGACATGGAAGAAGACCTGGAACAGCAGGTAGAAGACGGCGGTGATGACGGCCGCGTAGACCAGCCGCCAGAGGATGTTGGCGTCCATGCGGAAAACGTGGAGCAGCGCGAAGACGTAGAGCAGCGTCGACAGCGCGTAGCCGAGCGGCTCGAAGACCGCGATGTAGATCGCCGTCGCCGCGACCACCAGAATGGCCGGCCGCAGGTTCAGCGGCTCGCGCGGCGCCTCGTCGTCGGCGGGCGCGGCGCGAACGATGTTCAGCGCGACGGCGGCGAGGCCGAGATACATGACGACGCTGATGACGATCGGCAGGAAGGACGGGCCGACGAGGCCCTCGTCATATTGCGGCCGGATGCCCAGCGCCGCGACGAGATAGATCGTCGTGACGACGAAGAGCACGGCCGGCAGGATCAGCTGGCGGATGACGGTGGGCTTTTGCAGCATCGGATGTCCATGCGACAGGGTAGTGCGGCGGCGAGGCCGAGGCTTCGCCGCCGCACGGGGGTTACTGGGCGATGACGCCGTCAGCCTTCAGCTTGTCGAACTGGGCGAAGACGGCTTCCTGCTGCTCTGCGACCCAGTCGGTGACCTCCTGGGGGCCGAGCCAGCCGGGCGTCACGCCGACCTTGGAGACCCATTCCTGGAACTCCTCGCCTTCCAGCGCCTGTTGGTAGGCCTCGGCCAGTTTGGCGACGACGTCATCCGGGGTCTTGGCCGGTGCGGCGACGATGATGAAGCTGCCGGACCGCAGGTCGAGACCGGCGGACTTGGCATCAGGCACGTCGCTGTAGGTCGGGTTCGGCGCGTCGGAGAACTCGACCAGCCCGCGTGCGTCGCCCTCGTCGAGGAGGTTGGCGAAATCGCCGAGGCTGGTGACGGCGATCACGACCTCGCCCGACAGCATGGCCTCCTTCTGGGGACCGGCGCCGCCCGGATAGGGGATGAGGTCGAGATCGATGCCGGCGAGCTTCTCCAGTTCGAGCATCGCCAGATGGGTGCGCGAGCCGGTGTTCTGGATCGCCACCTTGACGTCGCCCGGCGCTTCCTTGGCGGCGGCGATCAGGTCGTCGATCGTCTGGTAGGGCGCGTCGTCGGCGACGATGATCGCGTCCGACTCGTTGGTCAGGCGGCCGATCATCTGCAGCTTGTCGAGCTCGTAGCCCGGCAGCAGCTGCTGGTAGGGCACGGTGATGACGCTGTCATAGGTCAGGACGCCGATCGTGTAGCCGTCGGGGCGCGCCGACATGACGTTCATGATGCCGTTGGCGCTCATGCCGCCTTCGACATTCTCCACATAGATGGTCTGGCCAAGCTCCTTCTCGGCGATCGCGCTGACCTTGCGCGAGATGCCGTCGGTGCCGCCGCCGGCGCCCCAGGGCACGACGAGGCGAATGTCCTTGGTGGGGTAGTCCTGCGCCGCGGCCGGCGCGGCGATGGCCACGATGGCTGCGGTCGCCGCCGTGGCGGCAAGGGTCCTGAGATGATGCATGCGTCTGTCCTCCCATGTTGAAACTGAAGGGGTCGCCCCCGCTTCGTCGATCCGGCGCCGCGTGCCGCCGGACCGTCTTCCCCGATTCCTGCGACCGTCCCCGCGGGGCGGCGCCCGGCCGTCAGGCGGCCTCGGCCAGCCGCGCCTCGACCCGTGCCACCAGCGCGTCGATCTCGCGATGGTCCTCGGCGGTCAGAGCGGGGCCGGGCTGACGCATGGTGGCGTGACGGATGGCGCCGCGTCGCCGCATGACCTCCTTGCGGGCCGCCACGCCCCAGAAGCCCATCGCCTCGTAGCGCAGCAGCGGCAGGTAGCGTTCGAAGAGATCGTTGGCCGCGTCCATGTCGCCCTGCGTGTGCAGGCGGTACACGCCCGACAGCATCTCCGGATAGGAAAAGCCGGCCATCGGCCCGTCGACGCCGCGCGCCAGTTCGAGCGGCAGATACATGGCGTTGTTGCCGGTCAGGATGGCGACGCGGCGGCCGCCGCCCTGGCGCAGGCGCGTGATCTTGTTGAGGCTCGGCAGGTCTTCCTGCTTGATCGCCTGGATCTGCGGGTGGCGCTCGACCAGCGACAGGATCGCCGGCACCGACATGCCGACATTCGTCGCGCCGGGGAAATCCTGCAGCACCACCGGCACGTCGCCGATGGCGGTGAAGACGTGATCGAAATAGCGGGCGAGTTCGTCGTCGGTGCGGATGCCGCTGGCTGGCGCGATCATCACGCCCGCGGCGCCCGCATCCATGACCTTCGCGGTGAGCTGGGAAAGCTGGGCGAGGTTGGGGCTGCTGACCCCGACAATGACCGGACGGCCGCCGGCGCGGGCGATGTAGCGCTTGGCGACGGCCAGCGATTCCGTCTCCGTCAGCTTGCCCGCTTCGCCGCTGACGCCCAGCACGGTGAAGCCGTCCGCGCCATGGCGGCAGTAGAAGTCGACCAGCGTGTCGACGCTCGCAAGGTCGATCCCGGCATCCGCGTCGAACGGCGTCTGGGCGACGATGTAGACGCCCTTCATGGCTGCGAGCATTGTGCCTCCCGGCGTGCCTCGAATTCGCATGGCAGATGCGGCGGCCCGTCTCCCTGCCGCTCATCATATGATCTCTTGCCGATGCCATATGATCACTGCATAAAGACACTGATGGTTCGGCCTGTCAATCGGCCGAGAGGTCACCGGCGGACGACGCTCGCGCGCCGCCGCCGGTGCAGCACAGCGGGGACGCATGGCCGACGCGATCGAAATCGTCTTTCACGGGCGCAACGCCGCCTCCTTCGTCGAGGGCTTCGACGCCCTGCTCGAGGTCGAGGCGACGATCCGGCGCGTGCCGGACGAGCCGGCGACCGAGGCCGATGCGGAGGCGCTGCGACAGGCCGACGTGATCATCGGTAATCGCTTCCAGGCTTCGCAGCCAAGGCCGGAGCGGCTGCGGCTCTATCACGTCTCGGCCACGGGCACCGACGGCATCGTCCTCGACGCGTTGCCGCCCGGCGCAACCGTCTGCAATTGCTTCGGACACGAGCCCGCCATGGCCGAATATGTGATGGCGGCGCTCCTGTCCCATCAGGTGAAGCTGTTCGATGCGGACCGACGCCTGCGCAAGGGCGAATGGCCCTATCGCGCCGGTGCGGCGGCCAATATTCATGGCGAGATCGGCGGCAGGACGCTGGGGCTGCTCGGCTTCGGCCATATCGGCCGGGCGGTGGCGGCGCGTGCGAAGGCATTCGACATGACGATCCACGTCGCCAATCGCAGCCCGGTGCCGGTAGCCGGCGACGTCGATGCCAGCCATGGCCTTGGCGACCTGTCGGCGTTCTACGCCGCGGCGGATTTCGTCGTCGTGTCGCTGCCGCTGTTGCCTGAAACGCGCGGTCTCATCGATGCGGCCGCCTTCGACCAGATGCGGCCGGATGCGGTGCTGGTGAATGTCGGGCGCGGCCCGGTGGTGGACGAGGCGGCGTTGTACGAGGCCCTGTCCCATCGCCGCATTGGCGGAGCCGTCATCGACAACTGGTACCGCTATCCGGAGGCCGAAGGCGACGTGACTGCGCCGTCCCGCTTCGATTTCGCGGCGCTCCACAATGTGGTGATGACCCCGCACATGTCGGCCTGGACGGACGGCACCATAAGACGGCGCCAGGCGACCATGGCGGACAACATCAATCGCCATTTCACCGGCCGGGCCTGCAGCAACGTCGTGCGGCCCGCCGGCTGAGCTCTCGCACAATTCACCGGAACGGCGGGCGTGCGACGAAAGCCGTGATCGTGGTCATCGACGCGGTATGTCATCATATGTTGAGGTGGCGACGCGCGCGAACTGCATGGCACGATGCAGAGCCGCAGATGGCGACCCCAAGGCGGATCGCAGGGAGGAAGCAGGCAGGGTGGTGACAGGACAAGCCAAGGACAGCCGGCCGCTGACGGTGCGCGTCACGGAGGAATTGCGCGAGCGGATCGAAGCCGGCGACTACGCCCCGGGCGACAAGCTGCCGACCGAGCCGGTGCTGGTCGAGCGTTTCGGCTACAGCCGGACGGTGATCCGCGAGGCAATCGCAGCCCTGCGCGCCGACGGCCTGGTGGAATCGAGGCAGGGCGTCGGTGTCTTCGTGCTGGGTCCGCGCCAGCGCGAGCAGCTGCCGACGCTGTTTGCGGATGCGACCGACAAGATCTCCGACATCATCGAGGAACTGGAGCTGCGGCTGGGCATCGAGGTCGAGGCCGCGGGGCTTGCGGCGCTGCGCAGTTCGCCGGCCCAGGAGGCAGAGATCCAGGCGCAGCTCGAGAGTTTCGAGCGGCTGGTGGCCGAGGGGCGCCCCACCGACAATGCCGATTTCGCCTTCCACATGACCATCGCCACGGCCACCAACAACCAGCGCTTCAAAGCGTTTCTGGAGCATGTCGGCCGGCGGATCATCCCGCGGGTCAAGTTTCGCAAGGCGATGGGCGGCATCGATCCGTTGCCGAACCGGGATGAACAGCTCCTGGCCGAGCACACGCAGGTGGCCGAGGCGATCTGGGCGCGCGATCCCGAGGCCGCCCGCGACGCCATGCGGCGGCATCTGCAGGGCGGCATCAAGCGCTACCGCGCCATCACCCGCGCAACCCGGCCGACGCCCGCCAGCGATTGACAGCAAGGCTCAAGTCATCATACGTCATCTGCGAGACGTCGTATGATTGGAGAGCCCATGTCGCCCAGTGAACTCAAGCGCCGGCTGGCTTCCGGCCTGCTGTCCTTCCCGGTCACGCATTTCCACGAGGACCTGTCGCTCGATCTGGACAGCTACCGCAGCCATGTCGAATGGCTGGCCGGCTTCGATGCTGCGGCGCTGTTCGCGGCCGGTGGCACCGGTGAGTTCTTCTCGCTGTCGCCGGAAGAGGTCGGCACGGTGACGGCGGCGGCCAAGGAGGTGGCGGGCGACGTGCCGATCATCGCCGGCTGCGGCTATGGCGGCGAACTGGCCCGCGACATCGCCCGGCGCGCCGAAGCCGCCGGGGCCGACGGCCTGCTGCTCCTGCCGCATTATCTGATCGGTGCGCCCCAGGAAGGCCTTTACCGGCACATCAAGTCGGTGTGCGACGCGACCGGGCTCGGCGTCATCGTCTACAACCGCGCCAATTCCATCGTCACCGCCGACACGCTGGCGCGGCTGGCGGATGCCTGCCCGAACCTCGTCGGCTTCAAGGACGGCACCGGCCAGATCGGGGTCGTGCGCCAGATCACCGCCAAGCTCGGCGACCGCTTCTGCTATATCGGCGGCATGCCGACCCACGAACTCTTCGCCGAGGCCTACAACGCCATCGGCGTGACCACCTATTCCTCGGCGGTGTTCAATTTCGTGCCGGAGCTGGCGCAGCGCTTCTACCGGGCGATGCGGGCCGACGACACGGCGACCATGGCGACGATCCTCGACGAGTTCTTCTTCCCCTTCGCCAAGATCCGCGACCGCGAGGTCGGCTATCCGGTGTCGATTATCAAGGCGGGTGTCGAACTGATCGGCCGTGGTTCCGGTTCGGTCCGGCCGCCGCTCACCGATCTGACGGCCGAGGAGAAGACGATGCTGAAGGCGCTGATCTAGCGCTCCTTCAACTCGCACCCTGTCCAGACCTGCCGGACGGCTCCGCGATCGCGGGGCCGTTCTGCGTCGGGTCGGTCAGTCGCGCTCGGTCGGCAGGCCGGCCTCGTAGCGGATCGGCGTGCCGTGGGGCGTGGCTTCGGCCGCGCGGTGCCAGACGGCCTGCGCGGCATCGACGGCATCGGCGCTTACCAGCGCCCGTGCTGCGAGGATCTCTTCGAGCGCCGCGAGCCATGCCGTGAAATAGGCGTCCGCTGTCGCTTCGGGCGAGGGGCCGGCGGCGGGCAGATTGGCGCAGGCCCGGCCGAGCGCGGCGGCCCAGTCGGTCCAGGCGAGGATGCCGCGCTCGTTCAGCGCGACGGTCATGGCGAAGGCCTTGGCCTGCCAGGGCGCGAAAAAGACGGGTTCACCCGCCGCGTCGCGCGGCAGGCCGGGCGAGGCCGCGGCGATGCCGGTCTCAGGCGTGCTCAAGATAGGGCTCCCAGGCATCGATGGAGACGGTGTCGCTCCGCGAGGCGTCGCCGCCCCACAACGTGAATGCGTCGAAAACCACCGTGTAGAGCCAGTGCGCGACATGGTCGTCGCCCTTGGCACTGGCGTCGGCGAAGACATGGAAGCCCTGTACCCGCTCGATGGTGCCGGTCTTTTCGCGGGCATAGGCGGGCAGGCGGATGTGGTGGCGCGGCTGCAGGTTCAGCGTGCGGATCCTGTCACCCGGCGCGAAGGCCGGCGTGCTGCCCTCAGGATCGCGGTTGGCCGGACTGCCCCTGGCGAGAGCCGGCGCAACGGCGTCGGCCTTCAGGACACGGTTCGGCGGCACGGTCAGGTCGAGGGGCCGGCCGGCGCGCAATTCGCGATAGCTGATGAGACCGTGGCGCAGGAGCAGCGTCTCGAGGCCCTTGGTCCAGATCTCGTAATAGGACGAACCGTAATAGTCGGCGGGGTGGCGATCCTCACGGGCGGCGCGGCTTTCGTCGATCGACCAATGGCCCATTGCGCCGGCGGCGAGCGTCAGGGCGAGGGCGCGACGCTCCCAGGGCGCATGGAACAGCGGTTCGTCCGCCTCCGGCGCGATGGGCCCGAAGCCGTGCCGGCCGCCGAGATCGTGCGGGCCGTTCATGCCGGCGTCTCCGGCGCGGCATGCGGGCTCAGGTCACGCTCGGTGCCGATCATGGAATTGCGGGTGACGAGGGCGGCCAGCGCCGCCGCGGACAGTCCCTCGGTACCGGCCGGGCGCTCGGGCACGACGAGGTAGCGCAGCTCGGCGGTGGAGTCCCAGACCCGCACCGTGACGCCCTCCGGCAGCGCAACGCCGAATTCGCGCAGGACGCCGCGCGGATCGGAGACGGCGCGCGAGCGATAGGGCGGCGACTTGTACCAGACCGGCGGCAGACCGAGGACGGACCACGGATAGCAGGAGCACAGGGTGCAGACGACGAGGTTGTGGCGCTCCGGCGTGTTGAACACCGCCTGCATGTGCTCGCCCTGGCGGCCGGTGAAGCCGAGCGAGGCGATGGCGGCGGTGGCGTCGCGCGCCAGCCAGTCGGCGTAGGCCGGGTCGCTCCAGGCCTTGGCGACGACGCTGGCGCCGTTGCGCGGCCCGACCTTGGTCTCGTAGGTGTCGATGATGGCGTCGAGGGCGTCCGGGTCGACCATGCCCTTCTCGATGAGGATCGTCTCCAGCGCCATGACCCGGGCGGTCATCGGGTCGAGATGATTGTCGTGATCATGGTCGTGGTGATGCCCGTGGGCGTGGTGATCACCGTCCCTGCCGTGCGATCCCGTCATGGTTCCTCCCGGATCTGTCTTCGCTGGCCTCGCCGCGCATCGACCGGTGTCGCGGCCTCGCGCCGGCGGCCGCGCTCCCTGCTGCGATGATAAGCCCGGCAGGGGGAATTACCAGCCGTTCCAGGACCCGTGCGCGAGCGTGCGGCGCATAGCGGACAGCGGCTCGCATTCCCCCGTTGACCCGGACGGGTATTGAGGCGCACCACAGGCCGATGGAGCGACGTGGCGGCGCAAGCACGGCCCGCCGCTCAAGCCCGATACCCGGAGTTCTGCACCCATGACCGTCCAGCCGAATTCGATCGAGGGACGCGATATCGCGTTCCATCTCCACAGCTACACCAATGCCCGCAAGCACGAGGCCAACGGGCCGATCGTCATGGAATCGGGCGAGGGGGTGCATGTCACCGACACCGACGGCAATCGCTATATCGAGGCGATGTCGGGGCTCTGGTCGGTGGCCGTCGGCTTCGGTGAACAGCGGCTGGTGGATGCCGCCGCGCGGCAGATGCAGAAGCTGAACTACTACCACACCTTCACCCACAAATCGCACGGCCCGGCCATCGAGCTGGCCGAGAAGCTGGTGGGCATGGCGCCGGTGCCGATGTCGAAGGCGTATTTCACCAATTCCGGCTCCGAAGCCAACGACACGATGATGAAGCTGGTGCGCTACCGCTCCAACGCGCTCGGCCAGCCGCAGAAGAAGAAGATCATCAGCCGGACCCGTGGCTATCACGGGGTGACGCTGGCCTCGGCGAGCCTGACCGGCCTGCCGAACAACCACCGCGCCTTCGACCTGCCGATGCCGGGCGTCCTGCACACGACCTGCCCGCATTACTGGCGCGAAGGCCGCGACGGCGAGAGCGAGGAGGCTTTCGCGACGCGCTGCGCCGAGGATCTGGACGCGATGATCCAGGCCGAGGGGCCGGACACGGTCGCCGCCTTCATCGCCGAGCCGGTGATGGGCGCAGGCGGCGTCGTGGTGCCGCCGGCGACCTACTGGGAGAAGATCCAGGCGGTGCTGAAGCGCTACGACATCCTGCTCGTCGCCGACGAGGTGATCTGCGGCTTCGGGCGCACCGGCCAGATGTTCGGCAGCCAGACCTACGGCATCGAGCCCGACATCATGACGCTCTCCAAGGCGCTGTCGTCCTCCTATCTGCCGATCTCGGCGCTGCTGATCAACGAGCGGGTCTATGCGCCGGTGGCCGACCAGTCCTCCGAAATCGGCACCTTCGGCCATGGCTATACGGCGTCCGGGCATCCGGTGGCGGCGGCCGTCGCGCTGGAAAACCTGAAGATCATCGAGGAGCGCAACCTCGTCGCCAATGCGCGCGAGATGGGCGAGCTCATGCAGGCCGGTTTGCGCACGCTCGCCGATCATCCGCTGGTGGGTGAAGTGCGCGGCGTCGGGCTGATCGCCGCGATCGAACTCGTCACCGACAAGGCCGCCAAGCTCTCCGCCCAGCCGCCGGGGGACCTGGCCGCGCGCGGCTTTGCGATCATGCAGAAGAACGGCGTCATCTCCCGCGCCATGGGCGATGCGCTGGCCTTCTGTCCGCCGCTGATCGTCGAGAAGCAGCATATCGACACCATCGTCGAGACCACCGCGCGCAGCCTCGACGAATTGCAGGCGAGCCTCTGAAGGCACGGCCTCGCACGTCACGACGGTCGGCCCCGCATCCGATCGGTGCGGGGCCGCCTGCGTCTGCGCTTGTGTCAGGCGGCGCCGGCCGGCGGCTGCGAACGGCGCAGAAGGTCGGCCAGCGCCTCGAAGTCGCGGCGGCGGGCGGTCGACGGACGGAAGGCGAGGGCGATGGTGCGGTAGGGCGTCGGCGCCTCGAAGGGCAGGATGGCGATGCCGCCGCTGCGGGTCTCGTCGGGAATCGCCATCTCGGGAATCAGCGTCGCTCCCAGCCCGCCCGACACCATGCGAAGGATCGTCGTCAGGCTGGTGGCGCCGAGCCCGGCCATCTCGCCGGCATCGGCGATGCGGCAGATGTCCAGCGCCTGGGCGCGCAGACAATGGCCTTCCTCGAGGAGAATCAGCCGCTCGTTGCGCAGCGCCGACAGGGGCACGGGCTGCGGCAGGCGCGAAGCCTCGGCGGCCGGCAGGGCCAGGTAAAAGCGATCCTCGAACAGCGCGATCGATTCGAGCAGCGGGTCGTCCAGCGGCAGCGCGACGACGGCGCAGTCGATCTCGCCGACCGCCAGATCCGCGACCAGCCGGTCGGTGACGCTTTCGCGAATCTCGCATACGAGGCTCGGATATTCGCTCGCCAGCGCCTGCAGGAAGGTCGGCAGCACGTAAGGGGCGACCGAGGCGATCATGCCGAGGCGCAGTCGGCGCGACAGCAGCGTCTCGCCGCTGGTCGCAAGGCTTTCCAGCTCCTGCATCTCGGCGAGGATGCGCCGTACCCGGGCGCCGATGAGCGCGCCGTCGCTGGTCAGGGTGACGCCGGAGGATGCGCGCTGGAACAGCGGTCCGCCGAAGAACTCCTCCATCTGGGCGATCTGCGCCGAGAGGGCGGGCTGGCTGATATTGAGGCGCTTGGCGGCCTGCCCGAAATGCAGTGTTTCGCTGAGCGTACTGAAATAGCGGAGCTGTCGGATGGTGAGCATGCGCGATAGGATAAACTGATTGGCGTCGCATGGAAATACGATTGGAGATTATGGGGCGCATCCCTATTATCGGTCTGGAAGAATTCCAAACACGGCGAAGGGAGGCCACACTTGGCTGATCGCGAGAGACTGACGACAACGGCTGGCGCGCCGGTGTCCAGCAACCAGAACTCCAAGACGGTCGGGCCGCGCGGTCCGGTGCTGCTCGAGGACTTCCAGCTGATCGAGAAGCTGGCGCACCAGAACCGCGAGCGTGTTCCCGAGCGCGTGGTCCACGCCAAGGGCTGGGGTGCCTTCGGTTCGCTGACGGTGACCGAGGACATCACCAAATACAGCTGCGCCAAGGTGTTCCGCCCGGGTTCCAAGACCGACATGCTGGCCCGCTTCTCGACCGTTGCCGGCGAGCAGGGCGCGGCCGATGCCGAGCGCGACGTGCGCGGCTTCGCGCTGAAGTTCTACACCGAGGAAGGCAACTGGGACCTCGTCGGCAACAACACCCCGGTGTTCTTCGTCGCCGACCCGTACAAGTTCCCGGACTTCATCCATACGCAGAAGCGCCATCCGCGCACCAATCTGCGTTCGGCGACCGCCATGTGGGACTTCTGGTCGCTCTGCCCGGAATCGCTGCACCAGGTGACGATCCTGATGTCCGACCGCGGCATCCCGACCGACCCGAGCCGCATGAACGGCTACGGCAGCCACACCTTCTCGCTGTGGAACGACCAGGGCGAGCGCTTCTGGGTGAAGTTCCACTTCAAGACCCAGCAGGGCCATGAGCACTTCGTCAACGAAGAGGCCGAGAAGGTCATCGCCAAGTCGCGCGAGAGCTACCAGGAAGCTCTCTACGGCATGATCGAGGACGGCCGCTTCCCGAAGTGGACCATGTACATCCAGGTCATGCCCGAGGGTGAAGAGGTCCAGTTCGAGGAGAAGACCGGCTGGAGCGCCTTCGACCTGACCAAGGTCTGGCCGCATGGCATGTACCCGCTGATCAAGGTCGGGGAGATGGAGCTGAACCGCAATCCGGAGAACTATTTCTCCGATATCGAGCAGTCGGCCTTCAACCCGTCCAACGTCGTCCCGGGCATCGGCTTCTCGCCGGACAAGATGCTGCAGGGCCGCCTGTTCTCCTATCCGGACGCGCATCGCTACCGGATCGGCACGCATTACGACGCGCTGCCGGTGAACAAGCCGAAGAGCCCGGTGCATCACTATCACCGCGACGGCGAGATGCCGTTCGGCATGCGCACCAACCCGGACGCCTATTACGAGCCGAACAGCTTCGGCGGTCCGGTCGAGGATCCGAGCGTCGAAGAGCCGCCGCATCGCTACAGCGGTCAGGTGGGTCGTTACGACTTCCGTGGCGAGGCGGACCATTACAGCCAGCCGCGGGCGCTGTTCGAGATGTTCGACGCCGGCCAGCGTGAGCGGCTCTGCGCCAACATCGCCGGTGCGATGCAGGGCGTGCCGCAGTTCATCGTCGATCGCCAGCTGGCGCATTTCGACAAGGTGCATGCCGAGTACGGCGCGGGCGTCCGCAAGGCACTCGAAGCGCAGACGCGCGACGATGCCGAGGCGAGCCTCAGCACCAGCCACAGCGCCGCTGCGGAGTAACCGGACGCCATTGTCCGCGACATGAAACGTCGGCGCTACGTGCGCCGGACGGAGAGGGCCGGGAGCGATCCCGGCCCTTTTTGCTTGCGGGGGTGCCGTCGCGTGGTGCAGGACTGCGCTCAATCCGCGAGGCACTGCGACCGAAGACGACCTGTCGACCCGACAGGCCATCCATCGGCTATTCGGCCTGCGCACGGAACGCCCGGCATCGTCCGGCAAGACACAGCAAGGATACGATCATGCGCCTGGGCGGCAGGATGGCAGCGGCCATCGAGATTCTGGCCGATATCGAGGCACGGCGCCGGCCGGTGGCCGATGCCCTGAAGGACTGGGGGCTTTCCCATCGCTTCGCCGGCTCGGGCGATCGGGCGGCCATCGGCAACATCGTCTATGACGTGCTGCGGCGGCGGCGCTCGCTGGCCTGGCGCATGGAAGACGAGACGCCGACGGCCATGGTCTTTGCCGCGATCCTCGACAGCAAGGGCATGGGCGTCAAGGATCTGGCCATCGCGCTGGATGGCGACCGCTTCGCGCCCCAGATGCCGTCGACCGACGATTTCGCCGCCTTCCGCACCCGCGAGCTGAGCGCGGCGCCCGGCGCCGTGCAGGCCGACGTGCCGGACTGGCTGGCGACCCGGGTGGAAGCCGCCTTCGGCGAGGATTGGATCGCGGAGGCCGCGGCGCTGTCCGACCGTCCGCCGCTCGATATGCGCGTCAACACGTTGCGCGCCGATCGCGACAAGGTCGCCAAGGCGCTGACGCCCTTTGCCGCGACCGCCACGGCGCTGGCGCCGCAGGGCCTTCGCATCCCGCCGATCGCCGGCGACGGCCGCCATCCCAACGTGCAGGTGGAGGCCGGCTTCCAGAAGGGCTGGTTCGAGATCCAGGACGAGGGCTCGCAGATCGTAGCGCTTCTGGCGGGGGCAGCCCCCGGCATGCAGGTGCTGGATTTCTGCGCCGGGGCCGGCGGCAAGACGCTGGCGCTGGCTGCGTCCATGGAGAATACCGGCCAGATCCACGCCTATGACAGCGACCGCCAGCGGCTGGCGCCGATCCACGACCGGCTGAAGCGGGCCGAGGTCCGCAACGTCCAGGTCCATGCGCCGCGCGACGATATCGGCGAACTGGAAGGCCGGATGGATCTGGTGCTGGTCGATGCGCCCTGCACCGGCACCGGCACATGGCGTCGCCGCCCGGACGCCAAGTGGCGGCTGGCCGAGCGCCAGCTCGACAAGCGGCTGGAAGAGCAGGACGCGGTGCTCGACGCGGCGGCGCGCTTCGTCAAGCCCGGTGGCCGGCTGGTCTACATCACCTGTTCGCTGCTGCCCGAGGAGAACGGGGCCCGCGTCGCGGCCTTCCTGGAACGTGATGCGGGTGCTCAGTTCAGGGTCGCCGATGCCGCGGGACGCTGGGCCGAGGCCCTGCCGGAGGCGCCGAAGGCCTACCATGCCAGCGCGCTCGGCGACGGCACGACGCTGACGCTGACGCCGCGTACCACGGGCACCGACGGCTTCTTCTTCGCGGTCCTGGAGCGTCGCTGATGCGGGGCTATGTGGCTCTGCCGCTGTTCCTCGCCCTGACCGTGGGCGGCGGGGCGCTGGTGGGTGCGGCGACGGCGCCGGGCGAATGGTACCAGGCGCTGCAGAAGCCTTGGTTCAATCCGCCGGGCTGGGTCTTCGGACCGGCCTGGGGCATGCTCTACGTTCTGATCGGCATCGCCGGCTGGCGCGTCTGGCACCGGGGCGAGCTGCAGGCCGCGCGGATCTGGTGGGTGCAACTCGGCCTCAACTTTGTCTGGCCGTTCCTGTTCTTCGCCGCGCAGATGCCGGGCCTTGCGCTGGTCGAGATCGTGGCGCTGTTCGCCGCGATCTGCGGCTTCGTCGCCTATACTTGGCGCGAGGATCGGGTCTCGGCCCTTTTGTTCCTGCCCTATGGCGCCTGGGTCGCCTATGCGACGCTTCTCAACGCTGCCATCTGGTGGTTGAACTGAGCAGAGCATCGCCGGGCGCCCACGCTCGGAGCACCGGACGGACGGCAGCATGAGCGACTACGACCCGACGAAGATCGACGCCGCGACGGAAGAGCTGGGCGGCGCCCGGGTGCTGTTCGTCATGGCGGCCCCGGCCGAATACGGCCCGGCGCTGCGCCGCCGCATCGCGCCCCTGATGACCGGGGTCGGGCCGATCGAGGCGGCGCTCGGCACCGGAATCGCCCTGCATGCGCTGACACTGGCGGGCCATCGCCCGGACCTCGTGGTCTCGCTCGGCTCGGCGGGGTCGCGCACGCTCGAACAGGGCGAGATCTATCAGGTCTCGTCGGTCGCCTGGCGCGACATCGACGCGTCGCCGCTGGGATTTGCCAAGGGCGTCACACCGTTTCTCGATCATCCCGTCCACACCGCCTTGCCGACACCGGTGCCGAGCCTGCCGACGGCGCGGCTGTCGACGGGGTCCGACATCGTCTCGGGTGCGCGCTACGACGCGATCGACGCCGACATGGTCGACATGGAGACCTTCGCGGTGCTGCGCGCCTGCCAGCGTTTCGACGTCAAGCTGGTGGGCCTGCGCGGCATCTCCGACGGGGCGGGGGACCTGCATCACTACGACGACTGGACGACGCTGCTGCACGTCATCGACGAGAAGCTCGCCGATGCCGTCGACCGGCTGGAGATCGCGCTCGATTCGGGGCTGCTGGAGGTCGGTTCGTCGTGACCGCCGCCCGGTCCGGGAATCGGCTTCCCCGAGGCCAGGCGACGATCGACAGGATCAGGCGGCCTTCTTGTTGACCTTGACGTCGGCGAGCTTGGACAGCTTCTCGTCGGTCGCCTTTTCCTGCTTCAGGGTTTCCTGCAGCTTTGCGACGGCGTCCTTGTGGCCGAGGATCCCGGCCCATGTGATCAGCGTGCCGTAGCGGGCGATCTCGTAATGCTCGACGGCCTGGGCGGCGGCGACCATCGCGGCGTCGAGGGTTTCGGGATCCTCGACCTCGTCCATCAGCTCGGTCGCCTCGTCGATGATGCCGATGATCGCGTCGCACTTCACGGCGCGGGGCTTCTTGTCGAGGCTCTCGAACACCTCCTCGAGCCGCGTCACCTGCTCCTTGGTCTCTTCCAGATGGGTCTCGAACGCGGCTTTCAGATCCTCGCTCGCCGCCTTCTTCGCCATCTTGGGGAGAACCTTGGCGATTTGTTTCTCGGCATAGTAGATGTCCTGCAGCGTGTGCAGGAAGAGGTCGTCCAGCGATTTGACGCTCATGTCAGTTGCTCCGGATCGCGGCATCAGTACCGCGGCGCCAGAACGGCCCTGCACGACCGGCGTTCCGCCTGCCTGCGGCGGTAATGCACAGGTGGCTACCGATGCGTCAGCCGCATACGGGCAATGCCGCGCGAGGTGCTGGACATTGCGCCCGTGCTTTTCTAAAGCCTCGCCATGACAGCGCACCCCGACACCGTCCTCATCGTCGACTTCGGCTCCCAGGTCACCCAGCTGATCGCGCGGCGCATCCGCGAAGCCGGCGTCTATTCCGAAATCGTGCCGTTCCAGTCGGCTGCCGAAGGCTTTCGCCGCCTGGCGCCGAAGGCCGTGATCCTGTCGGGATCGCCGGCTTCGGTGACGGACGCCGACGCCCCGACGGCGCCGACGGAAATCCTCGAGGCGGGCGTGCCGGTGCTCGGCATCTGCTACGGCCAGCAGACCATGTGCGCCCAGCTCGGCGGCAATATCGAAGGCGGTCTGCACCGCGAATTCGGTCGCTCCTTCATGGAGGTCAAGAAGGCCTCGCCGCTGTTCGAGGGCATCTGGGCCGAAGGCACCCGCCACCAGGTGTGGATGAGCCACGGCGACCGCGTCACGGCGCTGCCCGAGGGCTTCGAGATCATCGGCCAGTCGTCCGGCGCGCCCTTCGCGGCGATCGCCGACGAGGCGCGCCGCTTCTACGGCGTGCAGTTCCATCCCGAGGTGGTTCACACCCCCGACGGCGCCCGGCTTCTGTCGAACTTCGTCCACCGTATCGCCGGCCTGTCCGGCGACTGGACCATGGCGGCGTTCCGCGAGCAGGCGGTCGAGGAGATCCGCGCCAAGGTCGGCGACGGCAAGGTGATCTGCGGCCTGTCCGGCGGTGTCGATTCTTCCGTTGCGGCGGTGCTGATCCACGAGGCGATCGGCGACCAGCTGACCTGCATCTTCGTCGATCACGGCCTGTTGCGGATGAACGAGGCGGACGAGGTCGTCGCGATGTTCCGCGACCACTACAACATCCCGCTCGTCCACGTGCAGGCGCAGGATATGTTCATCGACGCGCTGGAAGGCGAGATGGACCCGGAGGTCAAGCGCAAGACCATCGGCCGGCTGTTCATCGAGACCTTCGAGGCGGAAGCCAAGAAGATCGGCGGCGCCGACTTCCTGGCGCAGGGGACCCTCTATCCCGACGTGATCGAGAGCGTCTCCTTCACCGGCGGTCCATCGGTGACCATCAAGTCGCACCACAATGTCGGCGGCCTGCCGGAGCGCATGAACATGCAGCTCGTCGAGCCGCTGCGCGAATTGTTCAAGGACGAGGTGCGTCTGCTCGGTCAGGAACTCGGCCTGCCGGCGCATTTCGTCGGCCGCCAGCCCTTTCCGGGACCGGGCCTCGCCATCCGCTGCCCGGGCGGCGTGACCCGCGAGAAGCTCGACATCCTGCGCCAGGCCGATGCGATCTATCTCGACGAGATCCGCAAGGCCGGTCTCTACGACGCCATCTGGCAGGCCTTCGCCGTGCTTCTGCCGGTGCAGACCGTCGGCGTCATGGGCGACGGTCGCACCTACGAATTCGTCTGCGCGCTGCGGGCCGTCACCTCGGTCGACGGCATGACGGCCGATTTCTACCATTACGACATGGACTTCCTCGGCAACACCGCGACCCGCATCATCAACGAGGTGCGCGGCATCAACCGGGTGGTCTACGACGTGACCTCGAAACCGCCGGGC
This sequence comes from Aurantimonas coralicida DSM 14790, assembly GCF_000421645.1. Taxonomy (GTDB): domain Bacteria; phylum Pseudomonadota; class Alphaproteobacteria; order Rhizobiales; family Rhizobiaceae; genus Aurantimonas; species Aurantimonas coralicida. Next base: position 720,037 of record NZ_ATXK01000001.1, on the reverse strand, counting down.
ACGATCGAATGGGAATGATGCCGCGCGCCTGACCGGGCCGCGATCGCCCGGGCCGGGCGGAGACCAGCCACAGATGGACGAGAGATGACCGGAGCCAGCGCCGCCGCGACAGGCCGGCCGAGCACCAACACGCTCGGCATGGGCATCATGCTGTTCGGCATCTTCCTGTTCATGGTCAACGACACGCTCGGCAAATGGCTGGTCTCGACCTATTCGGTCGGCCAGGTGCTGCTGATCCGCTCGGTGGCGGCGCTGGTCATCCTGGCGCCGTTCCTCGCGCGCACGGGACTGAAACCCCTCGTGAGCCTCGAACGTCCCGGCATGCAGGTGCTGCGGGTGGTCTTCGCCACCGTCGAGGTGCTCGCCTTCTACGGCGCAGTCGCCTATCTGCCGCTCGCCGACACCATGGCCTACTGGCTCGCCGCGCCGATCTATGTGGCGGCGCTCTCGCCGATCTTCCTGAAGGAGCGCGTCGGCATAAGGCGCTGGACGGCGATCGTCATCGGCTTCGTCGGCGTGCTGGTGGTGCTGCAGCCGTCGCAGGCGAGCCTGACCGCGCCGGCCTTCATCGCCATTGGCGGCAGCCTGACCTTCGCGCTGATGATGATCACCGCGCGCAGCCTGCGCGGCACGTCCGACAAGGCGCTGGTCTTCTGGCAGACGGTCGGCGCGCTCGTCGGCGGGGCGATCCTGGCGCCGTTCGGCTGGGTGACGCCGGACCCGCTGGATCTGGGGCTGCTGGCGGTCCTCGGCGTCGTGGCGATGGCGGCGCATATGTGCGTGACGCGGGCGTTCAAGCTCGGCGACGCCGCCGACATCGCGCCGCTGCAATACACCATGCTCGTCTGGGCGATCCTGTTCGGCTACCTGGTCTTCGGCGACGTGCCGCGGCTGACCATGCTGTTCGGCGCGGCGATCATCATGGGGGCGGGGCTGTTCATCTTCTTCCGCGAACGCCAGCTCGCCCGAAGGGTAAGCTCGGCCCAGCCGGTGACGCCGGGCTGATCGCCCGGCGGTTCGACGAGAAGAGCGGGCCGCTCAGGCCCGCAGGCGGATCAGCCGCAGCGGACCTGCGTGACGCGGTTGGCGTTGTCGGTTTCCATGTTCAGGCGGCCGGAGACGAACTCCTGGGTGACCGGCTGGTTCGGATACAGAACCCGCACGGTCTCGGCACCGGTGGCCGCCTTTGCCGCTTCCACCGTCTCGACATTGGCGATCTCGCCGATGAGATACCGGGCCGCTTCCGGATTACAGCTGCCGATGGCCGGGCCGCCCGGCGCCAGCCGGCCGTTGGTGCCGGCGGTGCCGCCGCCCGGCATCGGCGGCAATGCAGTCCCGCCGCCCATGCGGCCATCCGACTGCGCCCTCAGGCCCGCTGGATCGGGGCGCTCGGTGGCGCAGCCGGCCACCAGCAGCGCGGCGCTCGTCAAAAGGGCGAGGGACATGGGGCGCATCATCGAGACATCCTTCATCATGGTCTTGCTCGGGCGGCGTGAAGACCGGCCCGATTCTGGTCGATTCGCCGCAACCCTAGGGCAGGCACCGGCAGGGAAGGAAGCGGCAAGGCGGCGAAAACCGCGAAGTCGTCGCCAGGATCGCGTCAGATCGGGACATTTCTGCTACGCTCCGACCGGCGCGCACGCCGTCGCCGGTCCGGCACAGGGTAAAATCCACATGGCCATTCTCATTCTCGGCCTGGTCATCTTCCTCGGCGTGCATTCCCTGCGGATCATTGCGGAGCCGACGCGCGACCGGCTGCTGGCGCGGTTTGGCGAGAACCGGTTCAAGGGCATCTACTCGGTGCTGTCGCTCGTCGGGCTGATGCTGATCATCTACGGCTATGGCGCCGCGCGCATGGCGACGGTGCCGCTCTACACGCCGCCGCCGGGCCTCGGCCATCTCGCGCTGCTCCTGGTGCCGGTGGCCTTCGTCCTCGTCGCCAGCGCCTATCTGCCGACCGGACGGATCAAGACGGCGGTCCGGCACCCGATGGTGCTGGGCGTCGGCCTGTGGGCGCTGGGGCATCTTCTGGCCAACGGCACGATTGCCGATGTGGTGCTCTTCGGCAGTTTCCTCGTCTGGGCGGTCCTCGACTATGCCAGCGCGATCCGCCGTCCGGTCCCGGCGTCGGCGGGGAGGGCGCCCAGCCTGCGCGGAGATCTCCTGGCGGTCGTCGTCGGTCTCGGCCTCGCTGCGGCGTTCATCCTGTGGCTGCATCGCTGGTTCTTCGGCGTCGCGCCGATCGCTTAGCGGTTCATCACGGCGCGCACGCCCTTTCACCTGCGGCAAAAATCGTTAGAAGACCCCAAGTGTTCTTGCGTGCCGGGCCGATGGTCCCGGCCACGGCCGGTTTTCGAAGAGTGGATGGATGAGCGACGACAGTTTCTTTCGCGAAGTCAGCGAAGAGCTTCGCCAGGACAGGGTGAAAGCCATCTGGACGCGGTTCGGGACCTATATCCTGGCCGCGGTCATTCTGGTGGTCGTCATCACCGCGGCCGTCGTCGGCTGGGACCGGTACCAGACCGCCCAGGCCAACGCCTCGGGCGATGCCTATCTCGCCGCGCTGCAGCTGGCGCGTGACGGCAAGCCCGACGAGGCCATCACCGCGCTCGAGGCGCTGGCTGCCGACAGCTACGGCGCCTATCCGGACCTTGCCCGCATGAGCATTGGCGGCGTCTATCAGGCGCAGGGCAAGTTCGACGCGGCGGTCGCCGCCTTCGACAAGGTGGCGGCGGATGCCGGCGCGCCCGATGCGTTGCGTGACATGGCCGCCGTGCGCGCCGCCTATGTGCTGGTCGACCATGGCGCGCTCAGCGATGTGCGCAGCCGTGTCGAACGGCTGACCGGCGACAGCGAGGCCCTGCGCTTCCCGGCCCGCGAAGCCGTGGCGCTGGCCGCCTGGAAGGCCGAGGACACGGAAACCGCGACGACGCTGTTCCAGCAGCTGGTCGACGATCCCGGTGCGCCGAACGGCATCATCAGCCGGGCCCGGCTGATGCTCGACCTGATCGCCGCCGGCAAGCCGATGCCCGAGGGCACGGTGATGCCGGAGGAGATCGGTACTGCAACCGGGCCGGCAACGGACGCCGCTCCGGCGGACGCGGCCGCGCCCGTCGCGGGCGGTGAAACGACCGCCCCGGAGGCCACGCCTGCGGCGCCGGCGACCGAGGCGCCGGCCGCTGCCAGCGACGGAGCAGATCCCGAGGGAGCAGCCACCGAGGGTGCAGCGGGCGAGGCTCCGGCGAGCCCGGATGCGGCCAACGGCGAAGCGCCGGCTGCCCCGGCCGCCGATGCGGCGCTGCCCGAGGGTGCTGCCGCACCGAGCGTCGCCGTTCCCACGACCGGGCTCGGCATCACCGATCCCGCGGCCGCTCCCGAGGCTGCCGCCCCGGAACAGGCCGAGCCGACTACGACCGACGCGCCGCAGAGCGCGCCGGCCGCTCCGGCGCCCGCCAGCGCCGACTGAACCGCTGCGGCGACGACGCCTGCGGCCGGGTTCACCCGGCCCGGACGTCGCCGCAAACCGATCGGATCGGGGCAGAGCTCGCACGTGACACACGGCCGGCGCCCCGATCGCAACCGGCCCCGGCTTCGTACCGGTGTGCCCCATCGCTCCGGAGGAGCGCGGAGACCGTCATGGTCACCATCGCCATTATCGGCCGACCCAATGTCGGCAAGTCCACCCTGTTCAACCGCCTCGTCGGCAAGCGTCTGGCGCTGGTCGACGACCGGCCTGGCGTGACCCGCGACCGCCGCACCGGCGACGCGACGCTGCTCGACCTCGACTTCGAGGTGGTCGATACGGCCGGCCTGGAAGAAGCCGGCGCCGACACGCTGGAAGGCCGGATGCGCACCCAGACCGAGACGGCAATCGCCTCGGCCGACCTGTGCCTGTTCATGATCGACGTCAAGGCCGGCGTGATGCCCCAGGACAGGGCCTTCGTCGAGATCATGCGCCGCACTGCCGGCAAGGTGATCCTCGTCGCCAACAAGTCGGAAGCCCGCGGGGCGGAAGCCGGCATGCTCGACGCCTTCGAACTGGGTCTGGGCGAGCCGATCGGCATTTCCGCCGAGCATGGCGTCGGCATGGGCGAGCTGCGCGATGCCATCCTCGAGGCGCTGGGCGAGGAGACCTTCGCCGACGACACGCCGGAGCCCGAGGAAGCCTTGGTGGACGTGCCGGTCGAGGGTGACGAGGTCGAGCCCGTCTACGACGCCACCAAGCCCCTGCGGATCGCTATCGTCGGCCGTCCGAATGCCGGCAAGTCGACTCTGATCAACCGGTTCCTCGGCGAGGACCGGATGCTCACCGGCCCCGAGGCCGGCATCACCCGCGACTCCATCGCCAGCGAATGGGAATGGCGCGGCCGCACGATCAAGGTCTTCGACACGGCCGGCATGCGTCGCAAGGCGAAGGTCCAGGAAAAGCTGGAGAAGCTGTCGGTGGCCGACGGCCTGCGCGCGATCAAGTTCGCCGAGGTGGTGGTGGTCGTCTTCGACGCGACGATCCCCTTCGAGCGCCAGGATATGTCGATCGTCGACCTGGTCATGCGTGAAGGCCGGGCGCCGGTCATCGCCTTCAACAAGTGGGATCTGATCGAAGACCGCCAGGAAGTGCTCGCCGATCTGCGCGAGAAGACCGACCGGCTGCTGCCGCAGGCGCGGGGCATCCGAGCCATCACCGTGTCGGGTGAAACCGGCGAGGGCGTCGAGCGGCTGATGAAGGCGATCGTCGATACCCACGAGGTCTGGAACAAGCGGATCTCGACAGCCAAGCTGAATCAGTGGCTCGACCGTATGGTTACCAGACATTCTCCGCCGGCCGTCGCGGGGCGCCGGATCAACATAAAATACATGACGCAGGTCAAATCGCGTCCGCCGACGTTCATGATCTCCACGAGCCGCCCGGATGCGCTGAACGCGTCGTATACGCGCTATCTTATCAATGGGTTACGCGAGAGCTTCGGGCTTTTCGCCGTGCCGATCCGCCTCGGTCTGCGCAAACCGGACAATCCCTACGCCGGAAAACGCAAGCGTCCGTCTTGAAATCGCCATCGTCTGTTAACCAAGAAACAAGGTTAATGGGGGACGTTGGGTGACGCCCGTTATATGACGCAGGCTTGATGGGGGAATGATGACGGCTGTTGAACAGCACGCGGGGACACGCCTGCAGAAACTGTCGAAGGCTCGGGCGGCCAAGGCCGTGGTTCTGGCCACTGGCTGTTTCGCTTCCCTCGCGATGGTGACCAGCCCGGTCGCCCGTCAGGACATGACCAGCCTTCTCGGCGGTTCCGGTCATGCAAACCAGTGGCGGGCCTATTTCGTTCCATCGAAAATCGGCACCACGGAAACGGCGGCCATCGCCTTTGCCGGATCCGATCTGCGCGAGCCGATCCCGGCCGGGCTGAAGCTGCCCGAGGGAATGGAAGCCGTCGCCGCGCCGCGGGTCGAGGCGGCGATCGTCACGCCTGAGGAAACCCGGATCATGCGAGAGGACAAGGGCGCCCGCGTCCTGTCCCTCGTTCCGGCCAGCAACCTGCCGCCGCGCGGCTTCTCCGCCGGTTCGATCCTCGAGCGCCAGTCGCTGCTCGGATCGCGCGTCGTCGGTGGCCAGGAGCGCATCCGCACCGCCTTCTCCAAGGTCACCCAGACGACCAAGGAGGCGATCACCGTCGCCATGAACTTCCAGCTTCAGGGCCCGCCGAAGATTCCGGGCGCCAAGACGCTGACGCCGAACGACAAGATCATGCTGGCCTCGCTGAAGCCCTCGGCCGGCGACACCAATGCCCTTGGTTACGCGCCGTCGACAGGCAGCGCACGGACCTCCTCGCTGTTCGAGACGATCCTCAAGGATACGCCGGAAGCCTTCATCCCGCCGATCGGCGACAAGGACCATGCCTGGGCAGCAACGCCGCTGCCGGCGGAGACCATGTCGAAGAAGGAGCAGAGCTGCCTTGCCAACGGCCTCTATTTCGAGGCGCGCGGCGAGAGCACCATGGGGCAGGCCGCCGTGGCGCAGGTCATCCTCAACCGCGTCCGCAACCCGGCCTTCCCGAACACGATCTGCGGTGTCGTCTACCAGAACAAGAACTGGCGCAATCGCTGCCAGTTCTCCTTTGCCTGCGACGGCGCGCGCGACCGCGTGTCCGACAGCGGCTCCTGGGCCAAGGCCAAGCGCATCGCCGAACAGGTCACGCGCGGCGAGATCTGGATCAACGAGGTCGGCTCCGCGACCCATTACCACGCCAATTACGTCCGCCCCCGCTGGGCCGGCGCGATGGAGCGGGTCGACAAGATCGGCAAGCACATCTTCTACCGCACCTTCAACGGCGGCTGGTAAGCGACACGGCCTTTGCGAAGGCCCGTTCGCCGCGGCTGCCATGAGCGCGGTCATGCGCCGGCGGATCGTCTCCGCGGCGAGGTTTTCGACCCGAACCATTTCCCTTGGCGAAGCGATGCTGTAGAGCGCCGTTAAGACAGCGGTACGGTTCGGGGAAGACATCATGGCTCAGAACAGCAAGCGACTTCTGGAAATGCTGAGCGCGCAGCCGGTGGTTCCGGTGGTCGCCGTGGAATCCGCCGCCGAGGGCGTCGCGCTGGCCCGTGCGCTGGCCGCCGGCGGCCTGAAGGCGATCGAGGTGACCCTGCGCACCCCGGCCGCGCTGGAAGCGATCATGGCGATCGCCAGTGAGGTCCCGGAGACGCTGTGCGGCGCCGGCACCGTTCTCACCCCCCGCCAGTTCGACCGCGCAACCAAGGCCGGCGCGCAGTTCATCGTGTCGCCGGGGGCGACCATGGAGCTGCTCGACGCCGCGCGCTCGTCCGAAGCGCCGATGCTGCCAGGATCGGCGACGCCGAGCGAGCTGATGGCGATGCTGGAAGAGGGCTACGAGGTGCTGAAGTTCTTCCCGGCCGAACAGATCGGCGGGGCTGCGTTCCTCAAGTCGATTTCGCCGGTGTTTCCGAGCCTGCGCTTCTGCCCGACCGGCGGCATCTCGATGAAGAATGTCCGCGACTATCTGGCCCTGCCGAACGTCATCTGTGTCGGCGGCTCCTGGGTCGCGCCCAAGGCTGCGGTCGAGGCGGGCGACTGGGACGCGATCACCGCACTCGCCCGCGAGGCCGTCGCGCTGCGCAGCTAGCGCTCGCTCCGTTGCCGCGCCAGGCAACCTCTGCAAGCCGGGGCACGGTGCCGGCCCATCGGGCCGGCGGCTTTGCGTCGATGATCGCACGGGGCCCTGGCAAATCATCTTGACGCGGCAGCGTCCGGCGAGCATTGTCCCGCCTGCGCGGGCGTAGTTCAGTGGTAGAACGCAAGCTTCCCAAGCTTGATGTCGTGGGTTCGACCCCCATCGCCCGCTCCAACCCCATCAGCGCCTGTCCCGGTATCGTTCCGGCCTTGCCGGCTGCTTTTTCGCAGTCGTTTCGGACGTCGAGCGCATGAAGCGGGTCGCGCGACGCAAAACGCCAGCCGCGAGGGCTGGCGTCTCGGGATGTCGGGTGCCGGCGTCGTCGGTTATCTGAACAGGCTGAGGGCGATGTCCGGGGTCGAATTGGCAAGCGACAGGCTCTGCACGGCAAGCTGGCGCTGGGCCTCGAGCGCACGGTAGCGGGTCGAGGTCTCTTCCATGTCCGCGTCGACCAGCCGCGAGATGCCCTGTTCCAGCGTCTGCGTGACAGTCCGGGTGAACTCCGTCTGCATCTCCAGCCGCTTGCTGATGGCGCCGAGGACGGCAGCCCCTGACACGACGCGCTGCTGCATGGTGTCGACCTGCTGCAGATAGTCCTCGATCGCGTTCGGATTGGCGGCCACGTCCACGTCGAGAATGCCGATCGCGGTGAGGGGCTCGATGTTCACCTGCAGCCCGCTGACAACCATGCGTGACTTGGTGCCCGCCTCACGATTGGCTGCGGGATCGAGGCGCAGGACGATATCGCCGGCCGTCTCCTCGATCAGCAGGTCCGGAATGTCGTTCAGATCCGTCAGGATGGCGTGCATGTCCGCGGCCGTGTTCACCCAACCGTCGTCGGTGCCCAGCACCCGGTCCACGAGATCGCGGTCGATCAGATAGGACCGCGAAACGCTGTTGGCGGTCAGCGAGTATGAGACCTCGACGTCCCGGTAGATGCGGAAGGGCTGGAAATCCAGCGTGACGGTCGAGGCGCGCTCGCCATAGATCGTTGCGGTGTTGCCAAGACCGCCCGTGCCGGAGGCCGTGGTGGCGAAATCCTTGATGGCGAAGGAGGCGCCCGGCTTTCCGCTGGTCTCGCGGTCACGGAAGTTGATGGCGTTCGGGACGAGATCGTATGTCTGCGTCGTGGAATTCCAGACGGTGACATGGCCGACCGAGACTTCATTGCCCGTGATCGCCGCGTCGAGGACCTGGATCATCTCGTGGTAGTCCGCGACCACGCCGTCGGTCCGTCCGGTCGTGGCGTCGACGAGGGCCCGGTCGATGACGACGGAGATGTCCTGGCCAAGATCATAGGGGCCGGGCAGGCCCGGGGTGCCGGGGTTGTCGGCGTCGACCGTCATGGTGAAGGTCATCGTGTCGCTGAGGCCGAAGGTCACCGGACCGCTGAATGTGAAGGTGCGGTCGACCGAGCTGGCGGTGTTGGATGGGGTATAGGACGGCGGATAGACGGCGGCGATCGAACGCAAGCCACCAATGTTCCTGGGGCTGCGGGGATCGGGCTGCAGCATGCCGCCGCCATCGACGTTGAACAGGGACGTCTTCTGCAGATCGACGCCGATCGTGCCGACCGACAGCCCCGACGTGCTGGATCGCGACAGCGAGGCGACCAGCATGGTCGAGCGGCGGTCCACCGGCGTCTCGTAGATGTCGGGCACGTTGGTCTGGAGCCAGTTCTGGCCGGAGAAGCTCGCGGCCTGGGAGGTGGCGACGATCGCGGCCTGAAGCTGGCTGATCTCGGCCTGCACCTTCTGGCGGTCGACGCCGGGCTCCATGGCGACCACCAGCCGCTCCTTGATGTCAGCCAGCATGTCGCCGACCTGCACCATTGACGTGTAGGCGACGTCGGTCGTGGCCGAGCCAAGGCCCAGCGCGTCGGCGACGGCACCAAGCGCCTTGACGTCCGAACGCATGCCGGTCGCGATCGACCAGTAGGACGCATTGTCGGCGGCCGAGCCGACCCGGTAGCCCGTGGCCATCGCAGTCTGATTCGCGTCCGATGCAGATTGCAGCAAACGCAGGTTGGCAAGCGCCGTCATCGCGGCGCCGTTGGTCCGTATACTGATCATGTGGAGGGCCTCGTAAGGCGGGCTTAGTTATGTTTAACGATATAGGTTCCGGTTGCTTAACAGAGCCTTATCCCCATCAGGAGTGGTGTTCGCGGAATGCATTGCCGGCTATCGCTCGGCGCGGGAGCGCGTCACGCGAGGGGGTCGGGCCGGGGCCGCAGGGCGTCTCGGCGGCAGTGTGCAGCGGGAGATGGAAGAGGGCTGACCGGTGCCCGCGACGCTGTGCGTCTGACCGGGGCCTGGCACTGCCTATGTTCCGCCAGTGACGTTCAGACGGCCCGACCATGCCGGGTCGTTGGCACGCTTGGTTGGGGCCGCGGGAAGGTGCTGAAGAGCAACGTGGGGTAGAGCAGGCTATAAGCCGCGGAGCCGCGCGGTGTTGGTGCGGTGCCGATCGTGGGTACGGGCGCGGGTGCGGGAAACACGGTGACACGGCCGCGACTCGCCTGCGCCCCTCGCTCCGCTGCGCATTGCGCGGCGAAGACCGGCTAAACTGGATTCGTCGTAAACAGTCTCAGGCGAGACGATCGCGGCCTCGGCCAGTCGGGTCAGGACGCCTGCAGATGATCCGTCGCTCCGGCCGTGGCGCGGGCGATGATCGCCTCGACGCGGCAGGCGATCGCCTGGCTGCGGGTCGCCTCGGCGTCGAGCGCCAGGCCCCAGCGGTCGAAATCCCGCGCATGCTCCCAAAGCCCGCTCGCGCAGGCTTCGAGGTGGTCGATCGTCGCCGCTGTCAGCGGCGCTGCCGTGACCGGCACGGAACGGGAATCGCGTCTGTCCTTCATGGCGCGAGCCTAGCATGGGGAATCGCCGGATGACTGCGGGGCGGCCTGCAGTTTCCGGTGGACAAGTGGGGATAACGGGGAATGTCGCAGGGCGTCCCCGAGAGGTCGTTGCGTCATCTTCGAGGGCTAAGCGCCTGCAAGTCTTAACCATCCGTTAACAAAACGGTGGCCGGCCGCTCGCAGCCGTGCATATTTAATCATCAACAAGCAATCCAGCGGCATTGCGGGAGAATAGCATGTCCACGATGACGGCAGCCAAGGATACCACCCCAGATATGAGCGACTTTCTCACCGAGGAACTGTCGAGAGACTTCGCTGATCGCAGCGACAAGCCGAGTGCGGCGTCGAATGTGCTGTCGGGACCGCCGCTGATTATGGACGAACCGGTGCCGCGGTTGCCGCGCCGCATCGAGGGTGGTTTCACCGGGCTCGGCCGTGATCTCGACCGGCACGGCCGCGAATGCCGCAACGCGGCGCGGCTGATGGAGCAGCTACGTCCCCAGCTCGAGACGGCGGAAGCCGAACGGCTCCGCCTGAACCAGGCGCTGACGCGGATCCTGCCGGAGATCGAGGAACACGGCCGCAGTCTCGCCGGGATGATCGAAAGCGCGCGCAAGGGCGACGTGAGCGGCGATCTGGCCGGAAAGTTCACCAAGAGCGCGGCCAAGCTCGATGAACTCGAAAGCCTTGCCGAGGCAATGAACGTCAATCTGATGGCTGTCCGCTCCGCCTGGGAACAGTATGCCCGCGCAGCCATCCAGGCTCAGCGCCTGCGGGATGGCCTCAAGGGGCACTGACGCCATCCGGCGGTGCGACCGCCGGGTCGGCGCAGGCGACTTTCAAGAGACGGGTGGTCGGTATGGCCGCCCGTCTTGCGTTGAGAGAGGCCCGCCCACGGGACCTTTCACACGCAGGGGCAGAGACGCCTAGCTGGCGCTGAAATGCGGTTCGGTGCGGTAGCGCTGGTCGCAGAGGTCGGCCCGGGCGCGGATATCGTGATGGGTCTTCTCCCAGCGGTGGGGATCGCGCGCGAGTTGGACCACCGCGCGCAGCGACGCGAGCGCGATCAGCAGCCAGTAGAGATGAACGAGCGCGTAATATTTCGGCAAGGCGGCGCGTTCCTCCCGCTGCAGCGCCGGCAGTGACAGCGCGATAAAGGCGATGAAGCCGCCGGTCGCGTTGAACAGGTCGAGCGCGAAGATCAGGCCGGCGAGGCCGCTGGGCAGGCCGTGATTCAGCGCCGACACCAGTGTCGACAGCACCAGAACGAGAAACACCGGCTGGATCAGCGCCGAGGCCAGCATGCCGACGAACAGCATCTGGAACACCGCGAAGCTAACCGGGCCGAGTTCGCGCCACAGCCTGAGCGGCTGACGCATGTGGACCAACCAGGTCTGCAGCCACCCCTTCGTCCAGCGCGTGCGTTGGCGATACCAGACCGGCCAGCGCTCGGGGGCATCTTCCAGCGTCGGCCGTGTCAGCGTGCCGATCGCCCAGCCTTCGCGATACAGCCGCATGCCGAGATCGGCGTCCTCGGTGACATTGTGGGAATCCCACCCGCCCACCGCCGTCAGGCAATGGCGGCGGAAATGGTTCGAGGTGCCGCCCAGCGGCATCGGCAGGCGATGGCGCGCAAGCCACGGCAGCAGCCGCCGGAACAGCGCCGCATATTCCAGCGCGAACAGGCCGGCCAGCCAGTTCTGCTGGCCGTTGCGCACGACGAGCGGCGCCTGCAGGCAGGCGAGGTCACCGGGGCCGCTCCGGAAGCTGTGGAAGGCCTCGCGCAACTGGCCGGGGTCCGGCTCGTCCTCGGCGTCGTAGAGCGCGATGAACTCGCCGCGGCAGAGCGGCAGGACGAAGTTCAGCGCCTTCGGCTTGGTGCGCGGCTCGCCGGGCGGCACGGCGACGATCTCGAACTGCGGCAGTCCGGCCGTGGCGCGGCGCGCCTCGGCGATGGTCGCCGGATCGTCGGCTTCGCAGACCAGCTTGATCTCGATGCGGCTGGTTGGCCAGTCGAGACGCGACAGGGACGCAACGAGGCGCTCGATCACCCCCGTCTCCTGATACAGCGCGACGAGGACCGAATAGACGGGCAGGGGGCCTGTCTCCATATCCGCGTTCGGCTTGGGCTTGGGAGGGGCCGGCAGCGCCGCGACGATGCGGATGGCGAGACAGGCGGCAAAGGCGATGCCGAACAGCGGATGCAGGACCGCAGCGGTTGCGGACGGGGCCATAGCGAAGGCGGCGAGAACGGCGCAGGCGGCAAAGGCCAGTATCGCTGCCTGGCCGGCCTCGACGACGGTCCGGGCCGAGTGGCGCGGCGCGCTCCGGGCGAGGCTGAGCGTGGCATCCTCTATGCGCCGCGCGGCGCTGCGGGACGCCAGGGCCGCGCCGATGTCGGCCTCAGTGGTCAAGCGCGCTCTGCGTCGGACGTCCGGCTGCAGGGCGAGCAGTGCGGCGACCCGGTCGAGATCTTCAAGGCGCGGGCGCAGGAACAGCTTGGTCTCCAGATCCGCGCCGCAAGTCTTCAGAAGGCGCGGAGACCCGGCAGGCTGGAGATCGCGAAGGCCGATGATCCGCTCGTCCGGGCCGATGGGCTCGTGGGGCAGATCCAGCGCCTCCGCCATCAGGCGTGTGAGGCGATCGGCGGTCACGTGCCGGCCGGCGATCAGTTCGGCGGCGAGGTCGGTCCGGTTCTCGGCTGCCGCGCGGCGGGCGCGTCCGAGGGCTTCCGCGGTCAGGCCCAGCCGGGCGATCACGCGGCCGGTGACGCCTCCGGCGAAGCGGGCGCCGCCCGGCGGTTGCAACGGAGTATCGAGCGGTTTCGGACGCGTGAAGCGGGCATTCTTGCGTATGGCCGGTTGCGGGCCATAAGGTCCCGCCGCATAAGCCGTTCGAGGATCGGTCTGATCGTCACGCACGCAAACGACCCGCTCCAGGATGAAGTGCCGGGGCGCCGGCCGGCACCCGGTTGCATCGTGCGCGAGTGATGACGCAAGGGAAAGAAATCTATGCGGGTATGTTTCGCGTCAGGGTTGTTGCTGGTTGGAATACTCGTGTCCGCCGCTGGATTCCTCGGGGATGTGGTGACCGGCGCCGCAACCGTGAAGGCCCAGGTGGCGACGCCGAATTTCTTCGACCAGCGCCAGCGCATGACCAAGCCCGATCTCGGCGCGCGCACGCGCATCCGCTTCCTGACGACGACCAACTACCCGCCGTTCAACTTCCTCGACCGGCGTGGCCGGCTGGCGGGGTTCAATGTCGATCTCGTCCGGGCGATCTGCGAGGAGCTGGATATCCTGCCGCGCTGTCAGATCGAGGCGATGGCGTTTCGCGACCTGGTGCCCGCACTTCAGCGCGGCGACGGCGAGGCGATCGTTGCCGGCCTGTCGATGACCCCCGACACCCGGCGCGAGCTCGCCTTCACCGAACCCTATTTCCGGTACCCGGCACGCTTCGTGACCACCAAGGAGGCGCCGGTGAAGGAGCCGGTCGCCGACACGTTGGCCGGCAAGCCGGTGGGCGTTGCCGAGGGCGGCGCCCATGCGGCCATGCTGCGCAGCTTCTTTCCGCAGATTGACCGGCGGCTGTATCCTACCCGCGACGACGGACTTGCCGCTTTGCGCAAGGGCGAGGTCGCCGCCCATTTCGGCGACGGCGTCGGCCTGTCCTTCTGGCTGGAGAGCAACGCCGCCGAGGATTGCTGCGGGTTCTCCGGCGGACCGTTCCTGTCGGACCGCTTTCTGGGCGAAGGACTGTCGATCGCCGTGGCGCCGAAGGACGAGGAACTCGCCCGGGCCTTCGACTACGCGATCGGCCAGCTCGTCGAGAGCAAGCGGTTTTCCGAATTGCTGCTGCGCTACTTCCCGGTCAGCGCCTTTTGACGGCGCGCCGCTAGAGGCGCCGGTAGCGCACCCGGGCGGAATGCTCGATCGCGCCCGCGGTCAGCCGGTCGAGCTCGAAGGCGTCGCGCAGCATTTCCAGGAAGCGCAGTTCCGGCTGGCTGGCGTGGACGTCGGAGGCGGCAACCTCGATCGCCAGCGCATAGGCCGTTTCGTACAGCTTTTGCGGCAGCGCCGACATCAGGTTGTCGATGATCGTCTGCAGCCCGTCTTCCTGTTCGAGAATATGGCTGCAGCGCTCGGAAATGCCGTTCAGCCGGCCCCGGTCGAAACCTTCGAAGACCGGCAGAGTGTCGAGGATGGCCTGCAGTTCCCGCAGCTCGTGGTCGCTGATCGCGCCATCCGCCGCGGCCATCGACACCATGAGATGAACCAGGGCTTCGCGCGGTCCGAGATCCGACATTGTCTGCCTTCCTTGCTTCAGGGCTACCCTCGGCAAGCTATGCACCCGGGGCGGCTGCAACAAGCCGTCATTCGGCGCGGGCGGCTTTTGTTGACGCGCCGCCGGCTTCTTTCTAGACCGGGCGGCACCTGACGGTCCCCCGGCAATCTGCGCGTCCCCTTCGCAGTGCGCGCGGACGCCCGGGACCCGGATTTTCGAGGAATGCCTTCATGCCGAGCCCGCAGCCGGACACCGTCGACGTCGATCTCTTGCGGACCGAAGCCATGGCGTCGAATGCCTGGCCCTTCGAGGAAGCGCGCAAGCTCCTGAAGCGCTTCGAGAAGAGCGGCATGCCGGCGGAAGTCCTGTTCCAGACCGGCTACGGCCCGTCGGGGCTGCCGCATATCGGCACCTTCGGCGAGGTCGCGCGGACCTCGATGGTCCGCCACGCCTTCACGGTCTTGACCGACGGCGCGGTGCCGACGCGGCTCCTGTGCTTCTCCGACGACATGGACGGCCTGCGCAAGGTGCCGGACAACGTGCCGAACCGCGAGATGCTGGCGACCCATATCGGCAAGCCGCTGTCGCGGGTGCCCGACCCGTTCTCCGACGATTATCCGAGCTTTGCCGCCCACAACAATGCGCGGTTGCGGGCCTTTCTCGACCGGTTCGGCTTCGACTACGAATTCGCCTCGGCCACCGACTACTACGCCTCCGGCCGCTTCGACGCGACGCTTCTGAAGATGCTCGCCGCCTATGACGAGGTGCGGGCGATCATCCTGCCGACGCTCGGTGCCGAGCGGCAGGCGACCTATTCGCCCTTCCTGCCGATCCATCCGCGCACCGGCATCGTCCTGCAGGTGCCGACCGTCGAACGCGACGTCGAGCGCGGCATGATCGCCTATCTCGACCCGGAGACCGGCGAGCGGATCGAGACCACGGTGACCGGCGGCGCAGTGAAGTGCCAGTGGAAGGCCGACTGGGCCATGCGCTGGGCGGCGCTCGGCGTCGACTACGAGATGGCCGGCAAGGACCTGATCGATTCCGTCACCTTGTCGTCGAAGATCTGCCGGGCGATGGGCTCGGCGCCGCCGGAGGGGTTCAATTACGAACTCTTCCTCGACCAGAGCGGGCAGAAGATCTCCAAGTCGAAGGGCAACGGCCTGACCATCGACGAATGGCTGTCCTATGCCTCGCCGCAGAGCCTGGCCTTCTACATGTTCGGCAAGCCGCGCGCGGCCAAGCGGCTGTTCTTCGACGTGATCCCGAAGGCGGTGGACGACTACTACCAGTTCGTCTCCGCCTATCAGCGCCAGGAACTGCGCCAGCAGTTGCAGAACCCGGTCTGGCACATCCACAACGGAACGCCGCCGGCCAAGGGCGTGCCGGTGCCCTTCGCCATGCTGATCAACCTCGTTTCGGCCTCCAACGCGTCGAATGCGTCGACCCTGTGGGGCTTCATCACCCGCTACGCGCCGGGGGTGACCGCCGAGACCGATCCCGAACTCGACCAGCTCGTCGGCTATGCGCTGCGCTATTACGAGGATTTCGTCCGGCCGGCGAAGACGTTCCGGGCCCCTGACGCGGTCGAGCGCGAGGCGCTGGAATCGCTCGATGCCGCCTTTGCGGCGCTGCCGGCCGATGCCGATGGCGAGGCGATCCAGAACGCGCTGCTGGACGTCGCCCGGCCGATCGAGCGGTATCAGGACCACAAGAAGTCGGGGCCGCAGGGCGGGCCGGGCGTCTCCGGCGAGTGGTTCCAGGCGCTCTACCAGATCCTGATCGGACAGGAAAAAGGTCCGCGTTTCGGCTCCTTCGCGGCGCTTTACGGCCTTGCTGAAACCCGCGCCCTGATCCGCGACGCACTGGAAGGCCGGCTGGCTTCGGGCGCCTGACGCCCGGCCCCGTCCCCACGCGAACAAACCGGTGGCGGGCGTTCGCCGCCGTCTATCGCCAGATGCCGCGCTTCTCGCGCCGGGCTTCGGCCTCGGCGTCCTGATAGGGACCGCCGGGCGCCGCCTCGGCCCAGCCATTGCGCACGATCCATGCCCCGACATCGTCGCCGCGCAGCGTGCAGGCGCTGGTGATTGTCTCGTCGCGCTCGCCGAAATCCTCCGGGACCTCGCAGCGGATCGAGCGCGAGCGCAGGTAATTGCGCAGCTCTGTGCGCGCCCGCATGCCGCAGGGCCAGGCGTTCGCGCCCTCGCCGCAACTGCGTTCCAGCGGGAGCGCGGCGATGCCGGGCAGGGCGATCGTGCCGCGGCCGATTGTGAGATGCGCGGTGTCGCGCGCGATCGGGCGGGGCAACAGGATCTGCCGGGTTTCGGCGTTTTCGGGCTCGGTGGCTTGCTGCGGCGACGGGTCGGGCGCGCGCGGCGGCAGGCGGCGCAGCGGGCCGTCCGTCGCGGGGCCGCTGGTGATGCCGTCGGGCGTGACGTTCCGGCCGAGGCGGGGCGCTAGGCCGTCGTCGTTCGGGGCGCGTGCCGGCTCGGGCGCCCCGGGAGCGGAGGGCGCTGCCGGTTCGGCCGATTGCTCCGCCGCCGACGGGACAATGCGGGCCGGCTCCTGCAGTTCGTCGGGGGACGGCAACAGCCAAAAGAGGAGAGCGGCCAGCGCCGCAAGGCCGAGGGCTGCGAGCAGTGTGCGGATCACGCGCCGACGACCGCCGATCCCGCGCAGGGCCGGCTCGTCCCGCCGCCGGGACGCGGCTGCAGGATCACTGGCTGGCCCACAGGATGCGCGCCATCCATTCCACCTCGTCCATCTGGAACTGGCGGTCGGGGAAATCCGGATTGGTCGACGCCAGCTCGATGGTGCGGCTGGTCTGGCGCTGCAGGATCTTGGCCATCACCTCGCCTTCGCGGGTGCGCACCACGACCCGGTCACCGCGCCGGACGGCGGCGGCCGGGGAGACGATGAGGATGTCGCCATCGCGGTAGAGCGGCATCATCGACTGGCCCGATACCTCGAGGGCATAGACCGTCTCGTCGCCGGTCGAGGGCAGGGCGATCTCGTCCCAGCCCTGGCCGGCCGGAAATCCGGAATCGTCGAAGAAGCCGCCGCCACCGGCCTCGGCAAAGCCGAGCAGCGGCACGCTCATGGCGGGGCTGGGCGAGCGGGGACCGCCCGGCGTTTCGCCGCGCATCAGCGCGGCGAATTCCTCGATGCTGGTGTCGGTCGCGGCGATGACCTTGGCGATGGATTCGGTCGAGGGCCAGCGCGGGCGTCCGTCACTGGCATTGCGCTTGGACTTGTTGAAGGTCGTCGGATCGAGGCCGGCGCGCCGGGCGAGGCCGGAGGGCGACATCCGGTGGCGGGTCGCCAGGGCGTCGATCGCCAGCCATATCCGGTCATGGGAAAACATCGTGTGCGAAGCCCGGTCTGCGTCAGAGGAATAAATACCTCTGACCGGTCTTAAAGCGCCATCGTGCCGCTGTCCATATCGTAGCGTCAAATTCTTCGGAAGCAGCTAGGTCTGCCTTTGCGCGTCCGTGCGCCGCTGGGCAGCGGCCATGGTTGGTGCCATATGCTCTTCCAGCCTTATGGACGGGGCTGCCGACGCGCGGCGTATCGCGGCGGCATGCGATGGCAGGGACGGAATGACGGCATGGATCTGAAGTTCGCGGCGCATACCAGCGAGGAAACCCGCCGCCGGGCCAGCGAGCCGGGGCGCGGCCGCAGCGCCGGCGGACCGATGTCGATCCCCTGGAAGGGGTGGAAGGACATCAGCCTGCGCATCTACGCCTCGTTCTTCGACGATCGCGTCATGCTGATCGCCGCCGGCGCGACCTTCTACCTGCTGCTGGCGCTGTTTCCGGCCTTCGCCGTCTTCGTCTCGCTCTACGGCTTCGTCGCCGACCCGGTCTCGATCGGCGAACATATCGCCTTCATCGGCCAGTTCCTGCCGACGGCCGGCACCGAGCTCCTGGAATCGCAGCTGGCGCGCCTGGTGAGCCAGGATTCCTCGTCGCTGTCGCTGGGCTTCGTCAGCGGCCTGCTGTTTGCGCTGTGGAGCGCCAACAACGGCATCAAGACCCTGTTCGAGGCGATGAACGTCGCCTATGGCGAGCGCGAGCAGCGCAGCTTCTTCAAGCTGAACCTCGTCGCTTTCTGCTTCACCCTCGGCGCGATCTTCATCGGCATCGTGCTGATCGTCACCGTCGGCGTCGTTCCGGTGGTCATGGCCGTCTTCGGCCTGCAGAGCTTTTCGGAGATGATGATTGCGGCGATGCGCTGGCCGGTGGTCTTCGGGCTGATCGTCGTCGCCATCGCGATGATCTATCGGTATGGGCCCAGCCGCCGGCGCGCCCGCTGGAAATGGGTGGTCTCGGGCGCGCTCCTGGCGGCCGTCGTCTGGCTGCTCGCCTCGCTCGGCTTCTCCTGGTACCTGCAGAACTTCGCCAATTACAACGCCATGTACGGCTCGCTCGGCGCCGTCATCGGCTTCATGATGTGGGTGTGGATTTCCTCGCTGATCTTCATCATCGGCGCCGAGATCAATGCCGAGATGGAGCACCAGACGGCGCACGACACGGTAAACGACCCGCCCAGGCCGATCGGTGAACGCGGCGCCCGGGTCGCCGACACGCTGGGCAAGAGCTCGCGGCGCGATCCCGCCCCCACGGCGGAGAAGCGCGGCCTGTTCCGGCGCAAGCACAAGCATCCCGCCTGACGGCTTGCATGGCCGGCCAAAGCAGTCTCTTTTTGCGAGGTTGAGGGGGAGGCCGCATGTCCATCAGCCTGTTCGAGCTGTTCAAGATCGGGATCGGGCCGTCATCGTCCCACACGGTGGGGCCGATGTGGGCGGCGCGCCGCTTTCTCGACCGGCTCGACGATCGCGGGCTGAAGGGCGAGACGGCGCGGGTCGTCGTGCATCTCTACGGTTCGCTGGCGCTCACCGGCACGGGCCACGGCACCGACAAGGCGGTGATGCTCGGCCTGGCCGGCCTGCAGCCCGACACGCTCGACCCCGACGATGCGGAGGACCTGTTCGCCTATATCCGCGACAAGGGCGAGCTGCAGCTCGACCGCGGCCAACGCGTGCCGTTTCGCGACGGCGAGGAATTGATCTTCCTGAAGCGCGAGCGGCTGCCGCACCATTCCAACGGCATGCGCTTCACCGCCTTCGACGCGGCGGACCGGGAGATCGACAGGGCGGACTATTACTCCGTTGGCGGCGGTTTCGTGATGTCGGCAGAAGACGCTGCCGGAGAGACACCGGTGCTGACCAATGCCCGCGCACCCTACGAATTCAGCTCCGGCGACGAGCTTCTGGCGCTGTGCGAGGCGCATGGCCTGTCGATCGGGGAGGCGGTGCTCGCCAACGAGGAGACCTGGCGCTCGCGGGCCGAGATCCGCGACGGCATTCTGGGCATTCGCGATGCGATGCTCGATTCCATCGAGCGCGGCTGCCGGATGGACGGCATCCTGCCGGGCGGGCTGAACGTGCGTCGGAGGGCCAAGCAGCTCCACAACGAGCTTCTGCGAAAGCCGGAAAAGGCGCTGCGCGATCCGCTGACGACGCTCGACTGGGTCAATCTCTACGCGCTGGCCGTGAACGAGGAGAACGCCGCCGGCGGCCGGGTCGTCACCGCGCCGACCAACGGGGCGGCCGGCGTCATCCCGGCGGTGCTGGCCTATTACGAGCGCTTCGTGCACGGCGCGACGGACGACGGCGTCATCACCTTCATGGCGACATCCGCGGCGATCGGTGCGCTCTACAAGCAGAACGCCTCGATCTCGGCGGCCGAGATGGGCTGCCAGGGCGAGGTTGGCGTCGCCTGCTCGATGGCGGCGGCCGGTCTTTGCGCCGTCCTCGGCGGGACGCCGCGACAGGTGGAGAACGCCGCCGAGATCGCCATGGAGCACAATCTCGGCCTGACCTGCGACCCGATCGGCGGGCTCGTGCAGATCCCCTGCATCGAGCGCAACACGATGGGCGCGGTGAAGGCGATCAACGCCGCGCGCCTGGCCCTGAAAGGCGACGGCACGCATTTCGTCTCGCTGGACAATGTCATCGAGACGATGCGCCAGACCGGCAACGACATGAGCGAGAAGTACAAGGAAACCGCGATGGGCGGGCTCGCCGTCAACGTCACCATCTGCTGAGGCCGGGGCCGCATTGCCAATGGTCGCCATGCCCGTGACCGGGCATGGGCTGGCCTATCAGCCGCGCTGGTCGACGAAATCGCGGAAGACGAAGCCGCGCTGGCCATTCGCCGAGACCTCGCACCAGGAGGTGCAGGCGATGACGGTGACCGCCATGCCCTTTTCCAGGACGGCGACGATGGTCGCGTTGTTCTCCGGCTTGGCCCGCATGTTGACGCTGGCCGTGACGATGCCGCCCGGGCCGTCCTCAGGCTGTGCGGCCGCGAGCTCCTCCTGCGCGGGGGCGCCGTCGACAGGGACCGCGGGGGTGGTGCCGCGCAGGGCTTCCTCGACGGTGAGGGGGGCGGAATCGGTCGACGGCGGCGTCTGCGCTGTCGGGACCTGCGGGACGATCGGCCCGAGCGGCGCGACGGTGTCCAGATCGATCGCGCCGGGGCGTGGCGGTTCGATGCTGTCGGCGTCGGCGATGATCGGGCCGACGCTGCCGGTCGTGCTCAGATAATCGGGATTCTCGACGGCTGCGATAAGTTGGGCCGCATCCGGCGGCAGGCGCAGATTAAGTGCTGCGGCCACGGCGGCCTCGCTCATGGCCGGGGGGCGGGCGACGGTTTCGGGCATCGCGGCGATGGCGGGGCGCAGGCGACCGCCGGTCTCGGCCGAGGCGACCCGTTCGGCCACCGGCGTCATGGCATCGGCCATGCGCCGGGCGATGGCCGCGTCGTCGGATGCCGCGGGCGTCGACTGCGAGACCTGCGGGGCGTTGCCGGCCGGAGTGCTCGTGCGCAGGAGCGTCGGCGTCAGCGCGGCGACGATGGCCACCGAGGCGATCGTCGCCAGAATATAGGCGGTGATGGGCCGCCGCCGCAGGCGGGTGAAGAAGCCGGGCGGCCGGCCGCGGTTCGACAGCCGTCCGCTCGGCTGCCTGCCCTGGACCAGACGGTCGACCCAGCCAGTATCGGCCTGCCGGCGATCGTAATCCGAACGACGCTCGACGAGGCGCCTGCGGATCGCCTCCTCGCTCGGCCGATGTCGATTGCGCGGCCCCCTCGTCATCCTGCTTCTCCTCGTCGGCCGCGTGCCGCGCCGGGCGCCGATGGCAGCTCCGGGGCGCGCCTGCCGCAAATTTCTGCGCGCCATGGCTGGCGCGTCGGTGCGAACGTCCCTCGTCTTGTCTTAAAGCTTTAAATTATGGCCGTTCGGCGTTGCAAACCGTTTCGTCACTGAATGAAAAGCATTCGCCGCTCGCGCGCAAGAAAAAGGGGGAGAACCGGTTCCGGTCCTCCCCCATGTCTGGCTGGCCTTGCAGGAAGCCTGATCAGGCGGCTTCGGCCTTCGAGCCTTCCGGCGGGAAGCGCCCGTAGAAGGTTTCACCGGTCTTCGCCATCTCGCGCAGCAGCGGCGTCGGCTCGAAGCGCTCGCCATGCTTGGCGGCCAGCTTCTCGCAGAGCGCGACGAAGGCCTTGGTGCCCATGCCGTCGATGTAGCTGATCGTGCCGCCGGTATAGGGCGCGTAGCCGAAGCCGAGAATCGAGCCGACATCGGCCTCGCGCGGGTCGACGACGACGCCTTCCTCCATGGTGCGCGCCGCTTCCAGCGCCATGGTGGCGAGGAAGCGTTGCTTGAGCTCCTCGAAGTCGATCTGGTCGGCCGGCTGCTGCTCGAACATGTCCTTCAGGCCGGGCCACAGCGACTTCTTGGCGGGCTTGGCCGGATAGTCGTAGAAGCCCTTGCCCGCCTTGCGGCCGAGCCGGCCGTCGCCGTTCATCTGCTCGACCAGCTTGAAGTGGCGCGGATCGACCGAATCCTCGCCCATGTCGCGCATGGTCGCCTTCATGATCTTCAGCGACAGATCGACCGCGGTCTCGTCGTTGAGGGCGAGCGGGCCGACCGGCATGCCGGCGAACTTGGCGGCATTCTCGATCATCGCCGGGGGCACGCCCTCGACCAGCATGTCGTAGGCTTCCGACATGTAGCGGAGCACGCAGCGATTGGCGAAGAAGCCGCGGGTATCGTTGACGACGATCGGCGTCTTCTTGATGGCCCGCACAAAGTCCAGCGCGACGGCCAGGGCCTTGTCGCCGGTCTTCTCGCCGAGGATCACCTCGGTCAGCATCATCCGGTCGACCGGCGAGAAGAAGTGGATGCCGATGAAGCGCTCCTGGTCCTCGAAGGCCTCGGCCAGGCTGGTGATCGGGATGGTGGAGGTGTTGGACGCGTAGATCGCATCCTTGCGCAGGACGGCGGCGACCTTCTTCGTCACCTCGGCCTTCACGTCGCGGTCCTCGAACACTGCCTCGACGACGAGGTCGGCATTCTTCAGAGCGTCATAGTCCGGCGTGGCGGTGATCTTCGCCAGCACGGCCTCGGCCTGTTCCTTGGTGGCGCGGCCCTTGGAGACGAGGCCTTCCATCAGCTTGCGCGAATGCGCCTTGCCCTTGTCGGTGGCCTCCTGGTCGCGGTCGATGAGGACGACGTCGAGGCCGCCCTGGGCCGCGACATAGGCGATGCCGGCGCCCATGAAGCCGGCGCCGATGATGCCGACCGTCTTCAGATCGCTGGCTGGCACGTTCTTCGGCCGGCGGGCGCCTTTGTTGAGTTCCTGCATGGAGACGAAGAGCGAGCGGATCATCATCGCCGCCTCGGTCGTCTGCAGGACCTCGGTGAAGTAGCGCTGCTCGATGGTCAGCGCGGTGTCCATGGGGACGAGAAGTCCCTCATAGACGCATTTCACGATGGCGCGGGCACCGGGATAATTGTCGTTGGTCTCCTTGCGGTAGAGCGAGGCGACCGCCGGCCAGACCTGTGCACCCTGCGGCGAGTAGACCGGGCCGGAGGGCAGCTTGAAGCCCTTCTGGTCCCACGGCTTCACCGCCGAGAGGCCCGACTTCAGCATCTCCTTGGCCGTGGCGACGAGCTCGTCCTGCGACACGACCGCGTCGATCAGCTTCATGCCCTTGGCCTTGTCGGCGGTCAGGGTGGAGCCCTTGAGCAGCATCTGCAGGGCGCTCTGGGTGTCAGTCAGACGCGGTACGCGCTGGGTGCCGCCGGCGCCGGGGAAGATGCCGACCTTGACCTCGGGCAGGCCCATCTTGGCGCTGGTGGTGGCGACACGGCCGTGGCAAGCGAGCGCCAGTTCGAAGCCGCCGCCCATGCAGGTGCCGTTGATCGCCGCGACGAAGGGCTTGCCGCAGGTCTCCAGCTTGCGCCAGATCCAGGACATGCGGCCGGCGCCGTCGAAGAGCTCGCGGATCGCCTCGTCGGGGTTCTCGCGCTTCTTCGCCTCGAAGCTCTCGAACATGCCGGAGAGCATCTTCAGGTCGGCGCCGCCGGTGAAGGAGCCGGTCTTGCCGGAGGTGATGACGACGCCCTTGACCGCCGCGTCGGCGACCATCTCGTCGACCATTGCGTCGAACTCACCCGTGACCTCCTGGGTGAAGACGTTCATCGAGCGACCGGGCATGTCCCAAGTGACAAGGGCCAGGCCGTCGCCGTCGATCTCGATGGTGAAGTTCTCGCTGTTCATCAATTCGCTCCCAGATCGGACGCTTGCCGTCTATCATTTTCCATGTCCCGCCAAGGCGTTGCCACCGGCAGGGGTGTGAAACTTTCAGGGTTGTTAAACCACTCGACCCTTACAATACGGGCCTTCATACGCACCGACGAGTTGCTGCCCATGTCCGAAACCGCCTGCCCCGGCTGCCAGACTTCCCGCCCGCTGGACTTCCAGTTCTCCATGGCCTTCCAGCCCATCCTCGACATCGCGTCGGAGCGGGTCTGGGGCTACGAGGCCCTGGTGCGGGGCCTCAACGGGGAGGGCGCCTACAACATTCTGTCGCAGGTCTCGGCCGACCAGAAATACCGCTTCGACCAGGCCTGCCGGGTGAAGGCGATCTCGCTGGCGTCGCAGCTGTTCCCCGCCGGCGAGCTGCCGCATCTGTCGATCAACTTCCTGCCCAACGCCGTCTACGAGCCGTCCGCCTGCCTGCGCGCGACCCTTGCGGCCGCCCGCAAGAGCAGCTTCCCGCTGACCTCGATCATGTTCGAGTTCACCGAGAGCGAGCAGATGACCGACGTCGCGCATCTGCAGAACATCATCGCCGAGTACCGCAAGATGGGCTTCATCACGGCCCTCGACGATTTCGGCGCCGGCTATGCCGGGCTGGGCCTCCTCGCCGATTTCCAGCCCGACCTGATCAAGATCGACATGCATCTCGTGCGCGGCATCGACACCAGCCGCGCCCGCCAGGCGATCCTCGCGGCGACCCTGTTTGTCGCCCGCGAGCTCGACATCACGGTGCTGGCCGAGGGCGTCGAGACGGCGGCCGAGTTCGCGGCGCTGAAGGCGGCTGGCGTCACCCTGTTCCAGGGCTACTACTTCGCCAAGCCGGCCTTCGAGACGCTGCCGGCGCTCGCGGTGCATCCGCATGAGATCGGTGTCCAGCACGTCGCCTGACCCCAGCCCCGGCAGCATGTCGCCTCAGACCCGCTCGATGATCGTGGCGGTGCCCATGCCGGCGCCGATGCACAGGGTGACCAGCGCGGTCTGCTTGCCCTGACGCTCGAGCTCGTCGAGCACCGTGCCGAAGATCATCGCGCCGGTGGCGCCGAGCGGATGGCCCATGGCGATGGCGCCGCCATTCACGTTGATCTTGTCATGGTCGATGTCGAAGGCCTGCATGTAGCGCAGGACGACGGCCGCGAAGGCTTCGTTCAGCTCGAACAGGTCGATGTCGCCGATGGTCATGCCGGCGCGCTTCAGGAGCTTTTCCGTCACGTCGACCGGGCCGGTGAGCATCAGCGCCGGATCGGAGCCGATATTGGCGAAGGCCTTGATGCGGGCGCGCGGCTTGACGCCGAGGGCCTCGCCGCCGGCCTTGGAGCCGAGCAGGACGGCGCCGGCGCCATCGACGATGCCGGAGGAATTGCCGGCGTGATGGACGTGATTGACCCCCTCGATCTCGGGATGGGCCTGGATGCCGACGGCGTCGTAGCCGCCCATCTCGCCATGCATGGCGAAGGAGGCGTTGAGGCTGCCGAGCGACTGCATGTCGGTGGACGGGCGCATGTGCTCGTCACGGTCGAGGATGGTCAGACCGTTCTGGTCCTTGACCGGGACGACGGACTTGGCAAAGCGGCCCTCTTCCCAAGCCTTGCCGGCACGCTTCTGGCTCTCGACGGCATAGGCGTCGACGTCGTCGCGCGAAAAGCCGTATTTGGTGGCGATCAGGTCGGCCGAGACGCCCTGCGGCATGAAATAGGACGGAATGCCCACGGACGGATCCATGATCCAGGCGCCGCCGGACATGCCCATGCCGACCCGCGACATGGATTCCACGCCGCCGGCGATGACGATGTCCTCGGCGCCCTGGGCGATCTTGGCGGCGCCGAGATTCACCGCGTCGAGACCGGAGGCGCAGAAGCGCGAGATCTGCATGCCCGGAGCGGCGAAGTCGTAGCCGGCCTCGAAGGCGCTGGCGCGCGGGATCACCGAGCCGGCCTCGCCGACCGGATCGACGCAGCCGAAGATGATGTCGTCGACGGTGCGGGTGTCGATGCCGTTGCGGTCGCGCAGGGCTTCCAGAACCTTGGCGCCGAGGCGCACGGCGGGCACCTCATGCAGCGCGCCGTCCTTCTTGCCGCGGCCGCGGGGCGTGCGGACGTGATCGTAGATATAGGCTTCGGTCATTGATGTTCCTCCGTGTTCCGCGCGCCCAGGCCGCCTGCGGGCGGCGCGCCGTATGCCGCGATGAAATCCTCATGGACCCGGCCGTTTGGGCCGGGTCGGCCCGTCGCCAGGGCGCGACGGGTGCAGTGTCCGGTCGCCTCCGACATGGCCACCCGGCAGCGCCAAGGCAATGGCCGCCGCTGCCGGACGCCCTCCCGGGCGGTCGCCGCCTAGAAGGCGTCGGCGTCCATCGCCATCATGGAATCGGCGCCGGTGGAGATGCGCGCCAGATGGGCGGCGCTCTCCGGCATCACCCGCTCCATGTAGAAGCGCGCGGTCAGGAGCTTCTTCTCCATGAACTCCGAGCGGCCATTGGCGCCGGCGGCGATCTTTTCCTGCGCGACCTTGGCCATGCGGCCCCACATGTACCCCATGGCGACGAGGCCGAAGAGATGCATGTAGTCGGTCGAGGCGGCGCCGGCGTTGTCGGGTTTGGCCATGGCGTTCTGCATCAGCCACATGGTAGCCTGCTGCAGGTCGTTCAGACCTTTCTTCAGCGCCTTGGTGAAGGGCGCCATCGCCTCGTTGGCGCGGTTCTCCTCGCAGAACTGGCCGACCTCGGCGAAGAAGGACTGCACCGCGCGGCCACCGTTCAGGCCGAGCTTGCGGCCGACGAGGTCGAGCGCCTGGATGCCGTTGGCGCCCTCGTAGATCTGGGCAATGCGGGCGTCGCGGACGAACTGCTCCATGCCCCATTCGCCGATATAGCCGTGGCCGCCATAGACCTGCTGGGCCATCACGGCGTTGTCGAAGCCCTTGTCGGTCAGGACACCCTTGATGACCGGGGTCATCAGGCCCATCCAGTCGTCGGCGGCCTGGCGATCCTTCTCCTCCTCGGCGCGATGCGACAGGTCGCCCTTCAGCGCGGTCCACAGGACCAGCGCCCGGCCGGCCTCGTTGATCGACCGGATGGTCATCAGGATGCGGCGGATGTCCGGATGGACGATGATCGGGTCCGCCTTCTTCTCCGGTGCCTTGGCGCCGGCGAGCGAGCGGCCCTGGATGCGTTCGCGGGCATAGGTGACGGCGTTCTGGTAGGCGACTTCCGAGATCGCCAGGCCCTGGACGCCGACGCCGAGCCGCGCCTCGTTCATCATCGTGAACATGGCGCGCAGGCCCTTGTCGGCCTCGCCGATGAGGTAGCCGGTCGCGTCGTCGTAGTTCATGACGCAGGTGGCGTTGCCGTGGATGCCCATCTTCTCTTCGAGCGAACCGCAGACGACGCCGTTGCGCTCGCCCGGATTGCCGTCGGCGTCGAGGACGAATTTCGGTACGATGAAGAGCGAGATGCCCTTCACGCCCTCCGGCGCGCCCTCGATGCGGGCGAGGACCAGATGGACGATGTTGTCGGCCATGTCGTGTTCGCCGGCGGAGATGAAGATCTTCTGGCCGGAGATGCGGTAGCTGCCGTCATCCTGCGGCACCGCCTTGGTGCGCAAGAGGCCGAGATCGGTGCCGCAATGCGGCTCCGTCAGGTTCATGGTGCCGGTCCACGAGCCCTCGATCATCTTCGGCAGGTAGGTCTGCTTCTGCTCGTTCGAGCCGTGAACCGAGATCGCGGCGATCGCGCCGGCGGTCAGGCCCGGATACATGGCGAAGGCCATGTTGGCCGAGGACATGTATTCCGACACGGCGGTGGCGAGCGTGTGCGGCAGGCCCTGGCCGCCATATTCGGGATCGAAGGGCAGGCTGCCCCAGCCGCCTTCGCGAAAGGTGTCGTAGGCGGCCTTGAAGCCCTTGGGCGTCGTCACCGAACCGTCGGCGGCGCGGGTGCAGCCCTCGAGATCGCCGACCCGGTTCAGCGGCTGCAGCACTTCGCTGGCGACGCGGCCGGCCTCGCCGAGGATTGCTTCGACGACGTCGGGCGACGCGTCCGCAAAACCGGGAAGATTGTTGTAGCGGTCGAAGCCGAGCAGGTCGTTCAGGACGAACAGCGTGTCTTCGGTGGGGGCCTGGTAGGTCGGCATGCGATTCCTCCGTCTCGAGCGTCGGCGGCTTATCGCTAACTTTGACGTAAACGTCAACGGCTGATCGACGGCGACGGACCCCCATGATGTCGCATGGGTGGGTGACACGCGCGATGTCGCGGAAGGGGATATGGAGAGCGGCGAGGAAACGCGCGGCGTGCGCGAAGCCGGGACCAGGGCTGATGCGGCGGCGCGAAGCGCGGCGGCGGCCTGACCGGGCAGGGAAGCGGCGGGCGCATCGTCAGACGCGCCCGCCGGATAATCAGTCGGTGACTTCGTTCAGCCGGGCGCGGACATAGTTGATGGAGACGTCCATGGCGTGGATCGAATCCTCGATCTCGCGCTTCTGGTCCTGCAGGATCTCCTGCTGCTCCTCGAAGCGCTCCAGCACGACCTCGAGCTGTTTCCGCTTGCCGTTGGGCTGATGATAGATCTCGATCATCTGCTTGGCTTCGGTCAGCGAGAAGCCCAGCGTCTTGGCGAGCAGGATCAGCCGCAGCCGGGTCCGGTCGTGACGGCTGTAGAGGCGCGTGGTGCCGCGGCGCTCGGGCGCCAGAAGACCGCGATCCTCGTAGAAGCGGAGGGTGCGCAGCGTGACGCCGAATTCCTTCGACAGGTCGCCGATCTTGAACAGCTCCTTATCGGTCGCCGCCTGATCGTCGAGGTTGAGCAGAAAGCCGATGTCGATCGACGTCGTGTCGTCTTCGCGTTCGGCGAGCTTCAGATTGGTCATGTCTTGAATTCCGTAACTGCGCATTCGTTTGAACGGCTCGCACCCGAGGGCCGGCGACTCATCCTGTTTCGGCTACATAGGCCATTGTGCGGCGAATAACGCGCGAATTGAGGCTGTTACAAGACGTAGCGTCAATTGACGGTCCAGCCTCGGGTCGGCTTCCGGTGTTATTCACTAACAAAGCGGTAATGGGGTTAACCCGCAATTAACCCTGTTGGACGAATTTGCTCCAGACACCAGCAGGCACCGGAGCCGGCCCAGCGAGGCTCAAGCCGATCGGGAATGTGATATGGCCGAGAAGAAGTCGAAATTGGCGCAAGGTGGATCGCCCCGCGACGATTCGTCCCTCGATACGCTCAGCCGTACCCTGGAAGAACTAGAACTCCGTTTGACCCAGATGAGTTCCGCCAAGGCGGCGCCGCGACCTGTCGCCGACGTCGCGGCGGAGCCCGCGGCTGCTCCGCGGACCGCAACCCGCCTGAAATCCGTCGCCAAGTCCGCCGACGGCCAGCGGCCGAACCGGCCGACACTCTCCGAAGCTGTGTCGCAGATCGTCATGCGCCAGCAGATGCTCGACCGCGAAAACGGCGACGTGCGCGACGGTGCGGCGGCGGCCGCGCCGGCTCCCCGCCGCCAGACCCGCGACGCGGCACCGGGCTCCGATATCTCCCGCGACCTCGAGCGTCTGCGCACCGAACTGCGCGCCGACATGGACCGCAGCCTGAAGTCGCGATTCGACGACATGCGGCACGCCTTCGACGACCTGCGCACCATGATCGCCGACCGCGCCAGCGCCGAGACGATAGACGCCGAGATCGCCCGGGTCGATGACGGGCTGTCGCGGATGGCCGATGGCGGCGCCGATCGCGAAGCCGTGCAGTCGCTGCGCAAGGAGCTGGAAGCCATGCGCTCGCTCGTCGGCGAGATGGCCCGCGAGGAGACCGTGAAGGATCTCGGCCGGCGCTGGGACGCGGTCGGCACCGAATTCAGCGACCGGGCCGAAGAGGACACCCGGGCCCGCCGCGACCTGAAGGACGAGCTGGAGCGCATCCGCGTGTCGCTCGGGTCGCTCGCCAGCGAGGATCACGTCAAGTCGGTCGAGCGCCGGCTGGACGAGTTCGAGGCGCGCCACACGGCGGTGTTCCAGGAGTTTGCCGAGGGCGGCATTTCCGACATGCTCAAGACCGAGATCAACGGTCTGCGCGGCAAGCTGGAGACGCTGGCGTCCGAAAAGTCGATGCGGGCCGTCGAGGAGCGCTGGGACGCGCTGGAGGACAAGTTCGCCTCGCGCGAGATCGAAGGCAAGATCGAGGCGATGTCGGGCCGCATGGAGCAGCTCGAGGCCGCGCTTGCCAAGCTGCCCGAGACGCTGGCCATCGCCCCACTGGAGCAGCGGGTACACGCGCTGGCCGTCGGCATCGAGGCGATCGCCAAGCAGCAGCAGGACGAATTCGAACTCGATCATTTCGCCCAGCTCGAGGAGCGTCTCGACGAGATCTCCCGCGCCATCGTCGCGGCGGCGAGCCGGACGCCGGCGATCGACATGAGCCCGGTCGAGCGGATCGAGGCCCGGCTGCAGAGCCTGACCGCCCGCGTCGACCACCTCGCCGAAGAGGGCGATACCCAGTTGCTGTCCGGCCGCATCGGCGAATTGTCCGACCGGATCGAATCGCTCGCCGACGGAACCGCCGCCGCCGATCTGGCGGAGCGGATCGAGCGCTTCTCGACGCGGCTCGAGCATCTCCTCAATGCCAGCGAGGGATCGTCCCTCGAAGCGGTCGCCATCGAGAACCGGCTGCAGACGCTGGCCGAGCAGATCGAGACCACCTCCGCCTCGCGCGTCAATGACGAGATGGTGCGTTCGCTGGGCGCCCAGATCGCCCGCCTGTCGGACCAGATCGGCGAGGGCGGCATGTCCGGTGCCATGATCGATCCGGAACTCGACGAGCGCCTGGCCGACATCGAGCGCCGGCTGGACGAGAACCGCGACGCCATCGTCGTTTCCGCCCGCGCCGCCGCCGACGAGGCGATCCGCCAGATGATGGAATCCGGCGATCTGCGCCAGGGCCGGCATGTGGCGCAGCTGTCCGAGGACCTGCGTTCGCTGGAAGCCTTCTCCCGCCAGACCGGCGAGCAGTCGCAGGAATTCTACAAGACGGTCCATGCGACGCTGATCCGGCTGGTCGAGCGGATCGACACCATCGACAACGAGATGCAGCGCAGGGATCGCGGCGAGGACGGCGCGGGCGCCGCCGCCGGCGAGGCGCGCTTCGTCCAGGCCGAGCCGAAGGTCGCCGCTGCCGCCGAACCGCAGGCGCCGCGTGGCCTGCGCGGACTTCTCGGCCGCAAGCTCGGTGCCGGCAGGGCAGCGGTCGATGCCGATGCCGTCACCGGACGTGCCGACGCGGCACGGCAGGGGGACGACCCGGAGGTCATGGTCGCCGAGTTCCCGGGGAACCGTGACGCGGTGTCGAGCCCGGTGCCGCCGGTCGAGGCCCCGTCGCTGGACGCTGCCGACATCTTCGAATCCGACGAGGCCAACCGGCCGCTCGCCATCGGCTCCGGCACGCCGGACATCGCCGCGCTGCTGCAGCGGGTGCGGGCCCAGCAGGCTGGCCAGACCGGCGAGGCGGACGAGGGCGGCCGCGCCGACTTCATCGCCGCCGCGCGGCGCGCCGCCATGGCCGCCGCCTCCGAAGCCGAGGGCCTGCGCTCCGGCGAGGCCGATGACAGCGACGAGCGCGGCGGGGGCGTCACCGATTTCATCGCGCGCCGGCGCAAGCCGATCCTCATGGCGATCGGCGCGGTGCTCCTGGCACTGATGGCGCTGCCGCTCGGCCAGGCGCTGAACGCGCCATCCGATGGCGACGAACTGGTCGCCGACACCAGCCAGCCCGAAATTCTCGTTGAGCAGGCGACCACGACACCGCTCGTCGCGGACAGTACCCCTGAGGCGGCCGCGCCTGCGGCGTCTGCGGCTGCCGACCGGACCGATGGCACGGCGCCCGCGAGCGCCGGATCGGACGACACGCGCACCGCCGAGGCCGGCACCGATGGCAGCGATGCCCTGATGTCGCCCGCGGCGCTGTCGCCGACACCGGCCGGACCGCGTGCGATCGACGACGAGGTTGCGACGGCGACGCCGGCCAAGGCCGCCGACACGCTGATCAGCCGTTCCCTGTCGGGCGCACCGGGCGCTGCCGGCTTCACCCCCACCAGCGGCGCCGACGTCGCCAATGCCGGGGCCGCTGCGGCCATGAGCTCGGTCGGCCCGGTTCCGCCGATCCCGGACGGTATCGGCAATGCGGCCCTGACCGATGCGGCAGAAGCCGGCGACCCCAAGGCGATCTTCGAGATCGGCCTGCGGCTGATGGAAGGCCGCGACTCGGAGCCGAAGCCGGCGGTCGCGGCTGAATGGTTCGCCAGTTCCGCCGAGCGCGGCTTCGCGCCGGCCCAGTACAGCCTCGGCACGCTCTACGAGAAGGGCAACGGGGTCGAGCGCGACACGATCGCGGCGCGCGACTGGTATCTCAAGGCCGCCGAGCAGGGCAACGTGCGCGCCATGCACAATCTGGCGGTGCTGTTCGCCACCGGGGTCGACGGCAAGTCGGAGCCGAAGCTGGCGGCGCAGTGGTTCGAAAAGGCCGCCGAATACGGCATGACCGACAGCCAGTACAATCTCGGCATTCTTTATGCCCGAGGGGCCGGCGTCGACCAGGACCTGACGGAATCCTTCAAATGGTTCTCGATCGTCGCCACGGCCGGCGACGAGGATGCCGGTCGCAAGCGCGACGAGGTTGCCAAGTCGCTGACGCCGGAACGGCTGAAGTCGGCGGAAGAGAAGGTCGCGGGCTTCACGCCGAAGCCGCGCGACGAGGCGGTGAACACCGTGGACGTTCCGGCCGACTGGGCCGACAGCACCGCACCGATGCAGACCTCGTCCATCGACATGAAGCGGGCGATCCGCAACATCCAGGCTATCCTGATCAAGCTCGGCTACGAGCCGGGGGAGCCGGACGGCGTCGTCGGCCAGCAGACCACGGCCGCCATCAAGGCCTTCCAGAAGGAAGCCGGGCTGACCGCGGACGGCAGCATCGACGAGACGCTGATCCGGGCCCTGCTGGCGCGCAAGGACGGCTGAGACACCGTGCTGCGGGGCGCGTCGCCGACATCGCGGATTTGACAGGCAAGGGGGTTCGGGCCAAGACGGTTCGGCCCCCTTTTCCTTGGCTCCATCAACCCCTTGAGCCGGACCGCACGTGAACCTCTATCTCCCGATCGCGGAACTTTCGGTCAATCTGGTCGTCCTGTTCGGGATGGGCGCCGCCGTGGGATTCCTGTCGGGCCTGTTCGGGGTCGGGGGCGGCTTTCTGATCACCCCGCTGCTCATCTTCTACAACATCCCCCCGGCGGTGGCCGTGGCCACCGGCGCCAACCAGGTGATCGCGTCGTCCTTCTCCGGGGCGCTCGCCCACTACAAGCGCGGCACGGTCGATCTGAAGCTCGGCACGGTGCTGCTGATCGGCGGTACGGCGGGCTCGGCGGCGGGTGTCGCCCTGTTCACGCTGCTCAGGCGGATCGGACAGCTCGATCTGGTCGTGTCGCTTCTCTACGTGGTGTTTCTGGGCGGCGTCGGCGGGCTGATGCTGGTCGAGAGCATCCAGTCGCTTCGGCGCTCGAGCGGCGGGTCGGGCGAAATCCGCCGCTCCGGCAAGCACAACTGGATCCACGGCCTGCCGCTGAAGATGCGCTTCCAGCGCTCCAAGCTGTTCGTCTCGGTCATTCCGGTGCTGGGCATCGGCTTCCTGATCGGCACGCTGGCCGGCATCATGGGCGTCGGCGGCGGCTTCATCATGGTGCCCGCGCTGATCTATCTCCTGCGGGTGCCGACCAACGTCGTCATCGGCACCTCGCTGTTCCAGATCATCTTCACCGCGGCCGTGACCACCGTGCTGCAGGCCTCGACCAATCACACGATCGACGTGGTGCTGGCCTTCTTCCTGATGCTCGGCGGCGTGATCGGCGCGCAGTTCGGGGCCGAGGCCGGCCGCAAGCTGCGCGGCGACCAGTTGCGGGCATTGCTGGCGCTGCTCGTTCTGGCGGTCGCCCTGCGGCTCGGCTTCGAGCTGGTGTCGACGCCGACCGAGCCCTATTCCACGAGCATGCCGAGCGGAGAGATCGGATGAGGGCGGCCGTCTCCTCCCTTCTCGATCGCTGCCGCCGGTTTGCGGGGCAACGCTTGACCGGCCTCGTCGCGGCATGCGCCCTGATGGTGGCCGTGCCCGGTCCCGTGGCGGGGCAGGCGCTGGAAACCTTCGAGATCGGGCTCTCCACCGACCGCATCGGCATCACCTCCGACTTTTCCGGCACCCGGCTGGTCATCTTCGGCGCGCTCGACAATGCCGATGCCCGGATCCTGCGCCAGCAGCGCTACGACATCGTCGTCTCGCTGGTCGGTCCGCGCCAGCCGGTGGTGGTGCGCAAGAAGGAACGCACGCTCGGCCTGTGGATCAATCGCGGATCGGAGACCTTCGACATCGCGCCGGCCTCCTACGCACTGGCCTCGACGCGCCCGCTCAGCGACATCACCCGCGAGAGCTTCCGGGTCAGCCTCTCCATGGGCATCGACGATCTGCGGCTGAGCACCAGCGAGGGCGGCCGCTCGCACGTGTTCCCGGAGCCGGAAAGCCTGGTGATCTCGGCGCCGACCGACGATGCTCCGGCGCTGGTGCCCAACCGCGACGAATATGCGACCGCGCTGCGCCGGATCCGCCGCGAGCGCGGCCTCTACAACCAGACGATCGGCAGCGTCGAATTCGTCAGCGCCACCCTGTTCCGCGCCGATCTGCAACTGCCGGCCGATCTGCCGGTGGGCAATCACACGGTCCGTGCCTTCCTGTTTCGCAACGGCGTCTTCATCCGCCAGAGCAGCGAGCCGCTGCTGGTCATCAAGACCGGCTTCGAGGCGGTGGTCGACGATTTCGCCCGCAATTACGCGTTTCTCTATGGGCTGTTCGCCGTCGCGCTGGCGATCTTCATGGGCTGGTTCGGCCGCGTCGTGTTCAAGCGGGACTGATACGCGGCCGGCGCTTTACGCTTTTCCCCTTCCTGACCTAGTTGGATCGGCATGACGGATATCGATCGACACGGCGACGCGCCGACCTCCGACGCGGCGCTGGCGGCAACGGACATCACCCACAAGACCGCGTGGATCCTCGGTCTGGCGGGGCTGATCCCCTTCGTGGCGATGACCGCGGCGCTTGCCTATGCGGGCCGCGCCTTCATCGCCTATCCGCAGCTGGTCCTCGCGCTGTCGGGCTATTCGGCGACGATCCTCGCCTTTCTCGGCGGCATTCGCTGGGGCGCGGCGCTGTGGCGCGACGAGGGCCAGCGCCACATCCTCGTTCTGTCCGTGCTGGCGTCGCTGGTCGGCTGGGCGCTGCTGTTCGTCCCGACGCCGTGGATGTTCGCCGGCTTCGCCATCGCCTTCGCGCTGGTCGGGGTCTGGGATGTGTTGGCGGCGCGCCACCGCGCGCTGCCGGACTGGTTCGGCCGGCTGCGGCTGGTGCTGACGATCGTCGTGGTCCTCTGCCAGATCGTCGCCTTCGCCTCGACCTTCTAAAGCCCTATCCGGGGCTGAGCGAGCGAAAGCCGATCGGGTAGATGCGGGTCAGGCCGATCACATAGGCCTTGGCCGTCGCCAGATCGAACAGGCCTTGAAAGGCCCTGTCGAGGACGTTGAGGCCGCCGGTCGTCACACCGAAGGACGGCATGATCATGCGCGATCCGTCGCTGGCAAAGCAGGCGCCGCGGGTCGAGCGCGCGCCATTGGCGACGCGGGCGACCGGATGCAGGTGGCCGGCGACCTCGCCGGCGCGATAGGCGGCGCTGGGCTCGTGCCGGAAGGTCCAGGGCCCGACCGCGATCTCCTCGCGGGTCTCGCCCCCGACGAAGGCCGGCGGCTCGGGGTCGTGATTGCCGGAAATCCAGATCCAGTCACGGCCCGCCATCAGCCGGCGCAGCGTCTCGCGGGAGGCTTCCGGCATCAACGCCGCGCCGGTCCGGTCGTGGAAGGAATCGCCGAGGCTGATGACCCGCTGCGGGGCGTAGCGCGTCAGGGCCGCCTCCAGCAGCGTCAGGGTCGCGGCGGTGTCGTAGGGCGGCAGCATCATGCCGCGCCGGGCAAAGGCGGCGCCCTTTTCCAGATGCAGGTCGGAGACGATCAGCAGGCGTTCATCCGGGGCATAGAGGACGCCGGACGGATCGCACACGATCCGCGCGCCGGCGAGGGACATCTCCACGCCGTCGCACTCCGTCTGCCGCAGCCGCCGCGCCAGCGCATTCATCCGCAAGGTCCCGTTTTGCCGTTTGATTCGCGTTTCGTTCTATGGAGCCGAGCATTCCGGCAAAGGCAAGGCGGATTTCGTCGCGGGTTGATTTGCCCGCCGCAATCGGCGATGTTTGCGCCGCAA
Source organism: Aurantimonas coralicida DSM 14790 (assembly GCF_000421645.1). Taxonomy (GTDB): domain Bacteria; phylum Pseudomonadota; class Alphaproteobacteria; order Rhizobiales; family Rhizobiaceae; genus Aurantimonas; species Aurantimonas coralicida. The sequence goes on along the minus strand of NZ_ATXK01000001.1, from coordinate 683,701 downwards.
CATGGACCTGCCCCGGCAGGTGGCTATGCCGGGCGCCTATCCCTCGGCCAATCACATTTCGTGCAGATCACGCATGGCCGGCATCGCCGGGGCCACTGTAGGCGCACGACGTGCAGATGTTCCTGGAGCCGATGTTCTCGACTCGCACCCTTTCCGCCGACTGGCTTGGCAATATCCGCGGCGACCTGTTGTCCGGTCTCGTCGTGGCGCTCGCCCTGATCCCCGAGGCCATCGCCTTCTCGATCATCGCCGGCGTCGACCCGAAGGTCGGCCTCTACGCCTCCTTCTCGATCGCCGTCCTCACCTCGATCTTCGGCGGCCGACCGGGCATGATTTCGGCCGCGACGGCGGCCACGGCCGTCCTGATGATCACGCTGGTGGCCGATCACGGCCTGCAGTATCTCTTTGCCGCGACGATCCTCGCCGGACTGCTGCAGCTGCTGGCGGGCGTCCTGAAGCTCGGCAACGCTATGCGCTTCGTCTCGCGCTCGGTGATGACCGGCTTCGTCAACGCCCTGGCGATCCTGATCTTCATGGCGCAGATCCCCGAACTCGTCGGGGTGCCGTCGATCACCTACGCCATGGTCGCGCTGGGTCTGGCCATCATCTACCTGCTGCCGCGCATCACCACGGCGGTGCCGTCGCCGCTGGTGACGATCGTCGTCCTGACCGCGCTGTCGCTGACCTTCGGCCTCGACCTGCGCGTCGTCGGCGATATGGGTGACCTGCCGTCCTCGCTGCCGACCTTCTTCATCCCGGACGTGCCGTTCACGCTCGAGACGCTGCAGATCATCCTGCCCTATTCGGCGGGCATCGCGGTGGTCGGCCTGCTGGAGTCGCTGATGACGGCCCAGGTGGTGGACGATCTGACCGACACCGGTTCGAACAAGAACCAGGAATGCTACGGCCAGGGCATCGCCAACACCGTCACCGGCTTCTTCGGCGGCATGGCGGGCTGCGCGATGATCGGCCAGTCGGTGATCAACGTGAAATCGGGCGGCCGTGGGCGGCTGTCCTGCTTCTTCGCCGGCGTCACGCTTCTGTTCCTGATCGTCGTTCTCGGCGACTGGGTGGCGGTGATCCCGATGGCGGCGCTGGTCGCCATCATGATCATGGTGTCGATCGGTACCTTCTCCTGGGAATCCATCGTCAATCTGAAGACCCATCCGCGGCGCTCGTCGATCGTCATGCTGGCGACCGTCATCACGGTCGTGTGGACGCACAATCTCGCCATCGGCGTCATTGTCGGCGTGATGCTCTCGGGCATCTTCTTCGCCTCCAAGGTGGCGCAGATCTTCTCGGTCACCTCGACCCTGTCGGGCGATGGCCGCGAGCGGACCTACCGTGTGATCGGGCAGGTGTTCTTCGCCTCGGCGGAGGACTTCGCCGCCGCCTTCGACTTCAAGGAAGCCCTCGACAAGGTGATCATCGACGTCTCGCGGGCCCATATCTGGGACCTGTCGGGGGTCGGCGCGCTCGACCGCGCTGTGATCAAGTTCCGACGCGAGGGCACCGAGGTCGAGGTGCTGGGCATGAACGAGGCCAGCACGACCCTGGTCGACCGGCTCGGCGTCGCCGACAAGCCGGGCGCGCTGGACACGGCCCCGGGCCACTAATACCCATGGAAGCGGGCGAACCCGGCCGGTTCCCGTCACTGTGACGGGGGCCGCCCTGCGGGTCGCGTCGGAAGGACAGGCGAGAACACTCGCCGCGCAAGGGAGGACCCAGATGACCAAGATCCTGGCACTCGTCGACGGTTCGCAATATTCGCAGAGTGTCTGCGACAACGCCGCCTGGGCGGCGGAACGGCTGTCGGCCGAGGTCGATCTCCTGCACGTCATCGGGCGGCGCGACACGGCGTCGGCGCCGGCGGACTATTCCGGCAGCCTCGATCTCGGCGAGCGCGAGCAGCTTCTGAAGGAACTGGCCGAGTTCGACGAGCAGAAGGGCCGGCTGGCCCGCAAGCGCGGCCGGCTGGTGCTCTCGGAAGGCGCCGCGCGGCTGCGCGACCGCGGCGTCGAGACCGTCTCGGAACGGCTCCTGTCGGGCGATCTGGTGGATACGGTTCGCGAGCAGGAAAGCGGCGCGGAGCTGCTGGTCATCGGCAAGCGCGGCGAGGCGGCCGATTTCGCCAAGCTGCATCTCGGCTCCAATCTGGAGCGCGTCCTGCGCGGTGCGACACGCCCGGTGCTGGTCAGCGCCCGGGCGTTCCGGCCGGTCAAGCGCTTCCTCGTCGCCTTCGACGGCGGTCCGAGCGTTGCCAAGGCGCTGGACCATCTGGTCGCCAGCCCGCTTCTCAAAGGCGCAGCCTGCGAACTCCTGATGGTCTCCGACAAGACAAGCGATCCCCGGCTCGACCGGGCCGTGGAGACGCTGAACGCTGCCGGCTACGACGCCACCGGCATCCTGGAAAAGGGCGAGCCCGACGCCGTCATCGCCGCCCATGTCGAGCGCGACGAGATCGATCTGATCGTCATGGGTGCATACGGCCATTCGCGCATCCGCAGCTATTTCATCGGCTCGACCACCAGCGAGATCGTCCGCTCCTGCCTGCGGCCGGTGCTGATGTTCCGCTAGGCCGAGCTGGCTGCCCGCCGCAATAACGATGCCTCGCCAAACCCCTGGCGAGCGCCTAGGGTCCGAAGAGGTTGGCCGAGCCCCCGCCGGAGGCGCCGGGTCCGGCGTCCTGCTGCATGGCAGTGCGGCCTGCAACAGCTGAAGACCGTCGCCGCCGTGGCCGGGCGGAACGGGGTGGGCAAGGCTCGGGAAAAGGGGCGCGCATGCGCATTCGACTGGGCTGCGAACTGAATTACCAGTTCCCGATGCCGACGCCGATGATCATCAATCTCAACGTTCATTATTCGCGCGCCGGGTCGCTCGAGCGGCCTGACCATCTGGTCACCACGCCATCGGTGAACATCGAGAACTACCGCGACAGTTTCGGCAATTGGTGCAACCGGCTGGTCGCGCCCGCCGGGGCGTTCACGCTCGGCACGGACGGGATCATTCACGACGACGGCCTGTCCGATCCGGTCGGCCTCGACGCCGTGCAACACGCCGTCGAGGATCTGCCGGCCGATACGCTGCTGTTTCTCCTCGGCAGCCGCTACTGCGAGACCGATCTCCTGTCGGAGGAAGCGTGGCGGCTGTTCGGCAACACGCCGCTCGGTTGGCCGCGGGTGCAGGCGATCTGCGACTTCGTCCACAACCATGTGCGCTTCGGCTACGAATATTCCCGGCCGACACGCACCGCGGCCGAAACCTATTCGGAGCGGGTGGGGGTGTGCCGCGACTACACCCATCTCGCCGTCGCCATGTGCCGGGCGATGAACATCCCGACCCGCTACTGCACCGGCTATATCAGCGACATCGGGCTGGCGCCGCCCCATGGGGAGATGGATTTCGCCGCCTGGATGGAGGTCTATCTCGGGGGCCGCTGGTGGACCTTCGATCCGCGCAACAACGCGCCCCGTTGGGGACGCGTCCTGATCGCGCAGGGGCGCGACGCTTCCGACGTGCCGCTGACCCATACTTTCGGGCCGAACACGCTGACGGGCTTCAAGGTCTGGACCGACGAGATCCGGACCTAGCCGGAATCGCCAGCGCCGCGGCTCAGTCGAGGGCGGCGCGGACGAGTTCCTCTTCCGCAGCCTCGGCCAGAAGGTCGTCGCGCGCCTCGCCCATGACGCTCTCACGGCCGATCTGCAGCATGATCGGCACGGCCAGCGGCGAGACCCGGTCGAGGTCCTTGTGGACGATGTGGTGCTTGATCCGGCCGAGTAGGTCCGACACCCGCGAGACGTCCAGAAGGCCCGTCGCGGCGTCGGCCCAGGTGGCGCGCATCAGGATGTGATCCGGCTCGTGGGCGCGCAGCACGTCGTAGACCAGATCGGCCGAGACGGTGACCTGGCGGCCGGTCTTTTCCTGACCCGGATGACGCTTCTCGATCAGGCCCGAGATCACCGCGCATTGCCGGAAGGTCCGCTTGAGCAGCCAGGAATCGGCCATCCAGGCTTCCAGATCGTCGCCCAGCATGTCCTCGTCGAACAGCGCATCGAGGGACAGGCGGCCGTCGGCGATCATCGCGCCCATGTCGCCGCGGCCCCAGATCGAGATGGCATAGTCGGTGGCGACGAAGCCGAGCGGCTTGGCACGGGCCCGCTCCAGCCGGCGGGTCAGCAGCATGCCGAGGGTCTGGTGCGCCAGCCGCCCCTCGAAAGGATAGGCGACGAGGAAGAAGCGCTTGCCGTTCGGAAAGGTCTCGATCAGCAGCTCGTCAGGGCCGGGGATCAGCGACTTGCGCTGCTGGATGGCAAGCCAATCCGACACCTGCTCGGGCAGTTCGCCCCAGCGCGTCGGGTCGGCCAGCATGGCCCGGACCTGCGCCGCCAGAAAGATCGTCAGTGGGAACTTGCCGCCGGCATAGGTAGGAATCTTGGAATCCTCCGACACCGCCTTGGTGACGAGGCACTGGTTCTCGTGAATCGTCTCGAAGCGCAGCACCTGCCCGGAAAAGGAGAAGGTGTCGCCCGGCGCCAGCGCCTCGACGAAGCCCTCCTCGATCTTGCCGAGGATCGGCCCGCCGCGGGCGATGGCACTCTTGGTGCGACGCCGGATCAGCCGAACCTGCAGCGATGGCGCGTCGAGGATCGTGCCGGCATTCATGCGGTATTGCTGGGCGATGCGCGGATGGCTGACCCGCCAGGTGCCGTCCTCGGTGAGGACGATCTTGGCGTAGCGCTCGTAGACCCGAAGCGCGTAGCCGCCGGTGGCGACGAAGTCGACCACCCGGTCGAAGGTCTCGCGATCGAGGCTCGCATAGGGCGCGGCGGTGGTGACCTCGGCATAGAGGTCGTCGGCCCGGAACGGTTCGGCCACCGCCATGCCGAGGACATGCTGGGCGAGGACGTCGAGCGCCCCGTCGCGCATGGCGGGGGTGTCCTGCGCGCCGAGATAGTTGGCGTCGAGTGCGGCCTGGCATTCGAGCACCTCGAAGCGGTTGGCCGGCACGAGGATCGCCTTGGACGGCTCGTCCATGCGGTGGTTGGAGCGGCCGATCCGCTGGGCAAGACGCGAGGCGCCCTTCGGCGCGCCGACATGCACGACAAGGTCGACATCGCCCCAGTCGATGCCGAGATCGAGCGTCGAGGTGGCGACGACGGCGCGCAGCTGGTTGGCGGCCATGGCGGCCTCGACCTTGCGCCGCTGCCCGACATCCAGCGAGCCGTGATGCAGCGCGATCGGCAGCGTCTCGTCATTGATCCGCCACAGCTCCTGGAACAGCATCTCGGCCTGGAAGCGGGTGTTCACGAAGAGCAGCGTCGTCTTGTGGGCCTTTATCGCCTCGTAGATCTCCGGCATGGCGTAGCGCGACGTGTGCCCCTGCCAGGGCACACGTTCGGAGGATTTCAGGATGGTGATCTCCGGCTTGGCGCCACCGGCGACGGTGATCAGCTCCGACAGGCGAGGATCGGCGTCTGGGGCGACGTCCGGCAGGACGCCGTCCGCGTCCGCGATTTCCTCCACGCCGCCGCCGGGCGCCTGCGAGACCAGCCAGCGGCGCAGATCGTCGGGCTCGGACACGGTCGCCGACAGGCCGATGGTCTGGATGTCCGGGCGCAGCATGCGCAGGCGTGCGAGGCCGAGCGACAGAAGGTGCCCGCGCTTGGAGGTGACAAGCGAATGCAGCTCGTCGAAGATGACGTAGCGCAGGTCCGAAAAGAAGCCGCGCGCATCCTTGCCGGCGATCAGCAGGGCGATCTGCTCGGGCGTCGTCAGGAGGATGTCCGGCGGCTTCAGTTTCTGGCGTTGGCGGCGGACCTGCGAGGTGTCGCCGGTGCGGGTCTCCAGGGTCACTTTCAGGCCGATCTCGGTGACGGGCTTTTCCAGGTTGCGGGCGATGTCGGTGGCCAGTGCCTTCAGCGGCGAGATGTAGAGCGTGTGGACGCCATAGGGCCGCGTGCCGGGCTTCGGCCGGCCGCGGCGGTGCAGATCGACGAGGGACGGCAGGAAGCCCGCCAGCGTCTTGCCGGCCCCGGTCGGCGCGATCAGCAGCGACGACGCGCCGGATTCGGCGCGGGCCAGGAGGTCGAGCTGGTGCGGACGCGGGCTCCAGCCATTGCGCGCGAACCATTCCAGGAACGGCGCGGGCAGGGGGAACGGCGCGGAGCCGGGCAGGAAGGGGTCGGGTCTAACGGTCACAGCGCTTCAGATAGTGTCGCGTCCCGCCGATGTCCCGTCTCAGCGTCGGCGTGTCGAAAGCGCGAAGGCGATGCCGCCGAGAACGAGGCCGGCCGCGATGACGAAGCGCAGGCCGAGATCCTCGGAGAGGAACAGGACGCCGCCCAGGGCGGCGATGATCGGCACGGACAATTGCACGATGGCCGCCGACAGTGCCGTCAGGCCCTTCAGCGCCCGGTACCACAGGACATAGCCGAGACCGGAGGTGACGGCGCCCGAGACGATGGCAATGAGGACGCCGGCGCCGCCGATGCCCGCCTGGAACAGCGAGAGCGCAACGAGCGGAAGAGCTAAAGGAACGGTGCGGATGAAATTGCCGGCGGTGGCGCGGGTCGCGTCGGCCGCGCCCCGACCGCGCAGCGAATAGACGCCCCAGGCGATGCCAGAGACGATCATCAGCGCGGTGCCGAGCGGATCGGGCCGGGTAAGGCCGGGGACCAGCCACCAGACGAAGGCCCCGGCCGCCACGACGAGACCCAGCGCCTCGCGGGTGCCGGGCCGCTCGCCCCGGACGAGACCCCAGCCGATCATCGAGGCCTGCACCGCGGCGAAGAGGATCAGCGCACCGACGGCGGCGCCGAGCTTCAGATAGGCAAGGGAAAAGGCGAGGGCGTAGATGAAGAGCGCCAGTGCGGACGCCCAGCTCCCTTCCAGCGTGCGCCAGCGCACCGGTGTGTGGCCCCGCGCCTTCAGGAGGATGAACGCCAGAACCAGCGCGCCGGAGAGAAGCCGCAGGCCGGTGAAGCCCGCCGCGTCGATGGCGCCGTCGGCGAGAGCAAGGCGCGCCAGCAGCGAGTTGCCGGCAAAGGCGATCATTGCCGCAACGGTCAGCCAGATGGTCGCTGTCATGGAAATGCGCTGCCTTGTTTCATGGGCCGCATCCGTCCGCGGACCGGTTTCGCGGAGGGGCTCCGGCGTGCCGGATCGCCATTGCTGCAATTGCTAAGCTAGGCGAAGGGGCCCGGCTGCCTAGTTAGGCAGACTTCTCGACCACGAACCCTCATTCCGGGCCCGCCGATGCGCTTGCTTGCCGTCTTCTTCATCCTTCTCGCGACGCTGACCGGTGCCGCCGCGCAGGACAGTGCGCCGACCCGTTACTACGAGATCGACACGCTGAACAGCGGGCTGCCCCCGGCCGAGGCCTATATCGGTCACGAGACCCCGCAGGGGATGATGGAGAGCTTCGTCGCCGCCGCCAATGCCCGGAACTGGGAGATGGCGGCCCATATGCTGGACCTTTCCGACATCGACCCGGCGCTGCAGGCCGAGATGGGACCGGTGCTGGCGAAGCGGATGTTCGACATCGCCGAGAACGGCATGTGGCTCGACTGGGGCGATCTGTCGGACCGGCCCGACGCGATGGCGACCAACGTCGCGGCAGAGAACCCGATGGCCGGAGAGCCACGGCGCAACATCCGGCTGGCGATCCTCGAACTGCCGGATCGGCCGGTCTCGGTGCGGATCGCGCGGGTCAAGCCTGCGGATGGAGAGCCGGTCTGGCTGTTCTCCCGGCAGACCGTCGGCAACATTCTGGCCCTCCATGAAATCTATGGGCCGACCCGGTTCGAGCAGTCGCTGCCGGGCTTTTTGCGGGAACGCGCCTTCTGGACGCTGGCCTGGTGGGAGGTGGTGGCGCTGCCGCTGGTTCTCCTGATCGCCATCGGCGCCGCCTTCCTGGTTCATGCCTGGGTCGGCCGGGTGAAGTGGCGGCAGCCCTCACGCATCGCCCGGCGGATCCTCGACTCCATCCAGATGCCGGTCGCGCTGATGGCTTGCGTCGGCACCTTCTCGCTGGTGAACACGCTGCTGTTCACCTTCTCCGGGGCGGTGAACCGGTTCCTGACGCCGTTGCAATCGACCCTGTTCGTCATCGCGCTGGCCATGATCGGCGTGCGGATCGTCGATGCCGTCCTCGACCGCGTCGTTCAGCGCAACGTCGAGGCGCTCGGCGATTCCGAAGCGGCCGAGCAGCGCGATCTCTACACCAACATCTCGGCGGCCCGGCGCGTCGCCATCGTGCTGGCGCTGGGCGCCGGCGTGTCGCTGGTGCTGATCCAGACGAATGCGTTCGAGTCCCTCGGTTTCTCGCTGCTGGCCTCGGCCGGGGTGATCGGCCTGGTGCTCGCCTTCGCCGCCCGCTCGGTGCTGGCCAACATCATGGCGAGCCTGCAGATCGCGCTGGCCAAGACCGCCCGCATCGGCGACGCGGTGCTCTATGACGACCAGTGGTGCTACGTGGAGAAGATCAACTTCACCTACATTCAGCTTCAGACCTGGGACAACCGGCGGCTGATCGTGCCGGTCAACGAGCTGGTCTCCCACACCTTCGAGAACTGGACCAAGCAGGATTCCAGCATCACCAAGATCGTGGCGCTGCGGCTCGACCACCGGGCCGATGTCGACCGGCTGCGCGAGGCCTTCCAGGAGTTCGTCCAGAACGACGATGACGTCATCAACCGGGAGACGGCCGACGTTTATGTGGTCGACCAGGACCGTTCCGGCATGCTGGTCTGGTTCCTCGCGGCGGCCTCCGATCCCTCCACCGGCTGGACGATGCAGTGCCGCCTGCGCGAGACGATGCTGAAGGCCGTGGTTCGGCTGGAGGCGGAGAATGGCGGACCTGGCACGGACCACGCCGTTTACCTGCCGCGCGAGCGTGAGGAGCTGGTGGCCGCCGTCGACTCCCGCGATGGCAATAGTTCGCGTCAGGCGGCGATGTAGCGGTCAGGCCGGTGATTGACGGCGAGCCACAGGTTCAGCACCAAGGCGCCGATGATCGAATAGACGATGGCGACCGGGTCGGCGACGGCGAAGGACAGGACCAGGATCACCAGATCGACGGCGAGCTGCGTCAGCCCCGCCTTCCAGCCCAGCCGGTCCTGCAGGTAGATCGCCAGGATGCCGACGCCGCCAAGGCTGGCCCGATGGCGGTAGAGGGCGAGAAGCCCGTAGCCGATCAGGACGCCGCCGAGCACGGCGCCGACGAGCGGGTTCACCGCGCCGAGCGTGAAATATTCCGGCTGCAACGCCGTTAGTACGGACAGGCAGGCGACGGCGAGGAAGGTCTTGATGGTGAAGGCCCAGCCGAGGCGGGTGATCGCCAGGCCGTAGAAGGGCAGATTGATCAGGAAGAACACGATACCGACGTTCCAGCCGGTGGCGTAGGAGACGATCAGCGCCAGGCCGGCCGTGCCGCCGGTGACGAAGCCGAGATGGGCCAGGATCGACAGGCCGATCGTGACCATGAGGGCGCCGGTCAGGATGCCCTGCGCATCCTCGAGCGGCGAATGGTGGGTGGCCGTTGCCGACCAGCGTCCGAAACCTGACGTCATGGCTCAGAAGGTCGCCGCGGGGTTGCCGTTCTTCACCCAGAGACGGGCGATGTCATCGTCCGCGAGTGCAAAGGCCTTGATGTCGACCAGGGGCATGGCGAGGTCCTGCAGCCCGACCAGCGAGCGCACCCAGCTCTTGTCGGTGACCACCGCGACGCGGCGGAAGCGCGACAGGTCGCGAAAACGGCCGAGAGAATATTGCAGGTCGCGGGCGATCGCCGCCGGGGTGAACATGCCGACCTCGCGCACGATGACCAGGATCGACAGCGCGCCGGGCCGTTCGGTGAGCTTGGTGTCGACGACGGCGATGACGCGTTCGACGTCGTCCTTGTCGATGCGCCCGTCGATCTCGAAGGCGATGACGGCGTCGGATTCGGGAATGATGGTCAGCATCGGTCGGACTCGAATGGTGGCGGATCGCTCTTTCCAGCATAATCTGTTGCGCTGCGAAAGGAACCACGATGCGCGCCCGGCGATTTGGCTTTGCCGGCGCCGCCGACACTGCAGCATCGCCACGAGGAATTTCGCATGCGTCCCGACGAATTGCTGCGACCGACGCCGGAGGGGCTCTACTGCCCGCCGGGCGATTTCTTCATCGATCCGGTGCGCCCGGTCGAGCGGGCCCTGATCACCCATGGCCATGCCGACCATGCCCGCTCCGGCCACACCAAGGTCATGGCGACCCGCCAGACTCTGGCGATCATGGCCGTGCGCTACGGCGAGGAGTTCTGCGTCGAACGGCAGGAGGCGGCGATCGGCGAGACGGTCCGCATCTGCGATGTCGACGTGACGTTTCACCCGGCCGGCCATGTGCTGGGTTCGGCGCAGATCGCGGTGTCTCACAAGGGGCTGACCATCGTGGCGTCCGGCGACTACAAGCGGCGTGCCGATCCGACCTGCGCCGGCTTTGAGCCGGTGCCCTGCGACGTCTTCATCACCGAGGCGACCTTCGCCTTGCCGGTCTTCCGCCATCCGGACACGGCGGGGGAGGTGGACAAGCTGCTGACCTCCGTGGCGCAGTTTCCCGAGCGCGCGCATCTGGTCGGCGCCTATGCGCTGGGCAAGGCGCAGCGGGTGATCAAACATCTGCGCGATGCGGGCTACGACGCCCCGATCTACATCCACGGCGCGCTGAAGAAGCTCTGCGACTTCTACCAGAGCGAAGGCATCGACCTCGGTGAATTGCGCCCCGCGACTGTCGACGCCAAGGCGGGCACGGCGAAGGCGGCCTTTGCCGGGACGGTGGTGGTGGGGCCGCCCTCGGCCTTTGCGGACAAATGGGCCCGGCGGTTTCCCGATCCGGTCTCGTGCTTCGCGTCGGGCTGGATGCGGGTGCGCCAGCGCGCCCGGCAGCGCGGCGTGGAACTGCCGCTGATCATTTCGGACCATTGCGACTGGGACGAATTGACCGAGACGATCGACGAGATCGGGCCGCAGGAGGTCTGGGTCACCCATGGCCGCGAGGAGGCGCTGGTGCGCTGGTGCGAACTGCGCCAGACGCGCGCCCGGCCGCTGCATCTGGTCGGCTATGAGGACGAGGCCGAATAGAGCGGGCTTGCGTGGACCGGGCTCTGGCCTGAAGAAAAAGGGCGCTCCGGCCAGTGCAGGGGCGCCCTCATGCGTTCAGTTCGGCCGACGGCCTCAGGCCCGCGGACCGCGGCCGTAGATCCAGTAATGCGCGCCTTCCTCGGCGATGTAGCGGGCGTTGGGGATCTCCATCACCAGTCTGACGAGGCCCTCTTCCTCCAACTGCCTGCTGACGGCGGCGTAGTCGGACGCGTCGAGATAGCTGTTGCGGGTCGAGATCACCATCAGGCCGTCGGCCTTGAGATATCGCGCCATCCGGGTCAGGGCCCGGGGTTCGACATGGCCGAGGGTGAAGACGCCGGCGCAGACGATGATGTCGTATTGCTGCTCGAGCGGGTTCTCGTGATCCTCGTTGAGGTCGATGCCGCCGGCGAGCTTGCCGTAGACGCCGGTCTTCGCCGCGATGTCGACCATCTCGTTGGACAGGTCGAAGCCGTCGACATGGCGAAAGCCGCGCTTGCGCAGTTCCTCGCCGGCAAGGCCGGTTCCGCAGCCCGCGTCGAGAACCGACACCTCGCCGGGTGCCTTGTTGAGATAGGCCTCGGCCACGAGCAGGGCGGTCGAGGCGACGACGCGCGGACAGCCATAGTCCTGGTCGCCGACATCCTTGTCGTAGCGGCCGGCCCAGCCGGCGTAATAATCGTTCAGCTTGTCCGGATCGCCCTCAAGGGCGTGTGAGGCATGAATCGTGCTGACGGAATCGTGCAAATGTCGTCTCCTGTCGATTGCGGTGCCATGACGCACTGCACATACCACGGGACGCAAATGGTTATAACCGTTGTGGCGCGAAACGATGTCCGTTCAGCGAGTAATATCCGGCCCGCGTCATCGATAAGCGATTGATCGCGAACCATTGATCGGCGTCCCGCAAATTTATCGGCGATTGCAAGCTTCGCAGATGCATCCGGGGCTCCGCAGCGCTCTGAAAATTTGCTGATGCGATATTGTCTTGTCCACGCGCCGCGATATTCGTATCTTTTCGATGACTATCGGATCGGCCGCGATAGAGGTTCTATATCATCGGCTTAGCGTCCGTGTTCTCGCCCTGACCGGCGCGGGGTCATCCGCTTGTCTTCGACGAGGTCCGGTGCTGCTCGGGCTGCACTTGGTGCCAGCGCTTCCGGCATGGCGCGCGCGTCGGAACGCTGTCATGTCCGTCAGGCAGGCGGGTTGTGGATCGTGGCCGGTGCGTTCAAACTTGCCCCTGTCCTGCCATTGGGGTGGGGGGGACAAAACGGCATGTGGTCCTTTCGAACGGTTTTGACGTCGACGCTCGTCGCGCTGCAGGTCGTTGCCCTGCTGGCGATCCTGGCGCTGACTTATTTCGCGTCGCAGAACGTACTCCTGTCCTATGCCGAACAGCTGACGCAGCGGGTCGCGGACGACACCACCACCTTCACCCAGAACTTCCTCAACCCTGCGGACGACGCGGCGGCGCTGTCCCAGCGTCTGGCCGAAAGCCCGGTCCTCGGCACGTCGGACCGTCCGGCGCTGGAGCGCTATTTCTACGAAATCCTGCGCTCGCGCATCGATTTCGCCGGCATCTTCTACGGTGCCGCCGATGGCTCGTTCATCTATGTCAGCCGCGACACCACCGTGGAGGGCGCCCAGTACCGGGTGAAGCGGATCGCGACGCAACCGACCCGGACGGTGGAGCTGGTCTATCTGACGGAGGATCTGCGGCCGGTATCGCGGCGCCGCGACGATGCCGATACCTACGATCCGCGCACGCGGCCCTGGTACGTGAAGGCGTCGATGAGCCGAGAGGTGGTCTGGACGGACCCCTACATCTTCTTCTCGTCGCAGCGGCCGGGGATCACGGTGGCGACACCGGTGCGGGCGGACGATCGGCTGGGCATGCGCGGGGCGGTCGGCATCGACATCGAGATCCATGCGCTGTCGAAATTCCTGGACGGGCTGAGGATCGGCGAGCGCGGGTCCGCGGCAATCGTCTCGCAGTCGGGCGAAGTGATCGCCCACCGCGACTCCTCCTTCCTGCTGGCCGAGGACGTCTCCGGCGGGCAGCGCTTTGCCCGGGTCTGGGAAATCGACGATCCGGCACTGGCCCAGGCGGTCAGCACCCTGCCAGGCGGGCTCGCCAGCGTGAAACCGGGCGAGACGCGGCTCACCCGTTTCGAGGCCAACGGGGAGAACTGGCGCGGCGCGGTCAAGCGGCTGGCCGGGTCGCGGACCCCCTGGGCGGTGGTCACCTACCTGCCGGAGAGCGACATTCTCGGACCGATCCACAGCGTCCGCAACATCGGTATTGCCGTGGTCGCGGGCGTGGCGGCACTGACCGCGCTGCTTGGCGTGCTCCTCGCACGGGCCCTGACGCGGCCCCTCGGCGCCCTGGCGTCCCAGGCGGAGCGCATATCCGAGGGCGATTTCGGGGATATCCCGCTGCCGTCCATGTGGACCAAGGAGCTGGCGGGGACCCGGCAGGCGATGCGCCGGGCGACGAGCTGGCTACGGGACTATCGGCGCGAGAACGAGACGCTGACCGAACAGCTGCGCGAGGCTGGCCGTGTGCTGGAGCGCCGCGTCGAGGAGCGCACCGAGGAACTGGAAGTGGCCAATCGCGGGCTCGAAAAGGCCCATGGCAATGCCGAGATGCTGACCCACGAGCTCGATCACCGGGTGAAGAACCTCTTCGCCATCACCGCCTCGCTGGTCACGCTTGCGGCCAAGCATGCCACCACCCCCATGGAGGCGGCGGACGAGGCGCGCGGGCGGATCAACGCGCTGGCCCGGGCCCATGCCGATACGCAGAGCGCCCGCGAAACCCAGCTCGCCGGGATCGTGACCAGCGTTCTGAAGCCCTATGCGGGGATCGACGAGGTGAAGCTGACCATCGAGGGCGACCCGGTGACGGTTTCCTCGTCCTCCGTCACGCCGCTTGGCCTGATCCTCTACGAACTGGCGACCAATGCGGCCAAATACGGCGCGCTGCGCGGGAGCGGCGGCGTCCTGGAGGTTCGCTGGTCGGCGGCCGGCGATGGCGCGGTGCGGATGGTGTGGGCGGAAACGCCGACCGAGCCGCCGACGGGCGATGATGTCGATCAGGCGCAACATACCGGCTTCGGCTCGGTGATGCTCGACGCCATGGCCAGCCGCCTGAATGCAGGTATCCAGCGACAGATCAGCCCGGAAGGCCTGCGGGTGATCCTGACCATGGAGAAGCTGGAGGAGCATGCCGGGCCGCGACCCGAAAGCGTCGATGCCTGAGGGCAGGACCGATCGCGCATGGCAGCGCGCACTTCTGAGGGCGTGATCTGCCGTTCAGTCCGACGCGGTCTCGGTTGAACCGGCCGAGGCACCGGAGCCCCACGCAGCTGCATCGCCGACGACATAGGTCACCAGATGGTTGGCCACATAGGCGTAGCCCTCGATCGAGGCATGGAAGCCGTCGCGCGAGAAGCCGGCGGGTTCGACACGGGGCAGGGTGGTGGCCGAGATCGCGCCGCGCTCGGCGCAGAGGCGCGCGCCCATGCGGCGCACGATGCGGGCGCGCAGTTCCAGCACCGTGGCAAGGCCGCGGGGCAGCGCCGGGACCCTCTCGAAATCGACGGGCGGCGACCAGACGATGCGGGCGTCCGGCCATTTGGCCTTGAGGGCGTAGAGCAGGGTGCCGAACGCCTTCTTGAAGCGCAGGGCGCCGTGGAAGTTCTTGGCATCGTTGGTGCCGATCATCAGGACGATATGGGTGAAGGGCTCATCCAAATGCGGCACCACGTGGTCGCGGATGTCCGCCGAGACGGCGGAATTGGAGCCGGCAGCGCGCCAGAAGACGTCCCGACCGGACAAGGCGTAGAGCCGCTCGGCAAGTTTCGGCGCCAGGCTGTCCTCGATCACGTCCACGCCCACACCGGCGGCCGAGCTGTCGCCGATGACCAGCAGGCGGATCGGGACGTCTGTCCCGGAGGACGTTCCGCAGAGACCGCTGTGGCGGCCGGCTGGCGGCACCATGCGCTCGACGCGCTGGCGCACGCCGAGGCCCTGCCAGACATAGACGGGAAACAGGAGCCAGGAGAGGAAGGCGTCGCCAATGGCCATGCGGCGGCTCCGTCGTGTTGTGAAGTCGATAACGGGTCAGGATGGGTCCGAGACGGACCCGCCGCAACGGCTCACCGCCGCGGCGAGGGTCAGATCAGGCCTTCAGCACTTCGACGCCGGGCAGGGGCTTGCCTTCCATCCATTCCAGGAAGGCGCCGCCGGCGGTCGAGACATAGGTGAAATTGTCGGCGACACCGGCCTGGTTGAGCGCCGCGACGGTATCGCCGCCGCCGGCGACCGAGACGAGGTCGCCGGCCTTCGTACGACGGGCGGCATGGCGGGCGGCCGCCATGGTGGCGGCATCGAAGGGCTCGATCTCGAAGGCGCCGAGCGGGCCGTTCCAGACCAGCGTCTTCGCCTTGTCGAGCCAGCCGGAGACCAGGTCGACGGTCTTCGGGCCGGCATCGAGGATCATCGCATCGGCGGGTACGGCATCGACGGCGACGGTCTCGTTGGCGGCGCCGGCCTTGAACTCGCGGGCAACGACCGCATCCACCGGCAGGACGATCTCGCAGCCGGCGGACTTCGCCGCGTTCAGGATCGACCGGGCGGTGTCGGCCAGATCATGCTCGCAGAGCGATTTTCCGACATCGATCCCCTGCGCGGCGAGGAAGGTGTTGGCCATGCCGCCGCCGATGACCAGCGCATCGACACGCGTCACCAGATTGCTGAGGAGGTCGATCTTGGTCGAGACCTTGGCGCCGCCGACCACGGCCACCACCGGGCGTTCGGGATTGCCGAGGCCCTTTTCCAGCGCTTCCAGCTCGGCCTGCATGGTGCGGCCGGCATAGGACGGCAGATGGCGCGCCAGACCCTCGGTGGAGGCATGGGCGCGATGGGCGGCCGAGAAGGCATCGTTGACGAAGATGTCGCCGAGCGAGGCGAGCTGGCTGGCGAAGTCCTCGTCGTTCGTCTCCTCACCGGCATGGAAGCGGGTGTTCTCGAGGAGGACGACATTGCCGTCCTTCAAGGCCGCGACGATGCCGGCAGCGACGGGGCCGACGCAATCATCGGCAAAGCCGACGGGCGTGCCGAGCATCTGCGACAGGACGGGTGCCAGCGGCTCCAGCGACATGTCGGGGTTCGGCTGTCCCTTGGGGCGGCCGAAATGGGCGAGAAGGATGACGCGGCCGCCCTTGTCGGCGATCTCGCGGATGGTCGGCAGGATTCGCTCGATGCGGGTGCGGTCGCCGACCTCGCCATCCTTGATCGGCACGTTCAGGTCGACCCGCAGCAATACGCGCTTGCCGGTGACGTCGGCATCGTCGAGCGTCTTGAACTGCGTCATGGTGGTTCTCCTCATGGAAACACGCCGAGGGGCGCCGGATCAGGCCAGAAGGACGCCAGCGATCCTGGCGGACCGTCCGCGTCCCGTCGATAAGCGGGTGCCCCGTCGAAAGCGTCCGGGCCGTGCCGCGGGCGCCGAAGGCGATGTAGCGCGGGAGGCCGAGCGAGGGCAACGGCGTTGGCGCGCCAGCGGCCGGTTTTCGCCCCTAGCCCTCAGTCCGCCCTGCGTCGGCCCAGCACCTTGTGCGCCAGTGCCAGGAGATCGCGGAGATTGAGGAAGAGCGGGATCTGGCCACCGCGCCCGCCTTCGGGCTCCAGCGACAGGCCGGCACTGACGACGTTGCCGTCGACGCCGACCTCGCGGACGATCAGTTCCACCGGCCGGACCGTGACCCGGTCGCCATATTCGGCGCGGCCACCGAGCCGCGCGATCATCATCTGCGAGATCGACAGGTCCGCCTCGGCGTCCGAGACGCGGGCACCATAGGCGACGGCAAGGCCGCTGGCCGGCGAGGCGGGATCGACGGTGAACTCGCCGAAGAACTCGGCATCGTCCGGGCTCACCCGCGCGGGGCTGGCGAAGAGCCGGTCGAGCAGCGGCGGATAGCGCTGGGAGATGAAGAGATAGACGTAGTCGCCGGCCCGCAGCCGCCCGGCATATTGATAGCGCATGGACTGGCCGTCGCGAATGACCAGCGAGGGGCGGGCCCAGCGCGGAATGCGCTCACCGCGGGCCACCGGGCTGTCGGGGACGACACGGTAGGACAGGAGCTCATGATTGGCGGTGCCCGGCAGTTCGAGCTCGACCTTCTCGATCGGCCCGATCCGCGGCGGCACGACGAGGCCGAGGCGGCGCGCGACGAGGCCCAGCGTCCAGCCCTGCACGAGCAGCGAGGCGAGGACGATGATGAAGGCGGTGTTGAAGAACAGCCGCGCCTCGTCGAGGCCGCCGATCAGCGGCACGATGGCGAGCAGGATCGAGACCGCACCGCGCAGGCCGACCCAGGAGATGAAGGCGCCTTCGCGGCGCTGGAAATCGAAGGGCAGGAGACAGAGCCAGACCGCGAAGGGCCGCGCGACGAAGATCAGGAAGGCCGCCAGCGCGATGGCCGGCAGGAGGATGGCGCCGAACTCCGACGGCGTCGCCAGCAGGCCGAGGATCAGGAACATGACGATCTGCGCGAGCCAGGTCAGCCCGTCCTGGAAGCGCTTCAGGCTGGGGGCGCTGCGCAGGCCGCTATTGGCCGCATAGAGACCGGCGATATAGACGGCCAGGAAGCCCGAGCCATCCACGGCTCCCGTTGCGGCGAAGACCAGCATGGCGAGAGCGAGGGTGAAGATCGGCAGGAGACCGCGATCGATCGCCAGCTTCGAGACCAGCGTGCGGATCAGCCAGCCACCGGCAAAGCCGAAGGCCACGCCGAGCCCCATCTGGCGCACGAAGCCGAGAAAGACGTCCGCGCCGAGTTCGTCCAGTCCCGTGCCCGACGACAGCAGCTCGACGAGCGCGATGGTCAGGAAGATCGCCATCGGATCGTTGGTGCCGGATTCGATCTCCAGCAGCGAACGGACGCGCTCGCGGATGGTGATGCCGCCGACGCGCAGGAGAAAGAACACGGCCGCCGCGTCGGTCGAGCCGACGATGGCGCCGAGCAGCATGCCTTCGAGGATCGGGAGGCCCAGGAGCCATGATGCCGCGAAACCGAACAGGATCGCGGTGATGAGGACGCCGACCGTCGCCAGCATGACCGCCGGCACCGCAGCCTGGCGGAAGGATTGCAGGGACGTGCCGAAACCGGAATCGAACAGGATGATCGCCAGCGCCAGCGTGCCAACGAAATAGGCGAGGTCGGCATTGTCGAAGTCGATGCCCAGCCCGTCGACGCCGGTCAGAAGACCGATCGACAGGAACAGGAGCAGGAGGGGTGCGCCGAAGCGGAAGGCGAGGAGGCTGGAAAACGCGGCCAGCAGGATGAGGACGGTGCCGACGAGAATGACGAGGTAAAGCGATTCGAGCATCGGCGGGATCGGCAGTCCTTCTCACGAGGGCTGAGCCCGCGCGTCGCCTCCGGGGCTGAACGCCGCGCCGCCGGCGGCCGCAGGGCCACGAAGGCCAGCATATAGCCGGCCTGCCGCCAGTATCCACTCGCACGGCCACCCTGACGTCCAAAATGTTCGCCAGGGCGCCGAACGGGCGCCGGGTTCGGCGAAGATGGTTGCCGTCACATGAAAAAGGCCGGCCCGCCAAGATGGCGGACCGGCCTCAATGCCTTGCAGGCCTGTGCTGCGGTCTAGCGCCCGGTGATGCCCGGGAACATGATCAGCACGGCAAGCGCCAGGATCTGCAGCGCGATGAACGGCAGCAGGGCCTTGAAGATGTCGCCGAGCGAGATCTCCGGCGGCGCGACGCTCTTCAGATAGAAGGCGGCCGGGCCGAAGGGCGGCGACAGGAACGACACCTGCATGTTCATGCAGAACAGGACACCGAACCAGATCGGATCGTAGCCCAGCTCGACGATGATCGGCACGAAGATCGGCAGCGTCAGCAGCGCGATGCCGACCCAGTCGAGGAACATGCCGAGCACGAACAGGATCAGCATCATGAACAGGAGCACGTAGAGCGGCTCGTCCGAGATGCCGATGATCAGCGACGACACGAAGTCGATGCCGCCCATCAGGTTGAACACGCCGACGATGGCGCTGGCGCCGATGCCGATCCAGACGATCATGCCGACGGTGGCCAGCGTCTGCATGGCCGCGCCGCGCAGCAGCTCGAAGGTGAACTCGCCGCGCACGATAGTGGCGAGCAGCACGCCGCCGACGCCGATGGCCGATGCTTCGGTGACCGAGGCGATGCCGCCATAGATCGAGCCGAGCACGAAGGTGACGACCAGAAGCGGCAGGATCAGGCCCTTGAGCAGCGAGATCTTCTGCGACAGCGGGATGATCTCCGGATCGGGATCCGGCACGGCGCCCGTGGTGAAATACGCCCGGAAGAGGATGTAGAGCACGTAGAAGCTGGCCAGCATCACGCCCGGCAGGAAGGACGCGGTGAACAGCGCGCCGATCGAGACGTTGGCCGCCAGGCCGTAGACGATCAGGACGATCGACGGCGGGATCATCGTGCCGAGCGCGCCACCCGCGCAGACGACACCGATCGACAGACTGCGGTCGTAGCCCAGACGCAGCATCTGCGGCAGCGCCAGAAGGCCCAGCAGCACGATCTCGCCGCCGATGATGCCGCTCATTGCCGCCAGGATGACGGCCACGAAGATGGTCTGGATCGCCACGCCGCCGCGAATGCGGTTGGAGATCAGCTTCATGGCGTCGAACAGGTCGCGCGCGATGCCGGATCGATCGAGGATCGCCGCCATCAGGACGAACATCGGCACCGAGACGAAGATGAAGGACGAGACGAAGCTGAACACCCGGCTGGTGATCAGCGGCACCGCCATCGGACCGAACCAGCCGAGAGCGAAGATCAGCGCCACGAGAAGCGTGACGAAGGCGAGCGGCATGCCGGTCAGGAGCAACCCGAACAGCATGAGGAACATCACCAGGGTGCCGTAGCCGATGCCAAGCGCCTTGAGATTGATGCCGAGGTCGAGAATTTCGGCCATTTATGCGTCCTGCTTGGAACCGCGCCGCGCGCGACGAGCATGATTGACGGCCAGCACCACGAACTGGACGGCCAGAATGATCATGACGATGAACAGAAAGCCCTTCAGAAGGGCGGGGGTCGGCGGGTTCCAGGCGGACCCGGTGCCTTCCATGTGGAAAGCGCCGCTCGGGGTCCAGAACGAACCCTTGACCATGAGCCAGGAGGCCCAGGCGAAGAAGGCCGCCGAGATCGCGCTGATGACGTAGATGATCACGTCGAAAATGGTGCGCAGGCGAGGGCCGAGCGCGTCATAGATCAGCACGACACGGATGTGGCTGTCGCGGGCGGCGCAGAACAGGCCGCCGTAGATGAAGGCGATGGCGCACAGGAAGATGCTCAGCTCGTGCACCCAGTTGGTGGGGCTGTCGAGCGCGTAGCGCATGAAGATTTCGAACAGCAGAATGGCCGCCGCAAGGACGATGGCTGCGGCAAAGATGATGCCGACTCGCTCGATGCTGCGCCCGAGAAACCCCGCCTCGGGCGTGGTGTCTCCGGTGCCTTCGCTGGTGGCGCTGAGGTCCGGATCGCGTCCGTCCACGGCAATGGGGTCACGAGTCATGCTCGGATCGTCCTTGGTGAGGAAAAAAAGGCGGACGGGGCGCGCTGCCCCGTCCGCCGGTCATACTCGGTCTGCTTACTGTGCGGCGAGAAGGCCTTCCTTCTCGAGATACGTCGTTAGGGTGTCGTACACCTTCTGCGCGTTCTCGGACTGGCTGGCCTGCTTCTCCCACTCGCCGATGGCGATCTTGCGGAACTTCGCACGCTCCTCGTCGGACCAGTCGTGGATCGTGGCGCCCTGCGCCTTGGCTTCCTCGACAGCCTTGCTGTTCTTGTCGGCCAGCGCGGCGTTCTGGCGCTGTGCCAGCTCGACCACGGATTCCTCGAGGGTCTTCTGGACGTCCTCGGACAGCGCATCCCACTTCTGCTTGTTCATCGAGAACTCGATGAGCGGCATGGAGTGGAAGCCCGGGAAGACCGGGTGCTTGGCGATCTCGTTGAGGCCCTGCGCCTGGTTGACGTGGAAGACGCTGTAGTCGGCCGCGTCGACGACGCCCTTGTCGAGGGCGGTGAAGACTTCCGAGGTCGGCAGGTTCACCGGCGAGGCGCCAGCGGCCGCGAAGATGTTCTGCACGAGACCGGCCGGAGCGCGCAGCTTCAGACCCTTCAGGTCATTGACGCCCTCGAGCGGGACCGACGAAACGAAGGCTTCCAGGCCCGGGGTGGTGCCGCCGAAGAAGTGCGTGCCATAGGGCTCGACCAGCTCGTTCATCAGCTCCTTGCCGCCGCCCTCGTTGAGGAACTTCAGCATCTGCTGCGGGTCCGACCATGCGCCGACCGGGTTGGCGATCAGGCCGAAGGCCGCGTCCTTGCCGGCGAAATAGGAGGTGTCGGTGATGTGGCCGTCGAGGATGCCGGCGCCGACCGCGTCGAGGGTTTCCTGGAAGTCGACGACTGCGCCGACCGGCAGGAGCTCGATGGAAACCTTGCCACCCGTCTCCTCGCTGACGCCGTCAGCCCATTCCTTGTAGAGCTGGTAGTTCGCATCGCCGGCCGGATCGCTCGACTGGAACTTCAGCGCGACTTCCTGCGCCATGGCGCCCGTGGACAGAACGGCAAATGCCGCGCCGGTCAGAAGGGCCTTAATAGTTGTATTGAGCAAGTTGCTTCTCCCTGAGCGTCTTGTGTCGTCTACGAAACCCACTTTCGCGAGCAATGACATCCGGTGCGCAACCTCCGCGCCGATCCGGAATTCCGTAGCTGGCCGCGCACCATACGGCGGTCGGCTGTGGCGTCAACGGAAAACTTGGTTTCCCACATCCGTGGTTAAGTCGCCCGCCCTGAATAGTATAAATCCGCGCCATTGCTGCTTAATTGCGCAGCTGCGCACAGAAACATCCAAGCAAGAGTAATATATCCGCCGCGAATCCGTCCCGTTGGCGCTGCTCCGGCGGCCTGTGCGAGACCGGACGGGCCGGGCCGGGACGTGAAAGCGGGGCCGCCCGTCAGGACAGCCCCGCACACTCATCGCCGGTCGCGACCCGCCTCGCTCAGCCCGCGTTGGCGAGCGCGATGGCGGTGTCGGACATGCGGTTGGAGAAGCCCCATTCGTTGTCGTACCAGGACAGGATGCGCACGAAGGTGCCGTCCATGACCTTGGTCTGGTCCATGTGGAAGACCGAGGAATGCGGGTCGTGGTTGAAGTCGCACGAGACGTTCGGGGCGTCGGTGTAGCCGAGAATGTTCTTCAGCGGGCCGTCGGCGGCGGTGCGGATGGCGTTCTGCACTTCCTCGACGGTGGTCTCGCGCTTGGCGATGAAGTTGAAGTCGACGACCGAGACGTTGGGGGTCGGGACGCGGATGGCAACGCCGTCGAGGCGACCCTTGAGCTCGGGCATCACCAGCGCGACGGCCTTGGCGGCACCGGTCGAGGTCGGGATCATCGACAGGGCGGCGGCGCGGCCGCGGTAGAGATCCTTGTGCATGGTGTCGAGCGTCGGCTGGTCGCCGGTATAGGAATGGATCGTCGTCATGAAGCCCTTGTCGATGCCGATGGCGTCGTTGAGGACCTTGGCGACCGGGGCCAGGCAGTTGGTCGTGCAGGAGGCGTTGGAGACGATCGTGTCGTCGGCGGTCAGCGTGTCGTGGTTGACGCCGTAGACGATGGTCTTCTCGGCGCCGGCCGTGCCGGAGAGGGGGCCGGAGATCAGCACCTTCTTCGCGCCGGCCTCCAGATGGGCCGAGGCCTTGGCGGGATCGGTGAAGATGCCGGTGCACTCGAGCGCGATGTCGACGCCGAGTTCCTTCCAGGGCAGGTTCTTCGGGTCGCGCTCGGCGGTCACGCGGATCGGGCCGCGGCCGACGTCGATGGTGTTGCCATCGACCGTGACGGTGCCCGGGAAGCGGCCATGGACGCTGTCGAAGCGGATCAGATGCGCATTGGTCTCGACCGGGCCGAGATCGTTGATGCCGACGACCTCGATGTCGGTGCGGCCGGATTCGATGATGGCACGCAGCACATTGCGGCCGATGCGGCCGAAGCCATTGATTGCAACGCGAACTGTCATGATCCGTCTCCTGTGGTGGCGCGCGGCCGTACCCGCCGGGCATCTCGTTCGCCATGGCCTCTACAGAAGCGGGCGGCCGGGATCAATATTGCCGGCGGTCAGCAATTCTTATGGTCCGGATGACTTTCCGTGATGACGGAAAGCGTCAGCTTTCCTCGGGCTCCGGGGCCAGGCGCGCACGCACGGCCGCGACCACCGCCTCGGTGGTGATGCCGAAATGCTCGTAGAGTTCGGACGCGGGGCCCGAGGCGCCGAAGCCGTCCATGCCGATGAAGATGCCGTTGCGGCCGACGAAATGATCCCAGCCCTGCCGCACGCCGGCCTCGATGGCGACCTTCAGGCCGCCATTGTCGAGCATGGCGCTGCGATATTCCGGGCTCTGCCTGTCGAACAGCTCGAAGCAGGGCACGGAGACGACGCGGGTGGGGATGCCGTCTGCTTCCAGGATGGTGCTGGCGGCCAGCGCGATCTGGACCTCCGAGCCGGTGGCATAGATCGTGACCTCGGCGTCGCCCGAGGTCGAGCTGATCTCGTAGGCGCCGCGGGCGCTCTTGTTCTCGTCGTGCTGGTCGAGCCGGAGGGTCGGCAGGTTCTGGCGGCTGAGGGCGAGCACCGACGGCGCATCGCGCGATTCCAGCGCGAGCTGCCAGCATTCCAGCGTTTCCACCGCGTCGGCCGGGCGGAACACCTGCATGTTCGGCATGGCGCGCAGCGAGGCCAGATGCTCGACCGGCTGGTGGGTGGGGCCGTCCTCGCCGAGCCCGATGGAATCATGGGTCAGCACATAGACGACCCGCAGGCCCATCAGGGCCGACAGGCGCATGGCGCCGCGGGCATAGTCGGAGAAGACGAGGAAGGTGCCGCCATAGGGAATGATGCCGCCATGCAGGGCGAGGCCGTTCATCGCGGCGGCCATGCCGTGTTCGCGGATGCCGTAATGGACGTAGCGGCCGGCATAGTCGCCGGGCACGATCGCTTCGGTCTGGCTGGTGCGGGTGTTGTTGGACCCGGTGAGATCGGCCGAGCCGCCGATGGTCTCGACGACGACGGCGTTGAGAACCTCGAGCGCCAGTTCCGACGCCTTGCGGGTGGCGATCTCCGGCCGCTCCTCGTTGAAGCGTCGCTTGCAGCGCTGCAGCGCCTGGGTAAAGCCGCTGGGCAGGTCGCCGCGGACCCGGCGCTCGAACTCGCCGCGGGTCTCGGCGTCGATCTCGGCGAAGCGACGCTCCCATTCCTTTCGGTGGGTCGACGAGCGCAGGCCGGCGAGGCGCCAGCGATCGAGGATCGCCGCGGGAATCTCGAACGGCGCGTGCTCCCAGCCGAGCGCCTCGCGCATCTGGGCGATCTCATCGGCGCCGAGCGGCGCGCCATGGGCCTTGGCACTGCCGGCCTTGGTGGGCGCACCATGGCCGATGGTGGTCTTGCAGGCGATCAGGGTCGGGCGGTCGCTGCCTTGCGCGGCGGTGATCGCCTCGGCAATGGCTTCCGGGTCGTGGCCGTCGCAGCGCAGGGTGTTCCAGTTGCAGGCGGCAAAGCGGGCCATCTGGTCGGTGGAATCCGACAGGGCGACGTCGCCATCGATGGTGATGCCGTTGTCGTCCCACAGGACGATCAGCTTCGACAGGCGCAGATGGCCGGCAAGCGCAATGGATTCCTGGCTGAGGCCCTCCATCAGGCAGCCGTCGCCGGCGAGCACATAGGTGCGGTGGTCGACGATCGCATCGCCGAAGCGGGCGT
This sequence comes from Aurantimonas coralicida DSM 14790, assembly GCF_000421645.1. Lineage (GTDB taxonomy): Bacteria > Pseudomonadota > Alphaproteobacteria > Rhizobiales > Rhizobiaceae > Aurantimonas > Aurantimonas coralicida. The sequence goes on along the minus strand of NZ_ATXK01000001.1, from coordinate 658,739 downwards.
TCATGATCCGCTCGGCAAGCGCCATGCCGACGGCGTTGCCGAGACCCTGGCCGAGCGGGCCGGTGGTCGTCTCGATGCCCTCGCAATGCTTGTATTCGGGATGGCCGGCGGTCTTCGAGCCGAGCTGGCGGAAGGCCTTGAGATCGTCGATGCCGACGCCGTCATAGCCGAGCAGATAGAGCAGGCTGTAGAGCAGCATCGAGCCGTGGCCGGCCGAGAAGACGAAGCGGTCGCGGTCGGCCCAGTGGGGGGCGCGCGGATCGAAGGTCAGGAATCGCGAGAACAGGACGGTGGCGATGTCGGCCGCGCCCATGGGCAGGCCGGGATGGCCGGAATTCGCCGCTTCCACGGCGTCGGCCGACAGGAAGCGGATGGCATTCGCCATGTCGCGGTGCGTGTCGGGTGACGTCATGTTCTGCTCCGGTAGCGCTTGGAAGCTGGGCGTTCCGGCGGTGCCGAGACCGGCGGCAAACATCATACGGGCATCGTGCTGTCAACAAAGGCAAAGTCGCAGATCGCGCCGCAGCCGCGCCGGTCGGGTGATGCCATTCGCCAGGCGGGTGGCTGCGAAAGCGCGGGACGAAGAGATTGCACCGCCCGAAAATCGCCTGCACTTTTGGCGGCAATGGTTTAGTGCTCCACATGGACATTCGCCGGCAAGGGACGGCGGAACATGATGGAAATGCGTTTGGGGACCGGCCTGTCCGGTCGCGAGGGGAGATGGAGCCATGTCGGCCGAGGAGGGTTTCGAGGCGGCGCAACAGCGCCTTCGAACCGCGATCCAACGTCTGGACGATCTGGTCGAGCTGCGCCGTGAGCGGGAGGCCGCGGTGCGCGACGCCGAGGTCGAGATCCAGCGCATGACCGCCGACCGGGGCCGGCTGGCGAAGGAGCTGGACACGGCGCTGGCGCGTGGCGAACGGCTGGACCGCGCCAACCGGGACGTCTCGCGGCGTCTGGTCGATGCGATGGAGCGCGTGCGCTCCGTCCTCGACCGGCACAAATCGGCTTAAGCGGGAGAGCGTCGCATGCCCCAGGTGGTCGTGACCATCGACGACAAGACCTATCGCATGGCCTGCGGTGATGGCGAGGAAGCCCATCTGACCGAGCTGGCGAAGGAGGTGGACCGCAAGATTGCCGGACTGCGCGACAGTTTCGGACAGATCGGCGATCTGCGGCTGACCGTCATGGCCGCGATCATGGCGATGGACGAACTGGCGGAAGCAAGGCGGCGGATCGCCGAGCTGGAATCCGGTATTGCCGCGAACGCGGCGCAGTCGGGCGAGAACGAGGATAGCCTGAAGGCCGAACGGGCGCGTTTCGTGGAAACGCTGAACGAAGCCGCAGCGTCCTTGGAGCGGATCGGCACCCATCTTGCCGAGAATTAAGGAAGTTCAATCAATTCAACCCGATGGCAGGATTGCTGCGGTCGGGCGCGGCGCTACATCACGGCGTCATGAGAGCTGACCTGTTCCTTCGTGCATTGCCGTCTCGCTGGCCGCGGCGCGCCGCGATTCTTCTGTCGCTTGCGGTTGGGCTGGCCCTGTCCGGGTGTGCGGCCGTTCTCAACGCGGCGACCAGCGGCGACGGCTACGGCGTCGTCAGCGACATTCCCTATGGCAGCGGCGAGCGCGGCCGCTACGACCTCTACATTCCCGCGACCGTCACCGAGACGACGCCGCTCGTCGTCTTCCTCTATGGCGGCAGCTGGGATTCGGGCGACAAGGAGACCTATCTCTTCGTCGGTCAGTCGCTGGCCAGCGCCGGCATCATCGTCGCGATCCCCGACTACAGGCTCTATCCCGAGGTCCGCTTTCCCGGCTTCGTCGAGGACGCCGCCGAGGCCACGGCGCGGGCGATCGCCACGGTGCGCGGCGGGGCCTACGGCATGCCGGGCGGGGCGCACCCGGTCTTCCTGATGGGGCATTCGGCGGGAGCGGAGATCGCCGGCCTGCTGGCGACCAATGGCGACTGGCTGGCACGCGAGGGCACCGAGATCGAGACGCTCGCCGGCTTCATCGGCCTTGCCGGACCCTACGACTTCCTGCCGCTGACCGAGGATCGCTACAAGCAGATCTTCCCGCAGGAGACCCGCTCGGCCAGCCAGCCGGTGAACTTCGTCGATGGTGACGAGCCGCCGATGCTGCTGATCGCCGGCGAGGACGACACCACGGTCAATCCGCAGAACACCCGCTCGCTGGCCACCAAGGTGCGCGCACAGGGCGGTGATGCCACCGAGATCATCTATCCGGGCGTCGATCATATCGGGGCGATCACGTCCTTTGCCACGGCCCTGCCGCTGAACGACGAGACGATCCGCGACCGCACGCTGCTGTTCATCCGCGAGCGCAGCCATCAGGAGACCGCCCGGTGAGTGCGCTTTCAAGCTACGGGAGCCGGGCGGCGCCCGGAACGACGCCGCTGGTCGGGCGATCGGTGACCGTCGAGCCGATCACCGACGACCGTCGGTTCGGCGAACTCTTCGCCGCCTACGGCCAACCGGGCAACGAAACCCTCTACGATTACCTGCCCTACGGGCCCTTCACGAATGCGGCGGCGTTCTCGGAATGGGCAAACCGCACCTATCTGTCCGGGGAGATGCTGTTCCATGCGCTAGTGCCGGCGACGAGCGGCAGGGCGGAGGGCGTCGCCGCACTGATGCGGATGGACCGGCCGAACGGCGTGATCGAGATCGGCCATATCTGCCTGGCGCCGTCGCTGAAGCGCACGGTCGCAGCGACGGAAGCGTTCTTCCTTTTGATGGGCCGGGTTTTCGATGAACTCGGCTACCGGCGCTTCGAATGGAAATGCGACGATGGCAACGCGCCGTCCAAGCGCGCCGCGCTGCGGCTCGGCTTCACCCATGAGGGGCTCTTTCGCCAGCACATGATCGTCAAGGGACGCAACCGCGATACCGCGTGGTTCTCGATCCTCGACGGCGAATGGCCGGCGCTGCGCGCCGGTTTCGAGGCCTGGCTGGCGCCGGAGAATTTCGACGCTGCAGGACGGCAACGGCGCAGTCTCGAAGACATGCGCCGTGCCGTTGTCGCAGATCGCTGATCAGTCCGTCCGGGCGAAGAAGAACCGCAGCATTTCGCGGCTGGCATCGGGGCCGTTCGGGTCGGTGTAGGTTCCGGCCGAACTGCCGCCGGACCAGGCATGGCCCGCGCCCCTGATCGTCCAGTTTTCCAGCACGGCGCGACCATCGGCGTCGGTATGGAGGGTGCGCTGCCAGGCGACATCGCCTGCGGCCCGGCCGTCCTCGTTTGTGACGGTAAAGCGGTTTCCAGCGCTGGCCTGCGTGATGACACTCTCGGCATTGGCGGGATGCACGGTCTTGTCGCCATCGCCATGGAAGACGATGGTGCGGACCACCTGTCCGGAGACCGGAACCGTCGCGACATTCGCGCCCTGCATGGCGGCGAAGGCCGAGGCCATGTCGCGAGCCGCGCCGCGTGGCAGCCCCGAATGGACGCCGACGGCCGCGTAGAGTTCGGGATAGACCGCGCCCATGATCGCCGCGGCAGCGCCGCCGGCGGAAAGGCCGGCCACATAGACCCGGTCCGGATCCACCGCATGCTCGGCCATGATCTCCCGGGTGATGCCGGCGATGAGCGACGGTTCGCCCTGTTCGCGCATCTGGTCGGCAGCGGAGAACCAGTTCCAGCACTTCTTGACGTTCGCCGCCTTGGACTGGGCCGGATAGGCGACGAGGAAGCCCTGTTCTTCGGCCAGTTCGTTCATGCGGGTCCCGGCGGCGAAATCGTCCGGCGACTGGGTGCAGCCATGCAGCATCACGACCAGCGGCACCGGGCCCGTGGGAAGACTGGCCGGGACATAGAGCTTGTAGTCGCGGCTGCCGGCGACGGCGCTGTAGCGGCGCGTGCGGAAGCGCGGATCGTCCTGGGCAGGCTTGGCCCTGGCCCTGCGGAAACGCGACTGTGCCGGTGCGGCCGTAGGCGACGCCGCGGCATCCGGCGCGTTGCCGAACATCGCACCCATCATGGACCGGGCGACTTCGCCGGGATCGGGCATGGCGGTGTCGCTATTCGAAGCCTCCGGCGTGTGCGCAGCGTCGGATGCAGGCGCCTGGCCCTTGCGCAGCAGCGCCATCGCCTCGCGCAGGCGGCCGCTGCGGGTCAGGCGCGTGACTTCCGCCATGTCGGACGGGGAGGGAATATGCATGGGCTCGATCCTTTGCTGCCGCGCCGCGTCACCATCGAGACCCCAGGCCTCACGGATGGTGCGTGGCTTCGTGAAGGGACGGGGCGGACGATCCTTCGATCGTCCCACGCGCCGGCCTCCTGCGGCCAATGGATCGTGCTTCACATCACCATTCGCCAGAGCGGTAAATGGAAGGGTGGTCAGGCCGGTTCAATGGCCCGATGCTGCATTGCAGCAAAAACTGTCGCCGGCCTGCTCTAGTGCGTGTGCGTCTGCGCGCGCCCCGCCAGTCGGGGCGAGCTCAGCAGGAGCGAAATGGACGGGAATGCGCGAAAGGCGCGTTCCGGTCAGCCGCGCGAACGGACGATCGTCACCATCGCCTCGGACGGATAGATGGATTCGTAGAGAACGCCATCGCCGGGCATGAAGCGGAGAATCGTCTGGCCATCGCTGTCGGCCAGTTCCAGCGAGCCGTCGCTGCTGGAGCGCCAGAGGGCGACATTCTGCAGATCGGGCGAGCCGGCGCAGTCGGGGCCGATCGGCGCCGGCGCGAAATGCCGTGCCGCGCTCTCGGGCGTCGCCATCTTGCAGGTCACGCCGCTCCGCAGGTCGATCAGCCGGATCGCGGCCGGACGCGACGTGTCGCTGGCGGCAGGCGCGATGGAGGCCGTGGTCATGGGATCGAGCCGTGCGTCGATGACCGTCGCTCCGGTGAAGGCGTCGGACGCAGGCGTCAGGGCACCCTGCAGATGCGCGATGACTACGGCGGCGGCAATTCCGGCGCCAAGAGCGGTTGCGGCGAAGTTCATGGAGGGCCCTTTTCTTCGTCAGGACCCATTATGATGCGAACAACCTTAAGCGAAGGTTGATGACCACCCTCGAATTTAGGAATGTGTTCAGGTCTGGTTCGGCACCGCACCCTTCGACGGGTGCGGTGCCGCATGGCTCAGCCCTTGCGGGCGATGCCGGCCTCGACCGATTCGGAGACCGGGGTTACCGGCGCGCGGCCCGAGAACCATTCGACCAGATTGCCGACGACCAGCTTGCCCATCTCGGCGCGGGTGTGGCGCGAGGCCGAGCCGACATGCGGCAGGAGCACGGTGTTCGGCAGCGCCTTCAGCCGCTCGGGCACATGCGGCTCCTTCTCGAAGACGTCGAGGCCGGCGGCGCGGATCGTGCCGTTCTCCAGCGCCTCGATCAGCGCCGGCTCGTCCACGGTGGTGCCGCGGCCGATATTGACCAGGATACCGTCGGAGCCGAGCGCCTTCAGGACCTCGGCATTGACCGCCTTCTCTGTCGACGCGCCGCCCGGGGCTGCCACGATCAGCGTGTCGACGGACTTCGCCAGGCTCAGGAGGTCGGCGTGATAAGGATAGGCCACGTCGTCGCGCTTCGACCGGTTGTGGTATTCGATCTTGACGTCGAAGCCTTCCAGACGGCGGGCAATGGCAAGGCCGATGCGGCCGAGGCCCATGATGCCGGCCGTGCGCCCGCGCAGGGTCGTCTGGGTCAGCGGGTACGGGCCCTCGCTCTCCCACTTGCCCTCGCGCAGGTGCCGTTCGGCGGCGCCGAGTTCGCGCGTCGTCATCAGGACGAGGGCGAGGGTGATGTCGGCAACCTCCTCGGTGAGGACCTCCGGCGTGTTGGTGACGACGACGCCCTTCTTTGTGGCATGGGCCGTGTCGACGCCGTCATAGCCGACGCCGAAATTGGCGATCAGCTCGAGATTCGGAAGCGCGTCGATCATCGCGGCGGGCACCTGGCCCATCTGAGCGATGCCGCGGATCGCCTGACGGCGCTCCTCCGACAGATCCTCCAGCTTGCGGCCGGCGAGATGCTCCACGTCGAACGTCGCCTTCAGGGTATCCAGCGTATCGGGGTTCATCTTGCCGGGGACCAGGATGGTAACGGCGGACAGGTCTGACATGTAGGCTTCCTCTTCTGCGTGTTGTCGTTCGTGTGGTGAAACCCGGACAGGCTCAGTCGGGCCAGCTGTAGTCGCTGGACTGGCGAACACGGAGCTCGGGGGTAATGAGGATGGTCTCGTCGGCGGCGGGCTGGCCGGCCAGGCGAGCCAGCAGCGCTTCGGCGGCGCGGCGGCCGACCTCGCTCTGGCCATTCGACACGGTGCATAGCGGCGGGGTGGCGATCGCCGCCTCGTCGATGTCGTCATAGCCGGTGACCGCGATATCGACGCCGGGACGCAGTCCGGCCCGCGACAGGCCGTACATGAAGCCGAGGGCGACGAGGTCGGAGAAACAGGCCGCGGCCGTCGGGCGGTTCTCGATCTGAAGAAATGTCGCGGCCGCGTCGAAGCCGGAATGACGGTTGCGCGGTCCCTCGATCCGCCATTCGGGGCGAAATTCGATGCCGGCGCGCTCCAGCGCGGCCAGATATCCGGCCTCGCGATCGCGGCCGGTCGAGGTCAGCGCCGTGCCGCCGATCATGGCGATGCGGCGATGGCCGAGGGCGACCAGATGATCGACCGCCAGCCCCATGCCGTAGGAATCGTCGCCGCGAAAGCCGAGGACGCCCGAGCCCTCGACGGTGCGGGCGATCAGCGTGACCGGCAGGTCATTCTCCTCGGGAAGGCGGATGTCGCTGGCCGGTGTGCCGATCGCCGGCGACAGGATCAGCCCGTCGGCGCCCAGCTGCAGCAGCGTGTCGACGAAGGAGCGCTGCTTGGCGAGGTCGTCATGGTGATTGCACAGGATGAAGGTCTGGCGCTGCCGGTCCAACTCGTTCTCGACGGATTTCAGGATCTCGCCGAAGAACGGGTTCATGATGTCGTGGACGCAGACACCGACGATGCCCGAGCGCGAGGTGCGCAGCGAGGCGGCGCGGCGATTGTAGATGTAGCCGAGTTCGCGGGCCGCGCATTTGATCCGTTCGCGGGTGACCTCGGCCACCAGCGGACTGTCGCGCAGCGCCAGCGAGACTGTCGCCGTCGACAGGCCCAGCGAATCGGCAATCGTCGAAAGTTTGACCTTTTGCGCCACTTACGCGGGCTCCTCCCGACGCCCAGTCGATCTATGGCCCAGACTGGCCGCCACGCAAAGCCCGCAGATGTCGTTGCAGGACGGAATGGTTGCGTCAGTCATCGTCCTCGGCGGTGGAGCTGGAGCCGGCAGGCGCCGGGGCGGCATTGCCGAGATTGGCGGTGACGCGTTCGAGGAGCTTGCGCAGGGTCTTGCGCTCCTTGTTGGAAAATCCCTTCAGCGCATCACGCTCGACCCGCTTGCGGGACTTGCCCACCGCATCGACGAGCGCCGCACCGCGTTCGGTCAGGTGGGCGTGATTCTGCCTTCCGTCGCTGTTGGAGAGGCGCTTTTCGACGAGGCCCTGCGCCGCCAGCCGGGTCACGGTCTTGGTGATCGTCGGCGGGCGTACGGACAGGCGTTCGGCCAGATCGCGCAGGGAAATCCCGTCTTCCTCGCCGATCGCCAGCAGGACCGCATCCTGGCCGGGATAGACGTCGAGCAGCGCCAGGCGCTGGGACAGGGCCGTGCGGGCGCCGCGCGCCGCCAAGCTCAACTGCGTCGTCACGGAGCGCTTCCCGGTTTTCTTGCTGGCCATGGAACCCCGATCCGATTTCACGGGGGCAAAAATGACGAAGCCCCGCTATGTTGTCCACCTTGTTGGCCGCTGCGCGGTGGCTTGTCGACCCTTGCGGAGGAATGATGCGGCGTCGCTACGAGGAGATGACAACGACGGAGATGAGCGCCGAAGGCGCCGGTCTGGCCGGTGCCGTCGCCGTGGTCCCGATCGCGGCCATCGAGCAGCACGGGCCGCATCTGCCGCTCGGAACCGACGCGATGCTGGCCGATGCGATGGTCGAGGCGGTCATCGCGCGCCTGCCGGAAGACCGGCCGGTGACCTTCCTGCCGACATTGCGGATCGGCAAATCCTGCGAACATGCGGCCTTTCCCGGCACGCTCAGTCATGAATGGCAGACTGCGACGTCGGCGCTGATCGACGTCGGGGCGAGCCTGGCCGCCGCGGGGTTCCGGCGGCTGGTGATCGTCAACGCTCATGGCGGAAACACGCCGGTGATGGACACGGCGGCCCTCGAACTGCGCCGTCGCCACGGGCTTCTGGTCGCGACCTGCTCCTGGCTGCGCTTCGGCTACCCCGACGGCCTTCTGCCGCCGGAAGAGATCGCCTCGGGCATCCATGGCGGTGCGGTCGAGACCGCGCTGATGCTGCATCTGCGCCCCGACATGGTCCGGCGGCAGGCGATCGCGGCTTTCGATTCGCTGCAGGACGAGCTCGGCGGCTCGGCGGCCCATCTGAGGGCCCATGGCCGGATCGGCTTTGGCTGGATGGCCCAGGATCTCAACCCGGCCGGCGTCGTCGGCGATGCCCGTCTGGCGACGGCCGAGATCGGCGCCGCCATCGCCGCGCATCAGGCCGACGCCTTCACCGCGCTTCTCGACGATGTCCTCGCCTTCGATACGGCGCGGCTCGTCTGATTTTCGCCGCCGGCGGGGAGTTGCTTTCGGGCGTTCACCACCCCCGTGCATTCTCGCCGCGTGGCGCCTATATCGTGCCCGACCCAAGACGGAGAGCTTCCATGTCCGATACGCCCAGCGTGACGCCCGACCAGATTCCCGTGACCGTCCTCACCGGCTATCTCGGCTCCGGCAAGACGACGCTCCTCAACCGCATCCTCTCGGAAGACCACGGCAAGCGCTATGCCGTCATCGTCAACGAATTCGGCGAGATCGGCATCGACAACGATCTGATCGTCGAATCCGACGAGGAAATCTACGAGATGAACAATGGCTGCGTGTGCTGCACGGTGCGCGGCGATCTCGTGCGGGTGGTGGAAGGGCTGACCCGGCGCAAGGGCCGCTTCGACGCGATCATCGTCGAGACCACGGGGCTCGCCGATCCGGTGCCGGTGGCGCAGACCTTCTTCATGGACGAGGACGTGCGCTCCAAGACCCAGCTCGATGCGGTGATCGCGCTGGTCGACGCCAAGCACCTGCCGCTGCGGCTGAAGGATTCGCGCGAGGCCGAGGACCAGATCGCCTTCGCCGACGTGGTGCTGCTCAACAAGACCGATCTCGTGACCCCAGACGAACTGGCCGCGGTCGAGGCGACCGTACGGGCGATCAACCCCTACGCCGTCATCCACCGGACCGAGCGCGCCGGCATCGATCTGAAGCGTGTCCTTGGGCAGGGGGCGTTCGATCTAAAGCGCGTGCTCGACGCCGATCCGGAGTTCCTGACGGAAGCGGAACACGTCCACGACGAGACCTGCGGGCCGGATTGCGGCCATGATCACGATCACGGGCATCATCATCACCACGGCGACGGGCATGATCATTCCGGTCACGACCATGCGGGCCACGATCACGGCCATCATCACCATGGCAAGGTCGCCGAGCTGCACGATGTGACCGTGACGTCGGTGTCGCTGCGCGGCGCGACGCTCGATCCGAAGAAGTTCTTCCCCTGGATCCAGGCGCTCACCCAGGAGCAGGGTCCGAACATCCTCCGGCTGAAGGGCATCATCGCCTTCGAGGACGATCCGGAGCGCTATGTCGTGCAGGGCGTCCACATGATCGTCGAGGGCGACCACCAGCGCCCTTGGCGCGACGACGAAAAGCGCGAGAGCCGGCTGGTGTTTATCGGCCGCAATCTCGACGCCGACGAATTGTCGGCGGAGTTCGAAGCCTGTTCCGCCCGCCAGCGGGCCGATGCCTGATGCCGTCCATCGCGTCCTATGATTTCGGCGACTTCGTCGAGACCGCGGTCTTTCTGAAGGACCAGGCGGTCTTCGCGGTCGCCGATGGTACGGTGCGGTTTCCGGCTGGCGGCGACCGGACGGTGGAAGCCCATGCCGGCGGCCTCCTGACCGCGCGGCTCGATCGCTATGCGCCGCGTCTTCTGACCGGCGGCGAGGATGGGCGGGTGCTTGCCATCGCCGCCGACGGCGCGGTCGAGGAACTCGCCTCCATCGGTCGCAAATGGATCGACGCGGTGGCCGGCGGGCCGAAGAACACGGTCGGTTTCGCGTCCGGCAAGACCGCCTATGTGCGGCTCGGCGCCGGCGAGCTGAAGGAAATCCGCCACGAGCGTACCGTCGAGGACATCGCCTTCGCCCCCAAGGGGGTGCGCGCGGCGACCGCCCATTATGATGGCGCCTCGATGTTCTTTCCCGCCACCGGTGCGGCACCGGCCACGCTGGAGTGGAAGGGCGCCCATCTGGGCGTCGACTTCTCGCCGGACGGACGCTTCCTCGTCACCACCATGCAGGAGAATGCCCTGCATGGCTGGCGGATCGAGGACGGCAAGCACATGCGGATGACCGGCTATCCTTCCAAGGTGAAGGACTGGTCCTGGTCGGCCAAGGGCAAGTTCCTGGCCACCTCCGGCGCACCGGCGGCGATCCTGTGGCCGTTCTCCGGCAAGGACGGGCCCATGGGCAAGGCGCCGCTCGAACTCGGCACCCGCGGCGACACGATGGTCACCGCCGTTGCCTGTCACCCGGCCGAGGACATGATGGCGATCGGCTATGGCGACGGCATGGTGCTGGCGGTGCGTTTCGCCGACGCCAAGGAAGCGCTGCTGCGCCGTGGCGGCGCCAGCCCGGTGCGGACCCTGGCATGGGACGCGAAGGGCGAGCGGCTGGCCTTCGGCAGCGAGGGCGGCGAAGCCGGAATCATCGACATCGCCGGCTGATCCCGGACGCAGTTCACCTATCGGCGGGAGCGGCGGCGCGGCCTTGCGTCCGCCGCCCGCCGTCAGATGAGGTTGGGGCTGTCGGCCTCGGCCATGTCGCTGCTGATGTCGGCAGAGATGGTGCAGACGAGACCGTCAGGCTTGTAGTCGATGGTCACCTCGCCGCCGAACTCGGCGGCCATGGCCTGTTCGATCAGCCGCGAACCGAAGCCCCGGGTGGCCGGCTTTTCGACGACAGGACCGTCCATCTCGCGCCAGACGAAGCTGAGGTGCTTCTGTCCTGCCTGGTGCGCCAGCTCCCATTCGATCGCCACACGCCCGGTATCGTTGGACAGCGAGCCGTATTTGATCGCATTGGTCGCCAGCTCGTGCAGACCCAGCGCCAAGGCAAGGCTCTGGCGTGCGGTCAGCCGAAGATCGGGGCCGGACGCGACGATGCGGGTGTTGTCGTCGGCCGAATGGGTCTTGAGCGAATTGTCGACGATGGCGGCGATCGGGGCCGAGGTCCAGCTGGTCTGGGTCAGGATGTCGTGGGCATGGCCGAGGGCAATGAGCCGCGCCGAGAAGGCGGCCAGCCCGTCCTGGACATTCGCCGCGCGGCGCAGGGTCTGGTTGGCCAGCGCATTGACCATGGCGAGGGTGTTCTTGACACGGTGCTGTAATTCCCGGGTCAAAAGGAGCTGGCGTTCCTCGGCTTCCTTCTCGTCGGTCACGTCGCGCACGGCGCCGACGAAGCGCGTGGTCGCTCCGTTCTCGACGATGGTCTGGCCGTTCGCCTTGACGTGACGGACGACGCCGTCCTCGTGGCCGATCGTGCGATAGAGGACGTCGAAGATGCCGTTCGAGGCCGGGTCGAGGACCCGTTCGACGGTGGCCGCAATGCGCGCGCGATCCTCGGGATGCAGCCCCTCCAGGAAGCTGGTCTCGTAGGTCACCGGCACGTCGGGCGACAGGCCGAAGATCGCCCGGCACCGGTTGTCCCAGACCAGCGCGCCGGTGCGGGCGTCGAAGTCGAAGGTGCCGATCTGCGCCGCTTCCTGTGCGAGCCGCAGCCGCGTCTCGGTCTCGATCAGCGTCTGCTCGGCGCGCCGGCGCTGGCTGAAGGCCCAGGCCCGGTTGAGAACCTCCCGGATGAAGGCGATCTCTTCCTCGACCCAGCGGCGCGGCGTGTCGGAGTGCAGATAGAGCAGAACCTTGACCGTCTGGTTCTCGATGACCGCAATGTTGACCAGCGAGCGCACCTGGATGGCGGCCCAGGCTGCCGCCTGTTCCGGGATCGGCGAATAGTCGGCGGTGTCCTCGATGACGACGATGCCGGAATGCAGCTCGTCGAGGAATTGCTGGCCGTAATGGGCCAGCGGATAGCGCCCGGACAGGGGCGGCGTGCGCCGGTCTGTCCACTCGCCGAGAATGCGGGCGGACATGTCCTGCGGATCGACCGTGGCATAGCCGACCCGGCACGCGCCGAGCGTCTCGCCAAGGATCTGCAAGGCCTTCAGCGTGGCGCTGCCGGCGCCCTCGCTGCGGGTGAGCTCGTCGCTCAGTCGCAGGAGCGCGGCCTGGCGGATTTCGCGTGTGCGCTCGACGGTGCGGTCGACGATCGCTCCGGGCAGGCGGACCGCGCGGCCCTGCGCGTCGGCGAAGCAGCGCCCCCGGGCGAAGATCCAGTGGCTGTCACCGTTCAGATCGACGGTCCGGTATTCTTGGGCGAAGCTGCCGCATTCCTCGACTGCAACGGTGATCGCCGCTGCGACCCGCTCGCGGTCCTCGGGATGGATGCCGGCGATGAAGTCCTGGACCTGCAGCCCTCTTTCGCCCTGTTCGGGGTCGAGGCCGAACAGCCGCGTGAAGCGCGCATCGGCATAGACGATGTCGCCGGGGATGTCCCAGTCCCAGGTGCCGACGAGATCCGAGGCTTCCAGGGCGAGCCGCAGCCGTTCGCGGCTGGCTTCCAGCTCCTCGCGTTCGGCGACTTCGCGGGTCTTGTCGCGCAGGATCTTGAGGAAGCCGGCCGGCGCGTCGTCATCGCCCAGTAGCGGCATCATTTCGCCGCTGGCGAAGAAGCGTCCTCCGTCCGAACGCAGATGCCAGCGATTGTCCTGGGCCTTTCCGCGCTCCAGCGACAGCCGCATTTCCTTGGCGGGGACCCCGGCCTCGATGTCTTCCGGCGTGAAGATCCTGGCGATGGGCTGGCCGATCATGTCAGCCTCGGTCCAGCCGAGGACCCGCTGCGCGGCGTCGTTCCAGGTGGAGATCACGCCATCGAGGTCGGCGACGATGATGGCGTGATCGACGGCGCTTTCGACGATCAGGCGGTAGCGGGATTCGGTGCCATGCAGGGTGCGCTTGAGCGCGGCGATCTCGTCGCGGGCGCTATCGAGCTCCGGCTGGACGCCGGACTCGCGCTCGTCGAGCCTGCGACGCAGCGCTTCGTTCTCGGCCAGGAGGGCGGCCACCCGGTCTTCATCTGCGAACGCCATGCCGCCCAATCTGCGCACCGGAAACCGGCGCGAGGGAAGGTGCCCCTCCGAAACGCCATCTGTTTCGCTTACGTTCTGTCGTATCGCATTTCCGCAATAGTCGGACAAGCAACTCGTGAACGCAAAGGCCTCATTTCAAACGACAATTCGCTCAGGCGATGGAAGCCTGCGCGGCCTCAGGCCACGTCGGCAAGAGGCGTCCGGCCGCTCGCGCGCGCCGGCAGTGCCGGGCGACCGGACGGGGCGACGATGCCGGACGCACCATGCAGATGCCCCTGCGCAAGTTCGAGCGCCAGAAGACGCCGCGGCTCGAAGGGGCCGGGCATGGCCAGTGTCGCGGTGGCGTCGGCGCAAAAGCCGAAACGCGCGTAATATTCCGGATCGCCGACCAAGAGGATCGCGGCGTGGCCGCGCCGTGCCGCCTCGGCGATCGCGTGGCGCATCAGCGCCGCCCCGATGCCGGTTCCGGCCAGCTGGGGATCGACCGCCAGCGGCCCGAGCAGGAGCGCCGGAACGGGACTGCCGTCGCGGGCACCGGCCTCGATGTTCCACAGGCGCACCGTGCCCATCAGCGCGCCGTCCGCGGCGGTGGCGCTGAAGGCGAGGCCTTCGGCCGGCAGGCGACCCTGGCGGATCGCTTCCGAGGATTTGCGCGTGCGACCCGGACCCATGGCCCGATCGAGAAGCGCCTCGCGCGCGTCGATCTGGTGGGGCTGTTCGGCGCCGATGGCGAACAGCCGGGCGGCATTCTCGAAGGCAGCGGCGTGCGGAAAAGCGGACATGAAGACCCCCACGACATGGAAGGAGGCGAACAGGAGCGGAGCCGGAGATCGGGCGACGCGGGTTGAAACCCCGGCGCCGCAGCGCCGGGTCAGCTTCGGAGTTCCAGGCTCCGTCGTCGGGTCGAGAGCATCATCGCGGCGCTCAGATCACGTAGGACCGCAACGGCTCGAAGCCGTTGAAGGCGACCGAGGCGTAGGTCGTCGTGTAGGCGCCGGTGCCCTCGATCAGCACCTCGTCCCCGACCGTCAGAGCGAGCGGCAGCGGGTAGGGGGTCTTCTCGTAGAGGACGTCGGCCGAATCGCAGGTCGGGCCGGCGATCACGCAGGGCTCCGTGTCGCCGCCGTCATGCCGGGTGACGATCGGGTAGCGGATGGCCTCGTCCATGGTCTCGGCGAGGCCGCCGAACTTGCCGATGTCGAGATAGACCCAGCGATTGGCGTCGGTGTCGGACTTCTTCGACACGAGCACGACCTCGGCCTTGACCACGCCGGCGTCGCCGACCATGCCGCGGCCCGGCTCGATGATCGTCTCGGGCAGGCGGTTGCCGAAATGCTTGCGCAGGCTGGCGAAGATCGCGCGGCCGTATTCGGCGGCTGCCGGGACGTCCTTGAGATAGCGGGTCGGAAAGCCGCCGCCCATGTTGACCAGGGTCAGGACGATGCCCTTCTCGGCCAGCGCCTCGAAGACGAAGCGCGCATCGGCGATCGCCGCATCCCAGGCACCAGTGTCGGTCTGCTGCGAGCCAACATGGAAGGACACGCCGGTGGCGACGAGGCCGAGGGCGTTGGCGTGGACCAGCACGTCGATTGCCATGGCCGGAACGCAGCCGAACTTGCGCGACAGCGGCCATTCGGCGCCCTCGCCATCGGTCAGGACGCGGCAAAAGACGCGGGCGCCGGGCGCTGCACGGGCGACCTTCTCGACTTCCTCGACGCAATCGACGGCGAAGAGCGACACACCGAGCTGATGGGCGCGGGCGATGTCGCGCTCCTTCTTGATGGTGTTGCCGTAGGAGATGCGGCGCGGCGTGGCGCCGGCGTTCAGCGCCATCTCGACCTCGGCCACCGACGCGCAGTCGAAGTTCGAGCCGAGACCGGCGAGCAGCTTCAGCACTTCGGGGGCCGGGTTCGCCTTGACGGCGTAGAAGATCGCGGAGTCCGGCAGCGCCTTGCGGAAGGCGTTGAAATTGTCCTCGACGATGTCGAGGTCGACGATGAGGCAGGGGCCGTCCGGACGTCGGGTGGCGAGGAAGTCGAGGATGCGCTGCGTGGCCATTGGGTCTCTCCCATGGTCCCGGCCGTCACGGACCGGGCAATCGATGGTGTGCGCACGCACAGGCCCGCGATGGCCGCCGAAAGGCTGCCGCAGCGGTCCCTTGCGAGACGCGACGATGACCGGCTGCAAGCGCTACGCGCCGTTGCCGGGTAAAGTCTGCCATGGATTGGAGGGCTTGGACCCGCCGCACTTCAGGCAATGATGGTGTGCCTCTTCAGTTTTCCCGGCGGTGGAGACCAGGAGAGACCAGAAAGGCCCGGACCGTCGTTGCTTCAAGGCGTCCACGATTTCGCCAGCAGCGAAACCGACTGGATCGTCAGATCCAGGTACCGTCCCGGCAACCCTCGCATTCGAGGACCGGGGGACGCCCACAGGCACGTGCGACTTGGGGCAAGGCGAGACCTATGCCCGGGATTCGTCATATGCAAGTGGAAAAAGTTCCCGGAGTTGATTTTTGGTCCGGTCCGATCAAGGAAGGGGGCCGGCCGCCGATCGGCAGCAGCGATGCCAAGCCTTCAGAAGGTGCACCATGGATACTCTGACGCGGATGCGCGCCTTCATCTCGGTCGTGGAGAACGAGGGGTTCTCGGCGGCGGCCCGCAAGACCGGGCGATCCAAGGCGCTGCTGTCGAAATATGTCCGTGAGCTGGAGGACGAACTCGGCGCGCTCCTGATCAACCGCACGACGCGGCAGATCGCGCTGACCGCCGCCGGCGAAGTCTATCTGTCGCGCGCCTCGGCGATCCTGTCGGATCTGGAAAGCCTCAACGAGGAGGCCCGCGAGGCGACCGGCGAGGCCAAGGGGACGATCCGGGTCTCGGCGGCCCGCACCTTCGGCGACGCCGAGCTCGGCCTCAGCCTCGTCGACTTCGCCAAGGATCATCCCGATATCGGGCTCGACATCCACCTGGACGACAGCTTCGTCAATCTGGTGGAGGAAGGGTTCGACGTCGCCATCCGCATGACGCGCCTGGCCGATTCCGCGATGATCGCCCGCCGCCTGGCCTCGCTCGACTTCGCCATCGTGGCGAGCCCGGAACTGCTGCAGCGTCTCGGGCGGCCGAATCACCCTTCGCAGATCGCCGGCTATCCGGCGGTCATCGATTCCAATTCGCGGATGTTCTCCAACTGGGTCTTCCGCGATCCGCAGACCAAGGAAACCATCCCGGTGACGGTGTCGGGCCAGTTCACCGCGAACAGCCCGGTGACCGTGCGGGCTGCGGCGATTGCCGGGCTCGGCCTGGCGCTCAGCCCGACCTTCGTCGTCCGGCGCGATCTGGAAAGCGGCCGGCTGGTGACGGTGCTCGACGACTACATGCCGAGCGAGGCCGGCATCTATGCCGTGTTCCCGCATCGCCGGCATCTGCCGGCCCGCGTCCGCCTGTTCGTCGACTACCTCGCCAACTGGTTCAAGAAGTGCGATTCCCGGCGCCTGCAGGGCCTCAGCTGCGACGACCGGACCTGACGGCGGACAGTTGAGAGGCCATTCCCAAGGGGGCTCTAGCACCGCGGCCTTTACCGAAGATTCAGCGATGTCGGCCTAGTCTGGCGGCATGCAAAACCGCGCCCTTCTCGCGGCCTTCGCGGCCGTCGTCCTCACCACCGCGTCGTCGCCCGCCTACAGCCTTGCAGGCGGCGCGGCACGCGAGATCAGTTTCGCGGCCGAGCACGATTCCGGCACGATCATCGTCAAGACCGGGGAGCGCAAGCTCTACCTGGTGACCGGAGGCGGCCGGGCGCTGGTCTACGACATCGCCGTCGGCAAGCCGAGCGAGCAATGGTTCGGCAAGAGCTGGGTGTCGAAGAAGCGCGAGCATCCGACCTGGACGCCGACGCCCTCGATGCGGGCGCGCAACCCGCGGCTGCCGCAGTCGATCGGGCCGGGTCCGAAGAACCCGCTGGGCGAGCGCGCGATCAATCTGGGCTGGGGTGCCTACCGCATCCATGGCACCAATTCGCCGAACTCGATCGGCAGCGCCGCCTCGTCCGGCTGCTTCCGGATGCGCAATGCCGACGTGAAGGATTTGTTCGAACGGGTGCATGTCGGCGCCCAGGTCCTCGTCCTGCGCTAACGGCTTCGGCTTCGCGAAAGCCTCCCGGTTCAAATTTCGGCCATGCTTGTCCTGTTCTGGTTGGCGGGACTTCACGAGGGATGGCGATGATCGACCGAGGTTTGGCTGCTGCGCTGGCAGTGATGGCGGTGTCACTGACGCCGACGATTGCTGTTGCCCATCCGCATGTCTTCGCCGAGGCCAATGTCGAGATCGTCGGCACGCCGGACGGACACCTTGGGGCGATCCGCAACATCTGGCGCATGGACGAACTCTTCTCCTCGTCGGTGCTGGTGGATTTCGACACCAACGCCAATGGTCAGCTCGAGGATGGCGAGCTCGTCGCGGTGGGCGACACCGTGAAGGAATCCATCGCGGAGTGGGATTTCTACACCTTCGTCGAGGCCGACGGAAAGAAGGTGGCGATGTCGCCGCCGGACGAGATCCGCACCCTCTGGGAGAACGGTCAGCTGCTGATGTTCTTCGAGATGCCGGCCGCCGAAACCGTCGATCTCTCCAAGTCGAAGCTGACCGTGTCGAATTTCGACGAGACCTTCTTCGTCGCCTTCGATTTCACCAGCGCCGACGACTTCCTGATGATCGACATGCCGAAGAGCTGCGCCAAGCAGCTGGTCGTGCCGGACCAGGATGCCGCCGCCAAGGAATGGATGGAATCGGTCGCGAGCCTCGGGCCCGACGAGAGCATTCCCGAGGACGGCATCAATTACTCGCAGGCGCTGGCGACGCGGGTGGAGGTGTCGTGCGCGGCCGCGAGCTGATCGTCCTCTGCGCCGTGCTCCTCGCCGCGATGGCGGTGGATCCGGCGCTGGCCAAATCGTCGCTCGGCATCGGCAGCGCCGAAGTGACGGCGCAGCCATCCGGCGGCTTCTTCGGCGCGATCTTCACCGAGATCGCCGTCTATCAGCGCCAGTTCTTCACCTCGCTGCGCCATGCGCTGGTGGCGCTGAAGACCGATGGCGCGGCGTTGCCGTTCCTCGTCGGGTTGTCCTTCGTCTACGGCGTCTTCCATGCCGCGGGCCCGGGACACGGCAAGGCGGTGATCTCGGCCTACATGCTGGCCAACGAGGTGCAATTGCGCCGCGGGATCGTCCTCTCCTTCGCCTCGTCGCTGGTGCAGGCGATTTCGGCGATCGTCGTCGTGGGCGCCGGCTGGTTCCTGCTGCGCGGCACCGCAGTGTCGATGACCGACGCGACCGATCTTCTGGAGATCGCCTCCTATGCCCTGATCGCCGGCTTCGGTGCGTGGCTTTTGATCCGCAAGCTCGTCGGGCTGGCGCGGCGGATGCGGCCGACGGGCGGCGCGCTTGCATTTGCATCGCCCGGAGGTTTCGCCGCCTCGCGAAGCGGCGGGGCGGTCGGAGGCCTCGCCTTCGCGGCCCCCGAGCGGACCCGATCGGCGCCGCTGATGCAGCCGGCCTCGTCGGGATTTGCCGCGGAGATCTGTACCGACGATGCGGAACTCTGCGGGTGCGGGCGGTCCCACATGCCCGATCCGAAGGCGCTGAACGACCGGATGACATTGGGCTCGGCCCTGTCCGCGGTGATCGCCGTGGGGCTGCGACCCTGTTCGGGCGCGATCGTCGTTCTGACCTTCGGGCTGGTCAACGGCTTGTATCTCGGCGGCATTCTCTCGGTGTTCGCCATGGCGCTGGGCACTGCGATCACCGTTTCCGCCATCGCCTCCCTCGCCGTTTTCGCCAAGGGCACGGCGCTGCGCTTCGGCGGCGATGGAGCCCGCGGACGCTGGATCGGGGCCGGCCTGGAAATCGCCGGCGCGCTGTTCCTGATGCTGGTCGGCCTGCTCCTGCTCGGCGGTGCGCTGCAGACCGTGTGATCCGACGGGTCTTTCAGGTGAAACACCGTGCAGCAGACCTGACGGCGGGCTGTCTGGCGCACATCAGGTGAAGTCAACCCGATATGCGCCTTTTATGACCCAAGGGAAAACGTCCTGATCAACAGTTGACGTTCCGGTGTTGCGCTCTCTGTGTTCCCGTATTGCAATCAATATTGGGAATATTCGCAATGAAGACTTATTTTATTGCCTCGTTATTGGCTTTTATGTTCATCCTGCCGCAGTCGAGTATGCCTGCATTCGCGCAAACGTGCCCCAGCGTGATGGAATGCATCGGAGACTCAACGTCACGGTCGGAATGGCGGTATTGCAACAGGCAGGCTCGCCGGTGCGCGCGAGGGCTGACTCGCGAATGCCGGAAGACATGCCGCGAGATGAAGCGGGATGCGATCGATGCGTGTCAGGAGACATTCACAGGCCGCGACCGGCGCGACTGCAAGAAGGATGCCCGCGCCGAATTCCGCGATTGCAAGGCGGACATCTGCGGCTGACCCGGTGCCGTCCTAGATGCGGGCGGAACTGTCCGCGCGCCGGGCCAGCCCCTGCAGCCGCGGCCTGATCCGCAGGAACTGCCGGTAGGCGCGTTCGAGCACCCAGAGGACGGCGCCGTTGCGGGCGGCGAGGCCCAAGGGCCGCAGGCGCGGGATGGCGCGCCACATGGCCGCGAAGGCGGCGGCGCCCGACAGAAGCGTGCCGTCCTCGCGGGCGTGGAACCTTGCCAGCAGGTCGCCGCGGTCGATCGGGCAATCGGCGCTCGCATCATCGACATCGATGAAGTCGATCGCCTGCGCGGTGTCGAGCCGCCGCATCATCGCGATCTCGCGGCGGCAGAGCGGGCAGCCGCCATCGTACCAGACGGTCAGCTCGCTCATCGCGGCGCGTCGGCGCGTCGCGCCGCATGGGCGCGGCAGGCATCGCCGAAGGCCTTGAAGATCGCTGTGGAGGCAGCGTCCGTTTCCGCCCAGTATTCGGGGTGCCACTGGACACCGAGGGCGAAAGCCTTCGCGCCCTCGACCGAGACGGCCTCGACGGTACCATCCGGGGCGCTCGCTTCGACGGTGAGGCCGTCGGCCAGCCGGTCGATCGCCTGCCGGTGCAGCGAGTTCACGCGGATCTCGTTACTGCCGACGATCCCGGCGAGCACGCCGCCCGGCGTCACCGCCACGGCATGGCGCGTGGCATAGCGCTCGCGCTGGTCCTTGTTGGGCGTTGCCCGATGATCCATGCGGCCATCCAGTTCCTGGATCTCGGTCGCCAGCGTTCCGCCCAGGGCGACGTTGAGTTCCTGGTGCCCGCGGCAGACGCACAGCATCGGCACGCCGGCCGCCAATGCCCCCCGGATCATCGCCTCGGTCAGCCGGTCGCGGGCCGGGTCGAAGGGCTCGTGGGCCCGGCTCGGCGGAACGCCGTAGCGATCGGGGTGCACATTGGAGGCCGAGCCGGTCATCAGCAGCCCGTCGACGCGGCCCAGAAGGGCGTCGACGTCGAATTCGCCGGACAGGGCCGGCACGATCACCGGAGTGGCGCCGGCAACCCGCGTCAGTGCCTTCAGATAGGTGTCGGGCGTGGCGTGCCAGTCGTAGTTCTCGAAGCTGCGAACGTCGGCGGGCACGGCGACGAGGATGGGGGAGGCGGTCATGAAGGGGCCTTCGGCGACAGGGTTTCCCGGCAGATAAGGTGACCGCCGCCGAATGTCGAATGCCGTGCTGCCGCAGGCGGTGACGCTGCGAAGGCGGGGCCGGAATGAGCTTTCGCGCGCGGTGCTTTCGCTGATCTCCGCAGTAAGCTAATCAGTAAATGTCGGGTGCGATCGGGAGGAGTGATCGCCGTGACTTCCGGTCGGCAGAATTGTTCTGCGATGTGAACAATAAGTGGAGGGTATGATATGGATCGTCGTTCTTTCATCAAGAAGGCGGGCGGTGCCGGCCTTGGCGCGGCCGCGGCCTCGACGCTCGCGGCGCCGGCCATCGCGCAGGAAAGCCCGCAGCTGACCTGGCGGTGCACTTCGTCCTTTCCCAAGTCGCTCGACACGATCTATGGCGCCGCCGAGACAATGGCCGCCTTCATCAAGGGCGCATCGGACGGCAAGTTCGACGTGCAGGTCTTCGCCTCGGGCGAGATCGTGCCGGGGCTGCAAGCCGCCGATGCCGCCGCCTCCGGCACCACCGAGATGTGCCACACGGCGTCCTATTATTACTGGGGCAAGAACCCGGTCTATGCGCTCGCTACCGCGGTACCCTTCGGCCTCAACGCGCGCCAGACCAACGCCTGGCTCTATTACGGCGACGGCACGCGGCTGATGAACGAGTTCTTCGAGACCGAGGGTCTCTATGGTCTGCCCTGCGGCAATACCGGCGTCCAGATGGGTGGCTGGTACCGCAAGGAGATCAACACCCTCGACGATCTCAAGGGCATGAAGATGCGGATCGGCGGAATGGGCGGCAAGATCATCGAGAAGCTCGGCGTGGTGCCGCAGCAGATCGCCGCCGGCGACATCTACCCGTCGCTGGAGAAGGGGGTCATCGACGCCGCCGAATGGATCGGCCCCTATGACGACGAGAAGCTCGGCTTCGTGAAGGTCGCGCCGTTCTATTATTATCCTGGCTGGTGGGAAGGCGGCCCGGCGCTGCACACCATGATCAATCTGGAAAAGTGGAACGGCCTGCCCAAGCACTATCAGGAGATCGTGCGCGCCGCCTGCCAGGCGGCCAATTGCGACATGATGGCGTCCTACGACCACAAGAATCCGGCAGCGATCAAGAGCCTGGTGCAGCAGGGCGCGCAGCTGCGGCCGTTCAGCCAGGAGATTCTGCAGGCGGCCTATGATGCGGCCAAGGAGACCTATGCGGAAATCTCCGCCGAGAATCCGAAGTTCAAGGAGATTTACGAGAACCAGCTGGCCTTCAAGAAGGACGCCTTTCTCTGGGCGCAGCTCAGCGAATATACCTTCGACACTTTCATGATGATCCAGCAGCGCAACGGCACGATGTAGCCGATGCAGTGATCATGGCCGGGCCCGGCATGTGCCGGCGCCCGGCAATGCCATGGGGGATGGCCGACATCATCTGTGCCCGGCCACGCGATGTCTGGAAATCGGGCCGGGCGGACGCCATGTCCGGGATAACGCGCGCGCATGATCCTGACGACATCGCGCCGCCATCTTGTGACCGGCGCAGGTGCCGCGTGCTGCAACGAGACTGCAGCCGCCGCCGGACGCCGTGATCGCCCAGACCACGGAGCGGCCCCGTGAACGCCCAGATCCCCTTCGACAACAGTTACGCCCGTCTGCCGGCCGACTTCTACGCGCAGGTTGCACCGGCCGTCGTGGACGCGCCGCAGCTCATCAAGGTCAATCGCGCACTGGCCGCCGAACTCGGCATCGATGCCGACATGCTGGAAACGCCCGAGGGCGTCGACATGCTGGCCGGCAAGCGGCTGCCCGAGGGCGCCGAGCCGATCGCCATGGCCTATGCCGGACACCAGTTCGGGCATTTCGTGCCGCAGCTCGGCGACGGCCGGGCGATCCTTCTGGGCGAGGTGGTCGACACGGCCGGTCGGCGGCGCGATCTGCAGCTGAAGGGCGCGGGGCGCACGCCGTTTTCGCGCGGCGGCGACGGGCGCGCGGCGCTCGGCCCGGTGATGCGGGAATATATCGTCAGCGAGGCGATGGCGGCGCTGGGCGTTCCCACAACGCGGGCGCTCGCCGCCGTGACCACGGGCGAGAGCGTGTTTCGCGAAACGCTGCTGCCCGGCGCGGTCCTGACGCGGGTGGCGTCGAGCCACATAAGGGTCGGCACCTTCCAGTATTTCGCCGCCCGCGGCGACGAGGCGGCGCTGCGGGAATTGAGCGCCCATGCGATAGCCCGCCACTACCCGGAAGCAGCGGAGGCCGAGGACCCGTATCTGGCGCTGATCGCGGCCGTGGCCGGCCGGCAGGCCGAACTGGTGGCGCGCTGGCTCAATCTCGGCTTCATCCACGGCGTGATGAACACCGACAACATGGCGATCTCCGGCGAGACCATCGATTACGGTCCCTGCGCCTTCCTCGACGCCTATCATCCCGGCACGGTCTTCAGCGCCATCGACCGGCAGGGCCGCTATGCCTATGCCAACCAGCCGAGCATCGCGCTGTGGAACCTGACGCGGCTTGCCGAGACGCTGCTGCCGCTGATCGACACGGATGAGGAGGCGGCGATCGCCAAGGCGCGCGACGCGCTGTCCGGCTTCTCGGACCGCTTCAACGCCGCCTATGTCGGCGGGCTCCAGGCGAAGCTCGGCCTCGGCGAAGCGCGCGAGGGCGATCTGGAACTGGCGCAGGACCTGCTGGAGCGCATGGCCGCGAATACCGCCGACTACACGCTGACCTTCCGCCGCCTCTGCAATGCGGCGGACAGCGAGGACACGGATGCCGGCGTTCGGGCGCTCTTCGACGATCCGGCGGCCTATGACGAATGGGCGACGCGCTGGCGTGCGCGACTGTCCGAAGAGACCCGGCCGGCCGGCGAGCGGGCCGCTGCCATGCGGCGGGTCAATCCGGCCTTCATCCCGCGCAATCATCGCGTCGAGGCGGCGATCGTCGCGGCGGTCGAGCGGCAGGACTACGCGCCCTTCGAGGAATTGCTGGCAGTGCTGGCCAATCCCTATGAGGACCAGCCCGAGCATGCCGCCTATGCCGAGGCGCCACGGGCCGAGGAACGGGTGACGCAGACCTTCTGCGGCACCTGATCGGCCTTCGCCAAACCGGCTGGGCTGTGCTAGCGCGCGTGCACGAACAGCCCTTTGACCGCCCGAACGATGAGTGACGCATGATCCCCTGGGAACGTCTCGATACGGCCGAGGTGCCGGCTGGCGGCCAGCTGAAGCTGTCGCGCCGCGGCGCCGAATATTCGATCATGGTCGGCACCATCGAATTGATGAACAGCCGTCTCAGCGGGTCGGAGGAGGCGCTGGCGACGCTGACGCAGGAGCGGATCGCCGACCGGCCCGAGGCGCATGTGCTGATCGGCGGGCTCGGCATGGGCTTTACCCTGCGCGCCGCGCTCGCCGTCGCCGGGCCGAAGGTCCGCCTGACCGTCTCGGAACTCGTTCCGGCGATCGTGACCTGGGCGCGGGGGCCGATGGCCGATCTGTTCGACGGTTGCCTCGACGATCCGCGCGTGTCGATCTCGCAGGGCGACATCGGCGAGCTGATCGCCGCGAAGAAGGAAGCCTTCGACGCGATTCTCCTGGATGTCGACAACGGCCCCGAAGGGCTGACGCGCCGCGAGAACGACAGGCTCTACGACACCAAGGGCCTGGCGCGGACCTATGCGGCGCTGCGGCCGGGCGGCGTTCTCGCCGTCTGGTCGTCGGGACCCGACAGCAGCTTCACCACGCGGCTGCAGCGCACGGGCTTTGCGGTCGAGGAGGTCAAGGTGCGGGCCCGGCAGACAAAGCGCGGTGCGCGCCATGTCATCTGGCTCGCCACCCGGCCATGACGCCGGGTTTCCGGGTGGCCCGGCTGCGGCAACCGTGCTGGCAATGGGGCGTTGGCGAAGGCTAGACTTGCCGCGCCGCCGCTTTGCCTGCCGAGAGACTACACGCCCCATGCCGCCTGCCTCCCGACCGCCCGTTTCCCTGAGCAAGGCCGAAGCCCGGCGGATCTGGCTGCGCGCCCAGCGGCTGGACGTCGCCGCGCCGTTCGGCGACGGGCCGGACGCGACCCGCGCCGCCGTCGAGCATCTCGGCTACGTCCAGATCGACACGATCAACGTCATCGAGCGCTGCCACCATCACATCCTGTGGAGCCGCATTCCCGGCTATCGCCGGGCGGATCTGCACCGGGCCCAGAGCCTCGACAAGAGCGTCTTCGAATACTGGACGCACGCCCTGTCCTATGTCCCGACGCGCGACATCCGCTTCTTCCTGCCGGAGATGAAACGGCATCGGGAAGCGCCGTCGCGCTGGTTCGAGCGCGTGAGCCCTGCCGACCTGAAGAAGGTGCTGACGCTCATCCGCAAGGAGGGGCCGTTGTCGATCCGCGATATCGAGGACGACGTTCTGGTCGAGAAGGATCATGCCTGGGCCAGCCGCAAGCCGTCGAAGCGGGCGTTGCAGATGGCGTTCTACACCGGCGCGCTGACGGTCAGTGAGCGCACCGGCATGCTGAAGACCTACGAGCTGATGGACCGGCATTTCGGCTGGGAGCGGCGGCCGCGCCCGGCGAGCGAGCGCCAGGTCGCCGCCTATATGCTGGATCGGGCGCTGCGGGCGCAGGGTCTCGTCAGCCTCGATTCTGTCTGCCATCTTTCCGCGGCCCGCAAGCCGGCGATCCGCGAGCTGATCGCGGCGCGCGTGCGCAGCCGGGAGCTGGTCCCGGTGGCGGTCGAGGACGCCGGCAAGGTCGAGCACTGGGCCGAGCCGGAGACGCTGGCGACGATCCCCGAGGCCACCGCGCCGGTGGTCCATGTGCTGTCGCCCTTCGACCCGCTGATCATCCAGCGTCGGCGACTGGCCCTGTTCTTCGATTACGAGCACCGCTTCGAGGCCTATGTTCCGAAGGAGAAGCGGGTTCTCGGCTATTTCGCCCTGCCGGTTCTCGTCGGCGACCGGATCGTTGCGGCCATCGACCTGAAGACCGACCGCACCGAAGGCAGGCTGCTGACGCAGCAATGGAGCTGGGTGGGGGAGGGTGAGCCGTCTCGCCACACGCAGCCGATCGAGGACGCGCTGCACAGTTTCGAGGCGTTTCAGCTCCAGGGCTGAGGCGCGGGGCGGGGGCGTCCTGCCGGCAGCTCTCCCGGCCGGGCACCCGAGCATCGCGATGCGCGCTTGCCTTTTGATCCTCGATGCTTACGATCCCGCGCGACGGCTGGCGGGAGGACCCGGCCAGCATGGATTCACGCCGCCGACGAGGCGGCGCCTTGCATTCGGGGAGGCATCTCATGGACAGACGCAAATTCATCGGTGGTGCGGCCAAGGGCGCGATCGGCGCCGGCGTGGCCGGCCTTGGCGCGTCGAGCCTCGCGGCTCCCGCCATCGCGCAGGAGCGCCCGCAGATCCAGTGGCGCCTCACCTCGTCCTTCCCGAAGTCGCTCGACACGCTGTACGGGACGGCCGAAGCGCTCGCCAACCATGTGCGCGAGATCAGCGACGGCCAGTTCGACATCCAGCTCTTCGCCGCCGGCGAGATCGTGCCGGGCGGCCAGGTGCTCGACGCGGTGCAGGGCGGCACGGTCGAACTCGGCCACACCGCGTCCTACTACTACGTCGGCAAGAACCCGGCCTTCGCCTTCGGCACGGCGGTGCCGTTCGGCCTGAACGCACGCCAGCAGAACGCCTGGTTCTACGAGGGCGGCGGCAACGAACTGCTGAACGAATTCTACGCCAAGAGCGGCGTCCATGCGATGCCGGCCGGCAATACCGGCGCGCAGATGGGCGGCTGGTACCGCAAGGAAATCAACAGCGTCGAGGATCTGAAGGGTCTGAAGCTGCGGATCGCCGGTCTCGCCGGCCGCGTGGTGGAAAAGCTCGGCGTCGTGCCGCAGCAGATCGCGGCGGGCGACATCTATGCCGCGCTGGAGCGGGGCACGCTGGACGCCGTCGAGTTCGTCGGTCCGTATGACGACGAGAAGCTCGGCTTCTACCGGGTGGCGCCCTACTACTACTATCCGGCCTGGTGGGAAGGTGGCGCCGCGCTGCACCTGATGGTCAATGCCGACAAGTGGAACAGCCTGCCGGACAGCTACAAGGCGATGCTGAGCGCGGCCAGCCGGGCGGTGAACTGCTCGATGATGGCCAGCTACGACTATCGCAATCCGCTGGCCCTGAAGCGGCTGGCAGAGGGTGGCGCTCAACTGCGTCCGTTCAGCCAGGAGATCATGCAGGCGAGCTTCGCGGCCGCGCAGGAACTCCACGAGGAGATCGCCTCCGAGAACGAGGATTACCGCAAGCTTCTGGAGAGCCAGAACGCCTTCAAGCGGGACGCCTATCTGTGGAGCCAGATCTCCGAATACACCTTCGACACCTTCATGATGGTCAAGCAGCGCGAAGGCGCGCTCTGATCGAAAGGTCGCGTGCCGCCCGAGGCGGCGCCGATCGATGGTTCCGGGCAACGGCCCGCCATGGCACCCGCCGTGGCGGGCCGTTGTCCGACCGTAATGCCCGTCGGCACCCGCCGGCGGGATTGTCGTGCTGGCATGGACGGCCGCTCGCGCCGGCCCGAGGCCAGACGTTCGCTCCCCAGCGCCGGACCCCCGTGTCCCCTGGCGCAGTCTAAGGTCTTGTTCGATATGGATCGTCGTAAGTTCATCAGGAATTCCACCGTCGGCGCCCTGGGCGTTGCCGGCGCCGGCTCGCTCGCAGCCCCGGCCATTGCGCAGTCGACGCCGAAGGTGCAGTGGCGTTGCACCTCGTCCTTCCCGAAATCGCTCGACACCATCTATGGCGGTGCTGAGGACATGGCGAAGTTCGTGCGCGAGGCGACCGACGGCAATTTCGACATCCAGGTCTTCGCGGCCGGCGAGATCGTGCCGGGCCTGCAGGCCGCCGACGCGGTCAGCGACGGCACCGTCCAGATGTGCCACACCGCATCCTATTACTATGTCGGCAAGGACCCGACCTACGCGCTGGGCGCCACCGTGCCGTTCACGCTGAACGCCCGCGGCCTGCACGCCTGGCTCTACTATGGCGGCGGCCTCGGTCTGCTGAACGAGTTCTTCAACACCGAGGGCCTGCACTATCTGCCGGGCGGCAACACCGGCACGCAGATGGGCGGCTGGTTCCGCAAGGAGATCAACACGGTCCAGGACCTCAACGGCCTGAAGATGCGCATTGCGGGTCTCGCCGGTCAGGCGCTGCAGAAGCTCGGCGTGGTGCCGCAGCAGATCGCCGGCGGCGACATCTACCCGTCGCTGGAAAAGGGCGTCATCGACGCCGCCGAGTGGATCGGACCCTATGACGACGAGAAGCTCGGCTTCTACAAGGTCGCGCCGTTCTACTATTATCCCGGCTGGTGGGAAGGCAGCCTGGCGCTGTGCTTCTTCTCCAACAAGGCCGAGTACGACAAGCTGCCCGAGGCCTACAAGAGCCTCCTCGCCACCGCGTCGCGCGCCGTCACGCTCGAGATGCTGTCGGAATACGACTACAAGAATCCGACGGCGCTGAAGACGTTGGTCCAGAGCGGCGCGCAGCTGCGCCCGTTCAGCCAGGAGATCATGCAGGCGAGCTTCGACGCCACGCAGGAGGTCTATGCCGAGATCAACGGCAGCAACCCGGCCTTCAAGAAGATCTACGATTCGATGGTTGCTTATCGCAACGATACCTATCTCTGGCAGCAGGTGGCCGAATACACCTTCGACACCTTCATGATGATCAAGCAGCGCGAAGGTGCGCTGGTGCCGCAGGGCAACTGATCGCTTGACGATCCGATCCGAGACCGAAGGCCCGGTGCGTCAGCGCGCCGGGCCTTTTCCTTGCCGAATGATTAAGCCGCGGCCGGCCCGTTAACCGGCTGTTAACCATGTCGGGACAATGATCGCTTCGCGTTCCGCTACGAGGCTTTCCCATGATCCCTGTCATTTCCGTCGGCTCCCTGAAGACCTCCGGCACGTCCACCCTGGCCATGACGCTCGCGGGCGTCGCTGCGGCCGCCGAGATCCCGGTCATCGTCATCGACGCCGCGCGGGACGGCGATCTGGCCGCCTGGGCACAGGCCGGCCTGCCCGCCAAGGTCACGGTGGAGCGGACCAACGATCCGCTGGTCATCGAGCAGCTCGTTCGCGCGGCGCGCCGCCGCGGCGACGCGGCGATCATCGACGCCGGGGACGAGGGTGAGATGATCCGGCTTTGCGCGCGTCTTGCCGATCATGCGCTGATCCCGGTGCGGTTCTCGCCGCTGTCGGCCTATTCGGCGCTCCTGACCGACCAGCTTCTGGCGGCCGATGCCGGAACCGGCCGCAAGGGCCGCGACCGCTGCTTCGTGGCCAGCGCCGTGACGGCGATCCCGAGCCGCGTGGCCCGCAGTGTCGAGGCGATCATCGGCACCAGCGAGACCCGCCGCCTGCCGATCGGTCTCGTTCAGCGCGCCGCCTACGAGGCGCCGTTCCTGCATGGCGGCACGATCTTCACCCTGCCCGACGAGGTCGCGCCCGGCCTTGACCGCGCCCGCGCGGAAGCGGCATCGCTCGCCTACGAGCTCGGCATTCTGGGCCGGGTCGCCGAGACGCCGGCCGCACCGGTCGTACCGGCCGCCGAAGCCCGTCTGCGCACCGCCGCCTGACCATCGGCAGACTTCGCCATGAAACGGCCCCGGCGTCGGCGACGCGCGGGGCCGTTTTGCGTTGGCCCTCGACGAAATTCAGCGGCCGGTGGGGATCAGGATCAGGACGTGCAGGTCTTCCGTCGGCGTGTAGTCGCGCTTGCGGACCTCGAAGCGGGTCGGCGCGATCTTGGTGACGCCGGTGGCGCAGAAGCTGACGAGGTTCTCCGGCGCGCCCTTGTCGATGACCATGCTGAAGTCGCCGATCGGCTCCGCCCAGTTGCCGCCCGTCGTCAGGATGTAGTCGATCCAGCGCTCCTGGAAGGGCATGGCATCGGGACCGGCCGCCCGCGTCCGTCGCTCGACGGTGGCCATGAAGTCGTCGTCGATGCAGTAGCGCTCCCGCTGGGCGGCGACATCGTCGGGACCGGCCCATGGCTGGCCCAGCATGGCGCCGACGCCGCCACCGACCGACGGGACGTAGTCATGCTCGACGATCGTCCTGCCCGGGGCGAAGGTCTGCTCCCAGTGATAGGTGGCGCGCAGCGTCCAGTCGGGCGCCAGATGCGTCTCCATTCCCTGGCCGATATCGTAGGTTTCCTCGATCGCGATGCCGAGGTCGAGCACGATGGCGCGGTCGGAGGGCGGCAGTGCGTCGAGTGCGTCGCGCGCCGAACTTGCCTGCGGGGCGAGGGGCAGGCGCAGTTGCCGCATCGTCGCCGTCACGTCGCGTTCGTCCACGAAGACCTTCTGCTCGAGGCGCATGGCGACCGGCTCGCCGTCGACGCGGGTCGAGAAGGCCAGTGGGTTGTCCGGGTCGCCCGACGGGATGGAGACGTCGCCGCCATAGGGATCGATGCGGATATCGGGCATGGGGAAGGCGACGGTCGTCGTCACCGGTTCGGCCCCGGCGTTCACGAACTCGTAGCGCACCGAAATGCGCTCCTCGGAGATGAACAGCTCCTCGCGCTGCATGGCGATGGCGTCGGTGGTGGTGAAGACCAGCCCGCCCGCCGCCAGATTGGCCGTCGTGTCGTTGGCCTGCGCGCTGCTCGTAAGGGCGAGAATAGCGACGGCGGCAAGGGCCGTTGCCCGGTCTGGCGTGATCGTCATGCGCGTGTCTCCCGGCCCGTTTGGGGCCGAGACTAGCCTGCAGCGGGAGCGGCCGGAAGCGTCATTCCGCCAACGCGGAGGATGACGCGCCGCCGGTTACTGGATGACCGGCGGCTGCGACAGGTCGACCGGAGCGGGCTCGCCGCTCGGGGCGGCCGGTGCTGCGGGTTCGGCTGCGGGCGCTGCCGGTGCGGTGCCCGTCGCCGGAGCCTGGCCGCCGCCAAGGCCGGAATTGAAGTCCAGTGGCGGCAGGCCGAAGGCCGGCTGGGCGGGAGCGGTCGCGCCAGGCTGTGCCGGGGCCGACGGACCACCCGCCGGAGCGCCGGGTTCACCGATGGGCGGCAGGCCCAGGGGCGGCAGGCCGAGCGGGTTGTTCTGCTGATTTCCGCCGGTTCCCGATGCGCCACCCAAGGGCGGCAGGCCGAGGCCGCCGTCGAAGGACGGCATCTGCAGCCGGATCTCGGACGGGTCCATCTGTGGGACCTCGGTCTTGTAGCGCATGACCATCTGCGGGAACATGATCGTCAGGGCGACCATGATGATCTGGATGCAGACGAAGGGCACCGCGCCCCAGTAGATTTGGCCCGTGGTGATCGGCTCCATGCGCTTGCCGGTGATGCGGTCCAGATACGGCACGCGGGCCGCGACCGAGCGCAGGTAGAACAGCGCGAAGCCGAAGGGCGGATGCATGAACGAGGTCTGCATGTTCAGCCCGAGCAGCACGCCGAACCAGATCAGGTCGATGCCCAGCTTGTCCGCCGCCGGCGCCAGCAGCGGCACGATGATGAAGGCGAGCTCGAAGAAGTCGAGGAAGAACGCCAGGAAGAAGACCAGGATGTTGACGACGATCAGGAAGCCGGTCTCGCCGCCGGGCACCGAGGTCAGGAGTTCCTCGACCCAGATATGGCCGTTGACGCCGTAGAAGGTCAGCGAGAAGACGCGCGCGCCGATCAGTATGAACAGGACGAAGGCCGACAGCTTGGTCGTCGATTCCATCGCCTGGGTCATCAGGGACAGGTTCAGCTTGCGCTTGCCAAAGGCGAGGATGAGCGCGCCGACCGCGCCCATGGCGCCGCCCTCCGTCGGCGTGGCGACGCCGAGGAAGATCGTGCCCAGCACAAGGAAGATCAGGGCCAGCGGCGGGATCAGGACGATGATCACCTGCTGGGTGAGGTAGGACATCAGCGGCAGCTTGAGCGCCTTGTTGGCGACGGCCACGACGTAGACGGCCAGAACCGCGACCGTTGCGCCCCAGATGCCGGCGCCCTGCGCGACCTTGCCGTCGAGATAGACCGTCATCCCATAGGCGATGACGACGGCGGCTGCCGCTGCGATGGCGAGGGAGGTGACGCCGCGGCCGAGCGTGCGGGCCTCGGGCGGCAGGGCCGGCGCCACATTGGGCCGCAGCATGGTCAGGATGAAGACGTAGCCGACATAGAGCGACGTCAGCACCAGCGCCGGCACCAGCGCGCCGGAATACATGTCGCCGACCGAGCGGCCGAGCTGGTCGGCGAGGACGATCAGGACCAGCGACGGCGGAATGATCTGCGCCAGCGTGCCGGAGGCGACGATGACGCCGCTGGCCAGCCGGCGGTCGTAGCCGTAGCGCAGCATGATCGGCAGCGAGATCAGGCCCATGGCGATGACCGAGGCGGCGACGACACCGGTGGTGGCCGCCAGGAGCGCGCCGACGAAGATCACCGCATAGGCGAGGCCGCCCCGCAGCGGGCCGAAGAGCTGGCCGATCGTGTCGAGCAGGTCCTCGGCCATGCCGGAACGCTCGAGGATCAGTCCCATGAAGGTGAAGAAGGGGATCGCCAGCAGCGTCTCGTTGGCCATGACGCCGCCGAAGAAGCGGTCGGGCAGGGCGCCGAGCAGCGGCCAGAACAGGTTGATGTCGGGCGACAGCGGCGCCAGTTCGACGCCGATGATGAAGAACAACAGGCCGTTGGCAGCCAGCGAGAACGCCACCGGGTAGCCGAGCAGCAGGAAGATCACCAGCGAGCCGAACATGATCGGCGCCAGATTGTGGGCGACGAACTCGATCATCGGATGGCTCCCGAACCGCCGTTGCGGGCGTCGTCATCAAGGGGTGGAGGTTCGGTGCCGCCTTCCGGACGGTCGGGGGCGAGCGCCGCCAGCTCGACCGGCTCGGCATGGCTGGAGGCCATGGGGGTGGTGTCCTCCATCCCGCCGAACAGGATCGCGCCGCGCTTGATCAGCTCGGACAGCCCTTGCAGGAACAGGAGAATGAAGCCCGCCAGCAGCAGCGCCTTGGCCGGCCACAGGATCAGGCCGCCGGCATTCGGCGAATATTCGCCGCGATTGAACGACTGCAGGACGTAAGGGGTCAGCAGCCAGATCATCAGGCCGGTGAAGGGCAGCAATGCGAGGATGTGGCCGAGAAAGTCGATCCAGTCGCGGGTGCGCTTCGACAGGATGTTCGAGACGATGTCGACGCGGATGTGTTCGTTCTTCAGCAGCGTCCAGGCCGCGGCGAGCATGAATATGGCGCCGAACAGGTACCATTGCAGCTCGAGCCAGGCATTGGACGAGATGTCGAAGAGCTTGCGGATCACCGCATTGCCGGCGCTGACCAGCACCACCAGCAGGACGAGCCAGGAGACGCCCCGACCGACGAAGGTGGTGACGCGATCGACGCCGCGCGAAAACGATAGAAGAGCTGACATCCGGCCGGATCTCCCCATGGTGCCCTGGCGCGCCGTGAAGTGAGCTTCGGCCCGGTTCGCCCCCGTTTCTGTCCCCGCGACGCGTTCGACGGGCGAAGCCGCTCGAAAGCGCTGCGCCGACAGTCTGCCCGAAGCCTGGGAATTCGCCCGTCGTTAAGGAAAATCCCGAAGCAGCGCAAGAGCCGCGCCCGGTGATACCATGTCGGACGAACAGGCTTTTCGCCGGCTGGCGGGCAGCCCCGCCGGGTCCCTTGCGGGATGATCCCGAAAGGCTTTGACGGAGACGGCGCCGGGCTGCAAAACAGTAAGCAAGGCAGAATGCTTGGAGCGTGTCGGCGATCCTTCGCCGGCATGTCGGCCAGGGGAGGACATCGCGCCATGACCACACGCACCGTTTCGCTCGACGACAAGTACGATCTCGACGTCTGCGACGTCTTCCTGTCGGGGAGCCAGGCGATCGTCCGACTGGCGCTGATGCAGGCGGCGCGGGACCGCCGGGCCGGGCTCGACACGGCCGGCTATGTCACCGGCTATCGCGGTTCGCCGCTGGGAGGTCTCGACCAGCAGTTCGCCCGGGCCAAGCCGGTGCTGTCGAAGAACGGCATCATCTTCGAGCCGGCGCTGAACGAGGATCTGGCGGCGACGGCCCTGTGGGGCGCGCAGCAGGCGGAGATCCGCGGCGAGGGCCGCCACGATGGCGTCTTCGGCATCTGGTACGGCAAGGGGCCGGGCGTCGACCGCTCCGGCGACGCCTTCCGCCACGCCAATCTGTCGGGCACCTCGCGCAATGGTGGCGTGCTGGCGCTGATGGGCGACGATCACACCTGCGAATCCTCGACGACGGCGCACCAGTCGGAGTTCGCCTTCGTCGACGCGATGATCCCGATCTTCAATCCGGCCGGCGTGCAGGAGATCCTCGACTACGGCCTCGCGGCATTCGCCCTGTCGCGCTTCTCCGGCCTGTGGACGGCGATGAAGTGCGTGAAGGACAACATCGAATCGACCGCCACGATCCATTGTGACCCGTCCGGCCTGCGGTTCGAATTTCCCGAGATCGACATGCCGCCGGGCGGGCTCAACATCCGCCGCGCCGCCCATCCGCTGGAGCAGGAGGCGATGCTGCACGATTTCCGCCTGCCGGCGGCGCGGGCGTTCATCGCGGCGAACCGCCTAGACCGGATCGTGCATTCCGGCGGGCGCGGGGCAAAGACCGGCATCCTGTCGCTTGGCAAGTCCTGGCTGGACGTCGAGCAGGCGCTGGCGAGCCTCGGCATCGACGAAGTGGCGGCCGCCGATCTCGGCGTCCGGCTCGGCAAGGTGGCGTTGCCCTGGCCGCTCGATCCGGACTTCGTGCGGCGCTTTGCCGCCGGGCTCGACCGGATCATCGTGGTGGAGGAAAAGCGCGGGCTCGTCGAAGGGCAGGTCAAGGAGATCCTCTACCGCACGGCCAATGCGCCGCTGGTGATCGGCAAGACAGACGAAGCGGGCGGGACGCTGTTCACCCCGAAGGCCTCGCTCGACGCCAACGACATCGCCGTGGCGATCGGCCGGCGCGTCGTCGAGCGCAGCCCGAGCGAAGCGCTGGCGGGACATCTGGCAAGCCTCGAAGCCCTGTGCGGCCACACCGCGGCGACATCCGAAATCGCGTTGCGCACGCCGTATTTCTGCGCCGGCTGCCCGCACAGCTCGTCGACGCATGTGCCGGAAGGCGCGCGAGCCTATGCCGGCATCGGCTGCCACTTCATGGCGCAGGCCATGGACCGGTCGACCGAGGGCTACACCCAGATGGGCGGCGAGGGCGCCAACTGGATCGGCGAGCATCATTTCTCGTCGCGTCGCCACGTCTTCCAGAATCTCGGCGACGGCACCTACAACCATTCGGGCGCGCTGGCGCTGCGGGCGGCGGCGGCCTCGGGCGCCAACGTCACCTACAAGATCCTCTACAACGACGCCGTCGCCATGACCGGCGGTCAGGCCCATGAGGGCGGGCTGACGGTACCCTCGATCGCCGCGCAGGTGGCCGGCGAGGGGGCGAAGCGGATCGCCATCGTCTCCGACGAGCCGGAGAAGCACCGCGGCAATGCCGGTCTGCCGGCGGGGATCACCATCCACCATCGATCCGAGCTCGACGCCGTGCAGCGCGATCTGGCCGAGGTCGAGGGCCTGACGGTGCTGATCTACGACCAGACCTGTGCCGCCGAGAAGCGGCGCCGGCGCAAGCGCGGCAGGTTTCCCGATCCGGACAAGCGCGTCGTCATCAACGAGCGGGTCTGCGAGGGCTGCGGCGATTGCGGCGTCCAGTCCAACTGCGTGGCGATCACCGCCGTCGAGACCGAGTTCGGACGCAAGCGCCAGATCGACCAGTCGGCCTGCAACAAGGATTTCTCCTGCCTCGAAGGCTTCTGCCCCTCCTTCGTCACCGTACATGGCGGCGCGTTGAAGAAGGGCGCGCGCAGGAGCGCCGAGGCTCCTGAGGTGCCGGAGCCGGCGGCCCGCGACCTCGATCAGCCGGTGGGCATCGTCATCACCGGCGTCGGCGGCACCGGCGTCGTGACGATCGGCGCGATCATCGGCATGGCGGCGCATCTCGACGGACGCGGCGCCGGGATCATCGACATGGCCGGCCTTGCCCAGAAGGGCGGCGCGGTGATGAGCCATGTGCGGATCGCGCGCACGCCGGCGGAGCTGAAGTCGATCCGCATCGCGGCCGGCGACGCCGGGCTGGTGATCGGCTGCGACATGGTGACCGCCGCCTCGGCCAAGGTGCGCGCCACCATCGCGGCGGGGCGGACCGAGGTCGTCGTCAACAGCCACGAGACCCTGTCGGGCGAGTTCACCCGCAATGTGGACTTCTCCTTCCCGACGCGGCGACTGATCTCGGCGCTGGGCGAGGCGGCAGGCGACGACCATCTGCATATCGTCGACGCCGAACAACTGGCTGTGGCGCTGTTCGGCGACGCGATCTTCGCCAACATGCTGATGCTGGGCATGGCCTATCAGACCGGCGCGTTGCCGGTGTCGCGCGCAGCGATCCGCAAGGCGCTGGAGATGAACGGGGTTGCGGTGGCGGCCAATCTCTCGGCCTTCGAATGGGGCCGGGCCATCTCCCATGATCCTGCCAACATGCCGGTCGCGCAGGACAGCGGCGATGAGCGGCTGGAACATCGCCGCGTCTCCGAGACCCTGGACGAGGCGATTGCACGGCGCATTGCCGATCTGACCGCCTATCAGGATGTGGCCTTCGCCGAGCGCTACCGCCGGCGCGTCGATGCGGTCCGGGCCGCCGAGCAGCGGATGGCGCCCTGCCGGAGCGACCTGACCGACGCCGTCGCCCGCCAGCTCTACCGGCTGATGGCGGTGAAGGACGAATATGAGGTCGCGCGGCTCTACACGGACGGCAGCTTCGCGGCGCAGATCTCCGACCGCTTCGACGGCTACGACCGGCTGGAATTCCATCTCGCGCCGCCGATCATGGGCGAGACCGGGCCGAAGGGGCGCGCGAAAAAACGCGCCTTCGGGCCTTGGATGATGACCGGCTTCAAGGTGCTGGCGGCCATGAAGGGCCTGCGCGGCACGTTGTTCGATCCCTTCGCGCGCACCGCAGAGCGGCGGGCCGAGCGCGGGGAACGGGCACAGTACGAGGCAACGCTCGATCGCATTCTGGCCGAGCTTTCGCCGGGCAATCACGACGCCGCGGTGGCGCTGGCGCGCTGGCCGGAGACGCTGAAGGGCTTCGGGCCGGTGCGTCGGCGCTTTGCCGCGGAGGCCGCGACCAGGCGCGAGGCGGCGCTGTCGGCCTTCGACCATGCGGGACGGATGGCGGAAGCGGCGGAATAGAGCGAGGAGCAAGCGAGCGGCGGCGTTGCGGCTGCCGCTTGCCAAGGGCTAGAAGGCCCCATGACCTCGAAACGGGCCGACACTGCCGGCGATACGCCCAAGCCGCCACGGCCGATAACGCGCGAATGGCTGTTCCGGGCCGCGGCGTATTACCTGGAACGCTATTCCTCCTCGACCGCCAATCTGCGCCGGGTGCTGGAGCGCAAGGTGATGCGCCGCGCCCATGCACGCGGCGAGGATGCGGGCGCGTTTTCGGACGAGATCGACGAAACGGTCGCCAAGTTCGTCGAGCTGAAGCTGGTCGATGACCGCGCCTATGGCGAGGCGCGGGTGCTCAGCCTGCGGCGGCGCGGCACCTCGCAGCGCATGGTCGCGGCCAAGCTGTCGGAAAAGGGCGTCGAGCGGGATCTGGTGGAGGAACTCCTCGCCGCCGACGAGACCAGCGACCGGCAGGCGGCGTTTGCCTATGCACGGCGCCGGCGGCTGGGTCCGCACCGGCTGCGCAACCGCGCCGAGCGCCGCGATCGCGACGTTGCCGCCATGGTACGGGCGGGCTTCGGCTTTGCCGATGCGGTGGCGGCGATCGACGATCTGCCGGATCCGGAGTGAGCAGGCCGGTGGCGCTTCAACTCCTCAGCCGAAATCGCCGCCGAAGAGCGCGGCGAGCAGCTTGCCGTTGAACCACAGGATGTCGACGAACCAGTCCCAGCCATAGACGACGTTCACGCCCGGCGTCAGGGCGAGGACCAGTTCGCCGACGGCCGGAAGGCTGATGTCGTTGCGGATGGTGAACCATTTGGCCAGTGCGGCGATGTAGCCCTGCGCGAACAGCCAGACCGGAGCCAGGGACAGTATCGTGCGCGCCGTCCGCGGCACGGCCGTCGGCCGGCGCCGGACTTCGAGGATATTCACGAAGCATACGGCGACGAAGGCGAAGCTGACCCACAGCGACGCGAGGCCCGCGACGATCTGCAGAACCAGCGAGAGATCCGAGAAACCCAAAGGCCGGTCCCCTGGCATTGGCGTGTTCGGGACGGCCGCCGAATCCGGCAGCGGCTGCCCCCTCCTCTTACAGCTTATCGCGGGAACATCGCTGCACGCCAAGACGTGTTCGCTGATCTTCAACGCACCGGACACGTTCAGGATCGTTGAGTAGCGGAACTTGGCGCCCCAGGCCCCGTTTGGTGGGGGAACGTCACATCTCGCCGAGCCGGTCCGCAGCCTTTCCCTCAAGGATGGCGTGTCGGCGCTCGGCCGAATGAAAGGGACACGACCATGCCAAGCATCAAGGAATCCAAGATCGCCATTCTGGCCACCGACGGCTTCGAGCAGGTGGAACTGACCGAACCGTTGGCCAAGCTGAAGGAAGCCGGCGCCGAGGTTCATGTGATCTCCTCGAAATCCGGCACCATCAAGGGCTGGGACCAGGATCACTGGGACAAGGAGATCACGGTCGACAAGACGCTCTCGGAAGTGCGCGTGACCGACTATGACGCACTGGTCCTGCCGGGCGGCCAGATCAACCCGGACGCCCTGCGCGCCGACCCGAAGGTGGTCAGCTTCGTGCGCGAGTTCTTCAACTCCAAGAAGCCGCTCGCCGCGATCTGCCATGCACCGTGGCTGCTGATCGAGGCGGACGTCGTGCGCGGCCGCGACATCACCTCCTACAACTCGATCAAGACCGACGTGAAGAACGCCGGCGGCAACTGGCTCGACCAGGAGGTCGTCGTCCACGAGGCGCTGATCACCTCGCGCAACCCGGGCGACATCCCGGCCTTCGTCGCCAAGATCATCGAAGAAGTGGAAGAGGGGCGTCACGAGGACCGCAAGGTCGCCTGATCTCTCTCAGCCGATTGCAACCGCGATCGTCATGGCCGGCGTCTTCGGGCGCCGGCCATTTTTGTATGCCAGTCGCTTGGTTGCGGAGCCCGTCGCAGGTGGAAGGGGTCGCTTTCGCATCGGTGGATGATCATGCTGCATTGCGGTTGCCATTGCCACATTGTGGCGGGATCGTGTATGTGCCGAGCGACTGACGATCAGGAGAATTTCGAATGGCAGGCCTGCCGACCTACGACACCGATCATCCGGCCGAGATGGATTATCCCGAGCACGAGCGGACCTATGAGGGCTTCCTCGTCGCGACCAAGTGGGGCTCGATCGCCGTCATCGCGATCATGCTTGGTATGCTCGTCGGCCTGCTCGCCGGCGGTGGCTTCATCGGCGGTTTCGGCACCTTCATCGCCCTCATGGTGATCGCCTACTTCGTCGCCTGAGACGATCGTTGCGACTTCGGGCAGCCAGCGGTGCGATCCGCGCGCCGGCTGCCCCATGACTGAATACAATTCCGGGAGGCCTACGCGTTGAAACTGTTCGTGCCAAAGGAGCGCGAGGCGGGCGAGCCCCGTGTCGCTGCCTCGCCCGACACGGTGAAGAAACTCACCGGTCTGGGCGCCACGGTCGTCGTGGAAACCGGCGCGGGCGCCGATTCGCGTATTACCGACGCGGCCTTCGAGGCCGCCGGCGCCACCATCGGTTCGACCGCTGATGCCGGCGACGCCGATGTCGTGCTGAAGGTCCGCCGCCCGTCGGCCGATGAGCTGAAGTCATACAAGTCGGGCGCGCTGGTCATTGCCGCGATGGACCCCTATGGCCGCGACGATGAGGTCAAGGCCATGGCCGAGGCCGGCGTCCTCGCCTTCGCCATGGAGTTCATGCCGCGCATCACCCGCGCCCAGTCCATGGACATCCTGTCGTCGCAGGCCAATCTCGCCGGCTACCAGGCGGTGATCGACGCGGCGGCCGAGTTCGACCGGGCCTTTCCGATGATGATGACTGCGGCGGGCACAGTTCCGGCCGCGCGCGTCTTCGTCATGGGCGCCGGCGTTGCCGGTCTGCAGGCCATCGCGACCGCCAAGCGCCTCGGCGCCATCGTCACGGCCACCGACGTGCGGCCGGCGGCGAAGGAGCAGGTCGAGTCCCTGGGCGGCAAGTTCATCGCCGTCGAGGACGACGAGTTCAAGGCCGCCGAGACTGCCGGCGGCTACGCCAAGGAGATGTCGAAGGAGTATCAGGCCAAGCAGGCCGAGCTCGTCGCATCGCACATCTCCAAGCAGGACGTGGTGATCACCACGGCACTCATCCCGGGCCGGCCGGCACCGCGCCTCGTGACCCGTGCGATGGTGGAATCGATGAAGCCGGGATCGCTGCTCGTCGATCTCGCCGTCGAGCGCGGCGGCAATATCGAGGGTGCCGAAGCTGGCACCGTCACGCAGGTCGGGCCGGCCAAGATCATCGGCCATCTCAACGTCCCGGGTCGCATCGCGGCGAGCGCCTCGCTGCTCTATGCCAAGAACCTCGCGACCTTCCTCGAGACGATGATCGACAAGGAAACCAAGGCGCTGAAGATCGACTTCGACGATCAGCTGGTGCAGGCGACGCTGCTGACCCGCGACGGCAAGGTCGTGCATCCGAACTTCGCCGCCGCCGAGGCGCCGGCCGCACCTGCCACGCCGGCAAGTGACGCGGCAGAGAAGACCGAAGGGGGAGAGGCGTAATGGCCGAGGAAACCGCTCAGGCGACGCTGCAGCGTCTGAACGATGCCAGTGTTGCCATCCGCGACGCGCGCACCGGTGTCGAACGCATGCTCGGCGAAGGCTATGGCGAGGCGGCAGGCGCCGTCGGCCATGCCGTGTCCGGCATCGATCCCTTCGTCTTTCACCTGGCGATCTTCGTCCTGGCGATCTTCGTCGGCTACTACGTGGTCTGGTCGGTGACCCCGGCGCTGCACACGCCGCTGATGTCGGTCACCAACGCCATCTCCTCGGTGATCATCGTCGGCGCGATCCTCGCCGTCGGCATCTCCGCCTCGGGCATCGCGACGACCTTCGGCTTCATCGCGCTGATCCTGGCGTCGGTGAACATCTTCGGCGGCTTCCTCGTCACCCAGCGCATGCTGGCGATGTACAAGAAAAAAGAAAAGTGAGGCGGTAGCGACCGATGACAGAGAATTTCGCCGCCTTCCTGTACCTCGTCTCGGGGGTGCTCTTCATCCTCGCGCTGCGGGGCCTTTCCCACCCGACGACCAGTCGTCAGGGCAACATGTTCGGCATGGTCGGCATGGCCATTGCCATCGTCACCACGCTGCTTCTGGCCGGTCCGTCCTTCG
This sequence comes from Aurantimonas coralicida DSM 14790, assembly GCF_000421645.1. GTDB lineage: Bacteria > Pseudomonadota > Alphaproteobacteria > Rhizobiales > Rhizobiaceae > Aurantimonas > Aurantimonas coralicida. Next base: position 617,381 of record NZ_ATXK01000001.1, on the reverse strand, counting down.
GTAGCCTGGTGCTGATCGTGCTGGGTATCGCCATCGGCGGTGCCGGCGGCGCGATCGTCGCCAAGCGCATTCCGATGACGGCGATGCCGCAGCTCGTCGCAGCCTTCCACTCGCTGGTCGGTCTGGCCGCCGTGATGGTCGCCGCCGCGGCGCTCTATGCGCCGGAAGCCATCGGCATCGGCACGGTCGGCGCCATTCACGGCCAGGCGCTGGTCGAGATGTCGATCGGCGTGGCGATCGGTGCGATTACCTTCACGGGCTCCATCATCGCCTTCCTGAAGCTCGACGGCCGGATGAGCGGCAAGCCGATCATGCTGCCGTCGCGCCATCTCATCAACATCGCGCTCGGCGTGGTCATGGTGGCGCTGGTCATCGGCTTTGCCGTGACCGAGAGCCACGTGATGTTCTGGCTGATCGTCCTGGTGGCGCTGGCGCTCGGCGTGCTGCTGATCGTGCCGATCGGCGGCGCCGACATGCCGGTGGTCGTCTCGATGCTCAACTCCTATTCGGGTTGGGCCGCCGCGGGCATCGGCTTCACGTTGCAGAACCTGGCGTTGATCATCACCGGTGCGCTGGTCGGCTCGTCCGGCGCCATCCTGTCCTACATCATGTGCAAGGGCATGAACCGGTCGTTCATCTCGGTCATTCTCGGCGGCTTCGGCGGCGAGAGCGGTCCGGCCGGGGCCGACGATCTGGGCGACCGCACGGTCAAGCAGGGCTCGGCAGAGGACGCTGCCTATCTGATGAAGAATGCCGGCCGGGTCATCATCGTCCCGGGCTACGGCATGGCGGTGGCACAGGCCCAGCACGCGCTGCGCGAAATGGCCGACAAGCTGAAGGAAGAGGGCGTCGAGGTGAAATACGCCATCCATCCGGTGGCGGGCCGCATGCCCGGGCACATGAACGTGCTCCTGGCAGAAGCCAACGTGCCCTATGACGACGTGTTCGAGCTGGAGGACATCAACTCCGAGTTTGCCCAGACCGACGTCGCCTTCGTCATCGGCGCCAACGACGTGACCAACCCGGCGGCGCGCGACGACAAGGCCTCGCCGATCTACGGCATGCCGATCCTGAACGTCGACCAGGCGCAGACCTGCCTGTTCATCAAGCGCTCGCTCGGCTCCGGCTATGCCGGCATCGACAACACGCTGTTCTACAAGGACAACACGATGATGCTGTTCTCGGACGCCAAGAAGATGGTCGAGGACATCGTCAAGTCGCTGAACGACTAGGGTCTTCGCGACCCTTCGCTCTGCCCATGTGAAAAGGCCCTGCCGGCGATGCCGGCAGGGCCTTTTCCGTTTCTGGACCGTGGGTCGGGCGGCTTACTTCGGGCGGACTTCGCCCGGGCCTGCCGGGACGGCCGGAACCGCGACCGTGGCCGGCTCGGTGACGACCGGCTCGGCCGGCGTCAGCGTGAACTTCGACACGCCGATCGCGGCGTTAATGCCTTCCTGCGCCTGGACGCTGACCGGCTGCAGCGAATAGCTGTCCTGCGCGCCGCCGACGAGCACGTTGGCACCGCCGCCGACGATGGTCGAGGCATCCGCCGTGGCGCCGACATAGGTGCCCTGGAGGCCGTTCGGCTGGTAGGTGTAGCCGTCGGCCGTGACGACGGCCCAGGTCATGACCGTGCGGCCGGTGACGCCGACATCGAGGCCGAAGGTGTCGAGGGTCGCGGCATAGAGCTCGACGGGGCCGTCACCGGCCGGCGTGAACTCGCAGACCAGATCCTCGGAGGATCCGACGATGAAGCCCGTCGCGCCGTCGCTGTGGCAGCCGAGCACGCCGGCCTTCACTTCTGCCGCCTGGGCGGAGGTTGCGGCGAACGGTGCCGCGGCGAGCGTGGCTGCGATGGCGAGGCTCGAAATTCTGGAAATCATAAGGGCATTCCTTGCATTGTTCTGTCCCGTTCGCCGGGGAGAACAGCGCAGGAGCCTTCCTGTTCCGTGACGGATGATGTCATTTTGAAATGGCCGTGATCGCGGAGGTCACGGACGCTCTCCCGATCGCCGGGGAGAGCCGGCCCGACCGCTTGCGCGGCCGGGCTTCGTATTGATCAGGCGGCGTTGCCGCCGCGCGTGCGGGCCATGCCGTCCTTGGCCGGCACGTATTTAGGGTCGATCTGCGCGCCGCGCGCATAGGACTGGAAGGCGCGCTTGGTCTCGCCGCGCCGCTCATAGACCAGCGCCTGGTTGGTCCAGTACTCGGCCTTGGTGTCGTCGAGCTTCAGGGCGGTATTGAAGTCGGTGAAGGCATTCTCCTCGTCGCCGAGGGCGAGATAGGAGACGCCGCGTCCCGAATAGGGCTCCGAGGCGTTGGCCTGCAGCGAGATGGCCGTCGAGAAGTCCTCGATCGCCTGCTTGTGCTGGCCGTCCTTCTGATAGAGCAGGCCGCGATTGTGATAGGCGCGCGGGTCTGTGGTGTTCAGGTCGATGGCGCGCTGGAAGTCGGCCAGCGCCTCGCGGTTGCGACCGGCCACGCGGTAGACATTGCCACGGCCGATATAGGCGGAATCGTAGTTCGGGTTGATCCGCAGGGCGGCGTTGTAGTCCTCGACGGCCTTCAGCGGCTCGTTGGTCTGACGGTAGACCAGCGCGCGGTTGGCATAGGCCTGATGGAAATTCGGGTCGAGCTGCAACGCCATGGTGAAATCGGCGATCGCGGCCTTGTAGTTGCCGGCGCGGCCATAGGCGGTGCCGCGCACATTGTAGGCTTCGGGGTCCCGCGGATTGGCGTCCACCGTCTGGCTGAGCGAAGCCAGGTTCTGCTCGAGACCCTGGTTCTGGTCGAGCGCGATCGCGGTCACGGCGGGGCCGTCGGCGGTCTGGCAGGCGGAGAGAATCGCGATCAGCCCGAGCGCCGCGGTTGCCCGCAGAAGTCCAGCCGCGCGACCGGCGGGTTCATGCGGCGCGCAATGGTCGGCCGGGTGAAGGGCGATCGGGTGGGAAAGCTGCGGCATCGACGGACTGTTCCTCAAGAGACGGTTCGGACGTTCGGATCGCCTGGGACGCTCGCCCCGCGCGACGGCAAACCGAACTGTCCTATGCCATGCATGCGGTTGCGCCGCAAACGACGAAAGGCGGCGGCCGGAGGCCGGCCGCCGCACTTGAATCGCCAAAACGGTCGAAATTACGGCTGCTTAGTGAACGCGGCCGCCGGCCAGCAGGCCTTCGCGCTGGGCCTGCTTGCGGGCCAGCTTGCGGCTGCGGCGGACCGCCTCGGCCTTCTCGCGGGCCCGCCTCTCGGAGGGCTTCTCGAACGCGCCGCGCATCTTCATTTCGCGGAAGATTCCTTCGCGCTGCATCTTCTTCTTGAGCGCGCGAAGCGCCTGGTCGACGTTGTTGTCGCGTACAACTACCTGCACAGGGGTGTTCCGTTTCTGAAGTGTGGACGGGCCGTATAGGGACGAGAAAAGCTGTGCCGCGGAGCGTGTTGCTTCGAAGCGCGCTGGCCGATAGCAGATGATCGCCTTCTTGTCGAGGTCGTCCGGCCACACTGGCCGTGCCGAATCGCGTCAGCGGTTCGCAGCGCCGGCGGGACCGGGGCCAGCGGCATCGAAATCGGCCTGGGAGACATTCGTCACCACGAAGTCGGCGACCCTGACGAAGGCCTCGTCGGTGTCGCCGCGAAACGAGAGGACGCGGCTGAAGACGTCCCTGCGATCCTCGATGTCGATGATGTCGACGCGGCCCATGCCGACAAGCGTCGAGACCTTCTGGAAGGCCCCGAGCAGGAGATAGTCCACCTCGAGCGCCGCCGCGGCCTCGACCGCCTTTTCGACACTGAGCGTGCCGACGCTGCATTCGGGCTGGCCGCAGGTCAGCGCGACGACCTCGTAGGCAGCGCGGTCGGCGAGGCCCTCGCCGAGTTTCGATTCGAACAGCGCGATCCGTGCGGCATGTTCCGCCGTCCTGTCGCCCGGCTCGCCGGACGTATCGAGATAGTAGATGTTGGCGAGTGCGATCCGGGGCGTATCGCTGTTTGCCGCGGCAGATCCCGTGGCCGATACGGCGATGAGGCCGGCGGCGAGGCCGATGGCGAGCTTGCGTGGAAATCCGTTCATTCCTGGTTTCTCCGTCCTTTCGCCCACCCGCCGGTGTTCCGGCCATGTTGCATCGGTCTCGCCGTGTCCGCCCCAGAACAGGGGCCGGCAGGCAATCGCGATTTCACGATGGATATCGTATCCACCAAGAGTATATGCGCCCGCGCAGCCTTCGCTGCTTCAAGTGCAGTGCAAAATTGCCTAGGGTTGCGAAACTGACCCTAGGCCACCTGAGCGGGACACAACATAACATGAGTGACATTCGACGCGAGCGGACAATGGCTTCGGCCTCTGCACAGGCCTTGCCGCGCATCTCCTGGGGGGCGATCGTCGCGGGTTCGCTGCTGGCGATGGCGCTGCAGTTCATGCTCGGCCTGCTGGGCCTGGGCATCGGCCTTTCCAGCATCGAGGCTGCCGCCGCCGGGGATGCAGGTGCGCTCCTGTCCGCCGGGGGGCTGTGGACCATCGCGGTGGTCCTGATCGGCCTGTTCGTCGGCGCCTATACTGCCGGCCGCCTGTCCGGCAGCGTCTCTCGAACCGATGCAGTTCTGCACGGCGTCATCACCTGGGCCACTTCCACGCTGGTGGTGGTGTTTCTCCTGACCAGCGGTGCCTCGGCCGTGGTGGGCGGCGCCTTCGGTGCGATCGGCAGCTCGATTCAGGGGCTGACCCAGGCCGCCGCCACGGCCGCACCGCGATCGGATTCGGGGCTTCCCGATCCGATCCGCCGCGAGGTCGCGCAGCTTCTCGATCGCGCGGCGGCCGCCCCGGCCCCGCAGGCGGCGACCGACGCCGCAGGACCTGACGGCGAAGACGGCGTGGCGGGCGACGGTGAGGCGAATGTAGCGAGCCCCGCTGCGCCGGCCGGGTCTGTCGATCTTGCCGGCGCGGTGACGACGATCGCCGCCGGACTTGCCGAGGATGCCACGTCCGACGAGCGCACGGCCGCCGTGCAGGCGATTGCCGACGGAGCGGGCATCCCGACGGCGCAGGCGCGCCAGCGGCTGCAGGCGTTCCAGCAGCGTTTCGACGAGGCGCAGCGCGATGCCCGGCGCGCCGCGGCCGAGGCGGCGCAGGTGGTGTCCTCCGCCTCCTTCGGTGCCTTCGTCGCATTGCTGCTCGGGCTGCTGGTCGGCGCGGCCGGCGGTTTCGTCGGCCGGTCCCGCCGACCGGTGATGTAAGAGCGCCAGGGCCGGCGGCGATCGCGGACCCCGCGCCGTCGCCGCCGGCATTTCGTCGCTGCGTCACCGGCCGTCGCAATCGGAGCATGGTGCGGCGCGATCCCCGCTAGACATGAGGAGTGCGGCCATTGCTCCAGCGGGCAGGGCGGCGCTACACCTGACGGGCGGACGGTGTCCTTGATCGTGCGCCATTCGGATGCGGGGCGAATTATGCGACGATTTTCGGCCTTTGCGCTGGCACGCGAAGCGATGCGCAGCCATTCCGGCTGGACCGAGCAATGGGCCTCGCCCGAACCGCGCAAGACCTACGACGTGGTCATCGTCGGCGCCGGCGGCCATGGGCTGGCCACGGCCTATTATCTCGCCAAGGAGCACGGCATCACCGACATCGCGGTGATCGAGAAGGGCTGGCTCGGCGGGGGCAACACCGGCCGCAACACCACGATCATCCGCTCCAACTATCTCTATGACGAATCCGCCGCGCTCTACGACCACGCGGTCAATCTGTGGGAGGGCCTCTCCCAGGACCTCAATTACAACGTCATGTTCTCGCCCCGCGGCGTCCTGATGCTGTCGCACAACGAGCACGACCGGCAGGGCGCCCAGCGCCACATTCACGCCAACCGGCTGAACGGCGTCGACAACGAATGGCTGACGCCGGACGAGTGCAAGGCCTATTGCCCGCCGCTGAACATCTCGACGAACACGCGCTATCCGGTGATCGGCGGCGCATTGCAACGGCGCGGCGGCACCGCCCGGCATGACGCCGTCGCCTGGGGCTATGCCCGCGCGGCCTCGGCCCGCGGCGTGCATGTCCTCCAGAACACCACGGTCACCGGCATCCGGCGCAGCGCCGACGGCCGTGTGGCGGGCGTCGAGACCTCGCGCGGTTTCATCGGCGCCCGCAAGGTCGGCGTCGTGGCGGCGGGCAACACCTCCGTCGTCATGGACATGGCCGGCGTGCGCATGCCGATCGAGAGCTTCCCGCTCCAGGCGGTGGTCTCCGAGCCGGTGAAGCCGTGCTTTCCCTGCGTGGTGATGTCGAACACCGTCCACGCCTATGTCTCCCAGTCGGACAAGGGCGAGCTGGTGATCGGGGCGGGCACCGACCAGTATCCGTCCTATTCGCAGACCGGCAGCCTCTCGATCTTCAACCACACGCTCGACGCGATCGCCGAGATGTTCCCGATCTTCCGGCGCATGCGGATGCTGCGGACCTGGGGCGGCATCGTCGACGTGACGCCGGACCGCTCGCCGATCCTGTCGAAGACGCCCGTGCCGGGGCTCTACGTCAATTGCGGCTGGGGCACCGGCGGCTTCAAGGCGACGCCGGGCTCCGGGCATGTCTTCGCCCACACGATCGCGCGGGACGAGCCGCATCCCATCAATGCCGCCTTCAGCCTCGACCGCTACGAGACCGGGCGCTTCATCGACGAGGCGGCCGCGGCCGCCGTCGCCCACTAGCGCGGAAAGGCGGACGATGCTGCTGATCCACTGCCCCTATTGCGAGGACGACCGGCCGGAACCGGAGTTCCGCCATGCCGGCGAAGCGCATATCGCGCGGCCCTCCGCGGAGCTCGACGCCGGGCGGGCGGTCGCGGAATCCCTTTATCTGCGCACCAACACGCGCGGCGTGGTGTTCGAGCGCTGGCGGCATGTGCATGGCTGCGGTCGCTTCTTCAACGCCGCCCGGCATTCCGTGTCCGACCGGTTTCTCGCCTTCTACAAGGCCGGCGAGCCGAAGCCGGACATCGCCGCCGAGCATGGCCTTGCCCTCGATCCTCTCGGCGCGGGCGCCACGCCGGCAACCATCGGCGCCGACGGGCTCAATGTCGGTGGCAGGGAGACGGGCCAATGACGTCGCGGCGACTTCCCGAGGCCGGCCGTCTCGGCAATGCCCGGCGCATTGCCTTCAGCTTCGACGACCAGCGCTATGCGGGCCGCGAAGGCGACACGCTGGCCTCGGCGCTGCTGGCGAACGGCATCCATCTGACCGGCCGCTCGTTCAAGTATCACCGGCCGCGCGGCATCGTCGGCTCGGGGCCGGAGGAGCCCAATGCGCTGGTCGAGATCCGCCGCGACGCGGCACGGCGCACGCCCAATATCCGCGCCACCATGCAGCCGCTCCATGACGGGCTGGAGGCCGTCAGCCAGAATCGCTGGCCGTCGCTCGATTTCGATGTCGGCGCCGTCAACGGTCTGTTCTCGCGCTTCCTGACGGCGGGCTTCTACTACAAGACCTTCATGTGGCCGAAGACCTTCTGGCACCGGGTCTACGAGCCCTATATCCGGGCCGCCGCGGGGCTTGGCCGGGCGCCGGATGCGCCCGACACCGACACTTACGCCAATCGCTTCGCGCATGTGGACGTGCTCGTTGCGGGCGGGGGCGCAGCGGGTCTTGCCGCGGCGCTCGAGGCCGGCGCGAGCGGGGCAAGCGTCCTGATCTGCGACGAGAATGCCGGTTTCGGCGGCTGGCTGCGGGCCGAAAGCGGCACGACGATCGACGGCGTGCCGGCGATGGACTGGGTCGCCGATGCGGTGGCCCGTCTCGCGGCGATGCCGAATGTGCGGGTGATGCCCCGCACCACCGCCTTCGGCTATTACAATCACAACATGGTCGCGCTCTGCGAACAGGTGACCGAGCATCTGGCGCAGCCTGACCCGGCCCTGCCGCGCGAGCGGCTGTGGCAGGTGCGGGCGAAACAGGTGGTGCTGGCGACCGGCTCCATCGAGCGGCCGCTGGTGTTTCCGGACAACGACCGGCCGGGAATCATGCTGGCAGGTGCGGCGCGGCTCTATCTCAACCATTACGGCGTCGCGGTGGGCGAGCGGGTCTGCGTCTTCACAGCCCATGACGCCGCCTATGCCACGGCGCTGGATCTGAAGCGCGCCGGTGTGGACGTGCCGGCCATCGTCGATCTGCGCGACGAACCGGGGGCGGGTCTTACGGGCGCAGCGCGGGCTGAGGGCATCGAGGTGCTCTGCGGCTATGGCGTGAAGAGCGTACGCGGCCGGCGCCGGATCCGCGGGATCACCATCGAGGAGCTGCGCTCGGGCCACGACAATCGCAGCTTCGACTGCGATGCGCTGCTGATGTCGGGCGGCTTCACGCCGTCGGTGCATCTGTTCTCGCAATCGCGCGGCAAGCTCGCCTTCGACGCCGACCTGCAGGCCTATGTGCCCTCCGAGCCGGTGCAGGCCTGCGTCAGCGTCGGGGCGGCTGCCGGCCAGTTCGATCTCGCCGAAACCATTGCGGGCGCACGCCGCGCCGGTCGCGCCGCCGCTGGCGGTGATGACGCTGCGGCGGAGTCGGTCACGGTTGACGGCGCGGCCGGGTTCGGGGGCGGCATGGCCGGGGCGACGCCGGCGGCCGGTCCAGGCAAGGCCGTGAAGGCCTTTGTCGACTTCCAGAACGACGTGACGGCCCGCGACATCCGTCTCGCGGTCGCCGAGGGTTTCCGGTCGGTCGAGCATATCAAGCGCTTCACCACCACCGGGATGGCGACTGACCAGGGCAAGACGTCGAACATTCACGGGCTTGGGGTCGCGGCCGAGACACTCAGCCGGCCAATGCCGGAGGTGGGGCTGACCACCTTCCGCGCGCCCTTCACGCCGGTGTCCTTCGGCACCATTGCGGGCTTTGCACAGGGGGCATTGTTTGATCCGACCCGGCAGACGCCGATCCACGAGAGCGCGGCGGCAGACGGCGCGGTCTTCGAGGATGTCGGCATGTGGAAGCGCGCCTGGTATTTCCCGCGCGGCGCCGACAAGCACGCGGCGGTGGACCGCGAATGCCGCGCAGTGCGCGAGGCGGCGGGTCTCTTCGATGCCTCGACGCTCGGCAAGATCGAACTGGTCGGCCCCGATGCGGGAGCGTTTCTCGATCTGATGTATGCGACGCCGCTGTCGCGGCTCGCCGTGGGCAAGTGCCGCTATGCGCTGATGCTGAACGAGGCCGGCTTCATCATCGACGACGGCATCGTTGCGAAGATCGCCGAGGACCGCTTTCACGTCACCACGACGACGGGCGGTGCGCCGCGCGTGCTCAACCTCATGGAGGATTACCGCCAGACCGAATTCCCGGAGATGGCAGTCTGGACAAGCTCGATCAGCGAGCAATGGGCGGTGATCGCCGTGCAGGGGCCGCGGGCGCGGGACCTGATCGCGCCCTTCGTCGAAGGGCTGGACATCGGGCCGGACGCCTTCGCGCATATGTCCGTCGCCGAATGCCGCTTCATGGGTCTGCCCTGCCGGCTGTTCCGGGTGTCCTTCACCGGCGAGCTCGGCTTCGAGATCAACGTGCCTTCGGATTACGGCCGCAGCGTCTGGGATGCGTTGCGCGAACGGGGACGCAGCCTGGGCGTCGAGCCCTACGGCACCGAGGCCATGCATGTGCTGCGGGCCGAGAAGGGCTACATCATCGTCGGCCAGGAGACGGACGGGACGGTAACGCCGGCCGACGCCGGCATGGCGTGGGCGGTGTCGCGCAAGAAGGCGGATTTCGTCGGCAAGCGCGGGCTGGAGCGACCGGACCTCTCGGGCCCGGGCCGCAAGCAGCTTGTCGGCCTGAAGACCGCCAATCCGCTGACGGTTCTGGAAGAGGGCGCGCAGCTCGTTGCCGACCTGAACCAGCGCGTGCCGATGACGATGCTCGGCCATGTGACCTCGGCCTATCGCTCGCAGACGCTGGGGCGGTCCATCGCGCTGGCGATGGTCAAGGACGGGCGCAGGCTGGTGGGCCAGACCCTCTACGTGCCCATGCCTACGGAGACGATCGCGGTGGAAGTGACGGAGCCGGTGTTCTTCGATCCGGACGGGGAGCGACTGCATGGTTGATGCGCAGACGGATGGACCGAAGGGGGCAACGCCGGCGCATGGGGCCGGCAGGACCGGCGACATGCCGCGGCGGCTCTCGCCGCTCGACGGTCGCCAGGCCAGCGGGCCCGGCGTGACGCTGGTTCCGGCCGCGCCACGCCGCCGTCTGATCCTGCGGGCGAGGGGCGATGCCATCGCCGTCGCCGGTACCGCGCTCGGCCTGGAACTGCCCGTGCGGCCGAAGACGAGCGCCCGGCAGGGCGGCGTATCGGCGCTCTGGCTCGGACCGGACGAATGGCTGATTATTGACGAGAGCGAGGCGGCGGAATCCCTCGCCGCGTCGGATGGGCCCTTGGCCGAGTCGCTCGTCGCGGTCTCCGGTATCGCCGTGGTCGATATTTCCCATCGCAATGTCGCGATCGTGGCCCACGGGCCGGCCGCCGAAGCGGTCGTTGCCGCCGGCTGTCCGCAGGATATCCGGCCGGTCAGTTTTCCGGTCGGGGCCTGCAGCCGCACGGTGCTGTCGAAGGCGGAGATTGTGTTGTGGCGGACCGGCGAACAGCGCTTCGAGATCGAGTGCTGGCGATCCTTCGCCGATTATGTCTGGACGTTCCTGGCCGAGGCGAGCCGCGCTCCGGCGGTGTGAGACGGGTCAGAGCGGACGCATCGACCGCCGGAAGGCGTCGCGGTCGATGACTCGCTCGACATAGGCCTGGATGGGCGTGCTGTCGCCGATACGGGGTGCGCCGATCATGCCCGCCCAGCTCAATTGCGCGCCGATATAGAGATCGGCGGCGGAGAAATGCTCCCCCAGCAGGTAGGGGCCGCGCGACAATGCGGCTTCCAGCGTGTCGATCACGTCGTTGTAGCAGCCCCACCCGACGGTGGATTTCGACAGGGGGACGGCATCCTTGCGCATCATCGTCTCGGTCAGCGCCGGTTCGAAGCAGCTTCCGCCGAAGAACAGCCAGCGATAATAGCTGCCGCGCTCGGGGCGGTCCTGACGGGGCGCGAGGCCGGCGGCGGGATAGGCATCGGCGAGCCAGGCGATGATGGCGGGCGTCTCGGTGATCACGGTGCCGTCGTCCAGCACCAGCGCCGGGATCTTGCCCATGGGATTGATTGTCAGGAAGTCCGGGCGGCGATTGTCGCCCGCTTCGAAATCGATCGGCACGATGTCGTGCTCGGCGCCGACTTCCTCGAGCATCCACCGGACCATCGCGGCCCGGCTGCGTGGATTGTGGTAGAATGTCAGCCGACCCGGCATCGTCCGTCTCCCGACCATGGCCCTGCATCCGGGGCGATCATGGCAGAGTGCGATGACGAGGGGAAGTTACTGCCGGCCTGGCTCAGGACGGGGTGCCGTCGGCCTCGCGCTTGGCCTTCAGCGCCGTGGCGTACCATTCGAATTCGTCGAGCCATTTTGCAGCCGAGCGGTCGATCCAGTCCTCCGTGGCGGCGCCGTCCTCGCCCAGCGACTTGCCGATGGAGGGAATGGCGAGGATCGACGGCAGGCTGGGCATGCCCATTTCCGCGAGGATCGGGCGCAGCGCGATCGCCGCCCTGACGCCGCCGAACCGGCCGGCGGAATAGGAGACGATCGTCGAGGGGCGCCAGAAATACTCCTCGAGAAAATAGTCGAGCGTGTTCTTCAGCGCCGGCGGAACCGACTGGTTGTATTCGGCGCTGACGACGACGAAGCCGTCGGCCCGCCGATAGAGGTCGGCCAGCCGCTCCAGCTTCTCCGGTGCCTCGCCGCGCGGATATTCCTTGTACATCCTGTCGAGGAGCGGCAGGTCGAGCTCCATCGGGTCGACCAGCACCGGTTCGTGCCCACGTTCGCGCAGCTTCGCGATGACGAATTTCGCCGCCTTGATGCCCTGCCGTTCGGTGCGCACCGAGCCGAGGATGACGGGAACGAGCAGGGACATGGACGTGACCTCCTTGATTGCGAAGGAGGATCGTCCGCCGGGTCAGCCCACCGCGTCAAGCGTCAGGATGTGGTTGTCCCATTCGAGGTCGGCCCGGGTCGGGGTGTCGTCGTCTTCGAGACGGACGATGTCGCCGGCGCCGCTGGTCGCCATGAAGCCGGAACCGGCAGCGGCGAGGCCGCAGCCGTCGCGCAGGGCATGGCGGGAGAGGATGTCGCCCGTGGCGGCCTCGAGGATCAGCATCGTATTGCCGACCGGCGAGGAGACCGCGACGCGGGCGCCGTCGCGGCTGGTGGCGACCGAGCCGATATAATTGCCGAGGCCGGCGAGATCGGTTTCCGGCATGGCGGTGAGGGCCAACGGCCTGCCGGCTTCGGCAAAGCCCACCAGCGGCGGCGCGTCGCCGGATGCGCCCTGATACTGGCCGCCGAACCAGACCCGGTGCTGCGCATCGACGGCGATGTGATGCAGCGACAGCTTGTGCAGATGCGAGGGCAGCAGCTGCCGGTCGAGAAGGTCGCCGCTGCGCCGATCGATGAAGGCGATGGACGGCTCCATGGTGGCAAGGTTCAGTTTCTGCCGGCCGTAATCGGGGTGGGTCTCGATGCCGCCATTGGCGACGACGATGGTCTCTCCGTCGGGCATCAGCAGCGCCTCGTGGGTGTCCATGCCGTGGGAATCGAACTCGCCGATGCGCCGGTAGCCGGCCGCGACGTCGTAGACCCCGATCACGCCGTGCGCCGCGTCGTAGTTGTTTTCGGTGGCGTACATCAGCGCGCCGTCGGGCGAGAAGAAGCCGTGGCCGAAGAAATGCCGGCCTTCGATCGAGGTCAGGGTCTGGAGTGTCTCGCCACTGACGGGATCGAAGACGATGGCGAAGGTGCGCGGGCGGCGGGCGAAGACCACCGCGCGGCGACGGACGGGATCGTAGGCGACGTCGTGGCCGCGATCGGGCAGGGAGACGGTCGAGACGATCTCGCCGCGCTCGGAAAAGATCGCACAGCCATAGCTGCCGTCCGGCCGGCGGCAGGAGGCGCCGAACAGGGCGTCGGTTCGCTCAAGTGCAGCGGCAGAACGGGCAGTCAAGCCCCCGACGAAGGCGGCTCCGGCACCGGCGAGAAAGCGCCGACGGTCGAGAAGGATGCCGCGGCTGGCGGGATGCGGGCGGATGGACATGAGACAATTCCCGGCGCCTGCCATGGGCAGCGCCTGCGTTGGTTCGGCGTGAGCGCCCCTCAATCGCCGTCGAGGGCCGAGAAGCCGGCGGACAGGCCGAGAATGGGCGAGACCTGTTCGGCGAACTGGCTCTGCAAACTGTCGGTGACGATCAGGAGATAGGTCAGCCCCTGACGCTTGTCGGGTTCGCTTGCGACGTCCGTCAGCGGCGGCGCGAGTTCGGACAGGGTGCGGTCGGCGTTGGCGAATTCGAACAGGATCGAATCTGCCAGATAGGCCTGCGGCGCGGGCAGGAGGGCAGCGAGCTTCGATGCGGCGAAAAGGTCGTTCATGCCGGCGAAATTGGCGCGCAGGGACGCCAGCGCGAGTTCGGAGCGACGAAACAGGAAGAGATTGGGCTTCGCAGCCTCGGCGCTTTCGCCCATTGCCGGGCGCAGCCGCAGGTCGCGGATCGCCTCGAAGCCATGAATGAAGATGCCGACGATTTCCTGCAGCGAATCCTCGGCGCTGCGCCAGGCCGGATCGGCGGCGTCCGGCGCCGTCAGGCGGGCGGCTATACCAGCGTCCGGGGACCAGGCGGCGTCGAGTTCGCCGGCGATGGAGGAAAGGTTGCGGGCGATGGCGCGGCCGTAGATGCAGCGAAAGCCGCCCCGATCCGTTGCGAGCGTCTCGGCATCCGTCCCGTGCAGGACGAATTCCAGCGCACCCAGCCCCTGGACGGCGACCGACTTGTCGGCGAGGCGCTGCTGCGTGGTCGCTGTCTCGTCCTCGCCGCCGAGAATGCCCTGGATCTGGCGGAGGGCGATGCCGCGGCGGTCGGGGAAGAACAGGATCTTCTCCAGCCGGTTGTCGTCCATGACCGGGCCGAAGCGGACGAACTCGATGCGCGACCAGCTCGCCGCGAGATCGGCGAAGCGGTCGCGGGCGTCCTGCAGCGTGGTGTCGCCCGGTTCGCTGCAGAGACTATCCATGGCGCTCGCGGCGGCCGCGGCGTGGTCGTGGAATCGCGCATAGCCGGGCCGGATGAAGCCGTCGATGGCGTTGGCGACGACCGCCAGTTTCTCGGCCTCCGTCGCGCGGGACGGCTCGGCCGTGCCGTCCTCCTGGCCGTGCGAGGCCGTGGCGCCGGCAAACAGGAGCGCAAGGCCGACAAGCGCGCGGCGGGACAGAGAGGCGATCATAGGGACTCCAGGAAAGCGTGCAGCGCGTCGCGGTCGGCCTTGTCCATCGCAGCATAGGCGTCGCGCGCGGCCTGGCCTTCGCCGCCATGCCACAGGATCGCTTCGGTCAGATTGCGGGCGCGGCCGTCGTGCAGAAACATCGTGTGGCCGTTGACGGTCTCGGTGAGCCCGATGCCCCACAGAGGCGGGGTGCGCCATTCTTTGCCGTTCGCGTCGCCCACCGGGCGGCCGTCAGCAAGGCCGTCACCCATGTCGTGCAGCAGGAAGTCGGAATAGGGCCAGATCAGCTGGAAGCGCAGCGCCTTGTCCTCGGCATTGCGCGAGGTGACGAATTTCGGCGTGTGGCAGGCGGCGCAGCCGGCATCGTAGAAGAGCTGCTTGCCCTTCAGGACCTCCGGCGCATCGACGTCGCGCCGGGCCGGGACCGCGAGATTCTGCGAATAGAAGGTGACGAGCCCGAGGATCGGATCGGGCGCCTCCACCTCGCCGAGGCGCGGCTGCACGCCGGAGGGCGCGTCGCGGCAGACGGTCTGGGCAATCGAGCATTCGCCGAAGGCATCGGTGACCAGCGGTGTCGAGATCCCGATGTCGCCGGAAAAGGCTTCGGCCGTCTGGGTCTCTATGGTTGGGATGGTCGCCTTCCAGCCGAAGCGGGCGAGGACCGGCTCGCCGGTCTTCGGGTCACGCGCCATGGACGGCTTGCCGGAAATACCATCGCCATCGGAGTCGTTCGGGTCGGCGAAGGCGAGGATGTCGGCGGGCTCGATCTGCTCGACGAGGCCGAGCCCGATCATCGGCGGGGCGACCCGCGGCGACATCAGGACATTCCCGGCCATCGGCCCATAAGCGAGATCGGCGACGGAATAGGTCGGGTGGCGCAGCGAGACGTTGGTGCCGTCGGCAAGGGTGACGTCGCGCTCGTCATAGTCGATGACGACGCGGCCCTCGGGCTTCAGGCCCGGCGTGGCGAAGGTCTGGAACTGGCCGCCATAGGTTGGCTCGGGAATGCGGCTGAGTTCGTGCGTGGCGAGCTTGCGGCGCTCTTCTTCCGTCGAGGGGGGCACCGACAGGCGCAGGAACATGGAGACCGCGTCTTCGCCGGGCCGGGGCGGGCGGCCGCGACCGTCCTTGATATGGCAGCTCTGGCAGGAGCGGGCATTGAACAGCGGCCCGAGACCATCGGACGCCTCGGTCGAGGAGGGCGAGGACACCCAGAGCTTGCGGAAAAGGGCATTGCCCAGCTTGAAGCGGTCTTCGCCGGCGAAGGTCTGGTTGGCCGACACCTGGCTGAAGGAATCGCGATTGACGAGCTTGGTCGAGGTCGCGCCACCGCCGGGCATCGCCTCGAAATCTTCCGGTCTGGTGAAGTCGCTGGTCGGGGCCGTGACCACCCGGACACGGGCCAGATCCTTCGGGGTCAGGTCATCGCGGACCGGCCGGTCCAGCCCGATGGCGGCGCCGATCGGAAGCGCCAGCGGCACGGTCAGCGCCGCCGCGAAGATTGCCATGCCTGCGGCGAAGCGCATTCGCCTCTCCCGATATCGACGCGGCGAACCCGCCGCGCCCCGGTATTGTCGATTATCGCGCCAGCCGCACTGCGGCGAAGGGTCTCGTCGGCGCGGTCAAGGCCACCTCCGACGATCCCTGGGGCCGCCGGCGGTGGCGCTGCAGCTTACTGGAAGACGGCGTTGACGTTGTCCAGACTGTCGGAGCCCTCGATGCTGACATTGCCCAGATCGAGCGCCGCGACGGCACGCTCGATGGCGCGGGTCTGGTCGACCAGGCCGTCGATCGCGGCCTGGACGCGGGCGTTGCCCTCGTCGTTGCCTTCGCCGATCTGCTGATCGTAGGCCTCGCCGTCCTCGGCCGCCTTGGCCATCGTCTCCATCGCGGACACCGTCGCGTCGAGCTTGGCGCGCAGCTCCTGATCGATCTCCGGCGCGCTGGCGGCAACGAGGTCGGAAACGGACGGGCCCTCGACAATCGTTCCGTCCGTGCGCTCGTAGCGGCCGGTATAGACGTTGCGAATGCCGATGGCGTCGTGGAGGTGCGAGATGTGG
The DNA here is from genome assembly GCF_000421645.1 of Aurantimonas coralicida DSM 14790. GTDB lineage: Bacteria > Pseudomonadota > Alphaproteobacteria > Rhizobiales > Rhizobiaceae > Aurantimonas > Aurantimonas coralicida. Next base: position 600,992 of record NZ_ATXK01000001.1, on the reverse strand, counting down.
GTGTTGTCGGAGAAGCAGTCATGCTCCTCCTCCGGATCGTGCAGCAGCAGGCCGAGCTTCATGCGCTCGCCGGCCAGTTCGCCATAGGAGAGCGACCCCATGCCGGTGAGGATCGCGGAAATGCCGTTCTCGGGGGAATCGAGCAGAGCCTTGCGGGCCGCGCCGTCCTCTTCCCAATTGCCGACCATCTCTTCCAGATCGGTGACCAGCAGGTCTGTGGCCGCGTCGAGATACTGGCCGCGCCGGTCGCAATTGCCGCCCGTGCAGTCGTCGCCGCTGGCAAAATCGGTGTGCGGGCGCTCGCCGGCGCCGGCATCCGTGCCGTTCAGGTCCTGGCCCCAGAGCAGAAACTCGACCGCATGGTAGCCGGTGGCGACATTCGCCTCGACGCCGCCGGCTTCCTGCAGCTTGTCCTGAAGGAGTTCGGGCGTGATGGTCGAGGCGTCGATGGTCTCGCCGCCGATGGTGATCGACGGGTTGGCGATGACGTTGGCGGTGTAGAGATTGTTCGCGTCGGACTCGGTGCCGTAGGTGCCCGCGACGTAATCGATCAGCCCCTCGTCCAGCGGCCAGGCATTCACGCGGCCTTCCCAGTCGTCGACAATCGGATTGCCGAAGCGGAAGGCCTCGGTCTCCTGGTAGCTCGGCCGGGCAGCGCGCCATGCGTCACGGGCGGCCTTCAGGGTCGCTTCGCTGGGATCGGCGATCAGGGCGTCGGTCGCCTCGTCGAGCGTCTTCGCCGCAGCCAGCGCGTCCTGATAGCCGGCAAGCGCGATGTCGGAATAGTTCGCGAGAACCGCGGCCTTGTCCGGCGCGTCGTCGGCGGCGAGGGCCGACGGGGCAACTGCCAGCAGGAAGACGCCGGAAAGGGCGGCGAGGCCGGTTCGGGCCATCGGGCGGAGAGAGTTCATGGTCGTGCTCCAGTTCTGGCCGAACGCCTGTCCGGCTTCTGCCAAATTGCCAGGGGCGAGCCGTCAGCCCGTGACTGTCGTTTCGGGCTAGAACTTGGGCCGGTGTAAAGTCAACTCTTAAAGTCCAGTTTAGAGTCGTTCAAAGAATCCGATCTGCTTGGTTTTGCTTGTGTTGCGGCAGATGATTTGTCGGCCGAGGGCGCACGGAGTCCGGCATCGGCGAGCGCGCCGCCCGCCGATGCCGGTTGCCGGGGGAGCTACCCCTTGGAGACGCCGCGCAGGAGCATGAGGAAGCTCGGCTCCAGGTCGAAATTCTCTATCGCCGTCGTGGCGACGGCGTTCTGCTTCCAGTTGGCGATGAAGGCCCAAGGCGCATCCTCGTGGATGATCGCCTGCACCCGGTTGTAGAGGGCGCCGCGAGCTGCGGGGTCGGTCGTCCGGCGGGCTTCGGCGAGCAGGCGATCGACTTCGGCGTTGGCGTAATAGCCCGCATTAAAACCGCCCGTCTCCGGCATGGCATCGCTGCGCAGTGCCAGGAAGGGCAAGGTGTCGGGGTCGTTGGTCATCCACGCCATCTCGGCCATGTCGGCCTTGCCCGCGAGCCCCGGATTGACGTTGGAAAGAAAGGTATTCCACTCATAGGTCTCGATCCGGGCATTGAGCCCGACCGCCTTCAGATCAGCCTGGATGGCTTCGGCCATGGCCACGGGATCGAGCATGCCGGACCCGCCCTCGGCAACGTAGAAGGTGAGGGAAGCGCCCTCGACGCCGGCCTGCCGGATCAGCTCGCGCGCCTTCTCCGGATCGTGCGGGTAGGGCTGAACGGAACCGTCATTGGCCCAGTCGAAGGCTGGCGGAATGGGGCCGGCGGCGATCTCCGCTGTGCCCTGCAGGACGTCCTCGATGAGGCTCTCCTTGTCGATGGCGTAGTTGACCGCCTGGCGAACGCGCTTGTCCGAGAAGGGGCCTTCCCTTGTGTTGAGGATCAGGAACCAGAGATGCGGGCCGGTTTCCTCGTGGACGACGAAATTGGGGTTGTCGCGGAAGGCGGCGAGGCTCGCGGGCGGCACCTCGGCCATGATGTCGATACCCCCCGACAGCATGTCGGAAGCACGGGCGGCGGCGTCCGGGATCGGTCGGAAGACGACCGTCTCCATCGATGGCGTGCCATCCCAGTAATCGGGGTTGCGGGCAAGGGTGACAGCCTCGTCCGGTGTCCATTCGGTGAAGCGGAATGCCCCGGTTCCGACGGGCGCGCGGGCAAAGCCCTGGCCGCTTTCTGCAACGGCCGACGGGGAGACGATCAGGCCGGTCGGGTAGGCCAGATTGGACAGGAATGGCGCGAACGGCTCCTTCAGCTGGAACGTCACGGTCATCGGATCGGGGGTCTCGACGGCCTCGACCATGGAAAAGAAGAAGGCGAGGGGAAAGGGGCCCGTGCCGTGCTGCGGGTGGTCCGGGTCGAGCATCCGGTCGAAGGTGAATTTCACCGCCTCCGCATCGAACGGCGTGCCGTCGTGAAAGGTCACGCCTTCGCGCAGATTGAAGGTGTAGGTCAGCTGATCGTCGGACACGGTCCAGTCGGTCGCGAGCGCCGGTTCGACCTCGAGCGTGCCGCGCTTGAAGCGCACCAGCCCGTCAAAGACGTTCACCAGGATGCGGAAGTCGTTGGTCGCCGTCACGGTCTGCGGATCGAGCGATTTCGGCTCGGCGATCTGGCCGACGACGAGGGTCTCGTCGGACGTCTGCGCGGCGGTCGGTCCGGCGAACACAGTCAACAGGACTGCGAGGACGGTGACGAACCATCTCATGAAACTGCTCCGGTCAATCGGCTGGAAAAGCGATGTTGCTGATTCAGCCTTATGGATCAACCGGCGGGCCGAAATGAGACGCCGCGCGTGTCGTCAGCCCGATTGGGGCGTCTTTGTCCTTGAGCAGGTACCCGGGCATGGCCGGGCGGAATGCTCAGAGGAGAACGTCGAAGAAATATCCGGCCATGGCGAGGAGGGTTCCGACCACTGCCGTCGGGATCATCACGCTCGTCATCCGGTTGTCGGCGACGGCCGCGCCACTCGCCAGATCGTCGCGCTGCGAGCGGGCCAGATAGAAGCCCCGTCTGCCCAGCCGGACCTGCTGCCGTGTCGGTTCGGCCTGCGCCCAGACCTGCGGCGTGTAATGTACCGGCTCCGCGGCATGGACGGGCTCGCGCACGACGTCCGCCTGGGCGGCTGTCGTGATCGGGTCTGCCGCTGCGGATGGCGCCGCTTCAGTCACGGGCACATCGGCGGAGACAGCATCCGTCCGCGCCGCGCTGCCGCCGCAGGCGAACATCATGTATTCGTCGCTACCAAATCCAGGCGGGAACGCAGAAACACCGAGCATCACAGACCTCCAAACCGTTAACGCGCGAACGGCCGTTTCGTTGCGCGGACAAACCCTCGAAGTCACTGATCCGGTTTCTTTAGTCGGCTCAAAACGGGCGCGATCGACGCCGCCGGCTATTCAACCGATTTTAATACCGGCGAGCATGCGCCCGGTACTGGACGTCACGCGTCCGGGTCATCAATAGGGATGACGAACCAACCGGTGGGCCAGGGTGGCCGCCGGTGCCACGAAGGGGAGAGACATGCTAAGAACGCAGACCGTCCGCGAGATCCTGTCCTGGTACGAGGGCGAGACGCCCGGCCTGAAAAGCAATCTCTCCCGCCTCTTGATGCACGGCAAGCTGGCGGGTACCGGCCGCGTCGTGATCCTGCCGGTCGACCAGGGCTTCGAGCATGGTCCGGCCCGCAGCTTTGCGCCGAACCCCGTCGGCTACGACCCGCACTATCTCTACCAGCTGGCCATCGACGCTGGTGTTTCCGGTTATGCCGCTCCGCTCGGCCTGCTCGAGCAGGGCGCTGACACCTTTGCCGGCGAGGTGCCGCTGATCCTGAAGCTGAACAGCGGCAATTCGCTGGTCGGCGGCGCCGACCAGGCGGTGACGGCGAAGGTCGAGGACGCCATGCGTCTCGGCTGTGTCGGCGTCGGCTTCACGATCTATCCGGGTGCCGACAATTCCTACGCCATGATCGAGGAACTGCGCGAGATCAGCTACGAGGCCAAGTCGCGCGGCCTGATGACGGTGGTGTGGTCGTATCCGCGCGGCGGCAAGGTGACGAAGGACGGAGAAACCGCGCTCGACATCATCGCCTATGCCGCGCACATGGCGGCGCTGATGGGCGCGACGATCATCAAGGTGAAGCTGCCGACCAGCCATCTCGATCTCGACGCGGCCAAGACGGTCTACGACAAGTACGAGATCCCCGGTGACACGGCCGCAGCGCGGGTCCGCCACATCATGCAGGCGGCCTTTGCCGGCAAGCGCCTCGTGGTCTTCTCGGGCGGCGCCGCGAAGAACACCGACGAGTTGCTCGACGAAGTGCGCGCTATCCGCGAAGGTGGTGGCAACGGCTCGATCATCGGTCGCAACTCCTTCCAGCGCCCGAAGGAAGAGGCGCTGGCGCTTCTCAACGAAGTCATGGACATCTACCGCTAGACCAATGTTCGGCGGCGCCGGGACAGGCGCCGCCGGTATTGGAGTTGCCGGGCCCTCCGGGACCTGCGCGTTCGTGCTAGCGTGACGCCATGTCGGCGCTCTTCCTATCAAGCCGGGTCTTCGATGCTCTCGCGGCGGTCTGGCTGGCGGCGGTGCTGTTCGCTGCCGAGGGACAGGCGAATGCTGCCGAGCTCCTGATGTTCGAGCAGGCTGGCTGTCCGTTCTGCGAGGCCTTCGACGCCGAGATCGCACCGGGCTATCCCGCCAGCAACGCCGGGAGGCTGGCCCCGCTGCGCCGGGTCGACATCCATGACGATCGTCGCGGCGGCATCGATACGCTGGTGCCCGCCGTCTTCACGCCCACCTTCGTGCTGGTGGACGACGAGGGCCGCGAAATCGGACGGCTCGAGGGCTATCCGGGACGTAAATGGTTCTATCCCGAAATCGACGCCCTGATTGACCGACTGCCAGCCGGCGAGCCGGCGGCGGAAACGGCTCCCGAATGAGGCGTCCGTTCGCAGGCCGTTGACGCCCGGCGGCGCCGAAACGACAGCGGCCGCCCGAGGGCGGCCGCGATCTGCGTCTCCGGGAAGTGAGCCTACTGGGCCGCAGCGGCAGCCAGGGCCTCGGCCGGATCGCGCGTTGCGCCGGCTTCGTCGAAGGAGGCGAGATAGGCGATGATATCGACCATCTCCTGTTCCTTCTTGATGCCGGGGAAGACCATCTTGGTGCCCTTCACCACATCGCGCGGATTAGTGAGCCAGGCCGTCATCAGTTCCTCGTTCCAGGCCGCCTTATCAGCCGCCCATTCCTGGAAGGCCGGCGAGAAGGAATAGCCCTCGACCGCGCCGGGCTTCTCCCCGATGACGCCGTTCAGCTCGGGGCCGATCTTGTTCTTGGCGCCTTCGCCGACGGCGTGGCAGGCCATGCATTTGCGGAAGACCTTCTTGCCGGCATCCGGATCTCCGGCGGTCTGGGCAAGAGCCCCGTTCGCCAGTGTCAGCGAGAGCAGGGCTCCCGCAGCGACGATCAACCTGTTCATATGTCCTCCAACCAATGACGGTGCCTTCGGAAGGATATGGAACGGTTCCAGAGAGGGCAATCAGCCGGACCGCGAATTCAGGTCGCAGGCGGCGTGGTCGCGCGAATGGAATGGCGGCGCGGCGCGGGCGGCAGGCTCTCACCGCCCTGGCGCGCCTGCTCATGCGGCGGTCCGGCCTGCCCAGATGAAGTGTATCCAAGCAGGGAAGGTGGCAACGCTCCAGTTTCCCGAAGCGCGATGACCGGCCGGACTAACGAGAGCTGAGGCGCGGCGATCGGCGGATGTCCATGCGGATGTGTCAGACAGACGATCTGCGCTCTGATCTGGACCGATGCTCCATCGGTGAAAATCGGTGATTGAGCATGGCGGGAATGGGGCGGCTTTCCGCTCGGTCGTCGCCCGATCCGCAATCCTCGTCGACGCCCTGCTATGCGGGGGGCAGGCCGCGTCGGGGCCCGGCGGGCACGTTGCTGCATCGCGGTCTAGGAATAACTTCCGACACAACTTCGCCTCATTGATTAAGGGCGTCCGTGAACGGGCGGTTGACGTAAACCATCGTTTTTAAGGGAGAATAAAGGGTCGGGCGTTACGAAGGATTCACGACGCCGGGTCCTGCAGGTCCTCGTTGCGGATCGGCAACACGGCGAAGGAGAACGTATTCCTGCCATTTTCTGAGCACGGATGCGAACCATAACCCTCCCGAACCCGACAACACGGGTGCGGCATTCGGCGCCGACGGCAGCGTCGGTCCGGAGACAAGGTCGCGCAAGCGACATAATGGAGTACGACTATGAAACGCCTTGCATTGCTTCTCGCCACCACGGCTTTCGTGACCCCGGCCCTGGCCGCGGACGTCATCTATGAGGAGCCGCCGGCACCGGCGCCGATGGCCATCGAGCCTGTCGCCACCACCGCAACCTGGACCGGCCTCTACATCGGTGGCCAGGCTGGCGTCGCATTCGGCAACGAGTCCGATGGCGCGACGTTCAACCCGGGCGGCGGCGGCGCATTCGGCACCGGCACGTATTCCGAAGATGACGACAATGCCGGCTTCATCGGCGGTGGTCACATCGGTTACGACTACCAGATCAACGACTTCGTCGTGGGTGCGGTCGCCGACATCAACTACATCGACGCCGAGACCAACCGCTCCTACACGACCGGTGGCTCGACCTTCTCGACGAGCAGCGACATCAACTACCTCGGCACGGTCCGGGCGCGCGTTGGTTACGCCATGGACAGCGTCCTGCTCTACGGTACGGGCGGTCTCGCCTATGCCGGCGTCGACAACGACGCGACCGCTCCGGCTTCGTCGGGTAGCTTCGCTGGCTACACCTTCGACCAGGACGAAGACGACACCGACATCGGCTATGCCGTCGGCGGTGGCGTGGACGTGATGGCGACGAACAACATCTCGTTCGGCGTCGAGTATCTCTACACGAACCTCGGTTCGAACGATCAGACGGTCACCGGTACCAACGGCACCAACACCGTCAGCTTCACCAGCGAGTCGAACAACGACGACCTGGACTTCCACACGATCTGGGCCAAGGCCTCGTATCGCTTCAACTAAGAACGGTTCCGGACGCCTCAGGCGTCCGGTTTCGCTTCAGAGCCCGGCGGATCCTCGCGATCCGTCGGGCTTTTTCGTTTGTGGATTTCCGAAACCGGCGGGAATGACCGTGGTCAGGCCAGCGGCGGCAGCCCGAGATCGGCGCGGCGCGGCAGGTCGGCGCCGCGACGGGAGCAGGTGACCGCGGCCGCCCCGACCGCGAAGCGAAGCAGCGATTCCACGCTGGCCTGGTCGGCCTGCTTCAGGGCGGCGCGTGACAATTGCCCGCGCTCCTTGAGCGCAGCCAGAAGTGCGGCCTGAAACGTGTCGCCGGCGCCGACCGTATCGGCGACGACGATCCGCTGCCCCGCGACCGTGGCGGTGACGCCGCCACCCGTCAGCGCAATAGCGCCGTTCTCTCCGCGCGTGACCACCGCCATCTCCGCTCCGGCGCCGACCCAGTCCGCCAGCACGGCTTCGGCGGCGCGTCCCGGATAGAGCTGTTCGAGATCCTCCTCGCTTGCCTTCACCAAACCGGCGAAGGGGACGATCTCGGCGACTTTCGCGCGCCAGATGTCGATGTCCGGCTCGATCGCGGTGCGGATGTTCGGATCGTAGGAGATGAAGCGTCGCCCGGATTCCTGGCGCACCAGCTTCATCAGTGCGGATGCCGTCGGTTCGGTGACGGTGGAATAGGACGCGACATGGATCGCGGCGAGCGCCTCGGGAAATTCGGCCGGTACGTCCGACGGTTCGACCGAACGGTCGGCCGTGCCCTCGATGTAGAAATCGTAGGCCGCCGAGCCGTCGGCCGCTAGCGAGACCATGGCGAGCGTGGTGTTGCGATCCGTCGGGATCAGGAATTGCTGGTCGATCGCCTCGCGTTCCATGAAGCCGCGAATGCGGGTGCCGAAGATGTCGCGCGAGACCTTGGTGAAGAAGCCGGCGGGATGTCCGAGGCGCGCCAGACCGAGCGCGACATTCAGCGGCGAGCCGCCGACACGGCCGGCAAGCGCGATCTGCGCCACGTCGTCGCCGGTTTCGACGAAAAGATCGAACAGCGCATCGCCGCAACTGAGGAACATGGCAGGCCTCCCGCACCCCGGATCCACTCTGGTGCCTTTAGCGGCTAGCAGGTCTCGGCGAAACGGGGAAGGCGAGGGGCGGTCGGGACGGACGCTGCAATGGGCTTTCTTCCGCGGCCGCCACGCCTATGATCGCCGAACGGAGCAAGTAACAAGGATACCGCAGCAATGGCATTCGAACGGGTCAACGGCGTCGTTCTCCATCACAAGGTCGAGGGGAACGCGGCAGGGCCGACGCTGGTCTTCGCCAATTCGCTCGGGACCGATTTCCGCATCTGGGACGCCATGGTGGCCGATCTGGCGGCCGATTACCGGATCGTTCGCTACGACAAGCGTGGTCATGGCCTGTCGGAGGCAACGCCGTCCCCCTATGCGATGGAAGACCACGTGGCCGACCTGAAGGCGCTGATCGATCATCTGGGTCTCGTCGATCCGCTGGTCGTCGGGCTGTCGATCGGCGGCATGATCGCGCAGGGGCTCGCCTCGCAGCATCCGGGCGTCGCCAAGGGGCTGGTGCTGATGGATACGGCGCATCGCATCGGCTCGGACGAGCTGTGGAACCAGCGGATTACCGCGATCGAGGCGGACGGCATCGCGGCCATTTCCGACCAGATTCTGCAGCGCTGGTTCACGCCCGACTTCCGCGCGCCCGGCAAGCCCGATTTCGTGGGCTATTCCAACATGCTGCTGCGCACGCCGCTGGCCGGCTATCTGGGCAGTTGCTGCGCCCTGCGCGATGCCGATTATACAGACGCGACAGGAGCACTGACGCTGCCGGTGCTCTGCGTCGTCGGCGACCATGACGGCTCGACCCCGCCCGATCTCGTGCGCTCGACTGCCGATCTCATCGCTGGCGCGCGCTTCGAGATCGTCGAGAATGCCGGGCATCTGCCATGCATCGAGCAGCCGCAGGCGACGACGCGCCTGGTCGCGGACTTCGCGGCCGAGGTGTTCGGCGGCGCGGGCAACCAATGACGGCAGCCGTCTTCTCCAATCCGATCCTCGCCGGGCTCGTGGGGGACGAGGAGCTCTCCTCCTACTTCACCGCCGCATCGGACATTGAAGCCATGCTGGCCTTCGAGACGGCGCTGGCCGAGGCCGAGGCCGCGGAAGGGCTGATCGCCGCAGAATCAGCTGCCGCGATCGCGGCGCGGACGTCGGGTTTCACCCCGGACATTGCCGGTCTGGCGGACGGAACGGCCCGCGACGGGGTGGTCGTGCCGGACCTGCTGCGTCAGCTCAGGGCCGATCTCGCCGACGATCATGCTGCGGCGCTGCACAAGGGCGCGACCAGCCAGGACGTGATCGACGCGTCCATGGCGATGCGCATGCAGGGGGTGTCCCTCGTCCTCGATCGGCGGCTGGCGGCACTGGTCGACGGGCTGGCAGAGTGGAGCATCGCGGCCGGCGATGCTGAGGTGATGGCCCATACCCGCATGCAGGCGGCCCGCCCGACCCGGTTCCAGCGTAAACTTTCGGCGTGGTCGGACCCGCTGGTGCGGTGCCGGCTGCGGCGCGAGGAGATCGCCCCGAGGGCCTTCGCGCTGCGGTTCGGCGGCGCCGTCGGGGACCGTGCCGGTCTCGACGGCAAGGGGGACGCGATAGCCGCGCGCGTCGCCGAGACGCTGGGGCTCTGGTCGGCGCCGGGCTCGCTGCATTCGGACCGCGACGGCATCGTCGAGTTCGGTACCTGGCTGTCGCTGATCACCGGCGCGCTCGGCAAGTTCGGGCAGGACGTCGTGCTGTCGTTGCAGAACGAGGTCGGCGAACTGGCGCTGCAGGGAGGTGGCGGATCCTCGGCCATGCCGCACAAGCAGAACCCCGTCGGGGCGGAGGTGCTGGTCACGCTGGCGCGCTTCAACGCCACGCTGGTCTCGGGTCTGCACCACTCGCTGGTCCATGAGAACGAGCGGTCGGGTGCGGCCTGGACGCTGGAATGGATGATCCTGCCGCAGATGGCGATGGCCGCCGGCGCGGCGACGCGCACGGCGCAGGATCTGCTGGGCCGGTTGTCACTGGCGGAGGCGGCACGAACAGGCTGAGCCGATCGCGAGCGGCACGGAAACTCCGCTCGTGTTTCCGGCCTTCTTCGAAACGCGAACGCGTTGCCTGGCGCAACGATCGGGCGACGCGCCCTTGTCTGGCTGCCGTTCAGGCGGCGCGGTCGAGACGCGAGCGCGAAGCGGGTTGCTGCGAGCCGCCGCGCTGATGGACGGCATCGTCCTCCAGGCGGAAGCGTTCGACCACATCACCGAGATTGCGGGCATCGGCCGCCAGCGCCTGCACGGCGGCGGTGGTCTCCTCGACCAGGGCGGCGTTCTGCTGGGTCGCCCGGTCCATCTCGGCGGCAGCGCCGGAGACCTCCCTCAGGCTCGTCGCCTGTTCGGTCGCGGAGACCGCGATCCGGCCGATGACGTCGGTCATCGCGGCGACTTCCTGGACGATCTCGTCGAGGCTGCGACCTGATGCGGTGACGAGTTCGACGCCGTTCTTCACCTCCTCGCCGGAGGCCGAGATAAGCAGCTTGATCTCCTTCGCCGCATCGGCGGAGCGCTGGGCAAGGCCACGCACTTCCTGCGCGACCACGGCGAAGCCCTTGCCGGCCTCGCCGGCACGGGCCGCCTCGACGCCGGCATTCAGCGCCAGGAGATTGGTCTGGAAGGCGATTTCGTCGATCACCCCGATGATTTCGCCGATCTTGTGGGAGGAGGTCTCGATGCGGCTCATCGCGGCAACGGCGCGCGAGACGACCTCGCCGCCCTTTTCCGCCTTGTCGCGGGCTGCCGTCGCCACGGTCCGCGCCTGGCTGGAACTCTCGGCCGTTCGGTTGACTGCCGCCGTCACCTCGCCGAGGGCCGCGACCGTCTGCTCCAGGGAAGCCGCCTGCTGCTCGGTGCGGTGCGCCAGATCGGCGGAGGACTGGGCGATGCCGCCCGTCGCCTGCTCGACGCTGCCGACGGTAGATGCCACTTCGGCGAGCGCGTCGGCCAGAGCGCCGATGGCGCTGTCGAAATCGGTGCCGATCTTGCCGAAGGCGGCCGGCAGCTTCGTCGCGAGGCGGGCGCGAAGGTCGCCGCCGGCGATCTGGTTCAGCGCCGTCGCCAGTGTCTCGATGGCGCGGGTCTGCTCCTCCGCAGCCCTGGCTTCGGCGGCCTGCGCCTTCGCACCCTCCTCACGCATCTCGACCATCACCGTGAGGTCGACGAGGAAGGTGACATAGGCGGGTTTGCCGTTGATTTTCGTCGCCATGATGGTGACGAAGCCGGGAAAGGTCGTGCCGTCGAGACGCTTGGTCGTCCATTCGAAGCGCGCCGCGCCGTTCTTCGTCGCCTCGGCGAGAATGTCGCGGAGCCGGGCGTCGCTGCGACTGCCATCGGGCTGAGTGTCCGGGGAAATCGCCTTCGGGGTGAGGCCGACGATGCCCTCGCGCTTGCCCCTCAGCATGGCCTCGGTCGCGGGATTGCAGTCGCGGATCACGCCGTCCTGCAGGACGTAGTAGCCGTCGGGCGAGACTTCGATCACCGCGTCGGCGAACTGCTCGCGATAGCTTCTCTGTTTGCGCATCATCTGCAGCATGCCGGCGTCTCCCCCGCAACAATTCCGGGAAGCCTAGCAAGTCGTGGTGAACGAAAGGTTGCTGTTTCCGCGCGTTAAGCATCGGTGCCGGGCTGCATTGCATGTTGCGTTCGCGATCACGCCGGTCTTCTTGGCGTTCCGCTAGGTCCCGCGCAGGGCGTAGGTGCCGAAGGCCGGGACCTTGATCGCCAGGCGGCGGGGGTCGAGCCCGGCGACGAGGCCAAGGAAATTGACCTCGAAGCCCGAATCCCAGCCGACGACGAGGCCCGCATAGCCCCACAGCGAGAGGCGGAACTCCGCCCGGTCGGGATCGAGCGCGACGAGGCGGCCCTCGGAGGGGTAGTCGCGGCCAATCGCGGCGGCCGGCAGGGTGGCGGCGATGCCGGGCACGGCGCGCATCACATGGGCGACGAAGGTGTTGGAGTTCGGCCCGGGGAAGATGTGGTAGCCGCCCGACGCTGCGAAGGGGTAGGAGGCGATGGCGTCGCGGACCTGCGGGATCAGGCGTTCGGCGCGCTCTCCCGTGACGGCGACGACGATCTCGGGAACATTGGAGTACCACAGGCCATCGGCCGGCCGGTGGTTCTGCCGGATCGGCATGCCCCAGCCGACCTTGTCCCAGCGCTCGTAGGGGCTGGCGCCATCGCCCTTCAAGACGATCCAGGAATGCTGGGAAACGGCGCCCTTCATGCCGCCGGTGCGCGCGGCGAGAATGTAGAGGGCCGCCGGCGTGCCGTCGTCCGGCACCGGCAGAATCTGGGCCGAGCTCCAGTCCGCCTGGCGCCACGAGCCGGGATGTTCGCCGGTCCACCAGAGCAATGCGGACAGGGCCGCCGGCAGCACATAGACCCCGGCAATGAGAAGCAGCAGCAATTTCAAGGGACGCATCGGCTCGCGGGCAGGTGGCGGGGGGCGTATCGGACTGATATTGAGGCGACGTTTCGAAACAGCAGCTTAAGGTCGAGGTGCCCAATGGCAAACCCGGTTCTCGTGGAAGTGACCCGCGGTGGTATCGTGGAGAGTTTCCATCGCGGCGGTTTCGCGCTCGTCGATGGTTCGGGCGAGATGGTCGACCATCGCGGAGACATCCTGCGGCCGGTGTTTCCGCGCTCGGCGATCAAGGTGTTCCAGGGCATTCCGCTGATCGAGACGGGCGCCGCCGATGCCTACGGTTTCGGCGACCGGGAACTGGCGCTGGCCTGTGCCTCCCATTCGGGTGAGGACGGCCATGCGCGTCTGGCGGCGGAGATGCTGGCGAAAGCCGGGCTCGACGGCACGGTGCTCGAATGCGGCTGCCACTGGCCGTTCGACGCGTCGGTGTCGCGCGAGCTGGCCCGGCGCGGCGAGAAGCCGACGGCGCTGCATAACAACTGCTCGGGCAAGCATGCCGGCTTCCTCTGCACGGCGGTGCATCAGGGCGAGGAAACCCGCGGCTATGTCGGGCTTGGTCATCCGGTGCAGCAGCGCGCCAAGGCGGTGATCGAGGATCTGACCGGCTTCGATCTGAATTCCGATGTCTGCGGTACCGACGGCTGCTCGATCCCAACCTTCGCTGCGCCGCTGAAGAGCTTCGCCCATGGCTTCGCCAAGCTGGTCAGCGGACATGGGATCGCCCCCGAGCGCGCAGCCGCCGGCCGGCGGCTCATCGACGCCTGCATGGCCCATCCCTGGGAAATGTCGGGCACCGGCCGGGCCTGCGAGGCGCTGATGCAGGCCGCGCCCGGCAAGGTCTTCGCCAAGACCGGTGCGGAGGGCGTGTTCTGCGGGGCGCTACCGGAGTTCGGCCTCGGCTTCGCGCTGAAGATCGATGACGGGGCGACGCGGGCCAGTGAGGTGCTAGCGGCAGCGGTCATCGCCGCGGCGCTGCGCAGCCACGATGCCGATCTGGCGGCCCGTTTCGATGCGCTGTCCGAGACGACCCTGCGCAACTGGGAGAAGACCGAGGTCGGCGCCGTCCGGGCGACGCTCGACTAGTCCGGCGTCAGGCGCTCAGCTCCAGTCGCTCTTCGGCGCCGACCGCGTCCGCTCGCTGCTCTTGGCAGGGCTGCGGGTGGAGCGCCGGCGCGGCGCCGGTTTGGTCGTCGGCTTCAGCCGGATGTCGACGCTGCCGCCCTCCGGGTCGTCCACCTCGAACAGATCGGTCGAGCGCACGAGGTCCGACAGCTTCTTGAAGCCATAGGTACGCGGATCGAAGTCCGAGGACAGGTTGAGGAGCTGCTTGCCGAAGCTGCCGAGATTCACCCAGCCATCCTCGGTGTCCATCTGGTCGATGACCCGCTTGAGCAGTTCGGCGGCTTCCTGCGGCTTGGCGAGCGGTGCGCTGGTCGGCTTGCCGTCGTCCTTTTCCGGTGCGATGCGCTGGGGCAGCAGGTTCTCGGTGTAGATGAAGCGGCGGCAGGCCTGGCGGAAGCTCTCGGGGGTCTTCTGCTCGCCGAAGCCGTAGACGTCGACGCCCTGCTCGCGGATCCGCGCCGCCAGCCGCGTGAAGTCGCTGTCCGACGACACCAGGCAGAAGCCGTCGAAGCGTCCGCTGTGGAGCAGGTCCATCGCGTCGATGACGAGGGTGATGTCGGAGGCGTTCTTGCCGGTGGTGTAGGCGAATTGCTGCTGCGGGATGATGGCGTGGCGCGACAGCACGTCGGCCCAGCCCTTCGAGCGCGACGAGGAGAAGTCGCCGTAGATGCGGCGCACGCTGGCTTCGCCGATCTTGGCGATTTCCTCGAACAGGCCGTCGGCGATCCGCGATGAGGCGTTGTCGGCGTCGATCAGCACGGCTAGGCGCGCAGTGCGGTCTGGTCTTGTGTTGGACATGCAGAAATCCTTGGCTCTCGTGAGAGGCGATCTAAGGCGCGCGGCGCCGGTGCACAGGCATTGGCTGCGACACGCGCGAAATGGAGGATTGCGACGGTGGGGCGGCCGTCATCGGTTCCCGCCGGAGCGGGGCAGACCCAGATGGTCGAGGATATCTTCGGCAACGGCCGAGGGCGCCCGCTCCCCGGTGCGCACGGCGTTTTCACCGGCGGCGATCTCGGCCGGCCAGTTCGGCCCGGACAGGACGCGCCGGCGGATCGCGGCGTCGAGGCTGGACCACAGCCAGCGCACGCGCTGGTCGGCCCGGCGTTCGTCCCAGGCGCCGTTGTCGCCATGCACCTGCCGGAAGCGTTCGATCTCGCCCCAGAGCGCGTCGAGCCCGGCGCCGGTCATGCCGGAGACCGTGGCGACGGGAACGCGCCATGCGGCCGAACGCGGCGCCAGTATGTTGAGCGCCGAGCGGATCTCGGAGGCGGCGGTCTTCGCCGCGTCGACATTGCCGCCGTCGGCCTTGTTCATGGCGATGATGTCGGCGACCTCGAGAATGCCCTTCTTGATCCCCTGCAATTCGTCGCCGCCGCCGGGGATCATCAGGAGAAGGACGAGATCGACCATCTCCGCCACCGCGACCTCGGCCTGGCCGACGCCCATGGTCTCGACGATCACCACGTCGAAGCCGGCCGCTTCGCAGAGAAGCATCGTCTCGCGGGTCTGGGCTGCGACGCCGCCGAGCGTGCCGGAGGACGGGGAGGGGCGGACATAGGCATTGCGATCGACGCTCAGCCGCGCCATGCGGGTCTTGTCGCCGAGAATCGAGCCGCCGCTGCGGACCGAGGACGGGTCCACCGCCAGCACCGCGACCCGGTGCCCCTTCGCCGTCAGCATGGAGCCGAAGGCGTCGAGAAGGGTCGACTTTCCGACGCCCGGAACGCCGCTGAGCCCGATGCGGATGGCCCGTCCGGTTTCCGGCGCGAGACGATCGAGCAGCGCGGCTGCCGTCGCGCGATGGTCCGCGCGGGTCGATTCGACCAGGGTGATCGCCCGCGAGAGCGCGGCGCGCGATCCTTCGAGCAAGGATGCCGCCAATGTGTCGGGATCGGTGAAATCGGCCATGGGAGCCTGCAATAGTGGGCCTCGGCGTGGCTGTCGACCATAGTGGCGCCGTATAGGAAACATTCCCGATAACGGCTCGCACCGGTCTTTGTGACCCCGCGTGGCTTTCGATGATGAAACGCTTTTGCTAGCTTTCCGTTGGTGGGTACAGCGATCGACCTTCTGTCGGTCGCGGCACTTTGGGAGAATGACAATGGCCTGGAACAAGCCCGTTATCACGGAAGTCTGCGTCGCGATGGAAATCAACGGCTACATGCCGATCGAATTCTAATTGTCGACTGCACATGATAGCCGCGGGCGGGCACAGACCCGCCTGCGGCTTTTTGTATTGGGCTCCGCTGCCGGCGGCGGCTATCCCCAGTGGAACTGCCTCTGTGACGTATGCCGCCTCTACTGGACCGGCGACACCCGTGTCAGCGCGCGCTCGCAATCCTCGATCGCCGCGACGGCGGACGGTGAGAACTGGCTTCTTCTGAACGCCTCTCCCGACCTGCGCGAGCAGATCATGCGATCCCCGCCGATCTCGCCGATGGCCGGGGCTGCCGATGCGACGCGGCGTGCGTCGCCGATCGGTGCGGTGCTCGTCACCAATGGCGATGTCGATCATGTCGCCGGCCTTCTGACATTGCGCGAGAAACAGGCTTTCCCGCTCTACGGAACGGCAGGCGTTCTCGACGTCATCCAGCAGAACCCGATCTTTTCCGTCCTTGACCCCGCTTGTGTCGAGCGCCGGCCGGTCGCGGTCGGGCAGGCGTTCGAGCCGGTGCCCGGACTGGAGGTCGAGATCTTCTCGGTTCCCGGCAAGGTCCCGCTCTACCTGGAAAAGGGCGAGGTCGATGTCGGCGAGGAAGGCGAGATGACCGTCGGCGTCCGGCTGACGGCGCATGGCCAGACCGCCTATTACATTCCCGGCTGCGCCGCGGTGACGGAACCGCTGCGCGAGCGCGTGCGCGGCGCCGACGCGCTGCTCTTCGACGGGACCGTGTTCGACGACGACGAGATGGCGCAGGCCGGCGTCGGTCCGAAGACCGGCCGGCGCATGGGCCACATCCCGATCTCGGGCGAGGGCGGCAGCCTGAACGCCTTCGACGATCTGGGGATCGGTCACCGGACCTATATCCACATCAACAACACCAATCCGATCCTGATCGAGGGATCCGACCAGCGGCAGGCTGTCGAGGCAGCCGGCTGGCAGGTTGCGAAGGATGGCATGGAGATCGCGCCATGACGGCCATGATGGATCGCGAGGCCTTCGAGGCGGCGCTGCGCCAGATCGGCGCCGAGCGTTACCACCATCTGCATCCGTTCCAGCAGATGCTGCAGAATGGCGAGCTGAGCCGCGAGCAGGTTCAGGCCTGGGCCCTCAATCGCTACTACTACCAGTCGCAGATCCCGGTGAAGGATTCGCACATCCTGGCACGTCTGCAGACGACGGAGTTGCGGCGCGAATGGCGCCAGCGGATCATCGACCACGACGGACAGGAAGCGTCCGAGGGGCAGCCGGCGCAGCGCGGCGGCATCGAGAAATGGATTGCCCTGACCGATGGCGTCGGCCTCGATCATGCCTATGTGGAAAGTGGAGCCGGTATCCTGCCCGGCACCCGTTTCGCGGTCGATGCCTATGTGCATTTCGTGCAGGAGAAGACGCTGCTGGAGGCCATCGCCTCGTCGCTGACCGAGCTGTTCTCGCCGAATGTCATCGGCACGCGCGTGCGTGGCATGCTCGAGCATTACGACTTCATCTCGCGCGAGACGCTGGCCTATTTCGACAAGCGTCCCGTGCAGGCCAAGCGTGATTCCGATTTCGCGCTGGAGTATTGTCTGGAGAACGCCCGCCGGCCGGAAGAGCAGGAGGCGGTGCTCAACGCCCTGCGCTTCAAGTGCCACGTGTTGTGGGCGCAGCTCGACGCCCTGTATTTCGCCTATGTCGCGCCGGGGCTGACCCCGCCCGATGCCTGGCAGCCCGGCACGGCAGAGAAAGAGAATCCGAGATCATGACCGAGATTGCCGACACCACGATTCCGAAGCTGCCGCACGGCGTGAAGTTTCGCGAAGACAAGGTCCGCGGCAATTTCATCCTGGTCGGCCCGGAGCGGATCTTCAACGCCGACGGCGTTGCGACCGAGATCCTGAAGCGGGTCGACGGCAAGTCCGATTTCGGCACGATCGTCCGCTCGCTGGCCGAGGTCTTCGCCGCTGACGAAGCCACCATCCGCCCCGATGTCGCGAGCTTCCTTGTCGATCTCAGCGACAAGCAAATGGTGACGTTATGAACGAAGCCGTCTTTCCCCAACCGGCCGGTGAGCCGGTCGCGCAGCCGACGCCGGCGCCACCGCTGGGCCTTCTGGCCGAACTCACCCATCGTTGCCCGCTGCGCTGTACCTATTGCTCGAACCCGCTGCAGCTCGACGGCCGGTCCAGCGAGCTCGACACCGAGACCTGGAAGCGGGTGTTCAGCGAGGCCGCCGAACTCGGCGTCATCCATATCCACCTGTCCGGCGGCGAGCCGACGGCGCGCAAGGACATCGTCGAGCTGACCCGCCACGCCAGCGAGGTGGGCCTCTATACCAACCTCATCACCTCCGGCGTCGGCGTCAGCGACGACACGCTGGATGCGCTGCTGGAGGCCGGTTGCGACCATATCCAGCTCTCGCTGCAGGGGGCGGATGCCCAGATCACCGAGCTTGTCGGCGGCTATCGCGGCGGCTTCGAGAAGAAGGAAGCCTTCGCCCGTTCGGTGGTGGAGCGTGGCTTCCCGCTGACGCTGAACGCGGTCATCCACCGGATGAACATTCATCAGGTGCCGCAGATGATCCAGAAGGCCGTCGATTTCGGCGCCAAGCGCCTGGAGATCGCCCATACGCAATATTACGGCTGGGCCCTCAAGAACCGGGCACAGCTGATGCCGGCGCGCGAGGACGTCGACCGGACGATCACCGAGGTCGAGGAAGCCCGCGAGCGGCTGAAAGGCACGCTGGTCATCGACGCGGTGTTCCCGGACTATTACGCCAAATATCCCAAGCTGTGTAACGGCGGCTGGGGCGCGCGGACGCTGAGCGTGACGCCGGCTGGGCGGGCACTGCCCTGCCATGCGGCCGAGACGATCAAGCATCTGGAATTCTGGTCCGTGCAGGACCATTCGATCGCCGACATCTGGTCGTCGTCCCCGGCTTTCGAGGCCTATCGCGGCACGTCGTGGATGAAGGAGCCCTGCCGTTCCTGCGAGCGCCGGCACATCGATTTCGGTGGCTGTCGTTGCCAGGCGCTGGCGCTGACGGGCGATGCGGCCAATACCGATCCGGCCTGCATCAAGTCGGATATGCATCAGCGGCTCGGCGAGATCGCCACGACGGAATCCTCGGCGGTCGTTGACCCCGGCGCCGCGGTCTATCGCGGATTCCGCGCCGGATAGCCTTCCCCGTCACCGGGCCCCGGGACGGGGCGCCGGTTGCGCCCCTGCGTTTCGTCAGGCCGTCATGCCGGCCGTCTGTCCCGTCGCCTGCTTCCAGGAGAAGCGCCGCGCGGCATTGTCGTTGGCCGAGCCTGCCCAGCGCGCGCGGTCGACGAGGCTCGTCGACGGACCATACAATTCCGCCCGTTCGCCGGCTGTCGACTGGAACACCGGAAACTTCGGGTGGAGTTCGCGGCGCAGCGTCTGCATGTCGTTGTAGCAGAGCGCGATCGGCTTCTTCAGTCCGGGATAATGCCGGGCCGGGGTCCGCGGGTGCAGAAGGCAGATCCGGTCGTAGAAGGGCACGTGTTCGGGCCGGACCGTCGCCAGCATGTAGGTGGCGTCGAAATGGTCGGCGAGCATGGAGCCGAGCCTGAGGCCGGCGAAGGGGAGGAGCGTCGTCATCTTCCGGACGCTATGGTCGACGACGAAGCGGGTCGGGTCGACGAAGCTTTCGCCCTTGTCGAGCAACGGCGCCAATTCAGCGCCGAAGACATCCATGGCCGGGCCGACGCGGCATTCCGGGGTGGTGATATGCAGGCGGATCGAGGCGACGAGTCGGTCATCGATCTCAATGCCCAGAACGAATGCGTTCACATCCTCGTCGTGACGATCTGAGAACATGCGGGACGGTGCTTCGCCGATCGCCCCTTCGGCAAGATACGCATCGTAGCGCAGGCGATAGATCTTTTCGCGATCGGTATCGCTGGTGGCCTGGAAATAACGGACGCTTCTCATCACGCTGGATATCTGAGAGCGACCGGAGAGTTTGCCAGACTTGCTCGTGCCTCGTTCCATGCTTCGTCAGTCCCCGCTGCATTTGACGACGATATCGTTCAAATTGTGCAGACAGGATTACGCATTTCTAAATATATGCAAAGCTGATATTGGGAAAGTAGTTAATTTCCGTTAACGAATCCTCTGTTGCGTTGATTCTGTTCACGGATTCGTAGCGCCACTTGTGGGGCGAGCGGGAAATCGAGCGCCGCTTACTGTCCGGCAATGGCGATCCGCGGGCGGCTCTCGGCCATCTCGCGGCTGGACGAACTGCTGGCCCGGAGCAGGGTGCCGATGGCCGTTTCGGGCAAGGGGCGGCCGAAGACGAAGCCCTGGATCTGCGTGACCTGCGGGTCCGAAGAGACGAACTCCAGGAGCTCGATCGTTTCGACACCTTCCACGACGATGCGAAGGTCCAGTGAGGCGACGAGGTGCACGAAGCCGCGCAGGAGCGACTGGCGTCGCTTGTCGGCGATGATGCCGGTGAGGAAGGACCGGTCGATCTTTACCTTCCCGATCGGCAGACGCGCGATGTAGCTGAAGTTCGAGAAGCCGGTGCCGAAATCGTCGAGCGCGATGGAGATACCCATGTCGCGCAGGGCTTCAAGCTTGGCAAGGACGGGCTGGTGCTCGCCGAGAAGCAGGTTCTCGGTGATCTCGATCTCCAGCCGTCGCGGATCGAAATTCGTCTCGCGCAACGCGGTGGAGATGACCTCGACCATGTCGGCGCGCAGCAACTGGCTCGGCGATAGGTTCACCGCAACGGCGACGGAAGACGGCCAGTCGCTGGCGATCCGCATCGCCTCGTAGAGCGTCCAGTCCGTCAGCATCCCCATCAGGCCGGTTTCTTCGGCCACCGGCAGGAACTCTCCCGGCGAGATCATGCGCCCGTCCGGCGCCATCCAGCGGATCAGCGCCTCGCAGGTGGAAATCCGCAGGGTGTTCGGCTCGACGAGCGGCTGGAAGAACAGGCGGAGCTGATTGTCCTCGAGGGCCAGACGCAGACCGGTCTCGATCCGGAGGCGATTGGTCTCGCGATCCAGCATGTCGGCGACGAACATGCGGGCCGTACTGCGGCCGGCGCTCTTGGCCTGGTAAAGGGCGGTGTCGGCCTGACGGGTGAGAAGCTCGGCGTCCTCGCCATGCAGCGGGAAGAGGGCGGTACCGATACTGCAGCCGGTCGCGGCCGGCGCCCCCTGGATCATGAAGGGTTCGCGCATCGCCTCGACCAGCCGGTCGGCGAGGCCGGCGGCCGCTTCGGCATCTGCGCCATATTGCAGGATCAGGAACTCGTCGCCGGCGAAACGCGAGATGAAGCCGCTGGTCCCGACAACCTCGCGGAACCGCCGTGCCGTCTCGATCAGGACGGCGTCGCCGGCCTTGTGGCCGAGCGTGTCGTTGATCCGCTTGAACCGGTCGAGGTCGACGAAATGGACTGCGAAGGGCTCGTAGGTGTCGCGGGTCAGCTCGTCGAGGCGGCGATTGGTGTAGGCCCGGTTGGGCAGATGCGTCAGCGTGTCGAAATGCGCCAGTTCCTCGTTCATGCGGGCCGCGCGCAGCGCCCCGAGGAAGGTCTCGCAGATCCGTCCGTTGGTCCTGAGAATGCCGGCGAAGAACACCAGCAGGATGAAGGCGTAGCCGACGTACCAGGCCGTGCCCTGGATGAGCAGGCCAGCGACCATCGGCACGGCTGCGGCTGCGGTCTGGACGCGGGCGATCAGCGGGCTCGGGAAATTGCGCGCCTGGATGCCGATCAGATAGCCGATCGCCGTCGCGAAAGAGACGACCTGGGCGAAGGCGCCGCCGCCGACGAGGAAGACGATGGTGGTCCAGGCGCCGACGCTGGCGACGTGGACGGTGCCGAGGACGAGATAGAGCCGTTCCCAGAAGACGACATCGAAGTCGGCATTGTGGGAGCGCTGGCGGACCATCAGCATGGTCACCAGGCGGATTGCGGCAATCAGGGAGGTGAAGGCGACGACGCTCCACAGGGCGTTCTGCCCGGTCTGGATCGCGGTCATGGAGGCGCCGACCGCGACGGCCACCGACGCATAGGCGAAGGACAGCATATCGCCGTGCAGCGAGCGGACGATCTCGACGCGCTCGCTCGCTTCCCATCCGCCCAGCTGCAATTCTCGGGTCAGCAGCATACCGTCGGCCTCGCTTTCATCAGCGAAACTTGATCGAATTTCGTTAAGACATCATTTAGCTACTTCTGCGCGATCATGTGCGGCCGATACACGCGCGACCGAGATCGGTGACCTGCGAAGCCGCTAAACGTTGGGCGTAGGCGCCTGCGCCCGGCTAGAGCCAGTTCTTGTAGCGGAACAGGATCATCGGGACGATTGCGGAGACCACCATGGCCGCGAGCGCCAGAGGGTAGCCGAACGTCCAGCCGAGTTCGGGCATGTGCGTGAAGTTCATGCCGTAGATCGACGCGATGAGGGTCGGCGGCAGGAACGCCACCGCCGCCACCGAGAAGATCTTGATGATGGCGTTCTGCTCGATCGAGATCATGCCGACGGTCGTGTCCAGCAGGAAGGTCGTCTTGTTCGACAGGAACGAGACGAAGTCGTTGAGCGAGTGGACGTCGCGGGACATCGCCTTGACGCGCGGCCTGGTGTCCCGGCTCGACGGCTTGCGGCCGTCGAGGACGAGTTGCAGGAAGGGCAGCAGCCGGTCGAGGGTCGCGAGGCTCTCGCGGACCCGCGACGTGAGATCGCCGGCCGCCCCTATCCGCCGCAGCAGCGACTTGAAGTCCGCGGTGCCCGTCGGCTTCTTTCTCGCTGACGAAGAGAAGATGTCGTCGCCGATCCGGTCGAGATCCGCGGAGATGGATTCCAGGAGATCCGCGACCCGGTCGACGACGGTCTCCAGAAGGCCGATCAGGATGCTGTCGGCCGTCGGCGTTCCGGGGTGGCTTGCCGTCTTGGCGGTCTGCGTCGGCTGCGGGCTCTCCGGCGACATATGAGCGGCGCTGGGTGTCTCGCGGCAGAGCTTGGCGGCATAGATCGCGAAGCTCTTCGGCTCGCTGTAGCGCAGGGTGATCAGCCGGTCGCCGGTCCGGATGAAGGTGACCGGCGCGAAGGACGGCTTGCCGCTGTCGAGGCCGAAGACCACCGAGGCAGTCATGAAGTCGGCGCCATCCTCGGAATAGAGCCGGCTCGAGACCTCGATCTCGTCCATCTCCTCGCGGGTGGGCACGTCGATGCCGCAGAGCCGTTCGACGGCGGAGACATCGTCCGCAGTCGGGTTGAGGAGATCCAGCCAAACTGCCTCGGCCGGGATCGCGTCGCCCTGCACCGAACGGGGGCGCATGAACCGGCCCAAGGGCGTGTAGGCCTCGATCATGGGCGCCATCCGCCGAAGGCGCGGGAACGGCGCTTCCTGCCGGGATCGCCGCTCGATGGCGCAAGCGCACCGATGCCGTGGGTCGTCACGAGCTCTACTCTGCCGCCAGCTTGCCGTGTCCGAGATGGGCGGCGAGGGACTGCAGGAGATCTGCCGCCGCTTCCGCGACGACGGTGCCCGGCATGAAGATCGCCGCCGCGCCGGCTTCCTTCAGCGCCGGGACGTCCTGGGGCGGGATGACCCCGCCGACGACGATCATGATGTTCTCGCCGCCTTCCCGGGCGAGGGCGGCCTTCAGTTCCGGCACCAGAGTCAGGTGACCGGCGGCCAGCGACGAGGCGCCGACGATATGGACGTCGTTCTCGACGGCCTGGCGGGCCGCTTCCTCCGGCGTCTGGAAGAGCGGGCCGATATCGACGTCGAAGCCGAGATCGGCAAAGGCCGAGGCGATGACCTTCTGGCCCCGGTCGTGGCCATCCTGGCCCATCTTGGCAACGAGGATGCGGGGACGGCGTCCCTCGGCCTCGGCAAAGGCCGCGCTCATCGCCTGAACCTGCGCAACACGATCCGCCATGGGACCCGCCTCCCGCTTGTAGACACCTGCCACGACCTGCGCCTTGGCGACATGGCGGCCGAACACCGTCTCCAGCGCATCGGCCATCTCGCCGACGGTCGCCTTGGCCCGGGCCGCCGCAATGGACAGTTCGAGGAGGTTGCCGTTGCCCTCGGCCCCCGCGGTCAGTGCGGACAAGGCCGCTTTGGTCGCGGCATCGTCGCGTTCGGCCCGCAATTGCTGCAGCTTCTCGATCTGCTGACGCCGCACATCGGCATTGTCCACCCGCAGGACATCGACCTCGTCGTCGCTGGCATTGCGGAAGCGGTTGATGCCGACGACGGTCTGGGTGCCCGAGTCGATCCGCGCCTGGGTCTTGGCCGCGGCTTCCTCGATCCGCAGCTTCGGCAGGCCCTTTTCGATGGCCTTCGCCATGCCGCCCATCGCCTCGACCTCGGCGATATGCGCGAGCGCCTTTTGCGCGAGAAGATGGGTCAGCCGCTCGACATGGGCCGACCCGCCCCAAGGATCGATCAGGCCCGTCGTGCCGGTTTCATGGGCGAGCACGAGCTGGGTGTTCCGAGCGATGCGGGCGGAAAAGTCGGTTGGCAGGGCCAGCGCCTCGTCGAAGGCATTGGTGTGCAGTGACTGGGTATGGCCCTGCGTCGCTGCCATCGCCTCGACGCAGGTTCGCACCACGTTGTTCATCACGTCCTGTGCCGTCAGCGACCAGCCGGAGGTCTGGCAATGGGTGCGCAGCGAGAGCGAGCGCGGATCCTGCGGCGCGAAGTTCTCCTTCATCAGCGCCGCCCAGATCAGCCGTGCGGCCCGCAGCTTGGCGATCTCCATGAAGGCGTTCATGCCGACGGCCCAGAAGAAGGACAGGCGCGGCGCGAAACGGTCGATGTCGAGCCCGGCCGCGACGCCGGCGCGAGCATATTCGATGCCGTCGGCGATGGTGTAGGCGAGCTCCAGGTCGGCCGTCGCCCCGGCTTCCTGCATGTGGTAGCCGGAAATCGAGATCGAATTGTATTTCGGCATGTTCTTCGAGGTGAACTCGAAGATGTCCGAGATGATCCGCATCGAGGGCGCCGGCGGATAGATGTAGGTGTTGCGGACCATGAACTCCTTCAGAATGTCGTTCTGAATGGTCCCGGACAGATCGGCCTGCGCGACACCCTGTTCCTCGGCCGCAGCCACGTAGAGGGCGAGGACGGGCAGCACCGCGCCGTTCATGGTCATCGACACGCTCATCTCGCCGAGCGGGATGCCGTCGAAGAGCTGGCGCATGTCGATGATGGAATCGATGGCGACGCCCGCCATCCCAACGTCCCCCGCGACGCGCGGGTGATCGGAATCGTAGCCGCGATGGGTGGCGAGGTCGAAGGCGACCGACAGCCCTTTCTGGCCCGCGGCGAGGTTGCGGCGGTAGAAGGCGTTCGACGCCGCGGCGGTGGAGAAGCCGGCATACTGCCGAATGGTCCAGGGCTTCTCGACATACATGGTCGGGTAGGGGCCGCGCAGATAAGGCGCGATGCCCGGCTGGGTATCGAGGAAGGGGTAGCCTTCCAGTGCCTTGGAGCCGTAGGCGCCGCCGATGGTGATGCCTTCGGGCGTTTCGAACCCGTCGGTCGCCGGCGATTGCGGCGCGGCTGCGTTCGGGCGGCTCCAGCCGATCTGCCTGAAATCCGGGATCGCGCTCATCGGCTGGCCTCCGAAGTTTCGCTGAGACGGTGCGGACGCAGGGGCTCGCAGCGCATCTCGCCGTCGGACGCCGTGGGATCGCTTCGATCGGCGGCAAGGATCGTGTGATCGCGCTCGCTCTCGAGCGGGTAGAGGCTGGCGCCGATGACGATTGTCTTGCCCTCCTCCAGCCGCCGCTGGCGTTCCAGGCGGGCGTCCATGACCCGGCTCTGCAGGGCGCCGGTCTTCAGGCTGGCGACGATGCCGCCTTCGGCCTCGATCTCGCGGAATTCGTTCCACGCGGCTTCGGCGGTCAGGTCGGTCAGTGTCTCGATGCTGCCCGAACCGGCGGCGGGGTCCGCGACCAAGGCGAGGAAGCTCTCTTCCTGCAGGATGATCTGCAGATTGCGGGCAAGGCGTCGCGCCGCGCGATCGGGCAGGCCGAGCGGCGCGGTGTAGGGCAGGACGGCCAGGCTGTCGGCCCCGCCGGTGCCCGCGGCGACGGCCGCAACGGTGGCGCGCAGGATGTTGGTATGCGGGTCCATGGCAGCCATCATCCGCCAGGACGTCTCGGCATGGATACGGGTCGCGGACGGCGCATCCTCGCCGCAGGATTCCAGCAGCTTCGCCCAGAGCAGGCGCAGCGCCCGCAGCTTGGCCGTCTGCTCGAACTGGCGCTGGTCGACGGAGAGGGTGAAGCCGATCGCGGAGGCGGCGTCGGCGACGTTCAAGCCGGCGTCGGTCATCGCGCGCAGGTAATACAGCGCGGTCGCCAGAACGGCGCCGAGTTCCTGCGCGGCGGTGGCGCCGGCGTCGTGGTAGAGGCGGCCGTCGGCCTCGGCGACGCGGCCGGTGAAACCGCTGGCCCGCAGCCCCTTGGTGGCGCGGCCGGCATGGGCCCGGAAGGCGCTCTCGGCACCGGGAAAGCTGCCGGTGAAGGCAAAGGGGCCGACCGCATCGAGGCAGAGATCGATCGCCAGCGTCTCGAATGCCTGGTCCCGCGTTTTCGCCAGCGAACGCAGGGCATCCACGGCAATCCGGGCATCCATATGCGGTTCGATCCGCAGCGCGATCATGGAGAGATCGACCCCATCGAGGGCGCGGGCGATCGCGTCCGCCTCCATCGGCAGGCCGAAACCATGGGCAGAGGCCGAGCCTGCAAAGACCAGGGACAGTGCGTTGGCGCCGCCTTCCAGATCGGCCAGCGCTTGCTGGTTGGCGCGGGCCGGATCGCGGTCGTCGACCCGCTGGACGATCTGCCAGGGACCGGAGGTCGCGCGCCCGAGCGGCGCGGCGGTGCGGCGCCCGTAGAGGGGACCGTAGCCGAACCCGTCCTCGGCTGTCGTCACGAGGGATTCGAACGATCGCCCCTTCAGGCCCTTTTCGACGCGCGCTCGCCAGCCGGCTTCGTCGACTTCCGGAAACTCGATGGCTTCGATCGTCAGCGCCGTCATGGGCCCTCCTCGTGCTGCCTGGTCGCGGCCATCCCCGAAAGGCGGTCGCGAAGGTCAGGCGGCCTGGCTCCCCCGCCTGTCCTTCTCACTCATCCGGTTGCTTCCATAGGCTGTCCGGCCGGGAAACGAAACTGGCGTTGCCATGGCGTCTGGCCAGACCCGCGCTTGCCCGTGCGAGCTAGTGCGGGATCACGGCGTCAGAGGGCGCTCGCAATTTCCACACCACGCCCGAGACCGCGTAGTCCATCTCGACCGACCCGTTCAGGCCGCGCGAGGTCATCTTCTGGGTGACCAACGTGCCGAATCCCGAATGCTTGGGCTCGATCACCGGCGGTCCGCCGCTCTCGCTCCAGGTGATGGTGAACTCGGCATCCATCGACCAGGAGATCACGACCTTGCCGTCCGACGTCGAGAGGGCGCCGTATTTGACGGCGTTCGTGGCCAGTTCGTGCAGGGCCAGGCCGAGGGTCTGGGCAGCCGTCGGGTTCAGCCGGACCGACGGCCCGCGAACCTCGATCTGCTCGCCCCCGGCGCCGAAGGCATGGAGCTGGGCGTGCACGAGGTCCTTGACCATGGCGCTTTCCCAGGCGCGGCTCGACAGGAGATCGGCTGAGCGTGCCAGCGAACTCAGTGCCTCGGAAAGGGTCGCCAGGAACTGCGTGGTGTCGGCGCTTTCCTTGGCCGCCCGGCGCGCGATGGCCGCGATCAGGGCGTACTGGTTTTTGGCGCGATGGGTCATCTCGCGCATCAGGAAGCGGTTCTGTTCCTCGGCGTCGCGGCGCGCGCGGGAGGCCTGGGCGAGGACCTTCGACACCTCGGCAACCTCGGCGATGTCGGTGCCGATCGTCGCCGCGGGCTCGCCGGCGCCGATGGCGGCAGCCTGCTTGGACAATTGCAGGATCGGCGCGGCGATGCGACGACCGAGCAGAATGCCCAGCAGGATCGAGAACATCAGGAGCACCGTGCCGGCGCTGATCAGCAACAGCCAGGATCGCAGGACCGGCTGTACGATGACCGAGTTGGGCACGGCGAGCGTCGTCGTCCATCCGGTCAGGCTGGATACGGTGGAAGCTTCGATCAGGTCGCGGCTCATGCGGGCGCCGAGCGTTTCGATGATCGAGGGATTGTCGTAGGAAATGCCCTGCTGGGCCTCCATCCGGCCTTCGCTGGTGACCGCGGCGAAGACCCGCTTGCCGTTCGAATCCTTGATGATGGCGGACCATTCGCGCGGCAGGTTGCGATCGGCGATCACTGCGCTGAGCGTATCCGCGGCCTTGCTGATGATCAGGACGTAGGAGACGTCGTTGCCGCGAAACACCGGCACCGCGACATGGAACACGAAGCGTTCGGAGCGATCGCCGAAGAACACGCCGGACACGGTCGGCTGTCGGGTCTTGCGCACCCGATCGACGGTTTCGGTGTAGCTCATGGCGCGAACCGGAGCCGGATAGGGATCCAGCGTCGAGGCGACGATCCGACCGTTCGGCTCCACGAGCGCGGCATCGGTGTTGGTGGTTTTCAGCGCCGCGACCGTGCGGGCGTGGAACCCGGCCAGTTCACCCTCGGCCAGGGACGGCGAGGAGGCCAGCACCCGGCCGGTGGTGATCATGCCGTAGATCTCACGATCGACCGCGTTGGAGATGATCTCGGCGGTGTCGTTGACCTGGGCAGCGGCGATCTCGCGCTGCTGGGCGGAGAATTGCAGGATCAGGAATGCGCTGAACAGAAGGGCCGGGATCAGGACGATGACCGCGAACAGCACCAGATGCGCGAGGAGCGGCGGTCGCCGGAACAGGCGGGAAAGGTTGAACGACCCGGCAGCCCACGAACGCGTCAGCGAAGAACGCAGCCGGGACACATGCTGAGGGGTGGCGCCCGGTTCGGCGCTGATCGGATCAGATGTCATTCAAGGACCTCGCTCCCCCGATGACGTCGTGTTCCTTCAACACGGCCACATTTCCGTTGTTCGCCAAGACCATAGGCGAAGGCAACGGCTTTATCCAGCGCGCGGCTGGCGGTCTGCGCGGAAAGGTGGCCGGCCCCGTAGCGAGGCCGGCCATGTCATGGCGTCCGGGGCGCTGCCGCTCAGATATACTGCGACAGGCCGGGCACGGAGGAGAGGGCCTTGTCGACGGTCTCCGGGTCGGTCTGGGTCTTGGCGAAAGCCACCAGCTCGCGCGCCACGGTCTGGATCTCGCCCATGCCGAGGCCGAGGCCCATGAGCTTGGAGCCGAGGCCCATGATGCCGCCGCCGAGCATGCCGCCCATCAGGCCGCCGCTGCCACCTTCGCCGGCGGTCGCCATCGCGTCTTCGGCGCCGGGCGTCTCGGCGATCATCTTGCCGACGGCCGGATCGTCCCCTTCGGCCTTCACGAAGGCGAGGATGTGCCCGACGGCCTTCTTGGCGGCGGCCTCGTCGATACCGGTTTCGGCGGCAATCTTGGCGAACAACTCGTGCATGGATGGTCCTCTTGGATCGGAGGCTCGGCCTCGGACATGCCGCTGAAAACCGGCCCTTATGGGGTCGGCGCGAATCAGCGGGACTTTGGCAAAGCCGGCGGGGGCGCGCAATTGCAATCGGCGACGGCGCCCTGATGTGCGCTTGTGTCGCCGGAAGACCGGCATGTAAGCTCCGGCCTCCGCAAGAGGGGGACGCCGCATGCTCGAAGACGGTCGGATATATCTGGGATCCAGCCGCGACCCGAAGGACGCGATCAAGAAGGGTGAGTATCTCGACCTGACACGCGCCAATCGCCACGGCCTGGTGACGGGGGCGACCGGTACCGGCAAGACGGTGACCCTGCAGATATTGGCGGAAGGGTTTTCGGAGGCCGGCGTGCCGGTGTTCTGCTCCGACATCAAGGGCGATCTGTCCGGCGTGTCGCAGCGCGGCGAAGGCAAGGATTTCCTCGTCGCCCGGGCCGAGGCCATCGGTCTCGATCCCTATTACCACGACCTCTATCCCGTCGTGTTCTGGGACGTCTTCGGCAAGAAGGGGCACCCGATCCGCGCCACCATTTCCGAAATGGGGCCGCTGCTGCTGTCGCGGCTGATGAACCTGTCCGACGCCCAGGAAGGCGTCCTCAACATCGTCTTCAAGATCGCCGACGAGGAGGGGATGCTGCTCCTCGACCTCAAGGATCTGCAGGCGATGCTGGCCCATGTGGCCGAGAATGCCGACGACGTCTCGAAGCTCTACGGCAATGTCGCCAAGGCCTCGGTCGGCGCGATCCAGCGGTCGCTGCTGGTCCTGGAACAGCAGGGGGCGGAGAATTTCTTCGGCGAGCCGGCGCTGGCGATCGCCGACCTGATGCGCACGGACCGGGACGGGCGCGGCATCGTCAACATGCTGGCCGCCGACCAGCTGATGATGAACCCGCGGCTCTACGCGACCTTCCTGCTCTGGCTGCTGTCGGAACTGTTCGAGGAACTGCCGGAGGTCGGCGACCCGGACAAGCCGAAGCTCGTCTTCTTCTTCGACGAGGCACATCTGCTGTTCGACGACGCGCCGAAGATCCTCGTCGACCGGGTCGAGCAGGTGGTGAAGCTGATCCGCTCCAAGGGCGTTGGCGTGTATTTCGTAACGCAGAACCCGCTCGACATGCCCGAGGGCGTTCTAGCCCAGCTCGGCAACCGGGTTCAGCACGCGCTGCGGGCCTATACGCCGCGCGAGCAGAAGGCCGTGCGAACGGCGGCCGAGACCTTCCGCCCGAACCCGGAATTCGACTGTTTCGAGGCCATCACCAAGCTCGGCGTCGGCGAGGCCCTGGTCTCGACGCTCGACAAGAAGGGCGTGCCCTCCATGGTCGAGCGTACGCTCATCCGTCCGCCGGCCGGCCGGCTCGGTCCGGTGACCGAGGCGGAGCGGGCGCAAACGATGGCCAAGAGCCCCGTCGCGGGCCAGTACGACCATGCCGTCGATCGGGAATCTGCCTATGAGATGCTGATCGGCCGGGCCGAGGATCAGCTCGCGCAGGAAGAAGAGCAGCGCCGGCTGGAAGCCGAGCGGAAGGAAGAAGCGGCACGGCGCGCCGACGCCGCGCGCCGCCGTGAAGAGGAAGAGCGGGACGCGCCGCCGCCTCGCCGGACGCGAACCGGTTTCCAGCTTCCCGACTTCGGCCTTGGTGGCGATGGCCGCGACGACACCCAGGAGGTGGAGGAGGCAGAGCCCGCACCGCGTCGCCGCTCGGCGCCCCGTCGGCGTTCGTCGGGCTATCAGCGTCAGACCGTGACCGAGACCATCATGAAGCAGGTCGGCCGTACGGTCGCCTCGACGGTGACCCGGGCGATCCTGCGCGGCGTTCTCGGCAGCCTGAAACGCGGGAAGTGACGCGAAAAGAGCGTTGCGCCTCGTCCGCGGCGGCGTCGGGGCGGGGCGGTGGCTTTCAAACCGGCGCGCCGGTTCCCATCTGTCAGGTGACGCGGAATGGAAGGAATGGGCATGAACCGGAAGTCGACACTCGCATCCTACATCCTCTGGCTTCTCTGTTTCGCCGGGATATGCGGGCTGCACCGGTTCTATCTCGGCCGGCCCTGGACCGGATTGCTGTGGCTCCTGACGCTTGGTCTGCTCGGCATCGGGCAGATCATCGATCTCTTCCTGATCCCGGGCATGGTCCGCGAGGAAAATCTCGAAAGCCGCATCGACATGATGGAGCGCGAGCGGGGCCGCCTGTCGTAAGGTGTTGAGGGCGGCGCAGATGCGCCGCCGTCCGGTCCAGGGTCAGTTCAGCAGCCTTGCGGGTTGCCAGCTGGCCGCAGCCAGATCCGCAACGGCCGGCGTGCGGTCGCTCAGCATGACCGCGTGCAGATCGGCCGTCGTATCGGCCTTGCCCCGCCCCAGTGCCGCCACAACGCGGCCGGCGACGATGTAGAAGGCGGTGTAGCTGCCTGCGTCGAGATTGCCCTCGATGTGGACGTCGTCGTAGGTCCGAGCATTTCCGACATAGTGGATCGGGCCGTACTGCGCCGACCAGAAGAACGGCACGCCGTCGAAGGTACCGGCTTCCCCGAGCATCGCTGCGGCGGCGTGGCGACCATGCTGCTCGGCGACCCGCCAATGCTCGATGCGCGTGCTGTAGTCCCGTCCCTCCAGCGGAACGGTCGCCACGTCGCCGCCGGCAAACAGGCTCGCATCCACCGACAGATCGGCGGCGACATCGAGCCCCCCTGCAACGTCCTCGCCGAAGATCTCCAGGCGAGGCCTGGCACCGACGGCGATGAGGACGATCTCGGCCGGGATCCGGGTGCCGTCGGCCAGATGAACCGTCTCGACCTTGCCGTGCTTCGCCTCGAGTTCGGAGACGACCGAATTGGTGCGCAGATCGACGCCTTTGGCCCGGTGCTGGGCTGCGATCTGGCCGGCCACCGCGTCCCCGAATTTCGAGGCGAAGGGCAGGGTCTCGCGGGAGATCACGGTGACGGTCTTGCCGTTCTGGACGAGACCGGCAGCGATCTCCATGCCGATGAAACCGGAGCCAATGATGACGACACGATTGGCGGCATCGACGGCGTCCTTGATCGCCCTGGCGTCGTCATGGCTGCGCAACGTGAAGACGTTCGGCAGACCGGCATTGTCGAGCGGGAGCGTGCCGGCACGGCTGCCCGGCGCAGCGAAGCACTTGTCGTAGACGAGACCCGCATTGACGCCGTCCTTGCCGCGGAACTGGATGGTCCGCGCGGCGCGGTCGATCCGCGCGACCGGCTCGGTCATCCGCTCCACCCCGATCGCGTCGAGACCGCCATCGCCAAGGAGCGGCAGGTCCGCGTCGGATTTCTTGCCCTGCATGTAGGCCTTGGACAGATCGGTGCGGTCGTAGGGCGGTTCGCCTTCGTCGCCGAACAAGACGATACGGCCGTCGAAACCGCGGCGCACCAGTTCCTGGGCGCAGGCAACGCCGGCAGCCCCGGCACCTAGGATGGCGAAGAGACGGTCACCGCCCGCCTTGCGCGCCGCGGGCTCCACCTCGGGCCGATGGACGCCGGCGCCGTCGGGAATGTCGAGATGGACCCGGCCTGAGGCGATCTCGGTGGTGAAATGGTTGAGGCAGCCCTGTCCCGGCGGCTCGATGTGGTCGCCGCTGGTCAGGTCGAAGATGGCATGATGCCACGGGCAGATGACCCGGTTGCCAATGCGGGTGCCGTTCTTCAGCGGCGCGCCCTTGTGCGTGCAGATCGCGCCAGTGGCGTGGACCGTGTCGCCGTCGCGGATGAGCAGCACCTTCAGGCCGTCGAGCTCGACTTCGGTCATGCCGGTTTCGGGCAGGTCGGCGAGTGCGCAGACGTCATGTTTCATGAAAATGCGGTCCCTTGGCCGGATCTGGAAGTCTTCCAGCCAACGGGGCGCAAGTCGGGACGTTCCGTCCGCGACCTCGGGCCGCGGCAGTGATCCGGCAAGCAAAAGGGGCGAGCGGTCCGGCCGCTCACCCCCTCATGTCAGTAGGAAATTCGCTCTGCGATCAGGCGACGAGACCGCCCTGGCGGACCAGAACCGGCGAACCCGACGGAACGCGGTCATACAGGTCGATGATGTCCTGGTTCATAAAGCGGATGCAGCCCGACGAACCCGACGTGCCAATGGTCCAGTATTCCGGCGACCCGTGCAGGCGATACAGCGTGTCCTTGCCGTTCTGGAACAGATAAAGCGCGCGGGCCCCCAGCGGGTTGTCGATGCCCGGCTCCATGCCGTCGGCATATTGAGCCAGTTCCGGCTTGCGGGCGATCATCTCCTTCGGCGGCGTCCAGGTGGGCCACTTCTTCTTCCACTGGATCTTCGCCCGGCCCGACCAGCCGAAGCCTTCGCGACCAACGCCGACGCCGTAACGCATAGCGCGGCCGCCGGGCTCGACGACATAGGCGAACTTGTTGGCGGTATCGACAACGACCGTGCCAGGCTTCTCACCGGTGGGATCGGCGACTTCCTGCCGGTAGTAGATTGGGTCGACGCGGCTCAGATCGATGGCCGGGATTCGGTAGCCTTCATCCACCACGGCGTCGTACATCGCGCGATACCGTGCCGGAGCGCCGCCCTGCGGTGCGGGGTAGGGGGCGACGGAGGCGATGCGCGCGCGCGAGCCGCTGGTGCAGCCGGCAGCAAGTGCAGTTGCGCCGATGCCGAAGCCCAGGAGCAGCCTGCGCCGCGAGAAATGTGCGGAATTTTCCATTGTGGTCCAGCCTTCGATTTTTCTTGGCGGGATCGGTAGACGCGCCCCGCTTTTTGGCATTCGCAGGCTAAACCTGCGGACTTCGGAGAGGTTCCGCAGCCATCACAGCTGTTTGACCAGGAAGGAAAACGCCGCTCAAACGAGTTTCGGCAAATCCCGCAGATCGGGCAGGACCCCGCCCGGCTGCAGGTCCAGATACTCGTCCGGTTCGCCGCCGCGGTTGATCCAGACCGTATGGAAGCCGAAGGCAGCCGCGCCGGCGATGTCCCAGCGGTTGGAGGACTGGAACGAGACCGCGTCCGGGTATAGCCGGAAATGCGTCGTCACCAGATCGTACATGGCGGGCGCCGCCTTGTAGGTCCCGCAATCCTCGGCGGAAAAGACGATGTCGAAGACGTCGTCGAGACCGGCGGAGCGAACGGCGCGCGCCAGCATGTCGCGGGAGCCGTTGGACAGGATCGCCAGACGGGCGCCGCGGTCGCGCAAGGCACGCAGCGTCGAGGGCACTTCCTCGAAGGTATCGAGGTCCCGGTAGGCTTCCAGGAGACGACCGCGCAGCGACGGATCGGCTGTCGGGACCTTCTGGAATGCGTAGTCGAGCGCGTCTTCCGTCAGATCCCAGAAATTGCGATGGGCGCCGCCCATCAGACTGCGCACCCAGGAATATTCCAGCTGCTTGCGGCGCCAGATGTCCGCCAGCAGACGTCCGTCCTCGCCAATCTCGCCTGCCAGGCGAGCGACGGCGGCGCCGGTGTCGAACAGCGTGCCATAGGCGTCGAACACATAGACTGAATGCAAGGACGTCTCCCTCGGGTTGCCGGGCCCCGTTGGGTCATATGGGCAGGGTCTCGCGATTGAAAGGCCGAGGAAGCATCGCCATCGCATTCGCGGCCGCCTCGGCCCGGCGCGTGACGAGACGTTGCGGCTGCGCTATGGACGGGCAGGGGCCGCGCCGTGCCCCACGCTTCATGCAGAGCCAATCCGGAGCCGGCCATGCCGCAGGAATTTTCCCGTACCCGCACCTTCGTCGATGGCCATTGGCACGACGGCAACCCCGGCCTGATCGGTCCGCGCAGCCACGCCATGTGGCTCGGGAGCTCGGTGTTCGACGGGGCGCGCTGGTTCGAAGGCGTCGCGCCGGATCTCGACCTTCATTGCGAGCGCGTCAACCGGTCGGCCGAGGCGCTGGGCCTGAAGGCGACGATGGTGGCCGACGAGATCGTCCGCCTCACCCACGAGGGTCTGCAGGATTTCGACGGCAAGACGGCGGTCTATATCCGGCCGATGTACTGGGCCGAAGACGGCGGCTATATGGGCGTTCCGGCCGATGCCGCGACCACGCGCTTCTGCCTGTGCCTCTACGAATCGCCGATGATCGCATCCTCCGGCTTCACACTCGGCGTGTCGCCGTTCCGCCGCCCGACACCGGAGACCATGCCGACGCTGGCGAAGGCCGGCTGCCTCTATCCGAACAACGGTCGGGCGATCATGGAGGCCAAGTCGCGCGGCTTCGACAATGCGTTGGTTCTCGACATGCTCGGCAATGTCGCCGAAACCGGCACGTCCAACCTCTTCATGGTCAAGGACGGCGTCGTGTTCACTCCGGTCCCGAATGGCTGCTTCCTGAACGGGATCACGCGCCAGCGCATCATTGCGCTGCTGCGCGAGGCCGGCCGCGAGGTGGTCGAGACGACCCTGACCGTCGCCCAGTTTCGCGACGCGGACGAGATCTTCTCGACGGGCAATCATTCCAAGGTCGTGCCGGTCGTGGGCATCGAGGACCGGCAGATGCAGGCCGGCGCGGTCTATGCCGAGGCGCGCGAACTGTACTGGTCATTCGCCCGCAGGGCAGCGTAGGAAGGACTGGCCGAAAAACGGTGGCAAATGCGACCGTTGGCACTAGCTTCGTTCTCGCCGATTTTTGCGCGTGGCGGAAACACTCCCCGTGTTGAGCCGTTGCGCCCCTAACGACACCAACAGAAGGAGACGGACCATGGCTTTCACGCTTCCGGAGCTTCCCTACGCCTATGACGCGCTGGGACCCTACATGTCTGCCGAAACGCTCGAGTTTCATCACGACAAGCATCACCAGGCCTATGTGACCAAGGGCAACGAGCTGGCCGAGAAGGCCGGCATGGCCGATCTGTCGCTGGAGGAGGTCGTCAAGAAGT
This sequence comes from Aurantimonas coralicida DSM 14790, assembly GCF_000421645.1. Taxonomy (GTDB): domain Bacteria; phylum Pseudomonadota; class Alphaproteobacteria; order Rhizobiales; family Rhizobiaceae; genus Aurantimonas; species Aurantimonas coralicida. The sequence goes on along the minus strand of NZ_ATXK01000001.1, from coordinate 564,761 downwards.
CCTACGGCACCGATCAGGCGCTCTTCAACAATGCCGGCCAGCACTACAACCACATCCATTTCTGGCAGTGGATGACGCCGAACGGTGGCGGCAAGAGCCTGCCGGGCAAGCTGCAGACCGCGTTCGACAGCGATCTCGGCGGCTACGACAAGTTCAAGGCCGATTTCGAGGCCGCCGGTGCCGGCCAGTTCGGTTCGGGCTGGGCCTGGGTTGCCGTCAAGAACGGCAAGCTCGAGATCATGAAGACGCCGAACGGCGAGAACCCGCTGGTTCATGGCGCCGTGCCGATCCTCGGCGTCGATGTGTGGGAGCATTCCTATTACATCGACTACCGCAATGCGCGCCCGAAGTACCTGTCGGCCTTCGTCGACAATCTGATCAACTGGGATCACGTGCTCGAATGCTACGAGAAGGCGACCGCCTGATCGCGGCCATCCTTACCGGTCAACCCTGACCGGTTGTTCACGAGAAGGCCCCGCGGCATCCGTCGCGGGGCTTTTTCATGTTTGCACCCCACGTGATCGTGAGCGCGACGACGGGTTTTCAAGATTGCACGGTTGCCGGATCTGGTTTCAACTTTCACCGCACCGGCTGTTCTGGCCGGAATACCGGGAGAGTTTACATGCTGCAGAGCAAACTCATCGTCGTCACTGCGGGTGTCGTCCTGTCCGCCGCAACCATGGTCCCCGCCTTCGCGCAGAATGTCGAACCCATCGAGGCCCGCCAGGCGCTGATGGAAGACAACGGCGACTCCGCCAAAGCCGGCGGCGCAATGCTCAAGGGTGAGGCTCCCTTCGATGCCGCGAAGGTCGCGGCGATCTTCACCGAGATGCACGACGTGGCGATGAAGTTCGGCGACTACTTTCCCGAGGACAGCAAGACCGGCAACGACACCGAAGCGGCGCCGGCGATCTGGGAAAAGCCGGATGAGTTCGAGGCAGCACTCGTCAAGTTCCAGGAGGACACCCAGGCTGCCATTGATGCCGCGCCGCAGGACATGGAGTCCTTCAAGCAGGCATTCGGCATGGTTACCCAGAACTGCAAGGGCTGCCACGAGGATTTCCGCATCGACAAGGACAAATAGGCGGTTCGCGGCATGAGGCCGATGCGGTTGCGATCGGGCGAGGCTGGCCGTTTGTTCGGCCGGCGGGATGAGCCGGGGTCGGTGCGATGCTCGACCGGATCCTGACGGGCCTCTTTCTCCTCGTCATCCTGGGAGCGGGCGGCTTCTATCTCCTGACCATGCCGCAGCGCCTTAATGCCGCGACCCTACAGGAGGTTCCGGCCGGCGATGCCACGAAGGGCGAACGGCTCTTCTGGGCCGGTGGCTGCGCGTCGTGTCACGCGCCGGCCAAGGCGAAGGACGACGATCTCCTGAAGCTCGGCGGCGGGGCGCCGCTCGAGACCGATTTCGGCACGTTCCATGCGCCCAACATCTCGCCCCATCCGGTCGACGGAATCGGGGGCTGGAGCTTCGCGGATTTCGCCAATGCAATGCAGCGGGGCGTCGATCCCGCCGGCCGGCATCTCTATCCAGCCTTCCCCTATACGTCCTACGTCAACATGCAGTTGGTCGACGTGGCCGATCTCTGGGCTTTCCTGCAAGGTCTGCCAGAGGTCGAGGGCAAGGCCCCGTTGAACGCGCTGACCTTCCCGTTCAATCTGCGCCGCGGGGTCGGGCTGTGGAAACTCGCCTTCCTCGGCAATGGCGAGCCCGCGGTAGACTTGCCGGCGGATGTTCCGGAGGCGGCGCATGACGGGCAGTATCTCGTGGAGGGGCCGGGCCATTGCGGCCAGTGCCATACGCCGCGCAGCTTCGGCGGAGCCGGGGGGCTTGAACTATCACAATGGCTGGCCGGCGCGCCCAACCCGGAAGGCGAGGGACGTGTGCCCAACATCACGCCGTCGCCGTCGGGGATCGGCGGCTGGTCGGCCAGCGACATCGCCTATTATCTGGAAAGCGGCTTCACGCCCGACTTCGATTCCGTCGGCGGCGCGATGGTCGACGTACAGGAGAACATGTCCCGACTGCCGGACGAAGACCGGGAGGCGATCGCGGCCTATCTGAAGGCGATCCCCGCAGTCGAGAGGGATGCAGGGGCCGCCGAGGCATTGCCGTCGGATTAGGCTGAGTCTGCTGCCGTGCTGTCGGTGCCGGCCGTATTCGCTGACACCAGGCATGGCGGGCGGAACGGTCCCGCCCGCCATGCGCTCGGTCGGATCAGCCGGTGGTCAGCGTATCCTTGCCCATCAGCCGCAGCGCGAAGGCATCGACGAAGGCGACTTCCTCCAGCTTGGAGAAGCGGCCGGAAGCGCCGCCATGGCCGGAATCCATGTTGGTCCGCAGTATGACGGGGTTGTCGTCGGTCTTCATGTCGCGCAGGCGCGCGACCCATTTCGCCGGCTCCCAGTAGGTCACGCGCGGGTCGGTGAGCCCGGCGAGCACCAGCATCGGCGGATAGGCCTGCTTCTTCACGTTGTCATAGGGGCTGTAGGACGCGATCACCTCGTAGTCCTCGCCGGACAGGATCGGGTTGCCCCATTCGGGCCATTCCGGCGGGGTCAGGGGCAGGGTGTCGTCGAGCATGGTGTTGAGCACGTCGACGAAGGGCACGACGGCGATGATGCCGCCGAACTTTTCCGGTGCCATGTTGGCGACGGCGCCCATGAGCATGCCGCCAGCCGAACCGCCATGGGCGACGATGCGCTCGTAGCGTGTGTAATTCTGCGTGACGAGGTGGTCGGCACAGGCGATGAAGTCGGTGAAGGTGTTGGCCTTGTTGCGCCGGCGGCCGGCATCGTACCAGGCAAAGCCCTTGTCCTTGCCGCCGCGAATATGGGCGATGGCATAGACGAAACCGCGATCGACCAGCGACAGCGCGTTGGCGTTGAACGAGGCGGGGATCGCGATGCCGTAGGAGCCGTAGCCGTAGAGAAGGCACGGCGCCGAGCCGTCGAGCGGCGTATCCTTGCGGTAGAGCAGCGAGATCGGCACCAGCTCGCCGTCCTTCGCCGGCGCCATGATGCGCCGGGTCACGTAGTCCGCCGGCTCGTGGCCGGAGGGGACTTCCTGCGTCTTCAAGAGCGTGCGTTCGCGTGTGGCGAGATCGTAATCGAAGGTCTGGCTCGGCGTCGTCGGCGAGGAATAGCTGAAGCGGATCGTGTCCGTGTCAAATTCGTAGGAGCCGGCAAGGCCCAGCGAATAGGCTTCCTCCTCGAACGCTATGGCGTGCTCCTCGCCATCCGAGAGGCGCTTGACGACGATCCGAGGCAGACCGTCCCTGCGCTCCAGCCAAACGAGGTGGCGCTTCAGGATCATGTGGTTGAGGATCAGCCGGCCGCTCTCATGCGGGACATAGTCCGTCCAGTCGGAGCGTTTGGCCGCGTCGGTCGGCGCGGTGACGATCTTGAAGTCCGGGGCGCCGTCGGCATTGGTGCGGATGTAGAGGTAGCCGCCACCCTCGTCGACGTCGTATTCGACGCCGGTCTCGCGTTCGGCCACGAGCCGCGGCTCGGCGGCAGGGTTGTTCGCCGGCAGAAGCCAGCATTCGGACGTCTCGTGGTCGTGAATGTCGATGAGCATGAAATCGCCGGACTGGGTCTTGTCGACATCCATGAAGAAGCCGGTGTCGGTCTCCTCGTAGATCAGGCGGTCATCATGCGGATCGCTGCCGAGGCGATGATAGAAGACCCGGCTCGGGCGGTGATTGCTGTCGAGACGCGTGTAGAAGAAGCCGTCGGAACGCGCCGACCAGGCGGCGCCGCCGCTGGTGTCCTCGATCGTGTAGTCGAGATCCTTACCGCTATCGAGGTCGCGGATCGAAAGGGTGTAGAACTCCGAGCCCTTGTCGTCATGCGTCCAGGCGAGCCAGCGATGATCGGTGGAATGGGCAATGCCGCCGAGCGAGAAATAGGCGCGGTCGGCAGCCTCGACCTGTCCGTCCAGAAGCACTGTCTCCTCGTCGTCATTGCCGTCCCGCGGCCGGCGAACGAAGCGGGGATATTCCGCACCGGTCACATAGGAGATGCCGTAGGCCCAAGGTCCGTCAGGTGCCGGAACGGAGGAATCATCCTCCTTGATCCGGCCGCGCATCTCCTTGACCAGCGCCTCGCGCAGCTCCGTGGTGCCGGCCATGACGGCTTCCTGGTAGGCGTTCTCCGCAACTAGATGATCGCGGATCTGCGGGTCGAGCACCGCCGTGTCCTTGAACACGTCCTGCCAGTTTGGCGCGCGCAGCCAGGCGTATTCGTCCGAACGTTCACGCCCGTGGCGGATGTCGGTCACCGGACGGCGTTCGGCCTGCGGCGGTGCGGGGATGTGCGGCGGTGTCTTGGTGTCGGTCATCGAGCCTGTCTTGCTGACGTCTCTGGGAAGGGCGGACAATATCGCGGATGCTGCACCGATAGGGGTGCGGAACGTCGTGGGGAGGACAATTGGGAAAGAGCCCCATTCACTGGCAGGTACACCTCGTCCTGCGCCGGGCTATCCCCAGCATTTCGTCCGCGTTCGCGGCGCCTCATGCCGATGGCCGCGGTTACGCATCCAACTATGCACCGGGGTGGGATGCCGCAACCCGCGGCCCGCAATGATCGATGGACGCCCATTCCATCAAAACTTGGTCAGACACGTTGCCTTGCCGCAGCGAACTTGGCTTCGTATGAGGGGGCAATGATGCGACGCGTGTGCTTCGCTATCGATGGAAACGGGGAGCGAGGCAGCGCATGACGGGGATCGAGGCCAACAGCGGATTTCTCGCGCTCGCCCTGCCATTTCTCGCTGCGGCCCTGGCACCCATCCTCACCCGCTTCCTGAAGCAGCATTCGTGCTGGGTGCTGGCATTGGCACCGGCCTTTGCGTTCCTCATCTTCCTCGGCGCGCTGCCGGAAGTGGCGGGCGGGAACGTGTTTCTCTTCGGCCTCGACTGGATCCCGTCCTTCGACGTCCGGTTCTCGTTCCGGCTGGATGGCCTGTCCTCGACCTTCGCTTTGCTGATCACCGGTATCGGCACGCTGATCATCCTGTATTCCGGCGGCTACCTTGCCGGGCATCGGGATCAGGGACGCTTCCTGTCCTTCATGCTGATGTTCATGGGCGCCATGCTCGGGCTCGTCATGTCCGACGACCTGATGACGTTGATCGTCTATTGGGAACTTACCTCGATCACCTCCTTCCTGCTCATCGGCTTCGACCACGAGCGGGGCGCGGCGCGGCGCGGCGCGATCCAGGCGCTGGTGATCACCGGCGGCGGCGGTCTGGCGCTGATGGCGGGGCTGATCGCAATCCGGGAGCTGACGGGGCTGACCTCGCTCAGCGACGTTCTCGCGGCCGGTGACGCGCTGCGCGAAAGCAGCTTCTACGTTCCGATCCTGATTCTCGTCCTGGCAGGTGCCTTCACCAAGTCGGCGCAGATGCCGTTCCATGTCTGGTTGCCGAACGCGATGGAGGCGCCGACGCCGGTCTCGGCCTATCTGCATTCGGCAACGATGGTGAAGGCCGGCGTCTACCTCCTGCTGCGCCTGCATCCGGCGCTCGGCGACACCGCGCTCTGGACGACGATCCTGCCGCTGTTCGGCGCGGTGACGCTGGTGGTGGGCGCGCTTCTCGCCGTGCGAGCGACCGACATCAAGATCACGCTGGCCTATACGACGGTTGCCTCGCTTGGCCTTCTGGTGATGCTGATTGGTGTGGGAACCGAAACGGCGATCATCGGCGCGGTGCTCTATCTGATCGCTCATTCGCTGTTCAAGGGCGGCCTGTTCATGGTCGCCGGATCGGTGGACCACGGCGCTCACACCCGCGAGATCGATCATTTGGGCGGCCTCGGCAGGGCGATGCCGATCACCTTTGCGGCCGCGCTGCTCTGCGCGCTGTCCATGGGCGGCATCACGCCCTTCGTCGGTTTCCTCGCCAAGGAGGAAATCTATCATGCGCTGGAGTATGGCGATCCGTATCATATCGCCCTGATCTGCGCGGCGATCGCCGGCAACGCGCTGATGTTCGCGGCGGCCTTCATCGTGGCTCTGAAGCCCTTTATCGGCCGCATGCCGGAGACCATCCACCATCCGCATGAGGGGGCGCCGACCATCTGGCTCGGGCCTCTCGTCCTAGGTGTCAGCGGCCTCGTTGGCGGGTTGTTCTACGGCGCCTATCACGCGTTCTTCTCGTCGCCGATGGCGTCGGCGGCCGTCGGTGAGCCGGTGGCGATCGAGATCGGCTGGATGCCGCATCTGAACCTCGCTTTCGCCCTGTCGATGGCGACCATCGCGCTGGGCGTGGTGATCTATCTTCTGTCGGAACGGCTGCGCGCCGGGCTGACCGCATTGCTCGCTGCAATCGGCTGGGGGCCCGATCATGGCTTCGATCAGGCGATGCGCGGGCTGATCCGCGGTGCCTTTGCGATCACGAACCTCCTGCAGTCCGGCCGGCTCGACTATTACATGACCGCGACCGTCGCAGTGATGACCGCAGCGCTGTTCGGGGCTATGGCCTTTACCGGCGGTTGGCCGGCGATGCCGGAGTTTCCGCAGGTCACCTATTACGAGTGGATCGTACTGGCGCTGCTCCTCTGCGGTCTCTTCGCCGTGGTCGTCGCCAAGAACCGGCTGACGGCGATCGTTTCGCTGGGTATCCAGGGCTTCGCCGTCGCCCTAATCTTCATGCTGATGGGCGCGCCGGACCTCTCCTTCACCCAGTTCATGGTCGAAACCTTGTCGGTGGTGATCCTCGCCCTCGCGATCACCCGGTTGAAGCTGTCGCCGACCGATCATCGCCCGACCCGCGAGAAGCTGCCGGATGCGGCGCTGGCAGCGGCGGCCGGCGCGGGCTTCGGCCTGTTCCTGCTGGCAGTCGTTCAACGGCCGTTCGATTCCGTCCTCTCGGACTTCTTCGAACGCTACAGCTACGCCATTGCCCATGGCCGCAACATCGTGAACGTCATCCTCGTCGACTTCCGCGGCATCGATACGATGGGCGAGATCGCCGTGGTGATGACCACCGGGCTGGGCGTCCTCGCGCTGATCCGCGTCCGGGTGAAGCGCCGTAATCCGCGACCCGCCGATCCGATGGAGGTGACGCCATGAGAACGGTCATCTTCCGTTTTACTGCGCCGTATCTAACCAGCCTGATGGTGCTGTTCTCGATCTTCGTGCTGCTGCGTGGCCATAACGAGCCCGGTGGCGGGTTCATCGGCGGTCTGATCGCCGCATCGGCCTTTGCGATCTACGGCATCGCCTGCGGGGTCGCGCCGGTGCGGCGAGCTCTCTATTTCCATCCCATGGCGATCGCTGGCAGCGGGCTGATGCTCGCTGTCCTGTCCGGCGTCGTGTCCATGGTCGTGAGCGTCGAGTTCCTGACCGGCGTCTGGAGCTTCCCGGCATTTCTCGGCGGTGACGTCGGAATCTCGACGCCGCTGTTCTTCGACATCGGCGTCTATCTCGTCGTGGTCGGTGCGATCAGTACGATCGGGCTCGCCCTCGAGGAAAGGGAGACGGACTGATGGAGACTGCACTCGCCTTTGTCGTCGGCTGTCTCTTTGCCGTCGCCTTCTACCTGCTCTTGTCCAAGCACATCATCCGCATGCTGCTGGGCGTCGTGCTGCTCGGCAATGCGGTCAATCTCCTGATCTTCACGGCCGGCCGTCTCGGGCCGATCGCGCCGCCGATCATTCCGACCGAACTGGCCACCCCGGATGGGCCGATCGCCAATCCTTTGCCGCAAGCACTAATCCTGACCGCGATCGTGATCTCGTTCTCCTTCTTCGCCTTCCTGCTGGTGCTCACCTATCGCGCCTATCAGGACCTTGGCACCGACGACACCGACCAGATGCGCATCGCAGAACCCGAGGACCAGGGGCTTCCGCCCCTGGGATACTGACATGGCGACGACAGGCACCGCGGATACGGGCGGATACGGCGAACTGGCGGCACTGAAGGCCGAAGCGATGATGGCCGGGCCCGTTGCCGCGTCGGACTATCTCATCGTGCTGCCGGTGGTGATCTGCTTCATTTTCGGGGCAGGGCTCCTGATGATGCGCAAGCGCACGGGGCGCCAGCCCTGGGTTGCTATCCCCGGCCTCGCATTGCTGTTCGCCGTGGATCTCGCGCTTCTCGCCAAGGTCGCGACCGAGGGAACGCAGACCATGATGATGGGCGGCTGGAAGCCGCCCTTCGGCATCGCCTTCACGGTCGATCTGATGGGGGCGTTGTTCGTTGCGGTGACTGGTTTCGTCGCGCTGGCCTGCGGCATTTATGCCGTCGCCTCCATCTCCCCGACCGAGCGGCGCTACGGCTTTTACCCGTTCCTGTTCCTGATGATCGGCGGCGTCTCCGGTGCCTTCCTGACCGGCGACATCTTCAACCTCTATGTCTGGCTCGAGGTGCTGCTGATCGGATCCTTCGGGCTTCTGATCCTCGGTTCCGAACACGAGCAGCTCGACGGCGCGACCAAATACTGCTTCCTGAACCTCGTCGGCACGACGCTGTTCCTGATCACCACCGCCTATCTCTACGGCGTGTTCGGCACGCTCAACATGGCCGACATCGCGGCGAAAGCCGCGACGATGGAGGGGGACAGCGCAGTCACCATCATCGCCGTCATGTATCTCGTCGCCTTCGCGCTGAAGGCGGCGGCCTTCCCGCTGAACGCGTGGTTGCCGGCCTCGTACCATACGCCGCGCTTTGTCGTGTCGGCGCTGTTCGCGGGCCTGCTGACCAAGGTCGGCGTCTACGGCATCATGCGCGTCCTGATTATGCTGTTTCCGCCCGAGCATCAGGTATTGGTGCCGATGATCGCCTGGATCGCCGGCCTGACGATGCTTCTGGGCGCGCTCGGCGCGCTTGCGCAGACCGATCTCCGGCGGCTCCTGAACTACATGGTGATTGCGGGCATTGGTACGATCCTTGCCGGTCTCGCCGTGCCGCAGGTCGCGTCCGTGATGGTCGCGCAGGCCGACGGTGGCGCTGCCATGGCCGCAACCGCCGCTGCAGCCCCGGCGGCCCAGACGGGTCTTGCCGGGGCGATCTACTACGCGCTGCATTCGATCGTCGTGATGACGGCGCTTTATCTGGGGGCAGGCGTCGCGGCACGTTTGAACGGCTCCTCGTCTCTGGCCGAGATGGGTGGGCTATGGCGCCGCTATCCGCTGCTGGCGGCTCTCATGCTGGTGTTCCTGTTCGGCGTGTCGGGCCTGCCGCCGTTCTCGGGGTTCTGGCCCAAGGTTGCGCTGGTTCGCGCGACGATCCTAGCCGATCTGCCTTGGCTTGCAGCGACCATTCTGGTGTCCGGCTTCCTCCTGACCATCGCCAGTGCCCGGGTCTTCGCCCTGGCTTTCTGGCGGCCGCTGCCGGCAATGAGCGCAGCAGGCAGCGATGCCGAGGCCGGTCAGATCGAGAGGGAGCAATTCCAGGCGCCGGGACGCGACAAGCCGTTGTCGCTCATTCCGCTGCTGGCGCTGGCCGCGTTCGTGGTTGCCGCCGGTGTGTGGCCCGAATGGCTGGCGCACCTGACCAGTGCGGCGGCGGCAGGCGTCCTCGATCCGTCTGCCTATCTGCAATCGGTGTTCGGAGGCGCGTCGTGAGGCTTTCGCTCTTCAATCTTGTTCTGGCGCTGATCTGGGTCATCGTCTCCGGGTCGTTCACGCTGATCAACCTTCTGTTCGGCTTCGCGCTCGGTGCGGCCGCGCTCTACCTCATCCGCGAACAGGTCGGCACGGTCGGCTATATCGGCCGCGCGCGCCGGATCTTCGCGCTGTTCCTGCTGTTCCTCGTCGAGCTCATCAAGTCGGCCTGGCGGGTGGCGGTCCTGGTGCTGAAGCCGCGGATGGATCTGAAGCCCGGGATCTTCGCCTATCCGCTGAAGGTGGAGAGCGATTTCGAGATCACGCTGCTGGCCAACCTCATCACCCTGACGCCGGGCACGCTGTCGGTCGATGTGTCTGAGGATCGTTCCACCCTTTATGTGCACGCCATCGACTGTTCTGATCCTGAGGCGGCTCGTACGGATATCGCCACCGGGTTCGAGGCCAAGATCCTGGAGGCGTTCCGATGAGCCTTCATGATTTCGCCGTGGGCCTCTTCGCGATCTCCGTGGATGTCGCGCTGGTGCTCTTGGGCCTCGCCTTTCTCTTTACCGTGATCCGCATCATGGTGGGGCCGACGCTGCCGGACCGGGTGCTCGGCCTCGACATGCTGACCAGTGTCGCCATCGGCTTCATCGCCGTCATCGGCATCGACACGGGCTTCACGCTCTATGTGGATATCGCGATCGCGCTCGGCCTCGTCGGCTTCCTCGCAACGGTAGCCTTCGCCCGGTTCATCCAGGCACGCGGAAAGACCGAGGAAGAACGCTTCGAGGCATTGCCGCTCCGCGATCCGCAAGCGCGTCACGTCGAGCCGCTAGAGGAAGGGAAGACGAAATGATCGCCGATCTCGTCCTTATCGTCTCCGCGCTCCTGATGCTGGCCGGTGCCGCCTTTGCCGCCATCGCGGCGCTGGGCATCCTGCGGCTGCCGGACCTCTACACCCGCATGCATTCGGCCTCGAAGGCCGGATCGGTCGGATCGGGCATGTTGTTGATCGCACTTGCGCTGACTGCGGATTCGACGCCGGTCGCGCTTCGGGCGCTCGCTGCGGTCGCGTTCTTCCTGCTCACAGCACCGCTGTCCGCCCACCTTCTCGCCAAGGCGTCCTATGCGGTCGGCTATCAGCTCTGGCCCCAGTCGGTGCTCGACGAAATGCCGCCGGTCCAACCGACGACGGAAGCGTCCCAGACGCCTCATCCAACCGTTCCTGCCGACCGGCACGGCGGGCCGGCCTGATAGGTCGGTTTACAGAGGCGTCCCTATGATCGCACTCCTCGTCGGCTTCGCCGGCCTCTTCGGAGCAGCAGGCGTTGCCGGGGCTGCGGTGGCGGCGCATGGCGGTGGCAACGCACAGTTGGCGGCAACTGCCGCGGCGATTGCTCTCGTCCACGCGCCATCGCTTCTCGGCCTTGCAGCGTTCGTTTCCAGAATGCCGCGGCTCGCTCCGCTGTCCGGCCTGCTGATCATTGTCGGAACGCTTCTGTTTTCCGGTGATCTGGCGGCCCGAATTGCCTGGGGCGAGCGACTGTTCGCCAATGCTGCGCCGCTCGGCGGAACCCTGCTGATCGCCGGTTGGCTCCTGGTCGGCGCCGCCGGGATCGGGCTCGCGATACGCCGCCCCACATCGTAGCCGACGCACCGGGGCGCAGGTCGCAGCGCCGTTTCAGCTGCCGCAGGCCATTTCATGGGAGAGGATCATGACAAACGGGTTCGATAGAGCGCTTTTTGCCGACCAAACGGTCGTCGTCACGGGGGCAGGGCGGGGGATCGGCGCGGCAGTCGCCCGGGCGTTTCTTGCGACGGGTGCGGCAGTTGTCGCCCATGTCGGCCGCACCGTGGAGCATGCGGAGAGCGACCTTCTCGCAGACCTGCTCGATGCGCACCGCGCACGGCTGACAGTGCTCACTGGGGATTTGGCGCAGCCGGATGGTGGCGAGAGGCTGGCGCGCGCCATCCTCGCGGAGGTCGGTGACCGCATCGACGTTCTCGTCAACAATGCGGGCACGATGGGCGGCCGGGTTGCTGCCGGTGAGGTCACGCAGGCCCAGTACGATCAGGTCGTCGATCTGAACGTCCGCTCGGTCGTCACCCTCACGACCGCACTGCTGCCGGCGCTGAAGGCGGCCAAAGGGGCGTCTATCGTCAACACCTCGTCGATCTCGGCGACGATCGGCGGCAGTGCCGGTTCCTCACTCTATTCGGCGTCGAAGGCGTTCATCTCGACCTGGACGCGTGCGCTCGCCCGCGAACTCGCGCCCGACCACATTCGCGTCAACGCGGTGTCGCCGGGCACCATCATGACCGACTTCCACCGCCGTTACTCGACCCAGGAAAAACTCGACGCAACGGCGGCATCGATCCCGCTGAAGCGGCTCGGCACTGCAGAGGACTGCGCGCCGGCCTATCTGTTTCTCGCAAGTCCCATCCTGTCCGGATATGTCACCGGACAGGTGATCGAGGTGAATGGCGGCCAGTTCATGGGCTGAGGCCCGCCGAGGCGCACCTCTCACGACATTTGCGAGCCTCTGGTCGGCTACTGTCCGACGATCTCGCGGGTGGAATCGAAGACGATGTCCTTGTTGCGGTCCTGGATGTAGCGCAGGTCCCATTCGTCGCGGCACAGATAGACCGGCCGCTCGTCGCGATCGCGCGCGACATGGGTGACGTTGTCCTTGACGAAGGCCTGCAGGGTCGCCTCGTTCTCGCAGCGGATCCAGCGCGCCACGTTGAACGGCACCGGCTCGAAGCTGACATCCGCCTTGTATTCCCCGGCGATGCGAGAGGCGAGCACGTCAAGCTGCAGGGGGCCGACGACGCCGACGATCCAGTCGGAACCGATCGACGAGCGGAAGACCTGCACGAGACCTTCCTCGGCCAGATCCTCGAGGCCACGGCGAAGCTGTTTCAGCTTCATCGAATCTTCGAGCCGGACGCGGCGGAGCACTTCCGGCGCGAAGGCGGGAAGTCCTGTGAACCGGAAGTTCTCGCCTTCGGTCAGCGTGTCGCCGACGCGGAGCGTTCCGTGGTTCGGAATGCCGATGACGTCGCCAGCGAAGGCCTCCTCCGTCAGCGCGCGTTCCTGGGCGAAGAAGTAGATCGGGTTGGAGACGGCCAACTGCTTGGCCGAGCGGACATGGTCGAGCTTCATGCCGCGCTTGAAATGGCCCGAGCAGAACCGCACGAAGGCGACGCGGTCGCGGTGCTTGGGGTCCATGTTCGCCTGCACCTTGAAGACGAAGCCGGAGACCTTGTCGCCCTCCGGGGCGATGGGTCCCTTGTCGGAGGGCTGAGGCCGCGGTGCCGGGGCATGCGCCGCGATCAGGTCCATCAGGCGGTCGACAGCGAAGTTCTGCAATGCGCTGCCGAAGACCACAGGGGTCAGATGCCCCTGACGATAAGCGACGGGGTCGAAATCGGCATAGCCCTCGGCCGCTAGTTCCGCGGCATCGCGGAAGCTAGCATAGGTGTCGGGATGCATCACCTTGGCGAGACCGGGGTCGTCCAGGCCGCCCTCGAAATGCACCGTCTTGTCGCTGCCGGCGACGAGAAAGTCGTTGGCGGCCAGATCGTAGCAGCCCTTGAACAGGCCGCCCTGGCCGACCGGCCAGACCACCGGCGCCACGGTCAGGGCGAGCTGCTCCTCGATCTCGTCGAGCAGTTCGAAGGGGTCAAGGCCTTCGCGGTCAATCTTGTTAATGAAGGTGACGATCGGAATGTCGCGCAGGCGGCAGATCTCGAACAGCTTGCGCGTCTGCGCCTCGATGCCTTTGGCCGCGTCGATCACCATGATCGCGCTGTCGACAGCCGTCAGTGTCCGGTAGGTGTCCTCGGAAAAGTCACTGTGGCCGGGGGTGTCGAGCAGGTTGAAGGTGATGCCATGCTTCTCGAAGGTCATCACCGACGAGGTGACCGAGATGCCGCGGTTCTTCTCAATGTCCATCCAGTCGGACTTGGCGCGCCGGCCGTTGCCTTTGGAGCGGACGGCACCGGCCATCTCGATGGCGCCGCCGGCCAGAAGCAGCTTCTCGGTCAGCGTCGTCTTGCCGGCGTCCGGATGCGAGATGATGGCGAAGGTGCGCCGGGTCGTATGATCGGATCGCGTGGCCGAAGCATTGGCACGGGTCGGCAGGGTATCGGCGGTCGCGCTCACGAGAAACTTCTCCAGATCGAAATGGTGTTGCCGCGCCATGCGGCGGCGGGGCAAACGCCGGTTGGCGGTCACTCGCGTCGGGACGCCGGATCGCCCTTCGGTTCTGCCCGCGGAACGTCGCCGGTGGCGCGCTCCTGCAACTGCATGCCGCCAGATAGTCGCTTTCGGTGCAAATTGCACGCCCGCTGCATCGGTGCGCAGGTATCGGTGGCGGAATTCCAATCGGTCTCGTGCCGATTGCCTGATAGCCGCAGGGCAGGACGGGTCGTCATGGAAGGATTGCGAGGTCGGCGATAGTTCGGGCCCTGCCAACCGGGGCGCAGGCGTATCCCGGCTCCGCTGTCGCTCGTTCTGCGGTGTGCCGGCCATGGGGTGCAGTAGTGCGTTAGGGTGCGCCCAGTCGCCCCGCATAAACACAGCGAATGATCGGGCGCGTTGCTACCCGGGACAGAGAACGAGCTGGCACCCGTGTTGCGTTGTGCTGTTGCCGCAACGGGAGTTGTGCTGATTGCGCCCGATGTCTTGAAACGGACACGGATGGCTGCCTACATGAGACCTGATCAGGGCCAATCGGGACTCTGGTCCGCGCCCGTGGAAAGGGAAATTGACACTGAGACCTGCGGCTGAAACGAAGGACGTCTTCGAGACCTCTCCTTCTGACGCGCCCGCCACCGATGCTACGGTTGGCCGGTCCGCAATCGAACTCGTCACCTCGAGTCTGGAAGATTCGAAGGGCGAAGACATCGTCTCCATCGACATGCAGGGCAAGTCCGCACTGGCCGATCACATGGTGATCGTCTCCGGTCGGTCGAACCGTCATGTCAGCGCCGTCGCCGGCAACCTCCTTCGCGACCTCAAGCAGCAAGGCTTCGGGTCCGAAATGAAGGTGGAAGGCCTGCAGAATGGCGACTGGGTACTGATCGATACGGGCGACATCATCGTCCATATCTTCCGTCCCGAAGTCCGCAGCTTCTACAATATCGAGAAGATGTGGACGGTCGGCGACGCTGGAGATTCGACGGTACACTAGAGCCCTGCGCGTCCCCCGAAGGGGACGCCGCAGTTTCTGGACCGCGGCGGCGAGGCTGCCCGAGGCCAGAACATAAAGATGAGCAGGCTTCGGCCGAGAAGGAGCTCGGGCGATGCGGCTGACCATTGCGGCCATCGGTCGGATGAAGGTCGGTCCCGAGCGTGAGCTCGCGGATCGCTACCTCGATCGCCTCAAGAAGACGGGCGGAGCGCTGGGGCTGGACTATGCCGGCCTTTCCGAGTTCCCCGAATCGCGTCTGTCCACGACGGCCGAACGCAAGCGCGACGAGGCGGCGCGGCTGATTGCGCCCTTGGCGGAGGCAAGTGTGCGGATCGTTCTCGACGAAAGGGGGCGAACGCTTTCGTCGGAAGAGTTCGCAGCAGCATTGGCTGATTTTCGCGATGCGGGACGGCGCGACGCTGCGGTCCTCATCGGCGGTCCCGACGGTCATGACGAGGCCCTCCGATCATCGGCCGATCTGACGCTGTCGCTCGGCCGCCTGACTTATCCCCATCAGATCGCGCGCATTCTCATCGCCGAGCAGCTTTACCGCGCGGCGACCATCCTGGCGGGCCATCCCTACCACCGGAGCTGATCTTCGGGGCAGGAGAGGCACGAGAGATGCGGTCCGGGGGGCTTCAACCGGAGCTGCCGGGAGGTGCGAGCCAAGATTGTGGATATGCCCGCACGGTGGCGTTCGCAGCCTGTCGTCCGACGATGGTTGATTGCTTGTTAACGGCCTGATTCTATCCTCCAAATCAGCTATGACATCCCTGCGATTTGCACGGGAAAGGGCGGTCTTGATCAACGGGCGGACAGGCGGCGACGGACGCAGACACCGGCGGTGGCGCATCACTGCTGCCCTGCTGTGCGCCATGACTGCGCTGCATCCGCTGCCATCCTTGGCTCTGTCGGAAGATGGCGCAGCCTCGCCGGATCGTTCGGACCTCGATCCAATGGCGGTCGGCTCGGTCGAACCGGCGAGTTCCGACGTCCTGGAACGTCAGCGACGCCAGACTGCCGCCGACCTCGTCGCCCTGTCGCAAAGCATCGAACTGTCGGAAGAGACCATCAGGTCGCTGGATGCGGAGATCGCCGCGCTGTCCGAGGATCAGGGTCGTGTTCGCGCTGCCATGATTTCGGCCGCCGAGGCCCAGAAGGGTATCAGCCGGGAGATCGCGGCGACGAAAGAGCGCGTTGACAGGCTGGCAACCGAGGAGGGAACGATCAAGGCGTCGCTGCGCGAGCGCCGCGGTCTTCTGGCACAGGTTCTGGCGGCGCTCGAGAGAATGGGACGCAAGCCGCCCCCCGCGTTGCTGGTGAAGCCGAACGACGCACTCGGCTCGGTCCGCAGTGCCATTCTGCTGGGCGCGGTGGTCCCGGCCATCCACGAGCAGACCACCGCCCTGGTCGCTGATCTGGAGCGGCTGGCATCCGTGCGGGCCGAGATCTCCGCTGAGAAGCAGCGCTTCGCCGAACAGCTCACGCGCCATCGGAAGGAAGAGCAGCGGCTGGAACGGCTGATCGCCGAAAAGCAGCGGCTGGAAGCGGCCAATCGCGATCGTCGCGCAGCCGAAGCAGCGCGTGCCGCCGATCTCGCGGCGAAGGCAACCGATCTCAAGGATCTCATCGCCTCGCTGCAGGCCGATGTCGAACAGGCGAGGGCGACCGAAGCGGCGGAAGCGGAGCGTCGCGCTGCGCAGGAAAAAGCGCGAGAACTGGCACGTGTCGCAGCCGAGGCCGAGGCCCGCAGCCAGGCGACCCGGCTGGAGGCCGAACGGCTGGAACGCGAGCAGGACGTCATCGAGACGCGGCGAACGGCGCGCATCGGCGCGGATGGCGATCCTGAGGCATTGGTGACTGCACAGGCGGATGTGCCGCTTCCTGGCGACGAAGCGCCGCAGGACGGTCCTGCCCTCGCATCCGCCGAGACGTCCTCCGATGCTGACACGGAGACAGCGGCCGCAGACGCTTCGAACCCGGACGCCGAAGAGGCGGTCGAGGTTGCCGCGCTCGATACGTCCGCGGACAAGGTCGCCCGGCCGTCGTCCGCGGGACGCTATGATATTGCGTCACTTCGCCGTCAGGCGCCGCGACTTGCGCCATCCGCCGCATTTTCGACAATGAAAAAACGATTGTCGAGGCCGGTAGCTGGCAAGCAGCTCATCGGATTCGGGGAGAAGGACGACATCGGCCGCGAAACCACCGGAGCATCATTCGCTGCCCGCGCGCAGGACGTCGTCACCGCCCCCGCAGACGCGAATGTGCTCTACGCCGGACCCTTCCGTTCCTACGGGCAACTATTGATCCTTGATGCGGGCGACGGCTATCATGTGGTCTTGGCCGGAATGGCCCGGATCGATGTGGAACCGGGCTCGTTCGTGTCGGCCGGGGAACCTGTCGCGACGATGGGGGCCAAGCGCCTGGCGAGTATTGCAGTTGCCGAATTCGGTGTCTCGGAGCCCGCGCTCTACGTCGAGTTCCGAAAGGACGGAAAGCCGGTGGATCCGTCACCTTGGTGGATCGACCAACCCTCTGGAAGGACGAGGAATGATTCGTAAGCTCTCGATACTCTTTGCCGGGGCGCTGATGGGGGCAACGGCAATGACCGTGGTCGGTCAGAACGCCGGTGCTGCGAATGCTGCAGGTTCCGACACCTATCGGCAGCTCGCGATCTTCGGCGACGTGTTCGAACGGGTTCGCGCCCAGTATGTCGATGAACCGGACGACCAGAAGCTGGTCGAGACGGCGATCAACGGCATGCTGACGTCGCTCGATCCGCATTCGAGCTACATGAACGCCGAGCAGGCCGCCGACATGCGGACCGAGACCCGTGGCCAGTTCGGTGGCCTTGGTATCGAAGTCACCATGGAAGACGAGCTGGTGAAGGTCGTTTCTCCCTTCGACGGTACGCCTGCCGACAAGGCCGGCATCCTGGCCGGCGACCTCATCGCCGAGATCGACGGCGAGCAGGTTCGCGGACTGACGCTCGGCGAAGCGGTCGACCGGATGAAGGGCGACATCGGCACCAGCGTCGATCTGGTCATCATCCGGGAAGGCGCCAATAAGCCGGTACGCCTGACCGTGACGCGCGACGAGATCAAGGTGCCGTCGGTGCGCCACTCGGTGAAGGGTGACATCGGCTACATCAAGCTGATGAAGTTCAACGAGCAGACGACGGTCGGCCTGGAAGAATCCATCGCCGACATCGAGGAGAAGATCGGCGCCGACAAGGTGAAGGGCTACATTCTCGACATGCGGCGCAATCCGGGTGGCCTTCTGGACGAGGCCGTTTCGGTGTCCGATGCGTTCCTCGGCAAGGGCGAGATCGTGTCGACCCGTGGTCGTAACGCCGATGAGACCCGCCGCTACAACGCGCGCTCGGGTGACGAGATCGACGGCAAGCCGCTCGTCGTCCTGGTCAATGGCGGTTCGGCGTCGGCCTCGGAGATCGTCGCGGGTGCCCTGCAGGACCAGCGCCGCGCAACGATCGTCGGCTCGCGTTCCTTCGGCAAGGGCTCCGTGCAGACCATCATCCCGCTTGGTGCCAACGGTGCTTTGCGGCTGACGACGGCGCTCTACTACACGCCGTCCGGCCGCTCGATCCAGGGTCGCGGCATCGATCCGGACATCACCGTCGAGCAGCCGCTGCCGCCGGAAATCCGCGAGCAGATGGGCCTCGATGCCGAGGACGACCTGACGCGGGGCGAATCCTCCCTGCGTGGCCACATCACCGGCAACGAGGAGACCGACGAGGGCTCCGGTTCGCTCGACTACGTGCCGCCGGAGGAAGAGGACGATCTGCAGCTGCAGTATGCCCTCGATCTTCTGAACGGCGTGAAGTCGAACGCGATGTTCCCGCCCAAGCAGGAAGCCAACGCGGCCAACTGATCCGGTCGTTGCCTCCAGCGATCCGGTGAAATACAGGCCCGGTCGTCCCTTGGACGGCCGGGCCTTCTGCTATCTATCGCCTGATGGTCAGTAGTCCTGCTACGTCCCGCGAGCCCCGTTCCAGCTTGGCTCGCTAAACGAGATCAATGCGCGGTCCCCTTTATCAGCCTCTCGGTCTCGACCTCGACGACGGCGTGATCCGGCGGCGCCGGCTGTCGGGCGCGACCATTGGGTTCGCCTGCGCGGCGACGACGATCATTGCCGGCTCCGCCGCCATCGCCCTGTTCGGCCAACCCGAACCGCGGATGGTGGATCGCTTTGCCGTCGCGGCATCGTCTGAACCTGCCCCGACCGTCGTTGCTGCGCGCCCGGCGCCTGTCGTGCGCGAACAGCTCCCTGTAGTGATTTCCGGCTCGGATACCGCACCGCCACCGCGTGGCGGTGTCGGCTTTCGCGTCGAGGATCCGCAGTCGCTCCGTCAGAACCCCAGTACCGCCCACATGCCCGACGATGCGCTCATCGAAGACAGCGCCTATGGGCCGCTGCCCGCGCGCGCGCCGGACGGGCGGCGCCCCTACGATGTCTACGCCGGGGCCTGGAGCGGAAAGCCCGGAACGCGCATTGCCATCGTCGTGGGTGGCCTTGGCATCAGCCAGACGGGGACGATGAACGCCATCGAGTCGCTGCCGCCCGGAGTGACATTCGGCTTTTCGCCATCCGGCAACAGTCTCGATCGGTGGATGCAGGAGGCCCGTCGCAGCGGCCATGAGCTGGTTCTGCAGGTGCCACTGGAGCCTGTCGGCTATCCGCAGGTCGATCCGGGCGAGGACACGCTCACTGTCGACGATGCCGCTGCCGGCGACCTGAGCGCGCTCCACGCCTCTCTTGCGACCATCACCAACTATGTCGGCATCATGAATTACATGGGTGGGCGCTTCGTCGCCGAGCCCGCCGCCATGGAGCCGTTGATCGCCGAACTCGGCCGGCGTGGCCTGATGTTCTTCGACGACGCGTCGTCCCTGCGTTCGGTGGCGGCCGACACCGCGCAACTGCAGAGCGTGCCCGCGGCGGTGTCGGACCTGTCGATCGACCGATCGCAGGATCCGGCGGATATCCGCAGTCAGCTCGACACGCTGGAGCGGATCGCCCGCGCCGAAGGGACCGCGATCGGCGTTGCGTCGGCCTTTGATGTCAGTGTCGCCACCATTGCGAAGTGGATCGGCGAGGCACGCGGACGCGGGATCGAGATCGTGCCCCTGTCGGCCCTCGCCAACGATCCCGAGCGTCGCTGACGCGGTTGATTCGACTGCCTGCGGTGAGTGGCACTCACGGGTTCGTCGCACGGCTCGGCTCGGCTCCCCTTGTTCGCATGGCACCCTGCCCGATAATCGCAGGGGAGGGGAGCGATGGCTCCCGCCAAACGAACACTGGTGAACGATGAAGCCTATCGAATTCGAGAACCTGCCCTACCGACCCTGCGTCGGGATCATGGTGCTGAACAAGGAAGGGCTCGTCTGGGTTGGCCGGCGGTTGATCGAGGACCAAGGCGAGATGTCCGGCGCGTCGCAACTGTGGCAGATGCCCCAAGGGGGCATCGACAAGGACGAGGAGCCCCTGCCAGCGGCGAAACGCGAACTCTTCGAGGAAACGGGCATGCGATCGGTCTCGCTGCTCCATGAGGCTCCGGACTGGATCGACTACGATCTGCCGCCCCAGCTCGTGGGCGTCGCGTTCAAGGGGCGCTATCGCGGCCAGACCCAGCGCTGGTTCGCATTCCGCTTCGAAGGCCACGAAAGCGAGATCTCCATCAATCCGCCGCCTGATGGGCACGCCGCCGAGTTCGACGACTGGGCCTGGAAGCCGGCAAGCGAGGTCTTCGAGCTGATCGTCCCCTTCAAGCGCGACGTATACGGCCGGGTCTTCGAGGCGTTCCGCGATTTCACCGCCTGAATCGGCTCGTGTGACCGGCGCCGTGGAAAGCGCGGGGCCGACACGCCATAAAAAAAGGCCGGCTGAGAGCCGGCCTTTGTCGATCAATTGGTCGTCGCCGTCAGACGCCGGCGGCGGTCCGAGCTTCGCGAAGCTGCGCGAGGGAATGCTGCGCCTTGGCCTTCGCCTCCGGGGTGACGGCGTCGGCGACATCCTCTTCCGCGTCGCGGATCTGGCCGTCGAGCTCGGCACTGTCGAGCTGGTCGACCGGGGTCGCACGCTCGGCCAGCAGGGTGAAGCCATTCTCGTTGACGTCAGCGAAGCCGCCGAGAACGAAGATCCGCTGTTCCGCGCCGCCTTCGAGAGTCGCAACGACGACACCCGGCTTCAACGTCGTCATGACCGGCGCATGATGCGCCATGACCGTGAAATAGCCTTCGGCGCCGGGCACGTTGACCGCCGTCACTGCTTCCGACAGGAGCAGCTGCTCGGGAGAGACGAGTTCGAACTGGAAGCTGTCAGCCATCTGTCGCTTGCCTGTCTGGCTCCGCACCGACAATGGCGGCAGAGCACTTCATGGAATGGGGAAAGCGGACGCTGCCCGCTTTCCTTCAGTTCGGTCGTTCAGGCTTACGCGGCTTCCGCAGCCAGGCGCTGAGCCTTCTCGACGGCCATCTCGATGGAGCCGACCATGTAGAAGGCGGCTTCCGGCAGATGATCGTATTCGCCGGCCACGAGGCCCTTGAACGACTTGATCGTGTCTTCCAGCGGAACCAGCTGGCCCGGCGCGCCGGTGAAGACTTCCGCGACGAAGAAGGGCTGCGACAGGAAGCGCTCGATCTTGCGGGCGCGGGCCACCGTCAGCTTGTCCTCTTCGGACAGCTCGTCCATGCCGAGAATGGCGATGATGTCCTGCAGCGACTTGTACTTCTGCAGGATTTCCTGGACGCGGCGGGCCACATCGTAATGCTCCTCACCGATGATCATCGGCGACAGCATGCGCGAGTTGGAGTCCAGCGGATCCACGGCCGGGTAGATGCCCTTTTCGGAGATGGCGCGGTTGAGAACCGTCGTCGCATCCAGATGGGCGAAGGACGTTGCCGGAGCCGGATCGGTCAGATCGTCGGCCGGCACGTAAATGGCCTGCACCGAGGTGATCGAACCCTTGTTGGTGGTCGTGATGCGCTCCTGCATCTGGCCCATGTCGGTCGCCAGCGTCGGCTGATAGCCCACGGCCGACGGAATACGACCGAGCAGCGCCGACACCTCGGAACCCGCCTGGGTGAAGCGGAAGATGTTGTCGACGAAGAACAGAACGTCCTGACCCTGGTCGCGGAAATGCTCGGCGATGGTCAGACCGGTCAGCGCGACGCGGGCGCGGGCACCGGGAGGCTCGTTCATCTGACCGTAGACCAGCGCAGCCTTCGAACCCTCGGCCGAACCGTTGTTCTCGTGCGGGTCCTTGTTCACGCCGGATTCGATCATCTCGTGGTAGAGATCGTTACCTTCGCGGGTGCGCTCGCCGACGCCGGCGAAGACGGAATAACCGCCGTGCGCCTTGGCGACGTTGTTGATCAGTTCCTGGATCAGAACGGTCTTGCCGACGCCGGCGCCGCCGAACAGGCCGATCTTGCCGCCGCGGGCATAGGGAGCCAGGAGGTCGATGACCTTGATGCCGGTGACCAGGATCTGGCTCTCCGGCGACTGTTCGATATAGGCCGGGGCTTCCTGGTGGATGCCGCGCTTGGATTCGTACTTGATCGGGCCGACTTCGTCGATCGGCTCGCCGATGACGTTCATGATGCGGCCGAGCGTACCGTCACCGACCGGCACCTCGATCGGGCCGCCGGTATCGGTGACCGGCTGGCCGCGAACCAGACCCTCGGTCAGATCCATGGCGATCGTGCGAACGGTGTTCTCGCCGAGATGCTGCGCGACCTCGAGCACCAGGCGGTTGCCATGGTTGTCGCACTCGAGAGCGTTCAGGATCGCCGGCAGGCCTTCGTCGAACTCCACGTCGACGACGGCGCCGATGACCTGGGCGACGCGGCCCGTCGAGCCGGTTGTGTTTGTGTTGTCAGCCATCGGTGGCCTCCTCTCAGATACCTAGAGCGCCTCGGCGCCCGAAATGATTTCGACCAGTTCCGTCGTGATCTGCGCCTGACGCTGCCGGTTGTAGGAGACCGACAGACGGTCGATCATGTCCCCGGCGTTGCGCGTGGCGTTGTCCATCGCCGACATCCGCGCACCCTGTTCGGATGCCGCGTTCTCCAGCAATGCATGCAGGACCTGAATCTTGATGTTGCGCGGGATGAGGTCCTCGAGGATCTCGCCCGGCTCAGGCTCGTACTCGTAGATCGTGGAGACGTTCTCTTCGGCGCCGGTATCGACCGATGCGGGAATCAGGCGCTGACGCGTCGGGATCTGCGTCACGACGTTCTGGAACGCGGAGTAGAACACCGAGCAGACGTCGAACTCGCCCTTTTCGTAGAGATCGATGATTGTCTGGCCGATCTCCTCGGCGTGCTCGAAGCCGACACGCTTGGCTTCGCGAAGGTCAGTGCGCTCGATGACCTTGGAGGCCAGATCGCGGCGCATCTGGTCCCAGCCCTTCTTGCCGACGACCATGAACTTCACGGTCTTGCCGGCCGCCTCCAGCTCGCGCTGATGCGAGCGGGCCAGCTTGACGATGGACGAGTTGAAACCGCCGCACAGGCCGCGATCAGCCGTGCAGACGACGAGCAGATGGACATCGTCCTTGCCGTTCCCGACCATCAACGGAGGACCATCGCCCTCCATGGCGCCGGAAATGTTGGCGAGGACCGCTGCCATGCGGTCGGCATAGGGCCGCGCGGCCTGCGCTGCCTCTTCCGCCCGGCGCAGCTTGGCCGCCGCGACCATCTGCATGGCCTTGGTGATCTTCTGCGTGGACTTCACCGACGCGATGCGGTTCCGCAGATCCTTCAGGGATGCCATGGCTTGGCGCTATCTCCCGCTGGCTTGGCTTCGCCCCAATGGGCGAAGCTCAGGCAGGTTTTCTGGCTCAGGCGAAGTTCTTGGCGAAGCTGTCGATCGCCGACTTCAGCTTGGCGCGGAGGTCGTCCGAGAGCGCCTTTTCGGTGGCGATCTGGTCGAGAACGGCCTTGTGCTCGCTGCGCAGCGAATTCAGCAGACCCTCTTCGAACTCGCCGACCTGGTCGACCCGGAGCTTGTCGAGATAGCCCTGGGTGCCGGCGAAGATCACCGCGACCTGCTCTTCGGTCTTCAGCGGCGAGAACTGCGGCTGCTTGAGCAGTTCCGTCAGGCGCGCACCGCGGTTGAGAAGACGTTGGGTTGCGGCATCGAGATCGGAGCCGAACTGCGCAAAGGCCGCCATCTCGCGGTACTGTGCGAGCTCGCCCTTGATCGAACCGGCAACCTGCTTCATCGCCTTGATCTGCGCCGACGAACCAACGCGCGACACCGAAAGGCCGACGTTCACTGCCGGGCGGACGCCCTGGAAGAACAGCGTGGTCTCGAGGAAGATCTGGCCGTCGGTGATCGAGATCACGTTGGTCGGAATGTAGGCCGACACGTCGCCGGCCTGGGTCTCGATGACCGGCAGTGCGGTGAGGGAACCTGCGCCCAGCTCGTCATTGAGCTTGGCGGCACGCTCCAGCAGGCGCGAATGCAGGTAGAAGACGTCGCCCGGATAGGCTTCGCGGCCCGGCGGGCGGCGCAGCAGCAGCGACATCTGGCGATAGGAGACGGCCTGCTTGGACAGATCGTCATAGGCGATCACGGCGTGCATCGCGTTGTCGCGGAAGAACTCGCCGATGGCACAGCCGGTGAACGGCGCGATGTACTGCATCGGTGCCGGGTCGGACGCGGTGGCGGCGATGACCACCGAATACTCCATCGCACCGCGCTCTTCGAGCGTGCGAACGAACTGCGCGACGGTCGAGCGCTTCTGGCCGACGGCGACGTAGATGCAGTAGAGCTTGTCGGCTTCGCGGTCTTCGTCATGCGCCGGTTTCTGGTTCAGGAAGGTGTCCAGAATGATGGCGGTTTTGCCGGTCTGACGGTCACCGATGACGAGCTCGCGCTGGCCGCGGCCGATCGGGATCAGAGCGTCGATGGACTTGAGGCCCGTCGACATCGGCTCGTGCACGGATTTGCGCGGGATGATGCCCGGCGCCTTGACGTCGACGCGGCGGCGCTCGGTGGACTCGATCGGGCCCTTGCCGTCGATCGGGTTGCCGAGACCATCGACCACGCGGCCCAGAAGGCCCTTGCCGACCGGCACTTCCACGATGTTGCCGGTGCGCTTGACGGTGTCGCCTTCCTTGATGGCCCGGTCCGAGCCGAAGATGACGACGCCGACATTGTCGGCTTCAAGGTTCAGAGCCATGCCCTGAATGCCACCGGGGAACTCGACCATCTCGCCAGCCTGGCAGTTGTCGAGCCCGTAGACGCGGGCGATACCATCACCGACCGACAGAACCTGTCCGACTTCCGAGACTTCCGCCTCGGAACCGAAGTTCTTGATCTGGTCCTTGAGGATTGCGGAAATTTCCGCGGCGCGGATGTCCATCAGCCGACCTCTTTCAGTGCAAGCTTAAGCGAATTGAGTTTGGTGCGAAGCGAGGTGTCGACCTGGCGCGACCCGATCCGGACGATGAGTCCGCCGAGGATTGCCGGGTCGACGCTTTCGCGCATGGTCACGGTCTTGCCGGCGTAGGAGCCGACAGCCTCGGCGAGCTGACTGCGCTGCTCGTCGGTGAGGGGATGAGCACTGGTCACCTCCGCGGCGATCTCGCCGCGGTGATCGGCCGCCATCTTGCGGAAGCCGCGGACCATGCCCGGAAAAGCGAACAGGCGACGGTTGGCCGCCACGACGCGCAGGAAATTGCCGGTGAGCTCGCTCGGCTGGACCGACGCCATGACGGCATCGATCGCCCTGAGCTGCTCGCCCGACGTGAAGGCCGGGCTCTCAACCAGCCGCCGGAAGTCGGCGCTTTCGTCGATCAGTCCCTGAAAAGCGACGAGCTCGGACTCGACGGTTTCGACCGCGCCGTTGTCACGTGCGAGTTCGAAGAGGGACTGGGCGTAGCGGTCTGCGACCCCCGAAACGGGAGAGGATGATTGTGCCACGGACGACCGTTTCTCTTTCGCGTTCCGTTCAAGCTGTTCGTTGCGCCCCGAAGCGAGATCGCCCCAAAATCTTGAAACCGTTAATTGAATACCGGGAGGCGCGCGAGCAAGTCACGCCGTCCTTCCGAAGACAGGGGACCCTCTAGCATAGGGTTTTCCCGGCGACAACTTGGCTTCGGTGCGGTTTGGGCCGCAAATTCGCGCATTCCGGCGTCAGTTGGGGATGAAGCCGAAAACCGGCGCCAGCGCTGCCCCAGCCAGTGCCAGCGCGACGAGCAGGAACACCCAGTTGAACAGGGTGGCGCCGCGGTCGGACAGGATCGATACAAAGCGGCCGAAGCCGGTGAACAGCCAGCCGGCGCCCAGCGCCATCTGAACGAAGGGCTGATTGTAGAAGGCCACCGTGACGATCCCGACGCCCAGCCAGAAGCCGGCGATCGTCGCGCGTGATTCTGCCAGTGCTTCCGGATGGGTCTGACGTGTCTCCAGCCGCAGAAATCGCAGCGTGATTCGTGGCGCAAAGAGTGCGACCAGGCCCATGAGGATGGTGATGCAGGCGGCCCCGAAGGGCAGCATGTCGGCGTTGGTCTGCGGCAGGGCGAAGTCCATCGGGGCTCCATTGGCGGGATCGGCTGGCCCGCGGCCTTATAGAGGCGCACCCGCCAAGGTGAAAGGGCCGTCAAGAGCCGGTGCAGAGGACCCTGGATAAGGCCGGTGAGTGCTCTCAGGCGAAGAGGCCGTTCAGCCGTTTCCACGTCGGTGCGACGACATAGCCGATCACGGGAATCAATGCCCCGCCAGTCACCAGGCCGACGATGCCGGCGCCGGTGGCGGAGACGATCCAGTGGACGGCACCGGTGAGGACCGGAACCGCGTGGGCAGCGACTTCCGCCAGATGTTCGATCGTGTGGCCGATCCACGGCGCGCCATAGCCTTCGAGCCCATGCACGATGATGCCACCGCCGACCCAGATCATCGCAGCGGTCCCGACGACCGTCAGGGCCTTGAGGAAGAACGGCATGCCAACCACGAGGCCACGACCGATGCCGCGCAAGAGACTGCCGAAGATCGATTCCGACTGGTTGCCCGCCAGCGCGACGCCGACGTCGTCGGCCTTCACGATGATCGCGACGCTGCCATAGACGACGGCGGTGATCCCGATGCCGACGAGTGCGAGAACGGCAACTTGAGTCCAGAAGCCGCCGACCTCGAGGCCGGAGAGGGTGATCGCCATGATTTCGGCGGAGAGAATGAAGTCGGTCTTGATGGCACTGGTGACCTTGCGGTCCTCCAGCGTCTTCGCGTTCACGGCCTTGCCGATTTCTTCCTCGTGAGCGTGGGCCTTGTGCGGGAACAGGGCCTCATAGACCTTCTCTGCCCCCTCATAGGACAGATAGAGGCCGCCGAGCATGAGCAGCGGGGTGATCGCCCAGGGGGCGAAGTAGCTGAGCGCCAGGGCGATCGGCAGCAGGAAGATCAGCTTGTTCTTTAGCGAACCGACGGCGATCTTGCCGACGATCGGCAGTTCGCGCTCTGCAGCGAAACCGGTGACGTAGCGCGGGGTGACGGCCGCATCGTCGATGACAACGCCGGCGGCCTTGGTGCCGGCCTTGGCCGCCTGACCCGCCACGTCATCCAGCGAGGCTGCGGCCACCTTGGCTAGACCCGCAAGGTCATCGAGCAGCGCGATCAGTCCAATACTCACGTCATCTGCCTCATAGCCGAATCAATATCCAAGCGCGTGAAGCCGATCGGCCGTGGCGCGAAGCCGCAAAGCTGGCGCGCTCCATGGAAAGGTCCAGTGGTGGGGTCCAGGTCGGCGCGGTCCCGTTAGCTCCGGCACTCGCCGACGATCTCGACCTGTTCCTTCTTGTCACCCCAGTACACGGTCATGCTTCCCTCGAATTCCGGGGTCTCGTTGGCCCGGTCGCGGACGACGCTGATGACGAGATTGACGTTGATCCGCGGTTCGCCGGCCGATCGCCAGACGGTGACCACGGCTCCATCCTTGGTCGCGGCGGTCCGGCCCTTCTCGAGTTCACGCACGAGACCGTTGGCCATGACATAGCCGCGTTCGAGACCGGCCTGGCTGCCATCGACCATGGTGAGGAAGACGAAAGGCGCCGGCGCACCCTCCAGCGTGTCTTCCCCATGACGGTTCGGGTCGGTGAAGGTGCAGCGGCTGGTCAGCGGAAACCAGTGCATCAGGCCGAGGACCAGAACGCGTGGCGTCTCAGTGGCATTCAGCGACGGCGTCTGTCCGGGCTTCGGCGGAGCAAAGGGCGATGTCTCGAGGCGAACAGCGTTTTCGGAAGATGCGTCCTGCGCCAGTGCGGGCACGCAAGCCGGCAGACCGATCGCGCATGCCATCGCTACCGCCATGATCTTCTTCGTGCCACCATCCCGCATGCGCATCGTTCTCTCCCTCATGCCCGCTCGTCCTTCCACTTGTCCTATAGAAAGCTTTGCGGGTCCACGTCGACCTGCATCTGTACCGATCCCCGCGGGCGGGGAGCGGCAGCGATCAGGGCCCGCAGGAACCCCTGGATATGCGCCTTGCGTGGCGCGTGGACGAGGAGCCGGAACCGGTGACGGCCGCGCAGCACGGCCAAGGGCGCTTCCGCCGGTCCCAGAACCTCGATCGCGGAATCCTGAGGCGCGGCGCGGCGCAGTTCCCGGCCGTATTCTTCCGCTTCCCTGCGGCTGTTCGCCGACACGATGATGCTGGCGAGCCGTCCGAAGGGGGGAAGGCTTGTGCGTTCACGCTCGTTGACCTCGCGCTCGTAGAACCGCTTCGCGTCGCCCGAAGCGATCGCCTGCATCACCGGGTGTTCGGGCTGCCAGGTCTGGATCATGCCGCGGCTGGCGCGCCCGCCGCTGCGTCCGGCTCGGCCCGTTACCTGATGGAGGAGCTGGAAGGTACGCTCGGCGGCACGCGGGTCGCCATTGGCGAGCCCCAGATCGGCGTCGATCGCCCCAACGAGCGTCATCATCGGGAAATGGTGACCCTTGGCGACGAGTTGGGTGCCGATGACGATGTCGGCCTCCCCATCGGCGATGGCGTCGAGTTCGCGGCGAAGGCGCCTTGCGCCGCCGGGCAGGTCCGAGGACAGGAGGATCGTCCGGGCGTCCGGAAAATCGGTGAGCATTTCTTCGGCGATGCGTTCCACCCCCGGGCCGCAGGCAACCAGATGATCGAGCGTCCCGCATTCCGGGCAGGCCTCGGGCCGGGGCACTGCGAAACCGCAATGGTGGCACTGCAACTGACCGCGCAGGCGATGGTCGACGAGCCAGGTCGAGCAGTCGGGGCACTGGAACCGATGGCCGCAGACCCGGCACAGTGTCAACGGCGCATAACCGCGTCGATTGAGGAACAGCAGCGCCTGCTCGCCCTTGGCGACGGTTTCCGCGATCGCAGTGGCGAGCACCGGGGAGACGAAGCGGCCCCTGGCCGGGGGGGCGCTACGCATGTCAATCAGCGAAAGGTCCGGCATCGCGGCCTCGGCGAAGCGGCCGGTGAGGCGCACATGACCGTAGCGTCCGGACGCCGCGTTGACGCGCGTCTCCACCGATGGTGTCGCGGAGGCGAGAATGATCGGAAATGCGCCGATCGAGGCGCGAACCACCGCCATGTCGCGGGCGTGATAGAAGGTTCGATCTTCCTGCTTGTAGGCCGGATCATGCTCTTCATCGACGATGATGAGGCCGAGATCGTTGAACGGCAGGAACAATGCCGAGCGTGCGCCGGCGACGATGCGGACCCGGCCCTCGGCGATCTGGCGCCAGACCTTCTCGCGCTGGCGCGGCGGGACGTCGGAATGCCACTCCGCCGGCGGAGCTCCGAAGCGGGCATGGAACCGGTCGATGAAGCTCTGGGTCAGGGCGATCTCCGGAAGCAGGATCAGCACCTGGCGGCCCTTTTCCAACGCCGCGGCGACAGCCTCGAAATAGACCTCGGTCTTGCCCGAACCGGTAACGCCCTCCAGCAGCGTCGCGGTGAAGCCATCGACGGCGACCGTTGCCGCCAGCGCATCAGCGGCCGCTCTCTGGTCCTCGTTCAAGTTGGCACGGCCATAGGTCGTGTCGGGTTCTGCGACGGCAGGGGGCGGAGGCAGGCGGACGCGCTCGAACACGCCCTGCTTGATCAGCCCGTCCACCACCGACGTGGTGACCCCCGCGGCATGAGCCAGGCCGAGCCGTGCCCAGGTCGGGGCTTCGGCTGCCGTCGCCAGAACCCGCTCGCGCGCCTCGGTCAGGCGGCTTGGTGGTGTGTCGGTGAGAGCGATGCCGTCGATCCATGGCTCAGGATCGAAGGCCGCAGGTGCGCGCAGGGCCATGCGGGCCACGAGGCCGGGGGGCGACAGCGTATAATCCGCGACCCAGTCGATGAACCGGCGCATGGTGTGGTCGAGGGGAGGGCAATCGAACACCTTGGTAATCGACCGCAGCTTGCGCGGATCGACATCGTCGGTGACCCCATCCCAGACGACGCCCGCGACCTGCCTCGGCCCGAGAGGCACCTGGACGATCGACCCGGGCTGGACGGACATGCCGTCCGGCACCGCATAGGAGTACGGCCGATTGCCCGGCAGCGGGACAAGAACCGGCACCGTGGTCGTCGCAAAGAGCTGGCCGGTCTGATTCAAATGACTGCGTCCGGTCGTAAGAACTTGGGTGGGCGGGGCTGCGAGGTTTCGAATCGCTGCGGCCGCGGGCCAGTCTATGCAGGTGGGAGGCCCCTCGAAAGGAAAGCCGCGCTCGCAGGGCGGCGCCACGTCTCAACTGGCGGCGGATACGGTGATCTGCAAGTCCGCCCGGCATGTTCTCGGCCGACCGCCGGCCCCTATATGAAGAGAAGAAGCCGGTCGCATGTAGCGCGAACCGGGGCCGGGCTGTTATGCATCCCGCGAATGATCACCGAGCCGAATGAGGGCGCCATGAAATTCTTTGTCGATACTGCCGATCTTTCCGAGATCAAGGACCTGTCCGAAACGGGTCTGATCGACGGAGTGACCACCAATCCGTCGCTGATCATGAAGGCCGACCGGCCGATGAAGGATATCATCGCCGAGATCTGCGAGATCGTCGACGGTCCGGTATCCGCCGAGGTCACCGCGGTCGAGACCGACGAAATGATCCGCGAGGGCAAGCTCCTTGCCGGCATCGCGGAGAATGTCTGCATCAAGCTGCCGCTGACGCTCGCCGGGCTCAAGGCGTGCAAGGAGCTGACCGACGAGGGTTTCCAGACCAATGTCACGCTGTGCTTCTCGGCGGTGCAGGCGCTGCTCGCCGCCAAGGCCGGTGCCACCTACATCTCGCCGTTCATCGGCCGGCTCGATGACATCAATATCGACGGCATGGGGCTGATCGCCGACATCCGGCGGATCTACGACAATTACGGTTTCGAGACCGAGATCCTCGCAGCCTCGATCCGGACATCGAACCATGTTCGTGAAGCCGCACTGCTCGGCGCCGACGTGGCGACCGTCCCGCCCGCGACCCTGAAGGGCCTCGTGAAGCATCCGCTGACCGACAAGGGTCTCGATGCCTTCCTGGCCGATTGGAAGAAGACCGGCCAGACGATCGCCTGATCCGAACACACAGGTCATCGATATGAGAAAGGGCGGTGTCGCAAGACACCGCCCTTTCGTGTTTCACGCTCACTCAGACGGCGCTTACGCCTGGAAATGGCTCTCCATGAAGTAGATGCCCTTGTCGAGGCCACGGCCGATCGCGGTGAGCAGGTCCTCGGTCAGCGGATCGCCGGCTTCCGAGGCTTCCTCGATGCCCTCCGCGACGGCCGCGCTCCACTTGGCGTAGCTCTCGGTCAGCCGCTTGAGGTGATCCTCGGACTTTACGAGGTCGAGCGGGTAGGGGTCGAGAAGCGAGTTCTCGGAGGCCGCCTGCACGGTGCCGTGGGCCTGGCCGCCGATCGCGGTCAGTCGCTCGGCGATGGTGTCGACATATTCCTCGGTCTCTTCGTGCAGATCGTCGAACAGCTCGTGGACGGCGATGAAGTTCATGCCCTTCACGTTCCAGTGGGCCTGCTTGGTCTGGTAGGTGATGTCGACGGCGGTCGCGAGGTGCGTCTGCAGGAGTTCGACCATCGATCCGCGGATGTTCTCCGAGATCGGGTTCATGGTCTTGTGCATCTTCGTCTTGGTGGTCTTGGCCATGGTGGCTCCTTGCGCTCAGGTCCCGCCGCCGCTCGCTGCGATGGGGGACGAAATGTGTTGTTCGCTTCGATAATCGATCCTGCCGATAACGGTTCCATCTGCGACCAACCGCCAAGGAGATTTCGCCCGTTCAAGATGCCGTTCGGCGGGCGCTCGCCCTTCCCAAAATCCGTTCGATGCCCAACTGCCGCGACGATGCGGGTCTTGCCCTGACGGCAACGACCCGAACGGATTCAACGGAGTATCAAAATGAAGACCATGCTCATCACTGGCGCCTCGACCGGGATCGGTGCCGCGACGGCGCGACGTGCTGTCGCGGCCGGCTATCGGGTCGCCCTTGCGGCCCGCTCGAAGGACAAGCTCGATGGTCTCGTCACCGAACTCGGCGAAGACAACGCGATGGCAGTTGCCTGCGACGTCAGCGATTACGCCGCGCAGCAGGCGATGACTGCGGCGGTGCTCGAGCGCTTCGCCAGCATCGACGTGGTGTTCGCGAATGCTGGGGTCGGTTCCAATTCGTCCGGCACGGCCAAGGGGGATGTCGAGGACTGGCACCGGATGGTGACCACCAATGTGCTCGGCGTCATGTACACGGTGAAGGCGACTCATGATGCCGTCGTCGCAGCAAAGGGGCATTACGTCCTCACCGGGTCGATCGCCGGCCGCAAGGTGCTTGCCGGGTCGATCTACGGCGCGACCAAATGGGCGATCACCGGCTACGGCCAGAACCTGCGCGAGGAACTGCGCGACGACGGGGTGAAGGTGACGCTGATCGAGCCCGGCATGGTCGACACGCCCTTCTTCGACCAGCGCAAACCCGACGCCATGCAGGCCGACGACGTCGCCGGTGCGGTCCTATACGCGATCTCGCAGCCGGAGAACGTGCTGACGGGCGAGATCTGGATCGAGCCGATGAAGCGCTGAGCAGCGCCGGGGCGGCGGACCGCTACTGGTCCGCCGATGCCGCGGTCGTCAGCTTGTCCAGCGCGCCCTGCATAGCCTTGATCGACGGATGGTCGGGTGCGAAGCCGTAGCGTTCGGCAAGCTCGGCCGGATCGACATAGCCAAGCATGGTGACGCCGTCCTCCTCCCAGACCAGTACCTTCTGGGGCAGGTCGATGGCGACGCGCCGGTTCTCGGCGATCAGCGGCGTGCCGAGCTTCGGATTGCCGAAGATGACCAGTGTCGTCGCCGGGATCCCGGTGTCGATGGTCGCGGCGTTGGCCTGGTGATCGACGGTCGCCATGACCTTTGCACCGGCCTTGTTTACCGCCGCGGTCAGGGCGGACACCGTGTCCGCCACCGACCTGGCACTCTGCTTCGTCACCCAGTCATCCGCCGCCCTAGCCGGCATGCTTATGACGAGCAGCGCGGCGGTGACGGTGGCGATTGCGCCGATGGGAGATCGCATGGGGCTCATCCTCTAGACGGGTGACAGGCTTGGCGCAGGTGGGCGATCAGCCCATGGCGTCCTTGATGCCCTGATAGGCCTTGTCGCCCCATACGTCCCGGACCCGGGCGTTGCGACCGCAGCTGAAGCGGTAGTACTTATATTTCAGCGCATTCTTCTTGTAGTAATCCTGGTGGTAGCCTTCAGCGGGCCAGAAGGTCGGGGCCGAGTTGATGGGGGTCACCACTTTCGGCAGATCCTTGGCGATGGCGGCCTTGGAGGCCTTGGCCTTCTGCACCTGGCTCTGATCGGTCGCGAAGATCGCCGTCGTATAGGCGTGGCCGCGGTCGCAGAACTGGCCGCCGGCGTCGGTCGGATCGACGGAATGCCAGAACACGTTGAGCAGCTGATCGTAGCTGACGCGCTTCGGATCGTAGGTGATCTTCACCGCTTCGACGTGGCCGGGGTGGTTCTGGTAAGTGGGGTTCTGGTTCTGCCCGCCGATATAGCCGGAGGTGGTGTCGAGGACGCCGGCGACGTGGTCGAAGTCGCTCTCGACACACCAGAAGCAACCACCGGCGAAGATCGCGGTCTCGGTGCTCTGGGCGGCGACGCCGCTCGGCATCAGGCTGGCGCCTGCCGCGAGGGCTGCGGCGGCGAGGCCCGCCAATGCGAATCCGGTTCGTCCTGCCATGGTCTCGTTCCCTTGCTGGTCTGGGGCCGCCGCCCGTGTCGGCACCATTGGTGCGCGATCGGAGGCTGCGGGCTCAACACAAGCTTCGGTGAGGCGGGGCGAATTGTTTCAGGCGGGACGACAAAAAGATCGGTGGGCGGTGTCGATGCGGCGAGATTTCCCCGCCGCATCGGAATCGCTGGACGGAAGGCTCAGCCGCCGTCGGCGGTGAAGCCGGCGGCCTCGATGCCGGCGGTGGCGGCGGCCTCGTCATTGTCGGAGGTGTCGCCGGTGATGCCGACGGCGCCGAGGATGACATTGCCTTCGCCGCGGATCAGGACGCCGCCCGGCACCGGCACCAGCACGCCCTTGGCCAGGGCGTTCATCGACTGGATGAAATAGGGCTGCTGCTCGGCCCGCTGCCAGATCGCCCGCGAGCCCATGCCCATGGCGATGGCGCCATTGGCCTTGCCGGTGGCGATGTCGGGGCGCATGCGGGCCGAGCCGTCGGCGCGCTCCAGCGCGATCAGCGCGCCGCCGGCGTCGAGAACGGCCACGGTCAGCGGCTTGAAGCCCTTGGCGGCGCCCATCTTCATGGCCTCGGCGATGATGATGCGGGCCTTGTCGAGTGTCAGCATGGTGTTTCCCTCCAAATGGATTGCGCCCGGCAGATAGCACAGGCGGGGAGGGAGTCACCTATTGGCGGAGGACGTGCCGCACGGGGCCGGGTGGTGGGTGAAGCGCACGCCGGCCTGGCCCGGACGGCTCCAGATCAACTCGACCTCGTGGGTGGTCCCCTCGGCGAGATCCTGCAGGAGGAAGATGCGCGGCAGATCGACATCGACGATGAATTGCAGCTTGGCGCCGCTGTCGGAGCGGTCGACCATGGCGCAATCGGCGATGATGGCGTTGCGCATGGAGAGGACGCGCTGGGGCCGCAGCCGCGTGCGCACCCGGCGGGCGCTGCGCTTGTCGCGACCCTGAAAGCCGGTCGCCTTGCCCCATCTGGCCAGCAAACTGCCCATAGCTCTCACCGCGTCTGTTCCTTGCAAGAGTATCGCCGGAATTCGTTAACCGGGCACAACCCGGCCGGTAGAATCCGGCGGAAAACCGCGTCCTGTGGTCGCAGCCGGCCGGCCGCTCGCCGGTGGCCGTTCCGGCTCAGGCGAAGCGGCGGGCGGCGTCGATCGCAAGGCCGAGGCCGACCGAGCCGAAGGCGTCGGACTGGGCGATGCGGGCGGCGGGAAAGCGGGCGGTGGCGGCGGCGCGGACGGCCGGCACCTGGGCACCGCCGCCAGTCAGGATCACCGTCTCGATCGCCTGCGGCCCGACCCCGGCCGTCGTCAGCGCGTCGTCGATGGCGCCGCCGATCCGGCCGACCAGCTCGGCGGAGGCGGCCTCGAACTCGGCGCGGGTGGCGGGCGCCTCCAGGAGCAGGCCGAGCTCCTGCAGCCGGATCGTGGTCGCATCGGTCTCGCTGAGGGCGATCTTGGCGGTCTCGACGGCGCCGGCGAGGCGATGGCCCGAGCGGTGGACGAGCAGATGCTCGAAGCGGGCGAGCTTCTCCGGCTCGGCGGCCTCGCGGGCGAGACCGCGAATGTCGCGCAGGATCTTGGCGGTATAGAGCGTGTTGACCCGGTGCCAGGTGGCCATGTCGTTGAAGTACCAGACCGGCATGCGGCGCTTGCCGTCGGCGGTGTGGCTGCCCATGCCGAGACCCGGCATGACCCGGGCCAGCGACAGCACCCGGTCGAAATCGGTGCCGCCGACATGAACGCCGGTCGAGGCGAGGATGTCGTCCAGCCGGTCGCCGGCGGCGGATTTCGCGCGCTCGGGCGACAGGCGCACCACCGAAAAGTCCGAGGTGCCGCCGCCGATGTCGACCACCAGGGCGAGCTGCTCGGCCTCGATCCGGCTCTCATAATAGAGCGCGGCGGCGACCGGCTCGAACTGGAACTCGATGTGGCTGAACCCCTCGGCGCGGGCGGCGGCGGCGAGCTGGTCCTCGGCGGTCTGGTCGGCGCCCGCATCGTCGTCGATGAAATGCACCGGCCGGCCGAGCACGACGCGGTCGATGGCGACGGCGTCCGGCCCGCCCTCGCTGCGGGCGGCCTCGGCCTCCAGCTTTCCGCGCAGATGTTTCAGGAAGCGGCCGATCAGCGCCTCGAAGCTCATGCGCTGGCGACCGATCGGGGTGGTCTCGGCCATCAGCGAGGTGCCGAGGATCGATTTCAGCGCTCGCATGAAGCGGCCCTCGGCGCCGTCGACATATTCGAAGATGGCGGCGCGTCCGAAATAGGTGCCGCCATCCTCGAGGCTGAAGAACAGCGCCGACGGGATGGTCGGGCTGTCCGCCTCGACCGGCACCAGCGCCGGCGCGCCGCCGGGCGCCGCAAGCGCCAGGGTGGAATTGGTGGTGCCGAAATCGAGGCCGGGGAAGCGGGGCATTGGTGAAACTCGCGGAAGGAATCGCCCGCGCGCCCGGAACGGGACGGGGCGCAGGCAAAGCAGTCGGGGCAGGGCGGGACGGCGAATCGGAAGCCGCGGTGTCTAGCCGATGCGCGGCCCAAGATGAAGGCGCGCGGACGCATTTCCGCGCCCGATCCGGGCCGGAGCCTGACTGGCCCGTCTCCCGCTGCGGCGGCCGGGGGCCGTTTCGGCGGGATCGTCTGGCCGCCCCGGGCTCCGCCATGGGGCGGGACGGGCGACGGCGCGCCGGAGGCGAACCCTCCGATGTCTTGGTCTTACGGTCCGCCTCCGGCGTGCCGCGCGGTGGGTGCCGGAAACGCGGGCGGGGTCTCGTCACCCGTCCGCCGCCGAACCATTCCCCCGCCGCCGCCGGCTTAAGCCGGGGCGAAGGGTTCCGGGAAGCTGCCGGCAGGAGCACGACCTCCCGCCCGGCAACGTGCCGCCTTCCCCGCAGAACGGAAGGCCGGCTCGGCCGTCACCGGCCCGGTTCCGCCGCTCCGGAGGCGACATGAACCGGCACCGCCCGCCAGGATTGCTCCCTTGGCCCCCGAACGATCCCGGTGATCATTCGCGCCCGTTTCGCGGGCCGGCGGTGAAAGGATGATGCGGGAGGTGGGGAGGGTGGGGAGAAGTTTTTTGTGGGGTAAGCCAACCGGATTATCAAATGCAGCACGTCCTTGCGTCTCCGGAGCCGCGTTTAGCGGGCGTGCAACGGCTCGTTGCAGTGATCTGCCTAGGCGAAGAAGGCTTAAGCGCTGCAAAGTGCCGATCTGGCAGATGCCATTGTCAAAGCGTAATCCAAATAAGTTCCGTAACTTCTCTGCAATTGGTAGCAACCTCTCGCCGAGAAATTTATACTTTATGAAGCTGGCTCTTTCCCGGAGCCCGGCGCTGAGTAAAGTGCAGCAAGTGGGCTAGTGGTCGTCGGCGGTACGGTTGAAAGCGACTTAAGCATTTCAGTCACTGCAGTCCCCACCAAGCCAAAGATGGCGATTGCGTCATCAGTGGATAGGATCACATCCGGATGTATAAGGGGATTGCGGAACCGGTTGGAGATTTCCCGCAGCAAAAAGAGAATATTCTCGTCGCCCTTCCCAGCCTGTTTCATCGCATTCACGTACACAGCGATGTTGCGAACTTTCGGCGGCGCTTTACCGCTTACCTCTTGAGCGTAGTATCTCCTAAGGACGGTTTCTAGAACGCGGAAAACATGAAACCCCGCAGCTGTCGAATTCTCGTACGCGAGACACTTGCCAGCCTCACGTGCGTCAAATATCGCATCAGGAACTTTAACTCCCAGATCATTAGGGAACATGGTTTCCCCATTGATCAGAAGAGACCATGAGTCGTAGGCGCCCTTTTGAGACACGAAATATGCGTGAATTATAGCGAGTTCTGACAATAGTGTTACTTTATACTGTTCGAATGATGTTTTAAGTGCAAGCATCTCTAAATGCGTAATCATTCGTTCGAGATCTGGATCGCTGGTTATGGAATGAAGCCGGTTGAATAGGTCTTGCGACCAACCGTACGAAACGCGAAGGTGTGGGGCGTAGAACGTGTTTGTATATAGTTCTTGAATAGCGTTCTGGGCCGTCAGTGCAGGAAGCTGAATAATTCGATATGGTGTCTCTTGAACAGTCAGGGCGCCGAGTGGTTCGATACGAGTTGCTAAATTGTAAATGTAGCTAAGAGAAATTCTGATCATGATCCGCCTCTCAGATTAATATTACGGCATGGTGGGTTGTTATTGATCGATATTATTTGGTGGATAGTATGATATAGGGTTGCTGTTCGGAATATACTCATCCGCAACTACGAAGTTGCATGATGAATTGCCTAGATCTTGAATGAAGAGATCCAGATATACAATGCGTATAGCCGGGCAAATGGGTGCCCCAGTAATGCGCCTCCAGTTGCGCCCTCGCTCCATCCATACGAATCTTGAAGGCGAACAGACGACCTCTTGAGGTTTCGGACGGTCCGCAACCACCCTAAGCACCTGTTTCATTTGGTGGCTCTGGTACCGGGACCCGCAAATCAACCCTTAACGAAGACGATCAGCACGACGAGCGCGGTGATCCAGACGAACAGTCCGAACCAGCCCGCCATGTTGGACTCGACCAGTATGCTGCCATCGGTTTCGCGTCGGAAGCCGAACCAGTTGAAGCCACCCTCGCTGCTGCGGAGCGTCTGGACCCTGAGCTTGCCGAAACTCAGGGCGGGCAGGAGGTATCGAGCGGTGGTGTAGCCGACGACGTCGCCGATCATGTCGAACACGGTTGGGTATCCTCATCGCTGGCCGGCAGGCTGGTGCGTTGTCGCCATGGTTCGACAGGCTCACCATGAGGGTGCAGGGGGCGGCGGATCGTTGCGTCAGTCAAGCGTGGCGGGTGGCTGTCGGCGGAGGTCCGGGCCGGTGCGGGTGGCGGCGAGGGTGGGGAGGCAGTGGTAGCGCCGGGCGATCAGCGCTTCCTTCTTGGCGCGGGTCCAGCCCTTGATCTGCTGCTCGCGGGCGATGGCGTCGAGCATGCGATCGTAGGTTTCGGTAAAGACCAGGACGACGGGGCAGCGTTTGCGCGTGTAGCCGTCATAGAGGCCTTCATTGTGCTCCCACAGCCGGGCTTCGACCGGCTGTTTCGTGAGGCCGGTGTAGTAGGAGCCGTCGACGCAGCGCAGGATGTAGACCGTGGCTTCGAGCGGCATGGGCTGGTCCCGGTCTGGTGGCGGGGTGCGGCCTTCGGTGGGCTGATCCTTGGACAGGCTCATCCTTCGACAGGCTCATCCTTCGACAAGCTCATCCTTCGACAGGCTCACCCTTCGACAGGCTCAGGATGAGGGATCTGGCGGGGCGAGGCAATCGGGATCTGGGCGGTGGTGCGTCACCCTCGTGGTACGACAGGCTCACCATGAGGGTGAAGGGGATGGCGTGCCGGCTCTAGCGGCCTGCGCGGTTCGCGTCTGGACGATAGACGAGGAGCCGGGAAGCCGAAGGTGCTGCCAGCGTGCCAGCGAGCCAGAGTGCCGGTGTGGTTGGGAGCTTGGGAGCCTGGAAGCGGCAGCACCTGGCATCTAGACGCGGCGGTTCAGGAACCCCTCATGGTGAGCCTGTCGAACCACGAGGGGTGCCCGGCGTCTCAGCTCGCCGTCTTCAGGGCGGCTATGAAGGCTTCATGCGGCTGGCGGCGGTATCGTACAACGTTCAGGCCGCAACATCACGCGTCGCTCTGCCAGTCCTCGTGGGCGTGGCGGATGCGCAATATGATGATGTCGCCGTCTTCGACGAGGTAGACGACGAGATGCGCCTTGAAGGGATGGATTCGGACCGGCGGGGAGATTTCCTGACGCTCACGGGCCATTCGGGGACTGGCGGCGAGCAGCGCAAAACGCGCGAACAGTTCGTCGTGATAGCGGCGCGCCTGCCGGTGGCCGAAGAGACGGATGCCGGCTTCGGCGATCGCGACGAGGTCGTCTTCCGCCGCACGCGTCAGCCGAAAGCCCATGCTCAGTCCGGTCGGTCGGCGCGCGCCTCGGCTTCGGCGAACAGGGCATCGGGGGAGCGGTTGCCGATCCCGCTGGCGAGGGCCTCGTCGACCCTGCACTGCATCGCCGCGATCGCGTCCCGGCGCTGCTTTTCCCTGTCGATGAGATCGCGCACGAAGTCGCCAGCGTCGGCATAGTGGCCGGATTTGGCCTGGTCCTCCACCCATTGCTTCATGGGATCAGA
Source organism: Aurantimonas coralicida DSM 14790 (assembly GCF_000421645.1). Lineage (GTDB taxonomy): Bacteria > Pseudomonadota > Alphaproteobacteria > Rhizobiales > Rhizobiaceae > Aurantimonas > Aurantimonas coralicida. The sequence continues at coordinate 524,615 of NZ_ATXK01000001.1, read as the reverse complement.
CAGGGACAGTTTCACCGACGCCATCGCATCTCTCCATGCCCCGCATCTGGGAGGGACGGGCGCGATCTGTCAATCCGGTCGCCCGGCTGCCTGGCCGCGACCGGTGCCAGTGATGCGCCGCCCTAGCTGTCCATCTTCAAAGCGGCGATGAAGGCTTCCTGGGGGATGTCGACCTTGCCGAACTGGCGCATGCGCTTCTTGCCCTCTTTCTGCTTGTCGAGGAGCTTGCGCTTTCTTGAGGCGTCGCCGCCGTAGCATTTGGCGGTGACGTCCTTGCGCAGGGCCGAGATGGTCTCGCGGGCGATCACCTTGCCGCCGATCGCCGCCTGGATCGGGATCTTGAAGAGGTGGTTGGGGATCAGCTCCTTCAGCTTCTCGCACATGCCGCGGCCGCGGCGCTCGGCCTGGCTGCGGTGGACGAGCATGGAGAGCGCGTCGACCGGCTCGCCATTGACCATGATCGACATCTTGACGAGGTCGCCCTCGCGGTAGTCGGCCATGTGGTAGTCGAAGGAGGCGTAGCCCTTGGAGATGGATTTCAGCCGGTCGTAGAAGTCGAAGACCACCTCGTTGAGCGGCAGCTCGTAGGAGACCATGGCGCGCTTGCCGACATAGGAGAGGTCGGTCTGGTTGCCGCGCCGCTCCTGGCACAGCTGCAGGATGTTGCCGAGATAGTCGTCGGGGGTGAGGATCGTGGCCTTGATCCACGGCTCGTGGATCTCGGCGACCTTCATCACGTCCGGCATGTCGGCCGGGTTGTGCAGCTGGATGGTCGAGCCGTCGGTGAGCTTGATGTCGTAGACGACCGAGGGTGCGGTGGCGATGAGGTCGAGGTCGAACTCGCGCGACAGGCGCTCCTGGACGATCTCCAGATGCAGAAGGCCGAGGAAGCCGCAGCGGAAGCCGAAACCCAGCGCAGCGCTGGATTCCATCTCGTAGGAGAAGCTGGCGTCGTTGAGCCGCAGCTTGCCCATGGCGGCGCGCAGCTCGTCGAAATCGGAGGCGTCGACCGGGAACAGGCCGCAGAAGACGACGGGCTGGGCCGGCTTGAAGCCCGGCAGCATGGACGTCGTCTGGCGCTTGTCGTCGGTGATCGTGTCGCCGACGCGGGTGTCGGCGACTTCCTTGATCGAGGCGGTGATGAAGCCGAGCTCGCCGGGGCCGAGCGCCTCGACCTGGACCATGGCGGGGGTGAAGACGCCGACCCGGTCGACCGGGTAGCGGGCGTCGGTGCCCATCATGCGGATGGTCTGGCCCTTCTTCAGCTCGCCGTCGATGATGCGCACGAGGACGATGACGCCGAGATAGGCGTCGTACCAGCTGTCGACCAGCATCGCCTTGAGCGGCGCCTTGCGGTCGCCCTCGGTGGGGGCGGGCAGGCGGTGGACGATGGCCTCCAGCACGTCCTCGATGCCGAGGCCGGATTTCGCCGAGATCATCACCGCGTCGGAGGCGTCGAGGCCGATGACCTCCTCGATCTGCTCCTTGACCTTGTCGGGCTCGGCGGCCGGCAGGTCGATCTTGTTGAGGACCGGGACGATCTCGAGATTGGCGTCGAGGGCGAGATAGACATTGGCCAGCGTCTGCGCCTCGACGCCCTGCGCCGCGTCGACGACCAGCAGCGCGCCCTCGCAGGCGGCCAGCGAGCGCGACACCTCGTAGGCGAAGTCGACATGGCCGGGCGTGTCGATGAGGTTGAGGACGTAGGTCTCGCCGTTCTTCGCCGTGTAGTGCAGGCGGACGGTCTGGGCCTTGATGGTGATGCCGCGCTCGCGCTCGATATCCATCGAGTCGAGGACCTGGGCCTTCATGTCGCGCAGTTCCAGCCCGCCGGTGGACTGGATCAGCCGGTCGGCAAGGGTCGATTTCCCGTGGTCGATATGGGCGACGATCGAGAAATTGCGGATGTGGTCGAGGGGCGTATTCGCGGGCATGGTGCTCATGTCGCGCGATATAGAGATTTGTAACGGTTCTTGGAAGCGCCGTTTCGCATGGACGGCCAGCGGGCGGGGATATGTGGCCGCGAAGGCGCGGCGGCGGACACCGAAAGTGCCGCCGCCGCCAAGCTCAGGATGGGGCGTTCAGCCTAGTCGCAGATGGTGACCGGGCCGACATCCACGCAGCCCCTGCGGCGATCCCGCCGCCGCCGACGCCGCCTGCGCCGCTCGCGCCGCCGCCGCCTGCGCAGGTCCCGCCGCCGTTCGCGCCGGTTCCGCCGCCGCCGACGCCGCCGCCGACGCCTGCGCCGCCGATCGTCGCGGCGCTGGGCGACCTCGTAGCTGCCATCGTCCTCCCCGTCGGGCAGGTCCGAATCCGGATCGGGCTCCGCCGCGTCGGCAGGGGCCGTCAGAATGACCGTCGGGGCGACGAGCGCCAGACCGCCGGCCACGCCGAGACCGATCAGGAACCGGCGGCGCGACGGCTCGACGGTGTCCTCATCGGGTGGACCGGCATCACGCCGTCCGGCTCCGTATTTCCAAAACATCCATTGCATGCTGTCCTCCAAGTCGACGCCGCATGGCGCCGCGCTGCCGGCTTCGAGCATGACCGGTGCGGCAATCCGGTCGGCCAGGCAGCCCTGCCAGAAAGAAAACATAGATGTATGAGAGATATGGTCCAGTCAAAAATGTCATATTCTGACGGATATGCTCGCAGCGGTGGCATTTTATTCCGCAGAGGAATGTTGGTGATTGCTGCAATGTTGTGTGGCGGAGCGTCGATTCTGGGCCGTCGCGCCGGCAATTGCGGCGTTCCGCGCCGTGCGGGCGGCGGCTGATGGGGCAGGAGATCGAGCGCAAGTTCCTGGTGGCGCATGACGGCTGGCGGGCGCTCGCCACGGGCTCGGCGCAGCTCGAGCAATTCTACCTGTTCAGCCGGGAGGGCGCGTCGGTACGGGTGCGGATCCGCGATGGCGGGGCGGCGCGGCTGACGATCAAGACCGGCCGGGACGGGCTGTCGCGCGGCGAGTTCGAATACGACATTCCGCTGCAGGACGCGGTGGAGCTGCGCGAGAGCCGGGTCGGCAAGCTGGTGGAGAAGACCCGCCATATCGTGCCGCTGGCGGGCGGCTGGCAGGTGGAGGTGGACGTCTTCGCCGGTGCGCTGGACGGGCTAGTGATGGCCGAGATCGAGCTGAAGACGATGGACGACGCGCCGCCGCTGCCGGATTTTCTCGGCCGCGAGGTGACGGGCGACGCGCGCTATTTCAACTCGCAGCTGGCGCTGGAGGGAATGCCGTCGGCGCCGGATTGACGCCGGGCCAGCTTGGCAGGCGGCAACCCGGCGCCATCTTGGCAAAGGCGCGGCCGGCGTGGTCGGTGCGCCGCAGATTCCAGTCGAAGGTGCAGATGCCATGGCCTACAAGCTCGACCCCGCCGCGCCGCTCGATGCCGAGTTCCGGCGCATCGCCGGCGAGCAGCTGCGCCGGGCGGAGCGGGTGCTGGTGGCGACCGACGGCGACCCGAATGCCGCCGTGCACGAGGCCCGCAAGCGGCTGAAGAAGCTGCGCGGGCTGACGCGGCTGGTCCGCGATGCGCGGCCGGCCTTCCATGCGAAGGAAAATGCCCGCTACCGCGACCTGGCGCGAAGCCTGTCGGGGGCACGCGACAGCGGCGCGCTGGTGGAGGCGCTCGACCGGCTCGCGGAGCATTACGGGGCAGAGGTGGCGCCGGCCGTCTTCGAGCATGTGCGCAGCGAACTGATGGCGCGGCGCGAGGCGGCGACGACGCGCGATCTCGGCCCGGCGATCGAGGCGGCGGCGCGCAGCCTCGGGGCGGCCCGCCACAAGCTCGACGGCTTCGTCATCGCCCCCAAGGACAGGGCGGGCGACGCGGCGACGATCATCGCCGAGGGCTTTGCCCGCACCCATGACCGTGCGCGGTCGGCGCTGGCGACGGCGCGCAAGGAGGGCGACGACGAGGCCCTTCACGAGCTGCGCAAGCGGGTCAAATATCACTGGATGCATCTGCGGCTGATCGCACCGCTGTGGCCGGACGCGATCGCGCCGCTGACCAAAGCCGCCAAGGCGGTCGCCGACGGGCTGGGCCTCGACCATGATTATTCCGTGATGCGCCAGGAGATCGCGGCGACGCCGGAGGCCTTCGGCACGCCGCGCGAACTGGCCGTCCTGGCGGCGCTGATCGATCGCCGGCAGGCGGAATTGCGCGTCGCTGCGCTCGATACGGCGCGGCGGCTCCTCGCCGACGATCTGGACGGCGTGAAGACGCGGGTGAAGCGGCTGTACCGGGCCGGGCCAGTTCGAGGGGCGAGCTAGCCCGGCGCGCCGGTCGCCTCGCCGCTGGAGGTCCTGCGTCAGACGGAGTGATCGCAGCGGGGGGTGGAGGCCGACGGACGTCATTGCGCGGTAGGGGCCGGGCGCCATGCGGTGCCCGGTGTCGGCGGTTTGGCGGCGCGGCTCGAAGGACAATGCCCGACCCGGCGATCCGTGCCCGACGCAAAAAGGGCCGCCGGATCAACCGGCGGCCCTTCGTTCATGCGGGAGCGTCGAGGCTTACTGCTGGCCGACGGTGATCCGCGTCTCGTCTTCGAGCTCGGGATACTGATCGTCGTCGAACTCGCTCAGCGCGTCGATCTGGCTCTCAGTGACGTTCGGCGCGATCATGCCGCGGTCGGTCGCCATCAGCGAGGACAGCGGGATCGCCACTTCCTTCTCGCCGAGGCCGAGGAAGCCGCCCGAGCCGATGACGGCGAAGAGACGGTTGTCGACCTTCACGATCTCCTGAATGTCGCCGAGGACTTCGCCATTGGCGCCGATGATGTCGTAATCGGTGACTTCCTCGACGGTCATCTCACGCTCGCTCGAAGAGCCCGGATTGATCGCCATGGTTTCGTTGTCGGTCGCCGAGCGCTCGCCTGCCGTCTCCTCGGCGGTCACACGCTCCTGACGGTCCTGGCTGGCGGCGTTGCCCTGCTGCTGACGATCCGCGGCGGTGTCTTCCGAACCGTCCATCGGCGAACCATCGGCGTTCTGATAGATGATCTTCGGCTCGCCCTTCTCCTGGTTGACGGAGACCTTGGCGTCCTCGCTCTGATAGCGGATCTGCGGGCGCTGGTCGGACTGGCGGACCTGAACATTGGCGTTGGCCTGGTCGACCGTGACATTGGCCTGCTCGTCGCCATCGTCCGAGGTCTCGACCGCGGCATTGCCGGAATCATCGACGGAGACCCGCGGCTCGCCCTGGCTGACTGAGACTTCCGGCTGCGCCATCTCGACGTCGACATTCGGGTCGGGCATGCGGACGGTGATGGTCGGCTGCGGAATGTCGACGCTGATCGTCGGCGCCGGCTGGTTCACCGTAATGGTCGGCTGCGGCTGCGAGACCGAGACGTTGGGATCGGCCTGGTTGACCTGGACGTCGGGCTCGGGAACGTCGACCTTCACCGCGGGGGCATCCGGCTGGACAACAACGTCAGCGGTGGAATTTGCGTTCTCGCTGTTGTTGTCCTGAGCGAAAGCGGTTCCGGTCAGTGCCGAGCCTGCAAGAAGAGTGACGACGAAAATATTACGCATGTAATATTACCTTTCTATTCGATTGGTAACATAACGAAATCTCCGATTGAGATCCCGCTTGCTGGATGATGGCAAAACGGGGGCAGGACCAGTCTGTTCCGTTATTCGTTTTTCGGTTTTTGTAGCCGCGACGTGAAAATGGCGTCACTGACCCAGGGCGATCTGTCCGGGGAGGGCGCGGCCGGAGCGGCCGTCCCGTGCTCTAGGCGGCGCAGCGACGGGCCGGCCGACCCGAGCGACGAACCGGCGCCGGACAGGAGGCGGAGCGGGCCGGGCATGATTCCGAGGGGCAGGGTCGCCGATCCTCGGTCGTGTCCTAGCTGGAATGGCCGCGAAACCGAGGCGAAGGGAAAGGCGCGCCATGAGACAGACCGGTCTGACGATTGCCGTTGCCCTGACCTTGGCGCTCGGCGTGATGACCCTGCTGCCGCTTCTGGAAACCAATGCGTGGTGGGTGCGCTACCTCGATTTCGTTCGCCTGTATGTCGGGGGTGCGCTGCTCGTGCTGATCGCCCTCCTCGGCGCCACCAGGGCCTGGCGGTGGCGAACGGGGGCGGCAATCATGGCTATCTGCGGGGTGCTGGCGGCGCTGCATCTCGCCAAGCTGCATGTCTATATGCCGGTCGTGGCGCCCATGGCCGCCGCTTCCCCCACCTGTCCGTCGGGCTCGGGGCTTTCGGTGATGGTGGCGAACGTCAAGAAGGGCAACCGCGACTTCGCGGCCTTCCGCGACGTGGTCACCGACGCCGACCCGGACATCCTGCTGGTCCTGGAAACGGACCAATGGTGGGATACCCAGCTGGCCGCCCTGCAGGACCGCTACCGGACCAGCATCGAGAGCGTGCCGCAGGCCGTCGAATATTACGGCCTGCATCTGTTTTCCAAATATCCGCTGGCCGATCCGGCGGTGGAATTCTGGTTCGAGACCGGCACGCCGAGCGTGACCGCCGATGTCACGCTGCCGGCCGGCACGGTCCGTTTCATCGGCATTCATCCGCGGCCGCCGCAATCCTTCGAGCATTCCACCGCCCTGCGCGACGGCACGATGGCGCAGGCCGCCCTTGCGGCGGCCGATTCGACCATGCCGACGATCCTGGCCGGCGATTTCAACGCCGTGCCCTGGGAACGCACCTTCCGCCGCATGCTGCGGGTGGGCGGGCTGCTCGATCCGCGGGTCGGACGCGGCTATGTCGCGACCTATGATGCGGAAAGCCCGATCCTCGCCTGGCCGCTCGACCATATCCTGTTCCAGGACGCGATCGGCCTGCGCGGCTTCTCATCGCTGCCCAATGTCGATTCCGACCATTACCCGGTGATGGCCGAATTGTGCCTGGCGCCCGACATGGCGGCCCGGCAGGGCGCCCCCGCCGAAGAGGACGGCGATCGGGAGGAACTGCGCCGGGCGATCGAGGCCGCGCACGACCGCGCGGCGCAGATGTAGGCCGCCAGGCGGGACCGCAATCGCGGAGGGGCGCTGGCGCACGGGACCCGCCCGGTGAGGCACGACGAAAGGAGGCCACATGCTGGGCTTGCAGGATGCATCGATCTGGCTCGTGGGCGGCGCCTTTCTCGCGGCGGCCGTGGCCATCGGCTTTGCCGGGTTCCGGCTGTCCTATGTGGCCGACACCCTGGCCGACCGGACGGGCATGGGCGAGGTGGTGGCCGGCGCGCTGTTCGTCGGCGCGGCGACGTCGCTACCTGGGGCGATCACCTCGATCTCCACCGCCATGCAGGACGCGCCGGGCCTCGCCGTCGGCAACGCGCTGGGCGGCCTGACCGCCCAGACGGCCTTCATCGCCATCGCCGACCTGTTCTATCGCCGGGCCAATCTCGAACATGCCGCCGCCAGCGTGACCGGGCTGGCGCAGGGCGTGCTTCTGGTGGTGCTGCTGACCATCCCCCTGATCGCTTCGGCGGAGCCGCCGGTGACGATCTGGGGCGTGCATCCGGCCTCGGTGGTGATCCTGATCAGCTACGCCTTCGGCCTGAAGCTGCTTTCCGACATCAAGGACGACCCGATGTGGAAGCCGGTCCAGACATCGGAAACGCGGGAATCGCTGTCGGATCCGGAGGAGGGCGAGGATCGCGAATCCGGCCGCTCCCTGTGGGGCCGCTTCGCGCTCTATGCCGGGATCACCGCGGTGGCCGGCTACGTCATTGGCGAGGCGAGCCTTGCCCTCGTCGACATCACCGGCCTTTCGCAATCGGCGGTCGGCACGATTTTCTCGGCCGTCGCCAATTCGCTGCCGGAACTGGTCACGGCAATCGCCGCGGTGCGGATCGGCGCGGTGAGCCTGGCGGTGGGCGACGTGATCGGCGGCAATGCCTTCGAGGTGATGTTCCTCAGCGCCGCCGACTTCTTCTATGACGGCTCGATCTATGCGGCGATGGAGCCGCAGGACCGGACCACGGCGATCATCGCCATGCTGATGACCGGCGTGCTGCTGCTCGGCATGCTGCGGCGCGAGCGCACCGGCCCGGCGGGGATCGGCTTCGAGAGCGTGCTGGTGCTGCTGCTCTATGCCGGCTCGGTGGTGCTGATCTTCCTGTGATCGCCGGCCTGTGCCGCGCGCCGGGACCGTGCGCCGGAGGGCGGCGTCCGGCGGGGGCATTTCCTCGGCGGCGCTTAGCCGGCATAAAGCGGCCGAACGACACTGGGAGCCCCTGACATGATCGACGCCTTCATCTGCGACTATATCCGTACGCCCTTCGGCCGCTTCGGCGGTTCCCTGTCGGGGGTTCGCGCCGACGATCTGGGGGCGGTGCCGATGGCGGCGCTGATGGAGCGCAATCCGTCGGTCGACTGGGAGGCGGTGGACGACGTGTTCTATGGCTGCGCCAACCAGGCCGGCGAGGACAACCGCAACGTGGCGCGCATGTCGCTGCTTCTGGCCGGGCTGCCCACCAGCCTGCCGGGCGTGACGCTGAACCGGCTCTGCGGCTCGGGCATGGACGCGGTGATCACCGCGGCGCGGGCGATCCGCTCCGGCGAGATGGAGATCGCCATTGCCGGCGGCGTCGAATCCATGTCGCGCGCGCCCTTCGTCATGCCCAAGGCCGAGACGGCCTTCTCGCGCAATGCGGCGATCTACGACACGACCATCGGCTGGCGCTTCGTCAATCCGCTGATGAAGGCGCAATACGGCGTCGATTCGATGCCGGAGACCGGCGAGAACGTCGCCGCCGATTACGGCGTCACCCGCGAAGCCCAGGACGCCTTCGCCGTGCGCTCGCAGCACAAGGCCGCGGCGGCGCAGGCCTCGGGGCGGCTGGCCCGCGAGATCACGCCGGTGACGATCCCGCAGCGCAAGGGCGACCCGGTGGTGGTCGACACCGACGAGCATCCGCGCGGCGACACCACGGTGGAGAAGCTGGCCAGGCTGCCGACACCGTTCCGCAAGGAGGGCGGCACGGTGACCGCCGGCAACGCCTCGGGCGTCAATGACGGCGCCGCGGCGCTGATCATCGCCTCAGGCCCGGCGGCGCGCCGCTATGGGCTGAAGCCGATCGCGCGCATTCTCGGCGGGGCGACGGCCGGCGTCTCGCCGCGGGTCATGGGCATGGGGCCGGCGCCGGCCTCGCAGAAGCTCTGCGTGCGGCTGGGGCTCAACCCGACGGATTTCGACGTGATCGAACTGAACGAGGCCTTCGCGAGCCAGGGCATCGCGGTGCTGCGGGAACTGGGGATTTCCGAGGAGTCCGAGCATGTGAACCCGAATGGCGGCGCCATCGCCATCGGCCATCCGCTCGGCGCCTCGGGGGCGCGGATCACCGGCACGGCGGCGCTGGAGCTGTCGCTGACCGGCGCCCGCCGCGCCCTGGCGACCATGTGCATCGGCGTCGGCCAGGGCATCGCCATCGGCCTCGAGCGGGTCTGACCGTACGACAGCGGCGGCGGCGGATGCGCCGTCGCACTCCGCCCGCGGCGGCAATGTCCGGGGCCCATGGGGCGGGTCGTCGCGGATGGTGGCCGCATGTTGGCGGCCATTGCCGGGCTGTGCTCCCGGCGCAGCGTCATGGATCAAACCGGCCGGATCGACAAAGATTCGCCCGGTCCATGCGCAGGTTTTTTAACAGATTTCCGCGCAACTGGTCCTTGCGACGATGTTCTGGGCGCAATCATATCATAGTATTACTATGTCGTTGGTTGCAGATGCATGCAATTCTGCGTGGTAAGACTCCCCGATAACTCAGTCGTCCTTAGTATGGCCGCAGGGGAGTGCCCGATGCAGTACGTAACGAAAGCCGGAATCCGCAGCCTGTCGGTCGTGCTTGGCCTCGTGGCCTTCGGCCCCGCGGCCTCGGCGGATAGCTTGCGCATCGGCGGCACCGGCGTCGCGCTGGGCGGGATGAGCCTCCTGGCCGAGGCATTCGAAGCGGCGCATCCCGACACCGAGATCGACGTGTTGCCGAGCCTGGGCAGCAGCGGCGGCGTCAAGGCGCTCCTGGCCGGGGCCATCGACCTGTCGGTCAGCTCGCGGGCGCTCAAGGATGCCGAGACGGAACAGGGCGCCATCGCGCGGCTCTATGCGACGACCCCGCTGGCGGTCGTCACCTCGACCGGAACCGACGCTGAGGCGGTGACGACGCCGGACCTCGCGAAGATCTATGCCGGTACGCTGCGCGAATGGCCGTCGGGCGAGGCGATCCGGGTGGTGCTGCGGCCGGAATCGGAATCCGACACGCAGATCCTGCGCGGCCTGTCCGACGACATGGCCGCGGCGGTCGACGATGCGCTGAAACGGCCGGGCCTCGTCAGCGCCACCAACGACCAGGAAAATGCCGAGACGCTGGAGCGCCTGCCCGGCTCGGTGGGCGTCATCGCGCTCGGCCAGATCGCCACGGAAGGCCGCAAGCTGAAGGTGCTGGAACTCGACGGCATCCGGCCGACGCCGGGCGCCACCGACCCGCGCAGCCAGCGGCTGATCAAGAGCCTCTACATCGTCAGCACCGCGCAGACCGCGCCGGCCGCCGAGGCGTTTGTCGACTTCGTCTTCTCGCCGGAGGGCCGGGCCATCCTGGCGGCGAACGACCACACGCCCGCCGAGTAGCCGCCGATGATGTCGCAGCCCACCGAACGGGACGTGATCGCGCCGTCGATGCTGCGCTTCACGACCATCCTCGCGCTGGTCGTGTCGGTGCTCGTCGCCGTGGTGCCGCCGGCGCTGCATTTCTACTACGGCCTGCATTATGCCGAGGGGAGCCTCGCCGCCGAAGCCCGGCTGAATTCTCGGCTGGTGTCGCAGATCGTCGGGCGTAATCCGCAGATGTGGCAGTTCGAGACGCTGCGGATCGACGAGATCATCGCCTTCACCGACGCGACCATGACCAAGACCCTCCTGAATGCCGAGGGCGGGGAGGTGACCCGGATGGGCGCCGCGGCGCTGCCATGGCCGACGGTCACGACCGCCCACCCGGTCTATGATTCGGGGGCGGTGGCCGGCCGCATCCTGATCACCCAGAGCCTTGTCGCGCTGGCCAAGACCTCGGCCCTGCTGTTCCTCGTCTGCGCGGCCGGTGCGCTGGGGGTGTTCTTCGCCCTGCGCACGCTGCCGCTGCGGCTTCTCAGGCGGGCGGCGGACCGCGCCTCGTTCCTCGCCAGCCACGATCCGCTGACCCAGCTGCCGAACCGCTCGCTGTTCAACGAATGGCTGGTGCGATCGGTCGCCGATGTCGACCGGCAGGACGGCAGCATGGCGGTGCTGTGCCTCGACCTCGACCATTTCAAGGAGGTCAACGATCTCCTCGGCCATGCGGCCGGCGACGAATTGCTGCGCCAGGTTACCGAACGGATGACCGCGACCCTGCGGCGCAACGATGTCCTGGCGCGGCTGGGGGGCGACGAATTCGCGATCATCCAGAAGCATTTCGCGCAGCCGGCCGGCTCGGCGCGCCTCGCCGAACGCCTGATCGAGGAGCTGTCGAAGCCCTTCGACCTGTTGGGCAACGAGGTGATGATCGGCGTCAGCGTCGGCGTGGCGCTGCGCCGCGACCCGGAAGACCGCGACGGGCAGGATCTGCTGCGGCAGGCGGACATGGCGATGTACCGCGCCAAGAACGACGGGCGCGGCACGTTCCGCTATTTCGAAGAGGCGATGAACGACCGGCTGGTGGCCCGCAAGACGCTGGAGCTGGCGCTGCGCCACGCCATCGCGCGCAACGAATTGCAGCTGCACTACCAGCCGCAGATCGACTTGAAGACCAACAGCGTGAAGGGCGTCGAGGCGCTGATCCGCTGGTATCGGGGCGAGGACGGGATCGTCCAGCCGAACGACTTCATCCAGCTCGCCGAGGAGACCGGCCTGATCATCCCGATCGGCGAATGGGTCATCCGCGAAGCCTGCCGGCAGGCCGGTGACTGGCCGGAGCTGACCTTTGCGGTGAATGTCTCGCCGGTGCAGTTCCGCCATGGCAATCTCGTCGAGACCGTGCGCAGCGCGCTGGCGGAGGCGGGCGTCGAGCCGCATCGGCTGGAGATCGAGATCACCGAGAGCGTGCTCCTCACTCATACGGACGAGACCATCGAGACGCTGCGGGCGCTGCAGGCGATGGGGGTGCGGATCGCCATGGACGATTTCGGCACCGGCTATTCCAGCCTCAGCTATCTGCGCCGGTTCCCCTTCGACAAGATCAAGATCGACCGCTCGTTCACCTCCGACCTCGGCACCTGTTTCGATGCCGACAGCATCGTGGCGGCGGTGATCAATCTGGGCGCGGCGATGGGCATGGTCTCGAATGCGGAGGGCGTCGAAACCCTCGAGCAGGCGGAATTGCTGCGCGCCCAGGGCTGTAACGAGGTGCAGGGCTTCCTCTACAGCCGGCCGGTACCCTCGGCTTCGATCGCGCAATTGCTGGCGGACTGGAAGACCAAGGCGGCCGAACTGCAGTCTGCCGCCCCGGAGACCGTGGCCCAGCCCTTCGCGCGGTGCGCGCCCGAGCTGACGCAGGCGAGCTGACGCCGAACCAGGCGGTGCTTCCGACGACTGTCACCAACGCGGACGCTGCTGGCTGCACGCAACGCAGGCGGACGCGACGAGAACCGGCTGGCGGCGTTCAGATCATGGCTTTGGGAAAAGTGGTGCCCAGGGACGGAGTCGAACCGCCGACACTGCGATTTTCAGTCGCATGCTCTACCAACTGAGCTACCTGGGCGCCTGCCACCCGCGACGGCCTCGTGAGGCGTCCGGCGAAAGCTCGGGCCTTATAGAAAAGCTCCCGGCCCCTGTCCAGCGCTCTGTCATCGCAAATGCGAAAAAGTCTGGCGGGGCGTTGCGAACCGGCGTCCGGCCCTTGAGCGACAGGGCGCGGAGAGGGCGTTCGGTCCGAGGAGGACAGGGTTTCGTGACAGCGGGGCGACGGTCGCGCCGGTTTTGGCACGCGGCGTCGATGGGGAGAGGAGACGCTGCAGTGCAAAATCCGTCGGGAAGAGCCGAAATGACGGTTGACGCGCGCGGCGAAATCAAGGAAACAGCGCCCATCGCTGCCGTAGCTCAGGGGTAGAGCACTCCCTTGGTAAGGGAGAGGCCCGGGGTTCAAATCCCCGCGGCAGCACCATTTCTTCAAAATCACATCGTCTGGGCCAGGTCGCGGTAGAGCTTTGCCACGGCCTGTTCGACGTCGTCGGTCGTGTAGCCGCTGGCGACGCGGGCGCGGGCGGAGGCGCCCATGCGGGCGGCGAGCTCCGGCTCGCTTGCGAAGCGGGCGAGCGCGGCGGCAAAGCCCTGCGAATCGCCGGCCGGCAGAACGATGCCGTCCTCGCCGTCGCGCACGAAGTCGCCGCAGCCGGGCACCTTCGTGGTCAGGAGCGGGCGACCGCAGGCCGCGGCTTCCAGGAGCGTGCGCGGCAGGCCCTCGCCGCCGCGCGACGGCAGGCAGGCGACGTGATGGTCCGCCCAGACCGCGGCAACATCCTCGGTGCGGCCATGCCAGTCGATGAAGGGCTCGGCCGACCATTGCGCGAGCGTCTCGGCGGAAAAGGCGCGCGGATTGGACGGGTCGGGCGTGCCGTAGAGCGACAGGGTTACGTCGACGCCGCGGCCTCTGGCGAGGCGCACCGCCTCGACGATGGTGTCGATGCCCTTGGACCAGAGCATGCGCGCGACGACGGCGACCTTCAGGGGCGGGGCCGGAGGCAGCGGTGCCTGCGGATAGGCGGCGGGATCGATGCCGGCGCCGCCGACGACGAGGATGCGCGGCGAATCGGCGGGCAGGCGGAGGAAGCCGGCATCGCCGGTGTTCTCCAGAAGGAATCGCGTGCGCTTGCCGGTGAGGGCGACGCGGATGGTGGCGGCGATGGCGGCGCGGATCGCGCGGCCGGCCGTGTCGCTGCGGGCGCCGAGATAGCCGAGGCCGGTGACAGCGTAGATCCGGCGGGAGATGCCGGCGAGGCGGGCCGCGGCGCCGCCGACGAGAATCGAGCGCAGGGCGATGCAATGGACGATCGCCGGCTTCTCATGTTTCAGAATCCTGGTCATGCGCCACAGCGCCGAGGCAACGGCCTTGATGCCGACCTCGCGGCGTTCGGCCTCGAGCGGCACGATGCGGGCGCCGACCGCTTCGATGGGGCCGGCATGGTTGCGAACCCGGGTGACGACCACCGTCTCGAAGCCTGCATCGCGGGCGGCCCGCGCCATGGGCAGGAAATGCGAGACGAAGAACCAGTCCTCGGTGATGATGAACACCACCTTGGGGCGGGCCGGGGACTTTGTCGTGTCGGCGGGTCTTTCCACGAAACGGCCTTCTCGTGCTATCGCCGCTGTGCGGCAGGATGTGCGGGCCGGGGCCGCGGGTCTCGCCCTTAGATCAGAGCGTCGGTCCGGGCAAACACCGGTCGCAGGGGCAAGGGCTGCGCGCGCCATCGAAGGCAGCGAGGCTGGCGCCGGGACAGGGGGGTGCGCGATGGCTGTGCGACCGGGTCGTTACGGCTGGTCGCGGGGGGACGGACAAGCGGGAGACGACGGATGGATTCGCTGAAATTCGGAACGAGCGGGCTGCGCGGGCTGGTGAGCGACCTCATCGGCTGGCCGAGCTTCGGCTACACGCTGGCTTTCCTGCGCCATGTGCGGGACGGCGATCGGCCGGGCGCCGAGCAGATGGTGTTCTTCGGTCGCGATTTGCGGGCGAGCAGTCCGGAGATCCTCGAGGCCTGCATCGCGGCGGCCCATGCCGCCGGTTTCCGGGCGGTGGATTGCGGCGCGGTGCCGACCCCGGCGCTGGCGCTGGCGGCGATGCACCAGGGCTGCCCGGCGGTGATGATCACCGGCAGCCATATTCCAGACGACCGCAACGGGCTGAAATTCTACGGCCGTGGCGGCGAGATCACCAAGTCCGAGGAGACCGGCATCGCGGCCGAGTTCGCGGCCATTGCCGGTGCCGATCCGCGGCCCGGGCCGGAGGCCGGCGGTCAGGCGGCGGAACGCGATGCGCTGGCGGTGTTCGCCCGGCGCTATACCGACTTCTTCGCGCGCGATGCGCTGGCGGGGCTGACCATCGGCGTGTTCCAGCACAGCTCGGTCGCGCGCGACCTGCTGGCGGATCTCGTGGCGGCCCTCGGCGGCACGGCAGTGGCGCTCGGGCGCTCGGACGCCTTCGTGCCGGTGGATACGGAAGCGCACCGGCCGCAAGACGTGAAGCAGATCCGCGACTGGGCGGCAGAGGGCCGCTTCGATGCGATCGTCTCCACCGACGGCGATGGCGACCGGCCGCTAGTGGCGGACGCCAAGGGCGCGATCCTGCGCGGCGACGTGCTGGGGCTCCTGACCAGCCGGGCGCTGGGGCTCACGACGATCGTCACCCCGGTGACGTCGAGCTCGGCGGTGGAGACGTCCGGCATTGCGAACAAGGTGGTGCGCACGAAGGTCGGCTCGCCCTTCGTCATTGCCGGCATGGCCGAGGCGGCGCAGGCCGGCGCCGAGGGCATTGTCGGCTTCGAGGCGAATGGCGGCCTGCTGCTCGGCTCGGCGGTGACCCGCGACGGGCGCAGCCTGCCGGCGCTGCCGACCCGCGACAGCGTGCTGCCGATCCTCGCCACGCTGGCCATGGCCAGGCGGCGCGGCATGGACCTGGCGGCGCTGGTGGCCGAGCTCGATGCCGGCCATGCGGCGGCGCACCGGCTGCAGGATGTGCCGCAGGCGGCGAGCGGCAAATTCCTGACGGGGCTGGCCGAGGATTCGGAGTTTCGCGCCGGCTTCTTTGCGCCGGCGGGCACGGTCGCGTCGGTCGATGCGCTGGACGGCGTGCGGGTGATCCTCGACGCCGGGCCGGTGGTGCATTTCCGCGCCTCGGGCAACGCGCCGGAGCTGCGCTGCTACGTGGAGGCGGGATCGGAGGCGAAGGCGGCGGAGCTGCTGGCCTGGGGGCTGGCGGCGGCGGAGGCCGAGGTGCGGGGCTGACGGCGCCTGGCCGCATCGCGGCGCGACGGCCTGCGCCATCGGGACGGCGCTGAACCGGTGTGCCTGGCGTCCCGCCGGACGGGGTGACCGGAGCTGCCGGTGACCCGTTCAGGTGCCCAAGGGGCCTCGAGGGGCCGCCCGGCGGTCAGCCGCGGGCGTAGATGTCCTCGATGCGCACGATGTCGTCCTCGCCGGTATAGCTGCCGACCTGCACCTCGATGAGCTTCAGGTCGATCTTGCCGGGATTGTGCAGGCGGTGGACGCAGCCGATCGGCAGATAGGCGGCCTCGTTCTCGTGATAGAGGCGGACCTCGTCGTCGATGGTCACCTCGGCGGTGCCGTGGACGACGACCCAGTGCTCGGCGCGGTGGTGGTGGCGCTGCAGGCTGAGGCGGCCGCCCGGTTTGACGCAGATGTGCTTAACCTGGAAACGGTCGCCGATGTCGATGCGCTGGTACCAGCCCCAGGGGCGGTGGATGCGCAGATGCTCGCTGGCCTCGCTGCGGCCGGCCTTGCGCAGCTTGGCGACCATGCGCTTGACGTCGGGCGCGGCATCCTTGGCGGCGACCAGCACGGCGTCGTCGGTGGTGACGACCACGACATTGTCGAGGCCGAGGACGGTGGTCAGCACATCGTCGCTGCGCACGAAGCTGTTGGTCGTGTCGATGGCCGCGACATTGCCCTCGAAGACGTTGCCGTCGGCATCCTTGTCCTTGATCGCATGGAGCGAATCCCACGAGCCGATGTCGGACCAGCCGAAATCGGCCGCCAGCACGCCGCCGAGGCGGGTGGTTTCCATGACGGCGTAGTCGATGGACAGGGACGGCGAGCGGTTGAAGGCGTCGGCGTCGAGGCGGATGAAGTCGAGATCGGTGACCGCGGCGTCGAGGGCGCCTTCGGCCGCGACCAGGACGTCGGGCGCATGGGCACGCAGCTCGTCGAGCATGACGTTGGAGCGGAAGGCGAAATTGCCGCTGTTCCAGACGAAGCCGTCGGCGAGATAGGTCTCGGCCGTGGCGCGGTCGGGCTTTTCGACGAATTTGTCGAGGACATGGGCGCCGTGGCCGAGGGTCTCGGTGCCCGGGCGGATGTAGCCATAGGCGGTGGAGGGATGGTCCGGGGTGATGCCCAGGGTCATGATGCGGCCGCCGGCGGCGAGCTGCGCGGCGGTGGCGACGGCGGCGATGAAGCCGGGCTCGTCGCGGATGACATGGTCGGAGGCCAGCACCAGGCAGGTGGTGCCGGGGGCGCGGCGCTCGGCCATCAGCGCGCCGATCGCCACGGCCGGGGCGCTGTCGCGGCGCTCGGGCTCCAGCACGATGTCGGCGGTGATGCCGACGGCGGCGAGCTGTTCGGCGCAGATGAAGCGGAAATCGTTGTTGGTGACGACGATCGGCCGGCCAAAACCGTCGCCGGCGACCCGGCGGACCGTCGCCTGGAAGGGCGAGACGCCATCCTCAAGGAGCGCGATGAACTGCTTGGGCATCGTGTCGCGGGAGATCGGCCAGAGCCGGGTTCCGGCGCCGCCGGCCATGATGATCGGCAGGACCTGATCGCGCTGTTCCATGGCTTTCCTCGTCGTATCTGAACGTCCGGCATCGCACGGATGCATGACGGCTGCATGTGCCGGTGATCTGTCGGAACACTGCCCTTAGCTACCATGGCAGAGCAAGCGAGGGGGCGAAAGCGGCGCGGGATGGTTGATGCCGTGCTTCGTACGCGGCGGGAGAGCGCCAGCGGCGCGGCGTTTTGACAGGCGTACCTCAAGCGGCTTCTATGCGCCCCTGACGGGCTCCGGGACGGGGCCGGCGGCGCGGGGAGGCGCCGGGAACGGGGAGGCTTTCGATGAAGACGATGCAGGGGCCGGGGATTTTCCTGGCGCAGTTTCTCGGCGATTCGGCGCCGTTCGACGATCTGAAGTCCATCGCCGGCTGGGCGGCGGGGCATGGCTACAGGGGCGTGCAGCTGCCGACCTGGGACACACGGCTGATCGATCTGGAGAAGGCGGCCGGCTCGAAGGATTATTGCGACGAGATCGCCGGCATCTGCCGCGAGGCCGGCGTCGAGATCACCGACCTCTCGACCCATCTGCAGGGCCAGCTCGTCGCCGTGCATCCGGCCTTCGACGAGGCCTTCGACGGTTTCGCGGTGCCGGAGGTGCGGGGCGATCCGAAGGCGCGGCAGGCCTGGGCGGTGGAGCAGATGAAGCTGGCGGCGAAGGCCTCGGCGCATTTCGGCTTCCAGAGCCACGTGACCTTTCCGGGCGCGCTGGCCTGGCCGTTCCTCTATCCCTGGCCGCAGCGGCCGGCGGGGCTGGTCGACACGGCCTTCGAGGAACTGGCGAAACGCTGGGTGCCGATCCTCGACGCCTTCGACGCGGCGGGCTGCGACGTCGGCTACGAGATCCATCCGGGCGAGGACGTCTTCGATGGCGCGACCTTCGAGATGTTCCTTCAGGCCTGCGGCGACCATCCGCGCTGCCAGATCAATTACGACCCGTCGCATTTCCTCTTGCAGCAGCTCGATTACCTTGAGTTCATCGACATCTATCACGAGCGGATCTGCGCCTTCCACGTGAAGGACGCCGAGTTCAATCCGACCGGCCGGCAGGGCGTCTATTCGGGCTACCAGCCCTGGACGAAACGGGCCGGGCGGTTCCGCTCGCTGGGCGACGGGCAGGTGGATTTCGCCGGGATCTTCTCCAAGCTCGCCGAATACGACTATGATTCCTGGGCGGTGCTGGAATGGGAGTGCTGCCTGAAGAGCCCCGAGCAGGGGGCGGCCGAGGGGGCGCCGTTCATCGCCAGCCACATCATCGAGGTGACCGACAAGGCCTTCGACGATTTCGCGGCGGGCGGGACGGACGCGGCGGCGAACCGGCGCATGCTGGGCATCGAGGGCTGAGGGGAGAACGCATCATGACGAGCGAGGAACAGGACACAGAGCGACCACGCCGCATACGGCTGGGTATGGTCGGCGGCGGGCAGGGCGCCTTCATCGGCGGCGTGCACCGGATCGCGGCGCGCATCGACGACCGGTTCGAGCTGGTCGCCGGGGCGCTGTCCTCGACGCCGGAAAAGGCGCTGGCATCGGCGGCCGAGATCGGCCTCGATCCCGAACGCAGCTACGGCTCCTATGTGGAGATGGCGGCGACCGAGGCGGAACGCGAGGACGGCATCGAGGCGGTGGCGATCGTCACGCCGAACCACATGCATTTTCCGGTCGCCAAGACGTTTCTGGAGGTCGGCATCCACGTCATCTGCGACAAGCCGATGACGACGACGCTCGCCGAGGCGCAGGAGCTGGCGGAGATCGCCGCGGCCTCGGGCAAGATCTTCGTCCTGACCCACAATTACACCGGCTATCCGATGATCCGGCAGGCCCGGGCGATGGTGGCGGCGGGGGATCTGGGAAAGATCCGGATGGTGCATGCCGAATACATCCAGGACTGGCTGGCCGACCGGGCCGAGGATACCGGCTCCAAGCAGGCGGGCTGGCGCGTCGATCCGGCGAAGGCCGGGGCCGGCGGCTCGATCGGCGACATCGGCACGCACGCCCACAACCTTGCCTGCTTCGTCACCGGGCTGAAGGTGGAGCGCCTGTCGGCGGATCTGTCATCCTTCGTGGAAGGGCGCGAGCTCGACGACAATGCAAACATGCTCTTGCGCTTTGCCGGCGGGGCGAAGGGCATGTTGTGGGCGAGCCAGGTGGCGGTCGGCAACGAGAACGGGCTGTCGCTGCGGGTCTATGGCGACAAGGGCGGGCTGGAATGGCGCCAGGAGGAGCCGAACCGGCTGTGGTTCACGCCGCTGGGCGAGCCGAAGCGGCTCCTGACCCGCGGCGGGGCCGGGGCGAACGCGGCGGCGGCGGCCGTCTCGCGCATCCCGGCCGGCCATCCGGAAGGCTATCTGGAAGGGTTCGCGACGATCTATGCCGAGGCGGCGGAGCTGATCCATGCATCGGACGCCGGCGAGGCGCCGCCGGACGGGCTGGCGCTGCCGACCCTGGCGGACGGAATCGACGGCCTCGCCTTCATCGAGGCCTGCGTGGCGTCGTCGCAGAATGACGGGGCGTGGACGGCGCTCTGACGCGCGGCCCGCCCTGCGCCGGCCGGTACGGCCCTGGCCGGGACGACCGGCTGGCGGGACCGATGGGAACTGACGACATGGACGAGGCGTGATGTCGCGACCGACGATCCGGGACGTCGCCCGTGCGGCGGGGGTGAGTCTGGCCACGGTGGACCGGGTTCTGAACCGGCGGGCCGGCGTGCGGGCGAAGACCGTCGCCAAGGTCGAGGAGGCGATGCAGCGCCTCGACTTCACCCGCGACATCACCGCCGCGAATCTGTCGAAGAAGCGCCGCTACCGGCTGAGCTTCCTTTTGCCGGACGGCGACAACAGCTTCATGCGCGGGCTGGCGGCGGCGGTGCAGGCGACCTCGCGGCACTCGTCGCTGGAGCGCGCCGAGGTGACCGTCACCATGGTGCCGGCCTTTGACGGGCCGGCGCTGGTGCGGGCCCTCGACGCCATCGACCGCACGGCGACGGACGGCGTGGCGGTGGTGGCGACCGATGCGGCAGAGGTGCGCGACGCGATCGGCCGGCTGACCGGCGAGGGTGTGCGGGTGGTGACGCTGGTCAGCGACCTGCCCGGTTCCAGCCGCGACCGCTTCGTGGGGATCGACAATGTCGTGGCGGGCCGCACGGCCGCCGGTTTGCTCGGCCGCTTCTGCGGCGGCGCGCCGGGACGGATCGCCGTGGTCGCCGGGTCGATGCTGCTGCGCGACCATGTCGAGCGGCGGCAGGGATTCGAGACGGTGATGCGGGAACACTATCCGCATCTGACCGTGCTGCCGTCGCTGGAAGGGCTGGACGATGCCGAGCGGGTGGCGTCGCTTCTGGGCGAGATGCTGGCGCAAGACGGCGAGATCGCCGGGCTCTACAGCCTCGGCGCGGGCAATCGCGGGGTGGTGACGGCGCTGGAACGGGCCGGGCTTGCCGGCCGGGTGCGCGTGGTGGCGCACGAGGTCAGCCCGCATGCGCGCGCGGCGCTGCACGACGGCATCTTCGATGCGGTGATCAACCAGGATGCCGGGCACGAGGCGCGCAGCGCCGTGCGCATCCTGAAGGCGCTGATCGACGACCGGCCGGTGCTGGAAGCGCAGGAGCAGATCCGCATCGACATCTTCATGCGGGACAATCTGCCGTAGCGCGGCGAACCGGTGCAGCCCCGGTCATGGGACCGAAGGCGATCGGGTCGCGACGACGCGTTCTGCACAATTTTCAGGCAGCGACGGATTGACGTCTGGTAAGCTTAGGATAGCGTGTGTCGTCTTCCCCGGGGGTGGGCAATCTCGGAAGGGAAGATACGAGGCGGCTCGGTGCGCTCCCAACGTGCCGGGCCGCCGCTGCCGGTCAGGGACCGGTTGGGCAGTCGGACACATGGCGGGCCGGCCGGATGGCGGGCCGGGGCCGACACGCGGTCGGCAACCGGCCTGATCGTATCACAAGGGACAGGCTGCCCCCCGTGTGCCTGTTCAGCCTTCGAGCTTCGAACGGGCGCTGTCTTCCAGGTGATAGATGCGGACGCGGGCGATCTCGCGCTCGACGGAGCGGAAGCGGGCGTCGACGAAGGCGTTGTACATGCGGCGCATCGTGCTCGGGCGGGTGGTGGCCATGATCTCTCTCCAATGTTGTCCGGGGCGGCGCCAGCGTGTCCGGCGCGTCGTTCCGATGAGCGAGATATAGGAGGTCTTGCTGCGCTGCGGTATCGGGATGCTTGCAGGTGAGCCATGCGGTGAGCGCATGGGCGAACGGGGCGTCGTTAAGCCTTCGTCAAGGAAGACCGGCCCGCTTGCGTGCCGCGGCTGGGAGCCCTGCACTTATGCACGCCCGGGTCGCAAAGGAGTTGTGTTAGGCGGGCAAATATCGTTCTGGTTGCTAAGTCAGCGCGCTGCATATAATCATTCCCGCTGGGGAGAGGTATATGCGTCAAGCGTTGTTGTATCGTCTAGGTTTTCTCGGTCCATGGCAAGCGTATCTCAGGATCATGCTTCGTCGCAGGCCCGGCGACGAGAACTGGCAGAAGCGATATCTCTACCCCTTCGACTATATCGAAGCGCGGTGGGCCGACAATCGCTGGGAAACGCGGCCCTATAACAAGACCGACCGCGAAATCGAAGACGAACTCGTCGATACGCAGACCTGGTAACTGTCGCCGGTTGCAGGCATCGGGCGTCCGAGACCGTGTCCGGATGCCCCTGGGCCGTCCAGACGATCCCTCTCTCCGGCAGAAGCGAAGCTGCGGTTCCCTGTCCTCTCCACGGGAGGGGAGGCGAGAGGTTGCACCGGCCGAGCGCGTGGCCGCACCGACATTCGAATCGGGCTCGGGCCATCGCAGCCGCTGTCTGCCGCGGGGCGCTTGGCATTGTCGTGCCGTGAAAGGCGTCAGGTGGAGAAACAGCCTGTGGGCGCAGAGACGCTGCGGCTGCGTCGCGCATCCGAACATGACGTTCGATTCCAGTGACGGGGCAGGCGTTTTTTCCGGGAAGGTTCGGATGGTGGGCGTGACAGGGATTGAACCTGTGACCCCTTCGATGTCAACGAAGTGCTCTCCCGCTGAGCTACACGCCCATCCGACGAGGCGGCTTTGACCACAGACCAAAGCGGTCGTCAATAGGGTCTTGCGGCCATTTTCGCGAAGAATTCGATGGCCGGTCCGACGGTCGCCGGAGCCGGTGCGCGGCAGGCGGATCGGCACCGGGAATGCCGTGATCCGGCAGGCAGCTTGCGCCAGGCGCTAGAGCCGCGCCGGACCGAGGAGCCGCGGCGGGCGGTGATCCCGCGCGGCAGCGGATCGGCGCCGGGAATGCCGCCATCTGATGGGCGGCTTGCGCTAGCGTTAGAGCCGCGCCGGACGGAAAAGCCGCGGCGGGCGGTGATCCCGCGGGGCAGGGGATCGGCGCGCTGGCGCCCGGCCTGCCTCTGCGCAGGACCGGGGTTGGCGAGCGACGCGATTCCGTGTCGCTCAGGCGCCCGTGAGGGTTCAGCCGGTCAGGCGGCGTCCTCGAGCATGCGGGCGACCTCGTCGACCAGCTCACGCAGATGGAAGGGCTTCGACAGGATCTTGGCGTCCTTGGGAGCCTTGGAATCGGGATTGAGCGCGACGGCGGCAAAGCCGGTAATGAACATCACCTTGAGGTCGGGATCGAGCTCGGTGGCGCGGCGCGCCAGCTCGATGCCGTCCATCTCCGGCATGACGATGTCGGTCAGGAGCAGCGAGAAGGGCTCCTCGCGCAGGCGCTCATAGGCGCTGCCGCCATTGTCGTAGCTGACCACTTCGTAGCCGGCCCGCTCCAGCGCCTTGGCGAGGAAACGGCGCATATCGTTGTCGTCTTCGGCGAGTAGAATCTTTGACATTCACGTTATCCGGATACGCCGGGCGCAACGATGCCGGCGGCTGTTCATTGAGGTCGCAATTCCATAGCAGAATGCCGGAACTTTTTCTAAAAGGAATCAGGATCCGGCGGTGGACGGCGGATTTTTCGGTGCGCCATCCAACCGGAAGGGGACAGTTTGGCGAACATACCCATGATCACGACGGCCGGCGGGGCAGTTCCCGCCTTCGAAGTCGTCGAACCGGCCGAGCCGACCATCCCCTTCGTCTTCTGCTCTCCCCACAGCGGTCGCGACTATCCCGCCGATTTTCTGGCGGCGACGCGGCTGCCGGGCGATTCGATCCGCCGGTCGGAGGATCTGTTCGTCGACCAGCTGTTCGAATGCGTGCCCAGACTCGGCGCGCCGCTGATCCGGGCGCGGTTCCCGCGGGCGTTTCTCGACGTCAATCGCGAGCCCTACGAGCTCGACCCGCAGATGTTCTGCGAGCCGCTGCCCGACTACGTCAATGTCGGCTCGGTGCGGGTGACGGGCGGGCTCGGCACGATCCCGCGGATCGTCGCTGAAAACGAGGAGATCTACCGCAAGCGGTTGTCGCTCGCCGAGGCGATCGGCCGGATCGAGACGATCTACAAGCCGTTCCACGCGGCTGTCGAAGAGCGGCTGCGGCGCACGAAGGAGCGATTCGGCATGGCGATCCTGGTGGATTGCCACTCGATGCCGTCGAGCGTGCGGGCGCTACCGGGCGGCCGGCGGCCGGACATGGTGCTGGGCGACCGCTACGGCACCAGCGCCGGCGCCCGGCTCGTGGCCATCGCCACCGGCCGGTTGACGCGGCTGGGCTACGACGTGGCGCGCAACAAGCCCTATGCCGGCGGCTACATCACCGAGCGCTACGGTCGGCCGGCGATCGGCCAGCACGCGATCCAGATCGAGATCAATCGCGGGCTCTATGCCGACGAGCGCATCTATCGCCCGCATGCCGGCTTCGAGGTGCTGGCGGAGCGGCTGGCGGCCTTCGTCGCGGGCTTCGCGGAGGATGTGGACGCCGATTACGGGCTGCCGGCGGCGGCGGAATAGGCCTGCCGGTCATCCGGTCTTCAACGCGAAAAAAAACCGCACTGCGGGAGGGCAGCGCGGTCTGAGTCTAGGGAGGAAACGCCCGTAAGGGCCGCGGTACATCAGCACCGCAAGATCAAGATATGCTGCACTGCGACAGGACGCAAGCGGAATCTGCATGGAAATCGTGCAGAAAAGCTTGGCGCCACATATTGAGGCATATGCGGCGGCCGCCGATGGCCGGAGGCGCAGGGGAAACGCCGCGTGGCGCGCATTCACCGGTCGCCCGGCCCTTGGCGATCCGCTAGGATCGGAATCCTCGTGATCTCAGTGGGTTCTTCGCGCGCATGATTCTTCCCGACGTCTCCTTCCTGTTCGAACTCGCCGATGCGGCGGATGCCGAGACGCTGCCGCGGTTTCGCGCCGGCACGGCCGTGGACAACAAGCGCGCGGCGGATTTCGACCCGGTGACGGAAGCCGACCGGGCGGCCGAACGGGCGATCCTTTCGGCGATCGCGGCGCGCTATCCGGACCATGCGGTGCTCGGCGAGGAATTCGGCGCCAGCGGCACCAGCGACCGGCTGTGGGTGATCGATCCGATCGACGGCACCCGCGCCTTCATCTCCGGCGTGCCGGTGTGGGGCACGCTGATCGGCTATTGCGAATCGGGCCGGGCGCGGGTCGGCATCATGTCGCAGCCCTTCACGGGCGAGCGCTTCGTCGCCGATGGCGAGGCGTCGTGGGGCCTGCATCGCGGAACGCGCACGCGGCTCGCCGTGCGCGACGTGCGCCGGCTGGAGGAGGCGACCCTGTTCACCACCTCGCCGCGGCTGTTCGAGCCGAAGGGGACGCCGCCCTTCGAGGCGCTGGAGGCCAAGGCGCGGCTGACGCGCTTCGGCACCGATTGCTACGCCTTCTGCATGCTGGCGGCGGGGCAGGTGGATCTGGTGGTGGAGACCGGGCTGAAGCCCTACGACATCGTCGCGCTGGTGCCGATCATCGAGCAGGCCGGCGGCATCATCACACGGCTCGACGGCGGGCGGCCGGAATCGGGCGGCGACATCGTCGCGGCGGGAACGCCGGAACTGCACGCGGCGGCGCTGGCGATGCTCAACCGCTGACGGCTGGGCCATCCCGACGCGAGCCGGGATCTGCGCCGTAAGGCATCGTGGTCCGGCTCAGTCGAGGGGCAGGGCGCCGGCGGTGAAGGATTCGAACGCCTCCATGAAGGGGGCGCGGAAGCGGTCGGCCTCCTGCAGCAATTCGTGCCGGGCGAAGGGAATGGTCAGGCTGGAGCCCGAGCGCATGCGCCAGGCCAGCCGCTCGGCGGCGCGGCTGTCGACGACGGCATCCTGGCCGGCGGTAACGATGAGGGTGGGCACGCCCAGCCGGGCGATATTGTCGGAATCCTCCAGCCGGCGCATGGCGCCGGTGACCGCCGCCAGCCACGACACGGTCGGCTTGCCGAGGAACAGCCACGGCGCCGCCTCGGCGAGCGCGGCGTTGCGGGCCAGGCGCTTGGGATCGCTGCTGAGGGCGGGGCTGGCGGCGCGGATGCGCCGGCCGGGCAGCAGCGACGGGGCGACCGGCAGCCGGCCGAGGCCGAGCCAGCGACCGAGCCGGGCGAGACGATGCAGGCCCCTTGTGCCGATGGCGCGGTTCGCCGGGAAGGCGACCAGCGGCGCGCTGAGCACCATGCGCTCGATGCTGTTGACGAGGCGCGGTGCGGCGGTGAGCGCGACGAGGCCGCCCATGGAATGGGCGAGGATGACGAAGGGGCCGCGGCAGTCGGGCAGGGCGACGTCCTGGATGAAGGCTTCCAGGTCGTTCACATAGGCGCCGAAGCGGCGGACATAGCCGCGGCGGCGATCGCGCAGCATGCGTTCCGAGCCGCCCTGGCCGCGCCAGTCGAAGGTGGCGACCATGTAGCCGCGGCGATTGAGCTCGCCGATGGTCTCGAAATATTTCTCGATATTCTCGTTGCGGCCCTGCAGCAGGATGACGGTGCCGCGGGTGCGCTCCAGCGCCGAAGGCGAGACCGCATAGCGCAGGCGCTTGCCGTCGGGGGCGCGGAAAGTCGAGGCGGTGATGCCGGCGGGCGCCGGATTGGCCTCGGTGACGACGAGTTCGTCCGGATTGAAGGCTTCGTTCATGTCGTATCCGCTTCGCCCGGGACCGGCCGTTCTGCTGGCAATCCGGCGGCCATGGCCGTTGCGCGCTTTTAGTGGCCGGGGCCGGGCGGGTCAAAGCCTTCCGCGCCGGCGGCCAGCCGGAGTGGCGGCGGCGTCAGACCCGGAAGGCCGGGGTGTGAAGCTGGCGGCGAGGCAGCGGGACAGGGGTGGGAAGGGGATCGACCGGAAGCCCTTTGACAGGCTTCCGGCCGGAGCGGCCACAGCGGAAGGGACGGGACGCTGCGACCGTTTGGCGGGCCGCCCGATGTCTCGTGGGCGGCTGAAATCTGACGCCACATTGCACCAGGGCAGATGAACGGTCGCGGAAGGCGGCATTCATCTGCGGTTCAGGCAGGCCCGCCGGAAAACCATGCACGATCAGAGCGTTGGGCAGCCTGTCGGGATGGCACGCCTGCGACGCGCGCGGGAGGGCGGGCTCAAGAAAAATCTGCAAGGCCGGCTTGCGGGCGCTCTTGAACAGCAAAAATCGCGCCATTATTTTTGTCATGCGGTCGCCGAGACGGGGCCGCACGCCGGGCTGCATCGCCAATTCGGGATGCGTGCCGGGCGACTTCACGCAAACCTCGTTGCTTCTGAATGGAGAACATCATGCGTCATGTCGATTTTGCCCCCCTCTATCGTTCCACCGTCGGTTTCGACCGGCTGTTCTCGCTGCTCGACAGCCAGACGCTCTCCGACAACGGCCAGACCTATCCGCCCTACAACATCGAGCGCACCGGCGAGAACGCCTATCGCGTGACGCTCGCCGTCGCCGGCTTCGGTGACGAGGAACTGTCGATCGAGGCACGCGAGAACGTGCTGACGGTCAAGGGCGAGAAGGCCGAGAGCCAGGAGAGCGAGACGTTCGAGACGCTCTATCGCGGCATTGCCGGCCGCGCCTTCGAGCGCCGCTTCCAGCTGGCCGAATATGTCGAGGTGAAGGGCGCCGCCCTGAAGAACGGCCTCCTGCATATCGACCTCGTGCGGGTGATCCCGGAGGCGATGAAGCCGCGCCGGATCGCCATCAACACGGCCGACAATGTCAACGAGAAGCAGATCGAGGCGAACGCCGCCTGATCAGCGTACACTCGGAACGGGAAGAGAGCGGCGCCGGAAACGGCGCCGTTTTTGTTTGTGGAGTATATAGGCATATCGCGATTGCTAATCGCGGCGGTCGATATCCCCACTATCCATCTCGATACGCCTTAACTCCTCTCGAGTCTGTGCCAGACGTAGTTCGAGTTCGGCTTTATGAAGTTGCGCCTTCGTAAGGATGGCTTGGTTGTCTTCCATGGTCGCGGTAACCGCGCTAAAAGTAGAGTTGGATCCTTCTTCGCGCAATAAATCCGCTACGCACTGGTGTAGATCCATGTCCGAGCCATGGGGGCTGAACGAAACAATCTCACGTGCAGCATCAATTTTGGGCGCCACTGTAATCAGAGTGCAGCTAACTAAGCGTGCGTCGTATCGGCTTTGTTGGATTCTGTTTTCAGCACCATAGGAATCGTTCTGAGCACGTCCGGTAAGGGCGGTTTGCGTGTTCACTGTACCATCTATCCGGATCGCTGCGATTGGAGTTTCGTGCCAGTCGGTCTGCAAAACAACCTCGGCATCATTCACTGCGCGCATACCTAGTTCCCGCATAGCGCGACCGGTAGCCAGAGCAATCGACATCCAAATCAAAGCGCTCGATGTCGTCGCCAGTTCAAAGCGATCAAACTGGAGCATGTTTTGAAGGGAAGATGGTAACAGAAAGAATAGTGGGACAATTGTCCCTGCCAATACGAATACTACCCCGGTCCAAATTCGGATTCGGGCTTCGCCCGAAACGGGGTTTTTGGCGGCCTTCGATTCATTTTCAATCAATAGGTCAACGAAGAAGCTGCTTTGATCAACGAATCCGTCCCGCGAATCATCTGTCCCATGTGTTCTGACCCGGGCCTGCTTTAGCCTTATCGCGAGTTCAGATTTTAGGACCGAGAGGAATTGCGCGGGTGTGGCGTTAGTAGTGAGATTTCGTAGCATCTCAGTTGACTTGCTTGCGTCTGGTTTCTTTCGTGGTGCAAGCGCCCGTGCAAACCGTAGATCCATCAGGACGCTTATGATGCCGATGCCCAGCAGAGCCAAGACCAGAAGCAAGCTCGGTATGCCAAACGCGCGACCAAAATTCGCTGCGAGTTGTTCCGCCGTCGCTAACACAACCTCAATGCGACCACTGAGAAACAGAACCAGCCCCACCAGAACAACGAATGCCATCACCGCCCATAGCAAGCCTTTAAGCAGAGGCTGGATAGCCCGCTGCATTGGAAGGCGTAAGCTGTGCTGTAACGCAACAAATGCCCTTGGCGTGTGCCGACCATGACGGCCGAGCATGGCTCGATCTTCCTGTGTTAAACGGGCGTTTTGGAAATCCTCGGACATGAGGAGTTCGTTGACTTTACCGATTGGGGGGAGAGCACCCGGTACATCTGCTTCGACGTCGTCACGAGGGCCTAATGCCCATGCACCTCGCATCAGATAGGCGCTGGTGAGTTTGGCTATGCGCAACCAAACGAAGACAAACAACAATGGTGCAAGAACGGCAGCCGCCATCGACATCGCGATGGCAACGTTGGCAGCAAGAGCGCTGACCTCAAAGCGACCGACCATATCGTTAATTGCTAGCGTTGCGAGATATTGACCGATAACCTCGACGGCTTCCTTTAGGCCTCGATTTAAGATCACCGAATAGAGATCGAAACCAGACTGAAGAGCTAGGCGACCAAATGCGATCGCTGAAAATGCGAGAGATAGAGCTAGGCCGATGCCAAGGCTAAGTTCAGCGATTTGGACTGGTCGTGGGCGAGGTGTGGCGGATAAGGTCATTGGAAGCTTTTCGTTTGCTGGAGAAGCGTTGAAAAGCTATCTTATCGCCAGACAATCTATCGTTTTTGTAAAGCGACCAAAGCCCGTTGCGCTTAGTCTCAGCTGTCCCGCGAAACGCTTTAGCGACACCAACGTATGATTGGATATTACGGCGAGAAACTCTCTGAGCACGCGAGCTCCGCTCGCTTCGTTCAGACGCTTTGCACAAAAAAACGCGACGGCCGGGGCCGTCGCGCGCTCGCTCGTTTCTGCCCGGCCGCGTCAGGATTCGTGGGGGGCGTCGTGGCGGCCGAGATTGGTGGCGGTGCGGGCGTCCTTCATCATGCCGGCATGCTGGCCGGTGCCCGTCGGCGCCGCGTTGCGGGCCGTGGTCCAGCCCTCCATCCACGCGGCGCGCAGGGATGAGCCGGCCGGATATTCGCAGGACGACATCGGGAAATTGTTGCGGAAAGCGAGTTCGCCCTGATGAAACGCGTCTGTGGACATGACGTTCTCCTCTGGCTGTGAACCTACGCTACGGAAATCCCGTGCGCGGTCAACCGTTCCGAAGAAAGATGTCCATCGGCCCGATCGGTCCGGGGCGAGCGCGCCCCGGCCGGCCAGAGGGTCGGCAAAGGCCGGTTAAGACCAGTCAGGGGTCCGTCGAGGGCCAGTCCCGGGCGACCGTTGCAGGCCGGTCAGGGGCTCTATCGAAGGCTGGTCAGGGGCCAGTCAGGGGGGGGCGTCGAAGGCAAGTCGGTTCCCTGTCTGTCGAAGGGCCGATTTGCGGCTGACGGGAGTCAGTTGGGACTTCATCGGACGCCGATCGGCCGTCGCTCGGGCGACCGATCGGGGGGGGCGGATTAGGCCAGGAGTTCGCAGAAGCGGTCGACCTCGTCGGGGGTCGTCGACCAGCTCGTGACGAGGCGGACGAGATGCTCGTCGTCGCCGACGATGTCGTGGAAGCCGTGCGGCGGGTTCCAGTCGTAGAAGACCGCGCCGCGGGCCCTCAGCGCCTCGGCCCGGTCGGCCTTGAGGATGGCGAAGCTCTCATTGGTGTGGGTCGGCCAGGCCTGGCGGGCCTGGTTGCTGGCGTCGAGGCCGGCGCGCAGGCGGTCGGCCATGCGGTTGGCATGACTGCCGAGCTCGAGCCAGAGATCGTTCTCCAGATAGGCCATGAACTGGGCCGCCACGAAGCGCGTCTTGGAGAAGAGCTGGGCGCCGCGCTTGCGGATATAGGGGAACTGGCTGGCCTTGGCGGGATCGAAGAAGACCACGGCCTCGGCGCACCAGCAGCCGTTCTTGGTGGCGCCGAAGGACAGGATGTCGACGCCGCGCTTCCAGGTCATCTCAGCCGGAGTCATGCCGGTGGCGGCCAGACCGTTGGCAAAGCGCGCGCCGTCCATGTGGAGCGCGAGATTGCGGTCATGGGCGATCTTCGCGATCGTCTCGATCTCGTCGCCGCTGTAGAGCGTGCCGGCCTCGCCGGGCTGGCTGATGGTCACGGCCATGGGCTGGCCGGCATGGACGAAGTCCGGCTTGAAGCGGGCAATTTCGCGCTTCAGATTGTCCGGGTCGATCTTGCCGTCGGGGCCGTCGATCGGCGCCATGCGGGCGCCATGGGTGAAGAATTCCGGTGCGCCGCACTCGTCCTCGATGACGTGGGCCTCGCGGTGGCACAGGACGACGCCGCCCGGCCGGTTGACCGCGGCGAAGGCGAGGGAGTTGGCGGCGGTGCCGGTGCCCACGAAGAACACCGCGACCTCGCGCTCGAACAATTCGTCGAAGCGGCGCTCGACGCGCTTGTCGAGATCGCTCGCGCCATAGGCGGCGGCCATGCCGGCGCCGTGGGCGGTGAGGGCTGCATTGATCGCCGGATGGGCGCCGGACCAGTTATCGGAAGCAAAGATCATGGCGGGCAGTTATAATGCGCCGCGGCCAAGGGCAAGCGGGACGCG
The DNA here is from genome assembly GCF_000421645.1 of Aurantimonas coralicida DSM 14790. Classification (GTDB taxonomy): domain Bacteria; phylum Pseudomonadota; class Alphaproteobacteria; order Rhizobiales; family Rhizobiaceae; genus Aurantimonas; species Aurantimonas coralicida. The sequence continues at coordinate 493,269 of NZ_ATXK01000001.1, read as the reverse complement.
GCGCGGATCTCCCATGCGCTGCGGGCATGCGGGGGCGGTTGCCGGGCGCGTTCTTTGCAGTCGAGGCGGGTCGTTCAGGGACCAGCGCGCGGACCGGCGCATGCTGAATCCGCGTGGGGCCGGCGAGGGGGCGCTGCCGGGGGTGGCCTTGTGGCGTGGCACCGCTTCTGTCATATTACGGCCGATAGGACAGTGATGCTGCCATAAATCGGCTGGTGAAAAAGCGCGATCTGGCACGATGGCGCGCGGAAAAGACGCGCCCGGGTTCTATCCTGACGCCAGCGGTCATGCGAAAAGCCGGCGGAAACGAGACATTGTCGCTCGGGTTCGGCCCGGACGCCTGAGGGAGCTTCTCCTGAACCAGGCGGACGGCGCGGGACCGGAGCCAAGGTTGCGCCTGAAACGGCGCGACAAGATGCGCGGCCGGAAACGGCGGCGCGACGACGGGAGACGACGCGATGACGAAGCTGACGCCATCCAACGCCGGGACCTTCGAGACCAGCCTCTCGAACGACACCGCCGCCGCGACCATCGGTGCCGCGATCAAGCCGCGCACCATGCCGGAGAAGATCGGCCTCTACGATCCGCGCAACGAGCACGATGCCTGCGGCGTCGGCTTCATCGCGCATATGAAGAACCAGAAGTCCCACTCGATCGTCGAGAAGGGCCTGCAGATCCTCGAAAACCTGACCCATCGCGGCGCCGTGGGCGCCGATCCGCTGATGGGCGACGGCGCCGGCATGCTGGTGCAGATCCCGGACCGGCTGTACCGCGAGGAGATGGCCGGCCAGGGCATCGAGCTGCCGGCCGCCGGCCAGTACGGCGTCGGCCACGTCTTCATGCCGCAGGACGCCGAGAAGCGCCGCCATATCGAGGCGGTGTTCGAGGAGGTCGTGCGCGAGGAAGGCCAGACGATCCTCGGCTGGCGCGACGTGCCGGTGGACAATTCCCAGCTCTCCAAGGCGCCGGAGATCCTGGCGACCGAGCCGGTGCACCGTCAGGTCTTCATCGGCCGGGCGCCGACGCTGACCAGCGACGACGAGTTCGAGCGGCGGCTGTTCATCCTGCGCAAGGTCGTGTCGAACCGCGTCCATGTGGAGACGGAAGGCCGCGACATCGGCTTCTATGTCGTGTCGCTGTCGGCCCGCACCATCGTCTACAAGGGCATGTTCCTGGCCTACCAGCTCGGCGCCTATTACGCCGATTTGACCGATCCGCGCTTCGAGAGCGCGCTGGCCCTGGTGCATCAGCGCTTCTCGACCAACACCTTCCCGTCCTGGAAGCTCGCCCATCCCTACCGGATGGTCGCCCATAACGGCGAGATCAACACGCTGCGCGGCAACGTCAACTGGATGGCGGCGCGCCAGGCCTCGGTCGATTCGGAACTGTTCGGCAACGACATCTCCAAGCTGTGGCCGATCTCCTACGAGGGCCAGTCCGACACCGCCTGCTTCGACAACGCGCTCGAATTCCTGACCGAGGGCGGCTATCCGCTGTCCCACGCCATGATGATGCTGATCCCGGAAGCCTGGGCCGGCAACAAGCAGATGCCGAAGGACACCCAGGCCTTCTACGAGTATCACGCCGCGCTGATGGAGCCGTGGGACGGCCCCGCCGCCGTCGCCTTCACCGACGGCCGCCAGATCGGCGCGACGCTGGACCGCAACGGCCTGCGCCCGGCCCGCTACATCGTCACCGACGACGATCTGGTGATCCTGGCGTCGGAAGCCGGCACGCTGCCGGTGGACGAGGCGCGCATCGTCAAGAAGTGGCGGCTGCAGCCGGGCCGCATGCTGCTGATCGACCTGGAGAAGGGCGGCATCGTCTCCGACGAGGACATCAAGCGCGAGACGGCGTCGGCCAACCCCTATGGCGAGTGGCTGAAGAACACCCAGATCATCCTGGAGAACCTGAAGCCGGTGGCGCCGCGCGCCTCGCGCTCGGACGTCTCGCTGCTCGATCGCGAGCAGGCCTTCGGCTACACGCTGGAGGACACCCGCACGCTGATGGCGCCGATGGCCACCACCGGCCAGGAAGCGATCGGCTCGATGGGCACCGACACGCCGATCTCGGCGATGTCGTCGTCGTCGAAGCTGCTCTACACCTATTTCAAGCAGAACTTCGCCCAGGTCACCAACCCGCCGATCGATCCGATCCGCGAGGAACTGGTGATGAGCCTCGTCTCCTTCATCGGGCCGCGGCCGAACATTTTCGACCTCGAGGGCTCCTCGCGCCGCAAGCGGCTGGAGGTGCGCCAGCCGATCCTGACCAATGGCGATCTGGAAAAGATCCGCAACATCGGTCACACCGAGGACCGGTTCGACACCAAGACCATCGACATGACCTATGCGGCGGAAGCCGGCGCGGCGGGCATGGCGGGTGCGGTGGAGCGTCTGTGCGAGCGCGCCGAGGCTGCGGTCGCGGGCGGCTACAACATCATCATCCTGTCGGATCGGCAGGTCGGCCCGGATCGTATCCCGATCCCGGCGCTGCTGGCCTGTGCGGCGGTGCATCACCACCTGATCCGCAAGGGCCTGCGCACCGCCGCCGGCCTGGTGGTGGAATCGGGCGAGCCGCGCGAGGTGCATCACTTCGCGTGCCTCGCGGGCTACGGCGCCGAGGCGATCAACCCGTATCTGGCCTTCGACACGCTGCTCGACATGCACCGGCGCAAGGAATTCCCGCCGGAGGTCGACGCCAACGAGGTGGTGACCCGCTACATCAAGTCGGTGGGCAAGGGCCTTTTGAAGGTCATGTCCAAGATGGGCATCTCGACCTACCAGTCCTATTGCGGCGCGCAGATCTTCGACGCGGTCGGCCTGCAGTCGGAATTCGTCGAGCGCTACTTCACCGGTACGGCGACGACCATCGAGGGCGTCGGCCTGGAAGAGGTCGCCCGCGAGACGGCCGAGCGCCATGCCCGCGCCTTCTCCGACGATCCGATCCTGCAGCGCTCGCTCGATATCGGCGGTGAGTATGTCTACCGCATGCGCGGCGAGACCCACATGTGGTCGCCGGATGCGGTGGCGACGCTGCAACACGCCGTGCGCACCGATTCCTGGGAGAAGTACCAGGACTACGCCAAGATGGTGAACGAGGCGGCGGTCGAGAGCTCGACCATTCGCGGCCTGTTCCACATCAAGATGGCCGAGGAAGCCGGCCGCACGCCGGTGCCGCTGGACGAGGTCGAGTCGGCCAAGGACATCGTCAAGCGCTTCTGCACCGGCGCCATGTCCTTCGGCTCGATCTCCCGCGAGGCGCATACGACGCTGGCACGGGCGATGAACCAGATCGGCGGCAAGTCGAACACCGGCGAGGGCGGCGAGGAATCGGACCGCTTCCTGCCGCTGAGCGACGGCACGCCCAATCCCGAGCGTTCGGCGATCAAGCAGATCGCGTCGGGCCGCTTCGGCGTGACGACGGAATATCTCGTCAATGCCGACATGCTGCAGATCAAGGTCGCGCAGGGCGCCAAGCCCGGCGAGGGCGGCCAGCTGCCCGGCCACAAGGTCGACGCGACCATCGCTAAGACACGGCATTCGACGCCGGGCGTCGGCCTGATCTCGCCGCCGCCGCATCACGACATCTATTCGATCGAGGATCTGGCGCAGCTCATCTACGATCTGAAGAACGTCAATCCGGCGGCCGACATCTCGGTCAAGCTGGTGTCGGAAGTCGGCGTCGGCACGGTCGCGGCGGGTGTCGCCAAGGCGCGCGCCGACCACATCATCGTGTCGGGCTATGACGGCGGCACCGGCGCTTCGCCGATGACCTCGATCAAGCATGCCGGCAGCCCGTGGGAGATGGGTCTCGCCGAGACCCAGCAGACGCTGGTGATGAACGGCCTGCGCGACCGCGTCTGCCTGCAGGTCGACGGCGGCCTGCGGACCGGCCGCGACGTCATCGTCGGGGCGCTTCTGGGCGCCGACGAGTTCGGCTTCTCGACGGCGCCGCTGATCGCCGCCGGCTGCATCATGATGCGCAAGTGCCATCTGAACACCTGCCCGGTCGGCGTCGCCACCCAGGACCCGGTGCTGCGCAAGCGCTTCAAGGGCGCCCCGGAGCACGTGATCAACTACTTCTTCTATGTCGCGGAAGAGGTGCGGATGATCATGGCGGAGATGGGCGTTCGGACCATGGCCGAGCTGGTCGGCCAGTCGCAGCTGCTCGAGAAGAAGCCGATGATCGAGCACTGGAAGGCGCGCGGCCTCGACTTCTCCAAGGTGTTCTACAAGCCCGATGCCGCGCCCGAGGCAGTGCGCTGGACGAAGCTGCAGGAGCACCCGATCGTCGACATTCTCGACCGCAAGCTGATCGCCGAGGCCGAGCCCGCCCTGTCGGCGCGCCAGCCGGTGACCATCGAGACGCCGATCTCCAACGTCGACCGCTCGACCGGCGCGATGCTGTCGGGCGAGGTGGCCAAGCGCTACGGGCTGAAGGGCCTGCGCGACGACACCATCACGGTGAAGCTGACCGGCACCGCCGGCCAGAGCTTCGGGGCGTTCCTTGCCCGCGGCATCACCTTCGAGCTGACCGGCGACGGCAACGACTATGTCGGCAAGGGCTTGTCGGGCGGCCGCATCGTGGTGCGCCCGCGCGAGGACACCCGCATCGTGCCGGAGGAGTCGATCATCATCGGCAACACGGTGCTCTACGGGGCGATCTCGGGCGAGTGCTATTTCCGCGGCGTCGCGGGCGAGCGTTTCGCCGTGCGCAATTCGGGCGCCGTGGCGGTGGTCGAGGGCGTCGGCGACCATGGCTGCGAGTACATGACCGGCGGTGTCGTCGTCATTCTCGGCGAGACCGGCCGCAACTTCGCGGCCGGCATGTCGGGCGGCGTGGCGTATGTCTATGACGCGGTCGGCGACTTCGCCGAGCGCTGCAACATGGCCATGGTCGATCTGGAGCCGGTTCCGGAAGAGGACGACATCATGGAGAAGCTGCACCACCATGGCGGCGACCTCCAGTACAAGGGCCGGGTCGACCTGTCCTCGGACATGACCAGCCACGACGGCGAGCGGCTGTTCCAGCTGATCTCCAACCATCACCACTATACCGGCTCGCGCCGGGCGGCGGAGATGCTGGAGAACTGGGAGGAGCACCGGCCGAAATTCGTCAAGGTCATGCCGGTCGAATACCGCCGCGCGCTGCAGGAGATGGAGCGCATGCGGCTCGGCGTTGCCGCCGAGTGATCCACCGCGATGCGCTGCGTGGCTGATGTGCCGCGCGGCGCCGGTGGGCCCTTTGGGCTGGACGTCGAGCATTGGGTGCGGCACTGAAGCCCGCACAAGAGACTGTTGGAGTGGGTATGGGTAAGGTCACCGGATTTCTCGAGATCGATCGGCAGACGCAGAAGTATCAGCCGGCATCCGATCGAATCCGCCATTTTCGCGAGTTCACCCTGCCGATGTCCGACGCGGAAGTCGGCAAGCAGGCGGCACGCTGCATGGATTGCGGCATCCCCTATTGCCACGGGCCGACGGGCTGCCCGGTGCACAACCAGATCCCGGACTGGAACGACCTGGTCTATTCCGGCGACTGGGAGACGGCGGCCCGCAACCTGCATTCGACCAACAACTTCCCCGAGTTCACCGGCCGCATCTGCCCGGCGCCCTGCGAGGAAGCCTGCACGCTGAACCTGGAAGACACGCCGGTCGCCATCAAGACCGTCGAGCAGGCGATCGCCGACAAGGCCTACGCGCTGGGCCTGATCCGGCCGCAGCCGGCCAAGCAGCAGACCGGCAAGACGGTGGCGGTGATCGGCTCGGGCCCGGCGGGCCTTGCCGCAGCGCAGCAGCTCGGCCGCGCTGGCCATGCGGTGCATGTCTATGAGCGCGAGACCCGCCCCGGCGGCCTGCTGCGCTACGGCATTCCCGACTTCAAGATGGAAAAGCACTGGATCGACCGCCGCGTCGAGCAGATGGAAGGCGAGGGCGTCACCTTCTTCTGCGGCGTCAATGTCGGCGTCGACAAGACCGTCGAGGAACTGCGCGCCAGCTACGACGCCGTCCTGTTCTGCGGCGGCTCCGAGCGGCCACGCGACAGCGGCATTCCGCATGACGGCCTGTCCGGCGTCTACGACGCGATGCCGTATCTGGTGCAGCAGAACCGCCGGGTCGGCAGCGAGCCGGTCGAGAGCGTCGGCTGGCCGTGCGAGGAGATCTGGGCCGGCGGCAAGCATGTCGTCGTGGTCGGCGGCGGCGACACCGCCTCGGACTGCGTCGGCACGGCGTTCCGCCAGGGCGCCGTCAAGGTAACCCAGCTCGACATCCGGCCGCAGCCGCCCAAGACCGAGAACAAGCTGGAAGTCTGGCCCTACTGGGCGACCAAGATGCGCACCTCGTCGAGCCAGGCCGAGGGCGCGATCCGCGAGTTCCAGATCGCCACGCTGGAATTCGTCGGCGAGGACGGTGTCCTGACCGGCGTGAAATGCGCCCAGGTGGACGAGGCCCGCAAGCCGATCGCCGGCACGGAATTCGTCATCAAGGCCGATCTCGCCTTCATCGCCATCGGCTTTGCCGGCCCGTCCGAGACCGGCTTCATGAGTGATGTCGGCGAGGCGCTGCGCACCAACACCGACCGCCGCGGCAATGTCTCCATCGCCGCCGACGATCTCGGCTACCTGACCTCGGTCGACAAGCTCTACGCCGCCGGCGACAGCCGCCGCGGCCAGTCGCTGGTGGTCTGGGCGATCCGCGAAGGCCGCCAGGCGGCCCGCGCCATCGATCTCGACCTGATGGGCGCCACGACGCTGCCGCGGTAGGGCGGCGCGGGCGGCGATGCGTCGTCGCCCGGCGATTGGCGCCTGAGGGAGCGGATGGCGCCAAGGGCGAGGCATGGGTCCTCGGGTCGGAGCCCGAGGATGACGACCTTGATGAAAGGCGTCGCTCATCGCCGCCGTTGTGCTGCTGCGGATGCGGCTGGAGAGAGGGGCGCGGCTACCTCCGTGCTACCCGCGCCACGCGTTCGCTGCAGGGAGTGTCACGCCCTCTGCGCGCGTCCAAAGCCCGTGTCCGCGTGTCCGCACCACGCTTCATCCTTCGCGATGCGGTCCTGCGTGTCGGCGCACCTCTCCGCGCTCTACACCATGCTTCATCCCTGCCGATGCGACGCTGCAAGTTGGCGCGCTGCCCCCTCCGCGCGTCATCCTCGGGCTTGACCCGAGGACCCATGCCAAACCGTTGGGATGACCGCAGCGGTGGCGGTTGGCGGCTGCGGCGCGTTGGGTGGTTTGTCGTTGGCCGAGCGGACGGCGCGGGTGGCGAGGCATGGGTCCTCGGGTCGGAGCCCGAGGATGACGACCTTGATGAAAGGCGTCGCTCATCGCCGCCGTCGTGCTGCTGCGGATGCGGCTGGAGAGAGGGGCGCGGCTACCTCCGTGCTATCTCGCGCGACGCGTACGCTGGAGGGGACGCCCTCGCTGACGGAAGTGTCACGCCCTCTGCGCGTCCACAGGCCCTCTCCGCGCGTCAACATCAGCCTTCATCCCTACCGATGCGACGCTGCAAGTTGGCGTGCTGCCTCCTCCGCGCGTCATCCTCGGGTCGGAGCCCGAGGATGACGACCTCGATAGGTGGAAGCGGCTTGTCGCCCACGGTTGCAGGCGAGCGCGGCCGCGATCGTTTATCCCTGCGGCGTTGTTCCGCTGGCGGCGTCGTTGGAGCGGGACCAGTCCTCGATGATGGCGTCGAGGATGGAGGGCATTTCCTCCGGTGGCTCGATGCCGTCGTTTTCGCGCAGCTTGTTGAGATCGAGGGAGCCGCGATAGGCGATGGGCGGGCCGCCCGGCGAGACGGCGGCGCGTTTCTCGTTCCAGGCGAAGTCGTCGGCGCGGCCGGCGATGTTGCCGGTGCTGTTGCCGTTGAGGACGAGCCGGTCGCGTGGCGAGGGCTCCAGCGAGAAGCCCTGGACGGCGCCGGCACCCAGCAGCCGGTCGGCGCCGTCGAGGGAGGGATCGTCGAGGGCGACCGGCGCGGCGTTGACGGCGTTGGCGGCGTTGCTGATCGGCGGCAGCTGCATGTTGGGCAGCTGTTCCTCGCTCAGCGAGAAGGCAGTGCCGGGCGCCGCCGGGTTGCGCAGGCGCTTGGTGATGGCGCGCTCGGCGAAGAAGGCCAGCTTGTCGGCGCCGTCGCCGGTCATGGTGATGCCGTCGGAGCCGCGCAGCTGCACTTTCTGGCCGCTGACGCCGGGGCCGGAATAGACGAAGCCGCCATTGGCGTCGACGAAGCCGTCCCAGACATCGACGAACTCGCCGGAGACGCTGGCGACGCCCTTGCTGTAGAGATCGTTGAGGAAGATCATGTCCTCGCTCATGCGATCGAACTTGAAGGACGGCACGCCGACCCAGACGAGGGGGACGCCCTTCTCCTTGACCGTGCCGGCAATGGCGGCGATCCGCTTCTGGTACTCGGCGACCCAGGCGTCGGAACGCAGCGAGGCGCTGCCGCTGCCGGTGTCGATCTGCTGGCGGTCGTTGGAGCCGATCATCACGACGACGACGGCCGGCTTCTCCTCCTCCATGATCGGACCGAGACTGGTCCGCCAGTTGTAGTAATCCTCGCGCACGAGGCCGGAGGAGCCGTTGGCGCGGGCCTTCACCTTGACGTCGGCATTGTCGGCATAGACGTCGGACAGGCCCTTGGCGAGGCTGTCGGCCATGAAGTCGCCGACGACGAGGACGGTCTGGGCGGTGTCGTTCTTGTCCGGCGCGGCGGCAGCTGCTGCGGCGGGCGCACGCGACGGGCTCGTGCGCTTGGAGGACGAGGAGGAGCGCGAGCGGCGGGTGCGCTGCTTGCGCGGAGCGGCACGCTTGCGAATGACGCGGCGCGGCGGCGCGGCCTCCCGGGTCTGGTTGCCGAACAGCATTTCCAGGACGGTGCGCGGACGCTGCTGGGCGTAGGCCGCCGATTGCGGCACGACCGCCGTGACGAAAACGGCAATGGCCGCCAGCGCGGCGACCATCATCCTGGCGAGCCAGCCCCTTGCGGGGCTGCTGCCGTGTCGAGCTCCCGTCATCGGGGTCTCCGTTCTCTCGTTTGCGCCGCGGCCCGTCAGTTGCGCCGCAGGAAGTCGAGCAGCGCCTTGGAGGCGTTGCCATCCTGGGCGAGACCGGCCCGACCCTGCAACGCCATGATCGCCGATTTCGATCCGTCGCCGATCTTACCATCGATCTTGCCGTCATACAGCCCGCGCGAGGCGAGGTGCTTCTGCAGCTCGTAACGCTCGTTGGTGGAGAGCGGCGTGTAGCCGCGCGGCCAGTCGCGATAGAGGCCGTGATAGCCGGCGATCTGGTCGGCCAGAAGCCCGACGGCGAGGGCGTATTTGTCGGAATTGTTGTAGTTCTTGAGGACGAAGAAGTTCTTCGACATCAGGAAGGCCGGACCGCTGTCGCCGGCCAGCCGGACCAGGTTGGCGCGGTCTGACGGATAGGCGAAGCCGCTGCCATTGGGCCGCGAGAAGCCGAGGCCCTGCCACTGCGACAGGCTGCGATTGTCGCGCTCCAGCTTGCCGCGATACTGGCTCGGCACCTCGACCTCGTAGCCCCAGGTCTTGCCGGTCTGCCAGCCATTCTTGCGCAGGAGGTTGGCGGCGGTGGCCAGCGCGTCGGGGATCGAGCCCCAGATGTTGGGATGGCCGTCGCCGTCGATGTCCGCCGCATAGGCGAGGTAGCTGGTCGGGATGAACTGGGTGTGGCCCATGGCGCCGGCCCAGGAGCTGGTGAGGTCGCCCGGCGCGATGTGGCCGGCCTGGACGATCTTCAGCGCCGCGATGAGCTGCTGGCGGGCGAACTTGGCCCGGCGCTTGTCGAGATAGGCAAGGGTGGCCAGCGAGCGCGGCAGGTTCTTCATGACGTCGTCGCGGGCGAGGATGGCGCCGTAATTGGTCTCCATCGACCAGATCGCCAGAAGAATGTTGCGATCGACGCCGAAGCGCTTCTCGATCCGGTCGAGCCAGTCCTTGTATTTGGCCGCCATCTGGCGACCCTTGGCAACCTGCTCGTCATTGACGCGGTTGTCGAGATAGTCCCAGACGGTGGAGCGGAATTCGGGCTGGTAGCGGGCCTTCTCGATGACGTCGGGGTCGGGGGAGGTGACGCCCTTGAAGGCGGCCCGGTAGACGTTGCGGCTGACGCCGTTGGAAGCGGCGACGGACTCGAAATCGGCGATCCAGCGCTGGAAACCGGCATCGGCCGAGGCCGGCGCTGCCGCAAGGAACGACAGCAACAGGGCCATGATGACCGAGCCCAGCCAGCTCTGCCGGATTGCGGACGCTCGTTGCATATGTCTTCTCCTCAGATAGGGTCGCTGTGCGAAGCGGCAGACTAGAAGCATCTCGTTAAGCGATCGTTCACCAAGACGGCGCATGGGCAGCCGATCTCGATACGCCGGGCCGGGCGATCTGGCCGAACCGACTTATGCCGCTATTTCGGGGCGAAATGGCGGCAATGTGCCGACTGTCACAGGACGGTGAGCACGCGCGTGATAGCGTCAGAAATCCAGTTTGATGAGGACGGTGCAAGGATGAAGAAAGTCAGAAAAGCGGTGTTTCCGGTGGCCGGTCTCGGCACGCGGTTCCTGCCTGCGACGAAGGCGATCCCCAAGGAGATGCTGACGGTCGTCGACCGGCCGGTGATCCAGTATGTGGTCGACGAGGCGCGGGAAGCCGGCATCGAGCATCTGATCTTCGTCACGGGACGCAACAAGGGCGTCATCGAGGACTATTTCGACATCCAGGTGGAGCTGTCGAACACGCTGGCGGAGCGCGGCAAGACGGCCGAACTCGACCTTCTGGACCGGCTGCAGCCCACCCCCGGCACGGCCAGCTTCACCCGCCAGCAGGCGCCGCTCGGCCTCGGCCACGCTGTGTGGTGCGCGCGCGACCTCGTGGGAGACGAGCCCTTTGCGCTGCTCCTGCCGGACATGATCATGCAGGCCGAGAAGGGGTGCCTCGCCGAAATGGTGCGGCTTTACGAGGAGACCGGCGGCAACATCGTGTCCGTCGAGCAGTGCGACCCGCAGGAGACCGACAAATACGGCATCGTCGGGCGCGGCGAAGACGTCGGCTCGGGCTTCCGCCTCGACGGCATGGTGGAGAAGCCGAAGCCGGCCGAGGCGCCGTCGAACTACTACATTTCAGGCCGCTACATCCTGCAGCCGCAGATCTTCGACATCCTGGAGACCCAGGAGAAGGGTGCCGGCAACGAGATCCAGCTGACCGACGGCATGCTGAAGCTGGCCGACCAGCAGGATTTCTACGCCTATCCGTTCCACGGCCGCACCTTCGACTGCGGCTCGAAGGAAGGCTTCATCGAGGCGAATGTCGCCTTTGCCCTGTGGCGCCCGGACATCCGCGACAAGGTGATCGGCAACATGGAACGGCTGATGGACACGGTAAAGCCGAAGGACGCGGCGAAGGCCGCCGAATAGCGGCTTAGCAGAGACGGTAAAGCGCGCCGGCGGCGTTGCCCTGAGGGGCGGCCGCCGGCGTCTTTGTGTGGGGCGGGGGCGCTAGGTGGGGGGCGCGGCGCGGCGCCGTCGAAGCCCAACGCTAGGCGGCCAAGCCGTATCGCCGGTAGGGGAAAAAACGAAAATCGTACGAGTTCGTTTGCTGTTCGGACAACCAGCGTTCACTTGATCAAGCAGACATGCTGATACTGTCTGCTCCTGACCTATAGACGTGAGTCATCGCTCGCTCCCGTCATCTGAAAGTGAAGGCGGGCGCGAGAGCGCTAGGAGCGGGTGGTCTCTCGATCGCGCACTTTCCAAACAATCCAGTTTCCAATACGCAGCTCCCGCTCGCGCTCCACAATACGGACGCGCTTCCGCGCGACCCGACGAGGGGCGGAGTACCAGAAACTAAGGAAATTGACCGTAAGGGTAAGCGCGCTGATCAAGAGGCCGACCTGCACCCAGGAATCTGGGGACATAAAGGCCGGTTTTCATCCGATCATAAAAAAACCCGGCAGAGCCGGGCGGAAATTGGCGCGGTTCGGCACCAAGGTTTATGACATGTCAGAACCCTCGGCCGCTGTCAACATCTCTCATCGGCAACGCCTCGCAAAGTGGCGAACGTCTGCGATGGTTCGAAACCCGCCCGTGTCTTCACCCGCCTCAGGCCTCTTCCCCTACCGCTGCAGTTTCATGCTGATGCGGAGGGTGTCGGAGCCGTAATCGCCCGTGCCGTCGTCGGTGTAGAGCTGGCGGTGGGTGTAGAGGCCGGTGACGGCGAAGCCGCGGTGCAGCCAGTAGGTGAAACCGGCCTCGCCGGTCAGGAGGGTCTCGTCGTCGCCGGGGATGGTGGAATTGCTGAATTCCGCCAGCGCCGTCGCGGTTAGTTCGGTGCGCGTGTCGAGGGCATGGCGCAGGCCCAGCGAGCCCTCATAGGCGACGATGGTGGAGCGGCCGGAGCTTTCGGGCTCAAAGCGGGTCCGCAGGGCGGTGGTGACCTCGGTGCCGCGCTGCGGCGACCAGACGAGGCTGGCGTCCAGCGTGGGGGCGCTGGTCGCCTCGCCGCGATCGTCGTCGGGACGGTTCCAGGCATAGCCGAGGGCGATTTCGCCGCGCAGCTTCTCGGTGACATCGAGGGCGACGCCACCGCGCAGCGCCGGCAGCAGGGCGTCGCGGTCGAAGGTCCCGTCGGCTTCCTCGCCGGGCGCATCGAAGAGCCGGCGGCCGAGGCTTGCCTCGACGAAGGGCGTGACGGCGGGCGAGATCTCGTAGCCGGTGCGCAAGGTCGCGGTGAGGGTGGTGTAGTCCTGGTCGATGGCGCCGGCCGGCAGGTCGGCATAGGCGGTGCGCGCGAGCGTGCCCGTGCCGCTGACGACGAGGCGGCCGAAGCGGCGTTCGAGCTGACCGGAGAGGGACCCCTGCAGGCGGTCGGCCTGGTCGGTGCCGACGAAGCTGTCGGAGATGTCGACGGTGTCCTCGCGGGCATAGTCGATGGCGCCGCGCAGCGTGGCGGTGGTCATGCGGTCGAGATCGAGGCGCAGGCGCCCGTCGAGGGCGGCGCGCGGGTCTTCGGGCGTGTCGCCGGCGAAGTTGCGGCGATAGGTGAGGCTGCCGTTGAGCTCGGCTTCGTGGCGGGACCAGTCGGACAGGAGCCGGGCCGAGATCGTCGTTTCCGAGAAGATGCCGCTCTCGCCATCGACCGCATCGTCGATATTGGTCGAGGCGCCGAGGGTCTGGATCAGCTCGGGATAGAGCATGAAGCGGCCGGCGCGCACGCCGAGCGGGGCGAAGGGATCGGCGTCGCTGGTGGCGACCGGCGCGCGCTCGGGGGTGATGACGGTCCGGCTGGTGCGCAGCGGGCTGTCGACGGCGGGCGCCTCGTCGGCGATGCCGGCGGCCAGCGGCGGATTGCGGGGCGCGACGGCGGGGACCGCACTCGCCGGTCCGCCGGCGCTGGGCCGGGCCGAGAAGGCCGGTGCGTCGCGCGGATCTTCGGCGAGGGTCTCGTCCGCGACGTCGGCCGCCTCGGGCTCGGGATCGAAGCTCCGGACGGGCGCTGCCGGGCGGCTGGTGGCGGCGCGGCCCTGCGGCGCGGCAGCGGGGCCGCTGAAGAGATCGAACTCCGGTGACGACGCGCCGTCGGTCTCGGTGGCGTCGCGCGGATCGGGCGGCAGGGTGCCGGCATCGGTCCCGGCCGGACCGCGGCGATCGTCGCCCGGCGTGCCGCCGGATTGCTCCAGCCGGTCGATGAGGGACGGGTCGATGCGGGTGCCGCGGGTCAGCGGCGCGGCCCTCAGATCATAGGGGTCGAAGGCTTGCGGGGCGGCCGGGCGGGCGTCGTCGGTGCGCAGTTCCGGGAACAGCGGTAGCTGCGCCGACTGGGCGAGGGCAGGGCGGGCGATCGGCAGACCCGGCAGGCCGACGCCGATGCCGGCCGCGCCCAGAAGGGCGGTGGCGGCGATCATGCGTGCGGATCGACGGGGGATGGACGGCATCTCGGTTTGCCTGCGCTCTCATTGCCCGCGCCTTCTTCGCGCCGGTTGCGAAAGCGTAAATTTTCATGGTTAAGGATTCGTTGATATTTTCCGCGGGGCCCCGCAACACCGGGGTTTGCGCGTCACATGCCTTGTTTTGGCCGGACCGAACTGGTCATTGGTCGCCACATCTTGCAACAAAACAGTGATTCCCCGCGTCGTGATCGCCCAATCCATGCCCCAGCCCACCGCCTCGAAACCCGGTTCGCAGTCGGCGGTTCGCACCGTCACCACCGAGGCGGACGGCCTGCGCGCGCTGGCGGCGCTGCTCGAGGCCGAGATGGCCGAGCCGTTCGAGCGGGTGCTGGACCTGATCGCGGGCATCACCGGCCGGCTGATCATCACCGGCGTCGGCAAGAGCGGCCATATCGGCGCGAAGATCGCCGCGACCTTCGCCTCGACCGGCACGCCGGCCTTCTTCGTGCATCCGTCGGAAGCCAATCACGGCGATCTCGGCATGATCGGCCGTGACGACGCGGTGCTGGCCATGTCCTGGTCCGGCGAGACGACGGAGCTGAAGGGCATCGTCGCCTATACGCGGCGCTTCAAGCTGCCGCTGATCGCCATGACCTCGCGGCCGGGCTCGACGCTGGCACGCGAAGCGGATGTGGCGCTGCTCCTGCCGCGGGTGGCCGAAGCCTGTCCGCACGGCCTGGCGCCGACCTCCTCGACGACGCTGCAGGCAGCGCTCGGCGACGCGCTGGCGGTGGCGCTTCTGGAGCGGCGTGGCTTCACGCCGGGCGACTTCCACGTCTTCCATCCCGGCGGGCAGCTGGGCGCCAGCCTCGTCCATGTCGGCGACCTGATGCATGTCGGCGAGGCGCTGCCGCTGGTGGCCTCCGGCACGACCATGGCCGAGGCGATCATCGTGATGTCGCGCAAGAGCTTCGGCTGTGCGGCGGTGGTCGATGCGGGCGGCTGCCTGATCGGCATCGTCACCGACGGCGATCTGCGCCGTCACCTCGGCCCGGATCTCCTGGCCGAGACGGTGGACACGGTGATGACCGCCAACCCCAAGACGATCACGCCGGAGACCCTGGCCGCCAAGGCGCTGGAGATCGTCAATTCGTCCAACATCACGGCGCTGATGGTGGTGCGCGACCGGCGTCCGGTCGGCATCGTCCACATGCACGACCTGTTGCGGATCGGCGTCGCCTGACGAGCCCGCCCGTCCTCAGGGCGCGGGTTCGACCACCAGCACCGAGCCGTCCGCGCCGGTGATCCGGACATGGCCGCCGGCCGGCATGTCCGGGCCGGTGACGCTCCACCAGCTGTCCTCGATCGCGATCCGGCCACGGCCGTCGACGATCGGCTCGGTCAGGACGGCCTGACGGCCGACCAGCCGGGCCGTGCGCCTGTTCAGCCGCTCGCCATCGCCGGCGACGCTCTTGTTGCCGTACCAGCGGCGGCCAAGCAGCGCCGCGGCAACGGACAGGATGACGAAGGCGATGATCTGCTGCTCCCAGCCGAACCAGCCGGTGCCGAGGAAGAAGACGTTCATCCCGACGATCAGCGCGGCGATGCCGAAGAACAGCAGGTAGACGCCGGGCGCGGCGACCTCGAGGGCGAGCAGCACGAGGCCGAGGATCCACCAGCCGTAATCGATCAGAACCTCAGGCATGTCGGTCAGCCCTCACTGCCGCCATAGGGCGCGGTGGGAACCCGCGTGCGCGACTTGCCGGCGGTGGGGCCGGCCTGGGGCCGCGCCCCGGCGGTGGCGTCGTCGCCGAAGGTCGCCCGGGCGAGTTCGCCGATGCCGGCGATGGAGCCGATCAGCGACGAGGCCTCCAGCGGCATCAGGACGACGCGCTGGTTGGGCGCGGAGGCAAGCTTCCCCAGCGCCTCGGTGTATTTCTGGGCGACGAAGTAGTTGATCGCCTGGACGTCGCCGGCGGCGATGGCGTCGGAGACCAGCCGGGTGGCGGTGGCTTCGGCCTCGGCCAGGCGCTCGCGGCCCTCGGCCTCGCGATAGGCGGCGTCGCGGCGGCCCTCGGCCTGCAGGATCTGCGACTGCTTCTCGCCCTCGGCGCGCAGGATCGCGGCGTTGCGCGAGCCTTCGGCCTCGAGGATCTCGGCCCGCTTCTCGCGCTCGGCCATCATCTGCCGGGCCATGGAATCGACGAGGTTCTTGGGCGGGTTGATGTCCTTGATCTCGATGCGGGTGATCTTGATGCCCCAGCTGTTGGCGGCCTGATCGACGACCCGCAGGATCTTCTCGGAGATCGCGTCGCGGTTGGACAGGAGGTCGTCGAGATCCATCGAGCCCATGACCGAGCGCAGATTGGTCATCACCAGATTGAGGATGGCGTTCTCCAGCCCGGACACCTCGTAGGCGGCGGCGGCGGCGTCCAGCACCTGGTAGAAGGCGACGCCGTCGGCGGCGACCGAGGCGTTGTCGCGGGTGATCACCTCCTGGGTCGGCACGTCCAGCACCTGCTCCATCATGTTGAGCTTGCGGCCGACGCGCTCGATGAAGGGCACGATGATGTTGAGGCCGGGGGTGAGCGTGCGGGTGTAGCGGCCAAAATTCTCGACCGTGTAATTGTAGCCCTGCGGGACGATCTTGATCGTCGACAGGAGGACGAGCACCGCGACGAACAGCACGACGAGGACAAGGATGCCCGTTCCCGACAGGAAATCGCCTGCGAACATGAAAAACCTCCGCTGCCGTGACCGTCCCGCATCCTGCTGGGCCGCATCCGGCAATGGCCGCATATCAGGGGAGACGGAAGCGGAACGCAAGGCGCATCTGGGATGTCAGTTTTGCTTAGTATAAACGGCCGCGACCGACACGTCATACGTGTCACCTGATGGTCTTCGTGTGGCGGTTTTGCCGAAATCTGTGCAAAGCCTGCCGACGTTCGCCAAGTGTTCCATAAAAATACACATAATGCCGGAACGGGAGGGAACCGATCCGGGGATCTGCGCTTCCTTTCCCGGTTGACGAAAGGGAATGGCATGGCGCGACTGGCACGACACCGGGTTCTCATCGTCGAAGACGAGCTTCTGATCGCCATCGATCTGAGGGTCATGCTCGAGGACAATGGCTACGAGGTCGTCGGCATTGCCAAGGACTTCTTCGAGGTCATGGACGAGATCGCCGCCGGCGCGGTGGATGTCGCCGTGGTGGATGTCCGGCTGCGGCGCGGACCGAACGGCGTGGCGGTGGCGAAATGGCTCCGCGAGGAGCACGACATTCCCTCGCTCTTCGTCAGCGCCGGCATCGGCGACGCGATGGTGACCGAGGCGCTGGCGGCTCGGCCGATCGGCTTCGTGGACAAGCCCTATGCCGAGACCTGGCTGATCGGGCCGCTGAACGCGGCGACGCAGATGCAGAGCGAAGGCCTCAGCATCTAGCCCGGCCGCGGCACCCGCAAGGCGCCGCATTCCTCTTAAAAACATTGCTGGAGACCGCGCCGGATGCGCGACCCCGCTCGCTTGCCGAACGGGGCCGTTTGCGCGTCGGCGACTAGTCGATCCAGCCGCGCAGTTCGCGGCGGACCATCGCCTCGATGACGTCCATGCCCGGCTCGCTGTCGTTGAGGCAGGGGATATGGGCGAAGTTCCGGCCGCCGGCCTCGTGGAAGATCTCGCCCGCCTCGCCGGCGATCTCCTCCAGCGTCTCCAGGCAATCCGACACGAAGCCGGGGTTGAGGACGGCGATGTCCTTGATGCCCTCCTGCGCCAGCTTCTCGACGGTCTTGTCGGTATAGGGCTGCAGCCATTCCTCCGGGCCGAAGCGCGACTGGAAGGTGGTCATCAGCCGGCCCTTGGGCCAGCCGAGCCGCTCTTCGAGAAGCCGCGAGGTCTTCTGGCAATGGCAGTGATAGGGGTCGCCCTTGCGGAAATAGCTCTGCGGAATGCCGTGATAGGAGCAGATCACCCGCTCCGGCTCGAAGTCGAGCGTCGCCAGATGCGTCTCGATCGAGCGGGCGAGGGCGTCGATATAGACCGGCTCGTCGTGATAGGCGGGCACGGTGCGCACGGCCGGCATCCAGCGCTTGCCCATCATGTGCTCGAAGAACTTGTCGTTGACCGTGGCGGTCGTCGAGGCGGCGTATTGCGGATAGAGCGGGTAGACGAGGATGCGCTCGCAGCCCTGTTCCATCAGCGCGTCGGTGCGCTCGGCGATGGAGGGCTTGCCGTAGCGCATGGCCCAGTCGACGACGACGCCGGCATCGCCGGCCATGCGGGCGGCGAGCTTTTCGCCCTGGGCGCGGGTGAAGGTGCGCAAGGGGGACTCGTTGCGCTCCTTGTTCCAGATCTCGGCATAGGCCGCGCCGGACTTCTTGGGGCGGGTGTTGAGGACGATGCCGTAGAGGATCGGGTACCAGGCGGCGCGCGGCCATTCGATGACGCGCTTGTCGGAGAGGAACTCCTTCAGATAGCGGCGCATCGGCTTGAAGTCGGTGCCGTCGGGCGTGCCGAGATTGACCAGGAGAACGCCGACCTTGGGCTGCTTCACCGGCGGATGGCCCTCGGGGAGGGGGCCGATGGAGCGTTCGGCGATGGTCTTGGTCAGGGCATTCATCGGCAGGTCCTTGCGTCGTGTGGCGGGCGGTCGCTCGTGTCCACGGCAGAACACGCCGGGCGGCGCTGGGCGCCCGGACCGACCTCGTGCAAGGCCATATAGGGAGGATTGCCGGCGGCTGGAACCGCCGGCGATGCGATCAGGGTGCGACCGATTTTCAGGCGCGGGCGAGACGGAAGGTCGAACCGTCCGAGGAGGTGCAGACCATCGTGCCGCCGCCGTGGTTGCAGTTGGCCGCGATCTGGACGCCGCGGGCGACCGAGGTGAAGTTGAGCTGGATGCGCGAGGCGCCGCTCGAGGTGTAGTTGCCCTCGGCCAGGAGACCGTTGGTATCGCGCTCGGCCGAGGTGAAGCGGCCGTTCTGGAACACGGCGGTGTAGGCGATCGGGCCACCGGTCGAGGCCCAGCGGCCCTCGACGCCCTGGTAGGCGGCGGCCTGCGGCAGCGGCCGCGA
The DNA here is from genome assembly GCF_000421645.1 of Aurantimonas coralicida DSM 14790. GTDB lineage: Bacteria > Pseudomonadota > Alphaproteobacteria > Rhizobiales > Rhizobiaceae > Aurantimonas > Aurantimonas coralicida. The sequence goes on along the minus strand of NZ_ATXK01000001.1, from coordinate 474,303 downwards.
CATCTGGGCCCGCTCGCTCTGGCAGGCGCCCAGGGCAAACGCGGCGAGGCTGAGGGTGACGGCGATACGGCGCATGATACGACCTCGATACTGATGCGGCACTCCGGCGACCGCCGATCCGCTAAGGCAACAATGTTCGCGTGGAGACGGCACCGCGCCGCCGCAACGCTTTGAGACGCGTGCCACGCTATCCCAATTTGAAACGGCTGTCATGACGGCAAGCACGGGCACGGGGACGGTTCAGTCGACCTTCTCGGCCTTGCGCAGGGGAATGACCGAATGGATCGAGCCGATGGTCTCGATGGAGCGGATCCGCGCGTCGGAGGTGAAGGCGAACCAGTACATGGTGGTGCCGGTGATCAGCGTGCCGGTCTTCTCGTCGCGGCGCGTCCAGTCGCAGCGGCTGGCGGCGTTGTCGTCCTCGCAGACGATGCCGCGCAGATCATAGGAGATGTAGGTGGTGCGCTTCAGCATCTCGTCGAAGAAGGCGCGCGCCTCCTCCTCGCCCTGCAGCCGAAACTCGCCCTCCATGCGGCCGAACCACGGCGCGTCCGACATGGCGGCATTGCTGCGCTGGGACACCATGGCGCCGGGTACGAAGTGACGGGCGATGGAGCCCGCGGCTCCCGCCATCACCGCTTCCATCACTTCCTCGACGATCTTACGCGTGACTGCCGTGTCGACCATGAACTGCTCCGAGCGGAGAACGGCCCGCGCCGCTCTGCCGATTTTCGTCGGGTGACGCAACAAACTCCCACCCGGACGGTCAAACCTTGGATATTCAAGCGGAAAAGCAAGTACCGGGCGTCTCGTTCTGCGGCATCCGCGTGATGAAGTTTGCTCAAGCGACACGATCGCAGCGCCAATTTTGCGGCGAGGCTGCGAAAAAGCGGTGGAAATCGCCGGTTTCCCGACATTTTGCCCATGGCATCGGAGAAGCTTCCCTATGGGAAAATAATTGGGGATAAGGCAGGCGAAAGAACGGCTTGCCGGTGGCTGACGCGTTGTCTCTGCCATTCATGGCCTGAAACGTGCTGCCGGGACGGGCGATTCGCCTGTCGCCCCGCGTTTCGACAGTCGGCGCGCAAAGAAAAACCGCCGGCAAATGACTGCCGGCGGTTGAACACGATGACGCGTGGTGGCTGAGGTCAGCGCACCAGGATGTTGCGGAACTGCCAGGGATCCTTCTCGTCGAGGTCCTCGGGGAAGAGGCCCGGACGATCGGTCATCGGGGTCCAGTCGGTGTAGTAGCCCTTGACCGGGCCGAGATAGGGCGACTGCACTTCCAGGCAGCGCTTGTAGTCCATCTCGTCGGACTCCACTATGCCGGCTTCCGGGTTCTCCAGCGCCCAGACCATGCCGGCCATGACCGCCGAGGTCACCTGCAGGCCGGTGGCGTTCTGATAGGGCGCCAGCTTGCGGGTCTCTTCCAGCGAGAGCTGAGAGCCGTACCAGTAGGCGTTGGCGTCGTGGCCGTAGAGCAGCACGCCGAGCTCGTCGACGCCGTCGACCAGCTCGTTCTCGTCGAGAACGTGGTGGACCGGCTGGAACTTGCCGGCGGCGCCGAACACCTCGTGCAGCGACAGGACCGCGTCGTTGCAGGGATGGTAGGCATAGTGACAGGTCGGCCGGTAGGTGACCTCGTCATCCTTGTTGCGGTGGGTGAAGAAGTCGGCGATCGAGATCGACTCGTTGTGGGTGACGAGGAAGCCGTACTGGGCGCCCGGCGTCGGGCACCAGGTGCGCACCCGGGTGTTGCCGCCCGGCTGCTCGAGATAGATCGCCGCCTGGTTGCCCTTCTTGTGGGTACGGGCGTTCTTCGGCATCCACTTCTCGTGGGTGCCCCAGCCCAGCTCCGACGGCTGCACGCCTTCCGACAGGAAGCCTTCCACCGACCATGTGTTCCAGAAGACGTTCATCGGCTTCGGGTTCTTGGTGCGCTGGGTGTCGCGCTCGGCGATGTGGATGCCCTTGACGCCGGCCTTCTTCATCAGCTTGGCCCAGCCCTCGCGGTCGTCGAAGGTGGGTTCGGTGAATTCCAGGCCGACCTTGGTGGCCACATCCACGAGGGCCTGCTTGACGAACCAGGAGACCATGCCCGGATTGGCGCCGCAGCAGGAGACGGCGGTGGTGCCGCCGGGGTTCTTGCGCTTCTCCTTGCGGACGGTCTCGCGCAGCGCGTAATTCGTGCGGTCGGCGTTCGACAGGCTCTCGTCGAAATAGAAGCCGAGCCACGGCTCGACGACGGTGTCGATGTAGAGGACGCCGAGCTTGCGGCACAGCTTGATGAGATCGAGCGAACCGGTGTCGACCGAGAGGTTGACGCAGAAGCCCTGGCCTTCACCCTCGGTGAGCAGCGGCGTCAGCAGTTCCTCGTAGTTCTTGCGGGTCACCGCCTCGTTGACGAAGCGGATGCCGCGCTCGTCGAGCATCTGCTTGTCGGCATCGTTGGGGTCGATGACCGTGAAGCGGCTCTTGTCGTAGTCGAAATGGCGTTCGATCAGCGGCAGGGTGCCCTTGCCGATTGAGCCGAAACCGATCATCACCACCGGACCGGTGATCTTGGCGTGGATCGGATGGTTCTCTTTGGCCATTTGCGAAATTCCTTCGGTTCAACTCGGAGCCGGTCATCGTCACGGAGTGTTCGGGCAAGCCGCTAGAACGTTTCCGTGACAATTGAAAGTGTGCAGCGCGCCGCGGAAGCGGGCGCCGGCAGGCAAGCCGGACCTATCGGGGACGGGCTTGTCGGTTTCATGGCGCGACCGATACGACATTCTTGCGGAGGCAGGACAGCCCCATGCAGCTTCCCCCGACCCTGCGCGCGGCGCTGGCGGACCGCCTGGACGCGGAATCCTTCGACGATCTGCGCCTCGCCGGTTCGCGGCTGAGCCAGCGCTACCGGGCCGAGACCCGCGACGGGCGCCAGCATCTGGACGGCGAGGCGGCGGTGCTGGCCTATCTGGCGGCGCGCATGCCGGCGACCTTCGCGGCGATCCGGGCGAGCCTCGAGGCGGTGGCCGGGCGGCGGCCGGATTTTGCGCCGGTGTCGCTGCTCGATGTGGGGGCGGGGCCGGGCACGGCGCTGTTTGCGGCCCGCGACGCCTATCCCGAGCTGACCCGGGCAACGCTGGTGGAGGCGAGCGCGCCGGCCATGGCGGTCGGCGAGGCGCTGACGCGGGACGGTTTCGCCGACACGGCGGACGCGGGCGAGGCCCTGCATGTCGACTGGGTGCGCGGCGACCTCGCAACGGCACTGGCAGCGCGCGCGCCGGCCGATCTGGTGACGCTCGGCTATGTGCTGGACGAACTGGCGCCGGCGCAGCTGGCGCCGCTGATGGCGGCGCTCTGGCAGCTGACGGCGGGGGTGCTGCTCATCGTCGAACCGGGCACGCCGGCGGGCTGGCAGCGCATCCTTGCAGCACGCGACGCGCTTCTGGACGCCGGCGCGCATCTGGTGGCGCCGTGCCCGCATGCCAGGGCCTGTCCGGTGACGACGCCGGACTGGTGCCATTTCGCCGAGCGGGTGGAACGCACGCGCACCCACCGGCTGGCCAAGAGCGCCACGGTGCCCTTCGAGGACGAGAAATACGCCTATCTGGCGGTCGCCCGCACGCCGGCCGCACCGCCGGCGGCCCGGGTGCTGGCGCCGGCCCGCAAGGGCAGCGGCAAGGTAACCCTCAAGCTCTGCAATGACGACGGCTCGCTGCGCGACCGGCTGGTCACCAAGCGCGAGGGGGACCTGTTCCGCACCGCCCGCCGCCTCGACTGGGGCGACGCGCTGGAGTGAGGGGCAGGCGGCAAGGGCCATCTACTGCGCCGACAACGAGGCTTGGGACGGGAGGCCAAAGTTGGCTTTGGGTGGGAACGAACCATTCGCGAAGCTGTGAGCGAATGGTAGACATGCGGAATTGCTACTGTTCGCTGACGTTGTCCCAAAGGTGAATTTGTTACGATCATGTGATGATTTGATAGATCACAAGCAGATGTCCTATCGTGGTGGTTGCGATTGATCAGACGTCGCGCCGGTCCGCTTGTCGATCCGCTTTCTGATCGTCTCGGTAATTTTTTTGAATCCGGCATTACTGGGAAACAGCTGATCGTACCAATCCTCGGGATCAAGGGTCCCTCGAAGGTCGACGAAAGTCAGTCGTGACCGCTCGACTGCCAAGGCTGCAGCGATATCGTTGAATTCGTCAATTAGTCTTCGGGACAAATCGTTTGCACCAGCGCCTTGATAACCCCGTGCGGCAAGTTCACTCGCGAGAGGGTGGCTTGGTACGATTGATGGCAGGTAGTCGTAGCCGTGCAGTGCAAACTGAGCGTTCGGTGCCTCAAGCATCAAACCATCAACTATAATGGCTAAATTGGCGGCAAGTGCGCCGAACTTTCTATTAGCAGCTTCTTGCAAAGGTGATTCGCCTGCTACGGGGGGCGCGACTGACGCGACTATGCCGTTCTCTCCAAATAACTCGCACAGTCCAGCGCTGACCAAGACGAATTCTAAATCAGAGGGCAGTGGTACTTCTCGGAACAACAAAGATTCAATGCATTCTCCAGCATTGCCTTGACGGAATACTGCGAATTCTTCAGACAGCTGGTCTCCGATATCTTTCAGTAACAATGGATAATTTAGCCATCCATCGCCTACAACCCCGATAGCCATGCGGCCTTTATCGAGTGCGCGCTGATATCGTAAAGACTTCATTTGCTGAATATGCTGCAGAAATCCGAGACCGCTAGGCGTTTCTCTAGATACGGATTGTCCAAGGCCGCCCGGCCCTTGCCCTTCTTCAAGTGTATTAAGATATTGTAGGATGCTATTTCTCCGGTCATCGCTAGTTATGAGTTTTGCCTCAGCCAGGAGCCGGAGGTTCTGCTTCACCTTATCGACTTCTTCGGTGCCCAGAGCCGCGAGAACGAGATCAGACTGCTCTTTGCGCGTCGCAAGATCTAACTCGCCAATATTGTTCACGAATGCGACTAGGCCGTTCCCGGCTAAAGCTAAAATTCCTGCAACAACTGCAACCAAAAATGGATTTCCGAACGCTTCGGCCCAGTGCTTGGGCTGTGCTTGCCGCTCGGCCAAACCGAGTTCACGTTCGCGCTCTGCCTGCAGTCTGTGCTCTCGTTTTTCCTCGATCGCTACACGCCGCTCCTCAATTGCCATCATCCGCTGTTTGAGCTGAGGGTCGTTCTGATCGGGCATACCGCCCCTCCGGTCTGTCTGCACGGGTAACGATATCCCGGGATTCCGCATTTATAACGCACTGCCGATGCTCGCCCTAGCTGCCTTCAGCTGCAGCGTTCCAAATGACTATTCCGGGCACAAAGCGGATGATCTACGCGCTGCGCTCGAATGTCTCTATTAGGTCGATAGCTGCCATTAGGTCGATAGCTGCCATCCGTAGCGGGCCTCTGCTATCTGATGCAGGAGTGATAGGCGTTCCTTCGCCTAGAGGCGCTGGTAATCCTATCGTTGGGGATGCTAAGCAGCAGACACGATCTAACCGACGATCCAATGACCCGTGACGACAATCCCGACTGGAGCGATGCCGTCGTGGCGCCGCTGGACAGTGCGCTGAAGCTGCAGGCGATCCGGGCCCGGCTGCGGCTCAGCCAGTCGGCCTTCGCCGCCCTGTTGCGGATCCCGCGCTCGACGCTGCAGAACTGGGAGCAGGGGCGGACCGCGCCGGACAGCTTCGTGCGGCACGTCATCGACGTGATCTACGACGATCCCGAAGGCATGCGCCAGCGTCTGGAACGCGACAGCGCCGCCTGAGCTTGAGGCCCGGCGGCGCTGGTTTGCGATCGTTGTCCGGTGGCTCAGTCCATGGCTTCCAGTTCGTCGATGAAGCCGGAGATCATGGCGAGGCCGCGCGACCAGAAGGCCGGGTCGGAGGCGTCGAGGCCGAAGGGCTGCAGGAGCTCCGAATGGTGCTTGGTGCCGCCGGCCTTGAGCATCTCGAAATACTTCTCCTGGAAGCCGGCCTCAGAGTTCTCGTAGACCGCGTAGAGCGAGTTCACCAGGCAGTCGCCGAAGGCATAGGCATAGACGTAGAACGGCGAGTGGATGAAGTGCGGCACGTAGGTCCAGTAGGTCTCGTAGCCGTCGCCGAGACGCAATGCGGGTCCGAGACTGCGCTTCTGGATGTCCATCCAGATCTCGCCGATCCGCTCGGTGGTCAGCTCGCCGCCGCGGCGCTCCTCGTGCAGGGCGCGCTCGAACTGGTAGAAGGCGATCTGCCGGACCACCGTGTTGATCATGTCCTCGACCTTGGAGGCGAGCAGCGTCTTGCGCTCGGCCTTGGTCGTCGCTTGGTCGAGCAGCGAGCGGAAGGTCAGCATCTCGCCGAAGACCGAGGCGGTCTCGGCGAGCGTCAGCGGGGTCGCCGCCATCAGCGCGCCCTGGCGGCCGGCCAGCACCTGGTGGACGCCGTGGCCGAGCTCGTGGGCGAGGGTCATGACGTCGCGCGGCTTGCCCATGTAGTTGAGCAGTACATAGGGGTGGACGCTCGGCACGGTGGGATGGGCGAAGGCGCCCGGCGACTTGCCCGGGCGGATCGCCGCGTCGATCCAGTCATTGGTGAAGAAGCGCTCGGCGATCGAGGCCATTTCCGGCGCAAAGCCCGAATAGGCCGACAGCACCGTGTGGCGGGCCTCGTCCCAGGAGATGTCGCGGCGGGTGGAATCGGGCAGCGGCGCGTTGCGGTCCCAGTAGTCGAGGACGTCCTGGCCGAGCCATTTCGCCTTCATGGCGTAATAGCGGTGGGAGATCGACGGATAGGCGTCGGTGACGGCCTGCGACAGGGCGTCGACGACATTGCGCTCGACCCGGTTGGCCAGATGGCGGGAATCGGCGACGTCCTCGAAGCCGCGCCAGCGGTCGGAGATCTCCTTGTCCTTGGCCAGCGTGTTGGTGATCAGCGTGAAGGTGCGCAGGTTCTCGCTGAACACGTTGGTCAGCGCGCTCGCCGCCTTGCGGCGCTTCTCGCGGTCCGGGTCCTGCAGGATGTTGAGGGTCGCCTCCAGCGCCAGATCGTCGCCGTCGACGGTGAAGCGCAGCGAGGTCAGCGTCTCGTCGAACAGCCGGTTGAAGGCGCCGCGGCCGGTGATCGCCTTTTCGTGGAACAGCTCCTCGACGCGGTCTTCCAGCTGGTAGGGCTTGTCGAGGCGCAGATCGACGAGCCACGGCCGGTAATGGGCCAGCGCCGGATCGCGGTCCATCGCCGCGTCCATGTCGGCATCCTCGATGCGGTTCAGCTCCAGCGGGAAGAACAGGAGGCGCGACGATATGTCGGTGACCACCGACTGGATGTCGCCGTAGAACTTGGCCCGCGCCGGGTCGGAGGTGTCGCCCGAATAGACCAGCCCGGCATAGGAGATGATCCGCCCGAGAAGCTCCTCCAGCGCCTCGAAGCTGGCGACGGCGGCGGCAAGATTGCCGTCCTCGGCCCTGGCGGCTTCCTCGAGCCGGCCGCGCCAGCGCTCCTGAAACGCCTCGGCATCGGCGCGGGCGCGCTCGACGTCGCGTGTCAGTTCGGGACTGTCCATCGCCGGGTAGAGATCCGACAGATTCCATTCCGGCAGGGCGCCGGTGGCGTCGACCGCCGTCTCGGCGGCGGAAAAGGTCGGTCGGACAGAATGCGTCATCGGGACAATCTCATGGCTTGGCGGGAATACCGGCCGGCGCGGGTCGCCGGACGGTCGTCGGAAAGGATCAAATTCGACTGAAATTGCTGGGACTTTTTTGCCCATTCTCGTTCAGTCGCTTTTTAGCGGTGCGTGTCAATTTGGGTCGTTCTCGCGTCAAGACGAGACTGGAGGCTGACATGAACCGCGTAGTACTTATCGTTGACGACGACCCCATTCAACGGCGTCTGGTGGAAGCCCAGATCGGCCGGATGGGCCTGCGTCCGCTGACCTGCGACGGCGGCCTCGCGGCGTTGCGGGCGCTCGACGCGCACCAGCCGGGCGAAATCTCCGCCGTGATCCTCGACCTGATGATGCCCGACAAGGGCGGCAGCGAGGTCATGGCCGAGATGCGGCGCCGCAATCTCGACATTCCGGTGATCGTGCAGACCGGCAAGGGCTCGATCGACACCGTCGTCGAGGCGATGCGGGCCGGCGCCTTCGACTTCATCGTTAAGCCGGTGTCGCCGGACAAGCTGAAATCGGTGATCGACAGCGCGCTGAAGATGCGCGGCGCGGCGACGCGGCGGACCACGTCGAAGGCGCGCACCGTGCGGCTCGATCAGGGCGACGCCTCGCCGGCGCTGCGGCCGGTGCTGGCGGCGGCGGCCAAGGCGGCGCGCTCGGGCATTCCGGTGCTGATCTCGGGCGAGACCGGGGTCGGCAAGGAATGGCTGGCCAGCGCCATCCAGGCCGGCGGCGACCGCGCCAAGGCGCCCTTCGTCAAGGTCAATTGCGGGGCGCTGCCCGGCGATTTGGTGGAGAGCATCCTGTTCGGCCATGCCAAGGGCGCCTTTACCGATGCCGGCCAGCCGCATGAGGGCAAGTTCGCGGAGGCCAATGGCGGCACGCTGCTGCTCGACGAGGTCGGCGAATTGTCGGCCTCGGCGCAGGTGAAGCTGCTGCGGGTGCTGCAGGACGGCGTGATCGACCCGGTCGGCGGGCGCCAGGCGGTGAAGACCGATGTGCGGATCATCTCGGCGACCAACCGGGATCTGGCGGCCGGGGTGACGGCCGGCCGGTTCCGCGAAGACCTCTATTACCGGCTGAACGCCTTCGAGCTGACCGTGCCGCCGCTGCGCGAGCGGCGCAGCGAGATCGCCAAGCTGGCCCGCCGCTTCGTCGACCGCTACGTGGCGATGGAGCCGCAATCGCCGGTCCGGCACCTGGCGGCCGACGCGATCGCGCTCCTGCAGCGCTACGACTGGCCGGGCAACATCCGGCAGCTGGAGAACGCCATTCACCGGGCGGTGGTGCTGGGCGAGAGCGAAAGCCTGACGGCGGCCGACTTCCCGCAGATCGCGGCGCTGATCGCGGCCGGGCCTGCCGAGGCGGAGGCGACCCCCCATGCGGCGTCCCATGGTGGCCACGGCACCGGAGCGCCGGGCGACCCGGCGCCGATATCCAACGGCCACGGTCGCACCGAGCCCGCCGATTTCGCGGTGCGCGACCAGAATGGCGAAGTGCGGCGCGTCGAGGAGGTGGAGGCCGACCTGATCCGGCTGGCCCATGCCCAGTATCATGGCCGCATGAGCGAAATCGCCCGGCGGCTGGGAATCGGGCGGTCGACGCTGTACCGCAAGATGCGGGAATACAAGATCGACGCCGATTGATCAGCTTGCGCCGGTCAAGATCTTCCCATCCGGCAAGGCGTTGATTTCACGCCGAAACACCACTATCCCGGCGAGTAAGCTTAATCGGGCCTTAACGCTTTTCTTGCAGAATCGGGAGAAAGTTCGCTGACTGTCATCTTCATGCCGCAGTTTCGGAAAAATTGGACAGGCGACGAGAACGGTCATCGGGGTTGCCCATACCGGCGGATGCGTCCGACGGGCAGGCAAGTGTTTTGAGGGGAAGAGACCGCATGTTCGGACATACCGCTCGCGCCGGCCGCTCGGCCTGGCGCCTCGCGACGTTCGCTGCCCTGGCTCTGCTGATCGGCGGCACGGTCACCGCGGCGAAGGCCGAGACCCGCGTCCTGAAGTTCTACAATCTGCATACCAAGGAGAAGGGCAGCTTCTCCTACAAGAGCAACGGCCGCTACAACAGCGGCGAGCTCAAGAAGATCAACTGGTTCCTGCGCGACTGGCGCAACGGCGAGCAGACCCAGATCGACCCGCGGCTCCTGGACCTGATCTGGGAGGCGTATCGCCAGAGCGGCTCCAACGCCCTGATCAATGTCGTCTCCAGCTATCGCTCGCCGGCGACCAATTCTATGCTGCGCTCGCGCAGCTCGGGCGTCGCCAAGAAGAGCCAGCACACGCTGGGCAAGGCGCTCGACTTCTACATTCCGGACGTGCCGCTGGCCAAGCTGCGCGAGATCGGCCTGAAGATGCAGGTCGGCGGCGTCGGCTATTATCCCAAGTCCGGCTCGCCCTTCGTGCATTTCGACGTTGGCAACGCCCGCCACTGGCCGCGGATGAACCGCAAGCAGCTGATGGCGGTCTTCCCGAACGGGAACACGGTGCATGTGCCGTCCGACGGCAAGCCGCTGCCGGGCTACCAGCAGGCGCTGGCCTCCTACAAGCAGCGCCGCGGCGGCTCGTCGATCCAGGTCGCCAATGCCGGCTCGGGTTCTTCGGGTGGTGGCAAGACGCTGCTGGCCATGCTGTTCGGCGATGGCGACGAGGGCGAGGACGAGGTGCAGAGCGCACCGACGCCGCGGGCTCCGGTGAAGGCCGCAGCCGCGCCGAAGGTCGAGGTGGCTTCGGTCGTGCCGCAGGCGCGCCCAAGCCGGGATCTGCCGGGCGGTGTCGCCGTGCCGGTCGGCGACCGCTTCGATACGGGTGCACCGGCCTCGGCTGCCGCCCCCGCGCAGACCGAGGTCGCGGCCCTGATCAATGCACAGATCCCGGTGCCGACCTGGGCGCCGAGCCGTGCCGTGCCGGCCGACGCCTCCGACGCACCGGGGGCCCGCGAGGATGCGGTGTCGACCCTCGTTGCCGCGCTTGAGGAGCAGGCGAGCGAGACCGTGGCGAGCGGCCAGATGGCCTATGCGGTTCCGACGCCGGGCGACCGCCCGCAATTTGAAAGCGTGCTCAAGGACAAGCCGGCGACTGCCGCGACGGCGATCACCAAGGCCGCGCCCGCCAAAGAGACGATGAAGGCCGTGGAGATGGCCGCCAGGGCGCCGAGCCCGCGTCCGCAGATCGATCCGCAGGCCATCAAGCCGGTGCCGGCGCTGATGACCGCAGCGGCGTCCAGCGCGCCGAAGCCCCGGCCGCAGCCGGCCGATGCGGCGGTTGCCGCCGCGGCGATTTCGGGCAAGGGCGGCCGCGTTCTTAACGCCGTGGTGCAGGAGACGCCGAAGCCGAAGGTGCTCGATCCGCAGGAGGCGATCGCCTCGCGCTTCAAGATCGCGGCGCTTGTCTCCGACACCGACAGCCGGGCCGCGCGTCTGGCGACGGCCAAGCCGGATGCCGGGCGGCTGGTCGGCAATTTGCCGAGCACGCTGTTCGCCTCGGGCTTCGCCCCGGCGGCCAATGCCGGCAAGAGCGACCGCTTCTCGGGCTCTGCCGTCAACTTCCTGCCGATGGTGAAGGTCGGCCAGTAAGGCCGCCGCTCCACCATCCGCGCACGATCCAAGCGTCGACGGCCGTCCGGTGTTGCCACCGGGCGGCCGTTTTCGTTCGGGCATGGAGTGGCAGGACCGGCAACTCGCCGCGGCCGGTGGGCGAGGCGGGACGGCGGGGTGGCGTGGCGTAGAAGACCAGGGCGCGGCGCCAGTTGACCGATACGTAAAAGTCCGTCGAAGCCTTGTATGGGGACGAGGAATGCACGTCGTGCGAGCGCTCTCGACTTCGCTGCAGTGCCGAAGCAGTGCGATATCCGCGTATCTTCGCAACGGCTTGGGCCGGCTTTTTCACCGCAGTCGGTGGTCGCAACTTCACCGATATATCGTTCGCTGGTCTTACCACCGAAGCAGTGCGATGAGACGCAAAGCATTTCCGGTTTCTGCGGCTCATTGAACAATGCCGGACAGTTTCGCCGCATGGTTGTGCCGGTTGCGGGCTCTTGATGTACGCGCATCATTTAGAGTTGTTCTATAATAAGGCAGACATTCGATATTCTGCGGCTGCTTATTCGCCCCGGCAAGTGTGGACAAAATTGTCGGGACTTAGGGGTTGCGAATAATCCACTTGACATTAAGTAACGCCACATAAATACCAAACACGGATGGTGGATTGCCCGGAGGCGAGGCCACCGTTTCGCAATAAACAAACTGCACGAGGCGCGCAGAGGCGCCTGATTCAACAGGCGCAATCGCCACAACTTCGCGCAGCACGGGGTAAAAATGGACCAGATCGAAAACGTCGAAAACAACGAAATGCTGATGGAGCTGACCGCGGAAGTGGTGGCGGCCTATGTCAGCAACAACTCGCTGCCGGTTTCCGAACTGCCTGCACTCATCTCGGACATCTACGGCGCCCTCGGTCGCACGAACAGTGCGCCGCAGGCGGTGCAGGCCGAGAAGCCGAAGCCGGCGGTGCCGGTGAAGAAGTCGGTGACCGACGACTACATCATCTGTCTCGAGGACGGAAAGAAGTTCAAGTCGCTGAAGCGCCACCTGATGACCCACTACAATCTCTCGCCGGAAGAGTACCGCGAGAAGTGGGACCTGGCGCCCGACTATCCGATGGTCGCGCCGAACTACGCCGCGGCGCGTTCGCGCCTCGCCAAGCAGATGGGCCTCGGCCACAAGCGTCGCCGCGCCGCGGCACGCTGAGCCGGCCGCCGCATCGCCGCGGCAGCAACAGAAAAAGCCCGCCGGAGCGATCCGGCGGGCTTTTTCGTGTTCGGTTGAGAGCCTCGGGTGATGGGCGCCGGCGTGGATGCGAGCCGCGCCGGATCCCATGGACCGGCGACCGGCGACGCGTGGTCGCCGTTGCGGGACCGCGGCGCTGGCGCCTATTCGCGCGGCAGGTCCGGGGCCATGCCGAGGGCCTGCAGGTAGAGATCGAGGATCGCTTCCTGCTCCTGGCGCTCGTTCTGGTCCTGCTTGCGCAGCGAGATCACGCGGCGCAGCACCTTGGTGTCGAAACCGTTGCCCTTGGCCTCGGCATAGACGTCCTTGATGTCGTCGCTGATCGTCTTCTTCTCTTCCTCGAGCCGTTCGATCCGCTCGACAAAGGATCGCAGCTGATCCTGGGCGACATCGTTCACGTCGGACATGGTGGGTCTCCGTCTGGCACTTTCGCGCAATGAATTGGCCGGGAACTACCAGACCGGGGTGATTCGGGGAAAGCCCGTTGTGCCGCTATGGCACGTGGCGGCCGCCCGATGCGGCGTCCGCGCGCGAAAACGTTACTCGCTGGGGCGCGTCTGCTCGAAGCGCTGCGCGGTCTCGGGGCTCGCCTCGCGCTGGTAGCGGTCGCGCCATTCGCCATAGGGCATGCCGTAGACGATCTCGCGGGATTCGTCCTTGGTCATGGCGATGCCGTCGGCCTCGGCGGCGTCGCGATACCAGTTGGACAGGCAGTTGCGGCAGAAGCCGGCGAGGTTCATCAGATCGATGTTCTGCACGTCGATGCGTTCGCGCAGATGATCGCGCAGGCGCCGGAACGCCGCCGCTTCGAGCTCGATGCGCTTCTGGTCGTCGATCGGGTCCATGTCGCTCTCCTGTGTCCGTCCGCCTCGCGGCGCCTTGCCCTCGATATCGAGCCGAAGCGTCTTCGCATCAAGGGCGGGATGGTGCGAGGCGGCGGGCAGGGGGCCGGCGGACCGGTTCGGGCTCGCAACCGGCCGGCGGATGATCTAGGACGGCGGCAGCGCAGCGTGGTCATGTCGTTGACAGGTTCGACCGCTATGCGAAAGCTGCCTCTCGTGCGGACACTCTCTCTTTCGGGGAAAGCGTGATGATACCCAACCCGTTTCGCCGGCTGCGCCACGGATTTGCTCTCGGGCTGATGGCCGCCGGACTGTTCCTCGTCTCGGCGCCGCTGACGGCGGATGCCGCCCGCGCCGATTTCCGGGTGTGCAACGGCACCCAGTCGCTGGTCGGCGTGGCCATCGGCTACCGGGCCGAAGCCGGCTGGACCACCGAAGGCTGGTGGCGGATTCCGGCGACGACCTGCAAGGCGATCATCGAGGGTCCCCTGTCGTCGCGGTACTATTACGTGTATGCCGAGGACTCCGATGGCCAGGGCCGCTGGGCCGGGCCGGTGAATCTCTGCATCGCCGAGAACGAGTTCAAGATCGCCGGGGTCAAGGACTGTTTCAAACGGGGCTACCAGAAAATGGGGTTCCGCGAATACGACACAGGCGAGCAGGCCAGCTGGATGGTCCAGCTGACCGAAGCGCCCCGCGAAACAACGGATAGCCAATGAGACGCCATCGCAAGGTCAAGATCCTTGCCACCCTCGGGCCGGCATCGTCCTCCGAGGAGATGATCCGCAAGCTGCATGAAGCCGGTGCGGATGTCTTTCGCATCAATATGAGCCATTCCGACCACGACCTGATGCGCGAGCTCGTCGCCCGCATCCGCCGGGTCGAGTCCGCCGTGGGCCGGCCGATCGGCATTCTGGCCGATCTGCAGGGCCCGAAGCTGCGGGTGGCGAAATTCGCCGAGGGCAGCGTCCAGCTGACGGTCGGCGATGATTTCACCCTCGACGACAATCCCGAGCCGGGCGACACCACACGCGTCTATCTCCCGCATCCGGAAATCCTGGAAGCGGTGGAGGTCGGGCACCGGCTGCTGATCGACGACGGCCGGCTGCAGCTCGTCTGCACCGAGACCGACAAGCACTCGATCAAGTGCCGCGTCGTCGCCGGCAACAAGATCTCCGACCGCAAGGGCGTCAGCCTGCCGGACACGACCCTGACCACCGGGGCGCTGACCGACAAGGACCGGCGCGATCTCGACGCGGTGCTGGCCGAGAATGTCGACTGGGTGGCGCTGTCCTTCATCCAGCGTCCGGAAGACCTCGCCGAAGCGCGCAAGGTGTCGCGCGGCCGCGCCTTCCTGTTGTCGAAGATCGAGAAGCCGCAGGCGGTGGAACGGCTCGACGAGATCATCGAACTGTCCGACGCGATCATGGTCGCGCGCGGCGATCTGGGTGTCGAGATGCCGCTGGAAGCGGTGCCGGGCATCCAGAAGCGGATCACCCGTGCCGCCCGCAAGGCCGGCAAGCCGGTGGTCGTCGCCACGCAGATGCTGGAATCGATGATCTCCGCCCCGGTGCCGACCCGCGCCGAGGTCTCGGACGTGTCGATTGCCGTCTACGAGGGCGCCGACGCGGTGATGCTGTCGGCGGAATCTGCGGCCGGCGAGTATCCGGTCGAGGCGGTGTCGACGATGGACCGGATCTGCCAGCGCGTCGAACTCGACCCGCTCTATCCGGGCATCATCTCCGGTCAGCGCACGCCGCCCGAGGCGACCGGCGCCGACGCCGTGTCGCTGGCGGCCCGGCAGATTTCCGAGACGCTCGGCGTGTCGGTGATCGTCACCTATACGGCGACGGGCACCACCGGCCTGCGCGCCGCCCGCGAGCGGCCGCAGACGCCGATCCTGGCGCTGTCGCCGGTGCTGGCCACCGCGCGGCGCCTGTCGCTGGTCTGGGGCCTGCACTGCGTGGTGACCGAAGACGCCCAGGATCTCGACGACATGGTCGACCGGGCCTGCCGCATCGCGGTGGAGCAGGGCTACGCCAAGTCGGGCGAGCGGATGATCGTGACGGCCGGCGTGCCGCTGCGCACGCCGGGCGCCACCAACATGCTGCGCATCGCCTATATCGGCTCGGACGGCCTCAGCGCGGTCTGACGCGGCCGTTCAATCCACGCGCAACGGCCCGGCGGTCTGTCTCAGATCGCCGGGCCGAGCAGTTCCTCGGACAGGCGCCCGGCGGCGTCCTGCGCCGAATCCAGCGCCGGGTAGACGGCGAGGACCCGCAGATAGGTCTCCAGCGCCTGTTCCTTGCGGCCGGTCTGTTCGAGAATCATCGCAAGGCCCATCAGGGCGCCCCAGTGCCGCGGCTCGCGCAGCAGGGTCTGCTCGATGTCGACCAGCGACTTGCCCAGCCTGTTCATCGAGAAATTCAGCGTCGCCCGGCGGTTCCACGCTTCCGGATAATGCGGCGCGATGACCAGCGCCTGGTCGAGCAGGTCGAGCGCGGCGGCGTTGTCCTCGCGGGTCATGGCGAGGGCGGCACGCTGCATCAGGAGATCGATGGTGGCGCTGCCGCTGCGGCGCCAGTGCCGCTCGATGCGGCCGGCAATGCGGCGGGCGGCGCGTTCGTCGGCCTGTTTGCGCAGCTCGGCAAAGAGGCGGTCGAGTTCCTGCTCCGGCGTCTCGTCGGCGACCTGCGGCTCGGCCTCGTCGGCGGCCTCGTCCTCGGCGACGGGGGCGCTGCCGAAGGCGTCGGGATTGTCGGTCATGCCTTCATCGGGGGGCGGAATCACCATGGGCGGCGATTGCGAATCGTCCGGGCCGGGGAGCGGCGCGGCCTCAGGCGGACGATCGGGCTCGATCAGCGACGGCGGCCCGCCGTCCTGCGCCAGCGCCGGGACGAGGCCCGGGGCGAGAAAGCAGACACCAAGGGTGAGACAATGAAAAACGCCGCGCATGCGGAGAGGTTAATTCTCCGCAGCGCAGCGTCAATCAGAAACTTCGTGATCGAAGGGGCGGGGACGGGCGAGGCCGGCCCCCAGGGGCATCAGCCCTGGCGCGCCTTGAAGCGCGGTGCCACCTTGTTGATGATGTAGACGCGGCCCTTGCGGCGCACCATGCGGTTGGCGCGGTGACGGGTCGCGAGGGACTTGAGCGAGTTCTTGATCTTCATGACAACACCGGAATGTTAGACGCGAGGATCGGGGCTGGCCGTTCCGCCGCAAAATGATGGGCGCGCCGCAGCGGCACGCCCGGAAAGATTGGTGCCGAAATAGCTTTGCCGGCAGCTTTTGTCAACGCTCCCGGCGCCATTGCGACCGCCCTGTGATGCCCGATTTGCGCTGATTCAGTCCGTCAGCCGGGTCAGGTGGCCCATCTTGCGGCCGGGCCTTGCTTCCGGCTTGCCGTAGAGATGGAGGAGGGTGGCGGGCTCGGCGAGAATCGCATCGACGCGCTTCACGTCGTCGCCGATGAGATTCTCCATGACGCAGTCCGAGTGCCGCGCGGCGGAGCTGAGCTTAAGGCCGGCGATCGCCCGCACATGCTGCTCGAACTGGGAGACGACGCAGGCCGCCTCGGTCCAGTGGCCGGAATTGTGCACCCGCGGAGCGATCTCGTTGACGAGGATGGTGTCGTCGCCCTGCACGAAGAACTCGACGCCGATGACTCCGACATAGCCGAGCTTGGCGAGGATGCTGGCGGCGACGGCCTTCGCCGCTTCGCCGACCTGCGACGAGACGCGGCCGGGAACGGTGGAGGTATGCAGGATGCCGAGCCGGTGGACGTTCTCGGCCGGATCGTAGGCGACGACGCTGCCGTCGATGCCGCGCGCCGCGATGATCGAGCATTCGTAGGCGAAGGGCACCTTCTTCTCGAGAATCGCCGGCACGCCGCCGAGGCTCTCGAAGACGTCGGCATGGGGCCCGCCCTTGCGGATCGAGGCCTGGCCCTTGCCGTCATAGCCGAAACGACGGGTCTTCAGGATGCAGTCGCCGTCGAGCTCGACGAGGGCGTGGCCGAGTTCGGCGACGCTGTCGATGGCGCGCCATTCGGCGGTGGCGACGCCGATGCCGTTGAGAAACGCCTTCTCGACGACGCGGTCCTGAGCGACTTCCAGCGCCTCGGCCGGCGGGTAGAGCGGCACGGCGGTGACGGCGGCGCGGATCTGCTCGACCGGCACGTTCTCGAATTCATAGGTGACGACGCTGGTGCGGGCGGCGAGGTCGCGCAGGGCGGCGACGTCGTCATAGGCGGCGACGATCTGCGCGTTGGCGACCTGCGCGGCCGGGCAGCCGGCGTCAGGGTCGAGGACGATCACCCGGTAGCCGAGACGGGCCGCGGCCATGGCCAGCATGCGGCCGAGCTGGCCGCCGCCGACGATGCCGATGGCGGTGTCGGGCATGGCGAAGCGCGCTTCAGCGCCGGGGGCAGGCGGCGTCCTGCTCACGGGGTGTCCACGGGCGCGGCCGCGACCGCGTCGGTCTGGGCCTTGCGCCAGGCGTCGAGGCGACCGGCGAGGGCGTCGTCGGACAAAGCGAGCACGCTGGCGGCGAGGAGCGCCGCGTTGACGGCGCCGGCGCGACCGATGGCGAGGGTTCCGACGGGCACGCCGGCGGGCATCTGGACGATGGAGAGCAAGCTGTCCTGGCCGGACAGGGCACGGCTTTCGACCGGGACGCCGAACACCGGCAGCGGCGTCATCGCCGCGGTCATGCCGGGCAGATGGGCGGCGCCGCCGGCCCCGGCGATGACGACCTTGAAGCCGGCGGCCTTCGCGCCGCGGGCAAAATCGTAGAGGCGCTCGGGCGTGCGGTGGGCCGAGACGATCTGCGCGTCATAGCCGATGGCCAGCGCGTCAAGCGTGTCGGCGGCGTTCTTCATCACCGACCAGTCGGACTGGCTACCCATGATGATGGCGACGGGCGGGGAGAGGGCGGCGTCGCTCATGCGCTGATGTCCGGAATGATCTGATCCTCCAGATCCTGCAGGCGGTCCCGGATGGTCAGCTTTTTCTTCTTCATGCGCTGGACCTGCAGCCGGTCGCAGCCGGTTGCGACCATCGCGTTCACGGCCGCGTCGAAATCGGCATGTTCCTGCCGCAGACGCGCCACCTGCAGCCTCAAGGCCGCCTGTTCCTGATCCGCCATTCTGTTCCTTTCAGGCACCGCCGCGTGCAACCGAACCGGGGTCTCGACAATTGTCCAGACAGTCGTGACGGACGATTAGCAAAACCGCCCATCGGACGATAGCGACCGCCGGACCAATCGACAGTGCGACACTCTTGTGACACCGTCGACTGGTTGCTGGCTCCGGTTCGCATTGCGGACCGCGACCTAACTCACGAAGGGAGAAGCCATGTCCTTGGATACCCATCTCGCTACGCTGGAACAACGCCACTCGGCGCTCGACCACGAGATTTCAGCTGCGCTGGTATCGAAACCGGCGATGAGGGATTCGGAACTCCGGGAGATGAAGCGAAAGAAGCTCCAACTGAAGGACGAGATCGAGCGGCTGCGCCAGCCCGCCGGCTGATCTCAGACCTCCCAAGCCATTCCGCCCCGGCACCGGCAACGGTGTCGGGGCGTTTTTCGTCCGGGCCCGGGCGCCGCGCCGACATTCTCAGCCGATCGCCTTGCGCAGCACGTATTTCTGGATCTTGCCGGTGGAGGTCTTCGGGACCTCCTGGAAGCGGATCTCCTTGGGACATTTGAAGCGCGCCAGCCGCTCGCGGCAATGGGCGATGAGATCGGCCTCGGTGACGCTGCGGCCGGGCTTGAGCTCGACGAAGGCCAGCGGCGTCTCGCCCCATTTCTCGTCCGGCTTGGCGACCACGGCGGCGGTCGCGACATCCGGGTGCTGGTAGAGCGCGTCCTCGACCTCGATGGAGGAGATGTTCTCGCCGCCCGAGATGATGATGTCCTTGGCGCGGTCCTTCAGCTCGATATAGCCGTCCTCGTGCAGGACGCCGAGATCGCCGGAATGAAACCAGCCGCCGCGGAACGCCTCGGCCGACGCCTCGGGGTTCTTCAGATAGCCGCGCATGACGATGTTGCCGCGGAACATGACCTCGCCGATGGTCTCGCCGTCGGCCGGGGTCTTTTCCATCGTCTCCGAATGCATCACCGCCAGATCCTCCAGCGCCGGGTAACGCACGCCCTGGCGCGCCGTCTGGGCGGCGCGGGCCGGACCGTCGAGCGCGTTCCACTCGTCCTTCCACTCGTTGACCACGGCCGGGCCGTAGGTCTCGGTCAGGCCGTAGAGATGGGTGACCTCGAAGCCGGCGTCGCGCATGCCCGACAGCACCGATTGCGGCGGCGGGGCCGCGGCGGTGTTGAAGGTGACGGTCTGGTCGAAGTCGCGCTTGTCGCCGGCATCGGCGTTGATCAGTGTCGCCATGACCACCGGCGCGCCGCACAGATGGGTGACGCCGTGATCGGCGAGGGCGTCGAACATCGCCTTCGCCCGGACCCAGCGCAGGCAGACATGGGTGCCGGCCTGGACGGCAAGCGTCCAGGGAAAGCACCAGCCGTTGCAGTGGAACATCGGCAGCGTCCACAGATAGACTGGATAGCGGCCCATGCCGGAGGCGATGACGTTGGCGTAGCCCATCAGCGCGGCACCGCGATGGTGGTAGACGACGCCCTTCGGATTGCCGGTGGTGCCGGAGGTGTAGTTGAGCGAGATGGCGTCCCACTCGTCGTTGGGCATGTGCCAGGCATAGTCCGGGTCGCCCTCGGCGACGAGCGCCTCGTATTCCAGGCTGCCGATGGCCGGCCCCTTGGCGACCGGGGCGTCGGCGGGGAAATCCGGATCGTCGTAGTCGACGACGAGGGGCGTGACCTTGGCCTTCTTCAGCGCCTCGGCCATGACGCCCGAGAACTCGCGATCGACCAGCACGACTTTGGCTTCGGCATGGTCGAGCTGGAAGGCGATGATGTCGGCGTCGAGGCGGGTGTTGATGGACAGGAGCACGGCCCCGGTCATGGGCACGCCGTGATGGGCCTCGAGCATGGCGGGGGTGTTGGACAGCATCACTGCGACGGTGTCGCCACGCGCAATGCCGCGCCGTTCCAGCGCCGAGCCGAGGCGGCGCGAGCGCGCGTAGAACTCGGCATAGGTCCGCCGCAGTGCGCCGTGGATGATGGCGACCCGGTCCGGATGCACCAGCGCCGCGCGGGCCAGGTGGCTGAGCGGCGTCAGCGGCTGGTAATTGGCCGCGTTGCGATCGAGATGCTCGTCGTAGATGCCCATGTGTTCCGTCCCGAACTCCCCCGTTTGGGGCTGTTCTATAGAAGATCGGGAGGCGCGCGTCACGGCGGATTGCGCCGAACGCCGGCAGAGGGCCCTAGAAGAACAGCGCCCGGGCGCCATCGACGATGAGCTTCAGGCCGACCGGCACCAGCACCATGTAGGCGATCCAGTAGAAGGCCTTCGGGTCGACGCGGCGCACCAGCCAGACGCCGGCAAGGGTGGCGACCGGCGCCAGCGGCATGAGCACCGCCGAGGTCGCCAGATTGTCGGCCGAGAACTGGCCGAGCAGGAAATACGGGATCAGCTTGACGGCATTGGTGGAGGCGAAGAACAGCACCGAAGTGCCGGCATAGACCGGCGGCGGCAGGCGCAGGGGCATGACCGCGACCTGGAAGGGCGGGCCGCCGGCATGGCTGACGAAGCTGGAGAAGCCGGCGATGGCGCCCCAGCTGAGGCTCTTGGCGGTGTTGCGCGGCCGTGGCTCGAGCTGATGGCGCGAGCGCCAGAACCATTCGGCGGCAAACCACAGCGCCAAAAGGCCGATGACGAGGCGGATGCCATCGGCGGAAACCATGGTGGCGGTGAGATAGCCGAGAAGGACTCCGCCGAAGGAGGCCGGCAGCATGATGGCGATGACGCGGCGGTCGAAGGTGCCGCGCCAGGCGACGAGGCCGACGATGTCCATGGCCACCAGCACGGGCAGCATGATCGCCGCTGCGGTGACCGGCGAGATGACGACGGCCATCAGCGGGACGCCGACCAGCGTCAGCGCGCCGCCGAAGCCACCCTTGGCAAGGCCGACGAGAAGCACCGCGGGGATCGCGACGAGATAGAACAGCGGGTCGGTGATCACGCGGCGGACGGCTTCCGGTGGGAGTCAGCAAACGAAGGTGCCGCAGGAGTAGAACCGTCACACCGCCATGGCAACTGCGGGCGATGGCGGCATCCGGCGGGATGCGCCGGGGCATCGGGCCGTGGTCGCGGCCGCGGCGCGGCGGATGTTTCCCACCCGGCGAGTGATTTGCTAAAGCCTTTCGCGAAACGGCCGACACGACGATCGGCGCCCGACATGCAAGGTCAACATTTTCGATGGACACCGAATACATCCGTCCCCGGCTCGTACTCCTGACCACGCCGCTCGGCGACGCGGATGCCGTGACGGCCGTGCAGGCCGCGCTTGCCGGCGGCGACGTCGCCTCGGTCATTCTCGACCCGGCCGGCCGCGACGCCGTCTCCTTCCAGAACCTTGCCGAGAAGCTGGTGCCGATTATCCAGGCGTCGGGCGCCGCGGCGATCGTCGCCGACGACACGCGCTGCGCCGGCCGCGTCCAGGCCGACGGCATCCACATGACGTCGGGCGATCCGGCCGAACTGGGCGAGACGATGGAGCGCTTCGCGCCGAAGCTGATCGTCGGCGCCTCGGGCTTCGAGACCCGCCACGACGCGCTGGAAGCCGGCGAATTGCGCCCCGACTACCTGCTGTTCGGCCGGTTCGGCGGCGACGTCGATCCGAACCCGCATCCCAAGAGCATCGCCATGGGCGAATGGTGGGCCGAGATCGTCGAACTGCCCTGCATCGTCCTGGCCGGTTCGGACATCGAGAGCGTGGTGGAGGCCGCGGCGACGCGAGCCGAGTTCATCGCCCTGTCGGCTGCCGTCTTCGCGCAGCCGGATGCGGCAGGCGAGATGGTGGCGCGGGCCAATGCCCTGATCGACGCCTGGTTCGAAAGCGCGGCCGCATGAGAGCACCCGAACGAGCGGCCGGCGGGCGGCTTGTCCTTTTAGCGGGGCTGGCGGCGCTGATCATCGGCGCCGGGCCGGCCTGGGCCCAGAGCGAGGATGCGCCGGCCGAGGCCGCGACGGCTGATCCGGCGGCGCTGGATCAGGGAACGCTGACCGAGGGCGCGCAGGGCGAGGCGCTGCCGGTGCCGGCGGAGGTCGCGCCCGAGACGCCGCCGGCGGAAGGCCAGCAGCCGTCCCCCAGCGATCTGGCCTACGGCGCCTATCAGCGCGGCTTCTACCTGACGGCGCTGAAGCTGGCCGAGCCGATCGCCAATCTCGGCGACCCGGCGGCGCAGACGCTGCTCGGCGAGATCTATTCGCGGGCGCTCGGCGTGCCGCAGGATCTGCAGAAGGCGGCGCACTGGTACGAGGCGGCGGCCAAGGCCGGCAGCGCCGAGGGCCAGTTCCGCTTCGCGCTGATGCTGCTGGACGGCACCGTGGTCGCCTCGGACATCGCCAAGGCACGCGACCTGATGGCGGCGGCCGCCGAGCAGGGCCTGCCGCTGGCCCAGTACAATTACGCACAGATGATCGTCCAGGCCTCGCCCTCGGGCGGCTTCGAGGAAGCCTTCGGCTATTTCCAGAAAGCCGCCAATGCCGGCGTCGCCGATGCGCAATACGCCATGTCGCAGCTCTATGAGTATGGCCGCGGCGTGCAGGCCGACAGCGCCGTGGCGCGCAAATGGCTGCGCGCGGCGGCGATCAACGGCCTCGGCGCGGCGCAGGTGGAATTCGGCATCTGGCTGATCAACGGCAAGGGCGGCCCGCCGCAGCTGGAGGACGGCTTCCGCTTCCTCAAGCGGGCGGCCGACCGGGGCAATCCCATCGCCATCAACCGGGTGGCGCATCTCTACAAAGACGGCGTGGGAACCGCGCCGGACCGGCTGCAGGCGGCGAAATGGGCGGTGCTGGCCAAGCGGGTGGAAAACTCCGACCCGACCCTCGACGACTTCTTCCGCGGGCTCGATCCGCAGACCCAGAAGTCGGCCCTGGAGGCGGCCAACCGGTTCCGTTCGCGCTGAGCGGGACAGCCGAAACCCGCCACAAGGCTTGAATGGCGGGGTAAATTATGGTCTTGAGCCCCGACCCGCAGAGATCGTCAGACGAAGGCATGGAGCCCGGCACCGGCCGGCCGCCCCCTTCCGGCGAGCGAGCCTGCCGATCAATAACGCTGCCGCTGCCGTGCGACCGGATCGTCGCCGACGCGAGAACCCTTCGAGAGCATCGATGAAGATCAACGGAAACGAAATTCGCCCTGGCAACGTCATCGAGCACAATGGCGGCCTGTGGGCGGCGGTGAAGACCGCCCATGTGAAGCCCGGCAAGGGCGGCGCCTTCGCCCAGGTCGAGCTGAAGAACCTGATCGACGGCACCAAGCTGAACGAGCGCTTCCGCGCCTCCGAGACCGTCGAGCGCGTCCGCCTGGAGCAGAAGGACTACCAGTTCCTCTACGCCGAGGGCGAGATGCTGGTGTTCATGGACACCGAGACCTACGAGCAGCTGGAGCTCCAGAAGGACTTCGTCGGCGAGCGCGCGGCCTTCCTGCAGGACGGCATGATGGTCACGGTGGAAAGCCACGAGGACAAGCCGATCGGCATCAAGCTGCCCGACCAGGTGGTGCTGGCGATCGTCGAGGCCGACCCGGTGGTCAAGGGCCAGACCGCGGCCTCCTCCTACAAGCCGGCGGTGATGGAGAACGGCATGCGCGTGATGGTGCCGCCGTTCATCGAGACCGGCGAGCGCATTCTCGTTGATACCAACGAGATCACCTATCTGCGCCGCGCCGACTGAGGCTGAGCCCGAGATTTCCTGACGGCGGCCGCCATCCGGGCGGCCCTCTCTTATTCGACGAAAGCAGACGATGGCCCGATCCGCGCTTCTCCATGTGATGACGCAGGCCGCCATGAAGGCCGGCCGTTCCCTGATCCGCGACTTCGGCGAGGTGCAGAACCTGCAGGTCTCGATGAAGGGACCGGCGGATTTCGTGTCCAATGCCGACCGCCGGGCCGAGGAGATCGTCCACCAGGAGCTGTCGCGGGCGCGCCCGGACTGGGGCTTCCTGATGGAGGAGCGCGGCGTCGTCGAGGGCAACGACCCGCAGCACCGCTGGATCGTCGACCCGCTGGACGGCACCACCAACTTCCTGCACGGCATTCCGCAATTCGCCATCTCGATCGGCCTCGAGCGTGACGGCCAGATCGTTGCCGGCGTGGTGTTCAACCCGGCGATGGACGAACTCTACACGGCGGAAAAGGGCGGCGGCGCCTTCGTCAACGACCGGCGCCTGCGGGTCGCGGCCCGCAAGTCGTTGGCGGAAGCGCTGTTCGGCACCGGCACGCCGTTCCTCGGCCATGGTGACCATGCCGGCTATCTGTACGAGCTGCGCCAGATCATGGGCGAGACCTCGGGCGTGCGCCGCATGGGCGCGGCCTCGCTGGACATGGCCTATGTGGCGGCGGGCCGGCTCGACGGCTTCTGGGAGCGCAAGCTGAAGCCCTGGGACGTGGCCGCCGGTTCGATCCTGGTGCGCGAGGCGGGCGGCTTCATCAGCGGCATGAACGGCGCCAAGTTCGACCACGAGATCGGCGACGTGGTCTGCGGCAACGAGTTCATGCGCAAGGCGCTGAGCGACCAGATCGCCCTGGCCGAGCGCAAGCGCACGGCTGCCGCCCAGAACGGCTGAGACGACCGCGGCCGCATCGTCGGCCGGGGCAGACGGCAGGGGACGGCTGGCGGGGCGACGTAACGGGCGTTTAAAAGAGCCGCATTATTCCTTACCTTGCCTTATGGTTCGAGTGAACGCGGGCAGCGGGGTCCGTGCCGTGGACCCGAACCGGCGGAGTTGATTGGAACGCGATGCAGGTCTTCAGATCGTCTACGGACAACACCGGGCGGCCGGATGATTTCGATCCGAACCGGCTGTCGAGCCCCATGGTCTTCCTGTGGTCGATGCTGGTGTTCCTGGCGCTGGCCTCCTTCGTGGCGGCAATCCTCGGCCGGCAGATCTCCACCGCCTTCGCCACCAATCCCGGGCTGAACGGCCTGATCATCGGCGTACTGGCCGTCGGCATCCTTTTGGCCTTCCTGCAGGTGCTGCGGCTGTCGCGAGAGGTCCGCTGGGTCAACGCCTTCCGCGAGGGCTCGTCGGATTTCGACCGGCTGAAGGATCCGGTGCTGCTGGCGCCGATGCGCGGCCTGATCGGTCGTCGGCGCTCGATCTCGCTGTCGACCCATTCGATGCGCTCGATCCTCGATTCGATCGCCACGCGCCTCGACGAGACCCGCGACATCGCCCGCTACCTGATCGGCCTGCTGGTGTTTCTCGGCCTGCTCGGCACGTTCTGGGGCCTGTTGCGCACCATCGGCTCGATCGGCGCGACCATCCAGGGCCTCGATCCGGCCGCCGGCGACACCGCCAGCGTTCTGGACGCCCTGAAGGCGGGCCTTGCCGCGCCGCTGTCGGGCATGGGCACGGCGTTTTCCTCGTCGCTGTTCGGCCTGTCCGGCTCGCTGGTGCTCGGCTTTCTCGACCTGCAGGTCGGGCGGGCGCAGAACCGGTTCTATACCGAGCTGGAAAACTGGCTGTCCTCGGTGACCGATGTCGGCTCCGACATGGTGCTGCCGCCGACGGGCGAGGGGGCGCAGGTGGCCGCCGGCGGTTCGGAGCAGCTGCGGCAATTGTCCGAGCAGATCGACAAGATCGCCAAGGACCAGACCACGACGCCGCGCACCAGCGCCGCCATGGCCAATCTGGCCGAGAGCATCCAGGGCCTCGTCACCCACATGCGCAGCGAGCAGCAGATGCTGCGGGACTTCGTGGAGACCCAGGCCGGTGAGCAGCGCGAGTTGCGGCAGGTGCTGGACCGGCTCGCCGGCAGTCTCGGCGACAAGCGCAAGGAACCCTAGCCATGGCGCTGTCGCGCAACCGCAGGAGCGATCGGTCGGTCGATTACTGGCCGGGCTTCGTCGATGCGCTGTCGACGCTGCTCCTGGCGATCATGTTCCTTCTGTCGGTGTTCGTGCTGGCGCAGTTCCTGCTCAGCCGCGAGATCACCGGCAAGGACGAGGTGCTCGACCGGCTGAACAGCCAGATCAACGAGCTGACCCAGCTGCTGGCGCTGGAGCGCTCGACCACCCAGGACAACGAGGACCAGATCGCCAATCTGCGGGCGTCGCTCGCCGGCATCGAGGAGGAGCGCTCGCGCCTGCAGGAGGCGCTGGAATCGGGATCGGGCTCGGCGGCCGCCGCCTCGGCCCGGGTCGAGGGCCTGCAGACGGCGCTCAGCGAGGAGCAGGAGCTGTCGCAGCGGGCCCGCTCGCAGGTGGAGCTTCTGAACCAGCAGCTTGCCGCCCTGCGCCAGCAGATCGGCGCGCTGGAGCGGGCGCTGGAGGTGTCCGAGAGCCGCGACGCGGAAAGCCAGACCAAGATCGCCGATCTCGGCCGGCGCCTGAACGTCGCGCTCGCCCAAAGGGTGCAGGAGCTGTCGCGCTATCGCTCGGACTTCTTCGGCCGGCTGCGCGAGATCCTGTCGGATCGCGAGAACATCCGCATAGTCGGCGACCGCTTCGTGTTCCAGTCGGAAGTGCTGTTCCCCTCGGGGTCGGACGTCCTGCAGGAGGAAGGCACCGACGAGATGGCCAAGCTCGCCGAGGCGATCGTTGCGCTCAATCGCGAGATCCCGTCGGACATCAACTGGATCATCCGGGTCGACGGGCACACCGACAACGTGCCGATCTCCGGTGGCCGGTTCGAGGACAATTGGGAGCTGTCGACCGAGCGCGCCGGCGCGGTGGTCAAGTATCTGATCAGCCAGGGCGTGCCGCCCGAGCGGCTGGCGGCGACGGGCTTCGGCGAATACCAGCCGATCGATCCCGAGAACACGCCCGAGGCCCGCGCCCGCAACCGGCGCATCGAGTTCAAGCTGACCGAACGCTGAGCCGCCGCGTCATCTCGAGCCTCCGAGACGCTGCGACCTTGCGGCGCGCCTCCCGCCGCCGTCGGTGGGCGGTGCATGATTGACGATGTCGCGAAGTGCATGCCAGCATCCTGCCCGAGGGGAAGGGCACCCCCTCCACAACGATCGCGCCCAGCGCGGCAGGGGAGGAAACATGCACAGGATCCTGATGAGCACGGTCGCCGTGTTCGCACTCATGGCGGTGTCGCCGGCGGCGGCGCAATCCGACGACAACATGAAAAAGCTGCAGGGCATGCAGTCGACGGGTACATCGATGGATTTCCAGACCATCGACCAGACCGGCGGCTATGCCGACCAGCTGCGCAAGAACCTGGAAGCGATCACGCTGCCGGACGGCTTCGAGATCTCGCTCTACGCGGTGGTTCCGGACGCCCGCCACATCGCTGTCGGCCCGCAGGGCGTCGCCACCTTCGTGGGCACCCGCAAGCAGACCGTCTGGGCGATCACCGACCGCGACCGTAACCGGGTGGCCGACGAGGTGAAGCAGTTCGCCCCGTCGATCGACTTCACCATCCCGAACGGCGTCTGCTTCTCCGATGACGGCTTCCTGTTCATCGCCGAGCAGAACCGGGTGCTGGTGCTGCCGGCCGCCGAGTTCTTTTACGAGAGCCCGGACGTGGCCGTCGGCGTGGTGGTGGACAAGGGCGAGCTGATTCCGGCCGCCGAGGAATCCTTCAATCACACCGCCCGCGTCTGCCGGATCGGGCCGGACAACAAGCTCTATGTCTCGCTCGGCCAGCCCTACAACGTGCCGCCCGAGGAGAAGAGCGACCTCTACAAGCGCGAGGGCATCGGCGGCATCGTGCGGATGGAGCGCGACGGCAGCGGCCGCGAGGTCTACGCCACCGGCGTGCGCAATTCGGTCGGCATGGACTTCAACCCCGACAATGGCGAGCTGTGGTTCACCGACAACCAGGTCGACGGCATGGGCGACGACATCCCGCCGGGCGAGCTGAACCGGGCGACCGCGTCCGGCCAGGATTTCGGCTTCCCCTGGTATGGCGGCGGCAGCGTGCGCACCAACGAGTACAAGAACGCCGAGATCCCCGCCGACGTGGTGATGCCGGAAGTCGAGATGGACGCCCATGCGGCCGATCTGGGCATGACCTTCTATGACGGCGACAGCTTCCCGCGGAAATATCGCGGCGGCATCTTCTCGGCCCAGCACGGCTCGTGGAACCGGACCGACCCGATCGGGGCGCGGGTGATGTTCACCTCGCTCAACGAGGACGGCTCGGCCAAGGAGACGGAAGTCTTCGCCGAGGGCTGGCTGTCGGACAGCGGCGAATATATCGGCCGCCCGGTGGACGTGGCGACGCTGAAGGACGGCTCGCTGCTGGTCTCCGACGATCTGGCGGGCGCGATCTACCGGATCGCCTACACCAAATAGGCGTTCTTGACGCCGACAGGGCCGCGCCGGGAGACCGGGGCGGCCCGCCACCCTCCAGACGGATGACCCCCATGACCAAGTTCCTGCCGCGTGGCCTCGCCGCGGCGCTGCTTCTTCTCGCCTCGTCCGCCGCCATGGCCGCGGATCTGGCGGCCGGCAAGGAGAAGGCCGCCATGTGCGCCACCTGCCACGGCCTCGACGGCGTCGCGACAGCGCCCGATGCCCCGAACATCGCCGGCGACAGCGCCTTCTATCTCGCCGAACAGCTCAAGGCGTTTCGCTCGGGCGCGCGCCAGCACCAGCAGATGTCGATCATCGCGCAGGGTCTGGAAGACGCCGACATCGCCGATCTGGCCGCCTGGTATGCGGCGATCGAGGTGACGGCGACCATGCCCGAGGTGGATTAGCCGGGACGCCGGGCTTTGCGGGCGCAGGGTCCGGCGGTCCGCGGCAAAGGTACGACGCTTCGCCCGGAGGTGACGCGGCGCGCTGCGGGACGCCGCGTTCGCGGTGCTATTCGGCGGCGCCGAGCATCGCGTCGGTGCGGCCGGCCTCGAACTGCAGGCGGGCGAGACGGGCATAGATGCCGTCTTTGGCGATCAGCGAGGCGTGGGTGCCTTCCTCGACGATCTGGCCGCCATCGAGGACGAGGATGCGGTCGGCCTTCAGGACCGTGGCGAGGCGATGGGCGATGACCAGCGTCGTGCGGCCCTCCATCAGCTTTTCCAGCGCCCGCTGGACGAGGATCTCGCTTTCGGCGTCGAGGGCGGAGGTCGCCTCGTCGAGGAGCAGGATCGGCGCGTCGCGCAGGATCGCCCGGGCGATCGCCACGCGCTGGCGCTGGCCGCCCGACAGGGTGATGCCGCGCTCGCCGATCACGGTGTCGTAGCCGTCCTGCATGGCCTCGATGAAGCCTTCGGCCAGCGCCGAGCGGGCCGCCGAGACCACCTGCGGGCGCGAGGCGTTGGGATCGCCGAAGCCGATATTCTCGGCGGCGGTCGCGGCGAAGATGGTCACGTCCTGGGGGACGAGGGCAATGCGGCTGCGCAGCTCTTCCAGATCGGCCGCGCGCACGTCGACACCGTCGATCAGGACGCGGCCGGCATCGGGATCGTAGAAGCGCTCGATCAGCGAGAAGATGGTCGACTTGCCGGCGCCGGACGGGCCGACGATGGCGACGGTCTCGCCGTGCTTCACGGTGAAGGACAGGTCGTGGACCGTCGAGACGTCGGGCCGCGTCGGATAGGCGAAGCTGACCCGGTCGAAGACGACCTCGCCGCGCGCCGGCCGGGGCAGAGCGACGGGATCGGCGGGCGAGCGGATGGCCGGTTCCTCGGCCAGAAGCTCGGACAGGCGCTCGGCGGCGCCGGCGGCCTGGGCGATCTCGCCCCAGACCTCCGAGAGCTGGCCCACAGCGCCCGCGGCGAAGACGGCGTAAAGGAGGAACTGCCCGAGCGTGCCGCCGCTCATGGTGCCCTCGGTGACCTGCTGGGCGCCGATCCACAGGACGGCGATGATCGACGAGAAGATCAGGAAGATGGCGAAGGCGGTGAGGAAGGCGCGGGCGCTGACCGAGGCGCGGGCGGCCTGGAAGGCGCGATCGACGGCGGCGGCGAAGCGGTTGCCGGTGGCGGTCTCGCTGGTGAAGGCCTGGACGGTGCGCACGGCGCCGATCGCCTCGGTGGCATAGGCGGTGGCGTCGGCCAGCGTGTCCTGGGCGTAGCGCGAGCGGCGACGCACGGAACGGCCGAAGGCGACCAGCGGCACGATGATGACGGGAATCGCGGCGATGACGATCAGCGACAGGCCGGGGCTGGTGATGACCATCATGACGACGGCGCCGATGAACAGGATGGCGTTGCGCAGGGCCAGCGAGGCGGTGGCGCCGACGACGGACTTGATCTGGGTGGTGTCGGCGGTCAGGCGCGAGACGATCTCGCCGGTCAGCGCCCGGTCGTAGAAGCCCGGCGACAGGCGGGTCACCCGGGAGAAGACATCCTTGCGCAGATCCGCCACGACGCGCTCGCCCAGCGTGATGACGAAATAGTAGCGGCCGGCGCTGGCGATTGCGAGGACGGCGGCCAGGACCACCAGCATGGCGAAATAGGTGTCGATGAAGGCGGTGCTGGGGGCGTCGAAGCCCTTGTCGATCACCCTGCGCACGGCAAGCGGCAGGGAGAGCGTGGTGAGGGCCGCCAGCGACAGGAAGAAGATCGCGCCGGCGACCTTGGCCTTGTAGCGCTTCAGATAGGGAATCAGCCGGGCGAGGGGCTTCAGGTCGCGGCGCTTGCGTTCGGCTTCGCGCTCGCCGGCTGTCATCTGGCGCAAGCCCGCCTCCAGTCATTCTCGCAGTTCATGAACCCGCCGCGCACACCGCGACGGGGATGGCCTCCGGCTCTTGTGCCGACAGGTGCCCTCATGTATAGGCTCGTCCTCGAATTTGAAAGCGATCGCGCTTTCCAACTCCGCGACATCGAGACCTGCAGGCGGCCCTGTCCGCAGCTGTGTCGGTTTGGCGGGGATCCGGCCAGACCCAAGGATCGAAGGCGATGAAAGACAAAATCCACCCGGACTACCACACGATCACCGTCGTGATGACCAATGGCACCGAGTATCAGACCCGGTCGACCTGGGGTTCTGACGGCGACAAGATGAATCTCGACATCGATCCGACCAGCCATCCGGCCTGGACCGGCGGCAACCAGCAGCTGCTGGACCGCGGCGGTCGCGTGTCGCGCTTCAAGAAGCGGTACGAAGGCCTCGGCATGTAAGAGGCCGACACGGAGTCGACATGAAAGAAGCCCGGCCATCGTGCCGGGCTTTTTGCTGTCTGGGGTCCGGAAGCGACGCGCGGCGGGGCCGCGCGGTCGCGTGCCGAGGTCGCCGCGCGCGACGCGCGTCAGGGCTTCGGCGTCGGATCGTGGAAGAACAGGTCGTAGCCGGCCAGCAGCACGGTCGCCAGGAGCACCAGGCCGAGATCCGGCGACGGCACGTGGACGATGAGAATCAGCAGGAAGGCGCACAGGACGGCGTAGGCCACCAGCGACAGCTTGCGTTCCAGTGTCATGTCAGGCGCTCCCGTTGGTCAGTTGCGTTTCGAGCCAGTGCGCGGTGCGCAGTAGGCGGCCGTCCTCGCCGCGCCGGCCGACGAGCTGGACGCCAATGGGCTGGCCATCGGGGGTCTCGAGCAGCGGCAGCGTCACGCAGGGCACCCCGAGGAAGGTCCACAGAGCATTGAACACGTTCTCGCCCTCCGGCGCCACGACGGGCCGGGCCGGACCGATGGCGGCGGGGGTGAGGATGGCGTCGCAGCGCGACAGGACCGCCTCCAGCCCCGCATAGAGCACGGCGCGCCAGTCGAGGGCGGCGAGGTAGTCGCGGGCGAGGATGGCGTCGCCCTGTTCCAAGAGGGCCGTCAGCTCGGGCGAGACGGCGCCGGGGTAGCGCTGGCGCGTGCCGTAGAGGTTCTTGGCGGCCTCGGCCAGCCGGACCCGCTCGGCATGGATCAGCCCGTCGGCGAAGATCTCCGGCAGGTCGGCGTCGAAGCAGCGCTCGCCGAGTTCGCTCGCGACCTCGCCGATGCCTTCCTGCGTGAGCGGATCGGCGCGGTCCCACCAGGGCGTGCGCACGATCGCCAGCGTCGGCACGACGGGCGGCGTCATGCCGGCCTGGGCGAGGAGCTGCGGATGCGGCGTCGCCTCGGTCGAGGGGTCGGCCAGATCGTTGCCGAACAGGCATTCGGCCAGGAGCGCGACGCCGGAGATGCTGCGGGCACAGACGCCCGGGGCGTCGAGGCTGGGGGCCACGTCGCGGACGCCGCGGCGCGGGATGGCGCCGAAGGTCGGCGTGTAGCCGGTGATGCCGCTGGCCGAGGCGGAGCGGATCAGCGCGCCATCGCCGGACATGCCGACGCCGAGCGAGGCGGCACCGCGGGTGACCGCCGTGACGCAGCCGTCGATGCCGGTGGCCGGGGCATCGCTGTCCGTCGACTGGACCGCAGGGCCGATGCCGAGTTCGCGCACCGCCGTCTTGCCGGCGATCAGCGCACCGGCCGAGCGCAGGCGCTCGACGATGGCGGAATCGGCTTCCGGCACGCGGCCGGCGAAGGGGGCGAAGCCGGCGATGGCCGGCATGCGCGCCGCGTCGATCATGTCGTCGACGGCGACCGGCAGGCCGTGCAGCGCGCCGATGGAGCGCAGGCGCCCCCGCTGGGTGTCGAGATGGACGCCCTGACGGCGCGCGAAATCGGCGTCGAACCAGGCGAAGGCGGCGGCCGCCACCGGATCGCTCTCGACCCGGGCGGCGGCGGCGTCGGCGACCTCCGCCGCGCGCGCGGCGCCCCCTGCCAGCCGCTCGCGCAGGTCGAGCGGCGGCAGGTCGATCAGCGAACTCCTAGCGGCCATAGAAGACTTCCGGGAGGTAGTAGACCGACTGCGGGACGAGATAGACCACCGCCATCGCCAGGAAGACCATCATCAGGAAGGGCAGGACGCCCTTGAAGATGTCGGTCAGCTTCACGTCCGGCGGCGCGATGCCCTTCAGGTAATAGGCCGACATGGCCATGGGCGGCGTCAGGAACGAGGTCTGCAGGTTCAGGGCGACGAGGATGCCGAAGAACAGCGGATCGATGCCGAACATTTCCAGGAGCGGCAGGAAGATCGGCACGAAGATGATGATGATCTCCGACCATTCCAGCGGCCAGCCGAGCAGGAAGATGATCAGCTGGGCGAGCAGCAGGAACTGCAGCGGCGTCAGGTCGAGGCCGCGGACGAACTCCGAGATCACCTGCTCGCCGCCGAGATAGGAGAAGACCGAGGAGAAGATGTAGGAGCCGACGAAGAGCCAGCAGACCATCGCCGTGGTGCGGACCGTCAGATAGACGGATTCGCGCAGCCGCTGGAAGGTGAGGGCCCTATAGCCGACGGCCAGCAGAATGCCGCCGAGGGCGCCGATGGCCGCCGCCTCGGTCGGGGTGGCGAGGCCGAACAGGATCGAGCCGAGAACGGCGAGGATCAGGAAGGCCAGCGGCAGGAACGACGTCAGGATCATGAAGGTCAGCCGCAGGAACGGCACGTCCGGCACCTCGTCCTTGGTCGGGCGCGGGGCGGCGCTCGGCTGCAGGACGGACCGGCCGATGATGTAGACGAGGTAGAGGCCGACGAGGATCAGGCCCGGCAGCAGCGCGCCGGCATAGAGCCGGACGATGGAGACGCCGGAGGCCGCCGCATAGACGATCAGCATGATCGAAGGCGGGATCAGGATGCCGAGCGTGCCGCCGGCGCAGATGATGCCCGAGGCGAAGGACTTGTCGTAGCGCGCATTCAGCATCGCCGGCAGGGCGAGCAGGCCCATCAGGGTGACGACGGCGCCGACGATGCCGGTGGCGGTGGCGAAGAGGGCGCAGGTGATCAGCGCCGCAACGCCCATCGAGCCCGGCATGTTCTTGGACGCGATGTTGAGCGTCGTGAACAGGCGGTCGACGATGTTGGCGCGTTCGACGATGTAGCCCATGAACAGGAACAGCGGGACGGCCGTCAGCACCTCGTTCGCCATCACCGTATAGGTCTGGTTGATGAACAGGTCGAAGACCGTGTTGCTGAAGAACCCGTCTATCCAGAGCGTGAAACTGTCCCAGCTGGAGGCCAGCTCGTCGAGCCGGTTGTAGCTGCGCCACATGCGGTTGGGGTCGAAATAGGCGTAGTAGCCGAAGCCGATACCCATCGCCATGAGGGTGAAGGCGATCGGAAAGCCGAGGAAGACGAGGAAGATAAACAGCCCCAGCATCAACAGGGCGAGTTGCGGGTCACTCATGGATGGGCATCTCTCTCGGCCGCGGTCGCCTTGTTGAGGACGGTGTCCTCGGTTTCCTGAACGTCTTCCTCGGGCCGGATCCATTCACCGCCACGGATGCACTGGATGCAGCGCATCATCTCGGCAATGCCCTGGATGAAAAGGAGGATGCCGGCGGCGACGATGACGGTCTTGAACTGGTAGATCGGAATGCCGGCCGGGCTGTTGACGCTGACCTCGCCGTAGCGCCAGGAGCGCGCGGCGTATTTCCAGCCGGCCAGGATCAGCGCCGTGACGCCGGGAAAGAAGAAGAAGACGTAGAGCACCAGGTCGACCATGGCCTGGGTGCGGGGCTTCCACATCCGGTAGAGGAAGTCGCCGCGGACATGGCCGCTGCGCGACAACGTATAGGCGCCGCCCATCATGAAGAGCGTGCCGTACATGATGAAGGAGACGTCGAGGGCCCAGGGGGTCGGCGATCCGAGGACGTATCGCACGAAGACCTCGTAGCTCGTCCCGAACGTCATGAGAATGATCAGCCAGGCAAAGGCCTTGCCGAAAGCTGCCGACAGGGCGTCGGCAAAACGAATGAATGCGATCATGGACTCCCGATCCTCGTACAGAAATGTCCGGCGGTATCAGCCGCCGGACATTCCGTTCTTCGACGCAGCCGGCGTCAGCTCGGCAGCTTGCCCGGGAAGAAGAAGTTGTAGGCCAGACGATAATCCGGCGAGTTGAGCAGCTCGTAGTACGAGACGCGCTCGACCCATTCGCGCTGGCTGTCGAGGATTTTCTTGAAGAAGGTGTCTTCCTCGAGCCCGACGATCAGCTGCTTCCAGGCTTCCAGCTGGGCTTCCAGGATTTCCGGCGGGGTCTGGCGGACCGTCACCCCGTCGACGTCCTGCAGTTCCTGCAGGTCCTTGGAATATTCGTTGAGGGCGAGCGCCGTATTGGCCGTGGAGGCCGCCTCGACGCTGTATTCCATGATGGCCCGCAGGTCGTCGTCGAGATCCTCCATGAAGTCCTTGTTGAACAGGAACTCGAAAGCCTCGCTCGCCTGGTGGTAGGAGCCGAGATAGTAGTTCTTGGCCACGTCCTGCGCACCGAAGCGACGGTCGGAGGAGGGGTTGTTGAACTCGAAGGCGTCGATGACGCCGCGCTCCATCGCCGGCACGATTTCACCGCCCGGAAGCTGGGCGACGCTCATGCCCATGGACTGCATCAGATCGGCAGCCAGACCCACGGTGCGGTACTTGAAGCCTTCGATGTCGGCGACCGAGTTGACCGGCTCCTTGAACCAGCCGAAGGGCTGTGCCGGCATCGGGAAGCCCATCATGCCGATGACGTTCAGGCCCATGACGTCCTGGGTCAGCTCCTTGTAGAGCTCGCTGCCGCCGCCCTGGTAGAACCACGACAGCATGGTGGTCGGGTTGCCGCCGAAGACCGGGCCGGTGCCGAACAGCGAGGCGGCCTTGTTCTTGCCGTACCAGTAGGCCGACACCGAATGGGCGGCATCGATGACGCCGTCATTGACCGCGTCCATCACCTGGAAGGCGGCGACGACGGCGCCGGCCGGCAGGAGATCGATCTTGAGGCGGCCGCCGGACATGGTCTCGACACGCTCGACATATTGCCGGGCGAAATCCATCCAGATGTCCGAGGCCGGCCAGGACGTCTGCATCTTCACGACCAGCGGCGACTGGGCCAGCACGGCCGGCGCAGCGAGAGTGCCGGCAGCCGCTCCCGCAGCAACGACGCCACCCCTCAGGAACTTGCGGCGAGAAACGCCGTCATTCGACTTGGACAGGCTCTCAACGTTGTTATTGCGGCGCAGCATTATCTACTCCTCCCTTATGAATTAACTCGGAATGACCTGTTGCCTCCCAGCGCGTGCAAGATTGCCGATTAAAAACTCCACGTCAATCAAGGCGGAAGCCAACCGTCTTGAGCAGCCGCTCATGTGAGGAAGGCCGCGCGCCGGGCAGGGCCAGCCGATCGCGGGGTGGCGGCAAGGCGCAACGGCGCTGCAGCAGGTGGAGCAGCCGCAAGCCGATGGTTTGCAAGGGCTTGCGTGCGATTTACGTTTACGGAAGAGGCATATCCGGGCGCGCCAGGTTGCGGGTCCGGCGGGGCCTGCGCGCGGCGTTGCGGGCCGCGATCACGATGGCGGGAAACGCTGCACCGGCCGCCCCGGGTCGCAAGATGAGACCAAAGTCTAACGCGCCGGGCGGTGCAAAACCGCGCCGCCCGGCGGTGGTGATCGGCGCCTAGAATTCCAGGCAGATCTTGCCGAAATGCGCGCCCGATTCCTCGTGGCGGAAGGCGTCGGCGATGTCCTCCAGCGCGAAGCTGCGGTCGATGACCGGCTTCAGGCCGATGGCGTCGATGGCGCGGACCATGTCCATCTGGTGCCGCCGGCTGCCGACGATGAGCCCCTGCAGGCGCTGGTGCTTGGCCATCAGGGCGGCGGTCGGCACCTCGCCGGCGCGCCCGGTGAGGACGCCGATGAGGGCGAGGTGGCCGCCGATGCGGCAGGCGGTGATCGACTGCGGCAATGTGCCCGGGCCGCCGACCTCGATGACGTGGTCGACGCCGCGGCCTTC
Organism: Aurantimonas coralicida DSM 14790; assembly: GCF_000421645.1. Classification (GTDB taxonomy): domain Bacteria; phylum Pseudomonadota; class Alphaproteobacteria; order Rhizobiales; family Rhizobiaceae; genus Aurantimonas; species Aurantimonas coralicida. The sequence continues at coordinate 437,217 of NZ_ATXK01000001.1, read as the reverse complement.
GGTGAGGTCGAGGACGGTCTGTCCCCAGCTCTCGTCGCGCTTGTAGTTGATCGTGTGGTCGGCGCCCATCTCGCGCAGCCGCTTCAGCTTCTCGTCGGAGGAGGAGGTGGCGATGACGCGGGCCCCCATCAGCCGGGCGAATTGCAGGGCGAAGATCGAGACGCCGCCGGTGCCCAGCACCAGCACGGTGTCGCCGGCCTTGATGCCGCCATCGACGACAAGGGCGCGCCAGGCGGTGAGGCCGGCGGTGGTCAGGGTGGCGGCTTCGGCGTGGCTGAAACCCTTCGGGGCATGGGTGAACCAGGTGGCGGGACGCACGACCTCCTCGCGGGCATAGCCGTCAACGCCGTCCCCGGGCGTGGTCCTGAAGTCGGCCACCGGCGGTTCGCCATCGAGCCACAGCGGGAAGAAGGTCGAGACGACATGGTCGCCGACGGTGAACGCGCTGACGCCGTCGCCGACGGCCTCCACGGTGCCGGCGCCGTCGGACATGGGGATGCGACCGTCCTCGGTCGGCATGCGGCCGCTGACGACGCCGTAATCGTGGAAATTGAGGGAGCTGGCGCGAATCCGCACGCGGATTTCACCGGGGCCGGGCGCGCCCGGTGCGTCGCGCTCGACGAGCTGTAACTGGTCGAGGCCGCCGGGCTTGCTGAGCTGGATCACGCGCATCGCGTCGTCTCCTGGGTTCGCTGGAAGGGTGGGGAGCGAACGCAAGGAGGCGAGGGCGGTTGCGGCTTGGCGGCGAACACACCGTCGCCTGCGTCGCTCAAGGGCGGGCCATGGACCCGCAGACGGGGCGACCGCCTGTTGCCGACCGCGGGGAGCGATCAGCCGTGGAAGGCGGTCTTCAGCAGGTCGATCTGCTCGCCGACGGGATTGCGCGCGGCATGCTCCGGCTCGGCGGCGTTCTCGCCATAGATCTCGCGATCCAGCATGGCGATGCGGCGCTCCAGCATGAGGGCGCGTTCGACGAGATCGCGGAAGGCTTCCGGGAGTTCGCCGTAATTCGGCGAATCCTTGGCGCTGCCGAGGCCTTCGAGACGGACCTTGACCTTCTCGGCCTCGACCTGGGCGCGCGACATGTCGCCCTGGTTGGCGGCACGCTGGAGCAGGAGCCAGGAGGCGACCTGCATCAGCCGGGTGGTCAGGCGCATGGATTCGGCGGCGTAGAGCGTGGTGCCGTGCTTGGACAGCGCCTTCGCCTCGACCCGGCCGGCGCCGTCGAGATAGATCGCCGTCTCGTCGACCAGGGCCATGCCCTGGTTGAACAGCGGCTGGAAGGAGCGCGAGAAGGCCAGATGCTCGGCGAGCCGGATCGTGCGGTCGCCGTCCGATGTGCCGTTGGATTGGATCGTCATCGAGCCGAATTCACTCCCCATCGCGGACACCTTTTCGCACTGCCAGAATCGGTCGGACCGCGAACAGGGCGCGGTCGTCGAACGAGAACAGGGTGCGTCCGTTACCAAGGCTTTGCAAGCGAGGGCGCTGGACAAGGTTAATTGCTGTTAAGCAAGCGCGGCAGGGGCGGGACGGTTCCGCCGGTCTGTCAAAAAAAGGGGCCGCGTGAGCGGCCCTTCAGGAGTTTTCAACAGGGAGGCGTCAAACGGGGCGGAAACCGCTCCGTCTATCCATCAATCCGGCGTTCCTTCAATCTGGACTGATCTCAGTTAAACCCCGGAAACCTTACTCAGGGCTTAACGGTGGTTCGCTTTCGTAGGAATTTCTCTACGTTTCGTGGCGACGGCCAACACGGAGATCACGCAGACCATGACGATACCCCAGGACATGCAGGCAGCCCTTCTCGACGGATTCGGCGGACCCGAGGTGCTGAAGCCCGGCACGCGGCCGGTGCCGAAGCCGGCCGCCGGCGAGGTGCTGGTGGCGGTGGCCGCGGCCGGGGTGAACCGCCCGGACGTGATGCAGCGCCAGGGGATGTATCCGGCGCCGGCCGACGCGCCGGACTGGCCGGGCCTCGAGATCGCCGGCACCGTCGTGGCGCTGGGCGAGGGCGCCAGCCGCTTTGCCGTCGGCGACCGGGTGATGGCGCTGGTGCCGGGCGGCGGCTATGCCGAATACGCCACCGTCGCCGAGGTGAACGCGATCCCGGTGCCGACATCGCTGTCGATGATCGAGGCGGCCGGCGTGCCGGAGACCTATTTCACCGTCTGGCACAACGTCTTCCAGCGGGCCAAGCTGACGGCGGGTGAGAGCTTCCTCGTACATGGCGGCACGTCGGGCATCGGCACGACGGCGATCCAGCTGGCGAAGCATTTCGGGGCGCGGGTGTTCGCCACGGCGGGCAGCGACGACAAGTGCCGGGCGGCCGAATCCCTCGGCGCCGAGGACTGCATCAACTACCGCACGCAGGATTTCGTCGAGGCGCTGCGCGAGAAGACCGACGGCAAGGGGGTCGACGTGATCCTCGACATGGTCGGCGGCGAGTACACGCCGCGCAATCTGCAGCTCGCCGCCGAGGACGGGCGGATCGTGCAGATCGCCTTCCTGAAGGGGCCGAAGACGCAGATCGACCTGACGCCGCTGATGCGCAAGCGGCTGACCTTCACCGGCTCGACCCTGCGCAACCGGCCGGTCAGCTTCAAGGCGGTGATCGCGTCCGAACTGACCGATCAGGTGGTGCCGCTCCTGGAAGCGGGCACGGTGAAGCCGCTGATCGACGAGGTCTATCCGCTGGAGAAGGCCGCCGATGCGCATCGCCACATGGACGAGGATCACATCGGCAAGATCATCCTGACGACGCGCCATCTGGAGAGCTGAGCGCGTCGCGGCGGCCCCTGCCGGGTCGCCGCACGGGAAATCCGGCGATTTCCTTGCACCAATATGGCTAACGGCCTATAAGGGCGCCCGAATTCCCGTACATGTGGTGAGTATCCACGGCCGGCCCTTCCGGGGCAGGCACTTAGGAGGATTGTATCGTGGCACAGCAATTATTGATGCCAAAAGCGACCGCCGTCTGGCTGGTCGACAACACTTCGCTGTCCTTCGAACAGATCGCGGATTTCTGCACGCTGCACCATCTCGAGGTGAAGGCGATCGCCGACGGCGAATCGGCCCAGGGCATCAAGGGTCTCGACCCGATCATGACCGGCCAGCTGTCGCGCGAGGAGATCGAGGCGGCGGAGAAGGATCCGAACCGCAAGCTGAAGCTCGCCGCGCCGAAGGTGCGGGTGCCCGAGGCCAAGCGCAAGGCGCCGCGCTACACGCCGGTGTCGAAGCGCCAGGACCGCCCGAACGCGATTCTCTGGCTGGTGCGCAACCATCCGGAGCTGAAGGATTCGCAGATCTCGAACCTGGTCGGCACGACCAAGAACACGATCCAGCAGATCCGCGACCGCAGCCACTGGAACTCGGCCAATCTGCAGCCGATGGACCCGGTGACGCTGGGGCTGTGCACGCAGATCAATCTCGACCTGGAAGTCGAGAAGGCCTCGCGCGGCATCGTCCGCCCCGAGGAGATCGCCGAGGAAGAGCGCCTGCTGTCGGCCTCGCAGACCCAGAACTGGGACCGTTCGCGCGAAGACCGCGAAGAGGGCGAGCTCGACGCGGCGGCGGTGTTCGCCAAGCTCTCCTCGATGCAGAGCACGGATACCGACGAAGACGACGGCAACCAGAACTGAGATCGCCCGCGGCCGGAGACGGCCCCGGGACATGCCAAAGCGGCGCCGGAGTGATCCGGCGCCGCTTTCGTTTGTGGAAATGTCCTGGGATGCGGGACGGCGGCCGGGCGGCCTGCCGCCATGCGCTCAGTCGGGCTCGGGCGGCGCGACGGTGTAGTTGAGGCCGAGGCGGCCGCCATCGGCATAGAGCGTCTGGCCGGTGACGTAGCTGGCCTCGGCGGAGGCGAGGAAGGCGGCCAGCGCGGCGATCTCCGACGGCTCGCCGATGCGGCCCATCGGGGTGCGCGACAGGATGCGTGCCGTGGCGTCCTTGTCGGCGACGACCGAGCGCAGCATGTCGGTCATGATCGAGCCCGGTCCGATGGCGTTGACGCGGATGCCGTAAGGCGCCAGCGACTGGGCCATCACCTTGGTGAGCTGGTTCATGCCGCCCTTGGAGACCGAATAGCCGACCTGGTCGGGCAGGGCGAAAACGGCGTTGACCGACGACATGTTGACGATCGATCCCGGCTCGCCGCCATCCTTGACCTTCTGCACCAGATGACGCGCCACCGCCTGGCCGCACAGGAAGGCGCCCTTCAGATTGACGTTCAGCACCTTGTCGAAGGCTTCCTCCTCCAGATCGAGGAAGTCGGCCTTGTGGACGATGCCGGCATTGTTGACGAGGATGTCCACGTCGCCGAAATCGTCGAGGGCGGTGGCGACGAGATTGTGGACATGCAGCCGGTCGGCGACGTTGCAGACCACCGAGCGGATCTCGCCCAGTTCCTTCAGTTCGGCCGCGGCAGCGAGGCCGGCCCGCTCGTCGACATCGGCGATGATCACCCGGGCGCCGTCCTCTAGGAAGCGGCGGGCGATGGCCTGGCCGATCCCCTTGGCGCCACCGGTGACGATCGCGACCTTGCCTTCGAGTGACATGGCGCTTCTCCTTTGACATCTCAGCCGCGCCGAACGCGGCAACGCGCTCTCCATACCAGAATGGGCGGGCAAGGGCAGGGGCGCCGGACCGGTTCGCCGGCCGCCGCGTCAGCCTCGGTCCAGACGGCGATGCTTATGCTGCCGGCAGGGCACGGGATTGAACGCCGCAGGGGCGCCGATTAGTGTCGCCCTGTCTCTTCCCATCGCGCGCAAGGCGCCGAGGGGCTCTTTGCAAGTGGAGTGACCGTCCTTGGCCAGCGCGATCGAACAGAGCGTCAGACGCGCGCTGCAGAAGGGGAATGCCGCCGATCCGGATTTTCGCCTCGTGGTCTACGAAGCGGCCGAGCGCGCCATTCTCCGCGTGCAGTCGGCGCAGCACAGCGACGAGGCGGAAGCCGATCGCAAGCGCCAGGCGCTGATCAGCGCGATCGAGGCGATCGAGGCGGAATATCCGGCGCCGGGCGGCTTTGGGGACGATGCCGTGTCCGAGGACGGCGACGCGACGGCATCAGTCGAGCCGGACGTCGCCGCGCCTGCCACGCCGCCGATCCCGGCTGAGACGCCGGAGGCGATGCCGGCCACCGACGACGAAACGCAGGCAGCAGATACGCCTGACACCGCTGCGCCGTCGGCTGGTGCGACACGTACCGCCGAGGCGGCGCCCATGTCACCGACGCCCGCTGCGAAGACGCCGTCCGCAAAGACCGCGTCCGCCAAGGCGCCTGCGGCCAAGGCCGACGCGACGGCCGCGACCGCCAAGCCCGGCGCCGCGACATCCACCAAGCCGGTGCGCGACCGCTGGTCGCCCGACCACAAGCCGAAGCGCGGCCGTCCGTTCAGCGAGGCCAGCAACAAGCTGGTCGGCGCGGTCATCGTCGTCCTGTTGCTGCTGCTGATCGCCGCGGCGGTCTGGGTCGTGCTGCCGCTGTTCTCCACCGCGCCGGCGCCGGTCGCCAGCGAGGATGGGCCGACCATCGCCGAGACGATCCAGTCGGCCGGCGAGGACCCGGCGCTGACCGGCGGACCCTCGCCGGACAACTGGATCGACGTCTTCGCCGGCACCGACCTTGAGAAGATCGCGGCCGAGGGCGGCGCGCGCGCCAGTGGCGTGGCGGGATCGGGCGGCCGGATGGCCGTGCAGATCGCCGCGCCGGCCGATGGCGACGGGTCGGAGGTCAGCCTGGTCATCGGCGCGGGAATCGTCGAGCAGATCGCCGGCAGCCGGGCCCGCGGCGAACTCGCCGTCGGATCACCCGACGACCAGGGCCGCGAATTCAGCGTGAGCTGCCTGTTCGCCGGCGAAACGGTCTGCGGGCGCCAGCGCTTCCAGGTGAGTGCCGCGGAGGAGACCTTCGTCTTCGACATGGCGGTGCCGGAAGGCGCCATGGGCGCCGCGCAGCTGGTCATCGATCCGCAGATCGGAACCGGGGCGGGCGACCTGAACGTCTACGGTTTCCGTGTCCAGGCCATCGACTAGCACCGGCGCCGCCGGCTCGCGAACTGCGCCGGGCGCCAACCGGCGTCATCGATCTTCGACAATTCTGCGCTAGGAAGGACGGATGTCGCATTCGTCCCGCCGCCGTCCGATTCCCGCCCCACAGGTGTCCGCTTGAGCCCGCCCGAGCCCGGCGAGCCGGAGATCGTGCCCGCCGGCCGCTCCGGCGTGCGGGCCCGGTCGGTGGCGCTCGCGGCGCTGATCGGGCTCGGCGGGCTGGGCTGGTTCGTGCCCGAGGCCGCCCCGGGAAGCGTGGCCGTCTTCCTGTTTCTCCTGGCGGTGCTCTACGTGCCGCAGCGGGTCGACCGGCGCCGGCAGGCGGTGGCGGCCAGCGAACGCGCCGACACGACCTGGCCGAGCCGGGGCGTCAAGGCGGTGGTGGAGGCGCTGCAGCAGCCCAGCTTCATCATCGACCGCCAGATGCTGCTGCGCTACCGCAATCCCGCCTCGCTGGTCGGCTTCGGCAACATGGCGCTGGGCGACGCGCTGTCGCTGCGCTTCCGCTCGCCGGAATTCCTGGCGGCGGTCGAGGCGGTGCTGCGCGACAACCAGCCGGGCAGGGTGACGATCGAGGAACGGCGCCCGGTCGAGCGGGTCTGGCAGATCGAGATCCTGCCGATCCCGCCCTATCAGGGCGAGCGACCGCATTTCTTCCTGATAAGGTTCAGCGACCGGACCGCCGAGCTGCGCATCGAACGCATGCGGACCGATTTCGTCGCCAATGCCAGCCACGAATTGCGCACGCCGCTGGCCTCGCTGTCGGGCTTCATCGAGACGCTGCTGGGGCCGGCCAAGGACGACCCGGCGGCGCGCGAGAAATTCCTCGGCATCATGCGCGAGCAGGCGACCCGCATGTCGCGGCTGATCGACGACCTCCTGTCGTTGTCGCGGATCGAGATGAAGCGGCATGTGCCGATCTCGACCCGTGTCGATCTCGGGGCGATCCTGCGCAAGGTGGAGAGCCAGCTGGCGCCGCTGGCCGAGCAGCTGGACGTCGAGCTGGCGCTGGACCTGCCGGACGAGCCGGTGGCGATCCCCGGCGACGAGGACGAGCTGATGCAGGTCTTCTCCAACCTGGTCGAGAACGCCTGCAAATACGGCGAGACCGGCAAGCGCGTGGAGATCAGCCTGACCCGGACGGAGGAGGCGGGCGGCAGCTTCGTCGACGCGGCGGTGCGCGATTTCGGTCCCGGCATTCCGGCCGAGCACGTGCCGCGGCTGACGGAACGCTTCTACCGCGTCGATCCGGGCCGCTCGCGGGCCAAGCGGGGCACCGGCCTCGGCCTGTCGATCACCCGCAACATCCTTTTGCGCCATCGCGGGCGACTTCTGGTCGAGTCGACCATCGGAAAAGGCTCTGTGTTCACGGCCAGGTTACCGCTGCCGCGGTCCGATTCTGACACTTCGGAAAAACCTCTATAATTATCAGCCGCTTGCACTGTCATAAAGGTGCAATCCGACTGTCATATAGACTTCTTCCAGCGCCGCTAGACGTGTCGGCGAGCAGCAGCCGTCAGACAGGGCGGCCCAACAGTGCTCGGTTCGAAACAAACTCCTCAAGGAGACGCACCCGTGAACAACAAGTTCATCGCCAGCCTCGCGCTCGGTACCGCCATCGCACTGACCGGCCAGGCCTCCGCGCAGGTCCGGGACCAGATCCAGATCGTCGGATCCTCGACGGTTTTCCCCTACACCCAGGCCGTTGCTGAACAGTTCGCCAACATGGGTGAGTTTCCGGCGCCCGTGACCGAGTCGACCGGTACCGGCGGCGGCATGAAGATCTTCTGCGGCGGCGTCGGCGAGCAGACCCCCGACATCACCGGTGCCTCGCGCGCCATGAAGGCGTCGGAATACGAGCTGTGCCAGTCGAACGGCGTCAAGGACGTCACCGAAGTCCTGCTCGGCTACGACGCGCTTTCCTTCGCCAACGCCCGCAGCGGCCCGGAGCTGTCGGTCAGCAAGGCGCAGCTCTTCCAGGCGCTCGCCGCCGAGGTCGAGGTCGACGGTGAGGTGAAGGCCAACCCGTACAAGAGCTGGAACGAGATCGATTCCTCGCTGCCGGCCGAGCCGATCCTGGTCTACGGCCCGCCGCCGACGTCCGGCACGCGCGACGCCTGGGTCGAGCTGGTCATGGAAGAGGGCTGCGGCGAGTTCGAGGCCATCAAGGCGCTCGACGAGGACCGTCACGACGAAGTCTGCCAGCGCATGCGCACCGACGGTGCCTTCGTCGAAGCCGGCGAGAACGACAACCTGATCGTGCAGCGCCTCGAGACCGACCCGACCGCCTTCGGCATCTTCGGCTACTCGTTCCTGTTCGAGAACCAGGACAAGCTGAAGGGCGCCGCCATCGGTGGTGTCGTTCCGTCCGAGGACACGGTTCTGACCGGCGAGTACGGCGTCTCCCGCCCGCTCTTCATCTACGTCAAGAACGCGCATCGTGACGCCATCCCGGGCCTCAACGAGTTCGTCGCCGAGTATGTCAGCGACGGCGCGATGGGCGAGGACGGCTACCTGATCGACCGCGGCCTGGTTCCGCTGAGCGCCGACAAGCTCGAGGCCACCCGCAAGTCCGCCACCGAAGGCGAGACCATGCAGGCGCCGAAGTAAGCTTTCGCGCTGACAAAACCCGCCGGCCATTTTCCTGGCCGGCGGTTCCTCGCAAGGAGTGTCGGGATCCATGCCGCTATCATTGACGCTAGCGACTGCCGTCTTGCTGACGATCATCGGCTTCAGCGCCGCCTTCATGAAGGCGCGGACGGTCGGGGCGACGGGTGACGGACGGACGCTGCACTCCCTCCCCAAATATCACGGCTATCTTCTTGCGCTGACGATCCTGACGCCCTGCGTCGTCGTCATCCTGCTGTGGCTGGCGCTCGAGCCCGTCGTGCTCGACCGGATCATCCTCGCCAATCTGCCCGAGACGCTGAAGGAAGCGTCGGCCGGGCGGCTCGGCCTGCTCATCGGACAGGTCCGCCAGGTCGCGGCCGGCGTCACCTTCGGCGAGCCCGACCCCGCGGTCTTCACCGCTGCGGAGACCTTCCAGACGGCGGCGAACGTCTCGCGCTGGCTGCTGCTCGCGGTCGTCGTGGCGATCGCGCTGATCGCCTCGGGCGTCGTCGTTCCCCGGATCGACCTGCGGTTTCGTGCCCGCAACACGGCCGAGCGGATCATCAAGTACATCCTGATCTTTTGCGCCACCATCTCGATCCTGGTGACGCTGGGCATTCTCTTCTCGCTCCTGTTCGAGGGGCTTCGGTTCTTCGCCGTGGTGTCGCCGCTGGAATTCTTCTTCGGCATCAACTGGGACCCGCAGATCGCCATCCGCCCCGACCAGGTCGGCTCGACCGGCGCCTTCGGCGCGGTGCCGATCTTTGCCGGCACGCTGATCATCGCCTTGACGGCGATGGTCGTGGCGCTGCCGGTGGGGCTGTTCTCGGCGATCTACATGGCCGAGTTCGCCTCGCAGCCGATGCGCACGGTGGTCAAGCCGCTGATCGAGGTGCTCGCGGGCATTCCGACGATCGTCTACGGCTTCTTCGCCGTCCTCGTCGTCTCGCCGGCCATTCGCGGCTTCGGCAGCGACATCGGCATCCCGGTGTCGCCGACGGCGGCGATCGTGCCGGGCCTCGTCATGGGCGTGATGATCATCCCGTTCATCTCGTCGCTGGCCGACGACGCGATCTCCGCGGTTCCGCGGGCCATGCGGGACGGCTCGCTCGGGCTCGGGGCGACCCGCGGCGAAACCATTACCAAGGTGATCCTGCCGTCGGCCCTGCCGGGCATCGTCGGCGGTGTTCTCCTCGCCACCAGCCGGGCGATCGGCGAGACCATGATCGTGGTCATGGCCGCGGGCCTGACCGCGAACCTCACCGCCAATCCGCTGGAAGGCGTCACCACCGTCACGGTGCAGATCGTGGCGCTTCTGACCGGCGACACGTCCTTCGACAGTCCCAAGACGCTGGCCGCCTTCGGCCTCGGGCTGACGCTCTTCCTCCTGACGCTGATGCTCAACCTCGTCGCAATCCAGATTGTCCGGAAGTATCGGGAACAATATGACTGACGCTACCCAAGCAGGCGCATTTCCCTCGGGCCGGCCGGGCACGCATTCCCGTGATCTCGTCAGGGCCAGCCTCGGCAAGCGCAAGTCGGCGCAGACCCGGCTGAAGATCTACGGCGGCGCCGCGATCGCGTTCGCGCTGCTGATGCTCGCGACCCTGATCGGCTCGGTCGTCTCGACCTCGCTTCCGGCCTGGACGCGGACCGAGGTGAAGCTCGACGTGGCGATCCCCGCCGAGGACGACATCAACTACAATTCGCTCGCCAACAATTCCCTGCTCGCCCTGTTCCCGGAGACGGACGGGCGCGCGGAACGGCGGGCGGTGACCGGCATCCTGAGCAACGGCGCGCAGTTCATGCTGCGCGACCTCGTCGCCGCGGACCCGCAGCTCAAGGGCCAGACGACATCGGTGTGGGTGCCGGTGTCCGACCCCTACGAGCAATTGTTCGAAGGCGTCGTGAACGCCGACCAGGCCGAGGCCAACCGACGCCTCGACGACGCGGCGCTGGCTCGCTTCAAGCAGCTGGAAGAGGCCGGGCTGATCCGCTCGTCCGTCGACTGGGGCCTCGTCACCGAGGCGGATAGCCGCTTCCCCGAGCTCGCCGGCCTGAAGGGCGCCATCATCGGCTCGTTCTTCCTGCTCCTGGTCTGTTTCCTCATCAGCGTTCCCGTCGGGGTCGGCGCGGCCGTCTATCTGGAGGAGTTCGCGCCGAAGAATCGGTTCACGGACTTCATCGAGATCAACATCAACAACCTGGCGGCGGTGCCCTCGATCGTCTTCGGTCTCCTGGGCCTGGCGCTGTTCATCGGCGTCTTCGGACTGCCGCGCTCGGTGCCGCTGGTCGGCGGCATGGTGCTGTCGCTGATGACCCTGCCGACGATCATCATCGTCACCCGGAACGCCTTGAAGGCGGTACCGCCCTCGATCCGCGAGGCGGCGCGGGGTGTCGGCGCCTCGGAGATGCAGGTGATCGGCCATCACGTCCTGCCGCTGGCCCTGCCGGGCATCCTCACCGGGGTTATCATCGGACTGGCCCAGGCGCTCGGCGAGGCGGCCCCGCTGCTGCTGATCGGCATGAACGCCTTCATCACCTCGGCGCCGTCGGGTCCTCTCGACCCCTCGACGGCGCTTCCGACCCAGATCTTCATCTGGTTCGACAGCCCGGAACGCGGCTTCGTGGCGCGCACCAGTGCGGCCATCTGCGTGCTCCTGGCCTTCCTCTCGATCATGAACCTTACGGCGGTCCTTCTGCGACGCCGTCTCGAACGGCGCTGGTAGATATGCGACAGGAGACTCCCATGATGGAAAATATCCAGGTGTCGTTAGCGAAAGGGCCTGCCGTGCAACCTACCCGTCCGATCAAGATGCGATCCGAGAAGGTGACCGTCCATTACGGTCCGAAGCAGGCGCTCTACGACATCGATCTCGATGTCGAGGAGAACCAGGTGACGGCGCTCATCGGACCGTCGGGCTGCGGCAAGTCGACCTTCCTGCGCTGCCTGAACCGGATGAACGACACGATCGACATCGCCAAGGTGGGCGGCAAGATCACGCTGGACGGCGAAGACGTCTACGATCCGGCGATCGACGTGGTCGAGCTGCGGGCGCGGGTCGGCATGGTCTTCCAGAAGCCCAACCCGTTCCCGAAGTCGATCTTCGACAATGTCGCCTACGGTCCGAAGATCCACGGACTCGCCTCGACCAAGGCCGAGCTCGAGGAGATCGTCGTCACCAGCCTGCGCAAGGCCGGCCTCTACGAAGAGGTCAAGGACCGGCTCGCCGAGCCGGGCACCGGCCTGTCGGGCGGCCAGCAGCAGCGCCTGTGCATTGCCCGCGCCATCGCGGTGTCGCCCGAGGTGATCCTGATGGACGAGCCCTGTTCGGCACTCGATCCGATCGCGACCGCCAAGGTCGAGGAGCTGATCGACGAGCTGAAGCAGAACTACACCATCGTCATCGTCACCCATTCGATGCAGCAGGCGGCGCGCGTCTCGCAGCGCACGGCGATGTTCCATCTCGGCTATCTGGTGGAGGTCGGCCCGACGGAGAAGATGTTCTCCAACCCGGACGACAAGCGCACCCAGGACTACATCACCGGCCGCTTCGGCTGAACGAAGGCAAGGAAGCGTCATGCCCATGACCGAACATACAGTCACGTCCTACGAAGACGAGCTGAAGCTGATCGTCCGCCGGATCTCGGAAATGGGCGGGATGGCCGAGCGGATGGTCGAGCAGTCGGTCGCCGCGCTGATGCGCAGCGACTGGGGGCTGGCCCAGTCGGTGGTCGCCGACGACCTGCTTTTGGACGACGCCCAGCGGGCGCTGGACGAGCGGGCGATCATGACCATCGCCAAGCGCCAGCCGATGGCCGTCGACCTGCGCGAGATCGTCGGCGCCATCCGCATCTCCAACGATCTGGAGCGGATCGGCGACCTGGCCAAGAACATCGCCAAGCGGGTGATCGCGGTACACGACCATGCCCATCCGGTGCAGCTGGTGCGCGGCATCGAGCATCTGTCGGAAATGGCGCTGGAGCAGCTCAAGGAAGTGCTCGACGCCTATGGCGAGCGGGACTACGAGCGCGCGCTCGCCATGCGCGAGAACGACGAGCAGATCGATGCGATGTACACCTCGATCTTCCGCGAGCTCCTGACCTACATGATGGAGGATCCGCGCAACATCACCTCCTGCACCCATCTCCTGTTCTCGGCCAAGAACATCGAGCGGATCGGCGATCACGCCACCAACATCGCCGAGACGGTCTATTACATCCAGACCGGCAAGCAGCTCGAGAACGAGCGGCCGAAGCGCGACAACACGGCGACGATGACCCAGCCGGTGCCGAACGACCCGCCCACCCAGGCTGACGGGGGCTGAAACCGATGAGCGCACGGATCGTCGTCGTCGAGGACGAGGAAGCCCTCGGCATTCTCCTGCGGTACAATCTCGAGGCCGAGGGCTACGTCGTCGACGTCATCGACCGGGGCGACGAGGCCGATATCCGGCTGAAGGAGGAGGTGCCCGATCTCCTGATCCTCGACTGGATGCTGCCCGGCCTGTCGGGTGTCGAGCTCTGCCGGCGGCTGCGCCAGCGCGAGGAGACCGAGCGCCTGCCGATCCTGATGCTGACGGCACGCGGCGAGGAGAGCGAGCGGGTGCGCGGCCTGTCGGTCGGCGCGGACGACTATGTCGTCAAGCCGTTCTCGACGCCGGAACTGATCGCCCGGGTGCGGGCCATGCTGCGCCGCTCCAAGCCCGAGAAGATCTCCAGCCAGCTCGTCGCCGGCGACATCGATCTCGATCGCGAGACCCATCGGGTGCGCCGCGCCGGCCGCGAGCTCAAGCTCGGACCGACCGAGTTCAAGCTGATGGAATTCTTCATGCAGTCGCCGGGCCGGGTGTTCTCCCGCGAGCAGCTGCTCGACGGCGTCTGGGGCCGCGACATCTATGTCGACGAGCGCACCGTGGACGTCCATGTCGGCCGGCTGCGCAAGGCGATCAATCGCGGCCGCGAGCGCGACCCGATCCGCACCGTGCGCGGCGCCGGCTATGCGCTGGACGAGCAGTTCAGCGCCGCCAGGTCCCCCGCCGCGCCGGCCCGCACGCGGCTGAGCGCCGGCGCCTGACGGGTCTCCGCCCGGCGCCGGGCGGCTTCTTCACGAGCCTGAAACGCAAACACCCCGCGCGGCCTGGCCACGCGGGGTGTTTGCGTTGGGTACGGTCTGTGGCGCCTAGCGGGCGCGGCGGCGATCCGAGAAGGGCTGGAAGGCCAGCTTGGCGTGATAGGCGCAATAGGGCGAGGCATCGCGGGCGTTGTTGCCGCAGAAATGGAAGTCCGGCTTCATCGGGTCGCCGACCGGCCATTTACAGGTGGTCTCGGTCAGCTCGACGAGGCTGAGCTTGCGGGCGATCGGCACCACTTCGGCGCTCTCGCGCTCCTGCGGCTGGTCCATCACCTCGAGCTCTTCCTCCGGCTCCATCTTCAGCGCGGTGGCGCCCATGGTGCGCGGCATGGAACGGCTCGGGGCCTGCTGCTGCGAGGCGGCGACCAGACGGGCCGGCACCACCATCTCGACGGTCTCGACCTCGGCCGTGCGGCGCGGGGCAGGGCGCTCGACGGCAACCGGCTGCGCGACATTCGGCTGGCGGGCCCGCGATTCGAGTTTCAGGCGGTGCACCTTGCCGATCACGGCGTTGCGGCTGACGCCGCCCAGGCGGTCGGCGATCTGGCTGGCGCTCAGGCCTTCGGTCCAGAGCTGCTTGAGCAGCTCCACGCGTTCGTCAGTCCAGCCCATGGCAAGCTCCTTTCGGCATAGTCGCGACGGCTGGAATCCCTCCACAAGCGCGACGGCTGACCGCGCCAGAACGCACAAGATATATTGAGGAACTAGGTCCGCCGCACGAAATCTAGTATCTTGACGGCAAGATAGCCCAGCCGCGGACTCGCTGACAAGGCTCGCCGGGGACGCAGGGGAATCGTTTGGGGCTTTTCCCCAGCCTTTGTTGCCGCCCGTGACGTTCGTCAAGCCTATGACCGACAAGCAGGGCGAAAATGCGGTTCGATTGACACCGCGTCGGCTCGCCATGGTATAGCGGAAGCTCCGAAGTCTCGGAAAACGCTCGAAAGCCTGCCCCATCGGCAGGCTTTGGCGTTTCAAGCATCCCGCCCCAGCGGTTCGCGCGCCGAACCGATCCCGCAACAACAACCGGATCCGACCCTTACGATCCAGCAAAGTCAAAGGCCATGGCTGACACGACGGACCATTCCTCGCCGCTCTTCGAGACCTATGCACGCGCGCCGCTCGCCTTCGAGCGCGGCAGCGGCGTCTGGCTGGAGACGCGCGACGGCCGACGTTTCATGGACTTTGGCGGCGGCATCGCGGTGAACTGCCTCGGCCATGCCCATCCCCATCTCGTCGAGACGATGAAGGCGCAGGCCGAGAAGCTGTGGCACGTCTCCAATCTCTACGAGATCCCCGACCAGACGCGGATGGCCGAACGGCTGACGGCGGCGACCTTCGCCGACCGCGCCTTCTTCGCCAATTCCGGCGCCGAGGCGGTGGAATGCGCGATCAAGACCGCGCGGCGCTATCACTACGTCAACGGCGCGCCGGAGCGCTATCGCATCCTGACCTTCGAGGGCGCCTTTCACGGGCGCACGCTGGCCACCATCGCGGCCGGCGGGCAGAAGAAATATCTGGAGGGCTACGGCCCGAAGGTCGAAGGCTTCGACCAGTTGCCCTTCGGTGACCATGACGCGCTGCGCGAGGCGGCGGCGCAGCCCGACGTCGCGGCGATCCTGATCGAGCCGATCCAGGGCGAGGGCGGCATCCGCAGCGTCCCGCCCATGTGCCTGACGGGCCTGCGCGAGATGTGCGACAATCTCGGCATCCTCCTGATCTACGACGAGGTGCAGACCGGCGTCGGGCGGACCGGCAAGTTCTTCGCCTATCAGCATTCTGGCGCCGCACCGGACATCCTCGCCTCGGCCAAGGGCATCGGCGGCGGCTTTCCGCTCGGCGTGTGCCTGGCGACGGAGCGGGCGGCCAGCGGCATGACGCCGGGCTCGCACGGCACCACCTATGGCGGCAGCCCGCTGGCGATGGCCATCGGCAATGCCGTGCTCGACGTGGTGCTGGACGACGGCTTCCTCGACCATGTCCACGACATGTCGCTGCAGCTCAAGCAGTCGCTGGCCTCGCTTTCGGACCGCTATCCCGACGTGATCGAGGCGGTGCGCGGCGAGGGGCTGCTGATCGGCCTGAAGGCCAAGGTGCCGAACGGCGAACTCGTGGCGCAGATGCGCGAGGAAGGACTTCTGGCGGTGCCGGCGGGCGACAATGTCGTGCGCCTGCTGCCGCCGCTCAACGTCACCGCGGACGAGGTCCGGCAGGCGATGGATCGGATCGAGACGGCGGTGGCGGCGATGTCGGCCGGCAACCGGCGCAAGAGCGCGTGAGGCGGATGATGACGATGGCAAACGGCCCCAAGCACTTTCTCGACATCTCCGCCGTCCCGAGCCGCGACCTGCACGACATCATCGACGATGCCGCAAGGCGCAAGGCGCTCGGCCGCGACGGCCCGAAGCCTCTGGCCGGCAAGGTGCTGGCGATGATCTTCGACAAGCCGTCGACGCGCACCCGGGTGTCCTTCGACGTCGGCATGCGGCAACTCGGCGGCGAGACGCTCTTCCTGTCGGGCACCGAGATGCAGCTCGGCCGCTCGGAGACCATCGCCGACACGGCGCGGGTGCTGTCGCGCTATGTCGACGCGATCATGATCCGCACCACCACCCATGACCGGCTGACGGAAATGGCGGAATACGCCACGGTGCCGGTGATCAACGGCCTGACCGACGACACCCATCCGTGCCAGATCATGACCGATCTTTTGACCTTCGAGGAAAAGCGCGGCCCGGTGCGCGGCAAGACCTTCGCCTGGACCGGCGACGGCAACAACGTGCTGTCGTCCTTCGTCGAGGCCTCGGCGCGCTTCTCGTTCAACCTGACCATCGCCACGCCGGCGGGGTCGGGCCCGGACATGCGCTTCGTCGAGCGGGCTCGCAAAGACGGCGCTTCGATCCTAATTACGGAAGACCCGGTGGAAGCGGTGACCGGCGCCGACTGCGTCGTCACCGACACCTGGGTGTCCATGGGCCGCGAGGAACAGGCACGCGGCCACAATGTCTTCATGCCCTATCAGGTCAACGAACGCCTGATGGCGCATGCCAAGCCCGAGGCACTCTTCATGCATTGTCTCCCTGCCCATCGCGGCGAGGAAGTGACCGACGCCGTCATGGACGGCCCGCAATCGGTGGTCTTCGACGAGGCCGAGAACCGTCTGCACGCGCAGAAATCCATCCTGGCCTGGTGCTTCGACGCACTCGGCACCGAGACTTCCGCGGGGCAGAGCCGTGGCTGATCCGCAGAAGGCGCTCGGCGAGTTCAACTTCGCCGGCGACGATGCCGTCGTGCCGTTCGCGGTCGAGGGCCTCGACGCCCGTGGCCGGGCGGTGCAGCTCGGCCCCATGCTCGACCAGATCCTCGGCCGGCACGATTATCCCGAACCGGTGGCACGGCTTTTGGCGGAGATGGTCGTCCTGACGGTGCTGCTCGGCACGTCGCTGAAATTCGACGGCAAGTTCATCGCCCAGACCCAGACCGACGGTCCGGTGGACCTTCTGGTCGTCGACTTCACGACGCCGTCGAGCGTGCGCGGCTATGCCCGCTTCGACGCGGACAAGCTGGCGGCCGCCGTCAGCGTCGGCGCGACCTCGTCCGAGGCGCTGCTGGGCAACGGCATCATGGCGCTGACCGTCGACCAGGGCGAATACACCCAGCGCTACCAGGGCATCGTGGAACTGGCCGGCTCGTCCATGGAGGAGGTCGCCGAGGCGTATTTCCGCCAATCCGAGCAGATCCCGACCGCGGTGAAGCTGGCGGTGGCGCGGATCGTCAAGCGCGGCGAGAACGGCTTCGTGGAAAGCTGGCGTGCCGGCGGTCTCGTGGCGCAGTTCCTGCCGGAATCGCCGGAGCGCATGCGCATGCCGGACCTGCCGGGCGGCGACGCGCCGGAAGGCGTCGAGGACGATCTGGGCGATTTCGAGCCGGACGATTCCTGGGTCGAGGTGCGGGCGCTGGTCGACACGGTCGAGGCGTCGGAACTCGCCGATCCCGATGTCGGCGTCGAGCGGCTGCTGTTCCGCCTGTTCCACGAGCGGGGCGTGCGGGTGTTCCCGCCCAATCCGGTCGCCGACGACTGCTCGTGCAACCGCGAGCGGATCAAGGGCGTGTTGTCGAACTTCTCCGCCGAGGAGATCACCGAGAGCGTCGAGGACGGCGAGATCGCGGTGACCTGCGAGTTCTGCGGCGAGTCCTACAGCTTCGATCCGTCGGAATTCACGGACGCGGAAAGCGACACGAGCCCCGACGGCGACAGCTGATCCGACACTTTTCGCGCGCGGCCGGCCGGCCGGTTCGGGCGCGGGGCGCTGACGACGGGCCGGCGGGTTCGCGCGGCTAGTTCAGCACCCGCTGACGGGCCGGCACGTCGAGCGAGAAGGCCGGGATCTCCACCTGGAACAGCGTGCCGTCCTCCTGCTCCATGCGGTAATGGCCGCGCATGAAGCCGGACGACGTGCCCAGTGGGCAGCCGGAGGTGTAGGTGAAGCTGTCGCCCGGCGCGAGCCGCGGTTCCTCGCCGACGACGCCGGGGCCGCTGACTTCCTCGACGTGACCATTGGCGTCGGTGATGTGCCAATATCGTGATCGCAGCCGGGTCGTTTGCCGGCTGCCGTTCTCGATCTCGACCGTATATGCCCAGACCCAGCGTCCGTCGTCCGGCATCGACTGGTCTTCCAGATAGGTCGGTGTCACCGTGACCGTGATGCCGTGCGTCGTCGCCCTGTACATGGCCCCATACCCGAATGGCGTGTCGCGTCGCTTACGTTATCGCGGCGCGGCCGGTTCGGGTCAACGGCGGGTCGCCGCGTGGACGGAGAAAGCCTTGCTCGACGGTGTTCTGAAACGGCAGATCGACCCGCCGATCGACTGGCTGGCGGGCGGGCTGGCGCGGCTGAAGATCGGCGCCAACACCGTGACGATTGCTGGCCTCGTGCTGGGACTGTCGGCTGCCGCCGCGATCGCCTTCGGCGCGCTGATCACCGGCCTCGTGCTGATCCTCTTGTCGCGGCTCGCCGACGGGCTGGACGGGGCGGTGGCGCGGCAGACACGGCCGACGGATTTCGGCGGCTATCTCGACATCGTCTTCGATTTTCTCTTCTACGGATCGATCCCGCTGGCCTTCGCGATCCTCGATCCGGGCGCCAATGCGCTCGCCGCGGCGATCCTCCTGATGAGCTTCTACGCCAATGGCGCGAGCTTCCTCGCCTATGCGGTGATGGCCGAAAAGCGCGGCATCGCGACCGTGCAGCGCGGCACCAAATCGCTCTATTTCACCACCGGGCTGGCCGAGGCGTCGGAGACGCTGGCCGTCTTCGTGCTGTTCTGCCTGCTGCCGCAGCATTTCGCGATGATCGCCTATATCTTCGCGGCGATGACGGCCTGGACCTTTGCCTGGCGCGTGCGGCTGAGTTTCCAGGCGTTCGGGTGAGGGCCGCCCCTTGTCTGCTGCGTCCCGCTGCGCAGGTGAGCAAGCCGTATTATCCGTCGCTAGGGACGGACGACAACTGGGCGTCCTGCCAATCCTTCAGCGTCTGGCCTGTCGCGACCAGCTTCCATGACGTTCGGCCGTTCGTGTTGCGGTTCTTGATAACAGCAGCGGCCGCACTCGGGCTCGCAAAGGCGACATCCTCGGCGAACCGGAGAAAGTTCGGGTCATCAGTTGGAACGAGGCGACCGTCCTGAACAAGCTGATCACGCAGATTGGCATAGACGTTCGTTGCGAAACTTTCTGTGCTCGCGTGTGACCCTGCCAGTACGGTGATTTCGCCATCAACCTCGACCGCGCGCGCCTCAAAACCGTACTTTCCGCTCGTCAGAACTAAGTCCAACTTCGACGGAGATATTCCCGGCAGGGATTGCGTTGCCGCGTCGGCGGACGTTGCTGACTTTGCCCTTTCTCGCAGGAAATCGAAGCCGACAACGGGCAGGATCACCTGAACTTGCGAGATAAAGAACTCCATATCCGCAACATCGCTTTCGGGCAGGCTCTTGCGCGCTGGCTCGTTGCCGTTCGCAACGTTTGCTCGCTCGGAGTTCTTCGTCAGTTCAACGAAGCGGCTCTCCAGATAGCGTACATGCGCCTTTGTCAGGTTCAGATCCTTGGAGGTGACGAGGCACGCCCGGGTCCAGAAATCCTTCTGGTCGTCCTTGGC
Organism: Aurantimonas coralicida DSM 14790; assembly: GCF_000421645.1. Lineage (GTDB taxonomy): Bacteria > Pseudomonadota > Alphaproteobacteria > Rhizobiales > Rhizobiaceae > Aurantimonas > Aurantimonas coralicida. The sequence continues at coordinate 417,273 of NZ_ATXK01000001.1, read as the reverse complement.
ATGCGATTTGATGCGATCAGCAACAATATCGCCCTCGCCGACGTAAACCCGGGACTTCGTGGGCTGTTTGGGGTCGTCACCCACAAGGAAATAGACGCCGGTTCGCGCTGCCTCACTACGTTGCAGCGCTTCTGCCAAACGTGAACGGGGCGCTACCAGAACATGCCCTGTCCAGTTCATGATTTCAGCGGTCAGGATGCCGGTGGGCGATCCGTCAACGAGGTATAGGCGAACGCTTCTTCCGGTGATCAATGGGAAAGCCTCAAGCCGATGTGGTCACGAGCACTGTGACCTTCATCTATCATGGACCTGTGGTGAACGCGCTTATATCTTGTGACGATAGGTCAATTGCGTTGCGCTTCCACTTATCAACATTTTGCAGGACGAATGCCTCAATACGGCAATTATCGGCGACGGCAATGCCATCGCCGATTGTCTTGCACTGGCTGATCTTTCGACCAATCTAGACCGCCGCCAGGGCGGCCTCGATGTCTTCCAGCAGGTCGTCGACGTCCTCGAGGCCGATGGAGAGGCGGAGGAGGCCGTCGCTGATGCCGAGTTCGGTGCGGGCTTCCGGCGTCAGGTTCTTGTGGGTGGTCGTCGCCGGATGGGTGATCAGGCTCTTGGCGTCACCGAGATTGTTGGAGATCAGGATGATCTCCAACGCGTTGGAGAAGCGGAAGGCCGCCTCCTTGCCGCCGGCCACCTCGAAGGCGAGGAGGGTGGAGCCGCCGGTCATCTGGCGGGCGATGATGGCCGCGTCCGGATGGTCGGCGCGGCCCGGATAGATCACCTTGTTGACCTTGCCGTGCTCGGCCAGCGTGTCGGCGATGCGGGCGGCCGAGCGTGTCTGCTGCGCGACGCGCAGTGGCAGCGTCTCCAGGCCCTTGAGCAGCGTCCAGGCATTGAAGGGCGACAGCGACGGGCCGGTGTGGCGGAAATAGTTGTGGAGGTTCTCGTCGATCCATGCGGCGGAGGACAGGATGATACCGCCGAGGCACCGGCCCTGGCCGTCAATGTGCTTGGTGGCCGAATAGACGACGACGTCGGCGCCGAGCTCCAGCGGGCGCTGCAGCATGGGCGTGGCGAAGACATTGTCGACGACGAGGGTGGCGCCGGCCGCATGGGCGATCTCGGCGACCGCGGTGATGTCGATCACCTCCAGCGTCGGATTGGTCGGCGTCTCCATGAAGAAGACCTTGGTCTCCGGCCGGACGGCGGCGCGCCAAGCGTCGAGATCGCGGCCGTCGACGAGGGTGCAGGCGACGCCGCAGCGCTCCAGCACCGTCTCGACCACGTAGCGGCAGGAGCCGAACAAAGCGCGGGCGGCCACGACATGGTCGCCGGCCTTGACCTGGCACTGCATGGCGGCGGCGACCGCGGCCATGCCGGAGGCGGTGGCCCGGGCATCCTCGGCGCCTTCCAGCGCCATCATCCGCTCCTCGAACATGCGGGTCGTGGGATTGCCGTAGCGCGAATAGATGAAGCCGGGCTCGTCGCCGCGGAAGCGGGCCTCGGCGGCCTCGGCGCTCGGATAGACGAAGCCCTGGGTGAGGAACAGCGCCTCGGAGGTCTCGCCGAAGCTTGAGCGCGTCGTGCCGCCATGGACCATGGCCGTGGCCGGGCGCAGTTTGCGTGCCGTATCCGTCTTCTTCTGCATGGGTCGTCTCCGAACAACAAAAACCGGCTGTCGCGTCGCCGCAAAGCCGGTTCGTCGGGAGGCACGATCGCCATTTCGTCAGAACGGCCCTTTAGCGACTTCTTTAACGTGGCTGCAAGCCGGCCGGCCAAATCACCACTTCTGCTTTGCAAATAGACCCGATCCGGCTAGGCGTCAATCCGGGAGCGCGACGCCGCGGGCGGCGCGGACGCAATGCAAGGCCATGACGGGACAGCCGATGTCGGACACATACGCGCAGGGCGGAATCCTGCCCGACCTGGAGATTGCGGGGCTGTTTGCCGCCGGTGCCATCGCCGCGCCGATCGAACGCGACGGCGACCAGATCCAGCCGGCGAGCCTCGACCTGCGCCTCGGGCCGAAGGCCTACCGGGTGCGCGCCTCGTTCCTGCCGGGGCAGGGGCAGTCGGTGGTCGACAAGCTCGACCGGTTCTCGCTGCACGAATTCAGCCTCGCAGACGGGGCGGTGCTGGAGACCGGCTGCGTCTACGTCGTGCCGCTGCTGGAAAGCTTTCGCCTGCCGGCCGACATCCGCGCGACGGCCAATCCGAAATCCTCCACCGGCCGGCTCGACATCTTCACGCGGGTGCTGGCCGACGGGGCGCAGGAATTCGACAAGCTGCCGGCCGGCTATGACGGCCCGCTCTATCTGGAAATCTCGCCGCGGACCTTCCCGATCCTGGTGCGGCAGGGCTCGCGCCTGTCGCAGATCCGCTTCCGCAGCGGCGAGCCGCTCTTGAACGAGGCGGAACTGGCGGCGCTGCACGGCGAACAGGTGCTGACGACCGCGGCCGAGGCCAACATCTCCGGCGGCGGCATCGCCTTGTCGATCGATCTCGTCGGCAACCGGGACGGGCTGGTCGGCTATCGCGGCAAGCGGCATACGGGCGTCGTCGACGTCGACCGGCGCGGTGCCTATGCGCTGACCGATTTCTGGGAGCCGGTGCTGCGCTCCAAGGCCGGCGAGCTGGTGCTCGACCCGGACGAATTCTACATCCTGGTGTCCAAGGAGGCGGTGCATGTGCCGCCGGCCTTCGCCGCCGAGATGACGCCCTTCGATCCGCTGGTCGGCGAATTCCGCGTCCATTATGCCGGCTTCTTCGATCCGGGCTTCGGCCATTCGGCGGCCGGCGGCTCGGGCAGCCGGGCGGTGCTGGAGGTGCGCAGCCATGACGTGCCCTTCATCCTGGAGGACGGGCAGATCGTCGGCCGGCTGGTCTATGAGCGGATGCAGGCGCTGCCGGAGAAGCTCTATGGCAGCGATCTGAAGTCGAATTACCAGGCCCAGGGGCTGAAGCTGTCGAAGCACTTCGTCTGACGGCTGGCGCGGTGACGACCCGCGCCGCCGCCCCTCAGGCGAGCGCCTCGCGGCGGTCGCGGGTGAGGCGCCAGATGGTGATGGCGTTGGTGGTCAGGACGAGGAGTTCGGCCAGCGCCGCCCCGACCGAGCCGACGAGGACGTTGCTGGCGACCCAGCAGAGCGCCGCGCCGGCCAGAAGCAGGCGCATGGGAATGCCGTCGAGCATGAACATGGCGATGGTGCCGAGAAGGCCCGCCGTCAGCGGAATGACGTCGAGCGACCGCTCCCAGCTGATCCAGCTGACCAGCCCGGTCGCCGCGAGCATCGTTGCCATGACGGGCCAGCTTCCCTTGTAGCGCCGGGCCAGGAGGATGCGCAGGATGATCAGCGCGCTGATCGCGCCGGCGACCTTGGCGCCGAACAGGAAGAACTGCACCGCGAAGGCGACATTGGCGAAGACCAGCAGCAGCAGCAGACGGTCGTCGCGCTTGCTGGCGAAGGCCATGATGCAGATGACCAGCGCGGCAAAGCCGGTCGCCTGACCGGCGATGAAGCGGAAATCCCAGAGCTCCAGTTGTGATCTCCCGGTCGAATGGGGGGGCGGTCGAACGACGCCGTCCGCCGGGTGTGAGAAGAAACTTCGGGCGGAGCCCTTGCAGCTATGGCTGGATGGGGCAGCGTCGCCTATATTGGTGTTCGACGGGCTGCGCGGTGCGCCAGGAGTAACATATTCTCGGGGCCTTAGTCATTCCTAGGGAGCTGTCCCTGCCTTGGCCCGTGGGCCTGGGGCACACGGCGCCCACCTACTCTGTAGGTTCCCGGGATCGACATCTCCATCGGCCGGGTGGCTCGTCACTTTCCACCCTTCTCCGGCCAGCCGACACGGCAGACCACTTTTCTTCCGCCGCGAAATCGTTCACCTCTGCCCGGCAGGGGGAGAGCCGATGAGTGATGCGAAAGAAGCCAAGGCAAGCCTGCGCCAGGCGGCGCTGGCCCGGCGGGACGCGATGCCGGAAGACGCCCGGATCGAGGCGTCGCTCGCCGTCGCCGATCGCTGCGCCGAGCTCCTGCCGATCACGCCCGGCATGGTCGTCTCGGGCTTCCTGCCGATCCGCTCCGAAATCGATATCCGTCCGTTGATGATGCTGCTGGCCGACCGCGGCGCGCGCCTCTGCGTGCCGGCGATCGTCGACGGCCGTCTGCAGTTCCGCCATCTGGTGCGCGGGGCGCCGCTGGAGCCGCAGGGCTTCGGCACCTATGCGCCGGGCGCCGAGGCGGCGGTGCTCGACCCCGAACTGATGCTGGTGCCGCTGGCGGTCTTCGACCGGCAGGGCGGCCGGATCGGCTATGGCCGCGGCTATTACGACAGCGCCATCGCGGCGCTGACGGACAAGGGCGCGCCGCCGATCCTGGCCGGCGTCGCCTTTGCCGTGCAGGAGGCGGATACGGTGCCGATGGAGCCCCACGACATCCGCCTGCCGATGATCGTCACCGAGCGCGAGACGATCCGCCCCGACATCGGCTGATCAGCGCCGGTTCTTCTCGCGGCCGAGGATCAGCGCCCAATAGGGCTCGCCATTGGCGCCGGTCGCCGCGGCAAAGCCGATCTCGGTGACATTGGCGTTGAGCAGATTGCGGCGATGGCCCGGCGAGCGCTTCCAGCCGGTGATGACGGCCGGCGTCGAGCGGTAGTTCCAGCCGATATTCTCCGACACGGCGGCCCAGTCATAGCCGAAGGAGGCGACCCGGTTGGGCAGCGCGCCGTCCAGCGAATGGCTGAGATTGCCCCTGGCGGCCATGGCGCGGGCCTGCCGCTCGGCGGCCTTGCCGAGGACCGGGTCGAAGCGGACGGCGCCGAGGCCGTTCTCGGCGCGGAAGGCGTTGATCGTGGCGAGCGCGACATTGCGGTCGACGCTGATCTCGCGGGTCGAGCCGACATCGACGGAGCCGGGGGAGCCGACGCAGGCAGCCAGAAGCGCGATGGGCAGCAGCGCCAGGAGGCGCAGGACGGGGGCAAGGAGCGTGCGGCGGGCGAAAATCATGGGGTCTGTTCTGTCCTGTCGGTTGCGGCGCGCGATCGGGGAGGCGCGGCAGGCGGTCGGCGGCCCTGCGCCCAAGGGGACGCAGATGCACGATGATGATGGCGGGGATTGCTCACCGAAATCTGAAAGTCGTCGGCCCCGCCGGCATGTCGGCACGGCAAAAGACCGCGCACGGCCAGCGGCGACGCGGCGAAACACCGGCCTCATGCCTCGGCAATCTGGCGGTTTTTCGACCGGACGGCGGCGGCCGGCCGGCGCGACGATGTTGCGCAGGGGGCGGGCGACGGCGGCACTGTTGCCGGCGGGCGCCCCCCGCATCGCGGGATGCCGCGGCCGAGTTGACGGGGCGGGCGGCATGGGCCAAGCGGATCGCTGCCGGTTTGTCGTCAGGGGCGGGCCGGCGCGGCGCGAGGCCGCGGGACAGACAGCGACAGGCGAGCGCGATGCGATTTCTCTTTCTCGGCGACATGGTCGGCCGCTCCGGACGGACCGCCGTCTTCGACAGGCTGCCCGGCCTGATCTCCGACTGGAAGCTCGACTTCGTCGTCGTCAATGGCGAGAACTCGGCCGGCGGCTTCGGCATCACCGAGGAGATCTTCGAGCGCACGCTGGAGGCGGGCGCCGATGCGGTGACCACCGGCAACCACGTCTGGGACCAGCGCGAGGCGCTGGCCTTCGCCGGACGGCAGGACCGCTTCATCCGGCCGGCGAACTATCCGGCCGGCACGCCCGGCCACGGCTCGGGCCTGTTCGAGGCGAAGAACGGCGCCAGGGTGCTGGTCGCCAACATCATGGGCCGGGTGTTCATGCATCCCGATCTCGACGATCCCTTCGCCTGCGCCGACAATCTGGTCTCGGCCTGCCCGATGGGCGAACAGGCGGACGCCATCATCATCGACTTCCACGCCGAGGCGACCAGCGAGAAGCAATGCTTCGGGCATTTCCTCGACGGACGGGCGAGCGTCGTGGTGGGCACCCATACCCATGTGCCGACCGCCGACCACCAGGTCCTCGTCGGCGGCACCGCCTACCAGTCCGATGCCGGCATGTGCGGCGACTACGATTCCTCGCTGGGCATGGAGAAGGAGGAGCCGCTGAACCGCTTCGTCACCAAGGTGCCGCGCGGCCGCTTCGACGCCGCGCAGGGGCCGGCGACCATCGCCGGGCTGGCGGTGGAGATTTCCGACCGCACGGGGCTGGCCGAAAAGGTCGCGCCGGTGCGCATCGGCCCGCGGCTCGCCGAGGCGGTGCCGGACTTCTGGTAAGGCGTTCGCCGCGAACGCACGGCGCCGGCCTCAGACGCCGGCAAGGACGATGACCGTCGGCGTCTTCGGCAGGCTGCGCATGGAGATGGTGAGGCTGGGCTCGGTCCGCCGCTCCACGGCGAAGCCGGGCATGCGGTCGAGGAAGCGCTCGATCGGGCCGGCGAAGCGATGCATCGGCAGGACGATGGACGAGCGCAGCCGGTCGGCGATCTCGCCCATGCCCTCCTGGCTCATGGTCATGCCGCCATCCACCGGCACCATCAGGACGTCGAGCCGGCCGATGCGGGCGTAATCCTCGTTGGTGAGCTGGTGGTGCAGATGGCCGAGATGGCCGATGCACAGGCCCGCCACCTCGAAGATGAAGATCGAATTGCCGTCCGCCTCCATGCCGCCGAAGGCGCGGATGTCGGTCGGCACGTTGCGCACATAGAGGTCGCCGACGGTCAAGGCATGCTCTGCCGGGCCGCCCTCCGGGTTCCAGCCGAGCAGCACATGCGGGATCGCCGGGTCGGGATAGGGCGTGTTGTGGGACGAATGCGCCTTGTTCATCGTGACGATGTCCGGCATCGCGCCGCCCGCAAAGCCGGCATAGTCGGTGGCCGCCACCACCCCGCCGGGGCTCTCGATCAGATAGGTCGCGTGGGAGACATAGGTGATGGTCACCTCGTCCGACGTCGCGGCGAAGCGCCGGGCGGCCGGGCTGTCCATCGCGACATAGGTTGCCCCCGGCAGGCTCTCGGCCATGGCGATGCAGGTGCTCGGCACCATCTGGGCGGCGGCCGGGGCGGGCGCCAGGGCGAGGCCGGCGAGAAGCGCGGCAAGGGCGACGAGGCGGTTCATGGGCAGGCTCCGGGTCGGCGGGACGGGCGGGTCAAGCGGGTCAAAGATTGACGCCGCCGGGTTCGGCAGGCGTGTCGGGCGCCTCGGGCACGATCATCGCGCGCTCCTTGAGGAAGGGATGGATCGCCACGGCCTCGCGCAGCTGGGCCTGGGCGAGACGGAAGCGGCCCTGGCGCATCAGGATGATGGCGCGGCCGGACATGGCGGCGAAGTGCTTCGGCTCCAGCGCGATGGCGCGGTCGACATCGGCCAGCGCCCCGTCGAAATCCTCCTGCAGGAAGCGCACGAAACCCCGCTGGTTGAAGGCCTCGGCATAATCGGGGGCGGCCGCCACGGCGGCGTCGAGAAGGGCGCGGGCGCCGGCGAAATCGTAGCTGCCGCGCCGATCCATGGCCTCTTCGACGAGGCGGCGGGTGGCGGCATCGGGCGCGGCTTGCATCCAGTGCCGCCAGATGGCGCTTTCGGCGGCGAGACCCTCGGCCTCGGTGGCGGCGTTCTTCAGCGCGGCGAACAGATGGGTTTCGGTGGGGCGAAGCGCGGGCTCGGCTTCGGCCGGCGCGGCGCGGTCATTGCCCGGCGCGGCGGTGTCGCCCAGGGCCGGGACGGCCGCGGCGAGGACGAGGGCCGCCCAGAGGGCGTAGCGGAACAGCGCAGCGCGATATCGCATGGTCGCGTTCTCCCCTGACCGTCGGCGCGGCAGCAGCAGGGGCGATCGGGCGCCGACGCTTCGAGGCTACCCCGCCGGCGCCAGAAGCGAAATCAACATGGCGTCATCACGCGGCGGTCGCCGGCCGGCAACGCGCAGGAGGGGACGCGGGAGCGGGCTGCGAGGCGTCTATGCGCCGTCGGCGGGTCGGACCATCTCCTGCCAGCGTGCGATCAGCGCGGCGAAATTGTCGGCCGGCGCTCCGGGATAATCGAGTTCGTCGGGGCCGATGGCGACGAAGGGCTGGCGCGAGGCGGTCCAGATGTGGCCGGCGGGAACCAGCCAGCTGGTGTCGTCGAGGGTGCCGGCCTTGATGTTGACCCGGCCGGGATTGCCTTGCGAGCGGTGCTGGATGCGCACGCCGCAATCGGGGCAGAAATCGCCGAGCCGCACCGCGCCGCTGTCGGCCATGCGCCGGGTCGTCGCCATCTCGCCGCGGATGACGAGGCTGGCGGGATCGACGCGCAAGCTCTCCCCATAGGCGCTGGAGGTCTGCCGCTGGCACTCGGTGCAATGGCACAGATAGAAGACCTGCGGCGCGGCACGGATCTCGTAGCGCACCCTGCCGCACTGGCAGCCGCCGGTCAGCGGCAGGGCCGGAAGGGTGGTCCGGCGGGGCGCGGAAGCTTCGGGGGCGTCGGACATGGGAAACCTCGTTCTGGACGTTTGCCGCCCGATTTTTTATATGTCGCGCAATTCTTCCGCATTGAAAGACAGGTTCGCCATGGCCGGCCATTCACAGTTCAAGAACATCATGCATCGCAAGGGCCGCCAGGACGCGGTCCGATCGAAGATGTTTTCCAAGCTCGCCCGCGAGATCGTGGTGGCGGCCAAGTCGGGCCTGCCGGACCCCTCGATGAACGCGCGGCTGCGACTGGCGATCAACAACGCCAAGGCGCAGTCGATGCCGAAGGACAACATCGACCGGGCGATCAAGAAGGCCTCGGGCGGCGATTCGGAGAATTATGACGAGGTCCGCTACGAGGGCTACGGCCCGGGCGGCGTCGCCATCATCGTCGAGGCGCTGACCGACAACCGCAACCGCACCGCCTCCAACGTGCGCTCCTGCTTCACCAAGGCCGGCGGCTCGATGGGCGAGACCGGCTCGGTGTCCTTCATGTTCGATCATGTCGGCGAGATCGTCTATCCGCTGTCGGCCGGCGACGCCGACACGGTGATGGAAGCGGCGATCCTGGCCGGCGCCGACGACGTGATCTCCGACGAGAACGGCCACACCATCATCACCGCCTTCGAGGATATCGGCGACGTGTCGACGGCGCTCGAGGAGTCGCTGGGCGAGGCCGAAAGCGTGCGCCCGACCTGGCGGCCGCAGACCGGCACGCCGGTGGACGAGGACAAGGCCGAGAGCGTGATGCGGCTGATCGGCAACCTCGACGACGACGACGACGTGCAGAACGTCTACGCCAATTTCGAGGTCGACGACGAGGTGATGGCGAAGCTGTCGGCCGCCTGAAAACCGGGCTGATCGCCCATCCTTGACATGCGTCGGGCTGCGGTGCCGCAGCTCGACCGGTCGCTTCTGCGTGGCGTGGCCGCGGTGGCCGTGCCGAGGGCGAATGGCGCCGTCCGTCCGCCCGAGCTTCCCTCACGACTGCGTGTTCTGAGGCGCCGTTCACCCGCAACCCCCGGCCTTCCGGGCCTGGCTGCGTTAACCATTTGTTAACGATTAACGAGACGTCCCCTTAGGGAAAGTCCTACATCGACGTGGGAAACAGGAACCACGTCATGCAGATTTCCGCCTATCTCGGGGCCCTTCGTCGTCGCTCCGACCCCTATGTCGACACCACCAGCCTGGAATTCCAGTTCCGCGCCAAGCGGTTCGTGCGCATCCGCCGCCTGATCGACGCCGTTCTGGCCGAGCAGGAGCGCTGCGAGATCATCGATCTCGGCGGCACCGAAAAATACTGGGCGGTCGCTGGCGACTATCTCGAGAGGCGCCAGGGCCGTGTCTTCGTCACGCTGGTCAATACCGAGCCCCAGGTCGTGGCGCGCCCCGAGCAGTTCCGCGCCGTGCGGGAGAGCGCCAGCGACCTGACGCTGTTCGACGGCCAGGGCTTCGATCTGGCCCATTCCAACTCGGTGATCGAGCATGTCGGCTCGCGGGCCAACATGCGGGACTTCGCCCTCAACATGCGCCGGCTGGCACCACGCTATTACTGCCAGACGCCGAATTACTGGTTTCCGTACGAGCCGCATTTCCGCACCGCCGGCTTCCAGTACCTGCCCAAGGCGGTCCGGGTCGCCATGCTGCAGCGCTTCGCGCTCGGCTTTTTCGACCGCATCGACGATGTCGAGGACGCACGCAACGTGGTGCGCGACCACGATCTGATCGGCCGGCGGCAGATGGCGGCGTTCTTCCCGGATGGCGAGATCTCCTACGAGACCGTCCTCGGCTTGCGCAAATCGGTGATCGCCACCCGGGACGCGGGCGCCCGGGACGCCTAGCTCCCGGTTCGCCGCCCGCCGCCCAGGGCCATCCGACGGTGAAGTAGAACGCACGGGCTGAGCGAGTTTCAAAAGCAACCGGCACCCGTATGGATGGGCAGCGTCAGACTGTGTCGCGCGTTCTGGAACAATGGCGCATCCTCTCCGTTGGTTCGATGAATTCCAACGCCAGAGAGGAGGCTCATATGAAGTATATTGCAGCCACTGCGACCGCCATCATCTTGGCCGCGACGCCCGCGATCGCGCAGGACACTGCCGGCACACCGGCCACGACGCCGATGGCCTCGGAAGATACTGCAGCGACCGACTGGGCGCAGCTGATCCGGACCCGGGACATCGTGGGTGGCGCCGTCTACACGACGAACGAAGCCTATGACGAGGGCTCCTGGGGCGACCGGGACGACTACGCCTGGGGCCGTTCGGGCTATGACGCGGTCGGCAGCGACTGGAACCAGATCGGCGAGATCGAGGACGTGGTCCTGGACCGGTCGGGCAACCTTGCCGGCGTCGTCGCCGAAGTGGGCGGCTTTCTCGACATAGCCGACAAGCACGTCATGCTGCGGGTTGGCGACGTGGATCTCGTCCCGGTCGACGACCAGTCCTACGCGTTCATCACGCGGTTCTCCGAGGAAGAGCTCGAAGGCCGTCCGGGCGTCGACGAAGCCTGGTGGAACTGAGGCGTCTCGCCTGACCGGCGACGCTTGAGCCGGAGCTGATCCGGTGCAATCCGAAGGCCCGTCGCGGGAAACCGCGGCGGGCCTCGTTCATGGAGCGCTCCGTTTCGGTGAGGGAACGACGCCCCGCGCGCTTTGAGCTGTGCGGCTTCCACGTGACCAAGCCCGTTTCGTTTTTGGTTTGTTCACTTTTCGTCTTCTCAATAGCACCTGATTCGGCTAGTCGGAGAGGGTTAACGAAGTGTTGCAGGAGCGGACCATTCGCATCATCGGCATCGATCCCGGCCTGCGCCGGACCGGCTGGGGCATCGTCGAGACGCTCGGCAATTCGCTGCGGTTCGTCGCCAGCGGCACGGTGATGTCGGACGGCAAGATGGATCTCGCCTCGCGGCTGCGCACGCTCTACGAGGGGCTGACCGACGTGATCCACGCGCAGCAGCCCGACGAGGCCGCGGTGGAACAGACCTTCGTCAACAAGGACGCCGTCGCCACCTTGAAGCTCGGGCAGGCCCGCGGCATCGCCATGGTGGTGCCGTCGCTGGCCGGGCTGCCGGTCGCCGAATATGCGCCCAACGCTGTGAAGAAGGCGGTGATCGGCGTCGGCCATGGCGAGAAGAAGCAGATCCACATGATGGTGAAGGTGCTGATGCCCAAGGCGACCTTCGACACGGACGACGCCGCCGACGCACTGGCGATCGCCATCTGCCACAGCCATCATCGCCAGTCGGCCCAGTCGCGGGCGCTTTTGGCCGGCCTGTGAGGGTGCGCGCCAATCCGTCCGCCCGTCGCGGCCCGCGCCCGGCGCTGCCAGCCGGGACTGTCGGCGAGGATGCGCCGATCGTGGTAAGCGACGGCGCGGGCATGCCTTGCCGCAGACCCGCCTTCGATTCCCACCGCCTGGAGACGCATTCGTGATCGGCAAACTGAAGGGCACCGTCGACGAGATCGGCGAGGACCACGTGGTCGTCGACGTCCACGGCGTCGGCTATGTCGCCTTTTGCGGCGCGCGCACCCTGGCGGCGCTGCCGGGCGAGGGCGAGGCGGTGGTGCTGTTCATCGACACCTATGTGCGCGAGGACATGCTGCGGCTCTACGGCTTTGCGACGCGGGCTGAGCAGGACTGGTTCCGGCTGCTGCAGATGGTGCAGGGCGTCGGCGCGCGGGTGGCGCTGGCGGTGATCGGCACGCTGTCGGCCGGGGATCTCGCCAATGCGGTGGCGTTGCAGGACAAGGCGATGGTGGCGCGCGCGCCCGGCGTCGGGCCGAAGGTCGCCGCGCGGATCGTTGCCGAGCTGAAGGACAAGGCGCCGGCCTTCTCGGGCGCCGGCAGCGACGAGAGCCTGGGACTGAAGCGCGACATCGGCGGCGGCACAGCCGCCGCGCCGGTGGCCGATGCGGTCTCGGCGCTGGTCAATCTCGGCTATCCGCGCGACCAGGCGGCCGAGGCCGTGGCGAAGGCGCTGAAGGATGCCGGCGAGGCGCCGGACAGCGCGAAGCTGATCCGGCTGGGGCTGAAGGCGCTGAGCCGCTGAGGCGGCGAATGGCGCCGCCGGGGCCGGGGACGGATCGCCGGCCGGCCGGTTTTGACATGACGGCGCCGAACGGCCATTGCGGAACCTGCCCGCGACCGGCCGCGCCTCTGGTCTTGCAGGCAGATTGTCCCATCGCGACGGAACGGCCCTTATGAGCGACGCCCGCCTGATCACTCCCGAGAAGCACGGCGAGGACATCGACGCGACCCTGCGGCCGCAGCGACTGGACGATTTCGTCGGCCAGGCGGCGGCGCGCGCCAACCTCAAGATCTTCATCGAGGCGGCGAAGAATCGCGGCGAGGCACTGGATCACGTGCTGTTCGTCGGGCCGCCGGGGCTCGGCAAGACGACGCTGGCGCAGATCATGGCCAAGGAGCTTGGCGTCAATTTCCGCTCGACCTCGGGCCCGGTGATCGCCAAGGCCGGCGATCTGGCGGCGCTGCTGACCAATCTGGAAGAGCGCGACGTCCTGTTCATCGACGAAATCCACCGGCTGAGCCCGGCGGTGGAGGAAATCCTCTATCCGGCGATGGAGGATTTCCAGCTCGACCTGATCATCGGCGAGGGGCCGGCGGCGCGTTCGGTGAAGATCGACCTGTCGAAATTCACCCTGGTCGCGGCGACGACGCGGCTGGGGTTGCTGACGACGCCGCTGCGCGACCGTTTCGGCATCCCGGTGAGGCTGAATTTCTACACGGTGGCGGAGCTGGAGCATATCGTCACCCGCGGCGCGCGGCTGATGCGGCTGCCCATGGCCGAGGACGGCGCCCGCGAGATAGCCCGGCGGGCCCGCGGCACGCCGCGCATCGCCGGCCGGCTGCTGCGCCGGGTGCGCGACTTCGCCGACGTCGCCGGCGCGGAGACCGTGGACCGCAAGGTGGCCGACGAGGCGCTGTCGCGGCTGGAAGTGGACAGTCTCGGCCTCGACCAGCTCGATCGGCGCTACCTGGAGCTGATCGCGATGAATTTCGGCGGCGGGCCCGTGGGCATCGAGACCATCGCCGCGGCGCTGTCGGAACCGCGCGACGCCATCGAGGACATCGTCGAGCCGTATCTCCTGCAGCAGGGCTTCCTGCAGCGCACCCCGCGCGGGCGCCTGCTCACCCAGCGGGCTTTCGCCCATCTTGGGCTGGCGGTGCCGAGCACCTATCAGGGATCGCAGGCGAGCCTCTTCGAGGACGGCGCCGACGCCGATTGAGGCGGGCGGTTCAGGCCGAGGCCGGGTGGTGCCCGGTGTCCAGCCGCGCCATGCGCTCGCCATCGGGCACCGGATAGGCGAGGCGATGGGCCGGATGGTCGAGGGTCGCGGCCAGATGCGCGGCGCGGGTCTCGACCACGGCGAGGGCGGCGCCGTCGAGGCCGAGACGCGCGAGACCCATGAAGGCGTCGCACTGGCGGCGCAGCGCGGCGATGTCACGCGGCCGCGTGGCGGCCGGGGCGATCTGCTCCAGGCAGGCGAGGTAATGCTCGCCAGCGATCATGTCGGTGGCCGCATACTGGCGCAGATGGCCGAAGGAATATTCCAGATATTCGGCGAAGCTGCGCGGCAGGTCGATGACCCGCAGCTTGCCGTCGCTGTCGACATGCAGCGGATCGGCCTTGCCGCGCCCGACCATGCGGGACATGGCGGCGGTCAGCCAGTCCATGCAGGTGATCGCGGTGAAGGGGTCGTTGACGCCCGGTGACAGGGCCCGGCCGGCGATCTCGACCAGTTCGTCGACGAGGAAGACCTGGTCCTGATGCGGGCTGCGCTGGTTGCCGCAGGCGATGGAGGCGACGAGGGCGGTGCGGGTTTCGTCGGTGACGCGCTCGCTCGGCCAGGCGTGGAAGATCACCTTGCCGGGATGCACGAACATGCCGGTCCGGCAGTTCATCCGCACGACGATGTCGGCCTTCTGCGCCGCCTCGATGAGGGTCTCGTGGTCGATGATCTGGAGATAGCCGCTGCGGTCGGAGACGATCTCGGCATAGGGCACGGTGGCCGCCGCCTCGTCGATGTCGTCGCCGAAGCAGGGCGGCACCTGCCACAGGAGGCCGGCCGGCTGGGCTTCGCCGGTCGCCTCGCCGTCCTCCACGTCGCCGCGGACCGGAAACGCCTTCTCGATCTGCTTGCACAGCGCCTCGCCGATGCCGGCGATGACGTTGGAGATGTGGATGTTGGACGGGACGTGGTGGATGAAGAAGATCAAGACGCCGATCGAGCCGATGGCCAGAATGATGGCGCCGAAGATCGCGATGTTGGGCACGAACATCGCGGCATAGACGTCGTCCTCGCCGCCATCGCGGACGCTGCGCAGCACCAGCATGGAATAGATGAAGGTCGCGACGAAGACGCCGAGGGTGATCTGGTTGCCGCGGTCGTTCATGAAATTGGTCAGGAGACGCGGGCCGTAGCTGCCGGAGGCGAAGACGACCGTCGCCATGGTGACCGAGAAGACGGTACCGGCCACCCCGATCATCGAGCCGCCGATGGCGCTGAGGATGGCGCGGGCCCCGTCCGGCTGGGTGGCGTAGAAGAACGGGCTCTCGCCGAAGGCGTCGAGCGGGACCCGGGCGTCGATCTCGATCAGGACGAAGGCCAGAACCGCGGCGCTGACCGCCATGATCGAGGGGATGAACCAGTAGCTTGCGACGACGCGCTGGTAATATTGCTGGATGAACGCACGCATCGCGGCTCCTCGGGTCGGGCGAGTGCAGATATGGCCCGCACGGCCCGGCACAAGCTCCAAGCCGCCATTGCCGCGTGAATCCGAAACGATGGGTGCCCGGAGCCGGCGGGAGGCGCTGGGACCGGCCGCTTTGTCAGCGGCCGATCCAACAAAGGGAAGGCTGGGTGCGCCGGGTCAGCCGGCCGGCGGGTAGGGATCGTTGCCGTAGGTCCATTCCGTCTGCCACTGGCCGTCGCTGCCCTGCACCAGGACCTGGGAGTCGGTGCCGCTGTCATGCATCTTGTGGGCCGCGTCGCGGGCGGCGTCCATCGCCTCCGCCTGGGTGTCGTAGGGCGTGTCCTTGTCGTTGTGACGTACTTTCCAGCCGTCGCCATCCTTCAGGACGTAATAGCGTTCGCGTGCCATGCCGCTCTCCTCGCAATCGGGTTTCTCGTGCTGGCGAAAGCTAGCGAGGCGCCGCGGGGCGGCAAGTGGTCGCGGCCGTCGGTCCTCTGGCCGGGCAACGGGTCAAACGCCCGGATGTGTTCGGTCTCGCCGCCGGCCGGGGCGACAACGTCGACGCGAAGGCTGGTCAGGAGCCTGCCCTGCTGGTAGCATTCCGCAGCGGAAGGTGGTCGGCGATGGCGGACAGCGGGACAGACGCGCTTCTGGTGCTCAGCTACAATGTCTGCTGGGAGGCGATGAGCCATCACCATGGCTTGCCGCTGGGCGATGCCTGCACCTTCGTCCCCGGTAATCCGCATCTGACCCGCCGCGCCGTCAACGTCGCCCATTGCATCGACGCGATGCCCGAGGCGATGGGCATGGACGGCTTCGCCTTCATCGGGCTGCAGGAAGCGAGCCTGGCGTGGGAATGGCGCGATCTCGCACCGCGCAGCCTCGCCCAGGGCGACCGGGCGGGCGACTACGTCTTCGACAGTGCCGGCCCGGCGGCCGACCGGATCCCGCCCAATTATCCGCCGGACAAGCTGCAATCGGATCACCTGCCGGTGGTCGCCCTGCTGC
Organism: Aurantimonas coralicida DSM 14790; assembly: GCF_000421645.1. Taxonomy (GTDB): domain Bacteria; phylum Pseudomonadota; class Alphaproteobacteria; order Rhizobiales; family Rhizobiaceae; genus Aurantimonas; species Aurantimonas coralicida. Next base: position 401,096 of record NZ_ATXK01000001.1, on the reverse strand, counting down.
CGGCGGCCTGACGCGGCGGGACGGGGCGGAGGGTTCACACGACCAGGCATCAACGGGAGGACGGCATGACCCATCGAACGATCGCCCGATCGCTGCTTGCGGCCACTGTGCTGCTGGCGGCCGGCGCGGAAGCGCAGGGACAGGCGGCGGCGCCGAACCAGATCCAGCAGGCGAGCCTGTTCCGGGCCGACGTGCGGGACCGGCCGGGCTGCGAGCCCAGCGCCGCGAACGGCATGGTGAGCTGGCCCGAGGCGATCGGCAATCCGGCGGTGAGCTGTCCCGATGCCTTCGGCTGGACCTCGTTCCTGACGGCGGTCGAGCAGGCGTTCTGGACCTGGGGCACCGACCAGACGATCTGGATCGACGACCCGAAGGCGATCTGCGGACGCGAGGGCTCGCCGGAGGATTGCTGCGATCCGGCGGTGTTCGACGAGACGCCGCCGCTGGGCGAGGCGCCGCCGGCCGGCTGCCCGTTCTATCCGCCGGACTGGACCAATCCGCCGCCGATCACCGTGGCGCGGCCGAGCCCGAGCCACACCCACGACTTCCTGGAACGGCTCGATCCCGCGCGGGTGCTGCGCCAGGAGGAGGCGGAGATCGTGTTCCGCAACCGGTCTTTCGTGCGCTACACCTTCGCGCAGAACCTCTACAACAAGGAGAGTCTCGGCGCCCGCTTCACCGCGATGCAGGACTGGGTGAACGTCAATGCGCCCTACAACAACGCGGCGCTGGCGATCGACTATCCGACCGATGCGGTGATGTTCAAGGTCGACTTCCTCAGCCAGTCGCAGATGCTGGAAAACGGCCTGATCTGGCGCGAGGACGATGCCGGGCGAACGCTCAATCCGCCGAACGATCCCGACGCGCCCTATGTGACGATGCTGATCGAGGAGACGCTGGCGCCGGGCGACGAGGAACCGGAACTCTACTATCTCGTCGCGGTGACGGCGGCGTCGAAGGCGATCCCGACCTGGCACTGGTACGCCATGGAGCATGTCGGCAATCTCGGCCGCTGCGACTTCACCGGCTGCAACGATTCCTACGGCTACAGCGCCGCCGGCGTGACGGTGGAGGGCGAGAGCTTCGGCCAGAACTACATTCCGCCGAAGACCGAGAACTCCGAGGACGCCACGCAGGACATCGTCTTCGACATGGGCACGCCCTACACGCCGGAGGAGACCGGCGAGCGGATCACCCCGGCGCTGGACGGGCTGATGGCCGCCATGGGCATTGCCACGGGTGACGGGCCGCAGGATCCGGACAGGCCGTCGGCGGCCGATCCGGCGTGGCGCAGCTACCGGCTGAAGGCCTCGCAGACGGAGTTCGTCATGCCGACGGGCATGCCGACCCATGCCGGCCAGTCGATCACCGAAGGCGGCTTCGTCAATTCGGCCTCCTGCATGACCTGCCATTCCCAGGCCGGGCCGGACGCCACCGGCAATCCCGGCGTGCCGGGGATCGGCGCCAGCAACGACCTCAATCTGTTCGGCCTGAGCCAGACGGTGAACGGCGCGCCGGACCCGGACTGGTTCTATGCCACGGGCACGAACCAGATGCGGGTCCTGCCGATGGACATGGTCTGGGGCATGCTGAATGCGAGCTGCGTCGCGCCGAAGGGCAAGACCGGGCTGTGCGAGACCTATGAAGGATCGCAATTCGCGCCGCCCAGGCGCACCGTGCCCTCCGCGCCGACAGGCGCGGCCTCCGACACGCCTGCGCGCTGAACAACGAAAAGGGCGCGCCCCGACGAGTGGAGCGCGCCCTTTCGATGAATTGGTCCGGCCGGGGCGGGATGCCCCGGTCGCGGCTCCTGGATGGCGGGCTAGAGCTTGCCGATCGAGAAGAACAGCGTCTCGCCGGAGGAATCGTCGACGCCGTCATTGTCGGTGACCGCATAGGCGGTGCCGTCGCTCGCGATGGTGAAGCCCTCGATCTTGTCGACGACATAGCCGCCGGTGGCCTTCAGGTCGGGCAGGAAGTCGTGGACCTCCTCCTTGGTGACGGTCGGCAGGTCGCCGCCGAGCGGGGCGGGCTTCAGGTCGGCCTTGGCTACGCGGAAGAGCTTCTTCAGCCGGGCGCCGTCGCCGATCTGGTTGTCGCGCTCGAGAACATAGAGCCAGTCGCCGCTGGCGGTGATCTCCGACAGGCCGACCCAGCCCTTCCCGGTGCTCTCCAGCGCGTAGCTGACGGCACTCCATTCCTTCGAGGCCGGCTTGTAGGCGAGAAGTTTCACGGTGCCCTTGGCATCGTCCGCCCATTCGCGCTGGATGGCGACCCAGAGCGTGTCGCCGTCCAGAGTCACGCCCTCGGCGCCGAAGCGGGTGGAACCGTCGACGAGCGCTTCGGGGAAGGGCACTTCCTCGGTGATGGCGCCGGCGGCGTCCACGCGCAGAAGCTGGTGCGGCACGTCCTTCTCGAGATTGCCTTCGCTGGCGAGCCAGAAGCCGCCTTCGCCGTCCGCGGTGATGCCTTCGAGGTCGAGAGCCTCGGCGGGCTCGCCGTCACGGGTGACGACCGTCCTGGCGGTGATGCGGGCCGGCTTCTCAGACGCGTCGATGGTGAAGATCGCCGGCTGGCTGGTGTAGAAGCTGTCGCTGACGGCGTGGAGGGTGGTGGCGCTGTCGGCGTCGGCGGCAAGGCCCGAAAGGGCGCCCCAGCCGACCGGGCGGCCGTCGGCATCGTCTTCAGAGACGATCATCGGATAGGCGCTCTCGCCTTCGCCGCGCTCGTAGATCATCACGTGGGAGCGGGCGCCGCCATCCTCGACGAGATCGGCCTCGTTGGAGGTGACCAAAAGGTTGCGCGACGGGATGGCGATGGCGCCCTCCGGGGCGACGCCCGAGGGCAGGAGCTGGGTGAAGACGGGATCGCCGTCGCCGAGAGCGTAGACGCCGACGGCCGAGCCGCGCTCGGACAGGACGAAGGCGTAGGTCGTGCCGTCGAAGGTCGCGACTTCCAGACCCTCGGGCTCGACGCCCTTGGCGTCGGAGCGCTTGTCCGGATAATGGCCGGCGCGGATGACCTCGTATTCGAAGGACGGGCCAGATTCCCAGGCGACGCTGCCGTCCCTGTTCCACACGGTGAAGGAGCGCGAGCCGCCGTCGTAGTCGCCTTCATTGGCGGAGACGAAGCGGTCGTTGTCGATCCACTGGACGGTGTCGGGCTCGCGCTTGCGGCCGGCCTGGCTGCCGGTGAAGGAAAGTTCGCGGTCGTCCTCGGTGTCGATGCCGTCGAGGTCGACGGCGCCGGCGGAAAAGTCGGCGGTGACTTCGCCGGTCGCCGCGTCGACGATGGCAAAATGGTTGTTCTCCTGCAGCGAAACGACGATCTCGCCGGCATCGTTGAAGTCGACATATTCCGGCTCCGGATCTTCCGGCGCGATGTCGGCGAGGCCGGTCAGCTCGACCTTCGTCAGGGAGGCGCAGTCCGGCACGCCGTCGGCCAGCTTGACGATGGCGAGGAAGCCGGCCGGCATCTGCGGCAGGGCGCCGTCGTCGAGGTCCTCGTCGCGCTCGTTCTCGATGGCGATGGCGGCATAGGCGCCGTCCTTCGAGACCGCGACGGAATCGGGCTGGCCGCCGAGATCGCAGGAGGCCGTCTCGGTCTTGGCCACGATGTCGATCACCGCCAGGCGGCCCGACGGCGCGGTGTAGCTCGGCGAGGTGTTGACGCCGACGAGGACATTGCCGCCGGCGACCGCCACGGAGGTGGGCTCGCCGTCCATCGCCAGGAAGCCGCCGGCCTTCGGGGCCTTCGGATCGGTGATGTCGATCAGGCCGATGCCGCCGGCCGGGCTGTCGGAGTAGATCAGGGTGTTGCCGTCGGCGCTGGCGGTGATGATCTCCGAGGAGGTCTCGGTCTCGGCGGGCATCTCGGCCGGCAGGTTGGCGGCGACCGGGAAGCTGGCGATGCGCCGGAACACCGGCTCGGCCATCGCAGTGGCCGGCGCGGCGAGCGCGCTGGTGGCGAGAAGGGCGGCGAGGCTGAGGCGGAGCGGCGAGATCACGGCGGCGGTTCCTTTGCTTGACGCGAATGGCGCGTCTATGAGGTCGGCCTGTTACAGAGGCGTGACACAGTGCCGGAACGGGCGTGCGACCGGCGCGTGCCGCGACCGCGAGGTGAAAGGAGCTGGCGATGACCGATGGACTGGCCGGACGGCTGACCGAGGACGGCCACGCGCTCGACGTGCGCATCTATTTCGAGGACACCGACTTCTCCGGCGTCGTCTATCACGCCCGCTACCTGCACTTCCTCGAAAGGGGACGCTCGGACTTCCTGCGGCTGAAGGGGATCGGCCACGGCGAATTGATGGACGGACGCTACGGTGCGCCGATGGCCTTTGCCGTGCGGCACATGGACATCGACTTCCTGCGGCCGGCGCGGATCGACGACGTGGTCACCGTGACCACCCGCACGGCACTCCTCGGCGGCGCGCGGATCGTCCTTGCCCAGCGCATCTCCTGCGGCGACACGGCGCTGATCGAGGCGATGGTGAAGGTCGCGGTGATCTCGCCCGGCGGCAAGCCGATGCGCATGCCGAAGGAGATGCAGGCGCTGCTGCAGCCCGCCGCCGAGGCGTGAGGCGCGGGCCGGCCGGGCGTGGGCGGTAACGGCTCGTTAACCCTACCGGTGCATCAATGGCGCGAATCGGATTTGAGCCGAACCACGCCATTCTTTCACCGGATTCGCTTGTGAAAGGGCATCAGGGGTTTACGCGGCCGAATGGCCGAATTTGCTGCATGTCGGGGCCGATATGGGCGGGACGGTGCCGAGAGGCGCGCACCTGCTGCAGGCTGCCGACGGTTCCGAATATCGAGGATGACTGGGAATGGACGCTGACGTCGTTCAGGGAACGCTACACGCCGCCGGTTCGGTGTCCCTCTGGGACCTGTTCTGGCAGGCCGGCTTCATCGTGAAGCTGGTGATGATCGGGCTCATGGCTGCTTCGGTCTGGACCTGGGCGATCATCATCGACAAGTCGATGCGCTATGGCCGGTTCCGCCGCCAGCTCAACAAGTTCGAGAGCAATTTCTGGTCGGGCCAGTCGCTGGAGGACCTCTATCACAACCTGTCCGAGCGCAAGACGTCGGGCATGGGCGCCTTGTTCGTCGCGGCGATGCGCGAGTGGAAGAAGTCGTTCGAGAAGGGCGCCCGTTCGCCGCTCGGCCTGCAGACCCGGATCGACAAGGCGATGGACGTGACCCTGGCCCGCGAGATGGACGAGCTGGAATCGCGGCTCGGCTTCCTCGCCACCATCGGCTCGGCGGCCCCCTTCGTCGGCCTGTTCGGCACGGTCATCGGCATCATGACCTCGTTCCAGGCGATCGCCGGGTCGCAGCAGACCAGCCTTGCCGTCGTGGCGCCGGGTATCGCGGAAGCGCTTTTGGCGACCGCCATCGGCCTCGTCGCCGCCATCCCCGCCGTCATTGCCTACAACAAGCTGTCGGCCGATGCCGGCAAGCTGGGCATGCGGCTGGAATCCTTCGCCGACGAGTTCTCCGCGATCCTGTCGCGGCAGATCGACGAGAAGCTGTCCTCGCGCTGAGCGCGTGAAACGCCGGTCCGTGCGACCGGGAAGGGAATGACAGATGGGCATGTCTGCCGGAACCGGGCGTTCCAGCGGGTCGCGACGCGGTCGGGGCCGCGGTCGCCGTCAGCCGATGAGCGAGATCAACGTCACGCCGATGGTCGACGTGATGCTGGTGCTGCTGATCATCTTCATGGTCGCCGCGCCCCTCCTGACCGTGGGCGTGCCGATCGAACTGCCTGAGACCCAGGCCAAGGCGATGAATTCGGACACCCAGCCGATCACCATCTCGGTGAATTCGGACGGCGAGATCTATCTCAACGACACGGTGATCCCGATCGACGAGGTCGTGGCCAAGCTGCAGGCCGTGGCCAAGGCCGGCTACGAGGAGCGCATCTTCGTGCGCGGCGACCGTTCGGCCGATTACGGCACGGTGATGCGCGTCATGGCGCGGATCTCGGCCGCCGGCTTCCGCAATATCGGTCTCGTGACCGATCAAGAAAACGCTTGAGCGAAACCAGCTTTCGATGAAGTCCGGCGTCGTCCTTTCCACCCTTCTGCACGGAGCGGTCCTGACCTGGGGCCTGTGGTCCCTGTCGGCGCCCGAGCCGCTGCAGATGGCGCCGGTGGAATCGCTGCCGGTGGACCTCGTGCCGATCGAGGAATTCTCGCAGTCGATGATCGGTGCCAAGGACGCGCCGGTCACCGAGACGCCGGCGCCCAACCCGACCGAGACCCCCGAGACGCTGCCGATGCCGGCGGAGAATGTCGGCGACAACGAGACCGATCTCGCCACCCCGCCGACGCCGGTCAAGCGCCCGACCCCGACCGAGCAGGCGGCCGCCGCCCAGCCGTCCGAGCCGACGCCACCGACGCCTGAGCCGGAACCTGCGCCCGAGCCGGAGCCCGCCCCCGCGCCGACCCCGCCGGAGCCGCAGCCCGAACCCGAGCCGACGCCGGAACAGCCCGCCGAGGTGACGCCGCCGCAGCCCGACCCGGTGGAGCAGGCGATCGCCGAGGCCGAGGCCGCGCCGGAACCCGATCCCGTGCCGCAGAACGTGCCGGTGCCGGCGACCAAGCCGAAGCCGCCGGCGCCCGCACCGAAGGTCGCCGAGACCAAGCCCGTCGAGCCGAAAAGGCCGGAGCCGACGAAGCAGGCCGAGACGCGGACGCCGGAAGAGAGCCAGTTCGACGCCGACCAGATCGCCGCGCTCCTGAACAAGGAGAAGTCGGCCGGCGGCGGCGCCAAGCGCTCGGACCAACAGGCCTCGCTCGGCACCGATCGCCAGACCGGCGGCAAGCTCTCCCAGAGCGAACTCGACGCGCTGCGCGGGCAGATCCAGCGCTGCTGGTCGCCGCCCTCGGGCGTGTCGGAAGCCGGTTCGCTGCGAATCTCGATCCAGATGCGGCTCGATCCGTCGGGCGAACTGGAAGCGCGGCCGCAGATCATCGGCGGCGGCGGCGGCTCGATGATCGAGCGGGTGGCGGGCGAGGCGGCATTGCGCGCCGTGCAGCGCTGCGCGCCCTACAATCTGCCGGCCGAGAAGTACGACACCTGGGCCGACGTCGTGGTCAATTTCGATCCGAGCCAGATGTTCTGATGGCGACGGCGCGGCGACCCGGTTTCGATCATGATCCGGCCGCCGGATCGCCGGTCCGGGCGCCAGCCGCCCGGTCGCCGTTGCGGCAGGACGCCATACAATCCCCCTATTGGATGGTAGGAAGCGGACGAGGGAAGATCGATTCCCCGGCCCAGCCTGCCGGGGGATTTTCCGTACCAGTTCAAACAGGAGAGGCGCGGCCAACCGGCCGGCGCAGGTCTCCGACCGCAGTTGAAGGTCTGACATGAAGATGATCATCAAGGGCGCGCTCGTGATCGCGATGGCGATCTCCGGCGCTTTCGTGGCACTGGCACCGGCCGCCGCGGCGGTCGAGATCGACGTGACCCAGGGCAATGTCGAGCCGCTGCCGATCGCCATCACCGACTTCCAGTCGGCCGACGGCATCGGCAAGCAGATTTCCGACGTCGTCCAGGCCGACCTGAAGCGCTCGGGCCTGTTCGCGCCGATCGACCGGGCGGCCTTCATCCAGTCCGGCCTGACCACCGACACGACGCCGTCCTTCAAGGACTGGACCGTCATCAACGCCCAGGCGCTGGTGGTCGGCCGGGTCTCGCCGGAGGCCGACGGACGGCTGCGCGTCGAGTTCCGCCTGTGGGACACGTTTGCGGGCCAGCAGCTCGACGGCCAGCAGTTCTACACCAATCCGGAGAACTGGCGCCGGGTCGCCCACATCATCGCCGACGCGATCTATGAGCGGCTGACCGGCGAGAAGGGCTATTTCGACACCCGCATCGTCTTCGTCTCCGAGAGCGGCACCAAGGACAAGCGGGTCAAGCGCCTCGCCATCATGGACCAGGACGGCGCCAATCTGCGCTATCTGACCGACGGCAGCGAGCTGGTGCTGACGCCGCGCTTCTCGCCGAGCCGCCAGGAGGTCACCTACATGTCCTTCGGCAATGGCGAGCCGCGGGTCTATCTCCTGCAGCTGGAAACCGGCCAGCGCGAGATCGTCGGCAACTTCCCCGGCATGACCTTCTCGCCGCGCTTCTCGCCGGACGGCCAGAAGGTGATCATGAGCCTCCAGCAGGAGGGCAACGCCAATATCTACGCCATGGATCTGCGCTCGCGGGCGACGACCCGGCTGACCTCGACCACGGCCATCGACACCTCGCCGTCCTATTCGCCGGACGGGCGCCGGATCGTGTTCGAATCCGACCGCGGCGGACGCCAGCAGCTCTACGTGATGGGGGCCGACGGCTCGGGCCAGCAGCGCATTTCGTTCGGCGACGGCTCCTATTCGACCCCGGTCTGGTCGCCGCGCGGCGACCTGATCGCCTTCACCAAGCAGAGCGGCGGGCAGTTCCAGATCGGCGTCATGCGGCCGGACGGTTCGGGCGAGCGCATCCTGACCTCGGGCTTCCACAATGAGGGCCCGACCTGGGCGCCGAACGGCCGTGTCCTGATGTTCTTCCGCGACCAGCGGGGCGGCGGCGGACCGCAGCTCTATTCGATCGATCTGACGGGCTACAACGAGCAGAAGATCCCGACCCCGAGCTACGCCTCGGACCCGGCCTGGTCGCCCTCCCTCGAATAGGGCCGCCGCAAGGCCAGCCCCGGGCAAGCCCGGGGCCCGATTATGGCGTGAATGTTGCGGAAATGCCGCAACATGGCGGAAACCGGGCAACGATCCGGCGGCGGCCTCATTCCGGCGATAATTCAACGGGATGAGCCGCGTTGGGCGCACCGAAGCGCCGCCGTTTTTACGTGTCGTTAAGTGGCGTCAGGGTAAACGTCGCGTAACCCAAACCCACTGTTTTCAAAGGAGCTGGCCATGCGCCGGAGCATTTTCGGGGTGAAGAGCCGCATCGCATTCGCCGTCGTCGCCAGCCTGGCGGTCGCTGGCTGCGCCAGCAAGAAGGACGCCCTGCCGGACAACGCGGCAGGTCTCGGTCTGAACGGGGCCAACGGTGCCAACGGCGCCTATGGCAGCGCGACGCCGGGCTCGACCCAGGACTTCACCGTCAATGTCGGTGACCGGGTGTTCTTCGACACCGACTCGACCTCGCTGCGGGCCGACGCCCAGCAGACGCTGACGCAGCAGGCGCGCTGGCTGAACCAGTATTCGCAGTACTCGATCGTGATCGAAGGCCATGCCGACGAGCGCGGCACCCGCGAGTACAACCTGGCACTCGGCGCACGCCGCGCCGCCGCGACCCGCGACTACCTCGTCCAGCAGGGCGTGCCGGCCAACCGGATGCGCACCATCTCCTACGGCAAGGAACGTCCGGTCGCCGTCTGCGACGACATTTCCTGCTGGTCGCAGAACCGCCGCGCCGTCACCGTCCTGAGCGGCGCCGGCAGCTGATCGGCCTGACGAATCGTCGCCGGTTCGCGATGCGACCGGCGGCATCCACGGCGAAAGCAGGGCGCTGCCCAACTTTGGCCGAACTGCCTCGTTCCATGCTAGGAAACCGCGCCGTCGCTGCACGAACCATTGCGTTCGCGCCGCGGCGGCCATTGCCGTTTCCAGCCGTCGAGGAACTGTGTTCATGATGTTTCGACAAACGATCCTTGCCGTATCGGCGCTGGCCCTGATGGGTACCGCGACCGGCGGGGCGTCGGCCTTCGAATTGCCCGGGCTCTTCGGCGAGTCCGCATCCGGCGCTGCACGCCAGGCGCCGGCCGAGACGCGGACCGCCCCCGTGCGCATGGCGCAGGCCGGCGACGTCAGCGTGCGCATCAACCAGCTCGAGGAAGAGGTCCGCCGGCTGAATGGCCGGGTCGAGGAACTGAGCTTCCAGCTGCTGCGCACCCAGGAAGACATGCGCAAGCAGCTCGAGGACAACGAGTTCCGCTTCCAGCAGCTCGAGGGCGGCGGAGCGGGTGCCGCGGGCACCTCGGTCAACGAGCAGCGCGGCGACGCCGGCTCGGCCATGCCTGAGCAGCCCGGCGACAGCCAGCAGGCCGCCACGGGAGACGACATCGGTCGTCTCCTGGAGGACGGCGAGCTTGCCACCGGCGCGCTCGACACGACCAATCTGCAGACCGGCGTGCCCGGCCTTGGCGACAGCGCGTCGTCGGGCGGCTCCAGCACCGTCGCGGCGATCACGCCGGGCGGGCAGGGCGAGACCTACGACCTGGCCTACAACTACCTCCTGGCCGGCGACTACCAGCTCGCCGAGCAGGCCTTCCGCCAGTATGCCCAGACCTATCCGACCGCCGAGGATGCGCCGGATGCGCGCTACTGGCTGGGCGAGAGCCTGTACCAGCAGCAGAAATTCGCCGACGCGGCCGAGGTGTTCCTCGAGGCGCAGAAGAGCGCGCCGGAGAACGGCAAGGCGCCGGAGATGATGCTGAAGCTGGGCATGTCGCTGGCCAAGCTCGACAATCGGGAAACCGCGTGCATCACCTACAAGGAAGTGGCCAAACGCTATCCGCAGATGAGCAGCAACGTGCGCAAGAAGCTGGCGAGCGAGGAAAAGTCGGCCAACTGCTGACACCCGCCGCGGACCGCCGCGGCCTGCGCCTGGACATTCCCCGCGCCCGTCCCGACGCCGCGCCGCTCGACCGGCTTGCCCTTGCCGAGCTCCTGACCCATTCGCTGCACCAGGCGGCCGCCCTGACAGGCTTCCGCGACCGCGCCATCCTTGCCGTGTCCGGCGGCCCCGATTCGCTGGCGCTGGTTCTCGCGGCCATCGCCCTGCAGGGCACCGCAGCGCTGCCGCAAACCCGATTTCACATCGTCACCGTCGACCACGGCCTGCGCGACGCCTCGGCGGCCGAAGCGCGCTACGTCGCGGGCGTTGCCGCGCGCTTCGGCCTCGGCCACGAAACGCTGCGCTGGGCCGCGCCGGCCCGGACCGGCAACATTGCGGCGGCGGCCCGCGAGGCCCGCTACGCGCTGCTCGCAAATGCGGCCCGGCGCTTCGGCGCGACAGTGATCTTGACCGCCCATCACGCAGACGACCAGTGCGAGACTCACCTGCTGGCGCGCGAACGCGGCGCCGGGGTCGTCGGCCTGGCGGGCATGCGCCCGGTGCGGTCGCTGGCGCCGGATCTCGTCCTGGCGCGGCCGTTCCTGGACATTGCCGGCGACCGGCTGAAGGCAAGCGTGGCGGCGCATGGCCTGCCGGCCGTCACGGACCCGACGAATGACGATCCGGGCTCGCGCCGGGTGCAGCTTCGCCGGCAGATCGCGGCGGGCGGGCTGGACCGGGACGCGCTGCGGGCGCGAATCGCCGGGCATCGATCGGAACGCGACGCGCTGGAAGCCGGGCTCGGCGAGGCCGTCGCCGCGATGCAGGCGGCGGGTGAGCTTTGCCTGACGGAGGCCGGCACGCTGGAGATCGACCGGGATGCGCTGCGGGGCCTCGGCGACGACACGGCGTTCGTCCTTCTGCAACGCGCCATCGCGGCGGTCGGGGGCAGGGGGCATGGTCCCGAGGGCCCGGCGACGATCCGGCTTCTGGAGGCGCTGCGCGGCGAATCGGACGGGGCCCGCACGCTGGCGGGTGTGCGGGCGGTGCCAGGCGAAACGATCGCCCTGATGCGCGAATACGGCCGGGCCGGGATCGCTGTGCTGACGGCGACGGCGGGAGAACGGGTCTTCGACGGCCGTTTCGTGGTCGATGCCGGCGCCGGGCCCTCACATTGTGGGGGGCGGCTCGTCGCCTTCGGGGATCTCGGCCGGGGCAATCCGGTCGAGAAGACCTTGCCCGTGCTCGTTGCCGGCGATAGCCTTGTCGCCATCCCCGCACAGCTCGGCGGCAAGGTCGCCGCGGGAACGCCGCTGCTGGCGATCCGGTCGCTCGTCGGCTGGAGCCTGACCCGCGATCTGCCGCCGCCAACGGGCGGCCGGGCCGGGCCGAGTGCAAAGCCGCGGTAACCACCCTGCGCCGCCAACCGGTGCAAATTGCCGCAAAACCGCCTGACCTTGTTGGCAAGAAGGGGGGCAGCACCTATCTTCGAGCCAATCGTCCTCGTGACTTCGGGCGTCCATTCCAGGAAGATCGATGAACCAGAACTTTCGAAACTTCGCGCTGTGGGCGATCATCGCTCTCTTGCTGATCGCGCTTTTCCAGCTGTTTTCGAACGGTTCGCAAACCGCCGGCGCCCGCGACATCCCGTATTCGCAGTTCCTGTCCGACGTGAAATCCGGCCGTGTCGAGGCCGTGACGATCCAGGGCCAGCGCATCAGCGGCAAATATTCGGATTCCTCGCCGCCCTTCCAGACCTATGCGCCGGAAGACGCGCAGCTGGTCGAGCGGCTCGAGGCCCAGAACGTCCAGATCAATGCCAGCCCTCCGGGTGACAACAGCAACCCGATCTGGTCGATGCTGCTGTCCTTCGGCCCGATCCTCCTGATCCTCGCGGTCTGGATCTTCCTGATGCGCCAGATGCAGGGCGGTGCCGGCGGCAAGGCGATGGGCTTCGGCAAGTCCAAGGCCAAGCTCCTGACCGAGGCCCATGGCCGCGTCACCTTCGCCGACGTCGCCGGCGTCGACGAGGCCAAGCAGGACCTGGAAGAGGTCGTCGAATTCCTGCGCGAGCCGCAGAAGTTCCAGCGCCTCGGCGGCAAGATCCCGCGCGGCGTGCTGCTCGTCGGCCCTCCGGGAACCGGCAAGACGCTGCTCGCCCGCTCGGTGGCCGGTGAAGCCAACGTGCCGTTCTTCACCATCTCCGGTTCGGACTTCGTCGAGATGTTCGTCGGCGTAGGCGCCAGCCGCGTGCGCGACATGTTCGAGCAGGCCAAGAAGAACAGCCCCTGCATCATCTTCATCGACGAGATCGACGCGGTCGGCCGCCATCGCGGCGCCGGCCTCGGCGGCGGCAATGACGAACGCGAGCAGACGCTGAACCAGCTTCTGGTCGAGATGGACGGCTTCGAATCGAACGAAGGCGTGATCCTGATCGCCGCGACCAACCGTCCGGACGTGCTCGACCCGGCGCTGTTGCGCCCGGGCCGCTTCGACCGGCAGGTGATGGTGCCGAACCCGGATGTCGGCGGCCGCGAGAAGATCCTGAAGGTGCATGTGCGCAACGTGCCGCTGGCACCGAACGTCAATCTGCGGACGATCGCCCGTGGCACGCCCGGCTTCTCGGGCGCCGATCTCGCCAACCTCGTCAACGAGGCGGCGCTGATGGCCGCGCGGCGCTCCAAGCGTCTCGTCACCATGCTCGAATTCGAGGATGCCAAGGACAAGGTCATGATGGGCGCCGAGCGCCGGTCGATGGCCATGACCGAGGAAGAGAAGACGCTGACCGCCTATCACGAGGCCGGCCACGCCCTCGTCGGCATCATCGAGCCGTTCAACGATCCGCTGCACAAGGTGACGATCATCCCGCGCGGTCGTGCGCTGGGCGTGACCATGAACCTGCCGGAGCGCGATCGCTACGGCATGCGCAAGAACGAGATGGAAGCGCGTCTCGCCATGATCTTCGGTGGACGTGCCGCCGAGGAGATCATCTACGGGCTCGACAACGTCACCACGGGCGCTTCCAACGACATCCAGCAGGCGACCAACATGGCGCGGGCGATGGTCATGGAATACGGCATGAGCGACAAGCTCGGCCGGCTGCGCTACAAGGACAACCAGGACGAGGTGTTCCTCGGCCATTCGGTGGCGCACCAGCAGCACATGTCCGAGGACACGGCGCGGCTGATCGACTCGGAGGTGCGCGGCATCATCGAGACGGCCGAGAACAAGGCGCGCAACATCCTCAACACCCATATCGACCAGCTGCACATCCTGGCGAAGGGGCTCCTGGAATACGAGACGCTCTCGGGCGACGAGGTCCGCGACCTCCTGGCCGGCAAGCCGCTGGCCCGCGACATGGGCGACGACACGCCGCCGTCGCGCGGGTCCGCCGTGCCCAAGGCCGGTTCGAGCCGCGGGCCGGATTCCCGCGCAGGCGAGGCGGGCGACAGCCTGGAGCCGCAGCCGACCTGATCACGCGGGGTCCGCTCCTGCGGGATCGCAAGACAATCGAAGGGAGCGGCCTCACGGCCGCTCCCTTTTCGTTTGCGGGGTCGGCATCAGCGGCGACGCAGACCGGCGGGGTTGCAGGCAACGTCTCCGCAATCCATTGATGCGAGAGTATGACGACAGGGAACGGCGCTGCGCGCCTCTCCCGGTCCGCGACACCGTCGATGGCGGCGTCCGGGCCGGGCGATGGCGCGCGCGGCAGCCGCCACCGGACGGACGGTCCGGCAGAACAGGAACAGACGGGGTCAGGTGATGAGCAGACGCTATTTCGGCACGGACGGCATTCGCGGCACGGCCAACCGGCACCCGATGACGGCCGAGGTGGCGATGCGGGTCGGCATGGCGGCGGGCCTGGTCTTCCAGCGCGGCTCCTACCGGCACCGGGTGGTGATCGGCAAGGATACGCGGCGCTCGAGCTACATGATCGAAAACGCCATGGTGGCCGGCTTTACGGCGGCCGGCGTCGACGTGTTCCTGCTCGGGCCGATGCCGACCCCGGCGGTGGCCATGCTGACCCGGTCGCTGCGCGCCGATATCGGCGTGATGATCTCGGCCTCGCACAATCCGTTCGAGGACAATGGCATCAAGCTGTTCGGGCCGGACGGCTACAAGCTGTCCGACGAGCTGGAACTGCGCATCGAAGCGCTGCTGGACGAGGATCTGACGCCGCGGCTGGCGACGGGCGACGGCCTTGGCCGGGCCAAGCGCATCGACGGCGTCCACGACCGCTACATCGAGGCAGCCAAGCGGACGCTGCCGCGCGAGCTGTCGCTGGAGGGCGTGCGCGTCGCCATCGACTGCGCCAATGGCGCGGCCTACCGGGTAGCGCCGGACGTCCTGTGGGAGCTCGGCGCGGAGATCGTCAAGCTGGGCGTCGATCCGGACGGCACCAACATCAACCGCAATTGCGGTTCGACGGCGCCTGCGGCGCTGATCGAGAAGGTCAAGGAAGTGCGCGCCGATATCGGCATCGCGCTGGACGGCGATGCCGACCGGGTGCTGATCGTCGACGAGCGCGGCGAGGTGGTCGACGGCGACCAGCTGATGGCGGTGATTGCCGAAAGCTGGGCCGAAGACGGCCGACTGGCGGCCGGCGGCATCGTCGCGACGGTGATGTCCAATCTCGGCCTCGAGCGCTTCCTGTCCGAACACGATCTGCAACTGGCCCGCACGGCGGTCGGCGACCGCTATGTCGTCGAGCACATGCGCGAGCATGGCTACAATGTCGGCGGCGAGCAGTCCGGCCACATCGTCCTGTCGGATTTCGGCACGACGGGCGATGGGCTCGTGGCGGCGCTGCAAGTGCTGGCGGTGGTCCAGCGCAAGGGCGGCACCGTGTCGGAGGTCTGCCGCCGCTTCGAGCCGGTGCCGCAGATCCTCAAGAACTTCCGCTATTCGGGCGGCGCGCCGCTGGAGCGACAGCGCGTGCAGGACGCCATCAGCGCCGGGCGCGATCGTCTCGGTGAGGGCGGGCGCCTGGTCATCCGCGCTTCCGGTACGGAACCGTTGATCCGGGTGATGGCCGAGGGCGACGATCGCGGGCTGGTCAACTCGGTGGTCGACGATATCCTTGGCGCGCTCCAGCAGACCGCAGCGTAAGGTAGGGTCACCAAGTTCTGAGGGCCCGCTCTTCGTTAAACTTCGTATTAACCATTCCGATTTACCGTCTTCGTTAAGGTAACGGCGTCTGCCAATCCCGGCCGCCGGATCGAATCGGAGATGAGAGCAATGAAATCTCGCCTTTTGACGACCGTGGCATTGATCGGCGCGGTCTCATCCTTCAGCAGCTTCGCCAAGGCCGCCGACATCATCGAAGAGCAGCCCTACTTCCCGCCGCCGGCTCCGGTGATCGTGGAAGAAGTCGCCACGGGCGGCTGGTATCTGCGCGGTGACGTCGGCTACGTCTTCAAGTCCAAGACCGACGGCTATTACAACGGCTGGAACATCGATCCGGGCGTCCAGTTCGTCGACGACGTCTTCCACTACGATTCGATCGAGACGAAGGGCGCCGCCTCCTTCGGCGTCGGCGTCGGTTACCGCTTCACCGATCATCTGCGCGTCGACGCGACCGTCGATTACTTCCGGACCGATGTCGACGGCCGCAGCAACTGCAACACGCAGGTGCAGCAGAGCTACAACATCCTGGCCAATGCGGGCTGCTATTACGACGACAGCTCGAAGGTCTCGATCTGGACGGCTCTGGCCAACGCCTATGTCGATCTCGGCACCTATGGCCGCATCACGCCCTATGTCGGCGCCGGCCTCGGCTTTGCCCATGTGAAATACGACGACCAGACCAACGAGATCGTCTGCGGCTCCAACCCGAACTGCCCGGCGACCAACTATGTCGGCGTGCATGCCGGCAAGTCGAGCTGGCGCTTCGCCTCGTCGCTCAGCGCCGGTGCCAGCATCGACATCACCCACAAGCTGAAGTTCGACGCCGGTTACCGCTACACCCGGATCTCGGGCGGTGACGCCTTCGGTTACGACGAGCTCGACCGCAGCTTCGGCGCGTCCGGCGTCCAGGGCAGCGACAACGGCTTCAACATCCACGCCGTGCGCGCCGGCCTGCGCTACGAGTTCGGCGGCGGGGGCGGTGGCTTCGGCAAGGGCAAGGGCAAGGCCGTCGAGCCGATCTACGCCTCGACCCCGCTCTATGAAGAGCCGGCGCCGATCTACGAAGAGCCGATCTACAAGTAAGCCGGCCCGCAAAGGCTGCGCATGAGACGGGCCGCTGCCTTCGGGCAGCGGCCTTTTTCATGCGGCGTTCGCGTCCGTCTTCGCGGGACGATCGTAACCTTCGTAAAGGTTTACGGTTAAGAAACAGGGTTAATCGCGCGTTAATCTTTCTGCGGCAGGATCGGGTGAGACGAGGGGTGCGGTGCCGCACTTCTCGTGAAGCGAAGACTGCAACGGGAAGCGGCTCCATGAACCTTGCAACCAAACTGATGGCCAGTGCCGCGCTGATCGGCTTCACCATGCCGGTGGCGAGCGCCGCCGACCTTCCGCCCATCTACGAGACCCCGATCTACCAGGACGTGCCGGAAGTGCAGCCCGTCGAGATCGGCAGCGGCTGGTATCTGCGCGGCGATGTCTCCTACGATTTCCAGTCCGACGTCGACGTCAACGGCCGCGAATACCGCCCGGACTTCGCGCGCTACGGCAACGGACCGACCTATGCGCCGGGCGAGTACGATTCCTTCGGTGCCGGCCATGACGGCTTCGAGATGGATGGCGCCGCGTCCTTCGGCGTCGGCTTCGGCTACCAGTTCACCGATTATTTCCGCGGCGACCTGACCGCGCGCTACTGGTCGGCCGATATCGACGGCGGCGACCGGATCGGCTCCTGCTTCGACTATGTGACGGCGACCGGCGGCACGGCCAGCCAGGCGTCCTGCGACTCCACGACCAGCGCCAGCGCGACCGGCCTGGAACTGATGGCCAACGCCTATGCCGATCTCGGCACCTTCGTCGGCTTCACGCCGTATGTCGGCGCCGGCGCCGGTGCGGTGAAGGTCAAGTATGACGACGTCAACGTCTCGCATGGCTGCACGCTCAACGGCACGGCCTGCGCGAACAGCTTCTACAACAGCGAGGCGAGCTATGACGGCGCCACCAGCTGGCGCTTCGCCTACTCGCTGATGGCCGGTGTCTCCTACGACATCTCGCGGAACCTGAAGGTCGATCTCGGCTACCGCTTCCTCGATGTCGACGGCGGCGACGCCTACAGCTATTCGGGCGACGTCGCGGCCAACGGCCAGCTCGGCCTCAGCGCCGAGGATGACGGCTTCCAGCGTCATTCGGTCCAGGCCGCGATCCGCTATTCGCTCTGGTAGGCGAGAAGTCACAGCAAGTTCATGCAAGAACGGCGGGCGCCTTGCGGGGCCTGCCGTTCTTGCGTTCGGGGGAGGGACGTGACGGGTGACGGGCCGTCGCGCGGCCCGAATGTGCTTGACGGGTGCCGGCCGCAGGAGTAGCGCCATTCGCGGGACACGCCTCCCCAACGAGGCGCTTCTATCTGTGAGGATAGCTTTGATGGCACATACCGCGAAGCCGGACCTGCGTCCGGCCAATCCCCGTTTTTCCTCCGGCCCCTGCGCGAAACGACCCGGCTGGTCGCTCGACGCACTCAACGATGCCGCGCTCGGTCGCTCGCATCGCGCCAAGGTCGGAAAATCCAAGCTTCAGCAGGCGATCGACGAGACCCGTGAGGTTCTCGGCGTGCCCGACGACTATCGCATCGGCATCGTGCCGGCGTCGGACACCGGCGCGGTCGAGATGGCGATGTGGTCGCTGCTCGGCGCCCGTGGCGTCGACATGCTGGCCTGGGAATCCTTCGGCGCCGGCTGGGTGACCGACACGGTCAAGCAGCTCAAGCTCGACGATGCCCGCGTCTTCGAGGCGCCCTATGGCGAGATCGTGGATTTCGCCGAGGTCGATTTCGACCGCGACGTGGTCTTCACCTGGAACGGCACGACCTCCGGCGTGCGCGTGCCGAATGGCGACGCGATCCCGGCGAGCCGCGAAGGCCTGACGATCTGCGACGCCACCTCGGCGGCCTTCGCCCAGGACCTGCCCTACGACAAGCTCGATGTGGTGACCTTCTCCTGGCAGAAGGTGCTCGGCGGTGAAGCGGCGCACGGCGTCCTGATCCTGTCGCCCCGCGCCGTCGAGCGGCTGGAGAGCTACAAGCCGGCCTGGCCGCTGCCGAAGATCTTCCGCATGACCAAGGGCGGCAAGCTGATCGAGGGCATCTTCAAGGGCGAGACCATCAACACGCCGTCGATGCTGTGCGTCGAGGACTATCTCGACGCGCTCGGCTGGGCGAAGTCGATCGGCGGCCTGCCGGCCCTGAAGGCACGGGCCGACGCCAATCTGGCGGTGATCGAGAGCTTCGTCGACACGCATCCCTTCCTGGCGTTCCTGGCCGCCGACAAGGCGACCCGGTCCAACACGTCGGTCTGCCTGACCTTCGCCGATCCGGCCGTGGCCAATCTCTCCGACGACGCGCAGAACGCCTTTTCCAAGGCAGTCGTGTCGCTCCTCGAGAAGGAGGGCGTCGCCCTCGATATCGGCGCCTATCGCGACGCGCCGGCGGGCCTGCGGATCTGGTGTGGCGCGACGGTCGAGACCTCCGACGTCCTGGCGCTGATGCCGTGGATCGAATGGGCCTTCGAGACCCAGAAGGCCGAGCTCGCCAAG
This sequence comes from Aurantimonas coralicida DSM 14790, assembly GCF_000421645.1. GTDB lineage: Bacteria > Pseudomonadota > Alphaproteobacteria > Rhizobiales > Rhizobiaceae > Aurantimonas > Aurantimonas coralicida. Next base: position 381,819 of record NZ_ATXK01000001.1, on the reverse strand, counting down.
GCAGCCTGATCCGGTCGCGGATCATTCCATTCCCTGCAAGGGGAGGGATGTCCGGCCCGAAGTAGGGCGAACGATCCGGGAAGGGGCGCCGCGCGGCAAGCCTTGTTCAGGCGCTCTTGCGACGCGTCGCCCGATCCTTCGGACCGTCCTCATCCGTGTGTGGGTGAGGGACGGCCGCCTCGTTCCAGTTCACAGCATTCAGTGTTTTCGCGACGCCGGAAAACCGCGTCGATCATCATTCAAAGGACCATTCCCATGGCACCTCGCGTTCTCGTTTCCGACAAGCTTTCCAAGACCGCCGTCCAGGTCTTCACCGACCGCGGCGTAGAGGTCGACTACATGCCGGATCTCGGCAAGGACAAGGACAAGCTGCTCGAGATCATCGGCCGGTATGACGGCCTCGCCATCCGCTCGGCCACCAAGGCGACCGAGAAGCTGATCCAGGCGGCGACCAATCTGAAGGTCATCGGCCGCGCCGGCATCGGCGTCGACAATGTCGACATCCCGGCGGCCAGCCGGAAGGGCATCATCGTGATGAACACGCCCTTCGGCAATTCCATCACCACCGCCGAGCATGCGATCGCGATGATGTTCGCGGTCGCCCGCCAGCTTCCGGCCGCCGACGCCTCGACCCAGGCCGGCAAGTGGGAGAAGAACCGCTTCATGGGCGTCGAGATCACCGGCAAGACGCTGGGCGTGATCGGCTGCGGCAATATCGGCTCGATCGTGGCGACCCGCGGCGTCGGCCTGAAGATGCGCGTCGTCGCCTTCGACCCGTTCCTGTCGCATGAGCGCGCCGCGCAGCTCGGCATCGAGAAGGTCGAGCTCGACGAGCTGTTCAAGCGCGCCGACTTCATCAGCCTGCACACGCCGATGACCGACAAGACCAAGGGCATCATCAACGCGGCGGCGATCGCCAAGATGAAGGACGGCGTGCGCATCATCAATTGCGCCCGCGGCGGTCTCGTCGTCGAGGCCGATCTCGCCGAGGGGATCAAATCGGGCAAGGTGGCCGGTGCCGGCGTCGACGTGTTCGAGACCGAGCCGGCGACGGATTCGGTGCTGTTCGGCCTGGAGAACGTCGTCTGCACCCCGCATCTGGGCGCCTCGACCTCGGAAGCGCAGGAGAATGTCGCGGTGCAGGTCGCCGAGCAGATGTCGGACTATCTCGTCCGCGGCGCCGTCTCCAACGCCATCAACATGCCGTCGATCACGGCCGAGGAAGCGCCGATCCTGACGCCCTTCGTCAAGCTCGCCGAGATCCTCGGCGGTTTTGCCGGGCAGGTCACCGAGGAGCCGATCACCTCGGTCGAGATCCTCTATGACGGCACGGTGGCCGGCATGAACACCAATGCGCTGACCAGCGCGGCGCTGTCGGGTCTGATCAAGAGCCAGGTGTCGGACGTCAACATGGTCTCGGCGCCGATCATGGTGAAGGAGCGCGGCATCCACGTGACGGAATCGCGTCGCGACCAGTCGGGCGTGTTCGAGACCTACATCAAGCTGACGGTGACGACGGAGAAGATGACCCGTTCGGTGGCCGGCACGGTGTTCTCGGACGGCAAGCCGCGCTTCATCCAGATCAAGGGCATCAATCTCGACGCCGAGGTCGGCCAGCACATGGTCTATACGACCAACAACGACGCGCCGGGCATCATCGGCCTTCTGGGCACGACCTTCGGCGCTGCCGGGGTCAACATCGCCAACTTCCAGCTCGGCCGGAACCGTCCGGGCGGCGACGCGATCGCGCTGCTGTATCTGGATTCGCCGATGCCGGAGGACCTTCTTAAGACGGTGCTCTCCCACAAGGAGATCATCAGCGCCAAGCCGCTGCGCTTCGACGTTGCCGAAGCGGCCGTCTAACGGCCTGAGACCAGGATCGCGGCGCCCCGTTTCTTGCGGGGCGCCGCTTACGCCTCGCTCGCCTTGCGGGCGCGGGCGGCGCCCCGCTCGGCGAGCATGATGCCGCCGAGGACGAAGGTGAGGGCGGCGACGTGATAGGCGTGCAGCTCCTCGCCGATGATCAGGACCGCCAGGATGGCGCCGAAGATCGGGACGAGATTGACGAAGAGATTGGCCCGGTTGGGGCCGATCAGCTCGATGCCGCGGATATAGAGCACCTGCGCCAGCAGCGACGGGAAGATGGCGGTATAGAGCGCCGCGGTCATGCCGGAGGTGTCGGGCAGCTGGGTGTGGCCCATGGCCCATTCGATACCGGCCAGCGGCACCGAGACGACGAGGGCGGAGAGGGCGAGAACGAAGATCGTCGAGCGCCAGTGCAGCTTCGGCTTGAAGCGCAGCGCCACCGTGTAGCCGCCATAGATCAGGACGGCGAGCATCATCAGCGCGTCGCCGCGGTTAAGGTCGAGGGCGAGCAGCGCGGACAATTCGCCGTGAGAGGCGGTCAGGGCGACGCCGACGATGGTCAGGCTGAAGCCGATGATCTGGAACAGCGTCACGCCGGTGCGGAACAGAAGGAAGTTCGCCACGAAGACGATCAGCGGCATGGCCGACTGCTCGATGGTGACGTTGATGGCGCTGGTATAGTTCACCGCCAGATAGAAGATGGCGTTGAAGCAGGTGAAGCCGATCGCGCCGAGGGCGAAGAGGAAGGGCAGGTTACGCCGGATCTCCGGCCATTCGCGGCGCACGTCGCCCCAGGCGAAGGGCGCGACGAACAGGCAGGCCAGCGTCCAGCGGATCAGGGTCAGGAGCATCGGCGAGACGTGGCCGACGGCCAGCTTGCCGGCGATTGCGTTGCCGGCCCAGAACAGGGCGACGGTGCCGAGGACGAGATAGGCGTTGCGGAAATAGGACGTCATGCTTCGCGTTTACGCGCGCCAGGACGATGCGCCTAGAGGGGCGGATAAAATAAGGTTCGCTGACGAGTGGCGCGGCCGGCATTTCGCGCCGCCGCGCAGCTTGCATGTCGGGCCAAATTGTCGGAAGTCCGCCGCAGGACCGCCTCGCTTCGCGCCGGGCGCTTGACTATAGTCCGCGCGCCTTCGGCAGCAGGGTGCGGGGCGAACATTCGCGAGAAGGACATATCATGGCCAATGTCGTCGTCGTCGGTTCCCAGTGGGGAGACGAGGGTAAAGGCAAGATCGTCGACTGGCTGTCGGAGCGGGCCGACGTGGTCGTGCGCTTCCAGGGCGGGCACAATGCCGGCCATACGCTGGTCGTCGACGGCGTCTCCTACAAGCTGTCGCTGCTGCCCTCGGGCGTCGTGCGCCAGGGCAAGCTGTCGGTGATCGGCAATGGCGTGGTTTTCGACCCGCATGCCTTCGTGGCCGAGAAGAACCGCCTGCAGGAGCAGGGCGTGTCGGTCAGCCCGCAGACGCTGCGGATCGCCGACAATGCGGCGCTGATCCTGTCGCTGCACCGCGAACTCGACGCCACCCGCGAGAACGCCAGCGCCGCCGGCACCAAGATCGGCACGACGGGCCGCGGCATCGGCCCGGCCTACGAGGACAAGGTCGGCCGCCGCGCCATCCGGGTGATGGACCTCGCCAATCCCGAAAGCCTGCCGGGCCGCATCGAGCGGCTGCTGGCGCATCACAACGCGCTGCGGCGCGGCCTCGGCCAGAGCGAGATCGACCCGGCGGCGATCCTCGACGAGCTGACGTCGGTCGCCGACGAGATCACCCCCTATATCGACCGGGTCTGGCGGCTGCTCGACCAGCGGCGCAAGGCCGGCGACCGGATCCTGTTCGAGGGCGCGCAGGGCACGCTGCTCGACATCGACCACGGTACCTATCCCTTCGTGACCTCCTCTAACACGGTGGCCGGGCAGGCCGCGGCCGGCTCCGGCCTCGGCCCGTCGAGCCTCGGCTTCGTGCTGGGCATCACCAAGGCCTATACGACGCGGGTCGGCGAGGGGCCGTTCCCGAGCGAGCAGGACAACGAGATCGGCCAGTTCCTGGGCGAGAAGGGCCGCGAATTCGGCACCGTGACCGGGCGCAAGCGCCGCTGCGGCTGGTTCGACGCCGTGCTGGTGCGCCAGGCGGTGGCGCTGAACGGCATTCACGGCCTCGCCTTGACCAAGCTCGACGTTCTGGACGGCCTCGACGAGATCAAGATCGTGGTCGCCTACAAGCTCGACGGCAAGACGATAGACTATCTGCCGGCAAGTCTTGCCGAGCAACAGCGCATCGAGCCGATCTTCGAGACCTTGGAAGGCTGGCGCGACACCACGGCCGGCGCACGCCGCTGGACCGATCTTCCTGCCCAGGCGATCAAGTATGTCCGGCACATCGAGGAACTGGTGGAAGCGCCTGTCACGCTTCTGTCGACCTCGCCGGAGCGCGACGACACAATACTTGTTCGCGATCCGTTTCAGGACTAGAGTCCCGGCGCCGGCGCACCAGAAATCAAGACGAGTGAGTGACTGCGATCCATGGCGGATTTGAGCGGCGTACTTCGCAAGACCATCGATGGCCTGCCACGCGCAACGCCGCAGATGCGAGCGAAGGTCTACGAGAAAGCCCGCGCGGCGATCCAGCGGCAGATCCAGGCGGCCAATCCTCCTCTTGCCGAGGAGGTCGTCGCCGCACGCCAGTCGGCGCTCGAGGATGCGATCGCGCGCACCGAGCAGCATTATCTCGACCAGGATGGCGACGGCAGCGAGCCCACGGCAGCGGCACCGGCCGCGCCGGTCGCAGCGTCGCCGGCGTCTGCGCCTGCCGATGCGCCGGCAGCCCCTTCCGAGGACATGTCCCCGCGGTCCGATTTGCGGCCGTCCGAGCCGCCGCGGCCGCAGACGCCGCCGGCTGAGCGCCCGCGCGCGCCGCAGCCGGACAGCCGCATCGAACCCTCCTTCGACGGCGGGCGCCCGGACGCGGGTAACGCTGCAGCTGCCGCCGGCGGGGCCAACACGCATTCGGCCTGGGAGCGGGAGACGCCCGCCACCCCGACGCCGTCCGCGCCTAAGCCGCAGGGCGCCGGCGCGGCTTCGCCGGCCAGGCCCGGACCGGCCAAGGATGCCGGGCGCAGCGATCCGCCGCCCTTCTTCCCGGTCTCGGCGGAAGAGCCCGAGGGCGGGGCGCGTCCCGCCGCCGTGGGGGTGCCGTTCATCGTGCCGTCGCAGGAGAGCGGTCGCTCCGGTCCCGCCGTTGCCGGGACGGACGATGCCAATGACGACGAGGACCGGTTGCCGGCCGGCATCCGCTCCGACGACGACCTGATCCCCGCCGCCGACCTGACCGCGCCGCGCTACTCTGCGCGCCAGCGTCGAAAGTCCGGCGGTGCCGGCAATCGCGGTGCGATCACGGCCGTTGCCGCCGTGCTGATCCTCGGCGGGCTGGGAACGGCCGGCTGGATGTATCGCGAGGAAATCCAGGCGATGCTGGTCGATCCGGCGGGCCTCGAGACCATCGCCACGAACAACGCCGACGGCACGCCCGCGCCGACGCCGACGGACGAGGCCGGGACCGACGTCGCCGCGGTCGATCCGGCAGCCGAGACGCCGGACGCCGAGGGCGAGACCGCGTCGGAGATGACGACGCCGGCGCGGGAATCGACACGGCAGTTCACCCAGCGGCTGCTGCCGGACGGCACCGAAGTCGACGAGGGCCCGGCCGAGGTCGCGCCGAACGCCTTCGACGAGGGCACGAACATCGCCGCCGCCTCGCCGGTGGAGACGCCGGACCTGTCGGGCAATCCGACCATTGCCAGCGAGATCGGCGAGAATCCCGAAGTCGTCGGTGCGCCGGAGACGCCGGGCGAGACCGCGGCTGAGACGCCCGATGCCGCGCCGACCGAGGACGCCGCAGCCGGCGAGACCGAGGTCGCAGCCGTCGATCCGTCCGAGGACGGGGTGGGCGTCGCGCAGGACGCGGTGTTCTACCAGGAGCGCACCGAGACGGTGCCGGGCACGCAGGAGAGCGGCGACGTCGTCTGGTCGGTGGTCAACGAGTCGCCGACGGAAGGGCAGCCGCCCGAGCCGGCGATCCGGGCCGAAGCCGAGATCCCGGACGAAAACCTGAAGATGACCATGACGATCCGGCGCAATGCGGACCCGACGCTGCCGGCCAGCCACGTCATCGAGCTGCTGTTCACGACGCCGGAAAACTTCGCCGGAGGCAGTGTCGCCAACGTCCAGCGGCTGGCCCTGAAGCCCTCCGAGCAGGCGCGCGGCGAGCCGCTGATCGGGGTGGCCGGCAAGATCTCCGACGGCTTCTTCATCATCGCCCTGAACAATCTCGAACAGGCGATGCAGAACAACATGGCGCTCCTGCAGAACGAGCAGTGGATCGACATTCCGATCGCCTATGCCTCGGGCCGCCGGGCGCTGATGTCGATTGAGAAGGGCGTGCCGGGCGACCGGGTGTTCAAGGAAGCGATCGAGGCCTGGAAGGCCAAGACCTGACGGGCATTGACTGCCGCGCCTGAGGGCAGGGCGGGGGCAGTCCGCGGCACGGTTCAAGCGTGCATCATGCGAAAAGGGCCGGCCCGCGGATTGCGGACCGGCCCTTTCTTCATTCTGGCTGTGGTCGCCGATCAGGCGGCCGGCTGCTCGACCGTGCGCAGCGCCCGGTTGGTCGCGTCGGCGGTGTCGCGCACCGCCTTCTGGACCTTCTCGAAGGCGCGCACCTCGATCTGGCGCACCCGCTCGCGGCTGATCTCGAACTCGCCGGACAGCGTCTCCAGCGTCAGCGGATCCTCGGCCAGGCGTCGTGCCTCGAAGATCCGGCGCTCGCGGTCGTTGAGCACGCCCATGGCCTGCTGCAGCATGCCGCGACGCTGGTCGAGCTCGTCGTTGCGGGCGAGCAGGTCTTCCTGCGTCTCGCTGTCGTCGACCAGCCAGTCCTGCCATTCGCCGGATTCGCCCTCGGTGGCACGCAGCGGCGCGTTGAGCGAGGCGTCGCCGGACAGGCGGCGGTTCATCGACACGACTTCCTCGTCGGACACGCCGAGATTGGTGGCGATCTGCGAGACCTGGTCGGGGCGCAGATCGCCCTCGTCCAGCGCCTGGATGCGGCTCTTCATCTTGCGAAGATTGAAGAACAGCCGCTTCTGGTTCGCCGTGGTGCCCATCTTCACGAGGCTCCAGGACCGCAGGATGTATTCCTGGATCGAGGCCTTGATCCACCACATGGCATAGGTGGCCAGACGGAAGCCGCGCTCCGGATCGAAGCGCTTGACGGCCTGCATCAGGCCGACATTGCCTTCCGACACGACTTCGCCGATCGGCAGGCCGTAGCCGCGATAGCCCATGGCGATCTTGGCGACGAGCCGCAGATGGCTGGTGACGAGCCTGTGCGCCGCGTCGCGGTCGTCATGTTCCGCGTAACGCTTCGCCAGCATGTATTCTTCCTGCGGCTCCAGCATCGGGAACCGCCGAATCTCTTCCAGGTACCGGCTGAGGCCGGCTTCGCCCGAGGAGATGCTCGGGAGATTGGCTTGGGCCATATGTGCGCCCTCCATCGTTGCAGACGACCGCTTTTCGCGAAAGCCGGTCGGTGTGCGGGCCGCCTTCGCCTGCCCGCACCTTTCAGATATGGGGATTACCCCGGCCGATTGCACGGCAAGATCATGGGATCAGCGCGCTGAACGATCTGTTCGCGAACGCTCACCAATGGCCTCGGCAACGGGTCTTACCCTGTAGAAATCCCGAAGGCGGCGCACAGTTCCACCATATCGGCCGGCAAATCCGCCTGGAACGCCAGATCCTCGCCGGTGACCGGGTGGACGAAGCCGAGCCGGAAGGCGTGCAAGGCCTGACGGTCGAAGCGCTCGACGACTTGGCGGGCGTCGTCCTCCAGCCGCCGCGACTTGCTGCGGAAGCCGGCGCCATAGACGTCGTCGCCGACGAGCGGATGGCCGATATGCGCCATGTGGACGCGGATCTGGTGGGTGCGGCCGGTTTCCAGCACGCATTCGACCAGCGACGCGATGCCGTCGTCCAGCGTCGAGGCCTTGACCAGGTTGAAGCGGGTAACGGCATGGCGGGCGTCGGCGCGGTCGGCGGCGACGACGGCGCGCTTGACGCGGTCGGTGGTGGAGCGGCCGAGCGCCGCGTCGATCGTGCCGCTGGGCCGCAGCGGGACGCCCCAGACCAGCGCCAGATAGGCGCGCGACAGGCGGCCGTCGCGGCCATGGGCGGCGAACTGGTCGGCAAGGCCCTGATGGGCGGCATCGGACTTGGCGACGACCAGCAGGCCGCTGGTGTCCTTGTCGAGACGGTGGACGATGCCCGGCCGCTTGACGCCGCCAACGCCGGAGAGGCTGTCGCCGCAATGGTGGATCAGGGCGTTGACCAGCGTGCCGGTCCAGTTGCCCGGGCCGGGATGGACGACGAGGCCGGCCGGCTTGTCGATCACGACGAGGTGTTCGTCCTCGAAGACGATGCTCAGCGGGATCGGCTCGGGCAGGGGCTCGGGGTCGGATGGCGGCGGAATGTCGACGGCGACGATCTCGCCGGCGGCCAGCTTGCGCTTGCCGACGGTGACGGTCACGTCGTCGACGGTGACCTGGCCGTCGGCGATCAGGGCCTGGGCGCGGCTGCGCGACAGCGCGCCGTCGCTGGCGGCGGCGACGAAGGCGTCGAGCCGGATGCCGGCCCGGTCGTCCTCGACCAGAAAGCGGCTTGTGTCGGCGGCTTGCGGCCCTGTAGGAGCGATGTCGACCATCACAGTGCCCGATCCGCTGGAGTGACAGGCATTTTGATCCCTCTCAATGCGGTGTCCCGTCCCGAAACCAGATGCATCCTTCGGGACGATGCCGCCGCCAGACCGACCGGACGCGCCATGAGCATCGAGGACAACGACGACACCGAAAAGCCGCTCGACCCGGCGACCGAACGGCTCCGGCGCAAGATGGTGCGGCTCTTGGTGGTCTCGATCGGGATCATGACGATCGGGCTTATGGCCGTGCTGGCGGCCATTGTCTACCGCACCATGGGCGGGCCGGGGCCGCTGGAGGGCATCGAGACGACCATCGCGCTGCCGGCCGGCAGCGAGGTGCTGGAAAGCTCGCTCGACGGCAAGCAGGCGCTCCTGCGCGTGCGCAACGGGTCCGAGGTGTCGCTGTATCTGGTGTCGCTCACCGACGGCAGCGTCACGGCCCGCTACGCGCTGCCGCAATAGTTCGCAGAATTTGCCCGATGCCCCCCTTGCATCGGGCAAATCGCCCGGTTATATCCTCGCTCACCAGCAAGCGCCCATCGTCTAGCGGTTAGGACGGCGCCCTCTCACGGCGCAAACAGGGGTTCGATTCCCCTTGGGCGTACCACTCCCCCTCTCGGGTGGTTGCAGTGTTTGCTGGCTTCCAATCATCGATGACATTATTCGCAGCCGAGTGTCGCTTCGCGTTCTTGGGCGGCGCAGAGCGCCTTGCCGTGGCGGGGCTTGCCGATCTGGCTGGCGCTTCCCGCACTCGTGTCGAGGCGCGCCAGTTCGTCGCTCGCTGTCGTGGGCGGCGGCGTGGTAGGACGCTGTCTGTATCGTCATCGCAACGGGGAAAACCGATTGTCCGCAGCCATGGGCCGGAAGATTCTGACACTGGCACTCGCCCTGTGCCTCACCACGACCGTCGCCTCGGCACAGAAGCCGGTTGCCAGCATCGAAGCGCAGGTGAAGCGGTGCTGGACCTCACCGTCGGCGCAGAGGGCCACCTCGGTCCGGCCCATCACCTTCGTCCTGCAACTGGCGCCCGACGCCGATCTCGTGAAGGCCAGCACCGACTACGTGCCGGCGAATGCCGTCGAACGGACTTTGCGCGATGCGGCGGTGAGGGCGATGAAGCGCTGCCTGCCGTTGCGCGCGCCGGACGCGCCCTATGAGGAGTGGAAGGAAACGAGGGTGACCTTCGAGATGGAGAAGGCCTCGGGGGCGTCGCAGTTCGAACTGCCGGACTGATGCCGGCGATGCGGCCTGCCGGTTTGCCCGATGCGGCGAACGGCGATACGCAGGCCGCCCCGGGCGCTGCCGCGCTTCTCTCCGATTGGTTCGACGTCTCCCATGCCGGTTTCGCTTTCCACCATCGCCATCGACGACCCGGCCGACCCGCGGGTCGAGCCGTTTCGCAATGTGCGGGACCGCGATCTCGTCGGCCGTGACGGCTTTATCGCCGAGGGCACGGTGGTGCTCGACCAGCTTCTGGTGTCGCAGCGCTTTCGGCCGACATCGCTGCTGATCCTGCGCAACCGGCTGGCCGGACTGACCGAGCGGCTGGCGCGGTTTCCAAACGACGTGCCGATCCATGTGGCGGACCAGGCGGTGTTCGACGGGATCGCCGGCTTTGCCGTGCATCGCGGCGTGCTGGCCCATGGGGCAGAGCGCGGAGCGCGGCCGTCGGCGGGCGAGACGATCGCGGCGGCCGGCGGGCGGCCGGTCGTCATCGCCGTGGGCCTCTCCAACCACGACAATCTCGGTGCGATTTTCCGCAATGCGGCGGCGTTCGGCGCCGGTGCGGTGCTGTGCGACGCGACCAGTTGCCATCCGCTCTATCGCAAGGCGCTGCGGGTGTCGGTGGGCACGGCCCTGACGGTGCCCTGGTGCCGGGAGGGGACGGGCGAGAGCCTCGTCGCGGCGTGCCGGGCGGCGGGCTACCGGGTCCTGGCGCTGTCGCCGGCCGGCGAGACGCCGCTGGCAGGGCTGGCGACGGCAGGACGCACGGCGCTGTGCCTCGGCGCCGAAGGGCAGGGGCTGTCGCCGGAGCTGATGCGTGCGGTCGAGACGGTGCGGATCGAGATGGCGCCGGGGCTCGACAGCCTGAATGTCGCGACCTCGGCGGCGATCGTCCTGCACCGGCTGTTTGCCGGAGACGACACGACGGGGTAGCGGGGCGCCGGGTCGCCAAGCGCCCACGCGCGGCACGGTCGATCGGCAGCGGTAGGGGGCGCGGGGTCGGCCGGTCTTTCAGGCGACGACGCGTCGGCGGGCGCGAGCTATTCGGCGGCCTGTCCGGTGGTCTTCGATTCCTCGGCGCGCAGGCGCCGGACCCGGCCGGCCAGCGTCGGGCGTCCGCTTTCGGCAGTGCCGGTCTTGCCGGACTCGTCCGCGGCCAGAATGCGCTCGATGACGGAATTGGGGCCTTCGGCCTTGCCGGTCAGGTGAATCACCCGGGCGGCAATGTCGCTGATGCGTTCGCGCAGGGCTTCCTCGTCGTCGTCCTCGCCCAGCGGATGGGCCGGCAGGTCGAGATGTTCTTCCAGCTGGCGGCGCACGGCCTCGGCGCTGACCGGGGCAGCGGCAGCCACGACCGGAGTCTTGTCGATGTCGTCCGGGGATGTGTCGTCCGCCCGGCTCGCCTGCGGCAGATCGGTGTCATCCGCGTCGTCGAGACTGTCCCGGCCGCCGGCGTGCAGCGCCAGGCGCTCGTCCTGGTCGGCGAGGCGCGCGGTGAGGCGGATGACCTTTTCCTCGAGCTTGCGGGCGGTCGCCTTTTCCTTCTGCAGGCTGGCGTCGAGGGCGCCGACCTGGCTGCGCAGACGGTCGATCGCATTGTCGCGCTCGCGGCCGATGCGCTCCTGCGAGCGGACCTCGTCCTGGGCTTCCTCCAGCCGGGTCTCCAGCGACACGATGCTCAGCTTGCGGTCCTCGGCGATGCCGGTCAGGTCGCGGAAGCGATCGGAGAGGGCGTTCATCTCCTCGGTGCGCAGGTCGAGGTCGTGGACCGTCTCGCGCAGCTCTTCCTCGAGCTTGCGATAGTCCTGCTCGCGGGCCTCCAGGGCGGCGGAGAGTTCCTTCAGATCGGCGACGTTCTGGGCGACGGTCTCGGTGAGGACGCGGTTGCGACCGCGCAGATCGGCATTCTCGACGGCGACGCGGCCGGCCTCGGCGCGCTCCAGCGCGGCCTTCTCGCGGACGGCGTGGGCTTCCATCTCGCGGCGCCGGGATTCCATGGCGGCCTGGGCGCGGACATGGTCGTAGCTGGCGCGGATCTCGTTGGCGCTGACGGGAATCGTCGCCTCGAACTCGCGGCGGGCCAGTCGCTTGGCGCGGCGCCAGACGATCGGCGACACGAGCAGGGCGATCAGGGCAGCGGCCAAGAAGCCGAACAGGAATATCAGGCCGGAGGCGATCATGGGGACCTACGCTGGGGGCTTTCGGATACCCTTATAACGCACGAAGCGACAATAGGGGCCGAGGCCCGGGCTTTTCGGTGCGCGATTCACGGTCCGGTATGGTCATCGGGCAACGCTTGCGGCGGCCGGGCTGACCGGCCGCCGCGCGGGTGATGGGCTCAGAAGGGATTCCAGGTCGGCATCGGGGTCAGCTTGAGATAGCCGAGATTGACGCCGAGACGGGCGCCGACGCCGGTCTTGATGGGCACCAGCACGATGTTGTCACGGGTCAGCACCGTCATGCCGAGGCCGCCGACCAGATAGGCACTGCCCGAGACGCCGCCGAAGCGGCCATAGACGGCTTCCACCGAGGGCAGGTCGTAGACCAGCATCATGGTGCGGGCGCCGTCGCCGCCGACATCGAAGCCGAGCGAGGGGCCCTGCCAGAAGATACGGTGCTCGCCGGCATTCTTGGTGAAGAGCGTGCCCTCGCCGAAGCGCAGGCCGCCGAAGAAGGCGCCGGCGGCTTCCTCGCCGAGAATGTAGCCGTTCGGCAAGCCGAACTTCTTGAACGCCTGCTCGACGACCTGGGCGAGGCTGCCGGAGGTGGTGCCGAAGAATTTATGGCCGGTGGCGATGACCTCGTCGGTGTTGTAGCCGCTGGTGCCGGCCTGGGCGTGAGCGGGAGATGCAGCGCCGAAGCCTGCGACGAGGAATGCGGTGGCCGCAGCGAAGAGGAGACTGCGGACCGCCCCTGTGATGGCATTCATGTTCGGTTCCTTTCGACAGGGCGGGCGCGGGCGATCGACGACCGACCCGGTACCCGCTTGCGACGCGATATCCGGCATTTGACCAAAACATGCTTTCCAATCGCCTAACGCCCGCAATGTGCGTGTCGCGGCGGTACGGATGATGCGGCTCGGTTGACGGATTCCGGGCAGGAACCCATGCTTTGTGCCAAAGCGAGACGGCTGATTCGCCGTCGGCTCCCCATGGCTCGATCGAACGGAACCTCCTGCATGACAACCCTTCCCGAACTGTCGGCTGCGGATCTCGCCGCGCTGTTGTCCAGCAAGCTGTGCCACGACATCATCTCGCCGGTGTTCGGAATCCAGAGTGGCCTCGAGCTGCTGGACGACATGCCGAACGATCCCGAATCGATGGAGCTGGTCCGCCATTCGCTGAAATCGGCCGTCGCCAAGCTGCAGTTCGCCCGCATCGCCTTCGGCGCCGCCGGTTCGCAGACCGCGACGATCGACCTGAACGACGCCAAGACCGTCGCCAATGGCTACATGAACCACGAGAAGGCAGCGATCGTCTGGGAGGGCGAGCCGGGCTACGTGGCCAAGAATTTCGTCAAGATCATCCTCAATCTGATCGTCCTAGCCAACGCCTCGATCAGCCGGGGCGGGGAGATCAAGGTGGTGATCGAATCGATCGATCCGCCGCGCGCGACGGTGCGCGCCACCGGCGACCGCATCCGCATCCAGCCGCGGCTGATGGCGCTGCTCAACGGCGACGTGGCGCAGGAGGCGATGGATGCCCAGACGATCCAGCCCTATTACACGCTGTTCCTCGCGCAGGAATCCGGCCTGACGGTCGCGCACGAGAAGACCGAGGGCTCGGTTCTGTTCACGGTGGCCTGACGGACACGCCGTTTAGGTAATGTTACCCCTGTTCCTGAACGAAACAGCAAAGATGCTGCGCTAGGACTGATCCACCACGAAGGAGTTCCGGACGGATTGTCCGGGCCCCGTCAGGAGAGGTGAGCGCCCATGCAGAGCTGTCTGATCGTCGATCCGGCTCCGGTGATCCGGAAGGTGGCGTCGCGCATCCTGTTCCAGATGGGACTGACGGTTGAAGGGGTCGCCTCGGGCGACGAGGCCAAGGCATGGGTCGCCGCCAACGGCCTGCCGGAGATCGTGATCGTCGCGGCGTCGGCGGAAGATCCGGCCGGCGTCGAGCTGGTCCGCCATCTGCGCGCCGAGGCGGAGGGCCGGCCGACCGTGATCCTCGCCTCGATCGTGGAATCCAACCTCGGCCTGATGACGCGCCTGCGCCGGGCCGGCGTCACCGACTATATCTACAAGCCATTCGATCGCAGTGCGCTGGAAGGCTGGCTGACGCCTTTCGTCCAGGCTGCCGGCACCAGCGCGGAAGGCGCCTCGGCCTCGGCCGCGTGAGCCGACGTCTCGCAAGGCAGGCGGCGCATGGCGCCGATCATCCGCAACAGCCAATCCGAAAACAGCCAGGCCCGAATGCCAAACGGCCCGCCGCGGGGAACCGGGCAGGCCGTTTGGAAGACAGGTCCCGAAAGATCCGGGACGCGATCAGAAAGCCGGGCGCGCGATCAGGCGGCGCCGCGGGCGACTTCCGGCTCGCGCAGCACGTAGCCGCGGCCCCAGACCGTCTCGATGTAGTTCTTGCCCTCGGTGGCCGTCGCCAGCTTCTTGCGCAGCTTGCAGATGAAGACGTCGATGATCTTCAGCTCGGGCTCGTCCATGCCGCCATAGAGGTGGTTGAGGAACATTTCCTTGGTGAGCGTGGTGCCCTTGCGCAGCGAGAGCAGCTCCAGCATGGCGTATTCCTTGCCGGTCAGATGCACGCGCTGGCCGTTCACTTCGACCGTCTTGGCATCCAGATTGACCGTCAGGTCGCCGGTGTTGATGACCGACTGGGCATGGCCCTTGGAGCGGCGGACGATGGCGTGGATGCGGGCGACCAGCTCGTCCTTGTGGAACGGCTTGGTCATGTAGTCGTCGGCGCCGAAGCCGAGGCCGCGCACCTTGTCCTCGATACCCGCCATGCCGGAGAGGATCAGGATCGGCGTCTTCACCTTGGACAGGCGCAGGGTGCGCAGGACTTCGTAGCCCGACATGTCCGGCAGGTTCAGATCGAGAAGGATGAGGTCGTAGTCGTAGAGCTTGCCGAGGTCGACGCCTTCTTCGCCCAGATCGGTCGTATAGACGTTGAAGCTCTCTGACTTGAGCATGAGCTCGATGCTCTGCGCGACCGCGCTGTCATCTTCGATCAAAAGAACGCGCATCAGAAATTCCTCTTAGCCCAGCCCTGCCGATTCGGGTAAACGGCATGGCCCCGGTTTGTCTAAAGTTCGGCCCAAAAGTGGCACGAAGTGGTTAACAAATGCTCACAATCCGAACGGTCGGCCGGGCTGCGGGCATCTGTCCTACGATGAAAGACCTGGTTTCCCTTGGTCTGACCCCGGTGTTCCGCCTGATTGAGCGATCCGCCAAAGTCGGTGCGTTCGGTTTACCCAGCCTTAAATCCTCACCCCTATGATTAATGGTGCGCGTAAACAGACGGTTAAACGCATAGCTCACGAGGCTTGCCCAAAACCGTCCGCCGCATCTTTTCCGGGCCGTCAGACGGAGCCCGTCATCTGGAGTTTGAGTGATGAAGCGTGACAACCTGGTGCGACTGACGCGTTTCAAGGTCAGCGAAAAGCGTCGTCAGCTCGAGCAGCTCGAACTGATGATGGGGGAGTTCGCCCGGATGGCGGCCGAGCTCGATCATCAGATTTCGAACGAGGAAAAGAAGGCGGGGATTACCGATATCACCCATTTCGCCTATCCGACCTTCGCCAAGGCGGCGCGCTCGCGTCGCGACAACCTGACCAATTCGGTCCAGGACCTGCGGACCCAGATCAACGCCGCGAAGCTGGCGCTGGAAGAGGCCGAGGCCGAATTGCTGCATGCCGAGAAGCTGGAGCTGCGCGACGGCCAGCGCGACGGCGAGGACGACCGCCGCGAAGCCGTCGGCTGACCAGCGACCGCCCGGCGCGAACCGCACCGGCAATCTTTCACTCAGCCCCTGGCGCCGCGCGGCGACGGGGGCGGTGATCGGTCGGCCCGACTTTCGCAAGGCCGCGTGATCTCAGTGCCAGGACGCCAGTTGGGCGGGCCTGGCATTTTCCGTATCGGGATCGGCCACGCGGCGATGCCGCGACAGGCGTCGCGCTCAGGCCGAGCGGCCGTCAAACGGGCGGAAGAAGGCGCGAGGGGAGGGGAGCGGGAATCGGACCGGCGGATTCGTGCGCAGCGCGGTCCAGGCGATTCGATCGGCGACGGCACGGCGCCGTGAGGCGACCGCGGCAGGCGGATCAACCGGTTTGCGGCCGGCCGGAGCCGGGCGCTGAGAGCCCCGCACGAGGCGGGGCCCGATCCGACCGTCAGTGAAGGTCGGACTTTTTGCGGTATTCCTGGATCTGCGTGGTGCGCAGTCCGGCAAGCCCGTGCTGGTCGATGGACATCTGCCAGGAGACGAACTCCTCGACGGTCAACGTGTACCGCGAGCAGGCTTCATCGAGACTGAGGAGGCCACCGCGCACGGCGGCAACGACCTCGGCCTTGCGGCGGATGACCCAACGTCTGGTGTTGGATGGCGGCAGGTCGGCAATCGTCAACGGGCTGCCGTCGGGGCCAATGACGTACTTAACGCGTGGTCTAACCTGATCGGTCATTGTACTCTCTACAACACTCAAGACCTAATCGAGCCCCAACCTAGAACGCCGCTCCTAAAAAATCCGTCAAGCGTCGCGTAAGGTTTCGATAACAGTTTGAAGCAATTGGCCAACTGCCTGCGAATCCGGGCTTTTTCGCCCTGACGGCGTGAAAAGTGGCCTCCGAAAATCCGCATTTCGCGGCTGCAAGCCCCGATTGGCGCCCCGCGGAGGCGGAAAATAGCGGCCGCGGCGAAGTTTTTTGCGCGTCGCGAGTCGGCCTCGCCGTCATGCTGCCGCCACAGGGATTTTGCATTCGGTCCCCGCCTGCGGGTAGAAGCGGGCATTCCCGTACCCACATCCCGTCCATTCGAACACGCTGCCGGAGTGGCCGATGTCGAACAGTCTCGATCTGCCGAAGCCACCCGCCGACACGCGCGTCGTCGTCGCCATGTCGGGCGGCGTCGATTCCTCCGTCGTGGCCGCGATCCTCAAGGAGGAGGGCTACGACGTCGTCGGCATCACGCTGCAGCTCTACGATGCGGGCGAGGGGGCCCGGCGTGCCGGCTCGTGCTGCGCAGGCCAGGACATCCACGATGCCCGCCGCGTCGCCGAGACGCTGGGCATCCACCATTACGTGCTCGACTATGAGGACCGGTTCCGCAAGGCGGTGATCGATCCGTTCGCCGCCAGCTACCTGGCCGGCGAGACGCCGATCCCGTGCGTCGCCTGCAACCAGACGGTCAAGTTCCGCGACCTCCTGGCCACGGCGCAGGATCTGGGCGCCGACGCGCTGGCGACCGGCCATTATATCGAGAGCCGCCAGAACGGCGCCCATCGCAGCCTCTACCGGCCGGCCGATCTCGACCGCGACCAGAGCTATTTTCTCTATGGCACCACCCAGGAGCAGCTCGACTTCCTGCGTTTCCCGCTGGGCGGGCTGACCAAGCCGCAGACGCGTGAGCTGGCCGAGCGGCACGGCCTCGTGGTTGCGGCCAAGCCCGACAGCCAGGACATCTGCTTCGTGGCCAAGGGCCGCTACAGCGACGTCATCCGCAAGCTGCGGCCGGAAGCCAGCGAGCCCGGCGACATCGTCCATCTGGACGGGCGGCATCTGGGCCGCCACGCGGGCATCGTGCACTACACGATCGGCCAGCGCCGGGGGCTCGGCATTGCCGCGGCCGATCCGCTCTATGTGGTGGCGCTGGATCCGGCGACGGCGCAGGTCGTCGTCGGCCCGCGCGAGGCGCTGGCGACGCGCCGTCTGACACTGCGCGACGTGAACTGGCTGGGCCGCACCGATCCGGCCGACATGGCAGCGGCGGACGAAGAGATCTACGTGCGGGTGCGCTCGACCCGGCCGCCGGCACCGGCGCGCATCCATGTCGAGAACGGCGCCTGGACGGTGGAGCTGGCCTCGGGCGAGGACGGCGTCGCGCCGGGGCAGGCCTGCGTCTTCTATCGCGGCGAGGGCGTCGGCGCCGAAGTGCTGGGCGGTGGCGTGATCAGCGAGACCGACCGGCCGCAGAGGGCGCAGCGCGCCGCACCGGTGCTGGCCGCCGAATAGGCGCGATCACGTAGGCAGGCAGGCGCGCGCGGGGCCGGCAGATTTTCCCGCCGGCCGCCTTCTTCAATATCAGCCGGGGGTGCGCGCCAGCGGCGAGGCGACCGACAGGATCCGCACCGTCTCGACGGCTTCGTCGGCGCCGGTCTCGGGCTCGGCCCGCGTGCCGATGCATTCGATGAAATGCCGCAATTCCCGATCCAGCGGCATGCCTGGCTCGGTCTCCAGATATTGCGCCGGGGCGTTCTCGAAGGCGAAGGCATTGTCCGTCCGCCACACCGTGTGGGCGTAGAAGGCGAGCTTCTCCCCCTCGGGCGCAAGATCGTCGAAGGTCAGCATGCCCTTGGTGCCGATCACCGAGAAGCGCCGGTCGCGATAGGGCGAGACCCGCGAGACGTGGATTTCGGCGCCGACGCCGCCGGGAAAGTCCATGACGATGTCGGCGATGTCGGTCTCGTCGCTGAGGACGGTGCGGCGGCGGCAGGAGACATCGATCGGATGGGCGCCGGCCAGATGCAGCACCATCGACAGATCGTGCGGGGCGAGGTCCCAGACCACATCCATGCCGAGGAAGCGGCCGAGGCCCATGCGGGTGGAGATCATGTGGCGCAGCGTGCCGATGCGGCCGGCGGCGACCTCGCCGCAGAGCGCCCGGAACACCGGATTGAAGCGCAGGACATGGCCGACCATCAACAGCCGTCCGGCCTCGCGGGCCGCCGCGGCGGTGCGTTCGGCATCGGCCGGGTCGAGGGCGATCGGCTTTTCGATCAGGACGTCCTTGCCGGCGGCAAAGGCGGCGCGGGCGGTGACCCCATGCACCGAGGCCGGCAGGGCCAGGACGAGGGCGTCGATGTCCGGGGAGGCGATGGCGACCTCGGGCGCGAGCGCGGGAACGCCGTATTGCTCGCTGAAGGCCGTGGCGCGGTCCGGGTTGCGGTCGGCGACAGCGGCCAGGGCACCGATCTCGGCCAGGGTGCGGATATGATTCTGGCCCCATTGCCCGCATCCGACGACGGCGATTCTTGGCGACATGGCATGGACCTCAGCTGACATGGCTTCGACCTAGCGAAGCGGCGGACGCCTCGCAAGTCGGGCATGGCAAAGCGCGGCGCAGGGCGTGCAGACCTGCGGGCCGAGGGGCCGGGCGCCACCGCATCGCGGCTTCCTGGGCGAAAGCTCAGCGAAGGCATTGACAGGCGTCCGCGCCCTCTCCTATATCCGCCCTCGTTCCGAGCGGTCGTTGCGACGATCCGCTCCGTGGCGGGGTAGCTCAGCTGGTTAGAGCAGCGGAATCATAATCCGCGTGTCGGGGGTTCAAGTCCCTCTCCCGCTACCACTAATTCTCTCAATTAAAACAAGTGTTTATCGGAAAGTTCCGGCCGGCTCTGTACGGCTCACTGTGCTGGATTTACGCTAGCACAGCCTCAGCACAGCACTGGCAGAAGCTCTTTGTTATCAAGGCTTGCGGTGCCTGGCTCGGGTGGCCCTAGCACAGTCTTAGCGCAGAGCAGGGTACCAGCGTAACGCCATTGGAGCCCTCCATGTCCCAGCTGTCGCCGCCGCCATTCACGCTGTTCCAGCGCAAGGGGACGAGAAACTGGTCCGTTCGCTTCACCATGCAGGGCAAGCAGATCCGCAAATCGTTGGAAACCGACGATCGCCACAATGCGGAACGCCGTGCATACGAGATTTGGGCAGAAGCGAGCTACCGGGACAAGAACGGATTGAACGTCACGGCGATGCCGTTCGCGAAGGTCGCCGAGAGCTTCATCGAACAGATCCTGCTGGAGGTCGATCGAGACCAGCGCAGCTCCCATCATCGGCGAGATTGGCCACCGGTGATTCGCCGTTATCTCATCGGCTTTTTCGGCGAACGCCCCATCGATGGTATCGGCGAACCCGATCTGGAACGCTATGTGGAATGGCGGCGACAATATTGGATTAGTGGTCCCGGCAAGGACCTCGAGCATATCCATTACGAACGCGGGGGCAGGGCACTCAAGCGCTCGGTAAAGCGAGAGGTCCCGTCGATAAGTCGTCAGCGTGGCGAGTTGGTGATCGTGCGAGCGCTGTTCCAGCAGGCGACCAAGTGGGGTTACGTGCGGGCCATCGAGGTCCCAACGATCAAGATTCGCCGGCGCGTGGACAACCGACGACCCAGCTTCGAGCCCCACGAGTTCGAGAATTTGATCCAGACCAGTTTGGACCGGCTCGTTGATCCCATCATGCTGAGTGGAACCGAGCGCACCGTGTCGACCAAGGACGGTCGTCAGTGGCGACTATCCAAACTGGATGACCACACGCGCCGGGATCGCATCACCCTGCACTGCTATATCGAGATCGCTGCGGCCACCGGGATGCGACCCACCGAGAGCAAGAATCTCAACTGGGGTGACGTCCTCGATTATCGGAAAATCCGGCAACTGCCCATCGGTGACCGTGACATCCGTATCCGGGTGAGGGGAAAGGGCAAGAGCGGCACGCTCGTTCCCCAGCTTTCGGCACTGCCGTGGTTCGACGTGCTTTGGCAGATGTTCGAGAAGGGCACCGGGCGCGAACCCGCTGATGATGATCCCGTGTTCGCAGATGCCAGCGGCGGGCGTATCCAGAGCTTCAAAAAAGGATTTAACGAGCTGCTGCGGAACTGCGGCCTGGAAACGGATCATCGCGGTGTGCGCCGCACATCCTATTCGCTCCGGCACTTCCACATGTCGCAGCAGCTAGCCCACGGTGTTCCCATTCATGACCTGGCCCGCAACACGCGCACCTCAATCGCGATGATCGACAAGCACTACGCGCAGGTTCAGATCGAACGAATGAAAGAGAGCCTCCGACCGGAATGGGGAAACCGGTAATGGCATCGGTTGCCTCCGACAGCATCCTTGCATCATGCAGGGTCGCCTAGTTTTCTGACCCCCTCAATCGCATCTATGATGCGGATCATTGCCTCAGTCGCTGACCGCCGCGATGCCTCCGGCATGGCTTCCAAGCGTCGGATCAGATCCAAGCTCTCCGACGAAATTTGGCCGACAGGATCAGCGCTGCTGTCCTCTCCGAGCAGCGTCGACACTGAAATTCCCAGTACCTTGGCAATCTCCAGGATACGCATGCCGGAGATCCGGTTGACGCCTTTTTCGTATTTCTGAACCTGCTGAAACGTGACGCCTAAATGTTTGCCCAGGTCGCTCTGCGACATACCACGATAATTCCGATAGCCACGCAATCGTGCGCCGAGCTCTTTTTCCTGATCTGCTGAAACTTGTTGGCGCATCCGTTCCCTCGGCCAAGAGTTCACATCAACCGGTCACGAAAATTGTGACAGAGTTGGGGAGATAACGCAGCCTATAGAGTACATTATCGCCGCTGACTTGAGAAAGATGGGTCGTTGCCGCTGCATCTACGGATTGTTGGAACGCCATCCGGATACAGAGAGGTGCGCAGCATCGATATCTCGATTTTTTCAGTCTGCAGAGACGAAAGCTTATCGAGCAGTTGCTAGCGTGGCAGTATGGACAGCCCTTGGCAATCAAAACGGCCACAATCGCAGATCACACGTCATCGAAAGAGTGGCGACGTATGGCTTCGCAATGTCAGCAATCTTCAAGAAGCTCGACAGCGCCGAACTGAGCCCCGGGCGCCGAAGCGCAACTCTACCTTCTGGCCGCATCTAATACTCGCATGCGCGGTGGTGTTCGCCGCACCGATCGTCGCTGATCGGTTTCATTTGCTCGATCGTCTGCAGGCGTTCGAGTGGCCCGAGTTACGGGCCGGCGAGACAATTGCCCGGCTTTCCGGGGTCATCAGCTTCAATGACACCACCGCGGGTGTCAGGTCGATCACGGCCGCGACAAGACCTCAGTATCGTGGTCCTATTCCAGCTTGTTCTGGCGGAGATCGAGCGGCGCGACAGGTAACCTGTATCGTTGACGGCGACACGGGGTGGCAGGACGGCGACAAATGGCGGATCGCCAATATCGATACGCCGGAAATATCATCACCGGAGTGCGCGAATGAAAGGTCGCGAGGCTATGCTGCTCGCGATCGGCTGCGCATGCTGATGACTCGCGGTTACACCCTAACTCGACACGGCAAAGGCTACTACGAGCGTACGCTGGTCACCATCACCCTCGCGGACGGGCGCGACGCCGGTGACGTGTTGATTGCTGAAGGCTTGTCCCAGGGTTGGCCGAATAGCGGCAATCCTTGGTGCCGCTAGAAGCGCGCCTATCTATGCGGCAAACTTCGATGACCAAAAGGGGCCCATAGCGGACTGGCAACTTTTCGTTCGCAAAGGGCGATAAGCTGCCTCTCAGCGAGTGTCACAACCGCTCGGTTTCGACACCCTAGACTAGCTTTCTTCATCCGGTAAAAACCGGAATGGTCGCTTTGGGACCCGAGACTGCTATCTCGTACCAGGGTTACTTGCGGCGGGATTGCGAGAGCGCACCGAGCGCGGATCATCAGAAAGGCGAACGCATCGGGCCGAGCTTCACGGCCTCCTGAATTTGCTCACCTATTCACGCTGGGGCACCGGTAGCGATAGGACATTCTCATCACCGAATAAGTGGACCGTTGCCGCAAGCGCCTGTGGTCCGAGCGTTTGAGTTGCCAAAACGGCAAGCCGCTTCTTAGGTCGCGAAATGGCGACATAAAAGAGGTTCCGCCACCGCGCGAAGCTCGCCTGCTCCTTCGCGGGGATGTTCCCCGTCTCAAGGCTTTCGAGAAATTTCGGCCAATTGTAGTGGTTCCACCCGGCGCTGAGGATGACGAATACATTTTCGAACTCCGCGCCCTTCACGCTGTGCTGCGTGGCGAACGGCGTGAAGCCGTTGATGAATTCCACGAGCGCGACCAGCTCGCGGTACGCCACGTTTCTAAGCTTGCGATGACGCTTGAGGGATTTGGATTCGTCCGGCGTTTCATCGGGGCCAAGTCCGGCGATCTCAGCTTCGCGTTTGGCTACCCGATCCGTGAGGCGCGGCCGTAAAGTGTTCTTCAGAAAATCGATCACCTCACCGATTGTGCCATTAGCACGAAGCCCGACAAGCTGATCCATCTGCGCCCGCCACTCGGCCTTGTCGGCGGATTTTCGGATCGTGGGAAGGCCGCCCATAAACTGGAACATGTCGCCATAATTTCCGGCGATATAGGCTAGGCAGATCGGCTCAACGGTGTCGGCAAGGAAGGCGATGGTCGCGTCTTGCTTCTTGGAGAAGGCCTCCTTGTGCTCGAAGATATTGGCGAGGTTTGGGTAGCCGCGCTCAGCCGCGATTGCGTTATGAGTGAGCATCAGGATTTTGGTTTTTGCCGGAGCCATGTCCCATCCCTCGGCTTCCAACTGCTCCTTGAGGGTGTCGATGAAGCTCAAGGATAGCTCAGCAGGCAGCTCTGCCTTTCCGTTTCGTGAGTCCACCCGCTCGCCCGTGTAGGCATTGCAATGGAAGAACCGCGCCTCGCCCTGAGCGGTTTCGTCATCTACGTGTTGCACCAGCTCCGGGCGGAGCTTGTTCAGCACGTTCACGATGACCGGGACGGAACGGAAATTGGAACCCTTGTCGATCGGCTCGACGTTGGGAAACTCCGCTAGCTGATAGTCCTTGCGATAAATCGTCTGCCAGTGATCCCCGAAGAGGCCGATAATAGGTCCCGTGCCGGTCGCAAAAAACTGGTCCGAGAGCGCGCTCATGACAAGCGGGTCGGTGTCCTGATACTCGTCGATAAAAAGCACAGGGTGCAGGCTGCTGAAAATTTTCTGAAACTTTGGATTTGCGAGCAGCGCGGCGAGATATCTCGGGATATCGTCGTGATGGAGTGTGATCCGCTTATCGTCGATGCCGAAAAAGCCGAGATTGTATTCGACCGTTTGGTTGTGGATTCCCCCGGCGGCCTCGATCGCTTCCTGACGGTTTTCCTGAGCGGCGACAAGATCGCGAAGCTGCTTCTGAAACGGTGAGATGAAGGACCATCCGAACCCGTGGATGGTGTTCACGAGAATGGCGGGATGCTGCTCAATCTCCTGAGCGATCTCGTTGCGAGCCACCTCGGTATAGGTGATGCACGCCACTTTCTGCCCGGCATTCATCAGCGCCGTGCCCCGCTCAATGATCAGCTTCCGCAGTGCCGCGACCAGCGAATAGGTTTTTCCCGCGCCTGCGCCAGCTTCCAGACGGAAGTTCTCACCCGCCTCCAGACATGCCTCGAGTCTTTCTTGTGCTTGCTGGGCCGCAACAACCGCAGGCGATGGAGGCTGGGTCGTCATGCCGCTGCCTCCTCAGGCTCGCCGCCGGGAACTATGGGCGGCGGAGCGTCGGGTGGTGGTGGCGGTTCGGACAGCCAGATCAGCCCCTCGCGGATATACCGGGGCACGTTCCAATTTTCTTCGCGGACGGCAAATTTGATCGCCTCCTCGGACTTTCTAAAATCCTGCGCGGTCTCCCACGCATTCTTGGCTGCCTCGGCATCATCGACAATCTCAAAGTCCGCGAGATTGGCGAGAATAAGGGCGTCTTCATAGCTTCTCGCGCAATGAGCCGATCCATCTTCCGCCATCTGATAAGCGATGCGGCAAAAGCCCTTCGTCTTGTCGGCGGTGGTCTTCGCCATCAGGTCTTGGACGGAGATGTGAGGCTCGTCGAACCATGCCCTGAGCGCCGAGTTCGACGTGCGCTCACCGTCTGCGCAAGGGCACTTCCGCCATTTAGAATCCAGGAGCCGCACGGCGTCGAGATCGGAGATGACAAGCGTCTTCAGCTCCAGAAATTCAAGAAGCGGATAGAAAACCTGTGCATGCGCGCCACCGGCCTCGATGGTGGTGATATACTGACGGCTGAGCTTGCTGCCTGCGGGTAGGTCAGCGTCCACGATCTTGGAGATGCGCGGCATCAGAATCCGTTCGGTGGCTCCTTCCACGAGGATGGCCTTGTCCGCGAAATACAGGTCGCACTTTGTGAGCGTCATATACTGTTGGAGAAAGCGGCGGTCCTCGGGGCTGATTGCCTCGGCACCGCGACGGAAATCCTTCACCTTGGTGCGGCGGACACCTTCATGCGCTGTGGGCTCGTTCAGAAAATAGCGGATCGCGTCGAACTGAGCCGCATTGGCGAGGTGTGAGGAATGGGTAGAAACGATGAACTGCACCTGCCAGACCGGTTCGCCGGGATATTTCTGTGAAAGGGTAGCGACGGCCGCATTGAGCTGGCTGATAAACACCTCCTGCATCTGCGGGTGGAGGTGCGCCTCGGGTTCCTCGATAAAAATGAGATGGGTCACGGGCCGCATCGCGGAGCTACGATAGGCTTTATGTAAAGCCTCCAGCTGGAGCAGAATATAGATGAGGTTGCGTGTGCCAAGCCCGTTGTATCCCTCGGGCAGGTGAACGCCGTCGGCCCCGGTATAAAGGATGCGGGTGTTGTCGGTGAGAAGGCTCTCGACATCGATCGTCGTATGCGGCCGCAACTCGGTATCGTTGATGCTGGGGAAGCCGAAGGTGTTAAGCGCGGGCAGCAAGGCTTTCAACCGCTCGTCGAAATCCCCCTGCATCGCCTGTTCGAGATCGGCAACGGATGCCTTGAGCCCTTGGGCGATTTCCTGATCATCGACTGATGCAGTTAGGGTGTTGGCGGTCTTGAATAGCTTGTTCAGGAGCTTGCCGATCACGTCAGTGTCGCCACGCTTGCCGAGATCGAGCGTCCGCTGAGCCTTGACGAAGCCGGTATGGATCAACGCGGAAAGCTCGGTGGTTTTATCGAACGCGCGCCGGTTGGTGTCGTCGGTGGGGTCGATCGCAAAGCAGCGGATCGCGTAAGCCTTGGGGATACCATCACGTAGATGTCGGAGGAGACTCTCGTTCGGGTTAGCCCCCTCTTCCAGTTCGGGTAGATCGAGCAACATCGGGACGGTGTTGAGCACGGGCGAATATTCAATCCGGGCGATGGCCGTGACGCAATCGGGATCGAGATCGATGACGAACGGCGACAGCGCGCCGAGATCGTCGGCGGCCGGATTGTAGGTGAAGGTCAGCGTAAGCGCGATGACCGGCAACTCCGCGAGCACGTCCTCTGGAGCGGCACCCCCGCCGTCTCTCAGCCCTTTCGCGGACAGGAATTTGGGCCTGACGACGGCAGCAAAATCTTCAAGACGGAACTTACCGGCCTGCTCGCCAAGGAAACGGTCGAACACTTCTGTGAGCGAGGTCTTGCCGCTATTGTTGCGCCCGACAACAACCGTCGCGCCGGCTTCCACGGCGATCTCGATATTGTCCAGCAGACGAAAACCCTCAACGCGCGCATTTGTAAGTCTGATCATGCCGTCCCCTAAGTCGCCATCATTCTATCGGCGGGTTCGCCCGTTCCAAGTGCGAGTTGGTCTGATCGCAAATTGATCACCGACAAAAGGGATTGTCGCGCATAACTGAACGAGCGGCTGGCTTCGGAAGCGTCCGACGACGCTGAAACGCCCGCTTCTCGGTCTTCGCTGGTGTCAGAACCGGCCGGTTCTGACACGAATCACGGACGTCCGGTTTTCCGGGGCTTCACGGTGTTCCGAGGGAGGTTCAGGATTCCGCTAACGGAAGTGATGGCTATGCGCTCTGATGACCGAAATGGGCGCTAAGCGGCTTCTCGCGAACCGAGACAATGCATGGCTTGATGAATTCAGGTTGCCCTTTGGCGCCACTGGCAGTTTTTCCGGGACATTGAAACGACGTCTTGGAGAACAACAACATGGCACATTTGAAGGCACTCAAGCTGACCAGCGCGGAGCCGGTCGCCGCACAGGCCGATCCCGTAAAGCGCACGCGTAACAAGGTGATGGAGGCCCTCGCGGAGCAGAAGCGCGCGGCCGAGGCCAAGATCGCCGGGCAGGCCTATGCACCGACGCATATGGTGTGGCGCAAGAACGAGGCGGGTGAGCGCATTCAGATGGAAACGCGCAAGCGCTTCCGGGCCGGCTGGTTCGAGAACGCTGCGGGCCAGAC
Organism: Aurantimonas coralicida DSM 14790; assembly: GCF_000421645.1. Lineage (GTDB taxonomy): Bacteria > Pseudomonadota > Alphaproteobacteria > Rhizobiales > Rhizobiaceae > Aurantimonas > Aurantimonas coralicida. Next base: position 354,815 of record NZ_ATXK01000001.1, on the reverse strand, counting down.
CTTCTTTGCCCTGCGCTACGCGGGGACGGTGATCGAGTTGGCCAAGGATAAGAACGCCATCGAAGTCGGTGAGTTCGAGAAGATCCCGGCAGTTATCGACACGCTCATCGAGGCCGTACAGGCGGGAGAGCTTGATGCGCAGTTGGCCGCAGCCGCTGAGGCAAGGGGCCAGATGCTGCGCAAGAAGACGGCAACTTGACCATCATCGAGGGGCGCGCGCTGACGCGCCCCAGCAGGGACGAATTGGACCGTTACCGCAGGTTGTTGGAAGACCTCGGCCTGGTCAACGAGACGGGCCATCGGTTGGCCCTGACTTTAGCGGAGACGCAGGTCGCTGACGATGAACGCCAAGCCTTCCTGTTGCATGTAGCGATGGCCATACGCGCGGCCTCCCGAGCGAACCAGATGATTTTGAGTTGGTGCCTTGGCGGCGCGCAGACGAGCATCTCGCTCGCCGATCTGCAAAGGCAGCTGCATTGAAGCGCAACGCCGATCTTGTCTTTGAGGTGTTGGCGTTCCCCATTGTCATGGCGGTCGCCCAGTTCCGCGTTCTCGGACTGATTGGCGGATCGGCGTTCCTGCTTCTCGCCTATACGGACGTGGAGCCCGTGCGGGTCATCATCTACGGCTTCATCTCGGGCAGCGCGATCATGCTCGCCATAGCGCTCACGCATTTCGGCGGCGGCTATCTCGGTGCCGTGGTGATTGCGCTCGCTATGATCGCCATGTGGAAATCCGAGGTGATCTTCGACCGCGTGATTCCAACGTCAGAGCGCATCCGCCTGACCGCAAACATCCCCATTGCGATCAAGCAATCCGTCTCTGGCGGCATCATCACCGTCTCGGTCAGTAACGAAAGCGTCCATTGGCTTCAGTCTGCAAGCATCGCATGCCAGGCCATCTATGCGGACGGCCACCCTGTGGAGAGCCTGTGGACGAAGACCGTATCTTGGGGACATTGGCTGGCTCCCGACGAAGGGATCGCGCGTGCGGAAATCGCCAACGTCTATCCAAATGATCCCAACCGATATGACCTCGGCCGTACAATCTGCAGCGTGGCTCATGCGGACTTCCGGCGCATGCCCGCGTTCATCCCCTCGGTTAGGTTCGAGCCGAGAGATAGCGGGCACAACCTCCTGCACATCACCAACGATACGCCGGTCGCGATCCGGCGGCTTTGGTTTTCCTGCGTCGGCAGCAATCGGTTTCGCGAGGCCATTTCAACCAGGCCCGCCTACACCGAGAACCTAGACTACCAGATCGCTCCCGGCGGCACTCTCACGCTGATAACCAACGATCGACGCTACGGACTGACCGACTGCCGAATATACGCCGTGGAGACCCTGTAAGCGTCAACGACGCGCTCGAAAGCTGGCTATGCTGCCGAGCAGCGTAGCCGTCACGACCGCAGCGGACGACGCGCTCCTGACGCGGCACGAGCCGGATTTGATACTGGATACCGAATGATCGTTGACCGAGTGGAGGGCGTCTTGCTGGGTAGCGTCGGCCTGTTCACCGGAATAATGTTGGCGCCTTCAGCAGATGGTTGAGCCATGACCGACCGCGACCCAGACATCGAATATTCCCCCTACACGGGCACTTTCACGGAGGATGGGATCACTGTCACCGTGAACATCTTCCGAGTGGCCGATGATGACGAAGGTTGGTGGCTCGAAGTCGTCGACAGCGTCAACACATCGACGGTTTGGGATGATGCGTTCGCGACAGACGAAGCCGCATATGAAGAGTTCAAATCGGCGGTCCAGCACGAAGGCATTCTCGCCTTCGTGTCGTCTCCCGACCACCAGCTCCATTGACCGCTGACCGCACACTACGTGACGGCCCGAGCAGGAAACAGGAAGGCCACGATGGCGGCGATGAACAGACCGCAGGCAGCGCGGCAAACTGATCTGTTTGCGGAGCTCCATGAAGCTCCTTCGAGTAACGCCGCGCCTTCGGAACCCGTTGCCGATGCGCTGGTCGTGCCCACGCCGAGGGAGGGGCTAACGGACAACGAGGAAGCGCTCGCCCAACAGCTTGAACGAACCGGACGCTACCGCATCCTGCGCAAACTCGAACCGCGTCCTATCCGGGAAAACTACGCGCTTAATCCAGGCGAGCGCGTCGGTATCATCCTGGACACCGAGACTACGGGCCTCGATCGTCGCCGAGATGAGATCATCGAACTTGGCATGGTGGCCTTCACCTACGATGACGGAGGCATACACGAGGTCATCGACGTCTTTTCTCAGCTGCAGGAGCCCAGCGTCCCGATCAACGCGGAAATCACCAGGCTCACCGGCATCACCGACGACATGGTCGCGGGCCGTAGCATTGATCTATCGGCGGTCGCGGCATTCATCGAACCGGCCGACCTGGTCATCGCGCACAATGCAAAATTCGACCGTCCCTTTTGCGAGCGTTTTGCCCCGAGCTTCGACATCAAGCCGTGGGCCTGTTCCGTGTCAGAGGTGGACTGGGGCGCTCTGGGCTTCGAAGGCAGCAAGCTTGCCTACCTCGTTGGTCAATGCGGCTGGTTTCACAACGGCCATCGTGCGGTTGATGATTGCCATGCCCTTTTGGAAGTGCTGGCGGCTGCGCCTCGAACGGATGGCATTGCCGCGTTCCAGCAACTCGTCAGGTCTGCATCGCGTACCCGGCTCCGGCTGTTCGCCGAAGGCAGCCCTTTCGACCTGAAGGATGTCCTGAAAGCGCGCGGCTACCGGTGGAACGATGGATCAGACGGCATGCCCAAATGCTGGTGGGTCGAGATCGAGGAGGACGATCACGCGATGGAGATGCAGTTCCTGCGCGAAGAGATCTACCGCGCCGATGTCGATCTGTTCGCGCAACGGCTGACGGCTTGTGAGCGGTTCAAGGCGTAGCGCAATCCTAATGGAGGCGGTCCTGCCCTTCCAACCGTACGTCGAAGGACAGAAATTGATCGTAGGAAGAGTTCTTCCGGTACCGACGCCGTTTGAGGAACCCGTAGATGGGATCGGGTTGCGTCTCCACATCGAGAAGTCCGAACCATGAGAGTTGGCGGAGAACCCTGGCTTCGAAGATCGGTCCCGCGATGTCTCTGCTTCCAGCAGCTTCGATAATCCCGTTGATGGGAATGGTGGCCGTTCGAACAAGATGCGCCGGTGTTTGCCATTGGTGGGCTGCGACTGAAAGGCACCAGAGCGCTACGCCGATGTCCGACTGCGGCCAAGGCCCCAGGGGAAGGCCATCGAAATAGGCGAGGTTGGTGTTCCAGAAAGTCGCGAGGAACAACGTCCGGTTCAATTCACCCAGATCGCCGGATGACACCAACTGCTTCCCGGCCTTTGTCAGGCGCAGCTGCTTTTTGTAGCCCCGGACCAATCCCGCGCGATCGCAAAAGATCCGCATCGCATGCAGGGGCAGGCAATCCGGTTCGTTGATCACCTTGTGAAGACGAAACATCTCCTCCCGGTCGAAGTCTGGCCAGTCCAGATCATCGAGAACCTCGGCGACGAACGCTCGGGTGAGATTGCCCGTCACCGTCAGCTTAGCGCCGTCGATCAACTGCGATAGGAAACGCATCGTGTTCTGCGCGATAGGAGACGAGACGCCATCCGAGAAGCGGACAGCGATGTCCGGTTCATCAGGTTCGCGACGCAGAAGGTTGAAGCTCTCGAATTCCAGTGCGGTCCATGCGGGTTGCACGCCGGCTAGCCAAGCAAGAATATCCGGAGCACCCAGAAAGCCCGGCTTCACCAATCTTCGCACTCCTCGCTATCGTTTGCCCAGCTTACAGCCTGAACCCTTGGCCGGAGAGATCGACGGCAGAGTTTATGCTATAAACTCTTGCCGTCGCGGGGCGGAAGCCACTGATGCTCACTGGCTGCGGCCTCTTCAGGGAGCTACTACGTGTGCGCTTCATCTGCCACCGCAGCGGATGACATGCTCCTGACGCTGATAGAGCTCCTCGAGCCGCAGTGTAGGGGAGGGGACATGGCTTCCCGTTCGGGTTCGACATCATCCTAACCATCCCGCGTAGTGGGGACGAAGCTGAGATTGGGCGGAGGCGCCCGCCGACGTCATGCCATGGACGCTTGCGGATTTTGCAAAGGCTTCGCAACGCTCGCTGACGACCGTATCGTGATCATTTTGTGGGGAATCGAAGCCTTCGGATCCTCCCATAGGCCAGTTAGTATCTTGTATAATATCCTCATACCTAATCCTATCAACGTCCTCCCACTCCACCACGTTTGACACTCCCACATTGGCTTCTACCGGTGATTCCTTCTTGTTGATGACGAAGCGCAGCGAACGCTTGCGGCCCTTCGGCACCAGCCATTCCGTGTAACTCCTGACGTCCTGCGGGCTCCACCAATTCCGGTCGTCATCTGATTTCCGTTCGGCCTTTTCCGTCTCCGCATAGGAGAGCCCGCGAAGACATTTGTAATCGGCTTCGATGCGGAACTTCAGGGCATACCGAACGACGTTCTGGATGTTCCTTTCCACGGGCCGTCTTGGATCGAACTCCTGTACGTCCACCTGATACGCTGCACCGTGCCCATACCCGCGCAGTGTCTCTGCGAACACCGCCGCCGGCATGTCGCCCAGATGGACGATCCCATGCAGATGCGGACGCCATAGTGTCCGGCCCGGCATCGCCATCAACGGCGCGCCAATCTGCTCGTAGAACAGCCCGCTGTTGCGCTTGGCCTCCGCCAGCTCTTCCGGGGTGGTGCGGTCCATCTCCCACCAGCTGACCAGATGAACGGCGTTCCAACGAGCATCGGCACGCCGCTTGCGCGCGAACATATTGCGAAGACGGGTCTTTTCCGCCGTAATGATCCCATCGACATCGCTGATCCTGGCAGTCAGCGGCAGGAGGATCGTGAAGAACGCCAGCTGCTGGTTAGTCGCCCTCTCGAAGTCCCGCTTGATGGCCTTGCCCGTCTCTTTAGCGCGAAGCCGCATGAAGCAGCGGGGACACGTAGGGACGCGGCAATATTGTACGCCGCCCCAACGGTCATCCTCGCCGCAATCCCGTAGGCGGTCGGAGAGGTCGTGCATCATACCCATCGCGTTCAGGACGACCTGGCGCTGGGCTTCCATGCCGGGTGCCAGCCAACGGATCTGGCGCCGTTCTTCCGCTTTGAAACAATTGCCGCTCATCATCGCCGCGCGTAATTCTAGCATCGTCGTCATGTAAAGGTCCTCCTTCTCCTGCTATTTATAAAGCACAGTACCGGTGGACATAAATATACTGTCGGTATGGGGAGGCTGTTGTGAAGATATCAGATGTATATAGGGAGCTCTCGTCGGCGGAATTCGCAAGATCCCAGTTGGAATTTTCAGAGATTTGGCTTGGGCGGAGCAAGAGATATTATTCTCATCTCCTAGCCGAGGGGCGAGAACCCGGCATTGGTACGCTTATCGCCTTGGAAGGACGGCTACGACGTCAAGCCGGGATAGCCGTCCAACCGGAAGACCGTGAACTTCTCCGGCGACTCGGGCAACGATTACGCTTGCATATAGAGACGCGTGGGCTGATCCGCGCACATCGGACCCGAGCAGGGATATCAACAGCAGAATCCGAGTCTCTCGACAGGCCGAGAACCTGAACGGAGCCGGCTTCGCCGGCTCCGTTATGAACACCGTTTTGACGGTAGATTCAGGGCCTCGTATGCCAGTTCGAGATACGCGGGATCTATCATCTGTTCCAGCACCAGATCCGGAAACTCCTCGACAATCACCCTGAGCAGGGGGATCGTTGTGTCGTCCACGATTACGGACCGTTCCAGCAATCGGGCACCTGGTCGCTTGGCATTCTTCAGGTCATCAACGGAGCTCTCGAACCCTCGATCAACAAGCCAGTTCACGACTGAGGGGTAGGTCCGTCCATCCATGGATAGTCCCCACTCATCCCGAACCAACGCTCGAAGAAACTGGCGGTACAGATAGCCATACGATCCGTCTGACCGAACCCCTACGCCCTTAGCATCGCGGACACGATCCAACAGACTCTCGTAGGCCCGCCAAGCAGCGACATCGGCCTGCGTCTGCAGGAGCCGCTTGTGGCTACGGGTCCAGCCTCGGAAGCGCTCCATCGCTCGTACGGCGTCATCGGCCGTATCATAGGGAACCGTATCGAAAGCAACATGCATCCGGTCGAACGGATGCGTTTGCAGCTCCCCCGCGCAGGAAGGTACCAGATCCGGCCCTGCCAACCGGACAGCGTACTCGCCGACCCGGTGCGGACGACGCTTGAAATCGTACTCAAGGTTCAACCGAACACTGCGAGAGAGGGCCACCAGATCGCTCTCGGTTCTCCACATCTCGTAGAAGCCGATCAGGGAAAGCTGGTCATGCCTTTGATCGGGTTCCCGATTGAAGAAAAGCCGGAGCATGTAATCGTTATGCTGGTCCGGAGGTACATCGGGTTTGACCCCCGCCTTAGCCAGGACCACCGGATGCCCGTCGATGGCTTTCCCCGTGATCTGGCCCCGGGTCTTCATCGCGACGACCTGCGCCACCCGGTGCTTCTCTTCGAGGATGTCATCGGTACCGAATGTCTGCCAACGGAGCCGGCGGAACTCGCGGCACAACGGATCATCGACGTTTAGTTCAGCTAGCGACGCGTTCGTCAGGAGACCGTCTGTGGTAGCACTGACAACTGTGCGATCTTCAGGTACACCGTTGAGGATTTCCCCGAGGACTGCACGGATAAAGCCGGTGACGAACGCGGCGGGATAGGCGGCGGTAATCGCCGAGGGCGGCATCTCGTCGTAGCGGCCGTACCGCGGAACAAAGACCCGCTTTTGCTTCACGCCTTGGGCAAGCTTGCCGTAGACACTATTACCGATTTCCTTCCAGATTTTGTCCTCAAAGGTGCCTTTCCCCGCCCGGGCTCTCTCGGCCTGAACATGCTGGATGAAACTGCCAAAGATCGGATGATCGTCCACGTAGGGAATAACAACGCCGTCTAGAACATCCATCTCAGCGCCCATGGATCGCGCCAAAACGATCTCTGGCGGCGTGCAAACGCTCGTGCCGGACAAGGGGAATATGAGTTTGTCGTCGATCCTGACGGGCAGACAGGGGAATCGGGTGCCAGACGGAAACCGGAACCGAACCCTTACAGCTCCGACGGTATCCGCCTCAAAATCATCGAGATCCCGGGTCCACCGATACGCATCATAATCGAGAGCCCGCAAGGCGCACATGGCGGTGGTGTAGGCACCGGGAAGGTCATAATCGTAGTAGGTGCCGACGGGCGTAGGCCCAAACCAGTAGCTCTCCCCGCGACCACCCTGATAGGCAAGGGCTCCGAATTCCTCAAGGATTTGACGGCGCGGGGAAGCATGAACGGACTTACGGGTTCGGTAACGCCCCGTTCGTTCGTGGAATTTGGTCTCGCTCCTGACCTCCAAGCCGAGCGCATCGTTGAGGTTGATGCCGTCCTCACGACACTTCCTCCTCAGAAGGCCGATACCTGCAGCAGCGAGAGTGGTTGGCAAACGGCCCAGCCCGGCACCGGTCATCATCGCTTTCATCCGAAGACCGTATTCGAGAGCGATCTCAGCATCGTGGAGCGCGTATCGTTCGAACGCCGGCTTATCGTCCCGGAGAAGCTTATCCATCCGATCGATGGAATGGCCCTCCGGGAGGGAAATCTTCTGCATGCCAACCAACTGCGCAGCAACCGCTAAACCGGCGCGCCCGGGCGTCAACAGCATGGTGTCCACGAAACGGCAAAGAACCATGTGCGGAGGCGCTTTGCCCTGTCGGAAGAAAATCACTTCGGTGGAATGACGCCGTGCATCCTCCCCCTCGGTATCGTCGGACAGATTTTGTCCGATGGACTCACGAAACGACTTGGCAGTAAACGTGCGTCCAAACCCATCGAACTCCCGCTTTCGAGGCCAGAAATCTGAAAACGTGGGAAGGTCGGCTCGTAGGAAGTGGCCGAATATTTCCAGCCGGTCGGGCAGGCGCGGAAGAGTGCCCTTTTTGATCGCGAGACGAACTAGGCGCTTCAACAAGCCACTGAGAGAGAGGCGATGAGACTTCGTCGTTCCCCTAGGGTAAACGACAAGCGACACCCGCTGTCCCTCCAAATGAAGGACAGCCTGGTAGCTGAGAATCTGGTTGTAAGGACTGCCATCAAGCGGATCGGTTCTCGTCACCCATTCGGCGTCGATGCCCATCTGAGCGACGAGCTTTGGACATGCCGAGGCTGACGACGCGCTCGAAGACGCAGCGGAAGACACCATGACAAATTTCATTTTTTCGTTGGGAAAGAGCCGGTGTGGTGTAGGCTCGTAGAGAGCCCCAATGGGAGTTTTACACCAAATCAATAAAAGCTAGCCCGGGCGCCAAAACGCCCGGGCCTGAGATCACTTGAGCCAATCTGGCATTGTGACCGGCAGACCTCTTGCGATGTCGAAGAGAATCTGCTGCAGTGTCCTGATAACATCGTCGCGCGACACGCCGTCGAAGATATCAGGATCGAAGATAATCAAGGGATTATCTCCACCGCTCGGAAGAACGACACGCCCATCGGGCAGCACCTTCAGTCCGCGAGCGTCATTCAACGGGATCAAATCGCCCGTTGGAAAACGCGCATAAATGGGTCTCGTTAGGACAGCCATTGGCTACTCCCAAACAAGGGTTGAATGGAACCGACCCGCCAAAGCTTCCAGGCTTCGAGATCAGGCCGGCGGTGAAGAAGCAAGAGTTCAGGTCATGAGCGCCTCCATCGCGGTTAAGGAGGCTTCAAGCTACCGATTGGCGATTCTCGAACCTAGATGGAAAAATTCTGACGAAAAATCAAATAACTCAGAGGGTTATCGCGAATGCCATTCGGCTTGATAGAGTCGCGCTTGGAGCTTGATTGCCTCCAGCCGAGCATTTCGCCGCGTACTGCATCACTGCATTCAAACCGACAATTCGATCGCGAACAGTCGAATTGACTGCAAAGATGAAGGGGTTTTCAGGGCTGGCCTTTGAGGCAAGCCAGTGCGCGCATTTCCAAACAGGAATGCTCACGCCAACCGGCGCTGCTGAAATGGGTATTTGATAACGCTTTTCAGCAATCGAGATGTATCTTGGTGGGGACCTCAAATACGACTTGCATAAATAGTATATGCGATGCGCTAAGTTGGAAATGGCTCCACCGTGCAATCCGATGACAATTCTTCGGAGCAAACTCTGCCAGATATCGGAGCACGGTGCAGCCCAACCTTCAATTGAGTCCAGAAATTGCGAAAGTGCTGCAAGGTCGAAGGGCGATAAAGTACTCAGATAATTTTGTAGCCGCTCGTCACGAATATATCGGGAAAAGCCAGTATCCCTTTCGTTTTCGAGAGCCCGAAGGCGTGTGGTGTGTATTATTATCTCTCTCGTGCATGCACGCTCTCGATCGGAAGCGGAAAGCTCAAATTTTCCAGTCTCCTTCATCACGGACAAGCCTTGCTCGAGGCGGTCTTCGTCAACCCAACCGTTTCGGATTTTTACCTCAAATAATTCTCTTGCTTCCGCGGCAGGCTTAACGGTGCTCGAAAATGTTTGTTTGGGCTTGTAGAGTGTCGTGAGCCCATCAGGTATCGCAGGGGCGATCGAGGTTATTTGGGTTTCGATCTCTTCGGGCAAGCGAAGCAGATTAGAATTCAGTATATCTTTGCGAAGGCCTTCGACATCATGATAAAACATCTGAAACACCAAAAATCATGTGGCGATTATATCACAACGACTGTACAGCTGCGCGCATCATCTCGTCATTCACATCGATGTAGCGCTGCGTGGTGCCGAGGTTCTTATGGCCGGCAAGCTGCATAATGATTTTAGCGCTGACTCCGGAGTGGGCAAGCCTCGTGATAAACCATCGGCGCCCACTATGGCTGGTTCCGCCGTCAAGGCCGGCAGCCTGGTAGACCCGCCCCATGAGCTGGCACAGCGTGTTCGCGCTGAACGCCGTGCTCTTCTGTGTGACCAGCAGCGGCGAGGTCGGGGAGGGGGCTGGTACGAAGCTGTCGAGGAACCGTTCGATCTCCCTCCGAAGGCGGTCATTCAGAAACACAGTTCGAGCATGACCACCTTTGGTGACCGCCGCGCTCAGGCGCAGCTGATCGCGAATGGTGCGGTCACGGTTCATGACATCCTGTACCCTCAAGGCGGCGATCTCACCCACGCGAAGGCCCGCCTGGTAGGAAAGCATGAAGGCGAGCCGGTTGCGCGCGGCGTGTCGGCCCTGCGCCACCACAGCCATCAGCCGTTTGAATTCCACATCCGTCAGCACGCGCGCCTGTTTCATTGAAACCTCACGAAAGGCATCCTCATCGTGCCGTTCGTTATGTTTCCAACCAGCGCGAAGGGCGAGCGTCGGAGAGGGGGTCCGGAAGCTTCTGCGGGATCAAGGCGTTATCGACGTAGGCGTCAGAAACGTCAGGTAATGTGTGTTCTGTGACAATTGCTTCACCGGCAGTTTCACGGCCGGTGAACCCCGCTTCCGCTGATCGTAATTATATCTTAGCTAGTTCGAATGGATGTTGTCCTCGCTGGAGGCACCATGGCGACTGCGCATCACATTCTAGTAGTCGACGACGACCCTGTATTCTTGGCGGTGGCCGAAAGCGTCGTGCTGTCGCTGGACAATCACGCTGTCTCGACCGCGTGCGACGGCGTCGAGGGATTGCGGCTTCTCCAGGCAGCAACCAAACCCGTCGATATCATCATTCTCGACCTGAACATGCCGAAGATGGACGGACTGGCCTATCTGCGCAGCCTCGGCCAACTCGCCTATTCGGGCAGTGTCGTGTTGTCGAGCGGCGAATCCGAGGCAATTCTGGATGCGGCCAGACGCATGGGCGAGATGCTCGGGGTGCGCATCTGCGGTTCGCTAAAGAAACCGATCCGCATTTCCGATCTCGTGCCCATGCTGGAAGCCTGCCAAGCGCGCGCCCCGCAACGACCTCCGTCGCTCGATCCGAGCGATACCCAGGCTTCCGGCGTGACGCTCGGAACGCTGCTTCCCTATTATCAGCCCCAGATCGACACGAGGTCGCTGTCCATGGCCGGACTGGAAGCGCTGATCCGTCTTGAGGCCGATGACGGCACGATCCTCGGCCCCCCCGCGGTCTTCCATCCCGGCATCACCGATGCCGACCTGCCCGCGCTGACGATCGCGATCGCCACGCGGGTGATGGACGACATCGCGGCATGGCGCGCCCGGGGCGTCTTCCACCGCACCTCGATCAATCTCGACGCACGGGTCATCGAGGTACCGCAGGTCATGCCACACCTGTTCGAACTGGCCACCGAGCGAGGGATCGACCCCTCCAGCATCGTGTTCGAGCTGACTGAGAAGGCCCTGCCGCACTCGATGGCCGACATGATCGAGATCCTGACACGCACCCGGATGGCCGGTTACGGCGTTTCCATCGACGATTACGGCACCGGCAGCGCCAATTTCTCCCTGCTGCGCCTATGTCCCTTCAACGAGCTCAAGATCGACCGGTCCATCGTCCAGGCCAGTACGACGGATCGGATCTCCAGGCGGTTCCTGAAAACCGCAGCGACAACAGCAAACGATCTCGGCATGTCGGTGGTGGCCGAGGGCGTCGAGACGGCAGATGAACTACAGATCGTGCGCGAGTCCGGCATTCACATTGTCCAGGGCTATTTCTACAGCAGGCCGCTACCAGCCATGGACGCCTTCGCTCTGACCGATTTTTCGCATCCTCTGCGAGAGGTTGGTTCGGCCTGAGCCGTTGGCACCGCCGACCTATCTCACGCCAGCGGCGGGACCGCACAAATCATTCGACGAGTTGCGTAACCACAAAATAGTCCCGATCGCCGCCGACGCAACTCCCGCGATATACGGACGCAGGGACGGGCACCGGCGGACATCGTTGCCAAAACACCTGAGCATCAAATGCGAACGACGGCATTCACTCGATCCTAAACCACCATGTGCAAAAAATCCCAACGTGAGTGAACTCCTCATGAGAGGAAGCGTGAATTGACGCCACGTCTGAATGCCTTCGCAGCCTCGACCAATGGAAATGTCGCTGCCATCGTGGCCTTGCTTACCCCGCTCCTGATTTTCGTGATGAGTGGAGTCGTCAATCTCTCGACCGCTCATTCCGCCCATTCCCGCCTGCAGAGCGCCGCCGACAGCGCCGCCCTGGCGGCCGCGCGCGAGCTCTACATGGCCAACAGCCGGCCGGAGGTGTTGAAGAGCGTCGCCTATTCCTTCGCCATGACCAATCTCGGCAATCAGGCCGAAGGCGTCACGATCGACGTCAAGATCGGTGGACGATCGGATGCGACCGCCGCGGAATCCGCCATTTCCACCGAAGTCACGGTCACCCTCAACAAGGATTTCGGCAAGTCGCTGCCCATGCCCGACCTGACCGGCGCGATCGGCGAACTCACGGCCAGCGCCACGGCGCGCATTGCCGGCGGCGGCCGCATCTGCGCGATCGCCCTCACCAAGGAGGGCAAGAAGGCCATCGACATTTCGGGCAATGCCCAGGTCCAGGCGTCCGATTGCGCGGTCTATTCCAACTCGATCGATCCCAGCGGCCTGTCGGTCACCAAGGTGGCGAAGCTTTCGAGCGAACTCGCCTGCTCCTCCGGCGGCTATGAAGGGATCGAGTCGAACTACGAGCCCTTGCCGCTGACCGATTGCCCGGCCGTCAGCGATCCCCTGTCCTCGCGCATTCCGCCGGTCCCGACGAAATGCGATCACAAGAACCAGAAGATCTCGAACAACAACCAGATCCTGTGGCCCGGCACCTATTGCGGCAAGCTTCAGGTCAGCGGCTCGAAGATCACCCTGCAGCCCGGTACCTACATCTTCTGGGACGCCAAGGTGAAACTCGACAAGGGAACCGAACTGACCGGCGATGATGTCAGCCTCGTTTTCATCGGCCAAAAATCCAGCCTTGATCTGAAAAACGATTCGATGATTTCGCTGTCAGCGGCCAAGGACGGCCCCATGGCCGGTGTCCTGATCTATGCCGACTCGCAGAAAAAGAAGGCCCGCGACTTCAAGATCGAGAGCAACAACGCCAAGCGCATGATCGGAACGATCTACCTGCCGAATGACAAGTTGACGATCGGCGGCGACAAGAATGCCGATGGCGTATGCGATCCCGACGTGGCGGTCGCCGGTGACGACGACGACGACGACGACGATGATGATGATGATGACGGCGACGGCGGGGGCGGCGGCGCTGGCGCGGGGACACCCGGCTGCAAGGCGAATGTAGGCCAGTTCTCCGACTGGACTGCACTCGTCGCCAGCGAAATCGCAGTCACCGCGGGTGTCCGTCTGATGCTCAACGCCAATTACGCCGATTCCGACGTGCCGGTCCCGGCCGGCGTCGGCCCGGTCGGCGGTAATATCGCATTGGCAATGTAACATTGAGCACCTCGACACTCCTCCTGGCGCCGAATTTGAATTACTTATTTTACGGCGAGCGAAATGCGCAGAATAATTAATATAATAGAGATTTTTCCTATCCAAGATGCATTTAAATTTGAAGGGTGGTTTTGATCATAGGGTTTTCGCGGCAAGGCGGCATTCTAATGAAATTTTCCGTATATTTATTTATTATTTGTGAAATTTATCATCTGTTACTCCGGAAGATGGGCACTTGCAGGCACTCACGAATCCTCTCACGATGATCCATGGCTTAGCCATGCTCGCGCTTGTGTCCATCACATACGGCTTCATAGCGAGAACTGTCTCGTCCGTTCCGTCGCGAGGAGTAATAGTCGGCCTAACGTTCGGCCTAGGCGCCATTTCAACAATGGCCGATCCGATTGTGATGCAGGAGGGTATCTTCATTGATGCCCGAGGCATTATTTTGACGTTGGCAGGACCATTCGGCGGTGTGGCCGCTGCGGTGATTTCGGCGATTTGTGCAATTGCGTACCGCGTTTGGCTTGGTGGAGCTGGCGCACCGATTGGGTGCATGACGATCCTCGTTGCGACTGTAGTCGGCGTCGCATATGCCCGTTACATACCGCTCGACCGGGGGGCTTATACTCTCCGCCAACTCATACTCCTCTCAGCATTCGGCTCTCTGCATGGGTTCTCGGTACTCTTCGTCCTCGCATTCATCCCAGTACCGGGGCTGGTCGGATCGTTGGTACCGCTCTGCATGCTGAATTCAATAGGTATTATCGTCCTGGGAAGCTTCCTCTCGGCGGAGGGTCGCCGACTCTACGCCACCCAGCGACTGGAGAAGGAAGCTGCCACAGATGCACTTACAGGCTTGGCTAACCGTCGCGCATTCGACGCGGCTGCTGCAGCCCTACTGGGAGACGCGGGGACCACGGACCGATCCGTAGCGCTGTTGATGATTGATATCGATCATTTCAAATTGGTGAATGATCGGTGGGGACATGACGTGGGAGATCGCGTTCTTTGCAACGTGGCCGAGATAATCGCTTCGTCCATTCGCTCCGAGGATTTAGCAGCCCGGTACGGTGGCGAGGAGATCGCTGTCCTACTCCCAGACACTACGGCAGATGATGCACTGACGATTTCGGAGCGCATTCGACTAGCTGTGCAAGCTAATATCTATCGAATGCATCGGGATGAAATCAGCGTCACTGTCAGCATAGGGGTCGCGGGTCAAATTGGAGGCAACGTAGACTTCTCTGAGCTTTTCTCGGCGGCTGATCGGGGCCTCTACGACGCGAAAGGCCGCGGAAGGAATCGGTGCGTGACCGGGCAGTTTGGCGCATATCGGCATCCGCGTTCGGGAGCGAAGGGTTATCTCGGGGATCCGATTGCCGCATGTCTACCCCAGAGCTAGCTCGGAGGCGGGCACGGGCTCCCACTACGCAAGCGTTGTACAGAACTGCTGAACTGCTCCTTCCTTGCCAAGCCCCGGCTTTCTTTGCATGCCTCCGGGCTTGGGCGTAGATACTGCTATTCCTCTTCGTATACGTAGTGCCTAAGGCTCTACAACGAGGGGATCCTTAATGCCGCTTCTGAACCGGATGTTTCGCAAGACGCGGGAGACGCTCGCCATCTACTGGGTGCTCGCGCGGATCGTGGCGCCGATCACGATCCTTACCGAGATGCTGTCGCGAATGGGGGTGATCGAGGCCATCGCACCCGCATTAGGCCCGGTGATGCACGTGTTCGGTCTGCCTCCGGAACTGGGCCTTGCCTGGTTGAGCGGGCTCCTGATCGGGATCTGGGGGGCGATTCCCTTGATCTACGTGCTGGTGCCGGCCGCCGATCTGAGCGTCGGCGACATTACCGTCTTCTCGGCCCTTCTGCTGTTTGCCCACGGCCTACCCATCGAGCAGAAGATCATCCAGAAGGCCGGGCCCGCGCTGATCCTCACGACGGTCCTCCGCCTCCTTGGTGGTGTCCTCTACGCCTTCCTGCTGCACCGCTTGCTCGTGGCGACCGGCTGGTTAGCGTCGCCGGTAAATCCTGCCTGGATCCCGATGAACGTCGAGCCGGGCTGGGGGGACTTCCTTCTCGGCCTGCTGGAGACGATGGCCGCGATGCTCGTCATCTTCCTGGCTCTGTCCTGGATGCTGGACATCCTGAAGGCCACCGGGCTACTGGACCTGATGATGCGGGGACTGGCCCCCCTGCTGCGGCTCGCCGGGATACGCGGGGAGGCGGGAGAGTTCACCGCGGTCGGTCTGCTCCTTGGGATTTCCTATGGCGGCGGCCTGCTGATCCGCGAGGCGCGATCGGGTGCGATCTCCCCGCGCCAGATATTTCTCGCCTGCGTCTTCATGGGCTTTGCACATGGCGTCATTGAAGACACGCTGGTCGTAGTCGCGCTCGGCGCTGATCCAATGGGCGTCCTCGTCGGCCGTCTGGTCTTCGCCGTGGCGGCGACGGCTGCAATTTCGGTCCTGACGGCAGTCATCTCCGAAAGGAGCTTCGCGAAATGGGCTTTCCGTCATTCAGCGTCGCAGGTCGGTTGAGAGCGTCAGCCTCAATATGCGATCTGAGAATGTGGCTGGATTATTCCATCTACCCAATTTGGGCTATGCGGCAATGGCAAAAGCTCGGGTAAGTTTACGCGGGGGCTTCGCAACGGATTTTATCGATGCTAGGCAGTCCTTATTGTGACCCGGTCGCTCCCAACGACCGGGTCACAATTCAAATGGAGACACGCTGCAGCTAGAAATGCAATTTGAACGGTCTGTACTTTGTCGTATCGATTTAGCGATCGGACTTGTTTCCTTTGGACTTGGGTCGGCGTCGTCCTTTTATTAGCGATCTTTTGGGCCTCCCTGCTCCTGGCAATGTTTCAGCTCGCATAGAGGGAGATACACAACCACGGCCGTGGTGCGATTATGAGCGCTTGAGCGGACGTACAGAGAAATCGGGTTAGCCGCTTCCTAGCCGGGCCAGCAAAGCGACTACCTCGACCTGACGGGTGAGGCCAAGCTTCGCGTTCATGTTCTTCATATGAGCACGCACGGTATGCTCGGAAAGTCCATTTCGCTTCGCATATTGCATCACGGTCACCCCGTCGAGCAACGCAAGACCAAGCGCGGCCTCTGACTTCGTAAGCCCCGTCGCAGCTTGGATTGTCTCGATTGTGGGCCGATTCCAAGCAGATCGCTCTTGGAGCTTGATGACGCCAACCCTGTTAGCTGGGTTGCCATTTGGGACGACGTACGATCGTACGATCAATGGATGAGAGGTCGATCGGCGACGAATACCGACAGGCTTTGGTAGACTATAGAGTTCTCCTGCCGCGACCCGAATTGTCAGCGCCATCATCCGCAAGAGCGCCTTCTCGGATACCGGTTCGGCTGCGACGAGAGTTCCATTCCGCAACTTGATACCATCGGTCGCGGCCGCCAGTCTTCTGGCAAAGGCATTCATATGCAGTACGGCTCCTGTTTGGTCAAAGATGACGATGCCATCATCCAGCGCGTCGTACGCTGCCACGATGCCATCTTTGGATAGGGTCGTAGCTGACAATGTATCTTGGATCTCGATAACGCGCGCGAGATGCTGTGAAACAATCTCTAGCTTCGCGCGCTCCTCCATCGTGAACTCACCCTTGTTTGCCCCACGATGTATGGTCGGCAAGAATAGTGATTTCTCTCCGTCCATGGTGCAGGCCAGTGTGTTCCAGCATTCGGGATAAGTTCGGTAGAACTCGTTGTGGACGGGGCACTTCGCGATTTCCTCAGGCGACATCAAATCTCGGGTATCGAGTATCCCCCTCCGCCCTTGCATGACGCGCGAAATCCGTACGTCTTTGTCTGCGTAGTCGCGCAGGAACCACATTGCGCCGTCCGGATCGAACGGCTCGGTGAGCTCCCTGTAGGAGCCATCTTTGCCGATGAAGGCTGCTGATATGCGCTCCGAACGAGTTGCTTCCATCAACGTTTGCATGGCACTTTGCCATTCCACAGACCCGTCGATTGTCCCGTAAAGTCGATTTACTGCCTCATCTATCACGTGCATGCCCTCAGCGTTACACGTTATAAGAAGCATCAAAAGGAACGGTAGGCAATTCCCAATCCAGCTATCATGCAAATGCAATTGCAGGATTAGCACTCCGCTCCCGCTAGGCTGTAGCCGGGGGTGGAGTCATTGGTTGAGCGGAAATTTATCGCGCTCGGATGTTCTCTCGGCGACTAGATTGCAGGAATATTCGCGTATTACGTCTTCAGCCAACTGCTCCGGGAATGCCGGATTATATACGCTGACCGCGAACTCCTTCAGAACACCATCGCGCGGAGACTGCGGGGACGTGCAGAATATAATAAATGGTATGCGTCTGCGATTTAATATCTCCGCGGAGAGATGCATATAGCGGCGAGGGGTTTCAACTCCGATTACTGCGACGTCGTATCGACGCCGGAGTAGGTAATCAAAGCGACCCGGGAGCGAGATGCAATCCGAGCCAATGTTCCGAGCTAGCAGAACATCCTCGATGAATGAGGCGACCAAGTCGTCGTCTTCTAAAACGAGCGCCTCAAGAAAACGCGTGGACATTGTCGAACTACGACCGCTTACCGCAAGGACCCGCCATCCACGGCTACGATGGTTTGCTTCCACTCTGATGGTCGGCAAAAAACCTTCGGATAATCACCGCCTTTCAATAAACGCGAACGTGCTGCCGATATCATACCCTCCCGCATACAGTCGGCGAGACCGGCGCTTGGCTCGGACAGTGCAAACCAATGGACCGCGGATTGTCTCTGGCATTGGCTGACCGGCGTGGAACTCAGGCAGATGGCGATTGCGGCTATGAAGTTCATTGGGTGCCCTCCATCGGGCGAAGTGCCCGAACGGGGACCGAGATTATGTGCATCCAGGCGGTAGACATCCCCAGATTTG
This sequence comes from Aurantimonas coralicida DSM 14790, assembly GCF_000421645.1. Classification (GTDB taxonomy): domain Bacteria; phylum Pseudomonadota; class Alphaproteobacteria; order Rhizobiales; family Rhizobiaceae; genus Aurantimonas; species Aurantimonas coralicida. The sequence goes on along the minus strand of NZ_ATXK01000001.1, from coordinate 336,481 downwards.
GGGATCCCGCTTCGATCGGTAGATACAGGCATGCGAGTGCCTTCTCGCGTCTCGTCTGACGGTTGGGTGTGGTTGCCACGCAGCGCAAATGCAACGCTCTCGAGAAAATATCGTGCGTTTTCAACCCTGTAGATGTGTGGCGTTCAGATCATAATCCGCGTGTCGGGGGTTCAAGTCCCTCTCCCGCTACCAAATTTTTCCAGATATTCCAGGTGGTTAGGTCTCGCATGCCGTAGGCCGACTTGCGTGCGGGCTACTCAGCGTGTCATCCTAGGTGACTAAACGTCAGATTGGATGCGTAGTGACGACGTGGATCGAGTATCAAATAATCACGTGAAGGTGTGGCTTGTGAGAAGTTGGCTCATCCAGGCCTAAGATCCGAGCTTAATTTTCGTCGATATCACAAGCATTTGGGCCTCAGGAAGCAAAATGCATTCCTTCATGCTTTCAGTGGCCGCATTTCCTAGTTTTGTAACAGATAGAGTGCCCTAGAATGTTCTGGTGTTTTCGAATAGTCTTGACGTTGATGATTGTTTACAGTTGATTGAGTCGGTGGGCATCTGCTAGCTCGCTCGCAAACATGGATGTTGATTCTGGTCCTCCGTGAATGCATTTGCCTGCCCTCGGGCAACGGAAGCACCCATGCGAGTAGCCGAAGCGTTCGCGTGCCAGAACTCGGTTTAAACTAAACCGTTTGTAGCATACGATATTGGGAGGAAAAGTGTGGGCAGAATAGCAAAACTACTTCCTTTAGGCAGTCTGCTAATGTTCTGTCTCGTGTCACATGCTGCGGTTGCTCAGTCGGTCAGAGATGCAGCATTTTGCAGTAATGTCGTAGATAGGCAATGTGTCGGTGTAATCCCTCACGGGGCTAGTGTATCTATGAGCGCTCTCGACACTGTTGATGGTCGGAAAGCGTTATATTTCTGGGGAAATTTGCGGAATCCAACAGCCGGTCCTGTAGCGTTTTTCTTTACCCGCGACGGAGAATGCTATGAGCGTGAGCCGGTTTCGCCTTCGGCAAAAGCCCTCCGGGAACTCTCTGGTTCAGAGCAGATCTTTGGCGTTCTTAGTTCTATGACCTTCAGGGAGGTTTGGCATGCACTGGGTCTATCGAGTGCCGAGGTCGGCGCAAGGGACATAAAGGTGAATGTAGTTTTCATCCCGGAGACGAATGAATACAGAATTTATGATTATCGTTTTGCTCTTTGTCCCGGAAAATATTCCGCGCGGTTAATTGATAGTGTAGGCGACCCCCTCCCAGGGAACAACGATTTACGCATTGTTGTAGTCGACTAAAACGCTGAAATAGCCTTCGCTCGGGATCGTAGATCAGTCCATGCGACAATCTAAGCTGGCGAGGTGTAATCCACCCTGGAAAGCTAGCCTCAATCAAAACCCGCTTGTCCGGGGGAGCAGTTCCCCTGTCGCTACCATTCTTCCTGCCTAAGAGCGCGGGGCACTCCCCCCTGTCGTAGCAGCTGGATGCCGGCGGACCCTCGACCTTTGCCGGTCACTCCGCCGGGACGGCGGAGGATGGCGGCGGGGCGTCGGGTTCGCCGGCGGAGGGGAGCTCGGCATAGGCGTCGTGGGCTTCGGTGCCCATGTTGTGCTCGGCCTCGGCATCGCTGCGGAAGCGCTGGCGGTGGCGGTGGACCATCAGGTCGTCCCAGCGCAGGGCGCGCATCAGGCCCCAGGCGATCAGGCACAGCACCACGGCGAAGGGGAAGCCGGCGATGACGGCCGCCGCCTGCAGGGCGCCCAGGCCGCCGGCGAGGAGGAGCACCGAGGCGACCGCGCCCTCCGAGACCGCCCAGAAGATGCGCTGGATCTTCGGCGGGTTGGGATCGCCGCCGGCGGTCAGCATGTCGATGACGAAGCTGCCCGAATCGGAGGAGGTCACGAACCACATGACGATCAAGACGGTGGCGAAGAGGGAGGCGACGCCGGAATAGGGGAAGTAGCCGAGGAGCACGAACATGGTGTTGGCGTAATTCTCCCGGGTGGCCTCGATCAGCGCCGGATCGCCGGTGAGCGATATCGAGATGGCGGTGCCGCCGAAGGCAGTGAACCAGAAGAACATGATCGTGCAGGGCAGGAGCATGACGCCGACGATGAACTCGCGGACCGTGCGGCCCCGGCTGATGCGCGCGACGAAGACGCCGACGAAGGGCGCCCAGCTGATCCACCAGGCCCAGTAGAAGATGGTCCAGCTGTTCTGCCAGTCGCCGGCCTCGTTGCCGGCACGCCAGCTCTCGCTCCAGGTGCCGAGCGGGATCAGACGGCTGATGTAGTAGCCGTAATTGCCGACGAAGCTGTCGAAGATGAACAGGGTCGGCCCGACGATCACCATGAAGGCGAGGAAGAGCAGCGTCAGGACGATGTTGATGTTGGACAGGCGCTTGATGCCGCCGTCGAGGCCCGCGACCACCGAAATGGTGGCCATGGCGGTGATGGCGGCGATGATCGCGATCTGAACGCTGACATGCTCGGGCACGCTGAAGAGCTGGGTGAGGCCGGTATTGACCTGGATGGCGCCGAGGCCGAGCGAGGTGACGATGCCGAACATCGTGCCGAAGACGGCGATGATGTCGACGAGGTCGCCCCAGCGGCCGTAGATCCGGTCGCCGATCAGCGGGAACAGGGCCGAGCGGATCGCCAGCGGCAGGCCCTTGCGGAAGTGGAAATAGGCCAGCGCCAGCGCGACGACCGCATAGATCGCCCAGGCGTGGAAACCCCAGTGCATGAAGCTGATGGCCATCGCCTCCTGGGCGGCGGCGACGGTTTCCGGTTCGGCGTTCGGCGGGGCGAAGAAATGGTACATCGGCTCGGCGACGCCCCAGTAGATGAGGCCGATGCCGATGCCGGCGCTGAACAGCATGGAGGTCCAGGAGAACAGCGAATATTCGGGGCTTTCGTCGGAGCGCCCGAGCCGGACGTCGCCGAAGGGTCCGAGCGCCAGGAAGACCACGAAGACGAGGAGGGCGTTGACGAGGACGATCATCGCCCAGCCGAGATAGCCGGTCAGCCAGCCCTGGACGCCGGTGAAGATGGTGTTGGCGAAATCGCTGAAGATCGCGCCGAAGACGATGAAGGCGACGATCAGCAGGGCGGAGACGAGGAAGACCGGGCGATTGACCTTCGGGAAAATCCAGAGGCGTTCTTGCGGTCGCATGCCAGCCATGGTCGATCGAGCTCCGTTTCGCGTCGTTGGTCAGCTACTTATGGGGCGGTCCGGCGGAAAGTCACGCAATGGGCGCTTCGAAAGGTGGCCGCGTGCCAGCCGGCACGGGCGGGGTCTGGCGTGGCGCGGGGGCGACCGCGGGGCGGATCGCCCCGGCGTCGGCGGCGAGCGCAAGGGGGAGCCGCTCAGGCGCCGCACCGGTCAGGCGCGCGACGGGACGCGATCGTTCTGGGCGAGGCCGGTGTCCGCATAGGGGCCCGATGGGCGACGGATTCGGCGAGGGCCGCCACGACCTGGCGATCGGCGGGCTCGCGCTCGCGGAAGGCGAGTTCGAGGCAGTAAAGGCCATGTACGCCTCATATGCCGGGGCCTGCCTCGGTTTCCGCAACGGCAGGAAAATCTATGCACATGACGCAATATTTTGCAATTCTGTGGGCGCGTCTCTAGGATTCTGTACAGTCGGCGGCAGGCGCCGGGGGTGAGGCTTGCCGGGCGTGCGGCGGCGGTGGATAGCTCCAGCTCGCTGCGTTGTCGGTGAAATGGCGTGCGGCGATGTCCGCGGAACCGGGAGACTGCCGTGCCGAACGAGGCGCCACACCGCCATGACGAATACGGGGAGGCCGGTCTCGCGGCGCGGGCCGCCTGGCTGTATTTTTCCGGCGGGATGACCCAGGGCCAGATCGCCAAGCGGCTCGGCGTCACCAGCATCAAGGCGCATCGGCTGATCGCCCGCGCCCATCGCGACGGGCTGGTGCGGGTCTTCGTCGATGCGGAAGTGGCCGAATGCCTTGAGCTGGAGGAGACGATCCGCCAGCGCTTCGGGCTCGAGTTCTGCAGCGTGGCGCCGGATCTCGGCGAGGAGACGGCGCTGCCTTTGCGGGTGCTGGGGATCGCCGGCGCGAACTTCCTGAAGAACGAGATCGAGCGCGGCGAACACGCGCTGATCGGCGTCGGCCATGGCCGCACCCTGGCGGCGGCCGTCGACGCCATGCCGGCGGTGGCGACCGGGCGCACGCGCTTCGTCTCGGTGCTCGGCGGTTTCACCCGGCGCTTTGCCGCCAATCCCTACGATGTCATCCACCGGCTGGCGGAAAAGACCGGCGCGGAGGCCTTCCAGATCCCGCTGCCGACCTTCGCCAACACGGCCGAGGACAAGGCGGTGCTGCTGAGCCAGCCGGGCGTCGGCGAAGTCTTCGACCTCGCCTGCTCGGCGCGGCTGGTCTTTGCCGGCATCGGCGACGTGACCGAGGACGCGTTCCTGTTCACCGCCAGCCTGGTGGGCTCCGACGAGATCGGCGAGATCCGCGCCGGCAAGGCCGTCGGCGAATTGCTCGGGCATTATTTCAACGCGGCGGGTCAGCCGGTGGCGGAAGCCGTCAGCGCCCGGGCGCTGTCGCCGACGCTGGACCATCTGCGGGCCTCGCGGGTCGTGGCGCTGGCGGGCGGAGCCGACAAGGTGTCGCCGATCCTGGCGCTGCTGCGCAGCGAATTCCTGGACGGGCTGGTGACCGACGAGGTGACGGCCCGGGCGATCCTGGCGGAGAACGCCGCCGCGTGAGGGCGGTCAGCGCGCGTCTGGGCCGGGGATGGGAGCACGGGCCCGGTTCCGGGGTGGGGCGGCGGACGACAATCGAGAGGGAGGGACCAATGCGCGACAGCGAACGGGCGGTGCGGCAGCAGATCATCGATCTGTGCCTGGAGATGAACCGCAACGGGATCAATCAGGGCACGTCGGGCAATATCTCGGCGCGCCATGGTGATGCGATGCTGCTGACGCCGAGCGCGACGCCCTACGGGGCGCTGACGCCGGAGATGATCGTCTCGGTGCCGCTGGAAGGCGATGGCTCGGACTGGTCGGGGCCGCTGAAGCCGTCGACCGAATGGCGCTTTCACCGCGACATCCTGCGCGCGCGGCCGGATGCGGGCGCGGTCGTCCATGCCCATCCGATCTTCGCCACGACTCTGGCGATGACCCGCCGCGCGATCCCCGCCTGCCACTACATGGTCGCCGTCTTCGGCGGCACCGACGTGAAGTGCTCGGGCTATGCGCGCTACGGCACGGAAGCGCTGTCCCGCGAAGCGCTGGCAGCGCTGGACGGGCGGACGGGGTGCCTGCTCGCCAATCACGGCGCCATCACCATCGGCAGCGATCTCGACAAGGCGATGTGGCGGATGGTCGAGCTGGAGACGCTGGCCCAGCAATATCACCACAGCCTGCTGCTGCCGGGCGGCCCGGTGATCCTGAGCGATGCCGAGATCGCCGAGGTGCTGGAGGGGTTCGGCAGCTACGGCCTGCAGTCTCGCGACGCCATCGCCGGCTGAGACGCGTCTTTCCCCGCGATGCGAACGGGGCGCGGCGCTATCGCGGGCTCACCATTGCAGGCCGGCGAGATGGTGGTCGACGGTGACGCCCTCCGCGGCAATTCGGGCGGCGACCGTCTCGTCATCGGCACCGGCGAGGATGCCGGTGCGCACCAATGCCTTGGCTGCCCCGAAGGACGCGGCGCCGGCCATGTCGTGGTCGATGCTGTCGCCGACGCAGAGGATGCGCGACGGCAGGATGTCGGCGATCAGCGCATGGGCCGCGGCGTAGATCTCGCCATAGGGCTTGCCGACGAAGGTGACCTCGCCGCCGAGCGCCGCGTAGAGGTCGGCGATCGCCCCGGCGGCCGGCACGAGGCCCTGCGGCGTCAGCATCTCGCGGTCGGGATTGGTGCAGATGCAGGGCACGCCGCGGCTGGCGGCGGGGCGCATGCGGTCCTCATACTCGGCCATGGCGATGCGGTCGGCCTGGCTTCCGGCGATGACGACCAGATCGGCGTCCGCGGCCGCCTCGACGGCGCGGCAGCCGAGCCGGTCGGACAAATTGGTGTCGCCGGGGCTCGACAGGGTCAGGCAGCGGATCTCGCGGTCCCGCGGCAGCGGGATGGTGCCGTCCTCGCAGAGACCGATGGCGACGTCGCCGGAAGTGACGCAGGCGAGATAGAGGCTGCGCGCGATGCCGAGACGGGCGAGGCGGTCCTCGTTGAAGGCCGCCGGCCGGCCGGAATTGGTGACGAACAGCACCGGTTTGCCGAGACCGGCCAGTGCCGCAACCGCCTCGGGCGCGCCGGGATAGGCCGCGGTGCCGTCATGGACGACGCCGAACTGGTCGAGGAAGAAGGCGTCGTAGCGTTCGGCGATGTCGCGAAGTCTGTCGAACTGCATGGCGTGACCGGTCATGGGAGGGCGTTCCTGCCGAGGGCGAGACGGGCCGTGCCCGCCGCCGCATCCGATGCCCGCGCCGGCAGAAAGGGCACGCCCAGCATGGCCCGACGGATCTCCCTCCAGGCCGTGTTGACGGCGCCGCCGCCCACCGTGCGGACATTGCGAAGCGGCGGGGCGCCGAGTGCGTCGAGCTTGCGATACCCCATCGTCTCGATCCGCGCGATGCCTTCGGGGAGCCCCTGCAGGAAAATCGTATCCTCCGCCGGTCGCGGTGTCAGGCGCGGGGCAAAGGCCGTGGATCGGCAGGGCGGCACCCGGCGTTCGGAGCGGTGGTCAAACAAGGCGGCGCAGCCGTGGCGATCATGTTTCGCTCCCCCATGTAGCTGTCCGGCTTGTGCTTATCTTCTCAGCGCGCGTAAAAATTTTCACCTTCTGATGCGCCTGTCAAATGACGCTACGGCAGGTTTCTGTATATGAGGTGCCGAAACCCGGCCGAGTCGTCGCCCGCGCCCGGTTCTCCTGGGCGTGACGGGCCGATGCGGCCGGTTTGCTGGGCGTATCCCTCAAACGGGGGATGCGGAGACGGGCGACCGGCGGGACCATGGGAACAATGCGGGCCGGTGCCCGCGCACCGAAGGGCACGATCATGCATCAGGCTGTCGCGGGTGCCACCGTTTCGAGCCGCAGTTCCGCAGGAAGACGTCGACGCACTCTCGTCCTCGAACGGGCGCGGTGCGTGGGCCGGATGGCAGGTGTCGGGCGATGATGGACGGGGCCGGCAGTTTCGGCGGCAGGATGTCCGGCCTGGAGGCGCTGGTGCTGGTCGACGACCCGCTGGTGGCCGCGTTCATCGAGGACGTTCTCCTCGGACGGGAGATCCTGGCGGATTGCATCAGCCTGCCGGCGAAGCTCGGCTACCTTCTGCGCCGGCACTACGACGTGGCCGTGGTCGGCGTCGATGCCCGCTGCCGCTATCTGCCGATGGTGCTCGCCGTGCTCAAGCGCCGGCGGATCCCGACGCTGCTGTTCTCGGCGAGCGGTGACCTCGGGACCTTCGCCGACGAGTACCCGTATATCGCGACCGTCCGTTACGATCCGGACACGCCGGATTTCCTCGGCGACTACGTGCTGCGGGTTGTCGAGCGCGAGGGACATGCGTGAGGCGCGACATGCAGGCGATGCATCCCGCTTGCACGCAGAGGATGTAATTCGTAGCGTCTGATGGCTTGTCGGCCATCGGACGGAGCGGAGCATGCCACGCGGCGAGACGGACCTTGTCGACAGGATCTACGAGGCTGCCTTCGTCGGCGAGTTCTGGCCGGCCATTCTCCACGACGTCGCCGAAGACGTGGGAAGCTGCGGTGGCGCGCTGCTCGACCTTCATCCGGACGGCATGCGCTGGGTCGGTTCGAAGATGATGTCCGACCTGCTCGCCGACTTCGCGGCGCTCGGCCGCCCGGAGATGGATATGCGGACGCCGCACGGACTGACGTCCACCCATCCGGGTTTCATCACCGAGCTCGACGTGATGACGCGCGAGCACCTCGACACCCAGCCCATGTATACGGAGTTCCTGCGGCCCCGAGGCTATGGGTGGTGCGCCGGGACGGGCGTGAAGGTGCCGACCGGCGACAAGCTGCTCTACACCTTCGAGCGCCGCTATGACGACGGTCCCTTCGACCGTGCCGCCGTGGACAAGCTCGACGCGCTGCGGCCGCATCTGGCGCGGGCGGCCGTCCTGTCCGGACGGCTGGAGCTGGAGCGGGCGCATGCGGCGACGGAAATGCTCGGCCTCGTCGGCCTGCCGGGGGCGGTGCTGTCGCTGTCGCACCGCATCGCCGCGGCGAACCGGCTGTTCGAGGCGCTGATCCCCGACGTGATCCGCGACGGCAGCAAGCGCGTCGCCTTCAGCGATCCGGGCGCCGATGCGCTGCTGGCAGATGTCCTGTCGGAAGGCCGAGCCCGGTCGATGCGCTCGATCCCGCTGGCGGCGCGCGAAGGGCATCCGCCGATGATCGCCCATCTGGTGCCGGTGCGGCTGGCGGCGCGGGACATCTTCTTCTCGGCCTCGGCGGTTCTGCTGATCACGCCCGTGACGCGCCGCGAGGTGCCGTCGGCGGACATCATCGAAGGGCTGTTCGACCTGACGCCGGCCGAATCCCGCGTCGCGCGCGGCATCGCCAGGGGCGGCACCATCCAGACGCTGGCAGGGATCTCCGGCAATTCGCCGGAAACCGTCCGCTCGCAGCTGAAGGCGGTGTTCATGAAGACCGGCCTGTCCCGGCAGGCCGAGCTCGTCAGCCTGCTGGCCGGGCTGCATGTTCCGGGACCGGACCCGGCCGCGGCCGGCAAGGCCGACGCGGATTGATGCCTGTCGCCGCCGTGGAGGCGGGGCCGGGACAGCCGACCCGACTGCGCGCGGCAAGGTCAGCTTGCCAAGCGCCGGTCAGCCGGCGAAATCGTGCCATTCCTTCGCCTGGGCAAGGGCGGCATCGCGCAGCCAGGCGATGTCGCTGCCGGAGGCGACGGCGGCGTAGCCCTCGCCGAGAAGCTGCTGCCAGCTGCGGCCCTGGCGCGGGACGGTGGCCAGCGGCTTGCCGGCGCGGCGCACGGCGGCCTCGGCCTCGGCGATCAGCCGCTCGACCTCGGGCGCGCCGGTCTGGTCGGGCATGCCGGCGCTGCCCGACAGGTCGGCGGGGCCGATGAACACCATGTCGACGCCGGGCACCGAAGCGATCGCCTCGGCATTGGCGACGGCTTCGACGGTTTCGATCTGGGGGATGACCATCAGCCGTTCGTGGGCGGTGGCGACATAGTCCGGCACAAGGCCGTAGCGCGAGCCGCGCACGACGGCAGCGGCGTTGCCGCGCTGGCCGAAGGGCGTGTAGAGGCAGGCGTCGATGACGCTCTGCGCCTCGGCGGCGGAATTGACCATGGGCACCAGCACGGCCTCGGCGCCGGCATCGACGATGCGCTTCAGATAGGCGGGATCGGCGGCCGGCACGCGGATGATGGCGGTGGTCGGCGTGCCGTTCAGCGCCCGCATCATGTCGATCGCCGACTGGATGTCGCCGGTGCCGTGCTCCTGATCGATGATGACGAAGTCGAAGCCGACGAGCCCGACGATCTCGGCCGTGGTCGCATTGGCGCTTTGCAGCCAGACGCCGAAGGATTTCTCGCCCGCGGCCACGCGGGTCTTCAGCCGGTTCTCGCGAGCGGTCACGGGATGCGCCATGGGTCTTCCAATCCGTCAGGTTGCCTGATGAAGTGATAGGCGGGAAAGTTGCGGGACGAAAGCGTCTCGCCGGTTCTTTTCTCCTAAGCGGAGGACCATAAGGGGTGAGGCGGCGGGAGCGCGAGGAGGCGGTGCCGCTTGCCGGACGGTGGCGGGCCCGCCCGTTTCGGCATGTCGCCACATCGGCGCAATTGAGGGGGAGGCGGCCATGCAGGCCTGGCAGATCGACGAATTCGGACCGGCGGACAGCCTGATGCTGCGCGAGGTGCCCGATCCTGTGCCGGGGCCGGGCGAGGTGCTGGTCACGGTTAAGGCGGCGAGCGTCAATCCGGCCGACGCCAAGCTGCGGGCCGGCCGCTCGCCGGGGGCGGATGCCATCCGCTTTCCGCTGACGCTCGGCCGGGATTTCTCCGGCACGGTCGCGAGCCTAGGCGAGGGCGTGACCGATGTCGCGGTGGGCGATGCCGTGTTCGGGGTGCTCGACCGCGGCCATGAGGGCGCCTGCGCCGGCAAGCTCGCACTCTCGGCCGGGCTCGTCGCCCGCAAGCCGGAGGCGCTGTCCCATGTCGAGGCGGCGGCGCTGGCGCTGACCGGGCTGACGGCGCTGGTGGCGCTGGAGGACGTGGCGCAGCTCGCGCGCGGCCAGCGCATCCTGATCCATGGCGGGGCCGGCGGCGTCGGCAGCTTCGCCGTGCAATATGCCCGGCATGTGGGCGCGGAGGTGTTCGTGACGGCCAGTGCGCGCAATCACGATTATCTGCGCGATCTCGGTGCCGACAGCGTCATCGACTACACTGCCACGTCCTTCGAGGAGGCGGTGGCCGATTGCGACGTGGTGTTCGACACGATCGGCGGCGAGGTGCATCGTCGCTCGCTGAAGGTGCTGAAGCCCGGCGGCCTGCTGGTGCACATTGCGCCGGGGCCGGCCGACATGGCGACGCCCGAAAACATCAGGATCGTGCGGCCGCATGTCGGGCGCGACCGGGCGCATCTGACGCGGATCCTCGACCTCGTCGCCTCGGGTACTGTGCGGCCGCCGGAGATCGCGACCATGGCGTTCGCGGATCTGCCGGCGGCGCATGAGCGGATCGAGACCGGCCATGTGCGCGGCAAGATCGTGCTCAGCCCGGTGCCGTAAGCGGCGACAGCGGGGCAAAGAGCAACGGGACAGCTGCGCGAGGGCGACCGGAAACCAGGGAGAGAGCCGATGAGCGAGGAACTGCGCCGCCGGATGGTGGAGGACCAGCTCGTCCGCCACGGCATCTCGGACCGCCGCGTGCTCGAGGCCATGGGACGGGTGCCGCGCGAGGCCTTCGTGCCGGAGGCGCTGGTGTCGTCCGCCTATGTGGACGGGCCGCTGTCCATCGGCGGCGGGCAGACGATCTCGCAGCCCTATATCGTCGCGCGGATGCTGGAAGCGGCGGCAATCGCGCCGGGGGACCGGGTGCTCGATGTCGGCACCGGTTCGGGCTATGCCGCCGCCGTCGCGGCCGAGATGGGCGCGACCATCGTCTCGATCGAGCGCGATACGGCGCTGGGCGAGTCGGCGCGCGCGCGGCTGCAGGCGCTCGGCTACGATGTGGCGGTGACCATCGGCGACGGCACGCGCGGGCTGGAAAGCGCCGCTCCCTTCGACGCGATCCTGGTGGCCGCGGCCGCGCCGGCGGTTCCCGCGGCGCTGCGCGCGCAACTGGCGATCGGCGGGCGGCTGGTGATCCCGGTCGGCCGGACGCGGCAGGGCCAGGAATTGCGCCGGATCACCCGGCGCTCGGCCACGGAATTCGACGAGACCGTGCTCGAGATGGTCGCCTTCGTGCCGCTGATCGGGCGCGAAGGCTGGCCGGACGCTTCGGGCGACGCCGGAGACTGACGGGGTGCGGCTCCGGTGTCGGCGGGACGGGGCGACCCTAGTCGGCGAGGAAGCGGGCGTAGCTCGCCACGTCGACATTGCCGCCGCTGACGATGATGCCGACGCGCTGGCCTTCACAGGGCACCGCGCCGGTGAAGGCGGCGGCGGCGGCCAGGCAACCGGTCGGCTCGACCACCATCTTCATGCGCTCGGCGAAGAAGCGCATGGCGTCGACCAGCGCCGCGTCGGGCACGGTGACGATCGAATCCACCCGGTCGCGGATGATCGGGAAGGTGAGATCGCCGAGATGGGTGGTCAGCGCGCCGTCGGCGATGGAGCGCGGCACGTCGATGCGCACGACTTCGCCCCGGGCCAGGGACTGGCGGCCGTCGTCGCCGGCCTCCGGCTCGACACCGATGACGCGGCAGCCGGGCGACAGTTCGCTTGCGGCCAGCGTCGATCCGGCAAGGAGGCCGCCGCCGCCGAGGCAGACCAGCAGGATGTCGAGCGGGCCGGTCTCGGCGAAGAGTTCGGCCGCCGCGGTGCCCTGTCCGGCGATGATGTCGCGATGGTCGTAGGGCGGGATCAGCGTCAGGCCGCGATCCGTCGCGACGGTGTTGGCCAGCGCCTCGCGGTCCTCGCTGTAGCGGTCGTAGGTAATGACGTCAGCGCCGTAGCCGCGGGTGGCCGCGACCTTCATGGCCGGGGCGTCGGCCGGCATCAGGATTGTCGCCGGCACGTTCTCGATGCGGCTGGCCAGCGCGATCGCCTGGGCGTGGTTGCCGGAGGAATAGGCCATGACGCCGCGCCGGCGCGCATCCTCGGGCAGGGCGGCGATGGCGTTGCAGGCGCCGCGGAACTTGAAGGCGCCGGCGCGCTGCAGGTTCTCGCATTTGAAGTGAAGCGTCGCGCCCGTCCGCGCGTCGGCAAAGCGCGAGGTCAGGACCGGCGTGCGGTGGGCGATGCCGGCGATGCGCTCGCGCGCGGCGGCGACATCGGCGAAGGTCGGAAGGCGGGTGCCGGAGGACGATCCGGCGTTTGCGATTGCGGTCATCGATGGCGCCTCATCTGGAACGGCGCGGCTGCACCCCGCGCCCATGCGCCGTGTTCAACGTGAGCGATGGGGCGATGTAAAGGGCGCCGCCCCGAGGCTGCGAGGCGTGGTGCCGCGACGCCCGGAGGCGCTACCAGCGCAGGAGCCGCCAGCCCAGAAGCGCGCCCGCCGCGACCAGCGCCGAGGCGGCCAGCGGATACCAGACGGCGACGAAGAGCGGCGAATCGTCGGTGCATTGCGCCGCATAGAAGATGGCGGCGAGGGCGGCGGCGGCGAGGCCGGCAAGCCCGCCGGCAAGGGCCGGCCGGGTCGGTGCCTGCCGGCGCAGGGCCCACAGGAAGACGATCAGCGCCGGGGCACCCATGGAGGGGATGGCGGTCAGGCACATCAGCGCGTTGGAGCCCACGAGATAGGCCATCCATGTGTCCGAGGGCAGGGCGATCAGCTCGGCAAGGACGGCGGCGAGCATCACCCCGGCCGGCAGCGCCAGCCACCACAGCCGACGCAGCGGTTCGCCGGGATGCGAGAAGGCCCGCATCGTGACGATGGCGGTGACGGCCAGCAGTCCGGTGACGACGAATTTGAAGTCGAAGCGGATGGTCTGCAGCGCACCGGCGAAATCCGGCCGGACGCCGATGGCGGTGAAGAAGACAAGGCCGGCGAGCGCCGCGGCGACAAGGGCGAGCAGCAGCCAGGACGGGCCTGTCTCCGGCGCGGTCCGCTGGCGGTCGGCGACCAGCGTGTCGATGAGGGTGTCGGTCTGCATGGCGTCAGGTCCGTCCGAATCTGGCGGCGATCGCGGCGAGGCCCCGATGGAAGGCGACCCGCACGGCGCCCTCGGTGACGCCCAGGCGACTGGCGGTCTCGGTGATGGAATGGCCATGGACGGACAGGGAGGCGACGACCTCCCTCTGGCGGCCGGCGAGCGACAGGATTGCGCGGGAGATGTCGTGGGCCTTGGCGTTGGGCATGGTGGCGGGATCGTCCAGCGTGTCGGTGAAGTCGGCGATGTCGAGATTGATGCGCCGGCCCTCGCGGCGATAGGCGTCGATCGCCTTGTGGCGGGCGATGGCGAAGAGCCACGGCTTCACGGGCTCGCCCTCGCGCCACGTATGTCGTTTCAGATGCACCGCCATCAAGATCTCCTGGACCAGATCCTCCGGATCGAAGCCGCCGGCATGCACCGGCGCCCTGGCGCGGGCAAAGCCGCGCAGAAGGCCCGCGACCTCCTGCAGGAAATCACGATAGGCGCCGTCGTCGCCGGCGTTGGCCGCCATCAAGAGGGATTCCAGTCGTCCGGGCCGGACGGGCGAGGCAGGCTTCATGTCTGGTCCTTCGCGCGCAGTGCCTTGGATGTTTCGCAGCATGGCGAATTTTTCCGCCGGCAGGGCGCGACGCGGTTCACATGATGGTGATGGTCGAGAGGGCGTAACGAACCGGGCAGCGAGGGCGAAGACAGGGAGGCGGGACCGGCAACGGTGTCGCCCGATCAAAGGTCTCGAAGGAGGATTCCATGGACCGTCGCTCTCTCAATCTCGCACTGGCGGGCTCGCTCGCCGCCGCCCTGACCGCCTCGGCGCTGCCGGCTTCGGCGCAGGACAGCAAGGATACGGTGAAGTGCTACGGCGTGGCGCTGGCCGGCCAGAACGACTGCGCCGCCGGCCCGGGCACGACCTGCGCCGGCACGTCCAGCGTCGACTACCAGGGCAATGCCTGGAAGGCGGTGCCGGCCGGAACCTGCGAAACCATGGACGTGCCGGGCGACCGCATGGGCTCGACCGAGCCGCTGACCCGCGACGTGCCGAGCTGACACGGCCCTGACCGGAAGGCCCGGCCGGCAAGCCGGGCCTTCCCCCGACGCTGGCTTCCGGGAGGCTGCCCCCATGTCGTCACATCGCAAGACCGCCGTATCGATGGCGGATACATCGCCCTTGCCCGCCGCCGCTGGGCTCGGCCTGAAGCTCGAACATGCGGGCGAGATCCTGGAAACGGACCCGGCGGTCGGTTTCTTCGAGGTTCATGCCGAGAACTACATGGGCGCCGGCGGGCCGCCGCACCGGTACCTCACGGCGATCGCCGCGCGCTATCCGCTGTCGCTGCACGGCGTCGGCCTGTCGATCGGCGGCGAGGGCGCCCTCGACCGGGCGCATCTGGCGCGGCTGAAGGCGCTGATCGATCGTTACCGGCCGGCGAGCTTTTCCGAGCACCTGGCCTGGTCGACCCATGAAAGCGCGTTCTTCAACGATCTTCTGCCGCTGCCCTATACGCCTGCGACGCTGGAGCGGGTGGTGGCGCATGTCGCCGAGACGCAGGAAACGCTCGGCGTGCGGATGCTGCTGGAGAACCCCTCGACCTATCTCCTGTTCGCCGAATCCAGCATCGACGAGATCGACTTCCTGACGGCGATTTCCGAGCGCACCGGCTGCGGCCTGCTGCTGGACGTCAACAACGTCATGGTGTCGGCGGTCAATCACCGCCTCGACCCGTTTGCCTATATCGACCGGTTTCCGCTGGAGCGCGTCGGGGAGATCCATCTGGCCGGCTATGACGAGACGGTGGACGATGCCGGCGAGCGGCTGCTGATCGACGCGCACAACGCGCCGGTGCTGCCCGACGTCTTCGCGCTCTACCAGCACACCTTGCGAAAGAGCGGCCCGCTGCCGACGCTGGTGGAATGGGACAATGACGTGCCTCCTTTCGCGGCGCTGATGGACGAGGTCGCGCGGGTGGAAGGGGCGTTGGCCGACGCGCGGCAGGTAGATCGCCGCGTCCGGTCGGCGGCATGAGCGCGGCGGCCGGCACCGCGCCGAGGCCGGGCGCGCAGGATTTCGTCGCCGCCCTGACCGGGGCGGAGGCAGAGATGCCGGCGGGGCTGACGACGCATCGCGGCTCACGCGACGCCCGCCGCTTCGCGGTCTATCGCAACAATGTCCATGTCGGGCTGGTCGGTGCGCTGGAAAAGGCATTTCCGGTGGTCCGGCAACTGGTCGGCGACGCCTTCTTCCAGATCATGGCGCGCGCCTATGTGACCGCCGAGAAGCCCGCCTCGCCGGTGATGCTCGAATACGGCCACGGGTTTGCGGACTTCGTCGCCGGTTTCGCGCCGGCGGAGGACTTGCCCTATCTCGCCGATGTCGCCCGGCTCGAGGTGGCGCTGACGCAGGCCTATCACGCGGCGGAAGCACACGCGCTGGACCGGGCGGGCCTTGCCGGGCTCGACCCGTCGCGGCTCGATGCCATAACGCCGGCGCTGCATCCGGCCGTGCGGCTGGTGCGCTCTCCTTTTCCCATCGGCACGATCTGGTCGCACCATCAGGAGCAGCCGGTGCGCCCGGTCGAAAATTGGCGGGGAGAGGCGGTGCTGGTGACGCGGCCGGATGCGGAATTGCGGTCGACCATCCTGCCACCCTGCGGCGTGCCCTTCGTGGCGGCACTGGTGGCGGGGGCCAATCTGGCGGAGGCGGCCGGGGCGGCTGTCGACGCGGACCAGACCTTCGCCTTCGGCGAGGCACTGATCGCGCTCATCGATCTCGGCGCCGTGACCGGCTTTCGCGATAGGGAGACAGAGGATGCGTGAGTTGCTGATCCGTGCCGAGGCGGCGCTGGGCGCGGTGCCGGCGGCCCTGCCGCTGCTCGCCCTGCGGGTCGCGCTGGCGGTGCCGTTCTACAGGTCCGGCCTCACCAAGTGGGACGGCTTCCTGCAGCTGTCGGGCGGCGCGCGCTATCTGTTCACGCAGGAGTTCAAGCTGCATATCCTGGGTGCCGAATACGCCTATCCGGCGCCGATCCTGAGCGCGCATCTGGCGGGAATCGCCGAGATCGTGCTGCCGATCCTCCTGGTGCTGGGGCTGGGCACGCGCTTTGCCGCCCTTGCGCTCCTGCTGATGACCGCGGTGATCCAGATCACCGTGCCGGAGGGCTGGGCGAATTTTCATCTGCCCTGGGCGGCGATGGCGCTGACGCTGATGTGTTTCGGCGGCGGCCGGCTGGCGCTGGACAGTCTGATCTTCGGCGACGGGGCGCGCGCCCGGCCGCGGGGGATGCCGTCCGTCTAGGGCGGCACATCAGGGCTCCAGACACGAAAAAGCCGCCAAGGACATTGCCCGGCGGCTCCGCGTTGTCTCTGAGAGACAATGTGCGGGCCTCACTCTTCGACTCGCCAGTACATCCGTGGTCGGACGAAGAGCAGAAGACCCTGGGCGCATCGACCTGACAAGTCAGGGACGCGTTGCACCACACACAGATGGGTACGCCCTGAAGCTTGTGCAAGGCTGACGTCGTGGTTTGTCGGTGCCTTTCCATCAACGCCGTCATCCTCGGGCCTGACCCGAGGACCCATTCCTCTGCGGTTCCGCTGTCGCTTCGGGGGAGGAGGGGCGCGGTCTGCGGCGTGGCGGCGGTTGGGGCGGCTTGGCATGGGTCCTCGGGTCGGAGCCCGAGGATGACGCCGAGTGGGGAGGTGGGGTGTGTTTTCTGCGGATGGCGGGGGTGACGCGGCGGCTGCGATGGCGGCCGATGTCGCTCTCCTGCCCAGGGGCGACGCATCCGATGACGCTGTCGGTTTGCCGTGTGACGGAGAGTGCCTGACGCTCACCTCCACCGCAGCCGTCATCCGCCTGTCGGGCGCGGGCGCAAGCATCTGCGCCACGGCTCGAATTCTATCCGTCGCGGGCATGGTGTAAGGGTGGGCGCAGACAGGCCGACGCCGTGGCAAATATTGACATAAGGATATGTTTATGTGATTTGCCGCGGAGCGACAAGGAAACGGTGAAGCCATGACAGAGACGTCCGACAAGCTTTTCGGGGCGATGACCGAAGGCCGTTCGCCGGCAGAGGCGTCCGCGGCGCTGCGCAAGGCGGTTTCCGAGCGTATCCTGGTGCTCGACGGCGCCATGGGCACCGAAATCCAGCTCCTGGGCCTCGGCGAGGACGATTTCCGCGGGCATCGCTTCGGCGCCTGCGAATGCCACCTGCAGGGCAACAACGATCTCCTGAACCTGACGCAGCCGCAGGCGATCGAGGACATCCACTACGCCTATGCCATGGCCGGCGCGGATATCCTGGAGACCAACACCTTCTCCTCCACCACGATCGCCCAGGCCGATTACCAGATGGAGGACCAGGTCTACGAGCTGAACCGCGACGGCGCGCGGCTGGCCCGGCGCGCCTGCATCCGCGCCGAGGAGAAGGACGGCAAGCGCCGCTTCGTCGCCGGCGCGCTCGGACCGACGAACCGCACCGCCTCGATCTCGCCGGACGTCAACAATCCGGGCTACCGGGCCGTCACCTTCGACGATCTGCGCATCGCCTATGGCGAGCAGTTGCGCGGCCTGATCGACGGCGGCTCCGACCTGATCCTGATCGAGACGATCTTCGACACGCTGAACGCCAAGGCGGCGATCTTTGCCTGCGAGGAGATCTTCGCGGAAAAGGGCGTGACGCTGCCGATCATGATCTCCGGCACCATCACCGACCTGTCCGGCCGCACGCTGTCGGGCCAGACGCCGACGGCGTTCTGGCACTCGGTGCGGCACGGCCGGCCCTTTACCATCGGCCTGAACTGCGCCCTCGGCGCCGCGGCGATGCGCGACCATCTGGCGGAAATCTCGAACGTCGCGGACACCTTCGTCTGCGCCTATCCGAATGCCGGCCTGCCGAACGAATTCGGCGAATACGACCAGAGCCCCGAGCAGATGGCCAAGGAGGTCGAGATCTTCTGCGAGGAAGGGCTCGTCAACGTCCTGGGCGGCTGCTGCGGCTCGACGCCGGACCACATCAAGGCGGTGGCCGAGACGGCGGCGCGCTACAAGCCGCGCAAGGTGCCGACCATCGCGCCGCTGATGCGCCTGTCGGGCCTGGAGCCGTTCACGCTGACCAAGGAGATCCCCTTCGTCAATGTCGGCGAGCGGACCAACGTCACCGGCTCGGCCCGTTTTCGCAAGATGATCGAGGCGAACGACCTGCCGGCCGCCCTCGACGTGGCGCGCAGCCAGGTGGAGAACGGCGCCCAGATCATCGACGTCAACATGGACGAGGGGTTGATCGACTCCAAGCAGATGATGATCGACTACCTGAACCTGATCGCGGCCGAGCCCGACATCGCCAAGGTTCCGGTGATGATCGACTCCTCCAAGTTCGAGGTGATCGAGGCCGGTCTGAAATGCGTGCAGGGCAAGGCGCTGGTCAATTCGATCTCCATGAAGGAGGGCGAGGAGAGCTTCCTGAAGCAGGCGCGCCTGGTGCGCAGCTACGGCGCCGCTGTGGTGGTCATGGCCTTCGACGAGCAGGGCCAGGCCGACACGCTGGAGCGCAAGGTCGCGATCTGCACGCGCGCCTACAAGCTCCTGACCGAAGAGGCCGGCTTCCCGCCGGAGGACATCGTCTTCGATCCGAACGTCTTCGCGATCGCCACCGGCATCGAAGAGCATAACGGCTACGGCGTCGCCTTCATCGAGGCGACCCGTCAGATCCGCCAGAACCTGCCGGGCGCCCACATCTCCGGCGGCGTGTCGAACCTGTCCTTCTCGTTCCGCGGCAACGAGGCCGTGCGCGAGGCGATGCACGCGGTGTTCCTGTACCACGCCATCCAGGCGGGCATGGACATGGGCATCGTCAATGCCGGCCAGCTGGCGGTCTACGAGTCGATCGATCCGGAACTGCGCGAGGCCTGCGAGGACGTCGTCCTCGACCGCAAGCGCGCCGATGGCGGCGACCCGACCGAGCGGCTCTTGGAACTGGCCGAGCGCTGGCGCGGCGCCGGCGGCAAGGAGGCCAAGGCCAAGGACCTGACCTGGCGCGAGAAGAGCGTCCAGGACCGCATCGCCCATGCGCTGGTCAACGGCATCACCGAATATATCGTCGAGGACACCGAAGAGGCGCGGCTCGAGGCGGACCGCCCACTGCACGTCATCGAGGGGCCGCTGATGGACGGCATGAACATCGTCGGCGACCTGTTCGGCGCCGGCAAGATGTTCCTGCCGCAGGTGGTCAAGTCGGCCCGCGTGATGAAGCAGGCCGTGGCGCATCTGCTCCCCTACATGGAGGAGGAGAAGCGGCTGAACGGCACCGACGAGCGCTCGAACGCCGGAAAGGTGCTGATGGCGACCGTGAAGGGCGACGTCCACGACATCGGCAAGAACATCGTCGGCGTGGTCCTGGCCTGCAACAATTACGAGGTCATCGATCTCGGCGTGATGGTGCCAGCCGCCAAGATCCTGGAGACGGCGCGGCAGGAGAAGGTCGACGTCATCGGCCTGTCCGGCCTGATCACGCCGTCGCTGGACGAGATGGTGCATGTCGCCGCCGAGATGGAGCGCGAGGGCTTCGACATCCCGCTGCTGATCGGCGGGGCGACGACCAGCAAGGTGCATACGGCGGTGAAGATCGACCCGGGCTACAACCGGGGCCAGACGGTCTATGTCACCGATGCCTCGCGCGCGGTCGGCGTGGTGTCGCACCTCCTCTCCGAGGAAACCCGCGACGCCTATGTCGAGGGCGTGAAGGCCGACTACCAGAAGGTCGCCGAAGCGCATCGCAAGGGCGAGCGCGACAAGAAGCGGCTGCCGCTGGCCCAGGCCCGCGCCAACGCGCAGGTCAGCGACTGGGCGGCCTACGAGCCGGTCAAGCCGGCGATCACCGGCACCCGGGTCTTTACGGACTGGGACCTGGAGGAGCTGTCGCGCTACATCGACTGGACGCCGTTCTTCCAGACCTGGGAGATGAAGGGCCGCTATCCGGGCATCCTGGAGGACGAGAAGCAGGGCGAGGCGGCGCGGTCGCTGTTCAACGACGCGCAGGCCATGCTCAAGCAGATCATCGCCGAGAAGTGGTTCCAGCCGCGGGCCGTGATCGGCTTCTGGCCGGCCAATTCGGTGGGCGACGACATCCGCCTGTTCACCGGCGACGACCGCAAGGAGGAGTTGGCGACGCTCTACACGCTGCGCCAGCAGCTGACCAAGCGCGGCGACCGGCCGAACGTCGCGATGGCCGACTTCGTCGCGCCGCTGGACAGCGGCAAGGCGGATTATGTCGGCGGCTTCGTGGTGACCGCCGGGATCGAGGAGGAGGCGATCGCCAATCGCTTCGCCAAGGCCAATGACGACTACTCGTCGATCATGGTCAAGGCGCTCGCCGACCGATTCGCCGAGGCCTTTGCCGAGCGCATGCACGAGAAGGTGCGGCGGGAATTCTGGGGCTATGCGCCGGACGAGACCTTCACGCCGGAAGATTTGATCAGCGAGGATTATGCCGGCATCCGGCCGGCGCCGGGCTATCCGGCCCAGCCCGACCACACCGAGAAGACGACGCTGTTCGAGCTTCTCGACGCGGAGGCGACCACCGGCGTGAAGCTGACCGAGAGCTACGCCATGTGGCCGGGCTCCTCGGTGTCCGGCCTCTATATCGGACACCCGGACTCCTATTATTTCGGGGTTGCGAAGATCGAGCGGGACCAGGTCGAGGATTATGCCGCGCGCAAGGGCATGCCCGTCGCCGAGGTCGAGCGGTGGCTGGCGCCGATCCTCAACTACATTCCGACGGCGGCCGCCGAGACGCCCGCACAGGCGGCGGAATAGGGCATAGGGCGCGGCGCTTGCGGCGCCGAAACGGGACGAAACGGGGCCGCGCGGATGCGCGGTTCCCGCTTCCCCTTCTCATGATGCTGGAATCGTTCTAGATTGGGTTCGCTGGAAGTTAACCAGCGACGATGGTCGAGGACGATTTGATGCGGCTTACCCGCCAGACGAACTACGCGATCCGGATCCTGATGTACTGCGCCTCCAATGGCGGGCAGCTCAGTCGCATCAAGGATATCGCGGCAGCCTATTCGGCGTCGGAGCTGTTCCTGTTCAAGATCCTGCAGCCGCTGGTCGAGGCCGGCATGGTCGAGACGGTGCGCGGCCGCAATGGCGGCGTGCGCCTGGCGCGGCCGGCTGCGGCGATCAATCTGCGCAATGTCGTGGAAGTGACCGAAGAGAATTTCGCCCTGGCGGAGTGCTTCGAGACCGGCGCCGTGGATTGCCCGCTGATCGAGAGCTGCGAGCTCAATTCCGCCCTGCGCGAGGCACTGAACGCGTTTCTCGGGGCACTGGGCAATTACACGATCGACGATCTCCTGGGCAACAAGGCGTTCATGCGCCGGCGGCTCGGCCTGATGGAACCGGTGCACGGGCTCGCCGCGGCGAGCTGACGCGCATCCTGCGATCGTTTGATGGGACCGGCGCACGGATGGCGCGCCGGTCACCCTCGTGTGTGTGATGTGCGTGCGCGACCGCTGGCAGGATGGCGGCGACGCTCCTATATGCCGGCCGTCACCCGCCATTTCGTCAACAGCGGCCAGCCCTCTTCATGGATACCAAGGTTACCGACGCCGCGGACGCCGCCTGGGCCACCGCGCCGTCCCCCTGCGTCGACATCTGCAAATACAAGCGCCAGGGCCGCTGCGTCGGCTGCTCGATGACCAAGGCCGAGAAGCAGGCCTTCCCGTCGTCAGGCGGTGCTGAGCAGAAGCGCGAGTTCATCGAGACGCTGATCGGGCGGCTGCA
The DNA here is from genome assembly GCF_000421645.1 of Aurantimonas coralicida DSM 14790. Lineage (GTDB taxonomy): Bacteria > Pseudomonadota > Alphaproteobacteria > Rhizobiales > Rhizobiaceae > Aurantimonas > Aurantimonas coralicida. The sequence continues at coordinate 314,410 of NZ_ATXK01000001.1, read as the reverse complement.
GGAATCGGCGCGCAACCCGGCTTTCTGGATCATGTCCTACCGGCGCAAATGCGAGCGGGAGGGCGTTCCCTGTCCGATCCCGGTGGAGGGCGACGAGGCCTGATCCGGGCCGCCCGCAAACACTGTCGAGACATGCAAAAAGGCCCGCCGGACGATCTCCGGCGGGCCTTTTTCACGTCTGGTGTCCGCCGCCGGCGAGGGCGGCGAGCGGGTCGCCTCAGGCGGCGGTGGTCTTCAGATGGGCGCGCAGCATCCAGGCGAACTTGTCGTGCTGCTCGATGCGGGCGGTCGCCAGGTCGTTGGTGGCGAAATCGCCATGCTGGTCGGCGACCTCGGCAAGCGCCGACAGGGTCGAGGAGAGGGTCTCCTGGTCCTGCATCAGGACCTCGACCATGGTGCGGGCGTCGGTGCGGCCGTCATGCTCTTCGATGGCGCTGCGTTCCAGATAGACCGAGTAACGGCCCTCGGCATGGGCGTCGAACGCCTTGATGCGCTCGGCCAGCGTGTCCTGACCTTCGAAGTGATCCTCGTAGATCTCCTGGAACAGCGCGTGCAGGGCGCCGAAGGACATGCCCGTCACGTTCCAGTGGAAGTTCTGGGCCTTCAGCGTGGCGATCGCCGTCTCGGCCAACGACTGGGTGAGGCCGTTGACGATCTCTTCCTTCGCCGTCGGCTCGATCTTGGCTGCTACTAGTCCCATGGTCTCCGGTCCCTTAGTGGTGTCTTAGAATAATTCTAATCTAGCCTCCGAGGCCGGGCATGGCAAGGTCGCGGCAATCGGCCCCATGCGATTTTTCGCGTCAGAGCGTCAGAGCGCCCGGGCGAGGGAGGCCGCAAGGAAGCGCAGCCAGCGCCGGCCCTCGGGGCGGACCCGCCAGGCGACCAGCGCACCGGCGGCGGCGTTCTCGCCGGCGCGCAGCACCGCGAGAAGGCGCAACAGCCAGATCTCGTCGTCCGAGGCCTGTTTGGCGCCGGGACGGTAGAACACCATCTCGCGCAGGCTCTGGCCGGAGAGGCCGCGAAAGAAGGCGATGGCGAAGCGCTCCAGCGAGACGTTCTCCTCGCCGGCCAGAAGGAAGCAGGCCCGTTCGAGATCGGGCTTCGGCGCGAGCCGGCTGCGCAATGCGAACCAGCGCAGACGATTCAGCTCGTCGCGTTCGGCATCGGTGAGCTGGGGCGCGGCGGGTCGGACCGTCGGGCAATTGCCGCCGGGAAAGGCGAGGATTCGCGCCGGGGCGCGCCCGGAGGAGGGAAGAGTCTCGGGCAGGGGCAGTGCAGACATTCAGGCAACCGCGTTCTGTAAGAAGACCGCGCCGGGAACCCGCGACAGGGAATCGCACCCGACGTCTCGAACCGTTCTAAACTTGACAACCACTTTCATCTATTCATAGCAGACCGGGAATGGAAGGGAAGTGCCGCAGGCCGGATCGAGACCGCCGCGTCATTCGTCCCTTCGCCATCCGACCATCACAGGAGCGCCCGTGGCCAAACGTTGGGCCGATGCCCCGTCCCCGTGCATCGATATCTGCAAATACAAGGATGGCGGCCGCTGCATCGGCTGCGCCATGACCAAGCCGGAAAAGAAGCGGTTCAAGCGGCTGGACGGCAAGGCCGAGAAGAAGGCGTTCTTCCGCACCCTTGCCGAGCGGCTGGTCAGGGCCGGGCGCTACGACCGCTGGGCGCATGTCTATCGGCGCAAATGCGACAAGAAGGATCATCCGTGCCCGCTGGACAAGCTGGAGGTGCCGGCAGAGGCGTGATCGCGCGGTGGGGCGGAAACGGCTGAGAGATCGATTCCGGACAATCCGGCAATGCTTTGTGCTCACACGGCAAAAGGGCGGCGCGCCAGCCAGGCGCGCCGCCCTTTTTTGTGGGATGAACCGGTTCCCGAGGCGAACCGGCCGGGCCGAAAGCTATTCGGCCGGGGCAGGCGCCGGCGTCGCTGCGCCATCGTCGCCGGAGGTCGGAGCCGCGTGGCTGCCGCGGGCCGGCTGCTTGCGGGCGAGCAGCTTGTAGAACAGCGGGATGAAGAAGATCGCAACGAAGGTCGCCGCGAGCATTCCGCCGATGACGCCGGTGCCGATGGAGTGGCGGCTGGCCGAGCCGGCGCCGGTGGAGATCGCCAGCGGCACGACGCCCAGGATGAAGGCGAGCGACGTCATGACGATCGGCCGGAAGCGCAGCTTGGCGCCCTGCAGCGCGGCGTCGAAGGCCGACAGACCCTCCTCGCGTTTCAGCACCGCGAACTCGACGATCAGAATGGCGTTCTTGGCCGCCAGTCCGACCAGCGTGACCAGGCCGATCTGGAAGTAGACGTCGTTGTCGAGGCCGCGCAGCCAGATCGCCAGGAGCGCGCCGAACATGGCGAAGGGCACCGCCAGAAGGACCGCGATGGGCAGCGACCAGCGTTCGTACTGGGCCGACAGGATGAGGAAAACCATCAGGATGCCGAAGCCGATGGCGGCGAGCCCGGTGCCGCCCGATGCGATCTCCTGATAGGCCGAACCCGTCCAGGCGACCTGATAGCCGTCGGGCAGCTTTTCGGCCGCGATCTCCTGCATGGCCTGCAGCGCCTGCCCCGACGAATAGCCGGGGGCGGGGCCGCCGGAGACCTTGGCCGCGGTGAAGGCGTTGAAGCGCTCGATGAGGTCCGGACCGACGATGCGCTCGACCGACAGGAGGGCGTCGAGGGGAATCATCGCGCCGTTGTTCGCCTTGACGTAGACGAAGCGCAGATCCTGCGGCTTCTCGCGGAAGTCGGATTCGGACTGCAGCGAGACCCGGTAGTTGCGGCCGAGCAGGGTGAAGTCGTTCACATAGAGCGAGCCGAAGGTCGACTGCATGGTCTCGAAGATCGACGAGATCGGCACGTCCTGCGCCTTGGCCTTCTGGCGGTCGACGTCGATCTGGTACTGCGGGACGTTGGCCGAGAAGGTGGTGCGCACGCCGGCCAGCTCCGGCCGCTCGGCCGCCGCCGCCACCAGCGCGCTGGTCGCCGCGACCAGTTCCTGGGAGCCGCGGTTCTGCCGGTCCTGCACGAACAGGTCGAAGCCGCCGGTGGTGGACAGGCCCTGGATCGGCGGCGGGTTGAAGGCCAGCACCATGCCGTCCTGGATGCCGGCATTCATGCCCATGATCGGGCCGGTGAGGTTGCGGGCGTCGAGCGACGGGTCCTCGCGCTCCGACCAGTCCTTGAGGGTGACGAAGGCCACGCCCGAGCTGGACTTCTGGGTTCCGGCCAGGAGGTCGAAGCCGGCGAAGGCGACGACGTCGGCGACCGCCGGATGCTCGCGCACATTCGCGCTGACCTGCTCCATGACCTCCGTCGTGCGCGCCAGCGAGGCCGCCGGCGGCAGGATGGCGATGGCGAAATTGACGCCCTGATCCTCGTCCGGGACCAGCGAGCCGGGGATCGTCTGGAAGAAATAGTAGCTGCCGCCGACGATGCCGGCGAACAGGACGAGGGCGACGACGGCCCGGCGCATGATGAAGGCAACGCCGGCGCCATAGGCGTTGGTCAGCTTGTCGAAGCCCGTGTTGAACCAGCGGAACGGCGCCCAGGGCTCGGAATGGCCCTGCTTCAGGAGAAGGCCGCAGAGCGCCGGGGTGAGGGTGAGGGCGACGATGCCCGAGATCACCACCGAGACGGCGATGGTCACGGCGAACTGCCGGTACATGGTGCCGGCGAGGCCGCCGAGGAACGCCACCGGGATGAACACGGCGCACAGGACGAGCACGATGGCGATCACCGGGCCGGCGACTTCGGTCATCGCCTTGGCGGTGGCGTCCTTGGCGTTGAGCCCCTCGGTGGTCATGATCCGCTCGACATTCTCCAGGACCACGATGGCGTCGTCGACGACGATACCGATGGCCAGGACGAGGCCGAACAGGGTGAGGAGATTGATCGAGAAGCCGAGCGCCAGCAGCACGCCGAAGGTGCCGATGATCGACACCGGGACGGCGAGCATCGGGATCAGCGTCGCCCGGAAGCTCTGCAGGAAGATGAAGACGACGACGAAGACCAGCGCCATGGCCTCGATGAAGGTCATGATGACCATCCTCGATGGAGGCCTCGATGAACTTGGTGGTGTCGTAGGGAATGGCGAAGCTGATGCCATCGGGGAAGGAGCCGGAGAGCTCCTCCATGCGGGTGCGCACGCCGCTCAGCGTGTCGAGGGCGTTGGCGCCGGGCTGCAGGTAGATGCCGATGGGCACCGTCGGCGTGCCGTTATAGGTGGCGTTGAAGCCGTAATCCTGGGCGCCGAGCTCGACCCGCGCGACATCCTTGAGAAGCAGCGAGGAGCCGTTCTCGTCGGAGCGCAGGATGATGTTCTCGAAGGCCTCGGCGTCGGGAAGGCGCCCGGCCGTGGTCACCGAATAGGTGAAGGCGAGGTCGGTGTTGGTGGGCGGCGCGCCGAACTGGCCGGCGGCGAACTGGGCGTTCTGGTCGCGCACGGCCGTGGCCACGTCGCCCGGCGTCAGGCCGTAGGAGGCCAGCGCGTCGGGCCGCAGCCAGATGCGCATGGAATAGTTGCGGGCGCCGAAGAGCTGCGCCTCGCCGATGCCGGGCAGGCGCTTCAGCTCGTCGAGGACGTTGAGCAGCGCGTAGTTCGACACATAGGTCGCGTCGTAGCGCGGGTCCTCCGACGACATGGTCAGAACCGCGAGGATCGACGAGTTCTGCTTGGCGACGGTGACGCCGAGACGCTGGACCTGCTCGGGCAGCGAGGCATTGGCCTGCTGGACGCGGTTGTTGACGTTGATCGTCGCCTGATCGGGATCGGTGCCGCTGGCGAAGGTGACGGTGATCGTCGCCGTGCCCGTCGAGGAGTTCGTGGACTGCATGTAGAGCATGTCCTCGACGCCGTTGATCTGCTGCTCGATCGGCGCGGAGACGGTCTGGGCGATGGTCTCGGCGCTGGCGCCGGGATAGGAGGCGCGCACCTGGACCTGCGGCGGCACAAGCTGCGGATACTGCTCGATCGGCAGCGCGCTGATCGACAGCAGGCCACCGAGGGTGATCAGGATCGAGATGACGGCCGCGAAGATCGGCCGGTCGACGAAGAACCGCGCATTCATCGGGCGGACTCCGACGAAGCGTCGCCGTCGCTGGTGGCGCGGCGGGCGTCGTCGCCATCGGGCAGGGCCGTCAGGGGCACCGGCGGAGCATCCGTGCGGCCGGCTTCACCGGGCGTGTGCCCGGCGTCGGCAACGACCTTGTCGTTCGCCGCGTCGACGGCGCGCTCGATCGCACCCTGCTGTTCGCCAGCCGCCTCGTTGGCGGTGTCGGCGGCGGGCTCGGCCGCGGCGGGCTCGGGGGCGTCTGTTGCGGGGGCTGCCTCGGCGGCGGGGGCGTCCGGCGCCGGCGCATCCGGCTCGCTGCTGGCGGCATCGGCGTTCGCGGCTGCCGGCTGCGGGTTGACCGGGGCGCCGGGGCGAACCTTGACGACGCCCTTGACGACGACCTTGTCGCCATCGGCGAGGCCCTCGGAAATGACGATGGAGCCGTCGAGCTCGCGGCCGACGACGACCGGGCTGACCTCGGCCAGGTTCTCGTCGTTCAGCGTGTAGACGAAGGTGCCCTGCGGGCCCTGCATCAGCGCCTCGGTCGGCAGTTCGATGGCGTTCTCGATGGACAGGCCCTCGAGCTGCAGGCGCACGAACTGGCCCGGCAGGAGGCGGCTTTCGGGATTGGGCAGGACGGCGCGCGACAGGATCGTGCCGGTCTGTGAATCGATCGTCGTCGAGGTGAAGTCGATGGTGCCGGTTTCGCCGTAGGTCTCGCCATTGCCGAACATCAGCGTGACGGTGAGGTCGGACGGCGAGGAGGCGCCCTGCAACTGGCCGCTCTCGACCAGTTCGCGGATGGAGGCGGCTTCCCTGTCGGCGGCCGAGAAGTTCACATAGACCGGATCGAGGCGGCTGATGCGGGTCAGCAGGTCGCCGGTGCTGAGCAGGCTGCCCTCGGGCACCTGTTCCAGGCTGGTGACGCCCGCGACCGGTGCCTCGACGGTGGCGTAGTCGAGGGAGAGGGTGGCGGTCTGCAACTGCGCCTCGGCGGCTGCGACCTGGGCTTCGGCGAGTTCGCGCGACGAGACGGAGTCCTCGAGGGTCGCCTGGCTCGACGCGCCGCTCTGGGCCAGCTGCCGGGCGCGGGCCTCGGTCCGCTTGGCCTGGCCGAGCTGGGCCTGCGCCTGGAGCACCTGCGCCTTGGCCAGCGCCACCTGCGCCTCGTAGGTCGCCGGATCGATATGGAACAGCAGCGTGCCGGCCTCGACGCGCGAGCCTTCGTCGAAATTGCGTTCGAGCAGGATGCCGCCGACGCGCGCCCGGACCTCGACCTCGCGGGAGGAGGCGACGCGACCGGCATATTCGTAGGTCACCGGCAGGTTCTTGCTCTTGACCGTCAGGACGGTGACGGCGGGCGGGGGCGGGGTGCCGCCGGCCTGTGCGAAGGCCGCGCCCGCGGCTGCCAGCGAGACGCCGACGCACGCCGTCATGCGCAAAATCAGGTTAAGTCCGCGCATTGTAAAACCTTTTTCCGGCCGGCCATGGCGCCGCTCTCTTGCATTGCGGCATACATACATCCATAAATGTATCGGAGCAAGGGAGGCCCGGACTTGAGACGCACCAAGCAGGACGCGATGCAGACGCGCGAGGCGATCCTCGACGCGGCGGAAACGCTGTTCTACGAACAGGGCGTCGCAGGAACGACCCTCAGTCACATTGCCGCGAGCGCCGGCCTGACGCGCGGCGCGATCTACTGGCACTTCTCCAACAAGCTCGAACTGTTCCGGGCGATGCAGGAGCGCGCGAAGCTGCCCCAGGAAGAGTTCTTCGACGAGCAGGCCTGTGCCGGCCGGCGGTCGCTGCAGGACCTCTACGAGAACACGCTGGAGGCGCTTCGCCATCTGGAGCGCGACGAACGGACGCGCAAGATCCTGACCATTCTCCTGTTTCGCTGCGAATATGTCGGCGAGATGCAGGACGCGATGCTGCGCCGGGCGGATGCCGAGGCCACCATGCACAAGGCGATCACTGGGATCTTCGCGGCGGTGCAGATTCGCGGCGAGCTGAAGCACGAATGGCAGCCGAAGGAGGCGGCCACCGCCTATGTCTGTGCGGTGAGCGGCGTCATCTCGGAATGGCTGCGCTCGGATCGCGGCTTCGACCTGACCGGGGTCGGCGCGCGGGTGGTGCGCAGCGTGATCGCGGGATTTGCCTGTTCGAGCGCGCGGGTCGCGTGCCTCGAAGAGATGGCCGAGGCGCGGGCCGCGGCGAACCTGAACTGAGGTGAGGGCGGACGCACGCGCCGCATGGCGGCTGCGGCGAATGTTTTCCCCGAACAATGCCGATATTTGGAACGTGCGACGCTGCATTGCGGGGTGCGGGGTTCTATCTTCCGGCACGACTGCGATGTAGGCACGGGGCAAGGATGCTGTCCGGCCTGCCATTCTCCCGACAGCCGGGACCCGATCAATCGTGACGCGGCGCTGATCCGTCGCGCGCACCGGACAAGGCCGTCTCGCGCGGTCGCGGACCATGGAAAGGAACGACGCCTGATGAGTTCTCTCGCCCAACAGCCGGAGCATTCGCCGGAGCCTGCCTTCCCGATTCCCGCCGGCGTCTTTGCCGAGACGGTGACCAAGGTCACGCACTATACCGACAGCCTGTTCGCCTTCCGCATCACCCGGCCGCAGAGCTTCCGCTTCCGCTCGGGCGAGTTCGTGATGATCGGCCTGCCGAACGCGGCCAAGCCGGTCTATCGCGCCTATTCCATCGCCAGCCCGGCGTGGGACGAGGAACTGGAGTTCTTCTCCATCAAGGTGCCGAACGGCCCCTTGACCGAGCATCTGCAGAAGATCCAGGTCGGCGACACGGTGCTGATGCGCAAGAAGCCGACGGGCACGCTCGTCCACGATGCGCTGAAGCCTGGCAAGCGGCTGTTCCTGTTCTCGACCGGAACCGGCATCGCGCCCTTCGCCTCGGTGATCCGCGACCCGGAGACCTACGAGAAGTTCGACCAGGTGATCCTTACCCAGACCTGCCGCGGCAATGCCGAGCTGGCCTATGGCCGCGAACTGGTGGAGACGTCGAAGGCCGACGAGCTGATGAGCGAGTTCATCGGCGACAAGCTGATCTTCCACGCCAGCGCGACCCGCGACGGCGAGACGCGGGGCCACCGGATCACCACGCTGATCGAGAACGGCAAGCTGTTCGAGGACCTCGCCATCGCGCCGCTGGACCCGGAGACCGACCGGGCGATGATCTGCGGCTCCATGGCGATGCTGAAGGACACGGAAGCGCTGCTGGAAGCCCGCGGCTTCGAGGAAGGCGCCAACAACAAGCCCGGCACCTTCGTCGTCGAACGCGCCTTCGTGGACTGAGGAAGGCGGGCCTGCTGCCGGGAGCGGCCGGGCGCAGCCTCCGGCGGCTCCGCGAGCGGGCCCTATTCGCCGATCCCGGCGAGGGGCAGGTCGCGAGGGCGACCTCGCCCCGCCTTCCCCGTCGGGGCGCCGGCAGGCCGTCCGGCATGCTCGCGCGCGTCTGTTGAGGTTGAGTATCAACTCAGAATGCCGCAGCGTAAGACATAGCTATCCTCACCCCGAGGGCCGTCGATAAGCGCTGGTGCAGCTTGACAGCGCCGGCGCCGGGCGGCACGCCGACCGGATGACGCACGCACCCCATGCCGGACTGAAGGTCCTGGAACTCGCCCGCATCCTGGCCGGCCCGTGGATCGGCCAGACGCTTGCCGATCTCGGCGCCGACGTGATCAAGGTCGAGAGCCCGGCGGGCGACGACACCCGCGGCTGGGGGCCGCCCTTCGTCGAGCGGGACGGCGAGCGCACGGCGGCCTATTTCCACGCCTGCAACCGCGGCAAGCGCTCGGTGGTCGCCGATTTCGGCACCGAGGAGGGGCGGGCGCTGGTACGGTCGCTGGCAGCCGAGGCGGACGTGCTGATCGAGAACTTCAAGGTCGGCGGGCTGGAAAAGTTCGGCCTCGACTACGAGAGCCTGAAGGCGATCAATCCGCGCCTCGTCTATTGCTCGGTCACCGGCTTCGGCCAGGACGGCCCCTATGCGGGCCGGGCCGGCTACGACTTCATGATCCAAGGCATGGGCGGCATCATGAGCCTGACCGGCGATCCGGCGGGCGAGCCGCAGAAGATCGGCGTCGCCTTCGCCGACATCTTCACCGGGCTCTACGGCACCATCGCCATCCAGGCGGCGCTGGCCGACCGCGAGCGGACCGGGCGCGGGCAATATGTCGACATGGCGCTCTACGACTGCATGGCGGGTGTCCTGGCCAACCAGGCGCTGAACTTCTTCGCCACCGGCGCCGCGCCGTCGCGGCTCGGCAATGCCCATCCCAACATCGTGCCGTATCAGGTGTTTCCGGTCGCCGACGGCCATCTGATCATCGCCTGCGGCAATGACCGGCAGTTCGCGCGGCTCTGCGCCGTCCTCGACCTGCCGCAGCTGTCCGCCGATCCGCTCTACGCCACCAATGAGGCGCGGGTCGCCAACCGGGAGGCGCTGACGCCGATCCTGGCCGGGGCGATCGCCGCATGGCGCCGCGACGACCTTCTGGCCGCGCTGGAGCCGGTGGGCGTGCCGTCGGGGCCGATCAACGATGTCGCCGACGTCTTCGCCGATCCGCAGATCGTCCATCGCGGCATGCAGATCGCGCCGGGCGGCATGGCGGGCGTGCGCAGCCCGATCACCTATGGCGATGCCGAACTGTCGCTGGAGCGGCCGGCGCCGAAGCTCGGCGAGCACCAGGGCGCGGGTTTCGGCGACGGTGGCTGATCGCGTCCGTCGAAAGGGCCGCGCCGCCTAGACGGCGAGGTGGCTGGAGACGATGTCGGGATCGGCTTCCATCTCGGCGAAGCTGCCGGTGAAGCGGACGGTGCCGGTCTCGATGATCACCGCGCGGTCGGCGATGGCGCGGGCAAAGCCGAGATTTTGCTCCGACAAAAGCACCGACAGGCCTTCGCGCTTGAGGTCGCGGATCGCCGCGGCCATGGCGTCGACGATGACCGGCGCGATGCCTTCGGAGGGTTCGTCGAGCAACAGGGTCCGCGGATTGCCCATCAGGGTGCGGGCGAGGCTGAGCATCTGCTGCTCGCCGCCGGACAGGCGCCCGCCCTTCTGGCCGCGGCGTTCGCCGAGATTGGGGAAGAGGTCGAAGAGCCGCGCCGGCGTCCATGGCGTGTCCGCATCCGCGGCGTCGCGGCGGCCGACCTCGAGGTTCTCCGAGACCGTCAGATCCTTGAAGATGCGGCGATCCTCGGGGACGTAGCCGAGGCCCAGCCGCGCGATGCGATAGGGCGGCAGACCGGTGATGTCGGCACCGCAATAGCGCACCGTGCCGCGGCGGGGGCGCACGAGGCCCATGGCGCTCTTCAGCGTCGTGGACTTGCCGGCGCCGTTGCGCCCGACGAGGGCGACGATCTCGCCTTCGTTCACGGTCAGCGACACGCCATGCAGGATGTGGGCGTCGCCGTAGAAACTGTCGATCGCTTGCAGTTCAAGCATTTGGCGAGACTTGTTCAGTGACTGATTCCGGTGTGCCGCCGCCGAGATAGACGGCGCGAACGGTCGGGTCGGCGCGGATCGCATCGGCGGTGCCCTCGGCAATGACGGCGCCCCGGTTGAGCACCACGATGCGGTCGGCATGGGCGAAGACCACATCCATGTCGTGCTCGGTGAAGAGGACGCTGAGGCCGGTGTCCTCGACGATGCTGCGCACCAGCGCCATCAGGGCGGTGCGCTCGCGCGGCGCCATGCCGGCTGTCGGCTCGTCCATCAGCAGGAGCCGCGGCGATGCGGCCAGCGCGACCGCGAGTTCCAGCCGCTTGACGTCGCCATAGGCAAGCTCGGCGGAGGGGCGGTCGGCGGCCTCGGACATGCCGACAATGGCGAGCAGGCGGTCGGCTTCCGCCCGCTCGGCGGCGACGGCGCGGGAGAAAAAGTCGAAGCGGCGCTTGCGATGGGCGAGCAGGGCGGTCTGCAGGTTTTCGCGCACCGTCATGGAGGTGAAGGTCTGGGTGATCTGGAAGGTGCGGCCGACGCCGCGGCGCGCGATGCGGCGGGCCGGCAGGCCGGCGATCTCTGACCCGAACAGCCGCACCGAGCCGCGATCGGGACGCAGCTGGCCGTTGAGCATGTTGAAGGTGGTGGATTTGCCGGCGCCATTGGCGCCGATCAGGGCGAGCATCTCGCCCGAGGCGACGTGAAAGCCGACGTCGTCGACCGCGACGACACCGCCAAAGGCCTTGCTCAGGCCGTGGATCTCCAGCGCGTTCATGCCGGCGCTCCGGAAGGCGCTGTGGCGCGGCGGCGGACGCGGCCGGCTACCGAGCGCAGGCCACCGGCGATGCCCTGGGGCGCCAGAATGCAGACGGCGAGGATGATGACGCCGAAGATCGACCGCCAATAGGGCAGCCGGCCGACCCAGTCCTCGATGCCGACGAAGATCGCGGCGCCGGCGATCGGACCCGACAGGGCCTGCACGCCGCCGATCAGCACCATCAAAAGGGCGTCGACGGACTGGCCGACCGCCAGGATGGTGGGAAAGACGCTGCCCTTGGCGAAGACGAAGACCGTGCCCGCGAGCGCGGCGAAGAGGCCGGCGATGACGAAGGCGGCGAGCTGGCGGCCGCGCACGTCGAGGCCGATGGCCTCGGCGCGCAGGGGCGAGTCGCGGGTGGCGCGCAGGAGATAGCCGAAGGGCGCATGGGCGATGCGGCGGATCAGCCAGAGGCCGCCGGCGCACAGGCCAAGGGCGATCAGGTAATAGACCGTGCGGGAGGCGGCGAAGCGGTCGGGCCAGACGCCGAGAATGCCGTCGTCGCCGCCGGTGACATCCTGCCATTGCAGGGCGACGGCCCAGAGGATCTGGGCGCCGGCAAGGGTCAGCATGGCGAGATAGACGCCGGACAGGCGGACGCAGAACCAGCCGATGATCAGCGCGCCTAGGCCGCCGGTGGCCACGCCCAGCGCCATGGCGGCGAACATGGGCAGGCCGAGGGCCGTGGCGGCCAGTGCTGCGCCGTAGGCGCCGAGGCCGAAGAAGGCGGCGTGGCCGAAGGAGATCATGCCGCCGAGGCCCATGATGAACTGCAGGCTGGCGGCAAAGAGGGCGGCGACGAAGAAATCGGTGAGCAGGATCAGGGCAAAGCCGGATTCGACCAGCGGCAGCAGCGCGAGACCCGCAACGGCGAGGACGACGAGGATCGTCACCGTGCGGCCAGGCAGCCGCAGGGTGGCGCCGCGTTCGGCCGGGGCCGGCGCGACGAGGGCAGCCTGGCCGAACAGGCCGTAGGGCCGCACCACCAGGATCGCCGCCATCACCAGGAAGGGCAGGACAGTGGCGAGGGTCGGAAACCACAGGAGGGTGAAGGCATTGAGGACGCCGATCAGGACGGCGGCCGCATAGGCGCCGCCGATCGAGCCCAGCCCACCGACGACGACGATGACGAAGGCCTCGACCACGACGTCGAGATCGAGGGCGAGACTGACGGCCTCGCGCGGGGTCTGGAGGGCGCCGGCAAGGCCGGCAAGGAAGGCGCCCAGCATGAAGACGGTGGTGAACAGGCGCGCCTGGTCGACGCCGAGGGCGCCGGTCATCTCGCGGTCCTCGGTCGCGGCGCGGACCAGCGTGCCCCAGCGGGTGCGGTTGAGGACCAGCCAGACGACGGCGAGGACGACCGGGCCGGCGGCGATCAGCAGGAGGTCGTATTGCGGCACCGGCTCGCCGAAGATCCGCAGGGCGCCGCCAAGACCGGGCGCGCGGGGCGCGAGCAGGTCTTCCGGCCCCCAGATCGCCAGCGCGACATCCTGGATGACGAGGAGGACGCCGAAGGTGGCGACGAGCTGGTAGAGCTCGGCCGAGGCGTAGAGCCGACGCAGGATGACGATCTCGATCAGCCCGCCGATCAGCGCCACTGCGACGGCCGCGACGAGCATCCCGCCCCAGAAGCCGAGAAAGCCGGTCGGCAGCCAGGTGACCGCCGAATAGGCGACATAGGCGCCCAGCATGAACAGCGAGCCGTGGGCGAAATTGACGATGCGGGTGACGCCGAAGATCAGCGACAGGCCGGCCGCCACCAGGAACAGCGACGACGCGTCGGCAAGGCCGGCCAGGAGCTGGGCGAATACGAAGCCGAGCGTCGTCAACACCGTCTCCTCGTTGGGGATGGGCGCCGGCGCGCAGCGACCGGAGGGGTCACCGCGCGCTGGCGTCTGTGCGCTGCCTGTGCGGCCAGCCTATTCGGCGGGGCGAAGCTTGCGGGCGTCCTCGGGCGACGGCAGATAGTCGGCGCCGTCGGCATAGCGCCAGTCGACCATGACGCCCTGGCCATCGCGCACCGCGGTGCGGCCGACCCAGGCGCCCATGGTGGACTGGTGGTCGGCCTCGCGGAAGGTGAAGGGGCCGGACGGGGCGTCGGAAACCTCGAGGCCCTCGAAGGCGGCGATCAGCGAGTCGGCGTCGGTGGCGCCGCCGGCCTTCGTCAGGGCGGCGGCGAGGGCCTTCATCCCGTTATAGCCGACGAGCGAGCCAGCATAGGGATGCTCGCCGTATTTCGCCTCGTAGGCCTTGCGGAAGGCGTCATGCTCGGGCGTATCGATGTCGTACCAGGGGTAGCCGGTGACGATCCAGCCTTCGGGGGCCTCGGCGCCCAGCGGCTCGAGATATTCCGGCTCGCCGGACAGGAGCGAGGCGACCTCGCGGCCGTCGAACAGGCCGCGAATGTCGCCCTCTCGGACGAATTTGGCGAGGTCGGCGCCGAAGGTGACGTTGAAGATCGCGTCGGGCTTCATGGCTTCGAGGGCGCGCACGGTGGGGCCGGCATCGAGCTTGCCCTGGGGCGGCCATTGCTCGCCGACGAACTCGACGTCGGGCTTGCGCTTCTTCAGCTCGGCCTTGAAGGCGGTGACCGCATCGGTGCCATAGGCGTAGTTCGGCGCGATGGTCGCCCAGCGGGTGGCGTCGAGCTTGGCGGCCTCTTCGGCCAGCATCGCGGCCTGCATGGCCGTCGAGGGGCGCAGGCGGAAGGTGTAGCGGTTGCCCTGCGACCAGACGATGGCGTCGGCCAGCGGCTCGGTCGCCAGATACGGCACCTGACGCTGCTTGGCGAAGTCGGTGAGGGCGAGGCCGACATTGGAGAAGAAGCCGCCCCACACAACCGCGACGTCGTCGGAGGCGACGAATTCCTCGGCGATGCGGATGGCGTCGGCGGGCTTGCCATTGTCGTCACGGCTGACGACCGCGACCGGCCGGCCATCGATGCCGCCGGCGGCGTTGATCTCTTCCAGCGCCAGTTCCCAGCCCTTGCGATAGGGACCGGTGAAGGCGGGCAGGGTGGTGTAGCTGTTCATCTCGCCGAGGGTGATCGGCTCCTGGGCGAGGCCCGGCGTGGCGAGCCCGGCGAACAGGCCGAGGGCCCCTGCGAGCGTGGCGAACATCCGTCCGGTGATCATGGCAAGTCCCCGTGTCTGCGGCCGTAGCCCCGATCTCAAGGGCCGACCCTGCCCCGGCGTCATGGCCGAAAGCGGCTGCCATCGCAAGGCCACAAGGACGTCATAGCCCCGCCAAGGCCGTATCCCGACAGGGCAAATCGCCGCTTTCGCGTCAGCCCGGCGCAGGCTTTGAGGCTTAATCTCCGGTTAACCGACGTCCGATTAGATCGCCCAGCAACCGAAAATTAACGCAGATGACCAAAGCGCTAACAGACACCCGTCCGATCCGCCTCAAGGGCCGCTCCTTCCTCGCGCTGGTGCTGTCCCCCGAGCTGCCGTTCGACAGCTGGCTGGCTCGCCTCGACGATCTGGCCGCCCGTTCGACCGGCTTCTTCCTCGGCCGTCCCATCGTTCTCGACGTCGAGGGCCTGGACATCGACCAGGCGCAGCTGAAGGAGCTGATCGGCGAACTCGGCGAGCGCAGTGTCCGGATCATGGGCATCGAGGGCGCCCGTGCCTCGCTGCTCGGCTTCGGCATGCCGCCGGCGATGAAGGGCGGACGTCCGGCCGACGATTTCGAGGCGCCGGCCGCGCCGGCTCCCGCGAGCGCGCCGGCCAGCACTGCCGCGAAGGCCGAAGCGCCGGCCCCGCGGCCCGAGCCGCAGCCGGTCCGGGCGATGCCGTCGATCATCATCCACGAGCCGGTGCGCTCGGGCCAGTCGGTGATCTTCCCGGAAGGCGACGTGACCATCCTCGGTTCGGTCGCGTCGGGTTCGGAGATCGTCGCAGGCGGCTCGATCCACGTCTACGGCACCCTCAGGGGCCGGGCGATGGCCGGCTCGGTCGGCAACGCCTCGGCCCGCATCTTCTGCCGCAAGCTCGAGGCCGAGCTTCTGGCGATCGACGGCCTCTACAAGATGGCCGACGACATGAATCCGGCGCATCGCGGGCAGGCCGTGCAGGTCTGGCTCGACGGCGACACGCTCAAGACGGAAATCCTGGTCTAGCCGGCGGCCGACCAGCATACAGGAGAACGAGATGGCAAAAGTAATCGTGGTGACCTCGGGCAAGGGAGGCGTCGGCAAGACGACCTCCACGGCAGCGCTCGGCGCCGCGCTGGCGCAGCGGGGCGAGAAGACCGTCGTGGTCGATTTCGACGTCGGCCTGCGCAATCTCGACCTGGTCATGGGCGCCGAGCGCCGGGTGGTCTACGACCTGATCAACGTGGTGCAGGGCGACGCCAAGCTGCCGCAGGCGCTGATCCGCGATAAGCGGCTGGAGACTTTGTTCCTGCTGCCGGCCTCGCAGACCCGCGACAAGGACAATCTCACGTCGGAAGGCGTCGAGATCGTCATGAACGAGCTGCGCGAGACCTTCGACTGGATCATCTGCGACAGCCCGGCCGGCATCGAGCGCGGCGCGACCCTGGCGATGCGCCATGCGGACGTCGCCGTGGTGGTGACCAACCCGGAAGTCTCCTCGGTGCGCGATTCCGACCGGATCATCGGTCTGCTGGACGCCAAGACCGCCAAGGCCGAGCGCGGCGAGCGGATGGAGAAGCACCTGCTTCTGACCCGCTACGACCCGAACCGGGCCGAGCGCGGCGACATGCTGAAGGTCGAGGACGTGCTGGAGATCCTGTCGATCCCGCTCCTCGGCATCATTCCCGAATCGATGGACGTGCTGCGCGCGTCCAACCTCGGCACGCCGGTCACGCTGGGCGACGCCCGCAGCGCGCCGGCGCTGGCCTACACCGACGCCGCGCGCCGCCTGGCCGGCGAGACCGTTCCCATGGTGATCCCGGGGGAGAAGCGCGGCCTGTTCGGCAAGATCTTCGGACGGAGAGCGGCATGAGCCTTTTCAGTTTCTTCAGCAAGCAGAGCTCGGCGCCGATGGCGCGCGAGCGCCTGCAGGTCCTGCTCGCCCACGAGCGCGCGACGGTCGGCCATTCCGATCTCGTCGGGCTCCTGCGCGAGGAGATTCTCGCGGTGATCGCACGGCACGTCCATGTCGACCGCGAGAAGGTGATCGTGAAGATGGATCGCGGCGAACAGGTCTCGACCCTCGAGGTCGACATCGAGATTCCCGTGACCGCGAGCGTGCGGGCCGCCTGACGGCGCCCGCCCCAACCCGCGGCGGGATCCCCGTCGCGGAACCGGCAAGAAGGAGAACACCATGAGCCGAGTGACCATGCTCGAGCGGCTCAAGGAGCTGCAGAAGACGCCGAAGTTCCAGAACCGCGACATCCGCACGATCAGCGCGATCCTCTCCAACGAGGCGCTGGCCAAGCATGTGGAAGCCTGCGAGCAGTCGGCGGCGCGCTGAGCCGAGCGCCTGACATGCATCGAGGCCCGGCTGCAGGAGACTGCGGCCGGGCCTTTTGCGTTCGGGCCGCGCACGGCACGCAGAGCCCGCCCGTGGGGCGAATTGGCTTGCGTCGCGCCGGCCGATCGCTAGTCTGCGAGCTGATCGGATTCGACGCTTGCGCCGGGTCCGTCGAAGGATGGTTCCCCCGCTGCCACGCGGCAGGGGCGAAGAGGGAATGCGACGGGCCGACCCAAACAGGGGGCCCATATCGCAGCCGACCCCGCGACTGTAGAGCGGCGAGGTCTTCACCACCGGGATGCGTCGGGCCGTCAGGCCAGGCGAGACCGGCGAAAAGCCACTGGAGATGTCTCCGGGAAGGCCAGGCGAAGACCGACGACCCGCGAGCCAGGAGACCTGCCATCCACGTGCGACGTCTACGGGACGGGATGTTCCTTCAGGACCTGTGTTTCGATCCGGCGGCCGTCGTGCCGCGGAGTTTCGGGGAAACGCCGGTTTTTTGGGACTATCCGCGTCCGTTCCAACAGGACACGGGAGTTGTCTTCATGCCTTTCCGCAATCGTTTCGCCGTCACGGCGCTGCTGTCCCTGATTCCGACCGCGGCCTTCGCCCACCACCCCGCGGGTGGCATGGCGCCGCAGGGCATGGGCGGGGGCCTGTTGTCGGGTCTTGCCCATCCGGTCATCGGGCTCGACCATCTGGCCTTCATCATCGGTGTCGGCCTGCTGGCCGCGCTGACCGCGCATCGCTTCGCCGCGCCGCTGCTGTTCATCGGCGCCACCGTCGCCGGCACGCTGCTGCACCTGATGGCCTTCGACCTGCCGGCCGCCGAATTCGTCGTCGCCCTGTCGGTCGCCGGCATCGGCATCCTCGCTTTGTCCGGCCGCTCCTACGGCATGCTCGCGATCGGTTCGCTCTTCGCCGTCGCCGGCCTGTTCCACGGCTATGCCTATGGCGAAGCGGTGGTCGGTTCGGAATCGGGCGCCGTCGCCGCCTATCTGATCGGCTTCGCGGCCATCCAGTATGTCGTCGCGGTCTCCGCCGGCTTCATCGCCGTGCGGCTTCTCGGCAGCGGCCTCGCCGCCCGCGAGAATTTCGGCCTGCGGGTGTCGGGCGGCGTCGTCGCCGGTGCCGGGGCGATGATCCTCGGCGAGCAGCTGCTGGCGATCGCCGGTCTTGCCGGCTGAGGCCGGCGCGACCGACCGCCTCGTCCTCGTTCTCGGCGGCGCGCGCTCTGGCAAGAGCGCCTTCGCCGAGCGCCGCGTCGGCGAGAGCGGCCGCGCCCCCGTCTACATCGCGACGGGGCAGGCCTTCGACGCCGAAATGACCGCCCGGATCGACGCGCACAAAGCGCGTCGGCCGGCGCCGTGGCGCACCGTCGAGGCGCCGCTCGATCTCGTCGCGACCATCGAAAGCGAGGCTGCGTCGGACCGGGCGCTGCTGGTCGACTGCCTGACGCTCTGGGTGTCGAATTTGATGCTCGCCGAACGCGATGTCGACGCGGAGGCCGATCGGCTCGTGGCCTGCCTGAAAGGCCGGCCGCCGGGGCTCATCGTCTTCGTCTCCAACGAGGTCGGCCTGTCGATCGTCCCCGAAAACGCCATGGCGCGGCGCTTCCGCGACCACGCCGGGCGTCTCCACCAACTGATCGCGGCCGCGTGCGACGAGGCGATCTTCGTCGCCGCCGGCCTGCCGCTCACCCTGAAAGGTTGAAGCCGTGCAGAAGATACCAGCCACCGTCGTCACCGGCTTTCTCGGAGCGGGCAAGACGACGCTGATCCGCAACATGCTGCAGAATGCCGGCGGCCGGAAGATCGCCCTGATCATCAACGAGTTCGGCGATCTGGGCGTCGATGGCGACATCCTGACCGGCTGCGGCATCGAGACCTGCACAGAGGACGACGTGGTCGAACTGACGAATGGCTGCATCTGCTGCACCGTCGCCGACGACTTCATCCCGACCATGACCAAGCTGCTCGCCCGCGACCGGCTGCCCGATCACATCGTCATCGAGACCTCGGGGCTGGCACTACCGCAGCCGCTGGTCGCCGCGTTCAACTGGCCCGAGGTGAAGACGCGGGTGACGGTGGACGGCGTGGTGACGGTCATCGACACCGCGGCGGTCGCCGCCGGACGCTTTGCCGACGACGAGGCCAAGGTCGCCGCGGCCCGGGCCGCCGACGAGAGCCTCGACCACGACAATCCGCTGGAAGAGCTGTTCGAGGACCAGATCCGGGCGGCCGACCTGATCGTCCTGAACAAGGCCGACCTCGTCGACGCGGCGACGCTGGAGCGGGTGCGCGGCGAGATCGGCGGCCAGTGCGCCGAGGCCGTGAAGATCGTCACGGCGGAAGGTGGCGTGCTGCCGACCGACGTGCTCCTGGGCCTGTCCGCCGGGACGGAGGATCTGATCGGAGATCGCAAGTCGCATCACGAGCTCCACCATGAAGGCCAGGGGCACGATCACGACCATGACGAGTTCGAGAGCTTCGTCGTGGAGGCCGGGCAGGTCGCCGATCCGAAGGCCTTCGCGGACGGGCTGTCCGCGGTCATTGCCGGCCACGACATCCTGCGGCTGAAGGGCTTTGCCGATGTGCCGGGCAAGCCGATGCGGCTGGTGGTGCAGGCCGTCGGCCAGCGCATCGAGACCTATTTCGACCGGCCCTGGAAGCCGGGTGAGACCCGCGCCACCCGGCTGGTCGTCATCGGCCTGCATGACGGGCTGGACGCGGCGACCTGCGGGACGATCCAGGCGACCATCCGCGCCCTGACCGACGGAGCGGCGCAGGCGGCGGCGGAGTAGGGCACAGCGTCGTGCATCTTCTTCTTGCCCAGAAAGGCACGATCGACGATGGCGGCGAGGCGGTCGATCTCGGCCAGACGGCGGCCGACATCGTCGTTTTGTCGGCCGCCGACACGGAGATCGCCGGCCTGGCCGGGGCCGCCGGGCGGCTGGGCGCGGCTGCCCCGTCGCTGCGGCTGGCGAATTTCCTGCGGCTGAAGCATCCGATGTCGGTCGACGCCTATGTCGCCCGGACGCTTCGCCACGCAAAGCTGGTGGTGGTGCGCATACTCGGCGGTGCGGCCTACTGGCCCTACGGGCTGGACGCGCTGCTGGCCAATGCCCAGGCGACGGGCGGCCATCTGGTCGTGGTGCCCGGCGACGACAAGCCGGATCCGGGCCTCGACCGCTACAACACGCTTGGAGAGGGGCAGCGCGACCGGCTGTGGCGCAATCTCGTCGAGGGCGGGCCGGCGAATGCGGAGAATTTCCTGCAGGCGCTGGGCGCGATCCTGTCGGACGGGGACTGGCCGCCGGAGGCGCAGCCGCTGCTGAAGGCGGGCAGGCTGGAACTGGCAGGCGTCGCGGCCGACGCGTCGCGGCCGGCTGCCGCTCCGGCACTGCACCCGGATGCTCCCGGCGAAACAGTGGCGACGCCGGCGGCGCGGCCGCTGGCGGCGATCGTCTTCTACCGGGCGCTGATGCAGAGCGGCCAGACCGAGCCCGTCGAGGCGCTGGCGAGGGCGATGGCGCGGCAGGGGCTCGACGTCCTGCCGGTCTATGTCTCCAGCCTCAAGGACCCGGTGTCGATCGAGACCTTGCGGGCGCTGTTTGCCGAGCGGGCGCCGGATGTCGTCGTCAATCTGACCGGCTTCGCGGTCTCGTCGCCCGGCGGCGAGCGGGTGCCGACGGTGCTGGAGGAAGGCGGGGCCGTCGTCCTGCAGGCGGTGCTGGCGAG
This sequence comes from Aurantimonas coralicida DSM 14790, assembly GCF_000421645.1. GTDB lineage: Bacteria > Pseudomonadota > Alphaproteobacteria > Rhizobiales > Rhizobiaceae > Aurantimonas > Aurantimonas coralicida. Next base: position 293,879 of record NZ_ATXK01000001.1, on the reverse strand, counting down.
CGGCCCGCGCGAGGCTTGGGAGACGTCGTCGCAGGGGCTCTCGGCGCGCGATCTGGCGATGAATGTCGCCCTGCCGGAAGTGGACGGGCGGGTGCTTGGCCGGGCCATCGCCTTCAAGTCGGCGGGCGACTGGGATGCGCTCACCCAGACGGACATCGTGGCGCATCGTTCGCTGCCGGACCGGGTGGATTTCGTCGCCGAACTGGCGGCGCGCTGGTGCCGGCTGCGGACAAAGCCCGCGAAAGCGCGGCGGGTGGCGATCCTCCTGGCGAACTACCCCAACCGGGACGGGCGGCTCGGCAACGGCGTCGGCCTGGACACGCCGGCCGGGACCATCACCGTCCTCAACGCCATGGCGGCGGCGGGTTACGACGTCGCCGACGTGCCGACGACGGGCAACGGGCTGATCGACCATCTGATGGCCGGTCCGACCAATGCCGGGACGGCGGCGCGGGAGATCCGCGAGACGCTGGCGTTCGAGGCCTATCGGGCGTTCTTCGACGGTCTGCCGGAGGCGGTGCAGGCGGCGGTGACGGGGCGTTGGGGCGCGCCGGAGGCCGATCCGTTCTTCCTGGCCGATCGGGACGCGTTTGCCCTGCCGCTGGCACGGTTCGGCGAGACGCTGGTCGGAATCCAGCCGGCGCGCGGTTACAATATCGACCCGAAGGAGACCTACCACTCGCCGGACCTCGTGCCGCCGCACAATTACCTGGCGCTCTACGCCTTCCTGCGGACGCAATACGATGCCGACGCGGTGATCCACATGGGCAAGCACGGCAATCTGGAATGGCTGCCGGGCAAGGCGCTTGCGTTGTCCAAGGCCTGTTTCCCCGAGGCGGTGTTCGGGGCGCTGCCGCATCTCTACCCCTTCATCGTCAACGATCCGGGCGAGGGCACTCAGGCCAAGCGCCGCACGAGCGCGGTGATCATCGATCATCTGACGCCGCCGCTGACGCGGGCCGAAAGCTACGGGCCGCTGCGCGATCTGGAGGCGCTGGTCGACGAATATTACGAGGCGGCAGGCAGCGACCCGCGGCGGCTGGAACTGCTGAAGGGCCAGATCCTCGACCTCGTCCGCGACATCGGTCTCGACCAGGATGCCGGCATCGCGGCGGGTGAAGCCGAGGATACGGCGCTGGAAAAGCTCGACGCCTATCTGTGCGACCTGAAGGAGATGCAGATCCGCGACGGGCTGCATGTCTTCGGCGTTGCGCCGGAAGGCCGGCTGCTGACTGATCTGACCGTGGCGCTGGCCCGGCTGCCGCGCGGCAGTGCGCCGGGCGACGGCTCGCTGCACCGGGCGATCGCGGCCGATCTGCTGGCGAGCGATGGCGTGGAGACGGGCGGCTTCGATCCGCTGGATTGCGACATGGCGGCCCCATGGACCGCGGCGCGGCCCGACGTGCTCCAGAACCTGTCGGCCGACGCATGGCGTACGGCCGGCGATACGGTGGAGCGGATCGAATGGCTGGCGGCGCGGCTCGTGACCGGCGAGACGGCGGCGGAGCCGGGCTGGACGGCGACGCGGGCGGTGCTGACCGAGGTCGAGACGCGGCTGGCGCCGGCGGTGACGGGATCGGGCCCGGCCGAGATCGCCGGCCTTCTGGCCGGGCTTGCCGGCCGCTTTGTCGCACCGGGACCGTCGGGCGCACCGACGCGGGGGCGCCCGGACGTGCTGCCGACCGGGCGCAACTTCTTTTCCGTCGACACCCGCGCCGTGCCGACCGAGGCGGCCTACGATCTCGGCCGACGCTCGGCGGAGCTCCTGGTGACGCGGCATCTGCAGGACGAGGGCGACTGGCCGCGCTCGATCGGGCTGACGGCCTGGGGCACCTCCAACATGCGCACCGGCGGCGACGACATCGCCCAGGCGCTGGCGCTGATCGGCGCCCGGCCGGTCTGGGACCGGGCCTCGCGGCGGGTCACCGGCTACGCCATCGTGACGCTGGCCGAGCTCGGCCGGCCGCGGGTCGACGTGACCTTGCGCATCTCGGGCTTCTTCCGCGACGCCTTTCCCGACCAGATCGCGCTGTTCGACCGGGCGATCCGGGCGGTCGGCGCGCTGGAGGAAGAGGCGGCTGACAATCCGATCGCGGCGCGGATGCGGGCCGAGCGGCAGGCGCTCATGGCCGACGGTGTCGATGAGGCCGAGGCTTCGCGGCGGTCGGGCTTTCGCATCTTCGGCTCCAAGCCCGGCGCCTACGGCGCGGGACTGCAGGCGCTGATCGACGAGAAGGGCTGGGACGACCGGGCGGATCTGGCCGAGAGCTATATCGTCTGGGGCTCCTATGCCTACGGGGCGGATGCCGCGGGCGAGGCGGACCGGGCCGGCTTCGAACAGCGGCTGTCGGGGATCGAGGCGGTGGTCCAGAACCAGGACAACCGCGAGCACGACCTTCTGGATTCTGACGATTACTACCAGTTCGAGGGCGGCATGACGGCGGCGGTCGAGCAGGTCTCGGGCGACCGGCCGGTGGTCTATCACAATGATCATTCGCGGCCCGAGCGGCCGGTGGTGCGCACGCTGGACGAGGAGATCGGCCGGGTGGTGCGCGCCAGGGTGGTCAATCCGAAATGGATCGCCGGCGTCATGCGCCATGGCTACAAGGGCGCCTTCGAGATCGCCGCGACGGTGGACTATCTCTTCGCCTTCTCGGCGACCACGGGTGCGGTGCGCGACCATCATTTCGAGGCCGTCTACCGGGCCTTCGTGGTGGACGAGCCGGTGCGGGACTTCATGCTCGACAACAATGCGAACGCCTATCGCGAGATGTGCGACAAGCTTGCCGAGGCGATCGACCGGGGCCTATGGATACCGCGCTCGAATTCCGCACGGGCGGAGCTGGGTGCCGGATGACGGACCGCAGGAGGCGCGCGCATGGACATCCGCCAAGTGGAGATGGCCGACGACGAGACGCGCAGCCGCATCGTGGCGCCGCTGGCGGAACTGGCGACGCGCACCGACTTTGCCATGTCGCCGCGCTTCCTGACGCTGGCTTTGAGCGACGCGGCGGGTATCGACGGCGGGCTGATCGCCCAGATCTACTGGAACTGGCTGCATATCGAGGTGCTGGCGGTGCCCGAGCGCCATCGCGGCGCGGGGCTGGGCCGGCGGCTGGTCGAACGTGCCGAGGCGATCGCGCGCGAGGAGACGCTGCGCGGCGTCTGGGTCGACACCTATTCGTTCCAGTCGCCCGGCTTCTACGAGGCCATGGGCTATCGCCCATTCGGCCGGCTGCCGGACTATCCGGAGGGCGAGGAACGCATCTTCTACGCCAAGATCTTCGGCGACCAGACACAGACCGCAGGGGAGGCCTGACATGAACGACAAACCCAAGATCACCGACGGCATGTCGGACGCCGAGCTCGACGCCCGGCACGCCGAGAAGATGAAGAAGAAGAAGGCGGCGCGTGACAAGATCATCGCCACCAAGACGATCGAGAAGGGTCTCGTCATCGTCCATACGGGCAAGGGCAAGGGCAAGTCGACGGCCGGCTTCGGCCTGGTCTTCCGGGCTCTGGGCAACGGCATGAAGGTCGCCGTCGTGCAGTTCGTGAAGGGCAAGTGGGAGACCGGCGAGCGCAAGGTGCTGGAGAAGTTCCCCGACCAGGTGACGATGACCGCCATGGGCGACGGCTTCACCTGGGAGACCCAGGACCGGCAGCGCGACATCGCCGCGGCGAAGGCCGCCTGGGAGCGGGCCAAGGCGCTGATCATGGACGACGAGCACAAGCTGGTGCTGCTCGACGAGCTGAACATCGTCCTGCGCTACGACTATCTCGATCTTGCCGAGGTGATCGAATTCCTGAAGGGCAAGCCGGAGATGAAGCATGTCGTCATCACCGGTCGGAACGCCAAGGACGAGCTGATCGACTTCGCCGATCTCGTCACCGAGATGGAAATGATCAAGCACCCGTTCCGCTCGGGCGTGAAGGCGCAGTTGGGGATCGAGTTCTAGGGTCATTCGCCGGGCTGTGGATGGCGCTCACGAGCGCCGCGTTTCGCCTCCATTTCGACACGAGGCGCGACATGATCGCCCCCTTCCAACGGTTGCAGAGGCAACCGGCTATTGCGTGGGGGATGAAGATGAAAAGCTTTTGCCGGATGGTGTCGCGCCGATCGGTCCTGTCGGCTGTCGTGGTCGTGGCCGCGCTGTGGGCAGGGCCTCAGGCGCAGGCCGAGGACGCCACGGCGCGCCTGGCGGAGACGGTGCGGGGGCTGGAGGAGCGGCTGGACGCCCGCATCGGCGTCTTCATCCGCGACAGCGGCAGCGACTGGCAGTGGGGGCACCGCGAAGACGAGCGGTTCCTGATGGCCAGCACCTTCAAGTCGGTTCTGTGCGGGGCGGTGCTGGAGCAGGCCGAACAGGGCGCACTGGCGCTCGACGAGCCGGTGGAGATCCGGGCCGCGGACATTCTCAGCTATGCCCCGGTGACCGAGACGCGCCAGGGCGGCACGATGACGATCGGCGAACTCTGCCTGGCGACGACGGACATGAGCGACAACACAGCCGCCAACCTGCTTCTCGCCAGGCTCGGCGGTCCGCAGGCCGTGACCGCCTTCCTGCGCGGCATCGGCGACGGCGTGACCCGGCTCGACCGGACCGAGCCCGATCTCAACATCTTCGCCCCCGGCGATCCGCGCGACACGACCAGCCCGAAAGCCATGGCGACGAGCTGGGAGAGCATGCTGGTCGGTGACGGATTGCGCCCGGATTCACGCCAGCAACTGCGCGAATGGATGCGCCTTGGCGGCGTGACCGGCAAGCTGATCCGCGCGAGTACGCCCAGGGACTGGGAGGTCGTCGACAAGTCAGGCGGCGGACGGACCCATACGCGCAATCTCGTGGCGATGATCACCCCGCCGGGGCGCGCGCCGGTGTTCGTGGCGATCTATCTGTCCGACTCGCCGGCGGATTTCAGCACGCGCAATGCCGCGGTCGCCGAGATCGGCGCAGCCATCGTCCCGGTAATCGCGGCGCGTTAAGAGGGCTGCGGCCGGCAGTCGATCCGGGCTCGTCGCCTGACGTCGCTGCGCCGACGCCTCCGGGAGGTGCCGGCGCCCGTGGCGGCAGGCGGGTGGGGCCGGCGCAGCGATGGCTGGGCCGGCCTACCTGCTGCGGTCGCGCTCGGCATCGAGCTCGGCGGCGCGGCCACGGGTGGCGGCGAAGGTCGAGCTGGAGACCGCGACGCGGACGGCCGGCCGGGTGCCGTTGGTGGCGACCCTCACCAGAACCGCCGGGACGGCGGCCACGGCGAGTTCGGGCTGGTCGTTGGCGCGCAGGGTGGCCCGCGCCTCGTCGTCGAGATCGAAGCCGAGCCTTTCCATCGTGGCTTCGGGCTCGGCCTCCAGGGCCTTGCGGACTTCCGGGTCGGTGAAGATCTGTTGCAGGGCCTTCACATAGGTGTCTTCGCCCTTCTGCAGGTCGGTCATGTCACTGCTCCCTTGTCGTGGACGCCGTGGAAATGTCGCAGGGGAATGCCGATCCGTTCGCCCGGCGGGGCCGGTTTCGGGGGCTCGACCGGGATCTCGCGGCGTGCCGCCTGCGATCCGGGGCCGGCGACTTGGCGCAGGCTCGCCAGCCCATTCTGCTGGAAGGTCTCGAGGATCCGCGGAAAATACTTCGCGACCGGCTCGGGAAAGGCATATTCGATCATGTTGCGGCCCTTGTAGACGGCCTGCGAGACGGTGCGCACCGCGGCGACCTTGTCCGAGATCGCATAGATGTCGGCGGTGGGGATCTTCACGCCCGACTGGAACAGATAGTAGTTCGAGAAGAAGCCGAACTCGTCATACATCGCCTCGGTGACGAGGCCGTTGCGCGCCGCCTCGTCCCACAGGCGCGAGCCGGGGATCTGGCAGTACCATTGCAGGAGGACGCGCACCCCGTAGGTGGCATGGAGATGGGTGGCGAAGGCGATGGTGCGCTCGACCTCGGCGCGGCCCTCCCAGGGCAGGCCGAGGACGAAGGAGAAGTCGGCCCGGTCGGCGATGCCGAACTTGCGCAGGATGCGGGCGGCCTCTTCCAGCTTGGCGCAGGTGGTGCCCTTGCCGATCAGCGCCAGGCCCTCGTCATAGCCGCATTCGGCGCCGACCAGGAACTGCACCGTATGGGGCGCCATCGCCTCGACATAGGCCTCGTCGCAGATGTCGTTGGCGCGGGAATCGTAGACCAGGCCGGCGTCGAGCCCGCGCTGGCTGATGATCTGGGCGATGCGGGTGGCGCGCTTGACGTTCATCGAGAACTCGTCGTCGATGATGTGGATATGGCCGGCGCTTGTGCGCGGCACATGCGGCAGGATCATCTCCAGCCGGTCGACGAATTCCTCGGGCTGGATGCCGCGCCAGGTGCGCCGGTAGGAGGTCGAGCAGAACGAGCAGTCGAAGACGCAGCCGCGCGAGGATTCGATCGACAGGGCCTGATAGACCCGGTCGGGCAGGTCGCCGTAATCGGGCACCGGAAAATCGGTGAGTTCGTCCTTGCGGATCAGCTTCTCGATGCTGTTGCGCACGACGACGCCGTCGTCGGTCTTCCAGGAGAGGTTCGGTACCTCGTGGAAATCGCGGGAGCCCTCCAGCGCGTTGGCCAGAGCGACGATGGCGGCTTCGCCTTCACCGCGCACGACGAACTGGACCGGGAAGGCCGACAGCACATACTGGTCGAACATGGTCGGGTGGATGCCGCCGACGACGACCGGGACGTCGGGCCGCCGACGGCGGATCTGCTTCAGCACCTCGATGGCGGTGGGCCAGGACATGGAGGTGGCGCCGATGCCGACGAGATCGGCGCGGTCGATCTCGGCCGAAAAGCCCTGGAGCGAACTGGTGCCCAGCGCGATCAGATCGGCGAAATCGACGTGATGGCCGGCCTGAAGCAGGGCGGCGCGCAGGAGATACATGCCATAGGGCGGACATTCGCGATGGGCATCCATCGCGATGGATTCCAGCGTGTCCTCGAACCGATCCATGATCGGGGGCGCACAGAGAACAACCCGCATGACGGTCTCCCGTATTCGGCATCGACGGAACGGTCCCTGCGGGGCCGCTCGCCAGACGCGAGCCTGCAACCGGCAGGGGTTATACTGGGTAAGATCAACCCAGGATGGCAATCTACAGCAATTCAACCTAAGATGGAAGGCGCATGGCGCGATATCTGACGCAAGGGGAGCCATGACCGGTCCGCAGCAGCCAGACATCGTCGCATCGCCGCATCTGCATCACCGGGTGTCGCTGGCCGTGCTCGCGGTGCTGACGCTGGGGCCCGTGGTCTGGCTGGCAGCCGTGCGGCCCGGCGATCTGGCCTATTACGCCATCGGGGGCGCGGCGTGGGGGCTCGCCGTCGCGGGCAAGCTGCTCCTGGCGCGGGTGCGGTTCGCGCGGCGCCTGATGAAGGCGGGCGTCGCCGGGGCCGGGCTCTGGGGGCTGGCCTCGGGCCTTGCGGAACTCGGCGTCCTGGCCGCGATCGCTTCTTCCGGCTGGCTGCCGCTGCAACTGGAGGTCGCGGCGATCTGCGGTTTGGGCGCGGCCGGCTTCGAGATCGTCTTCATCCTCGTGACGGGGACGATCGAGGATTATCGCCACCCCGATCCGGACAAGCTGGCCCGCTGGCTGGCGGGCGCCCGCCGCTCGCTGTGGGTCGCCTATATGGGCGCCATCGAGCGGATCGATGCGACGGCGCTTCACGTGATGACGCGCATTGCGGTGTTCGACGCGATGATCGCCCGGGAATGGGCTCCGGCGCTGGTGGCGCTCGGTCTGTTCGCGCTGGTCGACGGGGCGGCGACCTATGGCGCCGGCCGCGACTGGGACTGGTTCGAGCCGCGGATCTGCCGGGCCTTCTACCTTGCGATTTCCGGCGCGGCCCTGGCGGGCTGGGTCTATCTGGCGCTGCGCCTGACCGGCGGCTGACTTGCAGCCGGCAGAACGCCGGTCTCCCGCACGGCCTCAGCCGTCATTCACCACCGTCAGGTCCGCCGGCACGCTGCGCTCCAGCACCAGCCGCATGTTGGGCAGATCGTTGCCGTCGAGCTTGGTGACGAGGGCGTCGGTGGTCAGGCCGTGGCCGAGCCAGCGGTCCTTCAGCCGGCGGCGCAGGACCGGCTCGGGGACGGCGAGCATCACCGTCAGGTCGAAGCGGTCGCGTAGCGGCGCCCAGGCCGGGTCGTCCAGAAGCAAATAATTGCCCTCGACAAGGATGATGCGGGCCGAGGGCGCGATGATGCGGGCACCGGCGCGGGCGATCTCGATGGCGCGGTCAAAGACCGGCACGGCGACGGCGCGACCGTCATCGGCCTTCAGCCGGTCGAGGGTGACGGTCAGCCCGTCGACGTCGAAGGTGTGCGGTGCGCCCTTGCGGGGGCGATGGCCGCGCGCGTCCAGCACGAGGTCGTCATAGTGGAAGCCGTCCATCGGCAGGATGTCGGCGATCCCCGGCGCGGCGGTGCCGGTCGCGGCGGCCGGCGGCGACGCATCATTCAACCGGTCGCGCAGATGCTCGACCATGGTGCTCTTGCCGGAGCCGGGCGCCCCGGCCAGCGCAACGATGAGGCGCCGGGACTCGGTGCCCCGGCGCGCGGCGATGGCGTCGAGGATGGGATCCAGGTCGGTCATGGGCATGGGAGCCTCCGGGAACAGGGAAAACGGTGCGGGAGGACCGGGTGGACGACAGGGCACTGTTCGCATCCGAACGACGGCCGTTCAACAAAGAGAAACGATTCGTCACGAACGGCGCCCTTCCAATTGCGAGGCCAAGGCCGCTTATCTTGCGCCAAGCGACCTCGTGCAACGGAGCGATACCATGACCCTTGCCCTCAAAGGCATTCATCATCTGACCGCCATCACGGCCGATGCGCCCGGCAATCTCCGCTTCTACACGGAAGTCCTGGGCCTGCGACTGGTCAAGAAGACGGTCAACCAGGACGACACCAGCGCCTATCATCTGTTCTACGCCGACGGAAAGGCGACGCCGGGCACCGACATCACCTTCTTCGACTGGCCGGCCCAGCCCGAGACCCGCGGCAACCATGCGGTCTCGCGGACCGGCCTGCGGGTCGCCGGCCGCGCCAGCCTCGACTACTGGCATGCGCGGCTGACCGAGGCCGGTGTTGCGACCGGCGAGATCGTGGAACTGGATGGCCGCGCCTCGCTCGACTTCGAGGACCCCGAAGGCCAGCGGCTGCGGCTGATCGACGACGGGGGCGCCGGCGAGGCCAATCCCTGGGACGCGAGCAGCGTGCCGGCCGAGCATCAGATCCGCGGCCTCGGCCCGATCACCATGGCTGTGCCGGATCTCGCCCGGACCGCGCCGGTGCTGACAGAGGTGATGAACATGCGCGAAGTCCGCACCTATGAGGCGGACGGTGCAAGCGTGCATGTGTTCGAGATGGGCGAGGGCGGCCCGGCGGCCGAACTGCACGTGGCGGTGGACCCGTCGCTACCGGCGGCCGGGCAGGGTGCGGGCGGCGTGCATCACGTGGCGTTCCGCGCGGCCGACGTTGAGGAACTGCACGCCTGGACCGAGCGGGTGCGCGGCTTCCGCGTGCCGTCGAGCGGCGAGGTGGAGCGATACTATTTCCGCTCGCTGTATTTCCGCGAGCCGAACGGGGTGCTCTTCGAGATCGCCACGGACGGGCCGGGCTTTGCCGTCGACGAGCCGATGGAAAGCCTTGGCCAGAGCCTGTCGCTGCCGCCCTTCCTGGAGGCCAAGCGCGCGCAGATCGAAGCCGGCCTGAAGCCGCTCGACCGCCAGGGAAAGGACAGGACATGACCCCCGAGGATTCGAACGCGCTTCTGGCCCGCCATCATCTCGGCCATGCCGGGGCGCCGCTGGAAAGCGCCCGCCGGGTCGTCGTCTGCCTGCACGGGCGCGGCGCGACGGCGGCGGACATCCTGGGCATTGCCGGAGCGATCGGCCTCGGCGACATCGCCTATCTGGCGCCGCAGGCCCGCGGCGGGGCGTGGTATCCGCGCCCCTTCATGGAGCCGCTCGACGCCAACGAGCCGGATCTGAGCGCCGCGCTGGACCGGATCGCGGCGATCCTCGCCGATCTCGACGCGGCCGGCATCGGCGCGGACAAGGTGGTGATCGCCGGCTTCTCGCAGGGCGCCTGCCTGTCGCTGGAATTCGCCGCGCGCCATCCGGGCCGCGTCGCGGCCGTGCTCGGCTTCAGCGGCGGCCTGATCGGGCCGTCGGTGGAAGGGCGCGAAGAGACGGGCCGGCTCGATGGCCTGCCGGTGTTCATCGGCTGCAGCGAGCGCGATCCGTTCATTCCGGCCGTGCGGGTGCGTGAGACCGCCGCGCATTACGAAGCCCGCGGCGCCGCGGTGACCGCGGTGCTCTATCCGGAGCCCGGCCATACGATCAACATGGACGAGATCGGCCGGGCGCGGGCCCTTCTGCAGGGGCTGGCGGGCTGAAACGGGCCTGATTCCGGCGGGGCGTCGCCATTGGACGTCCCGCCGGAATCCACTGGTGCGAGTTAAAGCTTCGGCATAGGATGAACCCGGCGGAAGTCCGCCGGGGAGAAGCATTCGATGCGCGGTTTCGGCAGGCTCTTCTTCGTTTTGGCGGTCGCACTGCTGTTTTCGGGGCAGGCCGCGGCGCCTTCCCTTGCGCAAGACGGGCGCCGGGTGATCACCACCGAGGGCGCTGATTATTTCGGCCGCGACTACGACATCCTCAAGGATGTCGATCTCGACCAGTGCACCGCGACCTGTCTCGCCGACGACCGCTGCCAGGCCTTCACCCTCAATACCAACAGCCGCTGGTGCTTTCTGAAGGAGGCGGTGGGCGAATTGCGGACGGTGGCAGGGGCGATTTCCGGCAAGGTGGTGGCCGAGGCCGGGATCGACGCCGACAGCGTCGAGGCGCGCATGGCGGATTTGGCGTTTCTGCCGGCCGCGACGCTGGACGATGCCAGGCAGTTGCGGCTGGAAATCGCCAATGAGGACCGCAGCATCCGGTTCGGCGATGCGAGTGCGCTGGAGATTTCCGGCCTTGCGCGGACGGCGCTGACCCATCCGCAGGCGATCCGGGCATGGCGGGAAGCGCTGAAGCGCGCGCCGCTGGCGCATTTCGCCTGGCAGGGCATCGCCGATGCGGCGCTCGCCTATACGCCCGAGCAATATGGCGAGCAGCCCGCCAACAACCGGCTGCGCGAGGCGGGTGCGATCAACGCCTATCTGACCGCCGGCCAAGACGACGAACGCGCCGCCGCACTGGCGACGCTGGCCCGCGCCTACGAGGCGGCCCAGAACTGGAAGCGGGCGATCAAGGCCTATCGCGAAAGCCTTGATCTGGCGGAGATGGCGGATGTTCGCGCCAGTCTCGACGCGGTCGTGGCCGCGCACGGTTTCCGCATCGTCGACAACAGCGTCGACAACAACGCGGCCAGCCCGCGCATCTGCCTGAACTTCTCGGACGCGCTGTCGAGCCATCTCACCGGTTCGGAGAATGCCGGCGACTTCGTGCAGGTGGAGGGCGGCGAGACCCTGCCGGTGACGGCGAGCGGATCGCAGATCTGCATCGATGGCGTCAAGCACGGCGAGCGCTACCGCATCGTCGCGCGTCCCGGCATCCGCTCCGTCGATGGCGAGACCCTGTCGCGCTCGGCGGAGGTGAGCGTCTATGTGCGCGACCGCGACCCCTCGGTGCGGTTTGCCACCAATGCCTATGTGCTGCCGGCCGGCGGCGAGGCGACGATCCCGGTGACGACGATCAACACCGACGAGATCGAGGCGCGGCTGCAGCGCATCGGCGACCGCGCCCTGTCGCGGGCGATCGCCGACGGGCGGCTGTTGCAGCAATTGTCCGAGTGGCAGATCACCGAGGTGGCAACCGAGGCCGGCGAGGACGTGTGGACCGGCACGGTCGGCGTGGTGCGCGAGATCAACAGCGAAGTGACGACGGCGATCCCGGTATCCGAGATCGTGCCGGAGATCGAGCCCGGGGTCTATGTGCTGACCGCCAAGGCGAAGAACGGCCTGCGCTACCAGGACAGCTTCGCCACCCAGTGGTTCGTCGTCAGCGATATCGGGCTGACCAGCCTGGCCGCCGAGGACGGCTTCCACGTCTTCGCCCGCTCGCTGGGCAGCGCCGATCCGATGGCCGGGATCACGCTCGATCTCGTGGCCGCCAACAACCAGGTTCTCGGCACGGCGACGACCGACGCGGCCGGCCATGCGCGGCTGCCGGCGGGCCTGCTGCGCGGCACCGGCGGCGACCGTCCGGCGCTTCTGACGGCGGCGCGGGCGGCGAAGGACTTCGTCTTCCTTGACCTCACCCAGACGCCCTTCGACCTGACCGATCGCGGCGTGGACGGCCGGGCGCCGGCCGGGCCGCTGGACGTGTTCCTGACCTCCGAGCGCGGCATCTACCGCACCGGCGAGACGGCCTTCTTCACCGGCACGATGCGCGACGCCACGGGCGCGGCGGTCGAGGGCCTGACCATGACCCAGATCGTCACCCGGCCCGACGGCGTCGAGCATCGGCGGCGACAGGTGGCCGATGCGGGTGCCGGCGGTTTCGCCTTCGGCCTCGACCTGCCGGCGGGCGCCATGCGCGGCGTCTGGAAGGTGGCCCTCCATACCAATCCCAAGCAGCCGGCCTTGGCCGAGACCACGGTGATCGTCGAGGATTTCGAGCCGGAGAAGATCGATTTCGAGCTGACGACGCAGGCCGAGGCGCTCGATCCCGATGCGCCGCCGGTGATCGCGGTGGCGGCGCGCTACCTCTTCGGTGCCCCGGCCGGCGGGCTGGAGGTCGGGGGCGAGGCGGTGCTGACGGCAACCGACCGTCTCGGCGCCTATCCGGGCTACCGCTTCGGGCTGGCCGGCGACGAGACGACGGCGCTGCGCCAGCCCTTCAATGGCGGGCAGACCGACGAGGCGGGCGATGCGACGATCGGGCTCGACCCGTTCACCGCGCCGGCGACCACCAAGCCGGTGACCGCGGCCCTGCAGGTGCGGGTGATCGACACCGGCGGTCGGCCGGTGGAGCGCAGGCTGGAGCTGCCACTGGCCGGCGCCAAGCCGCGTCTCGGCATCAAGCCGCGCTTCGACGGAACGGTGGGCGAGGGGGCGGAGGCCGGCTTCGACCTGATCGCCATCGATGCCGACGGCGCGCGCATGGCGCAGGCCGGCGTCGACTGGGTCCTCAACAAGGTGAACACCCGCTTCCAGTGGTACGCTACGGGCGGCAACTGGAACTACGAGCCGGTCCGCAGCACGGAGCGCGTCGCCAGCGGCACGGTCGATATCGGGGCCGAGGGGCCAGCAGCCCTGTCGCTGCCGGTGGAATGGGGCGAATACGAGCTGGTGCTGAGCGATCCGTCCGGTGCAGCGGTGCCGGCGAGCGCCGGCTTCGAGGCGGGCTGGTACGTCGCGGCCGCCGCGCTCGACACGCCGGACATGGCGCGGGTGTCGCTGGACAAGCCGCGCTACAGGATCGGCGATACGGCCGTCGTGCGGATCGAGCCGCGCTTTGCCGGAACCGCCGAAGTGCTGGTGATGGACGAGCGCGTGATCACCCGGCAGACCGCCGAGATCGACGCCGATGGCGGCACGGTGGAACTGCCGGTCACCCGCGACTGGGGGCCGGGCGCCTATATCGCGGCGATCGTCTACCGGCCCATGGATCTCGACCAGAAGCGGATGCCGGGCCGGGCGATCGGGCTGGCCCATGCCGAGGTCGATCCGGGCGAACGGGCCCTGCAGGTCGCCATCGCGGCGCCGGAAAAGACCGAGCCGCGGCAACGGATGACGGTGGAGGTGTCGGTCGACGGCGTCGCGGCGGGTGAGACCGCCTATTTGACCTTGGCGGCGGTGGACGAGGGCATCCTCAACATCACCGGCTTCCAGCCGCCGTCGCTGAGCGGGCATTATTTCGGCAAGCGGCGCCTCGGCGTCGACATTCGCGACCTCTATTCCAAGCTGATCGACCGGATGCAGGGCGCGCCCGGCAGCGTGCGCTCGGGCGGCGACGCCGGGGCGAGCTACGACAGCCCGCCGCCGATGGAGGCGCTGGTCGCGCTGTTCTCCGGCGTGGTGACGGTCGGCGCGGACGGGACCGTGGCGGTGCCGCTGGACATTCCCGACTTCAACGGCACGCTGAAACTGATGGCGCTGGCCTGGTCGAAGACCGGGGTGGGCGAGGCCAATGCTTCCATGATCGTGCGCGACCCGGTGGTGATTGCGGTCAACCAGCCGCGCTTCCTGGCGCCGGGCGACCGCTCGCGTATCGCCATCGACGTGACCCATGTCGAGGGGCCGACCGGCGCGGCCAGCCTGGCGGTGTCGGGCGCGGAGGGGATCGTCGCCTTCGACGACACCGCGCCGCGACGCTTCGACCTGGTGGAGGGCCGCCGCGAGACCTTCCTGATGCCGGTGACAGGCGCGGCGGTCGGCGACGGCACGCTGGAGGTGGCGCTGACGCTGCCGAATGGCGACATCCTGTCGAAGCGCGTGACGCTGCCGGTGCGCTCGATCGCGCCGGAGACCGTCGACAAGAGCGCCGTGACCCTGGCGGCGAATGGCGGGCAGTTCGATTTCGACCGCAGCCTGTTCGCGGACTTCCTGCCGGGCACGGCGACGGCGACGCTGAGCGTCACCGGGGCGGCCGAGTTCGACGTGGCCGGCGTGGTGCGGGCGCTCGACGTCTATCCCTATGGCTGCACCGAGCAGATCACCAGCCGGGCGATGCCGCTGGTCTATCTGGAGCCGACCATCCTGGCCGCCGGGCTGAACCGCGTCGAGGACGTGAAGACGCGGGTCGACGGCGCCATCTCGGGCGTCCTGGCCAACCAGTCGTCCAGCGGCAGCTTCGGCCTGTGGCGGCCCGATTACGGCGACCTCTGGCTCGACGCCTATGTGACGGACTTCCTGACCCGGGCCCGCGAGGCCGGCTACAAGGTGCCGGAGGAAGGCTTCGATCTCGCCATCGACAATCTGCGCAACAGCCTCGCCTATCTGCCGGACGCGCCGGACTTCGGGCCGGTGGCCTATGCGAGCTACGTGCTGGCCCGCAACGGCCGGGCGGCGATCGGCGACCTGCGCTATTACGCCGACAACGAGCTGATGAACTTCCGGACGCCGCTCGCCAAGGCCCAGATCGGCGCGGCGCTGGCGCTCTATGGCGACCGGGTGCGGGCCAAGCGGGTGTTCCGCGCCGCGGTCGACGATGCCATCGGCTTGCCGCTGCTCAATTCGCAGCGCGGCGATTACGGCACGCCGCTGCGCGACGATGCGGCGATCCTGACGCTGGGACTGGAGACGGCGATCGACGGGGTCTCCTTCGACGGGCTGGTGCGGCAGGTGAACGATGCGCGGCGGACCCAGCGCTTCACCAGCACGCAGGAGGATTCCTGGTCGCTGCTGGCGGCGCATGCGCTGCTCGACCGTAGCCCGCCCAAGCTGACGGTGGCCGGGCGCGACGTGGACGGACCGTATGCGGCGGCCTTCACGGCGGCCGACATCAGCGGCGGGCTGGACATCGCCAACCGCGCGGCACAGCCGGTGCGGGCCGAGATCACCCTGCGCGGCGTGCCCGAGTTCGCGCCGGCGGCGCAATCGGACGGCTATGCGATTGACCGGCGCTATTACACGCTGGACGGCGACCCGGCCGATCCGTCGGCCATCGGGCAGGGCGAGCGGCTGGTCACGGTGCTGGAGGTCACGCCGCTCGATTCGGGACCGGCACGGCTGATGGTCGACGACCCGCTGCCGGCGGGCTTCGAGATCGACAATCCGGCGATCCTGCGCGGCGGCGACGTGGCGGCGCTGGACTGGCTGCAGCTGACCGGCGAGGCGGCGCATACGGAGTTCCGGGCCGAGCGCTTCCTGGCGGCCATGGACCAGGGCGACGGCGACACCGCCACGAGGCGCTTTGCCTATATCGTGCGGGCGGTCTCGCCGGGCGAATTCGTCCATCCGGCGGCGCTGGTGCAGAACATGTACGATCCAAGCCGGCGCGGGCGCACCGACGAGACGAGCGTCTCGGTCATCGGTCCGCTGCGGTGAGGGCGGGCGCGATCCGCCGGGCCTTCGCGACGGGGAACTGATCCCATGTCGGCGCGGCGCCGTCTGGCGCAATTGGGGCTGCTCGGCCTACTGCTGGCCATCGCGATCCTCGGCGCCGGCTATTCGGCCTTCGAGCGGGCGGTGACGGCGCGGATCGCCGCCATCGAGACCCCGGCGACCGGGGTGGAGGTGCGCGACCGCGACGGGGCGTTGCTGCGGGCCTTTGCCAATGATGACGGGCGCTGGCGGCTGGCCGCCGGGGCCGGCGACGTCGATCCGCGCTATCTGGAGATGCTGGTCGCCTGGGAGGACAAGCGCTTTGCCGAGCACGGCGGCGTCGATCCGGTCGCCTTCGTGCGGGCGGCGTGGCAGTCGCTGGCCGAGCGGCGGATCGTGTCCGGCGGTTCGACGCTGACCATGCAGGTGGCGCGGCTTCTGGGCCGCCTGCCGACGGGCAGTCTCGCCGCCAAGGCCGAGCAGATCCTCGTCGCGCTTGCGCTGGAGCGCAGCCGGACCAAGGCCGGAATCCTGTCGCTCTATCTGCAGCTCGCCCCCTATGGCGGCAATCTGGAGGGCGTGCGGGCAGCGGCGCTCAGCTTCTTCGGCAAGGAGCCGAAGCGGCTGACGGCGGCGGAAGCCGCGCTGCTGGTGGCGCTGCCGCAATCGCCCGAACGCTATCGGCCGGACCGCTATCCCGACCGCGCCAAAGCGGCGCGGGACCGGGTGATCGCGCGGATGGCGACGTTGGAGCTGATCAGCGACCGCGAGGCGGCGCGCGCCATGCGCGAGGCGATGCCGACCGGCCGGCGGGCGCTGCCAATGCTGGCCGCCCATGCCTCGGTCCGGCTGCACCAGGCAAAGCCGGAGGCGGCGCGGATCGACCTGACCATCGACAAGGCCCTGCAGGCGCGGCTGGAGAATTATGCGCGCCAGAAGGCGCAAGGCCTGAAGAAGCCGGTGAGCCTTGCCCTTCTGGTGGCGGATGCGGCGACGGGGGAGGTGCTGGCGCAGGTCGGATCGCCCGACCTCTTCGACCGCGAGCGGCAGGGCTTCGTCGATCTGACCCGGGCGACGCGCTCGCCGGGCTCGACGCTGAAGCCGCTGATCTACGGCCTCGCCTTCGAGCGCGGCATCGCCCATCCCGAAAGCCTCGTCGACGATTCACCCGGCGGCTTCGCGGGCTATACGCCGCAGAATTTCGACCGGGAGTTCGAAGGCGTGATCACGGCGCGGCGGGCGCTGCAATTGTCGCGCAACCTGCCGGCGGTGGAACTGCTCGGGGCGGTCGGGCCGTCGCGGCTGGTCTATCGCATGCGGCGGGCGGGCGCTGCGCCGGAACTCGGCGACCGGTCGCTGCCGGGGCTGGCCATCGGGCTCGGCGGGCTGGGGCTGACGCTGGAGGATCTGGTGCGGATCTATGGCGGGCTCGCCAATGGCGGCGTCGCCATGCCGCTGCATGTGGAGCGCAGCGGCGAGCCGGTGATGGGCAAGCGCATCCTGGCGCCGCAGGCGGCGTGGTACGTGACATCGATCCTCGCCGGCGCCTCGACCACCACGAAGGGCTCACCCGGCGAGATCGCCTTCAAGACCGGCACCTCCTACGGCTACCGCGACGCCTGGACCATCGGCTATGACGGGCGGCACGTCGTGGGCGTGTGGCTGGGACGGCCGGACGGGGCGCCGGTGGCCGGGCTCGTCGGGCAGGATTCCGCCGTGCCGGTGATGCGCGACGTGTTTGCGCGGATCGGGCCGGTGACGCGGCTTGCCGGTCCGCCGCCGGGCATTCTCGCCTCGGCCGGGGGCGGACTGCCGCCGCCGATGCGCCGGGTCGGCCGGGCCGCGGACCTCGCCCAGAGCGGGCTGAAGCCGGAGATCGTGTTTCCGCCGGATGCGGCGAAGGTGGAACTGGGGCTCGTCTCGGGCGCCGGCAGCGAGCTGTTCCTGAAGGTGAGGAACGGCCAGCCGCCCTTCACCTGGTATGTGGACGGCCGGCCGGTAGCCCGCGACGCGCTGCAGCGGCAGGCGCGGTGGCAGCCGATGGAGCCGGGCTTCGTCGATATCTCGGTGGTGGATGCAATGGGTGCCGCGGCGCGCTCGCGGGTGTTTCTCGACTGAGGCCGGGCCTGGGTGGCTTTGAGCGGCGAGGGATGTGGCGAGACACTGGCGCTGGTTCGGGCGGGCAGCGTTCTGCGCGTGCCGGCAGCCGGGGGATGCCGGATGTGGCGGTCACGCCAGCGGGGCGGCGCGATGGCCGGCCCCGCTGGGTGTTGTTCTTATCGGCGGATGAGGCGGATGGCCTCGCCGACGATGCCGCGGCGGAAGAGCAGCACGCACAGGACGAAGATGATGCCGATCATCACGGTGACCGGGAAATCCATCGACGCGAAATAGTGCTGCATGGTGACGACGAGCGCGGCGCCGATCGCCGGTCCGAAGATCGTGCCCATGCCGCCGAGGAGGGTCATCAGCACGACCTCGCCGGACATCTGCCAGGCCACGTCGGTGAGCGTCGCGATCTGGAAGACGATGGCCTTGGTCGAGCCGGCGAGGCCGGCAATGGCCGCCGACATGACGAAGGCGCCGAGCTTGTAGCGCTCGACCCGGTAGCCCAGCGAGATGGTGCGGTTCTCGTTCTCGCGGATCGCCTTCAGCACGTGGCCGAAGGGCGAGTGCACGATGCGCCAGACGGCGAAGAAGCCGAACAGGAAGATCGCCAGGACGAAATAGTAGATGTTCAGCGGGTCGTTGAGATTGACGATGCCGAGCAGATAGCCGCGCGGCACGCCCTGGATACCGTCCTCGCCATGGGTGAAGGGCGCCTGCAGGAAGATGAAGAAGATCATCTGCGATAGGGCCAGCGTGACCATGGCGAAGTAGATGCCCTGGCGGCGGATGGCGAGATAGCCGACCAGAAGACCGATCAGGCCGGCCCCGCCGGCGCCGAGCAGGATCGCCGAGAGCGGCTCCCAGCCCCAGACCTTGGCGGCGTGGGCGGTGAAATAGGCCGCGCCGCCGAAGAAGGCGGCATGGCCGAAGGAGAGAAGCCCGACATAGCCGAGCAAGAGGTTGAAGGCGATGGCGAAGAGCGCGAAGCAGAGCACGCTCATGATGAAGACCGGATAGACGTAGAACGGCGCGACGAGCAGGCCGACGACGGCGATGCCGGCGAGGACGAAGCCGATGGTCGACAGGTCGCGCTGGCCGGGCTTGCGGTCGGGAGAGACGGCGGCGCCGTCGGTTCCCTCGGTGCGGACTTCGCTGGTGTGATCCAGGCTGGTCATGTCACGCCTCCTTCCCGAACAGGCCGGCGGGCCGGATCATGAGCACGATCGCCATGATGACGAAGACGACGATGTTCGAGGCTTCGGGATAGAACACCTTGGTGAGGCCCTCGAGAATGCCCAGCATGTAGCCGGAGATGATGGCGCCGAGGATCGAGCCCATGCCGCCGATCACCACCACGGCGAAGACGATGATGATGAGGTTGGAGCCCATCAGCGGGCTGACCTGGTAGATCGGCGCGGCCAGGACGCCGGCGAGGCCGGCGAGACCGGCGCCGAGCGCGTAGGTCAGGGTGAGGAGCAGCGGCACGTTGACGCCGAAGGCCTGGACGAGCTGCGGGTTCTCGGTGGCGGCGCGCAGATAGGCGCCGAGCCGGGTCTTCTCGATCAGCAGCCAGGTGGAGATGCAGATGACCAGCGAGGCGACGACGACGAAGCCGCGATAGTTCGGCATGAACATAAAGCCGAGATTGGTGCCGCCGGCCAGAAGCGCCGGTGTCGGATAGGGATTGCCCGCCGCGCCGAAATAATAGCGGAAGGTGCCCTCGATGATCAGCGCCAGGCCGAAGGTGAAGAGCAGGCCGTAGAGATGGTCGAGGTCGTAGAGCCGCGACAGCATGGTGCGCTCGATGACCGCCGAGAGCATGGCGACGATGAGCGGGGCGACGATCAGCGCCGGCCAGAAGCCGAGGCCGGTATAGGCCAGCACCAGATAGGCGGTGAAGGCGCCGAGCATGTACTGGGCGCCATGGGCGAAGTTGATGACCCGCAGGAGGCCGAAGATGACCGCGAGGCCGAGGCTCAGAAGGGCGTAGAAGGAGCCGTTGATGAAGCCGATCAGCAATTGGCCGAGCAGCGCCGGGAGCGGAATGCCGAAGATCATGGTCATGGCGCGTTACACTCCCACCACTTCGTGCAGCCGGTCCATCCGGGCATCGAGTTCGGAGGTCGGGAAGCTTTCCAGGATGTGGCCGTCCTCCATCAGGAAGAAGCGATCGGCGACCTTGCGGGCAAAGCGGAAGTTCTGTTCCACGAGAAGCAGCGTCATGCCCTTCTTCTTGAGCTCCATCAGCACGTCGCCGATGCGCTGGATGATGACGGGGGCGAGCCCTTCGGTGGGCTCGTCGAGAAGGATGATCTTGACGCCGGTGCGCAGGATGCGGGCGATGGCCAGCATCTGCTGCTCGCCGCCGGACAGCTTGGTGCCCGGCGAGTTGCGGCGTTCGGCAAGGTTGGGGAAGAGGTCGTAGATCTCCTCGATGGTCATGCCGCCGGGCGCCACGGTGGGCGGCAGCATGAGGTTTTCGGAGACCGTCAGCGTGGCGAAGATGCCGCGCTCTTCCGGCACGTAGCCGATGCCCGAATAGGCGGTGCGGTGGACCGGCACCTTCATCATGTCGGCGCCGGCGATGCGGATCGATCCCTCGCGCCGCGGCAGAAGGTTCATGATGGCGCGCAGGGTGGTCGTCTTTCCGGCGCCGTTGCGGCCGACCAAGGTGATCGTCTCGCCTTCGTGCAGATCCAGCGAGACGCCGTGCAGGACGTGGCTTTCGCCGTACCATCCGTGCAGATCGCGTACCTCGAGAAGGGCGGGGCCCTGCGGGCGGCCCGGGGCCTCAATCATCTTCGCTTCCCATATAGGCTTCACGCACGCGCGGATCGGAACTCACCGTCTCGTAGTCGCCTTCGGCGAGAATCTCGCCGCGCGCCAGGACGGTGACGTAGTCGCAGAGATCCGCCACGACGTTGAGGTTGTGTTCGACCATCACCACGGTGCGGTCCTTGGCGATGCGCTTGATCAGGGCCGAGATGCGGCCGATGTCCTCGATGCCCATGCCGGCCATGGGCTCGTCGAAGAGCAGCACCGGCGGGTCGAGGGCAAGGGTGGTGGCGATCTCGAGGGCGCGCTTGCGGCCGTAGGAGAGCTCGGCGGCATCCAGATTGGCGTATTCGGCGAGGCCGACCGCGTCGATCAGCTCGTGGGCGCGGTCGTCGAGCGTGTGCAGCACCCGGTTGGAGCGCCAGAACTGCGTGCCGAGATGCGCCTTGCGCTGCAGCGCGACGCGGACATTGTCCAGCACCGTCAGATGCGGGAACACCGCCGAGATCTGGAACGAGCGCACCAGCCCGAGCCGGGCGACATCGGCCGGCTTGACCTTGGTGATGTCCTTGCCGCGGAAGGTGATGGTGCCCGATGTCGGTGTCAGGAACTTGGTGAGAAGGTTGAAGACCGTCGTCTTGCCGGCCCCGTTGGGACCGATGAGCGCGTGGATGGTGTTTTCGCGCACGTCGAGATCGACGGAATTGACGGCGGTAAAGCCAAAGAATTCCTTGGTCAGGCCGCGGGCGGACAGAATCGCCTCTTGCGGGGATACGCTCATCGGCGCGGGGTACTCCTGTCGGCGTTAAAACGCATTGCCGGGATGGACGCCGGCCCGCATGGCCGGCCGGCGTCCGCTGTCAGATCAGCCCTTGGGGAAGGACGAGACGTCGCAGCCGCTTTCCTCGACGGTGCCGTAGGCCTCGTCGCCGGGAACGGTGGCGACCTCCTTGTAGAGGTCCCAGGGGCCGGTGGATTCCTCGGGCGTCTTCACCTCGAACAGGTACATGTCATAGACCATGCGCCCGTTCTCCAGGACCTTGCCGTTCTTGGCGAAGAGGTCCTCGACCGGCATCTCGTGCAGCTTGGCGGCGACCGCCTCGGTCTCGTCGGTGCCGGCGGCCTCAATGGCCTTCAGATACTGCAGGACCGCGGAATAGGTGCCGACATGGATCATGTTCGGCATCTTGCCGAAGGCCTTCATGTAGCGGTCGGCGAATTCGCGGTTCTCGTCGCTCTGGTCCCAGTACCAGCCCTCGGTGAGGTTCAGGCCCTGGGCCGCCTCGACGCCGAGACCGTTGACCTCGGCCAGGGTGAAGAGCAGCGCGGCGAGCTTCTGGCCGGACTGGACAAGGCCGAACTCGGTGGCGGCCTTGACGGCGTTCGCCGTGTCGAGGCCGGCATTGGCGAAGCCGACGACCTTGGCGCCGGAGCTCTGAGCCTGCAGCATGAAGGAGGAATAGTCGGTGGTGGCGAGCGGATGGCGCACGGCGCCGAGCACTTCGCCGCCATTGGCCTCGATCACCTTGGTGGCCTCGCCCTGGAGCGAATCGCCGAAGGTGTAGTCGGCGGTGACGAAGTACCAGCTGTCGTCGCCGTTCTTGACCAGCGAGCCGGCCGTGCCCTGGGACAAGGCGCGGGTGTTGTAGGCCCAGTGGAAGCCGTAGGGGCTGCACTGGCCACCGGCGATCTCGGTCGAGCCGCCGCCGGTGGTCATGGTGATCTTCTTCTTCTCACGCGACAGGCCCTGGACCGCGAGGGCCACGGAGGACGTGGTGAGGTCCATGATCGCGTCGACATTCTGGGTGTCGTACCACTCGCGGGCGATGTTGGAGCCGATGTCGGCCTTGTTCTGGTGGTCGGCCGAGACGATCTCGATCGGCTTGCCGAGAACCGTGCCGCCGAAATCCTCGACCGCGAGGCGGGCGCCGACGACGGAGCCTTCGCCCGCCGTGTCGGCATAGACGCCGGAGCGGTCGTTCAGGATGCCGATCTTCACGACGTCGTCGGAAATCTCCTGGGCCGCGGCGGGAAGGGCAGCGGTGGCCGCGACGCCGGCAGCGCACAGGGCGACGAGGCTGGTCTTCATGGTCATCAAATCGATTCCTCCCTTGGAGCGCGGTCGTCACCTCCCCGTGACGGCTGTCGCGCAACTGCATTGGATCGGCCAAACCCCATGACTGCAAGCCGAAACTTCAGGCACTTGTCCTGGAATCGGGCAGCCGGCCAGAAAGCGGAACGGGGGCGGACGCCCGCGGCGCCGCCCCCGTTCCCGTGTCCGTCCTACTTGGCGAAGCTGGCGACGTCGCAGCCCGAATCCTCGACCGAGAGGAAGGCCTCGTTGCCCGGCACGGTGGAGATCTCGTTGTAGTAATCCCACGGCTGGGTGGAGTCGTCCGGCGCCTTCACCTGGAAGAGGTACATGTCGTAGACCATGCGACCGTTCTCCTGGACGGTGCCGCTCTTGGCGAAGACGTCCTCGACCGGCAGCTCGTGCATCTTCTCGGCGACGGCGTCGGTGGCATCGGTGCCAGCCGCCTCGACGGCCTTCAGATACTGGGTGACGGCCGAGTAGGTGCCGACCTGGATCATGTTCGGCATGCGCTGGGTGCGCTCCATGAAGCGCTTGGCGAACTCGCGGTTCTCGTCGCTCTGATCCCAGTACCAGCCCTCGGTGAGGTTCAGGCCCTGTGCGGCCTGGAGGCCGAGGCCGTGGACTTCGGCGATGGTGAAGAGCAGGCCGGCGAGCTGCTGGCCGGCCTGGACGATGCCGAACTCAGCGGCGCCCTTGATGGCGCTGGCGGTGTCGAGGCCGGCATTGGCCAGGCCGATGACCTTGGCGCCCGAGCTCTGGGCCTGGAGCAGGAAGGAGGAGAAGTCGGTGGTGCCGAGCGGATGGCGGACCGCGCCGAGGACTTCGCCGCCATTCTCCTTGACGAAATTGCCGGTCTGCTCCTCGAGGGAATAGCCGAAGGCGTAGTCGGCGGTGAGGAAGAACCAGGTGTCGCCGCCGGCCTTGACCAGCGCGCCGCCGGTGCCGACCGCCAAAGCGTGGGTGTCGTAGGCCCAGTGGAAGCCGTAGGGGCTGCACTGGCCGCCGGTCAGCTCGGTGGTCGCCGCGCCGGTGGTGATGGTGATCTTCTCTTTCTCGCGGGACAGGCCCTGAACCGCCAGGGCGACCGACGAGGTGGTCAGCTCCATGATCGCGTCGACATTGTCGACGTCGTACCATTCGCGGGCGATGTTGGAGGCGATGTCAGCCTTGTTCTGGTGGTCGGCGGAGACCATCTCGATCGGCTTGCCGAGAACCGTGCCGCCGAAATCCTCGATCGCCATCTTGGCGGCCTCGACCGACCATTTGCCGCCGAAATCGGCGTAGACGCCCGACTGGTCGTTGAGAATGCCGACCTTGACGACGTCGTTGGACACTTCCTGTGCGCTGACGGTCGCCGGTACGAGGACGGCGGCCGCGGCGGTGCCGGCCAGCAGCAGGCGCGTGAAACTCTGCATATTCGGTGATCCTCCCAGATCGTTCGCTTTCGATCGGGCCCCAGGGCCGATGCCCGGTGAGTCACCTGATCAAGAACAGGACCGATGTTGTGGCCAGCCATCGGAAGGGTGTCAAGCTATACTACGCGAGGCTTAGTATCGGTGCGATCTGTGTTGCGAACGTTGGGTTTTTGTCTGTCGGGGGCTTCCTCTAGGGCATTGATCGACACCGGCCGGCGCGGCGAAACCGGGCGTTCGCGGAGCGGCCGGAACCGAGCTCTGTGGGGCTGCGAAGCCAGCGCTCGGCGCCGCCGAGCCAGCGCGCCAGACGCTTCGCCTTGAGATGGCGGTTGATGTCGTAGGCGCGGTCGCCGCGCCGCGCCAGACGCGCCAGATGGCGAAGCTCGGCGGCCAGACGCGACAGCATCTCGTGGCGCTGCCCTTCGGGAATGAGGCTCGGATCGTCGGCGGCGACGGCCGCGTCGAGCGCGGCCGACGGAGGCGCCAAAGGCCGCAGCAACGCCGCGAGCTGACGCCGGGCAGCGCGGTCCGCGGCGACTCGCCGGCGCGCCGCGACATAGCTGCGGGCGGCGGCTTCGAGCCGGGTCTGCGATGCCGGGCGGTCGAAGGATGGGGTCATGCGGATGTCCTCCTGGGATGTCCGCATGAGCCTGAGGTGTGTGGGCGATGGCGGGGAAAAAATTCCTGTGCGGTTTCGCCACAACGCCAGAGTTTCGGCATGAATGGTCAATCCGACGGCTGGGGTCGCGCGGCATGAAATAGGAATAATTTCCACAACCGGTCGCATTTGGCCTAAGAACGGGGGAGATCCCGAAACAGTGGAGGCAGCGATGCAGGATCAGATCCCGGCCAGAAGCGCAGAGATTTTGTCGGAGAGGGCGGGCTTGCCTGGCGTTCCGGCGGCGTCACCCGACGTGCCGCCCGCCCGCGACGGCGTTCCGCCGATCGACACGCGGCTCGGATGCCGCCTGGCTCGGGAGATCGCCAGCACCTTTCTCGACGTGCCGGTCTGCGACATCGACCGGCCGACCCGGGCCATCGCGCCGATCTGCGAAGCGCGCCATGTGGCGATGTATCTCGCCCATGTGGTTTTCCAGATTCCGCTGACCGGCATGGCCGGGCCGTTCGGCCGCGACCGCACCACGATCGCCTATGCGGTGCGGCGGATCGAGGATCGGCGGGACGATGCCGAATTCGACGCGGTGATCGAACGGCTGGAGCGGCTGGGCACGGCGATCCGGGCGGCTTTCCAGCCCGGCAGCGGACGCGGAGAGGCGGCGTGAAGGCGGGGTTCAACGACGACGAATCGCCGCTTGCGCGCCTCGCCAGGCGGCGGGGCCGGGATGGCGCGGCGTTCCTGACGGCGGAGGAGGTGGAGGCCGGCGAGCGGTTGCGGGGCCATTTCACCCGGGGCCAGCTGATGCCCGGCATCAGCCAGCGCTGGGACGCGCAGCCGCGCGGGCAGGGCAGCCGCGGTGGCGGGGATTTCTCGGATTCGGCAATCGACGCGCGGCGGCGGGTGGACGCGGCGATCGGGGCGGTCGGGCCGGAACTCTCGGGCGTGCTGCTCGACTTCTGCTGTTTCCTGAAGGGGCTGGAAACGATCGAGCGGGAGCGGCAATGGCCGGTTCGCTCCGCCAAGCTCCTGCTGAAGGCCGGGCTCGGCGTTCTGGCGCGCCATTACGGGCTCGACCGGCAGGCGGGCCACCGCGAGGGACATATCCGCCGGTGGGGGACCGCCGATTCGCGCCCGACGATCGGCGGGGCGCGAGGGGACGGCGATCAGCCGGTGGAAGGGTGATGCATGCGGGGCCGTCGCCGGCGGCGCGGTCGCGGCAGGGTGCCGTCCGCGACGGCACGCAACTCAGGCGGCGGCGAGGGCCTGCCGGGCGTCGTCCTTGATCCGCGCGACCATGGAACGCAGGCCGTTGGAGCGCTGCGGGCTGAGGTGATCCTTGAGGCCGAGGCGCAGGAAGGTCGCCTCGGCGTCCGCTTCGAGGATCTCCGGCGCGGTCTTGCCGGAAAACAGAGCGAGCGCCACGGCGACGAGACCACGGACGATATGGGCGTCGGAATCCCCCAGGAAGGTCAGGTGCGGAGGATTGGCCGTGTCGGATTCGCTCACCAACCAGACCTGGCTGGCGCAGCCGCGGACCTTGCTCTCCTCGGTCTGGGAGCCTTCGGGCAACGGCGGAAGGGCGCGGCCGAGCTCGATCAGGTAACGGTACCGGTCTTCCCAGTCGTCGAGATATTCGAAATCCGCCGTGATGTCTTCGATCGTCTGCATTCCGCCTCCGGTCTGGCCCGATACGGCCGTGGGACCGCTCTGGTCGCGATATAAGGTCAGCGGGCGGCGATGTCAGGCCCGGCCGGGGATGCGATCTCGGAGAAAGGGTTTCAGGCGCGCGGCGCGGGCTGCGGGATCGGCAGACGGGCCGGCGTTGCGGCGGCGGGCACGGCGGTGTCGGGGCGCGGCTGGCTGGCGACCGTCTGGGTCTCCTCCAGCGCCGGCATGGCGAAAGTGGTGCTGGCGGCCGGCTTTGCGGTGCGGCCGGGGGTTGCTGGGCGGGCGAGTTCCAGGACCTGCGTCACGGCGCCGGTGACGATGTCGTCCGGGCGGCTGCTTGCGGGGATCGTGCTGGCCGGAACGGGGTGCTGCGGCGCGGGCGTCTTTACGGCGGCGATGTCGGTGGTCGCCGGCTCGCCGGCCTGACCCTGGATCGTGCGATAGGCGAGGGCGAAGCCATCGCCGATCCGGTCGCCGGCGAACTGCACCAGATCGCCACCGGCCGAGCAGGCGGCGGGCGCCCGGTCGCAGAAGCCCCAGATGTCGGCGATGGCGGCCTGGGCCCCCATCATGGCGGTGAAGGGATCGATGCCGGTCGCCGCGTCGTCGCCGTCGTTCTGGCCGCTAGGCAGGAACAGCGCGACGAGGCCGAGCAGGAAGGCCGATCTGATGATGAAGCGGATCATTTCAATCCCCGAAATGGCAGAGCATGCATACGGTCCTGGTCGACCGGTCGTTCGATAAGCGCCACCATGCCATGGCCGTTCCAAGGGGACGTTGAAACTGCGACGCGTAGTTGATTCAAATTGTCCGTTTTCCACCGCCGCTTAAGACCAGATGGCCGGCGAAGCGGGCATCGGGCGGTGCAAGGAAGCGTTAACCATAAGCGAAGACGGACGATGTCCGAATCTGCGCTGTGCCGGGTATCCGACGGCAACGCCAACGGGAAAAGCCGTGGTTTATGGCTTCCTTAAACCGTCGGTCGCATTATCACGGTCGACCGCCGCCGGACCTCGAATTGTCCTCGACGCCCGGCGGCCTGAATGTGAGTGCGAGTTCTTGTATGACCGAGGCGTTGGACGAGCGACAGACAGGAACACCGGCCGGTGGTGCGCTGTCTCTCATCGGCGAACGGCTCGATGTTCTCGTTCCGAACTCCGTCAGCGACGCGGGTGAGCGCCGGGTGCAGGCGCTGGCGATCGGCGGCCTGATCGGCGCCGGCCTGCTCGCCGCGATTGCATCGCCCATCCTGGCACTGCTCCAGTCCGGCATCCTCGCCGTGGCGGCGCCGCTGATCGTCGCCGGCATGGCGCTGGCGGCCGCGGCCTATCTGTCCTCGACGGGCGCCATCGACCATGCGACCTGGCTGGGCGGCACGCTCGTTGCCGGCCTGATCGGCTGGGGCGCGCTGTTCGCACAATCCTCCTCGGCGGCCTGGCTGATCCTGCTGGCGATCCTGCCGGCCGAATTGCTGATCGCCGGCCGTCGCGGACTGGCCGCGGCGCTGGCCGGGTCGACCCTGGTCTTTGCCGCCTGCCTGCTCGCCGTCGGTCCGCCGGTCTTCACCGCCGGTCTCGACCCCGCCTCGGCGGCGCTGATCCTGTGCTATGGCGCGACGCTCGTTCTCCGGCTGGCCCGGCGTTCGACCGGCTCCAACGCTAACGCTACGGCCACGACCTCGGATGTTGCCGTTGCGGGGCCGTCGATCGACGATGCCGCCGCTCTCCTGGATGCGGCGCTGATCTCCCTCGACGCCCGCGGCATGGTGACCGCGGTCTCGCCTGCCGCGCTGGCCGGCATCGGGCAGGAGCGCGACGCCGTGACCGGCCGCAGCCTCGTCGACCTCGTCCATGTCGGCGACCGCGTGGTGTTCCTGCAGGCTCTGGCGGACGCGCGGCGCACGGCGCAGGTCGTCACTGCGGCAGCGCGTTTGCGCCGCGGCGACGGGACCTATCATCCGGCAAGCCTGCGTCTTCGCGGCTGCGCCGAGACCGGTGCCGTGCATGTGGCCGTCGCGGTCGCGGTGCATGCGGCAGGCGAATCGGCGGACCTGCAGACGGCCCTCGACGCGGCCAATCAATCGTCGGCGGCCAAGAGCCAGTTCCTGGCGGCGGTCAGCCACGAATTGCGCACGCCGCTCAACGCGATCATCGGCTTCTCGGACATTCTCGACCAGGAATTCTTCGGGGGCTTCGAGAGCGATCGCCAGAAGGAATATGTCGGGCTGATCCGCCAGTCGGGCCAGCACCTCCTGTCGGTGGTCAACAGCCTGCTCGACGTGTCCAAGATCGAGGCCGGCCGCTATGAGCTGGTGCCGGAGGCCTTCGGGCTGGGCGAGGCGATGGACCTGGCGGTGGACGTCGTGCGCGAGGAAGCGCGGCGCAAGGATCTGCGCCTCGACGTGCGGCCCGGCTGCCGCGACGAGGAGATCACCGCCGACCGGCGGGCCTGCCACCAGATCCTCCTGAACCTTCTGTCCAACGCACTGAAATTCACCGAGGTCGGCGTCGTGACGCTGGAAAGCCGGCGGGTCGGCCCGATGGTCGAGTTCTCGGTCAGCGACACCGGCATCGGCATCGCCGAAAGCGACATCGAGCGCCTGGGTCGGCCCTTCGTGCAGGTCTCGTCCGGCACCACGCGGCGCTACCAGGGCACCGGCCTCGGCCTGTCGCTGGTCAAGGGACTGGCCGAACTGCACGGCGGCGACATGACGATCCGCAGCCAGCCGGGCGTCGGCACCATGGTGACGGTCCGCCTGCCGGCGGTCTATGTCGAAGGCGCCGAATCCACACCAAACCTCAAGGAAAATGTCGTAGCTCTGAGCGATGCCCGCACCCAAACGAATCTCCCCCCGCAGACCCTCGAAGCGCGCCGCTCGGCCTAGCATGGGCACGACGCTTCTGGCCCTGACCCGCCGCGGCGCGGCGGGCGTGGCGCGTGCGCTCGCACGCCGTCCGGCGCTGTCGGCGGGCCTGACCGGGTTCGCCATCCTGTTCGGCGGCGTGGCGATCAACGCCATGCACCAGCCGGGACCGCATCCGAGCCCGTTCCTGGCGACGCGCGAGCCGGGCGAGGGCGGTGGTACGCGCGTGGCCGGCAACAACCCGGCGCTGATGCCGGTGCCGCTGGTGCGCGAGGTGCAGACCGCGCTGGCCGAGGCGGGGATCTACGAGGCGCCGGTGGACGGCCGTCCGGGGCCGGCGACGGACACCGCGATCCGCACCTTCCAGAGTCGCCACGGCCTGACGACGGATGGGGCGGCGACGCCGCTGCTGCTGTCGCAGATCCGGCAGGTGACGGCGCAGGCGCCGAACCCGTCGCCGCGGCCGAACGCCATCGCCAGCATCGAGGAGCGGATGCGGGGCATTCCGCAGAACGTGCCCGACAATTCCACCGACGCGCCGGACGACGCCCTGCAGGCCGAGATCGGCAAGCTCAGCGACAGCGAGCTGGTGCGCCGGATCCAGGCCGGGCTGACCTCGGCGCAGGTCGCCGAACTCTCGGCCGACGGCATTCCCGGCGAGCGCACCCGCGAGGCGATCCGCACGTTCGAGGCGCTGGAAGGGCTGGAAGTCACCGGCGCGCCGGACCCGCGGATCCTGGAGCGGCTGATCGAGATCGGCGCGATCCAGTGAGCGGTCGCGCGCGCCGATGCGGATAACCAGCGAACTCCACGTGGCGCAGCTCGTGCGCAGGCTGTTTTCGGCCGGCGACTTCGCCGTCGTCGCCCGCCGCGGCGCCGATCAGGCGGGCGCGATCTTCATCGTGGCGCGGCAGCCGGGCGGGGCGTTTCAGCTGTACGGGCCCGCGCCGCAGAGCCTGAGCGAGGAGAGCGGCGAGCGCCGCTTCGTTCTCGAACCGGCGGCGGACGAGGCGGCGCTGGAAGCGCGGCTTGCCCGCGAGGCGCGCTTCGACCCGGATTTCTGGGTGGTGGAGATCGAGACCCGCGACCCCGAAGCCTTCATCGACCTCGCCACGGAATAGCGCAGCGGCCGATCGGCCTCAGCGCTTGCCGATGGAGCGTTCGACGGCCGGCGGCAGCGTGCGGCGGCCGAAGCTGCGCCGCGGCGCACCGGCGACCGGACGGATCACCAGATCGGCCGATTGCGGCTGCAGCGCCGGCGCGTCGACCATGATCCGGGCCCTCGCGAGGCCGAGGCGGGACCGGCAATCGTCGGCGTCCAGTCCGCGATAAATCGTCTTCATCGCCTCGAAGGCCGCGACATCCGCTCCGATGCAGGGCTTGACCAGCATGATCGCGGTGAGGGCATCGGTCGGACCGGCCCGCAACACCTTCAGCGCACGACCAAGCCATTCGCCGCTGGCGTCGTCGGCGATCGTCGCGATGGTCGCGGCGTCGAGGGACAGCATGCGGCCGAGACCGGCATAGAAGCGTTCGAGGCGTCCGGCGCGGGCGTCGGCGACGAGGCCGGAGATCGAGGTCGCAAGCGGTGCTTCGGCTGCCTTGGGCGCGGCCGGTGTCGCCGGTGCATGGCCGGGGCGGGCGAGCCGGAACAGCTCGGCGCGGGCGGCTGCGGCGGCATCCTGGCGGACGGGTGTGGGGGCGGAGAGCTGGGCCGCGACGGGCGCGGTCGCCGGCTTTGCCGGGGCAGCGGGAATTGCGGTCGGGGCCGAAGCGGCGGGGACCGCATCGGCGGCCTCGCGCTCGGCGAGAATGGCGTGGAGGGCCGCGTCCGGGCGCTGGGCCAGCGCCTCCAGATGCCGGCTCTCGAGGCACGGGCTCGTGCGCAGGAACGGTGCCGCAATATCCAGCGGGGCGTTGCAGATGCGGTCGACGATGCCGACAGGCAGGTTGGGCGCGGAGGCGAGGGACTGGGCGAGCGTGCGCTGGGTGTCGGCGCCGAGCTGCGGCCAGGCCGAGGCGACCAGCTCGCCGAACTCGCGCAGCTGCCGTTTGCCGGGCGCGCGCTGGGTCAGGAAGCTCATGGTCGCGGCCGTCACGATGGTGTCGAATCCGCCGCGCCGGATGTCCTTTTCGAGGGAACGGTAGATGCGCGGCAGGACGTCCTTCATGGGGCTCCCGTATGGTTGACCTTTGGTTTCGCCGGGAGGAAGGATTAGCTAAGAAACATTAGCAAGCTGTTAACTGTCGTAGGGTCTGCTGCCCTGCGGACGGCGCGAATGACGAATGCGCCGGTATCAGGACCATCCGGATCATGGTCGATGCGCGATGGTCAGCCCCTGGGTCGACAGCGCCAGATACTGGATGTTGCCGTGCTCCATTGGACGAGGAATCGTACCATGGCAGTCATTGTGAGCCTGAACAGCAAGTCGGACAGATATCAGCGGGCGCGGCCGGCCGCGCCGGGCGGCCGCACGACGGCGGAGATCATTCTCCTGCCCTGCGTGCGCCGGGAAGCGATTCCGGAGCGGGCCGGCAAGGGCGCCGTCGTGATGAAACGGCAGGCCTGATCGCAGCGGTTCGGCGTCGGTCGATCGTCCTTGCCGACCGAGCGGAGCCGGGCGGCATGCCGCCCCATGCGGCGTTCCCGGGGACGGCGATCAGCCGTCGCGGCTGGCGGCCGGCTGATTGGCGGTGACCGGACCGAGCGGGCGGCAGGCCAGCGAACCGATGAATTCCTCCACGGCCGGGCGCTTGCTCTCCTCGTCCACCAGCACGCGGATGGTCATGTAGCCTTCGCTGAGATCGACCTCGACCGGGATGGTGGTGTCGTCGCCGCTGTCGATGTCGGCATTGGCGTCGACGATCTGTTCGCGGGTGCCGACCAGAAGGTCGAAGATGCCGTCGACGGCGGAGCGATCGTTGATGCTGTAGAGATTGTCGCCGTTGCGATCGTAGATCGAGGCCGACCAGAAGGTGGTGGGGCCGTAGCTGGCGATCATCCGCACCGGGCCGTCGGCCAGCGAGAAGCGGCAGCTGGCATTGACGAAGGCCGGATCGACGAAGGCGAAGTCGTGGCGATCGGAACCGGGCGGCGCGGCGATGGTGTCGGGCCCGGCGCTGCGCAGCGCCTCGACGCGGACGGTCTCGTTGAGCGGTCCGAGCCGGGCGAAGCGGCCCCAGGCATTGTTCTCGGCCAGATGCGGCATGGCGAAGATCACCACGATATGGACGAGCGCGGCGCCGATGAGGCCGACGACGATGGCGTAGAGCAGCCTAGCGATCATAGCAGGTCTCGAGGGTGATGCTGGGCAGAGCGAGGCTGTCGACGCCGGTGGAGGCGCTGGCGGGCGTGTCGTAGAGCGCCAAAGCGAGGGTGAAGGGGCCGGTGCCGGAGGTCGCCAGCCAGTTGCCCGAGCGGGCCGAGGGGCCGAGGGCGATGACGAAGGAATTGTCTTCCTCGCGCATCAGGCTGTTGGAGGTGAGCCAGCCGTTGCGCCCGGCCGCCGGCGCGATGAGCCGGCCTTCCGGGGTGAAGGGCACCAGCGTCCAGATGCGGGCCGGCGGGGTCTGGCCGGCAAGGCGGTAATTGCACTGGCGGCGCAGCGCGTTGCCGGCGCCGTCCTGGTCGGCGGTGAAGAGGATGCCTTCGCCGATGCCGAGCGTGAGATTGCCGAGGCGGGCGAGCCGGGCCTTGGAATAGGGATCGGCGTCGGGCGCGCCGGCAAAGGGATTTGCCTGCCACGGGCCGACCGACACGGTGCCGATCTCGGTCGAGCGTTGCAGCGCCCAGTCGGCGGACCAGCCGCCGAGGCCGAGGGCGATCGACAGGGCAATGAGGACGAGAAGCGCAAGACGCATGGGCGGTCAGATCCGGGGAGGCCGATGGCGGTCTAGCGCTGCGTGGCGGCGGGGGCGCCGGACGCGCTGGCGGCGGCGAGCTGCTCGGGTTCGAGCGGCGGCAGGGCTTCCAGCCGCTCGACGATGTCGTCGAGAACCGCCTGAGCGGCGCGCGACAGCATCTGCGGCCCTTCGGGCGGCGGCGCCTCGCCATCGCTGGTGGCGACCTCGCGCTTTTCGGCCGGGAAGGGATCGTCGATGAACGGGATCGGCTTCAGCTCGATATTCTTGTGGGCCGTCTCCATGAAGCGCTGCCAGGTCATGGCCGGGAGCGAGCCGCCGGTGAGGTTGCGGGTCGGGCGGAAGCTGTCATTGCCGTACCAGACGGCGGCGGTGAAATTACCGGTGTAGCCGACGAACCAGCCGTCGCGGTAGCTCTGGGTGGTGCCGGTCTTGCCGGCGACGCGGGTCATGGAGAGCTGGGAGCGGCGCGCGGTGCCGCGCTCGGAGACGGCGACCAGCATCTCGTTCATGGATTTGGTCGCGTCCTCGGTGAGGATGCGCTTGCGGGGCGGCATGTCGCGGCGGGCATCCCAGATCGTCTGACCGGAGGCGTCCATCAGCTGCATGATGGCGTGGCGGTGGGAATCCATGCCGCCATTGACGAAGACGCCATAGGCGGTCGCCTGGTCGAGGACGGTGACCTCGCTGGTCCCCAGCGCCATGGTCTTGTCGCCGCGCAGCGGGGATTCGACGCCCATCTCGCTGGCCAGGGCCGTGACATTGTCCATGCCGACCTTCTGGCTGAGCTTGACGGCGGGCACGTTGAGCGAGCGGGCCAGGGCATTGGCGAGGGTGACCCGGCCGGAGAAGGAGCGGCCGTAATTCTGCGGCGACCAGCGGCCGATGGTGATCGGGCTGTCGACGATGGTGTCGGACGGGGTCATGCCGGCCTGCATGGCGGCGGCATAGACGAAGACCTTGAAGGAGGAGCCCGGCTGGCGCAGCGCATTGGTGGCGCGGTTGAACTGGGAGACGCCGTAGTCGCGGCCGCCGACGATGGCGCGCACGCCGCCATCCTCGCCGATGACGACCATGGCGCCCTGCTCGACGTCGTAATTCGTGCCGAACTGGCGCAGATGATACTCGACCGATTCATCGGCGAGCTGCTGCAGCCGCATGTCGATGGTGGTGCGGGCGAGGAAGCTGCGCTGCTTGAGGCCGGCCTCGCGGGCGAGGCGCTGCACCTCCTCGAAGGCGAAGTCGAGGAAATAGTCCGGCGACTGGGTGGAGGAGCGGTCGACGGCGACGGCCGGCTGGCGGCGGGAGGCGACGACCTGGCCCTCGGTGACGAAGTTGGCCTGGACCATGTTGGTCAGGACCTCGTTGGCGCGGGCGCGCGCCGCCGGCAGGTTGATGTGCGGCGCATAGCGGGCCGGGGCCTTGAACAGGCCGGCCAGCATGGCCGACTCGGCCATGGAGACGTCGCGGATGTTCTTGTCGAAGTAGAATTCCGCCGCGGCGGCCGCGCCGAAGGTGCCGCCGCCCATATAGGCGCGGTCGAGATACATGGCGAGGATCTCGCGCTTGGTCAGATGCGACTCCAGCCAGAGCGAGATGAAGGCTTCCTTGATCTTGCGATCGATGGTCCGCTCGTTGGACAGGAACAGGTTCTTGGCGAGCTGCTGGGTGAGGGTGGAGCCGCCCTGGACGACGCCGCCGGCGCGGGCGTTCTCGGACATGGCGCGGGCGAGGCCGAAGAAGTCGATGCCCCAATGTTCGAAGAAGCGCCGGTCCTCGGTGGCCAGCACCGCCTTGATGAAGGAATCCGGCATCTCGTCGATGGGCACGGCGGCCGCCCGCAGCACGCCGCGGCGGCCGATCTCGTCTCCATGGCGGTCGAGGAACTGGACGGAATAGTCGGTTTCCTGGGGCAGGCCCTTCGCCGTGACCTTCATCGCCGGCTGGGCCAGCGCCAGAAGCAGCACGAAGCCGGCCAGACCGAGGGTCAGGCCTTCGCCCATGACCTCGAACAGGAAGCGGTTGAAGCCGCGCACGCGGAACTTGCGGGAGAACACGGTGACGCCTTCCCACCACGCCGCGAAGGCATGGAAGGAGCGCCACAGGCTGGAGTCGATCCAGGCGTCGATCTCGATCAGTCGCGAGGGCTGCCTGCGCCGCCGGCGTTTTTCGGGAGTTTCGTCCAAGGTCAACCTGTCACTCTCGGCCGGACCCCGCGCCCGCGACGCATCTGCGGCCGCGACGCGACGTCCCTTCATCAGGAAGTGCTTGTACCCTATACGTCGAGATCATGAAAAAGTCGCGAGGAAGTGCAGACATTTCAACCATGCGTGATTCCGGCAACAAGCCCTTCTGGCAGGCCAAGAGCCTCGAGGAGATGACCCCCCACGAGTGGGAGTCGCTCTGCGACGGCTGCGGGCGCTGCTGTCTCAACAAGCTGGAGGATTGGGACACGGGCGAGATCGCCTGGACCAATGTCGGCTGTCAGCTTCTGGACGGCGAGAGCTGCCGCTGCCGCGACTACGACAACCGGCAGGCGACGGTGCCCGACTGCGTGTCGCTGGACGTGGCGACGGTGCGCTCGATCGGCTGGCTGCCGCCGAGCTGCGCCTACCGGCTGGTGGCGGAGGGGAGCGATCTCTACTGGTGGCACCACCTGGTCTCGGGCGATCCCGACACGGTGCACCAGGCCGGCGTCTCGGTGCGCGGCCGCACGGTCAGCGAGGCCGGCATGGCGCTGGAGGATTACGAGGACCATCTGGCGGCCTGGCCGGGCGAGAACCCGATGGACGACGCGGCTTAGGGGGGCATGAAAGGTCTAGGAAAAAAGTCCTTGACGGCGTGACGGTGGTCGGGTAGGGTTCAGATACAGTCGAGAAATTGCGGGCGGCGGGGTTTGACCCCGGCGCCCTTTTTGTTGGCCGGCGGGCTCGGGGGCAGGCGCGGCATGGCGGAGCTGTTGTCGGAGCGCCTGTTCGTGCTGCTGCGGCGCGAGGTCGAGACGCTGCAGGCCGAGTTCTCGGACAATATTCCTTTATCGCGGGCGGCCGGCGCGGCGCGGGCCCAAGCCGCCAGGACGGCGACCGCCAACGGGGCGAAGCGGCGGGCGCCGGCGAAGGCTGGCGGCGAGGCCGCGCCGGCGCCGCGTCGGGCGAGCGCCAAGGAGCGGGTCGAGAGCATCGGCCAGGCGGCGCGCACCCTGGAGAAGCTCCTGGAACTGAAGCGGCTGGAACGGCTGGCGGTGGAGGGCGGCGACGCGGACGCGGCGGAGACGGCCCGGCTGCGCGAAGAGTTTCTGTCGCGGCTGCGCAGCCTCGACGCGCGGCGGCGTGAGGGGGCGACCTTGTTCGATGCCGACGGCGCCTATGCGGGCGATCCGCGGCCGGTGGATGATGGACCTGCGGGGCCTTCCGCGGCGATGGATGGCGCATGACCGGCGGGCGGCGGGCTGGCGCGACAGGCGCGGGCGGCGGCGACGAAGGCGCCGATGGCGGGTCGGACCGTGTGAGTTTGGCGCGGAGCGTGGGCGTAGCGGCCGGGATCGACGCGAGCGGGGCGTCGGGCGGCGATGGCGGCGCTGCCGTTGCGGGCGGCTGTGGAAACGGATCGGAGGTCGGAGCCGCTGCGGCAGCGGACGATGCGGCGCTGCCGCTGCTGTCGGAGGCGGAATACGAGGCGGAAGTGGTCGCCTTGTCGGGCGCGTATCCGGGACCGGTGCTGGCGAGCGCGTCGCCGCACTGGCTGCGCCTGGCGCGGCGCTCGCAATTGCCGCCGCCGGGCCACTGGCGGCAATGGCTGCTGATCGGCGGGCGCGGCTCGGGCAAGACCCGGGCCGGCGCCGAATGGGTGCGGGCGATGGCGGCGGGGGCACCGCCGATCGCCGCGCGCCCGCACGGCCGGATCGCGCTGATCGCCGAAACACTGGGCGATGCGCGCGAGGTGATGATCGCCGGCGAAAGCGGGATCGTGGCGGCCTCGGTGGAGGGGCGGCCGGTCTATGAGGTGAGCCGGCGGCGGCTGGTGTTTCCGAACGGGGCGATCGCGCAGGTGTTCTCGTCGGAGGACCCGGACGCGCTGCGCGGCTACCAGTTCGATGCGGCCTGGGGCGACGAATTCGCCAAATGGGTGCATGGCGAAGCCTGCTTCGACAATTTGCAGTTCGGTCTGCGCCTGGGGGGGCGGCCGCGGGCGCTGTTCACCACGACGCCGCGGCCGATCCCGCTGTTGAAGCAGCTGATGGCGGATGCCGGGACGGCGACGACCCACATGCGCACGGCGGAGAACGCGGCGAATCTGGCGCCGGGATTCCTGGCGGCGATGGAGGCCCGCTATGGCGGGTCGCGGCTCGGCCGGCAGGAGCTGGAAGGGCTGATGCTGGAGGCGCGCGAGGACGCGCTGTTCGACGTGGCGGCGATCGACAGGGCGCGGGTGCGCGCGGCGCCGGAGCTGCGGCGGGTGGTGGTGGCGGTGGATCCGCCGGCGACGGCGACGACGCGCTCGGACGCCTGCGGCATCGTCGCGGCAGGCCATGCGGCCGACGGCACGATCTATGTGCTGGCGGATGCCAGCCGGCGCGGGGCCAAGCCGCATCAATGGGCGGGCGCCGCCGTGGCGCTGTTCGAGCGGCTGGAGGCGGACCGGATCGTCGCCGAGGTGAACCAGGGCGGCGACATGGTGGAGGCGGTGATCCGCGCCTGCGCGCCGAGCGTGCCGTTCCGCGCCGTGCGGGCGTCGCGGGGCAAATGGCTGCGGGCCGAGCCGGTGGCGGCGCTCTACGAGCAGGGCCGGGTGCGCCATGCGGGGCGGTTTCCCGAACTGGAAGACGAGATGGCCGATTTCGGCCCGGAGGGCCTGAGCGGCGGTCGCTCGCCCGACCGGCTGGACGCGCTGGTGTGGGCGGTGACGGCGCTGACCGGCCCGGTGCGCGACCCGCGGGTGCGCGGGCTTTGAGGCGGCTTCCGCGTCAATCGAAGTAATCTGGAGACACTCCATGGGACTGGCACGGACGATCGCCGACTGGCTCGGCGGCGGGAGCGGGGCGCGTGCGGCGGCGCCGGGGGAGCGCAAGGGCGTGGGGTCTGCCGGCGGGGCGCTGGTGCTTTCCGGCGGCGGCGATCCGGGCGGCTGGAGCGAGCGCGGCTATGAGGGGCTGGCGCGGGCGGGCTTCATGCAGAACCCGGTGGTCTACCGCTCGGTCCGGCTGATCGCCGAGACCGCGGCGGCGATCCCGATGCTGCTCTACGAGGGCAGCCGGGAGGTCACGGCACATCCGATCCTCGACCTCCTGCGCCGGCCGAACCCGGCCAGCGACGGCCAGAGCCTGACCGAGACCCTGTGCGGGCATCTGCTCCTGTCGGGCAATGCCTATCTGGAGGCGACCGGCATCGACGGGGAGATCCGGGCGCTGCATGCGCTGCGACCGGACCGGGTGCGGATCGTCGAGGGCAGCGACGGCTGGCCGGAGGCCTATGAATATCGCGCCGGCCACGCGGTGCGCCGGATCGCCGCCGAGGGGCATGGCGAGCGGCCGGCGCCGCTCCTGCATGTGCGGCTGTTCCATCCGCTGGCCGAAACGGCAGGCTATTCGCCGCTGGCGGCGGCGCAGACGGCCCTCGACCTGCACAATGCGGCGTCGCGCTGGAACAAGGCGCTGCTCGACAATTCGGCCCGGCCGTCAGGGGCGCTGGTCTATCAGCCGGCCGACGGGGGCAATCTGGCGCCCGAGCAGTTCGACCGGCTGAAGGCCGAGCTCGAAAGCGGCTATGCCGGGGCGGCGCGGGCCGGGCGGCCGATGTTGCTGGAAGGCGGGCTCGACTGGAAGGCGATGGCGCTGTCGCCCAAGGACATGGATTTCATCGAGGCGCGCAATGGCGCGGCGCGGGACATCGCGCTGGCCTTCGGCGTGCCGCCGATGCTGCTGGGGATCCCCGGCGACCTGACCTATGCGAATTATGCTGAGGCCAACCGCGCCTTCTTCCGCCTGACGGTGCTGCCCTTGGCAGGACGCCTGGCCGGGGCGATCGGCGACTGGCTGGGCGGCCATTTCGGCGCGCCCGACCTGCGGCTGGCGCAGGATCTCGACCGGGTCGAGGGGTTGAGCGCCGAGCGCGAGGCGCTGTGGGCGCGGGTCGGGACGGCAGACTTCCTGTCGCGCTCGGAAAAGCGCGAGGCGGTGGGGTACGGCGCCGAGGGCTGAGGCGACCGAGCGCAATCGCGACACTTGGTCAAGACCTTGCTAACCACCGGGCGAGGTAAGCCCGTGGAAACCATGCGGTCATCCTTCTCGTGCCTGTCTGTAGCTGCAGTGTCGCGGCTTCGATGAATGCGAGAGGAGCCCGCCGTGAAAGACGACGATGGCGCCATTGGCTGCGCCAGGGCCGGGCTGATCCTGCTGCTCGTGTGCCTGCTGTTCTGGGGCATCGTGTTCTGGTGGATCGCCTGATCGCGCCCGACGGCTGATGGGGCCGCGCGGTTTTCCCGCGCGGCCCGCCGCCTGGGTGGGCGCTATTGCTGCGTGGCCGAAACCGGCGCCCGGCGGTTCGGGAAACACCCGAGACGTCTTCTGTAATCGACAGACATGACAGGTGCCGGGGTCCGTGACAGCGGGCCGGCCGGCCCGCGACCGTTCCATGGAGGTGCCGATGAACGT
This sequence comes from Aurantimonas coralicida DSM 14790, assembly GCF_000421645.1. Lineage (GTDB taxonomy): Bacteria > Pseudomonadota > Alphaproteobacteria > Rhizobiales > Rhizobiaceae > Aurantimonas > Aurantimonas coralicida. Next base: position 253,813 of record NZ_ATXK01000001.1, on the reverse strand, counting down.
CGAACCCGTGTCCGTTCTGGCGCTCTGGGCGTCGAAGATCCTCGGTGCGGCGGCCGGGTCGGCGATCTCGGTCGCCTATCTGCTGCCGAAGGGGCGGCGCGAGGCGGCGTCGCGCTTCCTGATCGGCATGGTGACCGGCGTGGTGTTCGGCCCGCCCGCCGGGCTGATGCTGGCCGAGCATCTCGACCTCGGCCAGACACTGAGCGCCATGGAGCTGGCGCTGATGGGGTCGGCCTCGGCGAGCCTGTGCGCCTGGTGGGCGCTGGGCGTGCTGTCGCGCTTTGCCGACGGGCTGTTTCGCGGCAGCGAGAACCGGCCGTGGAGGAAGCGATGACTGGCGGGCTGCGCGCCCGCACGGGGCCCGGCGTGACCGAGGACGGGGCGATCCGCGGTTATGCGGCGATCTTCGGCGAGACCGATCTCGCCGGCGACGTCATCGAGCCGGGCGCCTTTGCCGCCTCGGTCCTGCGCCGGGGCATGGCCGGGATCGCCATGCTCTGGCAGCACGATCCCGGCCGGCCCTTGGGGCGCTGGCACCATGTGCGCGAGGACCGGACCGGCCTCTATGTCGAGGGCGCCCTGGCGCTGGCGACGGCGGCCGGGCGCGAGGCGGCCGGGCTGATCGCGGCGGGGGCGCTGGACGGCCTGTCCATTGGCTTTCGCACGAGGCTGGCGCGCCGCGGCGCGGGCACCGCCCGGCGGCGGCTGGTGACCATCGATCTGTGGGAGGTCTCGCTGGTGACCTTCCCGATGCAGGAGCGGGCGCGCCTGTTCGCCGGCGTGGCCAGCGCGGCGGATCATGCCGGCCCGCAGCGCGCCCGGGCCGCGACCGGTTTTGCCGCCTGACATCCGAACTCTTCTGAAGCGAAACGGAGAATCCGCATGAGCGACCATTCCCATCCGTCCCTCGAGACCAAGGCGCATGCGCCGGAGGCCGGAGCGGCCTTTCACGAGTTCATGCAGGCCTTCGAGAGCTTTCGTGAGGCCAATGACGAGCGCCTGGGCGAGATCGAGAAGCGCATGAGCGCCGACATCCTGACCGAGGAGAAGGTCGATCGGATTTCCAGGAGCCTCGACGAGCAGGAGCGGCGTGTCGAGCGGCTGATCCTGAAGGAGGCGCGGCCGGCGCTTGGCGGGGGCGAACGCCGGCCGGCGGCCGGGCCGAGCGAGCATCGCAGCGCTTTCGAGCGCTATGTGCGCGGCGGCGACGAGCAGGGGCTGCGGCGGCTCGAGGAAAAGGCGATGTCGAGCCTGACCGGCGCCGATGGCGGCTTCCTGGTGCCGGACGAGACCGAGACCGAGATCGGCCGGCGGCTGGCGGCGATCTCGCCGATCCGCGCCATCGCGACGGTGCGGATGGTCTCGGCCGCCGTCCTGAAGAAACCCTTCGCGATCGACGGCGCGCAGACCGGCTGGGTGGGCGAGGCCGATGCCCGGCCGCAGACCACCGCACCGCAACTCGCCGAACTCGCCTTTCCGACTATGGAACTCTACGCCATGCCGGCGGCGACCAACGCGCTGCTCGACGATGCGGCGGTGGATATCGATCGCTGGATCGGCGACGAGGTCGAGCAGGCCTTCGCGGCGCAGGAGGGCGCGGCCTTCGTCAATGGCGATGGCGTCGCCAAGCCGAAGGGCTTCATGACCTATCCGACGGTGGACGAGGGCGCCTGGGCCTGGGGTTCGGTGGGCACGGTGGCGACCGGCGCCGACGGCGGCTTTGCGCCGGGCGAGGCGGCCGACAGCCTGCTCGACCTCGTCTATGCGCTGAAGGCCGGCTACCGGCAGAACGCCAGCTTCGTGATGAACCGCCGCACCCAGGCGAGCGTGCGCAAGCTGAAGGATGGCGACGGCAATTATCTGTGGCAGCCGCCGGCCAGCGCCGGGGCGCGGGCGACGCTGATGGGTTTCCCGACGGTCGAGGCCGAGGACATGCCGGATATCGCCACGGATGCGAAGGCGATCGCCTTCGGCGATTTCGGCCGCTTCTACCTGGTCGTCGACCGGCAGGGCGTGCGGGTTCTGCGCGATCCCTATTCGGCCAAGCCCTACGTCCTCTTCTACACGACCAAGCGGGTCGGCGGCGGCATCCAGGACTTCGACGCCGCCAAGTTCCTCGACTTCGCCGCCTGACGGGCGGGCTCAAGGGCAAGACGGATGACGGCCGGGCACACGCCCGGCCGTTTGCTTTGGCGGAGGGACGGATGACGATCATCGATCTGGGGCTCGGCGGGGCCGAGGAGCCGGCAAGCGTGGCCGAGGCGAAGGCCTGGGCGCGGATCGACCGGGACGACGAGGACGATCTGATCGCTGCGTTGATCCGCGCGGCGCGCGAGACCATCGAGGCGATAGCCGGGCTGGTCCTGGTGCAGCGGTCCTTCCGGCTGGCGCTCGATCCGGTGCCGGCCGACGGCTGGGTGGAGATCGCTCGCCGACCGCTGGGGGCGATCACCGGCGTGACCGCCTACGCCTCGGGCGGGGTGCCCGTGATGTTCGACGCGGGCGAAGCGATCGTCGAGCGGGCGCTGGGGGTGGAGGCGATCCGGGTGTCGCCGGGCGTGCGGGCGGCGGCGGTGAACGGCGTCGAGGTGGAGTTCGAGGCGGGGTTTGCGGCTGGTGCGGTGCCGGAGAACCTGCGAACCGCGCTCCTGGTGATCGTCGCGGCATCCTACGAGATGCGGGCGGCGGTCGATCCCGGACAGCAGCCGGCGGTGATGCCGGAGCTCACGCGGTCGCTGATCGCGCCCTATCGGCGGGTGCGGATCTGATGGCGCCGCTGTTCCTTGATCCGGGGCTGTTGCGCAAGCGCGCGGCGCTGCTGGCGCCCGAAGCGGAGCCCGACGGCGCCGGCGGCGCGGCGACGCGCTGGACGGAAATTCGGGAGCTGTCGGTGCATGTGGAGCCGGTGACCGTGACGGCGCGCGAGCGGTTCGACCGCCACGAGGCAACGATCACGCATCGGGTGATCTGCCGTTCGAGCGGGGAGGTGGTGCGCGGGCGCGCCTTCGGCATCGGGACGCGGCGCCTCGTCATCGCCTCGGTGCACGACCCGGACGAGACGGGGCGCTTTCTGGTGTGCCGGTGCGAGGAGGAGGCGTGATGCGGATTGCGGTGGAGATCCGGCGGCTGCGCAGCCGCCTGCCGCTCGAACGGCTGGTGCGCGCGGTTCGCCGGCCCGGCCGCCCGCGCTCGACCGTGCCGGCGGGGACCTGGCCGTCGACCTCGAACATGCCGCGGCATCTCGGGACGCTGGACGATGACGATGCGAGCCCTGGCGGCGATCTGCGGGATGCGCGGGGCTCGGCGGCGACGGTCTGAACTTGCGGGCCGGCGCGATCACTTGTGCGCGACGAGGCATAAGAGGTCGCAGTTCGTCTGGCGGACGCAAGGGCACGCCATATATCATCTTGTAGACATCCGTGAGCGAGGAGGATGACATGGCGCATCCCAGTGCCGAACTCCAGACGACGATCTTCGAGACGCTGACCGCCGACCCGTCGCTGACATCGCTGTTGGGCGGGCCGAAAGTGTTCGACCGCAGACCCGAACATGCAAGCTTTCCCTATCTGACGCTTGGCCGGACGGCGGTGGTGGACTGGTCGACCGGGACCGAGGACGGTTCCGAGCACATCCTGACCCTGCATGTCTGGGCGAAGGGTGGCGGCAAGGCCGAGACCTACGAGATCATGGACAAGGTGGCCGGCCGGCTGAACGACGCGCATCTGCCGCTGGAGGGCCACCACCTGGTCAATCTGCAACTGCAGTTCGCCGAGGCGCGGCAGGAACCGGACTCCGCTACCTATCACGGCATCTTGCGGTTCCGGGCGGTGACCGAACCGCTGGCCTGACGGCCAGCCGGCGCGGGGCCGGGGTCCCGCAGACACTCAAGCGACATCGACACGGGCGGTCTTTCGGGGCCGCCTTTTTCTTTGGCCGGGGCCGTCCGGCACCGGGGCGGAAAGGACAACGCGAATGGCCGCACAGAGAGGCAAGGACCTTCTCCTGAAGATGGACGAGAACCGGGACGGGAGCTTCGTCACCGTCGCCGGGCTGCGGACCCGGCGGATCGCCTTCAACGCCGAGACGGTGGACATCACCGACGCCGAGAGCGCCGGCCGCTGGCGGGAACTCCTGGGCGGGGCCGGGGTGCAGCGGGCGTCGCTGTCGGGATCGGGCATCTTCAAGGATGCCGCCTCGGACGCCAGCCTGCGGCAGGTGTTCTTCGCCGGAGACATCGTGCCGTTCCAGGTGGCGATCCCGGAATTCGGCACGATCACCGGACCGTTCCAGCTGACGGCGCTGGAATATGCCGGCGAGCACAATGGCGAGATCACCTTCGAGGCGACGCTGGAATCGGCCGGCGCGCTGGCCTTCGTGGCGGTCTGACGATGGCGGTCAATCGGCATCGCGGCGAGGTGCCGGCGATCATCGACGGGCGCGAGCGCACGCTCTGCCTGACGCTGGGGGCGCTGGGCGAACTGGAGGACGCCTTCGCGGCGGACAGCCTGGCCGGGCTGGCGGAGCGCTTCGGTTCCGGCCGGCTGTCGGCGCGTGACCTGACGCGGATCCTGGCGGCGGGCCTGCGCGGCGGCGGGGCCGATGTCAGCGAGGCCGAGGTGGCGACCATGCGGATCGACGGAGGGGCGGCGGGTGCCGCGACTGTTGCTGCGCAATTGCTGGCCGCGGCCTTCGGCCCGCCGGACGGGGAGCCGGAGCGGGCCCCGCCAAACCCCTGAACGCCGTGCCGGATCGACCGGCACCCGGCACGGCTTTTCCCTGGACCGAGGCGATGCAGGCGGGGCTCGGCCTGCTGCGCCTGTCGCCGCGCGCATTCTGGGCCGCGACGCCGCGCGAGCTGGCGGCAGCGCTGGCGCCCTTCGGCACCGTGGCGGGCGAGGCGCCCGCACGCGCCGCGCTGGCCGCCCTGATGCAGCGCTTTCCCGACCGGGATTCTTCGAACTGACGAGGTGACAGGATGGAGCCGGACGAGACGATAAACGTCGCGATCGTCGCCGATACCAGTGGGTTCGAGCTGGCGATGGGGGACCTGACGCAGCGCGCCAATTCCTTCGGCGCGGCGATCGCTTCGGCGATGAAGGGCGCGGTGACGGGCGGGCGCTCGCTCGACGGCGTGCTGCGCCAGCTCGGCCAGCGGATCTCGACGATCGCGCTGGATGCGGCGCTGAAGCCGCTGACGGACCTGGCGTCGAACGTGCTGGGCAATGCGCTGGGCGGGCTGGGTGGCTGTGGCGGTCTGCCCGCCGCGACCAGCATCGTGCCCTTCGCCAAGGGCGGCGTGGTCGCCGCGCCGAGCTATTTTCCGACGGCCGGCAAGCTGGGACTGATGGGCGAGGCTGGGGCAGAGGCGATCCTGCCGCTGCAGCGCGGTGCCGACGGAACGCTGGGGGTGGCGAGCACCGGTGCGCCGGCCGGCCCGTCCATCGTGTTCAACGTGACCACGCCCGACGCGACGAGCTTCCGGCGGTCGGAGGCGCAGATCCAGGCGATGCTGGCGCGGGCCGCCAGCCGCGGCCGGCGGGGATTGTGACCATGGGGATCGAAGCCTTCAGCGAGGCGCGGTTTCCGCTGCGCGTGTCCTTCGGGACCAGCGGCGGGCCGGAGCGGCGCACGGAGATCGTGCGGCTGTCGACGGGGTTCGAGCATCGCAACCAGCGCCATCGCCATTCCGTGCGCCGCTACGATGCGGGGTCCGGCGTGCGCAGTCTCGCCGATCTGGTGACGGTGCTGGATTTCTTCGAGGCGCGGCGGGGCCGGCTGACAGGGTTCCGCTTTCGCGACCCGCTGGACTGGCGCTCCTGCGCCTATGGCGGGAGCCCGAGCGCCCTCGATCAGGCGATCGGCGTGGGCGACGGGGTGACGACGGAATTTGCGCTGGTGAAGCGCTATGGCCTCGGCGCCGGCGCCTATGTTCGGCCGATCGCCAAGCCGGCAGCGGACACGGTGCGCATCGCGGTGGACGGCAGCGAGGTCGCGGCGGGGCTTGCCGTCGACCCGGCGACGGGGATCGTCACCTTCGCCGCTCCGCCGGCCGAAGGCGCGGCGATCACCGCCGGTTACGATTTCGACGTGCCGGTGCGGTTCGACATGGACCAGCTGACCGTGAATGTCGCGGCTTTCGAGGCCGGGGAAATCCCGTCCATCCCGCTGATCGAGGTACGCCCATGAGACCGATTCCCCCGGGACTGGCGGAGCATCTCAAGGGACCGCAGACGACGCTCGCCCATTGCTGGCGCCTGACCCGCCGGGACGGCGTGGTGCTGGGCTTCACCGATCACGATGCGGCGCTGGTTCTTGCCGGGACCCGCTTTGAGGCGGCGACGGGGCTGACCGGCAGCGAGGCCGAGGAAATGCTGGGGCTGGCGGCGGCCAGCCGCGAGGTCGAGGGGGCGCTGGATTCCGCTGCCATCGAGGAGGCCGACATCCGGGCGGGGCGCTACGACGCGGCGCGCATCGAGACCTTCGTCGTCAACTGGCAGAGCCCGGAGGATCACGTCCTCGTCGATGTTGCGGAACTCGGCGAAGTGAAGCGCGGCGAGACCGGTTTTGCCGCCGAACTGCGGGGCGTTGCGGCACAGCTCGACCGGGTGCGGGGGCGGATCTACCGGCGGCGATGCGATGCGGTGTTCGGCGATGCGCGCTGCGGATTCGCGGTCGCGGCGGCGCCCTATACGATCGAGACGGCTGTCGTGGGCGGCGAAGGATCGCGGATGGTCGTCGCCGGCACGCTCGGCGGTGCGTCGGCGCTGTTCCAGGACGGCCGGCTGACGATGCTGGGTGGGGTTGCCGAGGGGCTCGGGGCCGACATCGTCTCGGCCATGGCGGGCGGCGAGGGGACGGTGACGCTGGTGCTGGCGGAGGCGCCGGGGGCGACGCCTTTGCCTGGGGACGCGGTGCGACTGGTGCAGGGCTGCGACAAGCGCTTTGCCACCTGCCGCGACCGGTTCGGCAATGCGGTGAATTTTCGCGGCTTTCCGCACATGCCGGGCGGCGATGCGGCGCTGGCCATCGCCAAGAGCGACGGGCGCCATGACGGCGCGCCGGTGGTGCCATGAGCACGGTGCAGGCGGACCCGCGCGGTGCTGATGCCGATGGCAGCGGGCCGGCCGCCGGTGCGGGGTTGCCGCCGGCGCTGATCGTGGCGCGCGGATTCCTGGGAACGCCCTATCGCCATCAGGGCAGCCGGCGGGGCGTCGGCTGTGACTGTCTCGGCCTGTTGCGCGGTGTCTGGCGCGAGTTGCATGGCGCCGAACCGGAGGATCCGGGACCCTACCGGGTCGACTGGGCGACGCGTTCGGGGCCGGACCGGCTGCTGGAAGGGGCACGGCGGCATCTGCGGGAGATTGCCCGTGCCGATGCGCGGCCCGGCGACGTCCTCCTGTTTCGCTGGCGGGTCGGCGCGCCGGCCACCCATTGCGGCATTCTCGATGCGGAAAGCCGGCTGATCCACGCCTATGAGGGCGCTTCGGTCGTTTCCTCGCCGATGCCGCATGCCTGGGCGCGCTGCATTGCCGGCGCTTTTCGCTTTCCGGAGTAGACCATGGCGACGATCCTGTTGCAGGCGGCCGGCGGTCTCGTCGGCGGCGTTCTGGGCGGGCCGTTCGGCGCGGTGCTCGGCCGCGCGGCCGGTGCCCTGGCGGGCGCCTCGATCGACGCGGCGCTGTTCGGCACGACAAAGCGGACGGAAGGCCCGCGCCTGACGGAAAGCCGGATCATGGGGGCCGACGAGGGCGCCGGCATTCCGCGGGTCTACGGCACGGCGCGGGTGGCGGGACAGGTGATCTGGGCGACGCGCTTCGAGGAGGATTCGGCCACCGAGCGCCGCGGCGGCAAGGGCGGCGGCCCGAAGGTCGAAAGCACCACCTACAGCTATTACGGCAATGTCGCCGTCGGCCTGTGCGAGGGGCCGATCGCCGGCATTCGCCGGATCTGGGCCGATGGCGAGGAGATCGACCGCGAGCAGGTCGTCCATCGCGTCTATCCGGGGAACGAGACCCAGGCGCCCGATCCGCTGATCGAGGCCCGGCAGGGGGCCGGCAACGCGCCGGCCTATCGGGGGCTTGCCTATCTGGTGTTCGAGCGGCTGCCGCTGGAGCGCTGGGGCAACCGTCTGCCGCAGATCACCTGCGAGATCCTGCGTCCGGTCGGGCAGATGGAAACGCAGATCCGTGCCGTCACCATCATTCCCGGCGCCAGCGAGCACGGGCTCGATCCGTTGCCGGTGCGCGAGCGGCTGGGACCGGGTGAGGACCGGCTGGTCAACCGCAACATGCTGTTCGGACCGAGTGACTGGACGGCATCGCTGGACGAGCTGGAGGCGCTGTGCCCGGCGCTGGAGCGGGCGGCGCTGGTGGTGTCCTGGTTCGGCGACGATCTGCGGGCGGGACACTGCACTGTGCGGCCGGGAATCGAGATCGGAGCCCGGGACGAGAGCGAGGAATGGCGGGCCGGCGGCGTCGGTCGCGGTGGGGCACGGCTGGTCAGCCGCGTCGATGGCGGGCCGGCCTTCGGCGGCACGCCGAGCGACCGGGGCGTCTCGCGGGCGATCGCGGATCTGAAGGCGCGCGGGCTGGCGGTCACCTATTATCCGTTCGTCCTGATGGACGTGCCGCCGGGCAATGGTCTGCCAGACCCCTATGGCGCGGGCGAACAGGCGGCGTTTCCCTGGCGCGGGCGGATGACGCTGGATCTGGAACCGGGGAGGGCCGGCTCGACCGACGGCACGGCGGCGGCACGGGCCGTCATTGCGGCCTTTCTCGGGACGGCCGGACCGGAGCATTTCTCCGTTGCGGGCGGAGAGGTCGTCTATGCGGGGCCGGCGGAATGGTCGTATCGGCGGATGATCTTCCATCAGGCGGCGCTGGCCGCCATGGCCGGCGTCGACGCCTTCGTCATCGGCTCGGAAATGCGCGGCCTGACCCGCCTTCGGGACGAGACCGGGGCGTTTCCTTTCGTCGAGGGGCTGATCGCTATCGCCGAGGCCGTGAAGGCGATGCTGCCGGACGCGGTCGTGGCCTATGCGGCGGACTGGAGCGAGTACGCCGGCTACCAGCCGGCGGATGGTTCGGGCGACGTCTTCTACAATCTCGATCCGCTCTGGGCCTCGCCGGCGATCGACGTGGTCGGGATCGACAATTACCTGCCGCTCGCCGATCTGCGGGACGCAAGCGAGGATGCGGCGGCGGAGGAAACGCCCTCGCAATACGACCGGGTGGCGCTGCGGAGCGGCATTGCCGGCGGCGAATATTTCGACTGGTACTATGCCAGCGCGGGTGATCGCGCGGCGGGGCTGCGCACGCCGATCACCGACGGCGCCCACGGCAAGCCGTGGGTGTATCGCGCCAAGGATCTGGCGGGGTGGTGGGCGAACCCGCATGTCGAACGGCGCGGCGGCGTGGAGATCGCCGGAACCTCCCCCTGGGTACCGATGGGCAAGCCGATCTGGTTCACCGAACTCGGCTGCCCGGCAATCGACAAGGGCGCCAACCAGCCGAATGTCTTCGTCGATCCGAAATCGTCGGAAAGCCATATGCCGCATTTCTCGGCGGGGGGCCGCGACGATCTCGCCCAGCGCCGCTTCGTCGAGGCGCATCTGGAACATTGGGACCCGGCCTCGCCGGTTTTCGACGCGGCGGCCAACCCGGTCTCGCCGGTCTATGGCGGGCGGATGGTGGCGCCGGACGCCATCCATCTGTGGACATGGGATGCGCGACCCTATCCAGCCTTTCCCGAGCGATCCGATGTCTGGGCCGATGGCGACAATTGGCGGCGCGGCCACTGGCTGAGCGGCCGGCTGGCGAACGCTCCGGCGGATGCGCTGTTTGCCGCGATCCTGCACGATCACGGCATTACCGACTTCGACGTTTCGGCAGTGGATGCGGTCGTGACCGGCTTCCTTGCGGGCGGGCCCGGCTCGGCCCGCCAGGCGCTGGAAGAGCTGATGCGGCTGACCGGGACGGTCGGCCATGTGGCGGCGGGCCGGCTGGTGCTGCGCTCGTTGGCAAGGCTGCGGCCCGAAGCGACGATCACCGCCTTCGCCGACGGGGAGGGCCCCTATGTCGAACTGCGCCGGGCCGATGCGAGCGAGCGGGCGCAGGAGATGTCGCTGGGCTATCTCGATCCGGCGCGGGCCTATCAGCCGAGCGCCGCCGAGGCGGTGCGGGCGAGCGCCGACCGGCCGCGCAAGGAGATCGTCGAACTGCCGGTGGTGCTGGATGAAGCCCATGCGCGGGAGCTGGCGGCCGCGATGCTGGCGGAAATGGGCGGCCATGCCGAGACCGCGCGCTTCGGAACCGCGGCATCGGAACTGGCGCTGGAGGCCGGCGACACGGTGCAGCTCGACGGCCGGGACGGGGCCTGGCTGATCACGCGGATCGAGACGGGGCTCGCCCGCCAGATGGAAGCGCGGCTGCTGCCGCCACGGCGTCGCGCCTATCCCGACCAGGGGGAGCCGCCACCGGGGCCGGGCCCACTCGTGCCGCTCGGCGCGTCGCGACCGCTGGTGCATCTGCTCGACCTGCCGCTGCCGGAGGGCGGCGACGCCATCGCCGGCGCGCGTTTCGCGATCCATGCGAGGCCTTTCGCGGGCTATGCCGTCGGCGTGTCGCGTACGGGCGACGGCTTCGACACACGCAGCATCGCCACCCGTGCGGCGACGACCGGGACCCTGATCGAAGCGCTGGAACCGGGTCCCCGCGGTGTGCTCGACCGCGGGCGTCGGCTGGTCGTGCGGCTGCATCGCGGGGCGCTGCCCTCGATCGACGAGGGAGCGCTGCTCGATGGCGGCAATCTCTGCGCCGTTGAGAGCGCGTCGGGCGCCTGGGAGGTGCTGCAATTCGCCAGCGCTACCGAGACCGCGCCGCAGGTCTTCGATCTGAGCGGATTGCTGCGGGCGCAGGGCGGCACCGAGGATGCGATGGCGGCGGGCGCCGCGCCGGGGGCGGCCTTCGTGCTGCTCGATGCGGCCTGCGAAGCGCTGGGCCTTGGCACCGGCGAGGTCGGGCGCGACCTGGCGATCCGCGTATCGCCGCTCGGCCGGCTCGCCGACGATCCGGCGGTCGTGACCCTGCCCGCCACGCTGGGGGCACGCTCGGTGCGGCCGCTGTCGCCGGTGCATCTGCGCGCGGCATTCCAGCCGGACGGCGCGCTGGCGCTGGCGTGGATCCGGCGGACGCGGATCGGCGGCGACGGCTGGGACGGGCTCGACGTGCCGCTGGGCGAGGAGCGCGAACTCTACAGCGTCGAGATCGGCGACGGATCGGGCGCGGTTCTTTCCCGCCAGACCGAGTTGCCGGCGCTGGCTATCGCGGCAGCAGAGCAGCACGCCGCCTTCGGCGCGCTGCCGGCGACGGTCACCGTGACCGTCGCCCAAACGAGCCCGGTCTGGGGCGACGGGACGCCATCCGTCCAGACCTTCATCCGTCCGGGCTGACCCGGCAATTCGAGGCAACAGGAGGAGAGGCGAGATGAGTGATGCAAAACCCTGGTACCAGTCGCGCAGCATCTGGGGCGGACTGGTGGCGCTGGTCGCCGGCGTCGGCGGGATGGTCGGCGTCGAGATCGACGCGGCGACCAGCGAGACGCTGGTGCTGTCGCTGACCAACGGCGCCGCGGCGATCGGTGCGGTTGTCGCGATCCTCGGCCGGCTGGCGGCGCAGAAGACCCTGCGATAGCGGGCTGGCTGCGGCTGGAGCCGTCACGCGTCCGGTATGGATGCGTGGCGGTTCGGGGCGGCGGGAGAGCCGGTACCGGCCAGAATCGGCTCGAGAACCGGCATCATTCATGGGCGGTTCAGCGAGACCTTGCTAGGAAGGGGTCGGCTGCCATGTCTGTGGCCGGTGGCGTTCCGATCTAGCTGGGCAATCCATGACCCGAATTCGTACCATCTTTCTTGTGTTTCTCGCCGCCCTGACGCTGGGCGCCGGGCCCGTCGTCGCGCGTGACGGTGCGGGCGACTGGCCGAAGCAGCTCCGCCGGGCGGCGCCGGTGACGGACGGTCTGGTGCGCCTCGCCCAGGCCGATTGCTCGAGCGCCGGGTCCAAGGCCGCGGCACAGACCGGCGGCGAGGTGCTGTCGGTCTCGACGCGTACCGAAGGCGGCCAGACGGTCTGCGTGGTGACGGTGCTGGTGCCGGGCACCGACGGCGGCCGCCCGCGCAAAACGACGGTGACCATTCGCCCGTAAGCCGGGCAGCGCCGCGTTCAGCCGGACGCGCGCACCATCCGGCTTCGAGCGATGCCGGACGAATTGCAGAGAGGGGACGATCCGCATGCGGATACTCGTCGTGGAGGACGACCAGACACTGAACCGCCAGCTCGTGGAGGCGTTGAACGGCGCCGGCTACGTGGTGGACAAGGCGATGGACGGCGAGGAGGGGCATTTTCTCGGCGATACCGAACCCTATGACGCGGTGGTGCTGGATGTCGGCCTGCCGCTGATGGACGGCATCAGCGTCCTGGAGCGCTGGCGGCGCGACGGCCGCACCATGCCGGTGCTGATCCTGACCGCCCGCGACCGCTGGAGCGACAAGGTCGCCGGCATCGACGCGGGCGCCGACGACTATGTCACCAAGCCGTTCCATGTGGAGGAAGTGCTGGCGCGGCTGCGGGCGCTGATCCGCCGGGCGGCCGGCCATGCCTCCTCGGAAATCCATTGCGGACCGCTGCGGCTCGATACGCGTGCGGCCCGGGTGACGCTCGACGGCACGGCGCTGAAGCTGACCTCCCACGAATACCGCCTGCTCGACTATCTGATGCACCATCAGGACCAGATCGTCTCGCGCACCGAGCTGATCGAGCATCTCTACGACCAGGATTTCGATCGGGATTCCAACACGATCGAGGTGTTTGTCGGGCGGCTGCGCAAGAAGCTCGGCGGCGCCGAACTGATCGAAACCGTCCGCGGGCAGGGCTACAGGATGCATGATGTCGGCACCGGCGGTTAGGTCGCTCACCGCCCGGGTCATCCTGCTGTCGAGCGTGTGGGCGATCGTCGCCTTCGCGGTGGCCGGCGGTCTGATCTCGACGCTGTACGAGCGGACCGCGCGCAAGGGGTTCGAGGACCTCCTGACGGCGCAGCTCTACAATCTCGTCAACAGCGTCAGCGTCGGCGATTCCGACTATCTGTCGGGCTCGCCCGACCTCGGCGATCTGCGCTACCTGCAGCCCTTGTCGGGCTGGTACTGGGAGGTCGTGCCGGCCAGCACCAACACGCAAGGGAGGCTGAGCTCCGGCTCGCTGGGGATCCTCGACGTTCCGCCGACCGCGACCGCGCAGGTGCCCTTCGACGCCGCCTATCGGCGCAGCTACGATGCCGACGGCCTCGACGGCGAGCAATTGCGGATCATCGAGACCGAGGTCGTGCTCGACAGCCAGAACCATGCGGCGCGGTTCCGGGTGATGGGCAATGCCAGCGTCGTGGCCGCCGAGATCGGTGAATTCGACCGCATCCTGACCCTCTATCTCGGCGCCGTCGGCTTGGGGACGGTGCTGGTCAACGGCCTCGCCATCCTTTTCGGGCTGGGGCCGCTGCGGGCGGTGCGCGCGGCGCTGAGCGACGTGCGAACGGGCCGGGCGGAGCGGCTTGAGGGGCGTTTTCCCATCGAGATCGAGCCGCTGGCGGTCGAGATGAACGCGCTGATCGACAACAATCGCCGCATCGTGGAGCGCTCGCGCACCCAGGTCGGCAATCTCGCCCATTCGCTGAAGACGCCGATCGCCGTGCTCGTCAACGAGGCGAGCGCGATGGGCCGTGAGCGCGGCCAGGTCATCGGCGACCAGGCCGAGCGGATGCGCCAGCAGGTGCAGCATTATCTCGACCGGGCGCGGGTGGCGGCACAGAGCGAGGGCGGCGTGTTCCGCACGCCGGTGGCGCCGACGCTGGAGCGGCTGGTGCGGGTGGTCGCCAAGCTCAATCCGGGCATCGACCTCGATTTCGACGCGGAGGCGGCGGGAGAGCTGGTCTTTGCCGGCGAGAAGCAGGATCTGGAAGAGATCGCCGGCAATCTCCTGGAAAATGCCGGGAAATGGGCGAAGGCCCGTATCCGCGTTTCGGCCGAGGCGACGGGCGCCGACCGCGTCTCGGTGAGCATCGAGGATGACGGGCCGGGGCTGACGGCGGAACAGATCGTCGAGGCCAAGAAGCGCGGCACGCGGCTCGACGAGGCAACCCCCGGCAGCGGGCTGGGCCTGTCCATCGTTCTCGACATGGTGCGCGAATATCGCGGCGTCCTGGATCTCGGCCGCTCCGAACTGGGTGGCCTGAAAGCCACGGTGACGCTTCCCCGCGCGCCGGGCGGCCTGGCCGCTTGACATGCCGGGCAAGACCCATGATCTCCGACAGGCCTTCCCTGGCGCAGTCTTGCGACGGGCCTGCCGTATTCGGATGGATCATATGCGCATTGTCTTGAAGCTTCTGGTTCCGGTTCTGGCGCTTCCCGTGTCCGGTTGCCTGAGCGCCGGGTTCGGCGGCGGAACCCTGTCGCCGCCGACCGAGGGCGTCGCGGCGCTGGACGGTGGGCTGATCGGGCAGGATCCGGTGGGACGGACGCTGCCGGAGGACGCCCGCGCCCGGGCGCTGGAGGCAGAGTTCCAGGCGCTGAATTTCGCCACGGCCGGACAGCCGGTCGCGTGGAACGCCGACGGCTACAGCGGCGAGGTCGTGCCGACCCAGCTCTACCGCGTCGGTTCGCAGGACTGCCGGGGCTATTCGCATGTGTTCCAGGGCGAATCGCCGGCGGTGAAGGCGGTAGGAACCGCCTGCCGGACGGCCAGCGGCTTCTGGAAGCCGGTGGTCTGACGATCATGCGGCGCGCGGCCGACCTGCTTCGCCGCAGAGGGCGGGCGAGGCCGAAGGCCGCGTTTCCTTTGGCCGTCGCCGTGAGTATAGGGATGGCATGATCTTCTGGTTTATCGCCGCCGTGATGACGGCGGCCGTCACGCTTCTCTCGCTGTGGCCGCTGCTGCGCTCCCGGCAGGAGCATCTGGCCAGTCGTGCCGAGCACGACGTGGAAGTCTATTCGGCGCAATTGCGCGAGCTCGACGCGGATGTGGCGCGCGGCGCGATGGCGCCCGCGGAGGCCGAGACCGCACGGGCGGAGATCGGCCGGCGCCTGCTGCGGGCCGCCGATCGCGGCAAGAGCGAGAGCCAGGCGGGCACCGCATCGTGGCAGCGGCCGCGCATGCTGGCCGCCATCGCCGCGGTCGCGCTCCTCGTGCCGATCGGCTCGGTGGTGCTGTATGCCCAGCTCGGCGGCGCGGGGCGCCCGGATGTGCCGCTGGCCGGACGCAGCGCGCCGACGAGCGGTCCCGGCGACATCCAGACCCTGATCGCGGGCGCCGAGGAACGGTTGCGCGCCGAGCCGGAGGATGGTCGCGGCTGGGACGTGCTGGCGCCGATCTATCTGCGGATCGGCCGCGTCGAGGATGCGGCCGAGGCCTTTCGCAACGGTATTCGCCTCAACGGCTCGTCGGCCGCCCGCGAAAGCGGACTGGGCGAGGCGCTGACGCAGCTTGCCGGCGGCGAGGTGACGGACGAGGCTGAGGCCGCCTTCGAACGCGCCGTGGCCGCCAATCCCGCGCATCTGCCGGCGAAGTTCTTCCTGGCGCTGAACCTGTCGCAGGAAGGGCGCCGCGACGAGGCGGTGACCGCCTGGACGCAGCTTGTCGAAATGAGCCCGCCGGATGCACCCTGGCTGGAAATCGCCAATGCGGCGATCGCCGATGCACGCGGCGAAGCGCCCCCGGCAGCTGCGACGGCGGACGCCGGAACCGCGGCGCCGGCGCCGGGGCCGGGCGAGGCCGACATCGCCGCTGCCGCCGACATGGCGGCGGAGGATCGCCAGGCGATGATCGAGGGCATGGTGTCGCAGCTTGCCGCCCGGCTGGAAACCAACCCGAACGATGTGGAAGGATGGAAGCGCCTGATCCGGTCCTATACCGTCCTCGGTGACGACGAGGCCGCGGGCGCGGCCTATCGTACGGCGCGCCAGACCTTTGCCGCCGATTCCGCCGCCGGCCGGGAAATCGCCGCTTTCGGCGACGAGCTTGGGCTGACCGCCGAGGGAGAGACGCAGACACAATGACCCGCAAGCAGAAGCGCCTCGCCTCGATCGCCACGATCCTCGTCGTCATCGGCGGCGCGGCCGCGCTCGTCCTGACCGCGCTGTCCGACAGCGTCGCCTATTTCCATTCGCCGAGCGACATCGTCGCCAAGGCGCCGGCGCAGAGCCAGCGCATCCGGCTGGGCGGACTGGTGGAGGAAGGCTCGGTCGTGCGCGACGGCTCGCAGCATGTCAGCTTCAAGGTCACCGACTCGCTGGAGAGCGTCGAGGTCGCCTATACCGGGCTCCTGCCGGACCTGTTCCGCGAGGGGCAGGGCGTCGTCACCGAAGGCACGCTGGGGCCGGACCGCATCTTCATCGCCGACACGGTGCTGGCCAAGCATGACGAGACCTACATGCCGAAGGAGGTCGTCGACGACCTGAAGGAGCGCGGGCTCTGGGAGGACGGCAAGGGCATGGTGAACAAGGACACGCCAGAAGCCGTGGTGACGCAGACGTCGGGGGCCGGCTCGTGATCGTCGAGATCGGCCATTACGCCCTGATCCTGGCGCTGTCCCTGTCGCTGGTGCAGTCGGTGCTGCCGGCGATCGGCGCGCGCAGCGGCGATGCCCGGCTGATGGAAACCGGCACGATCACCGCGACCGGTGCCTTCGTTCTCCTGATGCTGTCCTTCTCGGCGCTGACGGCGGCCTATGTGACGTCGGACTTTTCGGTCCTCAACGTCTTTCAGAATTCCCATTCGCTGAAGCCGATGCTCTACAAGGTCACCGGCGTGTGGGGAAACCACGAGGGCTCGATGCTCCTGTGGGTGCTGATCCTCAGCCTGTTTGGTGCGCTGGTGGCGCTGTTCGGCCGCGACCTGCCGGCCAGCCTGAAGGCCAATGTGCTGGCGGTGCAGGCCTGGATCACCGCCTGTTTCCTGCTGTTCATCCTGACCACGTCGAACCCGTTCACCCGCGTCTTTCCTGCGCCGATGGAGGGGCAGGACCTCAACCCGATCCTGCAGGACATCGGTCTCGCGATCCATCCGCCGCTCCTGTATCTCGGCTATGTCGGCTTCTCGATCGCCTTCTCCTTCGCCGTTGCCGCGTTGATCGACGGTCGCATCGACGCGGCCTGGGCCCGCTGGGTGCGGCCCTGGACGCTGACGGCCTGGGTGTTCCTGACCGCCGGCATCGCGATGGGCTCCTACTGGGCCTATTACGAGCTCGGCTGGGGCGGCTGGTGGTTCTGGGACCCGGTGGAGAACGCCTCCTTCATGCCGTGGCTGTCCGGCACCGCGCTGCTGCATTCGGCGCTGGTGATGGAAAAGCGCTCGGCGCTGAAGATCTGGACGATCCTTCTGGCGATCCTGACCTTCTCGCTGTCGCTGCTCGGCACCTTCCTGGTGCGCTCGGGTGTCCTGACCTCGGTCCATGCCTTCGCTACCGACCCGACCCGCGGCGTCTTCATCCTCGCCATTCTGTGCCTGTTCATCGGCGGGTCGCTGGCGCTGTTTGCGCTGCGCGCCTCGTCGCTGGAGGCGGGCGGCCTGTTCGCGCCGATCAGCCGTGAGGGAGCGCTGGTCGTCAACAATCTGTTCCTGACGACGGCCACCGCGACGGTGCTGGTCGGCACGCTCTATCCGCTGGTGCTGGAAGTCCTGGGCGGCGCCAAGATCTCGGTCGGCGAGCCGTTCTTCAACCTCACCTTCGGCCCGCTGATGGTGCCGCTGCTGTTTGCCGTGCCGTTCGGCCCGCTGCTGGCGTGGAAGCGCGGCGACCTGCTGGCCGCGGCGCAGCGGCTGTATTTCGCTATCGGCGCGGCGATGCTGACCATCCTGATCGCCGTGGCGCTGACCTCCGGCACGCGCATCCTTGCGGCCCTCGGCTTCGGCCTCGCCGTCTGGCTGATGGCCGGCGCGCTGACCGATCTGTTCGTGCGGGCGAACTTCGCCAAGGTCGGCTGGCGCACGGGCCTTGCCCGCCTGCGCGGGCTGCCGCGCTCGGCCTTCGGCACGGTGCTGGCGCATTTCGGCCTCGGCGTGACGGTGCTCGGCGTGATCACCGCCTCGGCCTTCCAGACCGAGACCGTGACGGCGATGCGGGCCGGGCAGACGGTGAATGCGGGCGGCTACGAGGTGCGCTACGAGGGCGCGCAGCAGCGGCAGGGGCCGAATTACGAGGAGCAGGTGGGCACGTTCACGCTGCGCCGCGACGGTCTCGATGCCGGCATGATCGAAAGCGCCAAGCGCTTCTACCCGGCGCGGCAGATGCCGACGACCGAGGCCGGCATCCACACACGCTGGTTCTCACAGCTCTACATCTCGCTGGGCGATCCCTCGCCGGACGGCGCGTCGATCGTGGTGCGCGTCTGGTGGAAGCCGCTGATCACGCTGATCTGGATCGGCGCGATCTTCATGGCGGTGGGCGGTACGGTGTCGCTGTTCGACCGGCGCCTGCGGGTCGGTGCGCCGGCGCGCAGCCGCAAGCGGCAGCTGGCGACGGGAGCCGAAGCGTGATCCGGCCGGGCTGGCGCGCCATCACCGCGAGCCTGGCGCTCGCCATCCTCGTGATCGCTGGGCCGCAGGGCGCGGCACCGGCTTTCGCGGTGACGCCCGACGAGGTGCTGAGCGATCCGGCGCTGGAAGCGCGGGCGCGGCAATTGTCGACGGGGCTGCGCTGCCTCGTCTGCCAGAACCAGTCGATCGACGACAGCAATGCCGATCTCGCCAAGGATCTGCGGCTCCTGGTGCGCGAGCGGCTGGTGGCGGGCGACACGGATGACGAGGTCATCGACTATCTGGTCTCGCGCTATGGCGAGTTCGTGCTGTTGAAGCCGCGCTTCGACTGGGCGACGCTGGCGCTGTGGGGCACGCCGGTGGTGGTGCTTCTGGCCGGCATCGGCTTTGCCATTATCACCGTGCGCGGCCGCCGGCAGGCTGCGGCGCCGACGGCGCTCTCGCCGGAAGAGGAAGCGGCGATCGCCGAGGTGACGCGCTCGCGCGGCTGACGGTTCCGGGCGTCAAGGCGCCAACCTTACGAAGATTTCACACGCCCGAAAAGGTCCCGTAATCTGGCCATCCCTAGATTGGCATCCATCGATGGCGCACGGCTCGTGCCGGCGCCACAGGGATCGAAGACCAATCGAAGAGGGTTTCCAATGCGCAACGATGCGAACAAGACGAAGCGTGGCGGTCTGATTGCCGGCGTTCTGGCCGCGGGCGTCGCCAGCGTCGCGCTGACCGGCGTCGTCGGCAACACCGTGCCGGTCTTCGCCGAGCCGGTGAAGGTCGAGGCACCGGTGCAGAATTTCGGCTTTGCCGACGTGGTGGAGAAGGTCTCGCCGGCCGTCGTCTCCGTCCGCGTTACCCAGGAAGTGACCCCGACCATGTCGCAGGGCCGCGGCCCGCAGATGGGCAGCCCCTTCGACAGCCTTCCGGAAGATCACCCGCTGCGCCGCTTCTTCGACGTGCCGGGCCGCGACAACGCCCCGAACGGCATGCGTCCGGATCGTGAGCCGCGCACCCGTATGGGCCAGGGCTCGGGCTTCTTCATCTCCGACGACGGCTTCGTGGTGACCAACAACCACGTGGTCGAGGGCGGCAGCCAGTACACCGTCGTCATGGATGACGGCACGGAGTACGACGCCGAGCTGATCGGCACCGATCCGCGCACCGATCTCGCGCTGCTCAAGGTCGACGAGAGCAACACCAAGTTCACCTATGTCGAGTTCGGCGATGACGACGCCGTGCGCATCGGCGAATGGGTCGTGGCGGTCGGCAACCCGTTCGGCCTCGGCGGCTCGGTGACGGCCGGCATCGTCTCGGCCCGCGGCCGCGACATCGGCGCCGGCCCCTATGACGACTTCCTGCAGATCGACGCGGCGGTGAACCGCGGCAATTCCGGCGGCCCGGCCTTCGGTCTCGACGGCAAGGTCATCGGCGTCAACACGGCGATCTTCTCGCCGTCGGGCGGCAATGTCGGCATCGCCTTCGCGATCCCGGCCTCGGTCGCCAAGGACGTCATCCAGTCGCTGCGCGAAGACGGCAGCGTCGAGCGCGGCTGGCTGGGCGTGCAGATCGCCCCGGTCACCGACGACATCGCCGAGGCGGTCGGCCTCGACGAGGAGAAGGGCGCCATCGTCACCCTGCCGGACAACGAGACCCCGGCGACCAAGGCCGGCATCAAGACCGGCGACGTGATCACCGCGGTCAACGGCGAGACGGTCGAGGGTCCGCGCGAGCTGGCCCGCATGATCGGCAATTACCGCCCGGACACCAAGGTCGACGTGACCATCTGGCGTGATGGCAGGGCGCAGGACGTTTCGGTGGAACTGGGCAATCTGTCCAGCCTCGACGAGGCCGCCTCGGCCCGCGGTTCGGGCGTTCCGGTCGATCCGTCCTCGCTGTCGGGCTACGGCCTGACCCTGACCCCGTCGGAAGACGGCGAGGGGGTCGTGGTCACCGACGTGAAGCCGGATTCCTCGGCATCCGAGAAGGGCATCAAGGCCGGCGACATCATCATCGCGGTGAATGGCGAGACGGTCGAGACCCAGAAGGATGTGCAGTCGGCGATCGACGCCGCTGCGGAATCCGGTCGCAAGGCGGCGCTGTTCCAGCTCCAGACCAACGGGCAGAACCGCTTCGTGGCGCTGCCGATCGCCAAGAGCTGATCCTTCCGACGATGATGGCGAGGCCTTCGGGCCTCGCTCTCTCCACCCGCGGCGGCTGACCGACGCGCCAGGCCTGCGCCCGGCACGCCGGTCAGCCGCTTTTCTTTTGCGCCGAATGGTTCACATAGGAGAAACCGAGATGTCCTTCTCCCCGAGCCCCGCAACGCTGCCCGACCCCATGCGCATCCTGATCATCGAAGACGACAGCGAAGCCGCGGCCTATCTGGTCAAGGCGCTGCGCGAGGCCGGTCACGTCGCCGAACATGCCGGCGATGGCGACGACGGCTTTCACATGGCCGACAGCCGAAGCTACGACGTTCTCGTCGTCGACCGCATGCTGCCGAGGCGCGACGGCCTGTCGATCATCTCGGGCCTGCGCGAAAAGGGCAACGAGACGCCGGCGCTGATCCTGTCGGCGCTGGGGCAGGTGGACGACCGGGTCACTGGACTGCGGGCGGGCGGCGACGACTACCTCGCCAAGCCCTTCGCGATTTCCGAGCTCTTGGCCCGCATCGAGGTGCTGGGGCGGCGCCGCGGCAGCAAGGACGTGGAGACCAGCTACCGGGTCGGCGACCTTGAGCTCGACCGGCTGTCCCACGAGGTGCGCCGCAACGGCAAGCCGATCGTGCTGCAGCCGCGTGAGTTCCGGCTGCTCGAATATCTGATGAAGCACGCCAACCAGGTCGTGACCCGCACGATGCTGCTGGAGAATGTCTGGGACTATCATTTCGACCCCCAGACCAACGTGATCGACGTGCATATCTCCCGGCTGCGTTCCAAGATCGAGCGCGACTTCGACACGCCGCTGCTGCACACGGTGCGCGGCTCGGGCTACATCATGCGCAGCGACGCGTAAGCCCCGATGGCGCGGTTGAAGGCCCTGATGCGGATGACCGCCGTCCGATTGTCGGCGGTCTATTTCCTGCTGTTCTCGGTCGCCGCCGTGATCCTCGTCTTCTATGTCACCGCGACGGCGTCGAGCATTCTGCAGAACCAGAGCCGGGCGGCGATCAACGAGGAAATCGGCGAGATCGCGCAGATCTACGATGCCGCCGGCATTGCCGGGCTGGTGCGCACCATCGACCGTCGCGCACGCCAGCCGGGCGCCTCGCTCTACCTCGTCACCGACGCCACCGGGCGCATTCTCGCCGGCAATGTGGAGAGCTTGCAGGCGGGCGTCCTCGACGAGGGCGGCTTTACCGAACAGCCCTTCGGCTATGAGCGCTTCGCCGACGATCCGGGCGACCGCTACCATCTGGCGGTGGCGCAGGTGGTCAGCATGCCGAACGGCATGCGGGTGCTGGTCGGCCGCGACCAGACCGAGCAGGAACGCTTCCGCCAGATCGTACGCAGCGCGCTGATCCTGGCCTTTGCGCTGATGGGGGCGGCGGCGCTGTTCGCGTGGTTCCTCGTTGGACGGCAGGCACTGCAGCGCCTCGACCGCATGTCCGGGGCGAGCGCGCGGATCCTGGCCGGTGACCTGACCGAACGCCTGCCGGTGACCGGCACGGGCGACGAGTTCGACCGGCTGTCGGACAATCTCAACACGCTGCTTGCCCGCGTCGCCCTGCTGCAGGAGGGCCTGCGCCAGGTCTCCGACAACATCGCCCACGATCTGAAGACGCCGCTGACCCGCCTGCGCAACCGTGCCGAGGCGGCGCTGTCGGCCGATGTCGACGCCGCCGGCACGCGCACCGTCCTGGAGGGGATGATCGCCGAGGCGGACCAGATGATCCGCACCTTCGACGCGCTGCTGATGATCTCGCGGGTCGAGGCGGGATCGCATCCGGTGATCAAGACCCGCGTCGACGTCGCCGGGATCGTGGCGGATGTCTGCGAACTCTACGAGCCGCTCGCCGAGGAAGCCGGCGCGACGCTGGTCTTTGTGCCGAGCCCGCCGGTGCAGGCCTCCGTCAGCCGCGAACTGATCGCCCAGGCCCTGTCGAACCTGATCGACAATGCGCTGAAATACGGCGTTGCGGATGGCGGCGGCGCCAGGATCGCCGTGCGGCTCGAACTGACCGATGGCGTCTGCCGCCTGTCGGTGTCGGACGACGGTCCCGGCGTGCCCGCCGACCAGCGCGAGCGCGTGCTGGAGCGCTTCTACCGCCTCGACCAGAGCCGTTCGCTGCCGGGCTCCGGCCTCGGCCTGTCGCTGGTCCAGGCGATCGCACGGGTGCATGGCGGACGTCTCGCGCTTGAGGATGCGGCGCCGGGCCTTAGAGTGGTCCTGGAGTTTCCTCAGGATGGAAAGACGGTCGCCGATGGCGAAACAGGACACGGCGCAAGAGCATGACAGCGGTCTGGGCATCGGCGGCGACATCGCCCCGACGCCGCTCGATCCCGGCAAGGCGGAGGCGTGGCTCACTGACCTGAGCAAGGCGGCGGCGGCGCAGGATCTGACGCGGCTCGGCGAATTTCTCGCGCGGGGCGGCCCGGACGTGGCGCGGCTCGGCGCGGTGCTCGACCTCTCGACCTATCTCAACACCCAGATGCTCCAGCACCCCGAATGGCTGGACGCGCTGTTCGACGCGCCGGCGCGTGAAAGAATTGCGCAGCGGATCGGCGAACTGCGCGACATGGAGGTGGCGGAGCAGGGCGAGACGGCGCTGATGGCGACGATCCGCCTGATCAAGCGCGAGGTCTCGCTGCTGATCGCGCTGCGCGACCTGTTCGGCGCGGCGAGCGTGAAGGAGACCACCGAGGATCTGTCGCAACTGGCCGAAGCGGCGGTCGCGACGGCGCTGCGCTTCTGCCTGATCGCGGCCCACAAGAGCGGCAAGATCGCGCTGCCCGACCCGGCCGACCCGGAGGCCGGATGCGGGTTGTTCGTCCTCGGCATGGGCAAGCTGGGCGCGCGCGAACTGAACTATTCCAGCGATGTCGACCTGATCGTGTTCTTCGATCCCGAGCAGTCGGTCGCCGCCGATCCGACCGAATCGGTCGACACCTTCTCGCGCATCGTGCGGCGGCTGGTGCGGATCGTCGGCGAGCGGACCGCGGACGGCTATGTCTTCCGCACCGATCTACGGCTGCGGCCCGACCCGGGCGCGATGCCGCTGGCGATCTCCACCGATGCGGCGATGAGCTATTACGAGGGCTCCGGGCGCAACTGGGAGCGCGCCGCGATGATCAAGGCCTGCACCATCGCCGGCGACCGGACGGCGGGCGAGGCGTTCCTCCAGGAGCTGACGCCCTTCGTCTGGCGCAAATATCTCGACTTCGCGGCGATCGCCGACATTCAGGCGATGAAGACCCGCATCGATCGCCATCGCGGCTTCGACGACATCGCCGTGGGTGGCCACAATGTGAAGCTCGGGCGGGGCGGCATTCGCGAGGTCGAGTTCTTCGTCCAGGCCCAGCAGCTCATCGCCGGCGGACGGGCGCCGCAATTGCGCAGCCGGCGCACCGACGAGGCGCTGCACGAGCTGGCCGAGGGGAGCTGGATCACCGCCGATACGGCCCGCGACCTCCTCGAGGATTACTGGTTCCTGCGGCGAATCGAGCACTGCATCCAGATGGTCGCCGACGAGCAGAGCCACACGCTGCCGGAGGACGAGGAAGGGCTGGAGCGCATTGCGCGGCTGGCGGGGTTCGACGGTCGCGAGGCCTTCGCCGAGGCGCTGCTGTCGCATCTGCGCCGCGTGGACCGGCATTATACGAGCCTGTTCAACGACGGCCGCGAGCGCGATGCGGGAGAGGGCGAGGAGGCGGTCTCCAAGCGGCTCCTGTCCAGCGAGGACGATCCCGACGCGCTGGCACGGCTGAAGGAGCTGGGCTTCGCCCGGCCGGAGGACGTCGCGCGGATCGTGCGCGGCTGGGGGTTCGGCCGCTACCGCTCGACGCGGTCGGAGACGGCGCGCGAGCGCCTGGCCTCGGGCCTGCCGATGCTGCTGGCAGCCTTTTCCAACGCCAAGGACCCGGACGGGGCGATCGCCGCCTTCGACACGTTTCTGGCGGGATTGCCGGCGGGCATCCAGTTCTTCTCGCTGATCGCCTCCAACCCCCGCATCCTCGATCTTCTGGCGCTGATCATCACATCGGCTCCGGCGCTGCGCGAGACCATCGCGGCGCGCCCGCATGTCTTCGACGCGTTGCTCGACCCGGCCTTCTTCGACGAGGTGCCCGAGAGCGCGATGATGGAGAAGCGGCTGGCGAGTTTTCTGTCGGAGGCGAACGGCTATGAAGACATTCTGGCACGGCTGCGGATCTTCGCCTCCGAACAGCGTTTCCTGGTCGGTGCGCGCCTCCTCAGCGGCGTCGTCGATGTGGGGGAGGCGGGGCCGGCCTTCTCCAACATCGCCAATGTGGTGCTGGACGCCACGCTCAAGGCGGTCGGCGACGCCTTCGCCGAGAAGCATGGCCGGGTGCCCGGCGCACGGCTGGCGCTGCTCGGCATGGGGCGGCTGGGCAATTGCGAGCTGACCGCCGGCTCCGATGTCGACCTGATCCTGCTCTACGACCACGACCCGGATGTCGAGGAATCGGACGGCGACAAGCCGCTCGCCACGGGGCTGTATTTCGCCCGGCTGACCCAGCGCCTGATCGCGGCGCTGACCGTGCAGATGCGCGAGGGCATCCTGTACGAGGTCGATTTCCGCCTGCGTCCGTCGGGCAACATGGGGCCGCTGGCGACGCGCATCGATTCCTTCCGCCGCTACCAGGCGACCGACGCCTGGACCTGGGAGCGCATGGCGCTGACCCGGTCGCGGCCGATCGCCGGCGATCCGGAGTTCCGCGACGAGGTCGGCCACACCATCTGCGACATTCTCGGCGAGGCCCGCGACGAGGCCATGACCAGCCGCGACGTGGCCGACATGCGGGCGCGGCTCGACCGCGACAAGCCGCCCAAGGGCCCGCTCGATCTGAAGCTGATCCCGGGCGGCCTGATCGACCTGGAGTTTCTGGCGCAATGGGCCTTGCTGACCGGGCGGGCCGATTCCGATCTCGTCGGCAGCCCGACCGTGTCTGTCCTTTCCGCCGCCGATCTCGCCGCCGTTGATGCCGACGGAGCGCCGGTGGACCTGCCGGGCGCGATGCGGACCTATACGTCGGTCATCCAGATCCTGCGGCTCGGCCCGACCGGGGTCGAGCGGATCGAGGATCTGCCGCCCGGGCTGGCCGACCGGCTGACGCGGGCACTGGGGCTGGAGGAGCCGGGGGAAGTGGCGCCGCTGCTCGCCAGGACGGCGGCACGGGTGCGGCACGCCTTCAACACGCTGCTGCCGGTCTCCGGCGAGGACGAGACGGTGCCGGCCGATGCCGCGACGGCGGCGCAAGGGGGCTGACGACGTCCTTCGTCCTGTCAGCCGCGCGGATGCGTGACCGCCTGGCTCCCTAGCGTGGACTGATCTTCGCAGGGCTGTGGGCGCGGTCGTGCCGTCGCGGCGTCGCCGCGCGAGGCGTCAGGCGACGGCGGTCTGGTCGAGGGCTTCGGTCTGTGCCGGGGCAGGGGTGAGCGGCAGGCGGATGGCGACGATCGTGCCTTCGCCGACCTGCGAGCTGATCCGCATGCGGCCGCCCTGCAGCGCCACCAGCGAGCGGGCGATGGCGAGGCCGAGACCGGTGCCCTTGTTGGTGCGGGTCAGCTCGTTCTCGATCTGCTCGAAGGGCTTGCCGAGGCTCTTCAGCGCGGCGCGGGGAATGCCCATGCCGTTGTCGGCGATGGTGATCAGCGCCGCGTCGCCGACCGTGCGCAGCTTCATCTTCACTGTGCCGCCATTGTCGGTGAACTTCACGGCATTGGACAGGAGGTTCAGCACGATCTGCTTGGTCGCGCGGCGGTCCACCGTCAGCTCCATGCGCTCCGGCACGTCGGCATTGAGGCGGATGGCCTTCTGGTCGGCCTGGACCTCGATGATCTTGCCGGTCTCGGTGGCGATCTCGCTGAGGTCGACGGTTTCGTGGTTCAGGACCAGGCGACCGGCCTCGATCTTGGCCATGTCGAGAATGTCGTTGATCAGCTTCAGCAGGTAGTGGCCGCTCTGGTGGATGTCCTCGGCGTACTCGCCGTATTTCGGGCAGCCGATCGGGCCGAAGGTGCCCTGGCGCATGATCTCGGAGAAGCCGAGGATGGCGTTGAGGGGCGTGCGCAGCTCGTGGGACATGTTGGCCAGGAAGGTGGTCTTGGCGCTGGAGGCCGTCTCGGCGCGCTCCTTCTCGGCGGCGTAGTTCTGGTTCATCTCGGTGAGCTGGACCGCCTTGCGCTCGGCGTCGCGCCGGGCGATCGACAGATCGTCGATGACGGCCATCAGCCGGCGCTCGGAATCCGACAGGCGGGCCTGATGCAGCTTGAGCTGGGTGACGTCGGTGCCGATGGAGACGAAGCCGTCGTCGGCGGTGCGGCGCTCCGACAGGAGCAGCCAGCGGCCGTCGGGCAGCAGCGCCTCGGAGGCGCGCTCGCCGCTGGCGAAAGTCGGGCTGGTGACGGCATGGCTGTCGATCGGCTTGCGGGCCTTGGCCATGACGGTGGCCAGCGGCGTGCCGCGGGCGACGTCCGCCTCGGTCAGGCCGAAGGTCTCGCGATATTTGGAATTGCACAGGACCAGGCGATCCTGGCTGTCGCACAGGACGAAGGTCTCGGAGATGTTCTCGATGGCGTTGTTCAGCTGGGTGTTGGCCTCGTCGGTGCGACGCGCCAGTTCCTGCTGCTCGGACACGTCGACGGCCACGCCGATCAGGTGGACCTCGTTCTCGGCGGTGCGCGACACCTCGGCGCGGGCCCGCAGCCAGACATAGCTGCCGTTGCGGTGGCGCATGCGGAAGACGCGGTCGAGGCTGGTGATCTTGCCGGCGGCGACCTGCCGGGCGACCTCGAACAGGCTGCCGTCGTCGGGATGCATCAGCGGCGCGATGTCGCCGAAGGCCAGGACGCTGTCCCTGGGGCAGAGGTCAAGAATTTCGTACATGGAGCGCGACCAGTACATGCGGCCGCGCGCGATGTCCCAGTCCCAGAGCCCGCAATGACCGCGCGACAGGGCGGTATCGACCCGCTGATGGGTTTCCAGATACAGCGCGTCGGCGTCCTGGGCCCGCGTCGCCTGGCGGAAATAGGCGTAGAGCACGACCAGCATGATCGTGGAGGTCAGCGCGAAGAGCGTGACGTTGACCGAGACCGAATGGCGCCATTCGGACAGAAGGTCGGTCTCGCGCTGGACGAAGGTGAGGATGCCCTGATTGTCGGCAAGGCGGGCGCTGGCGACGAGGGCCGGTTCGCTGCCGAAGCGGGTGTCCTGCACGCCGGCGCGCTCGCCGAACATCAAAAGTTCCTGATGCTCGCCGATCAGGCGCTTGAGGTCGCCGCCGACGAGGTTCTCGAAGCCGGGCATGGCCGCGACGATCATGCCGTCACTGTCGCTGACCACGGCGAAGCGGCCGTGGCGCAGGAGTTCGGCGGGCAGGGCGCTGGCCAGCAGATCCGCCGCCAGCGCGACACCGTCGCCATCGGCCTCGATGGCGTGGCTCTCGGCGCGCATCAGCGCGGTGGCGATGGTCAGGTCGCGCACGGCGCCTT
The DNA here is from genome assembly GCF_000421645.1 of Aurantimonas coralicida DSM 14790. Lineage (GTDB taxonomy): Bacteria > Pseudomonadota > Alphaproteobacteria > Rhizobiales > Rhizobiaceae > Aurantimonas > Aurantimonas coralicida. The sequence goes on along the minus strand of NZ_ATXK01000001.1, from coordinate 225,569 downwards.
CTTCCAGTGCCATCCGCTCCTCGACGAGGGTCGCCAGGCGGATGACCGCCGCGAGCGCCAGGAAGGAGACGATGAGGATGGGGATCGAGCGGCGAAGCGCCTTCTCGGAGCGCAGAAGCTGTCGGTAGGCCGGGGCCGCCAACATCTTGGCGTGTCCAGCGATTTCCGTTCGCGCAGTCAGCAGGGCCTCGAATCGGGACAATAGTCCCCCTGCCGGCGCGTTGGACGCGTCCGCTCGCATGCTCACCCCTCGTAAACCGCATCTTAACGATCAGGAACGCCGCCGATCCGAATCATTACCAATTGAGCAAATGCGAATCACCTTGTCCAGCGTGGAATTGCGGCAGAATCTGGGAGTCAACGAATTGACGAGTCATTTCAAAGACCTTCCCAAGATATCTCCAAGATCCGTCGAAAGATGTTCAGTCTCAAGCAGTTGCCGCAGAGTCGTTTCGGCCTGCTCGCGGCGGGTCGGCTCGAAGCTGCGCCACGAGCGGAAGGTGGTCGCGATGCGCGCGGCGATCTGCGGATTGAGGCGGTCCAGCTCGACCAGCCGCTCCGCCACCCAGCGATAGCCGGCGCCGTCGGGGCGGTGGAAGGCAAGCTGGTTGCCGGCCGCGAAGGTGCCGATGACGGCGCGCACGCGGTTCGGGTTGCGCATGGAGAACTTTGCGTGGCCGGTGAGGGCGATCACCGTCTCCAGCGTCTCGGGCCGGGGCACGGTCGCCTGCAGGGCGAACCATTTGTCGAGCACCAGCTCGTCGGTCTCGAAGCGCCGGTAGAAATCGTCGAGCGCGGCCTGCGACGCCGCGGCATCCGGGAAGCGATGGACGAGGATGCCGAGCGCTGCGAGGCGGTCGGTCATGTTGGAGGCGCTGGCATATTGCGCCTCGGCCGCCGCCGGGTCGTTCGTGGCGGCGGTCAGATAGGCGAGCGCCGCATTGGCGAGCGAGCGCCGGCCGGCGCTTTCGGCGTCGGGGGAGAAGGCCTGGACCGTCGCCATCTCGGCGGCCAGCCGCTCGAAGACCTGGACGCCGGCGGTGCCGATCGCCCGGCGGGCGGCGTCTACCACGTCGTGGACGATCTGCGGGTCGACGTCGCGGCCGAGCATGCGCGCCACGTCCGGTTCGGCCGGCAGGGCCAGGGCCTGGGCCCGGAAAGCGGGCTCCAGCGCGGGATCGGTGGCGGTGGCCAGCACCGCGTCGACGATCTCCGCCGGCAGCGGCGAGGCGGTTGCCGCCCCGCCCGCGCGGCAGGCACGCACCATCGCCTCGCCGAGGAGATCGTTGAGGACGCTCCAGCGGTTGAAGAGATTGGGATCGAGCCGTGCCAGTGCCAGCCGGTCGGCTTCGCTCTGGGCGAAGTCGAGATTCACCGGGGCTGAGAAGTCGCGCAGGATCGAGAGGTAGGGGCGCTCGCCGAGATTCTCGAAGACCAGCGTCGTCGCGGCCTCGGTCAGGTGAATGACGTCGCCCTCGACGTCCGGGCCATGGGTCGGCACGGCGTCCTTGTCCTGGCCGTTGGAGCCGACGAGGCCGAAGCGGACCGGGATATGGACCGGATCGGTCCTCGTGCCGGCGGCGCCCTCGTCGAGCGACTGGCGCAGGGTGAGGGTCAGCCGGTCGGCGCCGGCGTCGTAGTCCTCGCGCACCGACAGGGTCGGGGTGCCGGCCTGGTTGTACCAGACGGCCAGATGCGAGAGGTCAACGCCCGTGGCCGCCTCGAAGCAGGCGAGATAGTCCTCGATCGTCGCGGCGTCGCCGTCATGGCGCTCGAAATAGAGGTCCATCCCCTTCCGGAAGCCATCCTCGCCGAGGATGGTGGCGAGCATCCGGACGATCTCGGCGCCCTTGTCGTAGACGGTGGCCGTGTAGAAGTTGTTGATCTCCTTGTATTCCGTCGGCCGGACGGGATGCTGGAGCGGGCCCTGATCCTCGGGGAACTGGTGCGCCTTCAGGCGCCGGACCGCGCCGATGCGCTGCACCGTGGCGGAGCGCTCGTCGGCGCTGAATTCCTGGTCGCGATAGACCGTCAGGCCTTCCTTCAGGCAGAGCTGGAACCAGTCGCGGCAGGTGATGCGGTTGCCGGTCCAGTTGTGGAAATATTCGTGGGCGATCACCGTCTCGACGCCGGCATAGTCGGTGTCGGTCGCCGTCTGCGGATCGAGCAGCACGTATTTGTGGTTGAAGACGTTGAGGCCCTTGTTCTCCATCGCGCCCATGTTGAAGTCGGCGATGGCGACGATGTTGAACACGTCGAGGTCGTATTCGCGGCCGAAGCGGCGCTCGTCCCAGACCATCGAGCGCTTCAGCGCGTCCATGGCGTAGCCGGCCTGCCCGGCGCGGCCCTTCTCGGTGTAGACGGCGAGTTCGACCGGCTTGCCGCTGGCGGTGGTGAAGGGTTCGCGGATGGAATCGAGATCGCCGGCGACGAGCGCGAAGAGATAGGCCGGCTTGTTGAACGGGTCGTCCCAGACGGCGTAATGGCGGCCGTCGCCGAGATCACCGCTCTCGGTCGGGTTGCCGTTCGACAGGAGGACCGGGGCGGCGGTACGGTCGGCCTCGATGCGGACCCGGTAGGGCGCCAGCACGTCGGGGCGGTCGAGGAAATAGGTGATGCGGCGGAAGCCCTCGGCCTCGCACTGGGTGCACCAGATGCCGTTGGAGCGGTAGAGCCCCATCAGCTTGGTGTTCTCTTCCGGCACGATGCGGGTCGCGATGTCGAGAAGGAAGCGGTCGCGGGCCGGGGCCTGGCGGATCGTCAGCCGGTCGGGCGTCGCCGTATAGGCATCGGCCTCGAGCACGGCGCCATCGAGGGCAAGGCCGGTCAGGGCCAGCTCGTCGCCGTCGAGCACCAGCGGCGCATCCTCGGCCACGCCCTCGCGGCGCTCCAGCACCAGCCGCGTGTCGATCTCGGCCCGGCCTTCGAACAGGCGGACCGTCATGTCCACGCAATGCAGGATGAAATCGGTCGGGCGATAATCTTCCAGCCGGATCGTCTGGCCGTCTTCACTGCGCAGCATGGGCTTCCCTTTCCTGATTTTCCCGGCAGTTAGACCGGAAACCGCAGATTGCCAATCGCGTGCGGCGGAGGGGCACATGCGGCGGGCCGGCAACCTCCACCCTCGACGGGCTGCGCCGGAAGCAATAAGTGGTGTTTAAGACCATTGTGGCCGACCCTCCCGTTGCGAACGGGTCCTGTCCACGGCGATCGGTTCGCGTCGAAGGAGCTTTCCCATGAACGTCATGACCCCAAAGTTTGGCCTCGGCGCGTCGGTGCTGCGCAAGGAAGACGACGCCTTCATCCGGGGCGAGGGCCACTATACCGACGACGAGACCCGCGCGGGCCTGCTGCACGCCGCGGTGGTGCGCTCGCCGCATGCCCATGCCCGCTTCACCATCGGCGACCTGGAAGCGGCGCGCAGCGCGCCGGGCGTGCGCATGGTGCTGACCCATGCCGACATTGCGGAACTCGGCGAAGTGCCCTGTCTCGCCAGCCCCAAGCAGGTGGGCGGCGACCCGTTCCAGCCCCATGACGCGCCGGTTTTGTGCCGCGACACGGTGCGCCATGTCGGCGACGCGGTCGCCTTCGTCGTGGCGGAGACGGCGATCCAGGCGCGCGACGCGGCCGAACTGGTCGAGATCGACTACGACGTGCTCGACGCGGTGCCTGACCTGGCGGCGGCCAAGGCCGGCCATGTCCTCGCCTGGGACGATCGCGACGGCAACATCGCCGGTCACATGCATGAGGGCGACCGGGAGAAGACGGAGGCGGCCTTCGCGCAGGCGGCGCATGTCACCACCCTCGACCTCGTGCAGAACCGCCTCGTCTGCAACTACATGGAGGTCCGTTCCTCGGTCGGCGAATATGACGCCGAGAGCGAGCGCTACACGCTGACCACCGGCAGCCAGGGCGTGCACGGCATGCGCGACACGCTGGCGGCGCGCGTCCTGAAGGTCGGCAAGGACAAGATCCGCGTCGTCACCCGCGACGTCGGCGGCGGCTTCGGCACCAAGGCGTTTCTGTATCGCGAGCACGCGCTGGTGCTGGTCGCGGCGCAGCGGCTGGGCCAGCCGGTCAAGTGGACCGCCGACCGCACCGAGCATTTCGTCACCGACGCCCATGGCCGCGACAACATCGTCAGGGGCTCGATGGCGATGGACGCCGACGGCCGGTTCCTGGCGCTGAAGATCGATCTGCACGCCAATCTCGGCGCCTATGCCTCGCAGTTCGGGCCGATGATCCCGTGGTTCGGCATGTCGATGGCGACCGGCCTCTACGACATCCCGGCGATCGACGTGGATTGCCACCTCTATTATTCCAACACGGTCCCGGTGGACGCCTATCGCGGCGCCGGGCGGCCGGAGGCGGCCTATCTGATCGAGCGGCTGGTGGACGAATGCGCCATCGAGCTCGGTCTCGGGCGCGACGAGATCCGCAAGCGCAACTTCATCCGCTCCGACCAGCTGCCCTACCGCACCCCGATCGGTCGCCTGTACGACACCGGCGATTTCGCCGGGCATCTGGACGCCGGCCTGCGGCGGGCGAACTGGGCCAGCTTCGAGACCCGGCGTGAAGCGGCCCGCAAGAACGGCAAGCTGCGCGGCATCGGCTTTGCGACCTATGTGGAAGCCTGCGCCTTCCCCGGCTCCGAGCCGGCCTATGTGGAACTGACGCATGAGGGGCGGATCGAGTTGAAGATCGGCACCCAGACCAACGGGCAGGGCCATGCCACGGCCTATGCCCAGTTCGTCGCCGAGGCGCTGAAGCTGGACTACGACCGGATCGACGTGCGCCAGGGCGACACGGACGAGACCCCGACCGGCGGCGGCACCGGTGGTTCGCGCTCCATCCCGCTGGGCGCGGTGTCGGTGCGCCGGGCCAGCCAGTCGCTGGCCGAGAAGCTGAAGAAGCTGGCCGCCGACGAACTGGAAGCCGCCGCGACGGACATCGAGCTGGAAGGCGGCGAGGCGCGGATCGTCGGCACCGACCGGGCCATCGATTTCGCCGCGCTGGCGGCGGCGGCCAAGTCCGACGACGATCGCAAGGCGGTCGGCGAGTTCAAGCAGGACGAGGCGACCTATCCGAACGGCACCCATGTCTGCGAGGTCGAGATCGACCCCGAGACCGGCATGACCGAGCTTCTGTCCTACACGATCTGCGACGATTTCGGCGTGACGGTGAATCCGATCCTTCTGGCCGGCCAGATCCATGGCGGCGTCGCGCAGGGCATCGGTCAGGCGCTGATCGAGAACGCCGTCTATGACGAGACCGGCCAGCTGGTGACCGCCAGCTTCATGGACTACGCCATGCCGCGGGCCTGGGACTTCCCGTATTTCGACTTCCAGACCCGCAACGTGCCGTCCACCACCAATGCGCTCGGCATCAAGGGCGCCGGCGAGGCGGGAACGATCGGCGCGGCCCCGGCGGTGATGAATGCCGTCGTCGACGCGCTGCGGCCGGCGGGCGTGGCCCATATCGACATGCCGGCGACGCCGCTGCGGGTCTGGGAAGCGCTGCAGGCCGCCCGCTAGGGCCCTTAAACGTCGCCCGGCTGTCCGTGAGATGCTCAGCCGGGCGATGACAGAAACGCGTGATCGACGATGCCGGCGCCTGCAAAGGGGTGCGGCGGTCTGAGGGGACGAATGCCACAGGTGCCTGGCGACGCGGCCTCGCCCAATCCGATGCTCGGCATCATGCTCAAATGCATCTCCGTCGTGGTCTTCGTCGGCATGCAGACCTCCATCAAGGCGGGGGCCCAGGGCATTCCGGCCGGCGAGATCGTGTTCTTCCGCTCGTTCTTCGCGCTGGTGCCCGTCGTCATCTATCTCGCCTGGCTCGGCGATCTGCGCACGGCGCTGACGACCGACCATCTCGGCGGCCATGTCTGGCGCGGCGTCATCGGCGTCACCTCCATGGGGTTCGGCTTCTTCGCCCTGACGCGGCTGCCCTATCCCGAATGGATTACCATCACCTATGGCGCGCCGCTGCTGACCGTGGTGTTCGCCGCGATCTTCCTGAAGGAGGTGGTCTGGCTCTACCGCTGGTCGGCGGTGCTCGTCGGGCTGATCGGCATCATGGTCGTGACGCTGCCGAAACTGTCGCTCGGCAGTGACGGGCTGGCCGATGGCGAGGCGATCGGCATTGCCGCGGCGATGGTCTCGGCCACCGTGGCCGCCATCGCGATGATCCAGATCCGCCGGCTGGTCCACACCGAGAAGACCGCCACCATCGTCATCTATTTCTCGCTGACCTCGTCGGCGCTGGCGGCGCTGTCGATCTTCTTCGGCTGGGTGGTGCCAACATGGGAGCAGGCCGGCTTCCTGATCCTCGCCGGCCTGTGCGGCGGCGTCGGCCAGCTGCTCCTGACCGCCTGCTACCGCTATGCCGACACCTCGACCATCGCGCCCTTCGAATACACCTCGCTGATCCTCGCCATCATCATCGGCTATGTGATCTTCGACGAGGCGGCGAGCGGCACGACGATCCTCGGCGGAGCCATCGTCGTGTCGGCCGGCATCTTCATCATCTGGCGCGAGCACCGCTTGGGCCTGGAGCGCTCGCGGGCCCGCCGCGTCACCCCGCCGACGGGCTGAAACGCCCGCCGGCGCAGGCCCGCCCGCCACCCGCGCGCCTTCACAGTGGCGTGTCATCGGCTTGTGACCTTGCCTGATTATGCGATGCTGGAACCGTTCCAAAAGTTGGACGGTGCCGGATTTCGCAAGATCAGGGGGCGTCGATGAACGAACATGCAAGCCGTGCGGTATTCCGCACCAGCCAGCTCGAAGAGGCCGATGGCGACGGTCTGAACCCGACCGACAACCGCACCATGGGCGACGTGATCGCGACGCGCTTCTCGCGCCGCGACTTCCTGCGCGGCTCGATGGCTGCCACGGCGATCGCCGCCACGGTGAGCCCGCTGGCGCTGATGGCCGCCGACGAGGCCCATGCCGAAGGCGCCGCTGGCTCGAAATTCGACTTCACCGAGGTCGAGGCCGGCGTCGACGAGATGCACCACATCGCCGAAGGCTACGATGCCGACGTGCTGCTGCGCTGGGGCGATCCGGTGTTTGCCGATTCACCGGAATTCGATCCGGCGAACCAGACGCCGGAAGCCCAGGCGCGCCAGTTCGGCTACAACAACGACTATGTCGGCTTCATCCCGATCGACGGTTCGTCGGAGCATGGTCTGCTCGTCGTCAATCACGAATATACCAACGAACACCTGATGTTCCCGGGCATCGTGAAGGTCGAGGGCGACAAGCTCACGGTCGCCGCGGCCGACCAGAAGCGCGTCGACATCGAGATGGCGGCCCATGGCGGCACCATCGTCGAGATCCGCAAGGAGAACGGCAAGTGGCAGGTGGTGACCGACGGCGCCAGGAACCGCCGCATCACCGCCGGAACCGAGATGGAGCTGCGCGGCCCGGCCGCCGGCCATGCCCGGCTGCAGACGACAGCCGATCCGTCCGGCACCAAGGTGTTCGGCACCATCAACAATTGCGCCGGCGGCGTCACGCCGTGGGGCACCTACATCATGGCCGAGGAGAACTTCCACGGCTATTTCGTCGGCGAACTGCCGGCAGATCACCGGGAAGCACAGAATTACGAGCGCTACGGCGTGCCGGACGGCAGCTACGAATGGGGCAATTTCCACGATCGCTTCGACGTGTCGAAGGAGCCGAACGAGCCCAACCGCTTCGGCTGGATCGTCGAGGTCGATGTCGAGGACCCGAACTCGGTGCCGAAGAAGCGCACCGCGCTCGGCCGCTTCAAGCATGAAGGCGCCGAGTCCATCGTCGCGGCGGATGGTCGGGTGGTGTTCTATCTCGGCGACGACGAGCGCTTCGACTATGTCTACAAGTTCGTCACTGCGGGCACCTACAATCCCGACGACCGGGCCGCGAACATGGACCTTCTCGACGAGGGCACGCTCTATGTCGCCAAGTTCGAGGACGACGGCTCGCTGACCTGGATGCCGCTGGTCTTCGGCGAAGGCCCGCTGACCGCCGAGAACGGTTTCGAAAGCCAGGCCGACGTGGTCATCGAGACCCGGCGCGCGGCCGATCTTCTCGAGGCGACCAAGATGGACCGTCCGGAGGACATCGAGCCGAACGGCACCAATGGCCGCGTCTACGTGATGCTGACCAACAACACCAAGCGCGAGGAGGCCGATGCCGCCAATCCGCGCGCCAAGAACGCCTTCGGCCACATCATCGAGATCGCCGAGGACGGCGGCGACTTCGCCGCGACCAAGGGCACGTGGGAAGTCCTTTTGAAATGCGGCGACCCGTCGGTCGCCGATGTCGGCGCGACCTTTTCCACGGAAACGACGAAGAACGGCTGGTTCGGCATGCCGGACAATTGCGCGGTCGATGCCGAGGGCCGGCTGTGGGTGTCCACCGACGGCAATTCGCCGAAGGCGACGGGCCGCACCGACGGCCTCTTCGCCGTCGACACCGAGGGCGCGGCCCGCGGCACGTCGAAGCTGTTCTTCCGCGTTCCGGTGGGCGCCGAGATGTGCGGTCCGCTGATCCTGCCGGACATGCAGACGGCCTTCGTGGCGGTCCAGCACCCGGCCGATGGCGGCGAGGACTGGGAAGGCTTCGGCCGGCCGTCCTATTACGAGGATCTCTCCACCCGCTGGCCCGACTTCAAGGACGACATGCCGGTGCGTCCGTCGGTGGTGGCCATCACCAAGCAGGGCGGCGGCCGCATCGGCTGACCGCCGGACAGGTCCGAAACGCGAAACGGGCGGCCATCACGGCCGCCCGTTTTCGTTTGTGTGGGTGCAAGACCCGGAGGCGTTCGACAGGTCCCGCTTTCGCGAAGGGCGCGGATGATCGCCCGAGGCCGGGGAGGGAGCTGGCGTCCGCGTCTTGTGCTCAGATGCCGCCGGCCTTGTCGTCCGGCGGGGTCACCGGTTCGGCCGGACGCGCGGTGGCGGCATCGCGGTCGGTTCGGTCGGCTGCTGCCTCAGCCTCTGCTGCTCTCTCTGACTCGGCACTGGCCTGCGCCGCTTCTGCTTCTGCTTCCGCCTCCGCTTCGGCACTGGCCATTGCCTCGGCCGCCTCGGCCTCGTCGCTGGCGGCGAGTTCCTCCTCGGCGGTGATCGAGGCTTCGGCGCGCGGATCGAGCGTGAAGCTGGTCGGCGTCTGGGTGCGGGCCAGCGGCACGGTCTGGAAGTCCGCCCGCTCGTCCACCGGCAGCGCCTCGCGGCGGTAGGTCCGGTAGTAGGAATAGGCGGCATAGGCAACGGCCGAGGTGCCGACGGCCTGGAACATGCCTTCAGGGCCGAAGCTCTCCATCAGGAATGCCGCATAGATCGGGCCGATCATCGTGCCGACGCCGTAGAGGATCAGAAGGCCGCTGGAGATCTTCACGAAATCCTCGTCGGCGGCGTAGTCGTTGGCATGCGCCACGGCCAGCGAATAGGACGGGTAGACGATGCCGCCGAGGATGAAGGCGACGACGAAATAGACCGTCGCGCCCCAGGGCATGACGTCGACATAGACGCCGAGGACGGCGGCGATGAAGCCGATCAGCCCGGCTGCGGTCATCACGTAGCGTCGGTCCATCCGGTCGGAGAAGCGGCCGAGCGGCACCTGGAAGACGATGCCGCCGGCCATGGCGACGACGACGAGGGTGGCGATCTCGGTGGTCGACAGGCCGATCTTCTGGCCGAACACCGGCGCCATGTTGTTCCAGCCGCCGGACATGATGCCGGCCAGGAGCACGCCGACGGCCGCGACGGGCGAATTGCGGAAGATCAGGCCGACATCGATCTTCACGCTGGTCAGCGGCTTCGGCGAGGCGGCGCGCGACAGCGCCGTCGGGATCACCGCCAGCGCGAACAGGATCGCGCAGAGCATGAAGGGAATGGTCAGCTCGGGCTGGCTGAGCGGCATGACGTACTGGCCGCCCATCATCGCCGCCATGGTGACCACCATGTAGATCGAGAAGACCTTGCCGCGGCTCTCGTTGGTGACCCGCTCGTTGAGCCAGCTCTCGACGACCATGTAGGTGCCGGCCAGCGCGAAGCCGGCCATGGCGCGGAAGACGATCCAGGCCAGCGGGTCGATGAGGACGCCGCTGAGGAGCACCGAGATCGCCAGGAGGGCGGCGAGGCTGGCGAAGGTACGCACATGGCCGGCGCTGCGCACGATCACCGGCATGACGAAGCAGCCGACCGTGAAGGCGATGGCGTAGGAGGTGCCGAAGGCGCCAATCTGGTAGCTCGACCAGCCCTCGATCGAGCCGCGCACCGGCAGGAGAATGCCCATCAGACCGGCGCCGGCCATCAGGAAGAAGGTCGATGCGAGCAGTGCGGCGATCGGCAGGATCTGCAGTGGCATGGGACGGCCCTGGAACGGTGTGGTCGATGCGGCGCGTTGCCTCGCGGGCAGAGCTAGGCGTTTCGGACCGATTTGGCGAGTGCCTTTTCGCCGCCGATTCGTGCGGCGGCCCGGTCCCGCGTCAGCCCGGCGTCGATTTCTGCGCCAGACGCTCGCGCAGGGCGATCAGGTCGCGCCAGGCGAGGCGCTTCTGGGCCGGCTGGCGCAGCAGATAGGCCGGATGCAGCATCGCCACCGCGTCGATCGCGTCGCATTGCTCCAGCCCGAAGCTGTAGGTCGTCCAGCGGCCGCGCACCCGCAGGATGCCCTCCTGCGCCCCCAGGATCGCCTTGGCCGAGGGCGAGCCGAGGCAGACCAGGATCTTCGGCGCCACCAGTTCGATATGGCGCTGGACGAAGGGCAGGCAGATCTGCGTTTCGGCCGGCGTCGGCGGGCGGTTGCCGGGCGGGCGCCAGGGCACGGTGTTGGTCACCCGCACCGCCTCGCGCTCGAGCCCGATGGATTCCAGCATGCGGTTGAGGAGCTGCCCGGAGCGGCCGACGAAGGGCACCCCGGCGGTGTCCTCCTCGCGGCCCGGCGCTTCGCCGACCAGCATCACATCGGCGGTCTCGCTGCCGTCGCCGAACACCGTCGAGCGGGCCGAGATCCGCAGATTGCAGCCGTCGAAATCCTCCAGCGCGGCCCGCAACTCGGCCAGGGTCGTCGCCGAGCGGGCGCGTTCGCGGGCATCGGCGACGGCGATATCGTCGGGCACCGCGATGCGCGGCGAGGGGAAGCCGGGCTCCTCGGCCGGCTGCGGCGTCCTGGCCGGGGCGGCCCTCGTCTCCTGTGCGGGGCGCGGGGCATCGCCGGACGCTGCCGGGGTGGCGCCCGCCGGCGGGCCGCGCCGGGCCTTGCGGGCGGCGATCTCGGCCTGCGTCTCGGCAAAGCGGTCGCGCGCGGCCTCGCCGGTCACCGCATCGACGCCGGCGGCGCGGTACCATTCGAGGAGGGCGATGGCCGCCTCGCGGTCGATGGGGTGGGGCTCGGCGTTCATGGCCATTCCCTAGCCGATTTTTCCGCGCGGCGCGACGGCGGCGTCAGTGTCCGAGCGACTGGGAGAACAGGTTGATGACGAGGACGCCGCCGACGATCAGCGCCAGGCCGAGAAGGGCCGGCAGGTCGAGGGTGACGCGGAACCAGAGGATGTCGATCAGGGCCAGCAGCACGATGCCGGTGCCCGACCAGATCGCATAGACGATGCCGACCGGCATGGTGCGCAGCGGCAGCGACAGGAAGTAGAAGGCGAGCACATAGGTCGCCACGGTGACCAGCGAGGGTGCGAGCCGGGTGAAGCCTTCGGTGGATTTCAGGGCGGTGGTACCGACGATCTCGCAGAGAATCGCGATGCCGAGATAGAGCGCGTTCAAGCCGGTCTCCTTGTGTCGGGCCGGTGCTGTCTGATCCGCCCGCGGGCGGCGCGTCAAGGGCCGGGGACGTCCGCGACGATCCGCACGACGCCGGCTGTTTGACGGAAAGGTCAATCAGGCTAGAACTCGTCCAAACAGGCCCGTGCCCTAGTCTTGGAACGACGGCACACGGTGCGAATGTGTACGAGGATGCGCGGCATCTGCCCGCGCCACCGAAAGGACCCAGAGACGATGAGCGATACCGCCAGCCAGACCGAGACCCTGCCCGAACGCGAGTCGATGGAATTCGACGTGGTGATCGTCGGCGCCGGGCCGGCGGGTCTGTCGGCGGCGATCCGGCTAAAGCAGATCGATCCGGAGCTCTCCGTCGTGGTCCTGGAGAAGGGCGCCGAGGTCGGCGCCCATGTCCTGTCCGGCAACGTGCTCGATCCCTCGGCCCTCGACATCCTCTTGCCGGAATGGCGCGAGGAAGAGACGCCGATCAAGACCAAGGTCACCGACGACCGGTTCTATCTCTACGGCGCCAGCGGCTCGCTCCGCCTGCCCAATGCGCTGATGCCGAAGCTGATGAACAATCACGGCAATTTCGTCGTGTCGCTGGGGCTCGTGTGCAAGTGGATGGCCGAGAAGGCCGAGGCGCTGGGCGTCGAGATCTATCCGGGCTTCGCGGCCTCCGAGATCCTCTACGACGAGAGCAATGCGGTGATCGGCGTCGCCACCGGCGACATGGGCGTTGCCCGCACCGGCGAGCCCGGCCCGATGTATCAGCGCGGCATGGCGCTGATGGGCAAATACGTGATGATCGGCGAGGGCGTGCGCGGCTCGCTGGCCAAGCAGCTGATCCGCGGCTACGGCCTCGACGAGGGCCGCGAGCCGGGCAAGTTCGGCATCGGGCTGAAGGAATTGTGGGAGATCGATCCGGCCAAGTCGAAGCCGGGCCGGGTCCAGCACTCCTTCGGCTGGCCGCTCGACAGCGGCACCGGCGGCGGCTCGTTCCTGTACCACCTGGGCGAAAACCAGGTCTATGTCGGCTACGTCGTCCACCTGAACTACAAGAACCCGTATCTGTCGCCCTTCGAGGAATTCCAGCGCTTCAAGACGCATCCCGACATCGCCGAACTCCTGGAAGGCGGCAAGCGCATCGCCTATGGCGCGCGCGCCATCACCGAGGGCGGCTGGCAGTCGGTGCCGAAGCTGGTCTTCCCGGGCGGCGCGCTGATCGGCTGCTCGGCCGGCTTCGTCAACGTGCCGCGGATCAAGGGCGTCCACAACGCCATGACCTCGGGCATGCTGGCCGCCGAGAAGGCCGCCGAGGCGATCAAGGCGGGGCGCGCCCACGACGTGCTGTCGGCCTATGACGACGAATGGCGCACGTCGGCGATCGGCCGCGACCTGAAGCCGGTGCGCAACGTCAAGCCGCTCTGGTCGAAATACGGCACCCTGCTCGGCATCGGGCTGGGCGGCCTCGACATGTGGACCAACTCGCTGTTCGGTTTCTCGTTCTTCGGCACCCAGAAGCACGGCAAGCCCGACCATGCCTGCCTGGAGCCGGCGGCCAAGCATAAGAAGATCGACTATCCCAAGCCCGACGGTGTCCTGACCTTCGACAAGGTCTCCTCGGTGTATCTGTCGAACACCAATCACGAGGAGGACCAGCCGGTCCATCTGCAGGTCAAGGACCCGCAGCTGCAGCACGATTCCGAATTCGCGGTCTATGCCGGCCCGTCGCAGCGCTACTGCCCGGCCGGCGTCTACGAATGGGTGCAGGAGGGCGGCGAGGAGAAGTTCGTGATCAACGCCCAGAACTGCGTCCACTGCAAGACCTGCGACATCAAGGACCCGAACCAGAACATCAACTGGGTGCCGCCGCAGGGTGGCGAGGGGCCGGTCTATCAGGTGATGTAGGAGCCGCGTCTCGCTGACCTGCGCAGCGTTGCACGTCGTGTCGTGAAGGGGAGACCGCCATGCGCCTGGCTTTGCCGCTGATCCTCCTGGCCCTCCTGCTGGCGCTGCCGGCGCGCGCCGACGACGCCTATGATGCGTGCCTGCGCGAGGCCGATGCCAGCATGCGGGAGATGGGGGACTGCGGCGGTGCCTGGATCGAGCGCGAGGATGCACGCCTCAACGCGGCGTGGCAGGCGCTCCTGGCGGAGCTTCCCGAGGAGAGCCAGCCGATGCTTCGCGACGAGCAGCGGGCGTGGCTCACCTACCGCGACAAGAGCTGCCTGTTCTACCTGGATCCGGCGAATTACGGTTCGATCGGCCGGCACCTGTCCTATCCGTCCTGCCGGGCTTTCGTCATCGCGCAACGGACACAGGCGCTGAACGAGATCCTGGTGTCGGTCGCGCCGCAGTAAGGGGGCATTACAGGATCCCCGAGGCCACCAACGATCCGAACCAGAGCATCAACCTGGTGCCGCCTCAGGGCGACGAGTGCCCGGTCTATCCGATAATATCGAAGCCGGAACGGCCGCAGAGCTACAGCGCGGCGGCCAGCGGGGTATCCGGGGCGGCCGGCGCCGGGGCCGGCAGGCTGAAGGTCGCGGCGATCGGCAGGTGATCGGAGGCGGTGGGCGCCAGCGTGCCGAGCTGCCGGACCACGATGCCGGGTGTCGCCAGCACGTGGTCGATCGGCAGGCCGATATAGGGCGCCAATGCTCCCGGCAGGGCGCGCAGGAGCCAGGTGAAGCCGATGCCCGTCGTCGGTGTCGTGCCGCTGGCCGCCGCATAGGTTTCCAGTGCGGCGCTCCACGGCGCGGCGTTGAAGTCGCCGGCGACCAGCACCGGGCCGCGGAGCAGGCCCAGCGTCTCCTGCAGTTCGTCCAGCTGGCGCCAGTGGCCGAAGGGCCAGGGCCATTGCAAATGCTGGGAAACGATGGTCGCGACGGTGCCGTTGAAGTCGATGCGCCGCGCGGCGAAGCCGTTCACCACGTCGCAATATCCGGCCTCGTCGACGAAGGGGCGCTTCGACAGGATGGCGACGTTGCCCTGCGCGAAGGGGCCGCTGCAGTAGAACTGATGCGGATAGGTGGCCGACAGGGTTTCGAGCCGCGCCTGCCAGTCGCGCCCGGTTTCCTGCAGCGTGACGATGTCGGGCGCTTCGGCGGCGATCCGGCGGATGGCCTCGGCCGGCTCGGCGACGTCGTAGCGCAGATTCATCTGCAGCAGCCGATAGGCCGGCCGGCCCTCGACGGCGTCGGCGGCCATCGGGGTGCTGTCCGGCAGGACATAGGGCGCCACGGTCGCGAAGCCGGCGAGGGCTGCGGCGAGTGCCGCGGCGCCGGCGATGCGCGGGATGGCCGGGCCGGCGATCAGCGCGGCGATGCCGACGAGCAGGGCGGCGACCGACAGATGGGCGCGAAAATGCCCAACGGAATCGAAGGCGGCGACGCGATCGCCGAAGAAGCCGGCGACGATCGCCACGGCGCAGGCCAGCGCCAGGGCCGCGAGCGTCCACCGCAGCCAGCGGCGACCGCCGGTTCGCCCACGCGCCGGCGGGTCTGTCGTTCCGGTCCCTGCCATGGTGTCTACTGGAACGCCGTCTCGAAGAAGGAGCGCAGCTTGCGCGAATGAACCCGCTCGGAGGGCAGTTCGGACATCAGCTCCAGCGCCCGCATGCCGATGCGCAGATGCTGGGCCACCTGCCGCTTGTAGAATTCCGTCGCCATGCCCGGCAGCTTCAACTCGCCATGCAGCGGCTTGTCGGAGACGCAGAGGAGGGTGCCGTAGGGCACGCGGAAGCGGAAGCCGTTGGCCGCGATGGTCGCCGATTCCATGTCGAGGGCGATGGCCCGCGACTGGGACAGCCGCTCGACCGGCTCGCGATGGTCGCGCAGTTCCCAGTTGCGGTTGTCGATGGTGGCGACCGTGCCCGTGCGCATGATCTTCTTCAGCTCGTAGCCGGACAGGCCGGTGACCTCCTCGACGGCCTTCTCCAGCGCCACCTGCACTTCGGCCAGCGCCGGGATCGGCACCCAGACCGGCAGGTCGGCGTCGAGGACGTGATCCTCGCGCACATAGGCATGGGCAAGGACGTAGTCGCCCAGCTCCTGGCTGTTTCTGAGGCCGGCGCAATGGCCGAGCATCAGCCAGGCATGGGGGCGCAGCACGGCGATGTGGTCGGTGATCGTCTTGGCGTTGGACGGGCCGACGCCGATATTGACCATGGTGATGCCGTGGCCGTCGGCGCGCTTGAGGTGATAGGCCGGCATCTGCGGCAGCCGGGACGGGGCGACGCCCTGATGCGGCTTGGCCTCGCCGGGGCTGGTGACGACATTACCCGGCTCGACGAATTCGACATAGCCATCACCGCCACGCATCATCATCTCGCGCGCCATCATGCAGAATTCGTCGATGTAGAACTGGTAGTTCGTGAACAGGACGAAGTTCTGGAAATGCGCCGGATGGGTCGCGGTGTAGTGCGACAGCCGGTGCAGCGAATAGTCGACGCGCTGGGCCGTGAAGGGCGCCAGCGGCATTTCCTCGCCGGGGCCGGTCTCGTGGTTGCCGTTGACGATGCGGTCGTCGGTGGCTTCCAGATCGGGCACGTCGAAGACGTCGCGCAGCGGCCGGTCGAGCCGCTCGGCCATGCTGCCGTCCACATAGGTGCCTTCGCCGAAGGCGAAATGCAGCGGGATCGGCGTGGTGGAATCGCCGACCAGCACCGGCTGGCCGTGATTGCGGATCAGGAGCGCGATCTGGTCCACCAGGTAGCGCTCGAACAGGTCCGGCCGGGTCACCGTCGTCGCGTAGCGGCCAGGGCGCGGCACATGGCCGAAGGCGAGGCGCGAATCGACCCGCGCATGGGTCGTCGTGGCCAGCGAGATTTCCGGATAATAGGCGCGGTAGCGATGGTCGAGATCGCCATCCTTCAGCACCGCGTCGAAGCTGTCGGACAGGAAGGCGACGGAGCGGCCATAAAGGCGGATGACTTCCGCGACGGCCTCCTGCGCATCCCAGTAAGGGCGGCGTTCGGCGGTCTCGGGGGTGACGATGCGGCTCTCGGCCGGGGCGGGAACGATCTCGGTCATGCCCCTGTCTAACCGGCTGTCACGGCAGCGAGAAGACGCCGGGTCTCAAAATCCGCCGGTGGTGTTCTGCAGAACGATCGGATCGCGGACCAGCGGGCAGACGATGCCGCGGCGATAATCGCAATCGTCGCCGGTCAGGGATCCGAAGGCGCTGCCGGGGCGCTCGCCGATGTCCTGCACCAGGAAGCTCAGGACAGTGCCGATCCCGGCGATCAGGACCGTCAGCGCGGTCATTCGTGTCATCATGGTGCCGCCCTACAGCATTTTCGCCACAATTGCACATGGCGCTGAAGCGAGGCTGACACGCGCCCGGCTCGGATGGCCGGGCGAGAGTGGGTGCGGAGCCGCAGACGGGGCGAGTGTTGGTGCGCGGCGGCGGTCGGTTGTTGGTGCCGGTCAGGCGGCGCGGCTCAGAGCTTCACCCAGGTCTGGGTCTTGCAGAAGATCTTGAGGGCGCAGCCGGTGAGCTCCAGCTTGCCGCCTTTGACCACGGCATTGCCGCTGTAGGTGCGGTCGTCGCGGGGGTCGATCACCTCGCCCTCGTAGTCGGCGCCGCTGCCGGTCATGCGGCCGACGGACTTGCCCTTGTGCTGGCCGGAGATCACTTCGGCGCAATAGGCGCCGCCGCAGCTCGACACCTGCACGATGCCGCCACCCGGCGCGCGCCATTTGCCGACGATGGGCTCGGCGGCCCATGCGGAGGTGCCGAGCGCCATGGCGGCGGCGGCTGCGATGAGGATCGTCTTCATGGCGGGCTCCGTGGTCTGTTCAGGATCGAACAGACAGAACGCCGCTGCCGCGCCAAGGGTTGCGCAGCCGATATGTCGCCATCGATGACGGACCGATGCGGGCCGGTACGCGCCAAGTGGTTCGCGGAACGGGCGGGCAGGGAGGCCTGCCCACCCGGCCGGATCAGAGGCGGGTGAGGCTCTGCGAGCGGCAGATCAGGCCGCCGAGGACGCAGCCGGACACCGACAGCGTGTTGCCGGACAGCGCGCCCTTGCCGGAATATTCCTTGCCGCCCTTGGTGTAGTCGGTGACCGTGCCGGCATATTTGCCCTTGCCGGTCGGCTGCATCTGCCCGAAGGTTTTCCCCTTGTGGGGGCCGGTCGTGTAGGTCAGGCAGAAGGCGCCGCCGCAGCTGGTGATCTTGGCATTGTAGCCGGACGGCATCTTCCAGTTGCCCTCGATCGGATCGGCGTGCGCGATGCCGCCCATGCCAAGGCCGAGCACGGCCGCCAGTATCAGTCGCTTCATGTTCTCGCTCCCCATCAGGGCAAGCCGGCGTCCTCCTCGACACCGTGACGCTTCCCTTCACGTAAGAGTAAACGAGACGCCGCAAATGGCAATGCTGGCGCGCCTGCCGGATGGGCAAAATCGGCGATGGGCACCAGGGCGGAAGATCTGCCGCAGAGGCATGGAATGCGAGTGTACGGTTAGCAATGGGTGAATCTTCCGAAACGGAAGCGGTCCGTCCTCAGATCGGATTGTCCCGAAGGTTCATGGGCTTGAGCGCGTTTTCCCGAACCAAATGCTCACACGCATTTATCTCGAATTAATCGAAAACTTTAAGCACCCCTTCAGTCGTCGCGGTCATTCTCGACCCATCGGACAGCAGCCGATCAACAGCGACAGGGACGCGAAAGACAATGGCTCGCATCGACTTCCAGAACTACGACGACATCTCGGCCAGCGGCGCGGTGTTCGTCGACGCCGACATCCTCTTCGACCTCGGCATGCGCGCGGCCTGCGGCCATGACGGCGCGGTCGATTTCGTCGCCGCCCACATGTATTTCAACCTCGCCGATCGCAAGGGATCGGACGCGGCCGCCTATCACCGGCAGGACGTCGCCAGCCAGATGTCGAAGGCCGAGGTCGCCGCCGCGCTGCGCGCCGCGCGCCAGTGGATGACCCGTCACTGATCACACGCGACGCGTCTTCACGGCATCGGGCGCATCGTCGCCCCGCCTCTGACACAAGCGGCCGCCGTCAGGCCGTCCGGGGCCGGCCCACTTCCGTCAGCGCCTCGCCGAGCGCGGTCTCGAAGATCGCCAGATCCTCGTCGCGGCCGACGGTCACGCGGATCATCCGGTCGAGCGGCGCAACGCCCGGCATGCGGATGAACACGCCGCGCCGGATCACGGCCTCCAGAATCGCGCGGGCATAGGCCCCGTCGCCGCCGCAATCCATGGCGACGAAATTGGTCGCCGACGGCAGCGGGATCAGCCCGGCCGTCGTGGCGATCTCCGCCAGCCTGCCGCGAGCGGCCACGATCTTCTCCACCGTCCGGCGCAGATAGTCCTGGTCGCGCAGCGCCGCGAGCGCGCCGACCTGCGACACGCGCGAAATGCCGAAATGGTTGCGGACCTTCTCGAACTGCACGATCGTCCCGGCTTCGCCGATGGCATAGGCAACGCGCGCACCGGCAAGGCCATAGGCCTTGGAGAAGGTGCGGAAGCGCAGAAGATTGGGGCGCATGACGCCCATCGCCGGCAGGGCCGAGGCGGGGGCCATGTCGGCATAGGCCTCGTCGAGAACGAGGATCGTCTCCGCCGGCACGGCGTCGATCAGCCGCTCGATCTCCGCGGCCTCGTACCAGGAGCCGGTCGGATTGTCGGGATTGGAGACGTAGAGCAGCTTCGGCTTCAGTTCGCGGGTGCGGGCGATCAGCGCGTCGAGATCCTCGCGGTCGTCGCGATAGGGCACGAAGTCCAGCGCCGCGCCGTGGCCGACCACATGGTAGTTGAAGGTCGGATAGGCGCCGTGGGAGGTGACGACGCGGTCGCCGGGCTCGCAGGTGAGGCGCACCAGCAGGCCGAGCAGCCCGTCGATGCCTTCGCCCACCATGATGTTGTCCGGCGCGAGGCCGAGATGCGCCGCCAGCGCCTCCTTCAGGTGGTGATTGGCGGAATCGCCATAGCCCCAGCTGTCGGCGGCGGCCCGCGTCATCGCCTCGACGGCCTTCGGCGACGGGCCGAAGACGCTCTCATTGGCGCCGAGGCGCGCCTTGAAGCGCACGCCGGTCTGCCGCTCCAGCGCTTCCGGCCCGACGAAGGGCACCGAAGCGGGCAGCAATCGCACGAGATCGGTGAAGAGCGGCATGGGGAACTCCGGACGGGAATGGAAAGAGCCGTCGCAGCGCGGGGCGACGCGGCAGGCATGCGGCCCGGCGGCGATGGCCGGGCCGTGGGGTCAGGCCTTCGGCGCTTTGGCGTTGCCCGGCTCGATCGGCACGAGGCCCCTGGCGAAGCGCTGGGCGTTGCGGGCGTAATGCTCGGCCGACAGTTTCAGCCCGGCCTCGGCCTTTTCGTCCAGCGTGCGGGCGACCCGCGCCGGCGCGCCGACGATCAGCGAATTGTCGGGGAATTCCTTGCCCTCGGTCACCAGCGCATTGGCGCCGACGATGCAGTTGCGGCCGATCTTGGCGCCGTTGAGCACCGTCGCGCCCATGCCGATCAGCGAATTGTCGCCGATGGTGCAGCCATGGACGATGGCGGCGTGGCCGAGGGTGCAGCCGGCGCCGATGGTCAGCGGAAAGCCGGCATCGCTGTGCAGGGTGCAATTGTCCTGGATGTTGGTGTCGTCGCCGATGGTCATCCATTCGTTGTCGCCGCGCAGCACGGCGCCGAACCAGATGCCGACATTGCGGCCGAGCCGCACCCGGCCGATGACATGCGCCCCCGGCGCGACGAATACGCTGTTATCGTCCGGCAATTCCGGCCGGTCTTCGTCGAGCGCGTAAATGGGCATGGGCAACCTCCCGAGCTGATGCGCAGCGAAACTGCGTCAGCGGGGGGCGGGAATCAAGCGCGGCGGCGGCGCCTCATTCCGCCACCGCCTTGAGCATCGCCTTGGTCAGCGACTGGCGTACCGAATCGTAGTCGGCCCAGGGATCGGCTTCCTCGAGGCGGGCGGCGACCGCGTCGAGGGTGAAGCCATTGGCGGCGTCGAGTTCGGCCAGTTCGTCCCAGGTGACGGGCGTCGCCACCGGCGCGCCGGCGCGCGAGCGGGTGGAATAGGGGGCGATGGCCGTCGCGCCGCGTTCGTTGCGCAGCCAGTCGATGAAGATCTTGCCGGTGCGCTTGGCCTTGGACATGGTGGCGACGTACCGGTCCGGCTCCTCGCGCGCCTGCAGATGGGCAAAACCGCGGGCGAAGGCCTTCAGATCGTCCCAGCCCTGGCGGCGCTCCAGCGGCGCGATGACGTGGACGCCCTTGCCGCCGGTGACCATGGCGAAGGTCGTCAGGCCGAGATCGGCGAGGCTGTCGCGCAGGTCGAAGGCGGCCTGTTTCACGTCGCCGAAATCGAGGCCCTCGTCGGGATCGAGGTCGAAGACCAGCCGGTCGGGCTTTTCCAGCCTGTCGTTGTGGGCGCCCCAGATGTGGAATTCGAGGGTGTTCATCTGCACGGCGCCGACGAGGCCGGCGGCGCTGCCGACGGTGAGATAATCGGCCTTGCTGCCGTCCTTCTCGGTGACGGCGACGGTCTCGACCGCGTCGGGAAAGCCACCGCTGTCGTGTTTCTGGAAGAAGCAGCGCTTGTCGCCGCCCTGCGGGCAGCGGACCAGCGACAGCGGCCGGTTGCCGGCATGGGCCAGCATGCGGTCGGCGATCTTCTCGTAATAGAGTGCGAGGTCGCCCTTGGTGACGCCCTGGCCCTCGAAGACCACGCGCCCGGGATGGGTCAGCCGCACATCGGCCACCCGATCGGGCGCAGCGCCGGTGCCCTGCGGCGACGGGGTCGCCTTCGCGGCGGACTTGCCGCCCTTGCGCCCCGACGCCGGAGCGGATGTCGGTCGCTCGTCGGTCACGTCCCCGGCCTCCTTGTCCTCGCGCAGTCCCTTGAAGACGCCGTGGCGGATGGAGCCGTCGGCGGTGATCTCGGCGAACTCGATCTCGGCCACCAGAGTGGGCGTGACGAAGCGGGCGGCGCGCTTCACATCGGAGGCGAGTTCGGCGAAGGGCGAGGTCTTGCGCGCCAGATCGGCGAAGCGGGCCTTCAGATCGGCCATGGC
The DNA here is from genome assembly GCF_000421645.1 of Aurantimonas coralicida DSM 14790. GTDB lineage: Bacteria > Pseudomonadota > Alphaproteobacteria > Rhizobiales > Rhizobiaceae > Aurantimonas > Aurantimonas coralicida. Next base: position 203,761 of record NZ_ATXK01000001.1, on the reverse strand, counting down.
CTCCTCGTCGAAGCCCGACCCGACACGGCCGCGATAGACCAGCGTGTCACCGTCCATCACGCCGAGCAGGATCGAGGAGAACGGCCGGCTCTTCTTGTCCGACGGTTTCCAGCCGCCGATGACGAATTCCTGCCGGCGGGTGCATTTCACCTTCAGCCAGTTGCGCGAGCGGCCGCTGCGATAGGGCGCATCGGCGCGCTTGGCGATGATGCCTTCATGGCCGGAGGCGCAGACCTTCTTGAAGACGGATTCGCCGCTGCCGGTGATGTGATCGCTGTAGAGCAGCGTCTGGGTCTCGTGCCCGTCGAGGAGATCGCGCAGCGCCGCCTTGCGGTCGGTGAGCGGCTCATCGCGCAGATCCTCGCCATTAAGATGCAGGAGGTCGAAACAGAAGCAGGAGAGGGGGCCGCCCTCCGACAGATGCTTCTGGAGGGTGGAGAAATCGGTGCCGCCATCGGCGTCGAAAGCGACCACCTCGCCGTCGATCAGCGCGCTGCGACAGTTCAGCGTCGCGGCGGCCTCGGCGATGCCGGTGAAGCGCTCGGTCCAGTCCTGCTCGTTGCGGGTCCAGCAGCTGACCTTGCCGTCGCCGATGGCGATCAGCACGCGGTAGCCGTCATATTTCATCTCGTGGACCCAGTCGCGCCCGGCCGGTGCCGTATCGACGAGGGTGGCGAGCTGCGGCGGGGAAAAGGCCGGCATGGGCAGCGGCTTGGCCGCCTTGCCCTTGGCGGGCTTGGCCGACGGCTTCTTGTCCTTCGCGGCGGTCTTCGTCTCGGTCGAGGACGCCTTGCTCTTCTTGCCGCCCGGTTCCTCGCTCGCGTCGTCGGCCGTGCGGTCGGTGTCCCAGACGTCGTCGCCCTTGGCGATGGCGGCCATGCTGCGCCCGGTCTTCACGCTCTTGTCGGCCTTCAGGAGATTGCGCCGACGATCGACCGCCTCGTCCTTCTCCTTGATCAGCAGCCAGTTCTCGCGCTTCTCGCCGTTCCGCGGCTTCATCCGCACGAGCGCCCAGTTGCCGCGCATGCGCTCGCCCTCGAGATGCATCTTGAGGCTGCCCTTGGCGAAGCCCTTGTCGGGATCCTCCAGCGGCTCCCAGGTTCCCTGGTCCCAGAGCATCACCGTGCCGCCGCCATATTCGCCCTTGGGGATCGTGCCCTCGAAGGTGCCGTAGTCCATCGGATGGTCTTCGGTGCGGACCGCGAGGCGCTTGTCGGCGGGGTCGAGGCTGGGCCCCTTGGTGACCGCCCAGCTCTTCAGGACGCCTTCCCACTCGATGCGGAAATCGTAGTGAAGGCGCGTCGCGTCATGCTTCTGGACGCAGAAGAACAGGCCGTCGCCGGCGATCTTCTCCGCCTCCGAGCCGCTGGGCTCGCGCGTCTTGGCGAAGTCGCGCTTCTGCCGGTAGGTTTCGAGCAGGGCGTCGCTCTTTGCTGCCATGACCGCGACCCGTCAGGCGCTCTTGCGCCGGCTGGTGGTGGCCTTCGCAGCCGAGCCGGACTTGGTCGATTTGCTGCCGCTCGCCTTGGTGCTGCGCGACTTCGGCGTGGTCTTGGCCTTGCTGCCCCGTGCGGACGACGCGCCGGACTTGGCCCCGCTCTTCTTCTCGCCGCTGTCGCCGCCGCCGCTTTCGAGGCTCTTCTTCAGGGTCGCCATCAGGTCGACGACATTGCTGCCCTTGCTGGCCGGTGCCGGTTCGTCGTCCTCGACGGTGACGCGGGCCTTGCCGCCCTTCTTGCGCTTCTCGGCAATCAGCGCCTTGAGGGCCGCGGTGTAGTGGTTCTTGAAGTTCGAGGCGTCGAAGGGGGCGGTCTTCTTCTCGATGAGCTGGGTCGCGACGTCGAGGAGATCGCCGTCGGTCTCCGCGTCGGAGATGTCGGAGAAGATGGTATCGGACTTGCGGATCTCGTCCTCGTAATGAAGCGTCTCCAGCAGCAGGCCGGTGCCGCAGGGGCGCAGCGCCACGAGATATTCCTTGCCGCGCAGCGACAACTGGCCGAGCCCGGTCTTCTTGGCCTGGCGCAAGGCGTCGCGCACGACGCGGAAGGCGTCCTCGGCCAGCTCGTCCTGGGGCACGACATAATAGGGCTTGTCGAAATAGAGCGGCGGGATCGAGCAGGTGTCGACGAACTGGACGAGCTCCAGCGTCTTCTTGGTCTCGATCTTGACGTCCTCGATCTCCTCGTCGGTGAGCAGCACGTAGTCGTCCTTGCCGACCTCGTAGCCCTTGACGATCTCGTCCTTGTCGACCGGGCCGATGCCTTCCACCACCTTGTCGTAATGGATGCGCTTGCCGCTCTCGCGATGGATCTGGCGGAAGCTGATCGAGGCACCGGATTGGGTGGCCGAGAACATTTCGACCGGGATTGAGACGAGGGAAAGCCGGATCTGGCCTTTCCAGATGGGACGAGGCGCCATTCACATACTCCAGACAAGACAGACTGCCGCGCCGGTAGAACGGACGCGGGCGGCGACTCGTTCCCGTTGAGTCACCCCGTCGCCCTGCGCGCGTTGGCGGCCGGCGAAAAGTGGTTGATGGCTAAGGGCTGTGCCGCCGCAACCTTGCGTATCGGCCGGCACTCGGGCAGCACGTTCTGCGAACGCCATCCTCGCCCTGCAACCGAACTGACCGCGCCAAGCCCTTGATCCGGATTCTCCATACCGCCGACTGGCAGGTCGGAAAGCCCTTCGGCCAGTTCGAGCCGGACCGCCGCGGCGAACTGCGGGCCGAGCGTTTCGCCGTGGTCGCGCGGATCGCCGCGCTGGCGCAGGCGCGCGGCTGCGACGCGGTGCTGGTGGCGGGCGACGCCTTCGACGACAACACGGTGTCCGATCGCGATCTGCACCGGACGCTGGAGGCGATGGCGGGCTTTTCCGGCCCATGGATCATGCTGCCGGGCAATCACGACGCCGCCTTGAGCGAATCCGTCTGGACGCGGCTGCGCCGGCGCAGCGGCCAGGCCGCGGTGGCCATCGCCGACCGGCCGGAGCCGATCGATCTGAAGGACGGCGCGGCGGTGATCCTGCCGGCGCCGCTGACCCGCCGCCACGAGGGCGCCGATCTGACGGCCTGGTTCGACCACGCCGAGACGCCCGCCGGCGCCGTGCGCATCGGGCTGGCCCATGGCTCGGTCGCCAACCGGCTGCCGGCCAAGGCCGAATCCGGCAATCCGATCGCCGACGACCGCACCGAGCGGGCGCGGCTCGACTATCTGGCGCTCGGCGACTGGCACGGCTTCGTCGAGATCGCACCGCGCACGGTCTATGCCGGCACGCCCGAGCCGGACCGCTATCCGGCCAACGAGCCCGGCCATGTGGCGATCGTCGAGATCGACGCGCCAGGCGCGGCGCCGCGCATCGAGCGGGTACGCACCGCCCGTTTCGACTGGCGCGCGATGGAACTCAGGCTCGACGGCGCCATCGACGGTCTCGACGCGGCCCTGGCGGAACTGACCCGTCCCGGCGAGACGCTGCTCGACCTGACCCTGACCGGCAGCCTGCCGCTGCGCGAACGGGTGCGGCTGGACGCGGCGCTGGGCGAGTGGTCGGCGCGGCTCTTCGATCTGCGGCTGCGCGACGCCGGGCTGATCGACGAGCCGGACGCGGAGGATCTCGACCTGATCGATGTCGGCGGCTTCGTGCGCGTGGCCATCGACCGGCTGCGCGAACGGGCAGCCGATCCGCAGGACCCGGAGCGCGCCGCCGCGCAGCTGGCATTGCGCATGGCCTATGTCGAGCACCGCCGGCTCTTAGGCACCGCGGCCGACGGCTCCGGCACGGCAAAGGGCTGAGCCATGTATCTGAAGTCGCTTCGCCTCACCGATTTCGCCGGTATCCGCTCGGCCGAACTGCCGCTGATCGAGCCGGGCCTCAATGTCATCGTCGGCGACAACGAGGCCGGCAAGTCGACGCTCTTGACCGCGCTGCGCGCCGCCTTCTTCCAGAAGCACCGGGCCGGCGGCGAGGCGGTGAAGGCGCTCGGACCCTATGACCGGCAGGCGCGGCCCGAGGTCGAGGTCGGTTTCGAGATCGACGGGACGAGCTACACGCTGACCAAGGCCTTCCTGCAGCGGCCGGCGGCCGAGCTCGTCTGGGCCGGCGGCAAGCTGTCGGGCGACGCGGTGGAGGAGCATCTCGCCGAGTTGTTCCGCTTCACCCATCCGGGCGCGGGCGAGCCCAAGCTCGACAAGCACCAGGGCGCCTTCGGCCTGTTGTGGGTGGAGCAGGGGCGCTCGACCGGCGGCCTCGATGTCGGTGTCGGCCGCGACGCGGTGACGGCTTCGCTGGAGGGCGAGGTCGGGCAGATTCTCGGCGGCGAGCGCGGGCGCAGCCTGATCGCCAGCGCCAAGGCGCTGCAGGACCGCTTCTTTACCGAGACGCTTAAGGTCGCCCGCTCGTCGCCCGTGCGCGAGACGGAAGAGCGTCTCTCTGAGCTGCGCGACGAGCTGTCCGCCAAGACGGCGCTCTGGCGCGACTTCCAGGACCGGCTCGACCGTCTGGAGGAGCGCCGGCGCAAGCTGCGCGCCTATGAGCGCGACGCCGCTCTGCCGAAAGCCGAGCAGGCGCTGGAAGCGGCGGAAGCGGCGGCGGTCCGCGCGGAGAATCTCGACCGGGAATGCGGCGAGGCCGAGCGCGACGTGCAGCATGCGCTGGCGCGGCGCGACGCGGCGGCCGAGCGCCTGTCCCAGCGCGACAAGCTGATGGCGACGGTTGCCGAGGCGGCGCGGGTGGCCGGGGAGAGTGCGGCCACGCTCGACGAGTTGCGGGCGGCCGGCATCGAGGAGCGGGCCGGACTGGAGCGGGCGGAAGCGGCGCGCGAGGCCGCGCGGCTGGCCGCGGAACAGGCCGACGCCGCCGACGAGGCCCAGCGTTCGCGCGCCGAGGTGAAGCGCCTGACCGATGAGATCGCCGCGCTGGAGCGCCGCCTGAAGGAAGGCCGGACGCTGGATGCGCGCCTCGCCGAGCTGCGCCGGCCCGACGGCGCGCCGGCGATCGACGCGGCTGCGATCAAGGCGCTCGATGCGGCCGACCAGCGGGTGCGCGACGCCGCGGTCCGCCTTTCGGTGGCCGCGCCGACCATCCGGTTCGAGCCCGACGGCGACGCCGGCGTCACCGACCCGGCCGGGCAGGCCGTGGCGCCCGGCGCTGCCGTCCGGGTGACGGTCCCCACCGGCTTCACGCTCGACGGCTTCGGCCGGATCGTGGTGGAGCCCGGCGGTGACGCGGAAACCCTCCGCCATGACAGCGAAGCGGCGGCAACCGAGCGCGCGGCGCTCTTGAAACGCTTCGGCGTCGAATCGACCGACGCGGCGCGCGCCCGCGCCAGAGTCGCCGAAGACCGCCGGATCGAAGCGGCTGCACTGGCCAAGCAGCTGGCGGCGCTGCTGCCCGAGGGCGTGACGGCCACGGTGTCGACGCTGGAGGAGTTGCGGGCTGACCTTGCCCGGCGCGCAGCCCTCTCGCCGGAGGCCGCGGGAGATGCCGCCGAGCCGATTGCGGCCGATGGCGAGCGCATCCGGCAGATCCGCCAGGAAGCGCGGCGGCGCCTCGATGCAGCCGGCGCCGAGCTGGAGCAGGTGCGCCGGGCCGCGTCCGGCAGTCTTGCCAGGATTGCCGCGGCAGAGTCGGAAGCCGGTTTCCGGCAGGCCGAGGCCGATCGCCTGCGCCGCGAACTCGCCGAGGCCGAAGCCGTGCGGCCGCGCACGGCACTGGCCGAGGATCTGGCGGCCGCGGAGCTGGAGCGTTCGGCCAAGGCCGCCGTTGCGGCGATGCGCCAGCGCGAACGCGACAATGCCGATCCGGAGACGGTGCGCCTGACCCTGACGACGCGCAGGAAGGCGCTCGAATCGATCCGCCGCGACATGGCGGCGCTGAAGGACGAAGCGCTCACGCTGGAAGGCGAGCTGCGGGCCCAGGGCGCCACCGGCCTCGGCGAGGAGATCGCCCGTCTCGAGGGCGAGATCGGCACGCTGGAGACGCGGCTCTCGCGCCTCAGGCTCGAAGCCGACGCTTCGCGTCTGCTGCACACCACGCTGATCGGCGCCCAGCGCGAGGCGCGCGAACACTGGCTGGGGCCGATCAAGACCCAGGTCGCGCCGTATCTGAAGCTGATTCATCCCGGCACCGAGATCGAACTCGACGACACCACGCTGGAAATCCGCAGCCTGCACCGGGCCGGCGTCGCGGAGGATTTCCGCCGCCTGTCGGCGGGCGCGCGGGAACAGGTGGCGGTCGTCACCCGCATCGCGCTGGCCCATGTCCTGAAGAAGGGCGGGCATCCGGCCGCGGTGATCCTCGACGATGCGCTGGTCAATACGGACGAGAAGCGCCTGGAACGGATGCATCTCGTCCTGCAGAAGGCGGCGGAAGATCTGCAGATCATCGTCCTGACCTGCCGCGAGCGGGACTTCCGCGATCTCGGGGCGCCGATCTTCCGACTCTGACCCGCCGGACGGCCGTTTCGGGGCGGGAATCACCCGCGCCGCATTTCGGGCCGCGAACGGGCAAATGCCGTTTGGAGGGCCTGTTCCGCGCGGTCCGGGACCCGGCAAGGCCCCGGGCGAAGGCCGTCAGAGGTGGCCGCAAACCCCTGCAAACCGGCGATTCTTAACAAGTGGTGAATGAAAAAGTGGCATCCCCGCAACAGGGGTGTGTCCAAAGCACCCCAGAAGCCCCAATGTGGCATTTAGGCGATTGCATCCAGAACGCTGGTGGATATTGTCGCCACAGAGAGATCGAGGGGGCATTCGCTTCGGACTTTCGCACAGGGGATGGGGCAGGGAAGGCTGTCCTTCGTATAAGGCCCAACCCTAACCTATAAAAAATGACTGGAGGTCAGGACATGAACATTAAGAGCCTTCTTCTCGGCTCCGCTGCGGCTCTCGTCGCAGTCTCCGGCGCCCGCGCTGCGGACGTCATTATGCCGGTTGCTCCGGAGCCGGTCGACTACGTTCGCGTTTGCGACGTTTACGGCACGGGCTTCTACTACATCCCGGGCACCGAGACCTGCCTGTCGATCAACGGCTACGTACGCTTCCAGTACAACGTCGCTGGCGGCATCGAGGACGACTTCGGCAACGACTACCTCACGAACCTCGAAGGCGACAACTACCAGGCCGGCTCCGCCGTCCGCGTCCGCCTGAACTTCGACGCTCGTGAAGAGACCGAGCTCGGCACCCTGCGCGCCTTCGCTCGCGTCCAGGCTCAGAACGCCTTCGGCGCCTACAGCAACGACGCCAACTACCGCATGGACATGGGCTTCATCCAGCTCGGTGGCCTGACCATGGGTTACCTGGACAGCCTCTGGACCGAAGGCGACGGCCTGCTGACGGACACGGACCTGCCGGTCGGTGACTACCAGACCAACCGCGTCTCCTACACCTACGCTGCAAACGGCTTTACCGCCGCTCTGTCGCTCGAAGACGATGGCACGGGCGACTTTGCTCCGGACGTCGTTGGTCGCCTGGCCTATGCCGGTGGCTGGGGCTCGATCTACCTCGCCGGTTCGTACGACGAGGAAGTCGACTTCGCTACGGGCCTGATCAACCGTGCGTCCTTCGCACCGTTCGTCGTCGGCTTCGATCCGCGCGAAGACGATGGTGCTTTCGCTCTGAAGGCCGGTCTGTCCCTCACGGACCTGATCGCTGCCGACTCCGAGCTGAAGATCGAGGGTTCCTACGCCTTCGACCCGTCGAGCTACTCCACGATCGGCCTGTTCTCGAATGCCGCTACGCTCGGCACGCAGATCGACCTGTTCACCGGTACCCTGCCGGTCGAGTGGCAGATCGGTGCTGGTTACGCTCAGCAGTTCGGCAAGCTCGGCATCGCCGTGTCCGGCGTCTACGGTGAGACCTTCGACACCTACGGCTTCACCACTGCCACCGCCTTCACGAACCGTGGCAACGGCGACTACTACAAGCTGGTCGGTAACGTCGGCTACGAGATCACCAACAACTTCGACATGCTGGCTGAGATCTCCTACGCCAACCTCGACTTCAACGGCGACAACGGCTTCGCTGACAACTCGATCGACCAGACGGCGGGCTTCCTCCGCTTCGTCCGCTCCTTCTAATAGAGCAGACATATCGTCTAGAGAGCCCGGCGTTCGCGCCGGGCTCTTTTTGTTTGTGGCCGTGACTGTCACCGCAAGACGTCCGTCCGGCGGATCGACGGTCCTGCCGACCGGCGGTTGCCGCGCTGCACACTCCCACTAGCTAGTCCCGCATCTTCATCGACTGCGGAGCCGGCCAGATGACGTCCTTCCTTGGCAAGTTGATCGTGCTTGCCGCCACGACCGCAGGTCTCACCCGACTGTCCCGCCTTCTTCGCGGCGACAGCGGCCGGGCAGGGAGCCGAGGGCCCAGGGACGACAAGACCTCCCAAGCTGCTGAAACACCGGCCCCCGCGCGCATGGACGGGGCCGAGGCCGTCGACAATGCTGCGGCGAGGCCTGCTCCTGCTCCGCCCGAGACCGACTCGCAGGACGTTGCCGGTCAGGACGTGCCGTCCGCATCGAACGGAGGGGGCGCAGACTCCGCGAAGGCAGAGGTGGCGGCGAAGCCTGCCGCCGCGCCCAAGTCTGCGGCACCGGTCCCGCCGGAAGACCCGCTCGCCGTCAAGCACCGGGCCGCACCCTTCGACCGCAATTTCCGCTCGGTGGACTACACCCGATTGTCGCGGGACCGGGCGACGATCGCTGAGGATCGCGCGCGTCAGCGGCGCATGCATTCGACCTGGAGCCCGCCGCCGCCGGACCAGAGGCGACCGGCCGAACCCAGCCAGTCGGGTGTGTTCTCGAATTTCGGCGGCAGCGTCATTGCAGCGGAGGTGATCCGCGGTAGCGAGGCCGGGCGCGTTCCCGATCCCATGCCGCAGCTTCCCGGCGAACGGATCGCGTTCTCCGGGCCGCATCCCGACGCGCCGACGCCCGACCTCGCCGATCGTGAGGGCATACCGGCCGACCCGCTGGCGTTGAAGCACCGTTCCGCGCGCTTCGACCAGGATTTCCGGACGGTGGATTATGCCAATCTCGATGGCGGCGAGGCAGCGCCCGGGATGGTCGAGGACGACAGCGCCGTGCCGCCGGCCCTGACGCCGGTGCCTGCCGATGACGGGTCCTATGTCGCCGCGTTCCGCACGGCCGGAGGGCCGGCGCCGTTGCGCGGCGCGCCGGCGAGCGCGGACGTGGAGACGGATTTGGACGCCGACAGTTCAGCCAGTGCGGGCGGCGAGGATGCGGGCGTCGAGGCGCCGCCTGCTGCCGCAGCCGCCGATGCGCCGGTGATCGACACGGGAGAGGGGGCGCAGGCGCCGGACGATCTCACGCGGATCAAGGGGATCGGCCCGACGGTCGAGCGTCTCCTGTTCGAGCAGGGCATCTTCCGCTTCGACCAGATCGCGGCGTTCGGCGAGAGCGAGATCGCGGCGATCGAAGCGGCGATCGGCTTCAGCGGCCGGATCGGCCGGGAGGCCTGGGTCGAACAGGCCCGTGCCCTGTCACAGGGCAAGGCGGCCGGCTGAGGCCGGCGCGCCTGCTGCCACTTCCGGGCTTCAAGCGGCGGCGGTCAGCCGCCGCGGCCGAAGCGCAGGTCGCGCTCGATGTCGAAGCCGGCGCCGAGGCGCATCTTGTAGACCCCGTAATTTTCCATGATGCGCTGCACGTAGTTGCGGGTCTCGGTGTAGGGAATGCGCTCGACCCAGTCGACGACCTGGTCGAGCGGCTTGCCGCGCGGATCGCCGAACCGTTCGATCCATTCGCGGGCGCGCCGCGGGCCGGCATTGTAGGCCGCGAAGGTCAGCACGTAGGAGCCGCCGAAATCGGCGATCTGCTCGCCGAGGAAATGCGCGCCGAGGGTGGCGTTGTAGCCAGGATCGCTGGTCAGCCGGTCCGGCGAATAGCTGACACCCACCTTGCGGGCGACGCTCTTGGCGGTGTTCGGCATGAGCTGCAGGAGGCCAAGCGCGCCGGCCGATGAGCGGGCCTTCGGGTTGAAGGCGCTTTCCTGGCGCGCGATGGCATAGGCCAGCGCCTTGCCTGCCGCCGAGATGTTGGCGCTTGCCGGGATCACGCCGATGGGGAAGGCGAGGGCCGGGGCGTCGATGCCGCGCCAGTAGGCCAGCTTGCCGACCTGCAGCACCAGATGATGGTCGCCGCGCCGCTCCGCCATGACCGAGAGAAGCGCGAGTTCGCCCGGGCTCTCCAACTCGTCCGCAAGCGCGCGATAGAGGCTGTCGGCCCGCCAGTCGGAGCCGATCTCCTCCAGGCGCCGGATCGCCCGGACCGCCTCGCGCTGCTCGAAGCGGCGGCGCTCGGCGTCGCTCGGACGGGGGAAGCTGATCGCTTCGGGCTTGCGGCCGAGGCGCGCGGCCGCAAGCTGACCGTAATAGGTCGCCGGATAATGCGCGGCCTTGGCGTAATAGCTGGCCGCCGAGCCCGAGGCGCCGGCTTGCGCCGAACGGCCCAGCCAGTAATAGCCGCGCGACAGGGACAGCGGCATGCTGGAGATCTGGACGATCTGGGCGAAATGACGCTGCGCCGTCACCGGGTCGTTGAGGAAACGCAGGGCGATCCAGCCGGCGTGAAACTCGGCCTCGACCTGTTCCGAGGCGCTTTCGGCCAGATGCATGGCGGCGACGCGATAGGCAAGCTTCGGCTTGCCGAGATCGAGGAGATCGCGGGCGACGATGCGGCGCTCGTTCCACCAGGCGTCGGGATCGACCAGCGCATCGACGTCGCGCGGTGCGTCGATGAGGAGTTGCGCGGCTTCCTCGACCTTGTCGTGCTTGCGATTGTACTCGATCAGCGCGAGGCGGTAGCCCGGATCGGCGCGCTCGGCCTTGGGCACCGCCGACAACAGCTTGGCGGCGTTGCCCTCGTTGCGGATCACCGCGGCGCGCGCAGCGTAGAGTGCCTTGGCGCCGGCCATGCCGACGACGCGCCCGGCATCGGTCACGCGCTCGGCATAGAGCAGCATGTCCATGCGGCGCTTGTGGTCGGCCCGCGACAGAAGCGACTGGAAATTCGCCAGGAACTGGCGCTCGACATCCTTGTCGAGGCGTTCCTCGCGCCAGACCCGCGACACCAGCGCCTTGGCGCGGCCGGCATCGCCGGCGGCCAGATAGGCGCGGGCCAGCGCCATCGCGCCCTCGGGGCTTTCCGGCTTGCCGTTGCCGAAGGCGCGGATCACTTCGCCCGCCGGCAGCTGCTCGCGATAGAGCGCCTTCTCGCTGTTGATCCGCAGCGTCTTGGTGCCGGGCCAGCTGGCGAGCTCGGTGGCGGTGCGGGCGATCTCGGCGGCCGGCACGTCCTTGCCGCCGGTCAGGCCGATCGCCCAGGAGAGGATGTGGCGGTCGAGCGAGCCGGGCACCATGCCCTCGCGGATGGCACGGGCCTTCTGGGCATTGCGGTCGGAGAGCGCCTGCAGGCCGTCCTTCAACTCGCCGCGCATCGGCTGCACCGAACCGAGGCGCGGGGTCATCGCCGCGATCGAGGCGGTGAAGGCGCTGGCGCCGGCCGGGGTCGCCGCGGGGGCGGCCTGGGCGAGGGCCGGGTTCTGGCGTGCGGTGGTGACCGTTCGGCCAAAGCGCCACGGATCCATCGGGACCCCGGCCGCATGGACGGCGGGCCGCGACGTCGGCAACGGGCCGAGCAGGGGCAACACGGCCTCCTGGGCCAGTGTGGACGTGGCCGTCATGGCGGAGATCACCGCTGCAATCACGAGCCGCTGCGCAAGATTCTGTGCTGTCATGGCCAACCTTCTGGACGTCCGGACCGAGGCAGATGGACTGCCGGGTCCCGCCACTTCCGCTCGCAATCGCCGCTGCCTGTGACCGTCGCGATCGGGGCATGGCGGATTGCCGGAATGGTTTGCAAATCTCTCACGACCACGATTAAAGCGCCGTTACCGGCAACAGTCACGAGGCTTCGGGCGGGACGGCCTGCGGGCGCTGCTTGTTTCGCCCCGACCGCTTCAATATGGTGCCGCGATCCCGGACCGATTGCAGCTTCCGGCACGCCATCTTCGGGTGGTCCAGCGGGCGACGGTCGTCGGCCAGATGACATTCACGAGACGAAGCGCGTGCCGCCGTTCGATGACCGGCATGTGGGGAGAAAGAGAGAGCATGTTCAAGGGTTCGCTGCCGGCGTTGGTGACGCCGTTCGCCGAAGACGGATCGCTGGACGAGGCGACGTTCGCGGCCTTCGTCGAATGGCAGATCGGCGAGGGCTCGCACGGTCTGGTGCCCGTCGGCACGACGGGCGAGAGCCCGACACTGACCCATGGCGAGCACAAGCGCATCGTCGAGATCTGCATCGAGACGACGCGTGGCCGGGTGCCGGTTGTGGCGGGTGCCGGCTCGAACAACACGGTCGAGGCGATCGAACTCGCGCAGTTCGCCGAAAAGGCCGGCGCCGACGGGCTTCTGGTCGTCACGCCCTATTACAACAAGCCGAACCAGAAGGGCCTCTACGCCCATTACGCCGCCATCGCCCGGTCGGTGTCGCTGCCGATCATCATCTACAACATCCCCGGGCGCTCGGTCATCGACATGACGCCGGAGACGATGGGCCGGCTGGCGGCGGATTTCTCCAACATCATCGGCGTCAAGGACGCGACCAGCCGCGTCGAGCGCGTGTCGGAGCAGCGGATCACCTGCGGCCCCGACTTCCTGCAGTTGTCCGGCGAGGACGCCTCGGCGCTCGGCTTCAATGCCCATGGCGGCCAGGGCTGCATCTCGGTGACGGCGAATGTCGCGCCGAAGCTGGGGGCCGAATTCCAGTCGGCCTGCCTTGCGGGCGACTACGCCAAGGCCCTGGAGATCCAGGACAAGCTGATGCCGCTGCACAAGGCGCTGTTCATCGAGCCGAACCCGACCGGCGTGAAATACGCGCTGTCGAAGCTCGGCAAGCTGGGCAACCGCCTGCGCTCGCCGCTGGTGCCGATCGACGAATCCACCGAACGCACGATCGACGCGGCGCTGAAGCATGCCGGCCTGATCGGCTGATCGGCCGTCGCGCGACGGTCGAAACCATGCCGTCTCGCCCCTATATCATGGGGCGAGAGGAGCGCGGCTGGGCCGCGCGCGAGGTTTGAATGGCGAAGAAGAAGAAATCGGCAGGCTCGAACGTTGCGGCGGAGAACCGCAAGGCCCGCTTCAATTACGAGATCCTCGACACGCTTGAGGCCGGCCTCGTCCTGACCGGGACCGAGGTGAAGTCGCTGCGCGAGGGGCGGGCGTCGATCGCCGAGTCCTACGCCAGCGAAGAGGGCGGCGAGCTCTGGCTGATCAACTCCAACCTGCCGGAATATCTGCAGGCCAACCGCTTCAACCATGTGCCGAAGCGGCGGCGGAAGATCCTCGTGCATCGCACGCAGCTCAGCCGGCTGGCGAGCGCGATCCAGAAGGACGGCATGACGCTGGTGCCGCTGCGGATCTATTTCAACGATCGCGGCGTGGCCAAGCTGCAGCTGGCGCTGGCGCGCGGCAAGAACGCGCCCGACAAGCGGCAGACCATGAAGGAACGCGACTGGAACCGCCAGAAGCAGCGGATCCTGAAGGAAGCCTGAGCCAGGGAAGAGGCCGATGGTCGACGTGTCGAGACTGCCGGATGATCTGACGCCGCCGACCGACGACGGCGGGGCCGCACATCTGGAAGGCACGCGCCTGCCGGCGGTGCCGCTGCCGGCAACGGACGGGACAGCGGTCGACCTGTCGCGTCTGCCCGGCCGCCTCGTCCTCTATGTCTATCCGATGACCGGCCGGCCCGACGCGGCGCTGCCCGAAGGCTGGAACGACTTCCCCGGCGCACGCGGCTGCACGCCCCAGAGTTGCAGCTTCCGTGACCATCATGCCGAATTGCAGGCGCTCGGCGTCGCACGGGTGTTCGGCCTGTCCACCCAGACGATTGACGAGCAGCGCGAGGCGGCCGAGCGACTGCATCTGCCCTATCCGCTGCTGTCGGATGCCGCGGGCGATCTGCGCCGCGCCCTCGACCTGCCGTTCTTCGAACTCGACGGCGGGCTGTATCTGAAGCGCATGGCGATGATCATCACCGACGGGCGCATCGACAAGGTGTTCTACCCGGTGTTCCCGCCCGACCGGAACGCGGCGGATGTCGTCGCCTGGCTGTCCGCCGGGCGCTGACGCGCAGGCGGCGATCATGGCGCACTGGCGCTGACGTTCAGCGCTTCAGGAACGCCGCCGCATTCTCGAACACGTCGTGAAACATCGCTTCGGTCAGCCGGCCGGTATTCGTGTTGTAGCGCGAGCAGTGATAGCTCGAGAACACCGCTATGCCGCCGACCATGTGATGGGCATTGTGCCCGAAGGGGGCCGCCGAGGGGCGTTCGCCCAGCGCGCGGACCGTCGAGTCATGGGCGATGCGGCCCAAGGTCACGACCGCCGCGAGCTTGGGGAAGGTCGCCATCCGACCGGAGAAGAACTGCCGGCAGGTGTTGATCTCGGCACCCACGGGCTTGTTCTGGGGCGGCACGCAACGCACGGCGTTGACGATCGCCGTGTCGATCAGTTCGAGCCCGTCATCGGTGCGGGCGGCGAAGCGGTCATTGGCAAAGCCGTAGCGCGCCAGCGTCGCGTAGAGCAGGTCGCCGGCATAGTCGCCGGTGAATGGCCGGCCGGTGCGATTGGCACCGCGCAGCCCCGGCGCCAGACCGGCGATCAGCAGCCGCACCGCGCCAGCCCCCTTGGGCGGTAGCAGGGTCGGTACCGGGGCATTGTGCCAGTCGGGCTCCTTTGCCCGCCATTCCTCGCGGAATGCGACGAGCCGCGGGCAGAGCGGGCAATCGCGGGAGGGCTCCGCCGGCAGGTTTTCGGGCGCGGGCGTTGAACTCATTTTTCGATCCGGAGCGTCGACGGACGGCGCGGCGCGATGGTGGCGCTCAATAGTCGTCGTCCTCTTCGACGGCCGCGGCGGCTTCCTCGGCCTCGATGCGGCGGGCGATCCGCGCCTCTCGCTCGGCCGGGTCGCGGCCGATCTCGGCCTTCAGGTTCGCCAACTCGATGAAATGGTCGGCCTGGCGCCGCAGGTCGTCGGAGATCATCGGCGGCGAACTGGTCAGGGTGGAGACGACCGACACCTTGCGCCCCTTGCGCTGCAGGGCCGCGACCAGCGAGCGGAAGTCGCCGTCGCCAGAGAACAGGACGAAATGGTCGACGGTGTCGACCAGCTCCATCGCGTCGACGGCGAGCTCGATGTCCATGTTGCCCTTGATCCGGCGCCGGCCGCTCGCATCGGTGAACTCCCGGGCCGGCTTGGTGACGACGCGGTAGCCATTGTAGTCCAGCCAGTCGATCAGCGGCCGGATCGAGGAGTATTCGTTGTCCTCGACGAGGGCGGTGTAATAATAGGCGCGCAGGAGATAGCCGCGGGCCTCGAAGCTGCGCAGCATCTTCTTGTAGTCGATGTCGAAGCCCAGCCCGCGCGAGGCGGCATAGAGATTGGCCCCGTCGATGAAGAGAGCGATCTTTTCGCGTTGATCGAACATGGATGGCTGCTTTCTCGCATGAGGGAGGGCACGCATCCGCAGGCTCGACAGGATGAGCGCAGGCGGCACGAGGGTCTGCGGGCCGGCCGTTTCAGGCCGGCGCCGTCGCCGGTCGGCGACAGCCGGTCAGTTGCGCTTCGCTTATTCTGGCCGCCGCGGCGCTGTCAACGAGGGCAGGGGATAGCGCAGCGTCCGACCCTTGCCGTACGCCCACAAACGGTATATGCGACGCGTTCATCTCTTCGAATTTCAGATACTCAGGAGACAGGCATGGCCCGCGTCACCGTAGAAGATTGCGTCGATAAGGTCGACAATCGGTTCGAGCTGGTCCTGCTCGCCAGCCATCGCGCCCGGCAGATCTCCCAGGGTCAGCCGATCACCATCGATCGCGACAACGACAAGAACCCGGTGGTCGCGCTGCGCGAGATCGCCGACGAGACCCTGTCGCCCGGCGATCTCAAGGAAGACCTGATCCACTCGCTGCAGAAGCATGTCGAGGTCGACGAGCCGGAGCCGGCACCGCAGCCCGCCTCGGCCCCGGCCGAGACCCGCAGCATCGCGGCCACCGCCGAGGCCGGCGACGACGAGCCGGTTTCCTTCGACCGGATGTCCGAGGAAGAGCTCCTCTCCGGCATCGAGGGCCTGGTCCCGCCGGAAAAGACCGACGATTATTAAGCTTTTGGGAATGCCGGCACTTTCGGTCGGCGGCCTCACAGTCTTATATTGAGGGGCGTGCCGTCGTTGACGGCGCGCCCCTTTCTCTTTGCGGACCCGATCCCCAATCCCATGATGCGGCAATATGAACTCGTCGAGAAGGTGGCGGCCTACAAGCCCGATCTCGATGAAGCGCTCCTCAACCGAGCCTATGTCTACGCCATGCAGAAGCATGGCGCGCAGAAGCGTGCGAGCGGCGATCCGTATTTCTCGCATCCGCTGGAGGTCGCGGCGATCCTCACCGACATGCATCTCGACGAGGCGACCGTCGCCGTCGCGCTGCTGCACGACACGATCGAGGACACCGACGCCACCCGCAAGGAGATCGACCAGCATTTCGGCCCCAAGATCGGCCAGCTCGTCGAGGGCCTGACCAAGCTCAAGCGCCTCGACCTCGTCTCCAAGAAGGCGGCGCAGGCGGAGAACCTGCGCAAGCTGCTCCTGGCCATCGCCGACGACATCCGGGTCCTCCTGGTCAAGCTGGCCGACCGCCTGCACAACATGCGCACCCTCGGCCACATGGCGCCGGAAAAGCGGGCCCGCATCTCGCAGGAGACCATGGACATCTATGCGCCGCTGGCCGGGCGCATGGGCATGCACGACATGCGCGAGGAGCTCGAGGACCTGGCGTTCCGGCATGTCAATCTGGAAGCCTACGAGACGATCTCGGCGCGCCTCGAAGAGCTGAACCAGCGCCATGCGTCGCGGATCGCCAGCATCGAGACGGACCTGACCGACCGCCTGCGCGAGAACGGCATCGTCGCCACGGTCAGCGGCCGGCAGAAGAAACCCTATTCGGTGTTCTCCAAGATGCAGCGCAAGGCGCTGTCGCTGGAGCAGCTCTCCGACATCTTCGGCTTCCGGGTGATCGTGGAGACCGAGGAGGAGTGCTACCGCACGCTGGGCATCGTCCACCGCAGCTGGGCGATGGTGCCGGGCCGGTTCAAGGACTACATCTCGACCCCGAAGCAGAACGACTACCGCTCGATCCACACCACCATCGTCGGTCCGTCGCGCCAGCGCGTCGAACTGCAGATCCGCACCCGCCGGATGCACGAGGTCGCCGAATACGGCGTCGCCGCCCACACGCTCTACAAGGACATGGAGGGCGACGGCGACCAGCGCGTCCACCTCTCCAAGGATTCCAACGCCTATGGCTGGCTGCGGCGCACCATCGAGCTTCTGGCCGAGGGCGACAATCCCGAGGAGTTCCTGGAGCACACCAAGCTCGAGCTCTTCCAGGACCAGGTCTTCTGCTTCACGCCGAAGGGCCGGCTGATCGCGCTGCCGCGCGGCGCGACGCCCATCGATTTCGCCTATGCGGTGCATACCGATGTCGGCGACAGCTGCGTCGGCGCCAAGATCGACGGCCGGATCATGCCGGTGGTCACCGAATTGTCGAATGGCGACGAGGTCGAGATCATCCGGGCCAAGGGCGCGACGCCGCCCCAGGCCTGGGAGAACCTGGCGGTCACCGGCAAGGCGCGCTCGGCGATCCGCCGGGCCAACCGCGCCGCCATCCGCCGGCAATATTCCGGCCTTGGCCAGCAGATCCTCGAACGCACCTTCGCCCGCTCGGGCAAGACCTTCTCGCGCGACGCGCTGAAGCCGCTTCTGGCCAAGCTCGGCCAGCGCGAGGTCGAGGACGCGCTGGCGGCGGTGGGCCGCGGCGAGCTGAACTCGGCGGACGTCGTGCGGGCGGCCTATCCGGATTTCCAGGACAGCCGCGTCACCCGCAAGTCACCGCACCGGGAAGAGGACGGCTGGGTCAACCTACGCACCGCCGCCGGCATGATCTTCCGGGTGCCCGGCCGCTCCAAGAAGTCGAAGAAGGGCGGCAAGGCGATCCCCATCCGCGGCGCCGGCGACGACATGCCGGTGAGCTTCGGCCCGGACGGCGCGGTGCCGGGCGACCGCATCGTCGGCATCATCGAGCCGGGCAAGGGGATCACCATCTATCCGATCCAGTCGCCGGCGCTGATCGCCTTCGACGACGAGCCGGACCGCTGGATCGACGTGCGCTGGGACATCGACGAGGCGATGAACGAGCGCTTTCCGGCCCGCATCATGATCTCGGCGATCAACGAGCCGGGCTCGCTGGCCGAGATCGCCGAGACGGTCGCCGCCAACGACGCCAACATCCACAATCTGACGATGGTCAACACGGCGCCGGACTTCACCAAGATGGTGTTGGAGCTGGAAGTCTGGGACGTCCAGCACCTGACCCAGACCCTGCGTCAGCTCCGCGCCAAGCCCTGCGTCTCGGAAGTCGTGCGGGTCAACGGTTGAGCCTGACGGCCAGCCAGCGTATCGAACCGCTGCAACAGCAGCCGAGGAGACCCGTTCATGACCAGTGAGGAAGTGCTCGCGATATTCCGCGAGGCCGGCGCCTATCTGGAAGGCCACTTCATCCTGACCTCGGGGCTGCGCAGTCCGGTCTTCCTGCAGAAGGCCCGGGTGTTCATGCATCCGCATCTGACCGAGCGGCTGTGCAAGGCGCTGGCCGAGCGTATTCGGGAAGAGGTGTCGCCGGCGCCGGACTATGTCGTCGGCCCGGCCATCGGCGGGCTCATCCCGGCCTATGAGACCTCCCGCCATCTCGGCGCGCCGGCGATCTGGGTAGAGCGCGAGAACGGCGTGTTCCGGCTGCGGAGATTCGAGATCTCTCCCGGCGACCGCGTGGTCATCGTCGAGGACATCGTCACCACGGGCCTGTCGATCCGCGAGACCGTGAAATGCCTGCGCGGGCTGGGCGCCGAGGTGCTGGCGGCGGCCTGCATCATCGACCGCTCGGCCGGCAAGGTCGATGTCGGCGTGCCGCTGATCGCGCTGGCCGAATACGAGGTGCCGGCCTATCCGGCCGACGCCCTGCCGCCGGAACTGGCCGCAATTCCGCCGGTCAAGCCGGGTAGCCGCAACCTGTAGCCGACCGGGCGGGACCATCGCCAGCGACAGTGCGGCCTTTCCGCACCGGGCGCAGGCAAGACTGATCGCCGCGATCTGACGCGGATTGGGGAATGCGACCGGAATGTTGTTCAGGCGGCGCCAGCCGGAGAATCTAGCAGCGCGGATCCGCACGATCCTGTGGCCGCGCCGCTCGTTCCGCCGCTCCTTCCGCTATCTGCGCAAGCGGGTGCTGCGGCTGAACGCGACGCCGCATGCCATCGCGGCCGGGGTGGCGGCAGGTGTCGCCTCCTCGTTCACGCCCTTCATCGGCTTCCACTTCCTGCTGGCCTTCGCCATCGCCTATGTCATCGCCGGCAACATGGCAGCCGCGGCGCTGGGCACGGCGGCCGGCAATCCGCTGACCTTCCCGCTGATCTGGGGCATCACCTACGAAACCGGCCAGTTCATGCTGCATGCGCCGCCGGTGCACGAGAAATCGCCCGAAGGGCTGGGTACGGCCCTCGGCCACATGGATTTCATCGCCATCTGGGATCCGGTGGTGAAGCCGATGCTGGTCGGCTGCCTGCCGCTGGGCCTGATCGCCGGGCTGGCCAGCTACGCGCTGGTGTTCTTCACGGCGCGCAGCTTCCAGCGGCGCCGCGCCCGACAGATCATCGCCGGACGGCCGCCGCGCGGTCTGCGCGACCCGGATGCCGCGGGTGGCGACGCCGGACGGGCGGCCTGACAGGCCGCCGCGACGAGGGCGACGGGGCGCGCGTTTGGGCGGCGCGAAGTTTGACGCAGAGCGGATTGCTCCTGTCGGAGCGAGCCGGTAGAAGGCGCGGGCGGCTTTGCCGCGCTGCGATGGGGCGACGAAAGGCGAAGCATGGTCGAGAAGGCCGAACGTAGGGAATCCGGGGGGATCGGCGAGACCCTCAAGGTGATCGTGCAGGCGCTCCTGCTCGCCCTCGTCATCCGCACGTTCCTGTTCCAGCCGTTCTCGATTCCGTCGGGTTCGATGATGCCGACGCTGCTCGTGGGCGACTATCTCTTCGTGTCGAAATGGAGCTACGGCTTCTCGCAATATTCGATGCCGCTGTCGCCGCCGCTGTTCGACGGCCGGGTCATGGCCTCGCAGCCCGATCGCGGCGACGTGGTGGTGTTCCGCAAGCCGCGCGAGGAAGACGTCGACTACATCAAGCGGCTGGTCGGCCTGCCGGGCGACCGCATCCAGGTGGTCGACGGCGTCCTGTCGATCAACGGCAAACCGGTCGAACGCGAGAAGGTCGAGGACTTCGTCGCCGAGGACGGCACGCCGGTGCCGCGCTTCCGCGAGACGCTGCCGAACGGCGTCAGCTACATGACGCTCGATCTCAGCCCGAATTCGGCTGGCGACAACACCCGCGAATTCGTGGTGCCCGAGGGGCATTACTTCATGATGGGCGACAATCGCGACAACTCGCTCGATAGCCGCTTCGACGTCGGCTACGTGCCGTTCGAGAACCTCGTCGGCAAGGCCCAGGTGATCTTCTTCTCGGTGGAGGGCGACGTGTCCCCGCTGGAAATCTGGAAATGGCCGACCGACCTGCGGCCGGGCCGCATCCTGACATGGCTCGGCTGAAGGCGGACAAGCCGCTCGAGGAGCTCGAACGCCGGATCGGCATCACGTTCCATGAAAAGGCGCGGTTCGAGCGGGCGCTGACGCATTCGAGCCTGCGCTCCAGCAAGGGCGGCAAGGGCGAGGGCGAACGCAGCTACGAGCGGCTGGAGTTTCTCGGCGACCGGGTGCTCGGCCTGGTCGTCGCCGAAAAGCTGTTCGACATGTTTCCCGGTGCCGACGAGGGCGAGCTGTCGCTGCGGCTGAATTCGCTGGTCAGCGCCGATACCTGCGCCGAGATCGCCGACGAGCTGGGCCTCTACGAGTTCGTCCGCCATGGCGGCGACCTGAAGAAGCTGAAGAGCGATCGCACCAAGAGCATTCGCGCCGATCTGGTGGAATCGCTGATCGCGGCTATCTATCTGGGTGAGGGGCTCGATACGGCGCGCGACTTCATCGTGCGTTACTGGGGCGGGCGGCTTGGCAAGAGTGTCGCCGCACGCCGCGATGCCAAGACGGCGCTGCAGGAATGGGCGCATACGCGCGGGCCCGTGACGCCGCAATACGAGATCGTCGAGCGCTCCGGCCCCGACCATGATCCACTGTTCACCGTGCGGGTCTCGATCCCGGACGTTGCTCCCGCGGACGGGCAGGGCCGGTCCCGCCGCATTGCCGAACAGGAGGCCGCCACGGCGGTGCTCATTCGCGAATCCGTCTGGAAGGACGACAATTGACCGAAGACGACAACACGACCGGCAACGAGACGACCGAGGCGAGCGCCGCGCCTGCCGCAGAAGGACCGACGCGCTCGGGCTTCGTGGCGCTGCTGGGCGCCCCCAACGCCGGCAAGTCGACGCTGGTCAACCAGCTCGTCGGCACCAAGGTGTCGATCGTCACCCACAAGGTGCAGACCACCCGGGCCCTCGTGCGCGGCATCGCCATGCGCGATCGCACGCAGATCGTTTTCGTCGACACGCCGGGCGTCTTCGCGCCGAAGCGCCGGCTCGACCGGGCGATGGTGCGCACCGCATGGAGCGGCGCCCGCGACGCCGACATCGTGCTGGCGATCATCGACGCCGACCGCGGCATCAACGAGGAGGTCGAGACCATTCTCGAACGCCTCAAGGATGTGAAGCAGCCCAAGGTCCTGCTGCTCAACAAGGTCGACCAGATGCGCCGCGACCGGCTGCTCGGCCTGACCCAGCAGATCACCGAGCGCGGCGTCGCCTTCGACGAGATTTTCATGATCTCGGCGCTGAACGGCTCGGGCTGCGGCGACCTGATGGACTATCTGGCCAAGGCGTTGCCGGAAGGGCCCTGGTACTACCCCGAAGACCAGATCACCGACCTGCCGCTGCGCCAGCTCGCCGCCGAGATCACCCGCGAGAAGCTGTATCTGCGCCTGCACCAGGAGCTGCCCTACAGCTCGCATGTCGAGACCGAGCTGTGGGAGACGCGCCAGGACGGTTCGGTGCGGATCGAGCAGACCATCTATGTCGAGCGGGACAGCCAGAAACGCATTGTGATCGGCCACAATGGCGAGACCATCAAGGCGATCGGTTCGGCGGCCCGCAAGGAGATCACCGAAGCGGCCGACCAGAAGGTGCATCTGTTCCTGTTCGTGAAGGTGCGCGGCAATTGGGGCGACGATCCCGAGCGCTATCGCGAGATGGGGCTGGACTATTCCAGCTGACCGCCTGCGGCCGCTCCTGCCGTCGCGGCGGACCGGTCCGAAGTGCGCTGCGGCGCTGATGTGACATGGAATGGCGTGAGGAAGCGATCGTGCTCGGCGTGCGGCGCCTCGGCGAGACCAGTGTCGTCGCCGAGGTGATGACGCGTGCGCGGGGCCGGCATCTCGGCCTCGTGCGGGGCGGGCGCTCGCGCAAGCAGCAGCCGGTGCTGCAGCCGGGCAATTCCGTCGCCGTCCACTGGCGCGCCCGGCTCGACGAGCATATGGGCGCCTTCGTTCTGGAACCGCTGGAACTGCGCGCCGCCCGGCTGATGGAATCCGGCGTCGGGTTGAACGGCGTGCAACTCGTCGCGGCGCATCTGCGGCTTCTGGCCGAGCGCGATCCCCATGCGCGGCTCTATGACGGGCTGCAGATCATCGTCGATCATCTCGACCGGCCCGAACTCGTCGCCGAACTGATGCTGCGCTTCGAGATCGCGCTCCTGGAGGAGCTGGGCTTCGGCCTCGACCTGGAGCGCTGCGCCGCCACCGGCCAGCGTGACGATCTCGCCTATGTTTCGCCGCGCACCGGCCGGGCGGTCAGCCGCGACGCCGGCGCGCCGTGGCACGACAAGCTGCTGACATTGCCCGCCTTCCTCGCCGATGCCGCCACGGCCAGCGATGCGGAATCGCTGGCGGCGGGGTACCGCCTGACCGGCTATTTCCTTGGCCGCCATGTCTACGAGCCGCGCGGGATCGACGTGCCGGATGCGCGCGCCGGCTTCCTGTCGGCGCTGCGCAAGATCGGAATCGCTGCCTAGTCGCAGTTGGAAGGCTGGCTCAGGCCGGAACCGGCGCCCGCACCACCGGCGCCTCTTGGATCGGCCAGTGGACCAGCGCCGCGACGAGACCCAGCCCGACGCCGAGCCACCACACCGGATCGTAGGAGCCGGCGACGGCATAGAGATAGCCGCCCAGCCAGACGCCGAGGAACGAGCCGATCTGGTGGGACAGGAAGACGAGGCCGCCCAGGAGCCCGAGATAGCGTGTGCCGAACATGATCGCGACGAGGGCGTTGGTCGGCGGCACGGTGGACAGCCACAACAGGCCCATGACCACGGCGAAGACCACCACCGTCAGCGGCGTGATCGGCGTCAGCAGGAAGATCGTCACCGCGATCGACCGGCCGACATAGATCAGCGCCAGGAAATGCGGCTTGGAATAGCGCTGGCCGATGAGGCCCGAGGCGATCGAGCCGATGATGTTGAAGAAGCCGATCAGCGCCAGCGCCGTGACCGCCCAGACCGGGGCGATGGCCTTGTCGGCGAGATAGGCCGGGAAGTGGGCGGTGATGAAGGCGACCTGGAAGCCGCAGACGAAGAAGCCGGTGGTCAAAAGCACGTAGCTCTTCGTCGCGAAAGCCTCGCGCAGCGCCGCACCCATGGTCTGCTCGATCTCCGCCACCAGGCTGGAATGGCCGCGCGTGGTGCGGCTGTTGCCGCGCAGGGCGAAGGCGAAGAGCGGCACCAGCAGCATCATCGCCGACAGGACCAGAAGCGAATCCGACCAGCCGAAACGGTCGATCAGTCCCTGGCTGAGCGGCGCGAAGACGAACATGCCGGCCGAGCCGGCGGCGGTGCCGAGGCCGAAGACGAAGGAGCGCTGCTCGGCCGAGACCCGCCGCGCGAAGGCCGCGAGCACGATGCCGAAGGAGCCGGCGGCGACGCCCAGCCCGACGAGGACGCCCGAACCGATGGTCAGCCAGAGCGGCGTTGACGCGACGGCGGTGATGGCCAGGCCCGCGGCATAGAGGAAGCCGGACAGGACCAGCACCTTGGCGGTGCCGAAGCGATCGGCGATGGCGCCGAACAGCGGCTGGCCGGCGCCCCAGAAGAGGTTCTGGATGGCGATGGCGATGGCGAAATCCTCGCGGCTCCAGCCATTGTCGGTGAGCATCGGGATCTGGAAGAAGCCGATCGCCGAGCGCGGCCCGAAGGTGAGAAGCGCGATCAGGCAGCCGGCGGCAATCGCCAGCCATGGCGTCCGGTCGGCGCTCGCGGTCGTCGTCGTCGCGCTCATCTCGTCATCCCCGCATCGGTTCGCTGCCATTACTAGACCCGGCGCATCGCCCGTGAAACCGCGTTTCCGTGATCGCAGCGATCACCGGCGCTGATCGGTCGCCCACAAGTCCGGTCCCGCAACCGGTTGCGACGGCTTTCGCTCGCGCCCCGCAGACGATAAAAGCCGCGGCCAGACGGTGGGGAGGACTGCGTGCAGGTACATAGCGAGATCGGATCGATGCGGGCGGCGCTGGCGGAATGCCGGGCCCGGGGCGAGAGCGTCGGCGTGGTGCCGACCATGGGCTATCTCCATGCCGGCCATCTGAAGCTCGTAGAGCGGGCCTGCGCCGAGAACGACGTCGTGGTGGTGACGATCTTCGTGAACCCGACCCAGTTCGGGCCGAACGAGGATCTCGACGCCTATCCGCGCGATCTGGAACGCGACCTCGCGCAGCTGGCGGCGTTCGCCGGCGTCCAGGTGTTCGCGCCGACGGTGGCGGAAATGTATCCGCAACCCTTGCAGACATCCGTCGATCTCGCGCCGCTCGGCCAGATCCTGATCGGCGCGGCGCGGCCGGGGCACTTTCGCGGCGTCGCGACGGTGGTCACCAAGCTGTTCAACATCGTCCAGCCGGACCGGGCCTATTTCGGCGAGAAGGACTACCAGCAGCTCACCGTGATCCGCCGCATGGTCGCCGACCTGTCGTCGCCGGTCGCCATCGTCGGCGTGCCGACGGTGCGGGAGGCCGACGGTCTCGCCATGTCGTCGCGCAATGTACGGCTGACGCCTCAGGACCGCGACGCGGCCGTGGTGCTGGCGCGGGCGCTGGACCGGGGCGAGGCGCTGCTGCGGGCCGGTGCCGCCGAGCCGGAGCCGGTGCTGGCGGCCATGCGGGAGATCATCGCCGCCGAGCCGCGCGCCGATCTCGCCTCGCTGGACATTCGCGACGCGGCAAACCTCGATGCGGTGACGGCGATCGACGACCGGCCGGTGGTGATCCTGGTGACCGCCCGCTTCGGCGACGTGCTGCTGATCGACCAGCGCGTCGCAGAGAAAGCGCAAGGGCGTGAAACGGGAGGGCAGGCCGCATGAGCACGCCGGTTCGCACGACCCGCCTAACGGCGCCCGCCATTGCCGGCCGCAAGGGCGCCACCCCCATCGTGGCCCTGACGGCCTATAACGCGACCATGGCGGCTCTGGTCGATCCGCATGTGGATTTCATCCTGGTGGGCGACAGCCTCGCCATGGTCGAGCACGGCATGGCGTCCACCCTCGGCGCCTAGCTGGAACTGATGATCGCCCATGGCCGGGCCGTGGTCTCAGCGACGGAGAAGGCACTGATCGTCGTCGACATGCCCTTCGGCAGCTACGAGGCGAGCCCGCAGGAGGCGTTTCGCGCGGCGGCGACGGTGATGGCGGAGACCGGCTGCGGCGCGATCAAGCTGGAAGGCGGCCAGCACATGGCGCCGACCATCGCCTTCCTCGTCGAGCGCGGCATTCCGGTGATGGCCCATGTCGGCCTGACGCCCCAGGCGGTGAACGCCATGGGCGGGTTTCGCAGCCAGGGCCATGACGACTCCGCGCGCGACCGCATCCTTGCCGACGCGAAGGCGGTCAGTGACGCCGGCGCCTTCGCCGTGGTGCTGGAAGGCATCGTCGAGCCGCTGGCCGAGACGATCACGGCCGAGATCGCGGCGCCCAGCATCGGCATCGGCGCCTCGGCAGCCTGCGACGGCCAGATCCTGGTGCTGGAGGACATGCTCGGCCTGACGCCGCGCGTGCCGCGCTTCGTCAAGCGCTACGGCGCGCTCGGCGAGGCCGCCAGCCAGGCCATCGCGGACTATGCCGATGAGGTGCGCAGCCGCAGCTTCCCGGGCCCCGACCACGTCTACAAGCCGCGGGGCTGACGCCGCCGCTCGTCGATCAGAGCGTCAGCGGCAAGATGAAGGGCGTGCCCGAAAAGGCGTCTTCGCCGCGGCCGATGGCGCGGATGGCGGAAACCATGCGGCCGCCGCGCTGCAGCTTGTCGTCGGCGAGGGCGACGAGGCGCGGATTGGGGGTGGCGGACGGCGCCCGCCTGCGCAGCTCGTTCGCCAGCGCCTCTTCCTGAAGATCCGGATTGATCGACAGCGCCAGGATATAGGCGGCGGCGGTGGAGCGGCTGATGCCGGCCCAGCAATGCACCGCCAGCGGCGTGTCGCGGCGCCAGCGCGTGCCGAAGTCCAGCAACTGGTCGAGATGGTCGACGGTCGGGGCCGTCAGCCCCTCGATCGGCTCGGCGATGTCGTTGAAGCCGAGGAACAGATGCCGGTCCGGCGCGATGCCGGACGGCCGGTCGACCCGCGTGTCGGCGTTGATCAGCGTGACCAGATCCTGGGCGCCATGGCTGGCGACCGTGGCGGGTAGTTCGGCGAGGGACGAGACGACGAGATAGGACATGGGTCCACATATCGCGCCGGGATGCGCCGATGTCACCCCTGCCGCGACGCTTTGGCCGGGGCCCGGTCGCTGGAGCCGGCCGCGCCGGCCAGCGCGGCGTCGAGTTCGGCGAAGCGCCTGAGGAAGGCGGCTTCCGTCGCCGCGGTCGGGACGGGGGCAAAATCCGCGGCATCGAGCAGCGCCGCGCCGGGCTTGCCGAAGAACTGCGCCGCCTCGCGCTCGTCGAAGCCGGCAAGCAGCGTCGCCTCGTGATAGGCCGACAGCCGGTCGGCGGCCTTGATCGCCTTCTCGACGGCGGCGGGCAGCGTCGCCGGCAGGGAGAAGCGCAGATGCAGCGCCGCCTGCAGGCGTTTTTCCACCAGCTTGTAGTCGCCGCCCATGACGCTCTTGAAGGGCGAGATCATGTCGCCGATCACATATTCCGGGCCGTCATGCAGCAGCGCGGCAAGGCGCCAGCGCGGATCGGGCTCGCGGCGCGCGACGATCGCCTCGACGATCAGCGAATGCTGGGCGACGGAAAAGGCGTGATCGCCGCGGGTCTGGCCGTTCC
The DNA here is from genome assembly GCF_000421645.1 of Aurantimonas coralicida DSM 14790. GTDB lineage: Bacteria > Pseudomonadota > Alphaproteobacteria > Rhizobiales > Rhizobiaceae > Aurantimonas > Aurantimonas coralicida. The sequence continues at coordinate 176,342 of NZ_ATXK01000001.1, read as the reverse complement.
AGCGGGCGACACGCGCCAGGCCATGGGCGACGTCCTCGATCTCGATGTCGAGCGGGGAGGGATCGAGCAGGTCGAGCCGGCGGCCCGACAGCATGCGCTGCCAGACGCGCTGCGGTTTCGCGTCGGTGCGGCTCATGCCTCGCTTCCGGCGGTCTCGCCATCGGCGCCGGCGGGTTCGGGCAGGGCGAAACCGGCCCAGGGCGGGATCGTCGCCGTCACCGGCACGCCGTCGGCCGACAATTCGTCGCCGCGCGACAGGGCGCCGGCCAGCCGGTCGATCCGCAGGAAGCCGAAGCCCTCGGTGCCGTCGGCCGACAGGACGGTGCCGATGGTCTTTCCGCCGGCCTCGATGTTGGAGCCGGGCGTCAAATGCCGTTCGCCGGCCAGCAGCATCAGCCGCCGCCGCGCGGTGCCGCGGTGCTGCATGCGCGAGACGACCTCCTGGCCGACGAAGCAGCCCTTGCGGAAGGACACGCCGCCATTCTGGTCGAACAGCACGTCATGCGGGAAGACGTCGGAGCCGGGATAGTCGGTCTCCGCCTCGGCGATGCCGGCGCGGATGCGGCGCAGGCGGTAATCGTCGGCGGAGGCCTCGGCGAGCCCTTCCGGCGGAGTGCCGTAGAGCCGCGCCATCTCGCCCTCGGGGAAACGGCGATCGGCATGAAGTTCGGCGGCGGTGAGGTCGGGCTCTTCCCACACCGCATGGACCGGCAGGTCGGGCGATTCGATGCCGATCTTGGTGCGCAGGCGGTAGAGGGTCAGGCGCTTCTTCAGATCGGCGGCGGCGCTTGTCGCCACATCGATGCGCAGCCCGTCGGCCTGTTTGCCGATGAGGAATTCGAACAGGATCTTGCCCTGCGGCGTCAGCAGCGCGCAGGGGCGCATCTCGCCTTCGGCCAGACTGTCGAGGTCGGCGGTGACGAGGTTCTGCAGAAAATGATGGGCGGCCTCCCCGGTGACGGCAAGGAGGCTGCGCTCCGGCAGGCGGGCATAGGGCATGGACGGCTCGCTTGTGTGATCCTGCCTGTTTACGTAAGCCGGGCACTCCAGAGGGACAAGCACGGAACGACGCCATGGGAACGAGTGCCAGCAACGCCGCGACCTTCGACACGGTTCTCAAGGGCGGCATCGTCGTCAACCAGGACGGCGCCGGTGAGCGCGACGTCGGTATCGTCGACGGGCGCATCGCCGCGATCGGCACGCTGGACGCGGCATTGGCCGGCGAGGTGATCGACTGCACCGGGCTGCACATCCTGCCCGGCGTCATCGACAGCCAGGTGCATTTCCGCGAGCCGGGCGCCACCCACAAGGAAGACCTGGAGACCGGATCGCGCGCCGCGGTGCTGGGCGGCGTCACCTGCGTCTTCGAGATGCCGAACACCAATCCGCTGACCACCAGCGAGGAAGCGCTCGCCGACAAGGTGGCGCGCGGCCGCCACCGGATGCATTGCGACTTCGCCTTCTGGGTCGGGGGTACCCGCGAGAACGCCGCCGACGTCGCCGAGCTGGAACGGCTGCCGGGCGCGGCCGGCATCAAGGTGTTCATGGGCTCGTCGACCGGCTCGCTGCTGGTCGAGGACGATGACGGCGTGCGCGAGATCCTGCGCCGCACCCGCCGCCGCGCCGCCTTCCATTCCGAGGACGAGTTCCGGCTGCGCGACCGCGCCGACCTGCGGGTCGAGGGCGATCCGGCGTCGCATCCGGTCTGGCGCGACGAGGTGGCGGCGCTGCAATGCACCGAGCGGCTGGTCGGCATTGCCGAGCAGGTGGGCGCGCGCATCCACGTGCTGCACATCTCTACGGCCGAGGAGATCGTCTATCTCGCCGGGCACAAGCGCAACGTTACCTGCGAGGCGACGCCGCATCATCTGACCATGAGTGCCGAGGATTACAGCCGGCTCGGCACCAAGCTGCAAATGAACCCGCCGGTGCGCGACGCACGCCACCGCGACGGCATCTGGCACGGCATCGCGGCCGGCGTCGTCGACGTTCTCGGCTCCGACCATGCGCCGCACACGCTGGAAGAGAAGCTCGCAATCTATCCGAAATCGCCCTCCGGCATGACCGGCGTGCAGACCCTTGTGCCGATCATGCTCGACCATGTCGCCAATGGCCGCCTGTCGCTTGCCCGCTTCGTCGACCTGACTTCGGCCGGCCCGCAGCGGATCTTCGGCCTGTCGCGCAAGGGGCGCATCGCGCTCGGCTACGATGCCGACTTCACCGTCGTCGACCTGAAGCGCGACGCCACCATCACCGACGACTGGATCGGCTCGCGCTCGCAATGGACGCCCTATGACGGCAAGGCGGTCACCGGCTGGCCGGTGGGCACGCTGGTGCGCGGCCGTCGGGCCATGTGGGAGGGCGAGCTTGTCGCGCCGTCGACCGGCGAGCCGGTGGAGTTCGTCGAGACCCTGGCGCCGCTCGGCGGCCGGGGCTGAGGCGGCCAGGGCTGAGGCGGCCGGGGGCCGTCTGTCGTCCCATGGCTTGGCATCCGTCAGCGACTTCCTAAGTCCGCACGGTGCAGACGCCACGGATCAAGGAGACGGCCATGCAGGACGAGGCGAACGGCCCCGCCCCACAATTCGACGAGGAGACGCTGGCGCTGGCCGCCATGGTCTTCCAGGCGGCGCGCGGCGGCGACGCCGTCGCCATGGCCGACTTCCTCGACAAGGGCCTGCCGCCCAATCTGCGCAACGAGAAGGGCGACAGCCTGCTGATGCTGGCGAGCTATCACGGCCATGTCGAACTGACGGAACTGCTGCTGAAACGCGGCGCCGATCCGTCGCTGGTCAACGATCGCGGCCAGACACCGCTGGCCGGCGCCGCCTTCAAGGGCGAGGCGGAGATTGCGCGGCTGCTTCTCGACCATGGCGCCGCCATCAACGGCAGCGGGCCGGACGGGCGCACGCCGCTGATGATGGCGGCGATGTTCAACCGCACCGAGATGGTCGATTATTTCCTGGAGCGCGGCGCCGATCTCGAGGCTCGCGCCGCGGACGGCGTCGACGCGCTGGGCGCGGCCAAGGCGATGGGGGCGCAGGAGACGGCAGCGCAGCTTGAACGGCTGATGGCGGCGAAAGCCGGCTGACCGGCCGGAGACGCTAAAGGCTCAGTCGCCGGCGACGAAGAATTCCAGCCGGCCCTCGGGCGAGATGCCGACCCGGTAGAAATTATAGGCGCCGAATTCGCGCATGTTCCGGTAGTCGCCGGCGGTCACCAGTTCGAACAGCTCGACCAGTTGCGGCTTGGTCAGCGAATCCATCGGCTGCTGGGTGAAATAGGGCCAGACATAGATCTCGTTGTCGGTGTCCGGCTCCATCCGGGCATAGCCCGACTGCAACACTTCCAGGAGGATGGCGAGGATCTCGATCCCTTCGCCGTCGCCGGAGGCCGATTTCAGGAAGGCGATCGGGTCCTCGCCGCCCTGGCCGAAGGACAGGACCGTGCCGTGGTCGCCGCGTTCGATATAGGGCGCCAGCTTCTCGATCTCGCCGCTTCTGGCCACGGCCATCAGCCGGGCCCGCAGGTCGCGGACCGGGCGCGGCAGCCCGGCATCGCCATAGGCGACTTCCGAGGCGAGAGCCGCGCTCGGCGCCCGTTCGGTCTGGTAATTGGTGGTTGCGCCGTCCGGCCTTGCCCGCGCCCCGTCCTGACGCGGGGTGCCGGGGCCGGGACGATCGGTGGCATCGGCCGGCGCCTCGCCGGCGGGCCTCGGTTCACGCCGGCGTTCGGGCCCTTCGGCGGGCGCCGGACGTGTGTCGCCCGGCTCGACCTCGTCTTCCGGCGACAGCGGCACTTCGCCGGCATCGGTGCCTTCGCCCGGTCCCTGCGGCCGGCCGGACTCCGTCTCGCTGGCCGGCGCATCCGTCAGCGGCGGTAGCGGCACCGCGATGATGCCTTCACGTGAGCCGGAGCGGCCCTCGACGGGGTCGATCTGCGACAACGCCAGCGCGTCGCCGGCGACGAGGGTCGCCAGCGCGAAGAGAGCAGTGCTGAGGGCAAGGGTCAGGCGCGTCGGCACGACGGACCTCCGCTGCGTTGGACGATGGGGTGCGGTAAAATATCCGGACCGCGGGGAGGGCAGAGGCTACTGGATGATCCGGTCGGGACGGAATTCACCATATTCGATGCGCTGGCGCAGGGTCTCGACCATTTCGAGGACGTCGTCCTCGCCATGGCGGCGCACCAGCTCGGTGAGGGCGGTGGCAATGGCAGTCTCGGCGAGGATCTCGGCCTCGATGCCGTCGGAAATGCCGTCGGCCCAGGCTTCGTTGTGATACTCGAATGCGACTTGCTTCTTTTCGGCCTGGATCATTTCGTCCAGTTCGGCGCTCTGCAAATCGATCATTCCGATTCCCTCAATTCCAGCCATGCGGCTTCACGTCCCGTTAAGGTCCTAGCACGATCCGGGCGCGAACAGTCTCGCCGTTTTTCCGAACCGTTAATCATCGGTTAATTCCCGTATCTGGCACTGATTTCGCGTGCCAGAGTGACCCCTTCGCCCTGATAGCGGTTCACCGCGACCCGTGCGGCGGGGGTGCATTCGCGATAGGTCGATTCGAACGCCCGGTAGCCGCTGTTGAAGCTGCCGATCAGATAGCGGCGGTCGGCCTCTCCCGGCGCCTGCTCGGCCAGCAGCTCTTCCATCTTCTGGCGCCAGATCGCCGCGTCGGTGTCGCCGCACAGGGTCCGCAGGAAGTGGATGGAGCCGAGGATCGACGCCAGCCGTCCGAGCGGCTTCAGGAATGCTGCCTCGCCCCGCGGCGCTGCAGCTTCCGGCACGGTCTCCGCCGGGGCGCTCTCCTGGGCCAGCGCCCGGTGATCGCCCGCCACGGAACCGGCGAAAGAGACCACCAGTGCGGCCGTCGCGGCTATCATCATTCGACGCATGGCCGATGTTTCGTCCTTCGTTAAGACAATTGCAACGATCGGTCCGATGCCCGGCCGCTTATCTCCCGCGCCTGCGCCTTTCGGGCAACAGGAATCGCACGCCGTTCGTTGCCCCCGGTGTGTCAGTTTTCCGCGCAGGTGGCGAGGACCTTCCGTGCGACATCGTAAAGACCGGGCGTCGTGCGGCCCGCAGCCTCGGCGGCCTCGATGTCGGCGAGGGCCAGCCAGTGCAGCGCCGCCGCATCGTCGGCCGCCGCCAGTTCGCTGCCGGCCATCAGCCGTCCGCCGAAGACCGCGATCACCGCGTGGAAATCCGGATCGATCGCCTCGTGCAGCGTGACGAAGGCGAGATTGTCCGCCACCGCACCGGTCTCCTCGGCCAGTTCGCGCCGCGCGGCGGCCGCGACCGCTTCGCCGAAGCGCAGCTTGCCGCCGGGCAGGCTCAGCTTGCCGGCAAAGGGCGGTCGGCCGCGTTCGACGAGAAGCAGGCGGTCCTCGGCGACGAGGCCGCAGGAGACGCCGAGAAGCGGACGGGGGCTGGTCTCTGGCATGGGCAAGGTCCTCTTCACTCCGCTTGCCGGATCGGCCGCGACCCGCTTGACAGGACGCGGGCGCTGCGGCTCAACAGCCGGCATGTGCGGACGTTTCACTCTCACGGCACCCCCGGACGACGTCGCCGCGCTGCTGGCGCTGGCGGAGCTCGATCCGTTTCCGCCACGCTACAACATCGCGCCGACCCAGCCGATCCTGATCGCCATCGGCGGCCAGCCCGAGCGGCCCGGTGCGAATCTGCCGAACCGCACGGCGCTGATCGTGCGATGGGGCCTGATCCCGTCCTGGGTCAAGGATCTGAAGGCGTTTCCGCTGCTGATCAACGCCCGGGCCGAGACCGCGAGCGAGAAGAACGCCTTTCGCGGCGCCATGCGCTACCGGCGCTGCCTCGTGCCGGCGACCGGCTTCTACGAATGGCGCCGGCAGGGCAAGGCGAAGTCCGAGCCGTATTTCCTGCGTCCGGCGGACGGCCGGCCCTTCGCCTTTGCCGGGCTGATGGAGACCTATCTGGCGCCGGACGGCAGCGAGATCGACACCGCCGCCATCCTGACGACGGCCGCCAATCCCGGCATCGCGCCGATCCACGACCGGATGCCGGTGGTTGTCCTGCCACAGGATCACGACCGCTGGCTGGACTGCCGCACCCACGATCCCGCGTCGGTCGGCGACATACTCACCGCGGCGAACGACGATTTCTTCGAGCCGGTGCGGGTGTCGGACAAGGTCAACAAGGTTGCCAATACCGGCCCCGATATCCAGTTGCCGGTGGAGACCGCGTCCGAGCCGGACGACGGCGCGGCCGATGGCCCGATCCAGCCCTCGCTCTTCTGACATTTCCAACAGGACGATAGCCCCGTGAACACCGATCTTCTGAAGCGTCTGTGCGAAACCCCCGGCGTGCCCGGCCGCGAACACCGCGTGCGCGACCTGATCACCAAAGAGGCGGAGGGCCTGTTCGACGAGATCCGCGTCGATACGCTCGGCTCGCTGATCTGCACCCGCAAGGGCAAGGGCGACAAGCCGAAGAAGGTCATGCTGCTCTGCCACATGGACGAGATCGGCTTCCTCGTCAGCCACATCACCGACAAGGGCTTCATCCACATCGATCCGGTCGGCGGCTTCGATCCGCGCAATCTGTTCTCGCGCCGCGTCCTCGTCTGCACCGACGACGGCGACTTCAAGGGCGTGATGAACGCCGAGGGCAAGCCGATCCACATCCAGTCGGCCGAAGAGCGCAAGAAGATGCCGGAGCCGAACGAGTTCTTCGTCGATATCGGCCATGGCGCGGCGACGAAGGACATGGTGCAGGTCGGCGACTTTGTGGTGATGAACGAGCCTTTCGAGGAGATGGGCGAGAAGATCGTCTCCAAGGCGCTGGACAACCGCATCGCCTGCTGGCTCGGCCTGGAGGCCGTGCGCAAGCTGGTCGAGGCGGGCGAGACCCATGATTGCGAACTGACGGTCGCCTTCACCGCCCAGGAGGAAGTCGGCCTGCGCGGCGCCAAGACGGCGGCCTTCGGCGTGCAGCCGGACATCGGCATCGGCGTCGACACGACGCTCGCCTGCGACACGCCGGGCGTGCCGGAAAAGGACCGCACCACGGTGCAGGGCAAGGGCTTCGGCCTGCATCTGAAGGATGGGTCCTTCATTGCCGACATCGACCTCGTGCGCGAGATCGAGGCGCTGGCCCGCTCCAAGGACATCGCCTTCCAGCGGACCATCCTCGCCCGCGGCGGACAGGACGGCGCCGCCGTCCAGCAGGCGGCCTCGGGAGCGCGGGCGGTCGGCATCGCCGTCGGCACGCGCTACATCCACACGGTGGCCGAGATGATCGACAAGCGCGATCTGCTCGCCGCGCGCGAGATCCTGACCGCGTTCATCGCCGCCCATTGAGGCGGCTCTCCTGCTCTCGATCGGTGACGGATAGCTGAATGGAACTGCTTGCGGCCGGGGCGCGGGGCTTTGCGCTGGGTCTCGGCCTGATCGTGGCGATCGGGGCGCAGAACGCCTTCGTGCTCGAGCGCGGGCTGGCCCGCAACCACGTGCTGGCGGTGGTGCTGGTCTGTACGCTGGCGGATGCGGCGCTGATCGCCGCCGGCGTCGCCGGGCTCGGCACGCTGATCACCGGTGCACCGGAGATCGTCCGGCTGGTGACGCTGGGCGGCGCGGCCTTCCTCGCCGTCTATGCGGTGCTGGCGCTGCGGCGGGCGTTCCATCCGGACGCGATGGCGGTCCGTGGCGCACGGCTGATGAGCCGGCGGGCCGCGATCGGCGTGGTGCTCGGGCTGACCTTCCTCAACCCGCATGTCTATCTGGACACGGTGGTGCTGCTGGGCAGCCTGTCGGCCCGCTATGGCGAGGCGAGCGAGCGCACGGCCTATGCCGGCGGGGCGATGATCGCCTCGGCGGTGTGGTTCGTGGCGCTGGGCTACGGTGCGCGGCTGCTTGCGCCCGTCTTCGTCAGACCCGCCGCATGGCGGATCCTGGACGTTTCGATCGCCGCCGTGATGGCGCTTCTGTCCATCACGCTGCTGATGAGCGCGGATTTCTGAGATCCGCGACCGTCGCCTTAGTGGGCGGCGGTCAGGTCGGCGCCGGCGTGGCTGTCCCGGCGCGTCTCGACGCGCTTCTGCTTGCAGCAGGACTGGCTCGCCGCGGCAATCGCGCGGTTGCCGATCTCGCGGTAATTGCGCTCCAGATGGATGTCGCGCTCACGCTCGCTCTTGGAACGAAATTCGATACTGTTGCTGCTGCTCATTGCCATGTCTCGTCGGCTGGATGGGACCGCAACCAATGACCCCGATTGCGCCAGATTAGCGGCAAATTCTAAACCGAAATCACAACCTCGGTGCGCCACCTTCGTTTGGGGCATGCAGTGGCAATCGCGATACAGTGAAAGGGTTCCAGGCGATTGGAATATTTCCAGTTTGGTACGCTTTGCGAATGGAAATTGCGCCGTCCGTTTTCGATCAAGCCGCATGTCCGAATGTCATGAATCGTGGGGTCCGTCGGCGCGGGTCTCCGCCGCGATTTGTCAGCCGGGCCGAATGGCGTTAGCGAGAGCCTCCGCAACCATGCAGACGACCGGGGACGAGTGATGGACGACGGCTTTCGGGGGCTGACGCTCTGGAACACCATGAAGCGCGCCAAGGAGGAGTTCCGGCCGCTCGACTGGCAGGATCCGGGGAAGGCCGAGGCCGACCGGCATGTGCGCATGTATGTGTGCGGGCCGACCGTCTACGACTACGCCCATATCGGCAATGCCCGGCCGGTGATTGTCTTCGACGTGCTCTACCGGCTGCTGCGCCATCTCTACGGCGCCGATCACGTCACCTATGTGCGCAACATCACGGACGTCGACGACAAGATCAACCGACGGGCGGCCCGGGACTATCCGGACCTGCCGCTGAATGCGGCGATCGCGAAGGTCACGCAGGCGACGGCCGACCAGTTCCACGCCGACGTCGCGGCGCTCGGCTGCCTTCCGCCCGATCACGAGCCGCGGGCGACCGATTTCGTCACCGGGCGCAGCGACGGCCACGACATGGTGTCGATGATCGCCACGCTGATCGAGAAGGGCCATGCCTACGAGGCGGGCGGCGAAGTGCTGTTCGACGTCACCTCGATGGCCGATTACGGCCAGCTGTCGAACCGCAGGCTGGACGAGCAGCGGGCCGGCGCGCGCATCGCGGTCGAAGGCCACAAGCGCAATCCGGGGGACTTCGTCCTGTGGAAACTGTCGTCGCGGGGCGAGCCGGGCTGGGAGGCGCCCTGGGGCCGCGAGGCCTGGGAGGCCGCAGGCCGCACCGGCATGCCGAAGGGCCGTCCCGGCTGGCATATCGAATGCTCGGCAATGAGCGAGGCCTATCTCGGCCAGACCTTCGACATCCATGGCGGCGGGCTCGACCTGATCTTTCCGCATCACGAGAACGAGATCGCCCAGTCCCGCTGCGCCCACGGCACCGCGGCGATGGCGCAGCTCTGGATGCACAATGGCTACCTCCAGCTGGAGGGCCGCAAGATGTCGAAGTCGGACGGCAATTTCGTCACCATCCACGACCTCCTGCACACGAAGCGGTTCGGCCGGCGGTCCTGGCCGGGCGCCGTGCTGCGGCTGGCCATGCTGATGACCCAGTATCGCGAGCCGATCGACTTCTCGGTGAAGCGTCTGGAGGAGGCCGAGGAGGCGCTGGCCGGCTGGGCGCGGGCCGTGGCCGAGGTCGCGCCCTCCGCGCCGAGCGAGCGCTTCCTCGCCGCCCTGTCCGATGATCTGGCGAGTGCCGCCGCCATCGCCGAACTGCACGCGCTGCGCAAGGCCGACCCGGCCGCGCTGCGCGCCTGCCTCGACCTGATCGGGATCGACGTATCCGGCTATCTCGCCGCGACGTCGGACCTGGCCGCGCCGGTGCCGACGGACGCCATCGCCGCCCGGATCGCCGAGCGCCTCGATCTCCTGCGGGCGAAGAACTTCGCCGAGGCCGACCGCATCCGCGACGACCTGCTCGCCGAGGGCATCCAGCTCAAGGACGGCAAGGACCCCGACACCGGCGAACGCATCACCACCTGGGAGATGAAGCGCTAGCGGCGGCAGTGGGGCGGCGGTGGGCGCCTGCGGTGCTGGGACCCACGTGCTGGCAACTGCACCGGCTATCCATTCACTGGTCACCATCACACCTGCCATCCCTCCACGCCGTTCATCCCACCCACGGCGTCATCTTCGGGCTTGACCCGAGGACCCATGCCTCGGCATCCCCACGTCGCGGCGATCGGGGAGGGGCGCCCGCTGCCGTGGCGGCGGTGGGAGCGGTTTGGCATGGGTCCTCGGGTCAGAGCCCGAGGATGACGCGGCTGGGAGGTCGGCGCCCTTTGTGGCGAGGGCGGGGGGTGCTGAACCGCGGGGGTGTGCTGTGCGGGCGTCTGCCCTGGTCAACCATCCAAGGGCCACCTCAACGCCCGCCAGTTTCCCTCTGCGCATACCCCATCAACGCCTTCCAGCCGTCCGCAACGCTCCTTCCGCCCACGCCGTCATCCTCGGGCTTGACCCGAGGACCCATTCCTCGGCAACGCCACGTCGCGGCGGTCGGGGAGAGGCGCCCGTTGCCGTGGCGGCGGTGGGAACGGTTTGGCATGGGTCCTCGGGTCGGAGCCCGAGGATGACGCAGCTTGGAGGTTGGCGCGCTTTGTGGTGAGGGCGCGGCCGCTGAGCTGGTGGGAGTGCCGTGCTGGCGACTGCGCCGGTCACCCATTCAAGCGCTACCATCACGCCTGCCAGTTACCCTCTGCGCATACCCAACCAACGCCTGCATTCATCCACGGCGCTCCTACCGCCCACGGCGTCATCCTCGGGCTTGACCCGAGGACCCATGCCTCGGCATCGCGCACGATGCGGCGGACGGGGAGGGGCGCCCGTTGCCGTGGCGGCGGTGGGAACGGCTTGGCATGGGGCCTCGGGTCGGAGCCCGAGGATGACGCGGCTGGGAGGGCGGCGCCCTTTGTGGCGAGGGCGGGGGCTGAGCTGGTGGGAGTTCAGTGCGGGCGTCTGTGTCGATCAACCATTCAAGGGCCGCCATCACGCTGCCAGTCACCCACTGCGCATACCCCATCAACGCTTGCCATCCATCCACAACACACACCCCACCCACGGCGTCATCCTCGGGCTTGACCCGAGGACCCATTCCTCGGCATCGCCCCGTCGCGGCGATCGGGGAGGGGAGCCCGTTGCCGTGGCGGCGGTGGGAACGGTTTGGCATGGGGCCTCGGGTCGGAGCCCGAGGATGACGCAGCTGGGAGGTTGGCGATCTGGCGGTGGCGGTTGGGCGTCGCGGAGCCGCTAGGCGTGACGTTGCGGCAGCGGGATGTCGCAGTCGGCTCGGCACTCGGCACTTCCCCGTCGCTCGTCGAGAATTCATCGGTGTGCCCCGATGCCAAGCGGCGTTGTCTGCCCTACAAGGCAGGGAATGAGTGAACCAACGCGCAAGCCCTATCCCGCCATCGAGCCCTATGAGACCGGACGCCTTGCCGTCGGCGACGGGCACGAGCTGTATTACGAATTGTGCGGCAATCCGCGCGGCATCCCGGTGGTGTTCCTGCATGGCGGGCCCGGGAGCGGTGCGTCGCCCCAGCACCGGCGGCTGTTCGATCCGGAGCGCTACCGGATCCTGCTGTTCGACCAGCGCGGTTGCGGGCGCTCGACCCCGCTCGGCGAGCTGGAGGGCAACACAACATGGCATCTGGTCGCCGATCTGGAGCGGCTGCGCGAGTTGATCGGCGTCGAGCGCTGGCTGATGTTCGGCGGCTCCTGGGGGGCGACGCTGGCGCTCACCTATGCCGAGACCTATCCGGAGCGCGTTTCGGGGCTGATCCTGCGCGGCATCTTCTCGGGCCGGCGGGCCGAGCTCGACTGGTTCTATGACGGCGGTGCCAACCGGCTGTTTCCCGACCGCTGGGAAAACCTCCTGGGGCCGATCCCGGCGAATGAGCAGGACGACATCATCGCGGCGTATCGCATGCGCCTGACCGACCCGGACCGGGCGGTGCGGGCCGAGGCGGCGCGGGCCTGGACCGGCTGGGAATCGGCGACGGTCATGCTGCGGACCGCCCCGGGCGGCGAGCCGGCGTCCGGCGGTCCCGTCTCGGACGCGACGATCGCCTTCGCCCGGCTGGAGAACCACTATTTCTACCATGATCTGTGGCTGGAGGAGGGGCAGCTGATCCGCGACGCCGGCCGGCTCGCCGACATTCCGGGGGTCATCGTGCAGGGGCGCTACGACGTCGTGACGCCGGCGATCACCTCCTGGCAGCTGGCCCAGGCCTGGGTGCGGGCGGATTATCGCATGGTCGAGGGCGCCGGCCACGCTTTCGCCGAGCCGGGCATCCTGAACGAACTCCTGAAAGCGACGGAGCGCTTCGCAAGGGAATTGTGACCCTGCCGGCGGGGGCGGTGGGCCTCAGCCGACCGAAAAGGTCATGAGCTGGCGCAGGCACGCGCCGTCCGCCTTCTTGCGACGGCGCTTCGGCCTGGTGGTCTCCTCCAGGCGCAGCGCTTCGGGCACGCTGCGGTCCTCGGCCGTCGGCGCCCATTGCCGGCCGACGAGTTCCTGCATGAAATTGCGAGGCTGGGGCTTCGCCTGACGGGGCATGTCCATCGTCTGAGCCTCCCTGTCGAAGGGGATCATGCGGGGGCGCGCTCGCAAGAGGCGTAGCACGCGGCGAGTCTCGGACCGTGGGGTCCATTTGTGCAACGCGGATCGTGCGTTGCGGGGCGACCGCCGGCCCGGTCGGATGGGCCGGCGATCGCCGGTGTCGTCAGAAGCAATTCTTGCAGGTGTTGTAGGACGAGCCGAGACAGCTGATGCAGCCGGAACTCAGCGGGTTCGGAATGCACTGGGGGGCGCAGCGGGCGAGCTTGACGCCACACTTCAGCAGGCATCGCCAGCTGAAGGACTGGCCGACGCCGCCCGAATCCGTGACGAAAGTCGCTCCGCGCATGACCGGAGCCGATTGCATGGGGGATCTCATGATGACTTCTCCCTGTTGGTGACTGGCTGTGGGTCGTTGGCATGTCCGGATGGCCGGCGCGCCTGTCGCGCGACGCCCATCCCGTTGGGACCGACCGGCGGGTCTTTAAGGCCGAACGGTCTTCCGATGCGGGCTCGGATGATCCGGCCCGTTCAGCAGATCGGAGAGCTGGCGAGGCAGATTCCGGCCACCCGCACGCAGCAGCCGGACTGGCTGACCGTGCCCGAGAGTTGTGCCAGGCCGCTGCCATGGCGCTGGACGGGCGGAGCCTGGATCGGTCGTCTCATGTTGGTTCTCCTTCAGGTTCGCAGGTCTGGCGCCGGCACATCATGCGCCGACGCCGGGAACCGCCGGGCGCGCGCAGGCAGGCCCGGCGGATGGGCTCGGGTCACGTCAACGCGCTGAGCGGGACGCTCCAGTTGCGGCCGGCGCCGACGGTGACGGGCAGGACCTCGCTGACATCCACCGTGAAGCGGTAGACGCGGGCGGCGCGCCGCTCGTTCTCGGCGTCGAACATCGTCACCTGCACATCCCAGCAATCGGAATCCGGCCGGCAGATCGGGCTGCGCGCGACGGTGATGCTGTAGAGCTCGAGCCCGCGATTCATGCCGTCGGCAAAGACGCTGGCGCCCTGATAGGCATTGGTGGCGGCGAAGTTGATCGCCCGGTCCTCGGGGCTGATGCCCAGATTGCGCAATTCGTCATAGGTGCGCACGAGGAAGTTGAAGATCGCGTCGTCGCTGACGCTCTCCTCGCCGATCGCGGCCTTGGCGGCGTTGACCAGCTCCATCGGCTTCCATTTGCTCATGCCGCGCGGGTCGGGATAGATCACCGGCAGGATCTGGCCGTTCATCAGCCGCGTCGAACCGTGGACGAAGCCCGGGATCGCGACGCGCTGCAAATCGCCGGTGTTGTCGAGGCTGGTCTGCATGGCGTCGAGCAGGTCGGCATAGACCTCCTGGGCGAAGGGGCCGGCCGGTGTGATGGCGTAGATCGGGATCTGTTCCTGCATCAGGATGAAGGTGATGCCGGTGGCGAAGGACAGATCGCTCTTCAGCATGTCGATCAGCGCCGCCGGCGTGTTGGCGGCGACGGGATCGCCCATGCGCTGGACGATGGCGTCGTATCGCGGCTCGTTGCCGAAATCGAACCAGACCGAGCCGATGGCATAGACCTTCTGCGGCTCCTTGGCCGCGCCGCCGCAACCGCAGCCCTGCTGGGTCACGCTCGACTGCCGGACCTCGCGGGCCTCTACCAGCGCGCCGCGCCGCCGCCGCACCGGCCGGGCCGACTGCATGGCGCCCGCGACCTCCACATCATCGTCGCCGTCGTCGTCATCCCCGCCATCGTCGCCGGCGGCGAGCATGTCCTCGTCGAACTCGTCCGCGTCGTCCATCGCGCCGGCGGCCAGTTCCTGCTGCGCCGCCTGCTTCTTGCCGCCGCGGCCACAGCCGCAATCGGACTGAAGGACGGCGCCGGCGATGCCGGATCGTCCGGGCGGGGACATGGTCGCCGCGGACGGGCTGACGGATAGGGTTTCCCTGATCATTGGCTCTCTCCCAGCTTGGTCGTTCCCGGATCGCGGGAGGAAAACCGCCCCCTCCAGCTCCGGCTCCAGTGTCTGACGAAGGCGTTCGATCGCTCCCCGAACGTCGAGCCGTCCGGCGAGAACCCGCGCACACTCGCCATCGGCCTGCGGGTCGCAGGGGCGGGCGGTCTCGATGAGGATCCGGCGGATGTCAAGCGGGCCGAGGGACCTCTCGGCGCGTCGGGCGGCCGACAGCAGCCGTGCGGCGACCCCGGTGACCACCGCGGTGGCGAAGCTCGAGCCGCTGCGCTGGACGCGTTCGCCGCGCAGGCTGGAGACGGTCAGGCCCGCGCCGGGCGCCAGGATGCCGTTGGCGCCGTAGCTCGCGCCGAAATTGGAGCTTTGCAGCGGCCGGCCCGCCGCATCCATCGCGCCGACCGCCAGAACGCTGGCGACGGCGGCCGGGACATGTAGGCAGGCGCAGCCGTCATTGCCGGTGGCGGCCACGACGAGGATGCCCTTGCGCTCGCACAGATCCAGCGCATCCTCCAGATGGCGGGACGCCTCGGGCGTCGAGGACAGCTGGCCGGCGCTGATGTTGACGATCGCCACACCGCGCTCGACCGCCATGTAGATCCCGCGCGCGATGTCGGTCTGGGTGGCGCGGGGCGCCATGTAGGCGGGGCGCGGATCGGGGAAGAACACCGGCAGGATGAGACCGCTGCAGCCGCGGGCCAGGCCGCCCTCGCGGTCGAACAGCACGCTGCAGATCTCGGTGCCATGGGCGTCCGGCCCGTGCGCCTCGGCAATGCGCATCGTGGGCTCCAGGTCGAGCCGCGCATCGGCGAGGGCGGGGATGGCGAGGTCGGGCGTGCCGTCCACCACGCCGATGCGCAGGGTCGGGTCGCAGGGGCCGAGCGTGTCGAGGAGGGTCGATATGTCGGACATGCCGTTCCACCTCCCTTGCGCTGCAATTATTACGTTACGTAATATTGCATATGCAACCTAAGAGGGCAACCCTGTTTTCTCCCATGGGTTGCAATTCGAGGCGGGTCACACTTGGGGTCTGCCTGTTGGAGACGTGCGGGCGCGGGTCTATCCTCGTGGCGGCGCGTTCGGGCGCCGGACGGGCGATGAGGATCGGGCGGATGGGTCATTCGGGCGGATGTCAGTGCGGCGCGGTGCGGTTTCGCATCACCGGGACACTGGGGCAGGCGTCGATCTGCCATTGCCGCATGTGCCAGAAGGCGTTCGGCAATTTCTACGCGCCGCTGGTGTCGGTGCCGGAGGGCGGCTGCGTGTGGACGAAACGCGAGCCGGCGCGGTTCCGTTCGTCGAACCATGTGGTGCGCGGGTTCTGTGAAAACTGCGGGACGCCGTTGACCTACGAGGCGCCGGACGGCATGGCGCTGGCCATCGGCGCCTTCGACGATCCGGCGGCCATCGCGCCGACGATCCAGTTCGGCGTCGAGGCACAATTGCCCTACACCGACCGGCTCAGCGACCTGCCCGTGCGTTCGACCGCCGCCGATATCGCCGCCAATCCGTTTTTGGCAGAGATCGTGTCGTATCAGCATGCCGATCGCCCGGATGCCGAAGAAGAGGAACGGCCATGAATGATGCGACCGGCCTCAAGGGCCTCTATCCGGACATCGCGCCTTACGCCCATGGCATGCTGGATGTCGGCGACGGACACCGGGTCTACTGGGAGCGCTGCGGCACGCCGGGCGGCCGGCCGGCGGTGTTCCTGCATGGCGGGCCGGGCGGCGGCTGTTCGCCAGCGCATCGCTGCCTGTTCGATCCGGTGGTCTACGACGTTCTCCTCTTCGACCAGCGCGGTTGCGGTCGCTCGACGCCCCATGCCGAGCTCGAGGCCAACACCACCTGGCATCTGGTCGCCGACATCGAGCGGCTGCGCGCCATGGTCGGGGCCGAGACCTGGCTGGTCTTCGGCGGCTCCTGGGGCTCGACCCTGGCGCTCGCCTATGCCGAGACCCATCCGGAACGGGTCGACGCGCTGGTGCTGCGCGGCATCTACACGCTGACGAAGGCGGAGCTGTCCTGGTACTACCAGTTCGGCGTCTCGGAGATGTTCCCGGACAAATGGGAGCGATTCCTGGCGCCGATCCCGCCTGCCGAGCAGGGCGACATGATGATGGCCTATCGCCGGCGCCTCGTCGGCGACGATCCGGCCGAGCAGCTTGCGGCGGCACAGGCGTGGAGCCTGTGGGAGGGCGAGACCATCACGCTCATGCCCTCGGCGGCGCTGACGGCGGACTTCTCCGACCCGCATTTCGCCATCGCCTTCGCGCGGATCGAAAATCACTTCTTCGTTCATGCCGGCTGGCTGGAGGAGGGGCAGCTGCTGCGCGACGCGCATCGTCTGAAGGGCATTCCCGGCGAGATCATCCACGGGCGCTACGACATGCCGTGTCCGGCCCGCATCGCCTGGGAACTCCACAAGGCCTGGCCGGACGCGGATCTGCACCTGGTCGAGGGGGCGGGGCACGCCTTCAACGAGCCGGGGATTCTCGACCGGCTGATCCGGGCAACGGACCGCTTCGGCCGGCAGGGCTGATCCCGCCGGGCCCATGTCGATCATCATTCGCGATCGGTCCGATCACCAGAAAGCGGGTGTCGGGACGGGGGCGGCTCTGTTACAGGAAGCCGTCACTCACCCTTATTATCGAGCACATCCATGCAAGCCGCCGGCAGCGCGAACAAGGGCTTCTTCTATGCCTTTGGCGCTTACGCGATCTGGGGTCTGGTTCTCCCGATCTACATGAAGCTCCTGAGCCACGTCTCGCCGCTGGAGATCGTGGCGCATCGGGTGATCTGGGCGATCCCCTTCGCGGTGCTCGTCCTGTGGTGGCAGGAATTGCTGGGCGGCGTCTGGCGGTATTTCACCCAGTGGCGGACCCTGGCGCTGGCGGCGCTGACGGCCTCGCTGATCTCGTTCAACTGGGGCACCTATGTCTACGCCATCGCCTCCGGCCAGGCGCTGGACGCGGCGCTCGGCTATTACATCAACCCGCTGGTCAATGTGCTTCTGGGCGCGGTGATCCTGGGCGAGCGGCCGAACCGCCTGCAGGCGACGGCCATTGCTTTGGCCGGCATCGCGGTGGTGATCCTGACGATCAAGGCGGGCGGCTTGCCGTGGATCTCGCTCGTCCTGGCCTTCTCCTTCGGCACCTACGGGCTGCTGCGCAAGATGGTGCCGGTCGGCTCGACCGAGGGCTTCTTCCTGGAGGTGGCGCTTTTGGCCGTGCCGAGCGTGCTGCTCCTGGCCTTCCTGCCGGGCGACAACCACGTGATGACCGGCGGCTACGTGGCCGGCATGCTAATCTTCGCCGGGCCGCTGACGGCGATCCCGCTGATGCTGTTCGCCGCCGGCGCGCGGCTCCTGCATTACTCGACCATCGGCATCCTGCAATACATGGTGCCGACGCTCCTGTTCCTGACTGCCGTCTTCGTCTTCGGCGAGCCCTTCTCGAACTGGCAGCTGGTCGCCTTCTGCCTGATCTGGAGCGCGGTGGTGCTCTACACCGTGGCGCTGTTCCGCAACGGGCGGGCGCGGCGGCGGGCCGCCGCACTCACCCCGCAGACGGCCTGAGCCGGACGGCTCAGCCGCCGTCCGACCAGCGCACCTTGTAGAGGTCGAGCCGGCGGTCGCGCAGATTGCGCACCGAGCCCTCGTAGCGGGCCCAGTTGAGCGTCGCCAGATTGAGATCGGCGACGGTGACCATCTCGACATTCTCCGACGCCTCGGCGGCGATGCCGTCGCGGGCGAAGGGGAAGTCGCAAGGGGTGAAGATCGCCGACTGGGCGTATTCGATGTCGAGATTGTCGACGTTGGACAGATTGCCGGTCATGCCGGACGTCACGACATAGCACTGGTTCTCGATCGCCCGGGCCTGGCAGCAATAGCGCACCCGCAGATAGCCGTGGCGGGTGTCGGTGTTGAACGGCACGAACAGGATCCGGGCGCCCTGGTCGGTGAGGCGGCGCGCCACTTCCGGGAACTCGGAATCGTAGCAGATCATGATGCCGATCGGGCCGCAGTCGGTCTCGATCGTGTCGGTGGGGTCGCCACCCTTGATCTGCCAGTACTGGCGCTCGTTGGGCGTCGGATGGGTCTTCTCGCGCTCGTGCACCGAGCCGTCGCGCAGGAACACATAGCCGACATTCTGGATGTCGCCGTCGTCGGTCTTGGTGGCGTGGCTGCCGCCGATGATGTTGATGTTGCGGCGGATCGACATCTCGCTCAACCGCTCGACGAAGTCCGGCGTGTGCTCGGTCAGCCGCTGGATCGCCGCGTCGGGCTTCAGCTCCTCCGGCTCGCAGGAGAGCAGCATCAGGGTGAAGAGTTCGGGGAAGACGACGAAGTCGCCGCCATATTCCGACGCCACCTCGACGAAATATTCGACCGCGTCGTAGAAATCCTGCGGCTGGGCGATCTTGCGCGCCTTCATCTGCACGGTGACGATGCGCACCATGTCGGGATTGCCGCGGTTGACCGGCTGCTCCTCGCGGGCCGGATCGTAATAGGGATTGCGCCACAGCATCAGGACGCCGTAGCCGCCGGACGCCTTGTCACCGGGATAGTAGTTCTTCAGGAGGCCCTGCGGCTCGAAGCCGGCATTCAGGTGGAACGAGACGATGGGGTCCTTGACGTCATTGGCCTTCACCGCCTCCAGATAGGCTTCCGGGGTGACGAACTTCTTGGCATGGCGCTGGTAGCCCGGCATGCGGCCGCCGAAGGCGATGCCCTTGAGGTCGAGATCCTGGCACAGGCGCCGGCGGGCGTCGTAGAGCCGCTTGCCGATGCGCAGGCGCCGGCGGTCCGGGTCGACGCAGACCTCGGTGCCGTAGAGCCACTCACCCTTGCGGTCGTGCATGGCGGCATATCCGCCGCCGGTGACCTCGCCCCAGCTGTGCTGGCCGAGCGCCTTTTCCTCGGCGAGGATCATGGTCGCGGCATAGCCGACGATCTCGCCCTCGTAGACCACGACGAACTGGCCCTCGGGAAAGGCCGAGAGCTGGCCGAGGATCATGCCGCGCGTATAGGGCGCGTCGTCCTTGAAGACCTTGGAGGAGAGGGCGATGATGTCGGTGACGTCGCTCTTCTCGGCGGTACGGACCTCGATCTTCGGGGTCGAGCGCTTCTCGGCCATGCGGCGTGTCCTTGTCTTCTCGGGTCGTTTGACGGGGAGGAATGGGGTGCGGCCGGGCGCCGCCATGCCTTCGATGTAGGACGCGGGCGCCGCGACGCAAGCAAAGGCGCCCGCCGCCGGCAGTCCGGGGGCGGGCGCATGGTCGTGCGACGGGGCTGGAAGGCTGCGAGGCCGCGGGTGCGGCGGCGTCAGAGCTTCTCGACGATCTCCGCCCGGCCGCGGCGATGCGCGTCGTCGCCGGCGAGGGCCGTGACCAGTTCCGGCACGATGGAATCGACGTCGTCGATCACCATCGGGCGCACCTGATGGGCCGTGTGGAGAAAGCCTTCGGCGCTCATATGGTCCATCAGCCGGGACAGCGGGTCCCAGAAGCCGCCGACATTGGCGACGATGACCGGCTTGGCATGGCGGCCGAGCTGGCTCCAGGTGAGGATCTCGATCAGTTCCTCCAGCGTGCCGATGCCGCCGGGCAGGGCCACGAAGGCGTCGGAGCGTTCGAACATCTGGTGCTTGCGGGCGTGCATGTCCTCGGTGACGATCAACTCGTCCAGCCTGGTCAGCTCGCTCTCGGTCGCCTCCATGTCGATGAGGAAGCGCGGGATGATGCCGGTCACGGCGCCGCCTTTGGCGATCACGCCCTCGGCGACCGCGCCCATGATGCCGCGCGTGCCGCCGCCATAGACGAGGCGCATGCCGGCGGCGCCGATCGCCTCGCCAAGGCGTCGGCCGCTCTCGAGATATCGGGGATCGCGGCCGGCGGAGGAGCCGCAATAGACGCAGACGGATCGAATCGTGTTCATGGGATTGAAAGTCCGACGCAGGCGCGAAGAGGTCAAGCGCCAAGCGGGGTCATGGGCGACGCCGGGCGACCCGTCGCTACGATCCCGGATCGCGGCTGCGCCGGGGAATGCCCCTGAACAGTCTGTCTCGGCGGTGGCGTCTTTTTGCAGTGCAGAAAATCCGTAGTGTACCGGCAGCCCCAGAGGCTTTCTGTCCCAGAGGAGTTTTCATGCGTTTCTTGCTGACCACCGTCGCCGCACTGTGCCTTGCCGGCTCCGTTCATGCGCAGAGCATCGACGTGCCCGCCGGAACCTATGTCGCCGATCCGCTGCACACCAATGTTCTTTGGAAGGTGAAGCATTTCGGCCTGTCGACCTATATCGGCCGGTTCTCGACGATTTCGGCCACGCTGGAGCTGAATTCCGAGGATCCGGCGCAGTCGAGCCTGACCGCGACGATCGATCCGGCTTCGGTGGATACGAACTATCCGGCCGACGACAAGGATTTCGACGCCGAGATCGCCAGCGACATGTTCCTGAACGCGGCGAAGTTCCCCGAGATCACCTTCGTGTCCAAGTCGATCGAGCTGACCGGCGACAACACCGGCACGGTGACCGGCGACCTGACGCTGAACGGCCAGACCCATGAAGAGACGCTGGACGTCACCTTCAACACCGCCCTCAACCCGCATCCGATGTCGCAGAAGCCGGCCGTCGGCTTTTCCGGTGCGATGACCGTCGACCGCACCGAATACGGCATCGAGGCGCTGGCCGGGCCGGTCGCCGCCGAGGTGCTGCTGGAGATCGAGGCGGAATTCGTTCCCCAGTCCTGATCGCCTGAAGGCGGGGCGCTCTCGCGTCCCGCCGCCCGCGACTGCACCATCCCCAACGTCCAACGCCGTCGGCAAGCAGGTCCGGCGTGCGGCCGTTCGCGGTCGTTTTGATCCTTCCCCATTCCCGCCACGGAGCGTCTGATGAGCGTGTCCCCGACAGCCGGCTGGTCCGCGGCCTATACGCGCTACACCAGCGGCGCGATCCTGCTGCACTGGACGATCGCCCTGGCGATCCTGTTCCAGCTCGCCGTCGGCCTCGCCATGGTGCATCTCGACGCCATGCCGGACGCGCTGCGGTTCGCGCTGTTCCAGTGGCACAAGACCATCGGCATCCTGGTGCTCTGCCTGACGCTGGCGCGGATCGCCTGGCGGCTGGTGAATCCGCCGCCGGCGCTGGCGCCGACCACCACGCGCGCCGAGCGGGCAGCCTCCGGCCTGGTCCATCTGGCCTTCTACGCCCTGATGCTCATCGTGCCGCTGTCGGGCTGGCTGCTGGTCTCGGCCGCAGCCGCCGGCATCCCGACCTATCTCTTCCTCATCGACAGTCTCGAATGGCCGCATCTGCCGGTGGCCGCGCTGGTCCCCGGCATGGACGCCGCTGCGCTCGAGGATGTTTTCGGCTTTGCCCATAAATGGCTGGCGCTGTCGTTTCTCGGGCTTCTCGTCCTGCATGTGGCCGGCGCGCTGAAGCATTCGCTGGTCGATGCGGTTCCGTCCTTCTCGCGCATGCTGCCGCATCACGGCATGGCGCGACCGCAGACCCGGCTGATCGCAATCCCGATCGCGCTGGCGGTGGTGCTGTCCGCGCTGGGCGGCGGGCTTGTGGCCGGCCAGTCCGACGCTCTCCTCGAGGCAGGGGCGACGCGCGCCGACCGCGCGACGGCGGCACCCGACGCGGGCCCTGCCGGCGGCGACTGGATCGTCGATCCGGCGCAGAGCCGGCTCGGCTTCGAGACGCAGTTTTCGGGCAAGACGCTGACCGGCACCATCGGCGCGTGGCAGGCGGATGTACGCTTTTCCCCGGAGGCGCTGGATCTGGCCGAGGCCAGCATCACCATCGATGCGGCGTCGATCGATGTCGACAACAGCTTCGTCGCGCCGCAGGTGCAGAGCACGGACGGTTTTGCCAGCGAGACGCACCCGACCGTGACGCTGCAACTCAGCGATTTCCGCGCATTGGAGACCGGCTATGAAGCCGGCGGCACGCTGACGATCAAGGAAAAGAGCCTGCCGGTGACGGTCCCCTTCCGCTTCGAACAGGACGGCGACGGCACGGCGCATGTGGTCGGGAGCGCGACGGTCGACCGGACCGCCTTCGATCTCGGCGTCGCCAACGATCCGACCGGGCAGTATCTGGACAGGGCCGTGACGATCCGCTTCGAGCTGGTCGCCGTGCCGGCCGGAGCGACGGACCCCGGCAGCTAGACGCGAGCCACGGCCCCCTGAAGCCTAGAGAACGCCCGGGAAGCGGGCGTCGATCGCCCGGACCGCGGCGTCGCGCCAAGCGGTATCGCGCTCGGATCGCGGCGTGTCGATGTCGTGGATGCCCCGGACCCGTGCCGGCCGCTCGGTGAGGAAGATGATCCGGTCGGAGAGTTCCACCGCCTCGCGCAGATTGTGGGTGACCATCAGCGCCGTCGTCGGGCGGGCGGACCACACCTCCATGAGCAGGGCGCGCAGCCGGTTGGCGGTCGCCTCGTCGAGCGAGACGAAGGGCTCGTCGAGCAGCAGCAGCGCCGGTTCGATGGCGAAGGCGCGGGCCAGCGCCGCCCGGCGGGCAAGACCCAGCGAGAGCTCGCCGGGATAGCGGCCGCGCATGGCGGCAAGGCCCAAAGTCTCGAACAAAGCGTCGAGATCGGCGCCCTCAAGCGCTTCGGGCAGCGCAAGGCGGACATTCTGTTCGACCGTGCGCCAGGGCAGGAGGCGCGGTTCCTGGAACACGGCGGCGATGCGGCCGTCGGCGGCGGGCAGGCGCACATGGCCCGTATAGTTCCGGTCGAGCCCGAGGATGATCCGCAGCGTCGTCGTCTTGCCGCAGCCGGAGGGGCCGATCAGCGTCGTGAAGCTGCCCGGCGGTGCGGTGAAGGCGACCGCGTCGATCGCGGCCAGCCGGACGCCGTCGATCGTCGCGAACACCTTGTCGCGGATGGCGACGTCAAGCGGGCCGGGCGCGCCAGCGGGTGGCATGGGCTTCGAGGGGTTGGACAAGCAGGAACTCGATCAGGAGCATGATGGCGACGAAGGCCAGGGTGTAGGCGAGGATCGCCGCGACATCGAAAAGCTGGAAATAGAGGTGGATCTGGAAGCCGACCCCATTGGAACGGCCGAGGAGCTCAACGACCAGGGCGATCTTCCAGATCAACGCGATCCCGGAGCGGGAGGCCGCCGCGAAATAGGGCTGGAGCTGCGGCAGCACGACGTCGCGCAGGGTCCGCCAGCGTCCGAAGCGGTAGACCGACGCCATCTCCGAAAGGCCGCGATCCAGCGAGCGGGCGCCCTCCCGCATGGTGACGACGACATTGGGGATCTTGTTGATCGCGATCGCCCCGACGGCCGCCGCCTCGTTCAGCCCGAACCAGATATAGGCGAGGACGATCACCACCAGCGCCGGGATGTTGAGGAACAGGATCAGCCACGGGTCGAAGAAGCGGTCGGCGCGGGCGTCGATCCCGAGGCCGACGCCGATGGCCGAGCCGATGATCATGGCGATGGCAAAGGCCGCGGCAACGCGCATCAGCGTCATCGCGAGATGGTAGAAGAGCTCGCCGGTGACGGCATCGCGCCAGAAGGCGTCGAACACGGCAGGCGGCGTCGGCAGGACGCGGCTGTCGGCGATGACCGCGGCGATCCACCAGGCGGCCAGGAGCCCGAGCAGCGACAGCGTCGTCACCAGCGCCGGCGCGATGCCGGCCGAGGACCTGCCGCGACCGCCGGCGGTTGCCTCAGGAGCCATTCCCGTCGCCGGTCCAGTAGGTGCCATCGACGAGCGTGTCCGACGGCCCGACCAGCTTCGATCCGGCGATCTCGGCCAGAACCTCGTAGAGCCTGGCGGTGTCGACGGCCTCGTCGGCTCCGCTGCGACCAGGGATGCCCTCGCGGTAGCGATCGCGGAGAATCCGGAAGGTCGCGTCGTCCTCGGCCTTCATCAGCGGTTTGAGCGCGTCCCAGGCGTCGTCGGAGGTCGCAAGCAATTGCTTGGTTGCCTTGTCGGCGGCAACGAAGCCCTCGACCGCCTTCGGATGGTCCTTTGCGAAGGCCTCGCTGAACACCCAGCCGATCGCCGCGACCGGTCCGTCGGTGCCCATGGCGATCGCCGCGTCGGTGCCGGAGATCAGCGTGCGGAAGCCCTGCGCCTCCAGCCGGGCGGCGTAGTGCCAGTAATTGAGGACGGCATCGAGCTCGCCGGTCCGGGCCTTTTCGGCCAGGAGCGGCGGTGCGCCATAGGCGATGTCGTTTTCGGCCGCCAGGTCGGTGCCGTGGTCCTTTTTCGCGAGCGCCTGGATCAGCAGCCAGTTCTTGTCCAGAGGGCCGCCGGCGACGCCGATGGTCCTGCCGGTCAGGTCGCCCAGGTCGGCGACGGGGCTGTCGCCCGGCACCATCATCGAACCGACCGAGGTGGAGTAGGGGACGAAGGTGAAGTCGGCGCCGGTCGCCCGCTGGCGCGAGACCCACAGCCAGTCGGAGACGATCATGTCGACCGAACCGGCCTGCAGCGCCACGGTCGAGGCGTCCTCGCCGGCGAAGGGCACGATCTCGACATCGACGCCGTTGGCGGCGTCGAGCCCGGCGCGCTTCATGGCGTCGAGTTCCCAGTTGACGGTGCCGTATTTCAGAACGCCGATCCGAACCGGCGCATGCGCCGCGTCGTTCTCGGCGGCCGCGAAACCGGTCCACAGCGCCAGAGCCAGTGCGGCGCAGAGCGTCGCCCGAATCCATCGCATGAACGATCCTCCCATGATCCTTCGCGTGCCCGGCTTCATCTAGCGCGTCCCGGTGCGGCCCGTCACGCCCTATCGCACAACGGGAATTTCTCCCGTCAGGAGCGGGCGTCGATCGCCTCGGCGATCTCGTCGGCCATCTTCAGGAGGCGGATGATCACCGGCACGGCCAGCGCGATCATGCTGCGGTCCTGGCCGCGCGCCCGCTGGGCCTCGCGGACCTCCTCGACGATCGCGGCGACGGCGGGGATGAAGCGGATGGCGAGCGAGATGGCGAGGCCGACCTTCGCCACATCGACGCCCAGCCTCGCCAATGGCGACAGCGCCCATTCGATGACCGCCACGAGCTCGGCGGTGCGGGTGGTCAGGGTGACGAGCGAGGCGGCGAGGATCAGCGTGGCGAAGCGCAGGACCAGCAAGAGGGCGGCGTCGAGCCCGACCAGCCAGAGCTGGACCGCGAAGAGAATGCCGAGAATCCACAGGGCGGGGCGGATCTGGGCAAAGGCGACGCGGGCCGGAATGCGCGCCAGGCCGTGGGCGGCCAAGGTGACGACGAGGGCCGCGGCCGCGAGCCAGGGATCGGCGATGGCGAAGAGCAGCGTGCCGAGGCCGAGCAGAGCCGCGAGCTTGCCGCCGGCGCGGGCGCGGTGGACCGGACTGGTGCCGGGCCGGTAAAGCCCGGCGATCATCCTGCGATGGCCCGGTAGGCGGCCACAGCCTCGGCCGGTGCCGCATCGGCAACGAGACGGCCGGCCTCGTAGACGAGCACCCGGTCGAAGCCGGCGATCAGGTCGAGATCGTGGGTGACGAAGACGACATGCTGATCCAGCGCCGCGACCGCGTCCATGACGCGGCGGGTGTTGCGCAGGTCGAGCAGCGTCGTCGGCTCGTCCATGACCAGCCAGCGCGGCGCCGTCGCCATGACGCCGGCCAGCGCCAGCATCTGGCGTTCGCCGCCGGACAGTTCATGGGCGAGGCGGTCGTCCATGCCGGTCAGGCCGAAGCGGTCAAGCGTTGCGGCGACCCGGGCGGCGATCGCCGGCTTGTCCAGCCCGCGCCCCTTCAGCCCGAAGGCGATATCTTCGGCGACGGTCGGATAGACGATCTGGTTGTCCGGGTTCTGGAAGACGAAGCCGACGAGCCGGCGCACCTCCTTGCCGCTCGACCTCGTGTCGAGGCCGTCAACGGTGACGCTACCTTCGCTGGGCAGGACAAGGCCGTTGAGCAGGCGCGCGAAGGTGCTCTTGCCGGAGCCGTTGGCGCCGACGATGGCGATCCGGCGTTCGGTGAGGGTCAGGTCCAGATCGGACAGGACGCGGCGGCCGCCGCGTTCGGCGGCGACGCCGGTCAGGGCGATCACGAGGCGGCCATCCGCATGTTGCCGGTCAGGCCGAGCGGGCGGAGGTCCGGGGCGCGATCAGCGGATAGGCGCGGCGCACGGCGATGATGACCGCCGCGGCGACGCCGGCCTTGATCAGGTCGCCCGGGATGAAGGCGACGGCCGAGCCGATGAAGGCTTCGACGAGGCCCATGCCCGACATCGCCGCATACCAGGGAATGCCGACCAGATAGATGATTCCGATGCCGCCGATGACCGCAATGACGAAGGCGAGCGGGAAGGACAGGCGGTTCCAGAACCGTTCGGTCAGCCAGCCGATGACGAAGGTTGCGGCGAGCCAGCCATAGATGAAGCCAGACCACGGACCGACGAAGGGCGCGAGGCCGCCGCGGCCGCCGGACAGGAGCGGCAGCCCGACCGCGACGAGGGCGAGGAACAGCAGCATCGACAGGGTGCCGCGCCGGGCGCCGAGAATGCCGCCCATCAGCATCGGGCCCATGGACTGGGCGGTGATCGGAATGCCGAGCGCCGGGATCATCAGGGGCGGAAACACGCCCAGCACCGCCATCAGGGCGGCGAACAGGGCGATATAGACGATGTCCTTGGTGGCCATGGCAAATCTCTTGCGGGATGTTGTGAGCGTCAGCCGGATGCGGCGCCGTGTCGGCTGACGACAGACCGGATCGCGGGGCAAAGGTCAACGGGTGAGGCGCATCGCATTGCTTAGCTGCGCGGCGGACCGGCGGTCAGGCGGCGTCGATGTCGGTCCGGGCGAAGTCGTTGCCCTTGTAGAGCAGCGGCACGTCGAAATGCTTGGCGCAGGCATAGGCGAAGCAATCGCCGAAATTCAGCGCTGCCGGATGCCGACCCTTGCCGTAGCGCGCATAGGCGTCGATGGCGCGGTCCGCGGTTGCTGCGGGCATGTCCACGACGGCGATCTGCATTCCGTCGAGATATCTCGCGACAGCAGACCGCGCGGTTTCAGGGTCCCAGTCCATGCGGCGGGTGCAGGAAACCACCGCTTCCCACAGGCCGGTCGGACTGGTGAACAGCCGGTCCGCCGATTCCATCCGCGCAAGGATGTCCGGCGCATCCGGTTCCGCCAGGATGAGTGCGACGAGGGCCGATGCATCGACATACATCAGCCGTCCTCATAGAGGCTGTCGATCCATTCCTTTGTGACCGGCTGCGGATGCGCACCGGGGGGATAATCGTTCAGAATGTCGCGGGAGAAACGCAGCCCCCGCTCCACATAGGACGCCTCGCCTGTTTCCGGCGCGCTTGTGGTGCGGGCATGGGTGAGAGCATCGCGAAGGGCGCGCCGGACGGCTTCGGTCTTGGTCGTCTGCGTCAGCGCGGCGAGCTTCTCGGCGAGTTCGCCGACTTCCGGGTCTTTCACATAGAGCGGCATGATCGTGCTCCGATCCGCAAGGATATCCCTAACTTAGTGTCGGGATATCCGCGTGTCCAGCGACGCGCCGAACGGCTCAGCTCAGCGTCCGCTTCACCGCATCGGCCCAGCCGGCGAGCTTGCGGCCGCGGGTGACGGCATCCATGCGCGGCTCGAAGCGGCGTTCGAGGTTCCAGCGTTCGGCAAAGCCGGCCATGTCGGGCCACACGCCGGCCTTCTGTCCGGCAACCCAGGCGGCGCCCAGCGCCGTGGTTTCCAGGACGACCGGACGGTCGACGGGGGCATCGAGAATGTCGGCAAGGCGCTGCATGGTCCAGTCGGAGGCGACCATGCCGCCGTCGACGCGCAGGATGGTGTCGGAGGCGCCGGTCCAGTCCTTCTTCATGGCGGACAACAGGTCGGCGGTCTGGAAGCACACGGATTCGAGGGCGGCGCGGGCGAGCTCGTTGGGGCCGGTCTTGCGGGTCAGGCCGTAGATCGCGCCGCGCGCCTCCGCGTCCCACCAGGGCGCGCCGAGGCCGGTGAATGCCGGCACCATATAGACCTCCTGGGCGTCGTCGGCGGCCCCCGCCATCGGGCCGGTGCGGTCGGCGCGGTCGACGAGGCCGAGCCCGTCGCGCAGCCACTGCACCGCGGCGCCGGCCACGAAGATCGAGCCCTCGAGGCCGAAGGTGGTGCGGCCGGCCAGCCGATAGGCGATCGTCGTCAGGAGCCGGTTGGAGGAGGGCACCCTGGTGTCGCCGGTGTTGAGGACGGCGAAGCAGCCGGTGCCGTAGGTCGATTTCAGCATGCCCGGCTGGAAGCAGGCCTGGCCGAGGGTCGCGGCATGCTGGTCGCCGGCCATGCCGCAGATCGGGATGGCGGCGCCGAAGAGGCCGGGGTCGCTGGTGCCGAAGGCGGCGTCGCAATCCTTGACCTCGGGCAGCAGCGCGCGCGGCACTCTGAGGAGCCGCAGGAGATCGTCGTCCCAGTCATGCGCCTCGATGTCGAAGAGCATGGTGCGGCAGGCATTGGTGGCGTCGCTGGCATGGACCCGGCCGCCGGTCAGCCGCCACAGGAGGAAGCTGTCGACGGTGCCGAAGGCGAGCTTGCCGGCCTCGGCCCGGGCCCGGGCACCCTCCACATTGTCGAGCAGCCAGGCGATCTTGGTGCCGGCGAAATAGGGGTCGATCAGGAGCCCGGTCTTGCGCGTGATCTCCGGCTCGTGGCCGTCGGCGACCAGCTTGCGGCAGAATTCGGCGGTGCGGCGGTCCTGCCAGACAATGGCGTTGTGGATCGGCTTGCCGGTGTCGCGATCCCAGATCAGCGTGGTCTCGCGCTGGTTGGTGATGCCGATGGTGGCGATGTCGGAGGCCGACAGCGAGGCGTCGGCGAGCGCCGTGCGGATGGTGGCGAGCGTCGAGGTCCAGATGTCCTCGGGATCGTGCTCGACCCAGCCCGAATGGGGAAAATGCTGCGGGAATTCCTGCTGGCCGAGGCCGCGGATATGGAAGCCGTCGTCGAAGACGATCGCACGGGTCGACGTCGTGCCCTGGTCGATGGCGAGAACGTATCCGGACATGCCGTCCCCTTCTGGATGCTGGTGTTCGCGATGGCAGAAGGCCGGGGCTGACCCCGGCCTTCGTTTCTCAGATGTCAGACGGTCACTTGGACGCGTTGGCGTCGGCCCAGCTCTTCACCAGCTCGTCGTAATTGACGGTGATCGGCTGTTCCTTCTCGTCTTCCTTCTTGGGCTGAGGTGCCAGCGTGCCGTTGGCCTTGGCCTGCTCCACCCAGTACTCCATGTCCTGCTCTTCGTTGAGCTTGGGGCCGATGTCGCCCTGGATGCCGGCGCGCTCGATGCGCTCCATCACCTTTTCCTGCTCGGCGCAGAGGGAGTCCATCGCTTCCTGGGCCGACTTGGCGCCCGAGGACGCGTCGCCGATCGCCTGCCACCAGAGCTGTGCCAGCTTCGGGTAGTCCGGCACGTTGGTGCCGGTCGGCGACCACTGCTTGCGCGCCGGCGAGCGGTAGAACTCGATGAGACCGCCGAGTTCCGGTGCCCGCTCGGTGAAGCTTTCGTCGCGGATGGTGGATTCGCGCACGAAGGTCAGGCCCTCATGGGCCTTCTTCACGTCGACGGTCTTGGAGCCGACGAACTGAGCGTAGAGCCAGGCAGCCTGAGCGCGGTCGACCGGGGTCGACTTCATCAGGGTCCACGAGCCCACGTCCTGGTAGCCGAGCTTCATGCCGTCGACCCAGTAGACGCCGTGCGGCGAGGGGGCCATGCGCCATTTCGGCGTGCCGTCCTCGTTGACCACCGGCAGGCCTTCCTTGACCGCATCGGCGGTGAAGGCGGTGTACCAGAAGATCTGCTGGGCGATGGCACCCTGGGCCGGGACCGGGCCGGATTCGGAGAAGGTCATGCCCTGGGCCTCCGGCGGGGCGTAGGCCTTCAGCCAGTCGAGATACTTCTCGATGGCGTAGACCGAGGCCGGGCCGTTGGTGTCGCCGCCGCGCGCGACGCAGGAGCCGGTCGGCTGGCTCTGCTCGTTGACGCGGATGCCCCATTCGTCGACCGGCACGCCGTTCGGGATGCCCTTGTCGCCATTGCCGGCCATGGACAGCCAGGCGTCGGTGAAGCGCCAGCCGAGCGACGGGTCCTTCTTGCCGTAGTCCATGTGGCCATAGACCTTCTTCCCGTCGATCTCGCGACCGGTGAAGAATTCGGCGATGTCCTCATAGGCCGACCAGTTGACCGGCACGCCGAGCTCGTAGCCGTACTTCTCCTGGAAGTCGGCCTTGTTCTTCTCGTCGTTGAACCAATCGTAGCGGAACCAGTAGAGGTTGGCGAACTGCTGGTCGGGAAGCTGGTAGAGCTTGCCGTCCGGCGCGGTGGTGAAGGACGTGCCGATATAGTCGTCGAGGTCGAGGCCCGGATTGGTGACCTCCTTGCCTTCGCCTTCCATCCAGTCGGTCAGGTTGCGGACCTGCTGGTAGCGCCAGTGGGTGCCGATCAGGTCGGAATCGTTGATGTAGGCGTCGTAGATGTTCTCGCCCGACTGCATCTGCGTCTGCAGCTTCTCGACGACGTCGCCCTCGCCGATCAGGTCGTGGCTGACCTTGATGCCGGTGATGGCGGTGAAGGCCGGGGCCAGCACCTTGGACTCGTATTCATGGGTGGTGATGGTCTCGGAGACGACCTTGATCTCCATGCCCTGATAGGGCTTCGCCGCGTCGATGAACCACTGCAGCTCCTTCTCCTGCTCCTCCCGGGACAGGGTGGACAGATCGCCGATCTCGGCGTCGAGGAACTTCTTGGCCGCCTCCATGTCGGCCATGGCCGGCCCTGCGGCCAGGGCGATCGCCAACGTGGCGGCCGTTCCCATCAGATATCGTTTCATCATGTCGAATGTCCTCCCAGTGTGAGCCGGTGCGAGCGATGGGCATGTCCGCGTCGACCGGCGACGACGCGGTGTGGCCCGGTTCCGGCCCGTCAGACGAGCCGGAAAACCAGAACGAAGAAGACGGCGCAGAGGCCGAGGGCATACCAGAGCGGCAGGTCGACGCCCCACAGCCAGCCGAGGCAGATGAAGGCCGAGCCGAGCAGCGACACGAACAGCCGGTCGCCGCGGGTGGTCTCGAAGCGCAGGATGCCGACGCGGGGATTGCCGCCGGGCGACACCTTCTCCCAGACGCCCATCAGGGCGATGAGGGCGAAGATCGCGATGAAGAAGGTGGCGGTCGGCCAGGTCCAGGCCATCCAGCTGAGGTCGATCATCGGCAGGCCTCCGTCTTGGCTGTCGGTGCGGTGATGCGCATCACACCCTCCCCAGGGCGAAGCCCTTGGCGATGTAGTTGCGCACGAACCAGATCACGATCGCGCCGGGAATGATGGTCAGGGCGCCGGCCGCGGCGAGGACGCCCCAGTCGAGGCCGGAGGCGGAGACCGTGCGCGTCATGATCGCCGAGATCGGCTTGGCGTCGGTTACCGTCAGGGTGCGGGCGATGAGCAGCTCGACCCAGGAGAACATGAAGCAGAAGAAGGCCGCGACTCCGATGCCGCTGGCGATCAGCGGGGTGAAGATCTTGAAGAAGAAGCGCGGGAAGGAATAGCCGTCGATATAGGCGGTCTCGTCGATCTCCTTCGGCACGCCCGACATGAAGCCTTCCAGGATCCACACCGCCAGCGGCACGTTGAACAGGCAGTGGGCGAGCGCCACGGCGATATGCGTGTCGATCAGGCCGAAGGCCGAATAGAGCTGGAAGAAGGGCAGGGCGAACACCGCCGGCGGCGCCATGCGGTTGGTCAGAAGCCAGAAGAACAGGTGCTTGTCGCCCAGGAAGCGGAAGCGCGAAAAGGCGTAGGCCGCCGGCAGCGCCACCGAGACCGAGATCACCATGTTCAGAACGACATAGATGATCGAGTTGATGTAGCCGTTGTACCAAGACGGGTCGGTCAGGATGACCGTGTAATTGCGCAGGGTCGGGTTTTCCGGCAGCAGCGTCAGCCCGCTCAGGATCTCCTGATTGGTCTTGAAGCTCATATTGACGAGCCAGTAGATCGGCAGCAGCAGGAAGACGATGTAGAGGATCGGGATCAGCGCCTTCCAGCGGAAGCCGCCGGATGCCTTGCGGCTGCGCCGGGCGATCGCCTCGCCGGAGCGGCCGGTCGGCGGCACGGCGCCGGCGCCCGGGGCCTCGACGACGTCGCGGTTTGCCGTGGTGTCAGTCATTGTCGCCTCCCTTCATCGGGCGCTCGGTGCCGACATTGGTCATGATGGTGTAGAAGACCCAGGACAGCGCGAGGATGATCAGGAAGTAGATCAGGCTCATCGCCGCCGCCTCGCCGAGGTTGAACTGGCCCAGTGCCAGTTTCACCAGGTCGATGGACAGGAAGGTCGTGGCGTTGCCCGGTCCGCCGCCGGTGACGACGAAGGGCTCGGTGTAGATCATGAACGAGTCCATGAAGCGCAGCAGCACGGCGATCAGCAGCACGCGGCCCATCTTGGGCAGCTGGATGAAGCGGAACACCGCCCAGCGCGAGGCGCCGTCGATCTTGGCGGCCTGATAATAGGCGTCCGGGATCGACACGAGGCCGGCGTAGCACAGGAGGACGACGAGGCTCGTCCAGTGCCAGACATCCATGATGATGACGGTGACCCAGGCGTCGAAGGGGTCCTGCACGTAATTGTAGTCGAGGCCGAGCGAGGCGAGCGTGTAGCCGAACAGGCCGATGTCGGTGCGCGCGAAGACCTGCCAGATCGTGCCGACGACGTTCCAGGGGATCAGCAGCGGCAGCGCCATCAGGACGAGGCAGACCGGCACCCAGATCCCCTTGCGGGGCATGGCCAGCGCCACGAGGATGCCGAGCGGCACCTCGATGGTCAGGATGATGGCCGAGAAGGCGAGGTTGCGGACGAGGGCGTCGTGGAAACGCGCCGAGGTCAGCACCTCCTCGAACCAGTCGGTGCCGTACCAGAAGAACTGGTTGTTTCCGAAGGTGTCCTGCACCGCGTAATTGACCACGGTCATCAGCGGGATCACGGCGGAGAAGGCGACCAGCACCAGCACCGGCATGACCATGAACCAGGCTTTGTTGTTCCAGGTCTTGTCCATGTGCGTTCTCCCTAGACCCGTCCGACCAGCCGGGAATCGGCATAGAGATTGAGCGCGTCGGGCGCGAAGCGCATGGCCGCGTCGGTGGGGATGGCGACGCCTTCGCGCACGATGGCGCTCAGCGGATGCTCGCCGAGCCGGGCCCGCACGATGCGCTCCGATCCCACGTCCTCGACCTTGTCGATGGTCACCGGCACGGCGTCGCCGTCGCCGCGGTCGACGATGGTGACGAATTCCGGCCGGATGCCGAGTTCGGTCTTCGCCCCGGCGGCATAGGCCGCGCGGCCGCCCGGCAGGGCGATGCGCATGTCGGAGACCATCGCGTCGCTGCCGTCGATCCGGCAGGGTAGGACGTTCATGCCCGGCGAGCCGATGAAATAGCCGACGAAAGTGTGCTGGGGCCGCTCGAACAGTTCCTCGGGCGTGCCGATCTGCACGACCTCGCCCTCGTACATGACGACGACCTTGTCGGCGAAGGTCAGCGCCTCGGTCTGGTCGTGGGTGACGTAGACCATGGTCATCGCGAATTCGCGGTGGAGCTGCTTCAGTTCCGAGCGCAGCTGCCACTTCATGTGCGGGTCGATGACGGTCAGCGGCTCGTCGAAGAGGATGGCGTTGACGTCGGAGCGCACGAGGCCACGGCCGAGCGAAATCTTCTGCTTCTCGTCGGCAGTGAGGCCGCGGGCCTTGCGATCGGCCTTCGCCTCGAGGCCGATGCGGCCGATCATGTCCTCGACGCGGGTCTTGATCTCGGCGGCCGGCACCTTCCGGTTCTTCAGCGGGAAGGCCAGGTTCTCGCGGACCGTCATGGTGTCGTAGATGACCGGGAACTGGAACACCTGGGCGATGTTGCGCGCCTCGGGCGTCAGCATGGTCACGTCGTCGTCGCCGAACAGGACGCTGCCCTCGGACGGGGTCAGCAGGCCGGAGATGATGTTGAGCAGCGTGGTCTTGCCGCAGCCCGACGGCCCGAGCAGCGCATAGGCGCCGCCGTCGTCGAAGGTGTGGTGGACCTCGCGCAGGGCGTAGATGTCGGCCGCGGCGAGGGCCGGCGAATAGGCGTGGCGGATATGGTCGAGGCGGATGCGGGCCATGGCGTTCTCCTCAGGCCGCGTGTCGGGCGGGCGCCGCGACGGCGTTGCCCGCTTCGTCGAAGACGAGAAGGCTGGCGGGATCGAAGGACAGGCGGATGGTCTCGCCGGTCTCGTGGCGGCGCACGCCGTGGACGAGGGCGATGATCCGGTCCTCGCCGACCTCGGCGTGGATGTAGGTCTCCGACCCGGTGACCTCGGTCAGGCTGATCACCGCCGGAAAGACGGTGCCGGTGGTGTCGCCGGTCTCGACGGTGAGGTGATGGGGCCGGATGCCGCTGAGATAGCGGCCGTCCGGCAGGGCTGCCTGGCTCGGCGCGGCCTCGAAGACGACGCCGTTGGGCGAGGTGAAGCGGCTGCCGGCCTTGGTGAAGGCCATGACGTTGAGCGGCGGATCGGAGAAGGTGCGCGCGGTCAGGAGGTCATGGGGCTGGCGATAGACGTCTGGCGTCTCGCCGAACTGGGTGACACGGCCCTTGGACAGGGTCGCGGTGCGCCCGCCCAGAAGCAGCGCCTCGTGGGGCTCGGTGGTTGCATAGACGAAGATCGCGCCGGTCTCGGCGAAGATCTTCGGCAGTTCCTCGCGCAGTTCCTCGCGCAGCTTGTAGTCGAGATTGGCCAGCGGCTCGTCGAGCAGCACCAGTTCGGCGTTCTTGACGAGGGCGCGGGCGAGCGCCGTGCGCTGCTGCTGGCCGCCGGAGAGGTTGAGCGGCGTGCGGTCGAGGAAGGGCGTCAGCTTCATCAGCGCCGCGGCCTTCTGGACGGCGGCCTCGATCTCGGCCGCCGACTTGCCAGCGATGCGCATCGGCGAGGCGATGTTCTCGTAGACCGTCAGGGTCGGGTAGTTGATGAACTGCTGGTAGACCATGGCCACGTTGCGCTTGCGCACGGGCACGCCGGTCACGTCCTTGCCGTCCATGACGACGTGGCCCGACGTCGGCGCGTCGAGGCCGGCCATCAGCCGCATCAGGCTGGTCTTGCCGGCCAGCGTCGGCCCGAGCAGCACGTTGAGCGAGCCGCGGTCGAGGGTCAGCGAGACGTCTATGATGTGCTTTTCGCCGCCGACGCTGCGGCTGACGTTCTGCAATTCGAGCAATGTGTCCTCCCAGACGCGCCGGTTCTATTCGGCGGCCGTCCTCCGTTCATTCTGTCGCTGCGTCACATATTGCGCCAGTGCGTCCGTCTCGTCGGCCCTGAAGCGCAGGCCGAGCTTGGTGCGGCGCCACAGGATATCCTCTGCCGTGCGAGCCCATTCCTCCGCGATCAGCCAGTCGATCTCGGCCTGGTAGAGACCGTGCCCGAAATCCCGGCCGAGTGCACCGGTCCTGGCAAATCTCGCCGCGTCGGTGCCGTAGGAGCGGACGAGCCGGTGGATCGTCGCCGCGTCGAGTTCGGGCGCCGCCTGGCGCAGTGCGGCTTCCAGCGCGCCGACGCCGTCGACGGCGAAGTCGCCGCCCGGCAGCGGCTCGTCGCCGGTCCAGCTCCTGCCCTTGGCGCCGAGATGATGGGCGATCTTGCCGAGCACTTCTTCCGACAGGACGCGGTAGGTGGTGATCTTGCCGCCGAAGCAGTTGAGGACCGGCGCCTCGCCATTCTCGCCCTCGACCTTCAGCACGTAGTCGCGGGTGGCCTCCTGCGCCTTCGAGGCGCCATCGTCGAAGAGCGGGCGCACGCCGGAATAGGTCCAGACGATGTCCTCGGCGACGACAGGCCTGGCGAAATACTCGCTGGCGGCCGACAGGAGATAGTCGATCTCGCCCTGGCTGATCGCCACCTGCGACGGGTCGCCTTCATAGTCCTGGTCGGTGGTGCCGACGAGGGTGAAGTCGTCCTCGTAGGGGATGGTGAAGATGATCCGCCCGTCGGCATTCTGGAAGATGTAGGCGCGGTCGTGGTCGTAGAGCTTGCGGGTGACGATGTGCGAGCCCTGGACGAGGCGGATGTGGTTGGCGCCGTTGCGGCCCATGGCATTCTGGATGATGGCGTCGACCCAGGGGCCGCCGACATTGACCAGGAAACGCGCGGTGACGGAGCGGACCGCGCCGGTCTCCTGGTCGTGGAGGGCGATGACCCAGCCGTCCTTCTCGCGCCGCGCCTCGGTCACCTTGGTGCGGACCATGATGTCGGCGCCGCGCGCCGCCGCATCGCGGGCGTTGAGGACCACGAGGCGGGCGTCGTCGACGCGGGCGTCGGAATATTCGAAGCCCTTCTGGAAATCGTCCTTCAACGGCGCGCCCAGCGGCCCGTCGAGATCGACGGTGGTCGTCGCCTTCAGCTTCCGCCGGCCGCCGATATGGTCGTAGAGGAACAGGCCGAGGCGCAGGAGCCAGGCCGGGCGCAGGCCGTCATGGTGGGGCAGGACGAAGCGCAGCGGCCGGATGATGTGCGGCGCGATGCTCCACAGCACCTCGCGCTCCATCAGGGCGTGGCGCACGAGGCTGAATTCGTAGTGTTCGAGATAGCGCAGGCCGCCATGCACCAGCTTGGTCGACCAGGAGGACGTGCCGGAGGCGAGATCGTTCATCTCGGCGAGCCCGACACGGTAGCCGCGGCCGACGGCGTCGCGGGCGATGCCGCAGCCGTTGATTCCACCACCGATGATGAAAACGTCGTAATCCAGAAGAGCCTCCCCAGGCTTCGCACCGCAACATTTGAGGTTGCGATTGCGAATGTGAGGAGGCTATTACGAAACCAAACCGAACG
Organism: Aurantimonas coralicida DSM 14790; assembly: GCF_000421645.1. Lineage (GTDB taxonomy): Bacteria > Pseudomonadota > Alphaproteobacteria > Rhizobiales > Rhizobiaceae > Aurantimonas > Aurantimonas coralicida. The sequence continues at coordinate 138,988 of NZ_ATXK01000001.1, read as the reverse complement.
TCAAACGAAAACTACTCGGCGGCGTCGGCTTTGGTCGCATCGCGCCGGCCGGCCTCGATCAGACGGACCTCGCGCTCCTGGCAGATCTGCCGGATTCCGTCGGGCGCGACGTCGGTGACGAAGGTGTGGACCTGGTCGAGATGGCCGATCCGCACCGGCGCGCTGCGCTCGAACTTGGACGAATCTGCCGCCAGGATGACGTGGCGCGCATTGGAGATGATCGCCTGGGCGACGCGCACCTCGCGATAGTCGAAATCCAGGAGCGAGCCGTCGGGATCGATGGCCGAGACGCCGATGACGGCGAAATCCACCCGGAACTGGCGGATGAAATCCACCGCCGCCTCGCCGACGATGCCGCCATCGGAGCGGCGCACGACGCCGCCGGCGATCACCACCTCGATCTCCGGATAGGGCCGCATGACGGTGGCGACGTTGATGTTGTTGGTGATGACCATCAGCCCGGCATGGCGCAGCAGCGCGCGGGCGACGGCCTCGGTCGTGGTGCCGATATTGACGAAGAGCGAGGCGCGGTCCGGCACGAGATCGGCAACCGCCCGGCCGATCGCGCCCTTCTCGTCCGCCGCGATGGTGCGGCGGGCGTCGTAGCCGACATTCTCGACGCCGGAAGACAGCACCGCGCCGCCATGGACGCGGGCCAGAAGCCGCTGATCGCAAAGGTCGTTCAGGTCCTTACGGATGGTCTGGACCGACACGTCGTAGCGGGCCGCCAGTTCCTCCACCGAGACGCGGCCGCTGCGCTTGGCACTTTCGAGTATCTGTGTCTGTCGGTCCGACAGCATGGTTCACTCCTCCCGTGACGGAGCGATCATGGGCAAAACGAAACCGAAGCGCAAGAAACGAAAGCGAAGCCGATCACCGGCTTCGCTGGCGGTCGCGGCGCCGACCGGCGACGTGCCGAGCGGCCGGCGTCCCGAGGCCGTCAGATGGCGGTGCGGTCGGCCTCGGCGAGGTAGATCTCGCGCAGGCGCCTGGCGATCGGTCCGGGCGCACCGCTGCCGACCGGTTGGCCGTCGATCTCCACCACCGGCATGACGAAGGTGGAGGCGGAGGTGACGAAGGCCTCGCTGGCGTTCTTCGCCTCTTCGAGGGTGAAGCTGCGCTCCTCGACCTTGACGCCGTCGTCGGCCGCCAGCTTCAGCACCGCGGCGCGGGTGATGCCGTGCAGGATCGAATGCGACAGGTCGCGGGTAATCAGCGTGCCGTCGGCTGTGACGATATGGGCGTTGTTGGACGAGCCCTCCGTGACGACGCCGTCCTCGACCAGCCAGGCATCGTCGGCGCCCTTGGACTTGGCTTCCATCTTGGCCATGGACGGGTAGAGGAGCTGCACCGTCTTGATGTCGCGGCGCGCCCAGCGCAGGTCGGGCACCGAGGCGATGCGGATGCCGGTGCGCGCCGCCGGCTTGTCGCGCAGAACCATGGCCTGGGTGAACAGGACGAGGGACGGCGCCGTGTCCTTCGGCGGGAATAGGAAGTCGCGATCGGCGGCGCCGCGGGTCACCTGCATGTAGATCAGCCCCTCGTCGAGGCCGTTGCGGGCGACCAGCTCGCGGTGGATCGTCAGCAAGTCCTCCTCGCTGGCGGGCGAGGGCATGTCGAGTTCGCCGAGCGAGCGCGCCAGCCGCTTCATGTGCGGACCGAAATCGACCAGCTTGCCGGACAGGACGGTGGTGACCTCGTAGACGCCGTCGGCGAACAGGAAGCCGCGGTCGAAGACCGAGATCGTCGCCTCTTCCTCGGGAACGTAGGCGCCATTGACGTAAACGGTACGGGACATGCCGGACTCCTGTGACAGATCGCTGCCGTGCATACGACGTGGCGCGGCCGGGTGGAAGACGAGGGGGAAAGATCGCGCGCCGGCATCATTTCCGGCTTTCGCCGGGGAACGCGCGGGGCTACGGCAATAGATCACATCCCAAGGGGCGAGGCGCCGCATCTTCGCGGTCCCGACCCGCAACGCATGGAGAAATGCTTGGATATCGGAACGACGACACCGGCGATCGTGACCGGCGCAGGCTCGGGTCTCGGGCGCGGCACGGCTCGCGCACTGGCCGCCAAGGGGGGCAAGGTCGCGGTGCTGGACCTCAACGAGGAGGCCGGGCAGGCGGTCGCGGACGAGATCGGCGGCGTCTTCGTGCGCTGCGATGTGTCCGATTCCGAATCGGTCCGGCAGGCACTGGCGCTGGCCGTCGAGGCGATCGGCACGCCGCGCATCCTGGTCAATTGCGCGGGCATCGTGGCGGGCCGCAAGACCATCTCGCGGGGCGCGGCCCATGACCCGGCACTGTTCCAGAAGGTGATCGCGGTCAATCTGATCGGCTCCTTCAACATGGCCTCGCAGGTGGCGCAGCTGATGTCCGAGGGCGACCCGCTCAACGCCGATGGCGAACGCGGCCTGATCGTCTCGACCTCGTCGGTCGCTGCCTTCGACGGCCAGATCGGCCAGCTCGCCTATTCGGCCTCCAAGGCGGCGATCGCCGGCATGACGCTGCCGATGGCCCGCGATCTCGCGCAGACCGGCATCCGGGTGATGACCATCGCCCCGGGCATCTTCGAGACGCCGATGCTGGCCGGCATGCCGGAAGAGGTGCAGGCCTCGCTGGCCGCCGCGGTGCCGTTCCCCTCGCGCCTCGGCACCGCCGAGGAATACGCCAGGCTGGTCGTCCACATCGCCGAGAACGCGATGCTCAACGGTGAGACGATCCGCCTCGACGGCGCCATCCGCATGGCCCCGAAATAAGGACCGCGATCGCGGCGGCCGGGTTGCCAAGGACGGCAGCCCGGACCGTCGCCCCATGTCGCAGAGCCGAGAGCGGGCAGGGCCCCGCAAGAGGAGGACAGATGAGCGAAGACAAGGTCGTACTCACCAGCCGGGAGGGCCGCGTCGCGATCCTCACCCTGAACCGGCCGAAGGCGCTGAATGCGCTGAATTCCGAGGTCATGCGCGAGATCGTCCGGCTGACCGCCGAACTCGACCGCGACCCCGGCGTCGGCGCGATCCTGATCACCGGTTCGGAAAAGGCCTTCGCCGCCGGTGCCGACATCAAGGAGATGGAAGACCGCACGGTCATGGAGATGATGCTCGCCGACTGGTTCTCCGACTGGGAGATGCTGGAGCGGGTGCGCACGCCGATGGTCGCGGCGGTGTCCGGCTTCGCGCTGGGCGGCGGCTGCGAACTGGCGATGATGTGCGACCTGATCATCGCGTCCGACACGGCGAAGTTCGGCCAGCCGGAGATCAAGCTCGGCGTCATTCCCGGCATGGGTGGCTCGCAGCGCCTGACCCGCGCCGTCGGCAAGTACAAGGCCATGGACATGATCCTCACCGGCCGGATGGTCGAGGCCGAGGAAGCCGAGCGGATGGGGCTGGTGTCGCGGCTGGTGCCCGCCGCCTCGCTGATGGAGGAGGCGATGGCCGCCGCGCGGACCATTGCGGAGTTCTCCAAGCCCGCGACGATCACCGCCAAGGAAGCCACCAACCGGTCGTTCGAGGTGGGGCTGCGCGAGGGGCTGCTGCACGAGCGCCGCACCTTCCACGCGCTGTTTTCCGGCTCCGACCAGAAGGAGGGCATGTCCGCCTTCCGCGAGAAGCGCGCCGCCGTGTTCAAGCACGGGCAGGACTGAAGGCGGAATACCGGTCGCCGTCCCCGCCCATGGCGGGCGGAGGTCACGGAAGCGGGAGTGTGCTCGGACAGTCGAGCTGATTGCCCTGAATGACAAAGGCCCCGGCGCGATGCACCGGGGCCTTCGTCATGTCGGAATGCGGCGTCTGCCGCGTCCTGATGCTTACTGGGCGGCGCCGTCGACGTAGTCGTACTGGCCGTCCTTCCACTCGTAGACGACGTAGCCGGGCAGCGTGACGTCGCCCTTGTCGTCGAAGGTCAGGTCGCCGATGACCGTGGCGTAGTCGCCATCATTGAGGGCGGTGACGACCGGATCGAAGTCGGTGGAACCGGCCTTCTTGACCGCGTCGGCCCAGGCCTGGATCGCCGCATAGGTGTAGAGCACGTAGCCCTCGGCGGTCTTGCCGGCCTTTTCGAGCTCGGCGACGACCGGGGCTGCGGCCTCGTTCTTGCGCGGATCCGGCGAGAAGGTCATGAGCGTGCCCTGGCCGGCGTCGCCGGTGATCGCCCAGTATTCCTCGGCGACGAGCGCGTCGCCCGACATCAGCACGGTGTCCATGCCCTGCTCGCGCATCTGGCGCGCCATCAGGCCGGCTTCGGTGTGGTAGCCGCCGATATAGAGCAGGTTGATGCCGGCTTCCTTCATCTTGGTGACGAGGGCGGTGTAGTCCTTTTCGCCGGCCGTATAGGCCTCGACGAGGGCCGGCTTCTTGCCGGACGCTTCCTCGTAGTACTTCTGGGTCTCGTCGGCGAGGCCCTTACCGTAGGCGGTCTTGTCGTTGATGATCGCGACGTTGGCATCCGGGAAGTTGTCCGAGATGTACTTGCCGGCAACTTCGCCCTGCTGGTCGTCACGACCGCAGACGCGGAACACGCCGTCGCCCGGGCGCTTGTCGGTGAAGTCCGGGTTGGTCGAGGCCGGGGATATCTGGACGATCTGCTCGTCGGCATAGACCTGGCTGGCCGGGATCGAGGAGCCCGAGCAGAAATGGCCGGCCACGAACGGCACGCCCTGCGAGGCGAACTGGTTGGCCACGGCCACGGCCTGCTTCGGATCGCAGGCGTCGTCGCCGACCGAAAGCTTCAGCATCTCGCCATTCACGCCGCCGGCGGCGTTGATGTCGGCGACAGCCTGCTCGGCGCCCGTGCGCAACTGCTCACCGAAGCTGGCGTACTGGCCGGTCATGGGGCCGGCGACGCCGATCGTGATCTCGGCGAACGCTGCGCCAGCGAATACCAGGTTGAGCGCTGCGCCGGCTAGGAGTGCTTTCTTCATGGGAACCTTCCTGTTGATTCTGGCGGCCGGTGGGCCACGAGGCGGTGTTGACCGTCCTCTACCGAGGGGGATTTAAGACCGGATTCGCTGCCGTTGGAATAGCCCCGGCACAGTTTTTCGCCGGCGCTCATTAATGCGGCAGAGTCAGCGATGGTTACCGTGCAATATACCGTACTGCCGAGACATCTGACGGTTGCGGACATAGCTGCGCCCGATGCCGGCAATGGCCAACAATACGATAAAGTCGATCAGTCCATAGTAGATCGCGGTGCCGAATGTCGCCGGCGGCAGAAAGAACGAGCCGCCGAACAGACTGAAGTGAATGAAGCGGACGGCAATCGTCAGCAACAGCACGTAGAAGGTCATCAGACCCCAGCCGTTCCACGTCAGCGCGGTGGAGCGACCGATCATCCAGGCACCGCCGCCGCCGAGAACAACGGTGACGAGCAGGAATTCGGGCAGGGCGACTTCCCAGAGCAGGCCCATTTCGGATTCCATCAGTGGGCTCCCCCTTCCAGATAGGCGCTGCGCACTTCCTCGCGGGCCAGAAGCTCCTTGCCGGTGCCCGACATGGTGACGGTGCCGTTGACCATGACGTAGCCGCGATGGGCGAGCCGCAGGGCATGGAAGGCGTTCTGCTCGACGAGGAACACGGTCAGCCCCTCATTGGCGTTGAGCTCGCGGATGACGTCGAAGATCTGCTTGACGATCAGTGGGGCCAGGCCGAGGGACGGCTCGTCCAGAAGCAGGAGCTTCGGCCGGCTCATCAGCGCCCGGCCGATGGCCAGCATCTGCTGCTCGCCGCCCGACAGGGTGCCGCCGCGCTGGCCGCGCCGCTCCTTGAGGCGCGGGAACAGCTCGAAGACCTTGCGCAGGTCGTCGTCGAAATATTTCTCGTCCTCCATGATGGCCCCCATCTGGAGGTTCTCCATCACGGTCATCCGGCCGAAGACGCGACGCCCTTCCGGCGACTGGGCGATCGACCGGGACATGATGTCGTGGGTCGGCATGTGGGTGATGTCCTCGCCGCGATAGAGGATCTGCCCCTCGCGGGCCTGCGGATTGCCGCAGATGGTCATCATCAGGGTCGACTTGCCGGCCCCGTTGGCGCCGATCATCGTGACGATCTCGCCGGCGAAGACGTCGACATCGACGCCCCGCAGCGCCTGGATCTTGCCGTAGAAGGTATGCACGCCGCGGACCGCCAGCATCGGCTCCCCCGCGGGCGTCGGCGCGACCGCGCTCATGCCATGTCTCCCTGACTGCCGTCGGCGGCGTGCGTCGACGCGCCGGCCTTCTTGACGCCGAGATCCTGCTCGACCTGCTCCACCTCCTCGTCGTCGACGCCGAGATAGGCGGCGATGACCTTGGGATCGTCGCGCACCTCGGCGGCCGAACCGTCGGAGATCTTCTTGCCGTAGTCGAGCACGATGATGTGGTCGGAGATCTCCATCACCACGCCCATGTCGTGCTCGATCAGCAGAACCGAGACGTCATGCTCATCGCGGATGTAGCGCAAGAGCGTGTTCAGCTCGGCCGATTCCCGCGGGTTGAGGCCGGCGGCCGGCTCGTCGAGGCACAGCAGCGCCGGATCGGTGCACATGGCCCGGGCGATCTCCAGCCGGCGCTGGGCGCCGTAGGGCAGGTCGGAGGCCGGGTCGTCGGCGCGGTCGAGAAGGCGGGTATGCCCCAGCCATTCGATCGCCTTGCGCTTGGCTTCGGCGGCGGCGCGCCGGTAGCCGGGCAGGCCGAACAGGCCACCGATGGTCATGCCGGAGGCGCGCATCAGCTTGTTGTGCTGCGCGACCAGCAGGTTTTCCAGCACCGTCATGCCGCCGAACAGGCGGATGTTCTGGAAGGTGCGGGCGACGCCGGCCACCTCGGTGATGCGGAAGTCGGTCATCCGCTCCAGCAGGAACACCGCATGCTCGTCGTCGCGGTCGTACTGGTTGCCGCTGCGGGTGAGGGCGGCGATCTTGGCGTCCGGGACATTGCGGCCCCGGCGCATGGCGATGCGGCCCTCGGTCGGCTTGTAGAAGCCGGTGACGCAGTTGAAGACCGTGGTCTTGCCGGCGCCGTTCGGACCGATCAGGGCGGTGATGTCGCCGCGCCCGACATTGAAGGAGAGGTCGTCCACGGCGGTCAGGCCGCCGAAGCGCATCGTCAGATGCTCGACGGTCAGAACCGGGTCGAGCGACCAGCGGTGAGAGGTGTTCGACATTAGTGACCCTCGCCCTGGGAGACCTGATCGGCGCCGATCTTCTTCTTCTCCTTGTAGACATCGGATGGGGAGCGCGACGAGATCAGGCCGCGCGGCTTCCACACCATGATCGCCACCATGGCGAGACCGAAGATCAGCATGCGGTACTGGGTCGGATCGAAGTCCGAACCGAAGACCGCCTGCAGGATGGTGAGGTTTCGCAAGAGTTCGATGCCGCCGATCATCACCACCGAGGCGATGACCACGCCGAGCTGCGAGCCGAGGCCGCCGAGCACCACGATGGCGAGGATGATCGCCGATTCGATGAAGGTGAAGCTCTCCGGCGAGATGAAGCCCTGCCGGGTGGCGAAGAAGGCGCCGGCGAAACCGCCGAACATCGCGCCCGTGGCGAAGGCCGTGAGCTTGACGTTGGTGGTGTTGATGCCGAGCGAGCGACAGGCGATCTCGTCCTCGCGCAGCGCTTCCCAGGCCCGGCCCACCGGCAGCTTGCGCAGCCGCAGGGTGACGAAGTTGGTGATCAGGGCGAGGGCCAGGATGATGTAGTAGAGGAACACGAAGCGCTGCACGGTGTCGTATTCGAGGCCGAAATACTCCGCGAAGGAATTGTCGCCGCGGTTGAACTCCAGGCCGAACAGGGTCGGCTTGGGAATGCCCAGGAGGCCGTTCGGGCCGCCGGTGAACTCGTACCAGTTCAACAGAACGATGCGGATGATCTCGCCGAAGGCGAGGGTGACGATGGCCAGATAGTCACCGCGCAGGCGCAGCACCGGGAAGCCCAGCATGACGCCCCACATCGCCGCGAACAGGCCGGCCATGGGCAGGCAGACCCAGAAGCCGAGACCGAAATTCGTCGACAGCAGCGCGAAGGAATAGGCGCCGACCGCGTAGAAGGCGACGTAGCCGAGATCGAGCAGGCCGGCGAGGCCGACCACGATGTTCAGTCCCCAGCCCAGCATGACATAGGTGAGGATCAGGATCGCCAGATCGAGGAGATAGCGGTTCTGGCTCGGAACCAGCGTCGCCAGGAGATAGGGCAGGGTCAGCGCGACCAGCAGGAGCGCGATGCCGAGGACCTTGCCGATCGGCAGGCCGCGGGCGGTGGGCGCGAAGGTCTTCTTGAGAAAGCCGGTGATCGGCTGTTCGGAGCGGAAGACGAAGTAGGACAGGAGGAAGCGGACGCCGAAGGCGATCGCCACCCAGACCAGCCAGAGCTCCGGCCGCAGGGTCAGGGACAGGCCGCCCGATGCGATATCGGACCGGAAGGCCAGGAAGAACAGGGTGATGACCGCGATGATCGCCGCGGTGATTCCGGCCTCCTTCAGGGAGGCGACGAGGCGGCTGTCGCCGGTCGGCGCTTCGGTGAAGGGCGGTTCGCCCCGCGCCGCGTCGCGCCGCTCTTCGGACAGGATCTCCGCGCCCTCGGGGCGGTTCGCCGCGGTGGCTGATGTCGTGCTGGCCATCGCGATCAGACCTTCTCGACTTCAGGCCGGCCGAGCAGGCCGGAGGGCATGAAGATCAGCACGATCGCCAGGATGGAGAAGGCGGCGACGTCCTTGTACTCGACCGAGAAATAGCCGGACCAGAAGGTCTCGATCAGGCCGATGGCGAGGCCGCCCAGCATGGCGCCCGGCAGCGAGCCGATGCCGCCCAGAACCGCCGCGGTGAACGCCTTCACCCCGGCGATGAAGCCGATATAGAAGTCGATGACGCCGTAATAGAGCAGGTACATCATGCCGGCGACCGCCGCGAGCGAGGCGCCGAGCACGAAGGTCAGCGAGATCGTGCGGTCGACATTGACGCCGAGCAGAGACGCCATCTTGCGGTCCTGCTCGCAGGCGCGCTGCTGGCGGCCGAGCGAGGTGCGCGAGATCAGCAGCGAGAAGCCGGCCATCAGGACGATGGTCATGCCGATGATGATCATCTGCATGTAGCTCAGCTGCACGACGATGCCGGAGGGCGAATCCATCAGCGTGATGCCGCCCTGGATCTGCGGCGGCAGCGGCTTGACGCGGGCACCCTGGGTGACCTGCACGAAGTTCTGCAGGAAGATCGACATGCCGATGGCGGTGATCAGCGGGGCGAGCCGGAAGGAGCCGCGCAGCGGCCGGTAGGCGACCCGCTCCACCGTCCAGCCCCAGAGCGAGGTGCAGAGCATGGCGACCAGCACCATGATCAGCAGCACCAGCGGCAGGAACGTGATGCCGAGGGCGGCGAGCGCCAAGAAGACCGTAAGCGAGACGAACGATCCGATCATGAAAATCTCGCCATGGGCGAAATTGATCATGCCGATGATGCCGTAGACCATCGTGTATCCGATGGCGATCAGCCCGTAGATCGAGCCGAGCGTGATACCGTTGATCAATTGCTGAAGAAAATATTCCATTGCCCGCCCGTTTTCCGGTGCTTCTGGGATGCCGGTCTGTTTGGCGCGCGCGAAAGTGTCAGAAACGCCGCGTCCGAAGGCATGATCATTTCCATAGCAATGGCGGCTCCGCAAGCCGATTGCGTCAATTTCGCGGCGCGAAGGTGTTAACGCCTTGGCGAATCAGGGCTTACGGGCGTGCAAGCGCGACGAAAGGCGCATAGAGATCGCCTATGGCCGCCCGGTCGGGGCGGCCATGGAAGCGCTCGTGAGCTGCCGCATTCGGCGTCAGGTCGTGGCAGAATCGACGGGGTCGTCGATCGTCTGGGCTTCCGGCTCGACCGCGCCGCGTTCCTCCAGCCAGCGGGCCAGCATCCACCAGCCGACCGCCCAGGCGGCGCCCGCGGTCCAGCCGGCGAGGACGTCGGTCGGCCAGTGCACGCCGAGATAGACGCGGCTGACCCCGACCAGCACCGTGAGGAAGCAGGCAATGGTGATGAGGTAGATGCGGACCCGGTGGCGCTCCTGGACGCGGGCGACGAGGATCGCCAGCGTCAGATAGGTGACGGCCGACATCATCGAGTGGCCGCTCGGGAAGCTGGCCGTGTAGACGATCGAGCCGTGCGGCACGAGGTCGGGACGCGGCCGGTCGAAGCCGAACTTGAGAAGCTGGCTCATCGCAAAGCCACCGCCGACCGCGGCGAAGATCATGATCATCGAGCGGCGCTTGCCCTGCATCCACAGGAAGCCGCCGGCAAACAGCGTCAGCATGACGAGGACGCCGGTGCCGCCGAGGGCGGTCATGTCGCGGCCGAACTCTTCCATCCAGCCGGGGCCGAGCGGGTCCTGCGGGTCGGTGGCGCTGCGGAACCAGAGCAGGATGTCGGTGTCGAGCCCCTTGGTGTCGCCTTCCACCACCTCGCCGGCGAGCGAGACGAACCCCCAGATCGCGGCTGCCGCGGTCAGCGCGGCCACGAGCGTCGTGATCTCGATCCGCTGGCGGACCCATTGGTGGATGGCGTGGTATTGCATCGGCGGCTTTCGCGGGCAGTGGCAGGGTGGGCTGAACGTCACAGGCTAGCGCGCAAGGCCTCCGGGGCCAGTGGGCGACCGGCAGAAAGGGCCCGGTCGCGGCGTTTTCGCGCGCCTGCCCGTCGACCCGGCGCGCTTGCCCGGCGACGCGATTGCACCCGGCCGGGCCGCGCGCTACCAGACCCTGATGCAATGCTGGCAAGGTGACACGCGATGAAGCTGACCGAACCGCGCGGCGGAACCTGGCGCGTCGGCCATGGCCGCAGTATCGACCTCAACGGCCCGGCCTGCATCATGGGCATCCTGAACGCGACGCCCGACAGCTTCTCCGACGGTGGCCGCTATGCCAGCGTCGACGCTGCGGTGGCGGAATCGCTGCGGATGGTCGAGGCAGGCGCGACGATCGTCGATATCGGCGGCGAATCAACCCGGCCCGGCGCGACCCCGGTGGACGCCGCCGAGGAGCAGCGGCGGATCATGCCGGTGATCGAGGCGCTGGCGGCGTGCTCCGACTGCGTGATCTCGGTCGATACCTACCGATCCGAGACGGCCCGCATGGCGGTCGAGGCGGGGGCCCACATCGTCAACGATATCTGGGGCGCGCAGAAGGACCCGGGCATCGCCACGGTCGCGGCCGAGACCGGCGCGGGGCTCTGCCTGATGCACAATGGCCGCGAGCGCGAGACGCTCGAGGACATGATCGCCGACCAGTATCTGTTCCTGAACCGGTCGCTGGACATTGCGCGCGGGGCCGGGGTTCCGGCCGAGGCGATCGTGGTCGATCCAGGCTTCGGCTTCGCCAAGGACGGGCCGCAGAACCTGATCCTCCTGACCCGGCTCGACGAATTGCAGGCGCTGGGCCATCCGCTGCTGGTCGGGACGTCGCGCAAGCGCTTCGTGCGCGGCGCGGTCGGGCGCGACGATCCCGAGCCGGACATTGCCACGGCGGCGACCAGCGCGCTGATGCGCGAACGCGGCGCCGACATCTTCCGCGTCCACAACGTGGCGGCCAATCGCGACGCGCTGCGTGTGACCGACGCCATGTTCCGCGCCATGCGAGGCGAACGCTGGTGAGCGCACGGGCTTATCTGGGGCTCGGCGGCAATATCGGCGATCCGGCAGCGAAGATGGCGGCGGCGCTGCGGCGGCTCGACGCGCGCGACGACACGGCGGTGGTCGCGGTCTCAAAGCTCTATCGCACGCCACCCTGGGGCAAAACCGACCAGCCGGACTTCGTCAACGCCTGCGCGGCGGTCGAGACCGATCTGGCGCCGCGCGATCTCCTGGAACTGTGCCTGACGACGGAGCGGCTCTTCGGCCGCGAGCGGCGCGAGCGCTGGGGGCCGCGCACGCTGGACCTCGACGTGCTGGATTATGCGGCCTCACCCTATGAGGACGACGCGCTGACATTGCCGCATCCCAGGGTAACCGAGCGCGCCTTCGTGCTGGTGCCGCTCGCCGACATCGCGTCTAAGCTCGCCTTCGGCGGCCGGACGGTGGCCGACTGGATCGCGGCGATCGACCCCGAGGGGATCCAGCCCGCCAGCGCCGACGGCGAATGGTGGCGAGAGGAACACGCCGACGCATGAGAGCGGCGGTGCGGGGCCGCGTAGCGGACTTGGGCGCTGGCACGGCGGGGTGTTCCGGGCCCAGGCGGTCAATCGACGGGACGGACCGGGCAGGTCCGAGTGGATGTCAGGCGAAGGCGAGACGGACCGGCATGACCCAGCTCTACCTCTTTCTCTGCGACGAGCGGTGGCAGGGCATCGACATCGATCTCCACGGAGACGGCTTCAGGCTGGGCGACGGCATCTATCTCATCGACAGCGCGCTGACGCGCTCCAAGCTCTACCACCGGCTGAAATGGCAGCTCGTCGACGACGCCTGGCTCCTCGTCGCGCCGCTGGAGGACGCGCCGAAATTCAAGGGAATGGCGCCCGGCGCCCTGGCATGGCTGCGAAACCGTTGATCACCTCGACCTGTCGGCTTTGCGGAGAAGTGATGTGACCCGAACCTGGTCTCGATCACGCGTCCGAAAGAAGGCCTGGGAGGAGAATTGGGTGCGTGAACTGAGCGTTGCAGGCGCGAGCATCAGAGATCGATCGGTCCCCCATTCCGCGTCGCGTGGATATCGGCCTCCCACGGTCTGACTGCTATCCAACGTGCTCCGGCAGGTGCGGTTCGCCTCTTTGCCGGGCGGCGGCGCGCCACAGCTTGCGTCGTGCGTCAGCCGGCTCGAGATGCCGGTACTTGCCGCCGGAGTACTTTGGCCAGTCGAGAGCGAGGCCGCAGCGGACAAGTTCGGCTGCAAGATCGCGACCATCAGGAAGGAAACATTCCGCCACGACTCGGTCGTAGGAGAATTCGGGCGTCAGCCGAGCCGTTACGACCTGGCCCTTACACAATCGAAACAGTGCCCATTTGGAACGTTCGCCCCAGGGATGGTCGAGTTCAGGCGCGTCGATGCCGGCTGGCCGAATGTGGATCTTGTCGATGATGATGGTGTCGCCATCGATTACCCAACACCTGCCCTTGAGCACAGTGCCCGGTTGGAGCTTCCTCAACCTGTCGCTGGGGCCAGCACCGGTTCTCTTAGGCGCCCTACGCCGCCGCGAATTGAACTTTCTGAAGAGGAGGCGGAGAATCTTCCAATAGAGCCCCATGGTCCTGTGCGAGACCTCTTTCCAAGCGTAAGCGGGCGCTCGCGGGTGTCACCTCGTAGCAGTCCGTTTCAACGAAATTCGAATATGATGAGTTAGGATCGGCCAACGCCAACTGGACCGCCGGTGAGGCTGCCTATGTCGGATCGCGCAAAGGACGGCCCCGAACAGGTCGTCGGTCGGCGTCTGTATCGAGCAGGGGCTCGTATCGGACCGAGTTGACGATGGCCGCCCCGGTTGCCGCGGCTTTCGGTCCGACGACCATTGCCGCTTTTAGTCTGTCAGCGCGCTCTGGCGGGTGGCGCCGGTGCGCTTCAGGTTCATGCCGATGACCGGGACGAGTTCGGAGGCGACGGTGACCGAGACGGTGATTGCCAGCGTCTCTGCGTCGGCGAGGCGGGCGACCATGGCGCCCTTCAGCTGCTTGCGGTCGAGGCCGACGATGATGCGGTCGCGATCGACATTGCCGGAGACGATGTCGAGGCCCTTGCCCTTGGCGCCGTCCTGGAAGGCGCCGCGATAGCTGGTGCCGGAGCGCAGGACTTCGGCGTGCATGGGCTGCGAGAACAGGCCGACGCGGCAGGAACCGTCGAGGGCGACGCCGGTGGCCTTGGGATGCTCGGAGCCGGCGAAGTCGCAGACGAACTTGGTGCCCTTGTACTTGCCGGCGACGATCTCGCCCGGGCCGGACCACTGGCCGACGACCTGGCGGAAGAACGCCTTGTCGGGATCGGCGAGAGCAGGCGTCGCGATGGCCGAACCGGCCGCGATGGCGAGAGCGAGACCGGCGTTCAGCATGCGGGACATGAGCGGACCTTCCTGACGGCGCAAGTGGCTGTTTCCTAGCCCCCTTTATGATCCGTAAGGGTTAACACAGCCTTGCGACGGATCGCTCAACCGGGCGTGCGCGGCTCGGTCGACCCCGCCTGTGGCGTTCGGGCCGCACCGATGACGGTCAGGTCGCCAAGCACATCGGAGATCGACGGGCGGCGCAGCCGGAGGAACGGCAAGGGCCGGCAGAGGTCCATGGCGGCAAGGCCGACGCGGGCGGTGAGCAGGCCGTTGACAACGCCCTCGCCGAGCCGGGCGGAGAGTTTGGCGGCGACGCCATGGCCGAGCAATTGCTGGGCGAGCCCGTCGCCGATGCCGATCGTGCCGGTGACGGCGAGATGGCCGACCACGTCGCGGGTCAGGCGGATCAGGCCGAGGGTGCCGGGCCGGGCGCCATAGAGCTCCGACATGCGGCGGATCAGCTTGACCGTCTCGAACAGGACATAGGCGACGTCGACCAGCGCCTTGGGGCTGACGGCGGTGACAACGGAGACGCGCTTGGAGGAGGCGAGGACGAGCGCGCGGGCCTTCATGTCGAGCGGCCCGAGCAACTCGCGCTCGGCCAGGGCCACCAGATCGGCCCCGTCGATCACCTCGTCCTTCAGCTCCGCCATCTTCGCACGGCCCTTGGCGGTCTCGGGGCGGCCGGAGAGAAGGGTGGAGAGGCCGCGCACCACGTTGCGGGCATCCTCGGTCGAGTTGGCTTCATAGGCGGCGCGGCCGGCCTGGCGTTCGCGGTCGACGGCGGCCAGCCGCATCAGGCCGATCACTTCCCGCAGGGCGACGCCCAGCGCGCCGACGACGAGAAGTGCGGCGAGCGCCACGGCGCCCCAGCCCAGCCACTCCCAGCGGGCGAAGAGATCGCGGACGAGGGCATCGACGGCGAGGCCGATGCCGAGCGAGACCAGCAGGCCCAGCGCGGCGAGGAACAGCTTGCCGAAGGAGAAGCGCCGCTTGCGCCGGGCCGCCGGCTCGTCGTCGAGAACCGCGACCGCCTCGCGCTCGATGGCGTCCTCGGGGTCGAGCCGGATCTTCGCGATATTCTCGATGGCCCGCGGCGTGCGGCTCGCCGTCGCGGCTTCTGCCTCCGGCGCCCGCTCGGGCTGCATCCCGGCCTCGTCAAGGCGGAAGGCGCCGGGCCGGCGGCGCGGACGGCGACCGTCCTGCGTGTCGTCGCTCGTCATGACAGCCGGTCTCCCATGAGGAACTGCAGGGCGCGGTCGAGGCGGATATGCGGCAGCGACAGGGTCAGCCCCGCCGCATCGCGCTCCAGCCGCGGCGGCTTGAACCGCACGAAGCGGATCGGGTCGGGTTCAGCCCCGTCGACGAACAGCCGCGCCGGGTCGGCGGGCAGGTCACCGGGGAAGATCGCCGTTTCGGTGCGGCCGTCGAAGGTTTCCTCGCCGATGGTCTCGGCCTCGGCCGGCGTGCCGACGATGACGGGCAGGGTCTCGCCGCCATCCTCGACGCTGGCCTCGCGGGTGGCGCGCACGGCGGCAAGGGCGAGGACGTCGGTGCGGGCGCCGGAGAACTTCGCGCGGGCGATGGCGTCGTCGAGCAGCCGGCGCACGATGCCCTCCAGCCGCCGGTGGCTGTCGCGGTGGAGATGGTCGGCCTTGGTGGCGGCGACCAGGATGCGGTCGATCCGCCGCGTCAGGAAGGAGCCGAGCCAGGTCGAGCGACCGGGGCGGAAGCAGCCGAGAATGTCGGCGAGGGCGGTTTCGAGATCGCGGACGGCCTCAGGGCCGGCATTGATCGCCTGCATCACGTCGACCAGCAGGATCTGCCGGTCGAGGCGGGCGAAATGATCGCGGAAGAAAGGTTTGACCACGACAGTCTTGTAGGCCTCGTAGCGGCGCGCGAGATGGGCTGCGAGCGAGCCCTTGGGATAGGTCCGGCCGGGCTCGACCGGCAGCGGCGCGAAGGTGAGGGCCGGCGAACCTTCGAGGTCGCCGGGCATCAGGAAGCGCCCCGGCGGCAGCGTCGAGAGGGCGGCGCTGTCGGCGCGGCAGGATTGCAGATAGGCGGCGAAGGCACGGCTGAGCGCGACCGCCGTCGTCTCGTCGGCCGGCGCTTCCAGATCGACGCTGTCGACGAGGTCGAGATATTCCTGAGCGAGATGGCGGCGCGAGGGCAGGCGTGCGCGCTCCAGCGATTCGGCCGAGAAGGTCGCGAAGTCCTTTTCCAGGAGCGGCAGGTCGAGCAGCCATTCGCCGGGATAGTCGACGATGTCGATGGACAGCCGGCCGCCGGAGAACATCCGGCCCCAGCCGGAGCCCGATTCATACTCGATGGTCAGGCGCAGCTCGGAAATCGCCCGCGTCGAGTTCGGCCAGAGCCGGTCCTCGAGGATGGTGCGGATGTGCTCCTCGTACTGGAAGCGCGGCACGGCATCGTCCGGCTGCTCCTCGAGGAAGGAGCGCAGGATGCGGCCGCCCGCCTGCGCCTCGAACAGCGGCAGCCGCCCGCCATGCAGCAGATTGTGGACGAGCGCGGTGATGAAGACGGTCTTGCCGGCGCGCGACAGGCCGGTGACCCCCAGCCGCAGCGTGGGGTGGAACAGGCCGGTGGTGCGGTCGGTGAAGGTATCGAAGACGAGCCGGGCTTCGTCGGCAAGGGAGGTCATGGGCGGGGCGGGGGTCCTCTCTGGGCTCCGGGTCGGTCGTCAGGCCCCGATATAGGTCCGCCGGGGGCACCTCGAAAGGCGCGCCGGCCCGCGGCCTGCCGCTCAGCCGGCCTCGTCGGGATCGAACAGGCGGCACAACCGGCCGGCGCCCGGTGCGATCCGGGACAGGGGACGCTCGAACTCGACGATTGCCAGACCCCCGGTGGGGAAGCCCTGGCTCGCCGTGGCGAGTGCCGCGCGATCGCCGCTGCCGGCGAGCGACAGGGTGAATTCCTCGATCATTGGATTGTGCCCGATGACGAGAAGCGCGGCCGCCTCCGCCTGTCCGCGCACCGCCTCGTAATAGGCCGAGATCTCGCCGCCGTAGAGCGAGGACAGCTCCGCTTCGGCAAGGCCGGACGGCAGGGCCGGTCGAATCAGGTCGAGGGTCTCGCGGGTGCGCGCCGCCGTCGAGCAGAGGATGGTGTCGAAGGCGAACGCTTCGCGGCGCAGGAAGACGACCAGCCGCTCGCATTCGGCGCGGCCGCGGGCGTCCAGCCTGCGATCATGGTCGCTTTCGCCGGGGCGGGCCCAGCCCGCATGGGCATGGCGGAGAATGTAGAGGCGGGACGTCGGGGCGGAGGACATGGCGAGGGACTATGCCGATAAATGCGGTCCGGGCAATCGGCGGCCTCGCCGCCGCTGTCGGCATGTCGGTCGGGGGCGCGGTTCGGGGCGGAACCGGCGGCCGGTTCGACGCAGGACGGCATTCATCGCCGCCGCGTCATCGCCACGTCATCGCCACGTCATCCAGACGAGGGATAGAGCGCTCGGAAATCCTTGCGAAATCCGTCTCTTAGAAACGTCTTCATATTCTGGATGTAGGATGCCGGAGTTAACTTGTTCCCGGAGACAAGCGTCGCTATAAGCCCGAATTACGGAAACGGAGGTGCGTGATGAGCCAGTTACTCAATATCGATGCGACCTTGTCCGAAGACGGGCAGTTCATGAACGACCGTCAGAAGGACTACTTCCGTAAGAAGCTGTTGGCGTGGAAAGCCGAGATCCTGCGGGAATCGCGCGAGACCCTCCTGGGACTGGCCAGCGACAACAGCAATCAGGCCGATGCCGCCGACCGCGCCTCCTCCGAGACCGACCGCGCCATCGAGCTGCGGGCCCGCGATCGCCAGCGCAAGCTGATCGCCAAGATCGATTCGGCGCTGGAGCGCATCGAGGACGGCACCTACGGCTATTGCGAGGAGACCGGCGAGCCGATCAGCCTGAAACGGCTCGATGCCCGGCCGATCGCCACCATGTCGCTGGAAGCGCAGGAGCGGCACGAGCGCCGCGAGAAGGTCTATCGCGACGAATAGCCGACCGGTCGTCCCCTGACGGGGGCCGCCCTTCGAACGACCAGCTTCCCCGTTCCAGGCCGCACCGTTCCGGTTCGGCGTTCCAATCCCGACAGTTTCAGCGTACCGGCCGTCCACCCCTCAGGGTGGCGGAATGCCCGCCTGCGCGTGATCAGCGCCAAGAGGGCATTCCTGCATCAATTGGGTTTGCGTTCGCCCTTGGCGTCGAAGCTGAAGTCGCCCAGCAGGCGCTCCATCTCCTCTTCCAGCGTCAGGCGACGCTCGGGGGCCTGATCGCCCGTCGCGGGCGCATCCGGCGCCGAATCGTCCGGGGTCTCGCGGTCTGCGCGCGTCTCCGGTTCCACCCGCGCCGGTTCCGGCATCGGGCGTGGGGAGGCCGCCGGCTCGCGGCTGGGGGCGTCGATCGACGGGGCGGGGGCCGGTGACGGCTTCGCATCCTCGGCCTTGGCGACGACCGGGGTCGGCGCCTGCGGCCAGGTCGACGCGCCGGGGGAACGCGAGGTGGCGTCGACCTTCGGCACGTCGCGGGATTCGGGCGTGCGCTCCGGCCGGTCCGTCACGGGTACATCGACCGCGGGAGCCGGGGCATTGCCACGCGGCGGAGCGACATCCTCGTCGCCGTCGTCATCACCGAAATCGGTATCGAGTTCGGCCGACAGGAAATCCTCGAGACTCGGGTCGGCGCGTTCGGCCTCGATGGCGGGGGCTTTGGCGGGCGCAGATGCGGAGGCGGCAGGCGCCTCCGGTTTTGCGGCCGGCGCCACCTCCGGCTTCGGCGCTTGCGGCTCGGGGGCCGGCGACGCGACCGATGGGGCCGCGGAGGCGGCAGAGGCAGTGGACGCGGTGGCGGCTGTCGCAGCGCCGCGGCCACTTGCCGAAGCCGGAGCCGCCGAAGCCGGGGCCGCCGGAGCCGGCCGAGCCGTCGGCGCCGGCGTGGCTGGTGTGGCCGGCGGCGGCATTTCAGGCGGCGCCTTGCGCTGCTGGATGGCGCTCGCGAAGCTGCGGACCGACAGGGGCTGGCGCGCCGCCACCGGGGAATCGGCCGGCTCGACGGCGATCGCCGGCGCGGTCGCGTCCTGAACCCGCGAGAATTCCGGCGACTGCGAGCGGTTCATCTGGGCGCGCAATTGCGTGCGGGCGGTCTCGGAATCGGGCGCCGATGGCTCCGGCTGGCTTCTGGCCGCGGCAAAGCGCGGCTCGACGCGGCTGGCGGGGGCCGGGCCGGCGGCCGTGTCCTGCTGCGCGGTCGCAGGGCCGATGTCGGGCGCACGCGTGGCCGTCGGCGTCGCCATGGAGCGCGGCTGGGTCACCGGGCGCGCCGCAACGGGTGCCCTGGGCGGCGCCGGCGGCGCCGCCGGTTCCGGCATGGCGGCGGCCGCGGGACGCCTGGTATCCGGCGACGGGCTGTCGACCGCAACGGACGCGGCGGCACCATTTGCGGCGGCACCCGTTGCCGCAGTGGCCAGACTTGCGGCGGCCAGCGGCGACGGCGTTGCGACCGGCGGAGGCGAGCGACGGTCGGTTACCTCCGGGGAGGGGGCTTCAGCGCGTTCGGGCGGCGTCGGCTTCGTCTCGCGCGGGGCCTGCGCGTCGATCCGCGGCTCGGGCGCCCGGGCCCGTTCGGCGACAGCGGGCAGCTCCGGCTCGTGGCGATGGTTCCTGGCGAAGCGCTCCTCCTCGATCTCGTCGGAGCGCGAGGTGTTCCAGTCGCCATGCGGACGCGCGGCGGCCGGCACCCGCAGGATGTTGCCCTCCAGCAGCACATCGTTCTGGCCGCCGATGAGGATCAGGTGCTCGATCTCGTCGCGGCGCACCAGCACCAGCTTGCGTTTCTCGTCGATGCGGGTGACGTCCATCACCGCCAGACGCGGCGCGCGGCCCTTGAACTGGGTGCCGATCCGTCCGCCGAAGGCCTTCTTGGCGAGAACGATCATCGCCATCGCCAGACCACAGACGATGACGGCGACGATGGCCACCCAGACGATCGGCGCGAGGCCTTCCCCGACGAGATCGACGATCCACTGCGGCATGGGGCGGGCTTCCTTCTACTCTGGGCGGAGGAGCACGCCCGATTTCACATTTGGGGCAACCTTCCGCGGGATGAACCCCATGGGCAAGGGCAACGCCAGCTTGGACGTTCATAAAGCGTTGGACGGCGCACGCGAAGGCGTCGCCGGGATTTTCCGCGGCCACAGGCCGAATAAAAGCACCCTGGGGCACTCTCGCGTCGAATCTGCTTTTGATTCATAGTCATGGCGGCGCGGACAAGGAGCGAATCACGATGGATGGAGGGGCGACGACGGGGTCTGCAGACCGGCCGCTGATCGACAGGGCCACGGCAGCCTCGGGCGTCAGGCGCCTTCTGATGCTGGGCGGCTCGCTGATGGTGCTGGCGGCGCTGCTGGCGCTTCTTGGCAACGCCTATGGCGGCATCGCGCTGCTGATCATCTTCGGCGGCCTCGCCATGGCCGGTCTTGCGGCGATCTTCGCGACCGCGCTGGGCTTCGTGCAGTTCACCGGCCGGATCGCCGAAGCGTCCATCGCCAAGGATTTTCTCGACACCGCCCGCACCGGCATGCTGATCCTCGATCGCAAGGGCCGGATCATCTACGCCAACAAGGCCTATGGCGAGATCACCGGCGCCACCAGTGCCGCCGGCGTGAAGACGCTGGAGCGGCTCCTGGCGCGCGAGACCGAAGCGTCCGAGGCGATCTACCACCTCGCCAATCTGGCGCGGGAAAACCGCACCGGACAGCGCGAGTTCCGCCTGCCGCGCAGCCTGTATGACAGCACCGACCCGACGCCGCACTGGTACCGCGCCTCGGTGCGCCCGCTGAACACCTCGAACGGCACGCTGCACGCCTGGCAGATCCTCGACATCACCTCCGAGCGCAAGCACCAGGAGAGTTCGTTCCAGGATCTGCAGCACGCCATCGACTATCTCGACCGCGCGCCGGCCGGCTTCTTCGCCACCGACGGCAATCTGAAGATCGCCTATCTCAACGCCACGCTGGCCGACTGGCTCGGCGTCGATCTGGTCGAGTTCCGGCCGTTCAGCCGCTCGATCCTGGAATTCGTGCCCGAGGCGTCGCATCCGCTCCTGACCCTGCCGCAGGACGGCGCCGATGCGCTGGACACCACCGCCATCGACCTCGACCTGATCACCAAGTCGGGACGCAGCCTGCCGGTGCGCCTCCTGCGCAAGCCGGTCGCCGACGACGTGGCCGCGCCGGGCACGGTGCGCACGCTGGTCCTCAACCGCAGCGGCGACAACCATGCCGCCAGCCCCGTCGAGGTCGCCGAGGCCCGGTTCACCCGCTTCTTCAATTCCTCGCCCATGGCGATCGCCGTCCTCGACCGGCAGGGTCGCGCGGTGCGCTCGAATGCAGTGTTCCGGCAGATCTTCGGCAACGAGGCGGCGAACGGCACCGCGGCGATCGAATCCAGTATTCTGGCGGCCGGCCGCGACGGCTTCCAGCAGGCGCTCGGCTCGGCCATGGAAGGGCAGGCGGGCGTCCCGCCGATCGACGCCGAAATCGAGGGCGAGCGGACCCGCGCCGTGCGCTTCTATGTCAGCCCGATCCCGAATTCGGGGTCGGACACCGAAGAAGTGGTCATTCTCTACGGCGTCGACATCACCGAGCAGCGGGCCCTTGAGGAGCAGTTCGCCAAGAGCCAGAAGATGCAGGCCATTGGCAATCTGGCCGGCGGCATTGCCCACGACTTCAACAACGTCCTGACGATCATCACCGCTTCGGTCGACTTCCTGCTGCTCAACCACCGCACCGGCGATCCCTCGTTCCAGGACCTGCTGCTGATCAAGCAGAGCGCCAATCGCGCCGCCTCGCTGGTGCGCCAGCTGCTGGCCTATTCGCGCCGCCAGACCATGCGGCCGAAGATGCTGAACCTGACCGACGTGGTCGCCGACATGCATCTCCTCCTGAAGCGGGTCAGCGGCGACCATGCCAAGCTGGAGCGCCATCATGCGCGCGACCTGTGGCCGGTCATGGCCGATATCGGCCAGTTCGAGCAGGTGATCACCAACCTGGTGCAGAACGCCCGCGACGCGATGCCGGACGGCGGCACCATCACCATCTCGACCCGCAACGTCGAGGCGGCGGAGGCCGCGGCCTTCGGCTACGCGGAAATGACCGAGGGCGATTATGTGCTCGCCGAGATCTCCGATACCGGCACGGGCATGCCGGTCGAGGTCGCCGAGCGCATCTTCGAGCCCTTCTTCACCACCAAGGACATCGGCAAGGGCACCGGCCTCGGCCTCTCCATGGTCTACGGCATCGTCAAGCAGTCGGGTGGCTTCATCTTCGTCGACACCAAGCCCGGCGAGGGCACGACCTTCCGCATCTTCCTGCCGCGCCATATCCCGGCGCAGGTGACGGCGGCCAAGAGCGATGCGGTGGCCGCGCCGGTGAACGCCAAGGTCGACCTGTCGGGCACCGCCTCGATCCTGCTCGTCGAGGACGAGGACCATGTGCGGGCCGGCAATGTGCGCGCGCTGAAGATGCGCGGCTACGACGTCCACGAGGCGGCGTCCGGCATCGAGGCGCTGGAGGTGATGGAAGAACTCGACGGCCAGATCGAGCTCGTCGTCTCCGACGTGGTCATGCCCGAGATGGACGGCCCGACGCTCTTGCGCGAAATGCGCAAGACGCGGCCGGAGCTGAAGTTCATCTTCGTCTCCGGCTATGCCGAGGACGCCTTCGCCAAGAACCTGCCCGAGGGCGAGAAGTTCGGCTTCCTCGCCAAGCCCTTCTCGCTGCGCGAGCTGGCCGTGGCGGTCAAGAACATGCTCGACGAATAGGCTTCCGGCCGTCCCGGCGGCTCAGCCCTGCCGGGCGACCGCGATGCGGGCCGCAAGCCGGGCATTCGCCTCGACCAGCGCGATATTGGCCTCCAGCGAGCGACCGCCGCTGAGGGTGAAGATGCGGGCGAGGAGGAAAGGCGTGACGGCCTTGCCGGTGATCCCTTCCGCCTCGGCATCGGCGAGCGCCTGGGCGATCCAGCCGTCGACCTCGTCGCGATCGATCGCCGCGGCTGCGTCGAGCGGGTTGGTCACCAGCATGCCACCATCGATGCCGAGACTGTCGCGGGCAGCCTGGAAGCCGGCGATTTCGGCGGCGCTGTCGAGGCGCAGCGGCACCGGCAGGCCGGAGCTGCGCGACCAGAAGGCCGGCAGATCGTCGGTGCCGTAGCCGACCACCGGAACGCCTTTGGTTTCCAGCACTTCCAGCGTCTTTTGCAGATCGAGAATCGCCTTGGCGCCGGCGCAGACGACGATGACCGGCGTGCGCGCCAGCTCTTCGAGATCGGCGGAGATGTCGAAGCTGGTCTCGGCGCCGCGATGGACGCCGCCGATGCCGCCCGTGGCGAAGACGCCGATGCCGGCGAGCGCACTGGCGATCATCGTCGCGGCCACCGTGGTCGCGCCCGTGCGGCCGGTGGCCAGGGCATAGGCGAGGTCGGCGCGCGACACCTTCAGAACGTCCCTCGCAGTCGCCAGTGCCGTGAGCTCGGCGGGCTCGAGCCCGATCCGCAGGCGTCCGTCGAGGACGGCGATGGTCGCCGGGACGGCCCCTTCCTCGCGGACGATCGCCTCGACCCGCTCGGCCATGGCGAGATTGCGCGGATAGGGCATGCCATGGGTAATGATGGTCGATTCCAGCGCGACGATCGGCGCGTTCGAAGCAAGCGCGGCGGCGACATTGGCAGAGGCCGTATAGGGCAGGGCGGTGGTCAAGACGCAGGCTCCGGTGCGCGGGGGTCATGCAGCGCGGCGACGCCCTCGGCGATCCTCCGCGACAATGCGTCCGGGGATAACGGATCGGACGAAATCCGCAACGAGGCGGCGACGATGCCGGCGCGCACGGCGTCGAGCCAGGGCGTGCCGGCGCACAAAGCCGCAAAGGCGGTGCCGGCCAGATTGTCGCCGGCGCCGGTGATATCTTTCGGAACGACCGTGGGCGGCTGCTGCAGCAAAACGGTCTCGCCGTCGATGATCATCACCTCGCGCGGGCCATCGGTCACCACGGCGCGGTGGACGCCGAGCTCGCCCAGCAACTCGGCGATCAGCTGCGGGCTGGTGCCGGTGGTCGCCTCGACCAGGCTGGCGGCCTCGGCATAGGAGAGGAACAGCGCCGAGATATTGGCGAGCGAATCCTGCAGGCGGCCGATCTTGGCCGGCGAGACGCCGATCGCGCCGACCGGCTTGCCCGCCGCCTCCCGGGTGATCGTCGCGATCGCGCCGGACGGCAGATTGGCGTCGACGAGGACGCCGTCGGCCTTGCCGATCGCCGCGCGCACGGCGCTCTTGGTGAACAACCGCGGCACCAGGAGGTCGTAGAGCGCCATGTCGGCGACGCCGGCGACGAGTTCGCCCTTGTCGTCGAGAACGGCGGTGTAGGTGGGGGTCATGCGGTCGAGCCAGGTGACCGACAGGTCGGTGACGCCGAGGGCGCGGATCGCGTCGGTGACGCGGCGCCCGTCCGGATCGCCGCCGCGGGCGCTGTGCAGGCTGATCGTCGCACCGGCCTGGACCATGGCCTGAACCGCGTTGAACGCCGCGCCGCCGGGACAATCCACCAGCCGTCCGGGATTGGAGGCGTGCGGGATGAAGGGCGCGTCCGAGATCGCGCGCCGGTCGATATGGGCCGCACCGGCGACATAGATCAGGGGGGCGGTCATGGGCGGGCTCTTCATCAAAACTTCAGAAATTTATCGCCGGGAAGCGATTCGCGGCAGCGCGCGAAAACGGAACAAACGGGGATCGCAGGCTTGCGGAACGGGAACAAAAAGAGTACATGGTGATGGTGCGGCTCGTCATTGCACCCCCGTCCAACGCGTGGAATAAGGTCTCGTCTCTCATGGCACAGAATTCACTCAGGCTTGTCGAGGATAATTCGTTGGACAAGAACAAGGCGCTCGACGCCGCCCTGTCGCAGATCGAGAGAGCCTTCGGCAAGGGCTCTATCATGCGGCTCGGCGAGAACGAAAAGATCGTCGAGATCGAGACTGTTTCCACCGGTTCGCTGGGTCTCGACATCGCGCTCGGCATTGGCGGTCTGCCCAAGGGACGTGTCGTCGAGGTCTACGGCCCGGAAAGCTCGGGCAAGACGACGCTGGCACTGCACACCATTGCCGAAGCCCAGAAGAAGGGCGGCGTCTGCGCCTTCGTGGATGCCGAGCACGCGCTCGACCCGGTCTATGCCCGCAAGCTGGGCGTCGATCTGGAGAACCTCCTGATCTCGCAGCCGGACACCGGCGAGCAGGCGCTGGAGATCACCGACACGCTGGTGCGCTCGGGCGCGATCGACGTGCTGGTGGTCGATTCGGTCGCCGCGCTGACGCCGCGCGCCGAGATCGAGGGCGAGATGGGCGATTCGCTGCCCGGCATGCAGGCCCGGCTGATGAGCCAGGCGCTGCGCAAGCTCACCGGTTCGATCTCGCGCTCCAAGTGCATGGTCATCTTCATCAACCAGATCCGCATGAAGATCGGCGTCATGTTCGGTTCGCCCGAGACAACGACGGGCGGCAACGCGCTGAAGTTCTACGCCTCGGTCCGTCTCGACATCCGCCGCATCGGCGCGATCAAGGACCGCGACGAGGTCACCGGCAACCAGACCAAGGTCAAGGTGGTCAAGAACAAGCTGGCGCCGCCGTTCAAGCAGGTCGAGTTCGACATCATGTATGGCGAGGGCGTCTCCAAGACCGGCGAACTGGTCGATCTGGGCGTGAAGTCCGGCATCGTCGAGAAGTCGGGCGCATGGTTCTCCTACAACAGCCAGCGGCTGGGGCAGGGACGCGAGAACGCCAAGTCGTTCCTACGCGACAATCCGGCCGTCGCCGACGAGATCGAGACACTGATCCGCCAGAATGCCGGGCTTCTCGCCGAGCAGCTTCTGGACGATACCGGCCCGGGCGACGATTCCGACGCCTGATCGGCGACGGCAGCACGACATGAGCGACGGCCTGCCCATCCGGGTGGGCCGTTTCGCGTTGGGGGGTCTGATGGACAGGCGGAGCGGGCCTCTGTACAACGCGCCTTTGCCCGAGGCTGACGGCGTGCGCGCCGCGGCGACGGGCTCTTCCCCGCAGGTATTCCGAAGGTCGCATTCATGAGTGGCGTCAACGAAATCCGGTCCGCGTTCCTCGACTATTTCGCGAAGAACGATCACGAGCGGGTGGCCTCGTCGCCGCTCGTGCCGCGCAACGACCCGACATTGATGTTCACCAATGCGGGCATGGTGCAGTTCAAGAACGTCTTCACCGGCGTCGAGACGCGGCCCTATCAGCGCGCCGCGACCTCGCAGAAATGCGTGCGCGCCGGCGGCAAGCACAACGATCTCGACAATGTCGGCTACACCGCGCGGCACCACACCTTCTTCGAGATGCTGGGTAATTTCTCCTTCGGCGACTATTTCAAGGACCGGGCGATCGAGCTCGCATGGAACCTGATCACCAAGGAATTCGCGCTGCCGGCCGACCGGCTGCTGGTCACGGTCTATTCCGAGGACGAGGAAGCGGCGGCGTTGTGGCGCAAGATCGCCGGCCTGTCCGACGACCGCATCATCCGCATCTCGACCTCCGACAATTTCTGGGCGATGGGCGAGACCGGCCCGTGCGGCCCGTGCTCGGAGATCTTCTTCGACCATGGCGAGGGCATCCCCGGTGGCCCTCCGGGCAGCCCGGACGAGGATGGCGACCGCTTCATCGAGATCTGGAATCTCGTCTTCATGCAGTTCGAGCAGCTCAGCGCCGACAATCGCGTCGAGCTGCCGCGCCCGTCGATCGACACCGGGATGGGGCTGGAGCGCATCGCGGCGATCCTGCAGGGCGTCCACGACAATTACGACATCGACCTGTTCAAGGCGCTGATCGCCAGCGTCGAGGCGACCATCGGCTCGCGCGCCGAGGGTGACAGCGTCGCCAGCCACCGGGTCATCGCAGACCACCTGCGCTCGACCGCCTTCCTGATCGCCGACGGCGTCCTGCCCTCGAACGAGGGCCGCGGCTATGTCCTGCGCCGGATCATGCGGCGGGCCATGCGCCACGCCAAGATGCTCGGGGCACGCGAGCCGGTGCTCTACAAGATGCTGCCGACGCTGGTCGCCGAGATGGGCCGCGCCTATCCCGAGCTGGTGCGGGCCGAGGCGCTGATCTCCGAGACGCTGAAGCTGGAGGAGCGGCGCTTCCTGCAGACGCTCGACCGCGGCCTGTCGCTGCTGACCGACGCGACCGAAGGCATGGATGCCGGCGCCAAGCTGTCCGGCGAGACCGCCTTCAAGCTCTACGACACCTACGGCTTCCCGCTGGATCTGACCCAGGACGCGCTGCGCCAGCGCGGCATCGAGGTCGATCTCGACGCCTTCAATACCGCCATGGAGCGGCAGAAGGCCGAGGCGCGCAAGAGCTGGACCGGCTCCGGTGAAGCCGCGTCCGAGACGATCTGGTTCCCGATCCGCGAGCGCGTCGGCGCGACGGAGTTCCTCGGCTACGACACCGAGCGGGCCGAGGGCTCGGTCATGGCAGTGGTGCGCAACGGCGCCGAGGTGCCGGCAGCGGGTGCCGGGGACGAGGTGGCCATCATCCTGAACCAGACGCCGTTCTACGGCGAATCGGGCGGCCAGCTCGGCGACACCGGCATCATGCGCGGCGACGGCGTGGAGATCGTCATCGCCGACACGCAGAAATTCGCCGACGGGCTGTTCGTCCATCGCGGCAAGGTGAAGTCGGGCACGGTGAAGCCGGGCATGCCGCTGGACCTGATCGTCGATCATGGCCGGCGCACCAAGATCCGCGCCAACCATTCGGCGACGCATCTGCTGCATGAGGGCCTGCGCGAGATCCTCGGCAGTCACGTCGCGCAGAAGGGCTCGATGGTCGCGCCGGAGCGGCTGCGCTTCGACTTCTCGCATCCCAAGCCCATCGAGGCCGCCGAGCTCGCCGAGGTCGAGCGGCTGGCCAACGGCATCGTCCTGCAGAACGCCCCGGTGGAGACTCGGCTGATGGCGGTGGATGACGCCATTGCATCGGGCGCCATGGCGCTGTTCGGCGAGAAATACGGCGACGAGGTGCGGGTCGTGTCCATGGGCACGGGCGAGGAAGGCGAGAAGGCCGGCAAGACCTTCTCCATCGAACTGTGCGGCGGCACCCATGTGAATGCCACCGGCGACATCGGCCTCGTCCATATCCTGGGCGAGAGCGCGGTCGGGGCCGGCGTGCGCCGGGTCGAGGCGCTGACCGGCCAGGCGGCGCGGGATCATCTCCTCGCGCAGGATGCCCGCGTCCGGCAGATGGCGTCGATCCTCAAGGTCTCGCCGGCCGATGCGCCGGCGCGCCTGGAAGCGGTGGTCGAAGAGCGGCGCCGGCTCGAGCGCGAACTGGCGGAAGCCCGCAAGCGGCTGGCGCTGGCCGGCGACGGGGCGAGCGGCGAGGGTGGTTCGGCGTCGAAGGTCGTGGCCGGGGTCGGTTTCGTGGGCCGTGTGCTCAACGGCGTTGCCGGCAAGGATCTGAAGGGCCTGGTGGACGAGGCCAAGACGCAGCTGGGCTCGGGCGTCGTCGCCTTTGTCAGCGTCGATGCCGGCAAGGCCAGCGTCGTCGTCGGCGTGACGGCGGACCTGACCGACCGTTTCGACGCGGTGGCGCTGGTGCGCGAGGCGAGCGTCGCGATCGGCGGCAAGGGCGGCGGTGGCCGGCCCGACATGGCGCAGGCCGGCGGTCCCGATGCCGACAAGGCCGACGCGGCCATCGCTGCCGTCGAAGCGGCGATCGAGGCCGCGGCGGGCTGAGGCCGACCGCACATGGCTATCGAGGATCAAGGGGCGCCGCGGGCGCCCCTTTTGCGTTCGTGCCAGTTTGCCCGTGCCGGTCTGCGTCTGTCTGGGGACCGTGAGCGGCTCCGCGTTCGTGCCAGCGCGCCCCGACTGACCCTGCGAGCGGCGTCGCCTCCCGTCTCCCCATACGAAAACGCCCGGCGGTGAGGCCGGGCGTTTCGTCATTCAGCTGTCGGGCTGGCGATCAGGCCATGGCCTTCTGCAGGTTCTCGTCGACCTTGTCGAGGAAGCCGGTGGTCGACAGCCACGGCTGGTCCGGACCGATCAGCAGCGCCAGGTCCTTGGTCATGTGGCCGCTCTCCACGGTCGACACGCAGACCTTCTCCAGCGTCGAGGCGAACTCGGCGAGGGCGGCGTTGTCGTCGAGCTTGGCGCGGTGGGCGAGGCCGCGGGTCCAGGCGAAGATCGAGGCGATCGAGTTGGTCGAGGTCTGCTCGCCGCGCTCATGCTGGCGGTAGTGGCGGGTGACGGTGCCGTGGGCGGCTTCCGCTTCCACGGTCTTGCCGTCCGGCGTCATCAGCACCGAGGTCATCAGGCCGAGCGAGCCGAAGCCCTGGGCCACGGTGTCGGACTGCACGTCGCCGTCGTAGTTCTTGCAGGCCCAGACATAGCCGCCCGACCATTTCAGGTTGGAGGCCACCATGTCGTCGATCAGGCGGTGCTCGTAGGTGATCTTGGCGGCCTTGAACTTGTCCTCGAACTCGGCCTCGTACACCTCCTGGAAGATGTCCTTGAAGCGGCCGTCATAGACCTTGAGGATGGTGTTCTTGGTCGACAGATAGACCGGGTAGCCGCGCTGCAGGCCATAGTTCAGCGAGGCGCGGGCGAAGTCGCGGATCGACTCGTCGAGATTGTACATGGCCATGGCGATGCCGGCGGCCGGGGCGTCGAACACCTCGTGCTCGATGGTCTCGCCGTCTTCGCCGACGAACTTGATCGACAGCTTGCCCTTGCCGGGGAACTTGAAGTCGGTGGCGCGGTACTGGTCGCCATAGGCATGGCGGCCGACGATCACCGGCTGGGTCCAGCCGGGCACCAGGCGCGGCACGTTCTTGGCGATGATCGGCTCGCGGAAGATGACGCCGCCGAGGATGTTGCGGATCGTGCCGTTGGGCGAACGCCACATCTTCTTCAGGCCGAATTCGGCGACGCGGTCCTCGTCCGGGGTGATCGTCGCACATTTGACGCCGACGCCGTGCTTCTTGATGGCGTTGGCCGCATCCACCGTCACCTGGTCGTCGGTGGCGTCGCGGTTCTCCATGCCGAGGTCGTAATATTCAAGGTCGATGTCGAGATAGGGATGGATCAGCTTGTCCTTGATGAACTGCCAGATGATCCGGGTCATCTCGTCGCCATCGAGTTCCACGACCGGATTGTCGACCTTGATCTTCGCCATCTCTGTCTTCCCCCTGAAGCAATGAAAACGCGGCCCTGAGCGGCCGCATGGATGCAGTACGCGGTGCCACGCCCGAAACTCACGGCGCCCTATAACACCCGTATCGGTGGACGCAAAGCATGGGCCGCGCCGCTCGCCGCCGGTGGGCCGGTGCGGCCCGCCACCAACCGCACAGGAGTTCGCGCATGACAGCATCGGTGGTGGCGGAGGCGCCCTGCGGCCGGGTTCGGGGCAACCGCATCGGCGGCATCACGTGCTTTCTGGGCATTCCCTATGCCGCGCCGCCGGTCGGACGCCTGCGCTTTGCCGCGCCTCGCGCCCCCGCGCCGTTCCGGGGGACCTTCGACGCAGATGCCTACGGGCCGGCAGCGCCCCAGCGCCGTGCCCTGGCCGAACCCTTCGCCACTTTTGCCGGGCTGAAGCGGACTTTCAGCGAGGACTGCCTCAACCTGCATGTCTGGACGCCGGACACGCGCGGGTCGCGGCCGGTCCTCGTCTTCATCCATGGCGGCGGCTTCATCATCGGCTCGGGATCGCAATATCCGGGCGCCGATCTCGCCCGCCGCGGCGACGCGGTGGTGGTGACGCTGAACTACCGGCTCGGCGTCTTCGGCTTCAACGGCTTTGCCGAACTGTTTCCCGGCGACGCGCGCTTTGCCGCCAATGCCGGGCTGCTCGACCAGCGGCTGGCGCTCGCCTGGGTGCGCGACAACATCGCGGCCTTCGGCGGCGACCCGGAACGGGTGACGATCGCCGGCGAATCCGCCGGGGCGGCCTCCGTCGCCTTCCACATGGCGGCGCCGGGATCGCATGGGCTGTTCTCGCGGGCGATCATGCAGTCGGGCGGGCTCAATTTGTTCTATCCGCGCGCCCAGGCGATGGAGATCGGCGAGCGCACCCTGGCGGTCCTCGGTGCAGAGGCCGATCGCGAGCGTCTGTTCCGGCTGGCGCCGCGAGCCTTCGGTCTCGCCGCGCGCAAGGTCACGGCGGAATTCCCCGGCATCCCCTCGCGGCCGCATTTCGACTGCGGTGAACTGCCGGACGGCCCGCTGCCCGCGCTCTACCGCGCCATGAAGCCGGTGCCGCTCCTGATCGGCACCAATCGCGACGAGTTCTCCTTCTTCAGCGAGCTGCCGATCTTCAAGATCGACAGCGACAAGCCGTCCCTGACCCGGTGGGTGGCCGAGACGGCGGGGGAGGCGGCGGCCGAGAGGATCGCCGCGCTCTATCCCGCGGGTAGGGCCGGGCGCATCGCCTTCGGCACGGATCTCCTCTTCCGCATGGCGGCGATCCACATGGCCGACAGCCAGTCGCAGCGCGCGCTCACCTACATGTACCGGCTGGACTGGGAGGCGAAGGGGCTGCTGTCGCGGCTCGGGGCGACCCATTCGGTCGATCTGCCGCTGCTGTTCGAGGATTTTCTGAAGCCGTTCCGCAGCGTCTATCTCGGCGTGCTGCCGGATCCCGCGCGCCAGCAACTGGCGATACGGATGCGCGATCGCTGGATGGCCTTCGTCAATGGCGGCCCCCCGGGCGACGACTGGCCGGCCTACCGGAGCGAGACCCGCGAGACGCTAGTCCTGTCGGCCCGCCGCGACCGTGTCGAGGCCGATCCCGATCCGCTGCGCCGCATCGCCTGGGAGGGGGTGGACGGCGCGACGCCGTGAGGAACCGCGCGGCTGGGGATGCTCTTGCGCCCCGCTTGGCGTGGCGGGCGTGGCGCGGTATCAGCGAGCCGAACAGAGGATGTCGCCAGCGTGCCCGAGAACCAGTCGCCCAACAAGAAGCCCGAGGCCGGGCCTGCCATCGTGCTCGTGGAGCCCCAGCTCGGTGAGAATATCGGCATGGTGGCGCGGGCGATGGCCAATTTCGGCCTGTCCGACCTGCGCCTCGTGAGCCCGCGCGACGGCTGGCCGAACGAGCGGGCGGTGGCGGCAGCCTCGCGTGCCGACCACGTGATCGAGGCGGCCCGGCTGTATGACAGCGTCGAGGCGGCGGTGGCCGACCTCACCTTCGTCTATGCGACGACGGCGCGGGCCCGCGACAGCTTCAAGCCGGTGCGCGAGCCCGAGACGGCGGCCGCCAATCTGCGGGCGCGGATTGGCGGCGGCCAGCCGGCGGGCATCCTGTTCGGACGCGAGCGCTTCGGCCTGTCCAACGAGGAAGTGGGCCTTGCCGACGAGATCGTGACGTTCCCGGTCGATCCGGATTTCGCCTCGCTGAACATCGCCCAGGCCGTGCTCCTGATGAGCTATGCCTGGCGCATGGCCGGCTCGGCGGATGTCACCAAGCCGCGCTTCTCGGCGCCCGAGGTGCCGCCGGCGCGCAAGGAGGACCTGCACCGGCTGCTGGAGCATCTGGAGACCTCGCTCGACCGCAACGGCTATTTCTACCCCGAGCACAAGCGCGAGGCGCTGGCCCAGAAGCTGCGCACCATGCTGACCAAGGCCGGCTTCTCCGAGCCGGAGGTGCGCACCATGCGCGGCGTCATCCGCTCCTTCGACTATGTCATTGCCAAGGGGGGCCTCGCGCCGGCGGACAAGGCCGAGGGCGGCCATGCCGGGGACGATGCGCCGGAGGGGGCCGACCCGGCGCCGGACGGGACCGGAAAGCCGGCCCTGTGAACGCGCCGATCCTCGTCTTCGATTCGGGCATTGGCGGGCTGACCGTGCTGCGCGAATTGCGGACGGCGATGCCCGACCGGCGCTTCATCTATGTGGCCGACGATGCGGGCTTTCCCTATGGCGACTGGGAGGAGGAGCCGCTGGTCGCGCGCATTCTCGACCTCTTCGCCGAGCTCATCGACATCTACGAACCGAGCCTTGCGGTCATCGCCTGCAACACCGCCTCGACGCTGGTGCTGCCGCAATTGCGCGCCCGTTTCGCCATTCCCTTCGTCGGCACGGTGCCGGCTATCAAGCCGGCCACCGAGCGCACCCGGTCGGGCCTCGTCAGCGTCCTGGCGACGCCCGGCACGGTCCGCCGCGTCTATACGCGCGATCTCGTGGAGGCCTTTGCCACCCATTGCGAGGTGCGGCTGGTGGGATCGCCGGAGCTGGCGCGGCTGGCCGAACGCTCGCTCCTCGACAGCGAGGCAAGCGGCGGCCAGGAGCTCGACGACGCGATGGCGGCGGAGATCGCCCCGTGCTTCGTCGAGGCCGGCGGCCAGCGGACCGACATCGTCGTTCTCGCCTGCACCCATTATCCGCTGATCGCCAATCATTTTCGCAGGCTGGCGCCATGGCCGGTGGACTGGCTCGACCCGGCCGAGGCGATCGCCCGGCGGGCGCGCTCGCTGTGCAGGCCGGGCTCGGGCGAACTCCCCGAAGGTTTCGACCGCGCGCATTTCACCGGCGGCACACCCGGCTACCAGATGCGCCGGCTGGTGCGCGGCTTCGGTCTCGAAGTGGCGGACGGCGCCGCCTAGCCGGCTGCCCGCTCGGCAAAGCGAGCCAGCAGCAGATCCTCTTGGGCCCGGCGCAGATCGTCCTCGGCGTCCCACAGATCGTCGCGCAGCCGCCGCAGCTCGCGCCGCTTGCCGCGCTCCGCTTTCTCGTCGTCCAGCGTGTCGATCTCGTCACGCAGGCGGTCGATGCGCCCTTGCAGGTCGTTGACCCGCCGGTCGGCGTCATAGACGCGCTTGTGGGCGCGGTAGGGTTCCTCGAAGCCGGCCTTCAGGTCGAGCGGGCAGGAATTCTGGTAGCTGCCGCCCCGCGCGCCGATCCGGGCGCCGTTTTCCGGCGTGCAGAAACTGACGATGCCGGCGTCCCAGCCGCTGCGCCAGGCGGACAGGTCGGGTTCGATCCCGTGCTTGCTGCAGGCGGCCTGGTGCTGCGCAACGAAATTGACCGGCCGGCCATTGGCCCCGTCCGATTCGCCAAGAGTGCGCCAGTCGCTGGTGACGCACTCCTCTTCCGACAATGTGGCGCAGGCACTGAGCAGCACCCCTGCGCCCAGCACCAGCGGCAACACCCTCATCCGTCGCCCCATCCCGTCCCCCTTCCGTATCGGCAGGTTGCAACGGGTGGCATCGCCGGGCGCAAAGATCAAGCTGCGCTATCCCTTCAAGACGGCCTGCGGGGAACGAGCCGGGACAAGCGGCGTTGCAGAGACCGACACCCGTACAAGAGGACCAGACCCCATGGACATCATCCGCATCATTCTCGCGATCATCCTGCCGCCGGTCGGCGTGTTCATGCAGGTCGGCTTCGGCAAGCACTTCTGGATCAACATCATCCTGACGCTGTTCGGCTACATCCCCGGCATCATCCATGCGATCTGGGTGATCGCCAAATACTGAT
This sequence comes from Aurantimonas coralicida DSM 14790, assembly GCF_000421645.1. Classification (GTDB taxonomy): domain Bacteria; phylum Pseudomonadota; class Alphaproteobacteria; order Rhizobiales; family Rhizobiaceae; genus Aurantimonas; species Aurantimonas coralicida. The sequence goes on along the minus strand of NZ_ATXK01000001.1, from coordinate 104,440 downwards.
CCGGCGGGCGGCCCGGTTGACAGTTTCCGGCCGCCCCCGTATGGAACAGCCCAGCCGGTTGGACCCGTTCCAGCCGGTTTTTGACGTGTCCCGTGGACGGCATCGCCTCGTGCCAATGTCGTCCTGTCAGTCCGCAACAGCGGGCAGAGGAGGGCGCGTTTCCTCAGAAGGTCCTCGGATTGTCCGCGGGGCCTCGTTTTGTTGAAGGAAATGCGATGAGCAAGCGCGCATCAGCGAAGTACAAAATCGATCGCCGCATGGGCGAGAACATCTGGGGTCGTCCGAAGTCCCCGGTGAACCGGCGCCAGTACGGCCCGGGTCAGCATGGCCAGCGCCGCAAGGGCAAGGTTTCCGACTTCGGCGTGCAGCTGCGCGCCAAGCAGAAGCTCAAGGGCTATTACGGCGACGTCTCCGAGAAGCAGTTCCGCAAGATCTACGAAGAGGCCGCGCGCCGTAAGGGCGACACCTCGGAGAACCTGATCGGTCTGCTCGAGAGCCGCCTCGACGCCGTCGTGTATCGTGCGAAATTCGTGCCGACGATCTTCGCGGCCCGTCAGTTCGTCAATCACGGCCATGTCAACGTCAACGGCGTGCGCACGAACATCCAGTCCTACGTCTGCAAGCCGGGCGATGTGATCGAGGTTCGTCAGAAGTCCAAGCAGCTGACGATCATCCTCGAGGCCGTGCAGCTCGCCGAGCGCGACGTGCCGGAATACATCGAGGTCGATCACCAGAAGATGGTCGCGACCTACCAGCGCGTTCCGGGCCTGCACGACGTGCCGTACCCTGTGCAGATGGAACCGAACCTCGTGGTCGAGTTCTATTCGCGCTGATTTCTCGGTGCATGCGAGTTCTGCGAAAGGCCGTCCTCTGGGCGGCCTTTTGTTTTGGGCGGTCTGCGGCTAGACGAAGCCCGTGACGACGGAGGCGGGGATGCTCGATCTGGAGACCGCGCGCGCGGCAAGCGCGCAGGACGACGACGCGGCGGCGCCGGCTGCCGAGGATGGCGCCGGCTCGGCGCATCCGCTGTTTCGCGACTGTCCGTCGTCGGTGACCTTCAAGAAGCTGCGCAAGCGGCTTTTGCGCGAGATGCGCGAGACCATCGAGGCGCATGCCATGGCCCGGCCGGGCGCGCGCTGGCTGGTCGGCCTGTCCGGCGGCAAGGATTCCTACGCCCTGCTGGCGCTTTTGTCGGACCTGAAATATCGCGGCCTGTTGCCGGTCGATCTTCTCGCCTGCAATCTCGACCAGGGACAGCCGAACTTCCCCAAGCACGTGCTGCCGGATTTCCTGACCCGCTACGACATTCCTCACCGGATCGAATATCGCGACACCTATTCCGTCGTCACCGAGAAGGTGCCGTCGAACGCCACCTATTGCGCGCTGTGCTCGCGCCTGCGGCGGGGCAATCTCTACCGCATCGCCCGCGAGGAGGGCTGCGAGGCGCTGGTGCTCGGCCACCATGCCGACGACTGCCTCGAGACCTTCTTCATGAACCTCTTCCATGGCGGGCGGCTGTCGGCAATGCCGGCCAAGCTCATCAATGACGAGGGCGACCTGATGGTGTTGCGGCCGCTGATCCGGTCGGTGGAGGAGGACATCGCCAGGTTCTCGGCGGCGATGGCGTTCCCGATCATTCCCTGCGATCTCTGCGGCAGCCAGGACGGGCTGCAGCGCAACGTGACCAAGCAGATGATCGCCGATCTCGAGCGCCGCTTCCCGGGCCGCAAGCAGGTGATGCTGCGGGCCCTGGCCAATGTGCGGCCCGGCCATCTCCTCGATCCGTCGCTGTTCGACTTCGCCGGACTGGCGCCCGCTTCCCCCACGACCTGACCCTCAGCCGAAGGCCTTCCGTCATGACCGCACCCATCGATATCGACCGCCTGGCCCATATCCTGCGGGAGGCGGCGATCGCGGAGATCATGCCGCGCTTCCGCAATCTGTCGGAGGCCGATATCCGGCAGAAGACCTCGGCGACGGACCTCGTCACCGAGGCCGACGAGGCGGCCGAGCGCTGGATCGCCCGCGAATGCCGGTCGCTGGCGCCAGACGCCCTGTTCCTCGGCGAGGAATCGGTCGCCGCCGACCCGGCGCTGCTGGATCGCCTCGACGACGCCGAACTGGCGATCGTGGTGGACCCGGTCGACGGCACGGCGAATTTCGCCGCCGGCCTGCCGCTCTTCGCGGTGATGGCGGCGGTGGTGCTGCGCGGCGAGACCGTCGGCGGCATCATCTACGATCCGGTGGGCGACGACGTCATGATCGCCGAGAAGGGCGCCGGTGCGTTCCAGCGCACGCGTTCGGGCGAGACGCGGCGGCTGTCGACCGCGGCCGCCCTGCCGCTGGCCGAGACCATCGGCTGCATCAGCACCAGCTATTTTCCGCCCGACGAGAAGGCCGCACTGCTGCCGCGCCTGGCCGGGGTGAAGATCACCGGCAACTATCGCTGCGCCGGCCACGAATACCGGCTGCTGGCCTCCGGCGGCTCGCATTTCAGCGTCTATTCCAAGCTGATGCCCTGGGATCATCTAGCCGGCTGCTTGCTGGTCGCGGAAGCCGGCGGCCATGTCGGCAAGCCTGACGGCTCGCCCTATACGCCGCGCGACAAGGAAGGCGTTGTCATTGCCGCCTGCGACGCCAGTGTCTGGGCCGCCGCGCGGGACGGCCTGCTGCCGCGATAGGCGGCGACGCCGGCCAGAGCCCGCGATCGCCCTGAAGCGCGCGGCAGCTGCTATTCGGCGCCGGTGCCCGTCGGCGCGGTGCCCGCGGTCGGCGTGTCGTATTTGGCGTCGAACAACCGCCCTTCGGCCAGCACCACACAGATCAGCGACGAGACCGACAGGATGATGAAGCCGACCAGCATCGGCAGCACCGTGCCGTCGTAGAAATAGCCGATCGCCGCGCCGAACAGGCCGCCGCCGAAGGTCTGCATGAAGCCCAGCACCGAGGATGCGGTGCCCGCGACATGGCCGAGCGGGTCCATGGCCAGCGCGTTGAAGTTCGTGCCGATGAAGCCGAACAGGCAGAAATTCAGCGTCATGATGGGCACGAAGAACCACAGCGGCGCCGCGCCGCCCATGGCGTAGGCGACGACCAGGTGCAGGGCGGCCAGCGACAGGAAGCCGATCAACGCGCCATGCGACAGCCGCCGCATCCCCAGCTTCTCGACCAGCTTCGAGTTCAGGAACGAGGCGGCCGACATGAACACGGCGGTCGCCGAGAAGACGACGGTGAAGATAGGCCCAAGGCCGTAGAGGCCGGTATAGATCTGCTCGGCCTGGTTGATGAAGCCGAACAGGACGCCGAAGATCAGGGCCGTGGAGACCGTGTAGCCGAAGGCGACCCGGTTGGTCAGGACCATGCGGAACGCCTCGACGATGCGCTTGCCGGTGAGCTCGCGCCGGTCGTCGGGGCTCAGGGTCTCCGGCAGGCGCAAGGCGGCCCAGACCGTGACAAAGGCGCCGAAGATGGCGATCGCCACGAAGATCTCGCGCCACGAGCCGAACAGCATGATCGCCTGGCCGATATTCGGCGCGATCACCGGGATCGCCATGAAGACCATCATCACCAGCGACATCACGCTGGCCATGCGGCGGCCGCCGAAGCAGTCGCGCACCACCGAGATGGCGATGACCCGGGTCGCGGCCGCGCCGATGCCCTGCAGGGCGCGCAGCGCCAGGAGGATGCCGAAGGTGGGGGAGAAGATCGCGGCGATCGAGGCGAGGATGTAGACGGCCAGGCCGAAGAACAGGATCGGCCGGCGACCGAACCGGTCGGACAGCGTGCCGTAGAGGATCTGCGCGCCGCCGAAGCCGAGAATGTAGGCGGTGATCACGAACTGGCGCTGGTTGGCGTCGTCGACGCCGAGGGCCGCGCCCATTTCCTGCAGCGAGGGAATGAAGATGTCGATCGCCGCCGCATTGAGCGCCATCAGGCAGGCGACCATGGTGACGAGTTCCCAATAGGGAAGCCCGCGCGTTTCGGCGTTGGGGGACGCGTTGGACATCATCAGCCTCGTGGGATCGATCCGCGCAGATGTATTTCGCACTGCACAAAACCGCAAGCATGGCTTAGCAATTCGGCGGCCTGAAGCGGGCGACGCTGTGTCAACCGAAAGCGGCCCGCACGCTCAAGAACGCACGGGCCGCGGATCGGGATATGGGGCAGGCGCGCGGGATGTCCCGCGGCGCGCCAAGAGGGTCAGCCGGCGGCGGGCGCCGGTGCGGTGGTGGCGATGCCCTTGTCGACCAGGAAGGTCTGCAACTCGCCGGCCTGGAACATCTCGCGGATGATGTCGCAGCCGCCGACGAACTCGCCCTTCACGTAGAGCTGCGGGATCGTCGGCCACTCGCTGTAGGTCTTGATGCCCTGGCGCAGTTCGTCGGTGGAGAGGACGTTCACGCCTTTGTACTCAAGGCCGAGATAGTCGAGGATCTGCACGACCTGGCCGGAAAAGCCGCACTGCGGGAAGGCGGGCGTGCCCTTCATGAAGACGACGACGTCGTTGGTCTTCACTTCGTTGTCGATCCATTCGTTGATGGCGGTCATGGATGCGGTCCTTTGCTCAGGGTTCGCGGACACTGGTGCAGCGGCCTTCAGCGCTTCTGCCGTGCGTCCATTTCAATCGCCTCGCTCGTCGAAAGCAAGGTGTCTGTCAGGCGGCCGGTCGGACCGGCACGCAAGCGCGCGGGCAACCCGCGCGGGTCTCGTCCTGCATCGTGCGCCATGTCATCCGTTGTCAGATGGCGTCCGCGGCACGATGCGAAATCGTCGGCGACGGGAAACCTCGTCCTCGTCACCCCGACATATTACTTCGGCGCACTGGTTTGTAGGGCCAGGGCGTGCAGTTCGCCGCCCATGTTGCCTCGCAGCGCCTGGTAGACCATCTGATGCTGCTGGACGCGCGACTTGCCGCGGAAGCTCTCCGAGACGATCTCGGCGGCATAATGGTCGCCGTCGCCCGCCAGATCGCGGATCGTCACGTCGGCATCGGGGATGGCGTCCTTGATCATTGTCTCGATGTCGCGGGCGTTCATGGGCATGTGCTGGATCTCCTTCGGCCGGGTCCGGAATCGCGGCCGGGCCTGATGATAGGTATCGCCCGGTCCGCGATCAATCGGGCGGACCGGGGAGGGGCCTTCGCTCAGGCGGCGGCGGCCGGCTCGACGATCTCGCCGGACATGTAGGCCGGGAACCAGGTCTCGTGGGCGATCGTCAGCTCTTCCACCGTCAGGTCGAGACGCCCGGCGACGACCAGCCGGTCGCCCTCGACCGTGCCGAGGCGGCGGACCGGCACGCCTGCCGCAGCCGCTTCCGCTTCCACCGCGGCGACGTCCCCGGCCTTCAGCGCAACGACGTAGCGGGCCTGGTCCTCGCCGAACAGGCGGGCATGGTCGGAACCGTCGCCGGCATCGATGCTGGCGCCGCGACCGGAGGCCATGCACATCTCGGCCAGCGCGATGGCGAGGCCGCCGTCGGAGAGGTCGTGGCAGGCGGCGACCCGGCCGTCGCGGATCAGACCGCGCACGAAGTCGCCGTGGCGCTTCTCGGCGGCCAGATCAACCGGCGGCGGGGAGCCGGCCTCGCGGCCGTCGATCTCGCGCAGATAGACCGTGGCGCCCAGATGCGTGCCGTCGGCGCCGATCAGCACCAGCGTCTCGCCATCCTGCATGCCGCCGATCGTGGCGGTGCGGCTGCGGTCCTCGATCAGGCCGACGCCGCCGATGGTCGGGGTCGGCAGGATCGCCTGGCCGTGGGTCTCGTTGTAGAGCGAGACATTGCCCGAGACGATCGGGAAGGCGAGGGCCTCGCAGGCCGCGCCGATGCCCTCGACCGCCTTGACGAACTGGCCCATCAGTTCCGGCTTTTCGGGATTGCCGAAGTTCAGATTGTCGGTGGAGGCGAGCGGCTCGGCGCCGACGGCGGTCAGGTTGCGCCAGCATTCGGCGACCGCCTGCATGCCGCCCTGCAGCGGGTCGGCCTCGCAATAGCGCGGCGTCACGTCGGAGGAGAAGGCCAGCGCCTTGGTCGGATGGCCGTCGACGCGGACGACGCCGGCGTCGCCGCCCGGCCGCTGCAGCGAATTGCCCTGGATCAGCGTGTCGTACTGCTCGAACACCCAGCGGCGCGAGCACAAATCCGGCGAGCCGAGCAGCTTGATGAGCGCGGCGCCGTAATCGGCCGGCTCGGCAATGTCGGCGGCGGCGATCGGCGCGGCCGGTACCGGCTCGATCCACGGACGGTCGTATTCCGGCGCCTCGTCGCCGAGTTCCTTGATCGGCAGATTGCCGACCTCGCGGCCCTCCCACATGATGCGGAAGCGCAGATCGTCGGTGGTGCGGCCGACCACCGCGAAGTCGAGGCCCCATTTGACGAAGATCGCCTCGGCCTCGTCGCGCTTGTCAGGACGCAGCACCATGAGCATGCGCTCCTGGCTCTCCGACAGCATCATCTCGTAGGCGCTCATCTTCGCCTCGCGGACCGGCACCTGGTCGAGGTCCAGCTCGATGCCGAGGTCGCCCTTGGCGCCCATCTCGACGGCTGAGCAGGTCAGGCCCGCCGCACCCATGTCCTGGATGGCGATGACGGCGCCGGTCTGCATGAGCTCGAGGCAGGCTTCCAAAAGGCACTTCTCGGTGAAGGGGTCGCCGACCTGCACGGTCGGGCGCTTCTCCTCGATGGTGTCGTCGAACTCGGCCGAGGCCATGGTCGCGCCGCCGACGCCGTCGCGGCCGGTCTTGGCGCCGAGATAGACCACCGGCAGGCCGACGCCCTCGGCCTTGGAGTAGAAGATCGCGTCGGTCTTCGCGAGGCCCGCGGCGAAGGCGTTGACAAGGCAGTTGCCGTTGTAGCGCGGGTGGAAATTGACCTCGCCGCCGACGGTCGGCACGCCGAAGGAATTGCCGTAGCCGCCGACGCCCGCGACGACGCCGGCCACGACGTGGCGGGTGCGCGGATGGTCGGGCGCGCCGAAGCGCAGGGCGTTCATCGCCGCGATCGGCCGGGCGCCCATGGTGAAGACGTCGCGCAGGATGCCGCCGACGCCGGTCGCCGCGCCCTGATAGGGCTCGATATAGGAGGGGTGGTTGTGGCTCTCCATCTTGAAGACCACGCAGAGGCCGTCACCGATATCGACGACGCCGGCATTCTCGCCGGGGCCCTGGATGACGCGCTCGCCCTTGGTCGGCAGGGTGCGCAGCCAGCGCTTGGAGGATTTGTACGAGCAATGCTCGTTCCACATGGCCGAGAAGATGCCGAGTTCGGTCAGGGTCGGCTCGCGGCCGATCAGCGCCAGGACGCGGTCGTACTCGTCCGGCTTCAGCCCGTGCGCGGCGATCAGTTCCGGGGTGATGGGGGTCTCGGCGTTCATGGCGTGTCCTGGGGCGACGTTCCGGCAAGGTCCTGCGCGCCTGTTACCATCTGGCGCGGCGCACACAAAGGGGCTTGGCCGGTGTTCCCCCGTTGCTGCCGGAGATCGGGCCCGGCGATCGGCCTGGCGGCGAGACGCTCTGCCGCACCCGATGCCGGTTTCGCGCCGCGCCGATCGATGGTCTCATCCTGCCGGGGACCGGCACAGGCAGGGAGAACCCGATGGCGACCATGGCGAGACGAGCGGCTTTGCAGCTTGCCGCATCCCTGTTCCTCGGCCTGATGGTCACGGCCGGCACATCGCAGGACGCTGGCGCGGTGTTCTCCGGCGAGATGAGCCCGACCGTGCGCTCGGGCGATGCCGATTATGCCGATGGCGTCGAAGCCTTCGACGCGGAAAACTGGCCCGCCGCCATCACCGCCTTCGCAAAGGTCGTGGCGCGGCGGCCGCATCACGACAATGCCTGGACGCTGCTGGCCTATTCGCTGCGCAAGTCCGGCAATCACGAGCGCGCCCTCGACGCCTATGGACGGGCGTTGTCGATCAATCCGCATCACCGGGGTGCCATGGCCTATCTCGGCGAGGCCTATCTCGATCTCGGACGGGTGCGCGACGCCGGCATCCTGTTGATCCGGCTGCGCGGCGAGTGTCGGCGCGTGGCGCTGACCTTTTCCGACGGTGCCTTCGAGAATGGCTGCCGCGAATATACGGCGCTGGAGGCCTCGATCCGGTCCTACAAGGACGATCCCGCGGCGCGGGTCGAGCCGGTCAAGCAGCGCTGGTAAGATCGGCCGGCGGTTGGAGCAGCTACGGCGAGCGCCGCCTAGCGCTGGCCCGCCGGGACATAGGCGATGTCGCCGGACCGGCAGGGCGACGTATCGGCCGGGCGGCGCAGCACCAGCGTGTCGTCGTCCACCTGCGAGATCGCATCGCCGTCGAGGCGGCGGGTGAAGAGGATCAGCGCATGGTCCATGCCGCCGCCGGCGGCCGGCGAGCGCAGGCAGAGGCCATAGCCACCGAGATCGCGGTCGGTCAGGAAGGTCGCGGACCGCTCGGCTCTGCGGCGGCGATAGATGCCGGCGGCAGTGGCGTTCGCATAGTCGATCTCGGCCGGGCCGGGACGCGCGGGGCCGGCAAAGGCCGGCGCCGCGACCGGGGCGGCGAGCTCGGCCAGCGAAGCGGATTCGCCCGACAGGCAGGCGCTGAGGCCGAAGCCCGCCAGCATCGCCGCTAGGGTCCGCAGGCGTCGCATGTCAGGCCGAGCAGCCATCCGCGCCGGCGCGCCAGCGGGACAGGTCGGCCGAGATGCGGGCCGCGACGGGCTCGCCCATCAGCGGACCGTAGGTGTCGATGGCGGTCGAGCCCTTGCGGCCTTCGACGACCAGAAGGGGTTTCGATTCCGGCTTGCCGCGCGGCACCAGCAGGAAGCGCGGCCGGCCCGAGAAGGACGAGAGTTCCGGCGCGAGGCTGTAGGGCGCGAAGGCGGCGTCGCCGGATTTGAACCAGCAGCGATTGGCCGTCAGCGTCAGGCGTTCCATCCGGTCGAGGCCGGTGTCGTCGCCCGCGGCGGCATCGCCGGTCGCAGCGCCGGGCTTGGCCGCGCAGGCGCCCAGCAGTGCGGACAGGGCGAGGGCGGCCAGAAGCGCGGCGGGCCGCAGGACGGGATGGCTCACGCGGCGAGACGCGAGGTGATGCCGAGCGCGCTCTCGAAGATCGCGCGGCCGTCGGTGCCGCCATGCTCGGGTTCGATGAGGTTCTCGGGATGCGGCATCATGCCGAGGATGTTGCCGTCGGCGTTGACGATGCCGGCGATGTCGCGGATCGCACCGTTTGGATTGGTGCCCTCGGCGTAGCGGAAGACGACGCGGTTCTCGCCGTCGAGGCGGGCCAGCGTCTCGTCGTCGGCAAAGTAGTTGCCGTCGTGATGGGCGACCGGGCAGCGGATGATCTGGCCGTCGGTGTAGTTGCCGGTGAAGCGGGTGGCGGCGGTCACCACTTCGAGCTTCACGTCGCGGCAGACGAAGCGCAGCGTGTTGTTGCGCATCAGCGCGCCCGGCAGGAGGCCTGCCTCGCACAGGATCTGGAAGCCGTTGCAGACGCCCAGCACCGGCACGCCGCGCGCTGCCGCCTCGGCGACCGCCCGCATCGCCGGTGCCCGCGCCGCGATGGCGCCGCAGCGCAGATAATCGCCGAAGGAGAAGCCGCCCGGGATGACGATGAGATCGACATCGGGGATCGTCGTCTCCGTCTGCCAGACCGTCTGCGGCGCCCGACCGGTGATGGCGGTCAGGGCGGCGATCATGTCGCGATCGCGATTGAGGCCGGGAAGGAGGACGACGGCTGTTTTCATGGGTGCGGCTCGAAAGGTGAGGACGATCCGGCGGCTGCCTCAGGCGACAGCCACCGCTCGGAACGGTCGAAACGAGGCCGTCGACGCTCTCAGGCGATCTCGACGGTGTAGTTCTCGATCACCGGATTGGCGAGCAGCTTGTCGCACATGGCGTCAAGCTGGGCCTGTGCGGTCTCGCCATCGGTGCCGTGGAGTTCCACGTCGAAGACCTTGCCCTGGCGGACCGATCCGACCCCGTCGAAGCCGAGATGGCCCAACGCGCCCTCGATGGCCTTGCCCTGGGGGTCCAGAACGCCGTTCTTCAGCGTGACGACAATGCGTGCCTTCATCACGATATCCGCCTGTCTCTCGAATAGACCAGTTTCAGCGCCGGTACCGGCTGCTTGACGGCACGGCGCCGCCTCACTTGACCAGTACCGGCCCCGAGGGGCGGGGTGGCTCGTTTTCATTCATGATGCCGAGACGCCGCGCGACTTCCTGATAGGCTTCGACTAGGCCGCCCATGTCGCGGCGGAACCGATCCTTGTCGAGCTTCTCCTGGGTCTGCACGTCCCACAGGCGGCAGGAATCGGGAGAGATCTCGTCGGCGACGATGATCCGCATCATGTCGCCCTCGAACAGGCGTCCCATCTCGATCTTGAAATCGACGAGCTGGATGCCGACGCCGAGGAAGAGACCGGAGAGGAAGTCGTTGACCCTGATGGCCAGCGCCATGATGTCGTCGATCTCCTGCGGGCTCGCCCAGCCGAAGGCCGTGATGTGCTCTTCGGAGACCAGCGGATCGTCGAGCGCGTCGGCCTTGTAGTAGAACTCGATGATCGAGCGCGGCAGCACCGTGCCTTCCTCGATGCCGAGGCGCTTGGCCAGCGAGCCGGCCGCGACGTTGCGCACCACCACTTCCAGCGGGATGATCTCGACTTCCTTGATTAGCTGCTCACGCATGTTGAGCCGCTTAATGAAGTGAGTCGGGATGCCCATCTTGTTCAGGTGGGAGAAGATGTATTCGGAGATGCGGTTGTTGAGGACGCCCTTGCCGTCGACAACCTCGTGCTTCTTCTTGTTGAAGGCGGTGGCATCGTCCTTGAAGAACTGGACCAGGGTGCCGGGTTCGGGGCCCTCGTAGAGGATCTTGCCCTTGCCTTCGTAGATACGGCGGCGACGTGTCATTATGCAGCTCTATCGTGGTGGAGGCGCCGGCCCTGGCCCGGCGCGAAGACGTCTGACGACTATGCCGCTCATTAGCCCAAACGGCGGACCTTAACAATCGTCGAGGGATGGCTTGCTCGGGAAGTCGTGCGGTTGTGCGCACAAATCAAGGGCGCAAGCGCCTGTTCACAGCCGAATGCGGCTTCAAAACATCGGCCGCAGCCGGTAAGGATCAGCTAGGCCGAAGGGTTTCGTCCGGCCGATTGTACAAGGAGGATACGATGTCGCTGAACGACCGCGAGCGGGACTTCGAGTCGCGCTACGCCCATGACCAGGAACTTCGCTTCCGTATCGAGGCCCGGCGCAACAAGCTGCTCGGCCTCTGGGCGGCAGAGCTTCTGGGCAAGACCGGCGACGACGCGAAGGCCTACGCACAGGAGGTCATCAAGGCGGACTTCATCGAGGCCGGCGACAACGACGTCTTCCAGAAGATCCGCAAGGATTTCGACGACGCTGGCGTGGACCAGTCGGACCACCAGATCCGGCGGCACATGGCCCAGTTCCTCGGCGAGGCCGAGACGCAAGTCCACACCGAATAGAATGGCCCTTCCCAAACTTCGCAGCCGCCTCGGCGAAGGCGGCTTCGTGCTGTCGTGCTGGCTCGGCATGCCCGAGCCGCTCGTGCACGAGGCGTTCCTGCGCGCCGATTTCGACGTGGCGACCTTCGACGTCCAGCATGGCCTCTTCGATGTCGGCTCCCTGCGGGTGGCGATCGAGCGCGCGGTCCTTCTCGACAAGCCGGCGCTGGTGCGCCTGCCGATCGAGGACCGGTCGCTGGGCGCGCGGTGCCTGGATTTCGGCGCCACGGGCCTGATCATGCCGATGATCGAGACGGCCGAGGATGCGCGCGCCTTCGTTGCGGCGGTGAAATATCCGCCGGTCGGCCTGCGCTCCTATGGCCCGACCCGTGCGGCGCAGCTGCACGCTTACGGGAACCGCGGCGGCTACGTGCCCGAGGCTCGCACCGAGACGCTGGCCTTCGCCATGATCGAGACGGCCGCTGCCCTCGACAATCTGCCGGAGATCCTCGCGATCGAGGGGCTCGACGGCATCTTCGTCGGCCCGTCGGATCTGTCGATCGCCCTGTCCGGGGACGGCACGCTCGATCCGGGCAGCGAGAAGACGGAAGCGACGATCCGCGATCTCGCGGCCTCGGCTGCCGCGGCCGGCAAGATCGCGGCGATCTATGCGATGACGGCCGAGGACGCCAAGCGCTATCGCGGCTACGGCTACCGGATGGCCTGCGTCGGATCGGATTTCGGCGTGCTGTCGGCCGGGGCGGCTGCCCTGGCGAAGGCGGCGTCCGCCTGAGCCTGACCTGAAATGCCTGGCGTCGTTCGCGGCGTCAGGCGGGCACGGTCAGTCGCGACATGAACTTGCCGAAGGTCAGGAGACCTTCCGGCCATGGCCCATGGCCGCTGTCGGCATTGATATGGCCTGCCTCGCCGGCATCGATGAACAGCGATCCCCACGCGCCGGCAATGTCCTCGGCGCTTTCCAGCGACGAGAACGCATCGTCGCGACTGGCGACCACGACGCTCGGAAAGGGCAGCGGGTCGCGGGGATAGGGGCCGAAGGTCATCAGATGGCGTGGCCGGATCGCATCGTTCTCGACATCCGGAGGCGCGACCAGGAACGCGCCCGAGATCCGGTTGCGGAACTGCGGGATCGCCTGCACCGTGGCGGCGACGCCGAGCGAATGGGCGACCAGCACGATCGGCCGCGTCGATTCGTTGACGGCGTCGGCGATGGTCCGGGTCCAGTCGTCGCGCACCGGCTTGGTCCATTCGGCCTGCTGGACGCGGCGCGCGGTCGACAGCTTGCGCTCCCACCGGCTTTGCCAGTGGTCTTCGGGTGAGCCCTTGTATCCGGGCACGATGAGAATATCGGCATCTGCAACTCGCATCGGACCCAGATGCGGTCGGTCGTCAGGTGTGTCAAGGCGCGGCTTGCGAAACCCGTCCCGGTAGCTAACCAGTTGCTACCTTGAGAAGTTGTCGTGCGAGGGCAGGGGACAGGCCGACGAGGCGGCGCAGCAGTGCCGTCTGCCCGACCCAGATCTCCGGCTCGGCCCGGGCCAGGCCGCGCATGATCCGGTCCGCCGCCTTGTCGACGGGCATGCGGCCGCGCGGGACGCTCGCGGTCATCGGCGTCTCCACCACGGGCAGCAGGATCTCGGTGATGGCGAGCCGGCCGCCCGCCTTCTCGGCCTGGTAGCGCATCGACTGGGTGAAGCTGCGCAGGCCCGCCTTCGTGGCGCAATAGACCGGGTGGGGAACGGTCGGGGCGACGGCCAGCCCGCTGGTGTTGTTGACGATCATCGCGCTGTCCAGCCGGCTCAGCGGCGCGAAGAGACGCTGGCAGATGCGGATCGGCGCCCGCAGATTGACGGCGATCTGGGCCTCGGCGCGCGCGTCCAGCGTCGCGGGGTCGCTGCGGGTGAGGTCGCCGCGCTCGGATATGCCGGCATTGTTGATGACGACGGAGAGGTCCGGATGGCGCGCCAGGAGACCGTCGAGGGCGCCGTCCAGCGCCGTCATGTCGGCCAGATCGACCGGCTCGTGAATGAGCGACGGGTGAGCGGGGTCGGGCGGGCGCCGCGACCAGACGACGATCTTGCAGTCCAGTGCCACCAGCCGCTCGGCGAGCGCGGCGCCGACACCGCTCGACCCGCCGGTCAGGAGGATCGTCCGGCCCGAAAGGGCAAAGCGCCGCGCCATTCGGGCCGTCAGTCGGTCGGAAGGGTGACGGGCGCCTCGTTCGCGGGGGGCTCGCTGGTCTCGGTCGAGACGCCGACCGCGTCGCGCGTGCCCTCGTCGGGGGTGGCGGTGAAGAACAGGAAATAGGCGATCGCGGCGACGACGATGACGGTCAGTGCGATCCAGAGCGTGTGATGGCGCCGGTTCGGGCGCGAGGGGCCGCGGGGCGTGGACATGGCTCTTCCTCCCGGTTGATCGGCCGCGACCGGCGGTTGCCGGATGCCGGGCACAGCCCTCATCCTGCCAACCGCCGGTGGCGTCGATTGTTCCGGATGCGGCGCGTCAGCCGGCGCGGCCGAAGACCCGTTCGAAGATCGTGCCGACATGCTTGGTGTGGTAGCCGAGGTCGAACTTTTCGCGGATGGTCGCCTCGGGCAGCGCCTTGGTAACCTCCGGATCGGCCAGGAGCTCGGTCAGGAAGTCCTTGTCCTCTTCCCAGACCCGCATGGCGTTGCGCTGGACCAGGCGATAGGAATCCTCGCGCGACACGCCGGCCTGGGTGAGCGCCAGCAGCACCCGCTGGGAATGGACGAGGCCCTTGAACTTGTTGAGATTGGCCAGCATCCGGTCGGGATAGACCAGCAGCTTGTCGACGACGCCGGTGAGGCGGGCAAGGGCGAAGTCCAGCGTGATCGTCGCGTCCGGGCCGATATAGCGCTCGACCGAGGAGTGGGAGATGTCCCGCTCGTGCCAGAGCGCGACGTTCTCCATCGCCGGCATGGCGTAGGAACGCACCATGCGGGCAAGGCCCGTGAGGTTCTCGGTCAGCACCGGGTTGCGCTTGTGCGGCATGGCCGACGAGCCCTTCTGGCCGGGCGAGAAATACTCCTCGGCTTCCAGCACCTCGGTGCGCTGCAGATGGCGGACTTCCGTTGCGAGGCGCTCGATCGACGAGGCGACGACGCCGAGGGTGGCAAAGAACATCGCATGGCGATCGCGGGGAATGATCTGGGTGGAGACCGGCTCGACGGTCAGGCCCATGGCCTTGGCGACATGCGCCTCGACCCGCGGATCGATGTTGGCGAAGGTGCCGACGGCGCCGGAAATGGCGCAGGTGGCGATCTCGGCGCGGGCCGCGACCAGCCGCTCGCGGCAGCGCTCGAACTCGGCATAGGCAAGCGCCAGCTTGACGCCGAAGGTGGTCGGCTCGGCGTGGATGCCATGCGAGCGGCCGATGGTGATGGTGTCGCGATGCTCGAAGGCGCGGCGCTCCAGCGCGGCCAGCAGCGCGTCCATGTCGGCGAGCAGGATGTCCGCCGCCTTGGTCAGCTGCACGTTGAAGCAGGTGTCGAGCACGTCGGACGAGGTCATGCCCTGGTGCACGAAGCGTGCGTCGGGGCCGACGATCTCGGACAGATGGGTCAGGAAGGCGATGACATCGTGCTTGGTCTCGGCCTCGATCGCGTCGATCCGGTCGATGTCGAAGGTCGCGGCGCCGCCCTTTTCCCAGATGGTCTTCGCGGCGCTCTCGGGGATCACGCCAAGCTTCGCCAGCGCATCGCAGGCATGGGCCTCGATCTCGAACCAGATCCGGAATTTCGTCTCCTGCGACCAGACGGCGACCATGTCGGGGCGGGAATAGCGAGGGATCATCGGCTGATATCTTTCGAAGACGAGCAGGAGAAGGGATGCGCGCCGTCTACCAGACGTTTCGAATCGCCTCAACGGACTCGGTGTTCAGTCCATCGGTACGGGATTGGCGATGTAGCGCAGGTCCGGGCCTTCGAAGCCGACCTGTTCGACGGCGATGATGGCGACCGCGGCGAAGCCGCCCTCGGGGCGCTCGAGCACCCGCACTTCGGCAATGCTGTAGTCGAGCGGGCAGCCGCGGCTCTCGGGAATGCTCGTATCCTCATGGACGAGGCGCGCCGTGGCGCCGGGCTCGGCGGCGATCCGCACCAGCCGGTAGCCGACCGTCTCGCCGAAATCGCCGCAATAGCTCGGGCCGGCGAGGGACACCGTCTCGATCCGCAGCTCGACCGGGCGATCCGGCGAGGGGGCGATGGCACGGGGCAGGAAGCGCGCCCGGTGCGGATCGTCCGACAGTTCGGTCGCAGGCTTCGCGAAGACGAGCAGGCCTGCCTCGGGCCGGGGATCGTGCTCGGCGAACAGCGGCGCGGCCCGGCTGCGGGCCTCCTCGCGCGCCATGTCGAGGGTCGCGTTCTCGTCGTCGAGCCGCACGCGGATCGGCGAGGGGGCGATGAACCGGTCCTCGGTCAGATCCAGGAAGAAGATATGGGCATAGGGAAAGCCCGAACCGTCATGGATGCCCGATTGGCCGAAGGCGTAGACTTGGCCGTTGGACGAGAAGCCGTAGGATTCGAGGCTCGCGAAATCGCCGGCCTTCGCCATGGTCGGGGCGAGGGCGAGGGCCGCCAGGACCAGCCAGCGAAAAAGACCCGTCGTGAACCGCGTCGGCATGTGGTCTCTCCCGATGTCGTTGTGTCCGGTCCGCCCTAGGCCGTCGACCAGACCGGCAGCCGATCATACGCCGTCGCGTTCGCCGCCGATACGCCCCGGGCGATGGCGCGCGCCATGGTCGCTGCGGCCGCGGCGGCGAGCTCCATTCGATCGATGGGGGCCGGCCCGATGCCGCTGGTGCCGGTGGCCGCCGCGAAGACCAGATCGCCGTCGAAATCGGTGTGGGCGGGCCAGATTGCTCTGGCGAAGCCGTCCTGCCCGGCGATCGCCAGGCGTTTGGCCGCCGCCTTGTCGAGCACGGCGTCGGTGACGACGATCCCGATCGTGGTGTTGGTGCCGGGGCGCGGGGCGAGCTTGGTGCGAACCGTGGCCGCATCCGCCGGCAGGGGCATGGGCAGGCCGAGGCCGCCGAACTCGTCCGCCATCTCGAATGGGGCTGCCCAGAAATGCCGGCCGGTGCCGATGGTGGGGGACCCGACCGCGTTGACGGCGACGAGGGCGGCCACGACGATGCCGCTTGGCAGCAGCGTCGAGGCGGTGCCGAGGCCGCCCTTGAAGGTCGCGGTGGTGCAGCCGATGCCGGCGCCGGCCGTGCCGATGGCGAAGTCGGCGGACGCGCTGCTGGCTGCGGCATAGCCGAACTCGCGATAGGGGGGATAGCGGTCCCAGCCGGCCCGCTTGTCGCCGCCATTGGCGAGGTCGAACAGGATCGCCGCCGGCACGATGGGGACGCGCACATCGCCGACGGCAAAGCCGCGGCCGGCCTCCCGCAGGAAGGCCTGCACCCCAGAGGCGGCATCGAGGCCGAAGGCGGAGCCGCCCGACAGCACCAGCGCGTCGATGCCGGCAACGGTGTTTTCGGGCGCCAGCAGATCGGTCTCGCGGGTGCCCGGCGCGCCGCCGAGAACGGCGACGGAGGCGACTGCCGGCCGGTCGAACAGCACCGCCGTCGTGCCGCTCTTCAGCGCCGCATCACCGCCATGGCCGACACGGACGCCCGCGATATCCGTCAGGCTGTTGCGCGGTCCCGGGCGCCAGACGCCGGTCAGGGTCTCAGCTCCCGCCGGCTTCGGCGAAGCGGCCGCCGCGCCATTCGAACACCCGGTAGAGATCGAGATCGGAATCGCCCTTGGCGTCGAAGCGGATCTCGCCGAGACGTGTCGGGAAGCTGTCGGCCTTCAGGATGTCGGGCAGGGGGCGGCCGGTCTCGGCGGCGCGGCGGGCGGCCGTCACGGCGATCTCGGTCGCGGCGAAGGCCGGACCGAAATAACCCTGCGGCGGCAGGTCCGCATCTGCGTCCTCGGCGGATGCCAGTTCGGGGAAGCTGGTGCGCGGTGCGACGGCGATGACGCCCTCGGGCAGCGGCGCGTCGAGGCTGGTCTCGTCGAGCAGTTCCTCGCCGCCGATCACCTGCAGCGCCAGACCGTTGGCGGCTGCGTCGCGGATGATGATCGCCACGTCAGGCCGGTTGCCGGCAATGAAGAAGCGGCTGATCCCGGTGCGTTCCAGCCGGCGCACGAGGCCGAACTGTTTCTCCTCGGCCGGGCGGTAATTGTCGACGCTCTGGGGTTCGATGCCGCGGTCGCCGAGGAGCCGCCGCACCGTGTCGGCTAGGCCGCGCGCGGCGATGGAGCCGTCGTCGATCAGGCCCAGCGGCTCGCCCGCCCAGCGATCGGTCAGGGTCCGGGCGATCGCCGCGGCCTCGGCGTCGGAGCGCGGGGCGATGCGCCAGACCAGATGGCCGGTGCGCTCGCGCCGGTCGGTCAGGCGGTTGGCGCGCACGCCGACATCGATCACCGGAATGCCGGCCTCGGTCAGCACCGGCAGCGCCGCCTCGATCGCCTCGGCGCAGAGAAAGCCAACCACGGCACTCGCGTTCATCGCAACGAAGGTCTCGGCGGCCTGCCGCCCGCCCTCGGTCGAGCATTTGGTGTCGGCCTCGACGATCTCGATGCCGGCGCCCTGGCCAGTCGTGCCGGCGGCGGCCCGCGCACCGGCGACGAGCTGGGTGCCGAGAATCGCCTGGCTGTCGCTCAGCGGCGCGGCGACGCCAAGCAGCACCGGTGGGCTCGCGGTCGTGGCATCGGCCGTCTGGGCGACTGCCGGGGACGCGGACCAGAGGCCGGCAACAGTCAGGATGGCGAGGAGGGCGGTGGGGCCGAAGGGGCCGGGACGGAACTGCAGCATGGTCATGGGGCGAGCCTACAGCAGCGAGCGGCCGAGCGGAATCGGCTTTCGCCGGCCGGCAGGCACGCCCACCGCAAAGGACAGTGCGTTGCCGGCGGGATTGCGGCGCGCCCCCGTGCGAAACCGATCCGCGCGCCCTATGTTTACCCGCAAAGCTCCGGGATTCGCTCCCGCAATGTATGGACGATGGTTTGCTGACGACTTCGACAATCGACCGCGACAGCTTCCGCGACGCGATGAGCCGCTTTGCGGCGGCGGTACATCTGGTGACCACCGACGGGCCGGCCGGCCAGCGGGGCCTGACGGTCTCTTCCGCCTGCTCGGTCTCCGATTCGCCGGCAACGCTTTTGGTGTGCCTCAACATGTCGAGCCCGGAGAACGACCGCTTCGAGGCCAATGGCAATTTCGCCGTCAATCTGGTCGCCGCCGCCGACGAGCCGGTGGCCCGGGCCTTCGCCGGCGAGGGCCAGCTGGCGCCGGAAGATCGGTTCGCCAAGGCGGAGTGGGACACGCTGCAGACCGGCGCGCCCGTCCTCACCTCGGCGCTGGCAAGTTTCGACTGCCGGCTGATCGAGGCGAGCGTCGTCGCCACCCACCGGGTGCTGATCGGCGAGGTCGTGGCGGTTCGCACCAATCCAAGGGCGGCGTCGCTGGTCTATCTCGACCGGGCCTACCGCCACCTCTGAGCGGCCGCGAGCCGGCCGACGACGCCATCTGCGTGAAGGAAGCGACGTGACACATTCATTGCCGGCATCCATCGACGAGACCGAACAGCTGCTCGACAGCCAGAACTACGTGGCGGACCGGGCGCTGGCGACGGTGCTGTTCCTCGCTCTGAAGATGGGCCGGCCGCTGTTCCTGGAAGGCGAGGCGGGCGTCGGCAAGACCGAGATCGCCAAGGTGCTGGCCGCCGCGCTCGACCGGCCGCTGATCCGGCTGCAATGCTACGAGGGGCTCGACGTCTCCTCGGCGCTCTACGAGTGGAACTACGCCGCGCAGATGATCGAGATCCGCATGCGCGAGGCCTCGGGCGACATTTCCCGCGACGCCATGCGCTCGGAGATCTTCTCCGAACGCTTCCTGATCCGCCGGCCGATCCTGCAGGCGCTGGAGGGCGAGCCGGGCCGCGCGCCGGTGCTGCTGATCGACGAACTCGACCGGACCGACGAGGCTTTCGAGGCGTTCCTGCTGGAGATCCTCTCCGACAACCAGGTGACCATCCCCGAGCTCGGCACCATCCGCGCCGCCGAGCCGCCAATCGTCATCATCACCACCAACCGCACCCGCGAGATCCACGACGCGCTGAAGCGCCGCTGCCTCTATCACTGGGTCGATTATCCGGCTTCGGACCGCGAGCTCGATATCGTGCGCCGCAAGGCGCCGCGCGCCAATGCCGAGCTGGCGGCGGAGTTGGTCGCCTTCGTCCAGCGGCTGCGCGGCATCGACCTGTTCAAGGCGCCGGGCGTCGCCGAGACGATCGACTGGGCCAATGCCCTGACCGAGCTGAACGCCATCGCCCTCGACCCGGCCCATGTCTCCGACACGCTCGGGGTGCTGCTGAAATACCAGGACGACATCCAGCGCATGGAACGGGGCGAAAGCCGCGAGATCCTGACCGAGGTGAAGCGCGAACTGGCGAAGGCGTCCTGACGCCATGGCGGATTCGGACCCGGAGGATGGCGCGCCGGCAATTGCCGACCCCGAGGGCCGGCTGGCCGACAACATCGCCTATTTCGCCCGCGCGCTGCGCAAGGCCGGGCTGAAGCTCGGTCCGTCGGCAACGCTGGATGCCATCGCGGCGGTGAAGGCGGCGGGCCTGTCCTCGCGCGACGATTTCTACTGGACCCTGCATGCCGTGCTGGTCTCGCGGCACGAGGACGACGCCGTCTTCAACGAGGCGTTCCGGCTGTTCTGGCGCTCGCGCGAACTCATCGAGAAGATGATCGCGATGTTCTCGCCGACCGCGCCGCCGCGGCCGTCCAAGCCGGAGAAGAAGAGCGCCGGCGAGGACCGCGCCGCCGAGGCGATGTTCGAGGGCGCCAAGGAGCGGGTGACGAAGCAGGAAAAGCCGGAAATCGAGATCGACGCGAGCCTTACGGTCTCGGGCAACGAGGTGCTGCGCCAGAAGGACTTCGCCCAGATGAGCGTCGCCGAGGTCGAGGAGGCCAAGCGGGCGATCGCCGCCCTGCGGCTGCCGCAGGACCGGGTGCGTACGCGGCGCTTCCGCAGCGATCCGCGCGGTGCCAAGATCGACCCGCGGGCGATGATGCGCGCGTCGATGCGTACCGGCGGCGACCTTGTCCTGCCGAAGTTCCGCTCGCCGCGCGAGGTGCATCCGCCGCTGGTGGTGCTGGCCGACATCTCCGGCTCGATGAGCCAGTACAGCCGGATCTTCCTGCATTTCCTGCATGCCCTGACCGAGCAGCGGCGGGGCGTGCACACCTTCCTGTTCGGCACGCGGCTGACCAACGTCACCCGCCAGATGCGCCACAAGGACCCCGACGAGGCGCTGGCCGATTGCGCCGGCGCGGTGCGGGACTGGTCCGGCGGCACGCGGATCGGCGAGGCGCTGGCCGAGTTCAACCGGGTCTGGTCGCGCCGGGTGCTGACGCAGGGCGCGGTGACGATCCTGATCACCGACGGGCTGGAACGCGACAGTGTCGATGACCTCTCGCAACAGATGGAGCGGCTGCATAAATCCAGCCGGCGGCTGATATGGTTGAACCCGCTCTTGCGGTTCGACGGTTTCTCGGCACGGGCGAAGGGCGTGCGGGCCATGCTGCCGCATGTCGACGAGTTCCGCGCGGTGCATTCGCTGGAGGCGATGGGCGCGCTCTGCGCGGCCTTGTCGGAGGGCGGCGACCGCAACACCGATCCGCGCCGCTGGATCGCGGCGGCCGATCGCGCAGCCGCGGCGGCCTGAGCCGCAGGCGGACCGGCAGGATGCTTGAAGGAAGACGCAAGATGAGCCAACCCGAATTCGACGTCCTGAAGACCGCGGAAGCCTGGGCAGGAGAGGGGCGCAGCCTCGCGCTGGCCACCGTCGTGGAGACCTGGGGCTCGGCGCCGCGTCCGACCGGCAGCCATCTGGTGATCGATGCCGAGGGCAATTTCGAGGGCTCGGTCTCCGGCGGCTGCGTCGAGGGGGCGGTGGTCGCCGAAGCCGTGGACGTGATCGAGG
Source organism: Aurantimonas coralicida DSM 14790 (assembly GCF_000421645.1). Taxonomy (GTDB): domain Bacteria; phylum Pseudomonadota; class Alphaproteobacteria; order Rhizobiales; family Rhizobiaceae; genus Aurantimonas; species Aurantimonas coralicida. Next base: position 82,967 of record NZ_ATXK01000001.1, on the reverse strand, counting down.
CCGGCGCGCCGCGCATGCTGGAATTCGGCGTGGCCGACGAGACCGCCTGGCGCGTCGGGCTGTCCTGCGGCGGCCGGATCCGGGTCTATGTCGAACGGGTGAACTGATGGACCGCGCGCTTCTTTCCGCACTCAATGCAGAGCGCGAGGCCCGGCGGGCCGCGGTCGTCGTGACCGAGCTCGCCACCGGCACGCAGCGTCTGGTGCGCGAGGCCGAGGTGGCGGCCGATCCGCTGGCCGAAGAGATCGGCCGGGTGATCCGCTCCGGCAAGTCGGGGATCGTCCAGACCGGCGACGGCGAGGCGTTTCTCAACGCCCATCTGCCGCCGGCGCGGCTCGTGGTGATCGGCGCCGTCCATATCAGCCAGGCGCTGGCGCCGATCGCGCGGCTGGCCGGCTACGATATCGAGATCATCGATCCGCGCACCGCCTTCGCCACGCCGGAGCGCTTTCCCGACATCGCCCTCCATGCCGAATGGCCGGAGGACGTGCTCAAGGATCGTCCGCTCGACGCCTATACGGCGGTCTGCGTGATCACCCATGATCCCAAGATCGACGATTATCCGCTGATCGCGGCGCTGAAAGCCGGCTGCTTCTATATCGGCGCGCTGGGGAGCCGGAAGACCCATGCCAAACGCGTCGACCGGCTGGTGGAGGCCGGCATCGCGCCGCATCTGATCGAGCGGATCGAGGCGCCGATCGGCGCCGATATCGGTGCCGCCACGCCGGGCGAGATCGCCGTCGCCATCATGGCCTCGGTCGTCGAGGCTTTTCGCAAGCGCAAGATGTTCGCCGATCGCCGGGGCGAGACCGAGGCCGCATGATCTTCGGGGAGGTGGCTCTTGCCGATGCCGAGGGCGCGATCCTCGCCCATTCCAAGGCGCTCGACCGTGGCCGCCTGAAGAAGGGCACGCGGCTGTCCGCCGACGATGTCGCGCGGCTGCGCGCGGCGGGGATCGCGACGGTGGTGGCGGCGCGGCTGGAGCCGGGCGACCTGACCGAGGACGAGGCCGCCGCCGCGATCGGCGCGGCACTGGCCGGCGCCGGCGTGCGGGCCGGGGCCGCCGCCACCGGGCGGGTCAATCTCTTCGCCGAGCCTGCCGGGCTGTTCCTGCCGGATCGCCGCGTCGTCGATGCGCTGAACGCTATCGACCCGGGCATCACGCTGGCGACGCTGGCCGAACATGCCCCGGTCGATGCCGGCCAGATGGTGGCAACGGTGAAGATCATCCCGCTCGCCGTCCCCGGCGCGGCCGTCGATAGGGCGGTGCAGCTCGTCGCGGAGAGGGCGGCCTTCCGGCTGGCGCCCTTCGCGGCGCGGCGCGTGGCGCTGATCCAGACCGAACTGCCGGGCGTCAAGCCGAGCGTCCTCGACAAGACGCGGCGGGCGACGGAGGCGCGGCTGGCGCTGTCCGGCTCGACAATCAGCGAGGAGATCCGCTGCGCCCACGACACGGTGGCGCTCAGGGACGCGCTCGAAGGGCTCGGGCCCGCCGACATCACGCTGGTCTTCGGCGCCTCGGCGGTGATCGACGCCGGCGACGTGATCCCGGCGGCGATCGTGGCGGCCGGCGGCGCCGTCGACCATCTCGGCATGCCGGTCGATCCCGGCAATCTGTTGCTGCTCGGCCGACTGGAGGGACGTCCGGTGCTGGGCGCGCCGGGCTGCGCCCGCAGTCCCAAGGAAAACGGATTCGACTGGGTTTTGAATCGCCTGCTGGCCGATCTTGCGGTGTCGGGCGAGGATATCAGGCGCATGGGCGTCGGCGGTCTCCTGATGGAGATCGCCTCGCGTCCGCAGCCGCGCGAGGCGCTGCCGAAGGAAAGCGAGACGCGAGGCCCGGCAGATGCCGGATGATGCCCGGCCGGCCGTCGACGTGGTGATCCTCGCCGCGGGCCGGTCCAGCCGCATGGGCGGACCGAACAAGCTGCTCGCCACCTTCGACGGCGTGCCGCTGGTGCGCCGCTCGGCCGAGACCGCGCTCGCCTCGAGCGCTCGCCATGTTCGCGTCGTCGTCGGCCATATGCGCGCCGAGATCGGCGCGGCGCTCGCCGGGCTCGATCTGTCGCTCATCGAGAACCCCGCCTATGCCGACGGCCTTTCAACGTCGCTGAAGGCGGGCTTTGCGGAGGCCGTGGCGGCGGGCGCGGATGGCGTGCTCGTCATGCTCGCCGACCAGCCGCAACTCGAGCCCGCCGATCTCAACCGGCTGATCGCCGCCTTCGCGCCCGAGGGCAGAGGCGCGATCGTCGCCGCCTCGGATGGTGGCAAGCGGCGCAACCCGGTGCTTCTCGCCACCGGTTTTGCCGACGAGATCGCGGCGATTGCCGGCGATGTCGGCGCGCAATCGGTGATTGCGGCGCATCCGGACGCCCTGGTCACGGTGGAGATCGGCGCGGCGGCCAGCGTCGATGTCGATACGCCGGAAGCCATGCGCGCGGCGGGCGGCGCCATCGTCTCCGCCTGACACGTCGCCTCGGCGCGCCATCGCGTCGCAGTTGATCGTTCGGCCTGCGGCGGCATCTGCCGGTCTCGACGCAATCAGGGAAGGCCGGCACGATCATGGGCAGATATCTCATCTACGGCGGCAATGGCGGTATCGGCGAAGCCATCGCCCGGCGCCTGGCGACGGCCGGTCACGACCTTGTCCTTGCCGGCCGCAACGACGAGGAACTGCAGGCGCTGGCCGGCGAGATCGGGGCGCAGACAGTGACCTGCGACGTGACCGACGACAACGCCATCGCAACAGCGGCCGAGGCGGCGGGGGAGATCCTCGACGGGCTGGTTTACGCGGTCGGCACGATCAATCTGAAGCCCTTCGCCAGATTGAAGGGCGAGGACTTTCTTAATGATTTCAACCTGAACGCGCTGGCTGCTGCGAAAGCGATTCAGGCGTCGCTTCCGGCATTGCAGAAGGCGCCGGACGGGGCGAGCGTCCTCCTGTTCTCCACGGTTGCAGTGGATCAGGGCTTTGCCGCCCATGCCTCGATCGCCATGGCCAAGGGCGCCGTCGTCGGGCTGACCCGCTCGCTCGCCGCCGAGTTCGCGCCGCAGATCCGGGTCAATGCCATCGCGCCGTCGCTGGTCGACAGCCCGCTCGGCAAGCGCGTCGCATCGAGCGAGAAGATGGCCGAGGCGGTGGCCAAGATGCATCCGCTGCCGCGTCTCGGCCGGCCCGACGACATCGCGGCGATGGGCGAGGTCCTGCTCACCGATGCCGGGTCCTGGATCACCGGGCAGGTCATCGGCATCGACGGCGGACGTTCGACCCTCCGCGTCGCACGCGGCTGACCGGGGCAGGGGCGGGCAAGTCGCCGCGAGGTTCGGTTTGCGGGTCACGGATGCGCGACCGGCTTGCCAGGCTTTAACGAAGCGTTAACCATAGGGGCAGAGCATCCAGGTGCCGGTTCATGCCGGCCGGCACAGCCAAGGAGCTTGCCGATGCACACCCGCAACGTCGATCCCCAGTTCGAGAACATGCTGAAGGGCTTCGGCCTGACCACAGCCGAAGTTCTCTACCGGATGCCGGATCATCCCGACTTCCTGCAGAGCTTTTCCTGGCAGTTCGAGGACATGGCCCCGAGCTATCCGCGCCTGAAGCGCTTCCTCGATCATTGGGACCGCGAGATCGAGGCGGCGATCCACTCCGTCCGGGTCATGCATGCCGGCCTGATCCGGCCGCGCGAGATCCGGCTGGTCAAGGATGGCGGTCACTTGCACTGAGCGAAGGCACCCCTCGCATCGCTGCCGCCGGACGAGGCGGCGGCGGGCGGGTGGCTCTCATCCTCAGATCAGGCGCAGCCCCTTCAGGCTGGCATGGCCGTTCTTGCCGATGATGATGTGGTCGTGGACGGCGATGCCGAGCGGCTTCGCCGTGTCGATGATGGTGCGGGTCATCTCGATGTCGGCCCGTGACGGGGTCGGGTCTCCCGACGGGTGGTTGTGGACGAGGATGATGGCGGTGGCCGACAGTTCCAGCCCGCGCTTGACGACCTCGCGGGTGTAGACCGGCGTGTGGTCGACCGTGCCGGTGCCCTGCACCTCGTCGGCGATCAGGGCGTTCTTCTTGTCGAGGAACAGGATGCGGAACTGCTCGCGGGTCTCGTAGGCCATGGCGGCCTTGCAATAGTCGAGCACCGCCGACCAGGACGACAGCACCTCGCGCTGCCTGACGGCCGAGCGCATGGCCCGCTGGTTGATCGCCGCGACGATGGCGATGTCGCGCGCGACGCTGTCCTTGACGCCCGGCACCTCGGTCAGCCGCCGCGGCGGCGCGTTCAGCACTTCGCCCAGCGAGCCGAAGCGGGCGATCAGCGCCTTGGCGATCGGCTTGACGTCGCGGCGCGGAATGGTGCGGAAAAGGACGAGTTCGAGCAGTTCGTAATCGGCCAGGGCATCGGCGCCGGCATCAGTGAAGCGGGCGCGCAGCCGGTCGCGATGGCCGAGATGATGGTCGGTCTTCGCCGCGTCTTGAGATTTGCGTGAGCGTCCGCCCGATGGCGTGCCGGCCTCCTGAAGACCGGTCATTACCGGTTCGTCGTCGGAGGCCGCGGAGGTCATCGTGCCGGAACTAGCTGGCCGCGGCGGCGGTCAGCGGCTCGACCGTCAGGCCCGGCGTGTCGAAGCCGCCCGGCGACAGGGTGAACACCTCGCAGCCGGTTTCCGTGACGCCGACCGTGTGCTCGTACTGGGCGGACAGCGACCGGTCGCGGGTCACGGCGGTCCAGCCGTCGGAGAGGATCTTCACATGCGGGCGGCCGATATTGATCATCGGCTCGATGGTGAAGATCATGCCGGGGCGTATCTCGGCGCCTTCGCCGCGGCGGCCGTAATGCAGGATGTTCGGCGCGTCGTGGAACAGTTTGCCGACGCCATGGCCGCAGAAGTCGCGCACCACCGAGCAGCGCTCGGATTCGGCATAGGTCTGGATCGCCTCGCCGATGTCGCCGATATGGCCGCCCGGCCGCACCGCCTCGATGCCGATCATCAGCGAGCGGTAGGTCACGTCGCACAGCCGTTCGGCGGCGCGCTTGACCCGGCCGACCGGATACATGCGCGAGGAATCGCCATGCCAGCCATCGACGATGAAGGTGACGTCGATATTGACGATGTCGCCTTCCTTCAGGGCCTTGTCGTTGGGAATGCCGTGGCAGACCACGTGGTTGATCGAGGTGCAGACGCTCTTGGTGTAGCCGCGATAGTTCAGCGTCGCGGGCACCGCGTCGTTGGCGAGGCCGAACTCCATCACGTAGCGATCGATCGCATCCGTCGTCACGCCCGGCTCGACGATGCCGGCCAGCCCGTCGAGGCAGCGGGCCGTGAGCTGGCAGGCCTTGCGCATGCCGGCGAAGGCCGCTTCGTCATAGAGACGGATCGCCCCCGTGTTGCGGGTCGGATTCGCTTCGGCTTCGAGATAGGTGGTCATGGCTGGCGCGCGCTGTCGACGATCGGAAGGATGGTCGTGGGTCGGATATCTGACAGATTGATGTCGCACCGAACGGCATGGGCTTCAACCCCTCGTTCGCGGGCGAGGGCGAATGCCGCGGCATAGGCCGGGTCGAGATCGGCGGCGAAGGCCACCCGGTCGCAGTCGCCGCGCTGGACGATGTAGAGCATCATCGCCCGGTCGCCGGCCGCCACGCGATCGCCGAGTTCGTCGAGATGTCGGGCCCCGCGGGTGGTCACGCAGTCGGGAAATTCGGCCAGCCCAGGCCGGCGCATCAGGTGGACGTTCTTGACCTCGACATAGATCGGCTGGCCGTCCGGCGCCTGGTAGAGCAGGTCGACGCGCGACCGGCGACCGTAGTTCACCTCGCGGCGGGCCGTGCCGAGTCCGGCAAGCGGCGGCACCAGCCCGGCGGCGATGGCCTCTTCGGCAAGACGGTTCGGCAGGGCGGTGTTGATGCCGACCAGCGTGCCGTCGGCCTCGACGATCTCCAGGGTCAGCGGCAGCTTGCGCTTCAGATTGGTCGAGCGCGACAGCCAGACCCGCGAGCCCTCCGCCTTCAGCCCCATCATCGCGCCGGGATTCGGGCAATGAACGGTGACGGGCTCGCTCTCGCCGTCGATCACCACATCGGCGAGGAAGCGCTTGTAGCGCAGGACGAGGCGCGCCGGGATGAGCGGAGAGGGGAAGCTGACCATGGCTGCCGATAGCGGCGGCGGTCGGCCGGCGTCAATTCGAGAGAACACCTCTCCCTGTTGCCACTTGGTTTTGCGCCATTGGCTGAAATGGTGTGAGATCGAAATGAATGCAGGTGGGAGGGGGCGTGATGGTTCGGTCGGTTAATATAAACATCCTTGACTACGAGGATTACGCAGCAATGCGGCGTGAAGGGTGGGTACTTAGAGGGGCAGTAATGATCCTACCTAACCGCTTGCCGCACTCAATGGATACATTGTCCCTAGACCAAATTGGGAGAGGCGACCGCATTGAACACACGACTGAACGCGCGAAGCCATCGTTACATCGCGAAAGGAAAATGTCACAACGATTGAAGCAAGAAAGCGCATCAAATCAAGGAAAACCCGTTAAGGTCGCCGCTGTTATTAAGCGTTCGGCGCGAACAAAACGGTGGCGATCAGACGATCGCTCAATAGGTTCAGCTCGTATCCTTGAAGACCGAACGCAAGCTGTCGACGAGCTGAGGGCACGTTATACAAGGCCCCCACGCCCGACCGAGGGGCGCCGGGGCAAGAATATATTCAGGGCATACCCACTTTTGATCCAACGCTAACTGTATTCGATCATAGCCTCAGGCCTTGATCTGCACGTAGCTGCCGGGCGCATCCTCGATCGGCTTCAGCTTGCGGCCGCCGGGCTTGCGCGCCTTGACCTTGGTGCCGGACAGCGGCGCGATCCATTCCTGCCAGTGCGGCCACCAGGATCCGGGCGTCTCCTTCGCCGCCAGCAGCCAGTCCTCGTATGTGTCGACCTCCTTAGGGGCCGGGCCCGTCCAGTACTGGTACTTGTTCTTCTCGGGCGGATTGACGACGCCGGCGATGTGGCCGGAGCCGGACAGGACATAGGTGACCTTCGAGCCGAAGGCCCGGCAGCCGGTGAAGACGCTGCGGGCCGGGGCGATGTGGTCTTCCTTGGTCGCCAGATTGTAGATCGGGATATCAACCTGCGACAGGTCCAGCCGGTGGCCGCCGATCTCCATCTCGCCGCGCGACAGCCGGTTCTCCAGGTAGCAATTGCGCAGGTAGAACAGATGGTTCGCCTTCGGCATGCGGGTGGAATCGGCGTTCCAGTAGAGCAGGTCGAAGGGCAGCGGCTCCTTGCCGCGCAGGTAGTTGTTGACGAAATAGGGCCAGATCAGATCGCCCGAGCGCAGGAGGTTGAAGGCCGTCGCCATCTGCGAGCCTTCCAGATAGCCCTTCTTCTCCATCGCCCGCTCCAGCGTCTGGAGCTGCGGCTCGTCAACGAAGACCTTCAGATCGCCGGCATGGGTGAAGTCGATCTGGGTGGTCAGGAAGGTGGTCGAGGCGATCCGCGTGTCGCCGGTCGCCTTCAGATAGGCGAGGGAGGCGCCGAGCAGCGTGCCGCCGACGCAATAGCCGATCGTGTTGACCTCTTTCTGATTGGTGGCCGCCTCTACGGTGTCGAGGCCGAAGACGATGCCTTCCTCGATATAGGCCTGCCAGTCCTTCATCGCCTGCCGGTCGTCGGGATTGACCCAGGAAATGACGAACACCGTGTGGCCCTGGCCGACGAGCCAGTTGATGAAGGATTTCTCCGGCTTCAGGTCGAGAATGTAGAACTTGTTGATCCAGGGCGGCACGATCAGCAGCGGCCGCTTGAACACGGTCTCGGTCTGCGGCGCGTACTGGATGATCTGGCACACGTCGTTCTGGGCGACCACCTTGCCGGGGGTCAGGGCCATGTCGCGGCCGACCTTGAAGGTCGAGGCGTCGGACTGGCGCAGGCGCAGGGTGCCGCCGCCGGCCTGCATGTCCTCGGCGAACATCTTCATGCCGCGCACCAGGTTCTCGCCGTTGGAGGCGACGGTCTCGCGGTAGAGCTCGGGATTGGTCAGGACGAAATTCGACGGCGACAGGGCGTTGCTCACCTGCCTGAGATAGAATTCCGCCTTGTGGCGCGTGTGCGGATCGAGGCCCTCGGTGCGCTCCAAAAGGTCGTCGGCCCAGCGCGTCGTCAGGATGTAAACCTGCTTCACGAAGTCGAAGAACAGGTGCTCGCTCCACTGCTTGTCGGCAAAGCGCTTGTCGCCCTTGGGCGTCTCGACCGGATTGACCGGCGCCTCGCCGGCCATGCGCCGGATCGAGTTGTTCCAGACATTCATGTAGTTGGAGAAGAGCGCGGTCTGGGCTTCCACCGCCCGGGTCGGATCGGTCAGCCAGTATTCGGACACCTTCGACAGGGTCTGGACGATCTCGCCCAGCGACACCGGATTGTCCTCGACGATCTCGCCGCGCTCGCGCGGGCCCACCCAGGCCGAGGCCGCCTTGCCGACCTCTTCCAGAACATGCGCCATGTTGCGCGCGAAGGCTTCCGGATCCTTGACGACGAAGTCCGGGTCGGGACCGGCGCCGTTTTGCGGTCCGGCGTCGTTCGGCTGCTTGGTCGTCGTCATGCGGCATCCTCCCATGCGGTACGGGCGTGCTGGTTCCCAGTCTGGCCCGAGGTGCCCGGCCATTGTGTCGAGGATCGGCTCCCGCCACAATCGGGCACCCAAGCTTTTGTCAAAGCCCGACCTCTAGGATATGAGGTGTGACGCTGTTTCAAGAAGGCCTGATGGCTATGCTTCCGCTTTCCGTTATCCGTCCGTTCGCGATCGTGCTGGCGCTGCTGCCGGCCGCCGCCTGTCAGTCGGAGAACACGTCCGTCGGCGCCCTGCGGCTCGCGGCCTCGCCGGACGTGCCGAGTTCGCAGCGGACCGACGCGGACGGCTATCCGCTGCTCGGTGCCTATCCGGGTCGCGCCGCCGAGCAGCTGACCGATGCCGAGGTGCAGGCCGAGCAGGCCCGGCTCGCCGCCACGGCCGGCCAGCATGCCAACGCGGCGGCGCAGCCGAGCGGCTTCGACGGCAAGATCCAGCGCGCCCAGTCGGTGCGCCAGCAGCAGGCCGCGGAGATGGAAGCGGTGCTGGCCACCGAGCCGACGCCGCGCGACGCCGCCGGCAAGCGGCCGGCGCGCACCGGGCCGACGCCCGAGGAAGTCTTGCGCCAGATCGAGGCCGGGCAGTAACAGGCCTTCCGCCGACTAAATTTCCGCGACCGGCCCACCCGACGACCGGCCCAATCCCCGACCGGCATTGCGCCGAGGACCGAATATCATGGAAGAATTTCACAAGATCCGCCGGCTTCCGCCTTACGTCTTCGAGGAGGTCAACCGCCTGAAGGCGACGGCCCGCGCCGGCGGCGCCGACATCGTCGATCTGGGCATGGGCAATCCCGACCTGCCGACGCCGAAATTCATCGTCGACAAGATGTGCGAGGCGATCCGCGATCCGCGCACCCACCGCTATTCGGCCTCCAAGGGCATCGCCGGGCTGCGCAAGGCGCAGGCGGCCTATTACGCCCGCCGCTTCGGCGTGACGCTGAACCCCAACACCCAGGTGGTGGCGACGCTCGGCTCGAAGGAAGGCTTCGCCAACATGGCGCAGGCCATCACCGCGCCCGGCGACGTGGTGCTGTGCCCGAACCCGACCTATCCGATCCATGCCTTCGGCTTCATCATGTCGGGCGGCACGATCCGCGCGATCCCGGCCAAGCCGGACGACGACTTCCTCGTCGCCATCGACCGGGCGGTGCGCTACTCGATCCCCAAGCCGATCGCCATCATCCTCAACTACCCGGCCAATCCGACCGCCTTCGAGGCCGATCTCGACTTCTATCGCGAGATCGTCGCCTTCGCGCGCAAGCACGAGATCGTCGTCCTGTCGGATCTGGCCTATGCCGAAATCTTCTTCGACGGCTCGCCGCCGCCCTCGATCCTCGAGGTGGAGGGTGCGATGGACGTGGCGGTGGAGTTCACCTCCATGTCGAAGACCTTCTCCATGCCGGGCTGGCGGATGGGCTTTGCCGTCGGCAACGAGCGGCTGCTGGCGGCGCTGGCGCGGGTGAAGTCCTATCTCGACTACGGCGCCTTCACGCCGATCCAGGTCGCGGCGACCGCGGCGCTGAACGCCGGCGACGAGGCGATCGAGGAGGTGCGGACCATCTATCGCCGCCGCCGCGACGTGCTGGTCGATTCGTTCGGCCGCGCCGGCTGGAACGTGCCGTCGCCGTCCTCGACCATGTTCGCCTGGGCCCCGCTGCCCGAAGCCTACCGCCACATGGGCTCCTTGGAATTCTCCAAGCTCCTGATCGAGAAGGCGGATGTGGCCGTCGCACCGGGCATCGGCTTCGGCGAGCATGGCGACAGCCATGTGCGCATCGCGCTGGTCGAGAACGAGCATCGCATTCGCCAGGCGGCCCGCAACATCAAGCGCTTTCTTGCCACCGGCGCCGAAGCCGGGCAGAAGGTCGAACCCATCGGCGCCGGCTCCTGACCTCGCCGGCTATTTCGACGCAAACATCGACAGGGACGTCATGAACAGCCCATTGCGGCTCGGCATTGCCGGGCTTGGAACGGTCGGCGCGAGCCTTGCCCGGCTGATCGAGACCAGGGCCGAGGCGCTGGCCAACAAGGCCGGCCGTGCGATCCGCACCACCGCGGTCTGTGCCCGCGACCGCAGCCGCGACCGCGGCTTCGACAGTTCCGGCCTCGCCTGGTTCGACGATCCGGTGAAGCTGGCGGCGGAGGCCGACATCGACGTCTTCGTCGAGCTGATCGGCGGATCGGAAGGCCCGGCGCTGGATTCGGTGAAGGCGGCGCTGAACCGCGGCCTGCCGGTGGTGACCGCCAACAAGGCGCTGCTCGCCCATCACGGCGTGACCCTGGCGCGGCTGGCGGCCCGCAAGAAGACCGAGATCCTGTTCGAGGCGGCGGTCGCGGGCGGCATCCCGATCGTCAAGACCATGCGCGAGGCGCTGGTCGGCAACGATGTCAGCCGCGTCTACGGCATCCTCAACGGCACCTGCAACTACATGCTGACCCGCATGGAGAAGGAGGGGATCGCCTTCGAGGCCTGCCTCGCCGACGCCCAGCGGCTTGGCTATGCGGAAGCCGATCCGACCTTCGACATCGGCGGCTTCGACGCGGCCCACAAGCTGACGATCCTCACCTCGCTCGCCTTCGGCTGCGAGCTCGACCTGGAATCGGTGTTCATCGAGGGCATCGAGACGGTGACCAACGACGACATCGCCGCCGCGGCCGAGCTCGGCTACCGCATCAAGCTGCTTGCCGTCGCCATGCGCACCGATACCGGCATCGAGCAGCGCGTCCATCCGGCGATGATCCCGGCCGATTCCGCCCTGGCGCGGGTCGACGGCGTGACCAATGCGGTGGCGGTGGACAGCGACCTCCTCGGCTCGATCCTGCTGGCCGGCCCGGGTGCCGGCGGTGAGGCGACCGCCTCGGCGGTGCTGTCGGACATCATGGACGTCGCCGGCGGCACCCTGCGGCCGACGCTCGGCATGCCGGCGGCCAATCTGGCGCCCTACAAGCGGGCCCGCATGCGCGCCCATGAGGGCGGCTACTACATTCGCCTGTCGGTGCTCGACCGGGTCGGCGCCTTCGCCTCGATCGCGCGGCGCATGGCCGAGAGCAAGATCTCGCTGGAATCGATCGTCCAGCGGCGGCGCGACGAGACCGCCGACGCGTCGATCGCCCCGGTCGTGCTCGTCACCCACGAGACCACCGAGGCGGCCGTCCGCAAGGCGCTGGAGATGGTGTCCAAGGACGGGCATCTGTCCGGCGAGCCGAAGATGATCCGCATCGAGGCGCTCGACTGACCGCTTCATTCGCCGGAGGGCCCGGGAGGCGGCTTCTCCGGCATTGTGACCGGTGACATTGTGCTTTCGCACATCCGGCGCATATCAGGCCTGCACGCCCGGCACTGACAGGATTCGGGCGGCGGGGACGCGACGAGGGAGAGACGCGCGATGACCAGGGCACCTGACGAGACCGGCACGCTGGACCGGATTCTGACGCTCGAAATCGCGCGGGTCACCGAGCGGGCCGCCGTCGCGGCGGCGCATCTGCGCGGCCGCGGCGACGAGAAGGCCGCCGACCAGGCCGCCGTCGATGCCATGCGTTCGGAGCTCAACACGCTGGCCATTGAGGGCGTCATCGTCATCGGCGAGGGTGAACGCGACGAGGCGCCGATGCTGTTCATCGGCGAACAGGTCGGCACCGGCGACGGGCCTGCGGTCGACGTGGCGCTGGATCCCCTCGAGGGCCGTACGGTCTGCGCCAAGAACCTGCCCAACTCGCTGGCCGTCATCGCCATGACCGGACGCGGCAGCCTGCTCAACGCGCCGGACGTCTACATGGAGAAGATCGCCGTCGGACCGGGCTATCCGGAGGGCGTCGTCGATCTGGCCCAGCCGCCCGAGGTCAATCTGCAGGCGCTGGCCAAAGCGAAGGGCGTCGCGGTCTCCGAGATCACCGCCTGCATCCTCGACCGGCCGCGCCATGCGCCGCTGATCGAGGCGGTGCGCGAGGCCGGCGCCGCCATCCGCCTGATCGGCGATGGCGACATTGCCGGCGTCATCCACACCACCGATCCCGAGCAGACCGGCATCGACATCTATATGGGCATTGGCGGTGCGCCCGAGGGCGTCCTGGCCGCCGCGGCGCTGCGCTGCACCGGCGGGCAGATCCAGGGCCGCCTGCAGCTCAACACCAACGACAAGCGCGCCCGCGCCGAAAAGATGGGCATCTCCGATCCCTATCGGATCTACTCGACAAACGAGATGGCCTCCGGCGACGTGATCTTCGCCGCGACCGGCGTGACCGACGGCAATCTCCTCGACGGCGTGCGCTTCTACAACGACCGCATCGTCACCCACACGCTGCTGATGCGGTCGCGCTCGCGCACCGTGCGCGAGATGCGCGCCTATCACCACGACAAGTCCAAGTTTCATCTGTGAGCAGTCGCGGGGACGGCCTTGCGCCGCCCCGTCGCCATCGCCACAACAGCATCCATGGCCGCACCCCTGCGCACATTTCTCGACGTCGATCGCTCGATCGGCGGTCGCCGCTGGCTGAACGCGCTCGACGAGCGGGCCGAAGGCGCCGCCCTGAAGATGGCGCAGTCGCTGGGCCTGCCGGACATCGTCAGCCGGGTGCTGGCGGCGCGCGGCATCGCCGAGGCGGATGCGACGGGCTTCCTCGATCCGCGCATTCGCGACCTGATGCCCGATCCCTCGCGCCTCACCGACATGGACGCGGCCGCCGACCGCCTCGCGGACGCCATCGGCCGGCGCGAGACCGTGGCGATCTTCGGCGACTATGACGTCGACGGCGCGGCGTCCTCGGCGCTGCTCTGGCGTTACCTGAAGCATTTCGGCATCGACGCGGCGATCCGCATTCCCGACCGGATCACCGAGGGTTACGGCCCGAATCCTGCCGCGATGCGCGAACTCGCGGCCGACGGCGCGACGCTGATCGTCACCGTCGACTGCGGCACCGGCAGCTTCGAGGCGATCGAGGCGGCGCGCGCCGAGGGCGTCGACGTGGTCGTTCTCGACCACCACCAGACCGGGCCCGAGCTTCCCGACGCCAATGTGCTGGTCAATCCGAACCGCCAGGACGACCTTTCGGGGCTGGGGCATCTGTGCGCGGCCGGCGTCGTGTTCATGACGCTGGTGGCGGTGTCGCGCGAGTTGCGCCGGCGGGGCATGGCCCAGTCGAAGCTGCCGGACGTCTTCGGCCTGCTCGACCTCGTGGCGCTGGCGACGGTCTGCGACGTGGTCCCGCTGGTCGGGCTCAACCGCGCCTTCGTGGTGCAGGGACTGAAGGTCGCCCATGCCCAGCGCAATGGCGGACTGGCGGCGCTCGGCCGGGTCTCGCGCCTGTCCGGACCGATGGAGACCCATCATTTCGGCTTCATGCTGGGACCGCGGATCAACGCCGGCGGCCGGATCGGCGACGCCGCCCTCGGCAGCCGGCTGCTCTGCCTCGACGACGACGCGGCCTGCGACGAGATCGCCGCGCGCCTCAGCGCCCTCAACGAGGAGCGCCAGGCGATGGAGCAGACCATGCTGGCCGAGGCCGATGCCGAGGTTGCCGCCGAGATCGGCTCGGGGGAGGGCCCGGCCGTGCTGGTCGTCGGCTCGAACGACTGGCATCCGGGCATCGTCGGGCTGATCTCGGCGCGCCTCAAGGAGCGCTATCGCCGCCCGGCCTTCGCCATCGCCTTCGACGGCTCGGGCCGCGGCACCGGTTCCGGCCGCTCCATCGGCGGGTTCGATCTCGGCCGGCTGGTGCGCGAGGCGGTGACCGAAGGGCTGCTGGTCAAGGGCGGCGGCCATGCGATGGCGGCCGGCGTGACCATCCAGAAGGAGCGGCTCGGCGATTTCCGCGGCTTCCTGGAAGAACGCGCCGCTGCGGCCGTGACCGCGTTGCGCGAGGGCGATTCGCTCAAGATCGACGGCACGGTCAGCGCGGCCGGGCTGACGCCCGAGCTCTATGCGACGATCATGCGGGCCGGACCCTTCGGCTCGGGTCATGCGTCACCGATCTTCGCGCTCGCCCGGCACCGGATTGATTCCTCCTCGATCGTCGGCAATGGCCATGTGCGGGCGACCCTGCGCGGCGCCGACGGCGCCCGCGTCTCGGCGATCGCCTTCAAGACGGCAGAAACCGAAGTTGGCCAGAGGCTCCTCAATTCCCGCGACCGCCCGGTCCACGCCGTCGGGACCCTGTCGCTGGACAGGTACCGGGGGCGTGAGGAAGTGCGTTTCCGGCTGCTCGACCTCGCCGAAGCCTTCGACTGAACTCGCCGTCACCCCTGCAACCCTGCCGTTTGCTTGTGCCGGGGGGAGAATTGGCTAGGGTCCGGCCCGAACGATTCCCCATCAGCGAGGACACGCATGAAGTACCGTCCACTCGGCCGGACCGGCCTGAGCGTCAGCGAGATCTGTCTCGGCACCATGACCTGGGGAAGCCAGAACAGCGAAGCCGAGGGCCATCAGCAGATGGACTACGCGGTGGAGGCGGGCGTCAATTTCTTCGACGCCGCCGAAATGTATCCGACGACGCCGATGACCGCCGAGACGGTCGGCCGCACCGAGGAGATCATCGGGACGTGGTTCGCCGCGTCCGGCAAGCGTGACGATGTCGTCCTTGCCAGCAAGATCACCGGCCAGGGCAATGCCAAGGTGCGCGGCGGCGAGCCGATCACCGGCGCCAGCGTCCGGGCGGCGGCGGAGGCCAGCCTGAAGCGCCTGCAGACCGACCGCATCGATCTTTACCAGCTGCACTGGCCGAACCGCGGCTCCTACCATTTCCGCCAGTCCTGGACCTACGATCCGAGCGGCCAGGACCCCGCCGCTGTCGAGGCCAACATGGTCGAGGTGCTGGAAGCGCTGGACGAACTGGTGAAGGCCGGCAAGATCGGCCATGTGGGCCTGTCCAACGAGACCTGCTGGGGCACGCAGAAATTCCTGCAGCTCGCCGAGGCGCGGGGCCTGCCGCGGGTCGCCTCGATCCAGAACGAATACAGCCTGATGCACCGGCTGTTCGACCTCGATCTCGCCGAGCTGTCGGTCAACGAGGATGTCGGCCTGCTGGCCTATTCGCCGCTCGCCGCCGGTCTCCTGACCGGCAAGTACAGCGGCGGCGCCAGCCCGGAGGGCGCGCGGCTCGCGGTCAACGACAATGCGCTCGGCGGCCGCTACACGCCGCAGAACGCGGTCATCGCCGACGCCTACGGCGCCATCGCGAAGAAGCACGGCCTCGATGTCTGCCAGATGGCGATCGCCTTCTGCCTGACCCGGCCGTTCATGACGGCGGCGATCATCGGCGCGACCGACATGGACCAGCTGCGCAACAACATCGCGGCAACGGACGTGACGCTCGGTGAGGACGTTCTGGCCGAGATCGACGCGCTGCATCGCAAGCATCCGATCCCGATGTGACCTTTTCTGCGGCCGCCGTGCCTTGCCTCAAGGGGCGGCCGCACTTGACAGAGAGGCCGGCGCTGCCGACAGCGTCGACCGGGACACACGCCGGCACCGGCGGAACGACGATGGGAGGAATGACGATGCACGGAAATGGTCTGAAGACGTTCGCAGCCGCTGCGGCCGTACTGGTCGCGGGGCTCCATGCGGCACCGGGTGCCGCCGAGGAGCGGATCTCCTACAAATCCGCCAAGAGCGGCACGTCCTACTACCAGATGGGTGTCGAGCTCGCGAATGCGGTGAAGGGCGGCACCAATGGCGAGGTCATCGTCACGGTCGAGGAAAGCCAGGGCTCGGTCCAGAACGTGATGGAAGCGGCGGCCCGCGCCGGCAATTACGTCTTCACCGCGCCTCCCGGTCTCGTCTCGGCCGCCGCGGCCGGCACCGGCCCCTTCGCCGAGCGCCAGAACCCGCGCTTCGCCGAGATCCGCTCGCTGTTCCCGATCCCGTCGCTGACCATGCATTTCGTCATGCGCGGCGATGCCGATGCGCGCGCGCTGGAGGACATGGCCGGCAAGACCATCCTTCTCGGCAAGGGCTCCTTCGGCGCCACCGAGGGCGAGAAATATCTCGAGCTCTTCGGCCTTGCCGACAAGGTGACGGTCGCCGACGCCGAGCTCGGCAACGCCTCCGACGCGCTGAAGAACGGCCAGATCGACGGCTTCGTGACCGCCGGTTCGTTCCCCGCACCGAACGTCATCGAGGCCTCGGCCAGCACGCCGGTGAGCCTGATCACGCTGACCGACGAGCAGGTGGCCGAGACCGGCCGCACGCGGCAGGTGATCCCGGCCGGCACCTATGCCGGCATCGACGAGGACACCGTCACCACCTCGCTGCCGGTCGTCGCCTTCACCACCACCGCCACGAGCGATGAGACCGCCTATCTCCTGACCAAGACCTTCTGGGACGAGAAGGCGGCGATGGGCGAGAGCGCCCGCTGGTGGAACGCGGTCACGCCGGAACTCCTGGAAGGCAGCGGCGTCAAGCTGCATCCGGGTGCGGCGCGCTACTACGAGGAAGCCGGGATCGATCTGCCCGACGATCTGCGCTGAGACGACCGGGCCCTGAACCGACAAAGACCCTTCCGGCCCCGGTAGCGCGCAACGCTGCCGGGGCCGGCCTGCAAGTGCGACGCGCCGCGCGGCGGCCCGCGCAAGGATGATGCGATGAGTACGATGGTAGCCGACGATGCGGCCGTGCGCCCTCCAATGTGGTTCGTCTGGCCGCTGCTCGGGCTGCTCTCCATCGCCTTCCATCTGGGACTGATCTTCAGCGGTCTCGTGCCGGCGCTGGTCGCCCGACCGCTCCACATGGCGCTGGCGCTGCCCTGGCTCTTCGTCTTCCTGGCCAAGACCCGCACACAGCTTCTCACCGGCTGGGTGCTGCTGATCCTCGGCGAGATCGGCTGCCTCTACATCGCCCTCAACGCCGAGGCGCTGTCCGACCAGTACGGCTACATCGACAATGGCTTCCAGATGGCGGTCGCGATCACGCTGCTCGCCATCACGCTGGAGATGGCGCGCCGCGCGATCGGCTGGCCGCTGCCGCTGGTGGCCCTCCTGTGTCTCGCCTACGGCCTGTTCGGCCAGTACGTGCCCGGCGAATACGGCCATCCGGGCTTTCCCTTCGCCAGCTTTCTCGGCACCATGACCATCACCGAGGGCGGCATCTGGGGCTCGCTCACGGGCGTGTCCGTCGGCATCGTCTCGATCTTCGTCATTCTCGGCGCCGTGCTGAATGCTGGCGAGGCCGGGCAGGGTTTCATGAATGTCGCGACGCTGGCGGCCGGGCGCCTGCGCGGCGGCGCCGGCAAGGTGTCGGTGCTGTCCTCGGCGATGTTCGGCTCGATCTCCGGCTCGGCCTCAGCCAATGTCGCCTCTACCGGCGCGGTGACCATCCCGGCGATGACCCGGCTCGGCTATCCGCGGGCGCTGGCCGGCGCGGTCGAGGCGGTGGCTTCGTCGGGCGGCCAGATCATGCCGCCGCTGATGGGGGCGGGGGCCTTCGTCATGGTCGAGCTCACCGGCACGCCCTATGCGACCATCATGGCGGCGGCGCTGCCGCCGGCGATCCTCTACTTCCTGACCACCTGGATCGGCATCGACCTGTTTGCCCGGCGCTACGGCCTCGGCGCCGTCGATGCGGCGGACCGTCCGTCGGTTCGTGATGTGGTCATCACCTCCATGTTCTTCGCAGTGCCCTTCGGCATTCTCCTGGAGCGCATGTTCGTCGGCGGCTTCACGCCGCAATATGCCGCCTGCCTGGCGATCCTGGCCGCGGCGCTGCTGCTCTTCGTCAATGTTCGCGGCGAGGTCTCGCTGCACCGTTTCGTCGAGCGGGCAGGCGGGGCCGCGGTCAGCGCCGGCCAGCAGATCGCGGTCATCGGCGCGATCATCATCTGCGCCTCCATCGTCATCGGCGTTCTCGGCATGACCGGGCTCGGGGTGAAGGTCACCTCGACGATCCTGTCGGTGGCCGACGATTCCCTGTGGCCGGCGCTGCTTTTGACCGCCATCGCCTGCATCCTGCTCGGCATGGAGGTGCCGACGACGGCGGCCTACGTGATCTGCGTGACCATCGCCGGGCCGGCGCTGGAACGGCTCGGGATCGAGCCGCTGCTCGCCCATCTCTTCGTCTTCTGGTTCGCGCTCCTGTCGACCATCACCCCGCCGGTCTGCGGCGCCGTGTTCATCGCGGCCGGCATGGTCGGCGAGAACTGGCTGAAGGTGGCAGGGTCCGCCATGCGCCTCGGCATCGGGCTCTATGTCATCCCGCTGGCGATGATCGCCAATCCGGCGATCATCCACATGGCCGACCGTCCGGCCGAGGCCGGGATCGCCTTCGTGAAGATCGCCATCGCGCTCTGGGCGTTGTCGCTGGCCTTCATCTGGAAGGGGCCGGTGTGGATGCGGCTTGCTGCCGGACTTGGCGGGCTGATCGTCTGCTTCGCGCCGCTCTGACGCGCGCACAAGCAGGAGCCGCGGGGCGCGGATTGCCAAGCCGCCAAAGGCGATGCGACATTCCCGGCCGATCGCAGGGAGACATGCGGCGCACTGGGGAGTATCGCCGGCCGGATTGCACCGGCCGGAAGCGGCCTTGACCGGTCGTGCGCCGTTGATGCCGGCCATCGCGGAACATCGCGGCGGCAGGCCCGAGGGGAGGACAGACATGATGACCACCACCACGCGCGCGGCGGTGCTGCGCAGATCGCCCGTCGAGGGCCCCTATGCCACGTCGCAGCCGCTCTCCATCGAGACCGTCGAGCTGGCTCCACCGGGCTTCGGCGAGGTGCTGGTGCGCATCAAGGCCGCCGGGCTCTGCCATTCAGACCTGTCGGTGATCGACGGTGTGCGGCCGCGGCCGACCCCGATGGTGCTCGGCCATGAAGCCGCGGGCATCGTCGAGACGGTCGGCGCGGGCGTCGACGATCTGGCCCCCGGCGACCACGTGGTGATGGTCTTCGTGCCGTCCTGCGGCCATTGCAGCCCCTGCGCCGAAGGCCGGCCGGCGCTGTGCGAGCCGGGCAATGCCCGCAACGGCGAGGGCACGTTGCTGTCGGGCGAGCGGCGCCTGTCCTGCGAGGGCGAACCCGTCCACCATCATCTCGGCGTCTCGGCCTTTGCCGAGCGTGCCGTCCTGTCCCGCCGTTCGCTGATCAAGATCGATCCGGAACTGCCGCTGGAGATCGCGGCGCTGTTCGGCTGCGCCGTGCTGACGGGGGTCGGCGCGGTGGTCAATACCGGCCGGGTCAAGGCCGGCGAGACCGTCGCCGTGGTCGGGCTCGGCGGCGTCGGCCTCAGCGCCATTCTCGGCGCAGTCGCGGCCGGGGCGTCGCGGATCATCGCGGTCGATCTGCAGGCCGACAAGCTGGACATGGCGAAGACGCTGGGGGCAACCGACATCTTCAATGCCGGCGAGGAGGGCGTCGCCGATGCGGTGCGCGCGGCGACCGGCGGCGGTGTCGATCATGCCTTCGAGATGGCCGGCTCGGCGCGGGCGCTGGAACTGGCCTTCGCCATCACCCGGCGCGGCGGGGCGACGGTGACGGCCGGGCTGACGCCGCCGACGGCGACCATGGCCCTGTCGCCGCTCAAGCTCGTCGCCGAGGAGCGGACCCTGAAGGGCAGCTATGTCGGAAGCTGCATCCCGAGCCGCGACATTCCTCGCTACATCGCGCTCTATCGCGGCGGACGGCTGCCGGTGGACCGGCTGTTGACCAGCCGCGGAACGCTCGACGATATCAATGAAGGCTTCGATGCGCTCGCGGCTGGCCGCACGGTCCGCCACGTCGTCCTGCTATGACGCGGGGCCCGTTCATGCCGGTCGGCAGCGCGTGAACCCGCGCCGCCGGCCGGTCGTGTCGATCAGCCGGTGGCGGCAAGCTCTGCCGCTTCGAGACCCGGAATGGTCTGGACGACGGTGAAGCCCTCGAACTCGGGGTGGCCGAGATACATGGGCTGGCGTTCGCCGGCACTGCGATGGGCGGCCCGGAACGCTTCCGACTTGGTCCAGCCGGTGAAGGCGGCCTCGTCGGCCCAGATGGTGTGCGAGGCGTAGAGGACGTGGTCCTCGCGCACCGGCCCACGCAGCAGGTGGAACTCGACGAAACCCGGCACCGTCTGGAGCTGGGATTCGCGATTGCGCCAGACCGCCTCGAACTCCTCCTCCTGTCCGGGGAGCACCTTGAAGCGGTTCATTGCGATGAACATGGTCTGATCCTTGTGTTGGGGTGTCAGCTGTCGACGCCGAACTTGATGCTCACCCCGAACATCGCCTCGAAGCCGGGCGCCGGGTCGGTCTCGCTTGCCGGGAAGCCGGAATAGGCCTGGTACTGCTGGTCGAAGAGATTGCGGATGCTGGCGTCGAAGCGGGTGTTCTCGTTGGGCTCGTAGGCGACGAAGAGGTCGAAGACGTCGTAGCGGTCCGAGGCGAGGGTCGGATCGGTGACGTCGTCCTTGGCCGCCACCGCATGCCAGCGGCCGCCGAAGGTCAGGCGTTCGTCGAGCGCCCGGAAGCCCAGCGTCGTCGTCAGCTTGTCGGGATAGACCGAGTTGAGCGGATCGCCGTTGCGGCGGTTTTCGCCGTCGATGATCGCGCCGGCCAGGCCCACATAGCCCCAGCGCCAGTCATAGCTGGCCTCCAGCTCGACGCCTTCCAGCCGGGCTTCCTCGATGTTCTGGTACTGCAGCGCATCGTAGGGCAGGCGCGCAAAGCAGATCGGCCCGCGGCCGGCGAGGCACGGATTGGCGACGCCGGGCCGATCAAGCGTGGCATATTCGATGTAGTCGTCGACGTCGTTGCGGAAGACCGCCAGCTTGGCGCGCAGCCCGTCGCCGCCGACGAGGACATTGTCGTAGGAGAGGTTCACGCCGGCCTCCAGCGTGTGCCCGACTTCCGGCGACAGGCCGGCATTGGGCAGGAGCTCGAAGGCGGCGGGCGCCGGATGGAGGCCCGACACGACCGCCTCGTTCAGCGTCGGCGAGCGCAGGCCTTCGGCATAGGTGCCGTAGATCTGGAAGCCCTGGATCGGCGTGACGCCGACGCTGAGCTTCGGGGAGAAGCGGTCGCCGGTGTTCTCTTCGGTCGTCGCGGTGCTGGTCAGGTCGAAATGATCGAAGCGGCCGCCGCCGATCACTTCCAGCCAGGTGTCGTATTCGAACCGGGCCTGGATGAAGCCGCCATAGACCTCGCGCGTGCCGGACGGCGTGAAGAGTTCGGTCGAGCCGACATCGTCGCGGGTCTCCACCTCGTCGCGGAAATAGTCGACGCCGTAGGTGAGGGTGGTGGGCACGATGCCGAGATCGAAGCGCGAGGCGTTGTAGAGATCGAAGCCGGTCGTCGACACCTCGACGTCGCGGCGCGCCGCGGCGGGATTCTGGTCGATCTGCGTGTAGTCGGTCTCGTTGCGATAGAGGTTGAAGTTGAGGTCGACCAGCGGCGTGTCGGGGCTGACGAAGGTGTAGCCGACACGGTAGGTGGCGTTGCGCACGTCGGTGTCGCGATCGGCGCCGGAGCCGGTCGATGAGACGAAGTCGTTGTCGTAGATGACGCCCGACAGGGTGATCTCGTGGCCGTCGGCGGGGCGCAGCCGCGCCTTCAGGACGCCGGAACGCACGTCGAAGCCGGTGTTGTCGACATCGTTGCCGTCACCGTCCCGGTAGTCGTCCTCGTCGCGGTAGACGAAGGCGCCGTAGACATCGGCGTCCTCCGTGAAGCGCACGCCGGCTTCAAGCTTGCCCACCCAGTCCGGCCCGTTGGTGCCGTAGACCGTGCCGAGACGCGCCGCGTAGCGCTCGGATGGCGTCAAAAGGTCTTCCAGCTCCAGCGTGCGCATCGCCACGACGCCGCCGATCGCGCCGGAACCGTAGGCGTTCGCCACCGGGCCGCGGATCACGTCGATGCCGCCCAGAAGCGCCGGATCGACATAGACGAGATTGTTGTCGAGATGGCCCTGCACGCCGAAATTCTGGCGGGCGCCGTCGATCATCACGTTGACGCGGCCGGAATCGCGCAGGCCGCGGACGGAAATGGACACGCCGGGATCGTCGCGGTCGCTGGTGGTGGACACGCCCGGAATCGTCGCCAGCACGTCCTCCAGGTCGCCGGCATTGTAGCGGGCGATCTCGTCACGGCCGACGACGCTGACGCCGCCAAGACTCTGGATCGGGCTCTGCGGACCACGATTGGCGAGGATCGACACCTCGTCGAGCTGGATCGCCATCGCATCCATGTCCGGAGCGCCCGCCGGTTCCTGCGTGGTTTGCACATCCTGCGCCATGGAGGGGTGGTGTCGCGCCGCGAAGGCGCCCGTCTGGATGGGCCATGATTTCCCGCTGTCGTTTGAGAGGCGTGACGGGCTGGCTGGCTACGGTCAGGAGCGGCTGGCTGGCATCCGGAGGCGGACGGCCTGTCGACCGTGGCGCCTTGCTTGCATTCGATATTTAACCTGACTATCAGAGTCAACATTGTTGCCGAGGGGGTGGCAAGGCCCGGTGGGCTGGGGTGTCCAGCGCGGGATGACGACGATGAGGGTGCAGATGATGTGCGAAACGGCGCCGAAGCCGCAGACGGGGACCGGCCATGAGGCGAGAGGAACCGGCGGCGGAACGCTGCCGATGCTGAATGCCGCCGAGCTGTTTTCGGCCGGGCGGGAAGTCCTGATCCGGCATGCCGGCGACATCTACCGGCTGCGGCTGACGTCCAACAACAAGCTCATCCTGACCAAGTAGGACATCCGGCATGCAAAGCCTTTTCCGCCGCCTCACCATCGCCGCCGCGGCGCTGTCGCTCCTGCCGGCCCTGTCGGCTCAGGCGATGGCGGAGAGCCGCAGCGTCGTCGACGCCCATGGCCGCACGGTCGCGATCGCCGATACGGCCCGCATCGTGTCGATCGGCGGGGCGGTGACCGAAATCCTCGACGCGCTCGGCATGGCCGACAAGATCGTCGCGGTGGACACGACCAGCACCTACCCCGCGGCGATGACGGACAAGCCGGACGTCGGCTACATGCGCGCCCTGGCGGCGGAAGGCATCCTGGCGCTGTCGCCGACGCTGATCGTCGCCATCGAGGGCGCTGGCCCGCCGGACGTGCTCGACGTCCTGGAAGCGGCTTCGGTGCCCTTCGTCAACATTCCCGACACGCCGACGGCCGACGGGATCGTCGCCAAGATCCGCGCCGTGGCCGACGCTGTCGGGGCAGGGGAGAAGGGCGAGGAACTGGCTGCGACGGTCGCGGCGGACCTGGCGGCCGTGACCGCGGCGACCGCAAGCATCGACGAGCGGCGAAGCGTTGCCTTCGTCCTGGCCATGCGGGGCGGAGCGCCGCTGGTGGCCGGCCGCGAGACCTCGGCCGACGCCATGCTGGCGCTGGCCGGCGCCGACAACGCCTTTGCTGCCTTCACAGGTTTCAAGCCGGCAACCCCGGAAGCCGTCGTTGCCGCCGCGCCCGATGCGGTCGTCACCATGCAGTCGGGCGAGCATGCCGACGGCCTCGATCACGTGCGCGCCGACCCGGCCTTCGCAACGACGCCCGCGGTGCAAGACGACCGGCTCTTCGCCTATGACGGGACCTATCTTCTCGGCTTCGGCCCGCGCACGGCCCATGCGATCCGGGATCTGGCCGCCGATCTGTATCCCGGGCTCGATCTGCCGACCTTGCCGCCGCGCGCCTGGGTCGAGCCGCGGTGAGCGTCTCCGGGGAACTGGTGGGCGCGCGGACCGGGAGGGGCGGGAACATCCTGCGTTCCCGCGACCGCGCCGCGCTGGCGCGGATCGGTGTCGTCGCTGCGGGAATTCTTGCGGTGCTGGCCTGCCTCGTAGCGCTGACGGTCGGGGCTGCCGGCCTGTCGCTTTCGGCCACGCTCGACGCGCTGGTCGCGGCCGCGACCGGCCGCCGGGAGACGCTGGACCTGTCGCTGGCCACCATCGTCCTCGACATTCGCCTGCCGCGTGTCCTCGCCGGCATGCTGGTCGGGGCGGCGCTCGCTTTGTCCGGCGCGATGATGCAGGGGCTGTTTCGAAATCCGCTGGCCGATCCGTCCCTTGTCGGAATCTCCTCAGGTGCCGCGCTCGCCGCCGTGACCAGCATCGTGCTGGGAGAAATGGCCGCCGGCTGGCTGCCGGAGCTGGTCGCGCGGCATCTTTTGCCGATCGCCGCCTTCCTGGGCAGCCTCTGCACGACAATCATCCTGTACCGGCTCTCGACGGTCAACGGCCGCACCTCGGTGGCCGCCATGCTGCTCGTCGGCATCGCGCTGGCCGCGCTCGCCAGCGCCCTCATCGGCGTGCTCGTCTTCATTTCCAACGACCAGCAATTGCGCGAACTGACCTTCTGGACCATGGGCGGCCTCGGCGGCGCCACATGGCCGAAGATCGCGGCGGTGCTGCCGCTGATGCTGCCGGCCTTCGTCGCCGCGCCGTTCCTCGCGCGCAGCCTCAACGCCATGACCCTCGGCCACACGGAAGCGTTTCATCTGGGCATCGACGTACAACGCGTCACGCGCCTCGCGGTGTTCGTCATCGCCGGGGCGATCGGCGCGGCCGTCGCCATCTCCGGGATCATCGGCTTCGTCGGCCTGATCGCGCCGCATCTGTTGCGCACGCTGATCGGCCCGGACCATCGCACCCTGCTGCCCGCGGCGGCGCTCTTCGGCGGCAGTCTCGTCGTTGCCGCCGACACCGCGGCGCGGACCATCGTCGCCCCCGCCGAACTGCCGATCGGCATCCTCACCGCGCTTGTCGGGGCGCCGTTCTTCCTCTGGCTGCTGCTGCGGCGGCGCGGCGGGCTGGTCGTCTGATGCTGGAACTCGCCGACATTTCGGTCTCCCTTGGCGGCCGAACCATCCTCGACGGGGTCAGCCTTGCCGTCACTCCCGGCGAATGCGTCGCGGTGATCGGTGCCAACGGGGCCGGCAAGTCAACGCTGTTGAAGGTGCTGAGCGGGCAGATGCGGCCCGACCGCGGGGCGGCGCGCCTCGACGGATGCGCGATGGACGACATCGGCGCCGCGGCGCTGTCGCGGCGCCGTGCGGTGGTCGCCCAGAGCGTGGCGCTCGCCTTTCCCTTCACCGCCGCCGAGGTGGTCGGCTTCGGCGCCGAGGCGGGCGGGGCGCTCGGCCGGCGGCGCGAAGCCATCGCCGCCGCGGCGCTGGCGCAGGTGGACATGGCCGGCCACGCGGCGCGGCTGGTGCCGAGCCTGTCCGGCGGCGAGGCCCAGCGCGTGCATCTGGCCCGGGCCATTGCCCAGCTCGAAGCGGCGATGGAATCGCCGGCCGGCGACGGCGCGGACGGCCATTACCTGCTTCTGGACGAACCCACCGCCAGTCTCGATCTGCGCCACCAGGTCGAGACCCTGTCGCTGGCCCGGCGGCTGGCGGGACGCGGCATCGGTGTCGTCGTGGTGCTGCACGATCTCAATCTCGCAGCGCTTGCGAGCGACCGCATCGTCGCCCTCAAGGACGGGCGCGTCCTGGCCAACGGGCCGGTCGGCACGGTCGTAGACGACGCGCTTGTCAGTGCGGTCTACGGCATCGCCCTGCCGGTTGGCCGGACACCACCGGATCTGCCCTTCGTGCTGCCCCAGACCGCGCCGGTCGGTGCCGCCTGATCGCGTTCCGGTCGCCGCTTCCATTGCCCTTGCGACAGCTGTGCCGTGACGTCCCGTTCCGGCTAACCATCGGCTGCCCGGAATTATCCGCAATGTAGCAATGGGTTAAGCAGGCACGTGTCAGGTTGCCGCGTGAGCAACTGGCAGGATTCCCGCAATGACCAGACCTGACGACAGGCGCGCCGGCGCCCTGATTCGGCGCGCGGCAGCCGTTCTTGCAGTTTCGACGGCATGGTTCGGCGCCGCACCCGCGCTTGCCGAGGACAAGCCGGCCGGCAGCAGCCAGACCCAGCTCGCCCGGGACATCGTCGCCGGGCTCGACAAGGTTTTCGGCGGGCCGCACAAGGGCTACCGAACGGCCCATTCCAAGGGCATTCTCCTCGACGGGACGTTCCGCCCGTCCAAGAACGCCGCATCGCTGACCCGCGCCGAACATCTCACCGGGGGCGATGTGGACGTGACGGTCCGCTTCTCGAATTTCGCGGGCGTGCCCCATGTCGGCGACAATACCGGCGACGCCAACCCCAAGGGCATGGCGATCAAGTTCCTGCTGCCGGAAGGCGGCTCGACGGACATCGTCGCCCATTCCTTCGACGGCTTCGCCGCCCAGACGCCGGAGGAGTTCCGCCGCTTCGTCCAGGCGCTCGGCTCGTCCGATCCGCAGGATTTTGCCGATCACCTGGCCGCGCATCCGGCCGCCAAACGCTTCATCGACGCGCCGAAGCCGGCACCGGTCAGCTTCGCCACCGAGGCCTTCTACGGCGTCAACGCCTTCTCCTTCACCAATGCGGCCGGCGAATCGCGCTTCGGCAAGTATCGGCTGGTGCCGGTCGCGGGCGTCGCGCATCTGAGCGCGGCCGAAGCGGCGGCAAAGGACCCAGACTATCTGTCGCAGGACATGGCCGAGCGGCTGGAGGACGGGCCGGTGCAATTCCGCCTGCTGGTCCAGCTCGCCGGCGAGGGCGATCCGATCACCCGCGCGGCCTTTCCCTGGCCCGAGGACCGCGAACAGGTGGAGCTCGGCGTCCTGTCCCTGACGACGCTGGCTGCCGATTCGGTCGCGCGGCAGCGAGAGCTCGTCTTCACGCCGCTTAGCCTCGTCGGCGGCATTGCGCCCTCCGACGACCCGATGCTGATCACGCGCACCCGCAGCTACCGCATGTCCTATAGCCGACGGCTGACCGCCGGCGCGGCGGCGACGGACAGCCACTAGCCCCGACACGGAAAGGACGTCCCGGATGCTCCGTCTCGTCACTTGCGCCGCCCTGTGCGGCTTCACCCTGCCGATCGTCGTCGCCATGGCGGCAGGGCATATGATCATCATCGACCAGATCGACCGCATGTTCGACCGCAAGGCGGTGGCGATCGAAGAGGGCGACACGTTGCGCTTCACCAATCGCGACGAGTTCCTGCACCAGATCTATGTCGAGACCGACGGCTTCAGCTTCGATTCCGACGAACAGGCGCCCGGCGAGGTGATCGACGTCACCTTTCCGCGACGGGGCGACTACGAAGTCCGCTGCGGCATTCATCCGCGCATGAGCCTCGCCGTTTCGGTCGAATGATACCCGGCAGATTCCGCCCCTCCTAACCCTCCGGGATTACGACACCGCATGCCCCTCCGGTTGAAACTTCTTGTCGGCTGCCTGTGCCTGACGCTCGTCACGCTCGGTCTCGGCGTCTTCGCGCAGCACTCGCAGCGTGGGGCCGGTGACCTCGCCACCCGCATCTACGACGAGGCGCTTCTGTCGCTGAGCTATCTGCGCTCGGCGCAGAACTCGCTCCTGCAGATCGAGATGGACGATCTGCAGCTGCGTTCGGGCGAGGTGCGGGGCGATGGCGAAGCGTTCCTGTCGGCGCAGACCGCACTGTCGACATTCCTGCCGGACATCATGGCCGATCTCGACGTCGCCTCGGAACGGGCGATGTCGCCCGGTGGCCGTCGCAAGATCGGCGAAATCCGCACCGGGCTGCAATTGCTGCAGCAGGATTTCAGCACGCTGGACAACACGCAGCTGCGGGCGCGGTTTTCCGCCCTCGACGGGGAATTCGACACGGCGGTCGAGATCCTCGCCGGCGACGGCTACCGCTTTCGCCGGGAAGTCGGCGAACTGATCGAAGCCTCGATGCACAGCACCCAGGGCGCGATGGCGGCGGCCGTTGTGCTGGCCGTCATGATCTCGCTGATGCTGG
Source organism: Aurantimonas coralicida DSM 14790 (assembly GCF_000421645.1). Lineage (GTDB taxonomy): Bacteria > Pseudomonadota > Alphaproteobacteria > Rhizobiales > Rhizobiaceae > Aurantimonas > Aurantimonas coralicida. Next base: position 54,634 of record NZ_ATXK01000001.1, on the reverse strand, counting down.
CGCGGATGATCGTGCCGCCGCTGAACCGGGCGGTGCAGGTGGCCGAATCGATCGCCCGCGGCAAGCTCGACAACGAGATCGTGCCACATGGTCACGACGAGACGGCCCAGCTGATGCGCGCCCTGGCGACGATGCAGCGCAGTATCGGCGAGCATATCGGCCGCATTCGCGAGCTGATGGCCGAGCAGGCCGACAGCTACGACAGCCATATCGCCATCCAGAACAGCCGCTTCGAGGCGGCGCTCAACAACATGACGCAGGGCCTCTGCCTGTTCGACGTCAACGAGCGGCTGGTGATCTTCAACCGGCGGTTCGCGGAGATGTTCGGCGGTCTGCAGATCGGCGTGTCGGCGCGGCAAGTGCTGCTCGATCCGGAGATCCAGCATCTTCTGGCGCCCGGTCCGGACGGCAGCTTCACCCACGAACTTCCCGACGGTCGGATGATCGCGACCTCTCGGCAGGCGATCGAAGGCGGCGGCTGGCTCGACACGTTCGAGGACGTGACCGACCAGTATCGGGCCCAGGCGAAGCTCTCCCACATGGCGCTGCACGACGCGCTCACCGGACTGCCCAACCGGGTGCAGTTCCGCGACCGGCTGGAGACGGCGACGCGGACCGCTGCCGGCATCGCCAACACCAGCGTGCTCTGCCTCGACCTCGACGGCTTCAAGGCGGTCAACGACACGCTCGGCCATCCGACGGGTGACGCCCTGCTGCGCGCCGCCGCGGCCCGGCTGCTGTCCTGCGTCAGGCAGGGCGATCTCGTGGCGCGTGTCGGTGGCGACGAATTCTCGATCATCCAGTCCGCCGGCGATCCGCATCTCGGCGCCGCAGCCCTGGCGCAGCGCATCGTCGATGCCTTCGTCGAGCCGTTTCCCATCGACGAGCGGCCGATCTGCGTCGGCGTCAGCGTCGGCATCTTCGTCACGGCGGAAATGGCCGAGGCCGGGCGGGCGATCGACCCGGACACCATCATCAAGAATGCCGACGTGGCCCTCTATCGGGCCAAGAGCGAGGGGCGCGGCACCTTCCGCTTCTTCGAGCCGGACATGGATGCGGGGCTGGAGGCACGGCGGCAGCTCGAACTCGACCTGCGGCTGGCCGTCGAGAACGAGGAATTCGCGCTGTTCTACCAGCCCTTCGTGGATGTCGAGCGCCAGGTCGTCACCGGGTTTGAGGCTTTGTTGCGCTGGCACCATCCGCAGCGCGGCCTGGTGTCGCCGGCCGAGTTCATCCCGGTCGCCGAGGATTGCGGGCTGATGGCGCCGCTCGGCGTCTGGGTGCTGGAAACCGCCTGCCGGCAGGCCGCCGAATGGCCGTCGGACCTGGCCATCTCGGTCAATCTTTCGCCGGTGCAGTTCCGCGATCCGGGCCTCGCCGATATCGTGGAGGCGGCGTTGGAGCGAGCCGGCCTCGCTCCCGAACGGCTGCGGATCGAGGTCACGGAATCGCTGCTGCTGCAGGACAGCGCCACGGTGCTGGCGACGCTGAAGCGGTTCCGCGACCATGGCATCGGCATCTCCATGGACGATTTCGGCACCGGCTATTCCTCGCTCGGCTATCTCAGCCGGTTCCCCTTCGACAAGATCAAGATCGACCAGTCCTTCGTCCGCCACATCGACGATCGCGAGAACATGGCGATCATCCGCGCCGTGATCGGCCTCAGCCGGGCCATGGACCTGTCGGTGATTGCCGAGGGCGTCGAGACGTCGGCCCAGCGCGATATCCTGTTGCGCGAAGGCTGCCGCGAGATGCAGGGCTATTTCTTCTCGCCTCCGAAACCCGCCGACGAGCTCGCGCGCATGCTCCTGACCTGCGGACGCGGGACGGTGGAGGATGACGAAGCCGTGTCGGCCGAGCTGGTCTACCTGCCGCCTTCGCCGGCGGCCGATGCCGGACCGCGCGCCCGGGCGCTGCCGGGGTGACGGATCACGATGGCTGGCGGGCCGGTCTTGGCGGGATCGCTGGGGCGGTCGCATGGCGCAGGGCCGCCCGGTAGCAGGCCAGCCCGACAAGGGTGAGCAGCGCCACCACCGCCAGCGCGACGTCGTAGCCGCCGGCCGCCCAGAGCAGCGAGCCGACAAAGGGCGACAGGGCGTAGGCGCACAGATACGGTACGGCCATGGCGCCGCTGATCGCGCCGAACCGGGCCTGGCCGAGGATCTCCCGCGTCATCACCGGCCGCATGATGCTGAGGACGCCGTAGCCGCTGCCCTGCAGGACGACGAAGGCGATCACCAGAAGGGGCGCGAACTCCGCCGCGATCAGGCAGAGCGTTGCCGTGATCACGAAGGCGAAGGACAGCGTCGTCACCCATGCGTTGGACAGGCGGGCGCCGCCGAGCATCAGCGCCAGCCGCCCGGCGACCTGCATCGGCCCGATCATCGCCGCTGCGAGGACCGCGAGATCGAGGCTGACGCCCCGGTCGGCGAGGATCGGCAGGAGATGGTTCAGCACCACGCCGTGATTGAAGCCGAGCAGCGAGAAGCCGGCGGCGAGGTACCAGAACAGCGGACGGCGCAGAAGGGCGGGGGCCGGCGCGGACGACGCGGTCGTGGCCAACGCCGGCGCGGCAACGGTCGGACTGGCGGTCGCCTCGCCGGGGCCGCCATGGCCGTGGGCTTCGCTCGCAAGGCCGGCGGAGGCTTCGAGCGCCCGGGCGCCGAGGACGATCAGCGGCACGCCCAGGCATCCGACGAGCGCGGCGAACAGCCAGACGGCGCCCTGCCAGCCGGCCGTCTCGGCCATGACGTGATTGAGCGGAAAGGACAGGGTGCCGGCAAAACCCGCCACCAGCGTGACCCGGGTGATCGCCGGGCGGGCATCGGCGCCAAGCGCCCGCGTGACCAAGGCGAAGCAGGGCTCGTAGAGGCAGCCGCCCATCGCCGCGCCGATTCCGAGCCAGAGCAGCGTGAAGCCGGGCAGCGTGTCGGCGAAGGGCAGCAGCGCCAGAAGGATCGCCCCCGCCAGAGCGGAGCCGCCCATCACCAGCGGACCGTGGCCGCGGTCGATCAGGCGCCCCGCCATCGGCGAGACAATTGCCGAGACGATGATGGCCGCCGCGAAGGCCGCCGTGAGCCAGGTCTTGGACCAGCCGGCATCGGCTTCCCAGCGCAGGAGGAGCGCCGGGAAGAGATAGTAGAAGCCGGCCCAGACGATGGTTTCGCCGAAGGCCAGGCAGAGGACGGCGTGTGCGGCACGCATCCGGGCTGTCCCGGTGGGCCTAGCTGCCCAGATGCGTCTTCAGGAAGTCGACGGTGCGGCCCCAGGCCAGCCCGGCGGCGACCTCGTCGTAGCGGGCCTGCGAGGTGTCGTTGTTGAAGGCATGGTTGACGCCCGCATAGACATGGACCTGATGCTCGGTGCCGGCGGCCTCCAGCGCGTCGCGATAGGCGTCGATGCCGGCATTGATGCGCTCGTCGAGGCCGGCGTAATGCAAGAGCATCGCCGCCTTGATGTCGGCGACCTTGTCCGCATCCGGCTGGCGGCCGTAATAGGCGACACCGGCGGCAAGGTCCGGATCGGCGACGGCGAGGTCGTTGACGAGACCGCCGCCCCAGCAGAAGCCGACCGCCCCGACGCGGCCATTGCCGTCTTCGCGGCCGGCGAGCCATTTGCGGGACGCCACAGCGTCGGCGATGCGGGTCTCGGCGTCCAGCGCGCCGATCATCTCGCGGGCCTTGTCCTCGTCCGGGGGCGTGCCGCCGGCCGGCGACAGGAAGTCGGGCGCCACGACGAGGAAACCTTCCAGCGCCAGCCGCCGGGCGACGTCCTGGATATGGGCGTTGAGACCGCGGTTCTCGTGGATCACCAGCACGCAGGGCAGGGCATCGGTCGCATCGGCGGGCCGGGCCACATAGGCCTTCATCTCGCCGCTGGCGCCGGGATAGGTGGCCCAGACGCCGGCCAGACGCGGATCGTCCGGTGCGACGATGGCGGCGCGGGCGCTGGATGCGGCCATCAGCGGGGCGATCGCGGCCGCGGCCGTCGCCGAACCGGCCAGTGCCGTCAGCCGGCGCATGAAGCCGCGGCGATCGAGCGTCAGGTGCGTGTATTCGTCATAGGCATCGATCATCGCCTGGGTGATCGTCGGGGTCCTGTCGTCCATGATCGCCTGCTCCATCACCGTTCGCAGGGCATACTAACCCGTAGCGCCCGCGGTGCAATGCGGCGGCAATCGCGCATCGCGGCCGCGCCATGCCGGCTTCCGGCGACCGCTTCCCTAGTGTTCCGCGCGCGAAGTCTTACATTGGCGCGGATGACTGATTTCGACGAATCAACCGGGGTCCCGGCGGCCCGTCCCGGCGGCATCGCCGCTCGTGCACTGTCGGCCCGCGGGGTGGCCCGCAATGCGGGGGCGCCGGACTATCTCTCCGGCCTCAATGCAGAGCAGCGCGCCGCCGTGGAGACCACCGAGGGTCCGGTGCTGGTGCTGGCCGGCGCCGGCACGGGCAAGACGCGCGTCCTGACGACGCGCATCGCCCATATCCTCGCCACCGGCAGGGCCTGGCCGTCCCAGATCCTCGCCGTGACCTTCACCAACAAGGCCGCGCGCGAGATGAAGCAGCGCATCGGCCTTCTGGTCGGCGAACAGGTCGAGGGCATGCCGTGGCTCGGCACCTTCCACTCGATCGGCGTGAAGATCCTGCGCCGCCATGCCGAGCTGGCCGGGCTGAAGTCGAACTTCACCATTCTGGACACGGACGACCAGATCCGGCTGATCAAGCAGCTCATCAAGGCCGAGAATCTCGACGACAAGCGCTGGCCGGCCCGCACCTTCGCCAACATGCTGGATGGCTGGAAGAACAAGGCGCTGACGCCGAAGGACATTCCCGAGGGCGACGCGCGGGCCTTCGCCAACGGCAAGGGGCGGGAACTCTACGCCGCCTACCAGGCGCGGCTGCAGTCCCTCAACGCCTGCGATTTCGGCGATCTCCTGCTGCATCCGATCGCCATCTTCCGGGACAACCCGGACGTCCTCGCCGAGTATCACGACCGCTTCCGCTACATCCTGGTGGACGAGTACCAGGACACCAACGTCGCCCAGTATCTCTGGCTGCGGCTTCTGGCCCAGCGTTCGCAGGTGCGGGGCGAGACCGGGCGCAGCCCCGCGCTTCGGCAGGCGGCGGGCGCCGGCGCCGTGACGCAGGCGGGCACCGCCGAGGCGGGCGCGGCGGAGCGGCCGCCTGTCAACATCTGCTGCGTCGGCGACGACGACCAGTCGATCTATGGCTGGCGCGGCGCCGAGGTCGACAACATCCTGCGCTTCGACCGGGACTTTCCTGGCGCGACGGTGATCCGGCTGGAGCGCAATTATCGCTCCACCGCCCACATCCTCGGCGCGGCCTCGCATCTGATCGCCCATAACGAGGACCGGCTCGGCAAGACGCTGTTCACCGACTATTCCGACCCCGAGCACCAGAAGGTCGAGGTCAATGCCGGCTGGGATTCGGAGGAGGAGGCGCGAGCGATCGGCGAGGCGATCGAGGACCTGCAGCGGCGCGAGGACCACAATCTCAACGACATGGCGATCCTGGTGCGCGCCTCGTTCCAGATGCGCGAGTTCGAGGACCGCTTCGTCACCATGGGGCTGAACTACCGGGTGATCGGCGGTCCGCGGTTCTATGAGCGGATGGAGGTGCGCGACGCGCTCGCCTATTTCCGCTGCGTCTGCCAGCCGGCCGACGATCTGGCCTTCGAGCGGATCGTCAACACGCCCAAGCGCGGGCTCGGCGACGCCACCATGCGGCTGCTGCACGATTATGCCCGCGCCCGCGGCGTGCCGCTGATCGCGGCGGCGGTCGAGATGGTGGAAACCGAGGAGCTGAAGCCCAAACCGCGCAACGCGCTGCGCCGGGTGGTCACCGATCTGGTGCGCTGGGCCGAGCAATTGTCCACCGCCAAGCACACCGACCTCGCCGAGCAGATCCTCGAGGAATCCGGCTACACCGAGATGTGGCATAACGACCGCTCGGCCGAGGCGCCGGGCCGGCTGGAGAACCTCAAGGAACTCATCCGCTCCATGGAGGCCTATGACACGCTGCCCTCCTTCCTGGAGCATGTGGCGCTGGTCATGGACACCGAGCAGAACGCCGAGATGGACGCCGTCTCGATCATGACGCTGCACGCGGCCAAGGGGCTGGAGTTCGAAACCGTCTTTCTGCCCGGCTGGGAGGAGGGGCTGTTTCCCCATCAGCGCGCCCTCGACGAGGGCGGCCGCTCCGGCCTCGAGGAAGAGCGCCGGCTGGCCTATGTCGGTATCACCCGCGGCAAGCAGCGGGTGAAGATCTGGTTCGTCTCCAATCGCCGCATTCACGGCATGTGGCAGTCGACCATTCCCTCGCGCTTTCTCGACGAACTGCCCGAGGCGCATGTCGAGGTGATGGAAGCCAACACCTCCTATGGCGGTTACGGGGCCGGCGGCTTCGGCGGCTATGGCGCCAGCCGCTGGGACGGCGCCGCGGCCTTTCAGGAAGGCGCCTATACGACGCCGGGCTGGCGCCGCGCCCAGGCGGCCAATGCCGGCTTTGCCGGCGGCAATGGCGGGCGCGGCCGGGGCGGCGACGGCTGGTCGGGCGGGCGCACCCGCGAGATCAGCTATGACGAGGGCGGCGTCGGCGCCCGCAGCGGCCAGCACGGCGGCAAGGGCCACAACCAGCCGCCGCGCACCGGCTTCGGCCTCAATGCCGCGGCCCGCAAGGGCGGTCCACGCGATATCGAGGGCGAACTGGTGGCCAAGTCGGTGGCGACCGAAGCCAGCCGCTTTGCCTCCGGCGACCGGGTCTTCCATCTGAAATTCGGCAACGGCACCGTCGCCAGCGTCGAGGGCAACAAGCTGACCGTCGATTTCGACAAGGCCGGCCAGAAGCGCGTGCTCGAAGGCTTCGTGGAGCCGACCTGAGCATCGGCCGGCCGCCGCCCGCCTGACGGCCGGACCCGTTGGCGGGCAAGGCTCCCGCATCTCACCGCAAAGAGCGACGATGGAATACGACGCGATCATTCTGGGTGCCGGCGGCGCCGGGCTTCTGGCGGCGGCGACCGCCGGGCAGGTGGGGGCGCGCGTCCTGGTCCTCGACCATGCCGAGGCGCCGGGAAAGAAGATCCTGATCTCCGGCGGCGGGCGCTGCAATTTCACCAATCGCGAGACCGAGCCGCACTGCTACCTCTCGGAGAATCCGCATTTCGCCAAGTCGGCGCTCAGCCGCTACACCCAGTGGGACTTTCTCGCGCTGGTCGAGCGCTACGGCATTGCCTGGCATGAAAAGACCCTCGGGCAGCTGTTCTGCGACGGATCGGCGAAGCAGATCGTCGACATGCTGCTGGCCGAATGCCGATTGGGCGCCGTCGAGATCCGCCTGTCGACGCCGGTGGGCGAGATCGCGCATGCCGACGGCCGCTTCCGGGTCGCCGGCGCATCCGCCCCGGCGCTGGTCATCGCCACGGGCGGGCCGTCGATCCCGAAGATGGGCGCCACCGGCAAGGCCTACGAGATCGCCGAGCGCTTCGGCCTGAAACTCGTCACCCCGCGCCCTGCGCTGGTGCCGCTGACGCTCGGCAAGGACGAGATGCTGTTTCGCGAGATTTCCGGCGTGGCCTGCCCGACCATCGCGCGGGTGCGCGACATCGCCTTCGAGGAGGCGTCGCTGTTCACCCACAAAGGCCTGTCGGGCCCGGCGATCCTGCAGGTCTCGTCCTACTGGTCGTCGGGGGAGACCGTCGAGCTGACCCTGGTCAAGGATGCCGCCGAGATGCTGCGGGCGGCGAAGCGGCGCATGCCGCGCGCCCACATGAAGGCGGCGCTCGCCGAAAGGCTGCCCAACCGCCTCGCCGACGCCTTGGCCGAGCGCATCGGCGAGACGCGGCCGCTGGGCGCCATCACCGATGCCGAGCTGGATCTGGCCGCCGAGACGCTGACACGCCTGCGCTTCCGCCCGACCGGCACCGAGGGCTATGCCAAGGCCGAGGTGACCGCCGGCGGCATCGATACGGCGGAGCTGTCGTCCAAGACCATGGAAGCCCGACGCGTCCCCGGCCTCTACGCCATCGGCGAGGCCGTCGACGTCACCGGCTGGCTCGGCGGCTACAATTTCCAATGGGCCTGGGCCTCGGGCGTCGCGGCCGGGAAGGCGATTGCCGCACGGCTGGGATGAGGGCGGGGGGCGTTGTGGCGCGCCGACGTGGTGGTGGCGAACCCCTCAAACACGGGCGTCATCCTCGGGCTTGACCCGAGGACCCATGCCAAGCCCTTCGCGCCGCCGCGGCGTTGCCGAACAGCAGCCCCGTCAAACGGCGGCGCATCTCATGGCAATCGCCACGTGTATCGATAGCCCCGGCTGACGCTTGATGAAGTTGTGGCGGTATGCCGCAATGCGCTGCCGTTATGGCGAAGGTGCCGGCTTGTCACCGTCGCGGCGGTGTCGGCGCTGAGGCATGGGTCCTCGGGTCAAGCCCGAGGATGACGCGGGGAGGGAGGTCGAAGCCAGTCGCGGACGCTGGTGGGCGACCCGAGCGACCGTGACCCAAGCCGCCTTCGCTGCAGGATGATCGCTTGCCTCAAACAAGGGCGTCATCCTCGGGCTTGACCCGAGGACCCATGCCAAACCGTTCGCGCAGCCGCGGCGTTGCCGAATATGAGCCCCCGCAAAACCGAGCCGAGCAACCGCACGACACGAGCCGCCTGCGCTGCAGGATGATCGCTTCCTTCAAACACGGGCGTCATCCTCGGGCTTGACCCGAGGACCCATGCCAAACCCGTCGCGCCGCCGCCACGTTGCCGAATGAAAGCCCCGCAAAACGAAGGCTCACCGTGCCGTCACGGCCACCTCCATGGACACCACCCCCTACCGTTTGAAGCGGCGGTCGGTGAGGTTGCGGCGGTCTTCGGCGATGCGTTGGGTGATGGCGAGGGCGGTGTCGTCGCCGGCGACGGCGGCGAGGCGTTCGACCTGGTTGATCGCCACCAGCCGCAGGAGATCCTCGCGCACGGTGCCGATGGCGTCGCGGGGCAGGGTCGCGACCACCTGCACGAGGTCGGGACGGGGACGCGGCGCGTCGCGGAGGCGTTGCTCCAGCGCCGCCGCATCGGTGTCCGGTGCCGGTTCGGCGAAGAGATAGAGGCCGACGCCGCGCTGGCGCGGATAGGGATAGGGCACGAGGGCGAAGCCGGCGATGGCGGGATCGGCGGCGACCCGCGCCTTGATCGCCACCCCGTCGGTGTCCATCCGGTCGCGCGTGCCCTCGCCATCCGACCAGTTGAAGATGCCCCGGGTGACCATGTTGTAGACCGGCTTGAAGGTCGCCATCCAGACCCGCGCCGGCAGGCTCTTCGTCGCGAGCATGCGCTTTTCGGACGCCGTCAGCGCCTCGCGGCAGAAGCTGCGCTTGTGCTTGAGGAGATGGCGCAGATCCTCGCGGGCCAGGAGCCGGAACAGGCGCGTGCGGCGCGGAAAGAAGGTGGCGAGCTGCATGTCGATCAGCGCCGCCTTGCCGTCCGGGGTCATCAGCCAGTTCTGCGGCTTGGCGAGATCGTTGTGGGTGATGCCGGCCCGGTGCAGCGAGCGCAGCAGCCGCTTGGCGTCGCGGAAATAGGCGGTGTTGCCGATCGGGCGGGCGACATGCAGCGGCGTACCCTCGATCCAGGACCGGTAGAGCGCCTCGGAATCGACGCCGAGAAGGGTCGGGGTGCCGGCGACGGGGCCCAGCGTTTGCAGCGCGCGGATCTCGCGCCCGGCAAGATGCCAGGCGAAGCGGCGGACCCAGCGCGCGGCGCTCCCGACGCGGCGACGCGTTACCGGGGTGTCGGGCGCATTGGCGAGGTGACCGGCGGCGATCTCGCCGAAGACGTCGCGTTTGAGTACCGTATCGACAACGAAGGGCGCGGCAAGAACGGGAAGCGGGGGACGATGCTGGGGCATGGATCTCGTGGACTGGGCAGGAATGTCGCCTAGCTTCCGCCAAGCAAGCGCAATCGCGCGGCGCCGGACGCGCGACCGATCTTTGCGGAATTATCGACCCTTGCGAGGCGAAATGGAAGTCGAAACCCACCTGTTCCCGGCGCGGGACGATATTCCCAACAGCTCCTTGCCACTGCTTGTGTTGCGCGAGGCTGTCGGTGCGGAAGACGCGACCGCGTCCGTAATGACCGAACGCTTCCGGGAGCATGGCTGGCAGGGCTGCTGGACCTACACGGTCTTCGACTACTGGCACTATCATGCCGACGGTCACGAGGTGCTCGGCTGCGTCGGCGGCGAAGCGGAGATCGGCTTTGGCGGGCCGGGCGGGATCACGACGCGGATGCGGCCGGGCGACGTGGTGGTGATCCCCGCCGGCGTCGGACATCGGCGGCTGTCGGCGACGCCCGATTTCGCCGTCGTCGGCGCCTATCCGCCCGGCCAGAGCGGCACCATCCTGCGCGCCGGCGACCGCGAGCTGACCGATGCGCAGAAACAGATCGCGGCGCTGGCGCTGCCGCCGCGCGATCCCGTCACCGGCGCGCAGCCCGGCTGTCTGGCGGCGTGGCATGGCTGAGGGCAGGCCACGGCCCTGGTGGAGAAGCTGCGAATCTTTCGCTCGCAGCCTTTCAATCGCCGGGCGAGGGTGGAATAGAAGGGCGACTTACAGCCTGTCCGATCCATCCCAACAGCGTTCCCGTGATCATGTCCGTCGATAGCCCGTCCGTCCCGTCCGCTGCGTCGCCCGCACCGGAGGCGGAGGCGCCGCCGGACCGGGAAGTGTCGCTGCCGGCCATGCTCCTGCTGGCGCTTGTGGTCGGCATCGTCGCCGGCGTCGGCGCGATCGTCTTCAAGTACCTGATCGCTTTCATCTACAATCTGGCCTTCTACGGCGAGCTCAGCCTGCATCTCGAGCCGAACGCCTATGGCGCGCCGAGCCCGTGGGGCATGGGCATCATCCTGGTGCCGGTGATCGGCGGCCTCGTCGTCGTCTGGCTGGTGCGCAGCTTCGCGCCCGAGGCCAAGGGCCACGGCGTGCCGGAGGTGATGTATGCGATCTACCACCAGAACGGGAACGTGCGCGGCGTCGTCGCGGTGGTGAAGTCGCTGGCCTCGGCGATCTCCATCGGCACCGGTGCCTCGGTCGGTCGCGAGGGGCCGATCATCCAGATCGGCTCATCCTTCGGCTCGACCTTCGGCCGGGCGCTGGGCCTCGTACGCCACCAGAAGATCACGCTGCTATCGGCCGGTGCGGGCGCCGGCATCGCGGCAACCTTCAACACGCCGCTCGGCGGGGTGCTGTTCGCCTCCGAAGTGCTGCTGCCGGAGATTTCGGCCCGCACCTTCCTGCCGGTGGTCGTGGCGACGGCGACCTCGACCTATGTCTTCCGCCTGGCGATGGGGATCGAATCGGCCTTCATCGTGCCACTGGGCGGCCTGCCGGAGGGCGCCGCGGTCAACGGCGCCGAGCTGTTGCTGGCGGCGATCCTCGGCGCGGTGATGGGCGTCGCCGCCTGGGCCTTCGTCAAGCTGCTGGCCAAGTCCGAGGACGTCTTCGAGCAGTCGAACCTCAATCCCTATGTCCAGAACGTCATCGGCATGACCGCCGTCGGCGTGATGGGCTACCTGTTCCTCTCCTGGACCGGCCACTACCACATATATTCGGTGGGCTACGCCACCATCCAGGACATCATCAGCGGCGCCGACATAACGGTCGCGGTGCTGATCATGCTGTTCGCCGGCAAGCTCGTGGCCACCTGTCTCAGCCTCGGGGCCGGGGCGTCGGGCGGCATCTTCTCGCCGAGCCTGTTCATGGGCGCGGCTCTGGGCGGCGCGGTCGGGCTGATCGGCAACGCGATCCTGCCGGGCGCCGGCCTGACCATGAAAACCTTCGCGATCATCGGCATGGGGGCCATGGTCGGCGGTGCCACCAGCGCGGCGATGACGGCGATCGTGATGATCTTCGAGATGACCCGCGACTACGAGATCATCCTGCCGCTGGTGCTGGCCGTGGCGATCGCCATCGGCGTGCGGCGCTCGCTGACCCTGGCCGACATCTACACGATCAAGCTGCGCAACCGCGGCCGGCCGATCCCGACCGACCGGACCACCAACATGTTCATGGTGCAGCCGGTCACCGAGGTGATGTCGAAGACCTTCGAGATCCTGCCGGGCGCGATGACCGTCTCGGAAGCCCTGAAACGCATCGACGTCGAGACCTCGCGGGTGATCCTGACCGATGGCAACCGGATCACCGGCTTTGTGCGCTTCGGCACGATTCCCTACCGGGCCGATCGCTTCGCCACCCAGACCCTCGACGACATCGGCTCGTCGGAGTTCATCCTCGCCTCGACGGTCCACAATCTGAACACGGTGATCACCCGGATGAACCGGCGCAACCGCTCCTACGCCATCGTCGTCAGCGAGACCCGTGGCGTGCCGCGGCCCGAGGACATCGCCGGCGTCATCAGCCGGGAGGAACTGGCCAACGCCGTGGTGCGCAACCACTACGGGTAATCGAGGCGGATCGGGGGTGTGCCGGTACGGGACGACGCGTCCCGATGCCGGGTGGTTGCGGAGGCGCGTGAAGCCCCTGCCGCGCAGGCTCTCGGCGTCCGTCGATCTGCCCGGAATCCTGCGCCACCCGGCTTCGCACCGGGGTCTTGGAACCAAGCACGGGCCCACTCGTATTGTCAGTGGTTTACCACCTGACAGATCGAGATGCTCTCCATGGATTTCCCGCACCCTCCAGTGACCGCGACGGTCGGCGGACAGCCGATCCACGCGATGCTGATCCCGTTTCCGTTCGTCTGTTTCACCCTGACCCTTCTGACCGACATCGCCTATTGGCAGACCGGTCATCTGATGTGGCACAATTTCTCGTCCTGGCTGCTGTTCGCCGGTCTGATCTTCGGTGGTTTTGCGCTGCTGGCCGGCCTTGTCGACTTCATCGCCCAGCCGCGCCTTCGGGCCCAGCCGCCCGCCTGGGCCTATGCGATCGGGACCGTCTTCGTGCTGGCGCTCGGCTTCCTCAACAGTCTCGTCCATGCCGGTGACGGCTGGACGGCGATCGTTCCCTACGGTCTCGCCCTGTCGGCCGTGAACGTGATCCTCATCTTCGTCACGGCCTGGCTCGGCCGTTCGATGGTCTTTCAGTACGGCGTCGGAGTGCGTAACCATGATTAATCGCAAGCCATCCATCCGGACCGCCATTCTCGGCGGCAGTGCCATGGTGCTGCTGGCGATTGCCGGCTGCAGCGACGAGGGCGGCGATTTCGACGTGTCGTCCCAGATCGGACCCGATCCGGTCCTGCCGGAGCCGAGCACCGCGCTGCTGCCCGACCTGAAGGTGGCCGAAGTCGTCGGCTGGGAGGAGGGGCAGACCCCGACCGTTCCCGAAGGCCTGACGATCACCCCCTACGCCACCGATCTCGCCAATCCGCGCACCGTCCACACGCTGCCGAATGGCGACGTCCTGGTGGTGCAGTCGCGCGGCCCGTCGGGCAAGCCGGTGGAGCGGCCGAAGGACGTGATCCGCGGCTGGATCATGTCGCTGTCCCACGGCAGCAGCGGCCCGCAGAAGGAGAGCAACCTCATCACCCTGCTGCGCGACACCGATCGCGACGGCACGGTGGACGAGCGCACGGATCTTCTGACCGGCCTGCATTCGCCCTTCGGCGTCGCCTGGGTCGACGACACGCTGTATGTCGCCGCCGCCGATGCGGTGCTGAGCTATCCCTACGAATTGGGCCAGACCGAGCTAACGGCCGAGCCCACGGTGCTGACGCCGCTGCCGGGCGGGCCGATCAACCACCACTGGACCAAGGATCTGGCGCTGAGCCCCGACGGCACGATGCTCTATGCGTCGGTCGGCTCGAACTCCAACGCCGCCGAGCGCGGCATGGAAGCCGAGAAGGGCCGCGCCGCGATCTGGCAGATCGACCGCGAGACCGGGGCCAGCAAGGTCTTCGCCTCCGGCCTGCGCAACCCCAACGGCCTGGCGTTCCAGCCGGATACGGGTGAGCTCTGGGCGGTCATCAACGAGCGCGACGAGCTCGGGCCCAACCTCGTGCCGGACTACATGACCTCGGTGAAGGAGGACGCCTTCTATGGCTGGCCCTACAGCTATTACGGCGACCATGTGGACGAGCGCGTCTATCCCCCGCGCCCGGACATGGTCGAGAAAGCCATCGCTCCTGATTATGCGCTGTCCAGCCACGTCGCGGCGCTCGGCCTGACCTTCACCAACAACTCCGCCCTGCCGGAAGCCTATGCCAATGGTGCCTTCATCGGCGAGCACGGAAGCTGGAACCGCAGCAATTTCAACGGCTACAAGGTGGTCTATGTCCCGTTCACCGATGGCAAGCCGGACGGCATGGCACAGGATGTCGTGACCGGTTTCCTCGACGGTGATCAGGCCCGGGGACGTCCGGTCGGTGTCGGGATCGACGGCACGGGCGCGCTGCTCGTGGCCGACGATTCGGGCAACACGGTCTGGCGCGTCGCGGCGGCCGACGGCACCGTCTCCGACCAGCCGGTCGGGACCGATCAGATCGCCGGCAGTGCCGCTGCGCCCGCAGCGGGTGATGGTGCGGCCGCGCCTGCGGCCGGCGAAGACGCCGCAGCGCCCGCAGAGACGCCCGCCGCTTCCGGTGAGGATCCTGCCACGCCGGCAGCGCCGACCGACGCCGGCACGGCCCCGGCAACCCCCGACGCCGAGACCGCGCCGGCTCCGGCCGACGATGCAGCACCTGCTGCCGCGGACGAGCCGGCAGGTGACGCACCCGCGGAGACCGAGGCCGACACGGCGCCGCAGCCCGCACAGACCGAGATCGCACCTGCCGTCCAGCCGAGCGGTTCGGTCGAGCAGGCGCCGGAGCCGCAGCAGTAGCGTTCCGGCTCTTCGCAGCGCATTCGATCTCAAGATTACGGCGTCCGGTCTCACCGGGCGCCGTTTTCATATGCATGGGGCGTTCGGGAAAGTGAGAGTCGGACCCGACGGTTACGCGACGCTCTGAATCCGATGGACGAACTGCCGAGGCGGGCCTCGGCTGCGATCAGGCCGCGTGGCGCAGTTCGGCTGCGGTCTCGGACGGGGCGGAGATAACGACGCGGTTGCGGCCATTGTCCTTGGCCCGGTAGAGGGCGCGATCCGCCGCGAGCAGCACGGCGTCCATCGTGTCGGTGGGGGTAAAGCCGGCAATGCCGAAGCTGGCGCTGATCCGGTGGCCGGCGGCCAGCGCCTCGTGCTCGGTGCGGTAGAACGTCAGGCGCAGCGTCTCGGCCACCCGGGCCGCCTGCCGCGCGCTGCAATCCGGCAGGATCAGCGCGAATTCCTCGCCCCCGATGCGCCCGGCCCGGTAGCCGCTGCGCCCGATCAGATCGCCGAAGGCCCGGATGATCGTGTCGCCCACGGCGTGGCCGTAGCTGTCGTTGACCTGCTTGAAATGGTCGATGTCGCACAGGATCACGGCGCCGCCACGCTTCAGCGTGCGGCTCAGCGACTGGTCGAAGCCGCGGCGATTGAGCAGCCCGGTCATGGCGTCACGCTCCGACCTGCGTCGGTAGTCGGTGATGACGCCGCTGATGATGCGGGCGAGCAGCAGGAAGACCACGAGCGGCGTGACCAGACCCGACAGCGTCAGGAGGGTGGTCTCGAGGCCGGAGGTCTTCACGGCGTGGTAGCTGGCCGTACCGTCGAAGAGCATGGGAAACAGCGGCAGGCGGACGAGGAAGATGCCCGACACGAGGCAGAGCGCGACGGCCAGCGCCGTATCGAGCCAGCTCCGCTCATCAGCTTTGGCAAGGCGCCAGACGCTGTCGAGGATGGCCATCGCGCAGGCGGTCTGCAGCGGCAGGGTCTGGTAGATGAAGGGCACGTCGAGTGCCAGCAGCACCAGCGACCCGGCGGCGAGGCCTGCGACCGTGCCGATCAGCGCCCCGTGCCGCTGCGCGCTGCGCGTGGTCAGCCGGATCGACTGGCCGACGCACAGATAGGCGGCCGGCAAAAGCAGGGTGATGGCAACGAGTTCGGCGTTGGAACTCTGCAACTGGCTGAGGACCAGGACTTCGACGCTGCCGATGAGCAGCGCGGCGGCCAGCCAGGCCAGCGCCGGCTCGGTCCGCATCCCGGCATAGATCGCCGCGCACAACACCGAAAGACCGCCGAAAACGACGATATTCACTGCGCTCAACGTTACCGTCACGTCCATCGTGGCGCAGCCCCTCCGCCTTGTGTCCGGCGGCAATCATAAGCATCACGGGTTAACGATCTGCCGGTTTGGGTCGGGTCGGGCGAGGTGTTGTTGGGGGCCTCAGGACGTTGCGCGGAAGGCTCCGCGTCAGCGGCGCGGCATTCCGATCGACCGGCCGAGGCGCTCGGGCCGGGCGAGTTCGGCGTGCGCGGCGGCGGCGACCGAGACGCGGGCGAAGGTCTCGGCGGGGAAGGGTGCCACCTTCGGCGCGTCGCCGCGCTGGTCGATCGACAGGCTCAGGCTTTCCAGCGTCGCGGCGGCCCAGCCGTCGCAGTGGTGCAGTTCCTGGAAGATGTGCAGCCGTTTCTCGTCGAGCCCGACGATCTGCGAGGTCACGTAGACCTCGGCCTGCGGCGGCACTTCGCGCAGGTAGCAGACATGGGCTTCCGCCGTGTAGGTGGTGTAACCGCGCTCGGCACGATAGGTCTCGCCGAGGCCGATCGAGTCGAACAGGCCGTCGATCCCCTTGTCGAAAAGGACATGGTAATAGGCAAGGTTCAGATGCCCGTTATAGTCGATCCATTCCGGGCGGACGGCCATCAATCCTGAACGATAGGGCAACGCGGTCGGCGACGTCATGGTGGCTCCTGGCAAGATGGCGCTGGGTCAGGCAAAGCGTGCGGGACGCGGGAAGTCAAACCGGCTGATGGTGCCGCAGCACGCGGCGAAACGGAATGCGGCAAGGGCCGCGCAGGTGCTGCCGGGGGGCGGCGCAGGGACGGAGAGGGAGAAAGACATGGCGCTGGCGGATATTCTGGCCGAGCGGCCGGCAAGGCGCGAAGGGATCGCCGGGGCGGTCGCGGTGCTGAAGCAGCGCTTCGGCGAAAGGCTGGTGACCGGCGAGGACGTGCGGCGGGCGCACGCCCATTCGACCACCTACATTCCGAACCAGATGCCCGACGCGGTCGCCTTCGCCGAAAGCGAGGAGGAGGTGCAGGAGATCGTGCGCGTCTGCGCCGAATACCGCACGCCGATCGTCGCCTTCGGAACCGGTTCGTCGCTGGAGGGCCACGTCAACGCGCCCCAGGGCGGCATCTCGCTCGACCTGTCGCGCATGGACCAGGTGCTGGCGGTGCATCCCGAGGATCTCGACTGCGTCGTCCAGCCGGGCGTCACCCGCGAGGCGCTGAACGCGCATCTGCGCGACACCGGCCTGTTCTTCCCCATCGATCCCGGCGCCAATGCCAGCCTCGGCGGCATGGCGGCGACGCGCGCCTCCGGCACCAATGCGGTGCGCTACGGCACCATGCGCGACAATGTCATCGGCCTGACCGCGGTGATGGCCGACGGCAGCCTGATCCGCACCGCGCGCCGCGCCCGCAAGACCTCCGCCGGCTACGACCTGACCCGCCTGCTGGTCGGCTCGGAGGGCACGCTCGGCATCATCACCCAGCTCAATCTGAAGCTCTACGGCATTCCGGAGACGATCCTGTCGGGCGTCTGTCCCTTCCCGGACGTGCGCAGTGCCTGCGACGCCGTGATCCAGACCATCCAGATCGGCATTCCCGTCGCCCGGATCGAGCTGCTCGACGCCCAGTCGATGCAGGCGGCAATCGCCTATTCGCAGCTCGATCTGCAGCCGCAGCCGTCGCTGTTCGTCGAGTTCCACGGCTCGCAGGGCTCGGTGGCCGAACAGGCCGAGATGTTCGAGGCGATCGCCGGCGAGCATGGCGGCGGGCCGCTGAAGAGTGCGGCGCGCACCGAGGACCGGGCGCAGCTGTGGAAGGCGCGCCACCAGTTCTACTGGGCGGCGCTGGCGCTGCGGCCCGGCGCCAAGGGCATCGCGACCGATGTCTGCGTGCCGGTGTCGCGGCTGGCCGACTGCATTGCCGAAACCCAGGCCGACATCGACGCGGCCGGCCTCGTCGCGCCGATCGTCGGCCATGTCGGCGACGGCAATTTCCACGTCACGCTGCTGCTCGACATGGAATCGCAGGCCGAGATCGATGCCGCCGAGGCCTTCATGGCGCGACTCGCCGAGCGGGCAGTCGCCATGGACGGCACCTGCACGGGCGAGCATGGCATCGGCCAGGGCAAGCGGTCCTATCTGCGCAAGGAACTGGGCGGCGCAGTCGACGTGATGAAGACCATCAAGAACGCGCTCGACCCGCTCGATATCTTGAACCCCGGAAAGATCCTCCCGTAATCTCAGACGGATAGCCCCGGGGCGGGCGAGGGCGCGCTGCGCCGCGCGCATCGGTTCGACGACCGGTCGCCGGGCGCCGCGCCGGTTTCGCGCCGCCCCCGCGTCCTCTAGGATCAGCGTCGGACAAGCGGCGGCGGCCATTGTCGGGCCTGTCGACCGGGCATCTTCACGAACAGCAGGAAAAGGAGCCCGTACTGGTCAGAGCCTTCGTCTTCCTCGGCGGACTTCTCGTTCTCGCGCTGCTCGGCGCGTTGTTCGCACCGTATTTCATCGACTGGACCGCCTATCGCACGGATTTCGAGCGTCAGGCCTCGCAGATTCTCGGCCGCAAGGTGGTGGTGGAGGGCGAGGCCGAGGCGCGGCTGTTGCCGTTCCCGTCGGTGACCTTCGGCGACGTGACGGTGCTCGGCGACGACGGCGAGGCGCTCCTGACCATCGCGCGCTTCCGCATGGACGCCGAGCTGGCGCCGTATCTGTCCGGCGAGATCCGCATCTACTCGATGACCGTCGACACGCCGGACATCCGGGTGCCGGTGCTGGCGGACGGCACGATCGACTGGGTCGTCGAGCGGCCGGCGATCCCGCGCGGCGCGACGGTGGTGCTGGAGAATGTCGCGGTCGAGAACGGCACAGTGACGGTCGAGAACGGTCTGACCGGTCGGACCCACCGGCTGGAAGACCTCAACGCCACCCTCTCGGCAGGCTCGCTGGCCGGTCCGGTGGACGGGCGCGGCAGCATCGTGGTCGGCGGCGAGGTCATCGCCTTTTCGGTCGGCATCGGCACGCTGCAGGAGGGCGGCGACCTGCCGGTGCGCATCGAGACGGCGAACGAGACGCTGGCGACCTCGCTGACGCTGGACGGCAACGCCAGCCTGAAGGACGGCCGTCCGGGCTTCGCGGGGGCCATCGCGGTGACCCGTCCGCTGCCGCCGGCCTCGGCCACGGCGGAAGAACTCGCGGCGCGCGATCCGTTCGCGCCGGCAGCGCCCGAGGCGGCCGGGGAAGCCGCGCCTGAGCGGCCCGCCGTGATGCCGGTGAAGGCGGTCGGCGCGATCGTCCTGTCGCCGACGGCGGCGGAGGTCAGCGACATCCGCGTTCAGGCCGGCGAGGCGACACGTCCCTATCTCCTGACCGGTGAAGGCCGGTTCGATTTCGCTGGCATCCCGAAATTCCATCTCAATCTTGAAGGCGAGCAGATCGACGTGGACCGGATCGCCGCCGAGGAGAATGGCGACGCCTCGCAGGTTCTCGGGCTTGCCGAACGGGTCGAGGCGATGCGCGCGGTCCTTGCCGAGATCCCGCGGCCGACGATCCCGGGCACGGTGGAAATCTCGCTGCCGGTCATCATGGCCGGCGACACGATGATCCGCGATGCGACACTGGCGGCGAGCCCGACCGAGACCGGCTGGTCGCTGTCGCGGCTGATCGCACAGCTTCCCGGGCGGACCCGGCTGGAAGCCACCGGCCTCGTCGATCTGGACGAGAGCTTCGGCTTTACCGGCGATCTGCTGCTCGCCTCCAACCAGCCCTCGGGCTTTGCCGACTGGCTGACCGGCGAGATCGACCCGGCCATCCGCCGGCTGGGCCGGGCCGGACTGTCCGCCAAGGCCGAGCTGAGCGCCGAGCGGCAGGCCTTCTCGGAGATGGAGATCGATGTCGGCGGCGACCGGATCACCGGCTCGCTGGAACGCGCGCGCGCGGCCGACCACACACGGATCACCGCCGATCTCGACGGCAAGGCTGTCGATCTCGACGCCTTCATGGCGTTGTCGCAGCTCTTCACCGGCAATGCCGATTCGCTGGCCAATGCCGACCGTTTCGACGTGGCGCTGACCGCCGGGCCGGTGAATCTGCGCGACGCATCGGCCGACCGGATCGATGCCGATGTCAGCTTCGACGGCGATACGCTGGCCATCGCCACCTTCGCGGTCGAGGGGCTGTCGGGCGCGACGATCAACGCCTCGGGCGAATTGTCGGACCTTGCCGGCGAGGCGCAGGGCCGTCTGGCGGTGTCGCTGCAGTCGGATGCGCCGAAGCGGTTCTTCGATTTCCTCCTGAAACGCTTCCCCGACGTGCCGCTGCTGAAGACGCTGGACAGCCAGGCCGCGCATCTGGCGCCGCTGGCCCTGTCGGGCGAGGTCGAGACGCTGGAGGGCGAGACCGGCAAGAAGCCGACGCTGTTCGTGCGGCTCGACGGCACCGCTGCCGGCAGCAAGATCGACCTGTCCTCGTCCATCGAGAACGGCCTCTATGCGCGCACGGAAAGCGGCCGGTTCGGCCTCGATCTGCGGCTCGAGAACGACGCCCCGACGGTGCTCCTGTCGCAGCTCGGCATTCCGGCCATCGACATCGGCGCGCCGGCGCCGCTGGAGGCGGAACTCTCCTTATCGGCGGCCGAAACCGGGCCGGTCGTGACCACCGCGACGCTGCGGGCGCCGGGCAGCGAGGTCAGCCTCGACGGTCTGCTGGAGGTCACGCCAGAGGGCATTTCCGGGGCCGAGATCTCGGCCTATCTGCGCAGCGAGGACGCGGCGCCGTGGCTGTTGACCGGGGCGATCGATCTCGGCCAGTCGCTGGACGCGGTGCCGCTGCAGCTCAATGGCGCCCTCGTCTATGACGGCGGCCACTGGAGCCTCAACGATCTCTCCGGCGAGGTCGCCGGCACCCGCATCGCGGCCAGTCTCGACAAGGCCGTCGACGAGGCGGTGACGGGCCATGTCGATCTCGACCGCCTGTCGCTGCCCTGGATCGCCCATCTCGTCTTTGGCCGGCCGATGACCGAGGGGCTCGGCGGCGACGAGTGGCCGACCGAGGCCTTCCGCGACAGCCTGATGCCCTCGCTGCCGTTCTCGCTGCGGATGACGGCCGACAATGTCCTTGCCGGCGACCACAATTTCACGGATTTCTCCGCGACGATGTCGGGCGGGGCCGGGGAGGCGGCGTTCTTAGATGCGAGCCTGACCCTGCCGGGTGGCACGCTGGCGGGAACGCTCGCCCTGCGCAATGCCGACGGGCTCGGCCGCGTCACCCTCGATGTCGCCACCGAAGGCTTCGCGCTCGACAGCGTCTGGCCGGCGCTTGCGGCCTTCGAGGCCGATCCGCGCATGGATGCCGCGATCCGGCTGGAAGGCACCGGCCAGTCCTATGCCGCCCTTGTCTCGGGCCTCACCGGCGCGGGCCGCGTGGAGGCGCGCGATCTGGTCATGCCGGGCGTTCCCCAGGCCTTCCTGTCGCCACTGCTCGCCGTCGCCGATCAGGAGGGGTTCAGCCCCGACACCGATACGCAGGCGGCCCTTGCGATGGTCAGCGGCGGGGCCGGTTTCGCGATCGCCGAAGCAGCCTCGGATTTCGCCGTGACCGCGGGCCGGGTGCGGTTCTCGCCGGTGACGGCGCGGGACGACGGCGCGACGCTGACCATGAATGGCAGCGTCGATCTCGGCGAGGCGACCGTGGACGGGGAATTGCGGCTGGAGGCAGCGTCCGGCGACGACTGGGTGGAGGGGGCGGACCCGAGCGTCAGCTACGACGTGGCCGGTTCGCTGGCCGCGCCACGCCTGACCGCCAATGTCACGCCGCTGGCCAATTACCTCTCGGTGCGGGCGCTGGAGCGCGAGCAGGCGCGGGTCGAGGCGATGCAGGAAAACCTGCAGGAAACGCTGCGGCTGCGGCGCGAGACGCGGTTCTATCGCTGGCGCGAGGCGGAAGCCGCCCGCATCGCGGCAGAGCGCCGGGCTGCCGAAGAAGAGGCCGAAAGGGCCCGCCGGGATGCCGAGGCCGCGGCGAAGGCCGCCGAGGAGGCGGAAGCCGCGCAAGCAGCGGCGGCGGAAGCGGAAGCTGCCGAGGCGCGTCGGCGCGACGCGGCGGCGGCCGCGGAACAGCGCCGCCAGGATGCGCAACGACAGCAGCAGGCGGCGGAGGAACAGCGCGGACGCGCTGCCGCGCAGGCCCGCCAGCAGCGAGCGGTACCGCAGGCCGCACCCGAGGAGCCCACGGAACCGGACTCCACGCTGCCGCCCGGCGTCAATTTCAGCCGCCCGATCCCGGAAGCGCCACCGGGAGACAGCAGCCGGTTCCCGTCGCTGCCCGGCGTTGCCAATCCCCTGGAATTCTAGGTTTCATCGCAGCCAGAGCGGCCCCCGCGACGGGCGTCGGGCGCGCAGTATCACGAGTAGCCGGAGGTTGCTTCGATCGACGCGTGGCTCAGTCGCTTGCGCGATGGGCGAGGGCGTCGTCCAGCACGAAGAGACGGATGGCGGATGACAGATTGGTGGCCGGATCGCGGGCAGCATCGATCTCGGCGATCATCGCGGCGATCGGCAGGTCGCGGCGGCCGGCAATGCGCCGCAACTCGTCCCAGAAGCGGTCCTCGACGCTGATCGAGGTGGCGTGGCCGCTGATGGCGACCGAGCGTTTGACGATCATGCAGGATCGCCGGAGGGATCGTCCATGCCGGCGTCCGGGTCATCCCGGCGCTCGCGTTTCAGCCCATCCAGCTTGCGGGCCGCGTCGGTCCGTTCGGCCTCGGCCGCCTGCCGGACGGCCTTCGGCGTGCCGTGGCGCAGCCGATTGTCGTCGGCCACCCGCGCATCCGCTGCGCGCGCCTTGCGCTTGCGGGCGGTGCGGAGATTGACGATGTCGGCCATGGGCGGGTTCCGGCGGCGCCGGCAGATGTCAGGGTTTCTTGCGGAACGCGTCGAGGGACACGACTTCGGCGTCCTTCTTTTCCTCGGGCTCGGATGCGTCGTCCGAGGCCGGGGCGGCCGCGACCTTTTCCTTGGCCTGCAGCTTTGTCGGCGTCAGGATCTGTGCCGGCGGGGAGGCCGTCCCCATCTCGTCCGCGTCGCCGTCATCGGCGCCCTCGGACTGCTCGTTGGCCGCATCCATGCCGCGTACGTCGAATTCCAGCTCGAAATTCACCGCCGGATCGTAGAAGCCGCGGATCGCCGCGAAGGGGATCAGCAGGCGCTCGGGAATGTCGGAGAAGGACAGGCCGACCTCGAAGGAGGTGTCGGTGACCTGCAGGTCCCAGTACTGGTGCTGGATGACGATGGTCATCAGCTCGGGATATTTCTCGCGCAGCCGCGAGGAAATCCGCACGCCGGGGGCCGTCGTCAGGAATGTGATGAAGAAATGATGGTCGCCGGGAAGGCCGGTCTTCACGACCTCGCCTATCACCTTGCGAATGACGCCACGCAGGGCGTCCTGTGCGAGAACATCGTAACGGATATGATCCTGGCCCATTGCGGTGTCCCGATCCTGCATGCCTGATGATGGTGGCGGGCGCCGCCCGGACCATCTCGTAAAAGTGGAGGCTTCTGTTGCCAGGTGCCTCCGGACCCCGCCTAGAAGTGCGAACCTCCAGGGCTTGAATTGAAGCGATCGCGCAGCTTACGCTGCGAGACGTGCTTCCGCATAGTTGTCGTTTGCAACTACAAATAGGCCCGATAACGGCGGAACCATGCCGAGCAAAAGTCCGATCTTTACACCCTCGTCGATCCTATTTCGCCCCCGCCTGAACCCATCGCCGCGGGATCGCCGCGAGAGGATGGGTTCAGGTGGAGGCGCCGGGTACCGCCCCCGGGTCCGAAAGGTTTATTTCATCGGCCGTTTATCGCCATAGCCGGCACGAAGCCGGCACGCGCAATATAGGCAGGGGATTCCGCCATGAAAAGCCCATGACGCTTCCGAAACCGCAGGGAATCGGACAAAGTCTGCGGGCAGGCATTCCGCCATGCCATCGAGGAGCCCCGCATGGACTATCTCGCCAAGGTCAAGGAATATCAGCCGGACGCCGACGAGGAGCGCGTCAAGCGGCTCGAGCAGCGCCTTCGGCTCGTGCTCAGCAAGCGCGATACGGCGGCCGTATCAGCCGGCGACCCCAAGGAAGTTGAGCGCGCGGCGGCCTGGGTGCAGAAGGCCTGTTCGGTCTCGGCCGAAGCTGCGCGGGAGGCCATCGACGGCGTCCTCGAGCAGATGAAGGG
Organism: Aurantimonas coralicida DSM 14790; assembly: GCF_000421645.1. Taxonomy (GTDB): domain Bacteria; phylum Pseudomonadota; class Alphaproteobacteria; order Rhizobiales; family Rhizobiaceae; genus Aurantimonas; species Aurantimonas coralicida. The sequence goes on along the minus strand of NZ_ATXK01000001.1, from coordinate 30,303 downwards.
CGACCGCATGAAGAGCCGCCTGGTGGTCTATTATCTCGCCGCGGACCGGCTCGGAAAGCTCGCCGACCTCTAGTCCAGCCGGCGCGGGCGCTCCGCGCGGCTCATCCAACAAGCGAACGACCGGCTGGCTGCGGCCCCGGAAGGGTATGTGACATGCGCCAGTATCTGGATCTTCTGACGAGAGTCATGGAGACCGGTTCCGATCGGCCCGACCGCACGGGGACCGGCACCCGCTCGGTCTTCGGCCACCAGATGCGGTTCGACCTCGCCGACGGCTTCCCGATGCTGACGACGAAGAAGCTGCACTGGAAGTCGGTCGTCCACGAATTGCTGTGGTTCCTGAAGGGCGACACCAACATCGCCTATCTGAAGACCAATGGCGTGCGGATCTGGGACGAATGGGCCGACGAGAACGGCGATCTCGGTCCGGTCTATGGCGCGCAGTGGCGCTCCTGGCCCGACTATGACGGCGGCCATATCGACCAGATCGCCAAGGTGGTGGAGGCGATCCGCCGCACGCCGCAATCGCGCCGGCTGGTGGTGTCGGCCTGGAACCCGGCGCTGGTCGACGAGATGGCGCTGCCGCCCTGCCATTGCCTGTTCCAGTTCTACGTCGCCGACGGACGCCTGTCGTGCCAGCTCTATCAACGCTCGGCCGACATCTTCCTGGGCGTGCCGTTCAACATCGCCTCCTATGCGCTCTTGACGGCGATGGTCGCGCAGGCGACCGGCCTGAAGCCGGGCGACTTCGTCCATACGCTCGGCGACGCGCATCTATACAGCAACCACGTTGAACAGGCGCAGCTGCAGCTCACCCGCACGCCGCTGCCGCTGCCGACGCTGACGCTGAATCCGGCGATCGACGATCTCTTCGCCTTCGGCTTCGACGACATCGCGCTGGAAGGCTACGAGGCGCACCCGCATATCAAGGCCAAGGTGGCAGTCTGATGCGCGGCGAGGGCGCGGCACGGCGCGAAGAGGCGAGGGCGACGGCATGGCGGTGAATAATCCGGCGCTCGTCGCGGTGGTGGCCATGGCCGAGAACGGCGTCATCGGCGATGCCGGCGCAATGCCATGGCGCATGCCGAGCGACCTCAAGCGCTACCGTCGCCTGACCATGGGCAAGCCGATGATCATGGGGCGCAAGACGCTCGATTCGATCGGCCGGGTGCTCGACGGGCGCGACAGCATCGTCCTCAGCCGGGCGGAGCAAGTGCCTTATGAGGGCGCAATTCTGGCCGGCACGCCGGCTGCGGCGCTGGACCGCGCCCGCGACGCGGCCGCCGCCCGCGGGGCGGACGAGATCGTCGTCGCCGGGGGCGCCGAGATCTACCGTCTGTTTCTCGACCGGCTCGACAGGCTGTACGTGACCCGGATCGCGGTGGATGTGAGCGGCGACACGGTGTTTCCGCCGATCGATCCGGCGATCTGGGCGGTCGAATCGGACGAGCCCTGCGAGCGGGGGCCGAAGGACAGCGCCGACAGCCGCTTCATCGTCTATGTCCGGCGCGACCGATAGCGGCCGGAGCCACCTTGGGCGGGACAGAACTGCCGCATTGTTCACCATTTGCGAACACCCCTGGGCAAATTGGTCACACTCGCGTTGAAAGCCGATTTGGCAGTTCTTATAAGGGTCGTACGGATCTGCGCGTGAAAAGCGGGAGGCTCGACGCCCGCAGAAATCCCTGAAATTTGGAAGGACAGCGATGCCCTGGAGCAATCAGACTGGCAATGGCGGCTGGAAAGGCGGCGGCAGCGGCGGCGGCAACGGCGGCCCCTGGGGCCAGCGTCCGCAGTCTCCGCGCCCCGGTGGGAACGGCGGTTCGCCGGATCTGGAAGACATCCTGCGGCGCGGCCAGGACCGGCTGCGGCGCGCCATCCCTGGTGGTGGTGGCGGTGGCAGCGGTCCGGGCTCTCCGGCCGGGATCGCCGGTTGGGGCATCCTGTTCGTCGCGGGTCTCGCGGTGCTGTGGCTGTTCAAGGCCGTCTATACCGTCCAGCCGGACGAGATCGGCGTCGAGCTCTTGTTCGGCAAGCCGCGCCAGGAACTGTCAGACCCGGGTCTGCACGTCGCCTTCTGGCCGTTCGAGACCGTCGAGACCGTGCCGGTCGTCGAGAACCAGATCACCCTCGGCAGCAGCCAGAGCGGTGACAATTCCGGCCTGATGCTGTCCGGCGACCAGAACATCGTCGATGTCCAGTTCGCCGTCCTCTACCAGGTCGACGATCCGCAGAACTATCTGTTCCAGGTCGACGATCCGATCGCGATGCTGCAGCAGGTGTCCGAAAGCGCCATGCGCGAAGTCGTCGGCCGCCGTCCGGTGCAGGACGTCTTCCGCGACGACCGCGCCGGCATCGCCGAGGAGGTCCGCCAGATCACCCAGGACACGATGAACGAGTATCAGGCCGGCCTGCGCGTCAACGGCATCTCGATCGAGGACGCGGCCCCGCCGAGCCAGGTCGCCGACGCCTTCGACGAGGTGCAGCGCGCCGAGCAGGACGAGGATCGCTTCATCGAGGAGGCGAACCGCTATCGCAACCAGCAGCTCGGCCAGGCCCGAGGCGAGGCGGCGCAGATCCGCGAGGATGCCGCCGGTTACAAGAACCGTGTCGTCCAGGAAGCCGAGGGTGAGGCACAGCGCTTCAGCTCGATCCTCGCCGAGTTCGAGAAGGCGCCGGAGATCACCCGCAAGCGTCTCTTCCTCGAGACCATGGAGGGCGTCCTGAAGGGATCGACCAAGATGATCATCGAGCCGGGTGCCGCAGGCGGGCAGGGGGTCGTTCCCTATCTGCCGCTCAACGAGCTGCAGCGTCCCGGAACGGCCGGCGCCCAGCCGCAGGCCCAGCGCAATACGACCACCGGTAACGCAACGGTCCAGCAGGGAGCGAACTGATGAGCAACCGCTTCTACGGGATCGCCATTGCGGTCGCCATCGTCGCCCTTGTGGTGTGGAACTCGATCTTCATCGTCAACGAGAAGGAGCAGGCGATCGTCCTGCGCTTCGGCGAGATCCAGCGCGTCGTCGACGAGCCGGGCCTCTACTTCAAGTGGCCGGCGTCCTTCGTCGGCGCCGATCAGGTCCGCAAGCTGCCGGACCGGCTGCTGCGCTTCGATCTGGACGACATCCGCGTCCAGGTCTCGGGCGGCAAGTTCTACGAGGTCGATGCCTTCCTCGTGTACAACATCTCGGACGCAGCCCGCTTCCTGCAGGCGGTCTCGGGTTCGATCCCGGCGGCCGAGCAGCGGCTGCGCACCCGTCTCGATGCTGCGCTGCGCCGGGTCTACGGTCTGCGCGGTTTCGAGGCGGCACTGTCGGCCGAGCGCGCCGACATGATGCGGCAGGTGCGTGACCAGTTGCGCCCGGATGCGGCCTCGCTCGGCATCGAGTTGACCGACGTGCGGATCCGGCGCACGGACCTGACGCAGGAGGTCTCGCAGCAGACCTACGAGCGCATGCAGGCCGAGCGCCTGGCCGAGGCCGAGCGCCTGCGGGCCCGCGGTCAGGTCGCTGCCCGCGAGATCCGCGCCGCCGCCGATCGCGGCGTGGTCGAGACGGTGGCCGAGGCGCGTCGCGAGTCGGAGATCCTGCGAGGCGAGGGCGAGGCCGCACGAAGCGGTATCTTCGCCGAGGCCTATGGCGGCAATCCGGAGTTCTTCGACTTCTACCGGTCGATGCAGGCCTACCGGGAGTCGCTGGAAAACTCGGGCACGACGATGGTGCTGTCGCCTGATACGGAATTCTTCCGTTATTTCAGTGGTGACGGCGGTGACGAGATCACCGCGCTGCCGCTGGACGGCATGACGCCGGGCACGCCGACGTCGCAGGCCACCCCGGCTCCGGAGGCAGAGGCCGCCAGTGCCGGGACCGCGTCGCCGGCTGAAGCGACCCCGGCCGCGGATGCTGGCGCCGATACCGCCACCAATCCGGCAGCGACAGCCGGCGATCTGTCCGGCAACGCCGAGCAGACCGGTTCCATCGCCCAGTGAGCGATTTCGTCGCCGCCCTCGGTCTCGTTCTGGTGATCGAGGGCGTCGTCTACTGCCTGTTTCCCGACGGGGTCCGGCGCATGGCCCGTACGGCGGCCATGCTGCCGGACCGCTCGCTGCGGATCGGCGGCCTGGCCGCCGCCATTGCCGGTGTCGGCATCGTCTGGCTGGTGCGCCACTAGGCCCGGCCCGCAGGACGGGTGTCCCGCCGCGCACACTAGAGTTGCCATCCCTCCGGCAGCGTCGCGATTGGCGGCCTCCTCCCGGCTCCCTCCTCATCACCATTGCGTCGGCGACAAGAAACCTTCTTGATTCGGACGCGGTTTTCCGGTCCCGTCTCGCTCACCCGAGTACGGGCGCCGCGTTTGATCAGCGGTGCGCCGTGCCGCACGGGACCATGCCGTCGCGCGGCAGCCGCGTCCCGCGCCGATGCGAGAGGATTTGACATGAGACTTCGGACGACCGGAACGATGCGCCGCTCCGCCGGCCAGGCGTCGGCGGCAATGGCCGTCGCCGCGATGGCACTCCTGCATCCGCTGGCCGCGCACGCGCAAACGGAGGCTCAGGCGCAGACAGAGGCGCCGGAGACCGGCGAGACCCAAGCCGATGCACCGGACACGGCCGTTCCGGCGCTGCCGGTCCCGCCGGTGGACAATGGCCCGACGCAGGAAGCCCGTCCGGCTCCCGCCACCACGGCGCCAGGCGCCGGCGCGGCGCGGGGGCCGGCCTCTGTCGCCGATCTCGCCGAGGGGCTGCTCGACGCCGTCGTCAACATCTCGACCTCCCAGTCGGTCGATGTTGCCGGCCGGGGCGTTCCCCCGCTCGAGGCGCCGGAAGGCTCGCCGCTGCAGGATTTCTTCGACGACCTCCTGCAGGACCGGGACGGTCTGGGCAACCGACGGGTGCAGTCGCTGGGCTCGGGCTTCGTCGTCGACCCCTCGGGCGTCGTCGTCACCAACAATCACGTCATCGCCGACGCCGACACGATCACCGTCAATTTCGCCGACGGCACCCAGCTCGACGCCGAACTGATCGGCACCGATCCGAAGACCGACCTGGCGGTGCTGAAGGTGGAGCCGGCAGAGCCGCTGGTGTCGGTGAAATTCGGCGATTCGGAAGCTTTGCGGATCGGCGACTGGGTGATGGCCATCGGCAACCCGTTCGGCCTGGGCGGCTCGGTGTCGATCGGCATCGTCTCGGCCCGCGGCCGCAACATCAATGCCGGCCCCTACGACAATTTCATCCAGACCGACGCAGCGATCAATCGCGGCAATTCCGGCGGCCCGCTGTTCGACCTGAATGGCGACGTCGTCGGCATCAACACGGCGATCATCTCGCCGACCGGCGGCTCGATCGGCATCGGCTTTTCGGTGCCGGCAAACCTGGCCGTCAACGTCATCGACCAGCTGCGCGAATTCGGCGAGACGCGGCGTGGCTGGCTGGGCATTCGCCTGCAGGCGGTGACCGACGACATCGCCGAAGGCCTCGGGATCGGCGAAGCGCGGGGCGCCGTGGTCATGGGCATCGTCGAGGGTGGCCCGTCCGACAACGGCCTCCTGAAGGTCGGCGACGTCATCGTCTCCTTCGACGGCACGGCGGTGGAGAGTTCGCGCGACCTGCCGCGCATCGTCGCGGAAACGCCGGTCGGCAAGGCCGTCGCGGTCGAGGTTCTGCGCAAGACCGCCACCGACAAGCCCGCCGAGCGGACCAGTGTCGAGGTGACACTGGGCCGGCTGGAGGATGGCGAGAAGCTGATGGCCGAATCCGAGGACGCAGCGCCGACGAGCGACCCGGACGCGGCCGAGACCGGCGATACGGATGCCGGACCGGTAGAAACGCTGGGCATGACGCTCACCGAGATCGATCCGACGCTGCGCGAGCAATATGCGTTGGGCGAGGACGCCAAGGGCGTGGTCGTCACCGCCGTCGCACCCAACTCGAATGCCGCCGAGAAGGGCATCGAGGCCGGAACGCTGATCCGCGAAGTGGCCCAGGAAGAGGTCGCGACCGCGCGCGAGGTGGCCGACAAGATCGCCAAGCTCAAGGACGAGGGCCGCCGCAACGCGCTGCTGCTGCTGGCCGCCAGCAATGGCGATCTGCGCTTCGTCGTCGTGCCGATCGAATAGTCCGAAGGGCGATCAGCCGGGCCGCACGATCTCGTCGGCCCGGTAGCCCTGGATGAACAGCAGCGCGGTCAGATCGCCATGGTCGACCCGGTGAGGCGCACGGGCGGCGACGGTCGGCTTGGCGTGCAACGCGACGCCGGTGCCGGCCCGCTCGATCATCGGCAAATCGTTGGCGCCGTCACCCACGGCAATCGCATCGGCGACGCCGACACCGAGCTGAGCTGCGAAATCCTCCAGCGCGGCGACCTTGGCGGCGGAGCCGAGGATCGGTTCCGCAACGCGCCCGGTGAAGGCGTCGCCCTCATGCAGCAGGGTGTTGGCGCGGTTCTCGTGGAAGCCCAGCTTCTCCGCGATCGGTCCGGTGAAGACGGTGAAGCCGCCCGAGACGAGGGCGGTGAAGGCGCCGTTGGCGCGCATGGTGGCGACGAGTTCAGCACCGCCGGAGGCCAGCGTGATGCGCTCGGCGATGACCTCGGCAACCGCGGCGGTCGGCAGCTTCTCCAGCAGCGCGACGCGTTCCTTCAGGGCCGGCTCAAAGGCGATCTCGCCATTCATCGCGCGGGCGGTGATGCCGGCGACTCGGTCCTTGATGCCGATGGCGTCGGCGAGTTCGTCGATGCACTCCTGATCGATCATGGTGGAATCCATGTCGGCGATCAAAATCCGCTTGCGCCGCTGGTCGTGCTGCTGCACCACGCAGTCGAACCCGCCATCGGCCGCGATCGCGGCGAGATCCTGCCGCCAGGTCGGGGCCACCGGCGTATCGAAGCGAAGATCGGCGGCATAACCGGGGGCCAGCCACGCGGCCCGGTCCGGCGTCGTGCCGATCGCTTCGGCGATCGCGGCGAGGCCGGAAGCGGGCAGACCGGCACCCTTCGGTGCGGCAATGAGCGTGGCGACGAGCATGAAGCGACAGTCCGAAATGGCGGGAAAACAGGCGATCCTGATAGCCGGGCCGACCGCCAGCGGCAAGTCGGGCCTCGCGGTGGAACTGGCCGAGCGCCACGACGGCGTCGTGGTCAACGCCGATTCCATGCAGGTCTATGATGGCCTCAGCATCCTGACCGCGCGCCCGGACGCCGATGCGCTCGCCCGCGTGCCGCACCGGCTCTACGGGCATGTCGCGCCCGACCGGATCTATTCCGTCGGCGCCTGGATTCGCGACGTCGCGCCGGTGCTGGAGGAGATCCGCGCGGCCGGCAGGCTGCCGATCCTGTGCGGCGGCACCGGCCTCTACTTCAAGGCGCTGCTCGGTCTTCTCGACGATCTGCCCGAAGTGCCGCCGGAGATCCGCGAACGCTGGCGCAACCGGCTGGCGGAGGAAGGCGCTCCGGCCCTTCACGGCCTGCTGACCCACTCCGATCCCATTGCCGCGCAACGGATCGACCCGGCCGACGGGCAGCGGATCGTGCGGGCGCTCGAGGTGGGCGAAGCGGCTGGGCAGCCGCTGTCGGCCCTCCAGACCGGCCGGCGGCCCGGCCTTCTGGACCCGTCCGCCTGCGTGAAGCTCGTGACGGCACCGGAGCGCAGCGTGCTGCGCCAGACCATCGCGGAGCGCTTCGCGCAGATGATGGCGGCAGGCGCGCTGGAGGAGGTCGCGGCGTTCCGTACCATCCCCGGCGCGATGGAGGGATCGGCGGCCAAGGCCATCGGCGTCGCCGAACTGTCGGCGGTGCTCGACGGAACGATGGCGCAAGATGCCGCGGTCGCCCGTGCCGCAACCCGCACCCGCCAATATGCCAAGCGCCAGGAGACCTGGTTCCGGAACCAGTTCGATGCGAGCTGGCAGCGGCTTGCGTCCCCCGACATCGCCGCGATCGAGACGATTTGAGCAATCGCATTAAGCGATCGGACAGCTTCTCGTCGTATCAGTTCCCATGGGGAAGAATCGGGAAGTCGGGCGGTCGATGAAGGTCACCAAGGCAGAGCTTTCGGTCGGGCTTTATCTGGCTGCGATCGTCGTTGCGGTCGCCTGTACCGTCAAAGCACATGCGGTCACCGTGGCAATCCTCGCCCGGGTCGGCGACAGCGAGCCGCCGATCATGAGCAGCCTGTTTGCGGCGACCATCGCCAGCCTCGTCGTGGCGCTGGGCACCGGCCTGTTCCTGATCCTGCCGACCATCCGCGCGCAGCTTCGCGAGCAGGGCAAGCTGCGCTCGCTTGCCGGCACGCTCGAGCAGCGCTCCCAGCATCTGGAGCAGGCGGCGCTAACCGATCCGCTCACCGGCCTGCGCAACCGGCGCTGTTTCGACCGGATGTTCGAGGAATATGTCGTCGCCTTCGACCGCGTCGGTCGCCCGGTTGGGCTGCTGCTGTTCGACCTCGACAAGTTCAAGGCGGTCAACGACACCTACGGCCACGATGTGGGGGACGAGGTGCTGAAGGCGGTCGCCGGCTGCCTGACGGATTTCGCGCGCCACCGCGACGTGGTCGCCCGCCTCGGCGGCGAGGAGTTCGCGATCATCGTGACGAACATGTCGGCGCCCGGCCTTGTCTCCTTCGCCGAGCGGATACGGCAGGCGATTTCGGGGCTCACCATCCGGGTCGGAGACGTCAGGCTGCGCACCACGGTATCGGTGGGACTGGCCTCTTCGGAGCCGGGCGACGGCTGCGCGGCGATCTTCAAGCGGGCCGACGTCAATCTCTACAAGGCCAAGCAGGCGGGACGGAACCGGGTCAGTGCCGGGTCGGCCGCCGGGGTGCTCCTCGGAACCAACGCCTGAGCCGCCGCGTATAGGCTCTTCACAAGGCGAGGAGCGACATTGACCACCCTGGATATTCCCCACCAGCATCACGACTGGCTCCGCAAGGCAGCGCGGGCCGGCTACGCCGCTCGCGGGCTGGTGTATCTCATCGTCGGCTACTTCGCGTTTCGCGCCGCCTACGCCACCGGCCGGGCCATGGGGACCAAGGACGCGGTCGACACGGTCGCCGGCTCCGCCTTCGGGACGGTCGCCCTCGTCGCGCTCATCGCGGCGCTGACCTGTTTCACCATCTGGCGGCTGATTCAGATGTTCTTTGACGTCGACGAGCACGGTCTCGACGCCAGGGGCGTGTTCGCGCGTTTCGGCCTGCTGATCAGCGCCTTCGCCTATGGCGGTACCGCGTTCTATGCGGCGACGGTCCTTGCCGGCATGCGGTCGGACGGAGGCGGTGGCGGTGTCGTCGCGGCGGCCTACGATGCCGGCTACGGCGTCTGGATCACCTATATCGTGTCGCTGGGCATGGCGGTCGCCGGTGCCGCTCACATCTACAAGGGCGTCGTCGCTGGCTTCGAGAAATACATGACCATTCCCGCCGGCAAGCGCGCCTGGCTGCGGCCGATCTGCCGCTTCGGCCTGATCGCCCGGGGCGTCACCTTCTTCGTTCTGGCCGGGCTGTTGTTTACCGGTGCCGTCTCCTATGGCGAGGGCGATACGCCGGGGCTGGAAGCGGCGCTGCAGGCGATGTCGGACTGGAGCTATGGCTGGGTGCTCTTGTCGCTGACCGGGCTCGGGCTGATCGCCTTCGGCGCCTATGCCTGCGTCGAGGCACTCTATCGCCGCATCCACATCGAGAAGGTCGGCTGACCTCGAGTGGCCCGGCGGCAGGACCGCCGCCGGGCACGGCCGCAAGATAAGTCGTTGACGGACGCGCTGGACGGGCTTAGCTTCCGCCCCATGACAAAGATCAACATTCTCGTAGTAGGACGGCGCACACGCGAGGCGGTCTAGGGACCGCCCGGCGAGAGCCACGTGTGCGCAACTCAAAGGGCCCCAGCGGCCCTTTTTTATTGCGCCGAGTTCCGACACAGCATCCGGACCGGGAGCGGCGCCAGACCAACCCGGCAGGCACGAGACGGAAGACGAGCCATGAACGCGACATCGGACACACGGGAAATGACAGGCGCGGCGATGGTCGTGCAGGCGCTGAAGGATCATGGCGTCGCCGACATCTTCGGCTATCCGGGCGGCGCGGTTCTCCCGATCTATGACGAGATCTTCCAGCAGGAAGCGGTCCGCCATGTCCTGGTGCGGCACGAGCAGGGGGCCGGCCACGCCGCGGAGGGCTATGCCCGCGCAACCGGCAAGCCGGGCGTCATGCTGGTGACCTCGGGCCCCGGCGCGACCAATGCGGTGACCGCGCTGCAGGACGCCCTGATGGATTCGATCCCGCTGGTCTGCATCACCGGCCAGGTGCCGACGACGCTGATCGGCTCCGACGCCTTCCAGGAATGCGATACGGTCGGCATCACGCGGCCCTGCACCAAGCACAACTGGCTGGTGAAGGACGTCAACGATCTGGCACGCGTCCTGCACGAGGCCTTCCACGTGGCGACCACCGGTCGCCCGGGGCCGGTCGTCGTCGACATTCCCAAGGACGTGCAGTTCGCCACCGGCCTCTACACGCCGCCGGCGCCGCAGACCCAGCACGAGAGCTACCGGCCGAAGCTGGTCGGCGACCGCGACCGCATCGAGGCGGCGGTGGCGATGCTGGCGGGCGCCAAACGGCCGATCATCTATTCGGGCGGCGGCGTCATCAATTCCGGCCCCGAGGCCGCGCAGCTCCTGCGCGAGCTGGTCGCGCTGACCGGTGCGCCGATCACCTCGACGCTGATGGGGCTTGGCGCCTATCCGGCCTCCGGCGAGAGCTGGCTGGGCATGCTGGGCATGCACGGCACCTACGAGGCCAATCTGGCCATGCATGGCTGCGACGTCATGCTGTGCGTCGGCGCGCGCTTCGACGACCGGATCACCGGTCGGCTCGACGCCTTCTCGCCGCACTCCAAGAAGATCCACATCGACATCGACCCCTCGTCGATCAACAAGAACGTGCGCGTCGACCTGCCGATCATCGGCGATGTCACCCATGTCCTGCGCGACATGGTCGGCATCTGGAAGGAGCGCGGCACGGCGATCGACCCGGCCTCGCTCGCCGGTTGGTGGGACGAGATCGGCACGTGGCGGGCCCGCGACAGCCTGGCGTACCGGCCGAATGACGACGTCATCATGCCGCAATACGCCATCCAGCGGCTCTATGCGCACACCAAGGATCGCGAGACCTACGTCTCCACCGAGGTCGGCCAGCACCAGATGTGGGCGGCGCAGTTCTACGGCTTCGAGGCGCCGAACCGGTGGCTGACCTCGGGCGGTCTCGGCACGATGGGCTATGGCCTGCCGGCGGCGATCGGCGCGCAGATCGCCCATCCGGACGCGCTGTCGGTCTGCATCGCCGGCGATGCGTCGGTGCTGATGAACATGCAGGAGATGTCGACGGCGGTGCAGCACGGCGCCAACGTCAAGATCTTCATCCTGAACAACCAGTATATGGGCATGGTCCGGCAGTGGCAGCAGCTCCTGCACGGCAACCGGCTGTCGAACTCCTACACCGAGGCGCTGCCGGACTTCGTCAAGCTGGCCGAAGCCTATGGCGGCCATGGCATCCGCTGCCAGAAGCCGGGCGATCTCGACGCCGCCATCGAGGAGATGCTCGCCGTCGACAAGCCGGTCCTGTTCGACTGCCGGGTGGCGAACCTCGCCAATTGCTTCCCGATGATCCCGTCGGGCAAGGCCCATAACGAGATCCTGCTGCCGGACGAGGCGAGCGACGAGGCGGTCGGCAGCGCCATCGACGCCAAGGGCCGTGCCCTGGTCTGACCGGGCTGGCAGTCTCAGTGCAGATTGGCGAAGGGCGGCGGCAACGCCGCCCTTCGTCGTTTCAGGCTTATGACGGGCGGTCGAAGGCGACGCTGCGGCCGTCCGAGCGGATTTCCAGCTCGAAGCCGTCGCCGCGCGCGTCGAGCCCGCTGAAGACAAAGAAGCTCTTGTAGTTGTCGCGGTTCGACAGGGTCACGCGCAGGATCTCTGCGTCCGGCATCAGCGCCTCGGCGATCCGCAGGATCCGCTCCGGCACGTCCTCCTGCAGGATTTCGCGGTCGATCTTCACGACGGCGCCGTCCTCGGCGACGGTCACCGCCACGTCGCGGCCGCTGCGCATCTCGCCCCGCAGGGCGTAGACCTGCTGGTCGCCGTCGTCGCGGATCGCCACGGAGCGGAACTGCGCGCCGGGCAGGGCCAGTTCGGCGCTGCCGATGACCGCCAGCGGCACCGCGATCATGTCGGGTTCGGATGTCTGCGGCGCCGCAGCATCGTCCGCCTCGTCCATTGCCGGGTCTTCGGTGGCGGCGAGCCGATCGGCCTGCTTCGCCTCGCCGGGGCTCGCGACCTCGCCGTCAGGTGCCGCGTCCTCGGGCGCGACCGCCGGCTTGTCCATCTCCGCCATGCCGTCCTCCGCGGCCATGGTGGCCGGTCCGGTCGGTTCGGCATCCTGCGGCGCCTCGGTGACCGAGGATTGCGGCATCGTGCCCGCCACGCCGGCGGCGTTGCGGGCGGTGTCGGTCAGCTCTTCCGGCGGCGAGTCGAGGGCGTCGATGTCCAGTTCGCTCGCGGCGTCGTCGGCGCTGTCGGCAATGATGTCGACCGCATCCTCTTCCTCGGCGTCATCCGCGAGGCTGTCGGCCGCCATGTCGCCGGACATCGCCGCGTCGCCTGCCTCGGCCTCCGAATCGTCTTGGGACATGGCGTCGGCCATCGCATCATCCTGCGGGTCCGCATCGACTGTGTCAGCGACGCTGTCCTGCGAATCCATCTCTTCGGCCGACTCGGCCTCCGAGAGATCGGCGGCATCCGCCTCCAGTTCGGCCGCGGCACCGTCGGCACTGTCGGCGATGATGTCGGCCACATCCTCAGCATCATACTCGGCGCTGTCTGAAGCCATGTCGCTGGACATCGCCGCGTCGTCGGCGTCGACCTCTGCCGCGTCTTCGACATCGTCATCGATCCCATCCAACGCGGTGTCGGCCATATCGCCATCGTCGCCGATTTCGGCCTCCGCCTCGTCCTCGGACATGGCATCAACGGTATCGGCCTTGGCGTCGGCCGTGCTGTCCTCTTCGAGGACGTCGGCCATCGCATCATCCTGCGGGTCCGCATCGGCGCTGTCGTGCGAATCCGTCTGTTCGGCCGCATCCGCCTCCGGAGCATCGGCGCTGTCGGCCTGGTCGTCCGGCTGCGCCGGATCGGCCGAGGTTTCACCCAGGGCACCGGCGTTGCCGGTGTCGCCGATCAGCTCGTTGATCGCAGCCGATGCGGTGCCGGGAGCGCGGGTATCCTCATCGTCGGCTTCCGTCCCGGACGCCTGGCTGTCCGCCTCCGGGGCGGCCGGCGTTTCGCCGGACGAACCTTGCGCGGCCGCAACGCTGTCCTCGATGATTGTCCCTGCGTCCTTCGTGGCCGTCTCCACGTCGGGAGCTTTCGGCACCGCCGTTCCGTCGCTCGCCATCTTGTCGCCCACGTCGCCATCGGGCGCTGCGGACAGTTCGGTGGGCGGTTCGGCCAGTTCCTCGCTTGCGCCGAGTTCGGATTGCGCCGCTTCGCCGCTGGCGTCGATCTCCCTGGCCGCTGTCTCGGATGCCGCGTCCGCTGTCGGCGCAAGGGCCTGTCCGACCATCGCATCGGCGGGAACGGCGACGAGCGAACCGTCGCGGCAGGTCAGGCGGAAGAGGCCGTCCTCGCCCTCGACCCGAATTGTCAGGGCGAAGCCGCCATCGGTGAGCGCAGGCACGCACTGGGCCCGGTCCGGCTCCTGCGCGGTCGCCGCACCGAATGCCGGCAGCGCCAGCGCAGCCGTGGTGCCCAGAAGCATGATCGTCTTCATGTCCGTCTCTCCCTCTTGGTTGCCACCGCGTCCGGCGCCTTCATGGCAGGTGAAGATGCGCTTCCGATGACGCACGTCCATCCTGCGTCGCACAAGCGGACCGTCCGCGCGCTGCCGCGAAAGCCGCCTTGGCCTTTCGGCGTCGCGGCTCTATGGTGCCGCAACGCCAAGAACCTGCTGAGTTTCCGACATGAACCAACCCGTCCAGCCGCCCGCATCGGCCTATTTCATCACGCCGGAGAAGGAGGCGAACGAGACCCGCACGCTCGCCGTCCTGGTGGACAACGAGCCGGGCGTTCTGGCCCGGGTCATCGGCCTGTTCTCGGGGCGCGGCTACAATATCGAGAGCCTGACCGTTTCGGAAACCGAGCACGAGAAGCACCTGTCGCGGATCACGGTGGTCACCCGCGGCGCGCCCCATGTGATCGAGCAGCTGAAGAGCCAGCTCGACCGCATCGTGCCGGTGCACCGGGTCGTCGACCTGACCCGCATCGGCGGCGCCAATGGCGACAACGATCCGATCGAGCGCGAGCTGGCGATCCTGAAGGTGGCGGGGCAGGGCGACAAGCGCGTCGAGGCCCTGCGCCTTGCCGACGTCTTCCGCGCCAAGGTGATCGATTCCTCGATCGAGCATTTCGTCTTCGAACTGACTGGCCGGCCGTCGAAGCTCGACAAGTTCGTGGCCATCATGCAGCCGCTGGGCCTTGTCGAGGTCTGCCGCACGGGCGTCGCCGCCCTGTCGCGCGGCAAGGACGGCATGTAGGTTCTTCGCGCAGGTTCCGCGGGCTCCCTGCGCCATCTTGGCGCGGGGCGTTCCGCTGCTATGTCTGTGATGGACAGATGCGTGAGGGATACGGGGATGGAGCGAACGGAGCGGGCGACCGCGTCGGCCAGTGACGAAGGCCGCTACCGGCTGCTCGTCGACGCGATCACCGACTATGCCATCTACATGCTCGATCCGGACGGCATCATCACCAGCTGGAACGCGGGCGCGCAGCGCTTCAAGGGCTATACGGCGGACGAGATTCTCGGCTCGCATTTCTCTCGCTTCTTCGTGCCGGCGGATCGCGATGCCGGGCTGCCGCAGCGGGCCCTGCGCATCGCCGCCGTGGAAGGGCGCTTCGAGACCGAAGGCTGGCGCGTGCGCAAGGACGGCGGCCAGTTCTGGGCGCATGTGGTGCTCGACCCGATCCGGCACGCCGACGGCACCCTCATCGGCTACGCCAAGATCACCCGCGACCTGACCGAGCGCAAGCAGGCGCAGGAGGATCTGCAGCGCAGCGAAAAGCAGTTCCGGCTCCTGGTCAACGGGGTCAGCGACTACGCCATCTACATGCTCGATCCCGAGGGCCGGGTGACCAACTGGAATTTCGGCGCCGAGCGGATCAAGGGCTACAGCCGCGACGAGATCGTCGGCCAGCATTTCTCCCGCTTCTTCTCGCCCGAAGACCGCGAGCGGGGCGAGCCGCAGCGCGGTCTGGCCACTGCGCTCAGGGATGGCCGCTTCGAGACCGAGGGCTGGCGCATCCGCAAGGATGGCAGTCGGTTCTGGGCCAGCGTGGTGGTCGACCGGGTCGACGACGAGGCGGGCAGGGTGATCGGCTTTGCCAAGATCACCCGCGACGTCACCGAGCGCAAGGAAGCGCAGGAGGCACTGGCCAAGGCCAATGAGGCGCTGGCCCAGTCGCAGAAGATGGAGGCGATCGGCCAGCTCACCGGCGGCATCGCCCATGACTTCAACAATCTGCTGACCGCGGTGATCGGCAGCCTGGAAATGGCCCGCAAGCGGGTCGGCATCGACCCGCCGGCCGTCCAGTCGCTGATCGACAATGCGCTGGAAGGGGCCCGCCGCGGCGCGTCGCTGACCCAGCGCATGCTGGCCTTCGCGCGTCGGCAGGATCTGGCGCCGCGCACCGTCGATCTCGCCGAACTCGTCGCCGGCATCACGGCTTTCCTGGAGCGCTCGATCGGTCCCGAAGTCCGCATCGAGACGCGCTTTCCCGCCGGGCTCGCACCCGCCCATATCGATCCCAACCAGCTCGAGACGGCGCTTCTCAATCTGATGGTCAATGCCCGCGACGCGATGGACGGCAGCGGCGTCGTCGTCATCGAGGCCGACGAGGCGGCTATCGACACGGCAAGGCCGGGCGGGCTCGCGGCCGGACGCTATGTCCGGCTTGCGGTGATCGATACGGGCGAAGGCATGGATCCCGAGACGGCGAAGCGCGCCGCCGAGCCGTTCTTCACCACCAAGGGCGTCGGCAAGGGCACCGGCCTCGGCCTGTCCATGGTGCACGGGCTGGTCAGCCAGTCGGGGGGCGGCCTGCAGATCCACAGCCGCAAGGGCGAGGGGACCCGCGTCGAACTGTGGCTGCCGGTCGCCACGGCCGCGCTCGCGCCGGCGCCGGCGCCGGCACGTGCGCCCGAAGCGCCGGCTGCACCGGCCGAGGACCGGCCGCTCGCCATCCTCGCCGTGGACGATGACGGGCTGGTGCTGATGAACACCGTCGCGATGCTGGAGGACATGGGCCACCGCGTCTTCGAGGCGACGTCGGGCATGGAGGCGCTCGACATCCTGCGGAGCGAGGCGGATATCGAGCTGGTGATCACCGATCACGCCATGCCGCGGATGACAGGCAGCCAGCTTGCCGAGGCGATCCGGGGCGAATGGCCCGGGTTGCCGATCATCCTGGCGACCGGCTATGCGGAGCTGCCGCCCGGCGGCGACAACAGCCTGCCCAAGCTGTCCAAGCCCTTCGGCGAATACGAACTGGCCAAGGCGATCACCGCGATCCTCGGCGCCGGCAAGGCGGCGTCGCCGGGTGCGGCCATCGCCGGCTCCTGAACCGAGGACCCGCGCCGCGCCGCCCTGCAGCGGCGTTCGTGGTGCGTTTGCCACCGACGGTGGGCAAGCGCACGGCGCATCGGCGACGAGGGTGAAAAACCGCGCCGGGACCTATAAGGCTGTCCGCAATGGGAATCGGGCCGCGTGCCCGGCTGGCAACCGGAGATCGGCTTGAAGCTCTCACCACAGCAGGACGATGCGCTGAAGGCCGTGGCCGACTGGCTGGCGGACGGCGAGACACCGATCTTCCGGCTGTTCGGCTATGCCGGAACCGGCAAGACGACGCTGGCGCGGCATTTCGCCGAGGGCATCGACGGGGCGGTGCAGTTCGCCGCCTTCACCGGCAAGGCGGCGCAGGTGCTGCGCTCGAAGGGCGCCAAGAGCGCCCGCACGCTGCATTCGCTCATCTACCGCCCGCGCGGCGAGGAGACGATCTCCGACGAGACCAGCGGCCTGTCGCGGGTCTCGCCGACCTTCTCCCTGAACCGGCAGAGCCCGGTCGCCAAGGCTAAGCTGATCATCGTCGACGAGTGCTCGATGGTGGACGAGGCGCTGGGCCGCGACCTGATGTCCTTCGGCACGCCGATCCTGGTGCTGGGCGATCCGGGGCAGCTGCCGCCGGTGTCGGGCGGCGGCTTCTTCACCGAGGCCGAGCCGGATTTCCTCCTGACCGAAATCCACCGCCAGGCGCGCGACAACCCGATCATCGACCTGGCCCTGCATGTGCGCGAAGGCAAGGAGCTGATGCATGGCGACTGGGGCGCGGCCCGCATCATCGGCAAGCGCGAGGTGGAAACCGACGAGGTGCTGGCCGCCGACCAGGTGCTGGTTGGCACCAACCGCACCCGCCGGCGCTACAATGCGCGGCTGCGCGAACTGAAGGGCTTCGAGGGCCCGCTGCCGATGTCGGGCGACAAGCTGGTCTGCCTGCGCAACGACCCGGCCAAGGGGCTGCTTAACGGCTCGCTCTGGCAGGTGATGACGGCCTCGCGGGAAACCACCAAGCCGGGCGTCAATCTGATCGTGAAACCGGACGACGACGACATCGACCAGGGCGCCGCGAAGATCCGGCTGCTGAAAGCCGCCTTCGAGGATCCCGACGCCGACATTCCCTGGCCGACCAAGAAGCGTTTCGACGATTTCGACTATGGCTACGCGCTGACCGTGCACAAGGCGCAGGGCTCGCAGTGGAACAACGTCATGCTGTTCGACGAGAGCTGGGCCTTCAAGGAAACGCGCGAGCGCTGGCTCTACACCGCCATCACCCGCGCGGCCGAGCGGCTGACCATCGTCAAGTAGCCCCGCCGGGTCCTGCCGGCCGAGAAGCGCGGCCTATTCGGCCGGCGAGAGGGTCGGCGCGTCGCTCGCCTCCGAGCCTTTGACGAACAGCCAGAGGAACATCAACGCCCCGAGGATGACGGTGATCGAGCCGACGAACAGGAACAGGTTTTCCTCGCCGGTCGCGTCGACCATGATCTTGCCGAGGATCAGGAACGCTGTGCCGATCTCGTAGACCGCCAGTTGCGGCAAGGCGAGGCGGCGGGTGCGCAGTTCGGGCCAGACCTTGTGCACCAGGCCGAAGAGGACCGAGGCGACGAAGCCCAGAAGCCCGATATGGGCGTGGGAATTGGAGAAATTGTGGTGGCCGGTCGCGCCGAGCCATGTGCCGAAGGCCGCGCCTGCAAGCAGCCACACGATGCCGATGATGACGTAAAGTCTGTCGATCCTGACCATGGCGAAACTCCCGATCCTGCCGAAACAGCTGTGATCCGATGCCGTGCCGTAAGCGACCGGGCAGACATGCGCCGTCGCCGGGGCAGTCTAGCCGCGTTGCCGCGTAATATCGACAGGATTTTCAATCCGGTGATGCGCGGTATTCCGTTGGGTCAGTCCGGGGCATGAAAAAGGGCGGGAGCCTCGCGGTCCCGCCCTTTCCGATCATCGACGCTTTGCTCGGCTGTCAGCAGCCATTCGCCGTCAGATATACGGTGCGATCCTCGATCCGGTCGACCGTGACCGCGCAGCCGTCGCCGAGATCGGCGGAGCCGCCGGCCTCGACCTGCTGGCGCCCGACGCCGACGACGTAGAGCGTCGCGCCATTGTCGCCGAGGCCGGAGACGAAAACCTTCGTCTCGCCGAAGGTCGCCGTCTGGCCGACCGTGATCCCGCCGCCACCGGCGGCCGCATCGCTTTCGCTGGCCGGTTCGGCCGGCGCGGCTGCCGCGTCGCCCTCGGCCGGCGCGGCGCTTGCCGCCGCATCCGGCTGTTCTGCCGGCGTCTCCTGGGGTGCCGCGGCGGCGTCATCGGCCGCCGGTGCGGCGCTGTCTTCGCTGGTCGCGGCAGCGTCGCCGGTGCAGCCGTCGCTGGCGAGGGTCACCTGACCGCTCTCGATCGCCTCGACCGTCACGCTGCAGCCATTGCCGGCATCGAGAGCCGAGCCGACGGCGACCGTCTCGCGGCCGCCACCGCCGACGGCGAAGAGCGTCGCGCTGTCCTCGGCGATGGCGGAGACGAAGATCCTGGTCTCGCCGAAGCTCGCCGTCCCGCCGACCGGCACGGTCTGGCTGGTGGCACGTGCCGCGGCCGGCTGTTCGGCGGGCGCGGCAGCAGCAGCGGGTTGCGCCGTTTCGGTGGCCTCGGGCTGTTCCGCCGCAGCCGCGGTCTCGGCAGGGGCGTCCTGCGCTGCCGCATCGGGCGCCGTCTCTGCTGCGGCCGGCTGGGCCTCCTGCGTTGCCGCGTCAGGCGCGGCTTCGGCCGTTGCCGGCTGCGCCTCCTGTGCGGGCGCCGCTTCCGCCTGCTGCGGCTCGGGCGCGGCCGGTGCGGCGGCGGCACTCTGGTCACCGCCAGCCGGCGCTGCCGCCCCGGCGCATTCCTGCGATCCGAGATAGGCCGCGCCGGCGGCCACGCCGGCCAGCGTCACCTGGCAGCCATTGCCAGCGTCGATCGCGCTGCCCGACATCACGTCCTGCGGATCGCCGCCGGCGACCGCCAGCGTCGCGCTGCCGCTGTCGGCGGAGATCGACACCAGCTGCACCGGATTGCCGCCGAAGATCGCCGACTGGCCCGGCAGCAGGATCGCGCCGGTGTTGCCGACCTGGCTCGCCAGTGCCGCCGGGTCGCCGCCTGCGGCATCCGCTTCGCCCTGCGGCGCGGCAGCCGGTGCGGCGGCGATGTCGCCCTTCAGCCCCTCGATCGCAGCGGCGAGCTCGTCGAGCTTGGCGGCGGCCGCATCGCGGGCCTCGCCGGCGCCGCTCTGCAGCGACTGGCCGAGCGCCTCGGTGCGGCTCTGGAAGTCGCCGCCCATCTGGTCGAGACGGGCGCCCAGATCGGCGATGGCCTGCTGCGTCTGCGCCACCGCGTCGTCGGCGGGGGCCGCCGCCTGCTGGCTCAGCTCCGAAACGCTGGTCTGCAGTTTCTGGATCTCGGCCTGCATCCGGCCGGCGACGCCCTGCATCTGGTTGCCCAGATCCTCCTGCAGGTCGTCATAGTCGGGGCCGACGGCCCAGCCGATCGCAATGCCGACGACCCCGGCGACGACGATGGGTATGAAGTTCGAACCACGCATGCTGTCTCTCCCTCGCAACGCGTCCCGGGGGGAGCCCCCGGGCATTGGTAACGTGTTCAACAGACTAGCGGTCGGGCAGGGGCTTTCAACACGCATTCGGCGCGTGCGCCCGGATCGGGAGGTTTTCTCGCCCGGCCGTTGACCGGTCGCCGGGGATCGCACACTTACGGGGCGCCGAAACGTTTCCGCGAGGCCCGCATGTCGACCGCTCTCTCCGTCAATCTCAATGCCGTCGCCATGCTGCGCAATCGCCGCGACCTGCCATGGCCGAACGTGGTCGATTTCGGCCGGATCGCGCTGCGGGCCGGGGCCCATGGCCTGACCGTGCATCCGCGGCCGGACCAGCGGCACATCCGGTTCTCCGACCTGCCGGAGCTGCGCGCCCTGATCGACAACGAGTTTCCGGCGGCCGAATTCAACATCGAGGGCTATCCGACCGAGGACTTCCTCGCTTTGGCCGAGACCGTCAGCCCCGAGCAGGTGACCTTGGTGCCCGACGATCCCTCGCAGCCGACCTCGGACCATGGCTGGGATTTTGCCGGCGAGGGGGCGTTCCTGACGCCCATCGTCGCGCGGCTGCAGGCCGGCGGCGCGCGGGTCTCGCTGTTTGCCGATGCCGATCCGGCGGCGATGGCGGCTGCGGCGGCCACGGGCTGCGACCGGATCGAGCTCTATACCGGCCCCTATGGCGGCACACATGCCGACCCGGACGCGGCGAAGGCCGAGATCGAGCGGCTCGGCGCGACGGCCGATGCGGCGCTCGCCGCGGGGCTGGGCGTCAATGCCGGGCACGACCTGACCGTGGCGAATCTGCCGGCGCTGGTCGCGCGCATTCCGGAGCTGGCCGAGGTCTCGATCGGCCACGGCCTGACCGCCGATGCGCTGGAATACGGCATGGAGACCTCGGTGCGGCGGTTCCGGGCCGCCTGCGGCCAGGGCTGAATCCCCAGCGAATACCGGGCACTCGAATGGGAAAGGGCGGGCTCTGCGGATTTCCGCTTGCGTCCGCCACCGACACCTCCTAGAAGCCGTACCGTAACGTACGGTACGGCTCTCGCGAGCCGCCCCTGGAGGCAGTGTGTCGGCAACCGAAACCATCGCCGTGGAGAGCATGACGGAGCGCCAGTGCGATGTGCTGGACGCGGCGCTGCGCCTGCTCGTCGAGGCGCGCCGGCCGCTGACCATGACTGCCGTGGCGCGTGCCGCGAGCTGCTCCAAGGAAACCCTGTACAAATGGTTCGGCGACCGCGACGGGCTGTTGACCGCGACGGTGCAGTGGCAGGCCGCGAAGGTCCGCGGCGTGCCGGTGGGAGCGGAGGCGGCATCGCGCGAGCGCCTCGCGGCGCATCTGACCCAGTTCGCCCGCGACTGGCTGACCGTCCTCAGCGGTCCGACCTCGGTGGCGCTCAACCGGCTGGCTATTGCCGAGGCCGGCTCGAAGACGGCCGATCTCGGCGCCATCGTCCTGCATAACGGGCCGTTCGCCATGGCCCGGCGGCTGAAGCCGGCGCTGGAGGCCGGTCGCAATGCCGGGCTGGTGCGCTTCGAGGATGCTGACGACGCCTTCCGCAGCTTCTTCGGTCTCGTCGTGCGCGACGTGCAGATCCGGCTGCTGCTCGGCGACCGGCTGACGCTCGACAAGGCGGCCGTCGCCCGCGACGCGGAGCGCGCCACCACACAGTTCTTCGCTCTTTACGGAGTGGACGAGGAGAGGCCGGTCACGGCCTGAATTCACGACAACAAGCAAAGCATCCAAAGGAGGATACAGCATGCGCGTCTATTACGATCGGGATGCCGATCTCAACCTCATCAAGTCCCGCAAGGTCGCGATCATCGGCTATGGCAGCCAGGGCCGCGCCCATGCGCTGAACCTGAAGGATTCCGGCGCCAACGACGTCGCCGTTGCCCTGCGCGCCGGTTCGGCGACCGCCAAGAAGGCCGAGGCCGACGGCTTCAAGGTCATGACCGTCTCCGAGGCGGCCGGCTGGGCCGACCTGATGATGATGGCCACCCCGGACGAGCTCCAGGCCGACATCTACCGCGACGAGATCGCCCCGAACATCCGCGACGGCGCGGCGATCGCCTTCGCCCACGGACTCAACGTGCATTTCGGCCTGATCGAGCCGAAGGCGACCGTCGACGTCGTCATGATCGCGCCGAAGGGCCCGGGCCACACCGTGCGCGGCGAATACCAGAAGGGCGGCGGCGTGCCGTGCCTCGTCGCCGTCCACCAGGACCCGTCGGGCAACGCCCTCGACCTGGCGCTGTCCTACGCCTGCGGCGTCGGCGGCGGTCGCTCGGGCATCATCGAGACCAACTTCAAGGAAGAGTGCGAGACCGACCTGTTCGGCGAGCAGGTCGTCCTGTGCGGCGGTCTGGTCGAGCTGATCCGCGCCGGCTTCGAGACGCTGGTGGAAGCCGGCTACGCGCCGGAAATGGCCTATTTCGAGTGCCTGCACGAAGTGAAGCTGATCGTCGACCTCATCTATGAGGGCGGCATCGCCAACATGAACTACTCGATCTCCAACACCGCCGAGTGGGGCGAGTATGTCTCCGGCCCGCGCATCATCACCGCCGAGACCAAGGCCGAGATGAAGCGGGTTCTGGCCGACATCCAGACCGGCAAGTTCACCTCGGACTGGATGCAGGAGTACCGGGCCGGTGGCGCACGCTTCAAGGGCATCCGCCGTCTCAACGACAAGCACCAGATCGAGGAAGTCGGCGAGAAGCTGCGCGGCATGATGCCGTGGATCAAGTCGAACGCGCTGGTCGACAAGGACCGCAACTAGGCGCTTCGCTTCAACCGAGCCTGCAACAGTTTGAGCGCCGGCGGGACCTGTCCCGCCGGCGCTTTGCATTTCGCTTGAATTTCACCGGGTTTGGTTCAGGAATTGCAAAGGAGTTCCTGCGACAACCGGACCGACTGTCCTGGCATGGAGGCCGATATGGCTGCGCTTCCCGAACATGAACCGGACGATTCGGAACGCCGCGTCGCGCCCCGCACGCGCACGCTCAAGCGCGCCAAGGTCATCTTCAACGGCGGCTTTTCCACCTTCGACTGCATCGTGCGCAACATCTCGGCGACCGGCGCCCTGCTGACCATCGACGACGCGGCGCATCTGCCCAAGGAATTCCAGATCCGGATCGGCGAGGAGCGCGACGAGCGCCCGGCGCGCCTGGTCTATCGCCGCGCCATGTTCGCCGGCATCCGCTTCCTCGATATCGAGCCCGGCCCGGAGGCGGGGGACCAGCGCCCGCTGCCGCCGCAGACGACGGCCAGGCAGCCCGAATCGCAGCCGGCCCCGGCCCCGGCCGGCGGCATCCGCAAGATCACGCCGGAAGCGCTGCCAGCCGCCCTGACGCGCCTCTTCGCCTGGTCCTGACCGGCGTCGAAACCCATCCTGCGCGGCACCTGACGCCCGGTCCGGGCCACTTGCCGCGCGCTCCACGAAAATAACCGTCATCGCACTGCAAAAAATGCCCGCCGACGGGTGGACAGCCACCGCGCTTCCGCTTATGTAGCCGCTACCGAACGCCACCGGCGTCGTGGGTGATTAGCTCAGTTGGTAGAGCAGCTGACTCTTAATCAGCGGGTCGTAGGTTCGAACCCTACATCACCCACCAAATTTTCTTGATATAGCAGGCACTTGGGGGCCGCAGGTGTGACCTTGCGGTCAGCGCGATGGCTTCTCAGGTCACGTACAGGTCACAGCCAAAATAGTTTACGAGCCCCCGCTGGGCCTGATTCCAAGTTGCGGGGCCTGCTGCCGCTTCGGGTTCACTGCCACGATCTTCAAGCGGACCACGGACAGTCGTCCAATGCCCAGCGCCCTCGCGAAGGTCTTGTTCATCTGCTTCCCCTTTTGTGGGTCGAGGCGCGTGACCGGTCAGGTCACGCCTGTTGCGATCAGGCACCCCGCGCGTCGCGGTGCCCGCCGTGATTTCGCTCCGCCGAAGTGTCGCCACCCGGGGAGTGAAGGCCTACGGGTTAGCGCCCCTGCCGGTCGGCGCCCGGTGGGGTGGGGCCCACGATTCCCCTCGCAGAGGGGGCCGAACTGGTAGACCTCGGCGGCCGCGTTCACCGTGACGGCCCATCCCGCAAGATTCGAGGTCGCCATCCCGCCCTCCGCCGGCGGTTTCGCGCCCGCGCCTCGGCGCCCCGTGCTGGTCCACCAACACCAGGAGGACACCATCGACGACCCCAACTCCGACCACCTCTACGCCCTGCTTGAGATCGGCTTTGGCCCGATCCACGAATGGCCGCGACCGGACGACGGCCCGGCGGCGGAGGCCGCCATCAACCGTGCTCTCGACGTCGCCTTTCGGCCGCCCATCGACGCCGCTTCCGGGAGGAACTCCGCTTCGGCCAGCACGGCGAGGACGCAGGGGGCTTCCTGTGGCGTTGCTGGTGCCGCGCGATGCAGCAGCCGAACGTCTTCCTCGATCGCTATGGCCGTGGGTACGCGTCGCCGGGAGAGGCAGCCTGATCTCTGCCGCCGATCCCCCTCGAATCTGACGCCATCCCGCCGGCGCCCAACGCTTCTCTTGGGGCACGCGGGGGACCGGGTCCGCAACGAGGGAGAGAGACAATGACCGACCATACGCATGACATCGCCGTCCGAAGGGCAAACGGCCTCGGCTGCACCCCGGCCGTCGCCGCATACATGCTCGCATTGGAGGCGCACCTCGAGACGCTCGAGGAGAAAGTGGGCGAGCTCCGCTACGACGTCCGCAGAATCCGGCGCGCAGCTTGAGAAGCGAGGGAGAGACCATGACGTACCGTTCCGCCGCCGAAACCATCGCCGCGCTCGACTTCGAAGACAGGAAGTCCTTCCAGTCGGTCATCTACAGGATCCGGCTTGCCGAGCGTGGCGCGGCTGCCGCCATGGCGTACCTCGACACCGAGGTCGCGGCGGGCGACCGGGCCGAGGTCCTGCGGCTGTCGGCGCAGGCCGCCTGATCCACCCCACCCCGTCGACGACACCAGCCCCGGCCACCGCGCCGGTTTGTTTGCCCGCCGGCCGGCTTGACGCCAACCCTCCCGACGCCGCACAAGGCTCTCATGATCTCTCGCTCGCAGCTCATACGTCGCCGTACTGCCTAACGGTCCCTTCCGGGCCGCGCCGACGCACGCCCCGACAGATAGAGCGACCGCCATGACGAGAGACATCCCGCCCAACCCGTTCAAGACGCAATTGCGGTCCGCCGCCCGACACCTCTCGATGGCGCTGCGGCTGCTCGACCGGGAGAGCCGGGCGATGGTCGACCTCGCCCGCGACAGTTATGAGGGCTACCGGGCGCGACATGCTCTAGCGAGCGCTCTAGTCTGCGCCAGCCAAGCGCTCATCACCCCGTATTGGCCCAGGGCGTTTGCCGACGCGGAGGCGTTCAAGGTTGCATTCCGAGACCTGAACCTTTTGCGAGTCCGGGCTCGCGACGCGGAGGTCACCTCCTCGGTGATCGGCGACGCAACTCCGCATCTGCGAATGCTCCTCGAAGCGACCCATCAAGCGATGGAGGATGCGAGCCATGGCTGAGATCTTCTTCACCGCCGACACCCACTTCGGCCATCGCGGCATCATCGCGATGTGCGATCGCCCGTTCTACGATGTCGAGGACATGGACGAGGGTCTCATCCGCCGCTGGAATGACCGCGTGCGGAAATCCGACATCGTCTACCACCTCGGTGACTTCACCATGGGCGCAACGGCGGGACGCGGCCGCGAGATCTTCGACCGTCTGAACGGCCGCAAGCACCTCATCATCGGCAACCATGACCGGGAGAAGGTGCGCACGCTCCCTTGGGCGTCTCCGCCGCGTGACCGCCTGATGCTCCGGCACCCGGAGGAGAAGATGCCCGTGGTGCTCGACCACTACGCCCTTCGCACCTGGCCCAGCCTCCATCACGGTGCCATTCATCTCTACGGACATTCGCACGGCAGCCTGCCGGGCATCGGGCGTTCGGTCGACGTCGGCGTCGATGTTTGGAATTACACGCCAGTGACGCTCAACGAGATCCGCCCGACGCTGGAGCGGCAGCAGGCGGTGCTCGACGACGCGAGGGCGGCGCGGGCAGTCAGCGAAATGGACGACGAGGCTCGCGGCGATGCGCATACGAGTGAACTGCCACTATAGCAAATGTCCGACCGGTTCCTTTCGGCAGCTAATTCCCGTTGTCTCGACTTATTCGAATCCGGTGAGCCCTTCGCCGGTCATGCCGGAATGCAGTCGTTGACGTCGATTCCCGAGCCCTCCAAGTTGCCGTTCTCAAACCGGAGGCGATCCCCATGGCATTCACGAATCCTCACGCAGTCCAGGGCGGCGCTCTCGCCACCGGAGCCATCGCTGCAGTCGTAATGCATCAGACAATCTTCGGCTTGATCGACGCGATCCGCGCCGGCCGCATCGCCCGTGAAGAAGAGGCTGCCCATGGCGCGTGGGACCACGCCCTGTCGTCGGCGCGCCATGATGCCGGTCAGATGTCCACGCTCGCCAAGGCTGCGGTCACGATGGCCCTCGACGCGCAAGACGAAGCCGCCGAACTCCGCGCCGAGATCGCCCGCCTCCGCCGCGCCGTCGACCAGCGCGACGCCGTCATCCGGTCGCTCGGCTGATGCCGTATCTCCCATGGCTCCACCAGACTCTGGTTGACCTCGTAGAGTGGCCGGAGGCCCAAGAAGTGGCCATCGCTCTCCATACGAGCCACGTAAAGGCCACTGAGAACGACGTTGACGGGTCGGGCGGGGTAAACCCTACCTCGCGAAAAGACGTCGCTCTTAGGAAGTGCTCCTCCTAGGCGAACGCGAACGGCGAGGGTGCCGGCTGGTTTTCGACGCTGTGGATTGGTCGCGGGGCAGGGGCCTCGAACAAACGCTCTCATTGTTTGCGGCTTTTGCCGATGGTTCCTGACCGCTGTATTCGAGGCTTCTCCACGGCGGATCAGGCATGGGGCCACGATCTGCCGGGTGAAACTCGCTCGTCCTGGAGCGGAGTTTACGATCGCATTTGATCTGACCGGGGTGTCAACGTCGGAGCAAAACCAGGCCAGCGGGACGGAGTAAAAGCAGGCCACCTGGCCGACAGGGGCGCGACATAGGAAAGGGCCCGATCGGGCCTTTTCCTATGTCGCGCGGTCTATCCTAAGGATCAGGGGTCAGTGATCTCGCCGGTATCGGGATCCACGGTCTCGGCGGTGGCCTGGTTTTGCTCCGCCCTTGCCGCGGCAGCCCGTCGTTGCCCGGCGGACTGCTTGAGGCGGTAGCTGTCGCCATTCATCGTCAGGATATGGACATGGTGCGTCAGGCGATCGAGCAACGCGCCGGTGAGCCGCTCCGACCCCAGGACGCTCGTCCAGTCCTCGAACGGCAGGTTCGAGGTGACGATGGTGGAGCCGCGCTCGTAGCGCTGCGAGAACACCTCGAACAGAAGCTCGGCGCCCGTCGGTGAGAGCGGCACGTAGCCAAGCTCGTCGACGATGAGGAGTTGCACCGCCTGAAGATCGCGTTGCTGCTTCAGAAGACGGCGCTCGTCGCGGGCTTCCATGAGCTGGTGAACGAGGGCCGCCGCGGTGGTGAACGTGACGGTGAGCCCCTTCTGGCAGGCGGCCAGTCCAAGAGCCAGGGCCACATGGCTCTTGCCGGTGCCGGAGTTGCCGAGGGCGATGACGTTCTCCCGGCGCAGGATGAACTCGCACCGCGCCAGCTCGAGCACCAGCATCTTGTTGAGGCTCGCAATCGCGGTGAAGTCGAACGTGTCGAGGCTTTTGACCGCCGGGAACCGGGCCGCCTTGATCCGTCGCTCGATCGTGCGGCGCTCCCGATCGATCAGCTCCAATTCGATCAGGCGAAGCAGGTAGCGGGGATGGTCGACACCCTCGCGGGCGCATTCGCGGGCGACCTTGTCATACTCCCGCAGAACCGTCGGCAGCTTCAACTGCTTGAGATGGTGCGCGAGCAGGACCTGCGGCGTGCCGCTCGTGGTTCCCGTCGGCATCGTATCGGTCCCTGACTTGCCGCTCATGCTGCCTTCCCGGGGACCAGAACGGCATAGTCAGCCGCCGCCGTTGTCCTCACATCCATCTTCGGCAGATGCGGATATCGAGAGAGGTCAAGCCGCAGGGGCCGTCGTTCGATCCGCGACAGAGCGATCAGCTTGACCGCGTCGAACCCGATCGCGCCGAGCCGGATCGCCTCGGTGACCGCGGCCGCCACGATCCCCATCGGCATCGCCTCCATCAGCCGCAGCACCTGGATGAACTCCCGCTTGCCGCGATTGCCCATACGGGCCTCCAGAAGATGGCGCAGATGCTGGAACGTCTCGGGCAGATCCCAGCCCTGCAACGGCGCCGCCTGGTCGAGGGCGTTCGGCTTCATCTCGAGCAGCATCAGATAATGCAGCGGGTCGAAGACAAAGGTGCCGGTGGCATAGGAGCGGCGGTGTCGGGCGATCTCTTCGCCGGCACACAGGATCACCACCTCGTCGACAAAGCCCTTCACCAGAACATCCCGGAAGCCGAACGATGTCGGCACCGAGTAGTCGTTGCAGCGGTAGCGGACCAGGGCGGTGGACGAGACCCGGGCCGCTCGCTTCTCGCACGGCTCGAGCGGTGTCGCCGGCAAGTCCTTGAAGGCCTCCAGATCGGCGACGAGCCGCTCGCCGATCGTCTCGCTATGGCGTCCGGCGACTTCGCCCTGCCGCTGCCGGCAGCGCTCCGCCAGCATGGCGTTGAGATCGTCGAAGCTCGCCGCCTGCGGGATCGGCGTCATGAAGTTCGACCGGGCATACTTCACCAGCCCCTCGACTTTCCCTTTGTCATTCCCCTTTCCAGGGCGGCCGAAACGATCGGCAAAAAGGTAGTGGCTCTGGAGTTCCGTGAAGGCCCGGGTGCGCTCACGGCGGCCGTCGCCGCAGATCCTGGCCACCGCGATCGTGGTGTTGTCGTACAAGATCGACAGCGGCACCTTGCCGAAGAAGTCGAACGCCGACACGTGACCGTCCAGGAAGGCTTCCGTCGTCTCCCGCGGATAGGCCTTCACGAACGGCGCGTCCGACTGCGGCACGTCCATGCAGAAGAAGTGGATCTTCTGCCGGACCCCGCCGATCACGCCGATCGCCTCGCCGAAGTCCACCTGGGCATGACCTGGTGAATGCGCCAGCGGAACGAAGGTCTCGCGCAGGCGCCCCCGGGCAATCCGGACATAGTCCTTCACCACCGTCAGGCCGCCGCCATAGCCGTGTTCGTCGCGCAGACGCTCGAAAATCCGCTTGGCCGTGTGCTGCTGCTTGACCGGCGCCGTGCCGTCCGCTTCCAGGATCCAATCGATCACCGGCAGCAACGCTCCCAGCTTCGGCCTGGCAACCGGCTTCACCCGCGTGTAGCCCGGCGGTAACGAGAACCGGCACATCTTCGAGACCGTCTCGCGGCTCAGCCCAAACACCCGGGCCGCTTCTCGCTGGCTGTTGCGCTCGATAAGCACGAAATGCCGAACGGCGGCGTAAACTTCCACAGCGAACATTCCCGGCCGTTCCCCAAAAGGAAATCAGCCTAACCACTGGCCGGATTTTACTCCGGCCGCCGCAGCATCAGCGCCGCCGCTCCGTGGCCTACTTTCTCACCGCCCTACACACCGGGGCTTCGTTCAAATCGAATATAGTGAATAGATTATATAAAAATCGCTTCGAAATGCGATGTCGATTTTGGCTGTAGAGTAAAATGTCATTCGGCGTGCAATTTTGGGTCTGACGCACTTTCGATGACGATCAGGCGGCGCCGAGCAAGCGGGCCTCAAGAAGATCAAGCTTGGCGCGCCCGTACATTTGCCGCTTCACGAGCTTGAGCTTGTTCACCTGGCCTTCCGTCTGGCCGTTCGACCACGGTTCGGTAATCGCACCCTGCACTGCGGATGCATCCTTACTGATGCCGCGAGCGAAGGACGCCAACAAACTTCCCTCGGCATCGTGAATCCAGGACGAAAGATCCCCGACTTCTCGACTGCGGATCATGGCATGAAACCGGTCGATCAACTCTCTCGCCTTGGCCAGGTTGGGCACTCCGGCTTCGATCGCGGCGACCGTGACCGTCTCG